>NZ_JARVWQ010000002.1 GCF_029846255.1 Amnibacterium sp. CER49 | reverse complement strand
CCGCGCCCCAGCGCTCCGCCGGGCGCCCCGTCGACGGCGGCCGCGCGCGCGGTCCTCGTCGCGCCTCGAGCCGCTAGGCCTCCGACAGGCCGATCCGCCGCACCTCGACGGGGGAGCGGCGGGCCTCGACGAACCGGCTCGCGATCGCGGTCGCCCGGTCGAGGTCGGCGCAGTCGACGCGGTAGTAGCCGCCGACCCACTCGGCGACCTCGGCGTACGGACCGGCGGTGACGAGCACCTCACCGCCGGTCCGCACCACCCGCGCCTCACGGTCGTCGAGGATCTGCGTCTCGATGAGCTCGCCCGATGCGGTGAGCTCCTCCTGCACCTCGCGGTGCGCGCGGTCGTTCTCCTCCTTGTCGGGCCCCTCGATCGCCGCCGCCGTCTCGGCGTTGTTGTAGATGAGGATCAAGTACTCCACGGTCCGCTCCTTCGTCCGGTGCTGCTACCCGGTCGACGAACGAAGGCGCCGCCAGAGGACACCCCTCAGCGCGCCCGCTTGACGAAGCCGGCGTCCCACACGGGCTCGTCCGACTCGCGCACCGAGCCGTCCTCGCCGAACACGAGGAACCGCTCGAGCCCGCGGGCGAACCAGCGGTCGTGCGTCACGGTCAGCACCGCGCCCTCGAAGGTCGTCATCGCCTGCTCGAGCGCCTCGGCCGACTCGAAGTCGAGGTTGTCCGTCGGCTCGTCGAGCAGCAGCAGCGTCGCGCCCTCGAGCTCGAGCAGCAGGATCTGGAAGCGCGCCTGCTGGCCGCCCGAGAGCGTCTCGAACCGCTGCTCCGCGCTCTTCACGAGCCCGTAGCGGTTGAGGATCGACGAGGCGCCGGCCCGGTCGAGGCCCTGCCGGTCCTGCCCGCCCGCGTCGAGGATCGACAGCAGGGTGCGGCCCGTGAACTCCGGATGGGCGTGCGACTGGTCGAAGTAGCCCGTGCGCACCCGGGAGCCCAGCCGCACGACGCCGCGGTGCGCGACGGGCTGACCCACCGGGTCCGCCCCGACGCGGTCGTCGTCGACCTGCCGCAGCAGCCGCAGGAAGTGCGACTTGCCCGAGCCGTTGCTCCCGACGATGCCGACGCGGTCGCCGAACCAGATCTCGGCCGAGAACGGCCGCATCAGCCCGGTGAGCTCGAGGCCCTCGCAGGTGATCGCGCGCTTCGCGGTGCGGCCGCCGGTGAGCCGCATCACGACCTTCTCGGGCACCGGCGCGGGCGCCGGCGGTCCGTCGGCGCGGAACCGCTCGAGCCGGGTGCGCGCCGCCTGGAGCCGGCTCGCCATGTCGGAGTTGTAGGCCGCCTTCACCTTGTACATGGCGACGAGGTCACGGAGCTTCTGCTCCTCCTCGTCCCAGCGCCGCCGCAGCTCGTCGACGCGCGCGTTCCGCTCGCGGCGCGCGTCGGCGTACGTGGCGAGGTCGCCGCCGTGCACCCACAGCGTCGCCCCGGCGCCCCCGCGCTCGAGCGTCGCGATCGCGGCGGCGCAGCGGGCGATCATCTCGCGGTCGTGCGTGACGAAGAGGATCGTCTTCGCCGAGTCGCGGATCGACGACTCGAGCCACTCCTTGCCGGGGACGTCGAGCGAGTTGTCCGGCTCGTCGAGCAGCAGCACCTCGGCGGGGCCCGAGAGCAGCGCCTCGAGCACGAGGCGCTTCTGCTCGCCGCCGGAGAGGGTGCTCGCGAGGCGGTCGCGGAGGGCGTCGAACGGCGCGTGCAGCGCCTCGACCGACGCGGAGTCCCAGCGGACCTCCTCGTCGTACCCGCCGACGTCGCCGAAGTCGGCGAGCGCCCGCCCGTACGCCATCGCGGCGGCGGCGTCGCTCGCGTCCTCGAGCATCCGCGCCTCGCAGTCGGCGAGGCGCGCCGCCGCGGCCTGCACCGCCGGCGGGCTGGTCGTGAGCAGCAGGTCGCGCACCGTCGCGGCGCCGCCCATCGAGCCGATGAACTGCGGCATGACGCCCAGCCGGCCGGACATCGCGCGGGTGCCGTCCTGGATCGCGACCCGGCCGTCGAGCAGCCCGAGCAGCGTCGACTTCCCGACGCCGTTCGGCCCGACGAGGCTGATCTTGCGTCCCTCCCCGACCCGAAGGCTCACGTCGCGGAGCAGCGGTCGCCCGTCCTCCAGCACGTGGTCGACGTGGGCGAGCTCGATGTGCGCCACGAGGGTCCTCCGTCCGCTGCGCCGCGGGCAGCCCTCCAACCTGCCAGAGACGCGCTCGCCGCGCCACCAGTGCGCGGTGCCAGGATCGCCGCATGCCCCTGCAGCAGCTCTCCCTTCCCGACGGCCGCACGATCGACCTGTACGTCAGCGGCCCGGACGACGGCGTCCCCTTCGTCTTCCACCACGGCACCCCCGGCTCGTACGTGCCGCCCCGCGCCCTCGAGCGGCAGGTGATCGGGCGCGGCCTGCGCTTCGTCATGTGGTCCCGCCCCGGCTACGGCGGCTCGACCCGCAAGGCCGGTCGGTCGGTCGTCGACGTCGTCGCGGACACCGAGGCGGTGCTCGCGGCGCTCGGCGCGGCCCGCTGCGTCGTCGGCGGCCGCTCAGGGGGTGGCCCGCACGCCCTCGCCTGCGCCGCGCGGCTCCGCCAGGCCGCGTCGGTGCTCGTGATCGCGGGCGTCGCGCCGTTCGAGGCCGAGGGCCTCGACTTCCTCGCCGGGATGGGCCAGGACAACCTCGACGAGTTCGGCGCCGCCCTGGAGGGCGAGGACGCTCTGCGCCGCTACCTCGTGCCGCAGCGCGAGCAGCTCGCGAACGTGACCTCCGACGAGATCGTGGGTGCCATGGCGAGCCTGCTGCCCGAGGTCGACCGCGCCGTGATCACCGACGAGTTCGGCGAGGACCTCGCCGCGAGCTTCCGCGAGGCCGTCCGACTCGGCGTCGACGGCTGGCTCGACGACGACCTCGCCTTCGTGCAGCCGTGGGGCTTCGAGCTCGGCGAGATCACCGTGCCGGTCGAGGTCTGGCAGGGCTCGGAGGACCTCATGGTGCCGTTCGCGCACGGGCAGTGGCTTGCGCAGCGGGTGCCGAACGCCGAGGTCCACCTCGAGACCGGTGAGGGCCACCTGTCGATCGCGAACGACGACCCGACGAACGACGCGATCCTCGGGCGGCTGCTCGCCGCGGTCTGAGCCGCGAGACCGACCGAACGACGGGGCATCCGTGTCCGCCGGACGTGCGGATGCGGATCCGGGCGCGTTCCGTGCCGGATCGCCGTCGTCCGGTCAGGTGCTCAGGCGCGGGCGGGCTCGGTGCTCGCCCAGAGGTTCGGGGCCGGGGTCGGCTCGCCTCTCGCGACGGCCGCCCTCCACTCGTCCGTCGTCACGACCGCGGCGAAGCCCGACGCGAGCACGAGCAGGCTCGTCTCGTGCAGCTCCTGCGCCGAGATCGTGCCGGCGGGCGTCGTGAGCGGCAGGGTGCCGGTGGCGTCGCTCAGCACCTCGACCGTGAGGCCGCGGTCGGCCGCGTAGCGGGCCGTCGACTCGTCGCAGTGCTGCGTCATGAAGCCCGTGATCGCGAGCGTGTCGACGCCGAGCGCCTCGAGGCGCTCGGCGAGGTCGGTGTCGCCGAAGCACGAGACCGTCGACTTCGTCAGGACGGCGTCGGACGGCCGCGACGCGACCGTCTCGTGCAGCTCGGCGGCGAGCGATCCGGCGGCGAACACCGGGGAGCCCGCCTCGTCCTCGTGCCGCACGACGATCACCGGCACGTGCGCGGCGCGGGCCGCGTCGATGGCCGTGGCGATCTTCGGCAGGCTCGTCGTCAACGGCGGGTAGGCGATCGGCAGCGCCCCGGAGACGTACTCGTTCTGCACGTCGATCACGAGGAGCGCGCGGCGGGGGAGTGCGGCACCGTCGGGCATGCGCGAAGCCTCGCACAGCGCGTCTGCGAGCGCTCGCGTCGACCTGCGCCGAGGACCGGGTGTAGGTGATCCGTCCTGCCGTAGGTACCGGAGTCGCGTGTCGCACCGACACGAGGACGAAGTACCTACACGCGGCTGGGGCGGGACGTGCTCACGCGCCGAGGAACTGGAGCACGGCGAGCACCCGGCGGTGCGCCGCCGCCGACTCCTCGAGGCCGAGCTTGCCGAAGATGCTCGTCACGTGCTTCTCGACCGCGCCCGGCGACACCACGAGCTCCCGCGCGATCGCGGCGTTGCTGCGGCCCTCCGCCATCGCGCGCAGCACCTGCGTCTCCCGAGGCGTGAGGCGGGCCAGCGGATCGGCCCGCGCCCGCAGCATCTCCTCGACCATCTGCGGGTCGAGCACGGTGCCGCCCGCGGCGACGTCCTCGATGGCCCGGCGCAGCTGCTCGAGGTCGGTGACGCGATCCTTCAGCAGGTAGCCGATGCCGCGGCTGCCGGCGGCGAGCAGCTCGCGGGCGTAGGTCGTCTCGACGTACTGGCTGAGCAGCAGCACGGCCACCTGCGGATGCGTCGCGCGGACGCGGATCGCCGCCCGCACGCCCTCGTCGCGGTGGGTCGGCGGCAGCCGGACGTCGAGCACGACGACGTCCGGCTGCGCGGCGGTGATGGTCTCATCGAGGTCCGTGGCGTCGGGCCGGGCCGCGACCGTCTCGAACCCGGCCTCGGCGAGCAGGCGCACGAGCCCCTCGCGGAGGAGGGTGGAGTCCTCGACGATCGCGACCCGGAGCGACTCGGTCACGCGCGCCCGCGCTCCTCGGCCGGCAGCGGGACGGTGGCGACGACCTCCGTCGGGCCGCCGGCCGGGCTCGTGATCCGCAGGTCCCCGCCGAGGCCGGCGAGCCGCTCGGTGGCGCCGGCGAGGCCGTGCTGCGGCACCGGAGCCGCGCCGCCGACGCCGTCGTCGGTCACCGCGATCCGGAGCACCGCGGGTCCGCCGGCCGCGCCCGCCGACTCGGTCGTCACGCGGAGCAGGATCCGCCGGGCGGCCGCATGCTTGATCGCGTTGCTCGTCAGCTCGGCGGCGACGAAGTAGGCGCTCCGCTCGACGGGCGACGGCAGCGGGCCGTCGAGGCGGATCTCGGCGTCGATCGGCACGACGCTGCGACGGGCGAGCGCCTCGAGCGCGGCCTCGAGCCCGCGGTCCTGCAGGAGCGGGGGAGCGAAGCCCTGCGACAGCGCGCGCAGCTCGTCGAGCGCCTCCTGCGCGAGCACCCGGGCCTCCTGCAGCGACTGCGCGGCGGCGGATCCGTCGGCCGGGAGCCGGCGCTCGGCGGCGGCGAGCTCCATCTGGAGGCGGAGCAGGCGCTGCTGCGGCCCGTCGTGGATGTCGCGCTCGAGGCGGCGCAGGGCGTTGTCCTCCGCGGCGACGGCGGCGCGCTGGGCGGCGCCGACCCGCTCGACCTCGGCGCCGAGCTCCTCGGAGCGGAAGCGGGCGAGCAGCAGCCGGCCGAGGCCCCAGTGCGCCCGGACGAGACCGCGGGTGACGAACGGGAACGCCGCGATCATGCCGAGGCCGAGCGCGCAGAGCCCACCGACGAGCCACGCGGCCCGCGTCGGGTCGAAGCCGCCGCCCATCGCCGCGACGGCGACCTCGGCCGGCGTTCAGCCCCCGACGTGGAAGAGGGAGCCGTGCAGGGTCAGGGTCGCGCCGGATCCGTACGGGCTCGTGGACGCCCAGATCGGCGTGGTCGCGGCGGCGACGCTCGCGAGGATCCAGGGCAGCCACACCGCGGTGGTGAGCACGGCGAGGACCGGGTTCACGATCCCGCTGTGCAGGTAGTAGAGCCACGAGTGCGGGTTGCCGAAGACGTCGCCGAGGGCTTTGAAGAAGGTCTTGCCGCGGAACGGCGCGGACCATCGGGGCGCGGCGATCTCGGGCATGCGGGCCCAGCGGAGGCGGCGGAGCTCGAACACGCCGAGGTACCGCGTGAGCACGAGCAGCAGGGCGAAGATGACGAGGCCGACGAGGACCGTGAGGAGGCCGGCGCCCAGCGACTCGAGGCCGCGCAGCACGGTGAGCGACGCGAGGCCGATCACGGTGGTGAGGGCGAGGTAGCCGAGCTCGCGCGGCATCCGCCGCCAGAACCCGCCGTAGGCGGCGCCGATCCCGCGGCCGCGCGTCGTCGCGGGCTGCGCCAGGGGAACGGTGGTGGTGGTCATGGTCGTGGTGGTCATGGTTCCACCGTGGCCGCCCGGCGTCGCGGTCCCCATCCGGCGGGTGGGCCTCTTCGGGCGGGGGTTGGCCCTACCCCTCGTGCCCACCTGCGCTCAGCCGACGGCTTCCGCGATGCGGTCGACGAGCTCCTCGAGCACCGGACGGGGCGTCGCGAGCACGCAGCGGAGGAAGCCCGGCGTCCCGCAGGCGGCGCCGTCGGTGAGGGCGACGCCGGCGCGCTCGAGCAGCGCGTCGGCGGGCGCGTCGCCGAGGTCGAGGCGCCGGATGTCGAGCCAGGCGATGTAGGTGCCCTCCGGCCGCCGGTACCCCACCTGCGGCAGGCGCTCGGCGAGCAGCTCGCCGAAGCGGCGACGGTTGCCGTCGAGGTAGCCGAGCACGTCGTCGAGCCACGCGCCGCCCCCGCGGTACGCGGCGGTGTTCGCGATCACGCCGAAGCCGGAGGCGCCGTGCGCGGCGAAGGCGCCGACGTCCACGAAGCGCTCGGCGTCCGCGTCGTTCGAGAGCACGAGCTGCGCGCACTTGAGGCCCGGCAGGTCGAACGCCTTCGACGCGCTGATCGCGGTGAGCGCGTGGGCGGCGGCCGCGTCGGACACCGACGCGTACGGCACATGCCGGTGCGGCGCGAAGACGAGCGGCGCGTGGATCTCGTCGGCGAACACCCGGCCGCCGTACCGGTCGACGACCTCCGCCACCGCGAGCAGCTCGTCCCGGTCGAGCACGCGCCCGACCGGGTTCCACGGGTTGCAGAGCACGAGCACGTCGGCGCCCTGCTCGAACGCCCGCGCGATGCCCACGAGGTCGAGCTCGTACCGGCCGTCGACCTCGGGGCTCGGCACCTGGATGATCCGCCGCCCGAGCAGCGTCGGCAGCGTGAGGAACGGCATGTAGGCGGGCGTCGGCACGATCACGGCCGCGGACGGGTCGGAGTAGTGCCGCAGCACGAGCTCGAGTCCGGCGAGCACGTCACCGAGCGGCTGCACGCGCTCCGCGGGCACGCTCCAGCCGAAGCGGTCGGCGCACCAGGCGGCGGTGGCCGCTCGGAGGCCGTCGGTGAGCGCGGAGGGGACGTACCCGGTGCGCGCCACCTCGACCGCCTCGTGCAGCGCGGCGGTGATCGCGGGAGCGAGCCCGAAGTCCATCTCGGCCACGAAGGCGCCCATCGCCTCGGGGAACGCGGTCCACTTCACGCTGCCCCCGGCCCGGAGGTCGTCGGGCCGGATCGAGTCGAAGGGGTGCGCGCTCACCCCTCCATCGTGGTGGTCAGATCCAGGTCGTCGACCACATGTGCGCCTGCCAGAACCAGTACGGCGTCTGCATGGCGGAGTCGAGGGGGAAGAAGAACGCCGACAGCAGCACGGCGATCCCGAGGAAGGCGATCACGATGCCGCGGCGCACCCGCATCCCGTACCGCGCCTCGGCGGCGACGATCTCGTCGGGGTCGTCGGTCGCGGCGGGCCGCAGCACGAGCAGGCCGAGCGTCGCGGCCAGGCAGAGCACGAGGTAGGGCTCGAACGCGATCGAGTAGAAGAAGAACATCGTGCGCTTCGGGTAGAGCAGCCACGGCAGGTACCCGCCGACGTAGCCCATGAGGATGAGCCCCGCCTGCCACTCGTGGCGGCGGGCGAACCGGACGAGCAGGTAGATCGTCGCGGCGATCCCCGCGTACCAGATGAGCGGGTTCGGCAGGTCGGTGATCGCCGATGCGCAGACGCGGAAGCGGCAGCCGTCCCCGCCGGCGGAGGAGGCGCCGTCCCAGTACATCGAGGTGGGCCGGGCGATGAGGGGCCAGAGGATCGCGGGCGCGCTGTAGGGGTGCGGGGTCGCGAGGCCGGTGTGGAAGCCGTAGATGTCGTGGTGCCAGTGCAGCAGGTCCTGGAACGGCTTCGGCACCCACGCGAACGCCCCCTTCCACGGCGCATCGGAGGAGAAGTAGTGCGTCGGCGACAGCAGGTAGCCGGTGAACGAGATCACATAGGTGACGAGCGCGGCCGGCACGAGCGCCAGCAGGGTCGCCGGCGCCTGCTTCAGCAGGCTCGCGCTGTACCAGAACCGCACGCCCGCGCGGCGGCGCAGCATCATGTCCGTCGCGATGCTGTAGGCGGTGAACGCGACGAGGAAGTAGAGGCCCGACCACTTCACGGCCGAGTCGAGCCCGAAGGCGACGCCCGCGCCGAGCAGCCAGGGCCGCCAGAGCAGGGTCGGTCCCCACGCGCCCACGCCGTGCTCGCGGTGGACGAGCCAGGCGGCGAACCGGCGCTCGGTCCAGAACCGGTCCTCGAGGATGCAGGCGAAGCCCGCGAGCGCGAAGAACATCACCATGTTGTCGAGCAGCGCGACCCGCGACATCACGATCGCCTGGTTGTCGATCGCGAGCAGGAACCCGGCGAGCACGGTGACGAGCGGGGTCCGGAACATCCGGTGCGTCACGAGCATGAGCAGCGCGACGGCGAGGATCCCCACGACCGCCACCGAGACGCGCCAGCCCGCGGGGTTCGCCCCGCCGGTGAGCACCTCGCCGAGCCCGATGATCCACTTGCCGAGCGGCGGGTGCGCGACGTAGGACGGCCCCGTCAGGAAGCCGTTCACGTGGCCCGAGGCGAACAGCCTGTCGATGCTCGTGCCCTGCCAGCTGCCCTCGTAACCGAGGTGCCAGAGCGACCAGGCGTCCTTCACGTAGAAGGTCTCGTCGAAGACGAGCACGTTCGGGGCACCGATCGCCCACAGCCGGGTGAGCGCCGCGATCACCATCACGACGACCGGGCCCCAGACCGTGAGCAGCCGCCCCGACAGCGCGGCGCGGAGGCGCTCGAGCACGGGCGCGGCCGTCGCCACCGTCGCCTCGCGCACGGGTACGGCGGTGGCCTCGGCTCGCGACACGCCCCGAAGGATACGAGCGCCGCGTCTGCACGGCGCGCTCCCGCACCGCAGCGGGGTCCTGCGGGCGCTGCGAGACTGCTCCGATGCTCGTGCTCGCGGGGACCCCGATCGGCAACCTCGGCGACGCGAGCCGCCGTCTCATCGAGACGCTCGAGGGCGCCGCGGTGCTCGCCGCGGAGGACACCCGGGTCGCGCAGCGGCTGCTCGCCGCGCTCGGCATCGAGAACCGCCCGCGGCTCGTCCGCGTCGACGAGCAGACGGAGCGCGCCCGGGTGGACGAGCTCGTGGCGCTCGCCGCGGAGCAGGACGTCGTGGTCACCACCGACGCGGGCATGCCGACGGTGTCGGATCCGGGCTTCGCCCTCGTGCGGGCCGCGGTCGAGGCGGGCGTCGCGGTGACCGCGGTGCCCGGCGCCTCGGCGGTGCTCACGGCGCTCGCGCTGAGCGGCCTGCCGACCGACCGCTTCGCGTTCGACGGCTTCCCGCCGCGCAAGGACGGGGAGCGGCGCCGCTGGCTCGGGGAGCTCGCGACCGAGCGCCGCACCGTCGTGCTCTTCGAGTCGCCGAACCGGGTCGGCGCCCTGCTCGAGGCGATGGCCGACGTGCTGGGGCCGCAGCGGCGCGCGGTCGTCGCGCGGGAGCTGACGAAGCTGCACGAGGAGGTCGTGCGGGGCACGCTGTCCGAGCTCGCGCAGTGGGCCGCGGGCGGTGTCCGCGGCGAGGTGGTCGTGGTGCTCGCCGGGGCGCCCGCGGCGACCGCGGACGAGGGCGACGCGCTCGCCGAGGTGCTCGCTCTCGTCGAGGCCGGCGGCCGGCTGAAGGACGCGGCGGCCGAGGTCGCCGAGCGCACGGGGCTGTCGAAGCGGGGCCTCTACGAGGCGGCGCTCGCCGCGCGGCGGGGCTAGGGCGCACCTCCCGCGACTCCGGTCGCGAGCCGCCACCGCAGTCGCACTTCGCGTCGGTTCCTCGCGTGCGGAGCGACGCCGACTGCGACCGCAGTGCCCTCGCGTCGCGATCCCGTGCCGCATCCGATCAGGCGGAGCGGCACGGATCGCGACGCGAGGGCCGCTCAGGGCTCAGACGTCGCCGGCGTCGATCCCGTCGAGCGTGCGGATGTCGTCGGCGCTGATCTCGAAGTCGACGTCGGCGTTCTCGCGGATGCGCGACGGCGTGGTCGACTTCGGCAGCGGCAGCACGTCCTTCTGCAGCAGGTAGCGGATGCTGATCTGCGCCACCGACTTGCCGTACTTGTCCGCGACCGCCTTGATGTCGGGGTTGTCGAGCAGGCGGCCGGTGGCGAGCGGCGAGTAGCCCTCGACGAGGATGTTCCTGCCCTCGCAGTACCTGGTCGTCTCCGGCTGCGTGCTGCCGACGAACCAGCGGATCTGGTTCGCGTGCGGCACGACGTCGGTGGCGCCGATCAGCGAGTCGAGGTCGTCCGGGTCGAAGTTGCTCACGCCGATCGAGCGCGCGCGGCCGTTCGAGTAGAGCTCCTCGAAGACCTTCCAGACCTCGATGTTGCCCTTGCGGTGGTCCGAGCCCATGTCCGACCACGGCCACGGCGCGTGGATCAGGTAGAGGTCGACCGGGCCGAGGCCGAGGTCGTCGAACGAGTGCTCGAACGCGTCGCGCGCGCCGTCGGCGGTCTTCACCTCGGCGGGGCACTTCGTCGTGATGAAGATCTCCTCGCGCGGGATGCCGCTGTCGCGGACGGCCCGGCCGACGCTCGCCTCGTTGCCGTAGGCGCGGGCGGTGTCGATGTGCCGGTAGCCGGCGTCGAGCGCCGCACGCGTCGAGTCGTAGGCGGGGGAGCCGTCCGGGATCTGCCACGTGCCGAAGCCGATCTTCGGGATGCGGAGGTCGTTCGACAGGGTGAAGGTGTCGGTGAGTGCCGGCATGGATGCGCTCCTTCCGGCCCGGGCGGTCGCCGCGGGCCGTCGTCGATCCTTCTCCCCTCTGCGTGGGAGTTCCCGGAACGGTCCGCGGCGTCCTCACCAGGTGGGCGCGGACCCGTCCCGCGCGATGAACTCGAGGCGGTTGCCGGCGGGGTCGTCGGCGTAGAAGCGCCGGTGGCCGGGGAAGCTCTCGTCGTCCCACCGCACGGGCACGCCGTGCTGGGCGAAGCGCCCCGCGAGCGCGTCCAGGTCGCCGACGCGGATGCCGGGGTGCGCCTTCCTCGCCGGGCGGAAGCCGTCCTCGACGCCGAGGTGGATCTCGAGGGCGTCGCCCCGCACCCAGAGGCCGCCGCGGGCCGCGAGCGCAGGCGGCTTCGGCAGCTCGAGCATGCCGAGCAGATCGATGTAGAACGGCCGCATCCGGTCCTCCGAACCGCGGGGGATCGCGAGCATCACGTGGTGCAGGCCGAGCGCGAGGCCGGTGTCGTGGTCGGGGCCGTAGCCCTGCGAGGAGGTCGTCACGCCATCGATCCTGCGCCCGGCGACCGGTGCAGGAGCCGGGCGACGTCCTCGACGTGGATGGTGCCGGTCCGGACCACGGACGCCTGCAGCCCGAGCTCGACGTCGTGCGCGCGCCCGAGCGCCTGCAGCGCCTGCCGCTCGACCGTCACCCCGGCCTGCGACGCGTCCACCATGACGCACCGCACCATCGGCGCGTCGAGCCGGAGGACGACCTCGTCGCCGACGGCGAGCTCGGCGCCGAGCCAGTCGTCCTCCACGAAGCCCTCGCCGGGCAGGTCGATCAGGAGGTTCGCCCGGGCGCGGGCGGGATCGAAGCGCGCGCCGAGGAGGCCCTCGACGGCGCGGATCGCGGCGGTCGTCACGAGGTGCACGGCACTGTCGTCGTGGTGCGGCACGTCCGCCTCGCGGCGGAGCGCCAGCGGCTGCCCGAGTGCGCGCGCGAGCGCGTCGTCCGCGGCCGCGGTTCCCGCCTCGAACCCCGTTCCGTCCGGCGCGATCAGCCGCGGCGCCTCCGCGCCGGTCGCGGACCGCCAGTGCAGCAGCCCCTCGACCTTCCGGAACCGCCGCGTCGTCTTCCCGCTCGCGATGCCGCCGTCGGCCGTGTAGGCGGCCCACACCCGGTCGAGCTCGAGCCCGCGCCCGTCGAGGCGGGCCTCCGCGAGCTCCTCGCCGGCGGTCGACTTGATCGGGTAGCGCCAGAGGCGGGCCACGGTCGCCGTCGTCATGAGGTGCCCAGCACGTGGGCGAGCACCCGGTCGGCGAGGGCGCGTACCGGCTCGGTCGCGTCGACGACGAGGTCGGCGCTCGCGCGAAGGAGCGGCTCGACCTCGCGCAGGTCCGCCAGCACCTGGGCTCGCTCGCGGTCCGAGCGGCCGTACGGATTGGTCGTCCGCGAGCGCAGCCGCTCGAGGAGCACCGTCTCGGGCGCGGTCAGCAGCACCCTCCGCTCGAACGGCAGACGCCCCTGCTCCTCGGAGCACCCGGCGAAGAACACGACGTCCTGGTCCCGATGCTGCGCGAGCAGCCCGCGGACCTCCTCGACCCGCCACGACCAGCGCCCGTCGGCGCCGGGCACGGCGTAGCCGTCGTCATCCGCGTCGAACGCGGCGAACCCGCGGCCCCGCAGCTCGGCGACGAGCGTCGACTTGCCGGTGCCGGACATGCCGGTGAGCAGGACGCGCATCGCTCGCAGCGTGCCCGGTGCTGCGGACGCCGTCAATCAGGAGCCGCCGATCCGATCCCGGCGAGGTCGTCGAACCCCTCGGGCGTCGCCCGCTCGTGTCGGATGTCGTCCCCTGCTGCTGCCTGGGCGCCTCGCGCCGATCCCGCGGCACGCGCCCGCCCCGCCCGTGTCCGCCGGCGGTTCCGCGGGAGACTGGGCAGCACGAACCGGGAGGGGAGCGATGCGCATCCGCGTCACGAGCGTCTTCGTCGACGACCAGGAGAAGGCCCGCCGCTTCTACACGGAGGTGCTCGGCTTCGTCGCGAAGCACGACGTGCCGGCGGGGGAGTACCGCTGGCTCACCGTCGTCTCGCCGGAGGACCTCACCGGCGTCGAGCTGCTGCTCGAGCCGAACGCGCATCCCGCCGCGAAGGCGTTCACGAAGGCGCTCGTCGCCGACGGGATCCCGGCCGCCCAGCTCTCGGTCGACGACGTGGTCGCGGAGACGGAACGACTCCGTGCACTCGGCGTCCGGATCGTCCAGGAGCCGCTCGCCATGGGCCCCGTCACGACCGCCGTGCTCGACGACACCTGCGGGAACCTGCTGCAGCTCGTCGGCTGAGAGGTCCGCGCCTGGTGCGCCGGGCGGCACTCCGGTAGACAGGCGCCGTGGCCGACGTCCTGGTCGCGGTGATGCCGTTCGCCGGGCACGTGACACCGGCGCTCCGCGCCGTCGAAGCGCTGGTCGCCGCCGGCCACTCCGTCCGGGTCTACACCGGAGCCGCGTACGCGTCCGCGGTCGACGCCGCCGGCGCGCTGCCGGTGGTGTGGCGGGCCGCCCCCGACTTCGACGAGCACGACCTGCCCGCGACCTTCCCGCAGGTCGGCCGGCGCGGGCCGCGCGGCGTGCTCGCGAACCTCGAGCACGTCTTCATCCGCACCGGCGTCGGGCAGGTGGAGGACCTCGTCGAGGAGTTCGGCCGGCGCCCGTGGGACGTGCTGGTGAGCGACTCGCTCTGCTTCGGCGGCGGCCACGCCGCGGAGCGCCTCCGCACGCCCTGGGCGACGCTCTCGGTCGTGCCGCTCGTGATCCCGAGCCGCGACCTGCCACCACCCGGCCTCCCGATCGCGCCCGCACGGGGCCGCCTCGGCAGGATCCGTGACGCGGCGCTCCGCGGCGCCTTCACGGTCCTCACCCGTCCGCTCGCCCGCGCGTACCGCGAGACCCGTCAGGCGGTCGGGCTCGACCCCGGCGCGAGGACCGTCGTCGACGCGGGGTTCTCGCCGTTCCTCGTGCTCGCGCTCGGCGTCGCGGATCTCGAGCCGCCGCGATCCGACCTGCCGCCGCAGGTGCACTTCGTCGGCGCCTTCCCGCCGAAGCCGGGCGGGCCGCTGCCGCCGTGGTGGGACGAGGCGCTCACCTCGGGGCGCCCGCTCGTCCACGTGACGCAGGGGACCCTGAACATCGATCCGGCCGACCTGCTCCGGCCCGCGCTCACCGCGCTCGGGAGCCGGGAGGTCACGGTGGCGGCCACCACCGGCCTGCCGGGGAGGGACGCCCTGCCGTTCCCGGTGCCCGCCAACGCGCACGTGGCCGGCCGCCTGCCCTACGCGGCGCTGCTGCCGCGCCTCGACGCGATGGTCACGAACGGCGGCTGGGGCGGGGTGCTCGCAGCGCTCGCGCACGGCGTGCCGCTCGTCGTCGCGGGCGGCGACCTCGACAAGCCGGCGATCGCCGCCCTCGTCGCCCGCTCCGGTGCCGGCATCGACCTCCGCACCGGGCACCCCTCCTCCGACGCCGTGGGGCGGGCGGTCGACCAGGTGCTCGCCGAGCCGCGGTACCGGCACGCCGCGGGCCGGCTCGCCGGCGCGTTCGCCGCCCACGATCCCGGTGCGGAGGTCGTCGCGCTGCTCGAGCGGCTGCTCCGGACGCGGCAGGCCGTCCGCCGCGAGCGCGACGCGTGGGGTCGCGACTGACGCCGTCCGCGCCGCGGGGGCATGCTGCCCTCATGGAGCCGCGCATCAGCCTCGTGACCCTCGGGGTCGCCGACCTCGCCCGCGCCCGGGCCTTCTACGAGGCGATGGGCTGGGGCGAGCCCCAGCAGCCCGACGACGAGGTGTGCTTCTTCCAGGCCGGCGGCCTCGTGCTCGGGCTCTGGACCGCGCTGCCGTCGCCCGCGGGGCCGGGCGTCGAGCTCGCGCACAACGTGCGGACGCCCGACGAGGTCGCGCCGCTGCTCGCCGCCGCCGAGCAGGCGGGGGGCGCCCTCGTCCGACCCGCCGCGCTCGCCGAGTGGGGCGGCACCTCGGGTGCGTTCGCGGATCCCGACGGCCACGTGTGGGAGGTCGCCCACAACCCGGGCTGGACGATCCGCGACGACGGCACGATCCGCATCTGACGGGTCCGGTCGCACCTCGCGTCGCTGTGGTGCCGTCGAACCGACGCGAATCGCGACCGCAGCCGCAGCGGACCGGGAGGTCGCCACTGCACCCGGCTGGGCGACGGCGTGCTCGACGTGGGCGCCCCGTAACCAGGCGAAACGCCCCCGGTAGACTGGAGGAATGCCCGAGGGTCGGTCCTTCTACATCACGACGCCGATCTTCTACCCCTCGGACGTGCCGCACATCGGCCACGGGTACACCGAGGTCGCCGCCGACGTGCTCGCCCGCTGGCACCGCCAGGCCGGCGACGACACGTGGCTGCTCACCGGCACGGACGAGCACGGCCAGAAGATGCTCCGCACCGCGACCGCGAACGACATGGGGCCGCGCGAGTGGGCCGACCGGCTCGTCCGCGAGTCGTGGCTGCCGCTGCTCGAGACCCTCGACATCGCGAACGACGACTTCATCCGCACCACGCAGGAGCGCCACGAGCGTGGCGTCGCGGCCTTCGTGCAGCGCCTCTTCGACACCGGCTTCATCGAGGCGGGCGACTACGAGGGCTACTACTGCGTCGGCTGCGAGGAGTACAAGCAGACGAGCGAGCTCGTCTCCGGCACCGGCCGGTTCGAGGGCCAGCTCGTCTGCGCGATCCACTCAATCCCGGTCGAGCTGCTGCAGGAGCGCAACTACTTCTTCCGGATGAGCGAGTTCCAGGACCGCCTGCTCGCGCTCTACGAGGAGCGACCCGACTTCGTGCAGCCGGAGAGCGCCCGCAACGAGGTGATGCAGTTCGTGCGGTCGGGGCTCTCCGACCTCTCGATCTCGCGCTCCACGTTCGACTGGGGCGTCAAGGTGCCGTGGGACGAGCGGCACATCGTCTACGTCTGGTTCGACGCGCTGCTGAACTACGTGACGGCCATCGGCTACGACGGCGACGAGGCGACCTTCGCGCGCCGCTGGCCGGCGGTGCACCTCGTCGGCAAGGACATCCTCCGCTTCCACGCGGTCATCTGGCCGGCGATGCTTCTGGCCGCCGGCCTCGACGTGCCGAAGCAGGTGTTCGCGCACGGCTGGCTGCTCGTCGGCGGCGAGAAGATGTCGAAGTCGAAGCTCACCGGCATCGCGCCGACGCAGATCACCGACACGTTCGGCTCCGACGCGTTCCGCTACTACTTCCTCCGGGCGATCCCGTTCGGGCAGGACGGCTCGTTCTCGTGGGAGGACCTCGCCGCGCGCTACCAGGCCGAGCTCGCGAACGGCTTCGGCAACCTCGCCTCCCGCGTGCTCGCGATGGTCGGCCGCTACCGAGACGGCGTCGTGCCGGCGGCGACGGAGGCGGGCGAGTCCGACCTCCGCATCCGCGAGGTCGTGCGCGCCTCGGCGATCGAGGCCGACCTCGCGATCGAGCGGATGGCGCCGCACGACGCGGTCGCCGCGATCTGGCGCATCGTCGACGATCTGAACCTCTACCTGACGCAGGAGGAGCCGTGGGCGCTCGCGAAGCGCCCGGAGGCCGCCGGCCGGCTCGACGCGGTGCTCGCCACCGCCGCCGAGGGGCTCCGCGCGCTCGCGGTGCTGCTCTCGCCGGTGATCCCGAAGGCCTGCGCGAAGCTCTGGGCCGCGCTCGGCGCCGAGCCGGCGCTCGGCCCGCTGCTGCAGCAGCCGATCCGCGCCGCGGGCGACTGGGGGCAGCTGCCCGCCGGCACGCGGGTGGGCACGCTCGAGCCGCTCTTCCCGCGGATCGAGCAGGAGGCGCTGAGTGCCTGATGCGCCCCGGCCGCCGGCCGGGCTGCCCGGCGGGTTCTCCGAGCCGGAGCCGCAGGACGGAGGCGCGATCCGGCGCCGCGAGTCGGACCCGTCGCGCCGCGACCTGTCGTACCCGCCGCTGCCCGAGGCGCTGCGCGTCGGCGTCTACGACAACCACACCCACCTCGAGATCGCGGACGGCGAGGAGGGGCTCGACTGGCGTGAGCAGCTCGACCGCGCCTCGAGCGTCGGCATCCGCGGCGTCGTCCAGGTCGGCACCGACGTGCCGACGAGCCGCTGGTCGGCCGAGATCGCGGCGATCGAGCCGCGGATGCTCGCCGCGGTCGCCGTGCACCCGAACGAGACGCCGGAGCTGAAGGCGCGCGGCGGGCTCGACGACGCCCTGGCCGTCATCGACGAGCTCGCCGGCCGGCCGCGCGTGCGGGCGGTGGGGGAGACGGGGCTCGACTACTACCGCACCGCCGAGGACGGCCGCGCGGCGCAGATCGAGGCGTTCGAGGGCCACATCGCCATCGCGAAGCGGCACGGCCTCGCCCTCCAGATCCACGACCGCGACGCCCACGAGGACGTCGTCGACACCCTGCTCCGCGTCGGCGCGCCCGAGCGCACCGTGTTCCACTGCTTCTCCGGTGACGCCGGGTTGGCGCGGCTGGCGACGAGCCACGGCTGGTACCTGTCGTTCGCCGGCACCGTGACGTTCAAGAACGCCGAGAACCTGCGCGAGGCGCTCGAGGTCGCCCCGCGCGACCGCATCCTCGTCGAGACGGATGCGCCGTACCTCGCGCCGGTACCCGTGCGCGGGCGGCCGAACGCCCCGTACCTGATCCCGCACACGCTGCGGGCGATGGCCGCGGTGCTCGGAACCGACCCGTCGATGCTCGCGGCGCAGATCGCCTCGAACACCGAGGCCGTCTACGGCAGGTGGAGCGACGAGCCGCCGCTGCCGAGCGAGCCGCCGCGCGGCGCGGACGCGGGCCGCTTCGGCGTCGACGCCTGACGGCCTGCTCCGGATCCTTGCCGCTTCGGCGCGCTCAGAGCGGCAAGGATCCGGAGCAGCCGGGGGTGCGCAGCCCGCGGTGCTCAGGGAAGGATGTTCACCGCACGCGCGACCACGAGCGCGACGGTGACGAGCGCGAAGGCGCTCTGCACGAGCATGAGGAGCTTCGCCCACCTGGCGAGCGGCAGCGTGTCCGTCGGGCTGAACGCGGTCGCGTTCGTGAAGCTCAGATAGAGGTAGTCGACGAACGTCGGCCGCCAGCCGGGTGGTGCGACGTCGGGCGCCGTCATCTGCGCGAAGAGGAACGACGGCGTCTCACGTTCTGCGGCTGCGCGGGCGAGCGGACCGCCGCGGTCGAGCTCCCAGTACCAGAGCCCGAAGGCGACGATGTTCGTGACGTAGATCTCGCCGCCTGACGCGAGGAGAGCGCCAGGATCGTTCGTCGCCCGGTGCGTGAGCAGGCTGTGGATGAGGAAGAACACGCTCATCCCGTTCGCGAAGCTGATGAGCGCGACGAGCACCAGGCTGAGGCGCCGGATGAGCACGGTGTCGCGCTCGAGGCGCACCGGGTTCGCGATGAGCAGCGCGAGCGCGAGCGCGCCCTCCGCCGACGGCAGCAGCCACGTGGGGCCGATCGCGAGCCGATCGGGCAGCAGCAGCTGCAGCACGATGACGACGATCATCGCGCTGAGCGCCGGCCAGCGGTGCTCGCCGCGGACCGCGGGCTGCGACCAGTGCGGTGAAGCGCCGGCGGCGCGGGCGGGGGCGGTCACGGCGGCGACGCTACGCGCGCGGCTGCGAGACGCCACCGAGGAACGCGCTGCTCACGCGCCCATCGACGCGGTGACCTCGGGCCGCTCCCCGCCGGCGGTAAAGCCGAACAGGGCGTCGAGGTACTCGTTGCGGAACTTGCCCTCCGGGTCGTGCCGCAGCACGAGGTCGCGCTGCTCGCCGAGCCGCGGGTACGACGCCTGCAGCTCCTCCACGGTGAAGCGGTTGAGCTTGCCCCAGTGCGGGCGCGGCGAGAACGGCCTTAAGGCGTCCTCGATCGCCGGGATCAGGGCGAACACCTCGTCGGGCAGGTTGCGCCAGGTGAAGTGGATCGCGACCGAGTCGCGGCCGGAGGCGGGGCTGAGCCACAGGTCGTCGCCGGCCATCGTGCGCAGCTCGGTGACGGTGAGCAGCGGCGCGATCCGGTCGGCGAGTCGCCGCACCGCGCCGATCGCGGCGCCGGCGTCGTCGAGGGCGACGAAGTACTCGGTCTGGATCTCGTTGCCGTTCGACGGCTGCGCGTCGAGCCGGAAGTGCGGGAGCCCGAACAGCCAGGGCACCGCGACCCCGTGCTCGGTGAGGTTCTCGTCGATGCCCGCCACGAGCTCACGGGCGGGCTGCTGGTCGCGCGCGCTGCCGAAGTACTCGTCGGGCACCGACTCGTCCTCGGTGGTCAGCCGGCGCTTCAGCCAGATCTGCTCGACCTGCGGCTGGTCCCACGTGGTGAAGACGCTCGTGCTGTAGGCGCCGCCGCTCACCTCGGGGAACCGCGCCAGCAGGGTGTCCCACGACAGGCCGCGATAGGTGTCCTGCCGGATGAGGTAGCGCGGCTGGACCGCGACCGTCACCTTCGTCACGACGCCGAGGGCGCCGAGCGCGACGACCGAGCCGGGGAACTCCGGGTCGCCGTGCCGCACCGTGCGCAGCTCGCCGTCGGCGCCGACGATCTCGAGCGCGCGGACCGCGGACGAGAGGTTGCCGTTGCCGTTGCCGGACCCGTGTGTGCCGGTGGCGATCGCGCCGGCGACCGAGATGTGGGGGAGGGAGCCCATGTTGTGCAGCGCGAAGCCGGCCTGCTCGAGGTGCTGCGCGAGCACCCCGTAGCGCAGGTTGCCCGACGCGGTCGCGGTGCCCGCGGCCTCGTCGATCACGACCTCCTCGGGCAGGCTCATGACGTCGATCAGCGTGCCCGCGGTGTCGGCGATGCCGTTGAACGAGTGCCGCGTGCCGAGCGCACGGGCGCGCCGGGCGCCGGCGACGACGCGCCGCAGCTCGTCCACCGACTCGGGGGCCACGATCTCCGGCGCGGTGAACTCGTAGGTGCCCGACCAGTTCTTCATGCGACTCCTTCGTTGCGGCACGCCCCCTCGGAGCGTCGCGTCGAGTATCCCCTCCGACCGACGGAGGTCGTCAGGAGAGGCGCTGCGCCGCCGCGCGGTAGGCCTCGAGGATGCCGGGGTGCGGGTCCGGCGTGGGCTCGGCGACCACGTCGATCGGCCAGTCGGGCCGCGTGCCGCCGAGGGCCCACGCCGCCTGCAGGGCCGCGCCGCCCGCGACGTACTCGCCGGGCGCCGGCACGACGACCGGCTCCGCGAACACCTGCGCGGCGATCGCCGACACGGCCGGGTTCTGGGCCGCGCCGCCGACGAGCAGCAGCCGCTTCGCGACCACGCCCTGCGACTGCACGGCGGCGAGGCCGTCGGCGAGCGCGCAGAGCAGCCCCTCGATCGCGGCCCGCGCGAGGTGCGAGCGCGTCGTCGTCCTGAGCGTCATGCCGGTGAGGCTCGCGGTGGCGTCCGGCAGGTTCGGCGTGCGCTCGCCCTCGAAGTACGGCACGAGCACGAGCCCGTCGGCTCCCGGCGGGGCCTCGAGCGCGAGCCGCCCGAGCGTGTCGTGGTCCACCTCGAGCAGTCGCGCGGTGGCGTCGAGGATCCGCGCCGCGTTCAGCGTGGCGATGAGCGGCAGGTACTCGCCCGACGCGGACGCGAAGCCCGCGACGGTGCCGGAGGCGTCGGTGGTCGGCGAGCCGGTGACCGCGAAGACGGTGCCGCTCGTGCCGATCGACACGACGACGTCGCCCTCCCGGGCGCCGAGGCCGAGCGCGGCACCGGCGTTGTCGCCGGCGCCCGCGCCGACGAGGATGCCGGCCGGGATGCCCGGCAGGCCCTCGACCGTGCGGCCCGCGGGCTCGTTCGGCGCGAGCACCCGCGGCAGCACGGCGTCGTGACCGAGCGCCGCCTGCAGGAGCGCGCGGTCGTAGCGGTTCGTCTCCGACGAGAAGTAGCCGGTGCCGGACGCGTCGGAGCGGTCGGTGGTGAGCGCCTCGAGCACCGGGCCGGACGGGGCTCCTGGCTCGGGCCCGTAGCCGAGCAGCCGCCAGGTCAGCCAGTCGTGCGGCAGCGCGACTGCGGCCACCTGCTGCGCGTTGGCCGGCTCGGCGTCGCGCAGCCAGCGCAGCTTCGTGATCGTGAACGACGCCACGGGCACGGTGCCCGTGCGCCGCGCGAGCTCCTCCGCGCCGATCTCGTCGATCAGGTCGCGGGCGGCGGCCGCGGAGCGGGTGTCGTTCCAGAGCAGCGCGTCGCGGATCACGTTCCCGTCGCCGTCGAGGGCGACGAGGCCGTGCTGCTGACCGCCGATCGCGATCGCCTCGACGTCGTCGAGGCCGCCCGCGTCGGCGATGGCCTCGAGCAGGGCCGACCACCAGGCGGCGGGGTCGACCTCGGTGCCGTCGGGGTGCCGGGCGCGGCCCGAGCGCACGAGGGCGCCCGTGGCCGCGTCCCGGACGACGACCTTGCAGCTCTGCGTCGACGAGTCGACGCCTGCGACGAGGGTCATCGCGTCCCGTGACCTCAGCGCGCGCCGAGCAGGTGCTCGGTGGCGAGCTGCTGCAGCTGCACGAAGCCGAAGCCCTTGTCGTTGAAGTAGCCCTCGGCGTCGAAGTCCTCGAACGCGCTGCGGTCGGCGAGCAGGTCGTCGAACGTCTCGCCCTCGTTGAGGGTCGGCTTCGCGAGCTCGGGCACCTGGACGCGAGCGAGCGCCGCCTGCACCTCGGGGTCGGCGCGGAACGCCTGCGCGCGCTCCTTGAGGAGCAGGTAGTTGCGCATGTTCGCGGCGACCGACTCCCAGACGCCGGTCTCGTCCTCGGTGCGGCTCGGCTTGTAGTCGAAGTGCCGCGGGCCGTCGTACGCCTGGCCGCCGTTCGGGCCGCCGTGCTCGAGCAGGTCGACGAGCGCGAACGCGTCGTACAGCTCGCCGTGGCCGAACACGAGGTCCTGGTCGTACTTGATGCCGCGCTGGCCGTTCAGGTCGATGTGGAAGAGCTTGCCCTGGTAGAGCGCCTGCGCGATCCCGGAGCTGAACGACAGACCCGCCATCTGCTCGTGGCCGACCTCGGGGTTCACGCCGAAGAGCTCGGGGCGCTCGAGCGTCTCGATGAAGGCGATCGCGTGCCCGAGGGTCGGCAGCAGGATGTCGCCGCGGGGCTCGTTCGGCTTCGGCTCGATCGCGAAGCGCATGTCGTAGCCCTTGCTCGTCGTGTAGTCGGCGAGCAGGTTCACCGCCTCGCGGTAGCGCTCGAGCTGCAGGCGCACGTCCTTCGAGAAGCTGTACTCGGCGCCTTCGCGGCCGCCCCACATGACGAACGTCTTCGCGCCGAGCTCGGCGGCGAGGTCGATGTTCCGGAGCACCTTGCGCAGCGCGTAGCGGCGCACGGCGCGGTCGTTCGAGGTGAAGCCGCCGTCCTTGAAGACGGGCGGGCTGAAGAGGTTCGTCGTGACCATCGGGACGATCACGCCGGTGTCGGACAGCGCCTGCTTCAGGCGGTCGATCTGCGTCTGGCGCTCCTGCTCGCTCGAGCCGAACGCGAACAGGTCGTCGTCGTGGAAGGTGAGGCCGTACGCGCCGAGCTCGGAGAGCTTCTCGACGACGTGCACGACGTCGAGCGGGGCACGGGTGGGGCCACCGAACGGGTCGGTGCCGTTGTACCCGACGGTCCAGAGGCCGAAGGAGAACTTGTCCTCACGGGTCGGCTGCGCTGCCATGGATCCTCGATTCATCAGACGGAAAAGTTGTCCGGAACAACATACTGCCGCACGGAGGGCGCAACCCGGAAGGGGCCCGGACGACTGCATCCTCCCGTCCCGAGGTGAACGCGCCCCTACAGTGGCCGAATGAACGCCCTGCCGCGCATCCGCGAGCCGCAGGGCGGCCGGAACGAGGTGCTGCGCCGGCACAACCTCGCACTCGTGCTGCGCCGGGTGCACGTCTCGCCGGCGACCCGCAGCGAGCTGACGCGGGTGTCGGGCCTCAACCGCTCGACCATCGGGGCCCTGGTCGGCGAGCTGGCCGAGCGCGGCCTCGTCGTCGAGGACGAGGCGGCGGGGGCCGGGCAGGTCGGCCGCCCGAGCCCCGTGGTGCGGCCGAGCGACGGCCCGCTCGCCATCGCGGTGAACCCGGAGATCGACGCCGTCACGGTCGCGACCGTGCGCCTCGGCGGCCGGGTGCTCGCGAAGGAGCGGGTGCCGTTCACCGATCCGCCGACGCCCGAGCAGGCGGTCGCGGCGGTCGCCCTGGCGACCGAGCGGCTCGTCGCGGCAGCGGGGGAGGGGCACGCGATCGTCGGCGTCGGCGCAGCCGTGCCCGGCATGGTCCGCCGCGACGACGGCGTCGTGCGGCTCGCCCCGCACCTCGGCTGGAACGAGGTGCCGTTCGCGGCGCTGCTCGCCGCCGAGCTCGACGTGCCGGTCGCCGTCTCGAACGACGCGAGCAGCGGCGCGCAGGCCGAGTGGATCTTCGGCGCCGGACGCGGCGTGCGCGACCTCGTCTACCTGAACGGCGGATCGAGCGGCATCGGCGGCGGCATCATCAGCGGCGGCGCCCTGCTCGGCGGGGCCATGGGCCACGCGGGCGAGCTCGGCCACACGAGCGTGCGCCGCGGAGGCGGGGTCGACACCGTCGGGCAGCGGGGCACGCTCGAGGCGGAGGTGCGGCGCGGCGCGCTGCTCGCGGTGCTCGGCCTCGAGCGAGCCGACCCGGACGAGCTCGAGGCCGCGCTGCTCGCCGACCACAGTCCCGCGGTGCGCCGCGAGGTGCACCGGCAGGTCGACGCCCTCGCGGTCACGGTCGGCAACGCGGTGAACGTGCTGAACCCGAGCCGCATCATCCTGGGCGGGTTCCTCAGCGCGCTCGCGGCCGTCGCGCCGACCCGGCTGCAGGAGCGGGTCGCGGTGCATGCGCTGCCGCTGCTCGGGGAACCCGTCGACATCCGCCGGGCCGAGCTCGGCTCCGATCTGCTGCTCATCGGTGCGGCGGAGCTCGCGTTCGCCCGCCTCTTCGCCTGAGCGCCGCCGGGTCGCCGACACCGACGTCGTCGTCGAGCAGCGCGACCCACGCCTTCGGCTTCGGCAACATCGGCTTCGACTTCGTCCGCCTCGTGGGCGGCCCGGCCACCGGTGGCACCGACGAGGTCGATGCCTTCGGCGCGGCCGGCACCGAAGACCTCGACCTGCTCGCCGACGCCTGGTTCGGCCGCTTTCAACGTCGCGACGCTGCCGTCCTGCTGGGGCCGCGACGAGCCGGTCCGGGGCCGCCGCGACACCGCGCGCCTGCGCCGCACCGCACCGTTCTGCTGGGGCCGCCTTGGCGACGCCGCGGGCGCGGCTCGGTCGGACCGGCACGCGCTGGAGCTCACGGCGAACGCCGCGGAGCGCGCCTTCCTGGAGCAGCGCCTGGCCGAGGTCGGCCGCGCCGCCGGCGCCGAGCCCCTGCCCGGGTGAGGACCGGAGGCCGGCTGGTGCTAGGCCGCGGGCGGCGCCGCGGTGCTGTCGCGCACCACGAGGTGCGTGGCGAGGTCGATGCGCTGATCGGTCGGCAGGCCGGCGGCGAGGTTCAGCACCATGCGCGCTGCGGCCGACGCCATCTTCGCGAGCGGCTGGTGCACCGAGGTGAGCCGCGGGTGGGTGAGCGCGGCGACGGGCCGGTCGTCGTAGCCGACGAGCGAGACGTCGTCGGGCACCTTGAGGCCGCGCTCGAGCGCGACCTCGAGCACCCCGAGCGCCTGCAGGTCGTTGCCGCAGAAGACCGCGGTCGGGCGGTCGCTGCCCGAGAACAGCGCCTCGGCGGCGGAGCGGCCGCCCTCGAGGTCGAACTCGCGGGTGAAGATCCAGTCCTCGCGCACGGGCACGCCGCGCGACGCCATGGCCGAGCGGAAGCCGTCGAGCCGGGCGAGGGAGCACATGATGTCCTCCGGTCCCGTCACCATCGCGATGCGCGTGTGCCCGAGCTCGAGCAGGTGCCGCGTCGCCGAGAGGCCGCCCGACCAGTTCGCCGAACCGATGGAGGGGACGCCGGGCAGCGGGTCGCCGGACGGGTCGATGACCGCGTACGGGATCTGCCGCGACTTCAGCTGGGCGCGCACCTCCTCGGGGATGCCGGAGGCGACGAGCACCACCCCGGCGGGCCGGCGGCGCAGCACGCCCTCGATCCACTCGGGCCCCGGTCCGTGCCGGTCGCCGCTCACCGTGAGCTGCACGGTCATGCCGTTCTCGCGGGCGACCTGCTCGACGCCCTCGATGATCTCGATCGACCAGAGCTCGTGGAAGACCGTCTCGATGCAGGCGGAGCCGCGGTTCGCGCCGCCGCGCCGGCGGTAGTCGTGCTCGTCGAGCAGGCGCTCGACGCGCTTGCGGGTGTCGGTCGCGACGTCCGTGCGCCCGTTCAGCACCTTCGAGATGGTCGACAGCGAGACGCCCGCCTCCTCGGCGAGCATGGCGAGCGTCGTCCGGTTTCGCGTCGCGGTAGGCGCGCTCATCCACTCCTCCTTCGCCCCCCGGGGGGCGGTGCACACGATAGCGGTTCCGGGGTCGCCGCCGAAAGGTTTCGAAGATCCTGACGCGGAATGAGGACAGGTGTCGGCGCATGGCTCTTGAGGTTCCCCGGAGCGGGGGTCTGGGACGCTGACGGGCGTGTACGTCGACCTGCCCGAGGAGCAGCTGCGGACCCACCGCTCGAGCTCCGTCGCCCCCGCCGACTTCGACGCCTTCTGGCAGGAGGAGCTCTCCCGGTCCCGTGCCGCCGCCGCCGCCGTCGAGGTGCGGGAGGAGGACTGCGGGCTCACCGCGATCCGGGTGCTCGACGTCACCTTCAGCGGCTGGAACGGGCAGCCGATCAAGGCGTGGCTGCGGCTGCCCGCGGCCGCGACGGGGCCGCTGCCCGCGGTCGTCGAGTACGTCGGGTACGGCGGCGGCCGCGGTGCTCCGACCGAGAACCTGCTCTGGGCGGCCGCCGGGTTCGCGCACCTCCACATGGACACCCGCGGTCAGGGCTCGGGATGGAGCCGCGGCGCGACGCCCGACGACTTCGGCTCGGCCGGCCCCGCCATCCCGGGCTCGATGACCCGCGGCATCCGCGACCCGCGCACCTACTACTACACGCGCCTCTTCACCGACGCGGTGCTCGCGGTCGACGCCGCCCGCTCGCTCGAGCAGGTCGACGGCGACCGGGTCGGCGTCACCGGCATCAGCCAGGGCGGCGGCACCGCGCTCGCCGCGGCGGCGCTCGCGGACGGTGTGCGCGGGGTGGTGGCGCGCGTGCCGTTCCTCGCCGACTTCCCGCGGGCGATCACGATCACCGACTCGGACCCGTTCGCCGAGATCCGGCGCTACCTCGCTATGCACCGCGACGACGCCGAGACCGTGCTGCGCACCCTGTCGTACATCGACGGCGTCCACTTCGCCGAGCGGGGCCGCGTGCCGGCGCTGCTCACGACCGCGCTGATGGACCCGATCGTGCCGCCGTCGACGGTGTTCGCCGCCTACAACGCGTACGCGGGGAGCGAGAAGGAGCTGGTCGTGCACCGGTTCAACGGGCACGAGGGCGGCGGCCCCGACGACGACGCGGCCGCGCTCGCCTTCTTCCGGCGCCTGCTCATGTGAGGAGCCCCGGGGACGACCCCGGGCTCAGCGCCCGACCGCGACCGCGCAGTGCAGCGCGCGGGTGTGGTCGACCGTGCGCACCTGACCGGTGAGCTCGACGGCGGCCGTGGCCCGCACGTCGGCGCTCGAGGCGCCGAGCCGCAGCTCGATGGCGCCCGGCTCGACGATGCGGGCGAGGTCGCGGCCGACGAACGACGTCACGTCGGCGGGGACGGTGAAGGCGATCGTCGCGCTCGCGCCCGCCTCGAGGTCGACGCGGGCGAAGCCGAGGAGCTTCACGACCGGCCGGGTCACCGAGGCGACCGGGTCGTGCAGGTAGAGCTGCACGACCTCGGTGCCGGCGATCGGGCCGGTGTTCGCGACCGTGATCCCGAGCCGCACCGAGCCGTCCGTCGGGATCGACGCCGTGGTCCCGGCGTCCCCCTCCACCGTGAGCCCGGACCAGTCGAACGACGTGTACGAGAGGCCGGCACCGAACGGGTAGGCGGGCGTCGGGTCGATGTTCGACGTCTCGCTGCGCTGCGCGAGGATCTGGCTCAGGTAGGTCCACGGCTGGCCGCCCGGGTGCCGCGGCACGCTGACCGGCAGGCGGCCGGACGGGTTCACCGCGCCCGTGAGCACGCGCGCGATCGCCGTGCCGCCCTCCTCGCCGGGGAAGTACGCCTGCACGATCGCGCCCGCGCGCTCCGGGGCGCTGCCGAGCGCGTACGGGCGCCCCGAGTCGACGACGAGCACGACGGGCGTGCCGGTGTCGAGCACCGCGTCGACCAGCCGCTGCTGCAGGCCCGGCAGGGCGAGGTCCTCCGCGTCGCAGCCCTCGCCCGAGGTGCCGCGGCCGAAGAGGCCCGCGCGGTCGCCGACCACCACGATCGCGAGCCCGGCGTCGCGGGCGGCCGCCACCGCGGCGTCGATGCCGGAGGCGTCGGGACCGTCGACGGTCACGCCCTGCTCGAACACGATCTCGCGGTCCGGCAGCTCGGCGCGGAGCGCCTCGAGCACGGTCGGGATGGCGACGCCGAGCGGCAGCTCCGGATGGTTCGAGCCGACGTGGCTCGGGAACGAGTAGCAGCCGAGCATCGTGAACGGGTCGTCGGCGGCGGGCCCGACGACCGCGATGCGGCCGGCGCCCGACAGCGGCAGCACGCCGTCGTTCTTCAGCAGCACGACCGCCTCCTCCGCGATGCGGCGGGCGAGGGCGCGGTCGTCGGCCCGATCGAGGTCGATGCTGCCGGCGATCTGCGCACCGATCTCGAGCTGCTCCTCGGTGAGGGCGGCGGGCTTCGCGTCCCAGTCGGCGTCGAGCAGGCCGAGCTCGAGCTTCTGGCGCAGCACCCGCTCGAGGGCCCGGTCGACCACCGACTCGGGGAGCCTGCCCGACTCGATCTCCTCGAGCAGCGGCTCGAGGAACGCCTTCGGGCCGGGCAGCTCGACGTCGACGCCCGCGGTGAGCGCGAGCCGGCCCGCCTCGCCGTCCGTGCCGGCGACACCGTGCAGGATCCTCAGGAACCCGATGCCGAAGTAGTCGGCGACGACGGTGCCGTCGAAGCCCCACGTGTCGCGGAGCAGGCCGGTGAGCAGCTCCTCGTTCGCGGCGGCGGGCACCCCGTCGACCTCCGCGTACGAGTGCATGACCGAGCGGACGCCGCTCTCGGCGACGGCCATCTCGAACGGCGGCAGGATCACGTCGGCGAACTCGCGCGGCCCCATGCTCACGGGCGCGAGGTTGCGTCCGGCGCGTGAGGCCGAGTAGCCCGCGAAGTGCTTCAGCGTCGCGACGATCCCCGTGGACTCGAGGCCGCGCACGTAGGCGGTCGCGATGCGGCCGATCAGGTACGGGTCCTCGCCGATCGTCTCCTCGACCCGGCCCCAGCGGAGGTCGCGCACCACGTCGAGCACCGGCGCGAGCCCCTGGTGCACGCCGACGGCGCGCATCGACGTGCCGATCCGCGTGGCCATCCGCTCGATCAGGTCGGGGTCGAAGGTCGCGCCCCAGGACAGCGGCACCGGGTAGGCGGTCGCCTTCCACGTGGTGAAGCCGGCGAGGCACTCCTCGTGCGCGAGCGCGGGCAGGCCGAAGCGGTTCGACGCCGCGATGCGGCGCTGCAGCCGGGCGAGGGTCGCCGCGCCCTGCGCCGGGTCGATCGGGTTCGTGCCGAAGGCGCGGGTGATCTGCCCGAGGCCGGAGGTGAGCAGCTCGTCGAGGTCGAAGCCCTTGTCGAGCTCGGACTGGTGGGGCGCCACGCCGGGCCCCTCGGGGTCCGCGCCGAGCCACACGCCGTAGAGCTGCGCGGTCTTCTCCCGCAGCGTCATCGCGCCGATCAGCGCCGCGACCCGCTCCTGCGCGCCGAGTGACGCGTCGCGCCACGGCGCGGTCCCCTGCTGCTCCGGTGCCTGCTGCTCGTTCGACGACATGGGAGCTCCTCGCGGCTCGAAACGTTGCGGCACCAGGGGAGAGAACTCCCGGAAGGTGCGGTCAGCCTAGGTGGCGAGCCTCGAGCGCCTCAACCGGCTCACGGCCGCAGCGCGGAGAGCGCCTGCATCTCGTCGCCGTCGAGCTCGAACCCGAACAGGTCGAGGTTCGCCGCCTGCCGTCCGGCGTCCTTCGAGCGCGGGATCACCACGGTGCCGAGCTGCAGGTTCCACCGCAGCACGACCTGGTTCCACTGCACGCCGTGCGCCTCGGCGATGCGCCGCACCGTCTCGTCCTTCGCGAGCGCGGAGCCGTGCTTGAGCGGGCTGTAGCTCTCGGTGACGATGCCGTGCGCCTCGTGGAAGGCGCGCAGCTCGGCCTGCTCGTGCCCGATGCGCAGCTCGACCTGGTTGACGCTCGGCGTCTCGCCGGTCTCCGCCTCGAGACGCTCGATCTGCTCCACCGAGAAGTTCGAGACGCCGATCGAGCGCACCCGCCCCTCGTCGCGGAGGCTGATGAGCGCCTTCCAGGTCTCGACGTACTTGTCGAGCTGCGGCATGGGCCAGTGGATGAGGTAGAGGTCGACCGTCTCGAGGCCGAGCGCCGTGATCGAGGTGTCGAACGACTTCAGCGCAGCGTCGTAGCCGTGCTCGTCGTTCGGCAGCTTCGTGGTCACGACCAGCTCCTCGCGGGGGACGCCGGCGGCGCGCACCGCCTCGCCGACCTCGCGCTCGTTGCCGTAGCCCTTCGCGCTGTCGATCAGGCGGTAGCCGGCCTGGATCGCCTCCGTGAGCGACCGCGTGCCGGAGCGGCCGGTGAGGCTGTAGGTGCCGAGCCCGACCACCGGGATCTCGGCGCCGCTGCGAAGAGGGAGCGCGGGGACGTCGGTCATGCCCCGACGGTAGCGTCCGGTCTCCCGGCCTTCGCTGGGGCGGCGGCCACCGGGGGATCGAGGCGATGGCCGCCCGCGTAGACGTTGAACGAGCGGCCCCGGCTGAAGCCGACGAGCGTGATCCCGGCCTCCTCGGCGAGCTCGGCGGCGAGCGACGACGGCGCGCTCACCGCGGCGAGCACGGGGATGCCCGCCATCCGCGCCTTCTGCACGAGCTCGAACGACGCGCGGCCCGACACCTGCAGCACGGTATGCAACAGCGGCAGCCGGCCCTCGCGCAGCGCCCAGCCGACGACCTTGTCGACGGCGTTGTGCCGGCCGACGTCCTCGCGCAGCACGAGGAGGCGGCCGTCCGCGTCGAAGAGTCCCGCGGCGTGCACCCCGCCCGTCGAGTCGAAGAGCCGCTGCTGCTCGCGGAGCCGGTCGGGCAGCGCGGCGAGCACCGAGTCCCGGATCGTGAACCCGGCGGCGAGGACCGGCCACGACGAGGCGGTGCGCACCGCGTCGATCGAGGCGAGCCCGCAGACGCCGCAGGCGCTGCTCACCGGCATCGCTCGGCCGCGGCCGGCGGCGATCGCCCGGCCGTGCGGCCCGACCGCCGCGTCGACGATGTTGAAGGTCGGCTCGCCCGTGCGTGACAGCCCCGAGACGACGCGCATGGCGGGCAGGTCGTCGCGGTTCCGGACCACGCCCTCCGAGACGAGGAAGCCCGCGACGAGGTCGAAGTCGTCTCCCGGCGTGCGCATCGTCACGCTGAACGGCTCGCCGGCGATGCGGATCTCGAGCGGCTCCTCGATCGCGAGCGCGTCGGACCGGGACCTCGACCCCTCGCCGGGCCGCACGACGGCGACGCGCCGCGTCCGGGACAGCCTCACGCGCCGATGATGCCACCGCCGGCCCCCGGCATCGCGCGGTGGGATCCGCGCGGAAGCGGCGGGGGCGCGGTCGGCGGCGCGACGTAGCATCGCAGCACAGCGCGGCCGAGGGCGGCCGGCTGGGACGGAGGAGTCGTGGCCGACCCGACGAAGCGCGCCGAGCAGGACATCGACGAGACGAAGGTGCGCGTCTCGAAGCCGAAGACGGAGGCGGTCGGCAAGCCGGCGGTCTACCACTCGCTCGAGATGGCCGTCGACCAGATGGGGGTCGCGCGCACCGCGCAGACGCTGCTCAAGGTCAACCAGTTCACCGGCTTCGACTGCATGGGCTGCGCCTGGCCCGACCCCGACCACCGCCGCCACACCGCCGAGTTCTGCGAGAACGGCGCGAAGGCCGTGGCCGAGGAGGCGACGACCCGGCGGGTGCCGCCCGAGTTCTTCGCCGCGCACCCCGTGTCCGAGCTCGCCACCTGGGACGACTTCTCGCTCGGCAAGCAGGGCCGGATCACGCACCCGATGCTGCTCGAGGCGGGCGACACCCACTACCGGCCGGTGACGTGGGAGCGCGCCTTCGACGTGATCGCCGAGGAGCTCGACGCGCTCGACTCGCCCGACGAGGCGATCTTCTACACGTCCGGCCGCACGTCGAACGAGGCCGCGTTCCTGTACCAGCTGTTCGCGCGCTCGCTCGGCACGAACAACCTGCCCGACTGCTCGAACATGTGCCATGAGAGCAGCGGCGCCGCCCTCACCGAGACGATCGGCATCGGCAAGGGATCCGTCACGCTCGTCGACATCGAGACGGCCGGGGTCATCCTCATCGCCGGGCAGAACCCGGGCACGAACCACCCGCGCATGCTCTCGTCGCTCGAGCGCGCGAAGCGGCAGGGCGCGAAGATCGTCGCCGTGAACCCGCTCCGCGAGGCGGGCCTGCTGCACTTCGACAACCCGCAGACCGTCAAGGGCATGGTGTTCCGCGGCACCGACCTCGCCGACGAGTTCCTGCAGATCAGGCTCGGCGGCGACCAGGCGCTGTTCCAGGCGCTCGGCAAGGTGCTGATCGAGCTCGACGCGCAGCGCGGCGCGGGCAGCGTGCTCGACACCGACTTCATCGACCACTACACCGAGGGCTTCGAGGCGTACCGCGACGCCATGGCCGCGCTGTCCTGGGCCGACGTCGAGGCGGCGACCGGGCTGCAGGAGGCGCAGATCCGCCGGGTGGCCGAGCTGTTCGCCGTCTCGAAGGGCAACATCGTCTGCTGGGCGATGGGGCTCACGCAGCACAAGCACAGCGTCGCGATGCTCCGCGACGTCGTGAACGTGCTGCTGCTCCGCGGCGACATCGGCAAGCCGGGGGCGGGCGTCTGCCCCGTGCGCGGCCACTCGAACGTGCAGGGCGACCGCACCGTCGGCATCTGGGAGCAGATGCCCGAGTCCTTCCACGAGAAGCTCGACGCCGAGTTCTCGTTCACGTCGCCGCGGGAGCACGGCCTCGACACCGTCGGGGCGATCCGCGCCATGCGCGACGGCACCGCGAAGGTCTTCCTCGGCATGGGCGGCAACTTCGCGAAGGCCACCCCGGACACGACGGCCACCGAGGCCGCGATGCGGAACCTGCGCCTCACGGTGCAGATCTCGACGAAGCCGAACCGCTCGCACGTGGTGACCGGGCGCCGGGCGCTCATCCTGCCCGCGCTCGGGCGCACCGAGCGCGACGTGCAGCGCACCGGCAACCAGAAGGTCACCGTCGAGGACTCGATGAGCATGGTGCACGCCTCGCAGGGCACCCTCGAGCCGGCGAGCCCCGAGCTGCGCAGCGAGGTCGCGATCGTCGCGGGCCTCGCGCAGCGGGTGCTCCGCGACCGGCCGAACACCGCGCAGGTCGACTGGGCGGGCCTGCAGGGCGACTACCGGCGCATCCGCACCCACATCGAGCACGTCGTCCCCGGCTTCGACGCCTACGAGGAGAAGCTCGACATGCCCGGCGGCTTCGTGCTGCCGCACGGCCCGCGCGACCACCGCACGTTCGCGACCGACACGGGGAAGGCGAAGTTCACGGTCAATCCGCTCGAGTACCCGAAGGTGCCGGAGGGCCGCCTGCTGCTGCAGACGCTGCGCGCGCACGACCAGTACAACACCACGATCTACGGCAAGGACGACCGCTACCGCGGCATCCACGGCGGCCGCAAGGTCGTGCTCGTGCACCCGCACGACCTCGCGGCGCTCGGTATCGGCGACGGCGACCGCGTCGACCTGGTCTCCGAGGCGCCCGACGGCGAACGCAGGGCCGAGGGGTGGAAGGCCGTCGCCTACAACACCCCTCGTGGCTGCGCCGCCGCCTACTACCCGGAGACGAACGTGCTCGTGCCCCTCGACTCGGTGGCAGAGAAGAGCAACACGCCCACGTCGAAGTCGGTGGTCATCCGCCTCGAGCCCTCGCGGATCCCGGTCCCGGCCTGACCTCCTGACCGGACGACGGGGGATCAGGCCGTCCGGGGCCGGATCGCGGGGATCCGGGCTGCTCCGGCGCGAGATCTCCGTCGTTCCGTCAGCGCCAGGGGAGCTCGAGCACCCGGACTCGGCCGAGCGCGATCTGGCCGCCCGGGGGCACGACCGCGAGCACGTCGGCCTCGGCGAGGCCGCGCAGCATGTTCGGCCGCGCCGCGGGCACGGTCGTGAGGCCGTCGCGGGTGCGTCGCACCGGCACGATCGCCGTGCCCGATGCCGCGGGGAGGTCGACGGCGGCACGCTCGCGGACCAGCCGCGGCAGCGGCTCGGCACGGAGGCCGGCGAGCACCGGGGGCAGGAACGACAGCAGCGCCGCCACGGCGGCCAGCGGGTTGCCCGGCAGGCCGAGCAGCGGGCGTCCGCCCACCCGCGCGAGCAGGGTCGGATGCCCCGGCCGCATCGCGACGCCGTCGAACGCGGTCGTCGCCGCGCACGCGGCGAGCGCCTCGCGCAGCCGGTCGGCGCCGGAGCGTCCGGTGCCGCCGACCGTCACGACGACGTCCGCGTCGGCCTCGCGGATCGCGGCGGCGATCGCACCGGGGTCGTCCCCGAGGCGCACCGGGCCGACCGGCAGGCCGCCGAGCCCGGCGACGGCGAGCGGCACGAGCGGGTCGAACGCGTCGCGCACGCGCCCGGGCGCCGGGCGCCCCGCGGTCACCACCTCGTCGCCCGTCAGCAGCACCGCGACGCGCGGCGCCGGCCGGACGACCACCTCGTCGAGCCCGGCGATGGCGAGCACCGCCAGCGCGACCGGGCCCAGCCGTTCACCGGCCGCGGCGAGGACGCTGCCGGCGGGTGCCTCCTCGCCCGCCCGTCGGACGTGCGCGCCGGGCCGCGGGGCCCTACCGTCGAGCACCTCGCCGTCGACGGTGCCGCGCTCGAGCGGGACGACGCCGTCGGCGGCGGCCGGCACGAGACCGCCCGTCACCACGGGGACGGCGGTGTCGCCGAGACGCCACGGCGGCTGCCCCGTGACGGCCCAGCCGTCCATCGCCGAGGAGTCGTAGTGCGGCACGGGCGCGGGCGCGAGCACGTCGTCGGCGGGCACCCCGCCGAGCGCGTCGCGGAGCGCGAGGGGTCGCGGGGGCAGCGGCTCGAGCGACGCCGCGGTCTCGCGCGCCGCATCCCAGCCGATCGCGGTCACGCCTTCAGCGCGGCCTTCGCCTTGGCGATCGCGTCGGCGACGTCGTCGGCGCTGCCGCCCGCGCGGCCTGCGGCGAGCCCCACGAGGAACGTGGTGATCGGCGCAGCCGGCCGGACGACCGCGTGGGCGGCCTGTCCGGCGAGCCCGAGGACCGCGTCGCGGTCGGCCGGGGAGGTGTCGAGGCCGAGCGCGGCCACGAGCCGCTGCTCCCAGTCGTCGAGCGCGCGCTCGAGGTCGTCGTCCGCCATCGGATCCCCTTCCGGCACGGCGATCCCGGCGCGCCGCGCATCCGCCACCGTATCGACGTCGAGCAGCGCGCCCGCCGGGACCGGGACGGGCGTGAGCGCGAGCCCGGCGACGAGGTCGCGCACGGAGCGCCCGGCCGGATCGCCGAGTCGCACCACCGCGCGCCGCAGCGCGGCGGTGCGGTAGCGCCCCGCGATCGGCACCGCGCGCCCCTCGTCGTCCTGCGCGACGAGTCCGTCGCCCGTGAGCGGCGCGTCGATCAGCGCGCGCATCACCTCGGGCAGGCGCGGCAGGTCGACCGGGAGCACGAGGGTGTCGCGGGAGGAGACGGCCGAGTCGGTGAGCGCGGTCACCCCTGCCGCGATGGCGGCGGCGGGGCCGGCGAACACCGGGTCCTCGCGCACCACAGCGAAGGGCATCGGCGCCGCGGTGGCCGCGAGGTGCGGCGGCCCGACGACCACGACGCGTGCGCCGCGCAGCGCCGTCAGCGCCGACTCGAGCAGCGTGACCTCGCCGAGTCGCAGCGCCGCCTTGTCGGTGCCGCCGAGGCGGCTGCCGCGGCCTCCCGCGAGCAGCACCGTCGCGCGGCCGCGGGGCATCAGACCCGCTCGGGGGCCGGCTGCGGCACGCCGTCGACGCGGCGAGGCAGCCCCCACGGGTTCGCGTCCTGCAGCGGCTCGGGCAGCAGCGCATCCGGCACGCCCTGGTACGTGACCGGGCGCAGCCAGCGGTCGATCGCGCTCGCGCCGACGGAGGTCGTCGTCGCGTTCGTCGTGGCCGGGTAGGGCCCGCCGTGCTGCATCGCCCACGTGACCGAGACGCCCGTGGGCCACCCGTTCCAGAGCACACGACCGGCGCGAGCGGTGAGCAGCGGCAGCAGCGCGGGCGCGTCGGGGTCGTCGTCGACGCCCTGGATGGTGGCCGTCAGCTGCCCCTCGAAGGCGCGGACGGCGGCGAACAGCTCGTCGCGGCCCCGGTAGGTGACGACGAGGCCGGTCGGCCCGAACACCTCCTGCGTGAGGCCGCGCGGATCGTCCAGCAGCGCCGCAGCGGTGGTGCCGAGCAGGGTCGGCAGCGGATCCGGGGCGGCCCGGTCGGGCCCGGCCAGCACGGTGACGGCGGGATGCGCGGCGAGCGTGCCGAGCATCGCGCCGTAGCCCTCGGCGATGCGCTCGTTGAGCATCGGCGCGGCACCGACGCGGCCCAGCCGGCCGGCGATGCGCGCCTGCAGCCCGGAACCAGCGGGCACGAGCAGCACACCGGGCTTCGTGCAGAACTGGCCGACGCCGAGCGTGAGCGATGCGACGAAGCCCTCGGCGATCTCGTCGGGCCGCTGCTCCGCGGCCGCGTGCGTGACCACCACGGGGTTGACGCTGCCCATCTCGGCGTAGAACGGGATGGGCGCCGGGCGCTGCTGCGCGAGGTCGAAGAGCGCCCGGCCGCCGTGCAGCGAGCCGGTGAACGCCGCCGCGGTGATGCGCGGATCCTGCACGAGGCGCCGGCCGGCGTCGAGGCCGCCGACGAGCGCGAAGGCCCCCTCGGGCGCACCGGCCGCGGCGAGCGCGTCGCCGAGCACCGCCGCCGTCGCGGCGGACAGCTCGGGATGACCGGGGTGCGCCACGAGCACGACCGGGGCGCCCGCGGCGAGCGCGCTGGCGGTGTCGCCGCCCGCGACGCTGAAGGCGAAGGGGAAGTTGCTCGCCGCCCAGATCGCGACGGGGCCCAGGGGCTGCAGCACCCGCCGGAGGTCGGGCCGGGGCCCCATGCCCCAGCCCGGATCGGCGGGGTCGAGCGTCGCCTCGAGGTAGGCGCCGTCCTCGAGCACCTGCGCGAACAGCCGCAGCTGGAACGTGGTGCGGGTGAGCTCGCCGGTGAGCCGCGCGGTCGGCAGATGCGACTCGCGCTCGGCGACGGGCACGAGGCGCGGGCCCTCCGCGTCGAGGGCGTCGGCCGCCTGCCGCAGCTGGTCGGCCCGGTCGGCGGGACGGGTGGCGGCGAACGCGGGCGCGGCGGCCACGGCCGCCTCGAGCACGGCGTCGAGCTCCGCGGCAGTCGTCTCGGGCGCCCGCACGCGCAGATCGGTCATGACGCGATCCTCCCGCGGGAGGCTGACATCCTCAGGGGAGCAGCACGGTCCGTCCGAGGGCACCCGAGCGCAGCTCGGCGTAGGCCTCGTTCACCTCGTCGAGCGGGCGGCGGGCGCCGACGAGGGCGTCGAGCGGGAGCCGCCCGGCGAGGTACAGGGCGAAGATCCGGGGCAGGTCGAGGCGCGGGTTCGCGCCGCCGTAGAGGGCCCCGACGATGCGCTTGCGTCGCTGCACGAGGTCGTTGATCGGCAGGTCGACCGTGGCGCCGGCGCGGTTCAGCCCGACGGCGACGAGCGTGCCGCCCGGGGCGAGGCAGGCGAGGGCCTGCCGCAGCGTCCCGGCGCCGCCGACGGCGTCGATGGCCCACAGCACGCCGCCGCTCGTCGCCTCGAGCACCCGCTCGGCGAGGTCATCGCCCGCCGGCATCGGCGTGGCTCCGAACCGGGCCGCGAGCTCGAGGCGCGCCGGATCGAGGTCGACGGCGAGCACCGGTGTCGCGCCGACGAGCGTCGCGCCGAGCACGGCGGCGAGGCCGACGCCGCCCGCGCCGAGCACGAGCAGCGGGCGTCCGGCGGCGTGCTCCACGACGCCCAGCGCCGCCCCGACCCCGGTGATGACGGCGCAGGCGCTGATCGCGGCGATCTCCGGCGGCACCCCCTCGGGAACGGCCACGGTGCTCGACTCGGACACGACGACGCGCTCCGCGAAGCACGAGACGCCCATGAGGTGGTGCACGGCCTCGTCGCCCGCACGCAGGCGCGTGGTGCCGTCCATCAGACCGTTCGTGTCCGCGAGCACCCGCCCGAACCGGCAGAGCGCGGGGTCGCCCGCGACGCAGGCGTCGCACTCGCCGCACCGCGGCCGCCAGAGCAGCGCGACGCGGTCGCCGACACCGATCCGGCCGCTCGTCCCGGGCCCGAGCGCCTCGACGACACCGGCGCCCTCGTGCCCGACGACGATCGGCAGCCGGGCCGGCAGATCGCCCGTCATGTAGTGCAGGTCGCTGTGGCAGACGCCCGCCGCCTCGATGCGGACCAGCACCTCACCGGGGCCGGGCGGGGCGAGCTCGAGGTCCTCGACGGTGAGGGGCGCCCCGACCTCGCGGAGCACGGCGGCGCGCATCGTCGTCCTCCCCGTGCCGTACCTGATGGGCGGCAGGCTACCGGGACCGCCCGAGCGGCCCCCGGTAGGCTGCGGGACGGTGAGCACGGGCGACTTCCCCCAAGGGCGCCTGCTGGGCGCCTCCGACGTGCGCCGGCTCGCGGACGCGCTCGGCGTCGCGCCGACGAAGCGCCTGGGGCAGAACTTCGTCCACGACGCGAACACGGTGCGCCGCATCGTCCGCCTCGCCGCGGTCGCCCCTGGGGACCGCGTGCTCGAGGTCGGCCCGGGCCTCGGCAGCCTCACGCTCGGCCTGCTCGAGGCGGGCGCGGAGGTCGTCGCGGTGGAGATCGACGAGCGCCTCGCCGCGGCGCTCCCCGGCACCGCTCGCGAGCTGCTCGGCGACGCCGCCGACCGCCTCACGGTCGTCCCGGGCGATGCGATCACCGTCGCCGTGCCCGGGGAGCCGGTCCGCGTCGTCGCGAACCTGCCGTACAACGTCGCGGTCCCGGTGCTGCTGCGGCTGCTCGCCGACGTGCCGTCGCTCGCCGCGGGCGTCGTCATGGTGCAGGCGGAGGTGGGGGAGCGGCTCGCCGCGCCGCCGGGTTCGAAGACCTACGGCGTCCCGAGCGTGAAGGGTGCCTGGTACGGGCGCTTCGAGCTCGCCGGCACGGTGCCGCGGGGCGTGTTCTGGCCGGTGCCGAACGTCGACTCGGTGCTCGTCCGCTTCACCCGGCAGCCGCCGCGGGGCGACGAGACGCTGCGGCGAGCCGTGTTCCGGGTCGTCGACGCCGCCTTCGCCCAGCGCCGGAAGACCCTGCGGCAGGCGCTCGCGGGCGTGGCGGGCGGCACGGACGCCGCCGCGGCGCTGCTCACCGCGGCCGGGGTCGAGCCGGGCGAGCGCGGCGAGCGGCTCGGCATCGACGCGTTCGTGGCGCTCGCGGAGCGGCTGCCGGCCTGAGCTACCGCTGCTTCCCGGCCCGCACGGCCGTGCCCGGCCGGGTGCCGCCCTGCGGGGCCGGTGCGGCCGGGGCGCCCGCCTCCGGGGGCGCCGGCGGAGCGCCGCCCTCGTCGAGCTCGATGCGCTCCTTGCGCACCTCGCCGGTCACCTCGCGGTCCTCGCTGACGCGGCGCTTCGTGAGCCGCACCCGCTCGACGGGCACGACCTCCTTCGTCACGACGACCCGCTCCTCGTAGAGCACGAGCTCGCGCTCCGCCTCGCCGATCGCGCCCTCCGGGTCGGGGAGGCCGTCCTCGATCGCCTCGCGCTCGATGACGAGCTCCTCGTGCCGCACCGCGACCGTGATGGTCTGCTGCTCGGTGACCACGACCTTCCGCAGCCGCACGCGGGTCGTCGGGACGGGCTCGGTGGACACCGCGAGGCGCTCCTCGCTGCGGGTCAGCTCGGGGCCGTCCGGCACGGCAGCGGCGTCGCCGAGCACCGGCACCTCGTCGCCGTAGTGCGCCTCGAGCCACCGCCGCTCGTCGTCGCGGAGGGGCGCATCGGGTCGCCGCTTCGGTGCCGCCCGCACCCGCTCGCGCGGCACGGGGATCCGCACCGTGTCGTCGGCGACCGTGGCGCCGGTGAGCGGCACGAGGGTCTCCGCCGTGCCGAGCACGCCGGCCCGCACCCCCACCCAGGTCGGCGTCCCCGCCTCGCCGTAGACCTGCCGCACCCGGCCCACGGACTCGCCGCGGAGGTCGACCACCTCCGCGCCCACCAGCTCGTCGGACCGTGCCACGGCGTCGCTCCAGGGCCGCGCGGACGGATGCCGCGCGGTTCGAGGTCCACCGTAGGCGAGCGGTGGCGACCCGCGGGAGCCGCTGCGCCCTCCCGGTAGGGTCACCCGGGTGGTGACCACCTCCCCGGCACCGGTGCACGCGCGGGCGCCGGGCAAGGTGAACGTCTTCATGCGGGTCGGCCGCGTGCTCCCCGACGGCTACCACGACGTCGCCACCGCCTACCAGGCCGTCGCGCTCTTCGAGGAGCTGCACGCCGAGCCCGACGACGACCTCGCCCTCACCTTCTCCGGGCCGATCCCGGTCGCCGGGCTCCCCGTCGACGGCCGCAACATCGTGATCCGGGCCGCCCACCTGCTGCAGGCCCGCACGGGATACCGCGGGGGCGCGCGGATGCAGGTCGTGAAGCGCGTGCCGATCGCCGGGGGCATGGGCGGCGGCTCCGCCGACGCGGCCGCGGCGCTCGTCGCCCTCGACGCGCTCTGGGATCTCGGCCTCGGCCGCGACGGGCTCGCGGTGCTCGCCGCCGAGCTCGGCGCCGACGTGCCCTTCGCCCTGCTCGGCGGCACCGCGATCGGCACGAACCGCGGCGAGAAGCTGAGCCCCGCCCTCGCGGCGGGGACCCTGCAGTGGGTGATCGCCCTCGCCGACCGCGGACTCAGCACCCCGGAGGTCTACGGGACGCTCGACGCGTTGCGCGCCGAGTCGGGCGAGCAGCCGGACGAGGCGCCGGTGGTGCCGCCCGAGGTGCTCGCCGCGCTCCGCTCCGGCGACCCGGCCGTGCTCGCCCCCGTGCTCCACAACGACCTCGAAGCGGCGGCGCTGCACCTGCGCCCCGAGCTCGGCGAGGTGCTCGAGCTCGGTCGCCGCAACGGTGCGCTGACCGGGATCGTGTCCGGCTCGGGCCCGTCGATCGCGTTCCTCGCCGAGGACCTCGACGCGGCGCTCTCGCTGCAGATCGCGCTGTCGGCGGCGCGGCTCACGGTGCTGCGGGCGACCGGGCCGGCGCAGGGCGCGCGCGTCGTCGAGCCTGCTACTCCGCGGTGATCGTCGCGGCGCCGACGACCGTCGAGCCCTGCAGCGCCGTGGTGCCGAGCCGGGCGTCCAGCAGGGTCGCGGCACCCGGGTCGAGCTCGACCCGGACGTTCGAGAACACCGTCTGCCCACCGGTGGTCGACGGCGACGCCATCGCCGCCGGGTCCAGCGTGAAGAGCACGACGCCGCGGGACCGCGTGGCACCGCCCGCGACCACGTCGCCCGTGATGTAGGGCGCCGAGCCCGGGATCACGACGAGATCGGTGAGCTCGACGCTCCGGCCGCGGCCCCGCAGCACGAGGCCTGACCCGGCGTGGAGCACGTCGCCCTCGACCGTCCCGCCGCTGAACAGCAGCAGCGAGCCGCCGGTGATCGGCAGCGACAGCGTGGTGCCCTGCAGGGCGGCCCTGCCCCCCTTCGCGACGGTCACCCTGAGGGCCTGCAGCTCGGCCGCGAACGCGCCGCTGAAGGAGATCTGCGTCGACCCGCCGGTGAGCGGGGCGCGGGCGGTCGTCGGCGTCGGGCCCGGCGTGGGTCCTGTCGTCGATCCGGCGGTCGGCGAGGACAGCGGCTGCACGCCGTGCGAGGTCGGCAGCGGCGTGGGGGACCCGGACGGGGTGTCCGCCGGCTCGGCGCAGCCCGCCAGCGCCGTCACGAGGAGACCGGCCGTCAGCGCGGCGAGTGCGGTCGTTCCGATCGTGCGCATGCCGGTCCTGCCTCTCCGTGCCGGGGCGCGCCCGTCCCGCCGGACGCCGCTCGCCCGTGTCACCCTCGCAGGCGGACGCCGCCGCCGCCGGATCCGGCTCGCTCCCCGCAGCCTCCTCCCAGGGATCACCCTGCTGCTGCGTGGCGGGGAGGACGCCCCTTCCGCAGCCGTCCGGTCCGTCGTGCAGCGGAACGTCCCCGCTCCGGGGTATACGAGGTGTGGAGCTGCTCGTCCCGAGGCCGGAGGTGCCCGCAGTGGTGGCACTGCCCGCCGACCCCGCGTTCGAGCGGTTCGTCACGACGCAGGGGCCGAGGCTCGTGCGGCTCGCCACGCTGCTCACCGGCAGCCCGTTCGACGGGGAGGACGCCGTGCAGGACGCCATGATCGCGATCGGCGGCGCGTGGCCGCGCATCCGGCCCGAGTCGCTGCAGGCGTACGCCCGCACCGTGGTGGTGCGCCGGTGCCTCAACCTCGTCACCCGGCGCCGCGAGCAGACCGTCGAGCAGGTGCCCGACGCCTCGGTCGACGACCCGGCGCTGCTGCGGTACGAGCAGGACCGGGCGTTCTTCGACCGGCTCGCCGGGCTGCCGAAGCAGCAGCGGGCGGTGCTCGTGCTGCGGTACTACGCCGACCTCGACGACGCCGCCATCGGCGCCCTGCTCCGCTGCCGCGAGAGCACGGTGCGCAGCCAGGCCGCGCGCGGGCTCGCGAAGCTGCGGGAGGAGCAGCGATGAACCCCGAGGACTCCCTCCGCGCGCTCCGCGACGACGACCGCTGGCAGGACCGGCCGTTCGTGCTCCGCGACGTGTCCCGACCGCACCTCCGGTCCTCGGGACGCCGCGGGGTGCTCGCCGCGTCGCTCGCGCTCGCCGCCGTCGCCGCGGGCCTCCTCGTGCTCGGCCTCTCGCAGGCCGTCTGGACGCCGGCGGCGCCGGCGACGACCCCTGCCGCAGCGGCGCCGGCCGTGCCCTGGACCTCCGCTCGGCCCGGTGGCGTCGGTCCGCTCGTGCAGGGTCCGGTCTCGCCGACGCTGCCGGTCCACGCCGCCATCGCGGCGCCCGCCACGGCGCGCGCCGGATCGGTGCTCGCCTACACGGTGACCCTCACGAACACGTCCGCGAAGGCGGTGCGGCTGAGCCCGTGCCCCACCTACACGGAGGCGGCGCTGCCGAGCGGCGTCCCGCTGCGCTACCGGTTGAACTGCACGCCGGTGCGGGCGCTCCCGCCCTCCTCCGCCGTCCGCTTCGCCATGCGGCTCGCCCTCCCCGCCGACCCGGGCGCCGTGACCCTGCGATGGACGCTCGCCGACGGCCCGACCGCGACGGCGCGCGTGACGCTGACCCGATAGGAGCACCGATGACCCGCCTCCGCTCGCTGCTCCTCGCCCCCGCCGTCGCGCTGCTGCTGTCCGGCTGCGCCGGGCAGGCGGGCGCTGCCTCGGGCGGCGCATCCGGCTCATCCGCGTCGTCCTCGCCGTCCTCGCCGAGCGCGTCGTCGTCGCCGTCCGCGTCGGCGCGCGGCCCCGGTGAGGGCGCCGTCGTGAAGCCGGGTCCCGCGCCCTCCACGGCCCCCGGCGCGGCGCGCACCGCGCACCTCGTGCAGCACCAGGGCCCCGTGCCGAGCACGAAGCGTCTCGGTCCGGTCTGGCAGCTGGTCCGATCCTCCCCGGCCTCCCCGGACGTGCGGATCCTCTGGACCTCGGGCACGTCGCCGGCGTGCGGCGCTCCGACCGACGTCTACGTCACCGAGAGCGCCGGGGCGGTCGTGCTCGACCTCGCGGGTCCGCGCCCGCGCATCGGCGCCGCGTGCAGCGCGCTCGTGGTCGAGAGCACCGCCACGGTCGTCCTGGCGCAGCCGCTCGGCAGCAGGGTGCTCGAGGAGCACCGGCCCGGCGCCTGCGCCCGCCCGACGCCGTCGACCGGAATGCAGCCGCAGGACGCCTGCCCGAGGGCCGTCGGGCCGGTCGGCTAGGCGGTCGCACGAGGGTCCTCGAGCGGCCCCGCCTAGGCTGTCGGCCCGTGGTGCACCTGGTCGGCGCGGAGCGGATCCGGCTCGAGCACCCGACGCGGGTCGTGCTCGACGACCTCTCGCTCGGGCTCGAGTCCGGCGACCGCATCGGTGTCGTCGGCCGCAACGGCGAGGGCAAGTCGACCCTGCTCGGGCTGCTCGGCGGCGTGCGCGAGCCCGACGGCGGCCGGGTCACGCGGCGCGGCGGCGTCCGGATCGGCATGCTCGACCAGCGCGACGCGCTCGCCGCAGGAACGGTGCTCGAGGCGGTCGTCGGCGACCGCCCCGAGCACGAGTGGGCGGGCGACCGGCGCGTGCGCGACGTGATGACCGGCCTGCTCGAGGGCCTCGACCCCGCGACCCCGACCGACGCGCTCTCCGGCGGCCAGCGGCGGCGGGTGGCGCTCGCGGCGCTGCTCGTCGGCGAGGACGACGTGCTGCTGCTCGACGAGCCGACGAACCACCTCGATCTCGAGGGCGTGCGGTGGCTCGCGGCCCACCTGAACGCCCGGTGGGCGGCCGGGCAGGGCGCGCTCGTCGTCGTGAGCCACGACCGCTGGTTCCTCGACGCGGTCTGCACGCGGATGTGGGAGGTGCACGACCGCACCGTCGACGCCTTCGAGGGCGGCTACGCCGCGTACGTGCTGCAGCGCCTCGAGCGCGACCGCCAGGCGCGGGCGATCGAGGACCGCCGGCAGAACCTGCTCCGCAAGGAGCTCGCCTGGCTGCGCCGCGGCGCCCCGGCGCGCACGTCGAAGCCGAAGTTCCGCCTCGACGCCGCCGCGGCGCTGATCGCCGACGAGCCGCCGCCCCGCGACCGGGTCGAGCTCACGCGGGTCGCGACCGCGCGGCTCGGCAAGGACGTCGTCGACCTCGTCGACGCCGGTGCCGCCTTCGACGGGCGGCGGGTGCTCGAGCACGTCGAGTGGCGCATCGCGCCGGGGGAGCGCACCGGGATCCTCGGCCGGAACGGCGCGGGCAAGTCGACGCTGCTCGGCCTGATCGACGGCACCGTGCCGCCCGCGGCCGGCCGGGTGAAGCAGGGCAGGACGGTGCGGATCCGGCGCCTCAGCCAGCAGCTCGACGAGCTCGAGCCGCTGCTCGGGGAGCGGGTGAGCGACCTGATCGGCCGGCTGCGGGCGGGCTACCAGGTCGGCGGCGCGGAGATGACGCCGGGGCAGCTGCTCGAGCGGCTCGGCTTCCCCTCGGCGCAGCTCTCGAGCCGGGTCGGCGAGCTGTCCGGGGGCTGGCGGCGGCGGCTCCAGCTGCTGCTCGTGCTGCTCGACGAGCCGAACGTGCTGATCCTCGACGAGCCGACGAACGACCTCGACACCGACATGCTCACGGCGATGGAGGACGTGCTCGACTCGTGGCCGGGCACGCTCATCGTCGTCAGCCACGACCGGTACCTGATCGAGCGGGTCACCGATCAGCAGTACGCGGTCGCGGGCGGCCGGCTGCGCCACCTGCCGGGTGGTGTGGAGGAGTACCTGCGGCTCACGGACGCGATCGCCGCGGTGCCGTCGGACGCGCCGGGAAGCCCCGGCCGGCCGGAGGGCGACGCGCTGTCCGGGGCCGAGCGGCGGAACCTCGAGAAGGAGCTCGCGTCGCTCGAGAAGCGCATCGGCCGGGCGGAGGAGCGCATCGCGAGCGAGCACGCGGCCCTCGCGGCGCACGATCAGAGCGACTACGCGGGACTCGGTGAGCTCACCGAGCGGCTGCGCGAGCGCGAGTCGGAGCGCGAGGACCTCGAGCTCGCCTGGCTCGAGGCCGCCGAGCGCCTCGAGCACCCGTAGCCCGGGTCCGCCCCCCCGATCGCGGATCCGGATTTCTCGCGCCGTTCCGGAGATCCTCGCCGACACGCCGGCGGAGGGAGCCTCACGCCGGCGTGTCCCCGAGTTCTTCCGGATCCGCGAACGGGGACGACGGCGCGGGATGCGCCGCGAGCAGCTCCCTCGCCTGCTCGTCGACGAACGCGAGGACCGCGGCCCGCGGCGCGCCGCCGTCGTCCGTGCCGTCGTCGTACCACCACCGATCCGCCCAGCGGACCAGGTCCGCGTGCTCCGGCAGCTCCGCCTCCGCCTGCAGCGCCGACTCGTGCTTCGACCCGCGGCGGTCGTGCTCGAGCAGCAGGCGGGCCCGGCAGAGCGTGAGCACCGCGTAGGCGAGGAAGCCCGGGGCCTCGTTCTCGCGGACCCACTCGGGCCACTGCTCGACGTGCCGTCGCACGACGGCCCGGACGGTGACGGGCGGCACCTCGGGCACGAGCGCGTGGGGCGCGGGCCCGATCAGCGCGACGCCGTTCCTGGCCGATGCGCGGTTCAGCAGGTAGTGGTCGCTCGCCGGCACGAGGTGCAGGGACTCGCCGGGGCTGACGCGCGCGAACCGTCTCGAGGGGTCGACGCCCGTGAGCAGATCGAGCGCGACGTACTCGACCTCGATCCGGCCGGCCCAGTGCGGATGCGAGCGGTCGAACCGCTGGTGCAGCGCCGCGAGCCGGGCGAGCACCTGCTCGTCGGGATCCGATCGCAGCGCCGCGAGCAGGTCGAGGTCGCTGCGATGCGGCGCGAAGTCCCCGAGCACGGCGCTGCCGTGCAGCACGAGCCCGACGAGGTCCTGCCCCAGCGCGGCGGCGATCGCGTCGGCGAGCTCCGTCCCGACGCGCGCGGCCTCCGGGTGCATCCGGCGACCGTAGCGGCAGTCCGCCGCCTCAGCGGCTGAAGCGGAGCAGCATCGACCCGCTCGTGCGGAACGTGCCGGTCTGCCGGAGGCCGAGCACGCGCATCGCGGCGACGGGGACGACGGTCTTCGGCTCGGAGTCGAGGTCGAGCAGGAACCAGACCGTCCGGAGGCCGCGCAACCGCGGCACCGCCGCCGTCGTGGTCGTGTCCGCGCCGAACAGCGCGGTGCTCTCGGCGAGCGGCCCACGCGCCGTGAGGTCGGTGAGGCCCCGGAACGGCAGCGGATAGGCGATCTCCTCGATGCGCGTCGTGACGCCGGGGATGTGGTGGTACTGCCCGTAGACGATCCCGGAGGGCCCGTCACCGGGGCGCCGCTCGGTCGCGACGAGACGCGCGGCGAGCTGCAGCTCGCTGCCCGCCTTCGCACGCGGCTGACGGTCGGCGACCACCTGCGGCAGCGCCGTGACGGCGATCGCGAGGACCGCGACGGCGGGGAGGAGGCGGGGGAGCGCCGCGGCGGCGAGCCCCACGAGCAGCGCGATCGCGGGCGCCGTGAACGTGACGTACCGCGGCCAGTACATCGGGGCATGCACGAGCCCGGCGGCGAGCAGCGCAGCCGGCGGCAGCAGCGCCCACGGCAGCGCGACGGCGAGGGCCGGGGCCGGGACGGCGTGCCGGAGCACCGCAGCGACCGCGCCGACCACGACGACGGCGAGCACGGTCCAGGCGACGGCGTCGGACCGGAACCACTGCGTCACCGCGACGTCGTGCCAGGTCGCGGGCCGGATCCAGGCGACCTGCCCCGTCTGCGCGGCGGCGAGGCGGGCGAGCGGCAGCACCGCGATCGCCGCCACGACCGCGGCGACCGCACCGGCCGCCCGCTGCCGACCGCGTCCGAGGAGCGCGGCGGCGACCGCGGTGGCGCCGCCGAGCAGGAGCGCGTCGAGGAAGAGGGCCGCGGTCAGCGCGAGCAGAGCCGCGTGCCCCGTCCAGGCGAGCAGTGCCGTCGCGCGGGAGCGGTGCGGACCGAGCGCGTGCAGCAGCGCGAGCACGGTCGCCGCGGCGAGCAGCGCGGTGAGGGCGTAGGAGCGGCCCTCACCGCCGGCCCAGACGAGCGACGGCAGCACGGCCGCGACGAGACCGGCCACGACACCGGCGACGCGGCCGCCGAGCCGTGCGCCGAGGAGCGCGACGACCGCGGCGGTACCGCCCGCGGCGAGCACCGACGGCAGCCGCAGCGTGAGCGGCGTGTAGCCGACGGCGAGGAACCAGACGTGCAGTGCCGCGTAGTAGACGGCGTGCACGACGTCGACGTGCTGGATCATCCCGCCGAAGGCGGCCCAGGTACGGGTGGCGGCTGCGACGGATGCCGCCTCGTCGCGCCAGAGCGCCGGGACCTCGACGTGCCACCCGGCGACGAGTGTGCCGGCGAGGCCTGCCCAGAGCGCGTCGGTCCACGGGGGCAGGGCACGAGCGGGCACGGCAAGGAGGTAGCAGTGCCGGGTGAACGGCCGGCGTCCGACGGCGCCGCGACGGGGCGGCGAGCAGAGCTGGACTCGAGATGTATCGCGTTGTACAGTCGGCCGGCAGAACGAGATATATCTCGAACGGAGAAGGGAACGGCGATGGCCGACGAGGAATGGATGATCGAGGACGGGACGACGCTCGACCTCGAGGGGGTGGCGCGGCTCAAGGTGGGCCTCGCGGGCGGGCAGGTCGACATCCTCGGCCACGACGAGACGTTCACGCGGGTCGAGGTGCACTCGGTCAGCGGGCGTCCGCTGCGCATCGTGCAGAGCGGCGACCGGCTGGAGATCGACCACACGCAGGTCCGCTGGGACGACTGGCTCGGCGCGATGAAGAACCTCACGACCTCGGCGCGTGCCGACGTGAGCCTGCTCGTGCCGCGCGCCGTCGCCCTGAAGCTCGGGGTCGCCAGCGCGCCCGTGCTCGTGACGGGCCTGACGAGCGACGTCTCGCTCAGCTCGGTGTCCGGCGACCTCGTGCTCGACGGCGTCGCCGGGAACGTGCAGCTGAACTCGGTGAGCGGCGAGGTGTCGGTCCGCGACCACGAGGGCGCCCTCGCCGTGCACACCGTGAGCGGCGACGTGACCGCCTCGGGCGAGGTGCGGGCGTTCTCATGCGACGCCGTGAGCGCGGATGTCTACCTCGACCTCTCCGGCGCGGCCGAGACGGTCTCGGTGAACACGGTCAGCGGATCGATGACGGCCCGCCTCGGCGCCGACGTCCGCGTCGACTACACGATCGCGACCGCGAGCGGCCGCCTGCAGCTCGGCTCGCAGCCGGTGACGGTGAACCGGGGCCGGATCACCGGGTCGATCGGGGCGGACGGCGCTCCGCGCCTCGTGCTCAAGGCGAACACCGTGAGCGGCGGGGTGAGCCTGCTCACGGCTGTGCCGGCATGAGCGCGCCGATCTTCGCCCACGGGCAGCTGCGGCTCTACCTGCTGAGCCTGCTCGGCGAGCGGCCGATGCACGGGTACGACCTCATCCAGGCGCTGTCGGAGCGCTTCGGCGGCACCTACGCGCCGAGCGCCGGCACGATCTACCCCCGCCTCGCACGGCTCGAGGAGGAGGGGCTCGTCACGAAGGAGAGCGACGGGCGGCGCACCGTCTACGCGGTGACCGACGCCGGCCGCGAGGAGCTGGCGCGCCGCGGCCCCGAGCTCGCTGGGCTCGAGGACCAGGTCTCCGACTCGGTGCGACGCCTCGCCGACGAGGTGCGCGGCTCGGTGAACGACGCGATGCGCTCGCTGCGGGCCGATCTCGCGGCCGCCGCGCGCGACCAGCGGGCCGCGCCGCCCCGGCAGGAGCAAGCGGACGATCCGCGGGTGCGGTCGCGCAGGGCGCTCGCGCAGGCGGAGGCGCAGCTCGCCCGCTTCCGCGGCGACCTGCGCGGCGATCTGCGCTCCGCGGTCGCCGCCGGGTCGCTGCTCGAGGAGGTGCCGGGGGTGCTCGCGCGGCGGCTCGACGAGGTGCGGGCGGAGGTCGCCGCCCTGCTCCACCGCTGACCCGGCAGGCCGGGCGGATGGCACACTGTGCGTGCCATCCGCCTTGGTGTAACGGCAGCACGACGGCCTTTGGAGCCGTGAGGTCCAGGTTCGAATCCTGGAGGCGGAGCTCCGGAGGCGGCCCATCCGCATCCCCTCAGCCCGCCCCTGCCACCCTGGTCTCCATCGGACACGCACCCCCGTCTCTCGAAGGAGCCCCGAGTTGACCGCCTCCCCTCCGTCCGCCGGCCTCGCCGTCGTCGTGCTCGCCGCAGGGCAGGGCACCCGCATGCGGTCGCGCACCGCGAAGGTGCTGCACCCGATCGCCGGGCTGCCGATGGTCGCGCACGTGCTCGCGACCGCGCTCGCGCTCGAGCCCGGCCGTGTCGTCGCCGTGGTGCGGCATGAGCGCGACGCCGTCGCCGCGGCGGTGCTCGACGCGGTGCCGGAGGCGCGCATCGTCGACCAGGACGGGATCCCCGGAACCGGTCGGGCGGTCGAGCAGGCGCTGCCCGAGGTGGGCGACGCGAGCCATGTGCTCGTGCTGAACGGCGACCTGCCGCTGCTCGACCTCGAGACGCTCGAGCCGATGCTCGCCGCGCACCGCGGCGCCGACGTCGCGGCGACGGTGCTCACGGCCGTCGTCGAGGACCCCGCCGGGTACGGGCGCGTCGTGCGGTCGGCCGACGGCGGCCTCGAGCGCATCGTCGAGCACCGCGACGCGACCCCCGAGGAGCGCGCGATCGACGAGATCAACGCGGGCGTCTACCTGTTCCGGGCCGAGGGGCTCGCCGACCGGCTCGCGGCGCTGTCGGTGGCGAACGATCAGGGGGAGCGGTACCTCACCGACGTGATCGGCGCCCTCCGCGACGACGGGCACCGCGTCGCGGCCGTCCGGGCGCACGACCCGCATGCGGTCGCGGGCGTCAACGACCGGGCGCAGCTGTCCGACGTGGCGCGGCGCCTGAACGACCGCATCGTGCGCCGCTGGCAGCTCGACGGCGTCACCGTCGTCGACCCGGCGAGCACGTGGATCGACGCGCGGGTGCGCCTCGAGCCGGACGTCGAGATCCGCCCCGGCACGCAGCTCGTGGGTGCCACGATCGTCGAGCGCGACGCGGTGATCGGTCCCGACACCACCCTCACCGACTGCGAGATCGGGGCGGGCGCGCGCGTGACGCGCACGGACGGCACGCTCGCCGTGATCGGCGCCGGCGCGCAGGTCGGCCCGTGGGCGTACCTCCGTCCCGGCACCTACCTCGGCCGTGACGGCAAGATCGGCACGTTCGTCGAGACGAAGAACGCCGAGATCGGGGCCGGCTCGAAGGTGCCGCACCTCTCGTACATCGGCGACACGACGGTCGGCGAGCGCTCGAACATCGGCGCCGGGACGATCACCGCGAACTACGACGGGGTCGACAAGCACCGGACCGCGGTGGGGTCGGCCGTACGTACCGGCTCCCACAACGTCTTCGTCGCCCCCGTTACGATCGGGGACGGCGCGTACACGGGCGCCGGCACGGTCGTCCGCAAGGACGTGCCTGCCGGCGCGCTCGGCGTGAACGTCGCGCCGCAACGGAACATCGAGGGCTGGGTCGAGCGCAGCCGGCCGGGCACGGCCGCCGCGCGGGCCGCGGCCTCGAGCGCCGGCGATGCGCCGGAGGACCCGGAGGGCCAGTGACCGGCATCAAGACCAGGGGCGAGAAACGACTCGTCCTGATCAGTGGCCGGGCGCACCCCGAGCTCGCCGAGGCGGTCGCCGCCGAGCTCGACACCACCCTCCTCCCCGTCGACGTGCGCGCCTTCGCGAGCGGCGAGATCTACACCCGCATGGAGGAGAGCGTCCGCGGTGCGGACGCCTTCGTCATCCAGTCCTACGGGGCGCCGATCAACGAGTGGCTCATGGAGCAGCTCATCATGGTCGACACCCTGAAGCGGGCCTCCGCGAAGCGGATCACCGTCGTGGCGCCGTACTACCCGTACTCCCGCCAGGACAAGAAGTCCCGCGGCCGCGAGCCGATCTCGGCCCGCCTCATCGCGGACCTCTTCAAGACGGCGGGTGCCGAGCGCATCATGTCCGTCGACCTGCACGCCGCGCAGATCCAGGGCTTCTTCGACGGACCCCTCGACCACCTGTTCGCGATGCCCGTGCTCATGGAGCACATCCGCGCCACCGTCGACCGCTCGAACCTCACGGTCGTCTCGCCCGACATGGGCCGCGTGCGGGTCGCCGACGTGTGGAGCGACAACCTCGACGTGCCGCTCGCGATCATCCACAAGCGGCGCGACCCGATGGTGGCGAACCAGGTGACGGTGCACGAGATCGTCGGCGACGTGCGCGGCCGCATGTGCCTGCTCGTCGACGACATGATCGACACGGCCGGCACGATCGTGAAGGCCGCCGAGGCGCTCAAGGCGAACGGCGCGACCGGTGTCATCGTCGCCGCCACGCACGCGGTGTTCTCGCCGCCCGCCGTCGAGCGGCTGTCGGGCGCCCCGATCGACCGCGTCATCGTCACCGACACGCTGCCGCTGCCCGACGACAAGCGCTTCGCCACGCTCGAGGTGCTCTCGATCGCGCCCCTCATCGCGCGCGCGATCCACGAGGTCTTCGAGGACGGTTCCGTCACGTCGATGTTCAACGGGGCGGCGTAGGCCGCGTCCGCCCCGCGGCTTCCGCATGCCGTCGGGACATCCGTCTGCGCTCGTCCGCCTGCACCTGTCCCGACGGCATGCGGATGCGGGCACGACGGGGTCTGGACGGTGTCGCGACGGGGCCTTAGGCTCGCGCGGCCCCTACTCGAGAAGGACCCCGATGAGCTCCGACGCGCCCGCGCCCGGCTGGTACCCCGATCCCGCCGGCAACCAGGGCCAGCGCTACTGGGACGGCCGCGCCTGGACCGAGCACGTCTCGGCCGGCACGTGGGCGGCCGGGATCTCGCAGCCGGCGCTTCCCGACGGCGCACGGGTGAACACCGTGTTCATCTGGCTCTACGTGCTGCTGCCGCTCGTCTCGCTCGTCGCGTCGGTGCTGCAGGACCCGGCCGGGCGGATGCAGGAGGCGGTGCGCCGCGGGCTGGAGCACCCGGGCGTGACCACGACGCCCGTCGCCTCGCCCGGCGTGCTGCTCGCGCAGCTGCTGGGCCTCGTGCTCTACGCGGCAGGCGTGGTGCTCGCCTACTTCGACTGGTCGGCCCTCAAGCGCATCGGCATCGTGCGGCCGTTCCACTGGGCGTTCGCGTTCATCCCGGCGCCGGTCTACATCATCGGCCGCACGGTGGTGCTGCACCGCCGGGTGCACAAGGGGTACGCGCCGCTCTGGGTCTACATCGCCCTGACGGTGCTCGGCATCGTCGTCGGCGTCGTCGAGCTCGTCCAGGTGTTCGCGGCGCTCGAGCCCGTCCTCCGCGAGATCCGCTCCACCGCGGGCACGAACGCCTGACCGCGGATCCTCCTCGGGCGTAGCGTCCCGCTCATGGAGGCGCCCGCGGAATCCGCGCTGCGCGCCGAGGCGTGCGCCGCGCTCGGCCTCGATCCGGTCGCCGTCGTCGGGGGTGCCGGCACGCTCGAGTCCGTCTACGCCGTGAACGAGCTCGCCGCCGCCTCGGTCGCGACCTTCGGCGACGCGCGCGCGCACCTGCTGCCGGGTGCGGCCGAGGTGCGCGTCGACCGGGCGCTCGCCTGCACCTGGTTCGGCCCCGCGCTCCGCCCGGTCGGCTGGGCCCTGCCCTCGCCGTGGGACCCGATCGCGGGCGACTACGCCGCGCGCGACGGCTGGATCCGCCTGCACACGAACGCGCCCCACCACCGTCGGGCGGCGCTCGCGGTGCTCGGCACGGCCGAGGAGCGGGAGGCGGTCGCGTCCGCCGTCCGCACCTGGGACGCCGACGAGCTCGAGGCCGCCGTGGTCGGGGCGGGCGGATGCGCGGCCACGATGCGCAGCCCGGAGGCGTGGGCCGCGCACGTGCAGGGGAGCGCCGTCCAGGCGGAGCCGCTCGTCGCCGTCGAGCGGCTCGAGGCGGGGCAGCGGGGCCCGGCCCCGCATCCGCGGCGACCGCTCGCCGGCGTCCGCGTGCTCGACCTCACCCGCGTGCTCGCCGGACCCGCCGCGACGCGGGCGCTCGCCGCGGCCGGCGCCGCGGTGCTCCGCGTCGACCCGCCCGACTGGGACGAGCCGGCGGTCGTGCCCGAGATGACCCTCGGCAAGCGCGCGGCCCGCCTCGACGCTCGCGCAGCGGAGGGCCGCGACCGGCTGGTCGCGCTGCTCGCCGAGGCCGACGTGCTCGTCTCCGGCTACCGCGCCGATGCGCTCGAGTCGCTCGGGCTCGGCGACGTGGAGCGCGCCCGGATCCGGCCCGGCCTCGTCGAGGTCGCCCTCGACGCGTACGGCTGGACGGGGCCGTGGGCCGGCCGGCGCGGCTTCGACAGCCTGGTGCAGATGTCGTCCGGCGTCGCCGAGCGCGGCATGCGCCGGCGAGGCGCGGACCGGCCCGTGCCGCTGCCCGTGCAGGCGCTCGACCAGGCGACCGGCTGGCTGATGGCTGCGGCCGCGGTCACCGGCATCGCCGCCCGGCACCGTGACGGCCGCGGGTACCGGGCCCGGCTGTCGCTGGCCCGGACCGCCGCGGCGCTGCAGCAGGCGGGACCGGGGGAGCCCGCTCGCGAGGCGCCGGCGCCGATGCTCAGGCGGATCGCCACGCCCTGGGGCGACGCCGAGCTGCCGCCGCTGCCGCTCGAGGTCGCCGGCGCCCCGCTGCGGTTCGAGGCCGGCCCCGTGCCGCTCGGCGGCGATCCGCCGGCGTGGGAGTGAGCCTCCTCCGTGTCGACGCGCGGGGCGTCGTGCTCGTCGAGGGCCGGAGCGACCGTGCCGCCCTGCTCACCGCCGCCCACGTGGCCGGGCGGGACCTCGCCGCTGCCCGGGTCGCGGTGGTGCCGATGGGCGGGATCACGAACCTCGTGCGGACGGCCACCGAGGTCGTGACGGCCGCCCCCGATGCGCGGGTCGTCGTGCTCGCCGATGCGGGCGAGGCCGCCTGGGTCCGGGCCGCGGTGCCGCGGCTGCCGGTCGTGCCTTCCCTCCACTGGTGCGAGCGGGACCTCGAGGAGGAGCTGCTCCGCGCGCTCGGTGCCGACCGGGCGCTCGCCGTGCTCGCCGCGCTGGGTGATCTGCACGCGTTCCGCACCTTCCAGGGGCAGCCCGCGCAGCGGGACCGCGGGATGGCGGCACAGCTGCACCGGTTCCTCGGCACGGCGAGCGGACGGAAGGAGCGTGCGGCGGCCGCGCTCACCGCTGCGCTCCGTCCTGACGAGCTGCCTCCGCCGCTCGTGCAGGCCCTCGACGCGGCCGTCGGCTAGGGCCGGCCCCGGCGGGCCGTCGCGTAGGACGGCTCCCGCAGCACCCGGGTCCACTCGTAGGTCTCCGCGCCCGGCAGCGGGTTGAGGATCGGGTCGAACCGGAGGTCGCCGTCGTCGAGCTCGCCCGGCGCCGCGGCCAGCTCGAGCGTCGCGAAGCGGTGCCAGCGGCCGCGCGGCGTCGCGAAGAGCAGCTCGAGCGTCCACGGCACGTGCAGCAGCGTCCGCCGCACGTGCGCCGTCCGCGCGGGCAGCACGCTCGGGCTGAGGCTCCGTGCCGCCACCAGCACGGGACCGTCCGGCCCGCGGTAGGGCATCAGCGTGCTCATCGTCGACGGCGCCGGTCGCCACCTCGGCGCGAGCAGGAACCGCCCGGGCACCCCGAGCCCGGTGCTCGACAGCAGCAGGTCCGCGACGCCGCCGGGGCTGCGGGTGCGCACCGCGAGGCCCTGCACGTCGGGCAGCGGTGCCGGAACGGATGCGCCGCGCGACAGCCGGGCGACGACGCCGGTCTCGCTCGGCTCGCGGTCGTCGATCCACGCGATGCCGGAGCGCACGGGCAGGTGCGGCTGCCGCAGGAGCACGCCGGTGAGCACCAGCCCGGTCGTGTGGATCGGCCGCGGGCCGCGCACGCGCAGGAGGGCCGCCATCACCACGCGCAGCGCGCGCCCGGTCAGCGCCGCCGCTGAGGTCGCCGCGGAGTCCTTCCCACCCACGGCCGGAACCGTAGGCGGCTCCGGCTGGGCGTCGAGTCAGCGTCCGGCGAGCGTTCAGTAGCCTCGGCAGCAGGAAGCAGTCGCGAGGGAAGGACGCCGCATGCAGTTCCGCTATCTCGGCCGGTCCGGGTTCAAGGTCTCGGAGATCACCTACGGCAACTGGCTGACCCACGCGTCCCAGGTCGAGAACGACCAGGCCGTCGCGTGCGTGAAGGCCGCGCTCGAGAACGGCATCACCACCTTCGACACCGCGGACGTCTACGCGAACACCGGCGCGGAGACGGTGCTCGGCGAGGCGTTGCAGGGCGAGCGACGGCAGTCCGTCGAGGTCTTCACGAAGGTCTTCGGGCCTACCGGCCCGAAGGGCCACAACGACCTGGGGCTCTCGCGCAAGCACATCATGGAGTCGATCGACGGCTCGCTGTCGCGCCTGCAGACCGACTACGTCGACCTCTACCAGGCGCACCGCTTCGACCACTTCACGCCGCTCGAGGAGACGATGCAGGCGTTCGCCGACCTCGTCCGCATGGGCAAGGTGCTCTACGTGGGCGTGAGCGAGTGGACCGCCGACCAGCTGCGCGAGGGCGCCGCGCTCGCGAAGGACCTCGGCTTCCAGCTCATCTCGAACCAGCCCCAGTACTCCGCGCTCTGGCGCGTCATCGAGGGCGAGGTCGTGCCCGCCTCGAAGGAGCTCGGCATCTCGCAGATCGTCTGGTCGCCGATCGCGCAGGGCGTGCTCACCGGCAAGTACAAGCCGGGCCAGCAGCCGCCGGAGGGCAGCCGCGCCACCGACGAGAAGGGCGGCGCGAACATGATCGCCCGCTGGATGCGCGACGACGTGCTCACGAAGGTGCAGGACCTCCAGCCGATCGCGCAGGAGCTCGACCTGTCGCTCGCGCAGCTCGCCATCGCGTGGACGCTGCAGAACGACAACGTCGCCTCCGCGATCATCGGCGCCTCCCGGCCCGAGCAGGTCGTCGAGAACGTCAAGGCGTCCGGCGTGAACATCCCGCTCGAGCTCATGGAGCGCATCGACCAGGTGCTCGACGGCGTCATCGAGCGCGACCCGAAGCGCACCGCCGACAGCTCGCCGAAGCAGCGCGAGGCGTGAGCGAGCCGCTATCGGGGACGCAGGTCCGGCTGACGGACGGCGACGCGGTCGTCGACGTCGCGTCGGTCGGCGCTTCCCTGCGCGCGTTCACGGTCGCCGGCAGCGACCTCGTCGTCCCGTACGGGGAGGACGAGGTGCGGCCGCTGTACCGCGGGGCGGCACTCGTGCCCTGGCCGAACCGGGTCGTCGACGGCCGCTACCGCTTCGAGGGCGTCGACCACCAGCTCGCGCTGACCGAGCCGGATCGCGGGCACGCGCTGCACGGGCTCGCCGTCTGGCTCGACTTCGCCGTCGAGGAGGCCGAGGCGACGCGGGCCGTGCTCCGCGGCGTGGTGCCGGCGCAGGCCGGCTACCCGTTCCGCATCGAGACGACCGTCACCTACGAGCTCGCCGGGTCAGCGCTCACCACGCGCATCGAGTCGGTCAACACCGGCGACACCCGCGCGCCGTACGGCACCTCCGGGCATCCGTACGTCGTGGCGGGCCCCGGTCGCGTGGACGACTGGACCCTCGAGTTCAACGCCATCACCGTGCTCGAGGTCGACGACCGCCTCGTGCCCGTCGGCCGATCCGAAATCGACGGCACCGAGTTCGACTACCGCTCGCCCCGGCGCATCGGGTCGGCGTTCCTCGACCACGCGTTCACGGACCTCGTGCGCGACGACCAGGGGATCGCACGGGTGCGCCTGCTCGCGGACGACGGGCACGGTGCCGAGATGGTCTGGGGCGCAGGCTGCGGCTGGGTGCAGATCCACACCGGCGATCGCCCCGAGCCGGACTGGAACCGCCGGGGCCTCGCGGTCGAGCCGATGACCTGCCCGCCCGACGCCTTCAACTCCGGCGACGACCTCGTGGTGCTCGAGCCCGGCGACCGCCACGTCGCGGAGTGGACGCTCAGGGCCGTCTGACGCGTGTCGTCCCGCCTCCTTGCTACCGTCGAGCGGGTGCGTGGGGGGCTGCGGATGGTGGTCGCGTCCGCGACCCTGGCGGGCCTCGCCGCGGTCGCGGCGGTCACCGGCTGCACGCCGCAGGCCTCCGGGCGGACCTCGGCCCTCGCGCCCGCGTCGCCGGCCGCGGCACCACCGGCCCGCCTCGCGCTCGCCGTCACGGGCTCCACGCGCGCCCTGACGGCGGGGTCCGCCGCGGATCGCGCCCTCGAGGTGAGCCGGACGCTGTTCGCCTCCGCGCCGGGCGCGGTGCTCGCGGGGTCGACCCCCGCCGATGAGCGTGCGGCCGCACCGCTCGCCGCTCGCCTGCACGTGCCCATGCTGCTCGCGCCCGCCCCGGCCGACGCCGCCGCCCGGGTGACGCTGAGCGGCGAGCTGCAACGCCTCGGGGTGCGGTGGGTGACCCTGGTCGGATCGGTCAGCGCCACCCTGCCGCCCGGGGTCGCCGTCGTGCCGGGCGGGTCGGTGCAGGCCGCGCCGCGCCCCGTCCCGCCGAGCCGCACGATCGCGGTGCTGGCCGATCCCTCCGGTGAACGGGCGGTGGCCGCGACGGCGGCCGCGGCCGGCGCCACCGTCGTCGACGCCGGCACCGACCTCTCCCGGTCCGCGGCCCTCGACGCGGCGCTCCGCGCGCACCACGACGCGCCGGTGCTGCTCGTCGGCTCCGCCTTCGCCCACGACCCGTCGACGCGGGACTGGGCGGTGCGCGCCGCGCGGAGCGGCTACGAGCTGCCGGGCGGCGGTCAGCGCCCGCTTCCCGACCGCCGGTTCGTCGCGCTCTACGGCGCCCCCGGCATCCCGGTGCTCGGCGTGCTGGGCAGGCAGGGCGTCGACGCGACCATCCGCCGCGTCCAGGACCTCGCGGCGCAGTACCGGCCGCTGTCCCCGAAGCCCGTCGTGCCGATGCTCGAGATCATCACGACGCTCGCCGCCGGGAGCCCCGGCGCCGACGGCGACTACTCCTCGGAGCTGCCCGCCGACTCGATCCGCCCCTACCTCGACGCCGCGGCGAAGGCGCACGTCTCCGTGGTGCTCGACCTGCAGCCCGGTCGATCCGACTTCCTGACCCAGGCGAAGCACTACCAGGCGCTGCTCGAGCGACCGGGGGTGGGGCTCGCGCTCGACCCGGAGTGGCGCCTCGGCCCCTCCCAGAAGCCGCTCGAGCAGATCGGCCGGGTGTCGGCCGCCGAGGTGAACCGGACCTCCGCGTGGCTCGCCGGCCTCGTGCGCGACCGCGGCCTGCCGCCCAAGCTGTTCGTGCTGCACGAGTTCCGGCTGACGATGCTCCAGGACCGCACGAGCATCGTGAGCCGCCCGCAGCTCGACCTCGTGATCCACGTCGACGGCCAGGGCGTGCAGCCCGACAAGCAGCAGACGTGGGCGGCCGTGCTGCGCGACCCGCCCGCCGGGCTCGCCGGCTGGGGCTGGAAGAACTTCCTGAAGGTCGATCACCCGATGCTGACGCCCGGGCAGACGATGCGCGAGGTGCACCCGACGCCGGACCTCATCAGCTACCAGTAGGGCCGGCGTCGGGCGCACATCGCGCTCAGTCCTCCCACCACTCGTGGATCGCGTGCGCGATCGCGCGCGCGATCGCCCGGTCGCCGGCGCAGTTCGGGTGGAAGATGTTCGGCCCCGACAGCACGAACCACGGGTCCGCCGAGTCGACCGTGTGCCCGGTGAAGTCGAGCGGCACGAACCGGATGTGGGCGCCCGCAGTCCGGGCCGCGGTGACAGCGGCCTGGATCGTGCTGTTGAGCGCCGACTCCGCGGTGGCCAGCGGACCGGACGAGACGAGCGTCGGGTAGCCGGTCACGAGGATCCGCGCGTGCGGCGCGGCGGCGGCGATCGCGCCGTAGGCCGCGACGAGCCGGGAGCCCAGCTGCGGCAGCTCGGCCTCGCGCGTCCGGATCGCGTTCAGGCAGTCCGTGGAGGACGGTGCCGGCGCGCAGACGGCCTCGAGGCCGGCGACGTCGAGGTCGTCAGCGCCGACGGTCACCGTGACGAGCCGGGTGCGCGGGCTCAGCGCGGCGAGCTGGGTGCCGGCGACGTCCGCGGTCGTCGCGGCGGCGCACGTGACGTCGTGGACGAGCCGGATGCGCGGCAGCCGGTCGAGCCGCAGGGGGTAGCTCGAGGCCGTGTGCGTGCAGTCGGTGGCCTGCCCTGCGGCGTAGGAGTCGCCGAGCGCCACGTAGGCGATCGGGTGGCGGTGAGCGGTCTCGGCCGCGGCGGGGAGGGCGGAGCCGGCCACGAGGCCGGCGGTGGCGAGGAGCGCGCCGAGGCCGGCGAGCAGCCGGGTGCGGAGGGGGGAGGGGTGCATGCGCCGGACGTTAGTCAGCACCCACAGGGGGACCAGAGGCCGAAGGCCTGGGCGCGGACGGAGCCGTAGCGTGGTCGGGTGCTCGTCACGTCGCGGTCGTTCGAGGAGTACGCCGCGTTCTTCGCGCTGAGCGAGCACGACCTGCGCGGCCGCATCCTCGACTGCTCGGCCGGCGCCTCGGGCTTCACCGCCGCGGCTGCGGACGCGGGCGCCGACGTGACCGCCGTCGACCCGGTCTACGCGGAGCCGCGGGGCCGGTTGCGAGCGGCCGCCGAGGCCGCGCAGCGGGAGGGCGCCGCCATCGTCGACGCCCACGACGGCCGCTTCACCTGGCGCTGGTACGGGACGCCCGAGCGGCGCTCGTCGCTGCGGACCGGGGCGCTCTCCGCCTTCGCGGACGACCTCGAGCGGCATCCGGAGCGCTACGTGCCGGGGGCGCTGCCCGACCTGCCGTTCACCGTCGCCGCCTTCGACCTCGCGCTCTGCTCGCACCTGCTCTTCACCTGGTCCGATCGCTTCGACGAGGCGTGGCACGAGGCGGCGCTGCGCGAGCTGCTCCGGGTCGCGGCGGAGGTCCGCGTCTTCCCGCTCGTGACGCAGGGCAGGGGCGACCCCGTGCCGTTCCTCGAGCCGCTGCTCCTCCGGCTGCGCGCCGACGGCGTCGACGCGGCGGTGGAGCGGGTGCCCTACGAGTTCCAGGTCGGGGCCGACCGGATGCTGCGGCTGACCCGTCCTGAGCCCTCGCCGGCCAAGCCCTAGGGTCGGATGCGATGGGGGAGCGCGACACCGCACGGGTCGTCCGGCAGGGGCTCGCGGTCGGGCTCGCCACCGCCGCCTACGGCGTCTCGTTCGGCGCGCTGTCCGTGCTCTCCGGGCTCGACGTCGCCCAGACCTGCTTCCTCAGCCTCGTGCTGTTCTCGGGCGGATCCCAGTTCGCGCTGATCGGCGTGCTCGCCACGGGCGGCGCTGCGGCGGCGGGGATCGGCGTGACGAGCGCGGCGCTGCTCGGCAGCCGCAACCTCTTCTACGCCGTCCGGCTCGCGCCGCTGCTGCGCTACCGGCCCCTGCGCGCGCTCGCCGCCGCGCAGCTGACGATCGACGAGTCGACCGCCGTCGCCATCGCCCAGACCGAGCCGCGGCTGCAGCGGCTCGGCTTCTGGGTGACCGGCGCGACGGTCTACCTCGGGTGGAACCTCACGACCCTGATCGGCGCGCTGCTCGGGAACCTGCTCGGCGACGTGCGGGCCTTCGGTCTCGACGCCGCGGCGGCCGCCGCGTTCCTCGCCCTCCTCTGGCCGCGGCTCGCGAAGCGGCAGGCCCGCGCCGTCGCCGCCGCGTCGGCCGTGCTCGCCGCCGCTCTCGTGCCGGCGCTGCCCGCCGGGGTCCCCGTGCTGCTCACGGTCGTCGTCGCGATCGTCGTCGGCGCGACGAACCTGCTCGGCCCGAAGGCGGCGGCGTGAGCACCTGGGCCGCGGTGATGGCCGCGTCGGTCGCCTGCCTCGCGCTCAAGGTGACCGGCTACCTCGTGCCGCCGAAGCTGTTCGAGCCGGCGCCCGCGCGGCGGACGCTCGACCTGCTGCCGGTGGCGCTGCTCACCGGGCTCGTCGTCACGCAGGCCTTCGCCGCGGGCCGCGCCTTCGTGCTCGACGCGCGGGTGCCGGCCCTCGCGGTCGCCGCGGTGCTGCTCGCGCTGCGGGCGCCGTTCCTCGTGGTCGTGCTCGCCGCGGCGGTCGTCGCGGCGCTGCTGCGCGCCCTGACCTAGGCCTCGGGGTCGAGCAGCACCTGCTCGGCGGTGCGCCGGCAGACGGCGGCGAAGCCCGGGTTCGTGTCGCGGTAGTACGGGATCGCCATCGCGGCCTGGTGCAGCGCGATGCCGCGCGCCCGCGCCCACGTGCCGTCATCGGGCGCGAGCCGCTCCCGGTAGGCGCGTCGGCCGGCCGGGCCGAGCACCGCCCAGGCGGGCACGAGGTCGTGCGCGGGGTCGCCGGTGCCGGCCGCGCCCCAGTCGATCACGCCGCTCAGCCGGCCCTCCGTCGCGAGCAGGTTCCCAGGCAGCAGGTCGGCGTGGATCCAGGTCGCGCGGCCGTCCCAGACCGGGGCCTCGAGGGCGCGGTCCCAGGCGGCGAGCGCGGCGGCCCGATCGAGCTCGACGGACGCCTCGAGCGCCGCCCGCGTGTCAGCGGCGAGCTCGGCGAGCGGCGGACGGCCGGCCCGCGGCGCGCCCGTGACGTCGACGGCGCGCATCGCGGCGACGAAGCCGGCGAGCGCCTCCGCCCGGGCGATGTCCTCGTGGTCGTCCGCCGGCGGCCCGAGCGGCGAGCCCGGCAGCCAGGAGCAGATCGCCCAGCGGTACGGGTAGTGATCGTCCGGATCGCCGAACCGGACCACCGCGGGCACGGCGAGCGGCAGGAGCGGCGCGAGGCGCGGCTGCACGGCGGCCTCGCGATCGAGGTCGGCGACGCCGTCCTCGAGCAGCGGCAGGCGAACCGAGAGGGCGTCGCCGAGGCGGAACACGGCGTTCACGGTGCCGAAGGTCGCGGCGGGCTCGATCGCCAGGCCGGCGAGCTGGGGCGCCTGGGCCCGGAGCAGCCGACGCACCAGCGCGGTGTCGACAGCGACCTCGCCCTCGTGCATCGCGGCCCGCGTCATCGGGTCCAGTCTGCCGGGCGTCGACCGTCCCAGGTCGCGCGGTACTCGTGGCGTCGCGCGGTGGGCATGCGTACCGCGCGGCGCCACACCCACCGCGCGAGGCGCCGCGGATCGGAGGCACCGCGTGCGGCACGCGTCGGCGCCGCACGCGGTGCCCGCCCGTCAGGTGGCCGAGCCGCTCGCCGGCGAGCCGGAGGGCGCCTGCCCGGCCGTGCCGGACCCGCCGCCCTGCGGGCCGGCGCCGCCGGGACCGCCCTTGCCCATGCCGTCCTCGACGCCGGTGACCGTGAGGCTCGAATCGAGCTTCACCGTCACGAGGGTGCCGTCGGGCTTCTTCATGTGCGCCTCGTAGGCGGCGTCGCCCGAGTCGGTCTCGACCCGGAGGACCGTGCCGCCCGGCACCGCCTTCAGGGCCGCGGCCGTCAGCTTTGCGGCCGTGCTGCCCGTGGCCAGGGTCTCGCCCGGGCCGTGCGACCCGGACGGGAACCCGCCCTCGCCGCTCTGGCCGTAGCCGGGCAGCGGGCTCCCCGACGACACCGCCGACGTGAGGCTGGGCGCACCCGAGGCCGTCGCCGCGGTCACGCCGATCACGCCCGCGGCCGCGCCGCCGGCGAGCAGGCCGCCCGCGACGAGCAGCGCCGTTCGCCTGCGGGCACCGTTCTGCTCCGCCATCGTGCTCCTTCCTTCGCCGCCGCACGGTGCGACGACGAACAGGAACCGTCCGCCGAAGCGCTCGCAGCCGCTGCGGAGCAGGGTTGGAACGCGCCAAGGAACCGGCCGACCCCGTGCCTTCCGCATGCAGCCGGGACATCGGTACAGGTTCGAACGCCTCCATGCGTCCCGACGGCGCACACACCTCGCGGGGTGGACGCGTCAGGGGATCGGCGGGAGCTGGCTCTCCTGGTGGTCGAGCTCGCCCTGCAGGCGGCGCAGGTCGGGTTCGCTGAGCATGCCCTCGTCGCGGCGCCGCAGCAGCTCGTCGCGCTCGGCCTGCAGGATCGCTCGACGGGCGCCGAGCGCGGCGAGGTAGTCGGACGACACCTGCGGCTCGCCCTCCTCGGCCTCGGAGAGCACCTCCAACCGCCGCCCGTACCGTCGCCGCCGCTCCTCGAGGTCGCGCAGCAGGCCGGCGCGCGCCTCCTCGGGGACCTCCTGCACGTCGTCGAGCCGGGCGAGCGCCGCGTCGACGGCGGCGAGCCTGGCCTCGTTGCGGCTGCGGATGCCGTCCGCGGCGCTCGCCCGGATGCCGAGCCGACGTGCGAGCGGCGCGAACGTGAGCCCCTGCCCGAGCAGCGTGACGGCGACGAGCACGAACGCGCAGAAGAGCAGCAGGTCGCGCTGCGGGAAGTCGAGGGGCAGCGAGTAGACGGCCGCGAGCGTGATCGCCCCGCGCGTCCCGGACCACGACAGCAGCACGAGCTCGCCGGCGGTGAGGCGCGGGGCGCCGCGGTCGCCGGCGAGCCGCAGCCGCCGGGGGAGCAGCTGCGTCAGCGCGAGCCAGATCGGCCGCAGCAGCAGCGCGACGGCGAGCGTCACGAGGACGGCGCCGACGAGGGTCCCGGCGCTGTAGCGCGAGAGCGCCGGCACGATCTCCGGCAGCTGGTTGCCGAGCAGCAGGAAGACGAAGCCCTCGAGCAGCAGGTCGAGCACCCGCCAGACGGCCGCGGCCTGCAGGCGGGAGGCGCCCGTGTCGGAGCGGGGCAGCCGGTGGCCGGCGACGAGCCCCGCGATGACGACGGCGAGCACGCCCGAGACGTGCAGCTCCTCGCCGACGATGTAGACGACGAACGGCGTCGCGAGCGACACCGCGGCACCGGCGACGGCGTCCTCGCGGAGCGGACGGATCATCCCGAGCAGCAGCGCGATGCCGGCCCCGATCACCACACCGCCGACCGCGGACAGCAGGAAGTCGCCGACGGCGAGGCCGAGGGAGAAGCCGGACCCCGCCACGGCGGCCACCGCGACACCGAACACGGTGAGCGCGGTGGCGTCGTTCAGCAGGCCCTCGCCCTCGATCACCGTGAGCAGCCGTCGCGGCAGGCCCACCCGGCGCCCGATCGACAGCGCGGCCACCGGATCCGGCGGGGCGACGGCGGCGCCGAGCGCGACGGCCGCGGCGAAGCCGAGGTGGGGGACGACGAGGGGCAGCAGCGCGCCGAGCACGAGCGCGGTCGCGAGCACGAGGCCGAGTGAGAGGCTCGCGATCGGCTGGAACGCCCGGCGGATGTCGATGAGGCTCGCGCCGAGCGCGGCGCTGTAGAGCAGCGGCGCGATGACCGCGGTGAGCACGACGTCGGGCTCGAGCGCGATGTTCGGCCCGGGCAGGAGCGCGTAGAGGCCGCCGACGAGCACGAGCAGCACCGTGAACGGCATCCGGATCCGCTCGGCGACGAAGCGGACGACCACGACGACCGCGAGCGCGGCCGCCGCGAAGGCGACGACCTCCGCGATCCCGTGCTCCGGCATGCCTCGACGCTATCGAGCGCTCCGACGGCATGCCCGGCGCGGCCGAGGGATCGGAGGCGGATCCTCAGAGCCGGCCGGGACGGTGCCGGCGGGCGCGGTGCTGCCCGGTCGGCGCTGCCGGGTCAGTGCTGCTGCGTGGGGCTCAGCACCAGCTCGTCGATGCGCACGTGGGGCGGCGAGTCGAGCACGAACGCGACGGCGCGGCCCACGTCCTCGGGCTGCAGCATGCCGCGGCGCACCTCGTCGGCCGGCACCTCGGGACGCAGCTCGAGGAAGCCGGTGTTCACGTCGCCCGGGCAGAGGTGGGTCGCGCGCACCCCCGACTCCCACTCCTGGGCGTTCAGGTTGCGGCAGACCGAACCCAGCGCGGTCTTGCTCGCGCTGTAGGCGACACCGGCGCCGGGCGAGAACGACCAGCCGGAGTACGACGAGATGACGACCGCGGTGCCCCGCGCGGCGCGCAGATCCGGCAGCGTCGCCTCGATCACGGCGGCGACCGCCATGAGGTTCGTGGCGACGATCCGCTCGAAGCCCTCCATGGTCTGGTCGCCCCACCGGCGGTGCGGGCTGTTCGACCCGGCGGAGAGCACGAGGTCGGACACCGCGCCCCAGCGCGACGCGAGCTCGCGGTGCGCGTCCGCGATCGCGGCGGTGTCGGTGACGTCGAGCGGGAGCACCAGCGCCTCGCCGCCGGCCGCCTCGACCGCGCGAGCGGTCCCGTCGAGCTGCTCGCGCCGACGCCCCGACACCACGACCCGCCTGCCGGCGGCGGCGGTGACGGCTGCGGCCCGCCCCATGCCGGATCCCGCCCCCGTCACCCAGAGCACCCGTGGGTCGCCCATCGCCCTCCCTCAGCGCTCGACGAGGGCCGGCCCCCGCCCTCAGTGGCCACTCCGGCGCGCTCAGTATGCTCGCCGCCACCGGGAGGTCCACATGCAGATCGATCTCAGGGATCGGGTCGTGATCGTGACCGGCGCGGCTCGCGGGATCGGCGCCGGCATCGCCGAGTCGTTCGCCGAGGAGGGCGCCCGCGTGGTCCGCCTCGACCTCGAGGGCGGCGGCTTCCCGGTGGGCGACGACGACCTCGTCTGCGACGTGGGCGACGAGACCGCCGTGCAGGACGTCGTCCGTCGCATCGTCGAGCGGCACGGCCGCATCGACGTGCTGGTGAACAACGCGGGCATCAACCTCGAGGGACCGCTCGAGACGATCGCCGACGACGCCTGGCGGCGCCTCTTCGAGATCAACGTCGGCGGCGTGTTCCGCATGTGCAAGGCGGTGGTGCCGGTGATGCAGCGGCAGCGGTCGGGCCGCATCCTGAACGCCGCGTCGTTCGCCGCGATCGTGCCGAGCGTGAACAGCTCCGCCTACGCGGCCTCGAAGGCGGCCGTCGTGCAGCTGACGCGGGTGCTCGCGAGCGAGCTCGGCCCCTACGGGGCCACCGTCAACGCCTACGCGCCCGGCATGGTGCCGACGGGCATCAACGGCTTCGCCGAGATGCCGCAGGCCGCGCAGGACCGGCTGCTCGACACCCTGTCGCTGCGGCGCTGGGAGGAGCCGCGCGACGTCGCGGACGTGCTGAAGTTCCTCGCGAGCGATCAGGCCGGCTACATCACGGGGACCCTCATCGATGTGAGCGGCGGCAAGCTCGCGACCCAGATCCCGGCCAAGGCGTACGAGACGGCGGCGCAGCGCGGCGAGACCGCGTGAGGCGCCGCGGCCCCTGGCTGCGGTTCGCCGTCCTGCTCGTCGTGACGGTCGTGCTGCTCCTCCCGGTGCTGTCGATCGTCTGGCGTGCGCTGCTGCCGCTCGGGGACGATGGCGGCGACGTGCCGGGCGGCCCGCTCGGCGTGCTCGCGCTCACGCTCGCGAACCCGACGACGCTGCTCCTCCTCCGCAACAGCCTCGGCACGACCGCCGTCACGGTCCTCGTGACGGTGCTCGTCGCCGCGCCCGCCGGGTACGTGCTCTCGCGCGGGCGGGGACGCCGCGTCGCGGTGTTCTCGCTGCTCGTGTTCGGCGTGCAGTCGCTGCCGCTCGTCGTCTTCCTCGTGCCGCTCTTCGTCGTGTTCGCGCAGATCGGGCTCGTGGACGACCTGGTCGGCGTCACGATCCTCTACATCGGCGCGGCCGTGTCGGTCGGCATCTGGATGATGGGCGCCGCATTCGACGCGATCCCGGCCGAGCTCGAGGAGGCGGCCTGGCTCGACGGGTGCGGCGTGCTCGGCGGCTTCGTGCGCGTCGTGCTCCGCAACGCGCTGCCCGGGGTGCTCTCCACCGCGGTCTACACGTTCCTCTTCGCATGGAACGACTACTGGATCGCGAGCCTCTTCCTCGGCACGAACACGAACTACACGCTCGGCCTCGGGGTGGCGGGCGGCGGAGGCGGCCCGGCGCTCGCGGTCGTCGCGCTGATCCCGCCGCTGCTCGTGTTCGCGGTGTTCCACCGCTACTTCAGCCTCGGCGGGGTCAGCGGCTCCCTCGCGGGCACCTGAGGGGCGACGGGCTCCGCCCCGCCACCGATTCGGTCCGTGGCAGCGGATCCCGTCCAGGGCCCGAATCCGTGGCCGGAGCGCCGCTGGACCGAATCCGTGGCGAACGTCGAACCACGATTCAGGACGGAGGCCGGGATTCAGCACCGCCGGTCCTGAGTCCCGGCCGTTCGGACCGTCCGGCCTGAATCCGGGCTCTATCCCGCCACCGATCCGGTCGGCGGCACCGGATCCCGTCCAGGGACCGCATCCGTGGCGGGAGCGCCGGTGGACCGAATCCGTGGCCGCCGACCCCGAGCCCGCTACCGCAGCCGGAGGCGTGCGGTCGGGCCGGTGCGGTCCGCGGCGTCCGCGCCGGCGGCGACGAGCGCCTCGGCCGCCGCGGGCACGAAGCCCTCGTCGGTCCAGCGCTGCAGGGGCCGGACGGAGCCGCGCAGCTCGACCGTGCGGCTGCCGCCCGCGGGCACCTCGACGCCCGCGAAGCCGACGAGCACCCGCCGCGGGAAGTCGCCGGCCGCCTCGTGCGGCTCGGCGTACAGCTGCACGACGTGCCGCCCGTCGCGATCGCCGGTGTTCGTGACCGTGGCGCGCGCCGCGAAGTGCTCGCCGTCGACCGGGCCGAGCTCGAGGTCCGCGATCGCGAACCGCGTGTACGAGAGGCCGAACCCGAGCGGGAACGCCGCGTCGACCCCGTCGCGGTCGAGCAGGCGCTGCCCGAACCAGCGGTCGTAGGTGATGCTCGTGGCGTCCGGGTCGAAGAACGGCAGGTCGTCCTCGCTGCGGGGGATGGAGAACGGCAGACGCCCGGCGACGTCGACCGCGCCGGTGAGCACGTCGGCGAGCGCCGCACCGCCCTCGCTGCCCGCGTACCAGCCGAGCAGCACCGCGGGCACCCGCTCGCGCCACTCCTCGGTGATGACCGCGCCTGCCGCGACGATCACGACGACGGTGCGCGGGTTCGCCGCGGCGACCGCCTCGATCAGCTCGACGTGGTGCCGGTGCAGGCGCAGGCTGCGCCGGTCGCCGCCGGCCGCACCACCGACGATGCCGCCCGCGCCCGCCTGCCCGCCGGCGCTGCCCAGGAAGTCCTCCGCCCACGCGTCGCCCTCGGTCGGCGGGTAGGTGGCGACGAGGTCGGGGGCGAGGAACGCGCCCGCCTCGATGTACTCGCCCTCGTCCTGCGCCGTGTAGCCGACCACGACGACGGCGGCGTCCGCATCGGCCGCGACCATCGCCGCCTGCTGCGGGTCGTCACCGGCGGCGGTCACCTCGACGCCCGCGAGCCCCGCGCGGAGGCCGTCGAGCGGCGTCGACACGGCGGGGGAGCGGACGTCGGAGGAGCCGTTGTCGCCGGTGTTGGGGCGCGCGGCGAGGTCGCCGATCACGGCGAGGCGGCGGAGCGCGCCCGTCTCGAGCGGCAGCACCGGCGCGCCCTCGACCGGCGCGTTCTTCAGCAGCACCATCGAGCGGGTCGCCACCTCGCGGGCGAGCGCGCGGTGCTCGGCCGAGAACACCACCGACGGGCCGGGCTCGTCCGACACCCGGCGGGCCGCGAAGGCGAGCTCGACGGCGAGGATCCGGATCGCGGCGGCGTCCGCCTCGCTTCGCAGGTCGGGGTCGGCGGCGACGGCCTCGGGCAGCACGGGGGCGCGCTGCTCCGAGAACGGCTCCTCCACGTCGAGCCCGGCCCGCAGCGACGCGATCGGGTCGCGGAGGCCCCAGATGAAGTCGGACACGGCGATGCCGCGGAAGCCCCATTGCTCGCGCAGCACCTCGGTGATGAGGTGCCGGTTCTCGCCCGCCCACGCGCCGTTCACCGAGTTGTAGGCGGTCATGACGGCGTCGGCACCCGCCTCGACGACGCGGCGGAAGTGCGGCAGGAACACCTCCTGCAGGCTCGCCTCGTCGATCGTCACGTCGACCGTGAAGCGCGCGTTCTCCATGGAGTTCAGCGCGTAGTGCTTCACGGTGGTCATCGCGTTCGGCGCGACGCCGCGATGGAGCGCGGCGCCGAAGTCGCCGAGCAGCAGCGGGTCCTCGCCGTAGGTCTCCTGGATGCGGCCCCACGCGGGGTGCCGCGGCAGGTTGATGCAGATGCCGCCGAAGAAGTTGCCGCCGAGGGCGCGCAGCTCGCGTCCGATGGCGGTGCCGACGCGCTCCTCGAGCGACGGGTCCCAGGTCGCGCCGCGCGCCATCGAGACGGGGAACGCGGTCGCCTGCCCGAGCACGACGCCGCGCGGGCCGTCGCCGAAGCGGAGGCCGGGGATGCCGAGCCGCGGCACGGCGCCGTGCACGTAGGGCGTGTGGTTGTAGCCCTCGACGACCATCCGCCGGAAGCCCTGCCAGAACGGCTCGTCGCCGTCGAGCAGCGAGAGCCGCTCCTCCGGCGTCAGCTCCTGCAGCAGCGCCGCCGCGGCCTCGCGCGGGTCCGCGCCCGCCCGCACCTGCGCCGCCGCCTCGTCGAACCGCGTGCTCTCCGCCATCGTCGCCGCCTCCCCGCCCGCCCCTGCGGGCGGCGTCACGCTAGCAGCGGGGCTGGGAGGTCTGTCGGGGTCGACGACGAAGGCGCAGCGTGCGGTCCCGAGGATCCCGGCCGACGTCGCACGGGCGCGGGCCATAGCCTCGGGCCGTGCTCCTCGCGACGCTCCTGCCCTCGCTCCTGGGCGTCGCCGTGCTCGCGGCCATCACGGTCGGGGTGCTCACCGTCGTGCGGACCCCGCACCGCTCAGCGCCGACCCTCGCGATCCTCCGCGGCGCGCTGCAGCTCGCGGTCATCAGCCTCGTGCTCGCCGGCGTGATCCGCGATCCGCTCTGGGTGGGCGCCGCCCTGCTCGTCATGTTCGGTGTCGCCGTGTCGACCGCGACGCGGCGCATCGGCTGGAGCGCGCAGCACCTCGCCGTCATGGCCGGGGCGATGGGCTGCGGCATCCTCGTCACCCTCGTCGTCGTGTTCGGCACCGGGGCGATCGCCTTCACGGCCCGGTACGCGCTCGCGATCGGCGGCATCGTGGTCGGCAACGCGATGTCGATCGCGACGCTCGCCGGGCGCCGCTTCACCGAGTCCGTCACGGACTCCTGGGAGCAGGTCGAGGGCTGGCTCGCGCTCGGAGCGACGCCGCGCGAGTCGACCCGCACGCTCGCCCGGTCCGCCGTCTACTCGGCGCTCATCCCGTCGACCGACCAGACCCGGACGACGGGGCTCGTCACGCTGCCCGGCGCGTTCGTGGGCGCGATCTTCGGCGGCGTCTCACCGCTCGACGCGGGCCGGTTCCAGATCGTCGTGCTCGCCGCGATCATGGCCGCCGGCTCGATCACCGCCGCGCTGGTCGTCGCCGCGCTCGCGCCCGTCCGGGTCCGCCCGGGCGCGCTCGACTGACGCGGGTCAGGCCGCGGCGGGCACGACCTCGACGTCGCGCTTGCGCATCGAGAGCACGACGACGAGCACGATGAACACCGCGAGCTCGACGACGCTCACGAGCCCGGTGCCGACGTCGAGGCCGCCACGCGAGGCGGGCACCGCGATCCAGTCGGAGAACGAGGCCCCGAGCGGGCGGGTGATCACGTAGGCGGTCCAGAACGCGAGCACCGGGCCCAGCCCCGCGAACCGGTGCGCGAGCGCCGGCACGGCGATCGCGACGGCGAAGAGCACGCCCGAGCCGAGGAAGCCGAGGTGCAGGCTCACCGCGGTCCAGTCGCCTGCGGCCGTGCCGAGCGCGAAGGTGGCGAGCACCGCCGCCCAGTAGAAGCGCTCGCGGCGGGCGGTGATGATCGCGTGCACCGACAGGGTGCGCTCGCTGCGGTGCCAGAGCACGAACACGACCGCGAGCGCCACCGCGAACACGATCGTGGAGGCGACGTAGGGCACGCCGAGACCGACGTGGAGCACGTCCGCCGCCATCGTGCCGAAGATGCTCACCGCGAGGGCGGTGGTCCAGTAGACGGCCGCGACGTACCGTCGGAGGCGGAACTGCGCGACGAGCATCGCGACGAGGAAGACGAAGCCGAGCGGCACGACGATCTCGGGCGGGTAGTGCTTCACGAGGAAGTCCGACATCGTCTCGCCCATGCCGGTCGTCAGCACCTTGACGACCCAGAACAGCGGGGTCACGAGCGGGACGCGGTTCAGCACCGCGGGCACGACGAGGCGGACGGGCGTCTCGGGGCTCATGGAGGACGAGGATGACCGAGATCTGCTGATCCGTCGCTGAGGCGCACGGCCCGGGGGAGTCTTCCGGGTGCCTCACGGCTTCCTCAGTGCTCGTTCCGGAACCTTGATCCGATGTTCGATCTCGGGAACCTCCTCACCTCGCTCGGCCCATGGGCGCTCGCCGCCATCGGCCTCATGGTCTTCATCGAATCCGGGGTGCTGTTCCCGTTCCTGCCCGGTGACTCGCTGCTCGTCACGGCGGGGCTGCTGCACGCGAAGCTGGGGCTCGAGATCTGGCAGATCATCGTGGTCGGGGTCGTGGCCGGCGTGCTCGGCAACCAGGTCGCGTACTGGCTCGGCCTGCGGTTCGGCCGCCGCCTCTTCAAGGAGGACGCGCGGGTGCTGAAGCTGCGGCACCTCCACGAGGCCGAGGGCTTCTTCGCGAAGTACGGCGGGGCCGCGCTCGTGCTCGGCCGCTTCGTGCCGATCGTCCGCACCTACGTCGCCCTCGCCGCGGGCAGCGCCCGCTACCACTACCCCCGGTTCCTCACCTGGAACATCGTGGGCGCCGTGCTCTGGGCGGGCGGCGTGACGCTGCTCGGCAGCGCGCTCGGCGGCGTGCCCTTCATCGTCAACAACCTCGAGGTGCTCCTCGCCCTGGTCGTCGTGATCTCGATCGCGCCGATCGTGATCTCGGCACTCCTGAAGCGCCGCCGCAGCCGCCGGGAGGGCGCTCATGTCGGATAGCCCACTGCCCGCCCTGCTGATCGTCGAGGACGACGCCCGGCTCGGCCCGCTGATGGCCGAGATCCTCGGCGAGACCTACGACGTGACCCTCGTGCAGGACGGCCTCGCCGGCCTCGACGCCGTGCTCTCGAACGGATTCGAGGCCGTCGTCCTCGACCGGCGCCTCCCCGAGCTCGACGGGCTCGAGCTGCTGCGCCGCGTCCGCGCCGCCGGCCGTCGGGTGCCGATCCTGCTCCTGTCCGCCTACGGCACGCTGCAGGACCGGGTCGAGGGACTCGACAGCGGTGCGAACGACTACCTCGTGAAGCCGTTCGAGACGGACGAGCTGCTCGCCCGTCTCCGCGCGCTGCGGCGCGCGAGCGCGATCGAGGAGACCGTGCTCGACATCGGCTGCTGGCGCTTCTACCCGGACGGCAGGGCGCTGACCTCGCCCGGCCAGGACCGCGTCGCGCTCACGGAGAAGGAGTCGGACATCCTCCGGCTGCTCGCGGAGAGCCCCGACCGCACCTTCGCGCCCGAGCGGATCCTGCGCAGCGTCTTCCCCGAGGGGGAGAAGCTCGGCGTCGTGCGCACGTACGTGCACTACATCCGGCACAAGACGGTGCCGGAGCTCATCGCGACGGTGCGCGGTGTGGGCTACCAGGTGGGACGGCCCGAGCGGTGACGGCCGCCCCGCCGCGGCGGGACGCGCGTCGGCCCTCGCGCGACGAGGGCCCGGACCGCCAGGATCGTTCCCGTGACCTGCCGTCGAGCGTCCCGCCCGCTGCGCGCGTGGTGCTCGAGGGACTGCTGATGCGGTCCCTCCCGCTCGGCGCAGGCCTGCGGCGCCGCATCGTCGCCTCGACCGCGCTGCTCAGCGTGGTGGGGATGGCCCTCCTGATCGGCGCCGTCCTGCTGCTCAGCGACCAGGGCACCGACCGGGAGATGCGCCAGGTGCTCTCCGACCGCGCCGACGCCGTGCTCGCGACGACGACCTACGCGAACGGGACGCTCCGTCCGGCGAAGGCGAACGACGTGCTGTTCGACACCCTGAGCTGGATCACCGACCGCAACGGCCGGTTCGTCGCGGGGCCGCGTGTGCCGTCGTCGCTGCGGCAGCCCGTGGCCGAGCTGAGCACGGCCGGCAGCCCGCGCTACAGCGAGGCCGACCACTGGTGGCTCTACGCCCAGCCCGTCGAGTCCGACGGCAAGCGCGTGGGGACCGTCATCACGGTCCTCAGCTCGCGCCCCTACGAGGGCGTGCTGAAGCGGGAGGCGGCCGCGAGCATCGTGCTCGGCCTCATCACCGTCGCCGGCATGACCCTGCTCGCGTGGCTGATCGTCCGGCGCGCGCTCGCGCCGGTGGCCCGGATGACGAGGGCCGCCGAGGCCTGGTCGCAGGACCGGCTCGAGCAGCGGTTCGACCTCGGGCCTCCCGCGGACGAGATCACCGCGCTCGGCGCCGTGCTCGACTCGCTGCTCGAGCGCGTCAGCCAGGCGATCCGCGCCGAGCAGCGGCTCACCGCCGAGCTCGCGCACGAGCTGCGCACACCGCTCACCGTCATCAAGGGCGAGGCCGACCTCGGCCGCCTCGGCCGCGGCGTCGCGCCCCGCGAGCGCGACCGCTTCGGGCGCATCGCCGCGGCGGCGAGCGACATGAGCGCCGCGATGACGACCCTGCTCGACGTCGCCCGCGGCTCGATCGGCACCGACGCGAGCACCGACGTCGTGCCCGTCGTCGAGGCCCTCGCAGGCCGTATGGCCGACCCGGTGCTCGGCATCCGGGTCGTGCCGTCCGACGCCGTCGCGGCCGTGCCGAAGGAGCTGCTCGAGCGCATCGTCGCCCCCGTCCTCGACAACGCCGTGCGGTACGCCCGCAGCACGATCCGGATCACGGCGGTGCACGAGGGCGATCAGGTCGTCGTGCTCATCGAGAACGACGGCGAGCCCGTGGTCGGCGCCGACGAGGACCTCTTCGCCGCGGGGGTGCACTCCGACGACAGCCCCGGTGCCGGGCTCGGACTCGCCCTCGCCCGCCGGGTCGCCCGGGCGATCGGCGGCGACGTCCGCCTCCGGAGCGCGTCGCCCGCAGCGTTCGCCGTTACGCTCCCGGCGGGCGTCCCGAGGCGCTCGACCAGGCGGGAGGCCTCCTGATCGCCGCGGCCCCGCCCGTCGCGGCGCCGGCAGGCCGGACAGGAGTGCAGGCATGACCGCGACCGCGACCGCCACCGCCGTGCCGCAGGGCACCGCGCCCACCAGGGATCGCCCGGCACCGCTGCCGGTCCCGCGCTGGGCGTGGGTCGCCGTCGTCGTGCTCGTCGCCGCGATCGCGTTCTGGGTGCGCATCGGGCTGCTGCTCCGCGGGGGCGGCCTGCTCGGCTCCGACGCCTACGACGACGGCGTGTACTACGCGGGCGCCGCCGCCTTCGCGCACGGCCGGGTGCCCTACCTCGACTTCCTGTTCCTGCAGCCGCCCGGGATCATGGTCCTGCTCGGGCCCTTCGCGGCGCTCGGCGCCGTCGTGACCGACGCCCGGGCCATGGCCCTCGCCCGCGTCTCGTTCGAGCTGGTCGGCGCCCTGAACGCGGTGATCGTGATGGTGCTCGCCCGCCGGTGGGGCTTCGGCGCCGCGCTCATCGCCGGGGTCACGTACGCCGTGTTCTTCCCGAACGCGTACACCGAGCGGTCGACGACGCTCGAGCCGATCGGCACGCTCGGGATCCTGCTCGCCCTGCTGCTCGCCCGGCGCGCGGCCGTCTCGCCGGCCTGGGCGCTGCTCGCGGGCGCCTGCGCCGCGCTCGCCGTGAGCATGAAGGTCTGGTACATCATCCCGGCGGCGATCGTGCTCGCCTTCCAGCCCGCCCGGCGCCTGCAGTGGTTCCTCGGGCTCGTCGGCGGCGGCGTCGCGCTCTACGTGCCGTTCCTGCTCGCGGCGCCCGGGCCGATGCTGCAGCAGGTCGTGCTCGACCAGCTCGGCCGGCCCCGGCCGGGCACCCTGATCGGCTCGCTGAAGAAGCGGGTGCTGGGGCTCTCGGGCGCGCCGACGCTGCACGGCTCGCTCGCGTGGCTCACCCCCTCGCGCATCGCGCTGACCGTCTTCGCGATCGGGCTCCTGCTCGCGATCGGCGCGGCCCTCGTCCGCGGCGCCCGCGTCTACGTCGTGCTCAGCGTCGTCACGGCCCTCGTGATCATCGCGAGCCCGTCCTACTTCACCCACTACGTCTCGTTCGTCACGCCGTGGGCGTCGGTGATGGTCGGCGTCGGCGCCGCGCGCTGGCTCAGACCGATCCCCATCCGGGCCGTGCGCGCCGTGGGCGTCGTCGTGCTGCTCGTGCTCGTCGTCGCGCTCGACTGGAGGCGGGACGCGCAGCCGATCGGCGAGCGCATCCCGCTCGCCTCGCTGCGGCCCGCGGCCGCTCAGGTCCGGGGCTGCATCACGACCGACGACCCGGTGATCCTCGCGAGCATGAACGTGCTCACCCGCGACCTCGAGCGGGGCTGCCCGCTCTGGCCGGACGTGACGGGCTGGACCTACGACCGCGACGACGTCCGGAAGGCGAACGGCCAGGCGCAGGACCGCCCGAAGAACCTCCGCTGGCAGCACGACCTGCTCGTCTACCTGCGCAGCGGCGACGCGACGATCGTCGCCCGGCAGCTGACCGGACTCAGCCCCGAGTCGAAGGCCGTGCTCGAGCGCGGCCGGGTGCTCGGCGGCAGCGGCGGCTTCCTGCTCCGCACCACGCCCTGACCCCCTGATCCCTCCGGCGCTCCGCCGGCCCTGCCGAAAGGTGTACGACCGATGCCCACCCCCGCGTCCTCGACGCTCGTCTGCGTCCCGACCTACAACGAGGCGGACTCGCTCCCGGTGCTGCTCACGAAGCTGCGGGCGGCGCAGCCGGACGTGCACGTGCTCGTCATCGACGACGGCAGCCCCGACGGCACCGGCGCGATCGCCGACGGCTGGGCGGAGCGCGACGACCACGTGCACGTGCTCCACCGCACCGAGAAGGCCGGCCTCGGCGCCGCGTACCTCGCCGGGTTCGCGTGGGGCATCGAGCGCGGCTACGAGTTCCTCGTCGAGATGGACGCCGACGGCAGCCACCGCGCCGAGGACCTCGGGCGCCTGCTCGACGCCGCCGCGACGAACGACCTCGTGCTCGGCACGCGGTGGATGCCGGGCGGCAGGACGGTCAACTGGCCCTTCCGGCGCCGGCTGCTCTCCGTCGCCGGCAACGTGTACGCCCGGACGATGCTCGGCGTGCCGTTCGGTGACATCACCGGCGGGTTCCGGGTCTACCGCACGGCGACGCTCCAGCAGCTCGATCTGACCACGGTGCGCAGCGAGGGCTACTGCTTCCAGGTGGAGCTCGCCCTGCGGGCCTGGGACTCGGGCTTCCGCATGGTGCAGGTGCCCATCACGTTCGTCGAGCGCGAGCAGGGCGTGAGCAAGATGAGCGGCAACATCGTCCGCGAGGCCATGGAGAAGGTCACGGTGTGGGGCATCGAGCGCCGCGTCCGGCGTCTCTTCGTGGGCTGGCGCGTCGACCCGAAGGCGTCGCGCGGCTGATCGCGTCCGGGCTCCCGTCCCGGGGTGCCGCAGGCATAGCCTGCGTCCGTGGCCGTGCACCCGTTCCGCTTCGGCGTCGTGGCCGGCCGGCCCGTCTCCGGCACGGCGTGGCTCGACCTCGCACGCTCCGTCGAGGCCGCCGGCTACGACGCCCTGCTGCTGCCCGACACGCTGTTCACGCCGTCGCCGTTCCCGGCGCTCGCCGCCGCGGCGGCCGTCACCACCCGGCTGCACGTCGCGACCTGGGTGCTCGCGGCTCCGCTGCGGCCGCCGGCGGCCGTCGTGCGCGAGACGGCCGCGCTGCAGCTGCTCTCGGGGAACCGGTTCGAGCTCGGCATCGGCACGGGGCGGCCAGGTGCGAAGGCCGAGGCGGAGCGTCTCGGGATGCCGTGGGGTGGCTGGACCGACCGCCTCCGGCAGGTGCTCGAGACGGTCGAGGCGGTGCGCGGCGAGGTGCAGCCGGCGCCCCGCGTGATCATCGCCGGGGCGGGGCCGAGGATGCTCGGGCCCGCCGGGACCGCCGACACCGTCGCGCTCGCCCTGCCGCCGGCCGCGACCGTCGACGACGTGCTCCGCGCCGCGGAGCGCACCCGCGAGAGCGGTGGCGACCCGGAGCTCGCGCTGCAGCTCTCCGGGGTCGGCGGACGGCTCGTGGCGTACCTCGAGCGCTCCGGCACCACCGCGGCCGACCTCGCGGGTGCCGCCGCCGTGCTCTCCGGCGACGCCGACGCGATGGCGGGATCCCTGCTCGCGCTGCGCGAGCGAACCGGCGTCTCGTTCCTGCCCGTCGCGGCCGAGCAGCTCGAGGCGTTCCAGCCGGTGCTCGAGCGGCTGAGGGCCGTCTAGGCCGCTCGGCGCCTCCCCGTCCCAGCTGCTCCGGAGCCGTGCCGCTCCGCGCGCGCCAGAGCGGCACGGATCCGGAGCAGGCGCGGGGGCCGTAGCGTGCAGCGCGTGCAGCCCGCCGACCACCTCGCCCGCCTCTTCTCCCTCGAGGGCCGCACCGCGGTCGTCACCGGCGGCAGCTCCGGCATCGGCCTCGCGATCGCGTCCGCGCTCGCCCTCGTGGGAGCGCGCACGGTGCTCGTCGCGCGCGACCGCGACCGGCTCGAGGCCGCCGCAGCAGGGCTCCGGGAGCGCGGCGCGGACGTCCTCGGCGTGCCCGGCGATCTCGGGACGCGACGAGGCGTCGCCGACGCGATCGCCGCCGTCGTCGCCGCGGCGGGCGAGCCCGACATCGTCGTGAGCGCGGCGGGCGTCAACCTCCGGCCGCCGATGCCGGAGGTCGACGAAGCCGTCTGGGACGCCACGATGGGCCTCAACCTCGACGCGCCGTTCCTGCTCGGGCAGCGGTTCGGTCGGGGCATGGCGGCGCGGGGCTACGGGCGCCTCATCGCCGTCTCCAGCCAGCAGGCCCACCGCGCCTTCGTCGACAGCGGCGCGTACGGCGTCTCGAAGGCCGCCCTCGAGGCGCTGGCCCGCTCGCAGGCCGAGGCGTGGTCCGCCTCCGGCGTCACGAGCAACGTGCTCGTGCCCGGCTTCGTGCTCACCCCGCTGAACGCGCGCCTGCAGCAGGACCCGGAGCGGGTCGCGGCGCTCGCCGCGCGCACGATGGTCGGGCGCAACGGCGTGCCCGACGACTTCGCGACCGCGGCGGTCTTCCTCGCGAGCCCGGCGTCGGGCTACGTCACGGGGCAGGCGCTGTTCGTGGACGGCGGCTTCTCCGTCCACTAAGGAACGCGCCTCCGCTGCTCCGGATCCCGGTCGCTCTGCGGAGCGCGGAGCGACGCGGATCCGGAGCAGGCGGACGCCGGCCCGCGCCGCGGCTCGGACGGTCAGGCGTTGGCGGACCGCGCCAGCACGAGGGGCAGCTCGTCGGCGAGCTCGCGGGCGAGGAAGCCGAGCGGCCCGATGCGCTCCGCGAGGCGGTCTCCCGCCCGCGCGTGCAGGTAGGTGGCCCAGCAGGTCGCCTCCGCCGTCTCGGCGCCGCGCGCGATGAGCCCGCCGATCGCGCCGGCGAGCACGTCGCCGCTGCCGGAGGTGCCGAGTCCCGGCCCACCGGCCGGGACGCCGCGGAGCCGTCCGCCGGGCTCAGCGACCATGCCGCCCCCGCTCACGACGGCGTCGTAGCGGTCGGCGACGCGCAGCAGCCCGTCGGCGAGGTCGTCGACCTCGGCGCCGAGCAGGCGTGACGCCTCCGCCGCGTTCGGGGTGAGGATCAGCCGGCCGCGCAGGGGCTCGGCGAGCTCGGGCCGGTTGCCGAGCGCACCGAGCGCGAACGCGTCGAGCAGCACGCGGGTGCGCTCCGGGATCGCCGGGATCACGCGGGCGAGCAGCTCGCCGGTCTCGTCCGGCTCGTCGAGGCCCGGCCCGAGCACGATGCAGTCGACGTCGAGCTCGTCCGCGAGGGCGTCGGCCGCGCCGCGGCCCGCGACGGATCCGCCGCTCGCCTCCGGCAGCCCGAGCACGCCGGCCTCCGGCAGGGCGACGGCGAGGGAGGGCGCGACGGACGCCGCGACACCGAGGGTCAGCCGCCCGGCGCCGACCCGCAGCGCCGCGATACCGGTGAGCGCCGCGGCGCCCGGGGTCTTCGCGGCACCGCCGACGACGAGCACGTCGCCGCGGTCGCGCTTGCCGTGCCCGGGCGGCGGGAGCGGGACGAGCCCGCCCGGCTCGATCGGCTCAGGCGTGGACGTCATCGGACTCCCTCCCGTGCACCGTCGGCTCCTCGACGTGTCCCACGTCGTTCACGAGCGTCGCCCGCCATCCGGCCCCGTCGCGCTCGAGCACGGTGAGGGAGGCGTTCTTGATGGGGTCGCGTCGCGCGGCGTCGAGCAGCTCCTGCTCGCCGAGGTGCTCGAGGACCGCGCGGAACAGCCAGATCACCGCGTCGTGGCAGACGACGAGCACCGTGCCGCCCTGCCCATCGAGATCGTGGAGCGCCGAGCGCACCCGGAGCTGCACGTCGGCCCACGACTCGCCCCCGGGGGGCCGGTGGTAGTACTTGCCGAGCCAGCGCCGGCGCTCCGCCTCGTCGGGGTGCAGCTCGACGATGCCACGCCAGGTCAGCGCGTCGAGGATGCCGAGCTCGCGGTCGCGCAGCCGCTCGTCGACCTCCGGCTCGAGGCCGAGCCCGGCGCGCTCGAGGGCGATGGATGCCGTCTCCCGCGCGCGGACGTACGGCGAGACCCGGACCGCGCCGGGCCGCTCCGCCGCGTCGAGGCGCGCCAGCCGGTCGCCGAGGTCCGCCGCCTGCTCGCGACCGAGCGCGGTGAGCACCACGTCGGCGTCACGGGCCGGCACGGCGACGCGGAGCGCGTGGGTGCGGTCCGCCTCCGCGGCGGCGACGTTCCCCTCGCTCTCGCCGTGCCGGACGAGGATCAGCCGTTCGAGCGCCACGGGGTCAGTGTCCCGAGCCGGCCGACTCGATCTCGCTGCGGTCGCCGCTCCAGAGGGTGTGGAAGGTGCCCTCGCGGTCGACGCGGTGGTAGGTGTGCGCGCCGAAGAAGTCGCGCTGCCCCTGGATGAGCGCGGCGGGCAGGCGCGTCGACGAGAGCGAGTCGTAGTAGCTGAGCGCCGACGCGAAGCCCGGCACCGGGACGCCGGAGAGCGCCGCTGCCGACACGACCCGGCGCCACGCCGCCTCGCCGTCGGCGACGGCCTTCGCGAAGTACTCGTCCGCGAGCAGCGTCGGCAGCTCGGGGTCGCGCTCGTAGGCCTCGACGATGCGGTTCAGGAACCGGGCCCGGATGATGCAGCCCGCGCGCCAGATCTTCGCGACCGCGCCCTTGTCGATGTCCCAGCCGAACTCCTTCGCGCCGGCGATGATCACGTCGAAGCCCTGGGCGTAGGCGACCACCTTGGAGGCGTAGAGCGCGGCGCGCACGTCGTCCTCGAAGCCGTCCGGCTTCGCGACCGGCTCGGGCCGGCCGTGCTCGCGGCCCTGCACGGCGGCGCGCTGGTCGGGCTTGCTCGACACGGCGCGGGCGAAGACGGCCTCGCCGATCCCGCTGACGGGCACGCCGAGCCCGACCGCGTTCTGCACGGTCCAGACGCCGGTGCCCTTCGACCCGGCCTGGTCGACGACGACGTCGACGAACGGCTTGCCGGTCGCCGCGTCCTTCTGCCGCAGCACCTCGGCGGTGATCTCGATGAGGTACGACTCGAGGTCGCCCTCGTTCCAGGCGGCGAACACGTCGGCGATGGCGTCGGGCTCGTGCCCGGCGATGCGCCGCAGCAGGTCGTACGACTCGGCGATCAGCTGCATGTCGGCGTACTCGATGCCGTTGTGGACCATCTTCACGAAGTGGCCGGCGCCGTCGGTGCCGATGTGCGTGACGCACGGCTCGCCCTCGGCCTCGGCGGCGATCGACTCGAGGATCGGCCCGAGGGTGGTGTACGCCTCACGGGAGCCGCCGGGCATGATCGACGGCCCGTTCAGCGCGCCCTCCTCGCCGCCCGAGATGCCGGCGCCGACGAAGTTGAGGTCCCGCGCCTTCAGGTCCTGCTCGCGGCGGATGGTGTCGTGGAAGTTCGCGTTGCCGCCGTCGACGATGATGTCGCCGGGCTCGAACCGCTCGGCGAGCTGATCGATCACCGCGTCGGTGCCGCGCCCCGCCTGGACCATGATGATCGCGGTCCGCGGCTTCTTCAGGCTCGCGACGAACGCGTCGACGTCGTGCGCCGGCACGAAGTCGCCCTCCGAGCCGTGCTGCTGCATCACCTCGTCCGTGCGGGAGGTGGTGCGGTTGTAGATCGCCACCGTGTGCCCGTGGTGGGCGAGGTTGCGGGCGAGGTTCGAGCCCATGACCGCCATGCCGACGACGCCGATGTCGGCGACGCCCTCCCTCGTGCTGCTGCCGTCCGTCATCTCAGCGTCCTCCCTTGGCTTCCGTGCGTGCGCCCGATCATCGTCCCAGCGGCGTGCGCCCGCCGATCCGGGCGTAGTCCTCGGCCGTGAGGTGCAGGCCCGCGGCCGAGATCCAGCCGTCGATCTGGTCGGGACGCCGGGCGCCGACGATGGCGCCGGTGACGCCCTCGAAGCCGAGCGTCCAGGCGACCGCCGCGGCGGCCTGCGGCACCCCGTGCGCATCGGCGACCTCGCCGATGCGGCGGCCGAGGCCGAGGTTCTGCTCGAGGTCCGTGGTGAAGTCGGGGCTGTTGCGGCGCCAGTCGTCGTCGGGCAGCGACGCGACCCGGTCGGCGTCGAAGGCGCCGGTGAGCAGGCCGGATCCCATCGGGCTGTAGACGATCACCCCGGTGCCGTTCGCTGCGCACCACGGCAGCAGCTCGTCGGCGGCCTCGGGGTGGATCGCGGAGAACGGCGGCTGCAGCGCGTCGACGTGCCCGACCGCCTCGGCGCGCTCGAGCTCGGCGACGGAGTGGTTCGACAGGCCGATGGCCCGGACCTTGCCGCTCTCGCGCAGCGCGACGAAGGCGCCCCAGTAGTCCTCGATGGGGGTGCCGTCGTCGGCCGGCCAGTGCATCTGGTAGAGGTCGATCGTCTCGACGCCGAGCCGCTTCAGGGACGCCTCGGCCTCGCGCCTGATCGAGGCGGGGTCGCCGACCCGGCGGGGCTGCTCGCGGCGGGAGGACTCGTCCCAGACGAGGCCGCCCTTCGTGAAGACGAGCGGCCGGTCGCCCTCGGGCAGATCGCGCAGCGCACGGCCGACGACCTCCTCGGAGTGGCCGAGGCCGTACACCGCGGCCGTGTCGATCCAGTTGATGCCGGCATCGACGGCGTGGTGGATCGCCTGCACCGACGCGTCGTCGTCCTGCGGCCCCCAGGCGAACGCCCAGTCGCCGCCGCCGATCGCCCACGCGCCGAAACCGACCCGGGTGATCGCCATGCCGGTCCGTCCGAGCTGCGCGGTCTCGAGCGTCGTGTCCGTCATCGGGGGTGCCTCCTCGTCGCGCGGCCCGCCCGGGCCCGCCCTCGAGAACAGTAGTGAGCGGCGTCTGGAAGGACTTGAAGGGCTCTGGGAGCCGCCGGGGGACCCGCCGATAGGCTGCGCGGCGGATGCGGCGGCAGCCGCGGGAGGGAAGGCGATGGGCGAGCAGCGCCTCCGCGTCGTCGCGGCCACACCGATCCCCGACGAGCTCGTGCAGCGCGTCGTCGCGGCCGACCCGCGCATCGACTTCGTCGTCGAGCAGGACCTGCTGCCGCCGATGCGGCACCCGGGCGACCACCCCGGCGATCCGGCGTTCCGGCGCAGCGAGGCCGACGAGCGGCGGTTCACCGAGCTCGTCGACTCGGCTGAGGTGCTCTACGGCATCCCGGGGGAGCGGCCGGACCAGCTGCACCGCACCGCCGCCGCGAACCCGGGCCTGCGCTGGGTGCAGCTCATGACGGCGGGCGGCGGCGCGCAGGTGCGCGGCGCGCACCTCAGCAAGGAGCAGCTCGAGCGCATCCGCTTCACGACGACGGCCGGCGTGCACGCGGTGCCGCTCGCGGAGTGGGCCGTCTTCGGCCTCCTCGCCGGCTTCAAGACCCTGCCGCGACTCGAGCAGCACCAGCGGCGGCACGACTGGGCGACCGGCCGTTGGATCATGCGGCGCGTGGAGGGCAGCAGGGTGCTGCTGGTGGGCCTCGGCGGCATCGGCGGCGTCGCGGCCGCGAAGCTCGCGGCGCTCGGCGCGCACGTCGCCGGCACCTCGCGGCGCGACGCGCAGGTCGACGGTGTCGAGGAGGTGTTCCACCCGGACGAGCTCGCCGCCCGGATCGGCGACTTCGACGGCGTCGTGGTCTCGCTGCCCGGCACCGCCCAGACGGAGCACCTGCTCGGGCGTGAGGTGCTCGCCGCGCTGAAGCCCGGGACCGTGCTCGTGAACGTGGGCCGCGGCACCGTGATCGACCAGGACGCGCTGCTCGAGCGGCTCCGCGACGGCACGGTCGGCTTCGCCGCGCTCGACGTGACCGATCCCGAGCCGCTCCCGGCCGACTCGCCGCTCTGGGACGAGCCGAACGTGCTGATCAGCCCCCACACGGCGGCCCTGTCGGACCTCGAGGACGAGCTCATCGCCGACCTGTTCGCCGACAACGTCACGCGATTCCTCGACGGGCGGCCCCTCATCAACCCGGTGAACACCGTCGAGTTCTACTGATCCCGTCGTCCTGATGAGGCGGCGAGGCCGCCGCGATACGGTCGGCGGCATGGACCTGCCGCCGATCGTCGTCATGGGTGTCTCCGGCGCCGGCAAGTCGACGGTGGCCGCGGCCCTCGCCCAGCGGATCGGTGGCGTCTTCGTCGACGCGGACGACCTGCACCCCGCCTCGAACGTGCACAAGATGTCGAGCGGCATCCCGCTGACCGACGAGGACCGCGCCCCATGGCTCGACGCGGTGGGCAAGGCGCTCCGCAGCAGCGTCGCCGGCCGGCCGGTGGTCGTCGCCTGCTCGGCGCTGAAGCGGAAGTACCGCGAGCGGATCCGGGCCGAGGCGCCCCGGGCGTTCTTCGTGCTGCTCACCGGCACCCGCGACGAGCTCGAGCGCCGGCTGCTCGCCCGCAAGGGGCACTTCATGCCCCCGTCGCTGCTCGACTCGCAGCTCGCGACGCTCGAGCCGCTCGCGAGCGCTGAGCGCGGCGCCACGGTGAACATCCACGGCGACCCGGCCGCCGTCGTGAGTCGTGTGCTCGACGCAGTCGAGCACGAGTAGGCGCGGTCTCGACGCAGTCGAGCACGAGTAGGTGCGGTCTCGACGCAGTCGAGCACGAGTAGGCGCGGTCTCGACGCGGTCGAGCACGAGTAGGCGCGGTCTGGACGCGGTCGAGCACGAGTAGGCGCGGGCCCGACCGGCCGTCGAGCGGGCCGGGGAGCGCATGCCTACCCTTGAGGCCATGAGCGCGACCGCCCCGTCCTCCGTCCGGCAGTTCTCCGTCCCGCAGGAGCGGCGGCTCGTCACCGAGCTGCCCGGCCCCAGGTCGCGGGCGCTGCAGGAGCGCCGCGTCCAGAGCGTCTCGCGGGGGGCCGGCACCCTCGCGAACATCTACATGGACCACGGCGCGGGCGCGATCCTCGTCGACGTCGACGGCAACCAGCTCATCGATCTCGGCTGCGGCATCGGCGTCACCACCGTCGGCCACGCCGACCCGGCGGTCGCCGAGGCGGTCAGCGAGCAGGTGCGCAAGCTCACCCACACGCTCTTCACCGTCACCCCGTACGAGAACTACGTGAAGGTCGCCGAGAAGCTCGCGCAGATCACCCCCGGCGACTTCGAGAAGCACTCGGTGCTCGTGAACTCCGGCGCCGAGGCGGTCGAGAACGCCGCGAAGATCGCTCGCCGCTTCACGGGGCGCCGGGCGATCGTCGTGCTCGACCACGCCTTCCACGGCCGCACGAACATGACGATGGCGATGACCTATCGCCCCTGGCCGGAGCGCGAGGGCATGGGCCCGTTCCCCGGCGAGATCTACAGCGTGCCGATCAGCTACCCGTTCCGCGACGGCCTCTCGGGCGAGGAGGCGGCCGAGCGCACGATCGACTACATCGAGACGCACGTCGGCCCCCGCGACGTCGCCGCCTTCTTCGCCGAGCCGATCCAGGGCGACGGCGGCATCATCATCCCGGCGCCCGGCTACTTCCAGCGGATCGTCGAGTACTGCCGCGAGAACGGCATCGTCTTCGTCGCCGACGAGATCCAGGCCGGCATCGCCCGCACGGGCGCCTGGTACTCGATCGAGCACCACGACGCCGTGCCCGACCTCGTGACGACCGCGAAGGGCATCGCGGGCGGCCTGCCGCTCGCCGCGGTCACCGGCCGGGCCGAGATCATGGACGCCGTGCAGCCCGGCGGCGTCGGCGGCACCTTCGGCGGCAACCCGGTCTCGACGGCGGCGGCGCTCGCCGTGCTCGACCTCGTCGAGCGCGAGGACCTGATCGGTGAGGCGAAGCGCGTCGAGCGCGCGCTCGTCGAGCGCATCGGCGGCTGGGTCGACAAGTACGACATCGTCGGCGACGTGCGCGGCAAGGGCGCGATGTTCGGCGTCGAGCTCGTGCAGCCCGGTACGAAGAAGCCGAACCCGAAGGCGCTGAAGCACGTCATCTCGACGGCCGTGGCGAACGGCGTCATCGCGCTCGACGCGGGCTCGTGGGACAGCGTGCTGCGGCTGCTGCCCTCCGTCCTCATCTCCGAGGCCCTGATCGACGACGCGGCCTCCGTGCTCGAGCAGGCGATCGAGAGCGCCCCGTCGGGCGACGACGCCGAGGAGCCCCCGACCCCGCAGTCCTGACCCAGCGGAGCACGCCCGATACCGCGTGTAGGTACTTCGTCCTCGTGTAGGTCCGGATCGCGGTTCTGCACCTACGGCGGGGCGGATCACCTACACGCGGTACTCGGACCGCCGCTTCCGCGCTCTGCTCATGGCGGAACCGTCCCCGCCGCTTCCGCGCGCTGCTCATGGCGGAAGCGTCCCCGCCGCTTCCGCGCGCTGCTCATGGCGGAAGCGTCCCCGCCGCTTCCGCGCTCTGCTCATGGCGGAACCGTCCCCGCCGCTTCCGCTACACTCATCCGTCGGACTTCGGCGAGGGAGGCCCTGCCAGGGCTTCCGTGATCGACGCAGCGTGCCCTCCTCGGCGCGCGCGACCGCCGACCGCATCGACCGGGCCGGCATCGGCCCATGGAGGGACCGACATGGCCGACAAGATCAACGCCGAGCGCCGGGAGCGCTTCGGCAAGGGCGCCGCCCGCAAGCTCCGCGCCGCGGGCCGCATCCCGGCCGTCATCTACGGCCACGGCACCGACCCCGTGCACATCTCGCTGCCGGGTCACGAGACCGCGCTCATCATCCGCAAGGCGAACGCCGTGCTCGACCTCGATCTCGGCTCGGGCTCGCAGCTGGTGCTCGTCAAGGACGTGCAGAAGGACCCGGTGCGGCAGATCATCGAGCACGTCGACCTGCTCGTCGTCCGCAGCGGCGAGACCGTGCAGGTCGAGGTGCCCGTGCACCTCGAGGGCGAGTCGGCGCCCGGCACCATCGCCACGCTCGACGCCCAGACCCTGCTGCTCGACGTCGAGGCGACGCACATCCCCGAGCGCATCGTCCTCCCCATCGAGGGCCTCGCCGACGGCACGCACGTCACCGCCGCCGATGTGCAGCTCCCCGAGGGCGCGAAGCTCGCGTCCGACCCGGAGCTGCTCGTGGTCGGCATCTCGACGCCGGCGGCCGAGCCGGAGCCCGAGGAGGCCCCGGCCGCAGCGGACGCCGACGCCGAGTCCACCCCCGCGGCGTAGCCCCGGATGGACGGGCCCTGGCTCGTCGTCGGCCTCGGCAACCCCGGCGCGCAGTACGCGGGCAACCGCCACAACGTGGGCCGGATGGTGCTCGACGAGCTCGCCCGGCGGGCCGGTGCGCGCTTCACGCGGCACCGCACCGGCTCCGCCGTCGCCGAGGCGCGCGAGCCGGGCGGCCCCCGGCTCGTGCTCGCGGCGCCGCAGTCGTACATGAACGAGTCGGGCGGCCCCACCGGCCGGCTGCTGAAGTTCTACTCGCTGACGCCCGACCGGCTCATCGTCGTGCACGACGAGCTCGACATCCCGTTCGGTGACCTGCGTCTGAAGTCCGGCGGCGGCCACGGCGGCCACAACGGCGTCCGCGACATCGCGGCGGTGCTCGGCACGCCGGAGTTCCCGCGGGTGCGCGTCGGCGTCGGCCGGCCGCCCGGCCGGCAGCCGGCGGCGGACTTCGTGCTGCGGGACTTCACGCCGACCGAGCGCAAGGAGCTGCCGAACGTGGTCGTCGACGCCGCCGACGCGGTCGCCGCCCTCGCGACGGAGGGCCTCGAGCAGGCCCAGCAGCGCTTCAACGCCCCCCGCGCCCGCTAGCGCGGCCCGAGCGACGGGGGTCCCGGCCGCCGGTGCCCCGGAAGGGCGGCGGACGCGCTCACCGGAGTACGATCCTTCCGTCGTCCGGTCAGTGCGCGAGGATCGCGAACGGCACCATCGCGAGGCCGAAGGCCATGACGACGCGGCAGAGCGTCCAGACCGTGAAGCGGTAGGCCCCCCGCATCCGGTGCTCCTTCGGCAACGCCTTCGCCTCGAGCGCGAGCAGGAAGCCGAGCACGATCGGCAGCAGCAGGGCGTTCATGACCTCGACGTCGACGGCGAGCGAGACGAGGTCGACCGCGCCGAGCACGAGGACCGCGCCGACGATGTGCGCGACCGCGTAGACCGCGTAGAAGCGCCAGTTGCCGCCGTCGATGCGGCCGTTCAGGCTGTGCCGCCAGCCGAGCACGTCGGCGACGCCCCACGAGCCGGCGAGCGAGACGACGAGCGCCGCCACGAGCGCCGCCGAGCACCGCCGCGCCGATCAGCACGCGGGCGGGCATCGACCCGAGGAACGGCGCGACCGCGGCCGCCATCGGGCTCGACCGGCGCTCGGGCAGCCGTGGAAGACTCCGGCGCCATGCGCGACGACCGACCCGCTCCTCTGCCGTCCGGCGCCGCCGCCGGCCTGGCCGCCACCCTCGCGATGAGCGGGCTGCTCGTCGCGGCGAAGGCGCTCGGAGCGCTGCCGAAGCAGCCGCCGGTGCTGCTCGTGAAGAAGGTGCTGCCGAACCTCCCGGAGGCGGTCGCGCAGCCGCTGTCGTGGGCCGCGCACCTCGGGTACGGCGCGGTCGGCGGCGCGCTGCTGCCGGTGCTGCTGCGCCGCGTCACGCCCGCCCGCGGGCTCGCGTACGGGCTGGCGATCTACGCCGCCAGCTACGAGGGGTGGGTGCCGGTGGCCGGTGTGCTGCCGCCGGCGCACGCCGACGACCGGCGGCGCGTCGCGACGATGCTCGCCGCCCACGTCGTCTACGGCGCCGTGCTCGGGCGGCTGCTCCGCCGCCGCTGAGGCCGCCGCAACGGGAAGGGCCCGGGACGCGATCGCGTCCCGGGCCCGCTGATCCGAGAGGTCAGCCCTTGGTGATCGCCGTGAAGAACGCCGAGCCGTTCGGGGTGCCGACGCCGGTGGCGGTGTCGTAGCCCCTCGTGCTGTGCAGCGTCTGGTTCGGCTCCTCCAGCGTGCGGAGGCTGTACGACAGCCCGCCCGAGGCGTTCTCGCTGTTCACGTAGTTCACGCGGACGACCGAGGGCAGCCTCGAGGAGGTCGACGTGCCGAACAGGTCGGCCTGGTCGACGTCGTAGAAGGCGCCGGTGCCGGCCTTGTACGCCGCGTAGATGCGCGGGTTCAGGAACCCGAGCGGGCTGCCGTTCACCTGGTCCGCCACGGCCGCGATGCCCGCGGTGAGGGGCGCCGCTACGGAGGTGCCGCCGATGCGGTACTCGTCGTAGTAGGTGCCGTTGCTGAACTGCTGCGTCTGGCCGACGAGGAACCCGGTGTTCGGGTCGCCGAGGGCGCTGATGTCGGGCAGCGCGCGGCCGGCGCCGGTCGTGACGCCCTGCTGGTACGACGGCTGCGCGAAGAGCTTGCTGATGCCGCCGCCGCCACCGCCGAAGAACGTGCCGGGCAGGGGCTGCGAGAGCGTGCCGTTCAGCACGTACGGCGCCGACGTGATGTGGTCCGACGCCGTCTTCGTGATCGGGTCGTACCCGGTCTGCCAGCCGACCTCGAACGAGCGCTTCCACGCACCGCGCTGGTTCAGCACCGAGGACGCGTCGTCGACGTCCGCGTAGGTCGCGCCGGCCGGCGTCGTGCCGGACGGGACGATCGAGGCCGACGTGCCGCCGACCGCGGTCACGAACGGGCTGTCGGCGTAGAAGTCGACCTGCGGCGAGCCGTACGTCGACACCTCGTCGCCGTTGTCACCGCTCGAGACGTACACGCCGATGCCCTCGGCGACGGCCTGGACGAACGTGTTGTTGAGGCTGTTGATGTAGCCCTGGGGCACGCCCTCACCGCTGAAGCCGTAGCTGATCGAGATGATGTGGCTGAGGCCGCGGTCGACGATGTGGTTGATGCTCGCGTCGAAGTCCTCCCGCGCGTTCGCGGAGGCCACGTAGAGGAGCTGCGCGCCGGGGGCCGTCGTGTGGATGGCCTCGGCGTCGAGCGTCTCCTCGCCGTAGTAGTCGCCCGGCACCTGCTGCGGGGTGTCCGGGTGCTTGTAGATCCCCGGAGCGACGATCTCGGTGATCGACGGCGCCGGCAGGTTGTGCTTCGCGCTGTACGCGGTGACGTCCTGCTTCAGGGTCGGGCTCGCGTTCGCGCCGACGAAGGCGACCGTCTGGCCGGTGCCGTCCGCCGAGACGGAGTCGAGGCCGTACAGGCCGCGGACCTGGGCCGGCGTGTAGCCGCACGGGGCGAGCGGCTTGGTCTTCGTGCCGTAGGCCGTGATGTTCGGGGTCGAGACCGTCTTCTCGCCGAACCAGAGCGAGCACGGCTGGCCGGCGCGGAAGCCGACGCCCGGGGCGCCGTGGTTCTGCTTCGGATCGTTGCCGACGCTGTCGGTCGGGAAGAGCAGCTGGCTGCTCTGGTCGAGCCCCGTCACTCCCTGCACGACCGCGCCGAGGGACGACGGCACGGAGACGTCGGACTCGGGCGCGCGGAGGGTCTTGCCGTTCGTCGTGTAGAGACCGAGCGTCGTGCCGAACGCCGCCTGCGCCTGGGCGACGGTGCCCTCCGCGGAGACGTAGTGGTTGTTCGACGGGGTGTCGACGATGGTGAAGCCGCTGCTCTTCAGGAACTGCTGCACGGCGCCGACGTCGGCCTGCGCCGGGGCGAACTGCTGCCGGAACTGCGCCGGCGTCAGGTAGTGGTGGTAGCTGGCCGAGCCGGGCGTGGCGATGGCGAGCGCGGTGGCCTGCGCCTGAGCCTGGTTGCGCCAGTTGAGGTAGACCCGGATGTTCACGGCGTCGGTCGTCGCCGCCGCCTTCTGCAGCTTCGTGGACTGCGCCCATGCAGGCCGGCTGCCGGAGAGGGTGGTGCGGCCGGTGGCCGCGTTCGACGGTGCCGCCAGCACGCAGCCGGCGGCGAGCGCGAGTCCCGTCAGAGCGGCGGAGCCGCTCAGTATGCGAGTGCGTCGATGCAAGGAGATGCTCCTCGAGGTACGGGATGCCGGGTGGCATCCGATTCGAATGCAAGCAGACGCTGTGAGAACGCGCCAGATCACGTACGAAAGCCTGAAACCTTGCCGACAGGGGCTTCCGGCCCTGACTTCTCGTCGGGTATACGCATCCGCTGCCGGTATGCCTCGGCTCGTCCCCGCGCCGGAAGAGGCATACGTCGGATGCGCAGGCGGCCCGTTCGCCCTCGACGGAACCGGCGGCGCACCGCCGCGGCGCCGGTACCATCGAACGAGTGAGTCTCGGGGGTCTGCCGCGCCTGCTGTCCCACGGCGAGTCGGTCGAGCGCGCGCTCGTCGCCGCCTCCCGCAACGCCGACTTCTCGGCGACGCCCGGGCTGCACGCGCCGCTGCTCGCCGCGCTGCTCGAGCGCCGTCGGGACCGCGGCGAGGCCGACGCCGCCTTCCTCATCACGGCGACCGAGCGCGAGGCCGACGCCCTGCGTGCGTCGTTCGAGTGCCTCGTGCCGCACGCCGAGCTGCTCGACCTCCCGGCCTGGGAGACGCTCCCGCACGAGCGCTTGAGCCCCGGTGTCGAGACCGTCGGCCGCCGCCTGCACGCGATCCGCCGCATGGCGCTCTGGCGGCAGGGGGACGCGCCCCTCATCGTCGTCGCGCCGGTCCGGGCGGCGCTGCAGCCGCTGACCGCCGGGCTCGCGGAGATCGAGCCGATCGCCGTCGCGCTCGGGCAGCGGGGCGTCGACCTGAACGCGGTCGGAGCGCGTCTCGTCGAGCTCGCTTACACGAGGGTCGACCTCGTCACCCGCCGCGGCGAGTTCGCGGTGCGCGGCGGCATCCTCGACGTCTTCTCGCCGGTCGCCGAGCACCCCGTGCGCATCGACTTCTTCGGCGACGAGGTCGACCAGCTGCGGCACTTCTCGGTCGCCGACCAGCGCTCGCTCGACGCGCCCGTCGATCGCGTCGAGCTCGTGCCGGCGCGCGAGTTGCTGCTCACGCCGAGCGTGCAGCAGCGGGCGCGCGAGCTGCGGCACGAGTTCCCGAACCTCGCGACGATGCTCGCGAAGATCGCCGAGGGCATCCCGGTCGAGGGCATGGAGTCGCTCGCGCCGGCGCTCGCCGACGGGCTCGTCTCCATCGCCGAGTACCTGCCGCGAGGATCCGCCGTCGCGGTGGTCTCGCCGGAGCGCGTCGCGTCGCGGGCGGTGAGCCTCGCCGACACGAACCGCGAGTTCCTCCACGCCGCGTGGAACGCCGCCACGGCGGGAGCCCAGGCGCCCATCGACCTCGAGGCGGGCGACTTCCTCACCGTGAACGCGCTGCGCGAGCAGGCGGGCGCCGACCACACGTGGTGGACGCTCAGCTCGTTCGAGGCGCAGCCCGACGACCCGGAGCTGGACCCGGCGAAGGCCGCGGCGCTGCTCGCCGACTCGGCCGAGTACCTCCGCGTCGCCGGCGCGGCGACGCCCGTCGTGCCCGGACGTCCCGCCGAGCTGCTCGACCACGTCGGGTCGCGGCTGCGGCACGGGTGGAGCGTCGTCGTCACCGCGGCGGGCAAGGGCCTCGTCGAGCGCGCCCACGACGTGCTCGCGGAGCGCGGCCTCGCCGCCCGGCAGGTCGACGCGCTGCCCGACGAGCTCGAGCCCGGGATCGCCTACGTCACCCTCGGCGACGTCGACGCCGGCTTCGAGCAGCCGGAGATCTCCCTCGCGCTCGTCACCGAGCGCGAGTTCTACGGCCGCGCCGCCAGCGTCGACGCCCGCGCGCCCCGCAAGCTCGCCTCGCGGCGCAAGAACGTCGTCGACCCGCTGCAGCTGAAGGCCGGCGACTACGTCGTGCACCAGACGCACGGCATCGGGCGCTTCGTCGAGCTCGTGCGCCGCGAGGTCGCCGGGCAGCAGCGCACCGGGCCGCGCCGCATGGGGGAGAAGGCGCCGGAGAAGGTCGTCCGCGAGTTCCTGCTGCTCGAGTACGCGCCGAGCAAGCGCGGGTACCCGGGCGACAAGCTCTACGTGCCGACCGATCAGCTCGACCTGCTCACCCGCTACGTGGGCGGCGAGGCGCCGCAGCTGTCGAAGATGGGCGGCGCGGACTGGGCCGCGGCGAAGGGCCGCGCCCGCAAGGCGGTCCGCGACATCGCCGTCGAGCTGGTCAAGCTCTACTCGGCGCGGATGGCCTCGCGGGGGCACGCCTTCGGGCCCGACACCCCGTGGCAGCGCGAGCTCGAGGAGGCGTTCCCGTTCGCCGAGACGCCCGACCAGCTCGAGACGATCGAGCAGGTGAAGGCCGACATGGAGCGGCCGATCCCGATGGACCGCCTGGTCTCCGGCGACGTCGGCTTCGGCAAGACCGAGGTCGCGGTGCGGGCCGCCTTCAAGGCGATCCAGGACGGCAAGCAGGTCGCGATGCTCGTGCCGACGACGCTGCTCGTGCGCCAGCACCTCGAGACGTTCCAGGAGCGCTTCGCCGGCTTCCCGGTGAACGTGCGGCCGCTGTCCCGCTTCCAGAGCGACAAGGAGGCGCGCGAGACGATCAAGGGCATCGGCGACGGCACCGTCGACCTCGTGATCGGCACCCACCGCATCCTCTCGAACGGGCTCGTCTTCAAGGACCTCGGCCTCGTGATCATCGACGAGGAGCAGCGCTTCGGCGTCGAGCACAAGGACCAGCTGAAGAAGCTGAAGACGAACGTCGACGTGCTCGCGATGAGCGCCACGCCGATCCCGCGCACGCTCGAGATGGCGGTCACCGGCATCCGCGAGATGTCGACGCTCGCGACACCGCCCGAGGACCGGCACCCGATCCTCACCTACGTGGGCGCGCGCTCGTCCGGGCAGATCACCGCGGCGATCCGCCGCGAGCTGCTCCGGGAGGGGCAGGTGTTCTACGTGCACAACCAGGTGCAGTCGATCCAGCGCGTCGCCGCCGAGATCGCCGAGCTCGTCCCCGAGGCGCGCATCGCCGTCGCGCACGGTCAGATGGGCGAGCACCAGCTCGAGCAGGTCATGGTCGACTTCTGGGAGCGGCGCTTCGACGTGCTCGTCTCGACGACGATCATCGAGACCGGCCTCGACATCGCGAACGCGAACACCCTCATCGTCGACCGCGCCGACAAGTACGGCCTCAGCCAGCTGCACCAGCTGCGCGGGCGCGTCGGCCGCGGCCGCGAGCGGGGCTACGCCTACTTCCTCTACGAGGCCGAGAAGCCCCTGTCGGAGACCGCGGTCGACCGGCTCGAGACGATCGCCGCGAACAACGACCTCGGCGCCGGCATGCAGGTCGCGCTCAAGGACCTCGAGATCCGCGGCGCGGGCAACCTGCTCGGCGGCGAGCAGTCCGGCCACATCCAGGGCGTCGGGTTCGACCTGTACCTGCGGATGATCGGCGAGGCCGTCGCCGACTTCCGCGGCGAGGTCGCCGAGGGGCAGACCGAGCTGCGGCTCGAGCTGCCGGTCGACGCGCGGATCCCCGAGTCGTACATCGACAGCGAGCGGCTGCGGCTCGAGGCCTACCAGAAGCTGTCGGCCGCCTCGGCGCCCGCTGCGCAGGACGGGCAGATCGACCTCGTGCTCGACGAGCTCGTCGACCGGTACGGGCCCGCGCCGGACGAGGTGACGAACCTCATCCGCGTCTCGAAGCTGCGCCGCGTCGCGCAGCAGGCCGGGCTCTCGGACGTGGTGTCGCTCGGCAGGATGCTCCGCGTCGCGCCGGCGGACCTGCCCGACTCGATGCAGGTGCGGCTGCAGCGCATGTACCCCGGCTCGAAGGTGCTCGCCTCGGCCGGCGCGGTGACCGTGCCGATGCCGACCCTCGACGGGCAGCCGCTGCCCGACGCGGGTCTCGTCGAGTGGGTGCACCAGCTGCTCACGGCGGTGTTCGCGAAGCAGCCGCAGCCCACGGCGTAGCCCGCCCCTCCGCCCCCGCGGCCCTGTGGACGGGGTCAGCGACCGCTGGACGTCCCGTCGTACGATCCGGTCTCCGGCAGGAGATCCCATGAGCGCAACGACGTCGTTCGACCTCGTCGTGCTGCTCTGCGGCCTCGGGCTGCTCGCCGCCGTCGCCGCGAACGCGGTCGGCTCACGGCTGCGCATCCCGGCGCCCGCGCTGTTCCTCGTCGTCGCGGCAGCCGCGTCGGACCTCGTGCCGGCCCTCGGCCGCATCCCGCTGCTGACCTCGGAGCGCATCGTCACGATCGCGCTGATCCTCATCCTGTTCGACGGCGGCATGCACATCGGCTGGCGCCGCTTCCGCGCCGCTGCCGGCGCGACGACCTGGGTCGGCGTCGCCGGCACAGCGGTCACCGCGGCGGCGATCGCGCTGCTCTGCCGCTTCGCCCTCGGCATCGACTGGCAGGCGGCGCTGCTGCTCGGTGCGGCGCTCTCGCCGACGGATCCCGCGGTCGTCTTCTCGGTGCTCGGCGACCGCGACATCCGCGGCCGCTCCGGCACGATCCTCGAGGGCGAGTCGGGTGTCAACGACCCGGTCGGCATCGCGCTGCTCGCGGCGCTGCTCGTCGCCGGCAACGGGCACGGGGGCGACCCGTTCGTCGGCGGGATCGTCGAGTTCCTGCTCCAGATGGCCGTCGGTGGGGCGGTCGGAGCGGCCGGGGGCCTGCTGCTCGGCGTGCTCGTGCGACGCGTGCGCCTGCCGAACGAGTCGCTCTACCCGCTGCGCTCGCTCGCGTTCGCGGTGCTGCTCTACGGCGCCGCGGCGCTGCTGCACGGCTCGGGCTTCCTCGCCGTCTTCGTCGCCGGCATCCTCGTCGGGGACGCCCGCGGGCCGTACCGGGCCGAGGTGCGGCGGTTCACGAACGGCCTGTCGAGCCTCGCCGAGATCGTCGCGTTCACGGTGCTCGGCTTCAGCGTCTCGTGGTCGGCGGTGCTCCGGCCCGACGCGCTGCTGCCCGGGCTGCTGCTCGCCGTGGTGCTGATCGTCGTGATCCGGCCGCTGCTCGTCGGCGCGCTGCTCGCGCCGATCCGCCTGCAGCTCGGCGAGCGCGCGTTCGTGCTGCTCGCGGGGCTGAAGGGCGCCGTACCGATCCTGCTCGGGGTGATGATCCGCGAGTCGGGCCTGCCGGGGGCCGAGCGGGTCGCGTCGATCGTCTTCGTCGTCGTGCTCGTCTCGGTGGTCGTGCAGGGCGGCCTCACGCCGCAGCTCGCAGCCTGGTTCAGGGTGCCGATGCGGCAGGTCGAGCAGCAGCCGTTCGTCGCCGGGCTGCGGTTCGAGGAGGAGCCGCGCGGCGTGCAGCACTTCTCGGTCGCCCACGGCTCGGCCGCCGAGGGCGCGTCGCTCGGCGACCTGCTGCTCGGCGAGCGCGGCTGGGTGAGCCTCGTGCGGCGCGACGGCCGCGCCGTGCGGCTCTCCGGCCGCACCCGGCTCGAGGCCGGCGACGAGGTGCTCGCCTTCGCCGATCCCGAGCTCGACGTGTCGGAGCTCTTCGAGGCGCCACGATGACCGGGACGACGCGGGTGGTGCAGGTCGACGGGCACCGGGTGGGGCTCGTCACCGCGGGGTCGGGGGAGCCGCTCGTGCTGCTGCACGGCATCGGCCGCGACCACGGCGACTGGGACGCCGTGCTGCCCGCGCTCGCCGAGCGCTACACCGTCTACGCGATCGACGTCGAGGGCTTCGGCGAGTCCGAGGCCTGGGGACCACGGGTCACCCTGCGGTCCATGGCCGCGATGGTCCGCCGCACCCTGGTCGCGCTCGGCGAGAGGCGGCCGGTGCGGATCGTCGGCAACTCGATGGGCGGCGCGGTGGCGCTGCGCATGCTCGCGGACGATCCCGCCGCCGTCTGCGCGCTCGTGCTCATCAGCCCCGCCGGCTTCGGTGCCGACGCCGCGCTCGGGCTGCGGCTCATGACGCTGCCGGGGCTCGGGCCGCTGCTGCTGCGCTTCTCCGTGACCGGGGCCTACCTGCGGCTGCAGGCCCTCCTCGACGGGCCGGCCGCGCTCGACACGGCGGAGCTCGCCCTCCGGGCGGCCCGGCGCATGCACCGCCTCGACGCGCGGCGCTGGTACCTCGACGTGGTGCACGATCTGGGCCGGTGGCGGGGGGTGCGCGAGGAGTGGCGCCGCGAGGTGATCGCCGCCCTCGCGGCGGCCGCGACCCCGACGCTCGTGCTGTGGGGGGAGCGCGACGTGGTGCTGCCGCACGCGCACCTCGCCGCGGCCGCGGCCGCCCTGCCGCACGCGGTGACGCGCAGCCTGCCGGGACTCGGCCACTCGCCGCAGATCGAGGCGCCCGGGCCCACCGCGGCGATGATCCTCGAGTTCCTCGCCGGCGTCGCGCCGGCGACGGCGGCCGCCGCCGCGCTCCGCAGGACGGACGCCGCCTCCTGACGCCCGTCTCCGAGCACCGGTCGCACCTCGCGTCGCCGACTCGCGGGTCGCGGGTCGCGGCGCTACCCCAGGCGCAGCTCCAGCGTCTCGACGAGCGGGGCGCGCACCGGCGTCATCCGGATCTCGCAGCGCAGCGAGCCCGTCGTGCCGCGGATGCTCCAGGCGAGGTGCGCCGCGGAATCGCTGCGGGGTGCCGCCTCGACGAGCGGGACGACCGGCGCGTCCGGATCGAGCCCGACGGCCGCACGGAGGCGCTCCGCCGTCGCCCGTCGTGACTCGAGCGGCTCGTCGAGGGCGACGTTGCCGGCGACGAGCGCCGCTGCCGCGGCGTCGTCCCAGCGCCGGACGAGGCGCTCGACGGTCTCTCGCGCGGCACGCGTGGCCTCCCAGAGCTCGGGCTCCGTGCCGGGCACGGCGAGGCCGTCGAGCAGCGCGGTGAGGGCCTTCGTCGCGGGCAGGGTCGCGCCGCTGTAGCGCGCGTTCTCGAGCACGACGACGCCGAGGCCGCTGTCGGGATGCCAGCGCATGTGCGCGCCGTAGCCGGGGTAGCCGCCGGAGTGCGAGATGACGGTGCCGTGCCGCTCGTCGTGCTCGACGACGAGCCCGAAGCCGTACGACGAGCGGGTGGGGCCCGGCACCTCGGTGCGCGGGGTCTGCAGCTCGCGCCGCGAGGCCGCTGACAGCACGGCGTCGGACGCGCCGGGGCGCCAGGCCGCGGCGAGCCAGCCGGCCCAGGTCGCGAGGCCGGTCGGTGTCGCGATGATGCCGCCGAGCGGCGAGAAGGCGCCCGGCTCCTGCCAGGGCTGCTCCTCCCAGCGCCCGGCCACGCGCGCGTGCCCGGGTGCGATGGCCGCGACCTCGAGCGAGCGGTCGTACCCGATCCCTTCGAGGCCGAGGGGCTCGATCACGCGCTCGGTGACGAGCCGCACGTAGGGGAGCCCCGAGACCCGCTCGAGCACCCGGCCGAGGATCGAGTAGCCGAGGCTCGAGTACTCGTAGCGGGTGCCGGGGTCCGCGAAGAGCCGCAGGCCCTCGCGCAGCATCGCGTCGAAGTCCTCGGTGCTCATCGCCTCCTGACGGTCCGCCCAGGGGTCGTCGTAGGGGATGCCGGACGACATCGACGCGAGGTGCGCGACCGTCGGCGACGGACGGCCGTCGAGCATGGTCACCTCGAGCAGGTCGGCGACCGGGGTGTCGAGGTCGAGCGCTCCCGCGTCACGCAGCTGCAGCATCGCGGTCGCGGTGAAGCTCTTCGTGCACGAGGCGACGCGGAAGGCGGTGCCCGGCGTCGGGACCGGGCCGGTCGTCCCGTCACCCGCGCCGCCGGTGGCGACCACGGCGCCGTCGGCGAGCAGCGCGAACGAGCTCGCCGGGGCGCGGCTGTCGCGGACCCGCTCGTCGACGAGCTGCTGGACGACGGGGGCGAGCAGGGCGGCCGAGCCGGTGTCGTAGCGCAGGGGGTGCTCCTTACCTCGTCACCACAGTCTGGCGGGGCCGGGCCCGGGACGCCCGCGGCCGCCGGCCGGTAGGCTCCGGGATCCGTGGCCGTCGTCCTCCGTGAGCTCGAACCCGCCGATCTCCCCGCCGTCGTGGAGCTGAACAACGACGCCGTGCCCGCCGTGCCGATGGCCGACGAGGACGAGCTCGCGCTGCTCACCGCGTTCGCGTCGCTCTCGATCGTCGCCGTCGACGAGGACGACCCCGACGAGGTGCTCGGCTTCCTGATCGCGATCGACCCCGGCCGCTCGTACGCGAGCGAGAACTACCGCTGGTTCTCCGCCCGGAGCGACGACTTCCTCTACGTCGACCGCATCGTGATCGGTACCGAGGCGCGCGGCGCCGGGATCGGGCGGCTCCTCTACGGCGCCGTGTTCGCGAAGGCGGAGGTCGACCATCGACGCGAGGTCACCTGCGAGGTGAACCTGCGTCCGCCGAACCCGCGGTCGCTCGGCTTCCACGAGGCGCTGGGCTTCCGGCGGGTGGGGGAGCAGGACACGAAGGGCGGCGCGATCCGGGTGGCGCTGCTCGCGGCGGCGCTCGACGGGGGCGACGAGTCCTGAGGCCTTCCTGAGAGCGGGGAATGCGAACCGGTCCTCGGGGCTTGCGGACCTGATGTGACCGGAACGACGCCACAGATCAGCCGCCGCGACGTCGGCCTCCGGTCGGAGCGCGGACCCGTCCTGCTCGCGCTCATGATGTCGACGGGCCTCATCGCGATCGACTCGACCATCCTCGCGACGGCCGTGCCGTCGGTGGTGCAGGACCTCGGCGGCTTCTCGAGCTTCCCGTGGCTCTTCTCCGTCTACCTGCTCGCCCAGGCCGTGTCGGTGCCGCTCTACGCGAAGCTCGCCGACACCGTCGGCCGCAAGCCGATCCTCCTCACCGGCATCCTGCTGTTCCTCGTCGGCTCGGTGCTCTGCGGGTTCGCCCCCTCGATGCTCGTGCTGATCCTGTTCCGCGCCGTGCAGGGCCTCGGCGCCGGCGCGATCATGCCGGTCTCGATCACCGTCGCGGGCGACATCTACACGGTCGCGGAGCGCGCGAAGGCGCAGGGCTACCTCGCGAGCGTCTGGGCGATCTCGTCGGTCGTCGGCCCCACGCTCGGCGGCGTCTTCTCGCAGTTCGTCTCGTGGCGCTGGATCTTCTTCGTGAACATCCCGCTCTGCCTCCTCGCGGTCGTGCTGCTGCGCCGCTACTCCGAGTCCGTCGAACGCACCCGGCACCGCATCGACGTCGCGGGCGCCGCGACCCTGACGATCGGCCTCACCGCGCTGCTCACGGCCCTGCTCGAGGGCGGCACCGCCTGGGCGTGGAACTCGGTGCAGAGCCTCGTCGCCTTCGCGGTCGCCGTCGTGGCGGTGCCGCTGTTCATCGCGATCGAGCGGCGTGCCGCGGAGCCCGTGCTGCCGCTCTGGGTGCTCTCGCGCCGGCTGCTGCTCACGACCGCGCTGATCTCGGCCGGGGTCGGTGCGGTGACGATCGGCCTCACCTCCTACGTGCCGACGTTCCTCGAGAAGGTCGTGCCGACCACGCCGCTCGTCAGCGGGCTCGCGCTCGCCGCGCTCACCGTCGGCTGGCCGCTCGCCGCCTCGAACGCGGGCCGGCTCTACCTGCGCTTCGGCTACCGGCCCACCGCGCTGATCGGCTGCGCGCTCGCGGCCGCCGGCGCCATCGGCGTCGCCCTCAGCGCACCGCTCGCCTCGATCGCGCTCACCGCGGTCACCTGCTTCGTCGTCGGCCTCGGGCTCGGCTTCGTCGCGACGCCCACGCTGATCGCGGCGCAGTCGAGCGTCGGGTGGTCGGAGCGGGGCGTCGTGACGGGCGCGAGCCTGTTCCTCCGGTCGATCGGCTCGGCCGTCGGTGTCGCCGTCTTCGGAGCGATCGCGAACGGCGTGCTCGGGTCCTGGCAGGGCTCGGCGGTCGCCGGCACCGCGAGCTCGTCGTCGGCGGTCTTCGACGGGGTCGTCGTCGCGGGCCTGCTGACCCTCGTCGCGGCGGTCTTCATGCCGTCGGCGCGCGTCGAGGAGGCGGCCGCGCCCTCCGCGGCGCAGGCCGAGCCGGCGTGACGTCGCGCCTGCGAGGATGACGCCGATGACCGACCCCGCAGGCTCCGAGCTCGACCGCCTCGTCGCCGTCATGGCGCGGCTCCGCGGCCCCGGCGGCTGCCCGTGGGACGCGGAGCAGACGCACGAGTCGCTCGTGCGCTACCTCATCGAGGAGACCGCGGAGCTCGTCGAGGCGATCGAGACCCACGACCGCGACGCGATGCTCGAGGAGCTCGGCGACGTGCTCTACCAGGTCCTCTTCCACGCCGACCTCGCGGCTGCGACGCCCGGCGAGGGCTTCGACATCGACGACGTCGCCAGGGCGACCGCCGCGAAGATGGTCGGCCGGCACCCCCACGTGTTCGGCGACGCGGAGGCGGCGGACGCCGACGCGGTCGTCGCGGTGTGGGAGGAGCAGAAGCGCCGCGAGAAGGCGCACCGCACGAGCGTGCTCGACGGGGTGCCGATGGGCATGCCGTCGCTGCTGCTCGCCGAGAAGCTGCTCGGTCGTGCCGCGCGCGTCGGGCTCGAGCTGCGGCCGGTCGAGGGCGGTCCGACGGACGAGGACGCGCTCGGCGACCTGCTGCTCGACCAGGTGATCGCCGCCTCCGCCCGCGGCCTCGACGCGGAGCGGGCGCTGCGCGGCGCGATCCGGCGCCTGAGCGACCGCATCCGCGTGGCCGAGGCCCAGGCCGATGCCGGGGAGCGCCCCGTCACGCCCTGACCGCCGAACCTGCTCCGGATCCTGGTCGCTTCGCCACGCGCTGAGCGGCAAGGATCCGGAGCGGCGCCGGTCGGGGCGCCGATGCGCCCCCTCGTCTGCCCGTCCGACGGCGGCGGCTCCGCTGCCAGGATGGAGGGGTGGCCTCCCCGGTGAACCCGCCCCGCGGCATGCGCGACTTCCTGCCCGCCGAGAAGCGGCGCCGCGAGCACGCGCTCGCCGTGATCCGGCGCGTGTACCGCGGCCACGGCTTCGACGAGATCGAGACACCCGCCCTCGAGGACGTCGAGCGGCTGCACGCCGGCATCGGCGGCGACAACGAGAAGCTCGCCTACAGCGTGCTGAAGCGCGGCCTCGGCGGCGACGACCTGCGTGCCGCGGCGGAGTCCGGCGATCCCCTCGCGCTCGCCGACCTCGGCCTGCGCTACGACCTCACGGTGCCGCTCGCGCGCTACTACGCGACGAACCGCGCCGAGCTGCCGCCCGTCTTCCGGGCCCTGCAGATCGGCCCGGTCTGGCGCGCGGAGCGGCCGCAGAAGGGCCGCTACCGGCAGTTCGTGCAGTGCGACATCGACGTGCTCGGCGAGGCCGGGCCGATCGCCGAGCTCGAGCTGATCGCCGCGACCACCGAGGCGCTCGCAGAGCTCGGGCTCACCGGCACGAGCGTGAGGATCAACGACCGGCGCATCCTGAACCGCCTGCTCGAGACCTGGGGCCTCGCCGGGGAGAACGCCGCGCGGGCGCTCATCACGATCGACAAGCTCGACAAGATCGGTGTGCCTGGCGTCGTCGACGAGCTCGGCACCCAGGGCGTCGACACCGCGGGCCTGCACGAGGCGTTCGCGACGCTCGCGGCCGCCGGCTGGGACCTGCTCGTCGATCCGCCGGCCTGGCTCGAGCAGGACGCCTACCGCGACCTGCTCGCGCTCCGCGACGCGCTGCCGGACGTCGACCTCGTCTTCGACCCGACGCTCGTGCGGGGCATGGGCTACTACACGGGCACGATCTTCGAGATCGAGCACCCCGGCTTCGGCAGCTCGCTCGGGGGCGGGGGCCGCTACGACGGCATGATCGGCCGGTTCCTCGGCCAGGCGGTGCCGGCGGTCGGCTTCTCGATCGGCTTCGAGCGGATCCTCGACCTCCTGCCGCCCAGCGACGACGGCAGCGGCGCGCTCGTGCTGCTGCACGACGACGACGTGCCCGCCCCGGTGCTGCTCGCGGCGAAGGCGGCGGCGCGCGACGAGCACGGGCGGGTGCGGCTCGAGCGGACGCGGCGGAACCGCCGTGCGCAGCTCGACGCGCTCGCCGCCGAGGGCTTCACCGCGGTCGCGACCGTCACGGCCGAGGGCACGGGCGAGACCCGTCCCCTCCGCTGACCGCGGCCGGCGCCGGCGGATCCGGGCGACTTCCGTTCCTCCGGGCGTCGTCTCGCGCCCGCGTCGTCGGAACGCGCCCGGGATCCGGGTTCAGGCGTCGCGGAGGCCGACGAGACGGCGAGGGGCGGCGTGGCGCCATGACGCGTCGAGCAGCTCGGCGACCTCCCGCCAGTCGGTGTCCGGGGGGTCGAGGTCGATGCCGAGCCACCCCTTCGGGCCGAGGTAGGCCGGCACGAAGAACCGCGGATCCTGGACCCGCGCCGGCCGTTCGTCCTCGTCGACGTGCACCACCAGCCCGGCGTCGTGCCGCACCGACTCCGGTCCCTTCGTCCCGCTGCCGTACACCGCGAACGCCGTGCCGCCGACCACCGAGAACCAGGGCCGCCCGTGGCTGATCCGCTCCTCCGCCTCGGGCAGCGCGAGCGCGAGCGTCCGCAGCCGCGCGAGCAGCGGGTCGTGCTCGTCGAACATGATCGGGTGCGCCACGGCGCCATGGTGGCCCGGCCCGGAGTCGCCCTCAAGGGCACCGAGCCGCGGAAGCCGCCCGGAATCGGCTGAGCGGGGGCCGGTTGGAGACGTGCAAGGCGGCCTCACTAGAGTCGTTCACGGCCCGTCGACGAGGCGGGCGATCGACTCGAAGGAGTGCTCCCATGGCCGCCATCGACACCGTCGACGCCCGCGAGATCCTCGACTCGCGCGGCAACCCCACCGTCGAGGTCGAGGTGCTGCTCGAGGACGGCGTCGTCGCCCGAGCGGCCGTGCCGTCCGGCGCGAGCACCGGCGCCTTCGAGGCCTACGAGCTCCGCGACGGCGACTCCGGCCGCTACGGCGGCAAGGGCGTCGAGAAGGCCGTCGCCGCCGTGATCGACGAGCTCGGTCCGGCCGTCGAAGGCATCGACGCGGCCGACCAGCGCATCGTCGACGCCACCCTCATCGCCACCGACGGCAGCGACAACAAGGGCAGCCTCGGCGCGAACGCGATCCTCGGCGTCAGCCTCGCCGTCGCGAAGGCCGCCGCCCTCTCGGCCGAGCTGCCGCTGTTCCGCTACATCGGCGGCCCGAACGCGCACGTGCTGCCCGTGCCGATGATGAACGTCATCAACGGCGGCGCCCACGCCGACTCGAACGTCGACATCCAGGAGTTCATGATCCTGCCGATCGGCGCCGGGTCGTTCCGCGAGGCGCTGCGCTGGGGCGCGGAGACCTACCACGCGCTCCGCGGGCTCATGAAGGGCAAGGGCCTCTCCACCGGCCTCGGCGACGAGGGCGGGTTCGCACCGGACCTCGACAGCAACCGCGCCGCGCTCGACCTGCTGCTCGAGGCGATCGGCAAGGCGGGCTACACGCCCGGCACCGACATCGCCCTCGCGCTCGACGTCGCGAGCACCGAGTTCTTCGACAAGGGCACCTACACGTTCGAGGGCCGGGCGAAGAGCGCCGCCGACATGAGCGCCTACTACGCCGAGCTCGTCGCGAACTACCCGCTCGTCTCGATCGAGGACCCGCTGGCCGAGGAGGACTGGGAGGGCTACGAGACCCTCACGGCCGACCTCGGCGCCAAGGTCCAGATCGTCGGCGACGACCTCTTCGTCACCAACCCGTCGCGCCTCGCCACCGGCCTGCAGCGCCGCGTCGCGAACTCGATCCTCGTCAAGGTGAACCAGATCGGGACGCTCACCGAGACCCTCGACGCGGTCGCGCTCGCGCAGCGCAACGGCTACACCGCGATCCTGTCGCACCGCTCGGGCGAGACCGAGGACACGACGATCGCCGACCTCGCCGTCGCGACCGACGCGGGTCAGATCAAGACCGGTGCGCCTGCCCGCAGCGAGCGGGTCGCCAAATACAATCAGCTGCTCCGGATCGAGGAGGAGCTCGGCGAGGCCGCGGTCTACGCGGGCCGCAGCGCGTTCCCGCGCTTCCGGGCCTGACGACGGTCGCCTCCCGGCGGCGGGAAGGGGAGCCGGTGGGAGACGTCCGCGACCTCGGCAGCGGCGCGCTCGCCCGCGTCGTGCCGCCGCGCCTCCGCGGCGTGAAGGTGCCCGGGCTCGCGATCGCCTCGGTGCTGCTGCTCGTCTTCGCGGTGCTGAGCCTCGCGCCGGCGCTCGGCACGTACCTCTCGCAGCGGCAGAAGCTCGCCGACCTCACCGCGCAGGTCGCCCGGCAGCAGGCCGACCTGAAGGCGACGAGCACCGACATCGCCCGCTGGAGCGACCCTGCCTACGTGCGGTCGCAGGCGGGCAGCCGACTCTTCTACGTGCTGCCCGGCGAGGTCGCCTACCGGGTCGTCGGGGGCACCGCGACGAAGGCTTCGGGACCGGCGCAGCCGCCGACCACGACCGTGCAGACCACCCGTACCGACTGGACGGGCGCGCTGCTCGACTCGCTGGTCGCTGCCGGCACCACCTCCGCGACGCCGAAGGCGCTGACCGGGCGATGACCGACGGTCAGCACCCGGTGATCGGCGATCCGCCGACGCCGGCCGACCTCGACGCCGTCGAGGCGCAGCTCGGCCGCCCGCCCCGCGGTGTGCTCGCGATCGCCGCCCGCACGCGCGACGGTGCGCCCGCCGTCGTCGCCACGGCGCCGCGGCTACCGGACGGCACGCCGTTCCCCACCTTCTACTACCTGACCCATCCGGTGCTCGTCGCCGCGATGTCGCGGCTCGAGGCCGACGGGCGGATGCGCGAGCTGAACGACCGGCTGGCCGCCGACCCGGAGCTCGCCGCGGCGCATCGCGCGGCGCACGACGCGTACCTCGCCGCCCGCGAGGCCGTCGAGGCCGTGCCGGAGCTCGCCGGCATCAGCGCGGGCGGCCTGCCCGACCGCGTCAAGTGCCTCCACGCGCTCGCCGGGCACGCGCTCGCCGCGGGTCCCGGCGTCGATCCGGTGGGCGACCTCGCACTCGCGGAGGCCTCGCGCACGGATGACCAGGTGCGGCGCGCGATCGGCGGCTGGGGCGAACCCCTCCGGTAGGCTCGGAGGCCTGCCCGCCCGCGGCTCAGCGCAGCACCGCGGCTCCAGTGCTCTTCACGAAGGAGATCTTCGGACTCGTGCCTCGCATCCTCATCGTCGGCGGCGGCTACGCCGGCTTCTACACGGCCTGGAAGCTCGAGAAGTGGCTCCGCAAGGACGAGGCGGAGATCGTCGTCGTCGATCCGCTGCCCTACCTCACGTACCAGCCGTTCCTGCCCGAGGTCGTCGGCGGATCCGTCGAGGCCCGCCACGCCGTGGTCAACCAGCGCAAGCACCTGAAGCGCGCGAAGGTCATCACGGCGAAGGTCACCGGCATCGACCACGCGGCCCGCACCGCCACGATCACCCCCGAGGTCGGCGAGCCGTGGCAGCTCGAGTACGACCAGATCGTCGTCACCGCCGGCTCGGTCAGCCGCACCTTCCCGATCCCGGGTGTCGCCGACCTCGCCTACGGCCTGAAGACCATCGAGGAGGCCGTCGCGATCCGCGACCGCATCCTCACGAACTTCGACAAGGCCGCGAACCTGCCGCCCGGGCCGGAGCGCGAGCGCCTGCTCACGTTCGTCGTCGTCGGCGGCGGCTTCGCCGGCATCGAGGTGTTCGGCGAGATGCGCTCGCTCGCCTCGTACCTGCTGCGGTACTACCCGCAGCTCACCTTCGACGACACGCGCTTCCACCTCATCGAGGCGATGGGCCGCATCATGCCCGAGGTGTCGCTGCCGACGAGCCACTGGGTGCTCAAGAACTACGCGCAGCGCGGTGCGGAGGTGCACCTCGACACCCAGCTGAAGAGCGCCGAGGGCGGCCGCATCGAGCTGTCCACGGGCGAGTCGTTCGAGACGGACGTCATCGTCTGGACCGCCGGCGTCATGGCCTCGCCGATGCTGAAGAACACCGACCTGCCGATCGAGGAGCGCGGGCGCCTGCGGGTGAAGCCCGACCTCCGGGTCGTCACCGCCGAGGGCGAGGTCGTGCCGGACGCCTGGGGCGCCGGCGACGTGGCGGCCGTGCCCGATCTCACGGGCAAGGGTGTCGGCGGCATGTGCGTGCCGAACGCGCAGCACGCGGTGCGTCAGGGCAAGCTGCTCGCGCAGAACATCGCGGCGGCGCTCCGCGGCGAGGGCGTCAAGGACTACTACCACGCGAGCCTCGGCGCGGTGGCGGGCCTCGGCCTCTACGAGGGCGCGTTCCAGTCCGGCAGGATCGCGATCAAGGGCTTCCCGGCCTGGGTCATGCACCGCGGGTACCACGGCCTCGCGATCCCGACGTGGGAGCGCAAGCTGCGCGTCATCGCGAACTGGGTGCTGAACTTCGTGCTCGGCCGCGACATCGTGAGCCTCCAGGCGGTGCAGCAGCCACGCGTCGCGTTCGAGACGTACGCCTCCCGGCCGCGCCCGTCGGTCGAGGCGGCGCCTGCCGCGGCCGCGGTGCCCGCGGCCGTCCCGGCGCGAGCGGCAGTCGCAGCGGCACCGGCCGCCACGGTCGTCGAGCCGGTCGCTGCCGAGCCCGCTGCGAAGCCCGCGCGCGCCCGCAGGAAGGCCGAGCCGCTCCCGGCAGAGACCGCCGAGCCGAAGCCGGCACGCACCCGCAGGCCGCCCGTCGAGCCGGAGCAGCCGCCGCTGCCCGGCGCGAAGGGCGTCGAGGCGCCGATCTACGCGAACCCGGCGCCCGAGCCGGAGCCCGCGAAGAAGTAGCCGCTCCCGCGGCAGCCGCACGCCCGTCCCGGTCAGCCGGGGCGGGCGTGCGGCGTCTCGTCGTCCGACGCCGGCCAGTCGAGGTCGTCGGCGGGCGTCCAGGCGTCGTCGAGCACCGCGGTCCGCAGCGCGACCTCCGCCTCGCGCAGCTCCGCTGCCGCGCAGGCGAACTCCGCGGCGAGACCTGCGGAGGCGCGGGCGTAGGCGACGCGAGCGAGAGCGTCGGTGCGGTCGAGACCGAAACCGATCACGGCGAGCGCGTCCTCGGCCTGCGCGAGGCGGCGCAGCTCGGTGCGGCGCTCGTCGACGAGGACCCGAAGGGCCGCGAGGTGGACGGCGCGCTGCAGGAGGTCGCCCGTCCCCCGGGGAGCGCCGTCGCCGTCCACACTCCGATGATCGCGCAGGACGTCCGGGTGCGCGACGGCTGCGGCAGGCTGAGGCGGTGGATCCGCTGGGCACGCCGTCGCCGACGGCCCTCCGCGCCTTCGGGCTCGGCGGCACGCCGCGCCGCCTGCCCGGCGGGCAGGGCTGCAGCTGGGTGCTCGGCGAGGGGCACGAGCGGGTCGTGCTGAAGCGGGTCGCGCCCGGGCTCGAGGCCGAGGAGGCCGCCTGGTGCGCGGACCTGCTGAGCGCCCTCGCGGGGGAGCGGGGCTTCCGGATCGCCGTGCCCGTGCCGTCGACCACGGGTACCTGGATCGCCGAGGGCTGGACCGTGTCCCGGTGGGTCGAGGGCGAGCCGGGGCCCGAAGGGCGGTGGCCGGCGCTGCTCGCCGCGGCGCGGGCGTTCCACGCCGCGCTCGCAGGGATGCCGCGGCCGGCGTTCCTCGCCCGCCGCACGCACCGGTGGGCGCGCGCCGATCGGGCCGCGTGGGACGAGGAGGCGCGGCCGACGCACCCCGGTGTCGCACCGCTCGCCGCCCGTCTCCGCGCGCTCGTGCGTCCGCCGGCCGAGCCGCCGCAGCTCGTGCACGCCGACCTGAGCGGCAACGTGCTGTTCGCGCCCGGGCTGCCGCCGGCCGTGATCGACCTCTCGCCCTACTGGCGTCCGGCCGTCTACGCCGAGGCGATCGCGGTCGCCGACGGGCTGCTGTGGCACGGCGAGGGCGCCGCGCTGCTCGACGTGGCGGGCCGCGCCGGCGACCTGCCGCTCGTCGCTCGCGGCGCGCTGTTCCGGCTGCTCGACCTCGACGAGCAGCTGCTTCCCGGCGGGATCGACGCACACGCGGCGCTCGCACCGTACGCGCGCGTCGCTGCGCTGCTCGAGGCGCGGGCCGGCGTGCACGCGTCGCGGCGACCATCGCGCTGAGCGGATCGGGCGCACGCCACGCCTGCTCGCCGAGGCTGGTCGAGCCCTTGCGCGTCGCGAGCTGAGGGGAGTACACCAGGGCCTCGGGGCGTGCGTGGGCCGCCACGCGGCCGCTCCTTCCTCCGATCCCCGGCGAGCGGATGCAGCGATGATGCGCTTCCCCCACCCCCTCCACCGATCGACCGGGCGCCGTCCCGTGGCAGCCGCCGTGCTCGTCGGCGCGCTCGCCGCGGGTCTCGGTGCCGGGCTGTCACCCGCTGCCGCACTCCCGGGCGCCGGCGCGCCTGCGACGGACACGACCGGTGGGTCGGCAGCGACGACGACGGCGACGACCGATCCGGCCGCGCAGCACGTCTTCGTCGTGATGATGGAGAACGCCGACTGGAGCTCGGTGAAGGGCGACGCGCGCTTCCCGTACGTGAACGGCACGCTGCTGCCCGAGTTCGCGTCGGCGACGGACTACCGCAGCGGGCTGCATCCGAGCCTGCCGAACTACGTCGAGCTCGAGGCCGGCGCGAGCGAGGGGCTGACGAACGGCAGCTACCTGCCGACCGACCACACGGTGGCCACGAGCGCGCACCTCACCACCCAGCTGCGTGCCGCGAACCTCGGCTGGAAGTACTACGCCGAGAACCTCCCCGGGAACGGCACGACCTGCAACCTCACCGACCCCGGCACCCCGTACTCCGAGGACCACAACCCCTTCGTCTACTTCACAGACGTCCAGTCGGACCCGGCGTACTGCATCCAGCACGAGCGTCCGTACAGCGAGCTGGCGAGCGACCTGAGCGCGGGCACGGTGCCGCAGTACAGCTTCATCGTGCCGAACGACTGGGACCAGGGCGAGAAGCCCGCACCCGGCTCGAGCTGCACGCGGTGCCAGGCGGACGCCTTCCTCTCGACCGAGATCCCGAGGATCCAGGCTTCCAGCGCCTATCAGCACAACGGCGTGATCCTCGTGCTCTGGGACGAGAGCGCGGGTACCGACACGAACCCGAGCGGGCTCATCGTCGTCTCGAAGCTCGCGAAGCGGGGCTACCAGGGCGCGGTGCCCTACAGCCACGGCTCCACCCTGCGGACCGTGCAGGAGATGTTCGGTCTCACCCCGCTGCTCGGCGACGCCGCGACGGCGACCGACCTCGCCGACCTCTTCACCACCCCGCCCTTCGCCTCGACGACGGCGCAGCCGGGCGCGCCGCAGGCCGCCTTCACGGCCGACCCCGTCTCCGGCGCAGCGCCCCTCCCTGTCGCCTTGACGGACACCTCCACCGGCTCGCCGACGTCGTGGTCGTGGGACTTCGGAGACGGCGGCACCTCGACCGTGCAGGACCCGTCGCACACCTACGCCACGGCCGGGACCTATCCGGTCACGCTCACCGCCACGAACGCGACGGGGTCGAGCACCGCCCGGACGACGGTCACAGCCTCGACCGCGCCGCAGCCGATCGCATCTCCCAAGGAGCCCCCGTCGCGGGCCGCGCCGTCGGCGTCGTCCGCCTCCGGCGCGGCGACCACCGACGGCTGGTTCCGGGCGCTCCGGGCGCCGGCGGGCTGACCCCGTACAGCCAAGTCCACGGGAGCGCCGTGGTGCTCACGCGGCACGGCCGGCCGACCCCTCACCGTTCTCTTGGCGGCCGCGGCCCAGACTGTCCCGATGCCCGCCGCCATCGCCCCGGAACCGGCGACGGCCCTCGTGCGGCCGCCGCGGGCCCGGCTCGTGGTGGCGGCCGCCGTCGCGCTCGGCGCGGTCTGGACCGTCGCCGTCGTCTGCGGGATCGTGCACCCGACGCCCCCGCCGCTCGACTCCGCCTGGGACGCGCTCATGACCGGCGCGCGCACGAGGCTCTCGACCCGCGTCGCCCGCCTGTTCGCCGAGTCGGGCAACGGGACGGCCGCCGTCGGCATCGCCATCGTCGCGGCGGCCGTCGTCTGGGCGTTCCGCGGGCCGCTCTGGGCGGCGTTCGTGCTCGTCGCGAGCCTCGCGAGCGGGCTCGACGTGCGGCTGCTCAAGGCGGTCGCGATGCGGCCCCGGCCCGACTCCGTGTTCGGGCTCGGCACGTCGTTCCCCTCCGGCCACACCGCGAACGCCGCGCTGCTCGGCACCGTGCTCCTCCTTGTGCTGCCGACGGTCGCCGGACGCATCGGCGTACCGCTGGTCGTTCTCGGCATGGCCTGGAGCCGCACCGCGCTGCACGCGCACTGGCTCACGGACGTGGTCGCCGGCGCCGCCGTCGGCTGCGCGTCGGGGATCCTGCTCGTCGCGCTGGCCGCCCGCCTCGTGCGCTCGCTGCCCGACGGGTGGTGGCTCCGCCCGGGGCTGCAACCCTCCCGGGAACGTGTGCCGCAGCGCTCGGCCTGACCCCGCGCGGTCACCGGGCGGCGCGGAGCACGAACCGCCCGGAGGCCGCGATCACCCGGCCGCGATGGACCTCGTCGAGCGACTCGCGGCCGAGGCCGGTGTCCGGCCGGACCAGGATCACGGCCTGACCCGCCTCGAGGTAGTGCACGAGGTCGTCCTGCCAGACGTCGTTGCTCCGCCTCGCGAGGAGCCTGCCGCTCACGCGGATGCCGTCGCGGTCGTAGGTCCAGCCGGTGACGTCGGGCCAGACCGTGCAGCGGGGCTGCGCGAGGTCCCGGCTCAGCACGTCCATCGTCGCGAGCGCCGTCGGGTCGTCCGCGAGCACGCATCCCCGCGTGGAGCCGTGCGCCGCGACGATCGCGGCCGGCAGGGCGGTGCCGACCCGGCGGCGGTCCTGCCCCTCGTTCAGCGCGGCGATCCCGAGCACCACCACGGCGACCAGCGCGATGCGCGCCGCCGGCCGCGGCACCGCCCGCAGCAGCCGTGACACGGCGACGCCGAAGCAGAGCGCGAGCGGCGGCGCGGTGAGCGCGGCGTAGTGCGAGAACCACGACGGGGCGACGACGAGCACCAGGCCGTCGGCCGCGAGCAGCACGGCGAACACGCGTGCGCTCCGCTCCAGCGCGGCCACCGCGCCGACGACGAGCGCGACCGCGATGAGCAGCTCCGCGACCGTCCGGGCGGAGACGGGGCCGAACGCGCGGGCCCCGAGCACCTCGCCCGCGCGGAACAGCAGCGACTGCGGCGCGCGGGGGCGCCCGAGCTGGTCGAGCACGATCTCGCGGACGCTCGCCGCGGGTGCCGCCACGACGAACGGCAGGTACCCCGCCGCGACGGCCGCGACGAATCCGGCCACGAACGGGACGCGACGTCCCGCCGCGGATGCCGCGAGCACGGCGGCGGCGACGACGTACCAGATCTTCACGTCGACGGCCGCGCCGGCGGCCACCCCTGCGAGCACCGTCCAGCGGCGGTCTCCGGACGTGCGCTGCAGCAGCCGCAGCGCGAGCAGCACGCCGATCGTGCCGAGCGGCTCGAGCAGCACCGAGCGCTCCGCGTAGACGGCGGGGGAGAACACGGCGTAGAGGAGACCGCCGAGCACCGCCGCGGTCCGTCCGTGCCGCCGCAGCAGGCTCGCGACGAGCACCGCGCTCCCGGCGCCCACGGCCATGAAGGCGACGTGCGCCACCGCGAAGCCGAACGCGTCCGAGGTGAGGACGCCGAGCGCGGCGAACGGCGCCGTCGCGAGCACCACGCCCGGGGGCTGCAGGAACAGGAAGTCGCGGTAGGGGAGGCGGCCGTGCACGAGCGCGTCGGCGGCGGCGTAGTAGACGCCGTCGTCGTAGCCGCCGATGCCGGTGAGCCCGCCCCCGCGGACCATGAGCGCGAGGCGGGCGACGAACGCGAGCGCCCCGATCGCGAGCAGGGCGGCGGGCCAGGCGAGGCCGAGCGGAACGCCCGGGGCGAGCGCCCTCCGGGCCGGCGCGACCGCCGGGCCGATCGGCGCGGCCACGGCGTCAGCGGGCCGCGGACCCGCGACGCTCACAGCCGCGACCGGTTCAGCGCGTCGCATCCGGGGCATCGGAAGATGCGGTTCGACGCGTCGACCACCTGGTGCAGGCCGGCGCAGATCGCGAAGCCGCAGCGCCAGCACTCGAGGTCGACGTCGCCGTTCCCGGTGAGCACCGGCGTCGACGGGGCGCTCGCGACGAGCACCTGCTCATGACGTCGCGGCCGGGTGAGCAGCGGGAGCAGGCGGATTCGCACGGTTCGAGCCTCCAGACGGGGGACGGAGATTCCGCGAAGGAACGGCCTGATGCGGCGCTCGATCCCGGGTTCCGGGGAGTCCGGAGGCGCAGGCTGCGCCCGCCGCTTCGCAGCGGACGCAGCCTCCGATTCAGTCGAGTGCGGGCAGCCCCGCCGAGCGGGCCGCCGAGGGACCCCGCCGCCGCCCCTGCAGCGTCATCGCCGCGACGCCGAGCAGGATGACGACGAGGAAGGCGTCGCTCGTCCAGGTGGTGCCGAAGCCGAGGCCGCCGTCGTGCTTCGTCTGCGAGAGCAGGTCGCCGAGCGATGCGCCGAGCGGCCGGGTGAGCACGTAGGCGATCCAGAAGGTGAGCACCGCGTTCGCCCGGAAGACGAACCGCGCGACGGCGACGACCCCGATCGCGGCGGCGAAGACCGCGGCCGACGGCAGGTAGCCGAGACCCATGCCCTCGGCGAACCAGTCGCCCGCAGAGGTGCCGAGCGCGAAGGCGAAGAGGATCGCGAGCCAGTAGAACGTCTCCCGGCGCCGCGTGACGATCGAGTGGATCGACAGGGTGCGCTCCACCGCGAACCACGTGACGAAGGTGACGGCGAGCGCCGTGCCGAAGATCGTCGTCGAGAGCCACAGCGGCACCCCGAACCCGTCGACGAGGTTGTCGGAGAAGAGGGTGCCGACGACGCTGATCACGACGACGTTCGCCCAGTACAGCGCCGGGATGTAGCGGCGCGCCGTGAACTGCGCGACGAGTCCGACGGCGAGCAGCACGGCGACGACCGCGGTCGTGCCCGTCAGGCCGAATCCGAGGGTGCCGTTCAGGTAGTCGGCGCCGGTCTCACCGACCGTCGTCGAGCAGATCTTCACGATCCAGAACAGGAGCGTGGCCTCGGGGACCTTGTTGAGCAGGGCCGGGACGGGCCGCAGGGGCGCGCCGGGGCGGGGAGCAGTCATGGGGCGAGCGTCGAGGGACGGCACGAAGGCAGCGCTGAGACTCGCCTTGAATCGGCTCCGGACCGGCAGGTGAGCGTTCCCTCAGTGCGCGTGGTGTTGCCTGTGCTGCGCAGTGGATCTCGGGCGGTCGCGGGAGGCGTCCCGCCCCGTGTCCGGCGGATCAGCCGACATGGGGTCGGAACCGCGCCGCCAGGGGAGGGCCGCTGCCGCCGGTCGGGCGCCGGAAGTGCCGGAGGCGCCCGATCGGCCCCGCCCTGCTCTGGCCGGCGGCTAGTGCAGGAAGGCCTCGGGGTCGAACTCGGGCAGCGGGATGATCCGCACGCGGGGGAGCGGCACGTTGAACGCGCGCACCTCCGTCTCGAGATCCACGAGCCGCACGTCGAGACCGGCGTACGCGCCGCTGACGAGCTCGGGGAAGCCGAGGATCGCCACCCGGTGCCCGGTGTCGACGAGCTCCGTGACCTGCTCGAGGTAGTCGCGGTCGTGGCTCCCGAGCAGCACGTCGGCGTCGCGGGCGGCGATGGCCTCGAGCGTGCGCTGGATGCCGATGTCGACGACCTTCTCGGTCGCCTGCCCGGCGAGCGGCACGGGCCGGAACCCGATGGTCTGCAGCGCGCTCACGAAGGGCCCCGGCAGGTAGCCGTTCGAGGCGTTCAGGAAGAACAGCCCGGTCGTCTCCTGGCTGTAGAGCCCGCGCGCGTACTCGAGCACCCGCTCCCAGCGCGGCCGCTCGTTCGGCTCCGGCTTCCGCCCGAGCACCGTGCCCCCGAGCGTGGCGTCGATGTTCTCGCCGTCGATGAGGACGTAGGTGCGTCGTCGTGCCACGGGTGTCCCTCCGGCCTCCGGCTCGTCCCGGCAGCGTACGCCTGTCGCTGCGGGTCGTTCGGCCTCCGAACTGGGGCTGCTCCCGCCGATGCCCGTGCGAATACGGTGCTTCCCGCTGAAGCAGCGAATTCTTCGGGTCGGGGGAGCCGGGATGCAGCATCCACGTGCGCACGTGGCCGTCGTCGGCGGCGTGCTCGCCGCGGCGCTCGCCGCGCTGCCCGCGGCTCCGGCGCTCGCCGCGACGCCCGTGTCCGTGGTGCCCGCGACGCAGTACGACCGGGCCACCGCGGCGGCCGTGCAGCGCATGCTCGACACGGTGCTCGGCCCAGGCGCCGCGCAGGTCACCGTCGCGGCCGAGATGACCTCCGGCACGACGTCCGTCTCGAGCCGCACCTGGTCGGCGACGCCGGGCACGCCCGCCTTCTCGCGGTCGTGGTCGACGAGCCCGGCCGGCACGGCCTCCACCCGGTCGAACGCGGTCGACGGCGCGACCTCGACGACGGTCGTGCCCGCCGGCACGGTCGTGCGGCAGAGCATCGCCGTCGCGGTCGACCGGTCCGCGGCGAAGCGCACGACCGTCGCGGCGCTCCGCCGGCTCGTGGTCGCGGCGGCGGGTGTCGTGCCCGCGCGCGGCGACCGGGTCGTCGTGGCGCTCGCGCGCCTCGCGCCGGCGGCCGTCGCCGCGGCACCTGTCGTGCCGTCGCCGCTCGCCGGAGTCGCGGGCGCCGCAACGGAGGTCGGCGGCGGGATCGCGGCGCTGCTGCTCCTGCTGCTCGCCGTGTCGCTCCGCGGGCGCCGGGGCCGCCGCCGCCCGCAGCCCGCGCAGCTCCCGTCTCGGGCGCTGCCGGCCCTGACCGCCGGGTCGTCGAGGTGACCGCATCCTCGGGCGCGCGGCGATGCTGATGCCGATCGGCGGCCCGGTCCTCGGGGTCCGTGGAGCGGTGCTTCCGGCGATCGCGGGGGCGCTGCCGGCGGCGGGCGGTGCCGCGCCGACGCGACCGTCCTCCCCTCCGAGCCGCCCGATCGTGCAGGGTCCGCTGCCTCCCGCCGCGGAGGGCGACGCCCTGCCGCTGCCCCACGCCGACCTCGTCCCGCAGATGACCGGGCTCCTCGTCGCGAGCGGCGCCGTGGCCCTCGGGGTCGCCGCGCGCCGTCGAGCCCTGAAGGCCTACGAGGCCGCCACCGATCCGGAGGAGGGCCTCCGCCGCGTCGCCGACGCCGACGAGGCCGATCAGGTCGGCGGCTGATCCTCCGCGGTCACGCCTCGGGCAGCGGGAGCTCGCAGTACCGCAGCGTCTCGTCCTCGCTGACGACGCGGAAGCCGGCGTGCCCGAGGGTTCGCTGCGAGGCGAGGTTGTCGAGCTCAGTGTCGGCCCGCACCAGACGGACTCCGAGCCCGGCGGCGAGCGAGCAGACCGCGCGGAGCGCCTCCGCGGCGTAGCCGTGGCCGCGTCCTGACGGGGCGAGCCCGTAGCCGATCTCGACGATCCCGTCGACCGGTGCCCCCTTGAAGCCGATCCCCCCGATCGCGAGCCCGTCCGCGCGGCGGGAGATCCGGTAGTACCCGAACGGCCGCTGCTCCCCGAACCGCTCGCTCGCGTGCAGGAAGGCGCCGAGCCCGGCGACGTCGCCCTCGAAGGGGTAGTCGTGCGCCCATGAGTCGTCCGCCCGAGGCGTGCGCCCGCGGATCCGGCGCGCCTCGTCCACGTCGACGGCGTGCAGCATCAGGTGCTCGGTGAGCAGGTCATCGGTCATCGCCACCTCACGATGCCATCCCGGTGCAGGCAGATCGGCACCCGGATCAGGCGCCGCCCGGCTCCGAGGCACGTGACTCGGCGATCAGGTGCCGCGCCTCCCGCACCGCGTAGCCGACGATCACGAGCGCCGACAGCGGATCGGCCCACCACCAGCCGAGCGCCGCGTCGAGGAGCAGCCCGACGAGCACCGCGACCGCGAGCACGCCGTCGACGACCGTCACGCGCCCCTCCGCGACGAGGACCGGGTTCCCGAGCGCGCGACCGATGCGGGTCTTGCCCGCGGCGAGCGCGAACATCACGACGGCGGTGACCGCGGTCCACACGATGCCGGCCGGGCCGTCCGACGGGTGGTGCTGCGCGATCAGCGCGACCGCGCTCTGCACCAGCAGGTAGGCGGCGAGCGCCACGAACGCGATCGCGATGAGCCGCAGGGCGCGCCGACGGCGTCGCTCACCCGTGCCGGAGAGCTCCCAGATCACGACGAGGCTCGCGCCGATCTCGATCAGGCTGTCGAGCCCGAAGCCCGCGAGCGCCACCGAGCCGGTCCGCAGCGCGACGACGGCGAGCACGGCGACGCCGACGACGTTCCACGCGAGCGTCAGCCCTTCGAGCACGAGGCCGCGGCGCAGCAGGACCGCGGCGCGCTGCGGGGCGAGGGACGTCACGAGAGGGAACGATCCCACGCCGCGAGCCGGACCGCCGACCGCGCCGTCCGGACGCGGCGGCGCGCAACGGGACGGAGGCGAGGTGCCGGTCCCGCTGCTCAGCCGCCCCGCGCGGTGGGATCGATCGGCACGGTGACGAGCGCGTACGAGACCGGCCGTGAGGCCGGGTGCCGCGCGTCGTGGTGGCCGATCGGTGCCTGGTCGACGAGCGGCTGCAGGATGGCCGCCCAGGCCGCCAGCGCCTCCTCGAGCTGGTCGGCGGTGAGGTAGACGAGGCCGGAGCGGACCCCGGCGAGCGCCTGCCACCGGGGATCCTCCTCCGGGCGGCGCCGCTGCCACTCCTCGACGTCGCGGCCGGCCTGGTCGACGGCGAGCCGCTGCAGCGCGTCGGCGGCGTCCCACCCGGACTCCTCGGCGGGATCGAGCTCGAACGAGGTCGTGGTGACGCGCCAGGGCCGCGCCCGCCCGTCGGGGGCGTCCGCCTGCTCGACGTACCCGTACTTCGCGAGCTGTCGCAGGTGATGGCTCGCGAGGGCGTGACTGACCCCCAGCTGCCGGGCGGCGTCGGCGGCCGTCAGCGTGCCCTCGCGGCCGACGAGGCGCAGCAGCCGGATCCGCAGCGGGTGCGCGAGCGCGCGCAGCGCGAGCGGGTCGCTGACCGAGCGGGTCCCGATGTTCGAGTCGGCCATGCCGTCAGTGATGCGGACGCCGTGCCCGATGTCAAGCCCGCGCCGGTCGCAGCAGCACGAGCGCGACGAGCCCGCCGGCCGTGTAGACGACGGCCTGCACGACGACGACCGGCAGGACCCCGAGCGGCAGGGCGAGGATCCCGGCGCCCGCGGTGCCGGCGAGCATCGCGGCGCTCTGCGCGGTGAGCAGCACGCCGAACACCCGGCCGCGGTTCCCGTCGGTGGTGCCGAGCTGGAAGACGGTGAGCACGCCCGCGGACATGGCGGCGCCCGGGAGCCCCACCAGCGCGATGAGCACGATCGCCGGCCACGTCGCGTGCGATGCGAGCGGGGAGAGGAACAGGGCGAGGTCGAGCAGCCCGAAGAGGATCGCGCCCCAGCCGAAGAGCGACCGCGCGGCGAATCGATGGCCGAACGCGCTGACGAGGAGCCCCGCGGCGATCCCGCCGATCGCCTGCGCGGCGAGGATCGCGCCGTAGACGGCGGCGGACCCGCCGAGCACGTCGCGGACGAACGGCGCGAAGAGCGTGCCCATGACGCCCTCGCCGACGCCGCTGAGCAGGAAGAAGGTGAGCACCGCGACGAGCGCCCGGTCGCGGCGGACCGCGGCGAAGCCCTCCAGCGAGAGCCGCGCGCCCGGCGCAGCGGCGGCTGCGGCCGGCGCTGCGCGGTGCCGCAGCACGGCGAGCAGGACGGCGGCGACGGCGAACGTCGCCATGTCGGCGAGGGCGATGAGCACGAATCCGCCCGCGGCGGCGAGCAGGCCGCCGAGCGCGGCGCCGATCAGCCGTGCCACGTCGCGCACCTGCCCGTTCACCGCGTTCGCGGTCACGAGCAGGTCCGGCTCGACCAGCGCCGGCAGCAGCGAGGCCTCGGCGGCGAGGAAGAACGGCTCGAGGCAGCTGCTCGCGGCGACCACGGCGACGACGACCCAGACGTCGTCCGCCCCGCGCACGAGCAGCAGCGGGGTCAGCACCGCGGCGAGCGCGAGGTCGACCGCGATCATCGTGCGGCGGCGGTCGCGCCGGTCGACGAGGACCCCGGCGGGGGAGGCGAGCAGCAGGTTCGGCACCTGGGTCGCGAGCAGCAGCGCGGCCGAGGCGAGCGTGGAGCCGGTGAGCGCGTAGACCTCGTAGGCGACCCCGACGCCGAGGATCCAGTCGCCCGTCTGCGACACGAGGTCGGCGGCGAGGAGCAGCGACAGGTCGCGGGAGCGCAGCACGCGGGCGAGCCGGGACGACGTCGTTGCCAAGCGCATGCTTGGGATGCTCGCGCTACCGGCCCGCGATGTCAAGCAGGTGCTTGGGGTCCGGCTCTCGGTGGGTCCACGTCCGGCGACGGGCTACGACTCGACGTCACCCCAGACCCGCTCGGCGATCTGCACGATCTCGCGCAGCTTCGCCCACTGCTGCTCCTCGGTGAGGATGTTGCCCTCCTCGGTCGAGGCGAAGCCGCACTGGGGGCTGAGCGCCAGCTGCTCGAGCGGGGCGAACGCGGTCGCCTCCTCGATGCGCCGCTCGATGTCCTCGGGCGCCTCGAGCGTGCCGGACTTCGAGGTCACGAGCCCGAGCACGACGCGCTTGTCGCCGCGGGGGAGGAACCGCAGCGGCTCGAAGCCGCCGGCGCGCTCCGTGTCGTACTCGAGGAAGTAGCCGTCGTAGTCGCAGGTCTCGAGCAGCTGCTGCGCGACCGGCTCGTAGCCACCCGAGGCGATCCAGGTCGACCGGAAGTTGCCGCGGCACACGTGCGTGGTGATCGTCATGTCCGCGGGCTTGTCGCGGAGCACGTCGTTCAGCAGGGCGGCGTACGCGTCCGCGAGCCCGTCCGTGTCGATGCCGCGTTCCTTCGCCCGCTCCCGCTCGGTCTCGGAGCAGAGGTAGGCCCACGCGGTGTCGTCGAGCTGGAGGTAGCGGCAGCCCTCGTCGTAGAACGCGCGGACGGCGGCGCGCCAGGTCGCGGCGAGGTCGGCGAAGAGCGCGTCGCGGTCGCGGTACGGGGAGTGCTGCACCGCGTCGGGCGCGAGGCGGAAGTGCAGCACCGTCGGCGACGGGATGCACTGCTTCGGCAGCACGCTCGCGGCATCGCGGAGGAACCGGAAGTGCTGCAGCATCGGGTGGTCGTCCGGGAAGCCGATGCGGTCCAGCACCTGCACGCCGCGCGGCGCCGGCGCGGTGCCCTGGAAGGCCATGCCGCTCTCCGCCTCGACCACGTCGACGCCGCTGAGGCCCTCGAAGAAGTCGAAGTGCCACCATGCGCGCCGGAGCTCGCCGTCGGTGACCGCACGCAGCCCGGCCCGCTGCTGCCGATCGATCACGTCGAGGATCGCCGCGTCCTCGACCTGCCGGAGTCCCTCGCGGTCGAGCGCACCCGATGCGACGCGCTCCCGCGCCTCGTGCACGGCATCGGGGCGCAGCAGGCTGCCGACCTCGTCGGCGCGGAACGGGGGACGAGCGGTGCCGGTCATGCGTCGTTTCTAGCGCTGCCGCCTCGTCAGGAGGGGGGCGGATGGCTCCTCCTAGCATCGGGCTCATGCGCTACGAGCTGATGGACGCCACCCGACGAGCACTCGACCGGCGGGCGGTGCAGGCGCAGCGCGACAGCCGGACCCCCGCGCTCGCCGCCGGCGTCGCGCACCGCGGCGACCTGCTGTGGTCCGCCGGCGTCGGCACCGCCGACCTCGGCGACCCGTCCGTGCCGCTCGGCGTCGACACGCAGTTCATGATCGCGAGCAACACGAAGACCTTCACCGCGGTGATGGTGCTGCAGCTGCGCGACGAGGGCCGGCTCCGCCTCGACGACCAGGTGGACGACCTGCTGCCGGGCAGCGCGCACCCGGGCGTCACCGTGCGGCAGCTGCTGTCGCACTCGAGCGGGATGCAGCGCGAACCCGTCGACGCGGAGTTCTGGGACTCGCTCGAGGTGCCCGCGACCGAGCGGTTCCTCGACGACTGGAACCGGCGCGAGCGCATCCTCGAGCCGCACACCGCCTGGCACTACAGCAACCTCGGCTACGTCGTGCTCGGGCAGATCGTCGCCCACCTCGACGGGCGCCCGTGGGCGGAGAGCCTCCAGGCGCGGCTGCTCGATCCGGTCGGCCTCCGCGACACGACGCTCGAGCCCCGCGATCCTCAGGCCGGCCGCTACTACATCCCGCCGTTCACCGACGTGCCGGTCGACGAGCCGATCCTCTTCACGGGCGTCATCGCCCCCGCGGGCGGCCTCGCGAGCACCGTCGCCGACCTCGTCAGGTGGCACGCGTTCCTGATCGACCCGGACGAGTCGGTGCTGAGGAAGGACACCGTCACCGAGATGCTCGAGCCCCACGCGGTGCGGAACGCGCGCTTCGAGGGAGCGCAGGGGCTCGGCTTCGCGATCGTGCGGAAGGGCGACCGCACCTGGTTCGGCCACACCGGCGGCGCGCCCGGCGGCATCACCGGCGCCTACTCGGACCGGGAGTCCGGCCTCACGGCCGTCGTGCTCATGAACAACAGCGTCGCCAAGGACCCCGAGGGCGTGAGCATCGGCCTCGGCGAGCACGTGGCCGAGCACGACGCCCCGCCGCTCGATCCGTGGACGCCGGGCACGACCGTGCCGCCGGAGCTCGTGCCGCTGCTCGGCGTGTGGTTCTCGGAAGGGTCCGCGTTCGAGTTCCGGGTGCGCGCGGGGAGGCTCGAGGCCGTCGTGAGCGGCGACGGGGCGGAGGTCCCGCCGTCGGTGTTCGCCCCGGACGGCCGGGACGCGTTCCGCACCGTCTCGGGCCGCGAGCGGGGCGAGCGGCTGACCGTGCAGCGCCGCGACGACGGCTCGATCCGCCTGCTGAGCTGGGCGACCTACCGCTTCACCCGCGAGCCGCTCGGGTTCGGGGAACGGGCGGTCTGATCCGTACGGACCTCACGGCCGGATGATCCGCTCGAGGAACGGCCCGCGGAACACGCCGTCGGGGTCGCTGCGGCGCACGAGGTCGCGGAAGCCGCCGATCCGGGGGTAGAGCGCCTCGATGGCGTCGCCGTCGAGCGATGACATCTTGCCCCAGTGCGGCCGCTGACCGAACGGGGCGAGCGCGGCCTCGAGGTCGGGCAGCAGCGCGGCGACCTCCTCGGGGTGCTTGCGCCAGGTGAAGGCGATGCAGAGCACGTCCTCACCCTGGCTCGGGCTCAGCCAGGCCGAGTCGGCCGCCATCGTGCGCAGCTCGGCCGTGTGCAGGTGGGGGCGGATGCGGTCCCCGAGCGCGGCGACCGCGTCGAGCGCCGCCGCGGCGACCGCGAACGGCACGAAGTGCTCGCTCTGGATCTCCGAGCCGTTCGACGGGGTGCCGCTGATCAGGAAGTGGGGAAGCCGGTCGCACCAGGCGCCGACCGTGCCGTCGACCGGGGTCGTGCGGTCGGACGCCTCGCGGGGCGGCATCCGGCGCGCGCCGAGGATGTCCTCCGGCATGTCGATGTCCTCCGCACCGTCCGGCACCCGCGACTTCAGCAGCAGCTCGCGCACGCGGCCGTCCCACTCGGTGAAGAGGCAGACGCTGTAGGCGGCGACGAACACCTCCGGCAGGTGCTCGAGGAAGACGTCCCACGGCAGGTCCTCGTAGGCGTCCTGCCGCATCCGGTACGACGGCTGCACGTCGACGGTGACGCGGGTCACGAGGCCGAGGGCGCCGAGCGCGACGACGCTGCCGTCGAAGTCCGGATCCCCGCGCCGCACGGTGCGCAGCTCGCCGTCCGCGCCGAGCAGCTCGACAGCCGACACCGCCGACGAGAGGGCGCCGAGCCCGATCCCCGAGCCGTGGGTCGCGGTCGCCGTCGCGCCGGCGACGGAGATGTGGGGCAGCGAGCCCATGTTGTGCAGCGCGAGCCCCTGCCGCTCGAGCTCGACGGCGGCCAGGCCGTAGCGGGTCCCCGCCGACACGGTGGCGCTGCGCCGGTCCGGAGCGACCTCGACCTCGGCGGGCAGGCCGGTGAGGTCGACGAGCAGGCCCGGCCCGTCGGCGATGTCGTTGAACGAGTGCCGGGTGCCGAGCGGGCGGATCCGCTCGCCGGACGTGACGAGATCCCGCGCCTCGTCCACCGACCCGACGCGGACGATCCGGTCCGCGAGGTAGCCGTAGGTGCCTGCCCAGTTCAGCTCGCGCTCGACGTCGACCACCCTCCGATCCTCGTCGCCGGGCCACGCGCGGGACAGGACTGTGCGGAGTCGCTCAGGTGCAGCGCCCCCACCGCCCTCCTTAGAAACTCGTTGACACGGGGCGCGCCTGGTTCCGCTCCACCCGGGACGCGCGGACAGTGTTCTGCGCCGCACACCGAACGGAGCGCAAGGTCCTGTGAACATCCGCCGTGGAATCCTCGCCGGGCTGGTGCCCATCGCGCTGGGTCCCACCCTCGCCGCGACGGCGCTCCCCGCCGATGGCAGCGGGGACGCCGGCGCGCCCAAGCAGATCGGGGTCGCCGTCGCGGGCGACAGCCTCTCCGCTGCGCCCGAGTCGTGGCTCCACCAGCTCGACGACCCGGGCATCGTCGCTGTGGGCGGCTTCCAGCGCTCGGGGTACACGAGCGGCCAGGTCCTCGACGAGATCACGGCCGTTCCCGACGCCGACGTCCTCGTCGTGATGCTCGGCACGAACGACCTGAAGCGCGGCGTGGCCGATGCGGACACCGGGCGGAACATCGAGCGGATCGTCGAGAAGGTCGGCGCGCCGCACGTGCTCATCAGCTTCATCCCGCCGTCGGACGCCACCGACTGGAACCCGGGGCATCACGATCTCCAGCGCGGCGGGATCGTCGAGAACCGCACCCTCACCGCCGTCGCCGCCGAGCACGGCTGGATGGTCGCCGACCCCTTCGCGCCGATCCGGAGCTTCCGCAACGGGTACGCCGCCGGCACCACGACCGACGGCATCCACCCGACCGCGACGGTCGACACCGGCGTCGCCGAGCGGATGACCCTCTACATCCGGCAGGCCCACCTCGCCGCGGCCGGCGCCCGGCCGGACCTGCGCAGCGAGCCCGCCCGGCTCGCCCGCCGGGCGGCCGAGGCCGGCGGATCCGCGTGCGAGCAGGCGGCAGCGCTCCCCGCGATCCCGGCACTGCCCTTCCGGCCCGCGGGCCCGTGCTCCGTGCCCGGCGCGTGGCCGGCGCGCTGACCCCGCGTCCTCGGACCGCTGGCCGGGCGCCCGGTTCACTCGGCGAAGAGCGCCCGCCTCGCGGCCCTCCGCAGCTCGAGCTCGCGCATCAGCATCGACGCGAGCTCCCCGAGATCGTGCAGCTCGTCGGGGGTGAAGTCGCGCTGCGCCCGGTCGAACACGCCGATCGCGCCGATCGCGAAGCCGTCGTGCGTCATCAGCGGGGCCCCCGCGTACGAGCGGATGTCGGGGTGCTCGAGGAGCAGCGCGTTGCGGGCCACCCGGGCGTCGGCGTGCACGTCCGGCATGCTGATCGGCCGCCCGGTGGCGATCGGCACCGCGCACAGCGCGTCGTTCCGGTCGATGGGTGCGAGGTGCTCGGGCAGGCCGTGCGTGGCTCGGATGAGCTTGTGCTCGGCGTCGACGACGGACACGAAGCCCATCGGCGCCCGCAGGAACCGGGCCGCGAGGGCGCTCATGCGATCGAAGGCCTCGTCGGGGGAGTCGGTCAGCACGTCGTAGCGGTGCACGGCCGCGACCCGCTGGCCCTCGTCGGTGCCGAGGAGCGCGGGATCGATCGCGCGGTCCCGCACCAGCTCCGACACGAGCGCGTCCTGGAACGCGCGGACGGCCGCCGGGAGCGGGAGGCGCTCCTCCGGCGCTCGCCTGGTCATCCCCACGAGCACCTCCCGGACGCTCGGGGAGATCTCGGGCGGGATGTGCGGGTCTCGATCGAGCCGGGCGAAGGCCGACTCGAGCAGGGAACCCGGGAAGGCGACACGCGCCGTCAGCGCCTCGAGCAGGACGAGACCGAGCGCGTAGACGTCGGTCGCGGGCACGGCGTCGAGGCCGTCCACCTGCTCGGGCGCCAGGTACGCCGCGGTGCCGGTCGTGAACTCGCCCTGGTGGTCGCCGATGATCGAGGAGATGCCGAAGTCGGCGAGCTTCGGTCGCGGCCGCTCGGCCAGACCCTGCTCGCTGAGCAGCACGTTCGCCGGCTTGATGTCCCGGTGCAGGTAGCCGCGCCCGTGCACGTAGTGCAGCGCATCGGTCAGGTCGAAGCCGAGGTAGGCCACCTGGCGGGCGGTGAGCGGTCCTGAGCGCAGGCGCTGCCGCAGGTCCGCGCCGACGACGCGCTCCATCACCAGCATGATGCGCGGCCCCCCGCTGCCCGATGTCTCGATGCCGGCGTCGAGCAGCGTGGTCAACGCGTAGTGGTTCAGCCGCGCGAGCAGGCGGGCCTCGGCCATCTGGAGCTTGAGGTGGTCGGTGGAGGAGTCGTCCGCGCGGAACACCTTGACCGCGACCTCACGACCGAGCAGCCGATCCGTCGCCGAGAAGACGGTGGCGGCGCCGCCGCTGCCGATCGGGGCGTCGAGCCGGTAGCGGCCCGCGAACACGAGGCGCCCCGACATCGCGGAGAGGTCCTCCCGGCCCGATCCGGCGCTCATCCGGTCGCGGTCGTGCTCGTCGGTGCTCACGGTCACCCGTTCCTGTCGGCACTGCCGGCGTCATCCGACCTCGCACGCTACGAGGATCCTCACCGAGCGAGGAATCGGAACGGAATCGGGACTGGGGAGGACCGCATTCGGTCCTCGGGGGGCCCGACCGCGCGCACTCGCTGTGAACTCAAGGTGACGATCTGTTCCTTCAGGACATTCGAAGGAACGGTTACGCTGCCCCCGTGCCCACTGCGGTCGTACGGGAGGAGCGCGCGGCCGGGTCGGCCGACGACGCGTCATCAGCGGTGCAGGACTGGCTGGGGGAGGCGCTCGTCTCGAGCGGTCCCGGCCGCTTCGGGTACCAGCACCTCCATCTGGCCGACGACGGCATCGCGGTGACGCGGTTCTCGTCGTTCGGCAACGACGTGGCGGTGCACGTCCCGCGGGTGCCGGACCTCGTCGCCTTCCTGGTGCGGGAGGGGGTCGCGATGCTCCAGCGCGGCCTCGACCTCGTGCGACTCGAGGCGAACGCGATCGCGATCCTGCCCCTCGGCGAGGCCGTCACCCTGCGGTGGCACCGGGTGACGATCGAGGCGTTCTCGATCACGCCGAGCTCGGTCGCGACCCTGCTCGGCGTGCTCGGCCGTCCGCTGCGCCTGCACGCACCGCGCCTCGTCCCGCAGTCCTCGTCGCTGGCGGCGCTCTGGCGCGACAGCGCCCAGATCCTCTCCGGCCGGGTGCTCGTGACGCCCGACGCCTACGAGCGCGACCTCCTGCGGACGCAGATGATCGGGGCGCTCACGGCCACCACGGTCGAGGCGTTCGGGCTGAGCGAGCGCACCGAGGACGACGAGGAGCGCGACGCCGCGGTTCGCGGACGGGCCGAGGCCTTCATGACGACCCGGCTGCGCGAGCCCATCACGATCCCGGACATCGCGCACGCGGCGGGCGTCTCCATCCGGGGCCTGCAGCTCGCCTACCAGCGCCACCAGCAGGTCAGCCCGCTCGTCCGGCTCCGCCAGCTGCGGCTGCAGGCCGCCCGCGAGGCCCTCGAGACGGGTCGGGTGGCCTCCGTGGCAGCGGTCGCTCGCGACTTCGGCTACACCAATCCGGGGCGCTTCGCGGCCCACTACCGCGACCAGTTCGGCGAGACGCCCTCGACGACGCGCACCCGGTCCGAGGACGGGGACCGCGCCGCGGAGGGGCGCCCGGAGCCCGGCATCTGAGGCGCCCATCGCCGACCGGTGGCCGCGCGGCGCCCGAGGCGCTCGGTGCTCCCGGTCACGCCACGGCGCCGATGGCTACCGTTGAGCCGTGACTTCCCCTGATGCCGTCGCCGAAGTCGAGCCCGAACCGGAGCCCACCGGCCCGTCCTTCGCCGACTTCGGCCTCGATGACCGCGTTCTCAAGGCCTTGAAGGACGTGGGGTACGAGTCCCCGTCCGCGATCCAGGCCGCCACCATCCCCGCGCTGCTCGCCGGCCGCGACGTCGTCGGGCTCGCCCAGACGGGCACCGGCAAGACCGCGGCCTTCGCGCTGCCGATCCTCTCCCGCCTCGACGTCGCGCAGACGACGCCGCAGGCGCTCGTGCTCGCGCCCACCCGCGAGCTCGCGCTGCAGGTCGCCGAGGCCTTCGAGACCTACGCGGCGCACCTGAAGGGCGTGCGGCTGCTGCCGGTGTACGGCGGCCAGGGCTACGGCGTGCAGCTCTCGGCGCTCCGCCGCGGCGTCCACGTGGTCGTCGGCACGCCCGGCCGGATCATCGACCACATCGAGAAGGGCACCCTCGACCTCTCGGCGCTCAAGTACCTCGTGCTCGACGAGGCCGACGAGATGCTGCAGATGGGCTTCGCCGAGGACGTGGAGACGATCCTCGCCGAGACGCCCGCCACGAAGCAGGTGGCGCTGTTCTCCGCGACCATGCCGGCGTCGATCCGCCGCATCTCGGGCAAGTACCTGCGGGATCCCGAGGAGATCACCGTCACGGCGGCCACCACGACCTCGGTGAACACGACGCAGCGCTACCTCGTCGTGGCGCACCAGCAGAAGACCGATGCGCTCACGCGCATCCTCGAGGTCGAGAACTTCGAGGCGATGATCGTGTTCGTCCGCACGAAGAACGAGACCGAGGAGCTCGCCGAGAAGCTGCGTGCCCGGGGGTACGCGGCGGCGGCGATCAGCGGCGACGTCGCGCAGGCCCAGCGGGAGCGGACGGTGAACCAGCTGCGTGCGGGGAAGCTCGACATCCTGGTCGCCACCGACGTCGCGGCACGCGGCCTCGACGTCGAGCGCATCAGCCACGTCGTGAACTACGACCTGCCCGTCGACACCGAGTCGTACGTGCACCGCATCGGCCGCACCGGCCGAGCCGGCCGCTCGGGTGACGCGATCAGCTTCGTGACGCCCCGGGAGCGCCGGCTGCTCACCGCGATCGAGCGGGCCACCCGGCAGCCGATGACCCAGATGCGGCTACCGAGCTCGGAGGACGTGAACGCCACCCGCCTCGCCCGCTGGGACGACAGGATCACGGCAGCGCTCGAGCAGAGCGGCCGGGTCGAGCGATTCCGCGACATCATCGGCCACTACGTGGAGCACCACGACGTCCCCGAGGTGGATGTCGCGGCGGCGCTCGCGATCGTGGCGCAGGGCGACGAGCCGCTGCTGCTCTCGTCGGAGGACGACCGGCGTCTCGAGCCCGACGATCGCGACGGTCGGGGGAGGAGTGACGGCGGCGGCCGGGGGCGGCCGTCCTCGGGTCCGCGCACCGCGTACCGCATCGACGTCGGCCGCCGGCAGCGGGTCGAGCCGCGGCAGATCGTCGGCGCACTGGCGAACGAGGGCGGCCTCAGCCGCGAGGACTTCGGCGCGATCGACATCCGCCAGGACTTCTCGCTGGTCGAGCTGCCCGCGGCCCTGTCGCCGGAGGTGCTCGACCGGCTGTCCGGCACGCGGATCAGCGGGAAGCTCATCCAGATCCGACCCGACAGCGGCCCGCGCGGCGGCGGTCGTCGACGGCCCGAGGGGGATCGGAAGCCCCGCAACCGCTCCCGCGAGGACTGAGATGGTCGCCGCGGAGGCCGCGCTCGCGCGCTTCGCCGCCGCCGTCGACGCGGAGCGGCTCGGCGTGCACGGCGTCCACGTCCGCGTCGGCGACGAGGCGGCGACGCACCGCTGGCGCAGCGACGACCGCGAGAACCTCTACTCCGTGTCGAAGGGCGTCTGCGCCCTCGCGACCGGCATGGCGATCGACGAGCGGCTGCTCACGCTCGACCTCCGGGTCGGCGACGTCTTCCCGGCCCCCGCGCTCGGCGACGGCGTCGCGGACGTGACGCTGCGGCACCTGCTCACGATGTCGAGCGGCATCGACTTCTCCTGGTTCGGGCACGAGCCGATCCCGTGGCCCGACCTCGCGGCGGAGATGCTGCGCCGCCCCACGCCCGGCCGGCGGTTCCAGTACTCCGACGCCAGCACGTACGTGGCGATGCGGATGCTCGGCATGGTCGTCGGCGACGTGCGCGACTGGCTGATGCCGAGGCTGTTCGACCCGCTCGGCATCGACAACCCGCAGTGGCACCGGTGCCCGCTCGGCCACATCATCGGCGGCACGGGGCTCGAGCTGCGCACCGAGGAGCTCGCGCGGATCGGCGACGTGCTGCTCGACCGCGGACGCCGGCAGGGACGCGTGCTGGTGTCGCCGGAGTGGGTCGACGCGATGCACGCGGACTGGATCGAGACCGGCCGTCCGGCGCCGATGGATCGCTACGGCCTCGCCACGTGGGCCGGTCCGGGGGAGTCGTGGCGGTTCGAGGGGCGCTACGGCCAGTTCGTGGTGGTGAACGGGCACGCCGTCGTCACGATCACCGGCCACGAGGAGGAGCTGGAGGACCGCATCTCGGCCCTCGCCGTCGAGGTCACGAGCGACTAGGCGTGCCCGCGCCGGAGGCCGTCGGAGCCGGCCGGAGGGGGATCGGAAGCCGCCACAGCCGGCGTCCGTCCGTCTAGCCGAGCCCGACCGTGCCCGCGGTCAACTTCAGCACGGCACCGGGTGCGGTCGCGTCCGTCGCCGCGGTGCGGGTGACGGGCGGCGGCGCGACGGTCGACGCGGACGTCACCTGCTGCACCGTCGTCTTCAGCGCGCCGGCGGTGGAACCCGGTGCCGGCGAGGCCGTTCCGACGGTCCGCCGCACGACGTCGCGGGCGCTGCCGGACTCGGCCGGCCCCGTCGCTCCGCTCGCCGGGCTCGTGGTCGCCGGAAGTCCTGCCACGCCGCCGCGGGGCGACTGCGTCGAGGAGGAGGCGAGGCGCTCGACCGCGGACGTCGAGCCTCCGGTGATCGGCGACGCCGGCCTGCTTCCCGGGGAGGTCGGGGTGCCTGACAGGGTCCCCGAGACGCGCGACGTCACCGTGTCGACCGATCCCGCCGGAGCCCCGCCGACGCCCGAGCCCGTCGACACCCCGGAGCCCGTCGACACCCCGGTCTTCGGGATCCGCTTCACCTCGGAGATCCCCGGGGTCCCGCCCGCCGCCGCGGCCGTCCTCGTGGCGCGATGCGCCGCCGAGGAGGAACGTCCTCCGACCGGCGAGGCCGCACCACCGGCGCGGACGGCGGCCCGGATCGGGCTCCAGATCCCGGGAGCCGCGTGAGCGGCCGGTGAGACCGACGTGCTGAACACGGGCAGCTGCGGCCCATCGACCGCGGCCGCCGGCGCGGCTCCCGTGCCGGGAAGCAGCGGCAGCGTCGCCCCGGTGAACCAGAGGAGACCGCAGAGCGTCACCGCCGACGCTGCCGCCAGCGCGGTCACGCCGCTCGCGGCCGGGGAGGAGCCACCGGCGGCATGGCGTCCGGTCGACGGCCCGGTCCAGGTCGCCTCGCTGCTCCCACCCGCGCGGTGCCGGGGGGTCCGTCGCGACGACCCTGCGCGGGTCCCGGTTCCGTCGGCCCAGCGTGCGCTCATCGAGCGCCCTCCGCCGTGCAGGCGACCTGCTGCACCGAGTCCGTCATCGAACGACCCCTCTCGTCCCTGCCGACATCCATCGGCACGCTAGGACCCGGTTCCTGCACAGAATCTGGGGGCGCCCACGGAGCGTGGCGAACGCTCGTGGCCGATCACCGCGCCCCTCGGTGCGCAGCTGCTCGCGCGGGTCTCAGCGGAAGGCGAGGCGTGCGGCCGCTCGCCGCAGGTCCATCTCGTGCAGGACCGACGCAGCGAGGTCCTGCAGCGTCGCCACCTCCGAGGGCGTCATCGTCCGCGGCGCGAGATCCGCGATCGCGAAGGTCCCGACGTTGAAGCCGTCGCTCGTGATGAGGGGGACCCCGGCGTAGAACCGGAACCCGCGTCCGTCCGGAGGGAGGTTCCTCGATCGCGGGTCCGTCAGCACGTCCTCGAGGATCAGCGTGTCGGCATGCAGGCCGCCGGCGACGCCCAGCGCGCGAGCGCGTTCCCGGTGCGAGGCATCGAGGCCGTGGTGGGACTTCAGCCACACGCGCGTGTCGTCGACGGCGCTGATGATCGCCACCGGGACCTTGAAGACCCGGGCGGCGAGGGTCGTGATCCGGTCGAAGTCCGGGTCGGGTTCGGCGTCCATCAGGTTGTACCGGCGGAGCGCCGCCACGCGATCCGACTCGGGGTCCTGGGCGTGCGGGTCCCCGCCCACGAGACCGAAGATGAGGTCGCGGAACTCCATGAGTGCCTGCGCCGCGGAGGGGCGCGCGAGCGGATCCTGCGCCGTCATGCTCTGCAGGACGCCCCGGAGCGGGTCGGGCGTCATGGCGGGCACGGCAGCACCGTGCCGGCCCGCCAGCGCCTCGGTCAGCACGAGCCCGAGCGAGTAGACGTCCGTCTCCGGGCCGACACGTCGTCCCTCGGCCTGCTCAGGGCTCAGGAAGCGGGTCGGCGCCTGCGTCGGCGCGGCGACCTCGTCGGTGCCCGATCGCAGGACGGCGGCTTCGGAGTCCGCCAGCTTCGCGCGGATCAGGCCGTCCGACGCCTCGGAGAGGAGCACGTTCGACGGCTTCACGGCGAGGTGGAGGACGCCCTTGTCGTGCATGTACGCGAGCGCCCCGAGCAGGTCCCAACCCAGGAGAGCGACCTGTGCGGACGCCAGGGTGGCCCGCTCGAGCCTGCGCCCGAGGTCGAGGTCGCGGGCGAACTCCATCACCAGGAACAGCTGCGGGGGACCGGAGTCCGTCGCGTCCAGCCCCGCGTGGAACAGGGTGACGAGTCCCGGGTGGTTGAGGCCCGCCAGCAGGCGCGCCTGCCGCTCCTGCGCATCGAGGCCGGCGGCCGTCGTCGACGCGGCGACCAGCTTGATCGCGACGTCGCGACCGAGCAGCAGGTCGTGGCCCCGGTACACGCGCGACGCGGGTCCTCTGCCGACGAGCGGCCCGATCTGGAAGCGGCCCTGCAGCACGCGCGGCAGCGGCACCGGCGCGGTGGGGTCGGCGCGTGGTCGTTGATCGGTCATGTCCGTGCCTGCTCGCGGGCGCGGCGGATGCGGTGCACCGTCTTGCCGAGACCGAGGAGGATGCCGCCGACGCCGCCGGGTCCGTACGGTTCGAACGCCTGGCAGTGCGCGATGAGCCCGTCCCTCGTGCGGACGACGAAGACCTGCGGGAACGTGAGCGGTCGCCCGCCCTGCAGGACGTGGTGGCACACGCAGTGGACGACCACGGACGTCCCGTCCGGGCTCGGGAAGTAGTCGCGCTCGTCGAAGCCGAAGGTGCGCATCAGCCCGAAGCCGAACCCGAGCCCTGCGGCGATCGCGGCCTTGCCGCGCATCTCGGGATCCGGGTAGTGCGGATCGATGAGCACGGCGTCGTCCGTGAAGGTCGCGAGGACACCCTCGGCGTCCTTCGTCGTGACGGCGTCGAGGTTCCTGTCGACCAGGGCTTGCAGATCGGCAGCGCTCACGGCCGCTCCTTCGGGCGTCGGCGTCGAGTTGGGGATCACGCCGGTGGAGCGTGCCCCCGCAGGGACTCGAACCCTGACTGAAGCGATTTTAAGTCGCCTGCCTCTGCCGATTGGGCTACGGGGGCCCTCGCTCCGACCGTCGCCGGGTGCCCGCCGATCCTAGGAGCCGGAGACCGAGCAGCGCCGGAACCGTGCGTCGGATGCTCAACGGAGCATGGATGCGGGCGGCGAGATCTCCGCGCGTCCCCTCGTCAGGACCCGGATCCGCGTGGGACGCGCCGTACCCTTCTGCTGTGAACTGGGCCGTCCTGATCCCGATCGTCGTGATCCTGGTCGTGCTCGCGCTGATCGCCTTCTACCTCTGGGCCAGCTACAGCTCGCTGGTCACGTTGAAGCAGCGCGTCGACGAGGCATGGACCGACATCACGAACCAGATGCGCCACCGGGCCGACGTGCTGCCGGCGCTCACCGACACCGTGCTGCAGCACGCGACGCACGAGCAGAAGGCCGTCGGCGCGCTCGGCCGCGCCCGCGACGAGACCATCGGCGCGGGCACCCCAGGGGATGCGACCGTCGCGGAGAACCACCTGCAGGGGGCGCTCCGCAACGTCTACGCCATCGCGGAGGGGTACCCGGCGCTGCACGCGAGCCCGCAGTACCTGCAGCTGCAGTCCGACATCGCCGAGTCGCAGGAGCGCATCCAGGCCAGCCGCCGCTTCTACAACGGCGGTGTGCGCGAGTTCAACGCGAAGATCCAGACCTTCCCGAACCGCATGTTCGCGAGACGCCTCGGCTTCTCGCGGCGCGACTTCTTCGAGGTGTCCGACAGCGCCTCGGTCGCCGAGCCGCCCCGCGTGCAGTTCTAGACGACCGGACGCGGAAGCGCCCCGCGGCCGAACGGTGCGGGGCGCTTCGTCGTGCGTGGGCGTCGCTCAGTTCGAGTCGCTGACGGCCTTGCTGATCGCGGTCGGGGCGTCGTACCGGCCGTCGGGGATGCGGCCGAGGGCGTCGAGCACGTCGTCGTCCGCCCCCTCCTTCCTCGCGGTCTCGAGGATCGTGTCCTTCGAGACGGGGTAGTCGATCCCGCCCAGGAACTTCTGGATCGGGTTCGGGGTGTCCGCCATGGGACCTTCCTCTCTTCTCGTCGTCCCGCTCGTCAGCCGGCGAGCAGGTCGTCCTTCGCGATGACGACGTCGGGGGCGTCGATCTCGCGCACCGGGATCGTGGTGGGTGCCTCCTGGTGCACGGCGCCGCTCGGCAGGATCCCGGCACCGCCGGAGCGCTCCATGAGCCGCCACTGCGCCACGACGTCCTCGCCGGAGTGATCCGCCGGCAGCTCGTGCCAGAACCCGAAGCCGCCCGCCTCGAGCAGCTCCGCGCGCCGGTACAGCACGCAGGCGCCGACCCACGCGACCCGGTAGGGGAGCCAGCCGTGCTCCGGCTCCGGGAGCTCGGCGGCGAGGTGCACGAGGTTCGCGGCGTTGTGCAGCGTCCACCGCTCGAACCCGGGCCCGCCGCGGCGGATGCGCTCGGGCTCCACCGGTCCGTCCCACGGCTCGAAGGGCTGCTGCTCGGACGGCCGGTGGTCGCCGACGTACGAGAGGCCCTGCGGCGCCATGCCGACGAAACCGCAGCCGAGCCGCTCGATCGCCTCGTGCAGACGGGCGAGCGAACCGGGCTCGAGCCAGATGTCGTCGTCGAGGAACAGCACGTACGGCGCTCCCGCCTGCCGCAGCAGGAAGTCGCGGTGCTCCGCCATGCCGCGCCGCGGCCCGTGCCGCAGCACCTGCGGGTCGCGGCCCTGCAGGGCGAGCACGCGCAGCATCGACTGCACGGCCGGATCCGCGGCGAGGGGATGCCCGTCGGACTGGTCGCTGAGGATCACCCGGAACGGCGGGTCGTCCTGCGCGGCGAGCCCGGCGAGCGTCACCGCGAGCTCGGAGGTGCGGCCGACGGTGCCGATGAGCACGTCGACGAGCGGCTGCGGCGTGGACTCGTCCGCGCCCCAGCGAGCGGCCCCGCGGCGGCTAGTCATCCGCGGCGGATCCCACGTCGCTGAGCGCCCGGGCCCGCGCGATCACGCTGGTGGTCGAGTGCGGGCTCACGTAGTCGACGATGCGCACCTCGCCGCCGGCGGCCTGCACGACGGGCGTCTCCTCCAGCATCGCGGGCGTGTAGTCGCCGCCCTTCGCGTAGACGTCGGGGCGGATGCGCTCGAGCAGCGGGATGGGGGTGTCGCTGCCGAAGACGGTCACGTAGTCGACGCAGGCGAGCTCGGCGATCACGCCCGCCCGGTCGGCGGCCGAGTTGATCGGGCGGCCCGGACCCTTCAGGCGGCGGACCGACTCGTCGTCGTTCAGGGCGACCACGAGCACGTCGCCGAGGCGCTTCGCCTGCTTCAGGTACGTGGTGTGCCCGAGGTGGAGCACGTCGAAGCAGCCGTTCGTGAAGACGATGCGGCGGCCGGCGCGGCGCTCCGCCTCGAGGGCCGCGACGAGGGCATCGGCCGGCAGGGTGCGCGCGCCGCTCGTGAGCGACGCGGCGAGCGCGTCGGGCGTGCAGACGCTCGTGCCCGGCTGCCGGACGACGACGTCGGCGGCGGCCTGCGCGAAGGCCGCGGCCCCGGCCATCGGCTCGCCGCACGCGAGCGCGAGGGTGAGCGCGGCGGCGAAGGTGTCGCCCGCGCCGTTCGCCTGCGAGTCGGGCGCGGGGCGCGCGAGCGTGCGACCGGTGCCCTCGGGGGCGTGGAAGACGGTGCCGTCGCGGTCGAGGGTGACGACGACCGACGTGGCGCCCGTCGCGGCGAGCAGGGCGTCGCGGAGCGCGGCGGCGTCGGCGGCGCGGTCGCCGGCGAGCGGGACGCCGAGCAGGCGCTCGACCTCTCCCGCGTTCGGCGTGACGACGGTCGGGCGCAGCGCGGCCCACGGCGCGAGCTCGTGCGCGTCGACGGCCGTGAGGGCGGGCCGAGCGGCACGCGCGGCGAGCCCGTCGCGGACGAGGCCGTCGAGCGCGCCGAGGCCGTAGTCGCAGACGAGCTCGGCGTCGGCGCCCGTGGCCGCGGCGAGCGCGGCGTCGAGCACCGACTGCCGGGCGTCGTCGTCGGGGACGCCGCCCTCGTCGAGGCGGACGAGCACCTGGCCGCCGCCGACCACCCGGGTCTTCGTCGTGGTCGCGAGCCCCGACGCCCGGACGACACCGGCGGTGTCGACGCCGGCGGCGTCGAGCAGCGCGACGAGGCGCTCGCCGGGCTCGTCGGCACCGACCGCGCCGACGAGCACGACACGCGCGCCGAGCGCGGCGAGGTTCATCGCGGTGTTCGCGGCGCCGCCCGGGACGTCGATCCGGTCGGTGACCTGCACGACCGGCGCGGGCGCCTCGCGGCTGATCCGGTCGGCGCTGCCCGCCCACCAGCGGTCGAGCAGCACGTCGCCGATCACGACGACGCGCGGCGGCGCGGCCACGAGCCGCTGCAGCACGCGCCGGACGACGTCGCCCTCGGGCGGGGTCATCCGGCCACCTTCGGCAGCCCGAGGTGGACGACCGTGGTCGTGGTCATCTCGTCGAGCAGCTCGGGGCCGTACCCGAAGCCGGCGCCGCTCGCGCGGCGGGGCTGGGCGCTGCCGCCCGGGGCGCCGCCGAACACCGCGTTCACCTTGACGGTGCCGACCGGGAGCGTGGCCGCAGCGCGGTGCGCGTGATCCATGTCGGGCGTGAGCACGGTCGCGGCGAGGCCGTAGCGGTCGGCCGCGGCGCGCGCCAGGCCCTCGTCGAAGTCGTCGACGACGGTGACGGGTGCGACCGGTCCGAAGGTCTCCTCGACGACGGCCAGGGCGTCGCCGGGGACGTCGACGAGCACGGTCGCGGGGTAGAAGGTGCCGGGTCCCTCGGGCACGCTGCCGCCGGTGAGCGCCCTGGCGCCACGGGCGACGGCCTCGTCGACGTGCCGCTGCACGGCCGTGCGCATCCGCTCGTCGACGAGCGGACCGAGCCGCGCCGTCCAGGCCTCGGCCTGCTCGACGAGCGCCGCGGTGAACGCCTCGGCGACGTCGCGGTGCACGTAGACGCGCTCGACGGAGGTGCAGATCTGGCCGGTGTTCGCGAACGCGCCGAGCGCGGCCTGCTCGGCCGCCCAGACGGGGTCGACGCCGGCGTCGACGACGAGGGCGTCGTTGCCGCCGTTCTCGCGGATCACGTGCACGTCGTTCGCCGCACCGACCAGGGCGAGCGTGCGTCCCGTCGCGGTGGAGCCGACGTGCGCGATGACCGCGACGCCCGGCTGCTCGACGAGCGCCGCGCCGGTGCCGCCGTCGCCGGTCACGCCGACGAGCACGCCCTCGGGCAGCACGCCGGCGAGGATCTCGTTCAGGAGCGCGCCGGTGTGCGGGCAGCGCTCGCTCGGCTTGTGCACGACGGTGTCGCCGGAGACGATCGCGGCGCCGAGCAGACCCGCCGCGACGGCGACGGGGTCGTTCCAGGGCGTCAGGGCGACGACGACGCCGCGCGGATGGGGGAGCGCGTAGTCGACGGCGTCCCACGCGCCTCGCAGGGCCTTGCCGCGGTGCAGCGGCCCGAGCTCGGCGTACTGGAGCAGCGTGCCGACGCCGGCCTGCACGCCGCCCAGGGCGTCGGCGGCCGGCTTGCCGGTCTCGCGCGTGTTCAGCGCGGCGACCTCCTCGGCGCGCGCCGCGAGCGCATGGGCGGCCTGCCGGAGCAGCTCGCCGCGCCGGGCGGGCGGCGTGGTGGCCCAACCCGGGAACGCGGCCGCGGCGCGGCGCACGGCCTCGGTCACCGCCCGCTCGTCCGCCACGGGCAGCTCGCCCACCGCCTCACCCGTCGCGGGGTCGACGATGCGGAGCACGGCGGCGTCGGTGCGCGGCGCGAGATCGATGGTCATGCGGGCCTTCCGGTCGAGGTGCGGGCCGGGTGCTCCCGCCGATCCAGGGTAGGGAGAGCCCGCCCCACAGCCGCTGGGAGGCCGCTGGAGGGGAGGTCAGGGAACCCCTTGGGAGAATGAACGCGTGACCAGGTCCTCTCTCGCGCTCGCCGACCGCTTCGAGGGCGTCGAGCGCATCGCGGTGCTGCGGGGCGGCGGCCTCGGCGACCTCGTCTTCACGTTGCCGGCGATCGAGGCGCTCGCCGCCGCGTACCCCGGCGCCTCGATCACGGTGCTCGGCATGCCGTCGCACGCGGCGCTGCTCGCCGGGCGCCCCGGCACGGCGGTGACGGACGTCGAGGTGCTGCCCGTCGCGCACGGCATCCGCAAGGGCGAGCAGGACGACACCGCGGTCGAGGAGTTCCTCGGCCGCATGCGCGAGCGCCGTTTCGACCTCGGTGTGCAGGCGAACGGCGGCGGGCGCAACTCGAACCCGTTCCTGCTGCGCATGGCGCCGCGGCACACGATCGGCACGGTCACCGACGACGCGGTGCCGCTCGAGCGGACCCTGCCGTACCGCTACTACCAGCACGAGGTGCAGCGCTGGCTCGAGGTCGCCGGCCTCGCGGGTGCGGCGCCGGTCGAGCTCGAGCCGCGGCTCGGCGTGACCGACGCGGAGCGCGCTGCGGCGCGGGCGCTGCTCGGCGAGGGGCCGGTGCTCGTGATCCACCCGGGCGCGACGGATCCGCGCCGGCGCTGGCCGGCGGACCGGTTCGGCGCGGTCGCGGAGGAGGTCGTCCGCTCGGGCGCGCAGGTGCTCGTCGTCGGCGACGCGACCGACGTCGACGCCGCGCACGAGATCGTCGTCGCGGCCGCCGCCGGGCTGCCGGGCGCGCTGCAGCCGCGGGTGCGGTCGCTCGCCGACCGGCTGTCCCTGTCCGAGCTCGCGGGGGTGCTCGCCGAGGCCGACGTCGTGCTCGCGAACGACAGCGGGCCGCGACACCTCGCGCAGGCCCTCGGCACGCCGACGGTGGGGCTGTTCTGGTTCGGCAACGCGCTGAACGCGGCGCCGATGGGGCGGATGCGGCACCGCATCCTGCTCGCCTGGGTCACGGCCTGCCCGATCTGCGGGGCGGACGTGACCCAGGTCGGCTGGACGGCGGAGCGGTGCCCCCACGACCCGTCGTTCCTCACCGACATCCAGGTGCCGGCGGTGCTCGACGAGGTGCGGGACCTGCTGCCCGCCTAGGTCGTCGGGGAGCCTCCCGGCGTCAGCGCCGCACGGCCGCGAGCCCGCCGACGAGCACGTCGCGCGTCTTCGCGCCGTCCTTCGGGCCCACGATCCCGTGCTCCTCGAGCAGGTCCATCAGGTGGTCCGCACGGGCGAAGCCGATGCCGAGCTTGCGCTGGAGCAGCCCGGTGCTGCAGAACTGCGTCGAGACGACGAGCTCGGCGGCCTTGCCGAAGTCGCCGAAGTCGGTCCCGAGCCGCGGCGCCGCCGCGACGAGCACCGCCTCGAGCGACGCGCGGCCCGGCCCGAGGCTCCGAGCCGGCCGCGGTCCGACCGGCAGCGGGCCGAGGTCGCCGCGGCCCAGCGGCAGCGGGCGCAGCCGGCAGCCGAGCGCGGTGTCGCGGGTGGCGTGCTGCACCGAGCACCCCGGGTGCGTGTAGTACGGCTCCCCCCGGTGCCGACGCGGGCGGTCCGTGCGCGGACGTCGCGCGACGGTCACGGAGAGGGGGCCGAGGTCGAATCCGATTCCCATGCCGTGGACGGTATGCGTCGAGGCCGCCGGAGGGCCTCCGACAGGGCCGATGGTCCCTCGCGGTCGCCCCGAAGTGGGGCTCCTACCGGCGGGGCTCCCCGGCGCCGAGCGCTCGTGCCGCCGCCACGAGCTCGGCGTTGCTCGCGGCGCGGGTGCCGTCGGGCAGCAGCAGCGTGTCCTCGAACCCGATCCGCGTGTCGACGCCGCGGCGCACCGCGTCCTCGACCAGGGGCCACGTCGCCTCGCCGTCGCCGTGCTGCAGCCGCGGCGCGGTCACGCCACCGCGGTCGAGCACCGCGTGGATCGCGTCGACGACCGCGACCGCGTCGGCCGCCGGCACGTCGACCGGCTCGACGAGCACCCGCAGCACCCGGTCGCCGAGCTCGCTGCGGACGAGCAGCTCGGCGTCCTCGACGGTCCACACCCCGGCCTCGACCCCGATCGCGTTGCTGAGCAGCGCGTGGGCCACCTCGAGCGCGCCCTCCTCCGACAGGTTCACCGAGGCGTAGTCGGGCTGCCGCCAGGCGTGCACGTGCTGCAGCAGCCGGCGCCGCTCGGGCTCGATCCAGGCGCCCGTGGTCACGCCGACCGGCCAGCGGGTGCCGTCGCGCACCGTCGCGACGACGGCGTCGACCACCGCCGGCGTGGTGCACTCGCGGCCCGTCGCGTCGCGCGGGTGCACGTGGAAGGCCTGGGCCCCGGCGCGCTCGCACGCCGCCGCGTCGTCGCGGAGCTCCTCGGGCGCGAGCGGCACCGCGGGGTGGTCGTCGCGGGTGAGCGGACCGTTCAGCGTCGCCTGCAGCAGCATCCGGGCACGGTAGGCACCGGTGCTCCGGATCCACTGACCGACGTCGTCGGGGATCAGCGGCGGGTGCTCACGGCCAGGAGGGCTCCTCCTCGTGCATGACCGAGATCTCGCGGATCTCCGAGCCGCGGGGCGAGGAGAGCGCGAACACGACGGCGGCGGCGACGTTCGCCGGGTCGTTGAGGTTGGCGTCCTCGCCGGGTGCGTACTGGGCGGTGCGGCCGTCGAAGAAGCGCGTCTTCATGCCGGCGGGGATGAGGGTCGTCACGCCGATCTGCCCGCGGGTCTCGGCGGCGAGGGCGCGGCTGAAGCCGATGACGCCGAACTTCGAGGCGGAGTACGCGGTCGCGTCCGAGACGGCCCGCACGCCGAGCGACGACGACACGGTGACCACCCGGCCGTGCGTCTCGTAGAGCGCCGGCAGCGCGGCGCGGACGACCGCGGCGGTGCCGAGCAGGTTCACCGCGACGACGCGCTCCCACACGTCGCCGGGGGTCTCGTCGAGCCGTCCCGGCTTGTCGATGCCGGCGGCGGTGACGACGGCGTCGAGGCCGCCCTGCTCCTTCGCGATCCGGGCGACGAGCGCCTCGACGTCGCGGGTCGCGGTGACGTCGCCCTCGTAGGCGGGGTAGGGGGAGCCGTCGACCGCGAGGTCGAGCACGATCGGGCTGCCCCCGGCCTGGGCGACGGCGTCGGCGACGGCCGCGCCGAGGCCCGAGGCCCCGCCCGTGATCAGGGTGCGGCCGAGCGGGGTGGGCTGGGTGCTGGCGAGCGGCATGGTGCTCCTTCGGAAGCGGGTTTCGGGCGGGACGGGCGCGCCGCGGCGCGGCCCTGGTCAGCCGACGGCGGCGAGCGCCGCGGCGAGGCGGGTGGTCGAGCGGCCGGGGTGGAACGGCACCGTCACCGCGCGGCCGCCCCACTCCTGGATGACGGCGGCCTCGGGGAGGTCGGCGGCGCTGTAGTCGCCGCCCTTCACCCAGATGTCGGGCTGGATGCGGCGGATGGCCTCGACAGGGGTGCTCTCGTCGAAGACGAGCACGGCGTCGACGACCTCGAGCGCGAGGAGGAGGTCGACCCGGTCGGCCTCCTGGATGATCGGCCGCTCGGGGCCCTTCAGCTCGCGCACCGACCGGTCGGAGTTCAGCAGCACGATCAGGCAGTCGCCGAGCCCGCGCGCGGCGGACAGCGTGCGGGCGTGCCCGGCGTGCAGCAGGTCGAAGCAGCCGCCCGTCGCGACGACGGTGCCGCCTGCGGCGCGCACGCGTTCCGCGACCGCGACCGCGTCGTGGTCGGGGCCTGCGAGCGTCGTGGTGTTCGCGGGACGCGCGAGCGACGCGACGCCGCCGGCGGCGAGGAACGCGGCGGTGTCCTGGACGGCGGTGAGCACCGCGTCGGACACCGGCGCGCCGCCCGCGACGGACACCGCGAGGCTCGCGGCGAAGCGGTCGCCCGCGCCGCAGGTGTCGGCGTTCTCGACCGCGGGCGCCTGCGCGACGAACGGGAGACCGGTGGCGGAGCCGCGCAGCAGCGCGCCGTGCTCGCCCATCGTGACGACGACGGCCTGCGCCGCCCAGCGCTCGCGGAGCCGCAGAGCGGCCTCGTCGGCGACGGGCACGCCGGAGCCCGCGAGCTCGGCGGCGACGCGCGCCTCGCCGAGGTTCGGGGTGACGACGGCGACGCCCGGCACGGGGTCGGTGCCGCGGGGGTGCGGATCCCAGACGACCGGCACGCGCGCGGCGGCCTCGGTGAGCGCCTCGCGCAGGGCGGGGTGCTCGGTGAGTCGGCGGCCGTAGTCGGCGACGAGCACGACCTCGGCCGTGCGCACCGCGTCGAGCATGGCGTGGGTCACCTCGGGCACCGGCGGCCGGCCCGACCCCTCGTCGATGCGGGCGATCGCGTGCGCGGCCGTGCGGAGGCGCGTCTTCACGGCGGTGGGCGCGTTCGAGGGGCCGGCGACCACGTCGACGCCGTCGAGGGTCTCGCGCAGGCGCTCGGCCGACTCGTCGTCCCCGAGCGCGGTGACGAGCCGCACGCGGTGGCCGTCGCGGGCGAGCAGCGTCGCGACGAGCCCGGCGCCGCCGGCGCGGCGGACCTGCTCGGCGATGTCGACGACGGGCACGGGCGCCTCGGGGGAGAGGCGCTCGACGTCGCCGACGAGGTCGACGTCGAGGAGGGCGTCGCCGACGACGGTGATCGCGGTCATCGGGTGGGTCCGAGCGCGGCGTGGACGGCGGCGTCGAACACCCGGCACAGGGCGTGCACGGCCACGAGCTGCGCCTCCTGCACGTTCGCGCCGGCGCCGGGCAGCGTGAGCGCGTCGTCCGCGGCGATCGTGAGCGGGTTCGGACCGGGTCCGGTCAGCGCCCACACGGTGGCGCCGGCCGCTCGCGCGGCGCGGGCGGCGTGGAGGAGGTTCGCGCTCGTGCCGCTCGTCGAGAGCAGGATCAGCACGTCGCCGGGTGCCGCGTGCGCCGTCACCTGCCGGGCGAAGACGTGCTCGAAGCCGTAATCGTTGCCGATCGCGGTGAGGGCCGAGGTGTCGCCGTGGAGGCAGATCGCGCTGAAGGCGCGGCGGTCGCCGTCGAAGCGGCCGACGAGCTCGGCCGTGAGGTGCTGGGCCTCGGCGGCCGAGCCGCCGTTGCCGGCCGCGAGCAGGCGCGCGCCCCCGAGCAGCCGGGTCGCGAGCGTCGCGCCCCACTCGGCGAGCCGCGGGGCCTCGGCCTGCAGCGCCTCGATCACGGGCAGGACGGCGGCGACGTGGTCGCGTGCGATGCGGCTCGCGTGCGTGGTGATCGGCGGAGTGGTGGTGCTCATCGTTCCCTCGTCCTGCGGGCCGAGACGGTCGAACCCGTCTGCAGCTGCTGATACACGCGAGCAGTCTCGGCCGCGATCCTGTGCCAGGAGTAGCGGCCCGTGGCCCGTCGGCGCCCCGCGCGGCCGTAGCGACGGCGCCGCTCGGGCTCGGCGAGCAGCAGGCCGACCGCCTCCGCGACCGCCTGCGGGTCGCGCGGCGGCACGTGGAGGCCGGTGACGTCCTCGACGACCGTGTCGATCAGGCCGCCGACGCTCGAGGCGACGACGGGCACGCCGCACGCCATGGCCTCGAGCGGCACGATGCCGAACGGCTCGTACCAGGGGGCGCAGACGACGACGTCGGCGCTGCGGTACCACTGGGGGAGGTCCTCGTGCTCGATGCGGCCGAGCAGCGTGACGCGATCCGTGACGCCCTGCTCGGCGATGACGCGGCGCAGGCGCTCGACCTCGGGGTCGGCCTCGAGGTGCTCCGCGTCGCCCGCGCCGCCGACGACGACGAGCTCGGCGTCGACGCCGTGACGCACGAGCTCGGCGAGCGCCTCGATCGCGATGCCGACGCCCTTGCGCTGCACGAGGCGGGAGACGGCGAGGATGCGCATCCGGTCGCCGCGTGGCGCGGCGGGGCCGTCGGGGCGGAAGTGCTCGGTGTCGACGCCGCAGGGCACGACGGCGATGCGCGACGACGGCACCCCGAAGGCCTTCAGCTCGAACGCCTCGTCGGAGCAGGTGGCGATGACCGTGTCGACGCGGCGGGCGACGTCGGGCTCGAGCCAGGAGCGCTCGGCGGGCGAGGTGTCCTGCAGGCCCTGATGGCGGCGCTTCACGACCCCGAGCGCGTGGAAGGTCTGGGTCACGGGCAGGTGGCCGCCGAGGGCGAGGTCGACGCGGCGAGCGGCGTCGAGCATGGCGAGGCCCGACATCCAGAAGTGCCCGTGCACGACGTCGGGCCGGTCGGCGGTCCAGGCGGCGGCGAGCTGGTCGGCGAACTCGCCCATGTGCGGCAGCAGCCTGTCCTTCGACACGACCTGCGCGGGCCCCGCGTCGACCTGCACGACCTGGACGCCGGCGGCGAACGCGGTGCGCTCCGGCACCCGCGGGTCCTCGCGGCGCGTGTACACCGTCACCTCGTGACCGTCGGCGGCGAGCGCGGTGGCGAGCGCGGCGACGTGCACGTTCTGGCCGCCGGCGTCGACGCCGCCGAGCACGGCGAGGGGGCTCGCGTGCTCCGAGACGAGTGAGATCTTCACGGGCGCCTTCCTTCTCCAGCGAGTGCGCGCCTTGTGCCGCGGTGCGCGGCGGCGGCGTTCCCGAGCACCTCGTCCCAGTCCGCGAGGAACCGGGCGAGGCCGTACCGCGCGAGCGCGGCCTCCCGGGCGACGCGGCCGCGGCGGGCCGCCTCGTCGGGGTCGTCGAGGAGCCGGCGGACCGCCGACTCGAGCTCCGTCACGTCGCTCGAGACCGCGCCGGCCTCGGGCGGCACCGCGCGGAACGCCTCGGTCGCGCCGAGCACGACGACGGGCATCGCGAGATGCATCGCCTCGAGCAGCGAGAGGCCGAGCGAGGTCCAGCGCATCGGGTGCAGGTAGAGCCGCCGGGCGGCGAGCGCGTCGTGCATCGCCGCGGGCTTCACGTCGCCGAGGCCGCTGATGTCGGGCCGCTCCTCGCCGAACGCGCCGCCCAGCAGCTCGGTCCCCATCCCGAACACGTCGACGGGCGCGAGGGCCGCGAAGCGGGGGAGCAGGTCGGTGCCGGTGACGCGCCCGCGGCGGACCGGCTCGTTGATCACGGCGCCGAGCCGCGGCAGCGCACCCGTGTAGCGGGCGCCCGGGTCGACGATGCCGTGCTCGATCACCGTGGTCGGGGCGGAACCCGAGTCCCAGAGCAGGGCGTTCATGTGGGTGACGTGCACGACCGGGATCGCGCGCTGGTCGGCCAGGGGGTGCAGCTCGTTCGGCACCGCGCCGCCCTTCGGCGTGTTGTGCTCGAGGAACACGGCGGGCACGTCGCGCCCGGGCCGCCGGCCGAGCAGCCGCTCCGCCTCGTCGATCTCCTGCGGGCGCTGCAGCACGACCACGTCGACCCCGGAGTCGGCGAGCCGCTCCGGAGCGATCTCGACCGCGTTCGGCCAGTCGCGCCCGCCGCGGCCGAGCCCCCAGCCGTCGCGCTCCGGGGTGGTGGGCAGCAGGTACTCGTGGTCGCCGCGGACGAACGCGTCGGTCCAGCCGCCGTGGACGTGCCAGAGCAGGACCCTCATGCCGTCACCCCCGCACCGGGCCGGACCGGGCCGGCCCCCTGGGCGACGAGCCGCTCGGCGGCGGCCACGACCTCCTCGGGCGCGACGCCGGCGAGGCACGGGTGCCCGGGCACGGGGCAGACGCGGGCGCGGGTGCCGGCGCAGGGCGCGTCCTGGTCGCCGAGCAGCGCGACCGGCACGCCGTAGGGCGCCCAGCGGATCGCGGGGACGACCGGGGCGAAGAGGCTGACGACCGGCGTGCGGACGGCGGCCGCGAGGTGAGCCGGTCCGGTGTTGCCGCTGATGAGGGCGTCGGCGTCGCGGAGGAGCGCCGCGAGGTCGGCCAGGCCGAGCGCGCCGCCGAGGTCGAGGCCGGCCGATCCGGCGACCTCGGCGGTGAGGGGGCGCTCGGCGGGCGCGCCGGTGACGACGACCGTGTGACCGCGTTCGGCGAGCAGCTCGACCACCCGCGCGGACGACGGACCGGGGTAGGCGCGGGCGGGCACGGCCGCACCCGGGTGCACGACGAGGTAGCGGCCCCTGGGGGCGGCGTCCGGCCGCGCTGCGCCCAGGTCCACCGCGAGCCCGCCGTCGTCGCCGTCGGGGAGGGCGAAGCCGGCCGCCTCGGCGATCCGCAGGGCCCGGACCGGCTCGGGCAGGTCCTCGGGCAGCGTCTCCCCGGGGATCAGGCGCACGTCGAGCAGGCCGCCGGCGGCGTCGACCGACGCACCGCTGATGCGGGGGACGCCGGCGAGCCGGAGCAGCAGCGCGAGCGGCAGCGGGGACTGGTGGAACGAGGTGAGGAGAACGGCCTCGTCCGGCCGCTCCTCGGCCACGATCGCGGCCAGCTCCGCCTGCAGCGCGGCGTCGACCGGGCGGTCGCCGCCCGCGATCCAGGGAGCGAGGAACGTGCGCACGCGGGTGACGCCGGGCAGCAGCTCGGCCGCCCGGGCGCCCTGCGGGCCCGCGAGCAGCACGACCTCGGCGCGCGCCGCGATCGCGCGCACCGCGGGGCCGCTGACGAGCACGTCGCCCATGCTGTCGAGCCGGGCGACGAGGACGCGGCGGGTCACCGGGCGGGCCCCAGGGCGAGGTCGACGGCCTCGCCGAGGTCGCGGGCGACACGGGGGGCGGCGGCGACCTCCTCCTTCCGGGTGACCGGGGTGGGCACGAGCACCGATCGGGCGCCCGCCGCGGCGGCCGCGCCCATGTCGGCGCCGATGTCGCCGATCACGACGGTGTCGGCGGGATCGACGCCGAGCCGGGAGGCGGCGTCGAGCACGAGGCCCGGGCCGGGCTTGCGGCAGCCGCAGCCGTCGTCCGGGCCGTGCGGGCACACGCACCAGGCGTCGAAGGCGCCGAAGAGCTCGTCGACGCGGGCGTTCACCGCGCGCACCTGCTCGGGGGTGACGATGCCGCGGGCGATGCCCGACTGGTTCGTCACCACGGCGGTCGGCAGGCCGGCGGCGCGCACGCGACGCACCGCCTCGATGGCGCCCGGCATCGCTTCGACGCGGTCGGGATCGCCGTTGTAGGGGACGTCGACGACGAGCGTCCCGTCGCGGTCGAACAGGACTGCGGACGGTGCTCCCTGGGAGTTCGTCGCAAGTTCCATGACTCATGATTAGTTGAATGGGCGTCACGGAACCTTGGGATCCGCCGCGAGAAGCCCGGGTGGAAGGAGCGGGGACATGGCCGACGACCAGGGGTTCGCTGCGCCCGACGACCGGCCTGTCGCAGTCGCGCTGCGAGCCCTGAAGCTCGGTGACCTGCTCGTCGCGGTGCCTGCGCTGAAGGCCCTCCGCCGCGGGCTGCCCGAGCACCGGCTGCTGCTCGCGACGTCGGCGTGGCTCGAGCCGCTGGTGCGCCTCGTCCCCGGCGTCGACGGCCTCGTTCCCGCGAAGGGCCTCGATGCGCTGCTGCCGTTCGCGCCCGGCGAGGTCGATGTCGCGGCGAACCTGCACGGCAACGGGCCGGAGTCGCGCGGCATCGTCGACGCGCTCGGCGCGCGGCGGACGATCCAGCACGCCCGGCCCGGCGAGCCGGGCCTGCCGTGGCTCGACGGCATCCTCGAGCGGGAGCGCTGGGTGCGGCTGACCGGCGCGTTCGGGATGCCCGGCGATCCCGACGACGTCGCGATCGACGTGCCGGCCGAGCCGAGTCCCGCGCCCGGTGCGGCCGTCGTGCACGTCGGCGCCTTCTACGGCTCCCGGCAGTGGCCGGTCGAGCGCTTCGCCGCGGTGGCGCGCCGCCTCGCCGACGAGGGCCGCGAGGTCGTCTTCTCCGGCAGCGCGACCGAGCGCGAGCGGGCGCTCGCGGTCGCCGACGCGGGCGGGTTCCCGGAGAGCGACGTGCTCGCGGGCCGCCTGACGCTCGACGGCTTCGCCGGGCTCGTCGCGAGCGCCTCGCTCGTCGTCACCGCCGACACCGGCGCCGCCCACCTCGCCTCGGCGTACCGCATCCCGTCCGTCGTGATCTTCGGGCCCGCGCCGCCCGAGGAGTGGGGGCCGCCCGCCTCCGGCCCGCACCTCGTGCTCACCCACGCGGAGCTGCGGGTCGGCGACACCTTCGGCGCCGAGCCCGATCCGGCGCTGCTCGCCGTGACGGTCGACGAGGTGCTCGCCGCGATCGCGCGGCTGCCCGTGGGCGAGCGGCGCCCCTAGCCCAGCGCGGCGGCGAGCTCCGCCGCGAGGTCGCCGCGCTCCGCGACCGCGATCGCGTCGAGGCCCTGCCAGCGGGCGGCGTCGCGGACGACCGGCGCGAGGCGCTCGGCGACGGCGCCGGGACCGCCCTTCGCGCCGGGCTCGATCCAGGCGGCCTGCACGAGCAGCACGCCCGCCTTCCGGTCGGCCTTCAGGTCGATGCGGCCGGCGAGCCGGTCGCCGACGAGGGCGGGCAGCACGTAGTAGCCGTGCACCCGCTCCGCCGCGGGCGTGTAGATCGAGATCCGGTAGTGGAAGCCGAAGAGCCGCTCGATGCGGTCCCGCTGCCAGACGACCGGGTCGAACGGGCTGAGCAGCGCCGCGGCCCTCATCCGCACCGGGGGCAGGGCGGAGGCGGCGCGCCAGGCGGGCATCGGGCCCGCTCCGCGCCGCCAGCCCTCGACCTGCACCGGGACGAGCTCGCCGGCGTCCTCGAGCTCGCGGGCGGCGGTCGCCGCCTGGTCGATGCGCAGCCGGTAGTAGTCGGCGAGGTCGGGCAGCGCCGCGACGCCGTGCGCCACCGCGGCGCGGCGGACGAGCTCGCGGACGGCGTCGCGCTCGGGCACGTCCACCATCGGCTCCTCGAGGACCTGCTCCGGCAGCGCGTAGCGGCGCTCGAAGCCGCGGCGCCCGGCGGTGACGACCGTGCCCTGCGCGAAGAGCAGCTCGAGGGTGCGCTTCACGTCGGACCAGCCCCACCATGGGCCGCTCCGCACGTTCGCGGAGTGCTCGATCTCGCTCGCGGCGAGCGGGCCGCGACTGGCGAGCTCGGCGAGCAGCAGGTCGGCGAGCCCGCGATGCGCCTCGAGCCGCTCCGCGTAGCGGTGCGCGTAGAAGCGGCGGCGGAACGCGAACAGGCCGAGGTCGGTCTTCGGCACGAACGCGGCCTCGTGGGCCCAGTACTCGACGTACGGCGTCCCCGGCTGCAGCACGAGCCGGTCGAGCAGCGCACGGTCGTACGGGCCGATCCTCGCGAGCATCGGCAGGTAGTGGCTGCGCTCGAACACGTTCACCGAGTCGATCTGCAGCAGCCGCAGACGTTCCAGCACGGCGGCGATGCGCGCCGGACCACGCGTCGGCGGCTTCGCCCCGCCGAAGCCCTGCGCGGCGAGCGCGACGCGGCGCGCCTCACGCAGCGACATCGTCTCGACCACGCATCGAACGCTAACGGGACCGCCCCCGATGAACGGCCGCTCCGTAGACTTCCTGAGATGGCCGCCCGCCCGCCCGAGCCGCCGCCCGTCGAGGCGGCCCCGCCTCCTGCGGCGACGGCGCGGCGCACCGACGAGGCGCTCGCGGCGATCCCGCTCGGCCTGCGCGTCGCCGGCGCATGGTCGTGGCGCAGCCTCGCGGTCATCGACCTGCCGGAGGAGCCGGACGACCCCAGGGACCGCCGCCGGCGGAACGACGACCCGCGACCGGAGGACGTGAAGACCGTTGCGTGACTCGACCGACGCCGTGCTCGCGGAGACGCCCGAGGCGGCTGCCGCGACCCTCGCCCCACCGGCCACCGGCTCGCCCGCGCCGTCGATCGAGCGCATCCGCGACGCCGCGGCGGTGCTCGCCGGGATCGCCGAGCCGACACCCATGGAGTCGTCGCGGTACCTCTCCGAGGTCGCAGGCGTCCCCGTGCACCTGAAGTGCGAGAACCTGCAGCGCACCGGCTCGTTCAAGATCCGCGGCGCCGCCTACCGGCTGTCGCGGCTCAGCCCCGAGGAGCGGGCGCGCGGCGTCGTCGCCGCATCCGCCGGCAACCACGCGCAGGGCGTCGCGCTCGCGGCGCGGGAGCTCGGCATCGCGGCGACGATCTTCACGCCGATCGGCGTCGCGCTGCCGAAGCTGCAGGCCACCCGCGGCTACGGGGCGCGGGTCGAGCTCGTCGGGCACACGGTCGACGAGTCGCTGCGAGCCGCGGCCGAGTTCGCGGAGCGCACCGGCGCGGTGCTCGTGCCGCCCTTCGACCACGTCGACGTGATGGCGGGCCAGGGCACGCTCGGCCTCGAGATCCTCGCCGCGGTGCCGGACGTCGGCACCGTCGTCGTGCCGACGGGCGGCGGCGGGCTGCTCGCCGGCATCGCGGCGGCGATCAGGCAGGCGGCGGACCACCCGGTGCGCGTCGTCGGCGTGCAGGCGGCGGGCGTCGCGCCGTTCCCGGCGTCGATCGCCGCGCGCGAGCCCGTCACCATCACGCCGGCGCCCACGATCGCCGACGGCATCGCCGTCGCGACGCCCGGCCGGCTCACGCTCGGCGTGATCTCGGAGCTCGTCGACGAGGTCGTCACCGTCACCGACGACGAGACGGCGAGCGCCTTGCTCGTGCTGCTCGAGCGGGCGAAGCTCGTCGTCGAGCCGGCGGGCGCCGTGGGCGTCGCGGCCCTGCTCGCGCACCGCTTCGAGGCCGTCGGGCCCACGGTGGTGCTGCTCTCGGGCGGCAACATCGACCCGCTCATGATGGAGCGGGTGATCAGCCGCGGCCTCGTGGCCTCCGACCGCTACCTCACGCTGCGCATCGGGCTGCCGGACCGGCCGGGCCAGCTCGCCCTCATCTCCGCGCTCATCGCCGAGGCGAACGCGAACGTCGTCGAGGTGCTGCACACGCGCCGCGGCACGGGCCTCCAGATCAGCGAGGTGCTGATCGACATCAGCGTCGAGACGCGCGGCGCGGAGCACCGCGACCGCGTGCTCGAGCGCCTCCGCGAGGCGGGCTACGCCCCGCAGGTGGTCTGAGCCCGCGCCCGGCCGAATACCGCGTGTAGGTGATCCGCTCTCGCGTAGGTGCGACACGCGACCGCGGTACCTACACCAGGGCGAAGTACCTACACGCGGTCATCGGCGCCCCGGGCCGAAGGGCGTGCCGGCGCGGGCGTCAGGCCTCGTAGGGCTCGACCTTCTCGATGCGCACCTCGATGGCGCGGCCGTTCGGGGCCTGGTAGGTGACGGTGTCGCCGACGGCCGCGCCGTTGATGGCGTGGCCGAGCGGGCTCTGCTCGCTGTAGACGTCGAGATCGGAGTCGCCCGCGATCTCGCGGTTGCCGAGCAGGAAGCGGGTCTCGTTGCCCGCGATGCTCGCCGTCACGACCGTGCCCGGCGCGACGTGGCCGTCGCTCGGCTGCGCGGCGCCCACCTCGGCGGTGCGCAGCAGCTGGGTGAGCTGGCGGATGCGGGCCTCGATCTTGCCCTGCTCCTCCTTGGCCGCGTGGTAGCCGCCGTTCTCGCGGAGGTCGCCCTCCTCGCGGGCCTGCTCGATGCGCTTCGCGATCTCGGTGCGGCCGGGGCCCGACAGCTCCTCGAGCTCGGCCGAGAGGCGGTCGAAGGCCTCCTGGGTGAGCCAGGTGACGGCGCTTTCCTGTGACATGACGATCTCTCCGGTATCGGGAAGGGCCGACGGTCGGCCTCCCGCTGAGGGCGGACGGCGGGCCGGTGGTGGACTCCACTCGAAGCGGCCCGCGGGTGCACCCGCGCAGCGGGTAAGCGATGTTAGGCGCGCCTGCAGGACTCGATCAAGCCGGTCGTGGGCTTCCGCGTCACGAGCACGGTGGTCGTCCCGGACCGGTCCTCGCGGCCCGTGACTGGCACCTCGACCTCCTTGAGGCCGAGGACCGAGCCGCTGTCGTCCTGGGCCTCGATGGCGCAGACGAGGGCGTGCGAGGCGTCGCCCGTGACGACCCAGCCGATCGTCACGGAGCGGTCGCCCTGGATCGTGTAGCCGGTGGTCGAGAGCGCGGTGGAGGCGCCCGCACCGCCCACGCCCGTCCAGACCGCCCAGGCGGCGGCCGCGACGAGCAGCACGCCGACCACGATCGTGGCGGGCAGCAGCGCGCGCCGGCGCTGCCGCGGTGCCCGGCCGTACCGGTCGTCGAGGCGCACGGCGGAACCCGTCATGACCCTCCTCCCGCTCGGCTAGAGTCGGCGCTGCCCGATGGTACGGGCGTTCTCGAGGGCAGGAGGCGCGCCGCATGCTGCTCGCCGCCCCCACCCCGTCGCCGTCGCCGTCGTTCAACGCCGACGTCGTCACGCCCGGCGTCGTCGGGTTCCTCGCCATGGCCGTCATCGCCGCCGCGACCGTGCTGCTCATCGTCGACATGAACCGTCGCATCCGCCGCGCCCGCTACCGCGGCGAGGCCGAGGCGCGCATCGCCGAGGAGGAGCGGCAGCGCGACCAGGGCTGACCGCCCCGGTGCCGCCGGCTCAGCGCACCGGGTGCAGCGCGATGAGCAGCGTCGCCGCCCAGTGGCAGGCGAACGCGAGCACCGTGCAGGCGTGGAACACCTCGTGGAAGCCGAAGCGGCCCGGGAACGGGTTCGGCCGCTTCACGGCGTACGCGACCGCGCCGAGGGTGTAGAGCACGCCGCCGACGAGGAACAGCACCATCATCGGCGCCGCGTTCGCGAACAGCGGACCGAAGTCCATGACGGCCGCCCAGCCGAGCCCGATGTAGATCGGCACGTAGAGCCAGCGGGGCGCGCCGATCCAGAAGACGCGGAACCCGATGCCGACGAGCGCGACGCCCCACACCACGGCGAGCAGCACGACCCCCGGCGCCCCCGGCAGCGCGAGCAGCGACATCGGCGTGTAGGTGCCGGCGATGAGCAGGAAGATGTTCGCGTGGTCGACGCGCTTCAGCGCCCGCTTCACCTTCGGTGACCAGTCGACGCGGTGGTAGAGCGCCGAGTTGCCGAACAGCAGCAGCGACGTGACCGCGAAGACCGCGCTCGCGATCTTCGCCTCGGCGCCGTCCGCGAGCGCGACGAGCACGATGCCGAGCACGAGCGCGACTGGTGTCGTGCCGAGGTGCAGCCAGCCCCGCCACGTCGGCCGCGGCTCGGCGTGGGCAGCGTTGCCCGACTCCTCGACGAGCGGCAGGTGCGGCAGGTCCGTGCGCGGCGACTCGCCGAGCGGCCGCGCGGCCACCGGGCCCCCGCGGTGCAGCTCCTCGTCCGTCCCCGCCATCGCGTCGAGGGTACCGGCGGCGGCCCGCTCCCGGCTCGTCGCGGGACGGGGCGGACTAGCGTGCTCGTATGCGGATCGGCGGGCAGCGGATACGGATGCCCGCCTACCGCCTCTACCAGCGGCGGCTCCGCCGGCAGCTCGCGTCGGCGCCGCTGCCGCACCACGTCGCGATGATCCTCGACGGCAACCGGCGGTGGGCCCGTCTCGCCGGCCTCGAGTCCGCGGCGCACGGGCACCGGGCGGGTGCCGACAAGATCCTCGAGTTCGCCGGCTGGGTCGACGACCTCGGCATCCCCGTCATCACGCTGTACCTGCTGTCGACCGACAACCTCACGGGCCGGCCCGACGAGGAGCTCGAGGCGCTCTTCCGCATCATCGGCGACCTCGCGACGAGCCTCGCCAGGCGGTGGAAGGTGCAGCACGTCGGCACCGCGACCGGTCTGCCGCCGGCGCTCGAGTCGGCGCTCACCGAGGCCGAGCGGGCGAGCGCGTCGCGGAGCGGGCTGCACATCAACCTCGCGGTCGGCTACGGCGGCCGCACCGAGATCGCCGACGCGATGCGGAGCATCGTCGCCGCCCACGCCGCCGAGGGCGGGACGCTCGACGAGCTCGCCGACCGCCTCACGCCGGCGCTCATCGAGCAGCACCTCTACACGGGCGGCCAGCCCGATCCCGACCTCGTGATCCGCACGTCCGGGGAGCAGCGGCTGTCGGACTTCATGCTCTGGCAGAGCGCGCACAGCGAGTTCTACTTCGTCGAGGCGCTCGGGCCCGATCTTCGCGAGGTCGACTTCCTGCGCGCGCTGCGCGCCTACGGGCAGCGCCAGCGCCGCTACGGCGGCTGAGACCGCGTGTCAGGAGCCGTGGCTACCGTCGGCCACGTGGAGCTGCAGGACTACCTCGCCGGCTTCGGCGAGGAGCCCGGCTACCTCGACTTCGCGGCCTACGGGCCGCCGTCGCGCGCGGTGCGGGCCGAGGCGGCCGCCCAGGAGGAGGCGCTCAGCCGGGCCCGGCCCGGCGCGCTCGAGCGGGTGCACGGCGCGGTCGACCGGCTCGGCGCGGCCGTGGAGGCCGTCACCGGCTTCCGGCGCGACCAGGTCGTGTTCAGCCCGAACACCTCGCAGGGGCTCGTGCAGGCCGTCTTCGGGGTCGCCGGCGGTGTACTCGTCGCCCCGTCCGAGTTCCCGAGCCTGCCGGTGGCGGCGGTCCGCGCCTCCGAGGCGCTACAGGCCACCGCGCCGATCTGGCTCGACACCGACGACGGCCGGGTCACGCCCGGCGCCGTCCGCGACCGGCTGACGAGCACGACGACGGCCGTCGCGGTGAACGCCGTCGACGCCCGCACCGGCTTCGTCGTCGATCTCGAGGGCATCCGGCAGGTCATCGGCGACCGCCTCCTGATCGTCGACGCGGTGCAGGCGGTGGGTGCGGTCGAGCTGCCGTGGACCGAGGCCGATGTGCTCGCGTGCGGCGGGCAGAAGTGGCTCCGCGCCGGGCACGGCTCGGGCTTCCTCGCGCTCAGCGACCGCGCGGCGAACCGGCTGACGCCCGTGCTGTCGAACGTGGGCGGCTTGCCCGACCTCGTCTGGGACGCGGTGCCGCCGCCCGCGCCGGGTGCCGCCGGCATGCAGATCGGCTTCCCCGACCCCGTCGCGGCGGCCCGGCTCGCCGCCGCGCTCGACGAGCTCGCCGCGGCCGGTCCGGCCGTGATCGCGGCGCGCGTCGCCGAGCGGGTCGCCCGGGTGCTCGAGCTCGCCGACGAGGCCGGCCTCGACGTCGTCTCACCGCGCGCGGAGGCCGACCGGGCCGGCATCGTGGTGGTGGATCCGCGGCCGGACCGGCTCACGGCCCTCACGGCCGCGCTGCTGAACGCCGGTGTGTCGGTCACCGTGCGGCAGGGGCGGGTGCGCGTCGCCCCGCACGCCGGCACGACCGACGAGACCCTCCTGCTGCTGCGCACCGCGCTCCGCGAGGCCGAAGCGGCGACGAGGGCGGTGCGGTGAGCGACCCGCGCACGCTCTACGTGAGCGACCTCGACGGCACGCTGCTCGGTGACGACGGCCGCATCAGCGAGCGCTCCCTCACGACCATCGGCGCCCTGCTCGAGCGCGGCGACGTCGCCTTCACGGTCGCGACTGCACGGTCGTACGCCACCGCGCGCCGCGCGATCGCCGAGCTGCCGATCCGGCTGCCGATGGTCGTCTACAGCGGTGCGTTCGCCGTCGACCCGGACACGGGCGAGCGGCGCTGGCAGGTGCTGTTCGCGCCGGCGACCGTGCCCGCGCTGCTCGAGGAGGCAGTGCCTCTCGGCCTCGTGCCGGTCGTGTTCTGGCTGCAGGACGGCCGCGAGCGCATGAGCTGGGTGCCGGGCGGCGAGCCGTCGGGCCTCGCCCGCTGGCTCGAGGCGCGCCGCGGCGACCCGCGGCTGCTGCCCGTCGAGCGGTGGGACGAGGTCGACACCTCGGTCGCCTTCTTCGTGAGCGTCGTCGGGCCCGCGGCCGCCCTCGAGCGGCTCGTCGCCGCCCTCGAGGGGGCGCCGGCGGGGGAGGACTGCGCGCTCGCGTTCCAGCCGAGCGCGACGGATCCCGACCGCTCCGTGCTCGACGTGACCGCGGCGGCCGCGACGAAGGCCGAGGCCGTGCTGCGCGTCGCGCGCGAGGCCGGCTTCGACCGCGTCGAGGCCTTCGGCGACGGCCCGAACGACATGCCGCTCTTCGAGGAGGCCGACGAGGCCCACGCCGTCGCGAACGCCGACGCCGCGGTGCTCGAGGCGGCCACCGACGTGATCCCGCCGAACGTCGAGGACGGCGTCGCCGCCTACCTCGTCGCAGAGGCGGCCGAGGGCGCGCGCGATCCCGAGGCGGACGGCCGCTGAGGCCGCTCTCCACAGGCGCGGCGCGGCTCCGTCGCGTGTCCGAGGGCTGCCGTACCGTGTGCCGCACCAGTACGGATCCGAGCCCGGGCCCCGTGCCCGGCTCGCATCCTCAAGCAGCCGCGGCGGTGCCGCGCGGCGAGGAGGCCAAGTGCCCGAGGCAGTCCCCACCAGAACCGAGGGCGCGCCCGCCCAGGCCGCGCCGTCGCCGGCCCGCACCGCCCAGCGCACCTTCGTGCTCGACACGTCCGTGCTGCTGTCCGACCCCAAGGCGCCGTTCCGCTTCGCGGAGCACGCGGTCGTGCTGCCGGTCGTCGTGGTCTCCGAGCTCGAGAGCAAGCGCAACGACCCCGAGATCGGCTACTTCGCACGTCAGGCGCTCCGCAACCTCGACGAGCTGCGGGTGCAGCACGAACGGCTCGACTTCCCCGTCCCGGTCGGCGACGGCGGGTCGCTCCGCGTCGAGCTGAACCACTCGAACATGAGCGTGCTGCCGAACGGCCTGCAGCTCGGCGGCAACGACGCCCGCATCCTCGCGGTGGCGCAGAACCTCGCGAACGACGGGCTCGACGTCACGGTCGTGTCGAAGGACCTGCCGATGCGCGTCAAGGCGTCGTCGATCGGCCTGCACGCCGAGGAGTACCGCGCCGAGCTCGCCGTCGACACCGGCTACACGGGCGTCGCCGAGGTCGCGGTCGGCGCCGACGCCATGGCGCGCCTCTACGACGAGCACCGGCTGCGCACGCCCGAGGCCGAGGGCCTGCCCGTGAACACGGGCGTCGTGCTCACCTCCGAACGCGGCTCCGCCCTGGCGCGGGTCGGCCACGGCGGCGAGCTGGGGCTCGTCCGCGGCGACCGCGACGTGTTCGGGCTGCACGGCCGCAGCGCCGAGCAGCGCCTCGCGATCGACCTGCTGCTCGACCCGGAGGTCGGCATCGTCTCGCTCGGCGGCCGCGCCGGCACCGGCAAGAGCGCCCTCGCCCTCTGCGCCGGGCTCGAGGCCGTGCTCGAGCGGCAGCAGCACCGCCGCATCCTCGTCTTCCGCCCCCTCTACGCGGTCGGCGGCCAGGATCTCGGGTACCTGCCCGGCGACGCGGGCGAGAAGATGAGCCCCTGGGGCCAGGCGGTGTTCGACACCCTCGGCGCGGTCGTCTCGCCGAACGTCGTCGACGAGGTGGTCGAGCGCGGCGTGCTCGAGGTGCTGCCGCTCACCCACATCCGCGGTCGCAGCCTGCACGACGCGTTCGTCATCGTCGACGAGGCGCAGTCGCTCGAACGCAACGTGCTGCTCACGGTGCTCTCCCGCATCGGCCAGAACTCGCGGGTGGTGCTCACGCACGACGTCGCGCAGCGCGACAACCTCCGCGTCGGCCGCTACGACGGCGTCGCGAGCGTCATCGAGACGTTGAAGGGGCACCCGCTGTTCGGTCACGTCACCCTCACCCGGTCGGAGCGCAGCGCCATCGCGGCGCTCGTCACCGACCTGCTCGAGTCGAACGAGCTCTAGCAGAGCAGCGGCGCCGCCCGTTCGCGTGGTTGCGACCGGGCGGCGCTTCTGCCGAGGATGAGGGGCCGTGCGCCCTCACGGAGCCGTCGAACCTGGAGCCCCTCATCCCATCCGTCCTGCCCGAGCCGTCCCAGCAGCGACTCGCCATCGGCGCGAAGCTCCGGGCCACGCGGCACGCCCAGGGCATGACGATCGCGCACGTCGCCGAGGCGACCGGGCTCACGAAGGGCTTCATCAGCCGCGTCGAGCGTGACGAGACCTCGCCGAGCGTCGTCACGCTGATCATGCTCTGCGAGGTGCTCTCGCTGCCGGTCGGCCGGCTCTTCGAGGCGCCCGAGCGCGCCGTGGTCCGGCTCGCCGACGCGCCGCGCATCAACCTCGGCGGCGTCGGGGTCGTGGAGCGGCTCGTCAGCGCCCGCTCCGAGCCGCGTGTGCAGGTGATCCGCTCGACGCTCGAGCCGGGCGCCTCCGGCGGCCCCGACCTCTACACGATGAGCAGCGAGGCCGAGGTCGTCCACGTGCTCTCGGGGGCGGTGCGGCTGCGCTTCGCCACCGAGGAGGTGGCGCTCACGGCGGGCGACTCGCTCACCTTCGCGGGCCGCGACCCGCACAGCTGGACGAACGTCGCCGAGGGCCGCACCGAGCTCGTCTGGGTGCTCGCGCCCGCCGCGTGGAGCGGCTCGGGCTGACCGGCAGGCGCCGGCTCACCCCACCTGGAAGGCGACGGCGCGCACGGGGGCGCCGTCGGTGCCCTGGAAGGCGAGCGGCAGTAGCGACACGATCGCATCGTCGAAGTCGATGCTTCCGAGGTTCGTGAGGTTCTCGCAGATGACCCCGCCGGCCCGGGCGATGCGGTGGTGCACGGGGAAGCCGACGCCCGGATGGTCGTCGTCGGGCGTCTCGTCGAGGTTGATCGCGTCGATGCCGATCGCCCGCACGCCGGCGTCGAGCAGCGCCGCGCACGCGGCGTCGTCGAGGTAGGGGTGGTCGAAGTAGGCGTCGGTGCCGCGGTGGCGGTCCCAGCCCGTGTGCAGCAGCACGATCGAGCCCGGCCCGACGCGGGGGAGGACGTCCGCGAGGTGCATCGTCGTGATCGGGGCGCGCGCACCGACGTCCTGCACGTCGGCGACGACGGCCGGCCCGAGGAAGGTCGAGAGCGGCACCTGCTCGATGGTCGGGGCGTCGTCCTCGAAGTGGAAGGGGGCATCGACGTGCGTGCCGGTCTGCGTGCCCATGTGCACTGCGAGCAGGTTGAAGCCGTCGCGCTCCACGGTGCTGTGCGGCAGGAACTCGAGGGCCGGATCGCCCGGGTAGGTCTGCACCGCTGCATCGACGGGGATCGAGAGATCGACGACGCGAAGTATCCTCACGGAGGAAAAGTATCGCCTGCTGGTCACCTTCCCGCTACGCTCCCTGCCGACCGTCCAGCATGAGAGAGGCCCACATGAGCAACGAGGCTCCCGCCGTCCCCCTGCAAGCGCCGCCGCCGCGCATCACCGACGTGGAGCAGCACGGCGTCGACACGATCCCCGCCGCCGAGCGCACCTCCGGACCGCTCGACCTGTTCCGCATCCAGTTCGGCGGCGCGAACACGTTCGCCACCGTCCTGCTCGGTACGTTCCCGATCGCGCTCGGCCTGTCGTTCTGGCAGGCGGTGCTCGCGACCGTGCTCGGTGTGGTCGTCGGTGCGCTGATCCTCGCGCCGATGGGCCTGTTCGGCCCGCGGACCGGCACGAACAACGCGGTCTCGTCCGGCGCGCACGTCGGGGTGCGCGGCCGCGTGGTCGGCTCGTTCCTCTCGCTGCTCACCGCGATCGCGTTCTACTCGATCTCGGTCTGGGTGAGCGGCGACGCGATCGTGGGAGCCCTGAACCGCCTCGCCGGCGTGCCCGACTCGCCGCTGCTGCGCTCGGTGCTCTACGCCCTGATCGGCGCGGTCGTCATCGTGGTCGTCGTCTACGGCTACCAGTTCATGCTCTTCGTGAACAAGGTCGCCGTGATCGCGAACACGGTGCTGTTCCTGCTCGCGATCGTCGCCTTCGCCGGCACGTTCGACGCGGGGTACGACCCGGGGCCGTCGCACTACGCGCTCGGCGGCTTCTGGCCGACGTTCATCCTCGCGGCGCTCATCGTCATGAGCAACCCGATCTCGTTCGGCGCCTTCCTCGGCGACTGGGCGCGCTACATCCCGAAGGGCACCCCCACCGGCAGGCTGGTCGGAGCGACCCTGCTCGGGCAGGGCGCCTCGCTCATCCCGTTCCTGTTCGGCGTCGCGACCGCGACGCTCGTCTCGGGCAAGGTCGACTACGTGGTCGGCCTCGTGCAGGCCTCGCCGCTCTGGTACGCGATCGTGCTCATCGTCGTCGCGTTCATCGGCGGCCTCTCGACCGGCACCACGTCGCTCTACGGCACGGGCCTCGACTTCTCGTCGGTGTTCCCGCACTTCACCCGCGTGCAGGCCACGATCGGCATCGGTGTCCTGGCGTTCGCCTTCATCCTCATCGGCCGCCTCGTGTTCGACCTCCTCGGCGCCGTGAACGCCTTCGTCGGCGCGATCGTCGTGACCACCACCCCGTGGATGATCATCCTCGCGATCGCCTACTTCACGCACCGCGGCTGGTACGACGAGCGCGACCTGCAGGTGTTCAACCGTGGTGAGACCGGGGGCCGGTACTGGTTCACCAGGGGCGTGAACTGGCGCGGCCTCGGTGCCTGGATCGTCGCCGCGATCGTCGGCCTGCTGTTCTCGAACTACCCGCCGATCGTCACGGGCCCGTTCCGCGACCTCGCGGGCGGCATCGACCTCAGTCTGCTCTCCGGCATCGTCACCGCGGCGGTCGTCTACCTCGCTGCGCTCTGGCTCTTCCCGGAGCCCGAGTACTGCTTCGGGCCCGAGGGGCCGCGTCTCGTGCCGAGCCGGCACGGGACGCCGACCCCGATCGTGCAGGACCACTCCTCCGCCGCCGCTCGCGCGGCCGCCCGGCGGGCGAAGACCGTTGGCTGAGCCGCAGGGCGCCGAGGCCGAGGTGCGCGACGCCGCGGCCGCGCTCGTCGAGGCGTTCGCCGCGCACGACACGCACGCCTACTTCGCCTGCTTCGCGCCGGAGGCGTCGTTCGTCTTCCACACGTCGCCGGAGCGCCTGCCCGACCGCGCCGCCTACGAGCGGCTCTGGGCGCGCTGGGAGCGGGAGGACGGCTTCCGCGTGCACGGCTGCACGAGCAGCGCCGCCGAGGTCCTGATGCTCGGCGACGCCGCGGTGTTCGTGCACGACGTCGACACCGACGTCGAGCTCGGCGGCGTGCGCGAGACCGTGCACGAGCGGGAGACCATCGTCTTCGAACGACGGGACGGACGCTTCGTCGCGGTGCACGAGCACCTGTCGCCGCGACCGGACCCGGAGGGGGACTCATGACGGAGCCGATCGGACCCGCGGACGCGAGCCGGTCGCCGCGCTTCGCGGGCATCGCGACCTTCGCGCGGCTGCCGCGCCTCGAGGACGTCGGCCACGCCGACGTCGCGGTCGTCGGCGTGCCCTTCGACAGCGGGGTGAGCTACCGTCCGGGCGCCCGGTTCGGGCCGGCGCACGTGCGCGAGGCGTCGCGGCTGCTGCGCCCCTACAACCCGGCGCAGGACGTCTCGCCGTTCGCCGTGCAGCAGGTCGCCGATGCCGGTGACATCGCGGTGAACCCCTTCGACATCACGGAGGCCGTCGCGGACGTCGAGCGGGCCGCCACCGCGCTCACCGAGGGTGGGACGAGGCTGCTCACGATCGGCGGCGACCACACGATCGCGCTGCCGCTGCTCCGGTCCGTCGCGAAGCGGCACGGGCCGGTCGCCGTCGTGCACTTCGACGCCCACCTCGACACCTGGGACACCTACTTCGGCGCGCCCGTGACGCACGGCACGCCGTTCCGTCGCGCCTCGGAGGAGGGGCTGATCGACCAGCGGCGCAGCCTGCACGTCGGGATCCGCGGGCCGCTCTACGACCGGCAGGACCTCCGCGACGACGAGCGGCTCGGCTTCGCCGTGATCTCGAGCGTCGACGTCGAGGAGGAGGGGGTCGCCACGGCCCTGGCCCGGATGCTCCGCCGGCTCGGCGACGGCCCGGTGTACGTGTCGGTCGACATCGACGTGCTCGACCCGGCCCACGCCCCCGGCACCGGCACGCCCGAGGCGGGCGGACTCACGAGCCGCGAGCTGCTCCGCCTGCTGCGCGCGCTCGCCGAGGTGCCGCTCGTCGGCGCCGACGTCGTCGAGGTGGCCCCGGCGTACGACCACGCGCAGGTGACGGCGGTCGCCGCCTCGCACGTCGCCTACGAGATCCTCTCGGCGATGGCGAGGAGCACCGCGGGCTGACGGCTGAGGGGCCGGCCACGCCGCTCTCGGCGCAGCCGGCCCCTCAGGCCTCGGCTCAGCCCGGGTGCGTCATCGAGAGCACGTCGAGGGCGCGGTCGAGCTGCTCCTCGCTGACCTCGCCCCGCTCGACGAAGCCGAGATCGACCACCGCCTGGCGGATCGTGAGCCCCTGCGCGACCGCGTGCTTCGCGACCTTGGCGGCCGCCTCGTAGCCGATGACGCGGTTCAGCGGCGTGACGATCGAGGGCGACGACTCGGCGAGGGCGCGGGCCCGCTCGACGTTCGCGGTGAGCCCGTCGACGACCTTGTCGGCGAGCAGGCGCGACACGTTCGCGAGCAGCCGCACCGACTCGAGCAGAGCCGTGCCCATGACCGGGATCGCGACGTTCAGCTCGAAGATGCCGGAGGCGCCGGCCCAGGCGATGGTCGCGTCGTTGCCGATGACCCGCGCCGCGACCATGAGGGTCGCCTCCGGGATCACGGGGTTCACCTTGCCGGGCATGATCGACGAGCCGGGCTGCAGGTCGGGGATGTGCAGCTCGCCGAGGCCCGCGTTCGGGCCGGAGCCCATCCAGCGCAGGTCGTTGCAGATCTTCGTGAGGCTCACGGCGAGCACGCGCAGCGCGCCGGACGCCTCGACCAGGCCGTCGCGCGCGCCCTGCGCCTCGAAGTGGTCGGCGGCCTCCGTGATCGGCAGGCCGGTCGTCTCGGCGAGCACGGCGATGACGCGCTCGGAGAAGCCCTTCGGGGTGTTGATCCCCGTACCGGTGGCGGTGCCGCCGAGCGGCACCTCGGCGAGCCGCGGGACCGCGCCGCGGACCCGCTCGACGCCGAGGCGGATCTGCCGGGCGTACCCGCCGAACTCCTGCCCGAGCGTCACGGGCGTCGCGTCCATGAGGTGCGTGCGGCCCGCCTTGACGGTCGTCGCCCACTCCTGCGCCTTGCGCTCGAGCGCGGCCGCGAGGTGCTCGAGGGCGGGGACGAGGTCCGTGAGCACCGCCTCGGTCGCGGCGACGTGCACCGAGGTCGGGAAGACGTCGTTCGACGACTGCGACGCGTTCACCGCGTCGTTCGGGTGCACGGGGCGCCCGAGGCGCTGCGTCGCGAGCGCGGCGAGCACCTCGTTCATGTTCATGTTCGAGGAGGTGCCGCTGCCGGTCTGGTACACGTCGACCGGGAACTGGTCGAGGTGCTGCCCGCCGATGACCTCGTCCGCCGCGCCGACGACGGCGTCGACCACGTCCTGCTGCAGCACCCCGAGCTCGCCGTTGACGATCGCGGCCGCGCGCTTGATGCGCGCCAGCGCGACGACCTGCGCCGCCTCGAGCCCGGCGCCCGACACGGGGAAGTTCTCGACCGCCCGCTGCGTCTGCGCGGCGTAGAGGGCGTCGGCGGGCACGCGCACCTCGCCCATCGTGTCGTGCTCGATGCGGTACTCGCCGGTGCCACCGGGACGCGCCATGCTGCGGACTCCTTCGCCTCGTGCGGATCCGAGGAGCGGCGCGGTCAGACCAGGCCGATCGCGGCGATCCGCTCGACGCGGCCCTCGGTCAATCGGTACTGCGCACCGACGATCGCCAGGCTACCGTCGGCCACCGCGGCGGAGAGCAGCTCGGAGAACGCCACGAGATCGGTGACGGTGCGCTGCAGGTGCTCACGCCCGACGGCGTCGGGATCGGCCCCGCCGGTGCGGCTCAGCACGGACTCGACCGCCGGGCGGATGGGTGCCACATGCTGCGCGATGCGCGGCGGCAGCGCCGAGCCGTCGGGTGCCGCGTTGTCGATGGCGGCCTGCACCGCGCCGCAGCGGTCGTGGGCGAGCACCACGACGAGCGGGACGCCGAGCACGGCGACCGCGTACTCGAGCGACGCGACCGCGGCGTCGGACACCACCTGCCCGGCGTTGCGGACCACGAACAGGTCGCCGATGCCCTGGTCGAAGATGATCTCGGCCGCGAGGCGGGAGTCGCTGCAGCCGAAGAACGTGGCCTTCGGCACCTGCACCGTCGCCAGCTCGTGGCGCCGCTCGGCGTCCTGGCGGGGATGCAGCGCGGCCCCCGACAGGAACCGCTCGTTGCCGTCGGCCAGCTCGCGCCAGGCCTGCTCGGGGCTCATGGTGCTCATGCGGGTGCGTCCTTCCCGGGGAGGTGCCGCTTCGTCGCCTCGGCCGCGAGGCTGGACGCGAACGAGCGCGCCTGCGCGGCCGAGGCGGTGCCGTAGACGGCGAGATAGGTGGTGCCGATGCGGGTCGCGAGCGCGTACGCGACGTTGCCCGCGCCCTGGCCGAGGTCGCGCTGGTCGTAGACGCGCCACGTGAGGCCGCCCACCTGCGTCGTGCCGCCGGCAGGGGCGGAGGCGAGCGTGTCGTTCAGCCACGTGCGGTTGCCGCCGATGCCCTCGCTGTAGGCGAGGTACTGCTGCTCGTCGGTGACGAAGCCGACGTACCACGACGTCACGCCGTCGGTCTGCCGCAGCTCGGCGGCGTTGGCCCGCCAGGACGCGGGCACGACGGGGGCGAGCAGCGGCTGCCCCGCGGTGTCCTCGGACTGCGCGGCGAGGGAGCGGTAGTCGACCGCGGCCGTGGCCGGCGCGGTGCCGCGGGGCACGAGCAGGACGACGGCGACGACGATGCCGATGCAGACCGCGAGCGACGCCGCGAGGTTGCGCACGTTCTGGCGAGCGCGCCGCAGCCGGCGCGCCTCGGCCTGACGCCGATCCCGCTCGTCCGGCGTCTCGGGCCGCCCCGGCGCCGTGTCGACGCGGGGCCCCGCGTCGCTCACGCCTCGGCGGCGGGCCCGCGCGCCTGGTCGAGGCGCGCGCGGGCGCCGACGAGCCAGCGCTCGCACCGGGCGGCGAGCGCCTCGCCGCGCTCCCAGAGCGCGAGCGACTCCTCGAGCGTGCTGCCGCCGCGCTCGAGCCGGTCGACGACGGCGACGAGCTCGTCGCGCGCCTGCTCGTACGACATCGTCTCGATGTCGTCGAAGAGCGCAGCAGTGGTCAGGCCCTCGATGTCGTCGTGCCCGGGGTCGGCGGGCATGGCGCCGCCTCGCAGCGTGGCGGCGCCGGTTGCGGTCGGGTGGGCCGTGTCGCTCATGCGCCGAATTCTACGAGCGGGCTCCGACGACCTCGGGCGCGGCCTCCTCCCGGCGACCGCGGGTGCCGACGGGTCCGTCGCTCGTGGCCGCGATGGCGCCGTCCGTCACGCGGACGGTGAGCGCGGTGCCGGCGGGGGCGTCGGCGGTGCTGCGCAGGGCGGCGCCGCCGTCGCCGAGCACGATGGCGTACCCGCGCTCGAGCGTGCGCAGCGGCGACAGCGCGCGCAGGTGCCCGCGCGCCTCGGCGAGCCGGGCGCCCGCGTCGCCGAGGCAGCGCTCGACGAGCTCGGCGCCACGGGCGACGTAGCGGGTCAGCTCGTCCTCACGGCTCGTCACGATCCAGGCCCCGTCGCTGAGCACGCGACGGGCGCGCAGCGCGGCGATGCGGTCCACCTCGTGGCCGACCGTGTGCGCGACCCGCGAGAACATGCGCGCACGGCACTGCCCCACGCGGTCGAGCTCCTCGGTGACGTCCGGCACGACGCGCTTCGCCGCGTCCGTGGGGGTGGAGGCGCGCAGGTCGGCGACCTCGTCGAGCAGCGGCCGATCGGCCTCGTGCCCGATCGCGCTCACGATCGGCGTCGACGCGGCCGCGGCCGCGCGGACGAGGCGCTCGTCGCTGAACGCGAGCAGGTTCTGGAAGTCGCCGCCGCCGCGGGCGATCACGATGACGTCGACCTCGGGGTGCGCGTCGAGCTCGGCGAGGGCCTTCACGACCTCGTGGACCGTGCGGTCGCCCTGGACGGCGGTGTGGCGCACCTCGAACACGACGCCCGGCCAGCGCAGCCGGGCGTTCTTCAGCACGTCCTTCTCGGCGTCCGAGTCCTTGCCCGTGATGAGGCCGATGCGGGTCGGCAGGAACGGCAGCCGCTTCTTGCGAGCCGGGTCGAAGAGGCCCTCGGCGGCGAGCGTGCGCCGGAGCTGCTCGAGCCGCTCGAGCAGGTCGCCGAGCCCGACGTGCCGCATCGCGAACACCTGCATGCTGAGCGTGCCGCCCTTGAGCCAGTAGTCGGGCTTCACGAGGGCGATCACGCGGTCGCCCTGCTTCAGGTCGGCGGGGAGCTTCGCGCGCACGGACGACCAGACCTGGAACGAGATCGTCACGTCGCGCTCGAGGTCCTTGAGCTTGCCGTAGACGTTCTGCCCGCGCGGTCCCCACTGGGTGATCTCGCCCTCGACCCACACCTGCCCGAGCCGGTCGATCCAGCCCCGCAGCTTCTCGCCGAGCACCCCGACGGGCCACGGCTGATCCGCGGTCCCCACGCCGTCCGCCATATCCGCTGCTCCTAGAATCGCCCGCATGGGAACGCCGGTCGAGCTCGAAGCGCCCGCGGCCCCCCGCGAGCGCCCCACGGTAGCCGACGGGTCCGTCATCGGATCGAAGCGGGTGCTGCTGGCCGCCCCGCGCGGGTACTGCGCCGGCGTCGACCGCGCGGTGATCGCCGTCGAGAAGGCGCTCGAGCGCTACGGCTCGCCCGTGTACGTGCGCAAGCAGATCGTGCACAACGTGCACGTGGTGCGCCGGCTCGAGCAGCAGGGGGCCGTCTTCGTCGACGAGGTCGACGAGGTGCCCGAGGGCTCGCACGTCGTCTTCAGCGCGCACGGCGTCGCCCCCTCGGTCGTGCGCGACGCCGCCGAGCGCGGGCTCCGGGCCATCGACGCGACCTGTCCGCTCGTCACGAAGGTGCACCGCGAGGCCGTGCGCTTCGCCCGCGACGACTACGAGATCCTCCTCATCGGCCACCGCGGCCACGAGGAGGTCGAGGGCACGAGCGGCGAGGCGCCCGAGCGCATCACGCTCGTCGGGTCGCCCGACGAGGCCGACACCGTCGAGGTGCGCGACCCGGAGAAGCTCGTCTGGTTGTCGCAGACCACGCTGTCGGTCGACGAGACCATGGAGACGGTCCGCCGGCTGCGCGCGCGCTTCCCGCACCTCGCCGACCCGCCGTCGGACGACATCTGCTACGCCACGCAGAACCGGCAGGTCGCGGTGAAGAAGATCGCCCGCGACGCCGACCTCGTCGTGGTGGTCGGCAGCGCGAACTCGTCGAACTCGGTGCGGCTCGTCGAGGTCGCGCTCGAGCACGGCGCGACCGCCGCGCACCGGGTCGACGACGCCGGCGAGCTCGACCCCGCGTGGCTCGAGGGCGTCACGACGGTCGGGGTGACGAGCGGGGCGAGCGTGCCCGAGCGGCTCGTGCAGGGCCTGCTCGAGCGGCTCGCCGAGGCGGGCTACGGCACGGTCGACGAGGTGCGCACCGCCGAGGAGGACCTCGTCTTCTCGCTGCCGCGCGAGCTGCGGCGCGACGCCACCGGCGCCCGCGACCCGCGGGCGCTCGGCGGCCGGTCCGCCTGACGTGACCGCCCCGGCGGGCGGCGCCCGGCGCACGCCGGCCTGGGACGCCCCGGTCACCGTCGCCCTGCTCATCGCCGGCGTGCTCCGCGTCACCCAGACGGTGGCGACGGCTCGGACCCTGGCCGCGACCCTCGACGCCGCCCTCGTCCAGCTGGGCCGCGGCCACTACACGAACGACGGGCTCGCCACCGCGATGGGCTGGGCGATCGCCGTCGAGTCGACGGCGCTCCTCGTGGCGGCGATCGGCTTCTCCGTGCCGCGCATCCGGCAGCACCGGACCGCGTTCTGGATCCCGCTGGCAGCCGCCGGCGCGAACCTCGTGCTCACGATCGCGTTCGTGACCGTCGCGGTGCTCGGCGACCCGGCGATCGGGGCCGCTGCCCGGGGCGGGTGACCGACGGCGCAGCCGCTACGACTGCGACCTGCCGGCGGAGCCGAGCTGCTGCGCGGCCTCGACCACGCGCTTCGCCATGGCGGTCTCGGCGATCTTGCCCCAGGCCCTGGGGTCGTAGATCTTCTTGTTGCCGACCTCGCCGTCGACCTTGAGCACGCCGTCGTAGTTCGTGAACATCGTCCCGGCGATCGAGCGCGTGAAGGCGTACTGGGTGTCGGTGTCGATGTTCATCTTCACGACGCCGTTGCCCACCGCCTCGGCGATCTCCTCGGACGTCGAGCCGGACCCGCCGTGGAAGACGAGCTCGAGCGGCTTCGGGCCGTGGCCGTACTTCTCGGCGAGGCCCGACTGGATCTCGCCGAGCAGCTCGGGGCGCAGCTTCACGTTGCCCGGCTTGTAGACGCCGTGCACGTTCCCGAACGTCAGCGCGGCGATGTAGCGGCCGTTCTCGCCGAGCCCGAGCGCATCGACGACCTTCTCGACGTCGCCGAGGGTCGTGTAGAGCGCCTCGTTCGTGCCCTCGTGCTTGACGCCGTCCTCCTCGCCGCCGACGACGCCGATCTCGACCTCGAGGATCGCGGAGATCGCCTTCAGCCGGGGGAGCAGGTCCTTCGCGATCGCGATGTTCTCGTCGAGGGGCACCGCCGAGCCGTCCCACATGTGCGACTGGAAGATCGGCGGGCGACCCGCCTTCACCTCCTCCTCGGACGCGGCGAGCAGCGGCAGCACGAAGTCCTCGAGCGCGGGCTTGGGGCAGTGGTCGGTGTGCAGGGCGACGGTGACGGGGTAGTTCTTCGCCACCTCGGTGGTGAAGCGCGCCATCGCGAGCGCGCCGGCCGCGCGGTTCTTCACCGTGTGCCCCGCGAAGTAGTCGGCGCCGCCGGTCGTGACCTGGATGATGCCGTCGGAGCCCGCCTCGGTGAAGCCCTGCAGCACGGCGTTGATCGTCTGCGACGACGAGACGTTGACGGCCGGGTAGGCGAAGCCGCCCGACTTCGCCCGGTCGAGCATCTCGGCGTACTGCTCGGGGGTCGCAACGGGCATGGGGCGCTCCTTCGGGTCGGCCTTCGAGGAGTGTACTGAGCGCGTCCGGACCGGTCCCGGGTAGCGTTCAGCACGCATCGAGCCCCGGGAGGCGCACATGGCGACCGACACCACCCTGCTGAACGAGCCGGACCGCAACCTCGCGCTCGAGCTGGTCCGCGCGACCGAGGCGGCGGCGATCCGGGCGGTGCCGTTCATCGGCAAGGGCGACAAGCTCGCCGCCGACGGCGCCGCGGTCGACGCGATGCGCGCGTTCCTGCGCACGGTGCACTTCGACGGCGTCGTCGTGATCGGCGAGGGGGAGAAGGACCGCGCCCCCATGCTCTTCAACGGCGAGCACGTCGGCGACGGCAGCGGCCCGCACACCGACGTGGCGGTCGACCCGATCGACGGCACCAGCATGACGGCGCAGGGCCGGCAGAACGCGCTGTCGATGATCGCGGTCTCGGACCGCGGCACGATGCTCGACGCCTCGAGCGTCTTCTACATGGACAAGCTCGTCACCGATCATCACGGCATCGGGGTCTGCTCCCTCGAGCAGTCGGTCGGTGACAACATCCGCGAGCTCGCGAGGGCGAAGGGCAAGGACGTCGGCGAGATCATCGTCGCGGTGCTCGACCGGCCGCGGCACGAGGGCCTCATCGACGAGATCCGCAGCGCCGGTGCGGGCACCCGCATGCTGCTCGACGGCGACGTCGCCGGCGGCATCAACGCGGCGCGCTACGAGACCCGCATCGACATGTGCGCCGGCATCGGCGGCAGCCCGGAGGCGGTCGTGACGGCGTGCGCGATCAAGGCGCTCGGCGGCTTCATCGAGGCGCGGCTCGCGCCGAAGGACGAAGCGGAGGCCGAGAAGGGCCGCGCCGCCGGGCTCGACCTCGAGCGCGTCTACGACGCCGGCGGCCTCGTCGCCTCCGACAACACGATGTTCGTCGCCACCGGCGTCACCGACGGCGGCCTCGTCGAGGGCGTGCGGCGCAAGGGGCCGATCATCCGCACCGAGTCGGTCGTGCTGCGCTCGAAGTCGGGCACGCTGCGCCGCATCCAGTCGGAGCACCTCGCCTCGCGCTGGTTCTGACGGACGGTCTCACGCACGAGGACCGGGCGACTTCCGACATCCGGGCGTCGTCTCGCGCCCGCTTCGTCGGAACCCGCCCGGAATCCGTCCGACGGGCTAGTCGACGGCGCTGAGGCGCGGGCGCTCCTCGACCAGCTCGGGCGCCGTGAGCGGGCGCGGCACCGTGTCGATCGGCGACGGCTCGGGCAGCACGGCGGTCTGGTCCATCCGGCCGATCTGCCGCGCGGTGACGAGCACCCGCGTCTCGAGCGTGCCGACGAACTCGTTGTAGGCGCCGACGGACCGCTCGAGCGCGCCGCGCAGCTTCTCCGCCTTGCCGGCGAGCACGCCGATGCGGTCGTAGAGCGTGCGGGACAGCGTGAAGAGCCGCTGCGCGTCCTCGGTCAGGGCCTGCTGCGTCCAGGTGAACGCGACGGTGCGCAGCACGGCCCAGAGGTTGACCGGCGAGGCGAGCGCGACGCGCTTGCCGAAGGCGTAGTCGAGCAGCGACGGGTCGGCGGCGAGCGCCGACGAGAGCAGCGACTCGCTCGGCAGGAACGCGACGACGAACTCGGGGCTCGTGAAGTCGGTCCAGTAGCCCTTCGCCGCGAGCGCGTCGATGTGCGCCCGCACCGCCTTCACGTGCTCCTGCAGCAGCGCCTCACGGCGTGCGCCCTCGGCGCCCGGGGCACCCGCGGGGATCTCGCTGGCCTCGAGGAATGCGGCGAGCGGCACCTTCGCGTCGACCGCGATGCACTTGCCCTCGGGCAGGCGCACGACGAGGTCGGGACGCCGGACGCCGTCGTCGCTGCGGGTCGAGACCTGCAGGTCGAAGTCGACCCGGTTCGTGAGGCCCGCGGCCTCGACGAGGCGCCGCAGCTGGGCCTCGCCCCACGCGCCGCGCACCGAGTTGCTCTTCAGCGCCGCGGCGAGCGACTCGGCGGTGGCGCGCACCTGCTCGGTCGAGGTGCGGGCCGCCGTGAGCTGCTGCTCGAGCGCGCCGTACTGCGCGGCGCGCTGCTGCTCGAGCTCGCTCACCTTCGTCTGCATGCCGCGTAGCGTCTCCTGCACCGGCGCGAGCGCCTGCAGCACGCGCGCCTCCTGCCGCTCGCGCTCGGCCTGCTCGCGCTGCCGCTCGCTCGTGTCGGCGAGCTGGTGCCGCAGGCCGCCGATCGTCGCCTCGAGCGCGGCGATCTCGGCCTCGAGGCCGGCGCGCTGCTGCGCCTCGTCGGTGCGGACGCGCAGCAGATCGGCCTCGTGCCGCGCCTGCACGAGCCGTGGGTCCTGGCGGGTGCGCGCGAGGCGCGCGGTCGCGGCGAGTGCGCCCGCACCGGCGCCGGCGACGAGGGCGAGCAGCAGCAGGAGCGGTGTCACGCGGAGGACGCTCCCATCCGGCTCCGACAGCGCCGCGGCTCCGGCCGCGCGGCGGCGAGCGGTGCGATCAGGCGAAGACGACCGGCCGCGGCTCGCGGTCGAGCGGCGTCAGCCGGGTGAGCGCCGAGCCGACCGCAGCGAGCAGCTCGTGCACGCTCGACGCCCCGTGGCGGCGCGCGGCGTGCACGACGATGGCCGCGCACGCCTCGGCGTCGGCGAGGGCGTCGTGGTGGGGGAAGTCCTCGAAGCCCGCCGCCATCGCGGCGACCGGGAGTCGGTAGGAGTCGAGCGAGTAGGTGCTGCGCGCGATCTGCAGGCTGCAGAAGTAGTCGAGCGCCGGCGTCTGCGTGCCCGTGGCGAAGCAGGCCGCCCGGATCACCCCCATGTCGAAGCGGGCGTTGTGCGCGACGACGGGCAGGTCGCCGAACGCGAGCAGCAGGTCGTCGAGCTGCGAGGCCCACTCGGCGGCGCCGACGACGCGGTCGGGCGTGATGCCGTGGATGCGGATGTTCCACTCGCTGAACACGTCGTGCCCCGCGGGCGGCCGGATGAGCCAGCCGACGCGGTCCGTGACCACGCCGTCCTCGACCGTCACCACCCCGACGGAGCAGGCGGATGCACTGGACGGCCCCGCGGTCTCGAAGTCGACAGCGGCGAAGTCCAACGGCACGGCCGGGATGCTGCCAGCGCCCTCCGACACCGCGCGGGCGGCCGCGCTCGCGCGAACTACGGTTGACGCCCGTGGCACTCACCATCGGCATCGTCGGCCTGCCGAACGTCGGCAAGTCGACCCTCTTCAACGCGCTCACCCGCAACACCGTGCTCGCGGCGAACTACCCGTTCGCGACGATCGAGCCGAACGTGGGGGTGGTCGACCTGCCGGACCCGCGGCTCCAGGTGCTCGGCGAGCTGTTCGCCTCCGAGCGGCTCGTGCCGGCCGCGGTCTCGTTCGTCGACATCGCCGGGATCGTGAAGGGTGCGAGCGAGGGGGAGGGACTCGGCAACCAGTTCCTCGCGAACATCCGTGAGGCCGATGCGATCGCCGAGGTGGTCCGCGGCTTCGCCGACCCCGACGTCGTGCACGTCGCGGGCGCCGTCGACCCGAAGGGCGACCTCGAGACCATCGGCACCGAGCTGATCCTCGCCGACCTGCAGACGCTCGAGCGCGCCGAGCAGCGGGTGGAGAAGGAGGTGCGCGGCCGGCGCACGCCGCAGGAGGTGCTCGACACGATCCGCGCGGCGCAGGCCGCCCTGAACGCGGGCACCCGCCTCACGGCCGCCGGCATCGACCTCACGCCGATCAAGGACCTCGGGCTGCTCACCGCGAAGCCCGCGCTGTTCGTCTTCAACGTGGACGAGGCGGTGCTCACGGACGAGACGCGCAGGGCCGAGCTGGCCGCACTCGTCGCGCCGGCGCCCGCCGTGTTCCTCGACGCGAAGATCGAGAGCGAGCTCATCGACCTCGACCCGGAGGACGCGGCCGAGCTGCTCGCGTCGACCGGCCAGACCGAGAGCGGGCTCGACCAGCTCGCCCGCGTCGGCTTCGACACCCTCGGGCTGCAGACCTACCTCACGGCGGGGCCGAAGGAGTCCCGGGCGTGGACGATCCGCCGCGGCGCGCACGCTCCGGAGGCGGCCGGCGTCATCCACTCCGACTTCGAGAAGAAGTTCGTGAAGGCCGAGGTCATCGGCTTCGAGGACCTCGTCGCGGCCGGCTCGGTCGCCGAGGCCCGCGCCCGCGGCCGGGCCCGCATCGAGGGCAAGGAGTACGTGATGCAGGACGGCGACGTCGTCGAGTGGCGGCACGGCTGACCTGACGCGCGGCGGGACGAGCTCAGCGCGGCAGGCGCGCCGGCGCCGCCTCCGCGACGGCGGCTGCGGAGCCGAGCCGCACCGCCACCTCCGCCGCCGTGCGGCCCGGGCGGTCGTCCCGGAGCGTGAGGTCGCGGACGCGCGCGCCGCCGACCACCGGGCCGGGGCACCAGCGCACCGGGCCCGGGTCGGCGTGCAGCACCGCCCGTCCGCGCGTGGTGTGCTTGGAGCGTGACCGACATGGCCATGTTCCCGCTCGGCTCGGTGCTCTTCCCGCACATGCCGCTGCCGCTGCGCGTCTTCGAGCCGCGCTACCTCGCCATGCTCGGCGCGATCCTGCAGGACGAACCCGCCGAGTTCGGGGTCGTCCTCATCGAGCGCGGGCAGGAGGTCGGCGGCGGCGACGCCCGGGTCGACATCGGCACCGTGGCGCAGGTGTCCGACCTCGACACCGCGGATGAGACGGTGCTCGTGCTCGCGCAGGGCGTCCGGCGCATCGAGGTCGTCTCATGGGGCGACGACGACCCGTACCCGAGGGCGGAGGTGCGGGACCTGCCCGACCCGCCCTGGACGGCCGAGCTCGCCCCGCTGCTCGAGACCACCGAGCGGCTCGTGCGCCGCGTGATCAAGCGGGTCGGCGAGTTCGCCGAGCTGCGCTGGCCGGCCGACGTCGGCCTCGACGACGACCCGGCTGCTGCGTGCTGGCAGCTCGCCGCGATCGCTCCGCTCGGCGAGCTCGACCAGCTCGACCTGCTCCGCTCCACCGACCTGAAGCGCCTGCTCGAGCGCACCGCCGAACTCGTCACCGACATCGACGAGGTCTACGGCGGCACCCGACCGGAGGAGGAGTCCTGATGCTCGCCGCCACCCCGCTGCCCGGCACCGACGTCGTCGAGGTGGTCGTCGACGGCGGCTTCGGCGGCGGCGCCGTCCGCGACGCCGCTCGCGTCGTCGACCAGGTCGTGCGCGAGCACGGCTCGGTGCGCCTCCTCGGCGTCGTCCGCCGCCTCGGCCTCGTCACGGGGCTCGGCGCGCTGCGCGAGCTCGCCTCGTCGCCGCTGCTCGGCGCCGTGCGTCGCGCGGCGCTCGTCACGGACAAGGGCTTCCTCGCCGACGGCGCGACCCGGGGCGCCGCGGAGCGCGGCCTCGAGGTGCGCGTCTTCCCGCCGGGGCAGCGCGACGCCGCGCTCGACTGGTTGCAGCAGGAGGGTGCGAGCGGCGCCGGTCCGCTCGGTTAGGCTCCTTCCCGACAACCGAACACACGTGGCCGTACGGCCGACGCGGGAGAGCCGGGCACGCCCGGCACCGAAGGAGCAACCTCCCCGGCAATCTCTCAGGTCCAGCACCGCGTCGGACTGGCCGCTCTGGAAAGCGGAGCCCATCCACGGGCTCCCGCCCACGGTGAAAGGTGCCGCGAGCGGCACCGAATCTCTCAGGCGCAGCGACAGAGGGGGAGCGGCCGGACACCCGTCCGGCACATCTGGAGCGCCAGGAGAGCCCTGTGACCGAACCGTCGTCCCGCCGATCGCCCCTGCACGACGTCCATGTGCGCGAGGGCGCCGCGTTCACCGACTTCGGCGGCTGGGAGATGCCGCTCAAGTTCGGCAGCGAGCTCGCGGAGCACACCGCCGTGCGCACCGCCGCGGGGCTCTTCGACCTCTCCCACATGGGTGAGATCGTGGTGCTCGGCCCGCAGGCCGCCGAGGCCCTCGACGCCGCGCTGCTCGGCGAGCTCTCCCTCGTCGAGGAGGGCCGGGCCCGCTACACGCTGCTGCTGAACGAGCAGGGCGGCGTCCTCGACGACCTCGTCGTCTACCGCACGGGGCAGGACCGCTTCCTCGTCGTCGCGAACGCCGCGAACCGTGAGGTCGTCGCCGCCGCGCTCCGCGAGCGCGCCGCGGCCTTCGACTGCGCGGTGCAGGACGAGTCGGACGACGTCGGGCTGATCGCCCTGCAGGGGCCGCTGTCGCTCGACGTGCTGCTCGAGACCGGCGGGTTCTCGGCCGACGGCGACGGCCGGACCGAGGAGCGCTTCGCCGAGCTCGTCCGCGGCCTCGGCAACTACCGCTTCCTCGCGGGCGAGTTCCGGGGCCACCCCGTCCTCGTCGCGCGGACCGGCTACACCGGCGAGTACGGCTTCGAGATCTTCACCGCGTCGGGCGTGCTGGCCGAGCTGTGGTCGGCGCTGCTCTCCACCGGACGCGGCTCCGGCGTGCTGCCCGTCGGGCTCGCCGCCCGCGACACCCTCCGCCTCGAGGCCGGCATGCCCCTCTACGGCAACGAGCTGCTGCCCGTCACCACGCCGCAGCAGGCCGGTCTCGGCCGTCTCGTCCGCCGCGAGAAGCGGGCCGACTACGTGGGCCGCGCCGCCGTCGAGGCGACCGAGGCGGGCTCGGGCCGCGTGCTCGTCGGCCTCGCCGCCGAGGGCCGTCGCGCCGGCCGGAAGGGCTACCCGGTCCGCGCCGGCGACCGCGAGGTCGGCGTCGTGACGAGCGGCGCGCTGAGCCCCACGCTCGGCCACCCGATCGCCATGGCCTACGTCGACCAGGACGCCCGGGCCGCCGAGCTCTCGATCGACGTGCGCGGCACGGGGCTGCCCGTGACCGTCGTCCCCCTCCCGTTCTACAAGCGAAAGGCCTGACATGAAGGGCGAGCAGGAGCTCCGCTACACCGCCGAGCACGAGTGGGTCGACGCCGACGGCGACGCCGGGATCGCCACGGTCGGCATCACCGACTACGCGGCGAACCGGCTCGGCGACATCGTGTTCGTCGACCTGCCGGCGGTCGGCACGGAGGTGACGGCGGGCGAGGTCGTGGGGGAGCTCGAGTCGACGAAGTCGGTCGGCGAGCTCTACGCGCCGGTCACCGGCGTCGTCGAGGAGGTGAACGACGAGGTCGCCGCATCGCCCGAGGTGGTGAACGGCGACCCGTTCGGCCGCGGCTGGCTGCTGCGCGTCCGGGTCACCGAGCTGCCCCGGCTGCTCGACCACGACGAGTACAAGCGGATGACGGAGGGCGCATGACCGACCTGACCACGAAGCCCGCGACGGCGCTCGAGGGCTCGTCCGCGTTCGCCGCGCGCCACATCGGCACCGACGCCGAGGCGCAGCGGCGCATGCTCGAGGCCGTCGGGCAGCCCGACGTCGACACGCTGCTCGCCACCGCGGTGCCCGACACGATCCAGATCGAGGCCGACGCGCCGACCGTGCTGCCGGCCGCCGCGACCGAGGCGGAGGCGCTCGCCGAGCTCCGCGCCCTCGCGGCCCGGAACACGGTCCGCACCTCGATGATCGGTCTCGGCTACTCCGGCACGCTCACCCCCGCGGTCATCCGCCGCAACGTGCTCGAGAACCCGAGCTGGTACACCGCCTACACGCCGTACCAGCCGGAGATCTCGCAGGGCCGCCTCGAGGCGCTGCTGAACTTCCAGACGATGGTCTCGGACCTCACGGGGCTCGCCACCGCGAACGCGTCGATGCTCGACGAGGCGACCGCCGTCGTGGAGGCGATGCTGCTCGCCCGCCGCGCGAGCAAGGCGCGCACGGACCGCTTCGTCGTCGACGCCGACACGCTGCCCCAGACCCTCGCGGTGCTGTCGGGGCGGGCCGCCGCCGTCGGCATCGAGCTGGTGCTCGCCGACCTGCAGGGCGCAGGCCTGCCCGAGGGCGACTGCTTCGGCGTGCTCGTCCAGTACCCGGGCGCATCCGGCCGGGTCTGGGACCCGTCGGCCGTGATCGCGGCGGCGCACGGGCGGGGCGCGATCGCCGTCGCGGCCGCCGACCTGCTCGCCGCGACGCTGCTGAAGGCGCCGGGCGAGCTCGGCGCCGACGTCGCCGCCGGCACCACGCAGCGCTTCGGCGTGCCGATGGCGATGGGCGGCCCGCACGCGGGCTACCTCGCGGTGCGCGCCGGCCTGGAGCGGCAGCTGCCGGGCCGGCTCGTCGGCGTGAGCGTCGACGCCGACGGCGCGCCCGCCTACCGGCTCAGCCTGCAGGCGCGCGAGCAGCACATCCGCCGCGAGAAGGCGACGAGCAACATCTGCACCGCGCAGGTGCTGCTCGCCGTCATGGCGTCGATGTACGCCGTCTACCACGGCCCTGCGGGCCTGCGCCGCATCGCTCGCGACGTGCACGCGGCCGCCCTGTCCGCGGCGGCGGAGCTGCGCCGCCGCGGCGCCGAGGTCAGGTCGGAGCAGTTCTTCGACACGATCCTCGTCGGGGTGCAGGACGCGGACGCGGCCCTCGCTCGGGCCCGGGAGCACGGCGTCTGGCTCCGCCGGGTCGATGCGACGACGGTCGGCATCGCGTTCGACGAGGTCACCGCCGCCGACGCCGCCCGCTTCCAGCCCGACCTCGTCGCCGCGCTCGGCCTCGAGGACGCCCCGGAGCAGGACGTCGACGCCCCGGACGGCCTGCCCGCCGGGCTCGCCCGCGAGAGCGAGTACCTCACCCACCCGGTGTTCAACACCTTCCACAGCGAGACGGCGATGATGCGGTACCTCAAGTACCTCGCCGACCTCGACTACGCGCTCGACCGCGGCATGATCCCGCTCGGCTCGTGCACGATGAAGCTGAACGCCGCGACCGAGATGGCGGCCGTCACCTGGCCCGAGTTCGCGGACCTGCACCCGTTCGCCCCCGCGGACGACGTGGCCGGGTCGCTCGAGCTGATCCGTCAGCTGGAGGGCTGGCTCAGCGAGCTCACCGGCTACGACGCGGTGAGCCTGCAGCCGAACGCGGGCAGCCAGGGCGAGCTCGCGGGTCTCCTCGCGATCCGCGCGTACCACCGGGCGAACGGCGGCGAGGGGCGCACCGTGTGCCTCATCCCGTCGTCCGCGCACGGCACGAACGCCGCGAGCGCGGTGCTCGCCGGCATGAAGGTCGTGGTCGTCGCCTGCGACGAGCTCGGCAACGTCGACCTCGCCGACCTGCACGCGAAGATCGCGCAGCACGCCGACGACCTCGCGGCCCTCATGATCACCTACCCGTCGACGCACGGCGTCTACGAGGAGCAGGTGCGGCAGGTCACCGACGCGGTGCACGCCGCCGGCGGGCAGGTGTACGTCGACGGCGCGAACCTCAACGCGCTGCTCGGCCACGCCCGCTTCGGCGACTTCGGCGGCGACGTCTCGCACCTGAACCTGCACAAGACGTTCTGCATCCCCCACGGCGGCGGGGGCCCCGGTGTCGGCCCGGTGGCCGCGAAGCAGCACCTCGCCGCGTACCTGCCGGGCCATCCCTTCGCCCAGGACGCGCGGGTCTTCGACGGGCCGCCCGTCGCCGCCGCCCCCTACGGGTCACCGGGCATCCTGCCGATCTCGTGGGCCTACGTGCGGATGATGGGCCGCGACGGCCTCCGCGCCGCCACCGACGCCGCGGTGCTCGCGGCGAACTACGTGGCCGCGCGCCTCGCCGACGCCTACCCGGTGCTCTACCGGGGCGAGGACGGCCTCGTCGCGCACGAGTGCATCCTCGATCTCCGGCCGCTGACCGCGGAGACCGGGGTGACCGTCGACGACGTGGCGAAGCGTCTCATCGACCACGGCTTCCACGCGCCGACGATGTCGTTCCCGGTGCCGGGCACGCTCATGGTCGAGCCGACCGAGAGCGAGGACCTCGCCGAGCTCGACCGCTTCGTCGCCGCGATGCGGGCGATCCGTGCCGAGGCCGACCGCGTGGGCGCGGGGGAGTGGGCCGCCGACGACAACCCCCTGAGGAACGCCCCGCACACGGCGCAGGCGGTCACCGCGGACGAGTGGACGCACCCGTACGACCGGCGCACCGCCGCTTACCCCTTCGAGACCGTCCTCGCTCACGGGGGCAAGGGCGCCGACCGGCTGCGGGCCGTGCGCGGCAAGTACTGGCCGCCGGTGCGGCGCATCGACCAGGCGTACGGCGACCGCAACCTCGTGTGCGCCTGCCCGCCGGTCGACGCCTTCGCGTGATCGGGAGGCCTGAGGCGGCCCGGTCACGAGCCGCCTCAGGCCAGCGGCGTCACCGTCCTCGCGCCGCCGTCCCACAGCCGGGCGGCGACGAAGCGGCAGGGGAGCGGATCGGGATCGAGCAGCCCGAGGGCCTCGGCCAGCCGCCCTGCGGGGATGCGGCGCGCGATCGTGACGTGGGCGGTCCAGCCGTCCGGCACGGTCTGGTCGACGACCTCCGCGCCGGGCGCCTCCAGGGCGATCATCCGGTGGACGGCGCTGTGCATCGTGAGCAGGGGCCGCGACGGCACGATCTGCCGGGCGAGCACCCAGCGGCCGCGCTGGCCGCCGAACAGCACGGGACCGCCCACGATGCCGGCGAGGCCCTCGGTGGCGAGCTCCCAGCCGCGGAAGACGGCCTGCAGGCCGTCCAGGGCCGGCGTGAGGCCGGTCTCGGCGACCGCGACGGTCACGTGCGGCCGGTTGCTCTCGTGGGCGTTTGAGGCGAGGCTCGGCAGGTCGACGGCGGCGAGCGCGTCCCAGTCCGCGCGCACCCGGTCCTCGGCGGCGGGATCGAGCAGCAGCTCGACGCTCTGCACCATCAGCGGCCGCACGCGCCGGTCAGGGGCGTCCTCACGGAACGAAGGCTACGGATGCCCCACCGCGAATGACATCCATGTAACCCGAATGCGCAGGACGGTCAGGCGGGCGGCGCGAGGCGGGTGAGCTGCACCTGCGTCTCGGTGCCGGTGAAGCCGAGCCGTCGGTAGAGCGCGATGGCGGGCCCGTCCGGATCGGCCACGATCACGAGGCGCGTCCGCCCCCGCTCCAGCGCCGCTCGGGCGCCCGCGCGGACGAGGGCGCCGGCGAGGCCCTGGCGCCGCGCACGGGACAGCGTGCCGACGTTCTGGTAGCGCGCGACGCCGTCCGCGAGCGGGTAGAGCCCCAGCGCCGAGACGATCCGGGCGTCGGGCCGCGCGCCGAGCCAGACGCCGAGGCCGCGGGCCGTCGCGGCGCGCTGCGCGGCGACCCGGGCCGTCGCGAACGGGGCGGAGGCCGGGTCGTCGGGAGGGCCGAGCTCGAGCTCGATCGCGAGCACGTCGGCCCAGCCGGCGTCGTCCAGGACCTCCTCGACGGCGACGGAGGGGGACGGCTGCTCGGCAGCGATCCGAGCCGCCGGCGCTTCGAGCACCACCGCGTGCTCCACGGTGAACCCGGCGGCGGTCCAGGCCGCCTCGTCGACGTGAGGCTCGGCCTCGTCGACGCCGATGCTGACGAAGCCCGCGCCGGGGAAGGCCGCCGCGTGCGCCGCGGCCCACCGCTCCGGGGCGGTCAGGTCGGCCCCGGCGTCGGCGAGCACGAAGTTGCCCCAGCGGAAGGCCGGGTTCGCGGGGGTCCGCACCACCCGGTGACCCTCGTGCCGCTCGAGCACGCCGCCCTCGAGCAGCCGCGCGGCGACGTCCGTGGCGAAGGCGAGCGACGGACGCGTCACGGCAGCAGCCCGGGCGCGAGCGCCTTCAGCAGGTCGTAGCCGACGAAGCTCACGAAGTCGAGCAGGAAGTGGGCCACGACGAGGGGCGCGACGCGGCCGAAGCGGCGGTAGACCAGGCCGAAGACGACGCCCATGACGGCGTTGCCGACGAAGCCGCCGAAGCCCTGGTAGAGGTGGTACGAGCCGCGCAGCAGCGCGCTGGCGGCGACGACGAGCCACGGCCGCCAGCGCAGCTCGTCGAGCCGGGTGAAGAGGTAGCCGACGACGATCACCTCCTCCTGCACCGCGGCGCGGAGCGCCGAGAGCACGAGCACGGGGATCGCGTACCACTGCGGTCCGATGCCGCTCGTCGCCACCTGCAGGTTCAGGCCGAGCGCGACGGCGCCGAAGTAGAGCCCGAGCCCGGGCAGGCCGATGCAGAGCGCGAGGACGACCCCGGCGACCAGGTCGAAGCGGGGGCGACGGGCGTCGAGCCCGATCCGGCGCAGCGCGCCGGCACCGAGCAGGTAGAGGGCGAGCAGCACCGGCACGAGGTCGGTCGCGAGCCCGAGCAGCTGGTAGATGAGGTCGAACACGGGCCGGTCGCTCTGGCTCGGGTTCAGGGTCGTCGTCTGCCCCTTGAGCGGGCCCCGCGAGAGCGAGTCGGCGAGCGAGACCGCCGCGTAGACCGCCGAGGCGCCGAGCGACAGACCGAGCACGAGGAGCACCTCGCGGCCGGGTCGGGCGGGCCGCACCGGAGCCTCGAGACCGGGCTCCGCGCTCACCCGCGACTCCCGGAGGGGTGCCCGGAGCGTCCTGAGGGCGTGCAGCGCGAAGCGGTGCGAGACGCAATGATCGTGCGGCTCACCCCTTGACGACGCACAGAATCCCCTCGGATGTCGTCCGGCGTTCTCGCTCCGGTTTCCAGCGTGTAACGAATTCCCTCTCCCATTTTGGCCGGGAGCGGCGCGGTCCTTACGCTACCTTCGACTTCGCCGGGAGACGGCGCCGAGGTGGGTGACCACTCGAGGCGCCGCCGGCGTGCCGTGGACGGTCCGGCCCCATCCGGACCCTGGAACATGCGGAAAGGGGTGCGGCGATGACGCTGGGCAGCCCGAACGAGCTCGAGGTCGTCGCCGCCGAGGACGGTCTCACCGGCGCGGGCCTCGAGCCGGAGGACCAGCGCGGCCCCGCCCAGATCAAGGGCCGGTCCCTCTGGGCCCTCGCCTGGCGGCGCCTCCGCCGCGACAAGCCCGCCATGGCGGGCGGCGTCGTGATCATCCTGCTGATCCTGCTCGCCGCGCTCGCCGACCCGCTGGCGAGCCTCTACGGCCAGGACTACGCGGCCCAGCACAACTCCGGCGCCGAGGCGGCCAAGCTGCTCGACCCGCTCACGCAGATGCCGATCGGGGCCTTCAGTGGCGTGAGCGGACGCTTCTGGCTCGGCATCACGCCGATCGGCGGGCAGGACATCCTCACGAACCTGCTCTTCGGCGCGCGCACCTCGCTCGTCATCGCCGGCCTCGCGACGGCGCTGTCGCTGGTCCTCGGCGTCGCCCTCGGCCTGATCGCCGGCTTCTACCGCGGCTGGATCGACACCGTGCTGTCGCGGATCATGGACGTGCTGCTGTCGTTCCCGGTGCTGCTCTTCTCGATCGCGCTGATCACGGTCACCGGCTTCATCAGCTCGGCCGCGATGGTCCGCTACGCGGTCATCGTCTTCGTGCTCGGCTTCTTCAGCTGGCCCTACATCGGCCGCATCGTGCGCGGACAGGTCCTGTCGCTGCGCGAGAAGGAGTTCGTCGAGGCCGCCCGCAGCCTCGGCGCCGGCAACGTCCACATCATGTTCCGCGAGATCCTGCCGAGCCTCGTCGGCCCGATCCTCGTGTACACGACCCTCGCGATCCCGAGCAACATGCTCGGCGAGGCGGGCCTCTCCTTCCTCGGCATCGGGGTCATCCCGCCGACGCCCTCCTGGGGGCAGATGCTCTCCGACGCGGGCGGCTACGTGCAGATCGACCCCTGGTACCTGTTCCTGCCGGGACTCGCCATCTTCATCTCCGTGCTCGCGTTCAACCTCTTCGGTGACGGCCTGCGCGACGCCCTCGACCCACGTGGTTCGAGGTGACCCCGACGACCCTTCCCGCGACCACCCCGGTCGCACCCAGACGTGCGGAGGACGGCCGAACCCGGCCGTCGTCCGCCGGGCGCCGAGAGACGCCCAACCCGGCAGACGCACCCTGCCGGTCACAGCACAGGAACGAGAGGACATCTCGATGAGGTTCAAGAGGAGGACGCTGGCAGCAGCCAGCGTCGCCCTGGCTGGAGCCATGCTGCTCGCCGGCTGCTCAGGCGGCGGCAGCAAGGGTGGCACCAGCAACGGCAGCAACGGATCCAACGGCGGATCCGCGGTCACCAACGGATTCAGCGCGGCGGTCGACAAGGCCATCAACCCGTCCACGAAGAAGGGCGGCACGCTGAAGCTGCTGTCCAGCTCCGACTGCGACTCGTGGGACCCGGCCCGGACGTACTACGGCTGGTGCCTCAACATGCAGCGCGTCTTCAGCCGCACGCTCATCAACTACAGCAAGGTCGACGGCACGAAGTTCACCCTCGCGCCCGACCTCGCGACCGACATGGGCCAGCACAACGCGAACTACACCGAGTTCACGTACAAGCTGAAGAGCGGGCTCAAGTACTCCGACGGCAAGCCGATCACCCCCGAGGACATCAAGTACGCCGTCGAGCGCTCCTACGCGACGGACGTCATCACGGGTGGCCCCGGCTTCTACTTCGTCAACGTGATCAACGCGCCGAAGTCGTACAAGGGCCCCTACAAGAGCGGTGACCTGCCCGCGTCGGCGATCTCCACGACGAGCGACAGCATCACGTTCCACCTGAAGCAGCCGTTCGCCGACTTCAACTACCTGCTGGCCCTGCCGACCTCCGCGCCGGTCCCCAGCAAGGTCGAGGGCGGCTCCGGCTTCGTCGGCGCCACCTACACGAAGCACCCGGTCTCGTCCGGCCCGTTCCAGATCCAGTCGTACACGCCGCAGAAGAGCATCGTCTTCACGCGGAACAAGTACTGGTCGCAGAGCACCGACACGATCCGCAAGCCGCTCGTCGACGAGATCGACCTCACCGTCGACAGCAACAGCGACGACATCGACCAGCAGCTGAAGTCCGGCGCGGCCGACGCCCGCATGGAGCAGGGTGTCAACCCGACGTTCCAGTCGGCGATCCTCACGCAGCCGAAGTACAAGGCGCAGGCCGACAACCCGGCCGGCCCGACGACGCGCTACTACGCGATCGCCTCCTCGGTGAAGCCGCTCGACAACGTCCACTGCCGCCGTGCCATCGCCTACGCGCTGAACAAGTCGGCGTCGCTCGCCATCGCCGGTGGCCCCGCCGCCGGTCAGATCGCGAACTCCGCGACCCCTCCGGGCATCCCGGGCTACGAGCCCTCGTACAACCCGTACCCGGACGGCAAGGACAACACCGGCAACATCCCGGCCGCGAAGAAGGAGCTGCAGCAGTGCGGCCAGCCGAACGGCTTCAGCACCAAGGTCGCCTACGCGACGCCTGACGCCACGAACGGCAAGGGCTTCGCGAACATCAAGAGCGCGCTCGGCCGCGTGGGCATCCAGGTGACGCCCGCCACGACGAGCGCCGAGAACTACTACTCCACCTTCGTCGGCTCGCCGGCGAACGTGAAGAACCAGGGTCTCGGCATCATCACGGCCGGCTGGGGCGCCGACTTCCCGACGCTCTACGGCTTCTACCAGAACATCGTCAACGGCTCCGCGATCCTCCCCGAGGGCAACAGCAACTACGCGAGCATCAACGACCCGACGGTGAACAAGATCCTGAACAACACGGGTCAGCCGGTCACCGACGCGCTCGGCAAGCAGCTGAACCACGCGCTCATGGACACGGCGCAGTTCATCCCGACCCGGTACTCGAAGGACCTCTGGTACCGCAGCACGCGGATGACGAACGTCACCTGCAACAACGCGCTCGGCTTCGGCGCGTACGACGTGGTCAACGTCGGGGTGATGAAGTAATCACCGTTCCGCCCAGCATCCCGTCGGTCTGATCGATAGGAAGGATGCGAACGCGGTGACCGGCCGGGCCTCGGCTCGGCCGGTCACCGTCGCGTAGCGCCCCATGATCCGTTTCATCCTCGTCCGGTTCGCCGGCATGATCCTCGTGGTCTTCATCGTCAGCGTGCTGACCTTCGGGATCTTCCAGCTCGCGCCGCTGCTGTCGCACACGTCGCCCGTGTACTACTACACGGGCAAGGTCCCGTACCCGCCGGGATCCCCGCAGCTGCAGGCGCTGATCCACCGCTTCGGCTTCGACCAGCCCATCCCGGTCCAGTACTGGCAGTTCCTCACCGGCATCTTCGGCAAGACGATCACCGACGGCACGTCCGCCCCCGTGCAGTGCCCGTTCCCGTGCTTCGGCTACTCGTTCCGCCAGAACGACCTCGTCAGCACCCTCATCGGCAACGCCTGGCCCGTGACCCTCAGCCTCTGCATCGGCGCGGCGATCCTGTGGCTCGTCGGCGGCGTGCTCGTCGGCACCTTCTCCGGCCTCAAGCCCGGCTCGTTCGTCGACCGCGCCGGCATGACCGGCGCCCTCGCCGCGGTGTCGCTCCCGATCTTCTTCACCGGCCCGGTGCTGCTGCTGCTCTTCGTCTACACGCTCGGCTGGCTGCCCGGCACCGGCTACGTGCCGCTCACGACCGACCCGCTCGGCTGGTTCGAGAGCATGCTGCTGCCGTGGGTCTCGCTCGCGTTCATCTTCGCGGCGCTCTACGCGCGGCTCACCCGCTCGAACATGATCGAGACGATGGGCGAGGACTACATCCGCACCGCGCGGGCGAAGGGGCTCGACCGCCGCACGATCGTCGTGAAGCACGGCCTCCGCGCCGCGCTCACCCCGATCGTCACGATCTTCGGCATCGACTTCGGCACGCTCATCGGCTCGACGGTGATCACGGAGAGCGTGTTCAACCTCCGCGGGCTCGGCTACCTGTCGATCCAGTCGGTGCGGCAGCAGGACCTGCCCGTCATCCTCGGCGTCACCATCGTCGCCGCGGTGGCGCTGGTGATCGCGAACTTCATCGTCGACGTGCTCTACGCCGTCATCGACCCCCGCGTCACGGTCTAGCGCCGGCGCGACTGGAGGCACCCACATGGCCAGCACCACACCGGCCCCCGCGGTCGCGACCGCGCGCGACGCCGAGCTGTTCCTCTCCGTCGAGGACCTGAAGGTCCACTTCCCGACCGAGGACGGCCTCGTGAAGAGCGTCGACGGCCTGAGCTTCGAGCTCCGGCGCGGCGAGATCCTCGGCATCGTCGGCGAGTCCGGCTCCGGCAAGAGCGTCACCGCGCAGGCGATCCTCGGGCTGCACAAGGGCTCGCGGGCGAGGATCAGCGGGCACATCTGGCTCGACGGGCGCGACCTGGTGCCGCTCTCCGACGAGGAGATGCGCGGCGTGCGCGGCAGCGAGATCGCGATGATCTTCCAGGACCCGCTGTCGAGCCTGCACCCCTTCTACACGATCGGCGACCAGATCGCCGAGGCGTACCGGGTGCACAACAAGGTGTCGGCCCGCGAGGCCCGCGCCCGCACGATCGAGATGCTCGAGAAGGTCGGCATCCCGAACGCGCCCGGCCGCGTCGACGACTACCCCCACCAGTTCTCGGGCGGCATGCGGCAGCGGGCGATGATCGCGATGGCGCTCATCTGCCAGCCGAAGCTGCTGATCGCCGACGAGCCGACCACCGCGCTCGACGTGACGGTGCAGGCGCAGATCCTCGAGCTGATCAAGGACCTCCGCGACGAGCTGAACTCCGCGGTCATCCTCATCACGCACGACCTCGGCGTCGTCGCCGAGACCTGCGACCACGTCGTCGTCATGTACGGCGGGCAGTGCGTCGAGAAGGGCTCCGTCGACGACGTGTTCGAGCTGCCCGAGATGCCCTACACCTGGGGCCTGCTCGGCTCGATGCCGCGCATGGACCGGGTGCGGCAGGAGCGCCTCACGCCCATCCCCGGGCAGCCGCCGTCGCTCATCAACGTGCCGACCGGCTGCGTGTTCAACACCCGGTGCCGCTTCTCCGACCACGTCGAGGGCCGGCGCTGCTTCACGGAGCACCCGCAGCTCCTGCCCACGGCGCCGGGGCACGAGGTGCGCTGCCACATCGAGCCGGAGGAGCGCCGGCGGCTCTTCGAGCTCGAGATCAAGCCCAAGCTCTGAGAACGGCAGGACTCCGAACGATGACCACCACCTCCGCGGCGCCCGGCGCCGCCACCCCTCCGGCCGGCGCGCCCCTGCTCGAGGTCCGGGACGTGCGCAAGCACTTCCCCGGCCGCTCGGCCGGCCTGTTCGGCCGGCGGGGCAACCCCGTCAAGGCCGTCGACGGCGTCAGCTTCGCGCTCCACCAGGGCGAGACGCTCGGCCTCGTCGGCGAGTCCGGCTGCGGCAAGTCGACGACCGGTCGCGTGATCGCGAAGCTCATCGAGCCGACGAGCGGGTCGATCCGGTTCCAGGGCAAGGAGATCGCCGACCTGTCGACGGGGCAGATGCGGCCGCTGCGGCGCGAGGTCCAGATGATCTTCCAGGACCCGTACTCGTCGCTGAACCCGCGGCACACGATCGGCACGATCGTCGGCTCGCCGTTCCGCATCCAGGGCGCGCACCCCGAGGGCGGCATCAAGAAGGCCGTGCAGGGCCTCATGGAGCGCGTCGGCCTGAACCCGGAGCACTACAACCGCTACCCGCACGAGTTCTCGGGCGGCCAGCGGCAGCGCATCGGCATCGCCCGGGCCCTCGCGCTGCGCCCGCAGCTCATCGTCTGCGACGAGCCCGTCTCGGCGCTCGACGTGTCGGTGCAGGCGCAGGTCGTGAACCTGCTCGAGGACCTGCAGAACGAGTTCGGTCTCGCCTACGTCTTCATCGCGCACGACCTCTCGGTCGTCCGGCACATCTCCGACCGCGTCGCCGTGATGTACCTCGGCAAGATCATGGAGATCACCGACCGCGACACGCTGTACGAGGCGCCGATGCACCCGTACACCCACGCGCTCCTGTCGGCGGTGCCGATCCCGGACCCCACGGTCGAGGCGCGGCGCGAGCGCATCCTGCTCACCGGCGACCTGCCGAGCCCCTCGAACCCGCCGTCGGGCTGCGTGTTCCACACCCGCTGCCCGAAGTACCGCGACCAGCTGTCCGACGGCGAGCGCGAGCGCTGCCGCACCGAGGAGCCCGTGCTCGAGGACAAGCGGCCCGGCCAGTCGGTGTACTGCCACTTCGCCGAGGTGCGCAGCGACATCATCGACGGCGAGGCGCCCGCGCCCCGCAGCACCGGCATCCGCGAGGTGATCCGCAAGACGGCCGCGGGCGCGCCCGGCACCGGGATCGAGTAGCGGTGGCGACGCACGCCGTCCCCGGTCCGCCCGCCCGGCTCTGGACGCCCGAGCACGAGCCGGTGCTCGAGGTCGCGGACGGCGACGTCATCACCTTCGACGCGGTCGAGTGCGCCGCGGGCCAGCTCGACGGCTTCCGCAACGGGCAGCCCGTGCCGCACCTCGACTACGACCTGCTCTACCCGCTCGTCGGCCCCGTGCTCGTCGCGGGCGCGGAGCCGGGCGACGCGGTCGAGCTCGAGGTGGTCGAGTACCGGTCGGGCACCTGGGGCTGGACCAGCGTGCTGGAGGACTTCGGCCTGCTCGCCGACGACTTCCCCGACCTGCACGTGCACCGCTGGGAGCTGGGCGACGGCGTCGCGGACTTCAAGGGGATCGCGACGATCCCGCTGCGGCCGTTCCTCGGCGTGATGGGCGCGACGCCCGACACCGCCGAGCCGCTGTCGCCGTTCCCGCCGGGACACTTCGGCGGCAACATCGACACCCGCGACATCACCCACGGCGCGAGCATCCTGCTGCCGGTGCAGGTCCCGGGCGCGCGGATCATGGTCGGCGATCCGCACGCGGCGCAGGGTGACGGCGAGGTGTGCGGCGCCGCGATCGAGGCGAGCCTCTCCGGGGCGCTCCGCGTGAGGCTGCACAAGGGCCTCGCGCTGCCCGCGCCGCAGTTCCGCACGAGCGGTCCGCTGCGCGCCGGCATCGACGACGCCGGCTACTACGCGACGATGGGCGTCGCCCCCGACCTGATGACGGCTTCGCAGGACGCGGTCCGGGCGATGATCGACCACCTCGGGCGCACCTACCGGCTCGACCCGCTCGACGCCTACGTGCTCTGCAGCGTCATCGTCGACCTGAAGATCAGCGAGGTCGTCGACCAGCCGAACTGGGTCGTCAGCGCATACCTGCCGAACTCGATCTTCCGCTGACCGGGTCCCGGGGGCCGGCGCCCGTCAGGCGGGGGAGGGGTCGCCGCGGAGCCGGCTGAACAGCACCTGGTCGTGCCAGGCGCCCGCCCGGAACCATGCGTGGCGCAGCACGCCCTCGCGCACGAAGCCGGCCTTCGTCAGCGCCCGCTGCTCGGCGACGTTCTCGAGGTCGGTTCCGGCCTCGAGCCGCTCGATGGTCGTGGTCGCGAAGAGGTACTCGGCGACGAGCCGCTGCGCGGCGGTGCCGTAGCCGCGCCCGCGGTGCTCCGGCAGGAGCTCGATGCCGATGTTGAGGGCCCGGGCGACGCCCTTCGGCCCGTGGTGCAGCGCGAACCACTGCACGTCGCCGACGTAGCCGGCGCCGTCGACGTCGACGGCGAGGCCGCCGTGGTCCTCGCCGAGGAACCCGTCGCGGGCGTACCGCGCCGCGAAGGCGTTCGTACGGCGGTAGCCGAAGAAGTCGACCCCCTCCGGCTCCTGCGGCATCGCGTCGAAGCGCGCCGCGTCGTCCGCCGTGTAGGGCCGCAGCCGCACCTCCCGCATGCGCGTCACACTAACGGCGGGCACGGCAGGTACGGCGATCAGCGCGTCGTGATGCGGCCGAAGCGGCGGATCGCGAGGGGCACGAACACGACGAGCAGCACGGCCATGCCGATCAGCACGGCGGGGATCGGATGCTGCAGCGTCCACGATCCGCCCGGCGGTGCGTGCGGCGGCACGTTGCCGAACAGGGTGCGGGCGGCGAGCACGAGCGCCGACACGGGGTTCAGCTCGGCGAAGACGCGCAGCGGCGTCGGCAGGTTCTCGCTCGGGACGAACGCGTTCGAGATGAACGTGAGCGGGAAGAGCACGAGGAACGACACGTTGTTGATCACCTCGGGGCTGCGCACGCTCATGCCGAGCAGCGCCATGACCCACGAGAGCGCGTAGGCGAAGCCGAGCAGCAGCGCGACCGCGGCGAGCGCCTCGAGCGGGCTCGAGTGCACGCGCCACCCGACGATCAGCCCGGTGGCCATCATCACGACCATCGACAGCGCGTTGATGAGCAGGTCGCCGTTCGTGCGGCCGACGAGCACCGCGGACGGCCGCATCGGCAGGGTGCGGAATCGGTCGATGATGCCGTCGCGGAGGTCGTTCGCGATCGCGGAGCCGGAGAAGGTGGAGCCGAACACCACGGTCTGGGCGAAGATGCCCGCCATGATGAACTCCTTGTAGCTGCTGCCCGGGATGTCGATCGACCCCGCGTAGACGTAGCTGAACAGCAGCACGAACATGATCGGCTGCAGCGTCGTGAAGACGAGGATGTCGGGCACCCGCCGGATCTTGATCAGGTTGCGGCGCGTGGTGATCCACCCGTCAGAGAACCACTGCGCGACGGGCCCCAGGGTGCGCGGCACGGGGGCGACGCCGGCGGGTGCGCTCATCGTGCGCTCCGCCCCGCCGGCTGCTGCGCAGGCGCCGCGTCCCCCGCGGAGGTGGCGTGCCCGGTGAGACCGAGGAACACGTCGTCGAGCGTCGGCCGCTCCATGCCGATGTCGTGGAGGGCGAGGCCCGCGCGCCGCACCTCGCCGAGCACCTCCTGCAGCGCGCTCGCGCCGTCGGCGACCGTGACACCGAGCGTCCGGCCGTCGTTCGAGTCCTGCACGGGGCCGGTGCCGACCCGCGCGAGCACGGGCCGCACGAGGTCCGCGTCGGCGGGGGAGACGAGCGTCAGCTGCACGCGCTGACCGCCGATCTGCGACTTCAGCTCGTCGGCCGTGCCGCGCGCGATGACCTGCCCGTGGTCGATGACGGCGATGTCGTCGGCGAGGCGGTCGGCCTCCTCGAGGTACTGGGTGGTGAGGAGCACGGTCGTGCCGCCCTCGACCAGGCGGCCGATCACCTCCCAGAGCCCGAGCCGGCTGCGGGGGTCGAGGCCCGTCGTCGGCTCGTCGAGGAACAGCACCGGCGGGTCGATCACGAGGGCGCAGGCGAGGTCGATGCGGCGGCGCATGCCGCCCGAGAACCCCTTGACCGGCCGGGTGCGGGCGTCCATCAGGTCGAACAGCTCGAGCAGCTCGAGGGCTCGCCGCCTCGAGTCGCGGGCCGACAGGTGGTAGAGCCGGCCGACCATGTCGAGGTTCTCGAACGCGGAGAGGTTCTCGTCGACCGCCGCGTACTGCCCGGAGACGCCGATCATGCGCCGCACCCGGTCGGGCTCGCGGAGCACGTCGACCCCGTCGATCGTCGCCGTGCCCGACTCGGGCCGGATCAGCGTGGTGAGCACCTTCACGGTGGTCGACTTGCCGGCGCCGTTCGGGCCGAGCAGGCCGAGGACCGTGCCTGTGGGGACGGCGAGGCTGAGGCCGTCGAGCGCCTTCACGACGGGCGCCCTGCGCGGCCGGTAGGTGACGCGGAGGTCGCGCGCCTCGAGGAAGGCCATGGCGCAGGCTACCGACGGGCGCGGACAGCGGTCGAGCGCTCGCAGGCGCGGAATACCGGCCCCGGTACCATCGTTCCCGTCAGGGTCTCGCGCTCGCACGTCGAGCCCTGCCCCGCGGCGCTCCGCCGCCCCCCGGTGCCCGCCCGATGCGCGCCGGGCTCCTGAAGCCTCCGGAAGGACGCCCACCGATGGCGCACGCCACCCGCTCCGACCTGCGCAACGTCGCCATCGTCGCGCACGTCGACCACGGCAAGACCACCCTCGTCGACGCGATGCTGAAGCAGACCCACTCGTTCGCCGAGCACGCCCACGTCGACGAGCGCGCGATGGACAGCAACGAGCTCGAGCGCGAGAAGGGCATCACCATCCTCGCGAAGAACACGGCGATCACCTACCGCGGCGCGCACACCGACGGTCCGGTCACGATCAACGTCATCGACACCCCGGGCCACGCCGACTTCGGCGGCGAGGTCGAGCGCGGGCTGTCGATGGTCGACGGCGTCGTGCTGCTCGTCGACGCCTCCGAGGGGCCCCTGCCGCAGACCCGGTTCGTGCTGCGCAAGGCGCTCGAGGCCAAGCTGCCCGTGATCCTCGTCGTCAACAAGACCGACCGTCCTGACGCCCGCATCGAGCAGGTCGTCGAGGAGTCGCACGACCTGCTGCTCGGACTCGCGTCCGACCTCGCCGACGACGTGCCCGACCTCGACCTCGACGCCATCCTCGATGTGCCGGTCGTGTACGCGTCCGGGCGGAACGGGGCCGCGAGCTGGAACCGGCCCGACAACGGGCGGCTGCCCGACAACGACGACCTCGAACCGCTGTTCGAGGCGGTGCTGAAGCACATCCCCGCGCCGTCCTACGACGACGAGGCCCCGCTCCAGGCGCACGTCACGAACCTCGACGCGTCGCCGTTCCTCGGCCGTCTCGCGCTCATCCGCGTCTTCAACGGCACGATCCGCAAGGGGCAGACGGTCGCGTGGGTACGGGCCGGCAAGGAGTCCTCGAACGTGCGGATCACCGAGCTGCTCGCCACGCGGGCGCTCGAGCGCTATCCGACCGAGTCGGCGGCGGCCGGCGACATCGTCGCGGTGGCCGGCATCCCCGACATCACCATCGGTGACACGCTCGCCGATCCCGACGACGTCCGGCCGCTCCCGGCCATCCACGTCGACGAGCCCGCGATCTCGATGCTCATCGGCACGAACACCTCGCCGCTCGCGGGCAAGGGGGGCAAGGGGCACAAGCTCACCGCGCGCCTCGTCAAGGACCGGCTCGACCGCGAGCTGATCGGCAACGTGTCCATCCGTGTGCTCGACGCCGGTCGCCCCGACGCCTGGGAGGTCCAGGGGCGCGGCGAGCTCGCGCTCGCGATCCTCGTCGAGCAGATGCGCCGCGAGGGCTACGAGCTCACGGTCGGCAAGCCGCAGGTGGTGACGAAGCAGGTCGACGGCCACCTGCAGGAGCCCTTCGAGCACCTCACCGTGGACGCCCCGGAGGAGTACCTCGGCGCCGTCACGCAGCTGCTCGCGGCCCGCAAGGGCGTCATGCAGGGCATGACGAACCACGGCACCGGGTGGGTGCGCATGCAGTTCCGCGTGCCGTCCCGCGGCCTCATCGGCTTCCGCACCGAGTTCCTCACGGTCACCCGCGGCACCGGCATCGCGAATGCGATCTCGGACGGCTACGACCGCTGGGCGGGCGCGATCACGACCCGCGTGAACGGCTCGATGGTCGCGGACCGCTCGGGCGTCGTCACGCCGTTCGCGCTGCAGAACCTGCAGCAGCGGGGGACGTTCTTCGTCAAGCCGACGGAGGAGGTCTACGAGGGCATGGTCGTCGGCGAGAACTCCCGCCAGGACGACATGGACGTGAACGTCACCAAGGAGAAGCAGCTGAACAACATCCGCTCGTCCACGGCGGACGAGCTGGAGCGCCTCACCCCGTCGCGCGAGCTGTCGCTCGAGGAGAGCCTCGAGTTCGCCCGCGACGACGAGTGCGTCGAGGTGACCCCGACGGCCGTGCGCATCCGCAAGGTGGAGCTCGACCAGACCGCGCGCGGCCGTGCCGCCTCGCGCATGAAGCGGCAGATGGCCGACGCCTGACACCGTCGTCCCTTCCCGCACGGCCCCTCGGTCCCGCCGACCGAGGGGCCGTCGTCGTTCCCGCAGGCCGCCGCCGGCGCCCGTGCCGTGCCCTCGGAAGCCCGGGCAGCGGAGCGGCGGCCCGTGCGCACCTCCGCGACACGCCCGAGGTGTCCCACGTGTTTGCGCAGCGGCCCGGATCCACGTAACTTCTCCTCTCGCCCCCAGACGGTGCGGAAAGCGCGGAAGCGCTCCGGCCTCAAGCGGGAAGCCTCTGAAGCCTTCGGGCCGCGGAACCGACGGGATGCCCGGCGGAGCGGAGAAGGATTCGGGACGATCGAGGTGCCCCAGGTCGCCGGAGTGGAAGCTTCGGTGGGTGGTGTGCGGTCGATCTTTGAGAACTCAACAGCGTGCACAATTGTCAATGCCAATAAACCTCGTCGGCCAGGCTCTGTCTGGTCGGGAGATTCCTTTGGATTGATGGATGTCAGTAGACATCCGACAGTCATGATTGAACTCGTAGTCCGCCGGTCGGTTCCCGTCTGGTGGCTGCATCCTGGTTTCCGTTGCTTTCGGGTGGCGGGTCTAGACCTTTATGGAGAGTTTGATCCTGGCTCAGGACGAACGCTGGCGGCGTGCTTAACACATGCAAGTCGAACGGTGATGCGGAGCTTGCTCCGCTGATCAGTGGCGAACGGGTGAGTAACACGTGAGTAACCTGCCCCGGACTCTGGGATAAGCGTTGGAAACGACGTCTAATACTGGATATGACTTGGAACGGCATCGTTCCGGGTGGAAAGAATTTCGGTTCGGGATGGACTCGCGGCCTATCAGCTTGTTGGTGGGGTGATGGCCTACCAAGGCGACGACGGGTAGCCGGCCTGAGAGGGTGACCGGCCACACTGGGACTGAGACACGGCCCAGACTCCTACGGGAGGCAGCAGTGGGGAATATTGCACAATGGGCGCAAGCCTGATGCAGCAACGCCGCGTGAGGGATGACGGCCTTCGGGTTGTAAACCTCTTTTGGCAGGGAAGAAGCGAGAGTGACGGTACCTGCAGAAAAAGCACCGGCTAACTACGTGCCAGCAGCCGCGGTAATACGTAGGGTGCAAGCGTTGTCCGGAATTATTGGGCGTAAAGAGCTCGTAGGCGGTTTGTCGCGTCTGCTGTGAAAACGCGAGGCTCAACCTCGCGCCTGCAGTGGGTACGGGCAGACTGGAGTGCGGTAGGGGAGATTGGAATTCCTGGTGTAGCGGTGGAATGCGCAGATATCAGGAGGAACACCGATGGCGAAGGCAGATCTCTGGGCCGTAACTGACGCTGAGGAGCGAAAGCGTGGGGAGCGAACAGGATTAGATACCCTGGTAGTCCACGCCGTAAACGTTGGGCGCTAGATGTGGGGGCCATTCCACGGTTCCCGTGTCGCAGCTAACGCATTAAGCGCCCCGCCTGGGGAGTACGGCCGCAAGGCTAAAACTCAAAGGAATTGACGGGGGCCCGCACAAGCGGCGGAGCATGCGGATTAATTCGATGCAACGCGAAGAACCTTACCAAGGCTTGACATGCACTCGAAACGGCCAGAGATGGTCGCCCCGCAAGGCGGGTGCACAGGTGGTGCATGGTTGTCGTCAGCTCGTGTCGTGAGATGTTGGGTTAAGTCCCGCAACGAGCGCAACCCTCGTTCTATGTTGCCAGCGGGTCATGCCGGGAACTCATAGGAGACTGCCGGGGTCAACTCGGAGGAAGGTGGGGATGACGTCAAATCATCATGCCCCTTATGTCTTGGGCTTCACGCATGCTACAATGGCCGGTACAAAGGGCTGCAATACCGTGAGGTGGAGCGAATCCCAAAAAGCCGGTCTCAGTTCGGATTGAGGTCTGCAACTCGACCTCATGAAGTCGGAGTCGCTAGTAATCGCAGATCAGCAACGCTGCGGTGAATACGTTCCCGGGCCTTGTACACACCGCCCGTCAAGTCATGAAAGTCGGTAACACCCGAAGCCGGTGGCCCAACCCTTGTGGAGGGAGCCGTCGAAGGTGGGATCGGTGATTAGGACTAAGTCGTAACAAGGTAGCCGTACCGGAAGGTGCGGCTGGATCACCTCCTTTCTAAGGAGCACCTGCACGTCCGCCTCCGGGTGGTCGTGCCAGGCAGGCCACTGCCGAGCCGTTCGTGCTCGGGTGGCTGCTCAAGGGTGGAACATTGACGATGAGTCGCCGGGATGCCGGCGTCCTGCCAGTACGAGCCGCTTCGGTGGTTCTGGAAGAGAGGGCGCTGCTGTCGTGGTGGCGTGTGCACGCTGTTGGGTCCTGAGGGATCGACGCCGCTGGAGCTCGGGAACGGGTGCGGGCGGTTCGGGACCTCGGACCTCGTCTGGTCCGGCTTCGGCCGGGTCCGGGTGGGGTGCCGACCGTAGGTTGAGAACTACATAGTGGACGCGAGCATCTGAACCCGCGCGGCGCTTCTTCGGGAGTGGTGTGGCGGGTTCGAACAGCAATTTTGGTCGAGCTCGGATCTCGTCTTCGGACGGGGTTCGGGCACGATTCTCATGCGTGGTCAAGTTTTCAAGAGCAAACGGTGGATGCCTTGGCATCTGGAGCCGAAGAAGGACGTAGCAATCTGCGATAAGCCTCGGGGAGCCGATAAGCGGGCTTCGATCCGAGGATGTCCGAATGGGGAAACCCCGCCAGGTGCAGCGATGTGACCTGGTGACTCCCGCCTGAATGTATAGGGCGGGTAGAGGGAACGTGGGGAAGTGAAACATCTCAGTACCCACAGGAAGAGAAAACAACAGTGATTCCGTGAGTAGTGGCGAGCGAAACCGGAAGAGGCTAAACCGAGTCACGTGTCAAGCCGGCAGGCGTTGCGTGTCCGGGGTTGTGGGACTCCGCTTGATGGTCTGCTGAGCCGTCGGGCGTATGTGGTGCGGTGTAGACGAACGGTCTTGAACGGCCGATCAGAGAGGGTGTCAATCCCGTAGTCGAAACATCGCTCCCGCGTCGTGGAGCACCCGAGTAGCACGGGGCCCGAGAAATCCCGTGTGAATCTGCCAGGACCACCTGGTAAGCCTAAATACTCCCAGATGACCGATAGCGGACAAGTACCGTGAGGGAAAGGTGAAAAGCACCCCGGGAGGGGAGTGAAATAGTTCCTGAAACCGTTTGCTTACAAACCGTCGGAGCGATCCTTGTGGTTGTGACGGCGTGCCTTTTGAAGAATGAGCCTGCGAGTTAGCGATATGTGGCGAGGTTAACCCGTGAGGGGGAGCCGGAGCGAAAGCGAGTCCGAACAGGGCGAGTGAGTCGCATGTCCTAGACCCGAAGCGAAGTGATCTACCCATGGCCAGGTTGAAGCGACGGTAAGACGTCGTGGAGGACCGAACCCACCAGGGTTGAAAACCTGGGGGATGAGCTGTGGGTAGGGGTGAAAGGCCAATCAAACTTCGTGATAGCTGGTTCTCTCCGAAATGCATTTAGGTGCAGCGTTGCGTGTTTCTTGCCGGAGGTAGAGCTACTGGATGGCCGATGGGCCCTACAAGGTTACTGACGTCAGCCAAACTCCGAATGCCGGTAAGTGAGAGCGCAGCAGTGAGACGGTGGGGGATAAGCTTCATCGTCGAGAGGGAAACAACCCAGACCACCGACTAAGGCCCCTAAGCGTGTGCTAAGTGGGAAAGGATGTGGAGTTGCATAGACAACCAGGAGGTTGGCTTAGAAGCAGCCACCCTTGAAAGAGTGCGTAATAGCTCACTGGTCAAGTGATTCCGCGCCGACAATGTAACGGGGCTCAAGCACACCGCCGAAGTCGTGGGATTCGCATTAGTGACAGGCCTTCGTGGTCCAGTCGTGCGGATCGGTAGGAGAGCGTCGTGTGGCGGGTGAAGCGGCGGAGGAATCCAGCCGTGGACGCCACACGAGTGAGAATGCAGGCATGAGTAGCGAAAGACGGGTGAGAAACCCGTCCTCCGGAAGACCAAGGGTTCCAGGGCCAGGCTAATCCGCCCTGGGTAAGTCGGGACCTAAGGCGAGGCCGACAGGCGTAGTCGATGGACAACGGGTTGATATTCCCGTACCGGCGAAGAACCGCCCCAGTCAATCCAGTGATGCTAAGAGTCCGAAGCCTCCGGTGCCCCTTGTGGGTGCTGGGGGTGGAGCACTCGACCCGAACTGGTGCGGCTAGCGTATTAACAGGTGTGACGCAGGAAGGTAGCCGAGCCGGGCGATGGTTGTCCCGGTCCAAGGGTGTAGGGCGAGGCATTGGCAAATCCGTGCCTCATACAGCCTGAGACCTGATGGGTACCCCTCACGGGGGAAATCGGTGATCCTATGCTGCCGAGAAAAGCATCGACGCGAGGTTCCAGCCGCCCGTACCCCAAACCGACTCAGGTGGTCAGGTAGAGAATACCGAGGAGATCGAGAGAATCGTGGTTAAGGAACTCGGCAAAATGCCCCCGTAACTTCGGGAGAAGGGGGGCCGGAGCCGTGAACGGACTTGCTCCGGGAGCGGTGATGGCCGCAGAGACCAGTGGGAAGCGACTGTTTACTAAAAACACAGGTCCGTGCGAAGTCGCAAGACGATGTATACGGACTGACGCCTGCCCGGTGCTGGAAGGTTACGAGGAGGGGTCAGCCGCAAGGCGAAGCTCTGAATTTAAGCCCCAGTAAACGGCGGTGGTAACTATAACCATCCTAAGGTAGCGAAATTCCTTGTCGGGTAAGTTCCGACCTGCACGAATGGCGTAACGACTTCCCAACTGTCTCAACCACGAACTCGGCGAAATTGCACTACGAGTAAAGATGCTCGTTACGCGCAGCAGGACGGAAAGACCCCGTGACCTTCACTACAGCTTGGTATTGGTGTTCGGTGTGGCTTGTGTAGGATAGGTGGGAGACTGTGAAGCGGGCACGCCAGTGTCCGTGGAGTCGTTGTTGAAATACCACTCTGGTCATTCTGGATGTCTAACCTCGGACCGTGATCCGGTTCAGGAACAGTGCCTGGTGGGTAGTTTAACTGGGGCGGTTGCCTCCTAAAGAGTAACGGAGGCGCCCAAAGGTTCCCTCAACCTGGTTGGCAATCAGGTGTCGAGTGTAAGTGCACAAGGGAGCTTGACTGTGAGACTGACAGGTCGAGCAGGGACGAAAGTCGGGACTAGTGATCCGGCAGTGGCTTGTGGAAGCGCTGTCGCTCAACGGATAAAAGGTACCTCGGGGATAACAGGCTGATCTTGCCCAAGAGTCCATATCGACGGCATGGTTTGGCACCTCGATGTCGGCTCGTCGCATCCTGGGGCTGGAGTAGGTCCCAAGGGTTGGGCTGTTCGCCCATTAAAGCGGTACGCGAGCTGGGTTTAGAACGTCGTGAGACAGTTCGGTCCCTATCCGCTGCGCGCGTTGGAAGTTTGAGAAGATCTATCCCTAGTACGAGAGGACCGGGATGGACGAACCTCTGGTGTGTCAGTTGTTCCGCCAGGAGCACCGCTGATTGGCTACGTTCGGACCGGATAACCGCTGAAAGCATCTAAGCGGGAAGCCGTCTTCAAGATGAGACTTCCATGCCCCTCGAGGGTGTGAGGCTCCCAGTAGACGACTGGGTTGATAGGCCGGATGTGGAAGCACCGCAAGGTGTGGAGCTGACCGGTACTAATACGCCGACGACTTCACCACACATGGTTCAAGAAAGCTGTTGTGTGCTCGCGTCCACTCTGTGGTTCCCGACCGACGGTCACGCACGTGATCCCGTCACAGGGTCGAGAGCGTTACGGCGGCCATAGCGAGAGGGAAACGCCCGGTCACATTCCGAACCCGGAAGCTAAGACTCTCAGCGCCGATGGTACTGCGGGGGCGACCCCGTGGGAGAGTAGGACACCGCCGGACATCTTCTGCACACGAAAGGCCCACCAGCACCGCTGGTGGGCCTTTCGTGCGTTCGGGGCTATCCCTTCGGCGTGAGCGCACGGATGCGGTCCGCGAGCTCCCGCTGGAAGAAGTCGAGGAAGCCGTCGGGGTCGGGCCCGGCGTTCTGCAGCACGATGTGGTCGAAACCGGCATCGACGTCCTGCTGGATCACGTGCAGGTGCGTCTCGATGTCCGGCCCGCACGCGAGCTGCTGCCTCACCGCATCGGGCGTGACCGTGCCGACGGCCGCCACGAAGTCGACCGGGCTCGGCAGCTCCGCCATGACCTTCCAGCCGGTGAACGCCCATGCGCTCTTCTCGAGCACGGCGTCGACCGCCTCCTGCTCGGTCCGCGCCCAGGCGAGCGGCGCTTCGGCGTACGCGGGGCCGCTGCCGGCCGCCTGGTCCCAGGCGCCGACGACGTCGCCCTTCGGCTCGGTCGCGACGACACCGTCGCCGAGCTCGGCGGCGATGTGGGCGGAGGCGCCCCCGCTGATCGCCACCGCGATGGGCGGCAGCCGATCGGGGAGGTCGAAGACCCGGGCGTCCTCGACGCGGAGGTGCTTGCCCTCGTAGGAGTGGTAGCCGCCCTGCCACAGCAGCCGGATGATCTCGAGGGCCTCGCGGAGGCGCTCGTGCCGGATGCGGATGCCGGGGAACTCGCCGACGATGTGCTCGTTCAGGCGCTCGCCGGCGCCGACCCCGAGGGTGAGGCGCTCGTCGGACAGGATCCCGAGCGTCGCCGCGGCCTGGGCGATGATCGCCGGGTGGTAGCGGAAGGACGGGCAGGTGAGCCCCGTCGCGAGCCCGAGGGTCGTGGTCGTGCCGCGAGCACCGACAGGATGCTCCAGGTGAAGCCCGAGTGCCCCTGGGCCTCGACCCACGGCGAGGAGTGGTCGCTCAACTCCACGAAGTCGAACCCGACGGCTTCGGCCGCGACGCCCTGGCGGACGATCTCCTTCGGGTCGAAGGCCTCGGTGGTCAGCTCGTACCCGATCCGCATGCCGTGCTCCCTGTCGTCCAACGGCTGCGGTCGGCGGGAGGCCAGGCGCGGCTCCCTGGACGGCGGCAGGAGCCGGGCTGTCCAGCGACCGGGCATGCGCCGTTCCTAGACTCGGGTCCATGCAGTACAGGCGACTCGGACGCTCGGGGCTCCTCGTCTCGACCATCACCCTCGGCACCATGGGCTACGGGGGCACCGGCTGGGCGACGCCCGTCGGCAGGATCGATGTGGCGGGAGCGCGGAGGCAGGTCGACCTCTGCCTCGAGGCGGGCGTGAACCTCTTCGACACGGCCGATGTGTACTCGAACGGCCTGTCCGAGCAGATCCTGGGTGAGGCGCTCGGCGACCGTCGCGACGACGTGCTCATCGCGACGAAGGTGCGGGGCGGCATGGGCGACGGACCGAACGACGAGGGCCTGTCGCGGCACCACATCATCCGCGCCGCCGAGGCGAGCCTGCGCCGCCTGAACACCGACCACATCGACCTGTACCAGGTGCACGAGTGGGACGGCCTCACCCCGCTCGACGAGACGCTCTCGGCCCTCGACTCCCTCGTGCAGTCGGGCAAGGTGCGCTACGTGGGCTCCTCGAACTACACGGGGTGGCAGCTGATGAAGGCGCTGTGGACGTCGGACCGAGGCGGGTACGAGCGCTTCGTCAGCGAGCAGATCTACTACTCGCTGCAGGCTCGCGACGCCGAGAACGAGCTCGTGCCGATCGCGCTCGACCAGGAGCTCGGCATCCTCGTCTGGAGCCCCATCGCGGGCGGGCTGCTGTCCGGCAAGTACCGCCGCGGTCAGGACGCCCCGGAGGGCACGCGCCGCTTCGAGGGCTGGACCGAGCCACCCGTGCACGACGAGGACCGTCTGTACGACACCGTCGACGCACTCGTCGCGATCGGTGAGGAGCACGGGGTGTCGGCCGCGCAGGTCGCGCTCGCGTACCTCCTCGCGAAGCCCGCCGTGACGTCGGTCATCGTCGGTGCCCGCACCGAGGAGCAGCTGCAGGACAACCTCGCCGCCGCGAGGCTCGAGCTCTCCGCCGCCGAGGTCGACCGGCTCGACGCCGTGAGCGGCGTGCCGCTGCTCTACCCGTACTGGCACCAGGCGAACACGGGAGCGGGACGGCTCAGCCCCGCCGACCTCAGCCTGCTGAAGCGTCACCTCCCGCAGTAGGCGCAGCGCGCGGGAAGGGCGTCAGGCGAAGAGCGGGGCTCCGACGTACGAGCCCCGCTCCGCGCCCGGCGGCACGGCGAAGATCCCGCTGCCGACGTGCACGACGTACTCGTTCAGCCGATCGGACGCCGCGAGCCGCTCCTGGATGGGGATGAACTGCCTCCGCGGATCACGCTGGTAGGCCAGGAAGAACAGGCCCGCATTCAGCCGGCCGAGGTCGTCGTTGCCGTCGACGAAGTTGTAGCCGCGGCGCAGCAGCTGCGCGCCGCCGTTCGCCGACGGATGCGCGAGCCGCACGTGGGCGCCGGCCGGGATCACCGGCCCGGCCGCCGTGCCGGCCCTCAGGTCGAGGGCGGTGTGCTCGGTGCCGCCGGTGAGCGGCGCCCCCTCGCCCTTCGTGCGTCCGATCGTCTGCTCCTGCTCCGTGAGGCTCTGGTGGTCCCACGTCTCGATCCGCATCCGGATCTTGCGCACGGTGAGGTAGCTGCCGCCCGCCATCCAGCCCCCCTCGTCACCCACCCACACCGAGCGGGCGACGTCGGACGCGTCCTCGGCCTTGAGGTTGGCGGTGCCGTCCTTGAAACCGAAGAGGTTCCGGGCGGTGGCCTGTCCCCGTGTCGTCGAGGAGGTGCGGCCGAAGCCGAGCTGCGACCAGCGCAGCTCGGCGCGGCCGAACGCGATGCGGGAGAGGTTGCGGATCGCGTGCACCGCGACCTGCGGGTCGTCGCTGCACGCCTGCACGCAGAGGTCCCCGTCGGAAGCGGCGGGAACGAGCTGCTCGCCGGCGAACCGCGGCAGCTCCACGAGGGCTGCCGGACGCTTCACGGCGAGGCCGAAGCGATCCTTCCCGTCCGCGGTGCGGAACAGCGACGGGCCGAACCCGAAGGTGATGGTGAGTCCGGCGGGGGAGAGGCCGAGCGCCTCGCCGGTGTCGTCCGGCGGCGCGGCGGCGACGCCCTGGGACACGGGCGTCCCGCCGGCGCCGGTGCCGGCGGTCATCCGCGCGGCGGCACCGGTCCAGTCCTGCAGCAGGGCGATCAGGTCGGCACGGGTCGTCCCATCGGCGAGATCGAACGCCGCGAAGTGGAGACGGTCCTGCGCCGCCGTGGTGATGCCCGCCTGATGCGCGCCGTGGAACTGCTCCACGCGGTCCGGGGCGGCACCGGCTGCGGCCGCCCCGCTCCGCTCGAGGCCCGTGGCCGTCGCCGCGCCGATCCCGGCGCCGGCCGCCCCGATGCCGAGCGCACGGAGCAGTCCCCGGCGCGAGACGCCCGCCTTCGCGACGCCGATCACCCGAGCTCCTCGAGCACGGCGGCGGTGAGCTCCGACAGCGGCTCGCTGACCGCGTTCACGCCGTCCGACAGGGCCTTCACGTCCGACTTTGACAACGAGTCGTAGGAGCGGAAGCCGGCCCCTGCCGACCCGTACCTGGCGAGCGCGTCCTCGAGGGCGGCGAAACGACGATCGAGCGTGCGGACGAGCGCGGCGTCCTGCCCCTCGGCGAGGCCGCGGACCGCGCGGTAGGCGACCTGCGCCCCCTCGACGTTCGCGGCGAAGTCGGCGAGATCCGTGTGCGAGTACACCTCCTCCTCGCCGGTGACCTTCGAGGCGGCGATCTCGTCGAGCAGACCGATCGCCCCGTTGCTGATCCCGTCCACGGAGAGCGGGAAGGACGGCGCGCTCACCCGCTCGACCAGCTGCTGCGTGCGGTGCACGAGCAGCGTCGCCTGCTGCTTCCGCTCGCTCGCCGGAAGGTGGGTCGAGGTCCAGAGGTCCTGCTCGAGGCGGTGCCAGCCGGTCCACACGGCGCCGTCGGCGAGGTCGGCCTTCCGGGCGTCGAGCTGCGGATCGAGGTCGCCGAGCTTCTCGGCGATCGGCTCGATGCGCTCGTAGAAGGCGCGCGCCTTCGGATAGGCGGCCTTCGCCGAGGCGGTGTCGCCCCGCTCGACGAGCGCGGCGAACCCCTCGGTCGCCGTCAGCAGCGCTGCGGCCTGCTCGCGCACGTACGCACGATAGGTCGAGACTGCCGCCGTCGCTGCGGCGCTCGACTCGCCGGTCGTGCCGCCGCGGACCGTGAAGGCCGTCCGGCCGACGCCCGGACCGGTCATCCCCGGCCTGCAGAGCGTCGTGTAGCGGCCCGCCGTGGTGCGCACCGAGAGGCGCTGCGTGAGCCCGGGGCCGATGTTCTCGAGCTCGCCGAGGATCGTGACGCCGTCCGCGGCGAGCAGCTCGAACTCGGTGACCGTGCTGCCCGAGTTCGTCACCGCGAAGGTGGTCGTCCCGCTCCTCACGCTGGTCGCGGAGAGCGCGCACGACGTGTCGGACGCGGTCACGGTGACGCCGCCGGCGGCGCCCGCCGCCGAGCCGGGGGCGCCGCTGCTGCAGCCCGCGAGCAGCGCAGGGACGAGCACGGCGGCGGCTCCGGAGGCGGCGACGCGGCGGAGGGCGCGCGGGAACGGCATGGTGCTCCTTCGGGAAGCGGAGGCGCGGCGCGAGCAGCGCCGAGGGCGGTGCGGGTCCGGGTCAGACGGCTGCGGCGACGCGGGAGCGGACGGGGCCCGTGCGCCGGCGCAGCGCGAGGACGAACCCCGTGCCGACGACGGCGACGTAGGCGACCCAGACGGCCAGCTCGAGCCACGTCGTCACGGGGGAGAAGTTGAACAGGCCCTTCAGCAGCGTGCCGTACCAGCTGTCGAGGGGCACGGCGCCGCTCACGTCGAACGCGATGCTGCCGAGGCCGGGCAGCAGCGACGCCTCCTGCAGGTCGTGCACGCCGTAGCTGAGCACGCCCGCCGCGACGACGACGAGCAGGGCTCCGGTCCAGGTGAAGAAGCGCTTCAGGTCGATGCGGACGAGCCCGCGGGTGAGCAGCGCGCCGAGCAGCACGGCGGTGCCGATGCCGAGCACCGCACCGGTGAGCGCGACGGCCGACTGCCCGGACGACTGCACCGCCGACCACAGGAACAGGCTCGTCTCGACGCCCTCGCGGCCCACCGCGAGGAAGGCGAGCACCACGACGCCCCAGCCGGCGCCGGCGATCGAGCGGTCGACGTCCGACTTCAGGCTCGACGAGAGGCTCGACGCGTTGCGCGTCATCCAGAAGACCATCCACGTGACGAAGCCGACGGCGAGGATCGAGAGCGCCCCGCCGATGCCCTCCTGCGCCTGCGTGCTGAGCGCGGCGGTGCCGAACGTGAGCGCGGCGCCGACGCCCAGGGCGAGCGCGACGGCGAGGCCGATGCCGGTCCAGATGCGCGGCTTCAGGTCGTTCCGGCCGAGCTTGCCGACGTAGCCGAGGAGGATCGACACGATCAGCGCGGCTTCGAGGCCTTCGCGCAGGCCGATGAGGGAGTTCGCGAACACGTTCCGCTTCCGGGGCAGATGGAAGTAAGGATTGCCTTACCTTCCTTCACCCTAACCTGCCCCTCCCGGGCTGTCGACGCGCGCACCTGGGAGGATGGCAAGCGTGCGACCCGCGTGGAACGAGCTGCTGGTCGGGCTGCCCCTCGCCGGGATCGCGGGTCTGCTCGTCGGCGCGCTCGGCACGTTCAAGCACCAGGTCGGGCTGGGCGCGGCCGGAACCGGCCTGCCGATCGGCCTCCTGCTCTGCCTGCTCATGGTCGCCGCCGTGCTGGTCGCGCTCCGCGTCGCCTTCGACACCCGCCTCCATGCCGCCGCTGCCGCAGCCGGGGTGCTCGCGGCCGTGCTCGTGCTCGCGCAGCCCGGACCCGGCGGCTCGGTCGTCGTGTTCGGGCTCGCGGGCATCGTCTGGGTCGCCGGCGCGATCGTCCTCGGGGTCGTCCTCGTCGCCGTCCCCGCTCCGCGGCACAGGAACCGGGAGCCCGCCGATGGGATACTGGACGTCCAACGGGATCAGTGAGGGAACCGACTCGTGACCTATGTCATCGCGCTGCCGTGCGTGGACGTGAAGGACCGCGCCTGCATCGACGAGTGCCCCGTCGACTGCATCTACGAGGGCGACCGGATGCTCTACATCCAGCCCGACGAGTGCGTCGACTGCGGCGCCTGCGAGCCGGTGTGCCCGGTCGAGGCGATCTACTACGAGGACGACCTGCCGGCGCAGTGGTCCGACTACTACAAGGCCAACGTCGAGTTCTTCGACGAGGTCGGCTCGCCGGGCGGGGCCGCGAAGGTCGGAGTGATCCACAAGGACCACCCCGTCGTCGCCGCGCTGCCGCCTCAGGCGTGACCGCCGCGCCGCGCGCCCCGCTCGCTAGGCTGCCCCGGTGACCGACGACGCCGAGCCGACCGCCGCCACCCTGAGCTTCCCGGGTGGCTCGGCGGAGTTCCCCATCCTCGCGGCCACCGATGGCGCTGCGAGCATCGACATCTCCGCGCTGCGGAAGAAGACCGGCTTCAACACCCTCGACAACGGGTTCGTCAACACCTCCTCGACGGCGTCCGCGATCACCTTCATCGACGGCGACCGCGGGGTCCTCCGATACCGCGGCTACCCGATCGAGGAGCTCGCGCAGCACTCGACCTACCTCGAGGTGGCGTGGCTGCTCATCCACGGCGAGCTGCCGACCGAGCACGAGCTCGAGGAGTTCGACGCGAAGATCCGCCGGCACACGCTGCTGCACGAGGACCTCCGCCGCTTCTTCACGGCGCTGCCGCACAACGCGCACCCGATGACCGTGCTCTCGAGCGCCGTCAGCGCGCTGTCCACCTACTACGAGGACGACCTGTCGCCGCACGATCCCGAGCAGGTCGAGGTGTCGACGATCCGGCTCCTCGCCAAGCTGCCGGTCATCGCCGCCTACGCGCACAAGAAGGCGCTCGGGCAGGCGTTCCTCTACCCCGACAACCGCCTGTCGTTCGTCGACAACTTCCTCCGCCTCAACTTCGGCACCATGGCCGAGCCGTACGAGGTGAACCCGGTGCTCTCTCGTGCGCTCGAGCGGCTGCTCATCCTGCACGAGGACCACGAGCAGAACGCGTCCGCCTCGACCGTGCGGCTCGTCGGCTCGACCGAGGCGAACATGTTCGTCTCCATCGCCGCGGGCATCGCGGCCCTGTCGGGGCCGCTGCACGGTGGTGCGAACGAGGCCGTGCTCGGCATGCTCGCCCGCATCCGCGACTCGGGCGAGGGCGTCGGCGCCTTCGTCGAGCGCGTGAAGAAGAAGGAGGCGGGTGTCCGCCTCATGGGATTCGGGCACCGCGTCTACAAGTCGTACGACCCGCGCGCGAAGCTCGTGAAGGAGAGCGCCGACGAGGTGCTCGACTCGCTGGGTGTGCACGACCCGCTGCTCGACCTCGCCCGCGAGCTCGAGCAGATCGCGCTGAACGACGACTACTTCGTCGAGCGGCGCCTCTACCCGAACGTCGACTTCTACACGGGCGTCCTCTACAAGGCGATGGGGTTCCCGGCCCGCATGTTCACGGTGCTCTTCGCGATCGGCCGGCTGCCCGGGTGGATCGCCCACTGGCGCGAGGCGAACGCCGACCCGGCGACGAAGATCGGCCGCCCGCAGCAGCTCTACGTGGGCCCGACGGAGCGCCACCTCGACCGCTGACCCGGCTCCCGCGCCCGATTCCGGGGGCGTTGCGACGAAGCGGGCGCGAGACGACGCCCGGGATGTCGGGAGTCGCCCGGATCTCGGGAGGGGCCCGGGTCAGTGGAGGGCCGGGTTCAGACGGATGCCCGCGCCGCTGCGCTCCACCGCCTCGACCGCGCCCGAGAGCGAGTTGCGGCGGAACAGCAGGTTCGACAGCCCCGAGAGCTCGCGCGCCTTCACGATGCGGCCGCCCTCCCCGGGCAGCGCGACCTTCGTGCCGGCGGTGAGGTACAGACCCGCCTCGATGACGCAGTCGTCGCCGATCGCGATGCCGAGGCCGGCGTTCGCGCCGAGCAGGCATCGGCGCCCGATCGAGACGCGCTCGGTGCCGCCGCCCGAGAGCGTGCCCATGATGGACGCGCCGCCACCGATGTCGGAGCCGTCGCCGACGACGACGCCCTGCGAGATCCGGCCCTCGACCATCGAGGCGCCGAGGGTGCCCGCGTTGTAGTTGACGAAGCCCTCGTGCATGACCGTCGTGCCGGGCGCGAGGTGCGCGCCGAGGCGCACGCGGGAGGCGTCGGCGATGCGGACCCCCTTCGGCACCACGTAGTCGAGCAGCCGCGGGAACTTGTCGAGTCCCAGGATCTCGACGCCGTCGCGCCCGAGGAGCTCGCGGCGGAGCGCCGGGGCCTGCCCGGGTGCCGCGGGTCCGCGGCTCGTCCACAGCACAACGGGCAGCACGCCGAAGATCCCGTCGAGCGAGATCGTGTTCGGTTCGGCGAGCAGGTGCGACAGCAGGTGCAGCCGCAGGTAGGCGTCGGCCGTGGAAGCCGGCGGCACGTCGAGGTCGATCGCGACCCGCACCACCGTCCGCTGCACGCCGAGCCCCTCGTCGGTTCCCGACAGGCGCTGCAGGTCGACCGGCGCCGCCGCCTCCGGCGGCGCCTCGCCGAGCGCGGGGGAGGGGAACCACGTGTCGAGCACGCCGCCCGCGAGCGTCGTCGTCGCGAGGCCGAAGCCCCAGGCCTGCCGCGCGGCGTCCGTCATCCCGCCAGGCTATCGGCGGCGCCGGGAGCGCTCCGGGGCCGCTCGCTACACTTCGGCGATGGCCGGTCTCGACCTCACCCAGGACGTCGTCGGGATCACGCGGCAGCTCTGCGACGTGTTCTCCGTCTCCGGCGCGGAGGGACCGCTCGCCGACGCGATCGAGCAGGCGGTCGCGCCGCTGCCGCACCTCGACGTCCGGCGGTACGGAGACACGGTCGTCGCCCGGACCGGGCTCGGGCGGCCGGCACGGGTCGTGATCGCCGGGCACATCGACACCGTGCCGGTGAACGACAACCTGCCGACCAGGTTCCTCGAGGAGGACGGCGAGCGCGTGCTCTGGGGACGGGGCACCGTCGACATGAAGGCCGGGGTCGCCGTGCAGCTGAAGCTCGCCGCCGAGGTCGCCGAGCCGCGGAACGACGTGACCTGGATCTGGTACGACCACGAGGAGGTCGGCGAGGACCTGAACGGCCTGAACCGGCTGCTCCGCGAGCATCCCGAGGAGCTCCGCGGCGACTTCGCGATCCTCGGCGAGCCGACCGTCGCCGGGATCGAGGGCGGCTGCAACGGCAACCTCCGCGCCGAGGTGCGCACCTTCGGCCGCCGCTCGCACTCCGCGCGCGGCTGGGTGGGCGTGAACGCGATCCACCTCGCCGCGCCGATCCTCGACCGGCTCGCCGCCTACGAGGCGGCGAGCGTCGAGGTCGACGGCCTCGTCTACCGCGAGGGGTTGAACGCGGTCGGCATCCGGGGCGGCGTCGCGGGCAACGTGATCCCCGACGAGTGCATGGTGCACGTGAACTACCGCTTCGCACCGAGCCGATCGGCCGACGAGGCCGTCGCGCACGTCCGCGAGGTGTTCGACGGCTTCGACGTGCGCATCGTCGACCTCGCCGCCGGGGCGCGTCCCGGCCTCGACGCCGCAGTCGCCCGTGCCTTCGTGGAGGCGGTCGGCGCCGAGCCGCGGCCGAAGTACGGCTGGACCGACGTGGCCCGCTTCTCGGGCCTCGGCGTGCCGGCCGTGAACTACGGCCCCGGCGACCCGCTGCTCGCGCACGCCGACGACGAGCGGGTGCCCGTCGCGCAGATCCTCGCCGTCGAGGCGGGCCTGCGGGCGTGGCTGACCGGGACGTGACCGGCACCGTCGCGCCCGCTCGGGCCGCCACCGACCGCGGGACGCGGCTCGCGGCGCTGCCGTGGTGGGCGTCGGTGCTCGCCGTGTTCGCCGCGTCCCGCGTCGTCACGACGCTGCTGTTCCTCTGGGTCGGCACGCAGGCCACGAGCGCATCGCGGGCGGGCGCGCATCCGGATCTCGTCGCGCTGGGCACCGCTTGGGACGGTCAGTGGTACTGGCTCGTCTCGGAGTCCGGCTACCCGAGGACGCTGCCCACGGGCGCCTCCGGCGCGGTCGACACGAACCAGTGGGCGTTCCTGCCGCTCTACCCGTACCTGGTGCGGCTGCTCTCGTTCGGCGTGGGGCCCGCCTGGCCGCCGGTCGCCCTGATCGTCTCGACGGCGTTCGGCTTCGGCAGCGCCCTGCTGCTCGCCGCGCTGCTCCGCCGGCGCCTGCCCGACCGCGACGTGGTGTTCGCGGTCGCGGTCTTCTCCGTCGCCCCGCTGTCGTTCGTGCTGCAGACCGCGTACGCCGAGTCGATGGGCCTGTTCCTGCTGCTCGCGGTGCTCTGCCTCGTCGACCGGCGACGGTATCTCGCGGCGATCCCGGTGGTCGTCGCGCTCGCCTTCACCCGGCCGATGGCGCTGCCCGTCGCGCTCACGGTCGGTCTGCACCTCGTCGTGCGGCTCGTCACCGCCCGGCGCGGCGGGGAGCCGCTGCCCCGCCGCGAGCTGCTCTCCGGGAGCGCCCTCGTCGCCGTCGCCGCCGCGGCGGGCTTCGCCTGGGCGGCCATCGCGGCGCTCGCGACGGGCGTCCCCGACGCCTACTTCCAGACGGAGCAGGCGTGGCGGGCGCTCTGGATGCCGGACACGCCGTTCGCGTACTTCACGCCGTGGCTCTTCGCAGCCGGCTTCTGGTTCGGCCGCTTCGGCCCGTTCGCGGGTCCCCTCGTGCTCGGGGCGCTGCTCGTCGGCGTCGTCCTGCTGCTGCTCGCTCCCGCGGTGCGCCGCCTCGGCACCCTCGTGCGCCTCTGGGCGGCGTCGTACGTGCTCTACCTGCTCGCCGTGTTCTTCCCGCAGTCGAGCCTGTTCCGGCTGCTCATGCCGCTCGCGCCGCTCGCGGGCGCGGTGGTGCCCCGCCGCCTCCCGGTGCGCATCGCGGTGCTGGCGGGGTCGATCGCGCTGCAGGCGCTGTGGCTCTGGTGCGTCGACGGCCCGTTCCAGGAGTACTGGAGTGTGCCCTGATCAGGCACAAGGCCATCGGCGCATTTGAGTGTCGCGCCGCTTCCACCGATAATGGAGCGAGAGCGTTCGACAGGAAGAGGTGCTCGCATGGCGGCGATGAAACCGCGCACGGGTGACGGACCGATGGAGGCCGTCAAGGAGGGCCGCCTCATCATCGTTCGAGTGCCGCTCGAGGGCGGCGGCCGCCTGGTCGTCTCGGTGAACGACGCCGAGGCGCGCGAGCTCCGCGACGCGCTGGCGAACGCCATCGGCTGACCTGAACCTGCTTCGCTGCGGCTCGCGCCGCCGGGTCACCGGCGCACGAGCTGCAGCAGGCCGTCCCCGACGGGGTTGAGCGAGGCGAGCACGTCCTCGCGCTCCCGGATGCTCTTCAGGAGGTCGCGGTAGGCGACCGTGGCGCGGTCGCGCTTCGTCGCGTTCGGGACCTTGCCGCCCTGCAGCACGCGAGCGATGAGCACGGTGCCGCCGGGCTTCGCGATGCGGAGCGCCGCAGCGGTGTGCTCGGCGACGCCCTCCCAGCCGGCATCGACGAGCACGAGGTCGTACGCGTCGTCGTTCATCCGGGGCAGCACGTCCTCGGCCGTGCCCGTGATGAACCGCACCTGCTTCGACGGGTGCCCGGCTGCGGCGAACAGGCCACGCGCGACCTGGTGCTGGTCGAGGTCCTGGTCGATCGTCGTCAGCTGCGCCTCGCGCGCCCCGCGCAGCAGCCAGAGTCCCGAGACGCCGACGCCCGTGCCGATCTCGACGATCGAGGTCGCCGGGCGTACCGCGGCGGCGACCGCGAGGGCCGCGCCCCCGGCCGGTGAGACGGGCTCGACGCCGAACTGCGCGGACGACTCCCGCGCGTCGCGGAGGACGTCGTCCTCGACGGCGAAGGCGTCGGCGAACGCCGGGACGGGGGTGTCGGCCATCGGGATCCACCATAGGCCCGGCGCACGGGCCGCTTCCGGATGTGCGGGAAGCGGCGGGTTCGCGCGGGAAGCGATCTACGCTCGTCCCATGGGACTGGGTTTCGAGAAGCTGCTCGTGATCGGGGTGGTCGCGCTCTTCCTCATCGGTCCCGAGCGCCTGCCCGGTTACGCCGCGAAGCTCGCCTCCTTCGTCCGCGCCGCCCGGCGCATGCTCGACGACACCAGGGCGAAGATGCGCGAGGAGCTCGGGCCCGACTTCGACGAGGAGGAGTGGCGCAAGCTCGACCCGCGGCAGTACGACCCGCGGCGCATCATCCGGGACGCGCTGCTCGAGCCGGTCGACGAGGAACCGGCCGACGATCCGGTCGACGACTTCGAGCCGGAGCCCGAGCCGGTGCCGGTGCGCCGGGTCGAGGCCGGCCTCGCGTCGGCGACGTTCGACCCCGAGGCGACCTGAGGCGAGCCGGCGCCTAGGACGCGCGCGGCGCGACGGGCAGTCTCCGGCCGGCGAGCCCGCGCGGCACGGCGGCGATCCGCTCGGCGAGCGCGAGCAGCGCCGCAGCCGCGGGATCCCCGGGCTCGGCGAGCACGACGGGCAGGCCCGCGTCGCCGCCGCGGCGCAGCACGGCGCTGAGCGGCACCGACGCGAGCAGCGGCACCGGCTCCTCCGGCGTCGTGAGCCGCGCCGCGACCGCCGCGCCGCCGCCCGAACCGAAGAGGTCGAGCAGCGAGCCGTCCGCGAGGGGAGCCGGGCTCATCGTCTCGATCACGCCGGCGATCCGCTGGCCGAGCTTCCGGGCGACGAGGCCGGAGCGGACCGCGACGTCGGCGGCGGCGGGCTGCGGCGTCGTCACGACGAGCACCTCGGCGTCGGGCAGCAGCTGCCCGAGCGAGATGGCGACGTCGCCGGTGCCGGGCGGCGCATCGACGAGCAGCACATCGAGGTCGCCGAAATGCACGTCGGTGAGGAACTGGTTCAGGGTGCGGTGCAGCATCGGCCCACGCCAGGCGACGGCCTCGTCGCGCTGGGAGGGCTTCAGGAACATGCCGATCGAGATGGCCTTCACGCCGTGCGCGACGGGCGGGAGGATCAGCCCGTCGAGGTCGGTCGGTGCCGTGCCCTCGGGGATGCCGAGCAGACCGGGGATCGAGAAGCCGTGCACGTCGGCGTCGAGCACGCCGACCGAGAGCCCGCGCGCGGCGAGCGCGACGGCGAGGTTCGCGGTGACCGTCGACTTGCCGACACCGCCTTTGCCGCTCGTGACCGCGATCACCCGGGTCAGCGTGCCCTCGCCGAACGGGTTGCGACGCGCGCCACGCAGCCGCTCGGTGAGCGCGGCACGGCGCCCCGGGTCCATGACGCCGAGCCGCAGCGCCACCTCGTCGACGCCCGGCACCGCGAGCGCGGCCGCCCGCACCTCGCGCTCGATGCGATCGGCGGCGGGGCAGCCCACCACGGTGAGGCTCACGGCGATCCGCGCCGTGCGGCCCTCGACCACGACCCCGTCGACCATGTCGAGCTCGGCGATCGGCCGCCGGATCTCGGGATCCTGCACACGCCCGACGGCCTCCCGCACCCGCGCGGCGAGCGCGTCGGTCACGGGCGCTCGAGCGCGTCGGGCTCGCGGGCGGTCGTGCGGTCGGCGTCGCGCCTGTCGAGCTCCTCGAGCAGCGACCGCAGCTCGCTGCGCACGAAGTCCTTCGAGGCCATGTCGCGCACGAGCAGCCGCAGCGCGACGATCTCGCGGGCGAGGTACTCGGTGTCGTCGAGCCCCCGCTGCGCCTGCTGCCGGTCCTGCTCGACCTGCACGCGGTCGCGGTCGTCCTGCCGGTTCTGCGCGAGCAGGATGAGGGGCGCCGCGTAGGAGGCCTGCAGCGACAGGATCAGCGTGAGCAGCGTGAAGTTCTGCGCGCGGGGATCGAACTGCACCGACACCGGCGCCAGATCGTTCCAGCCGAGCCAGGCGACGACGAAGACGGTCATCCCGATGATGAACCCGGATGTCCCCATGGCTCGAGCGAAGCCCTCGGAGAACCGGCCGAAGACGTCGCGGCTCCCGCGCTGCTGGCGGCGGCGGCCGAGGCCCTTCGGCTCCTCGAGGGGATCGATCTCGCGCCGCTGACGCCGCCGGTCAGCGGGCGCGGCCACGTGCGGCCCTCCGCGGTCGGGTCAGGATGACGCCGGTGTCGGTCGTCGGACGGCGCGGCGGCGTGCGCGGCTCGTCGTCGGCGTCGCTGCTGCGCCAGTCGTCGGGCAGCAACCGGTCGAGCACGTCGTCGACGGTGACGACGCCGACGAGCCGGTGGTTCGCGTCGACGACCGGCACCTGCACGAGGTTGTAGGACGCGAGGATGCGTGACACCTCGGCTGCCGAGGTGTCGGCTCGCACCGGCTCGGTCGTGGTGTCGAGCAGCGTGCCCATGCGCTCGTGGGGCGGGTAGCGCAGCATGCGCTGGAAGTGCACGATGCCGAGGAAGCGGCCCGTCGGGGGCTCGTACGGGGGCAGCGTGATGCAGATCGCGGCGCCGAGCGCCGGCGCGAGCTCATGGCGGCGGATGAGCGCGAGCCCCTCCGCGACGGTCGCGTCGGAGGACAGCACGATCGGCTCGGTGGTCATGAGACCGCCCGCCGTGTCCGGGTCGTACCTGAGCAGCGTGCGCACGTCCTCGGCCTCGTCCGGCTCCATGAGGTCGAGCAGCGTCTCGCTCCGCTCGTCGGGCAGCGACGCGATGAGGTCGGCGGCGTCGTCCGGCTGCATCGCCTCGAGCACGTCCGCGGCGCGGTCGTCGCCGAGGGCGGCGAGGACACGGGCGCCCTCCGCCTCGGGCATCTCCTCGAGCACGTCGGCGAGACGCTCGTCGGGCAGCTCCTTCACGACCTCGAGCCGGCGCTGCTCCGGCAGATCGAGCAGCGTCGAGGCGAGGTCGGCGGCCTGCAGGTCGGCGTAGCTCTGGATCAGCTGCGCGGCGGACTGCCCCTCCGCGCCGCCGTGGCGCTCGCGGACCTCGCTCCACCTCACGAACATCGTCGCGCCCTTCGCGAACGGCGACGGGCTGGTCTTCGGGCGCCGCACGAAGACCTGCGCGACCTCCCACTCGCCTGGGCCGACCTCCTCGATCGCGACGTCCTCGATCGTCGCCTCGCCGCCCGCGCCCTCGAGCAGCACGCGGCGACCGAGCATCTCGGCGAGCACCCGCGTCTCGCTCGCGCGCTGCTCGAAGCGACGCACGCTGATGAGGCCCGTCGTGATCACCTGGCCGGAGCCGATCGAGACGATGCGGCCGATCGAGAGGAACACGCGCCGCCGGCCCGGGATCTCGACGACCATGCCGACGACCCGCGGCGGATCCGAGCGACGGTAGACGACGACCACGTCGCGCACCCGCCCGAGGCGGTCGCCCTGGCGGTCGAAGACCGCGCAGCCCGCGAGGCGGGCGACGAAGATGCGCGTACTCACGGGTCAAGGGTAGTCATAGGGCCCGCCCCGCCCCGCCTGGCGGCGCCGGTGGGATGATGCCCCCATGACCAGCACCCAGGGCCCGTTCGGCACCTCCCGTCGGGTGTCGTTCCCCAAGCCGCCGACGGGCGACATCCTCGCCACCTACGACACGTACGAGGAGGCGCAGAGCGCCGTCGACGTGCTCGCGCACGCGGACTTCCCGGTGCAGGCCGCGACCATCGTCGGCAACGACATGAAGAGCGTCGAACGGGTCACCGGCCGGCTCTCCTGGGGGCGGGCCGCAGGCGCGGGCGCGGCCTCGGGCCTCTGGCTCGGCCTGTTCCTCGGCGTGCTGTCGATCACGTTCACGCCCGCGTCGGGCATCGGGTACCTCGTCGGCGCGCTGCTCATCGGGGCGGCGTTCGGCATGCTCTTCGGGCTCGGCGGCTACGCGCTCACCCGCAACCGCCGCGACTTCAGCAGCGTCATGCAGGTGGTCGCCTCGAGCTACTCCCTCGTCGTCGACCCCGAGGTCGCGAACCGGGCGCGGAACGTGCTGAACATCCAGGCCTCGCCGGTGCCGACCGCGGTACCGGTGCGCGACCCCGACGAGCCGCCGCTCGCCTGACCCTGCAGGGGCGGCGAGCGACGGCCCCTACCCGGTCAGCGCCCCTGGCGCTCCGCGATCCACGCCTCGACGTCGTCCGCCGTGCGCGGGATGCCGGCGGAGAGGTTCTCCACGCCGTCCGCGGTCACGAGCACGTCGTCCTCGATGCGGACCCCGATGCCGCGGAAGTCCTCCGGCACGGTGAGGTCGTCGGGCTGGAAGTAGAGGCCGGGCTCGATCGTGAACACCATGCCCGGCTCGATGATCCCGTCCATGTAGAGCTCGCGGCGGGCCGCCGCGCAGTCGTGCACGTCGAGGCCGAGGTGGTGGCTCGTGCCGTGCACCATGTAGCGGCGGTGCGCCTGGCCCTCGAGGCCGTCGAGGGCCTCCTGCTCGAGCTCCGGCAGGCCCCACTCCTGCACCCTGCGGGCGATGACGTCCATCGCCGCGAGGTGCACGTCGCGGAACCGGATGCCCGGCTTCACGATCGCGAAGGCGGCGTCGGCCGCTTCGCGGACCGCCTCGTAGATCTCGCGCTGCACGGGGGAGAAGCGGCCGGACACCGGGATCGTGCGGGTGATGTCGGCCGTGTAGAGGCTCGGCATCTCGACGCCCGCGTCGAGGAGCACGAGGTCGCCCGGCACGACGGGGCCGTCGTTGCGGGTCCAGTGCAGGATGCAGGCGTGCGGGCCCGCCGCGGCGATCGTGTCGTAGCCGAGCTCGTTGCCCTCGCTGCGGGCGCGGGTGAAGAAGACGCCCTCGATCACCCGCTCGCCGCGCTCGTGCTCGGTGGCGCGGGGGAGCGCCGCGAGCACGTCGTCGAAGCCCTGCTTCGTCGCCGCGACCGCGGCGCGCAGCTCGGCGATCTCGTCGTCGTCCTTGACGAGCCGTGCCTCGGACAGGTCGCGGTCGAGGCCCTCGTCGTCGATCGTCACGTCGGCGTCGCCGGCGGCGAAGTCGGCGAGCGGCTTCGTCGCGATGCCGAGCTCGGCGCCGACCTCCTCGAGGCTCGGGCGGCGGCCGACCCAGAACTCGCCGATCGCGGCGTTCGCGTAGAACTCGTCGGTGTCGCGCCCGGCCGCGGGCTGGAAGTAGAGGGTCGCCTCGTGGCCGTCGCCCTGCGGCTCGAGCACGAGCAGCGACCCCGGCACGGTGTCGGCGCCCCACGCGGTGAGCCAGGAGAAGGCGGAGTGCGCGCGGTAGGGGTAGTCGGTGTCGTTCGAGCGCACCTTCGCGTCGCCCGCAGCGATCACGAGCCGCTCGCCCTGGTGCCTCGAGGACAGCGCGTCGCGGCGCCCCGCGGCGCGCGCGGCGAGCGGGGTCAGCGGCGGCAGCGGGCGGGGCCGGTCGGCCCAGCCGGAGGCGATGTAGCGGGCGAACGCCTCGGTCTTCGGGATGGAGGTGCGGCTCGGCGCCTCGACGTCGCGGCCCTCCGCGGGGATCGTGTCTGCGGTCTGCTCGTCGGTCATGCGGCGATTCTCGCACCGGTGCTCCGCGCGCGCCCCCGGGTCGCGGAGGGCCCCGGATCGCGCGGATCGCCCGCCCGGGGGCGTCCGCGTCCCGGGACGCGGCGCCGCTACGGTGCTGTCCGTGACGGACGCCCTCGACGACGCCGGCCTCGAGTTCGAGAGCGACTCCCTCCGGGTGATCGGCCGCATCGGCAGCACCGTCGTCCGGCGCACGGGCTGGTGGTCCGGCGCGGTGCACGACCTGCTCGCGCACCTCGAGGCGACCGGGTTCGCGGAGTCGGTGCGGTTCCTCGGCCTCGACAGCCAGGGCAACGAGATCCTCACCTACATCGAGGGCGTGAGCGGCCTGCACGCCTGGCGGCAGGTCGTGCCGGAGGAGGGCCTCCGCGAGTACGCGCGGCTCATCCGGCGCTACCACGACGCGGTCGCGGGGTACGTGCCGCCCGACGACGCCGAGTGGATGACCGAGCCGCATCCCCTGCGGGCGGGCGAGATCATCACCCACGGCGACGTCGGGCCCTGGAACACCGTCTGGCGCGACGGGCGTGCCGTCGGCCTGCTCGACTGGGACCTCGCCGGGCCCCGTCCGGCGCTCTACGACGTCGCGTACGCGCTCGAGTACAGCGCTCCGTTCCGCAGCGATGAGGACGCGATGCGCGACCTCGGCTACCCGGAGCCGCCGGACCGCGGCCGCCGGATACGGGTCTTCGCGGAGGCGTACGGGCTCGACGGGGTGGACGGCCTCTACGAGGCGGTGCTCGCCGAGCAGGAGGCGACGAGGCGCTACACCGCGGCGCTCGCCGCCCGCGGGCTGCAGCCGCACCGCGAGTGGATCGACAACGGCTTCCTCGACGCGCAGGACGCCCGCATCCGCTGGACGCGGGAGCACCGCGAGCTGTTCCCCTGACGCTCGGACGCCGCCGCCGAGCCCGTCCCGCGGGGACGGGGCGCGCCTGATGCGCGACCTACGATGAGGACCGTGCGGATCTCGGGGCGCGTCGACCTGCACGTGCACTCCCGGGTCTCCGACGGCACCGGCTCACCCGCCGACCTCGTCCGCGAGGCGCACGCGGCCGGGCTCGCGATGTTCGCCCTCACCGACCACGACACGACCGCCGGCTGGGCGGAGGCGCGCCGCGAGGCGGAGCGGACGGGGCTCGGGCTGATCCCCGGCATCGAGCTCTCGACGCGGCTCGGCTGGCGCAGCGTCCACGTGCTCGGCTACCTCGTCGACCCGCTGGACCCGGGCCTCGTCGCCGAGACGGAGCGGATCCGCGCGGCCCGGCGCAGCCGCGCGCGGCGCATCGTCGACCGCATCGGCGAGGACTACCCGCTGTCGTGGGACGACGTGCTCGCGCAGACGACGGCCGGCTCGACCGTCGGGCGGCCGCACATCGCCGACGCCCTCGTCGCGCTCGGTCTCGAGGCCGACCGCAGCGCCGCGTTCGCCGGCATCCTGCACCCGCGCACCGGCTACGTCGAGCCGCACTACGCGCCGACGCCCGTCGACGGCGTCCGGCTCATCGTCGGAGCCGGCGGCGTGCCCGTGGTCGCGCACCCCGGCGCCGCGGGCCGCGACCGGGTGCTGCCCGAGCCCGTCGTGGCCGAGCTCGTCGACGCGGGGCTCTTCGGCTTCGAGCTGCACCACCGCGAGAACACCCCCGACGGCGCGCGTCGCGTCGCGGAGCTCATCGAGCGGTTCGGCCTCGAGGCGACCGGATCGAGCGACTACCACGGCACGGGCAAGCCGAACCGGCTCGGCGAGCACGTGACGGACCCCGCCGTCATCGAGCGGCTGCTCGCTCGCGGCACCGGGACGACGCCCGTGCTGCCGCGCGCCGCGGCGTCCTAGGGACGCGGCTGGTCGAGGCCGAGCCAGGCGCGGATCGGCTCGAGCCCCTCGATCTGCACGACCTGCCGGAACTCCTCAGGACGCCTGTCCCAGCCGGTGCGGTCGAGGCGGTAGTGCTTCAGCACCGCCGCGCGGCCCTCGCGCTCGAGCACCTCCTCGCCGTTCGGCCGGTAGCCGAGCTTGCGGGTGACCGCGTTCGAGGCGGCGTTGTCCGCCCAGGCGCTCGTCGTGACGACCTCGGCGCCGAGACCCTCGAACGCGAACGTGAGGATCGCGACGCGCTGCAGCGTGCCGATGCCGCGGCCCTGCCAGTCGCGGCCGAGCCACGACATGCTCTCGGCGGTCCGGGTGGTCGGGAAGTCCTTCGCGACGAGGGTCTGCACGCCGATGAGCGTGTGGTCGAGGCGAGCGGCGAAGTCGAGCGACCACTCCTCGGGCCGGACGGTGGTCCGCAGGCCCGAGTGGTAGCGGTAGAGGTTCCGCGCGACCTCGAGGTCGCTGCCGCGCGACCACGGGGTCGCGAACGGCAGCGTCATGCCGTGGATGCCTCGGGCGGCGAGCCGGCCGAGGTCGAGGGCCGTGCGATCGTCGATGCCCGCCAGCTCGAGGTCGGAGAGGCTGATGCGCACCCCGAGCAGCGGCCAGATGTCGACGTCGGTGAGGGTCGGCATCCCGGCATCGTATCGGCGGCCGGCCTGCGCCTCGATCACGTGTCCGTCACGCCGAGGGCGTGGCGGGGCGGGGTCCGCGGCGGCGACGGCGGCGCGGCCGCTTCGGCCCGCCGTCGTGCGCGCCGGAGCCCGGCACGTGCTCGCCCGCCGCGTCGTCGCCCTCATCGGCGCCGGCCGTCGCCGGAGCCTCGGCCGACGGCTCGTCGACCGACTCCGTGCCCTCGACGCCGTGCTCCTCGGTGCCGTGCCCGTCGGTGCGGGGTCCGCGGCGGGTGCGGCGGCGGGAGCGCGCGCTCGTCGGCCGCTCCTCGCCGGCGGCGGCCTCGGGCGCCTGCGCGGCGGCCACGGGGCGCGGCACGATGCGGCCCTTCGTGCCCTCGGGGATGTCGAGATCCGTGTAGAGGTGCGGCGACGACGAGTAGGTCTCGACCGGCTCGGGCTTGCCGAAGTCGAGCGCGCGGTCGATGAGCGCCCACTTGTGCAGGTCGTCCCAGTCGACGAACGTCACCGCGATGCCGGTCTTCCCGGCCCGGCCGGTGCGGCCCGCGCGGTGCAGGTAGGCGTCGGCGTCCTCGGGGAGCGTGTGGTTGATGACGTGGGTCACGTCGTCGACGTCGATGCCGCGGGCTGCGACGTCGGTGGCGATGAGCACGTCCTTCTTGCCGCTGCGGAAGCTGTTCATCGCCCGCTCGCGCTGCTCCTGGCTGAGGTCGCCGTGCACGGCGGCGGCGGCGAACCCGCGCTCGCCGAGCTCGTCGACGAGCTTCGCGGCGGCCCGCTTCGTGCGGGTGAAGATGACCGTCTTGCCGCGGCCCTCGGCCTGCAGGATGCGGGCGATCACCTCGTCCTTGTCGAGCGCGTGGGTGCGGTACACGACGTGGCGGATGTTCGCCTGCGTGAGGCCCTCGTCGGGGTCCGTCGCGCGGATGTGCACCGGCCGGTTCATGAAGCGGCGGGCGAGCGCGACGATCGGGCCCGGCATGGTGGCCGAGAAGAGCATCGTGTGGCGGTCCGCGGGCGTCTGCGCGAAGAGCTTCTCGATGTCGGGCAGGAAGCCGAGGTCGAGCATCTTGTCGGCCTCGTCGAGCACCATCTCGCGCACGCTCGACAGGCTGAGGAGGCGCTGCCCCGCGAGGTCGAGGAGGCGGCCGGGCGTGCCGACGACGATCTGCGCGCCCGCCTTCAGCTGCTCGACCTGGCCCTCGTAGGCCTTGCCGCCGTAGATGGCGGCGACGGTCGTCGGACGGTTCGAGGTGGCCATCACGAGGTCCTCGGCGACCTGCACGCAGAGCTCGCGCGTGGGGACGACGACGAGCACCTGCACGCCGGGCTCCGGGTCGTGCCCGAGGCGCTGGATGATCGGCAGGCCGAAGCCGAGCGTCTTGCCCGTGCCCGTCTTCGCCTGGCCGATGATGTCCTGCCCCGAGAGGCCGAGGGGGATGGTCTGCGCCTGGATCGGGAAGGGCTCCACGATGCCGCGGGCGGCGAGGGCGTCGACGAGGTCGGAATCGATGCCGAGGTCTGCGAAGGTCAAGAAGATGTGCCGATCGGTCGTGCTGAAGGGGCTCCAGCGGCGAGCGGCGGCGGGATGCCGGCCGCGGATACGCGCCGAGAGACGTCGTGACCGGCGCGAGCGGCACCGCTCCTCGGCGGCGCCGGGCGGGAGTCTACCGGCTGCCAATATGCTGATGCGGTGATCTGGCCGGGACGGGGGCGTCCGCGCCCGCAGGCGTTCCGGAGCCGGAGACGCCGCGAGCAGCGCGTCGACCGGCTGCCCCTCGGCGACCTGCGGCCCGAGCCCGTCGCCCTGCTCGGCCGCACGGCCTACCTGCAGCTGTCGCTCTTCGAGTTCGCGACGACGCTCGCCGGACGGGCGACGGAGCTGAAGGACCGCGAGGCGATCACCCGCATCGCTGCAGCGCTCCTCGAGCGGCACACCTCGATCGTCACGATGCTCGAGGACCACGGCGTCGACGGCGCCACGGCGATGCAGCCCTACACCGACGAGATCGACCGCTACTGGCGCCGGCTCGGCGAGACGGCGTGGATCGAGGCGGTGCTCACCCTGCACCTCGCGACCGGCATCCTCGACGACTTCTTCGCCCAGCTCGGGGCGGGGCTCCCCGGCCGCGACGGCGAGCGCTACCCGGCGCTGCTGCGGCGCGACATCGGCCACGAGGTGCTCGCGGGGCTGCTCGCCGACGCGATCGCGCAGGACCGGCGGACGACCAGCCGGCTCGCCCTGTGGGGCCGGCGCCTCGTCGGCGACACGCTGCTGCTCGCCCGGAGCGCCCTCGGCGCCGCCCGCGACACCTCCGGCGTGCCCGCCACGACGGACGAGCGCCGTGTCGAGCCGGTGCTCACGGAGCTGATCGCGGCGCACACGCGCCGCATGGACGGGCTCGGGCTCACGGCCTGAGCCACAGCAGGAGGCGTTCCGCCATGGACGGCATCGAGTTCGGCATCGACACCTTCGGCGACGTGACCCGGGCGCGCGACGGCGCCCCCTCGAGCGAGGCGCAGGTGATCCGCGACGTCGTCGAGGAGGGCGTCGTCGCCGAGGAGTCCGGCCTCGACGCGATCGGGCTGGGGGAGCACCACCGCGAGGACTTCGCGATCAGCGCCCCGGACGTCGTGCTGGCGGCGATCGCGGCGCGCACCTCGCGGATCCGGCTCGGCTCGGCCGTCACCGTGCTGAGCTCCGACGACCCGGTGCGGGTGCACCAGCGGTTCGCGACGCTCGACGCGATCTCGAGCGGCCGCGCCGAGCTCACGCTGGGGCGCGGCTCGTTCACCGAGTCGTTCCCGCTGTTCGGGTACGACCTCGCCGACTACGAGCGGCTGTTCACCGAGAAGCTCGACCTCTTCGCGCACCTCCGGCAGGGCGGCCCGGTCACGTGGTCGGGCACCGTCCGCCCGGGCCTCACCGGCCAGGAGGTGTTCCCACGCCCCGAGCACGGGCCCCTGCGCACCTGGATCGGCGTCGGCGGCAGCCCCGAGTCGGTGGTGCGCGCCGCGCAGTACGGCCTGCCGATGATGCTCGCGATCATCGGCGGCGACGCGGCCCGGTTCGCGCCCTACGTGCAGCTCTACCGGCAGGCGCTCGACCGGCTCGACCTGCCGCAGCTGCCCGTCGGCGTGCACTCCCCGGGCCACGTGGGCGAGACCGACGAGCAGGCCCGTGAGGAGTTCTTCGCCGACTACCGGGTCATGCGCGACCGCATCGGACGCGACCGGGGCTGGGCGCCGATGACGCGTGAGGAGTTCGAGGGCGAGGTCGAGCACGGCTCGCTCTACGTGGGCTCGCCGGAGACCGTCGCCGCGAAGATCGCGCGGACGGTGCGGATCTTGCGTGTCGGCCGGTTCGACCTCAAGTACTCGGCGGGTCCGCTGCCGCACGCGACGATGGTGCGCTCGATCGAGCGCTACGGCACCCTGGTGGTGCCGCGCGTGCGCGAGCTGCTCGCGGAGCCCGCGGCGCCGGCGGCCTAGGCGCGCTCCGGCCGGGCGGGCACCGCCGCGCCGCCCTTCGACACGGCGGCGAACAGGGCGTCGTCCGCACGGCGCCGGGAGCGGCCGACGAGCACGCCCGCCGCCGCGACCGACAGCAGCGCTGCGACGCCCGAGACGAGCACGACGAGCGGGTCGGGGCGCACCCCGGCCCAGGTCAGCACGACGCAGACGATCGAGGCGGCCGAGCCGCCGATCGCCGGCAGCAGCGCGTAGCCCTGCAGCGCCTTGCCCGGCACGACCGCGCGGGCGACGAGACCGAGTGCGAGTCCGATCAGGACGGCGACGAGCAGCGACACGTCAGGCGACGAAGCCGACCCGGCGGGTCTTCTCGCTGCCGACCTCGACGTAGGCGAGCGAGGCCGTCGGCACGATGTAGAGCCGGCCGCCCTCGTCGGTGAGCGTGAGGTGCGACGAGCCGTTCTCGATGGCCTCGGCGACCTTCTGCTGCACGGCGGCGGGCGTCTCGCTGCTCTCGAACCCGAGCTCGCGGGGCGAGTTCTGGATGCCGATGCGCACCTCCATGGCGCTCCTCCTTCTCTGCGCCGCGAACCGGATCGCGACACGCACCCATTATCGGGCGGCCGGTGTCGGAGCCCGCTCCTAGCCTCCCGGTTCGTGGAGTCCCGCCCGATCGTCGATGCGAGCCAGGTGCTCGACGCGAGTCAGCGCGCGGTGCTCGAGGTGCCGGTCGGCGCGAGCGCGGTCGTGCTCGGCGCACCCGGCACGGGCAAGACCACGACCGCGGTCGAGCTCGTCGCCCGGCGCGTGCTCGAGCAGGGGCTCGCCCCGCAGGAGGTGCTCCTGCTCGCGCCGCGGCGCCCGCAGGCGGCCAGGCTGCGCGACCGGCTGCTGCTCCGGCTCGGCCTGCCGAGCACCGGGCCGCTCGCTCGCACGCCGGCGTCCCTCGCGTTCGACATCGCCCGCCGGGCGGCTGCGCTCGAGTCCCGCGAGCCGCCGGTCCTGCTCGCGGGCGGCGAGCAGGACGCGCTGATCGCGCAGCTGCTCGAGGGGTCCGAGGTCGTCTGGCCCGAGCGGCTCGGGCCCGACGTGCGGGGGCTGCCGGGGTTCCGCAGCGAGCTGCGCGAGCTCTTCGCCCGCGCGACCGAGCGCGGCCTCGACCCCGAGGGGCTCGCCGGCCTCGGCCGCGAGCGCGGCCGGCCGGCCTGGGTCGCCGCGGCCGGCTTCTGGGACGAGTACCTGCGGGTGCTGCCCGAGGTGCATCCGGAGGCCTACGACTCGGCCGAGCTCGCGGCGCTCGCGGCGGCCGCGATCGACCGGGGCGCCGCGGGCGAGGTCGCCGACCGGCTGCGCCTGCTCGTCGTCGACGACCTGCAGGACACGGGCGAGGGCACGGTCGGGCTGCTGAACGCGCTCGCCGCCCGCGGTGTCGCGATCGTCGCGTTCGGCGACCCCGACGTCGCCGCCGACACCTTCCGCGGCGGCGAGCCCGACCTGCTCGGCCGGTTCGGCGAGCGCGTCGGCGTCCAGGCCTCCCGGCTCCGGCTCGACACGGTGCACCGCCACCCGGCCGCCCTCCGCGCGTTCGTCTCCACCGTCACGGAGCGCATCGGCACGGCCCTCGCGGGGCCGCAGCGCGAGGCCGCCGCGCGCGAGCCGGGCGGCGAGCCCGTCGCCGCGCTCGAGGCCGCCGGGGCGGGCGAGCTCGCGGTCTCGATCGCGCACCTGCTCCGCGATGCGCACCTCGAGCGCCGCGTGCCCTTCGCCGAGATGGCCGTCGTCGTGCGCTCCGGAGCGCTCGCCGAGCCGCTCGCACGCGCCCTCGAGGCCTCCGGCGTCCCCGCGTCGACCGCGAACCCCGGCCTGCCGGTCGCCGCCGAGCGGGCGCCCCGCGCCCTGCTCGACGTCGTGGCCGCCGGCATCGGGGTGCAGGAGCTCACGCCCGAGAGCGCGGTCGACCTGCTCACGGGGCCGTTCGGCGGCCTCGACCGCCTCACGCTCCGGCGCCTGCGGCTCGCGCTCCGCGTCGAGGAGGTCGCGGGCGGCGGCACACGCTCAGCGGGCGAGCTGCTCGTCGAGGCGCTCGCCGCGCCGGGCCGGCTCGCCACGATCGACGCGGCGTTCGGCCGGCGCGCGGCGCGGCTCGCCGAGACCCTCGCCCAGGTCCGCGCCCGTGCCGCGGACGGCGCCTCCGCCGAGGAGCTGCTCTGGCTCGTCTGGGAGCGCAGCGGGCTCGCCGGACCGTGGCGCGACCGGGCGCTCGGCAGCGGCATCGGCGCCGCCGAAGCCGGACGCGACCTGGACGGCGTCGTCGCGCTGTTCACCGCGGCGGCGCGCGCCGCCGAGCGGTCGCCGAACGACCCGGCCTCGGGGTTCGTCGCCGCGCAGCGCGAGGCGCAGGTCGCCGACGACACGCTCGCCCCCCGCGGCATGCGCGACGGCGTGCTCGTCGCCACCCCGAGCGCGGTCGCCGGCCTCGACTTCGACACGGTCGTGATCGCCGGCCTGCAGGACGGCCTCTGGCCGAACCTGCGGCCCCGCGGCTCGCTGCTCGGCGTCGGCGACCTCGTGCGCACGCTCGGCGCGGGCGACGCGCCGCTCGGCTTCGCCGACGAGCGCCGCGCCGCGCTGTCGGACGAGCTGCGCCTCTTCGCCCTCGCCGCGTCCCGCGCCAGGCGGCGCCTGGTCCTCGCCGCCGTCGCGAACGACGAGGAGTCGCCGAGCGTGCTGCTCAGCCTCGTGCCCGAGCGGCTCCGGGTGGCGCCCGGGCGGCAGGCGCCGAACGCGCTCCGCCCGCTCGTCGGCGCCCTGCGCCGCACCCTCGTCGCCGGCCCCGACGACGAGCGGCACGAGGCGGCCGCCGCGCTCGCCCGCCTCGCTCGAGAGGGCGTCGCCGGAGCCGCGCCCGCCACCTGGCACGGCCTCGCGGCGGCGTCGACCACCGCACCGCTCGTCGCCGACCCGGCCGAGCCCGTGCGGGTGTCGCCGTCGAAGCTCGAGCAGTTCGAGCGCTCGCCCGTCGACTGGTTCGTCGACCGGGTCGCCGGTGGCGAGCCGCTGCTCGCCGGGGCGATCGGCACGATGCTCCACGCGATCCTCGAGCACGCGGGCACGGCGGGCGAGGCAGAGCTGCTCGCGGCGCTCGAGGGCCGCTGGAACGAGCTCGACTTCGAGGCCGACTGGATCGGCGCGAAGGAGCGGCGCCTCGCCGAGCGCATGACCCGCGCCATCGCCCGCTACCTCGCCGACCGCCGCGGCGACGGGGCCGAGCTGCTCGGCGGCGAGACCGCCTTCGAGTTCGCCGAGGGGCGCGCGCTCGTGCACGGCTCCATCGACCGCATCGAGCGCGACCGTGACGGCCGGGTCCGCGTCGTCGACCTGAAGACGGGGTCGAAGCAGGCGACGAAGGCCGAGGCCGCCGATCACGCGCAGCTCGGGCTCTACCAGCTCGCCGTGCTCACCGGCGCCGTCGAGGGCGTCCCGGTCGGCGCCCCGCACGCCGGCGCGGCGCTGCTCTACGTGCGCGGCAAGACGCAGAAGGGCTACACCCTCGTGCCGCAGACCGAGCTCGACGAGGCCGCCGCCGAGCGGATGCGCCTGCGCGTGCGCGAGGCCGCCGAAGGCATGGCGGCGGCCACGTTCGAGGGCCTCGTCGAGCCCGAGGTGCGGCACGGGTCGTCGTCCTTCCGGGCCCTGCTCGCGCGGATCCCGGAGGTGTGCGGTGAATGAACCGATCCCCGCGGCGCTGATCGCCGACCGGCTCGGCATGCACCGCCCGACGCCGCAGCAGCAGGCCGTCATCGAGGCGCCGCTCGGCCCCGCGCTCGTCGTCGCGGGCGCCGGCAGCGGCAAGACCGAGACCATGGCGATGCGGGTGCTGTGGCTGCTCGCGAACGGGCTCGTCGAGGCGCCGCAGATCCTCGGCCTCACCTTCACCCGCCGTGCCGCCTCCGAGCTCGCCGAGCGCATCCGCCGCCATGTCGGCCGCCTGCACGCGGCCGGGCTGACGCACGGCTACGACCCGTTCGACCCGCCGACCGTCTCCACCTACAACGCCTTCGCGAACTCCATCTACCGCGACCACGCGGCCCTCATCGGCCGCGAGTCGGGCGGCGTGGTGCTCGGCGAGGCATCCGCCTGGCAGCTCGCGCGCCGCGTCGTGCTCGAGGCGACCGAGCCGTCGATCGGTGACCTCGACCTCGGCGTCGACCGCCTCACCGAGCTCGTGCTCGACCTCGCGAACGGCGTCGGTGAGCACGCCGCCGACCCGCAGGCGGTCCGGGCGTACGCCGAGACCTACGGCGCCGCCCTCGCCGCCCTGCCCGTCACGAAGGCGCGGCACGAGACCGAGCTGGCCGCGGCGCTGCGACCCGCGGCGACCCTGCCGGTGCTGCTCGAGCTCGTCTCCGCGTTCCGCGAGCGCAAGCGCGCGCAGGGGGCGGTGCAGTACGCCGACCAGGTCTCGCTCGCGCTCGAGATCGCGGGCCGCTCCGACGAGCTCGTCGCCGACTTCCGCGCCCGCTACCGGGTCGTGCTGCTCGACGAGTACCAGGACACCTCGGTCGTGCAGACGCGGCTCCTCGCCCGGCTCTTCGAGGGCGGCGCGGTCATGGCCGTCGGCGACCCGAACCAGTCGATCTACGGCTGGCGCGGCGCCTCGGCGGCGAACCTCGAGGGCTTCGCCGCCGACTTCGGCGGCGGCCGCGCGGTCGCGGACTACGCGCTCTCCACGAGCTGGCGCAACGGCACCGCGATCCTCGACGCCGCGAACCTCATCGCCGCGCCCCTCGCCGCGGCGTCGCGGGTCGAGGTGCCCCGGCTCACCGCATCGCCGACGGCGACCGACCGCCCCATCGAGACCGTGTTCGCCGAGACCCTCGACGACGAGGCCGACGCCGTCGCGCGCTGGTTCGCCGACGCGCTGCGAGCCGACGGTCCGGCGCCGAGCGCGGCGCTGCTCATGCGCTTCCGGCGCACGCTGCCGACGTTCCTCGCCGCGTTCCGCCGGCACGAGGTGCCGTACCACGTGCTCGGCGTGGGCGGCCTGCTGCAGGAGCCCGAGGTGGCCGACCTCGTGAGCGCGCTCCGCGTCGTGCACGACGCGCAGGCCGGTGCCGAGCTCGTCCGCCTGCTCGCCGGATCGATGTGGCGGATCGGCCCCGCCGACCTCGTCGCCCTGCAGCGCCTCGCCCGCTGGCTCGAGCAGCGCGACTTCACGCAGCAGCGGCTCGACAAGCAGGTGTCCGACGTGCTCGGCCGCTCCTTCGCCGAGGGCGAGAGCGCCTCCCTCGTCGACGCGCTCGACTTCCTCGCGACGCACGACGGGCACGGCCTCGAAGCGGGCTTCAGCCCCGACGGCCTGCCCCGCCTGAAGTCGGCGGGACGCCTCTTCGCCGAGCTCCGCAGGCGGTCGTCCGGCGACCTGCCCGCGTTCGTCCGGCTCACGGTCGAGGCCCTCGGGCTCGACATCGAGGTGCTCGCGAACGAGAGCCGTACCGGGCTCGCGCCGCTGCAGGCCTTCGACGAGGCGCTGTCCGGGTACCTCGCCGTCGCCGAGGGCGCGACCCTCGGCGGGTTCCTCGGCTGGCTCGCGGCGGCGGAGCAGAAGGAGGACCTGTCGCCGCGCACCGAGCCACCCGAGGCGGGCACCGTGCAGGTGCTGACGATCCACGGCTCGAAGGGTCTCGAGTGGGACCTCGTCGCCGTGCCCCGGCTCGTCGACGACGAGCTGCCGGCGAAGCCGAAGTCGCGCAAGGGCTGGCTCACCCCCGGCGTGCTGCCCTGGGAGTTCCGCGGCGACGCCGCCGAGCTGCCCCTGTTCGGCTGGCGGGGCCTCGCCGACCGCGGCGAGCTGAAGCAGGAGCTGTGCCGGTACGAGGACGCGGTCGGGGCGATGCTCCTCGCCGAGGAGCGCCGGCTCGCGTACGTCGCCGTCACCCGGGCGCGTCACGCGCTGCTGCTCTCCGGCTCGTTCTGGGGCACGCAGCGCACGCCCCGGGGTCCGTCCGTCCACCTCGCCGAGCTCGCCGCCGCGGGCCTCATCGCGCCGCTGCCCGATGCCCCCGAGTCCGACGAGCGGCCGGAGGGCGCGCCGCCCGAGCGGTTCCGCTGGCCCGCCGACCCGCTCGGAGCGCGGCGGACGCGGGTCGAGCGGGCGGCCGCCGCGGTCGCCGCCGCCGACCCGGACGACGCGGGCCGGTGGCTGCGCATGGTCGACGCCCTGCTCGCGGAGCGGGCGGAGCAGCTGGCGGGCGGCGCGCCCGTGACGATCCCCGACCGCATCCCCGCGTCGCGCTTCAAGGACTGGATCGACGACCCCGCCTCGGTGCTCGCCGCGCTCCGCCGCCCGATGCCGGAGCGCCCGTACCGCGCCACCCGGCTCGGCACGCTGTTCCACGCCTGGGTCGAGCAGCGCGCCGGTCTCGCCGCCGCGGACGAGCTGGTCGACGCCCTCGCGGGGGAGCGCGACGTCGAGCCCGAGGTCGGCGACGACGTGGTCGGCCTCGACGAGCTGCGGCGCCGCTTCGAGGCGAGCGAGTGGGGCGGGCTCGAGCCGCTCGAGGTCGAGACCGAGATCCAGGTGCCGTTCGAGGGGCACGTGCTCGTCTGCAAGCTCGACGCGGTCTACCGTCGCGGCGACCGCATCGAGATCGTCGACTGGAAGACCGGGGCACCGCCGACGTCACCCGCCGATCTCGAGCTGAAGCAGTTCCAGCTCGCCCTGTACCGCCACGCGTACGCGGTGCGCGAGGGGCTCGACCCCGAGGCGATCGACGCCGCGTTCTACTACGTCGCCGCGGATCAGGTGATCCGCCCCCAGCGCCTCTACTCGGCCGACGAGCTCCGCGAGCGCTGGGCGGCTGCCGCCGGCAGCACGAGCGGACCGGTCCTCTCGAGCACGGTCTGACGCTGGTCCTCGAGCATCTGCTCCACCTCCGCGACCGACAGCACCGGGGGAGCCTCGTGCCCGAGCGAGCCGGCGGCGTCGGCGCGGACCCGCGCCGTGAGGCCCTCGAGCATCCGCACCGCGTCGTCGATCACCGCGGCGCTGCCGCTGTCGACGCCGTGCAGCAGCCAGCGCGCCAGCTCGAGCTCGCCGTAGAGCATCGCCCGGCGCGACAGCTCGCGGTCGGCGGTGCCGTGCCGCGCCGCCGCGTAGGCGGCGAGCACGTCGGCCGCCGCGCCGGCGCCGGGCAGGGCGAGCGCCCACGCGAGGTCGCGGGCCGGGTCGCCGACCTCCAGCCCGGACCAGCCGAGCATCCCGACGACGTGCTCATCGGGCGCGCCGCGCTCCGCCGTGAGCAGGGCGTCCGCATCGAGGGCGCCGTGCACGACGACGGGCTGGAAGCGCCAGAGCGCCGCGTCGCCCGCCGCGTCCCGCCAGCGGGCGAGCAGCTCGCCCGGCACCCGTCCGGTCGCGCCGGCCCGCTCGACGAGCTCGCGGGCGGTCCGCTGCGTGTCACCGGGGCCGAGCACCGGCAGCCCGGCCTCGCTGACGACGGCGGTCGGCAGGGCGTGCACCGCGGCGACGGCCGCGCCGAGCGACACGGCGAGATCGCTGCCGGCACGCACACCTGCGAGCCGCAGGCGCCCGCCCGGCAGGTAGCGGGTGACGACGGTGAGCGGGTGCTCGCCGACGCCGCGCACCTCCGGCACCGAGAACGGCAGCCGGCCCCGCGCGCCGGGCGTCAGCGCCTGCAGGGCCCGCACCTCCGCCCGGAGCCGTGCGGCGGCGGCCGTGCTCGTCGGCACGCGGACGACCGCGGCCCCGCCGTCCGCGTCGGTGACGAGGGCCGCGTCGAAGAGCCCGGCACCGCCGCCGGTGAAGGCCTGCGCGACCGTCGCGTCGAGTCCCGGCACGGCGCTCGTCGCGAGCGCGGCTAGGGTGAACCGGTTCCTGGCCATGGGTTCAGGCTAGGGACGGCCCGCCGCCCGCCCGACCGGATGCCCGGCGTGTCGGGCGCACGAGGGGAGGGGCCGAAGCGCTATGCGCACGTCGTTCACCGATCGTCTGCCGCTGTCGCGCAGCACCATCGACCGCGACGCCGTCGGCCGTGACCGGCCCGGCGCCCTCGATGCCGCCTGGGGCGACGAGGCCACGCGCGTCGTCGTGCTGAGCCGCGGCCGGGCGCTCCTCACCGCGCGCGAGCCGCACCCGGCGCTCGCGCTGCTGCCGCCGTCGGCGGTGCCGCGCCCCGACCTGCTGCTCTACCTGGGCCGCCTGCTCGAGGACGGTCCGGACGCCCCGGCCGGCACCGTCGTGCTCGCCGCGGAGCTGCCGGAGCACGCGGCGGCCGCGCTCGGCGTGCCCGACGAGCGCTGGGCCGACCTCCGGCTCGACGGCGCCGCGATGGACGCCCGCGACGCCGGTCTCTTCACCGAGGCGCTCGGGCTCGCGAACTGGCACCGCTCGCACGCGCACTCGCCGCGCTCGGGGGTGCCCACCGTGCCCGGCCGCTCCGGCTGGGTGCGCTACCCGGAGGGCTTCGACGAGGAGTCGAGCGGCGAGCACGTCTTCCCCCGCACCGACCCCGCCGTGATCGTCGGCGTGATCGACCCGGACGACCGCCTGCTGCTCGCCTCGAACGCCGCCTGGCCCGAGGGCCGCTACTCGGTCGTCGCCGGCTTCGTCGAGCCGGGGGAGTCCTTCGAGATGGCGGTGCGCCGCGAGGTGCACGAGGAGACCGGTGTCGAGGTGGCCGACATGACCTACCTCGGCTCGCAGCCGTGGCCGTTCCCCGCATCGATCATGGTCGGCTTCCGCGCCGACGCGGTCGCCGGCACCGAGCCGACGCCCGACGGCGAGGAGATCCGGCACGCCCGCTGGTTCACCCGCGACGAGCTGCGCGAGGCGCTCGGCGACGGCTCGCTGCTGCTGCCCGGCCGCACCTCGATCGCCCGGGCGATCATCGAGCAGTGGTACGGGGAGGAGCTGGAGGCGGACTGGTGAGCGACCGATGACCATGACCCCGGCCATCACCGACGCCGACGCCCTGCTCGCCGGCCTCGACGAGCAGCAGCGGCAGGTCGCCACCGCCTTGAACGGCGCGGTCTGCGTGCTCGCGGGCGCGGGCACCGGCAAGACAAGGGCGATCACGCACCGCATCGCCTACGGGGTCGCGACCGGCGTCTACCCGCCGAAGCGCGTGATGGCGCTCACGTTCACGAGCCGCGCGGCCAGCGAGCTGCGCACCCGCCTCGCCGCGCTCGGCGCCTCCGGGGTCGCGGCCCGCACGTTCCACTCCGCTGCGCTCGCGCAGCTGAACTACTTCTGGCCGCGCCTGCTCGACGCCGTCGCGCCGAGCGTGCTCGACAAGAAGGCGCGACTCGTCGCCCAGGCGGCCGAGACGCTGCACCTGCGCCTCGAGCCGGCGGCGCTGAAGGACGCGGCCGCCGAGATCGAGTTCCGCAAGACGAGCGCGCTCTCCCTCGCCGAGTACGCCGAGCGCGCCGGCGAGCGCCCGCTCCCGGACGGCGTCGACCTCGACCGCATGGTCGCGCTGCAGGAGCGCTACGAGGTGCTGAAGGACGAGCGGCGCATGATCGACTTCGAGGACGTGCTGCTCGCGACCGCCGGCATGATCACGAGCGAGCCGCAGGTCGCCACCGAGGTCCGGGAGCAGTACCGGTTCTTCACGGTCGACGAGTACCAGGACGTCTCGCCCGCCCAGCAGCTGCTCCTCGACGCGTGGCTCGGCGAGCGCTCCGACGTCTGCGTCGTCGGCGACGCGAGCCAGACCATCTACTCCTTCGCCGGCGCCCGCGCCGAGTACCTGCTGCGCTTCGGCGAGCGGCCCGGCGGGGCGACCGTCGTCCGGCTCGAGCAGAACTACCGCTCCGTCGACCAGGTGGTGCAGACGGCGAACACCCTGATGCAGGGCCGCCGGGGTGCGCTCGTCCTCTCCGCGGTGCGCCGGCCCACGGGCGCCCGGGAGCCGGCCGTGCAGCTTCGTCGCTACGCCTCCGACCTCGACGAGGCGGCGGGCATCGCCGCCGACATCTCGGCGCTGATCGCCGCCGGCACGCCCGCCTCGCAGATCGCGGTGCTGCATCGCATCAACTCGCAGTCGGCGCTGCTCGAGCAGGCCTTCGCGGACGCGAAGGTGCCCGTCCGGACCCGGGGATCGCTGCGCTTCTTCGACCAGCCGGTCGTGAAGCAGGCGCTCCTGCTGCTCCGCGGCGCGGCCGCGGCGCGGCTCGAGGAGCCGCTGTTCAAGTCGGTGAGCGACGTGCTCCGCGAGCTCGGCCACACGCACCACGCGCCGGCGGGCCCCGGGGAGCAGCGCACCCGGTGGGAGCTGCTCGACGCGCTCGCGACGCTCGTCGAGCAGGCGCCTGCCGGCGCCACGCTGCAGGACTTCGTCACGGATCTCGTCGAGCGGGCCGCCGCCCAGCACGAGCCCGCCGTGGAGGCGGTGACGCTCGCGACCCTCCATGCCGCGAAGGGCCTCGAGTGGCCGGTCGTGTTCCTGCCGGGACTCGCCGACGGCCTGCTGCCGATCTCGTACGCCACCACACCGGCGGCGATCGAGGAGGAGCGCCGCCTGCTCTACGTCGGTCTCACCCGTGCCCGCGACCGCCTGCGGCTGTCGTTCGCGGCGACCGGGGCGAACCGAGCGGGCGAGCGGCGCCCCTCCCGGTTCCTCGCGGAGCTCAGGCTGCCGTAGCGGGGAACCGGCAGGCGCACCGGCGGTGCCACGGCCGGCGCAGCCGCTGCGCGGGACCGGAGGCGCGCAGCCGCACCGCCCGGCCCTCGAGCCCGGTCGGCGTGCCCGCGGCGGCCGCGCGCAGCGCCGCCGCGACGACCCCCACGGTCTCGAGCACGAGCAGCGGCAGCGTCGCGGTCCGCGCGGGCGGCCGGGCGAGCAGCTGCCCGGCGATGGCCGGCCAGCGCGGCTCCGCGTCGAGGCGGTGCTCATCGGCGCAGCGCAGGCACGGGGTGACGCCGGGCACGACGAGCGGGCCGACGACGACCGCCTGGTCGGCGAACACGACGGGCAGGTGCGGCACGTCCTCCGCGAGCCAGCGGATCGAGCGGGCCGGCGGCAGGACGTGGTGCGCGGTGAGGAGGGCGAACCGCTGCGGCAGCGGCGGGAGCGCGGCGAGCGGCCCGAGCGCGGCCGCGAGGTCGTCCGGGCCGTCGACGAGCAGGCCGCCCCGCGCCGGCCCGGATGCCTCGAGCGCCGGCGCGACCGCGGCGAGCAGGTCGTCGACCGCGCCGGGCGGCAGGTGCCGCCGGTCGGCGAGGTCGTCGAGGTGCTCGCGGTCGGCGCCCTCGACGAGCGCGTCGACCAGCACCTCGGTGCCGGCGGTGACGTGCGGGAGCACCGCGAGCGGCGGATCCCACCCGAGCTGGAGCGAGGTGGGGGTGCGCCAGAGCGGTGGCGCCGCCGGGTCGAGCCGGAGCATGCGCGGCAGTGTGGCCGCAGCGCGCCGTCGCCGCCCGCGCTCTCCACAGGTCGCGCGCGGAGCTCAGACCGGCGGGTCGTCGTCCCCGCGGAGCAGGTCCGCGATCTCGCGGTCGACGTCGTCCTGCGGCTCGCCGCCGCCCGTGAGCCGAGCGACGAGCCGGTCCGGGTCGTCGATGTCCGCTCCCGTGGGCAGCAGGTCGGGATGCGTCCAGAGCGCGTCGCGGGCCTCGATGCCGGCCGCCTCGGTCACCCGGCGCCACATCGCCGCGGCCTCCCGCAGCCGTCTCGGCCGCAGCTCGAGGCCGACGAGCGTCGCGAACGCCTGCTCGGCGGGACCGCCGGTCGCCCGCCGGCGCCGCACGGTCTCGGCGATCGCCCCGGCACGGGGGAGCCGGGTCACCGCGTCGGCGGTGACGACGTCGACCCAGCCCTCGACGAGCGCGAGCAGGGTCTCGAGCCGCGCGAGGGCGGCGAGCTGCGCGTCGGTCTTCGGCGGGATGAGCTCGCCGGTCGAGAAGGCGTCGCGGAGCCGGTCCATGTCGGTCGGGTCGAAGCCCTCCGCGAACGACTGGATGCGCTCGACATCGACCGAGAGGTCGCGCGAGAAGTCCGCGATCGCGCTCGTCAGGTTGAGTCGCAGCCAGCGGGCGTTGCGGAACAGCCGGGCGTGGGCGAGCTCGCGCACCGCGAGGTACAGCGTCACCTGCTGCTCGTCGAGGTCGAGCCCGGCTGCGAACGCGGCGAGGTTCTGCGGCAGCAGCGCCGCCTGGCCGTCCGGCAGCAGCGGTACGCCCACGTCGCCGCCCGAGACGACCTCGGTGGCGAGGTCGCCGACGACGGCGCCGAGCTGCGCGGCGAAGATCGTGCCGCACACGCTCTTCAGCATGCGGCCCGCGTCGGGGAGGCTGCCCGCGACCTCCTCGGGCAGCTGCTCGGTGAAGACGGTGGTGAGCGACGCGGCGATCCGCTGCGCGACCGGCTCGGCGAGCTGGCTCCAGAACGGCATCGTCGCGCGGATCCACTGGGTGCGGGTCAGCGCGCGGGGCGCGTCCGGCAGGGCGCCGAAGCGGCTCGACTCGTCGAGCCAGAGGTTCGCGACGGTGAAGGCCTGGTCGACCGCTGCGGTCTGCCTGTCCGTGGCGGAGAGCGTGGCGGCGCCGGCGGCCGCGACGGCCTGCTCGGTGGCGATGTTCCAGTCGATGCCGCCGTCGGCGTGCTGCATCGCCTGCCGCAGCTGCGACATGAGGCTCTCGAGGCCGGCGGCGCCGCCCGGCACCCCCATCGCCTTCGCGAGCTCGGCGGCGTCGGGGCGCTCGCCGCCCGACAGCATGCGTCGCAGGAGCTCCTGCAGGTCCGGCTCGGACCCCTCATCCGACTGCTCGGCCATGCATCTACGCTACCGACGTGCCGCCTGGTCGGGGAACCGCTGTCCGCCGCCCCGCTCGGCGGCCGCGCGGACCGCGGGCGTGAGGGGCCGGCTCCGGCGGGTGCCGCTCCGCGCGGTGCTCGCGGTCGTCGCGCTGCTGCTCGTGCTCGTCGTGGCGTTCCTCCCGTCGCCGTACGCGATCGAGCGGCCGGGTCCGGTGTTCGACACGCTCGGCACCACGGAGATCGACGGGGTCCGCACGCCGCTCATCAGCGTGCCCGGGCGGCGCACCTATCCGACGACCGGCTCGCTCGACCTGCTCACCGTCTCGGTGCTCGGCACGCCGACCGCGGGGCCGCCGTGGCTCGATCTGCTCGCGGCGTGGGCGGACCCGGCGCAGGCCGTGGTGCCGCTCGCCGAGATCTACCCGCCGGGCCAGACGCAGCGCCAGGCCGACCGCGAGGGCGTCCAGCAGATGAGCGACTCCCAGCGCAGCGCCATCGCCGCGGCGCTCACCCACCTCGGCTACCCGGTGCGGGGCACGGTGCGGGTCGAGGAGGTCGCGCCGGGCACGGCCGCCGCCGGCGTGCTCCGTCCCGGCGACGTCGTCCGGCGCTACGCGGGTACCGACGTGCACGACGCGTGCGGGCTGCAGGACCTCGTGATCGCGCACGGCACGAGACCGGCGGCGCTGTCGCTCGAGCGCGCGGGCGCCGCCCGCACCGTGACCGTGACGCCGCGCCGCGTCTCGGCCGGCGGCATCACCCGGCCGCTGCTCGGCGTCGTCACCTCGGCCAGCTACCGCTTCCCGTTCGCGGTGCACCTGAGGATCTCGGACGTCGGCGGCCCGAGCGCCGGGATGATGTTCGCGCTCGGCATCGTCGACGAGCTGACGCCCGGGCCGCTGACCGGCGGCCGCACCATCGCCGGCACGGGCACGATCTGCGGCGACGGCACGGTCGGGCCGATCGGCGGCATCGTGCAGAAGATGGCCGCAGCCAGGCGGGCTGGCGCCACCGTCTTCCTCGCGCCCCACGGCAACTGCGACGAGGTCGCGGGGCACATCCCGGCCGGGCTCTCGGTGTACTCGGTGAAGTCCTTGAGCGGGGCCCTCGACGTGCTGAAGACCCTGACCAGCGGCCGGTCCCGCGCGGGCCTGGCGACCTGTCGTTCGTCGGTAGGCTCCTCCGGGTGACGACGCCAGCAGCAGCGCCGGCACGACGTCGACGTGCGGCTCTCGCCATCACCTTGGGCGTTGTGGTGGTCCTCCTCATCGGGTTCTTCCTCTTCGCGGGCCTCTACACCGACGTGCTCTGGTTCACCCAGCTCGGCTACCAGACCGTGCTGTTCACGGAGTGGCTGACCATCGCGTCGCTCTTCGTGGTGGGGTTCCTCGGCATGGCCGTGCCGGTCTTCGTCTCGATCCAGCTCGCCCATCGGCTGCGGCCCGTCTACGCGAAGCTCACCGCCCAGCTCGACCGCTACCAGCAGGTCATCGAGCCGCTGCGCCGGGTCGTCATGTTCGGCGTGCCCGCCGTCGTCGGCCTCTTCGCCGCGGTGTCGGCGGCGACGCGCTGGCAGCCCGTCCTGCTCTTCCTGCACGGCGGCGCGACGAACACCCAGGACAAGCAGTTCGGCATCGACACGGGCTTCTACCTCTTCCAGCTGCCCGCGCTGCACGGCCTCGCGGCCTTCGTCTCCGCGGTGCTCGTCGTCAGCTTCCTCGCCGCCGTCGCCACCGCGTACCTCTACGGCGGCATCCGCGTCACCGGCCGCGAGCTGCGGGTGTCGCGGGCCGCGCGGGCGCAGATCGCGCTCACGTTCGCGCTGTTCCTCGTCGTGCAGGCCGCGAGCCTCTTCCTGGACCAGTACACGACCCTCTACGACTCGAGCACCGGCGACCTCATCACCGGCGCCGCCTACGCCGACGCGCACGCGGTGATCCCGGGCCGGCTGATCCTCGCCGTCGTCGCCCTGATCGTCGCTGGGCTCTTCGTCTTCACCGCCTTCGCGGGGCGCTGGCGCCTGCCGGCGATCGGCATCGTGCTGCTCGTCGTCTCGGGCGTGCTCGTCGGCTCGATCTTCCCGTGGGCGATGTACAACCTCTACGTCCACCCGAACGGCGCGAGCCTCGAGAAGACGTACCTGCAGCACAACATCGACGCCACGAAGGCGGCGTACGGCGTGGGCGGCGTCCAGCAGATCCCGTACAACGCCACGACGAGCGCGCAGCCCGGGGCGCTCCGCTCCGACGCCGAGACCACGGCGAGCATCCGCATCATCGACCCGAACGTGGTCTCGCCGACGTTCGGGCAGTTCCAGCAGTTCAAGCAGTACTACCAGTTCCCCGCCGACCTCGACGTCGACCGCTACACGATCGGCGGCAAGAGCCAGGACGCGGTCGTCGCGGTGCGGGAGCTGAACCTCGACGGCCTCGGCAGCGGCAGCACGGCCTTCAACGACGCGTTCGTCTACACGCACGGCTACGGCTTCGTCGGGGCCTACGGCAACAAGCGCTCCGCCGACGGCACCCCGCAGTTCTTCGAGTCGAACATCCCCACCACGGGTGCGCTCGGCTCCTTCGAGCCCCGCGTCTACTTCGGCGAGTCCGAGCCGCCGTACTCGATCGTCGGCGCCCCGAAGGGCACGAAGCCGATCGAGATCGACTACGCCACCGGTAGCGGCGCGGGCGGCTCGCAGGCCTCGACGACCTTCACCGGCAGCGGCGGCCCGTCGGTCGGCTCGTTCTTCAACCGGCTGCTGTACGCGCTGAAGTTCCAGTCCGACCAGATCCTGCTGTCGACGAACGGGCTGAACGCGAAGTCGCAGATCCTCTACGACCGCGACCCGCTGACCCGGGTGCAGAAGGTCGCGCCGTACCTCACGCTCGACCGCAACCCGTACCCCGCGGTGGTGGGCAGGAAGCTCGTCTGGATCGTCGACGGCTACACGACGTCCTCCTACTACCCGTACTCGCAGCAGGAGAGCCTCTCGGCGGCGCTGTCGAACTCCGCGGACAGCGAGACGCCGTACGCGACCGACCAGGTGAACTACATCCGCAACTCGGTGAAGGCGACGGTCGACGCGTACACGGGCAAGGTGACGCTGTACGCGTGGGACACGCAGGACCCGGTGCTGCAGGCGTGGCAGAACGTCTTCCCGTCGACGGTGCAGCCCCTGTCGCAGATGTCGGGCGCACTCATGGCGCACGTGCGCTACCCGGAGGACCTCTTCCAGGTGCAGCGGTTCATCCTCGGCCGGTACCACGTCACCGACCCGACGGCCCTCTACCAGTCGGACGACGCCTGGCGCGTGCCCGCGGAGCCGACGCAGTCGACGTCGACGTTCCTGCAGCCGCCGTACTACCTGACGATGCAGATGCCGGGTCAGTCGTCGCCCGCGTTCACGCTGTACTCGACCTACATCCCCGCCCAGAACACCGCGAACGCGAAGGGCAACCTCACCGGGTACCTCGGGGTCGACGCGGACGCCGGCACGGCGGGCGGCACGAAGCGGCCCGACTACGGGCGGCTGCGGCTGCTCGTGCTGCCGCGCAACGGCGCGACCGTGAACGGGCCGGGCGTCGAGCAGAACCAGTTCAACGCGAACACCACCGTCTCGACCACGCTGAACCTGCTGAAGCAGGGCGGCAGCCGGGTCGACCTCGGCAACCTGCTCACCCTGCCGGTGGGCGGCGGCCTGCTCTACGTGCAGCCCGTCTACGTGAAGAGCTCGAGCGAGACCTCCTACCCGGTGCTCCAGAAGGTCATCGCCGGGTTCGGCTCGAAGGTCGCCTTCGCCGACACCCTCGACGAGGCGCTGAACACCCTGTTCGGTGGCAACTCGGGTGCGAGCGCCGGTGACACGAACGTGTCGGGCGGCGGCGGATCGTCGAGCTCCGGCTCCGGCTCCGGCTCGTCCTCGACCGGCTCGAAGGGCACGCCCGCTGCGGTGAAGCAGGCGCTCGCCGATGCCGCGAAGGCGCTGCAGGACCGCCAGAACGCCTACGCGAAGAACGACCTCGTGGGCGCCGCGCAGGCCGACCAGCGGCTGCAGCAGGACCTGCAGCGGGCCATCCAGGCCGGCGGCTGACATCCCGGCTCCTCCCGCCCGTGGTAGGCTTCAAGGGCATCGCGGGGTGGAGCAGTTCGGTAGCTCGCTGGGCTCATAACCCAGAGGTCGTAGGTTCAAATCCTGCCCCCGCAACTCGGATGCGAAGGCCCCGGACCACGGTCCGGGGCCTTCGTCGTTCCCACCCCGGCACGGGCGTCTGCACGCGGTCGGGACCTCTGCATGCGTCCCGACGGCGTACGAGGCCGGTGGGGCGCGCGTAGCGTTGCGGCGTGCCCCGCGTCGCCGTCGCCCAGTTCGCACCCGGTTCCGAGCCGGAGGCGAACGCCGGTGCCGTGGCGCGGCTCGCCGCCTCGGCGCGCGACGACGGCGCCGACCTCGTCGTGCTGCCCGAGTACAGCTCGTTCTTCGAGCCGCGGATGACGAAGCGCTTCGCCGACGCCGCGCAGCCGCTCGACGGGCCGTTCACCGCCGCCGTCGTGCAGGCCGCCGGCGAGCTCGGCATCACGATCGTCTTCGGGCTCGTCGAGCGGGGCGGTGGCGAGCGGTTCCGGAACGCCGCGGTCGCCGTCGACGGGAACGGGGTGCGGGCGGTGTACCGCAAGACCCACCTCTACGACGCGTTCGGCGCCAAGGAGAGCGACCGCGTCGAGGCGGGCGACCTCGATCAGGACGCGACGTTCGGGCTCGGCGGGCTGACGGTCGGGCTGCAGACCTGCTACGACCTGCGCTTCCCGGAGGTCACACGGCGCCTCGCCGACGCCGGCGCGCAGCTCGTGCTCGTCCCGGCCGACTGGGTGCCGGGACCGCGCAAGGTGCATCACTGGCGCACCCTCGTCACGGCCCGCGCCATCGAGAACACGCTCTACGTCGCGGCGGCCGGGCAGGTGCCGCCGAGCGGGGTCGGTACGAGCCTCGTCGTCGATCCCGCGGGGGACGCCCTGGCCGAGCTCGGCGACGCCCCGGGCACGGCGGTCGCCGACGTCGAGGAGGACGTCGTCGAAGCGGTCCGGCGGGTGAACCCCGCGCTCGCGCTGCGCCGCTACGCGGTCACGCCGCGCGGCTGACCCGCGACGAGCGCACCGAGGCGCAGGGCGGCCTCGGCGAGCACCGGCTCGCTCTTGCAGAACGCGAACCGGACGAGCGAGCGCGCGCGGTCCCGCAGGTCCGGTCCGCAGAACGCCGAGACCGGGATGCCGACCACGCCCGCGAGCCGCGGCAGCTCGCCGCAGAGCACCGCCGCGTCGTCGAAGCCGAGCGGCGCCGCGTCCGCGACCACGAAGTAGCCGGCCCTCGGCGGGGCCACCGCGAAGCCGGCGGCCTCGAGCGCGGGCACGAGCAGGTCGCGGCCGCGCTGCAGCCGCTCGGCCAGCGCCGCGAACACGGGGTCCGGCAGGCCGAGCCCGATCGCGATCGCGGGCTGGAACGGTGCGCCGTTCACGTAGGTGAGGAACTGCTTCACCGCCGTGATCGCCGAGACGAGCGGCGCCGGGGCCGTGAGCCACCCGATCTTCCAGCCCGTCGTGCTGAAGGTCTTGCCGCCGGAGGAGATCGTCACCGTGCGCTCGCGCGCGCCCGGCAGGGTCGCGACGGGCACGTGCCTCGTGCCGTCGAAGAGCAGGTGCTCGTACACCTCGTCGGTGACGACGAGCGCGTCGTGCCGCTCGGCGAGCTCCACGATCCGTTCCAGCACGGCGTGCTCGAGCACCGCGCCCGTCGGGTTGTGCGGCGTGTTCACGAGGATCACGCGCGTGCGGTCGCTGATCGCGGCGGCGAGCCGGTCCGGGTCGGGCTGGAAGTCCGGGAACTCGAGCGGGACGGTCACGTGGCGGGCCCCCGCGAGGGCGATGAGGGCGCCGTAGGCGTCGTAGTACGGCTCGAACGTCACGACCTCGTCGCCGGGCGAGACGAGCGCGAGCAGGGTCGCGGCGAGCGCCTCCGTGGCGCCCGCGGTGACGAGCACGTCCGTGTCCGGATCGACCTCGAGGCCGTACCAGTGCCGCTGGTGCGCCGCGATCGCCTGGCGCAGGGGAGCGGTCCCGCGGCCGGGCGGGTACTGGTTCAGGCCCGCGCCGATCGCCTCGCGCGCGGCGTCCAGCACCTCGGGGGGCCCGTCGTAGTCGGGGAAGCCCTGCCCGAGGTTGATCGCGCCTGTCGCGAGCGCGAGGGCGCTCATCTCGGCGAAGATGGTCGTGCCCGGAATCCCGTCGGGCCCGAGCAGGTTGGCTCCCTGCGCGGCCCTGCTCCACGGTCCCCGTACGTCCATCGCTCGACGATATCCGCCGCGCGGCGGACGAGTCGTAGGGGTGTGCAAGACGGTTCATAAGAAGCCCACAGGCCGGAGCGCGACGCTGGACCGCATCGGAAGGAGCACCATGACCGACTTCCCCGACCGGCACGACGACGACCGGCCGGCCCGCGTGGACCAGGGCCGCGAGGTCCCGGCGTCGGCGACGGAGCGCGAGGACACGCGCCCGTACGAGCGCGACGTGTTCGCGGCCGAGGAGGCGCCGGGCGCTGCGAGCGCGGCCGACGAGCCCCGCTCCGCCGCAGCGGCCCCCGCGGCCGAGGATCCGGTGGACCGCGCCGAGGGATCCGCCTTCCGCCGGTCCGACCGGCGCGGCCTGCTGCTGCCCGTCGCCGCCGTGGCCGTCGTCGCCGCGGTCCTCGGTGGTGCCGCGGGCGCCGGCATCACGGCGCTGGCGCAGCCGCACGACAGCGCCCTCACGAGCTCGACGGGCGGTTCCGCCGCCCAGAGCATCACCATCAACAACGCGAAGAGCGCCACCGTCATCTCCGCCGTCGCCGCGAAGGCCTCGCCGTCGGTCGTCACGATCTCGGTCAACGCGTCGAGCGAGTCGGGCACCGGTTCGGGCATCGTGCTCTCGTCGGACGGCTACGTGCTCACGAACAACCACGTGGTCACCCTCGACGGCGCCTCGTCGAACGGCACGATCTCGGTCACCACCTCGAACGGCCGCATCTACAGGGCCTCGATCGTCGGTACGGATCCGCTGAACGACCTCGCCGTCATCAGGCTGACCGGCGCGAGCGGCCTCACCCCCGCCTCGTTCGCCGACTCGAGCCGCTTGAACGTCGGCGACACCGCCATCGCGATCGGCGCCCCGCTCGACCTCCCGGGCACCGTCACGACCGGCATCGTCAGCGCCCTCGGACGCAGCATCAGCATCCAGTCCTCCGCGGTCCCGAACAACGGCGACGGCTCGAACGGCGGCGGCGACAACGGCCCGTTCAACTTCTGGAACTTCGGCGGCGGCTCGTCCGGCGGTAGCGGCAGCGGGACCACCTCGAGCGGCACCATCTCCCTCGCGGTGATCCAGACCGACGCGGCGATCAACCCGGGCAACTCCGGCGGCGCGCTCCTCGACGCCTCGGGGCAGGTCATCGGGGTGAACGTCGCCATCGCCTCGACGGGCTCCGGCTCGGCGACCTCGAGCCAGTCCGGCAACATCGGCGTCGGGTTCGCGATCCCCTCCGACGTCGCGAAGCGCATCGCGGGCGAGCTCATCGCGAAGAAGAAGGCCACGCACGGTCTCCTCGGCGCCTCGGTGGGCGACTCGACGCAGTCGAGCAGCAGCACCGTCGCCGGTGCGCTCGTCGAGAAGGTGACGAGCGGCGGGGCGGCGTCGTCCGCGGGGCTGCGTCAGGGCGACATCGTCACCCGGTTCAACGGCGTGCCCGTGCAGAGCGCGACCGACCTCACCGCGCAGGTCCGCGCGCTCGCCGGCGGCTCGAGCGCGCAGGTCACCTGGGTGCGCGGCGGCGAGACGAGAAGCGCGACCGTGACGCTCGGCACGTACTCCGGCTGATCCCACGCTCCCGTCGGCCCGCCGCTTCCGTTCCGGAGGCGGCGGGCCGACGTCGTTCCGCGGAGCGGCACCTTCCTAGACTCGGGTCCGTCCGGGGCGGAAGGGGACGAGCATGCTCTCGATCGGTGCGCAGGCCCGTGCGGCCCGGGCGTTCGTCGACGCCCACCTGCTGGCGACGGGCGCGCCGGTCGATGACGACCTCCGCGCACGGCTCGACCGGTACCTGCCGGTGCTGCTGCCGCTCTTCGCCGAGCTCTACGGCGCCCGCGACGACTGCCTGGACCACCTCGCCGCGCTCGTCGAGCTCACGGCGCGCAGCTGGGCCGATCGCGCGCCCGACCTGAAGGCGATCGACGTCGCCCGCGAGACGGACCCCGAGTGGTACCTGTCGAACCGCATGCTCGGCGGCGTCTGCTACGTCGACCGCTACGCGGGCGACCTCGAGGGCGTGCGCGCCCGCATCCCGTACTTCCGCGAGCTCGGCCTCACCTACCTGCACCTCATGCCCCTCTTCGAGGCGCCGGAGGGCGGGTCCGACGGCGGGTACGCGGTCTCGAGCTACCGGCGCGTGAACCCGGCCCTCGGCGACATGGACCAGCTGCGCGGGCTCGCCGCGGACCTGCGGACCGCCGGCATCTCGCTCGTCGTCGACTTCATCTTCAACCATACGAGCGACGAGCACGAGTGGGCGAGACGCGCGGCCGCGCAGGATCCCGAGTACGAGGGCTACTACTGGATCTTCCCCGACCGCACGATGCCGGACCTCTTCGAGCGGACGACGCGCGAGATCTTCCCCGACGACCATCCGGGGTCGTTCGTGCAGCTGCCGGACGGCCGGTGGATCTGGTCGACCTTCCACTCGTTCCAGTGGGACCTGAACTACTCGAACCCGGCGGTGTTCCAGGCGATGGCGGGGGAGATGCTCTTCCTCGCGAACGTCGGCGTCGACGTCCTCCGCATGGACGCGGTCGCGTTCATCTGGAAGCAGGTCGGCACCCCCTGCGAGTCGCTGCCGCAGGCGCACACCCTGCTGAAGGCCTTCAACGCCGTGTGCCGCATCGCGGCGCCGTCGCTGCTGTTCAAGTCCGAGGCGATCGTGCACCCCGACGAGGTCGTGGAGTACATCGGCCGCGACGAGTGCCAGCTGTCGTACAACCCGCTGCAGATGGCGCTCACCTGGGAGGCGCTCGCCACCCGCGACGCCCGTCTGCTGAGCCAGGCGCTCGAGCGGCGGCACGCGATCCCGGCCGGATGCGCGTGGGTCAACTACGTGCGCAGCCACGACGACATCGGCTGGACCTTCGCCGACGAGGACGCCGCCGAGCTCGGCATCGACGCCGCGGGCCACCGGCGGTTCCTCAACGCGTTCTACGTCGGGCGCTTCCCCGGCAGCTTCGCCCGCGGCGTGCCCTTCCAGGAGAACCCGCGCACCGGCGACGCGCGCGTCTCCGGCACCACCGCCTCGCTCGCCGGCCTCGAGGCCGGGGAGCCGGGGGCCGCGCAGCGCATCCTGCTGGCGCACGGCATCGCGCTCACGACGGGCGGCATCCCGCTCCTCTACCTCGGTGACGAGGTCGGCCAGCTGAACGACCTCGGCTACCTCGACGACCCGGATCTCGCGGGCGACAGCCGCTGGGTGCACCGCCCGCCGTACCCCGCCGACCGCTACGCGCACCGGACCGACCCCGACAGCGACGCCGGCACGATCTACCGCGGCATGCGCCGCATGATCGGCATCCGCCGCGACCTGCCCGAGCTCGCGGGCGGGGTGCTGGTCGGCTTCGCGACGCACAACCCGGCGGTGCTCGGCTACCAGCGCCCCGGGCGGGACGGCACCCTGCTCGTGCTCGCGAACGTCTCCGACGGGCCGCAGACGGTGGCCGCGGAGGTCTTCGCGGCGCAGCCCGCGTCGGCGACCGACCTGCTCACCGAGAGCGACGTCGCGCTCTGGACCGACGTCGAGCTCGGCCCGCTCGAGTTCCTCTGGCTCGAGGTCTGAGCCGGGCCGACGGCCTCCGCGCGGGTCAGGCGGGCGCCGCGCCCGGCTCGGGCTCGATCGCCCGGCGCCGCGGCTCGACGGTGATCTGGTCCGGGAAGGTGGGCGGCGGCGGCCCGAACGCGTCGCGCGCCGCGGCGATGATCTTCCGGCCCGCGAGGTGGTTGCCGGTGCCGCCGACGACCGCGCCGATGCCGAACGGCACGGCCCGGAGCACGATGCTCGCCCCCTGCCGCGCCGCGAAGCGGCGCACGAAGCTGCGGCGGATGCGCTGCGTCAGCCGCTTCAGCAGCTGGGCGGGCAGCCGCTTCGTGACGAGCTCGCCCCAGTAGGCAGACCGGCTCGGCCCGCTGCCGGACGCCTCGTTCGCGAACTGCTGCACGAGGGTGGCGCCCGTGTCGCCGAGCATCAGCGCCATCACGAGCGCCTTCGAGCGCTCGGGGTCCTCCACGGCGATGCCGTGCAGCTCGGCCACCGACTGGGCGAACAGCGCGCTCGCCTCGAGGAACCCGGCGGTCTCGACGCCGGAGAGCGCGATCGACGCGGCCGTGCCCACGCCGGGCAGCGCCGCCGCCGCTCCGGTCGCCGCGCCACCCGTCGTCACCGCGGCGAGGTAGCGCTGCTCGAGCACGTGCAGGATCTCCTCGGGGGGCGCCTCCGGGCGCCCGCGGCGGATCGCCCGCAGGTGGGCGAGCACGGCGGGACGCTGCACCGACAGCAGCCGGTCGAAGCCCTGCCTGGCCCAGCGCTGCCCGAGCTGGTCGTCGAGATCGGAACCCTTGCGCATGTCCGGGAGCATAGGAAGCCTCCCTTGGCTCCCGCCGACCGTGGTCGCGTCGCCGCCTTCGGGCGGCTGCGCCGGTGCTAGCGTCGGCCGGTCCCGCCGCCCCCGACCTCAGCAGGAGCCCCGTGCCGATCGCCTACTTCGCCGAGCGCCAGACCGACGTGTTCGTACCGGCGCTCGCCGCGCTGCTCGTCGCGACGGTCGCAGTGGTGCTCCCCGTCGTGTTCGCGCCGCTGCTCGCCAGGATGCGCAGCCGCCGGGCGCTCCTCGCGATCGCGGGAGCGGTCGCCGCCGTCGCGCTCGTCCTCACCGTGGTCGAGGGGGCCGCCGGCTTCGCCGCGCTCGGGGAGCAGCGCGACAGCGTGCAGCGCGACATCGCCGGCCGCTACGGCCTGACGCTCACACCGGGACAGGTCGCCAGCCTGCTCGACGGCGGCAAGGTGAAGGTCGTCTCGGCGGGTCCCGGCACCGACACCGCGGTGCGCACCCGCACGGTCGAGCTGCACGCCACGGGCACGGACGACGACTACGCCCTCGTCGAGGGCAAGCGGGGGGAGCTGCCGCAGCGCGCGTGACGCGTCGGCCCGCTCGCTACTTGCCGTAGTCGGCGGTGTACCGCTGGAAGGCCTCGTCGATGCCGCCGTCGAACTGCAGCGCGCCCTTGTCGAGGTAGAGGCCCCGGCTGCAGAACCGCTTCAGGTCGCCGTCGTTGTGCGACACGAAGAACAGCGTGCGCCCCTCGGCGAGCATCTGCTCGATGCGGGCGTAGCACTTGTTGCGGAAGGCGCGGTCACCGACAGCGAGCACCTCGTCGACGAGGAGGATCGGCTCGTCCATCCGCGACACGACCGAGAACGCCGCCCGCACCTTCATGCCGCTCGACAGGTGCTTGTAGGGGGTGTTCACGAAGTCCTTGAGCTCGGCGAACTCGATGATCTCGTCGAACTCCGCGTCGATCTGCGCCTTGCGCTTGCCGTGCAGCCCGGCCGACAGGTACACGTTGTCGCGCACGGAGAGGTCGTCGACGAAACCGCCCGTGATCTCGATGAGCGGCGCGACGCCGCGGCGCACGTTCACGGCGCCCTCGTCGGGCAGCATCACCTCGGCGACGAGCTTCAGGAGCGTCGACTTGCCCTGGCCGTTGCGGCCGACGACACCGATCGCCTCGCCCGGCTGCACGTCGAACGACACGTGCCGGAGCGCCCAGAACGTGTCGGGCGCCGCCCGCCGCTCCCGGTCGGCGAACAGGTCCTTGAAGCTGCGGCTGCGCTGCCGGTTGCGCTTGAAGCGGATGCCGACGTCCTGGACGGAGATGACCGGTGCGGCCATGTCAGATCTCCTTCAGCACGCGCGGGACGCTGCGCCGGAACACGACCGCGCCGATCGCGAAGAGGATCAGCGAGGTGATCGCCGACTGCAGCACGTACAGCCAGTCGAGCACGTCGGGGAAGAAGCAGGCCCGGTACAGCTCGAGGAAGCCGACCACCGGGTCGAGGCCGTAGAGGAAGTGCAGGACGGGGTTGCCGAACCGCAGCGAGTACAGCACGGGAGCCGCGTAGAAGAGGAGCCGGGTGACGAGCTTCACGATGCGCTCGAGGTCGCGGAGGAAGACCGACAGCGGCGCGATGATGAAGTTGAGCCCGACGGTGAGCACCACCTGCAGCACGAGGGCGAGCGGCAGGTACACCACGGTCTCGAGCACCGGGGCCTTCAGGGTGATGAGCGCGAAGAACGCGATGACCGGCAGGCTGATCAGGAACTCGATGCCCTTGCTGCAGATCTGCCGCAGCACCCAGATGCTGCGGGGGATCTTCACCGAGCGGATCAGCTTCGCCTCCTGCCGGAAGGCGCGCGTCGCGTCGGAGATGTTGCCGCTGAACCACGTCCACGGCAGCAGCGCGATGAGCATGAAGACGATGTACGGCTCCTTGCCCGCGCCGCGGTGCGGGAAGACGAAGGTGAAGACCACCCAGTAGATCGCCGCCATGAGCAGCGGGTCGATGATCGACCAGAGGTAGCCGAGGGCCGACGTCGTGTAGCGGACCTTGAGGTCCCTCGTCGTCAGCAGCCAGAGCGCGTGCCGGTACCGGCCCCAGTAGCCGGTGGGCTTCGACGGCGCCAGGGACGGGGAGGCGGTCACGGCAGCGGTCAAAGGGGTTCCGTTCGTGGCGGTCGGACGGGCCGAGGTGACGTCGAGCCGGGGGGTCGGCTCGAGGGGCGGACGATCAGGCGCTCCGCGGGGGGCCATGGTAGTCGACGGCCCTGGAGCGGCCCGGGCGCACACGCGCGGGGGTGTGGATCGTCACGGACGCGCGTCACGGACGGTTGGTAGCGTTCCGCGGGTGACCGAGCCGACCGAGGACGACGCCCGCCCCGCCGCGGCCCCGCCCGAGGCGGCCGCGCAGCCGCCCGCCGCGGCGGAGCCCGCAGCCCCGAAGCCGCGCACGGCGAAGACCCGCACGACCACGCCGCGCACGACCGCCGGCAGCCCCCGCACCACGAGGTCGCGCGCGGCCGACGGCCCGGCGTCGACGGCGAAGCCGCGCACCCCCGCGACGCCGCGCACCCCCGCCAAGCCGCGCGCGGTGCGGCCCGCCGCGGCTCAGCAGGCCTCCGAGACGGTGCGCGCGCCGAAGGGCGCGGCGCGCGGCGAGGCCGCGGAGGCGACGACCCCGCTGCCCGTCGTCGACGAGGCGGGTGCGCCCGTGCCCGCGCCCGACGAGACGCGCGCCGAGACCCTGCACGCGCCCGCCTCCCCGGCACCCGAGGCCCCGTCCGGCGCGGACGGCACCACCGAGCTCCTGCCGGCACCGGCTGTCGCGCAGCCTGCGCAGGCCGCGCAGGCCGCGCAGGCCGAGCAGCCCGAGCAGGCCGAGCAGGCCGACTCCGCCCCGTCCGCCGACGGCACCACCGAGCTGCTGCCGCAGGTCGCCCCCGACGCCGACCGCACCCTGCTGCTCCCGGCCGTGCGACCGGCCGCGGAGCCGACGCCGGAGCCTGCCGCCGCGGTCGCCGAGCCGGCGGTCCTCGAGCCCGCCGCGCCCGAAGCCGCCGAGGTCGCCCCGGTTCGTCAGCCCCTCGCCGAGCGCTTCCGCTCGCAGCCGGTGCTGCAGATCCACGGCCTCACGAAGCGCTTCGGCGACAGCGTCGCCGTCGACCGCATCGACCTCGTCGTCCAGCCCGGCTCGTTCTACGGCATCGTCGGCCCGAACGGCGCCGGCAAGACCACCACGCTCTCCATGGTCACGGGCCTGCTCCGGCCCGACACGGGCAGCGTGCAGGTGCACGGCATCGACGTGTGGCGCGAGCCCGAGCGCGCCAAGCGCGCCATCGGCGTGCTGCCCGACGCGCTGCGGCTCTTCGACCGGCTCTCGGGCGCGCAGCTGCTGCACTACTCCGGGGTGCTCCGCGGCCTCGACGCCGCCACCGTGAAGCGCCGCACGGCCGACCTCGTCGCCGCGTTCGGGCTCGAGGACGCGACCGGGCGCCTGGTGGCCGACTACTCCGCGGGCATGACGAAGAAGATCGCGCTCGCCTGCTCGATGATCCACTCGCCGCGCCTGCTCGTGCTCGACGAGCCGTTCGAGTCGGTCGACCCCGTCTCGGCGGCGAACATCGTCGAGATCCTGCAGCACTACGTCGCGGCGGGCGGCACCGTCGTGCTGTCGAGCCACGGCATGGACTTCATCCAGCGGGTCTGCGACCACGTCGCGATCATCATCGCGGGCAAGGTGCTCGCGGCGGGCACGACCGACGAGGTGCGCGGCGAGCAGACGCTCGAGGAGCGGTTCGTGCAGCTCGCGGGCGGCCGCAAGGCGACGGAGGGGCTCGAGTGGTTGCACAGTTTCTCCGACTGAAGCTGCAGCTCACCGCCAACCTGTTCCGCCGCAACCCGTGGCAGGTCGTCGGCATCGTGATCGGTCTCCTCTACGGCATGAGCATCACCGTGCTCGCGGTGCTCGCGCTCGTGGGTCTCCGCTTCGCGCCCGTCGCCGTCTCGGCGCCGATCGTCGTGATCGGCGGCTCGCTCACGACGCTCGGGTTCCTCGTCGTGCCGCTGCTGCTCGGGGTCGACGACACCCTCGATCCGCGGCGGTTCGCCCTGTTCGGCCTCGACCGGCGACGGCTCGCGCTGTCGCTCGGCGTCGCGGCGCTCGCCGGGATCCCCGCGCTCGTGATCGCCCTCGTGGCGCTCGCCGCGGTCGTCACCTGGTCGTCGTCGCCGGCGGCCGCCTTCGTCGCGCTGCTCTGCGCACCGGTCACCGTCGTGCTCTGCACGCTGCTCGCGCGCATCAGCGCAGCCGCGGCCGGGCTCCTGCTCAACACGCGCCGCTCCCGCGAGGCGATCACCGCGATCGTCGTGGTCGGCGTGGTGCTCGTCTCGCCCGTGATCCTCGTGCTCGGCAACCTCCGCTACGGCGCCGCGGGGGCGCACGGCGCCGCCGTGCTCGCCACGGTGCTCGGCTGGACGCCGCTCGGCGCCTCCTGGGCGGCCCCTGCGACCATCGCGGCCGGCGACGCCGCCGGGCTGCTGCAGCTGCTCGAGGCGCTCGTCGTCGTCGGCCTGCTCTGGCTCGCCTGGGAGGCGCTCGTCGCCCGCACGCTCGTCACGCCCGCCCGCCGCGGCCGCGCGCAGGAGTTCGCGGGCCTCGGCTGGTTCGGGCGCCTGCCGGCGACACCGCTCGGCGCGGTCGCCGCCCGCAGCCTCACGTACTGGGCGCGCGATGTCCGCTACCGCGTCGGTGTGCTCGTCGTGCCGCTGACGCCCGTGGTCGTGCTGCTCGTGCTCGGGTTCGTCGGGGTCCCCGCGAAGGCCCTCGCACTGCTGCCGGTGCCGATCGTCGCCCTGTTCCTCGGCTGGCTCTCGCACAACGACATCGCCTACGACAGCACCGCGATCTGGCTGCACGTCGCCGCCGGCGTCCGCGGCCGCGACGACCGGCTGGGGCGCCTCGTACCGGTGATCGTCGTCGGCGGTCCGCTCCTCGTCGCGGGCTCGATCGTCTGCGCGCTGCTCTACGGCGACGCGACGGCGGCGTTCGGGCTGATCGGCGTCGGCGGCGGGCTGTTCCTCACCGGTCTCGGCCTCGGCTCCGTCACCTCCGCGCGCCTGCCGTACCCGGTGCCGCAGCCCGGCGCGTCCCCGTTCCAGCAGCCGAACAGCTCCGCCGGCGTCGCCGCGGCGGTGCAGTCGCTGCTGTTCCTCGGCCAGCTGGTGCCGGTGATCCCCGCCATCGTGCTCGCCGCGCTCGGACTCGCGGGTGGGGGCGACGGATGGTTCGTCGCCTCGTGCGTCGTGGGCCTCGCGGCAGGCGGCGTCGTGCTCGGCTTCGGGCTGCACCTCGGCGCGCGCGTCTTCGAGCACCGCGGGCCCGAGATCCTCGCCGCCGCCCTGCGCGCCTGACGGGCGCCGCCTCGGGCCGGCCCGGGCCTAGGCTTCCGTGCATGCCTCGCGACTCCACGACGGACCCGACCGGCGGCACCTCGACGCTCGACCGCGAGCTCGAGCAGCTGCTCAACGACGAGCAGGTCGAGGACGGCGACCACGACCGCTTCGCGCACTACGTGCAGAAGGAGAAGATCGTCGAGTCCGCCGTCACCGGCAAGCCGGTGCGGGCGCTCTGCGGCAAGGTCTGGGTGCCGGGTCGCGACCCCCAGAAGTTCCCGATCTGCCCGGACTGCAAGAAGATCTACGACCGCCTGCAGGACTGACGTCGGATCCGGCCGGGCGTCTCAGGGGCCGGCGACCACGACGGTCGGCAGCGCGGGATCGCCCCGCGACAGCCGCGTCGCCTCCGGAGGCAGCTCGGCGACGGCCACGGCGTGGTGGCGCCGCGCGGCGAGCGCACCCGACGGGCCGAGCGCCTCGGGGTCCGGCACGCCGTCGGTGACGAGCCGCGCGACGAGCGGCCGCCCGTCCGGCACGTCCGGCTGCTCGGCCGCGACGACGACGCGCTCCTCGCTCGCACGGCCGCCCTCGCCGAGCATCCGGAACGCCCACTTCCTGCCGCCGGTGCCGGCCTTCTCGGCGGAGCGCTTCGCGACGCTCACGAGCGTGCCGTCCTCGTCCTCGCGCGCGACGAGCTTGTAGACGAGGCCGGCGGCGGGATGCCCGGAGCCGGTGACGAGCGCCGTGCCGACGCCGTACGAGTCGACCGGCATCGCGCCGAGCGTGGCGATCGCGTACTCGTCGAGGTCGTTCGTCACGACGATGCGAGTGCCCGTCGCTCCGAGCGAGTCGAGCAGGCGCCGCACCTCGCGGACGACGACGGTCAGGTCGCCGGAGTCGATGCGCACCGCCCCGAGGCCGGTGCCGCCGGCCTCGATCGCGTGCCGCACCCCCTGCTCGATGTCGTAGGTGTCGACGAGCAGGGTGGTGCCGGTGCCCATCGCCGCGATCTGCGAGGCGAACGCCGCCCGCTCGTCGTCGTGCAGCAGCGTGAACGCGTGCGCGGCCGTGCCGGTCGTCGGCACGCCCCAGCGTCGCCCCGCCTCGAGGTTCGAGGTGGCGGCGAAGCCCGTGATCCAGGCCGCGCGGGCGGCGGCGACCGCGGCGTCCTCGTTGGTCCGGCGCGAGCCCATCTCGACGAGCGGGCGACCCGCCGCCGCGGAGACCATGCGGGCGGCCGCGGTCGCGACCGCGCTGTCGGCGTTCAGCACAGAGAGCAGCAGGGTCTCGAGCAGCACCGCCTCGGCGAACGTGCCCTCGACCGTGAGCAGGGGCGACCCGGGGAAGTACAGCTCGCCCTCGCGGTAGCCGCTGATCGTGCCCGAGAAGCGGTAGGCGGCGAGCCAGTCCAGGGTGCCCCGGCTGACGACGCCGGCCTCGTCGAGCCAGGCGAGCTCGTCGTCGCCGAAGCGGAACCGCTCGATCTCCTCGAGCACGCGGCCGACGCCGGCGAGCACCCCGTAGCGGCGGCCGCCGGGCAGACGGCGCCCGAAGACCTCGAAGACGCTCCGCCGCAGCGCCGTGCCGTCGGCGAGGGCGGCGTCGAGCATCGTGAGCTCGTAGCGGTCGGTGAGCAGCGCGGTACTCGTCACGGGCGGTAAGCCTAGGGATCGGCCCTGCGCCGAAGTCCCGTGATCGGGGGCTGGGGGAGCGGGACGCGCCGCCCGTAGCCTCCTTGGAACGCCGCGCTCCCCACGCGGCGTCCGGACGCGGCCACCCACTCGCGCTCGGTCGCCCCTGCCCGGAAGGTCCCCGACCCGATGACCCCGCCGACGGTCGCCCTCGCGCACGCCGCCTCCCCGCTCCCCGCCCACGCCTTCGAGCTCTCCGACTGGATCCCCGCCGGGGTCGTCGCCGTCGTGCTCATCGCCCTCGCCGTCGCGCTCGTCACCGTGTCGCGGCAGCACTCGCGCGACACCGACTGAGCGTGCCCTCCAGGGCGCCCTGCGGGCGCCCTGGCGCCGCGGGCTAGGCTCGACGGTCGTGAACGATGCGCCGCTCGGGGTCTTCGACTCCGGTGTCGGCGGCCTCACCGTCGCCCGCGCGATCCTCGACCAGCTGCCGAACGAGGCGGTGCTCTACGTCGGCGACACCGCCCACTCCCCGTACGGGCCGAAGCCGCTCGCCGACGTCCGGGCGTACGCGCTCGCGGTCATGGACGACCTCGTCGCCCAGGGCGTGAAGCTGCTCGTGATCGCCTGCAACACCGCCTCCGCCGCCGTCTTCCGCGACGCCCGCGAGCGGTTCACGCACGGCGCGGGCATCCCCGTCGTGGAGGTCGTGCTGCCCGCGGTCCGCGCCGCGGCTCGCGCCACGAGGAACAACCGCATCGGCGTCATCGGCACGGTCGGCACGGTGAACTCGCGCGCGTACGTCGACGCCTTCGTCGCGAACCCCGCGATCGAGGTCGTGCAGGCCGCCTGCCCCCGCTTCGTCGAGTTCGTCGAGGCCGGCATCACGAGCGGCCCCGAGCTGTTCGCGGTCGCCGAGGAGTACCTCGCGCCGCTGAAGGCCGAGGGCGTCGACACCGTGCTGCTCGGCTGCACCCACTACCCGCTGCTCTCCGGCGCGATCCGCCGCGTGATGGGGCCGGGCGTCCGCCTCGTCTCGAGCGCGGAGGAGACCGCGAACGACGTCTACCAGGAGCTCGTCGAGCACGACCTCCTCCGCACCGCGACGACCCGGCCCCGGCACGTGTTCGAGGCCACGGGGGAGAGCGCGACGCCCTTCCTCGCGCTCGCGAGGCGCTTCCTCGGACCCGAGGTGCCCGACGTCGACCTCGTCCAGACCGGGGCCATCCCGATCCAAGCCCTCCGGAGGAACCGATGACCGAACGCCGCGACGGCCGTGCCCCCGACGAGCTGCGCCCCGTCACCATCGAGCGCGGCTGGAGCAGCCAGGCGGAGGGCAGCGCCCTCATCTCGTTCGGGGGCACGAAGGTGCTCTGCACCGCCTCGTTCACGAACGGCGTGCCCCGCTGGCTGCAGGGCAAGGGCCGCGGCTGGGTGACCGCCGAGTACGCCATGCTGCCGCGCGCGACGAACGAGCGCACCGACCGCGAGAGCGTGAAGGGCCGCATCGGCGGTCGCACGCACGAGATCTCCCGGCTGATCGGTCGCGCCCTGCGGGCCGTGGTCGACACGAAGGCGCTCGGCGAGAACACCGTGGTGCTCGACTGCGACGTGCTGCAGGCCGACGGCGGCACCCGCACCGCGGCGATCACGGGCGCGTACGTGGCGCTCGCCGACGCGATCGAGTGGGCGCGCGAGAAGCGCTTCGTCGGCCAGCGCTCGCGGCCGCTGCTCGACTCGGTCGCCGCCGTCTCGGTCGGCATCATCGACGGCACCCCGATGCTCGACCTCGCCTACACCGAGGACGTGCGCGCCGAGACCGACATGAACGTCGTCGCCACCGGGCGCGGCCTCTTCGTCGAGGTGCAGGGCACGGCCGAGGGGGCGCCCTTCGACCGCGGCGAGCTCGACCGCCTGCTCGACCTGGCGCTCGGCGGCACCGCGACGCTCGCCGCGCTGCAGCGCGAGGTGCTCGGCGTCGCCGAGCCCGTCGTGCCCGGCGAGGCGTGATCGTGGCGCGCTTCCCGCGGATCGTGCTCGCGACGGGCAACGCGCACAAGGTCGCCGAGCTGCGCGCGATCCTCGAGCCGCTCCTGCCCGGCGTCGAGCTGGTGCCTTACGGCGGCCCGTCACCGGTCGAGGACGGCGACACGTTCGTCGCGAACGCGCTGATCAAGGCCCGTGCGGCCGCGCAGGCCACGGGCCTCCCGGCGCTCGCCGACGACTCGGGAATCGCCGTCGACGCGCTCGGCGGCGCGCCCGGCATCCACTCCGCGCGGTTCAGCGGCACGGGTCGCGACGACGACAACCGCGCCCTGCTGCTCGAGCGCCTCCGCGGCGCCGAGGACCGCCGCGCGCGGTTCGTCTGCGCCGCCGTGCTCGTCGCAGGGGAGGAGCGTCTCGAGGCGGAGGCGGTCTGGCCCGGCGTCGTGCTCGAGGCGGAGCGCGGGGAGGGCGGATTCGGCTACGACCCGCTGTTCGAGCCGGACGGCCTCGGGGTCTCGGTCGCGGAGTTGACCCCCGAGCAGAAGAACACCCGCAGCCACCGCGCCCAGGCGTTCCGCCGCCTCGCCGAGCAGCTCGACTAGTCGGAGGTGGCGCTGTCCGCCTCGGCTCGGCGGGCCTTGCGCCGGTTGCTCAGCACGTGGAAGAGCGTCGGACCGAGGCTCAGCACCACCGCGGCGAGCAGGATGATGTCGATGTAGTGCTCGACGAAGCGGGCCACCGGTGGGATGTAGCCGAGCAGGAACCCGAGGAACGTGACCCCGAAGCCCCAGATGGCGGCGCCGATCACGTTGTAGGTGGAGTACTTCTTCGGGTTCATCCGGCCGACGCCCGCGGCGATGGGCGCGAAGGTGCGCACGATCGGCACGAAGCGGGCGAGGACGACGGCGATCGCGCCGTACTTGTCGAAGAAGCGGTTGGTGCGATCCACCTGCTCCTTGCTGAACAGCCCGGACTCGCGCCGCTCGAAGATCCGCGGGCCGGTCTTGCGGCCGATGTAGAAGCCGAGCTCGCCCCCGAGGAAGGCAGCGACCGCGATCGCGGGAGCCGCGATCCAGATGCTGATGCCGAGCCCATGGGCGCTGTCGCGGGACAGCAGGCCCGTGATGATGAGCAGGGTGTCGCCGGGGAAGACGAACCCGATGAGCAGGCCGGTCTCCGCGAAGACGAGCACGCAGACGCCGATGAGTGCGAAGGGGCCGAAGGCGTGGATCAGCGAGGTCGGGTCGAGCCAGGGAATCAACGCGTTCGGTACCGGCACGGCGTCTCTTCCTCGTGGTTCGTAGCGTCCGTCGCGCTCGCTGGTGGTGCGGAAGGAGGGACTCGAACCCTCACGCCGAAGCACAGGAACCTAAATCCTGCGTGTCTACCCATTCCACCACTCCCGCGCGGAGCGGGGCCAGTGTAGCGACGGCATGCGTCCAGCACGGGGACGCGCGACCCTGCCCGCCGGCCTGTGGACAACGACCGCGCCGGCGACACGCGTCTCGGCACACTGACCCCTCATGGGCGACCCCGTGCAGACCATCACCGAGACGGTGCGGCAGCGCGCGCGCCGCGGCGAGCTCGGCGGCGGGCCCGAGGAGGCGATCCGCGAGGAGCTGCGCCGGTACGCCGAGCACGCCTTCGCGTCGATGGCGCCGCTCATCGCCGACGAGCGGCAGGCGGAGCGCCGCATCGCTGCCGAGCTGACGGGCTTCGGCCCGCTGCAGCCGCTGCTCGACGATCCGGACGTCGAGGAGATCTGGATCAACGGGCCGACGCGGGTCTTCGTCGCGCGGAACGGCGTCTCGGAGCTGACGACGGTGCTGCTCACGGAGCAGGAGGTGCGCGACCTCGTCGAGCGCATGCTCGTCACGAGCGGCAGGCGCGTCGACCTGTCGAGCCCCTTCGTCGACGCGTCGCTGCCCGACGGGTCGCGGCTGCACGTCGTCATCCCCGACATCACCCGACGGCACTGGGCCGTGAACATCCGCAAGTTCTCCGACCGGGTCACCGACCTCGACCGGCTCGTCGAGCTCGGCTCGCTGCCCCGCCAGGCGGCCGACTTCCTGCGCGCCGCGATGCTCGCGGGCACGAACGTGCTCGTCTCGGGTGCCACGCAGGCGGGCAAGACGACGCTGCTGAACGCGCTGCTCGCGGCCGGACGCCCGTCGGACCGCATCGTCACCGTCGAGGAGACGTTCGAGCTGAAGCTGCCGGGCCGCGACGGCGTCGCGATGCAGTGCCGGCAGCCGAGCCTCGAAGGCACGGGCGAGGTCACGCTGCGACGCCTCATCAAGGAGGCCCTCCGCATGCGGCCCGACCGCCTCGTCGTCGGCGAGGTGCGCGAGGCCGAGGCGCTCGACCTCCTCATCGCCCTGAACAGCGGCATCCCGGGCGCCTGCAGCATCCACGCGAACTCGGCGCGCGACGCCCTCGCGAAGCTCTGCACCCTGCCGCTGCTCGCCGGCCGCAACATCGACAGCGCGTTCGTCGTGCCCACGGTCGCGGGCGCGGTCGAGCTCGTCGTGCACTGCGAGCTGCAGCGGGGTGGCGCGCGACGCGTGACCGAGATCCTCGCGCCGACCGGTCGGCTCTCCGCGCCGGCCGCCTCCGGCGGCGTGATCGAGGCGAGCCGGATCTTCGCCCTCGACGGCGGCGTGCTGCGCGCGACCGGTGCCCTGCCTGCCCGCACCGAGAAGCTCGTCACCGCAGGCATCGACGTCGCCGACCTCCTCGGGACGGGCCGGTGATCCCGGTCCTCGGCGCGCTCGGCGGATGCGGGCTGCTCCTGATCGTCTCGCCGCTGCTCTGGCCGCGGCGTGCCGAGCGGAAGCGCGCCCGGTCGGGCGAGCGCGTCGCCGAGCGTCTCGCCCGCGCGGGGCTGCCCGCCGTCGCTCCCGGGCTGTTCGTGACCGTGTCCGTGCTGCTCAGCCTCGCCGCGGCCGCGGTCGCCTACGCGGCGACGAGCCTCGCGCCCGTCGCCCTGCTCGCGCTCGTCGTGGCCGGCCTCGCCCCGTGGAGTGCGGCGGGCTGGCGGGCGAGGGCGCGGCGCCGGGCGGTGCGGGGGCTCTGGCCCGAGGTCGTCGACCACCTGCTCGGCGCGATCCGGGCCGGACGCCCGCTGCCCGACGCGATCGCGGGGCTCGGCGTGCACGGGCCAGGACCCCTGCGCGACGGCTTCCAGGTGTTCGAGCGCCGATGGCGCGAGACGGGCACGGTCGGTGTCGCGCTCGACGCCGCGAAGGCGCACTTCGCCGACCCGACCGCCGACCGCCTGCTCGAGGTGCTCCGCATGGCGAGGCAGGTGGGCGGCACCGAGCTGCCCGCGATCCTCCGCGACCTCGCCGTGTCGCTGCGCCAGGACGTCGCGCTCCGCGCCGAAGCCGAGGCCCGGCAGTCGTGGGTGACGAGCGCCGGCAAGCTCGGCCTCGCCGCGCCTTGGCTCGTGCTGCTCCTGCTCGCGACCCGGCCGGAGGCGGCCGCCGCCTACGGCACGCCCGCCGGCACCGTGCTCATCCTCGCCGCGGCGGGCGTCACCGGCGTCGCCTACCGGGTGATGCTCGCGCTCGGCCGGCTGCCCGAGGACCGGCGGTGGTTCACGTGAGCGGCACCCTCGCGCTCGCGGCAGCGCTCGGCGCGCTGCTCGGACTCGGGCTCTGGAGCCTCGCGAGCCGCCTGCCCAGCCTTGCGCGTCCGCGTCTCGCCGCTCGGCTCGCGCCCTTCCTGCTCGACGTCTCGCCCGAGGCGCGACGCATCGTCGACCGGGCGAGCGCCGACCCCGTGCCGGTGCTCGGTGTGCTCGCGGCGCCCGCGCTCGACCTGTTCCAGCACACCTTCGGCGGCCTGCTCGGCGGCACCGGGCGCACCGCACTGCTCCTGCGTCGCGCGGGGAACGACCTGACGATCGAGGCCTACCGCCTTCGGCAGCTGCTCTGGACGCTCGGGGGCGCCGCGGCCGCAGAGGCGCTCGCCGCGCTGCACGGCGTCACGGCCGGCGCCGTTGCGCCGCTGGTCGCCGCGCCGCTGGTCGGCGCGGGCGCGGGCCTGCTGCTCCGCGACCGGCTGCTCGTCCGCGCAGCGGGGCGGCGCACCGCGCAGATGGAGAGCGAGCTGCCGACCGTCCTCGAGTTCCTCGCGCTGTGCCTCGCCGCGGGGGAGGGCGTGCACGACGCCCTGCGGCGCGTCGCCGACGTCGGCTCCGGGCGGCTGGCGGCCGAGCTGCGCCGCGTCCTCGACGAGGTCGGGGTCGGCGTGCCGCTCGCCACCGCGCTCGCCCGGCTCGCGGACGACCTGCGGGTGCCGTCGCTCACCCGCTGCCTCGCCCATGTCGTCGGCGCGCTCGACCGTGGCTCGCCGCTCGCCGAGCTGCTCCGGGTGCAGGCCGTCGACGCCCGGGAGGAGTCGCGACGTGCCCTGCTCGAGTCGTCGGGGAAGAAGGAGATCACGATGCTGCTGCCGCTCGTGTTCCTGATCCTGCCCGTCACGGTCGCGTTCGCCGTCTGGCCCGGCTTCGTGGTGCTGCAGACCCAGCTCTGAGCCAGCGGCTTCGGCGGCGCCAGGACTCAATCGAGGCGGAGTCGGATCGCCTCGACCTCGACCTCGATCCCGCGCCCGCGGGCGAGGATGCGCTCCCTGCCGATCTCCCGGAACCCGTTGCGGCGCAGCACGGCCAGCGATCCGAGGTTGTCGACGAGCGTGCCTGCGAGGAGCGGGCGTTCGGGCACCTGCGCGAGCAGCAGCGCGAGCGCCTGCGAACCGATCCCTCGCCCCCAATGCCCTCGGTCGATCCAGAAGGTCACCTCGGGAGCGTGTCCGAATCGCCGTCCACGAGCGACCTGAGCGCGACGCTCATGCCGGGATGCTGTCACGGCGGGGCGCCGACGTCACGCCGCTTCGGCTGGTGGCCGTCCGCGCACGTGCCGGCGGTGGCGTTGCATCCGGTGCTTCGGGAGCGGGTCGCCCTGCCAGAGCTGTGGCACCAGGTACCGCTCGTGGTGGTGGATGACGATCTGCCATCGACTGAGCGGTTCGTGGATGAGGTGGTGGTGGTGGCTGCACAGCAGCACACCGTTCTTGAGATCGGTGGCGCCGCCGTCGCGGTTCCACCAGCGGATGTGGTGCGCCTCGCACCACGCGCCGGGTGCCGTGCAGCCGGGCCACGCGCAGCCGCCATCCCTGGCGACCAGCGCCTTCTTCTGCGCCGCTGAGAACAGGCGGGTCCTCCTGCCGAGCGCCAGCGGTTCCCCCGAGAAATCGGTCACGAGCAGCCGCGACGCACCCGAGCACTGCAGCCGCTTCACCGTCGGCACCGAGAAGCGCGCCAGGACGCCGTCCGGGTGGCCGGCGCCCTGCCGCCGCTCGAGCTCGTCGATCGTGATCACGGTGATCACCTCATGCGGGCTCGCCAGCGATCCACCGGTGCCTTCCTGCTCGGCGCGGACGCCCGCGCGGAACGCCGACCAGAGCGCATCGGAGTCGTGCTGAGCGCGGGTGCGGCCGTCCTGGGCGGCCTCGTGCCATTCGAGGTCCTCCCCGTCGTCCGGATTGCGCACGAAGGTGGTGCCGCGGCGGTGCACGTTCAGGAACGCCTCGATCTCGGCGCGGGTCTGCGCCGAGATCACCGCGGACAGGGTCGACGAGCCATCGGCACGGACGCGACCGAGCTTCAACGCCTCCTTGCGCCGCTGCTCCCGCTCATCCGGCTCCGCCCCGTCCGGATCCAGCGCCTGCGTCCACATGTGTGCCACCACCGCGAGCACGTCCACCGGGGCGGTGCGGGCGGTATTCGTCAGCGACGCCTCCGCCTCATCGAGATCCTCGTCCGCAGCCCGGCGACGGGCTCCATCGAGGGCGGCGAGGATCATCCGAGCCGACTCGAGCGGGACGCCGCCGTCCTGGACAGCGGCGGACAGCATCGGCGCGCGGCCCGGCAGCGGCTCATCGGTGAACGACCACCGCGACGCCAACCCGGCGCCGAGCGTGATGCGTCGCTTCGCTTCGCTGGTGCTGATCAGCAGCCGCTCCGCCAGGAGCTCCTTGCCGCCCTTCTGCTCCTCACGAGCCGCGAGGCTCTCGGACCCGAGCGCGGGCCGTGACCGGTGCTCGACCTCCGCTGCCGCGGCGATGCGGCGGGCGTCGACCAGCCGGCCGAGCTCCTCCCACGCCACGGCGTCGGACAGCAGATCCCGGTCGGAGTCGCATCGATCGGGAGCCGAGAGGGCGCGCGCAGCGGCAGTGAGCCGCCGCACCGCCGTACCTCGTTCCATACCTGCATCGTGTCAGAGGGGTCCGACACTCCTCCGTAGACAACCGACTGCTGATCAGCGCATCGAGTGTCTCGACAGCGGCGCGCCGCCATGGTCGTCGCTCTTCCGCTCGGCGGCTGCTCCCGCCACACTGAACCCGCCCGCAGCGCCGCGAGAAGGGATCTCCCATGGCCGAGGTCACGCCGTTCCTCTGGTTCGACGACCGCCTCGAGGAGGCGATCGACTTCTGGGCCGGCATCTTTCCCGACACGGAGGTGCTCGACCGTCGGCTCGATGGCGAGGGCCGTCTCTTCGGCGCGACCTTCCGCCTCGCCGGGCGGACGTTCTTCGGGCTGAACGGGGGACCGGGCCATCCGTTCACCGACGCGATCTCGCTCTACGTCGAATGCGCGGACCAGCAGGAGGTCGACCGGTACTGGGACGGCTTGCTCGAGGGCGGCACTCCCGTCGCGTGCGGATGGATCACCGACCGCTTCGGCCTCAGCTGGCAGATCGTGCCGCGGCGCCTGCCCGAGCTGCTCGGCGACCCGGATCCGGCGCGGGCGCAGCGAGCGATGGACGCCATGCTCCGGATGGTGAAGCTCGACATAACGGCGCTCGAGCGCGCCGCCGACGGCGTGCCCGCCTGACCCGACCGCCCCGGCCTAGCCGAGCCGCCAGAGGTCCGCGGGGCGCTCGCCCGGCCCGAAACCGAGACCGCCGGCGACCGCGGCCGCCTCCTGGAGGCCGCGCCCGACGTCCTCCGGCCGGTGCGCGTCGCTGCCGATCGAGATCGTCCGTCCGCCCTCCTCGATCCACCACAGCAGCACCATCGGCGTCAGCGGCAGCCGTGTGTTCAGCTCGAGCGCGCGGCCGCTGCCCGCGAGTCGGGACAGCGCCTCGCGGACTCCCGCCTCGTGCCGGGACCACGCGAACGGCGGTGCATCGACGGGCCGGTGCCGGAGGGGGTAGTCGAGGTGCGTGAGCACGTCGTAGGGGGCCGGGGAGCCGGCGAGGTCGGCGAGCTCGCCGAACCAGCGCTGGAGCACCTCGTCGGGATCGAGCGCCGCGAAGAGGGTCGGAGGCTCGACGAACTCGCCTTCGAGCTCGATGGAGTGGAGCGATCCGAGCACCCGGTCGAAGCCCCCCGCGTCGAGCAGCGGCCGTGCAGCGTCGATGTTCCGGTGCGGCTCGCCGAGCTCCGCGCCCGTGAGGATCCGAAGCCCCGGGAACCGGATGCGGCACCGCTCGACCGACTCGAGGTAGCCGTCGACGTCGAGCGGCGGCGGGCGCAGCAGCCCGTCCGCGCCCGTCCCCGGCGGCAGCTCGATCCCGTCGTCCCGCAGCGGGCGCCACACCGTGGTGTCGAGGTGCTCGGTGAGCACCACCGCGGGCAGCCCCAGCTCGACCGCGCGGGCGCAGGTGCCGGCCATGTCGCCGAGCGGGCTGTCCCACGACCACTCGGTGTGCACGTGCGAGTCCGCGGGAAGCGCCATCCGCGGATCCTCCCGGTCGAGCCGACCGACCTCGGACAGAGGCTCCGCCTAGTGCCCCTCGACGTCCGAGTCGACGCCGGCGTCGGGCCCCGTCGACAGCGCGTCGAGCGCGGTCATCTCCTCGTTCCCGAGCGCGAAGCCGAAGACGTCGAGGTTCTCGGCCTGGCGCGACGGCGTCGCCGACTTCGGCAGCGGCACGAGGCCGTGCTGCACGTGCCAGCGCAGCACCACCTGCCCGGGCGTCCGCCCGACCTGCTCGGCGATGCGCACGATCGCCGGATCCTGCAGCAGCGCGGCGCCCGGGCCGCCGAGGGGCGACCAGGACTCGGTCACGATGCCGTGCTCCTCGTCGTAGCGACGCTGCTCAAGCCGCGGGATGGTCGGGTCGATCTGGATCTGGTTGACCACGGGCACGATGCCCGCATCCTCGCGCAGCGTCTCGAGGTGCGCGGGCGTGAAGTTCGACACCCCGATCGAGCGCACCTTCCCTTCCTGCTGCAGCCGCGCGAACGTGCGCAGGGTCTCGACGAAGAGCCCGCGGGCGGGCAGCGGCCAGTGCAGGAGCAGCAGGTCCACGTACTCCGTGCCGAGGCGCTCGAGCGAGCCGGCGAGGCCGCCGACCGCCTTGTCGTCGCCCTGGAACTCGCCGTCGAGCTTCGTCGTGACGAAGACCTCCTCGCGCGGCACCCCGGAGCGCCGGATCCCCTCACCGACCCCGTCCTCGTTGCCGTACCGGACCGCGGTGTCGACGTGGCGGTAGCCGAGCTCGAGGGCGCTCGCGACGGCGACGGCCGCGTCCTCGCCCTTCAAGGGCCAGGTGCCGAGGCCGATCTGCGGGATCGCGGCGCCGTCGGACAGGGGGAGGGAGGGAGCAGCAGGCATGCCTCGAGGTCTACCACCTCGCTCCGATGGCCCCGGTCAGGGAGCGAGCGGCTTGCGCCACACGGAGACGTGCTGCTCGCTCTCGGCCGTGAAGGGCGTGCCCTGCCAGTCCGCCCACCGGTGCTCGAGCTCGAGGCCGGCGATGCGCGCCATGAGGTCGCACTCGGCGGGCCAGAGGTAGCGGAAGCGGCCGACGTCGTACCGCACCGTGCCGTCGGGGTCGCGGCGGTAGTGGTGCGACGCGGACTCCTGCGTCGCCGTGTCGATCGTGTCGAAGCCGACGTGCCCCTCGCCGATCTCGAACGGCACCGCGACCTGCCCCGGCGGCAGCCGCCGCAGCGGCGGGATCCCGAGCTCGATCACGAAGCGGCCCCCTGGACGGAGGTGCCGAGCCGCGTTCTCGAAGCAGGCGACCTGCTCGTCCTGACGACGGAGGTTCGCGATCGTGTTGAAGACGAGGAGGACGAGGGCGAAGCCCCCTGCTCCCGCCACCGACGCGGTCGCCATGTCGCCCTGCACGACGGGCAGGTCGCGGCCGCCGGGCTTGCGCCGCAGCTCGCCGAGCATCGCCTCGGACAGCTCGACGCCGCTCACGGCGAGCCCGCGGCGTGCGAGGGGCAGGGCGATCCGGCCCGTGCCGATCGCGAGCTCGAGCACCGGGCCGTCCTCCGCGAGCGCGACCAGGCGGTCGACCGCCGGACCCAGCACCTCGGGCGCGAACATCGCGGCCTCGTCCGCGTCGTAGGTGCTCGAGACCGACTCGTCCCACACGTCGCTGCTCGTCATGGCGTCGAGCCTCCCACCTGCCGCGGATACCGTGACCGGATGCCGGATCGATCCCGCACCTTCGGCGCGGTCGCCGCCTCGTACGAGCGGTTCCGGCCCGGCTACCCGGACGAGCTCGTCGACGCGGTGCTCGAGTACGCCGCCCGACCGATCCGGACCGCCTTCGAGATCGGCGCCGGCACCGGCAAGGCGACGCGGGCGTTCGCCGCTCGGGGCGTCGTCGTGACGGCCAGCGACCCCGACGAGGCGATGCTCGCCGAGCTGCGCCGACACGTCGGCGGCCCCGTCGAGACGGTCGTCGGTGCGTTCGAGGACGTGGCGATGAGCCGCACCTTCGACCTCGTCCTCGCCGCCGCAGCCCTGCACTGGACGCGGGCGGAGGGCCGGTGGGAGCGGATCGCCGCGCTGCTTCCGGACGGTGGCGTGCTCGCCTCGTTCGGTGGTCCGACCGGGCTCGCCGATCCTGCGCTCGAGGAGGCGGCGCAGCGTGCGCGCGCCCCCTTCGTCGAGGACGACGGCGTGCGGCCCCCTGAGGGCACGACGCCGGGCAGCCCGCTGGGGTGGCCGGGGAACGAGCTGCTGCGCACCCCGCTGTTCACCGACGTGCGGGAGGTGCTGCTGCCGCGGCGCCTGAGGATGCCTGCAGAGGAATATCTCGGTCTCCTGTCGACGATCTCGGCCTACCTCGTGCTGCCGGAGGAGGACCGGGAGGCTGCGCTCGCGGCGATCCGGGCGGTGCTGCCGGACACCGTCGACGTCACCGCCGACCTGGTGCTGCACCTCGCGCGTCGCGTTCGTTAGCGCCTGTGGACAATTCCGGAGGGGGGCGGCTCCGGCTCGGCACACTGGCCGCCGATCCTCGTCCCCCCCCCCCCCCCGGAGGCCCCCATGCAGTCCCTGCCCACGCCCGAACCCGCCGCCCTGCGCGTCGCCGCCGATGACCCCGAGCGCGGCGACGTGCCCGGCTGGGTGCTCGTCACCCTGATGACCGCCGGGCTCGTGGTGCTGCTCTGGGGCGTCGCCGGCCCCGCGCTCACCGGCCTGTTCCAGCAGGCGATGTCGAGCGTCTCCGGGCTGTGAACGACGCCGAGCAGGGCTCGGCCGCCGTCGAGTCGATGCTCGTGATCGTGCTGCTCGTCGCTCTCGTGCTCGGCGTGCTGCAGGTCGGTGCCGTGCTGCTCGTGCGCAACACCGCGCTCGACGCGGCGGCGGAGGGCGCCCGCTGGGCCGCCGTCGAGGGCAACGGCCCCGACGACGGCGTGCAGCGCACGCGACAGGTGCTCATCGACTCCCTCGGTCCGCGGTACGCGACCGACGTGCGTGCGGGCGTCCGCGAGGTCGCCGGCGCGGCGGAGGCGGCGGTCACGGTCTCCGCGCCGCTGCCCGTGCTCGGGCTGCTCGGCCCGCCGTCGGGCATCACCGTCACCGGCCATGCGCTCCTCGAGCCCGCGCCCTGAGCGCCGCGGCGACGACGGGTCGGCCGCCGTCGAGTTCCTGACCCTCGGGGTGCTGCTGCTCGTGCCGCTCGTCTACCTCGTGCTCACGCTCGGCGCGCTGCAGGGCGCGGCCTTCGCCGCCGAAGGGGCGGCCCGCCAGGCGGCCCGTGCCCTCGTCACAGCACCCGACGATGCGACGGGACGCGTCCGCGCCGCCGCGGCCGTCCGGGTCGCGCTCGACGACTGGCGCATCGCGCCGGACGCGTCCGCCGTCGCGGTCAGCTGCACGCCCGTGCCGGCCGACTGTGCGACCGCCCGCGGCACGGTCCGCGTCGCCGTCCGGGTCGCCGTCGCGCTGCCGCTGCTGCCCCGTGCCCTCGCCGTCGACGCGCCCGCCACGATCCCCGTGCAGGGCTCGGCCGTGCAGCGCGTCTCGATGTTCCAGGCCGCCCGGTGAGGGGCCGCCCCGTGCTCGAGGGCGACGAGGGCTCGACGCTGCCGCTGCTGCTCGTGTTCGTCGTGATCGCCGCGGGCTTCGTGGTCACCGCCGCCGCCGCGACGTCGCTCCACCTCGAGCGGCTGCGCCTCCTCACCCTCGCGGACGGGGCGGCGCTCGCCGCCGCCGAGTCCTTCGCGGTCGCCGACGCGCACGTCGAGTCCGGCGTCGTGGTGCCGCGGCTGACGGCGCCGGCGGTCGCGGCGGAGGCGCGCGCCTACCTCGCCGATGCCGACGCGGCGGGCTTCGACGGCCTCACGCTCGACTCGGCGACCACGCCCGACGGCAGGACCGCGTCGGTGCGGCTCACGGCGGTCTGGCACCCGCCGGTGGCGGGTGCGCTGCTGCCGCTGTCGGTGCCGGTCACGGTCACCTCGACCGCGGCTGCGCGCTTCGGCTGAGGGTCAGCGCGGCTGCAGCACGAGCAGGCTCGAGGTCGCGGTCGCGTAGACGGTGCCTGCCTGGTCGGTCAGCTCGCCGTCGGTGAAGATCACCCGCGCGCCGCGCTTCACGACCCGTCCCGTGGCCGTGACCCGGCCGGCGCTCGGCTGCACGGCGCGCAGGTAGCGCACCTGGAGGTCGATCGAGGTGTAGCCGACGCCGGCGGGCATCGTGGTGTGCCCCGCGCAGGCGAGCACCGTGTCGAGCAGGGTGCAGGCGAGGCCGCCGTGCACCGAGCCGAGCGGGTTGAAGAACGCCTCCCGGGGCTCGCAGGACACCGAGAACCGTCCGTCCTCGATCGTGTCGAACCGCATGCCGAACACCTCGGCGATCGGCGGCGGTGCGATCTCGCTCCGCTGCACGGCACGCAGGTACTCGATCCCCTGCATCGCGGCGAGGCTCGGCAGGGCCTCCCGAGGATCCTTCCAGGTCACGGTGAGGCGGCGCTCGTCGGTCACGGTCGGACGCTAGTGGAGCGCGGCGGCCCTCAGACGGCGCGACGCCCGATGTACCGCGGCACCCAGCGGGCGGCCAGCCCTGCGCCCAGCAGACCGAGCACCCCGATCGCACCGGCTGCGACGGCGACGGACGACACGGCCGTGAGCAGCGAGATGAGCAGGGGAGCGGCGGCGTTGCCGACGTCGCCCGTGAACCTGTAGGCGCCGAGGAACGGCGCCGGGTCGTGCCGCGGGGCGAGATCGGCGCCGAAGGTCATGAGGATGCCGCTGCCGAGCCCGTTCGCGACGGAGAGGAACATCGCGACGGCCACGAACCAGGCGACGGCGCTCGGCAGGTCGTGCGTGAGGGCGAGCACGAGGTGACCGAGCCCCAGCCCGATCATCGAGGGGAGGGCGCTCCACAGCCGGCCGAAGCGGTCCATGATCTGCCCGCTCGTGAAGAACAGGGCGAAGTCGACGAGGCCCGCGAGCCCGATGACGAGCGCGATCGAGCTCTCCGGCATCCTCAGGCTCACCGCCACGAGCGGCAGGATCACCTGCCGGCTCGCGCGCAGGCCGCCGATGAGCGCGGCGTTCGTGCCCATGCGCGCGAGCACCCCGCGGTGGCGCCAGACGGTGGCGAAGAGGCCCTCGCGCGGCCGCGCCCCGCCGCCCGCGAGGACCTCGTCCGACTGCGGCCGGTCCGCGCGCGGTGCGACGGCCGCCCGCCGCCGCGCCGCGAGCGCCTCGGCCGGGTCCGGCAGGGCGAGCAGCACCACCGCGGAGGCGAAGCAGGCGATCGCGTCGAGGAAGAACGCCGCCTGCGTCGTGCCGGCGAGCGCGATGACCGCCGCGGCGAGGAACGGGCCGACGAAGTAGCCGGCGCGGAACATCCCGCCGAGCAGCGACAGCGCCCGCGCCCGGTACGCGAGCGGGACGAAGGAGGTCATGAAGGCCTGCCGGGCGAGGGCGAACGAGGCGGTCGCGATGCCGACGATCAGCACGCCGAGCGCGAGCACCGCCGGCACGGGTGCGACGAGGGCGAGCAGCAGGCCGACGAGGGCCGCCGCGGCGGAGCCGAGCATCGCCCGCCGCTCGCCGACGCGTGCGACGATCCAGCCGCTCGGCAGGTCGCCGATCAGCTGCCCGACCGTGAGCAGCCCGGCGATGAGGCCGGCGAGCGCGAGCGGCGCGCCGAGCCGGGTGGCCGAGACCGGCAGGATCGGGATCACCGCGCCTTCGCCCGTCGCGAAGAGGAGCGAGGGCAGGTAGACCGGCAGCGCGACCGAGCCGAGTCGGAACGGCGCGGGCGAGGTCACTGCCTCGACGGTAGCCGCGCCTCCCGCGAACTACGCTGGACGGCGCTATGCAACTCGACTACGGCGCCCGTCTCGCAGCCCTCCGCTCCACGCTGGGCGACGTGCTCGCCGTGGTCGACGTCGACGCGCTGCGGAGCCGCATCGCCGACCTCGAGCAGAAGGCCGCGGCGCCCGACCTCTGGAACGACCCGGAGGCCGCGCAGCAGGTCACGAGCGAGCTGAGCCACGCGCAGTCCCAGCTGAACCGGGTCACGGGCGTCGAGCGCCGCCTCGACGACCTCGAGGTGCTCGTCGAGCTCGTGAACGCCGAGGACGACGAGGCGCAGGCCGCCGAGACGGCGAAGGAGGCCGACGCCGAGCTCGCCGCCGTCGAGGCGACCGTGAGCGAGCTCGAGGTGCAGACGCTGCTGAACGGCGAGTACGACCCGCGTCCCGCGGTCGTCACGATCCGCGCGGGAGCCGGCGGCGTCGACGCGGCGGACTTCGCCGAGATGCTCCTGCGTATGTATCTGCGCTGGGCCGAGCAGCACAAGCACGCCGTCACCGTGATGGACACCTCCTACGCGGAGGAGGCGGGGATCAAGTCGGCGACGATCGAGGTCGACGCGCCGTACGCGTTCGGCACGCTCTCGGTCGAGGCCGGCACGCACCGCCTCGTCCGGATGAGCCCCTTCAACTCCGCCGGCAAGCGGCAGACGAGCTTCGCGGCCGTCGAGGTGATCCCGCTGCTCGAGGAGAGCGGCGAGATCGAGGTGCCGGAGAGCGACATCCGCATCGACGTCTTCCGCTCGAGCGGCCCGGGCGGCCAGAGCGTGAACACGACCGACTCGGCGGTGCGCATCACGCACCTGCCGACCGGGATCGTCGTGTCGATGCAGAACGAGAAGAGCCAGATCCAGAACCGCGCCGCGGCGATGCGCGTGCTGCAGTCCCGCCTGCTCATCCAGCGGCGCGAGGAGGAGGCGGCGAAGAAGAAGGAGCTCGCGGGCACCATCACCGCCAGCTGGGGCGACCAGATCCGCAACTACGTCCTCGCGCCGTACCAGATGGTGAAGGACCTCCGCAGCGAGTACGAGGTGAACAACCCGTCGGCCGTGTTCGACGGCGACATCGACGGCTTCCTCGCGGCCGGGATCCGGTGGCGGAAGAGGGCGGTGGAGGTCTAGCCCCTACGCAGGATCGGGCTCCGTAGGCCTGTCGGCGCGGCCGTACTCGCCCGGGTGCCTATCGTGGTGGCCGTCATGATCCGCTTCGACTCCGTCACCAAGCGCTACAAGGGCGCGCCGCGGCCTGCGCTCGACGCCGTGTCCCTCGAGATCGGCAGCGGCGAGTTCGTCTTCCTCGTGGGCGCGTCGGGCAGCGGCAAGTCCAGCCTGCTCCGCCTCATGCTGCGCGAGGAGAAGCCCACCTCGGGCGAGATCCACGTGCTCGGCCAGCGGCTCACCTCGATCTCGAGCCGCAAGGTGCCCTACTTCCGCCGCAGCCTCGGCGTCGTCTTCCAGGACTTCCGGCTGCTGCCGAACAAGACCGTGTTCGACAACGTCGCCTTCACGCTCCAGGTGCTCGGCAAGTCGCGCGGCTTCATCCAGTCCGCTGTCCCCGACGTGCTGACCACCGTGGGCCTGGGGGAGAAGGCGCAGAACCTGCCGAACGAGCTCTCCGGCGGTGAGCAGCAGCGCGTGGCGATCGCCCGCGCGGTCGTGAACAAGCCCGCGATCCTGCTCGCCGACGAGCCGACGGGCAACCTCGACCCGAACACGAGCGACGAGATCATGCAGGTGCTCGAGCGGATCAACCTCGCCGGCACCACCGTCGTCATGGCGACGCACGACGTCTCGATCGTCGACCGGCTGCAGAAGCGCGTCGTCGAGCTGAAGCACGGGCACATCATCCGCGACGAGCTCGAGGCGAAGTACGTCACCTCGAACATCCCGATCCAGCGCCGCCCCGAGCCGCAGCCCGCTCCCGCGCCGGACGCGCCCGCCTGGGCCCGGCGCCGCGCGCAGCAGCCGCAGCCGTCCCAGCCGGGCGGCGAGTCCTCCCGGCCCGCCACCACCCCGGTGCGCCTGCCCACCGGACCGCTGCCCCTGCCGCTGCCGCAGCCCGCCGACACCGGCGAGGTGCGCACCCCGATCTGGGCGCGGTCGGAGACCGGACCGGTCGCGACGCCCGACGGCGAGCGCGCCCGCGCCCCGTGGCGCGCGGCTCCGGTGGCTCCGCCGGCGGCCCCCGCGGAGCAGTCGGAGGCCACGAGCCTCTTCTTCGCCGCTCCCGTCCCCGCGCCGCGGCCGCTGCACACGCTCGCGGAGGACGAGGCGGAGACGACGAGCTCGTTCCCGCTCGGCGACCGCCGCCGCGAGGCCCGCCGGGTCCGCGACGCCGAGCCGATCGACCTGGACGACACCGGCGACGTCGAGGGCGCCGCGCGCCGGAACGGCCGCCACCGCGACCAGCTGCCCGACCACCTCGACTTCCTCACCGGGCTCGGCCTCCGCGCCCCCGGTGCGCGGAGCGACGACGACGAGGTGGGGCCGTCCTCATGAGACTCGGACTCGTGCTCGCCGAGGCCGGCCAGGGCCTCCGCCGCAACTTCTCGATGGTCGTCTCGATCGTGCTCGTCACGTTCGTGTCGCTCACGTTCGTCGGCGCCGCCGCGCTGCTGCAGCTGCAGATCGGCCAGATGAAGAACTTCTGGTACGACAAGGCGCAGGTCGCCGTCTACCTCTGCAACGGCGAGGTGCCGAGCGCGCACTGCACGAACGGCAGCGCCACGAAGGCGCAGATCGCCGCCGTGAAGCAGGCGCTCGACTCGCCGACGCTCTCCCGGTTCATCACGAGGTACTACTTCGAGGACCACCAGGAGGCGTACAAGAACTTCGAGTCGCAGTTCAAGGGCAACCCGGTCGCCGACTACGTGACGCCCGACCTGCTGAACGAGGCGTACTGGATCAACCTGAAGAACCCGCAGCAGTCCGCGGTGATCCAGGAGGCGGTCGGCAACCTGCCCGGCGTCGACGCGGTCACCGACCAGCGGCGCCTGCTCGACCAGATCTTCGCCGTGCTGAACAGCGCCTCGATCACCGCGGCGAGCATCGCCGCGCTCATGCTCGTGGCCGCGGCCCTGCTCATCTCGACGACCATCCGGCTGTCGGCGTTCTCCAGGCGGCGCGAGCTCGGCATCATGCGGCTCGTCGGGGCGTCGAACCTGTTCATCCAGACGCCGTTCATCCTCGAGGGCGTGCTCGCCGCGCTCGTCGGCTCGCTGCTCGCGGGGGCGGCGACGGTCGGCATCGTGCAGTTCTTCGTGCAGGGCTACCTCGCGCACGCCCAGGCCGACATCGCCTTCGTGACCGTGCCCGACGCGCTCGTCGTCGTGCCGCTGCTGCTCGTCGTGGGGGTCCTGCTCGCCGCCGTCAGCGCGAACGTCGCGATCAGCCGGTACCTGAGGGTCTGACCTCCGGTCATCGACCGCCGCGGCGGCGGTAGACTGCCGGGCCCGCCGGTTCCCGGCGGCCGAGAGTCGAGGAGGTGCGCGATGCCCAAGGAGCAGGGTCGTCGTCTGGTGGCGAGCAACCGCCGCGCGCGCCACGACTACACGATCGAGGACACGGTCGAGGCCGGCCTCGTGCTCACCGGCACCGAGGTGAAGTCGCTGCGGCAGGGTCGCGCGTCGCTCATCGACGGCTACGCGTTCATCGAGCACGGCGAGGCGTACCTCGACGCGGTGCACATCCCCGAGTACAACCAGGGCACCTGGACGAACCACCCGCCGCGCCGCACCCGCAAGCTGCTGCTGCACAAGCAGCAGATCCTCAAGCTGTCGTCGCGGGTGAAGGAGGGCGGCTACACGCTCGTGCCGCTGTCGCTGTACTTCTCCGACGGCAAGGCGAAGGTCGAGCTCGCGGTCGCGAAGGGCAAGCGCGAGTACGACAAGCGCCAGACGCTGCGCGAGCGCCAGGACCGCCGCGAGGCGGAGCGCGCCATGTCGAGCCGCCGCCACCTCGGCGAGTAGTGCGCGTCGAGCCCGACGACCCACGACGGCCGGACGTCGTGGCGCTGCTCGTCGATCACCTTGCGGACATGCACCGCGAGAGCCCTCCGGAGAGCGTGCACGCCCTCGACGTCGAGGCGCTCGCCGCCCCCGGGATCACGTTCTGGTCCGTTCGGGACGACGACGGCCTGCTGCTCGGCTGCGGCGCCTTGAAGGCGCTCGGCGCGGATGAGGGCGAGGTGAAGTCGATGCGGACCAGCGGCGCGGCCCGCGGCCGGGGCGTCGCGTCCCGCGTGCTCGCGGTGATCCTCGACGAGGCCGCCCGGCGCGGCTACCGGCGGGTCAGCCTGGAGACCGGCCCGCAGGACTTCTTCGCCCCGGCTCGGCGGCTCTACGAGCGGCACGGCTTCGTGGCCTGCGGCCCGTTCGCCGACTACCGCGAGGACCCGTACAGCGTCTTCCTCACGCTCGCGCTGTGACCGCGTGGCGGTGATCCGCCCGGGCGGTCCACACGGTTCTGCATGCGCGGGAATGACGGCGGGGGGTGCGTCGTTCTAGACTGTCGGAGCCCCTCGGGGCACCGCACAACTCCACAGCGCGACAGTGGCTCGCCCACCCCATGGGGATGATCGGTTTCGACATTGCCTGTTCAGGGACGGGAAGCGGGCCGAGGATGCATGCTTATCTCGATAACGACGCATGCGACCAATAGGTGCCAGTAAGACTCGCACCGCCTTCGCTCTCGCTGCGTAAGCAACGGAGTAGATAAGGCCGTCGGACCGGGTTCGCCTCCGCCCCGGTATCCGGCGTCAGCGAGGAGGCTCGCTGCAGACGTCCTGCCTCGGGGCGCTGCGGGACTTGCACCGAGGCTGGGCCTGTCGACCGCAATCCGCCTGCGGTAAGAGTCGGGGCCGAGCAGAACGCCACGCGCAGGCTGCGCCCGGAGAAGACGTCGCTCTCCAGCAGTGGACGGGGGTTCGATTCCCCCCATCTCCACTTCCAGGCGTCGAGCCACTGTCGTGCTGTGCGAGCTGGTGCAGCGTCATGCCGTGCCGGTGAACGTGAGCACGAGCAGCGTCGCGTTCAGCGCGATCACGAGCGCCGCGACGAGCCAGCCGACGACGCGCAGGCCGCGCCCGGCCACGTGCTCGCCCATGAGCGTGGCGTCGCTGTTCAGCTTCAGCAGCGGCACGACCGCGAAGGGGATGCCGAAGCTCAGCACCACCTGGCTCAGCACGAGCGTCGGCGACGGGGGCGCGCCGAGGCCGAGCAGCAGGAGCGCGGGCACGAGCGTGATCGCGCGACGCGCGAGCAGCGGCACGCGCACCTTCAGCAGCCCCGCCATCACCTCGGAGCCGGCGTAGGCCCCGACGGAGCTCGACGCGAGGCCCGACGCGAGCAGCCCGAGCGCGAAGAGCACGCCGACGACCGGGCCCAGCGCGGCGGTGATCTCGGCGTGGGCGCCCTCGATCGTGCCCGGGCTCCCGCGCCCGTGCAGGTTCGCCGCGGCGACGACCAGCAGGGCGATGTTCACGGCGCCCGCGATGCAGAGCGCTGAGGCCACGTCCCAGCGGTTCGTCCGCAGCAGCGTCGGCAGGTCCTGCGCCGAGCCGCCGTGCCGGTCGCGGGACAGGGCGGAGTGCAGGTAGATCGCGTGCGGCATGACCGTGGCGCCGAGCATCGAGGCCGACAGGACCACCGCGGTGCCGTCCGGGAAGCCGGGCACGAGGCCGCCCGCGACTACGCCCCAGTCAGTGCGGCCGGTGAACGCGCCGACGGCGAAGCCGACCGAGAGCACCGCGAGCAGACCGATGAGCACCGCCTCGAACGTCCGCTGGCCGCGGCGCTGCTGCGTCGCGAGCAGCAGCAGGCTCGTCGCGCCGACGAGCACGCCGCCGAGCAGGAGCGGCAGGCCGACCAGCAGCTGCAGGGCGAGGGCGCCCCCGATCACCTCGGCGACGTCGGTCGCGGCGGCGACCAGCTCGGCCTGCGCCCAGAACGCGAGCCGCGCGGGTCGGGAGAGCCGCGAGCCGATCAGCTCGGGCAGGGTGCGCCCGGTGACGAGGCCGAGCCGCGCCGAGGAGTACTGCACGACCGCGGCCATGAGGTTCGCCGCGACGAGCACCCAGACGAGCGCGTACCGCTCCTCCGCGCCGGCGCTCACGTTCGCGGCGACGTTGCCCGGATCGACGTAGGCGATCGCGGCGACGAACGCGGGGCCGAACCCCGCGATCGTGGCGATCACCCCGCCGTTGCGCCCGCGGGCCCTTGCGGCGGCGCGGGCGGGGACGGTCATGCTCCGGGATCCTGCCGTATCGCCCCGCGAGCGCTCTCGAGGGCGAGCAGCCGCTCCTTCGCCGCCGTGCCGCCGAGGTAGGCGCCGATCGTCCCGTCCGAGCGCACGACCCGGTGGCACGGGATCAGCAGCGGCAGCGGGTTCGTGGCGCACGCCGTGCCGACGGCGCGCACCGCCTTCGGGTGCTCGACCGCCGCGGCGAGGGTGCCGTAGCTCACGGTCGTGCCGTAGGGGACGCCGCGGAGGCGCTCCAGCACCGCGAGGCGGAAGCCCCGCGCGAGCCGCAGGTCGAGCGGCTGCGCGAACGGATCCGTCGAACCGGCGAAGTACCGATCGAGCCAGCGGGCGACGGGATCGAGGCGCCCGGGGGTCCGCAGCACGCGGGGGCCCACTCGCTCGGCCAGGGCGTCGAGCACCGCGTCCTGCCCCTCCCGCGCGAAGGCGACCCGCAGCACGCCCCGCTCGGTCGCGGCGACGAGCAGCGGCCCGAGCGGCGAGTCCACCGTGCGGTAGTGCACGTCGGGTGCGGCGTCGCCGGTGGCGCCGGCCTCGAGCCGGGCGTGCAGCCGCTCCAGCAGACCGGGGTCGACGGCGGGGGTGTCGAGCGCGGGGATGGTCATCGGTCCTCCTCGAGGAGTGTTCGGAGCCGACCCACCCCGTCGGATGCCGCTTTCCGCGCGGCGGTCTCGGTGGTGCCGGTGAGGCGGGCGACCTCGGCGAACGGGAGCCCGCCGAGGTGATGGTGGACGACGGCGACGCGCTGCTTCGACGGCAGGGCGGCGAGGGCGTTCCAGAGGTCGAGGTCGCGGGATCCCGGCCGGCCGAGCGGCGACTCCCGCTCGGGCGGCTCGTCGGTCGGGATCGCGGTGCGGGCGCGCACGCGGAGCACGTCGATCGCCTTCCGGTGCGCGATGGTGATGAGCCACGCGCGCACGTCGGCGGCGGGATCGAGCCGCTCCCAGGCGCCGAGCGCGGCGAGGAACGTCTCGCTCCAGGCGTCCTCCGCGTCGTGCTGCGGCAGCAGGCCGCGGCAGACGCGCCACACGACTGCGCCGTGCTCGAGGGCGGTGCGCTCGAAGGGGGTCCTCACATCTCGTCAACGGCGGAGCCGCCGGAGATGTGAGGTGCGATCTTGCCAAGGGCCGCGTCGTGCAGCAGGCCGTTCGTCGCGAGCGCCGTGCCGTGCCAGGGCCCGGGTCGCCCGTCGAGCGCGGTGAAGCGGCCACCCGCCTCGGTGACGATCGGCTCGAGCGCGGCGAGGTCGTAGACCTTGAGGTCGTGCTCGCCGACGACGTCGACCTGCCCCTCGGCGACGAGCACGTAGGACCAGAAGTCGCCGAGCGCCCGGGTGCGCCACGAGGCGCGGGAGAGCGCGAGGAGGCCCTCGAGGGCGCCCGCGTCGTCCCAGCCCTGCAGCGAGTTGTAGGACAGGAGCGCGTCGGCGAGCTCCGCGACGCCCGAGACCTGGAGCCGGGCGGGCGCCCCCGTGCCGCCTTCGCCGACCGGCGCGGCCCACGCGCCCTGGCCGCGCGCCGCCCACCACCGGCGGCCGAGCGCGGGGGCGGCGGCGACGCCGAGCACCGGCTCGCCGTCGACCGCGAGGGCGATCAGCGTCGCCCAGATCGGCAGGCCGCGGAGGAAGTTCGTCGTGCCGTCGATCGGGTCGATGATCCACTGCCGACCCGGCGCCGGATCGCCGCCGTACTCCTCGCCGAGCACCGCGTCGTCGGGGCGCTGGTCGGCCAGCGCGGCGCGCAGCGCCTGCTCGATGGCCTGGTCCGCGTCGGTGACGGGGGTGCGGTCGGGCTTCGTGGTGACACGCAGGTCGGCGGCGCGGAACCGCTGCATGCTGAGCACCTGCGCCATGTCGGCGAGCTCGAGCGCCAGCTGCAGGTCCGCGAAGATGCCGGGCACGGGGCGAGCCTAGGGCTCGTCGGCGTCGCCGTCGGCGATCTCGTCCGCCCCCGTGATCCTGCCGCCCTGCGCCTCGAGCAGCCGCTGCAGCGACTCGAGCCGCCGCTTGCCGGCCTCGCCGAGCTCGCCCGCGCCGACCCGGTCGACGATCTCCCAGTCGTGGGCGTCGGCGAGCGCGATGCCGTCCGGCGGGTCCGCCACGGGGCGGCTGCGCGCGGCGAACGATCGGAGGATGCTCGCCGGGTCGATGTGGCCGAGGCCGAACGAGCGGATGCCCGGGGTGTCGATGATCCAGCCGGCCGGCGGCCGCCCTGCCGCCCCGTCGTCCTCCGTCGCCAGGACGCGCAGCGCGACGCTCGACGACGAGGTGTGCCGCCCGCGCCCCGTCACCTCGTTCACCGCGCCCGTCGCGCGGCCCGCGTCGGGCACGAGCGCGTTCACGAGCGTCGACTTGCCGACCCCGGAGTGCCCCACCGCGACGGTGGTCCGACCGAGCAGGTGGCGGCGGAGGTCGCCCAGGTCCGCCCCGCGCTGCGTCAGCACGACGGGCAGGTCGAGGGGCACGAACTCGTCGAGCAGGGGAGCGGGATCGGCGAGGTCCGTCTTCGTGACGAGCAGGAGCGGGTCGATCCCCGCGTCGAACGCGGCGACGAGGTACCGGTCGATGAGCGCCGGCCGCGGCTCGGGGTTCGCGGCGGCGACGACGATGAGCAGCTGGTCGGCGTTCGCGACGACGACGCGTTCGACCTCGTCGGTGTCGTCGGCGCTGCGCCGCAGCACCGTCGTGCGCGGCTCGAGGCGGACGATGCGGGCGAGCGTGCCCGGCTGCCCGGAGAGGTCGCCGACGACGTCGACACGGTCACCCGTCACGACGCCGGTGCGCCCGAGCTCGCGGGCGCGGGTCGCCTGCACCTCGCGCTCGTCGTCGCCCTCGCCGAGGAGCACCTGCATGCGTCCGCGGTCGACGGTCAGCACCCGGCCCGGGACGGCCGTCTCGTGCGCGGGCCGCTGCTTGCTGCGCGGCCGCGAGCCGCGGCGGTTCGGCCGCACCCGTGCGGCGGCCTCGTCGTACTCCTCGTACGGCTCGTCCTCCTCGCTCAGCCAGCTCACGCGCGCAGCATCCGCTCCCAGAGCGCCGCGAAGCCCGGCAGCGTCTTCGCGGTCGTCGTCACGTCGTCGACCACCACGCCCGGCACCGCGAGGCCGAGCAGGGCCCCGGTCGTCGCCATGCGGTGGTCGCCGTAGGCGCCCCACGGCCGGTCGGTCGCCGCGAGCGGACCCGGCGTCACGACGAGGCCGTCCTCGGTCTCCTCGGTCGCCGCCCCGAGGGCGGTGAGCTCGGCGGCGAGCGCGGCGAGGCGATCGGTCTCGTGCCCGCGGAGGTGCCCGATGCCGGTGAACCTGCTCGGCCCGTCGGCGAAAGCGGCGAGCCCGACGAGCGTCGGGGCGAGCTCGCCGCCCTCGCCGAGGTCGAGGTCGACCGCGCGCAGCGGCGCCGCGCGGACGCCGCCGGCCTCGACGACGAGCGCGCCCGCGGCACGGGACACCCGGGCCCCGAACGCCGGCAGCCACTCGCGGAGCCGATCGCCGACCTGCGTGGTGCGCTCGGGCCAGTCGGGCACGGCGACCCGGCCGCCCGCCACGAGCGCCGCGGCGAGGAAGGGCGCGGCGTTCGAGAGGTCCGGCTCGACGACGACGTCGCGGGGGGCGATCGGCCCCGGTTCGACGGTCCAGCGGGCGGCGGCGACGTCGCTCGTGACGCGCACCCCGCGCCGGGCGAGCACGTCGACGGTCATGGCGATGTGGGGGAGCGAGGGCAGGGCGCCGCCGCGGTGCTGGACGGTGAGCCCGCGGGCGAAGCGGGCGCCGACGAGCAGCAGCCCCGACACGAACTGGCTCGAGCGCGACGCGTCGAGCACCACCTCGCCGCCGTCGACCGCCCCGCTACCGCGCACGGTGAAGGGGAGCGTGCCGCGGCCGTCGTCGTCGACCTCGACGCCGAGCGCCCGCAGGGAGCCGACGGTCTCGGCCATCGGCCGGGCCCGGGCCCGCTCGTCCCCGTCGAAGCGCACCGGACCGGACGCCAGCGCGGCGAGCGGCGGCAGGAAGCGCATGAGCGTCCCGGCCAGGCCGCAGTCGACCTGCGTGTCGCCGCGCAGCGGTCCCGGCGTGACGACGAGGTCGTCGCCGTCGTGCTCGATGCTCGTGCCGAGCGCGACGAGCGCGTCGACCATGAGCGCGGTGTCACGCGCGACGAGCGGGCGCCCGAGCCGGGACGGGCCGGCGGCGAGCGCCGCGAGCACGAGCTCGCGGTTCGTGAGGCTCTTCGAGCCCGGCAGGCGCACCGTCGCGTCGAGCGGCGCCTGGGCCCCCGGCGCCGCCCAGGACTTCTCGGAATAGGTCTGCGCCGGCATCGGTTCCAGCCTAGGACGGGCGGGGTGCCCGGCGAGAGGCACGGGAAGGGGACGACGCATGGCCGAAGCGCTGCTCGAGCGTCCGCTCCTCCCGCCGCTGCTCCCGGGGGAGCCGTGGGCCTCCGAACTACACTTCGACCCCATGTCCCTCCCCGCCGACCGTCCCGACCGGCTGCCCCGTCTCGAGGACGACGCGACGCGTCCCCCCGAGGACGAGGCCGACGAGGCCGACGAGCGGTTCGACCGCCGCGGCGACGAGCTCGAGCCCGAGGACGACGACGAGGACGACCTCGGCGAGGGCACGGAGAGCGAGTCGGAGCCCATGGACGAGGCCGTCCGCGAGGACGACGCCGAGGCGACCATCGAGGAGTCCCTCGAGGACGCGGCGCCCGACGACCGCCAGCTGCGCGCGCTCTTCGAGCAGCAGGCGCTGCCGTACCTCGACCAGCTGTACGCCGCGGGCATGCGCATGACCCGCAACCCGGCCGACGCGCAGGACCTCGTCCAGGAGACGTACGTGAAGGCGTTCAGCGCCTTCCGTCAGTTCCAGCAGGGCACGAACCTGAAGGCCTGGCTGTACCGGATCCTGACGAACACGTTCATCAACAGCTACCGGAAGAAGCAGCGGGACCCGTACAAGAACACCATCGACGACCTCGAGGACTGGCAGCTCGGCGAGGCGGTCTCCACGACCTCCGCGTCGCGGGTGTCGCGCTCCGCCGAGGCCGAGGCGATCGATCACCTGCCGGACTCGACCGTGAAGGACGCGCTGCAGTCCATCCCGGAGGACTTCCGGCTCGCGGTCTACCTCGCCGATGTCGAGGGCTTCTCGTACCAGGAGATCGCCGACATCATGAAGACGCCCGTGGGCACCGTGATGAGCCGCCTCCACCGCGGCCGCCGCCTGCTCCGGGACCGACTGACCGGGTACGCGGAGGAGCGGGGCATCTCGATGGGTGCCGTGTCCCGCCGCGCCACCTCGACGCGGAAAGGGGCAACGACGCCATGACGGACTGCGGCTGCGAGAAGGCCAAGCGGGACCTCGAGGAGTACCTCCACCACGAGCTGAACCGTGTGGAGTACGCCGACATCACCGAGCACATGTCGGGCTGCGTCGACTGCGCGGAGGAGCACCGCATCGGCGTGGTGCTCACCGAGGCGGTCAAGCGCGCGTGCCGCGACACGGCGCCCGAGACGCTGCGCGAGCAGGTCGTCACCCGCCTGCGCCTCATCACGGTCCACGACTGACCAGCAGGCCGGCTAGCGCTCCAGGAACGCCCTGAGCGGGCCGGGCAGGCGCGACAGCAGCGCCGGCACGTCGATGCCGAGCCGCTGCAGCGTCGCCGCGAGCTGCTGGGTGTCGACCTGCTCCGGCAGGTGCTGCTCCGCCTGCGCGGCGAGCCCGTCCTGACCGCGGCTGCGCAGCAGCTCGACGATCGTCGACCTCGGGACCTGCATCGCGCCTCCTGCGTAGGAACGGGAAGGGCCGGGTGCCGCTCCCCGAAGGGGAGTCCAGCACCCGGCCCTCGCCGGATCCTGAGCCCTACCTGGCGAACACCCGCTCGACGAGCTCCGCCTGCTCGGCCGCGTGCCGCTTGGCCGAGCCGACCGCCGGTGACGCCGACGCGGGCCGCGAGATGATGCGGAGCCGGTTCACGTACGGCGTCGCGAACGCCTGCAGCGTCACGAACGGTGCGGCGCCCTGGTTCGCCGGCTCGTCCTGCGCCCAGACGATCTCGGCGTGCTCCGGGTAGGAGCCGACGAGGTCGAGCAGCTCCTTCCGTGGGACGGGGTAGTACTGCTCGACCCGCACGAGCGCGGTGCGCAGGTCGTTGCGCTTCTGCGCCTCGGCGAGCAGGTCGTAGTGGATCTTGCCGCTGTGCAGCACGATGCGGTCGACGGCGCCGCGGTCCTCGATGCGGGCGTCGTCGATGACCGGTTCGAAGCGGCCCGACGTGAAGTCGTCGACGCCGCTCGTCGCGCCGCGCAGCCGCAGCATCGACTTCGGCGTGAAGACGACGAGCGGGCGACGGGGCCGTGCATAGGCCTGGCGCCGCAGCAGGTGGAAGTACGACGCGGGCGTGGACGGCTGCGCGATCGTCATGTTGCGCTGCGCGGCGAGCTGCAGGTAGCGCTCGATCCGGGCCGACGAGTGGTCCGGCCCCTGTCCCTCGTAGCCGTGGGGGAGCAGCAGCACGACGCTCGACCGCTGGCCCCACTTCTGCTCCGAGGACGAGATGTACTCGTCGATGACGCTCTGCGCGCCGTTCGCGAAGTCGCCGAACTGCGCCTCCCAGGCGACGAGCGCGTCGGGGCGCTCGACGGAGTAGCCGTACTCGAAGCCCATCGCCGCGTACTCGCTGAGCAGCGAGTCGTAGATCCAGAACTTCGCCTGGTCGTCCGAGAGGTTGTCGAGCGGCGTCCACTCGGCGCCGGACGCCCGGTCGTGGAGCACCGCGTGGCGCTGCACGAAGGTGCCGCGGCCGCTGTCCTGGCCGACGAGGCGCACGGGCGTCCCCTCGAGCAGCAGGCTGCCGAACGCGAGCAGCTCGCCGAAGGCCCAGTCGATCCCGCCGGTGCGGGTCATCTCGACGCGGCGCTTCAGCACCTGCTGCAGCTTCGGGTGCACCGTGAAGCCCTCGGGCGCGTCGTCGAACGCGTCGCCGACGCGCTGCACGACCTCGATCGGCACGCCAGTCGTCTCCGGCTCGACGACCTCGTCGTCGCCCTGCTGCGACTTCGGCATCTCGAGGTCGGCGACGTGGTCGGCGTCGGCGTCGGGCTGCTGCGCCTGCACGGGTGCGCCGCCCTGCGTCTGCGCCGCGTGGGTCTCGGCGAAGGCGTTCTCGAGCCGCGACTGGAAGTCGCGGTGCGCCTCGTCGTAGACCTCCTGCGTGATGTCGCCGCGGCCGACGAGGGCCTCGGTGTAGAGCTTGCGGACGCTGCGCTTCGCCTCGATGAGGTTGTACATGAGCGGCTGCGTCATCGACGGGTCGTCGCCCTCGTTGTGGCCGCGCCGGCGGTAGCAGACGAGGTCGATGACGACGTCGCGGTGGAACCGCTGGCGGTACGCGAACGCCGTCTCGGCGACGCGGGCGACGGCCTCCGGGTCGTCACCGTTCACGTGGAGCACGGGCGCCTGGATCGTCTTCGCCACGTCGGTCGCGTAGACGGACGAGCGCGAGTCCTTGGGCGGTGTGGTGAAGCCGATCTGGTTGTTCACCACGATGTGGATCGTGCCGCCCGTGCGGAACCCGCGCAGCTGCGACATCTGCAGCACCTCGACGACGACGCCCTGGCCGGCCATCGCCGCGTCGCCGTGGATGAGCAGCGGCAGCACGCGGAAGCTCGCGACGGGGTCGCGGTCCTGCTTCGCGCGCACGATGCCCTCGAGCACCGCGTCGACGGTCTCGAGGTGCGACGGGTTCGCCGCGAGGGTGATCGGCAGGGTCGCGCCGGTGGCGGAGACGTACTCGCCGGAGGTGCCGAGGTGGTACTTCACGTCGCCGGAGCCGTGGACCGTCTTCGGGTCCTGCGTGCCCTCGAACTCGCGGAAGATCTGCCCGTAGGTCTTGCCGCAGATGTTCGTCAGCACGTTGAGGCGGCCGCGGTGCGCCATGCCGAGCGCGGCGGCGTCGAGGGCGTCGGCCTCGGTGGCGCGCTGCAGCACCGTGTCGAGCAGCGAGATGAGGCTCTCGGAGCCCTCGAGGCTGAACCGCTTCTGGCCGACGTACTTCGTCTGGAGGAACGTCTCGAACGCCTCGGCCTGGTTCAGCTTGCTGAGGATGCGCATCTGCTCGGTGTGCGTCGGCTTCTTGTACGGCCGCTCGAGGTGCTCCTGGAACCACGCGCGCTGCTCGGGGTCCTGGATGTGCATGTACTCGATGCCGACGGTCCGGCAGTACGTGTCGCGGAGGAGGCCGAGCACGTCGCGCAGCCGCATGGAGCGCTTGTCGCCGAAGCCGCCCACCACGAACTCGCGGTCGAGGTCCCAGAACGTGAGCCCGTGGTTGCGGATGTCGAGGTCGGGGTGCGACCGCTGCTGGTAGACGAGCGGGTCGACATCGGCGAGCAGGTGCCCGCGCACCCGGTAGGCGTTGATGATCTCCTGCACCCGCGCCGTCTTGCTGATCTGGTCGGAGACGTCGACGTTGATGTCCTGCGCCCAGTGGATGGGGTCGGACGGCACGCGGAGCGCGGCGAAGATGTCCTCGTAGAAGCGCTCCTCGCCGATCAGGAGCCGGTGCACGATCTTCAGGAACTCGCCCGAGCCCGCGCCCTGGATGACCCGGTGGTCGTAGGTCGACGTGAGCGTGATCGTCTTGCTGATGCCGAGGTCGACGAGGGTGCGCTCGCTCGCGCCCTGGAACTCGGCCGGGTACTCGAGCGCGCCGGCGCCGATGATGCAGCCCTGGCCGCCCATGAGGCGGGGCACCGAGTGCACGGTGCCGATGCCGCCCGGGTTCGTCAGCGACAGGGTGGTGCCCCCGAAGTCCTCGGCGGTGAGCTTGTTCGCCCGCGCCTTCCGGACGAGCTCGTCGTAGGCGCCGACGAACTCGGCGAAGGTCATCGTCTCGGCGCGCTTGATGCTCGGCACGAGCAGCGCGCGGGTGCCGTCGGGCTTCGGCAGGTCGATCGCGAGGCCGAGGTTCACGTGGCCCGGCTGCACGACCGACGGCTTGCCGTCGACCTCGGCGTAGTGCACGTTCTGGCTCGGGAACTCGGCGAGCGCCTTGACGAGCGCGTAACCGATGATGTGGGTGAAGCTCACCTTGCCGCCGCGGGCGCGACGCAGGTGGTTGTTGATGACGATGCGGTTGTCGATCATCAGCTTCGCCGGGATCGTCCGCACGCTCGTCGCGGTCGGGATCGTGAGCGACGCGTCCATGTTCGTCGCGAGGGTCTTCGCCATGCCGCGCAGCGGCGTGACCACGTCGTCCGACGGCATGCCGGACGGCGACGCCGGCGTCGGCGCGTCGGCAGGGATCGCCTGCTGCTTCGGGCCGGACGAGGTGCGCGACGGGGCGCGACTCGCGGCCGGGGCCGGGGCCGGGGCCGGGGCCGGGGCCGGGGCCGGCTTCGGCTCGGCCGGGGCGGGCTCCGGCTGCTCGGCCGTCGGAGCGGGTGCCGTCGGAGCGGGTGCCGTCGGAGCGGGCGCTGCCGCCGCGGCCTCAGGCGCCTCGGCGGCCGGCGCCTCCGGCGTCGCGGGCACGTCGACCTCGTGCGCCGTGAGCACGGCGTCGGCGTCGACCGGGTGGTACGCCTCGAGCACCGGCCACCACGAGCGGTCCACCGAGTTCCGGTCCTGGACGAACCGCTCGTAGAGCTCGTCCACGAGCCACTCGTTCGCGCCGAACTCTGCTCCGGCGCCCTCCTCGGTTCCGGTCAACTGGCTCGACACGGTATTCGGCCCACTTCCGTCGCGATGCTTGCACGTTCCGCGGTACACGAGGGTACGCCCGATCCTCCGCGGCACCCGGTGCACGGATACCGTTTCGGACATGCGATTCCTCGCAGCCCGCCCTGCGCACGACCTCACCTACTCGGACGTGTTCCTCGTCCCCGGCCGGAGCGCCGTGGCGAGCCGTCTGGACGTCGACCTCGCCCCCGGCGACGGCACCGGGGCCACCCTGCCGATCGTCGCCGCGAACATGAACTCGGTCACGGGGCCGAGGCTCGCCGCGACCCTCGCGCGGCGCGGCGGGATCGGCGTCCTGCCGCAGGACCTCCCCGCGGCGGAGCTCGCCGAGGCGGTCGCCTGGGTGAAGGAGCAGTCGCCGGTCTGGGAGTCGCCATTCGTGCTGAGCCCCGATGCCACCGTGGCCGACGCGCTCGAGCTGCTGCCGCCCGTCGCCGGCCACGGCGTCGTGCTCGTCGACGGCAGCGGTGCGCTCATCGGCGCCCTCGAGGCGGTGCGGCTCGCGACCGCGCTGCCCGACGCGCGCCTCGGCGACCTGCTGCGCCGCGGCGGCGGGTACGTCCACGACGGGTCGGTGTCGGAGCCGCACGCCGTCTTCGAGGCCCTGACGGACGCGGCGGTCGACTTCGCCCCGGTCGTCACCGACGGCGTGCTCGACGGCACGGTCAGCCGCCGGGGCGCGGTGCGCGGCGCGATCTACTCGCCCGCGCTCGACGACCGGGGCCGCCTGAGGATCGCGGCGGCGCTCGGCATCAACGGCGACGTCCGCGGGCGTGCCCGCCGCTTCGCCGAGCTCGGCGTCGACGTGCTCGTGCTCGACACGGCGCACGGGCACCAGGAGGGCATGCTGGCGGCCGTCGAGCGGGTCGCCGAGCTGGGGCTCGGGCTGCCCGTCGTCGCCGGCAACGTGGTCACCCCCGACGGGGTCCAGGACCTCGTCGAGGCGGGCGCCGACATCGTGAAGGTCGGCGTCGGCCCGGGGGCCATGTGCACGACGCGGATGATGACGGGCGTCGGCCGGCCGCAGTTCTCCGCCGTGCTCGAGACCGCCGAGACGGCCCGGAGCCTCGGCAAGGCGGTCTGGGCGGACGGCGGGGTGCGCTACCCGCGCGACGTCGCCCTGGCGCTCGCCGCGGGCGCGGCCTCGGTCATGATCGGCTCCTGGTTCGCCGGGACGATCGAGGCGCCCGGCGCGCTCGAGCACAGCGCCGACGGGTCGCTCTTCAAGCAGAGCTGGGGCATGGCGTCGACGAAGGCCGTCCAGGCGCGCTTCGGCGGCGGCGACCGCTGGGAGCTCGCCCGCAAGGAGCTCTTCGCCGAGGGCATCTCGGCGTCGCGCATCCGCGTCGACCCCGAGATGCCGGGCGTCGAGGACCTGCTCGACATGATCACGACGGGTGTCCGGTCCGCCTTCACCTACGCAGGGGCCGCCGACGCGCACGCCTTCCACGACCGCGCGGTGGTCGGCACCCAGTCGTCGTCCGGGTACGAGGAGGGCAAGGCCCTGCCCATGAGCTGGTAGCACTCGCTCGCGAGTGCTACGAAGAGCCCGGCGCGCGCCGTCAGGGCTTCCGAATAGACTCGCGGGCCTGATGGACGGACACCGGCCCGCCCCTATCCACCTCGACGACTCGATCCCCGCATGGTGATCGATCTCCTCCTGCTGCTCATCGGGGTCGTGCTCACGGTCGGCACCGGGTTCTTCGTCGCCGCCGAGTTCTCGCTCGTGAACCTCGACCGCGCCGAGCTCGAGGCCCGCAGCCGTGAGGGCGAGCCGCGGCTCGGCACCGTCATCGGCGCGCTCAAGGTCACGTCGACGCATCTGTCGAGCGCGCAGCTCGGCATCACGCTCACCACGCTGCTCGCGGGCTACACCTTCGAGCCGGCCCTGTCGGGGCTCATCGCCGCGCCGCTCCATGCGCTCGGCGTCGCGGACGAGGCCGCCTTGCCGATCGCCGCGATCGCGGGCCTGCTCGTCGCCACCCTGATCAGCATGATCCTCGGCGAGCTGCTGCCGAAGAACCTCGCCCTCGCGGCGGCGCTGCCGGTGGCGCGGGTGGTCGTGCCGTTCCAGGTCGGCTTCACGGCGGTGTTCCGTCCCGCCGTGAGGCTGCTGAACAGCACCGCGAACCTCGTGCTGCACGGGCTCGGCATCGAGCCGAAGGAGGAGCTCTCCGGCGCGCGCAGCGCGCAGGAGCTGTCGTCGCTCGTGCGGCGGAGCGCGCTCGAGGGCGTGCTCGACCGCGACACCGCGACCCTGCTCGAGCGCTCGCTCAACTTCAGCGGGCACACGGCCGCCGACGTGATGACCCCGCGCCCGCGGCTCGCGACGATCGCCCGCTCCGCCTCCGCCGCCGACGTGCTCGACATGGCGCGCCGCACCGGCTTCTCGCGCTTCCCGGTCACCGGCGAGGGCGGCGTCGACGACGTCGCCGGTGTCGTCCACGTGAAGCAGGCGATGGCGGTGCCGCGGCCGCGCCGGGCCGAGGTGCCGGTCGGCGCGATCGAGACGCGGCCGCTGCGGGTGCCCGAGACGATGACGCTCGACGCGCTGCTCGGCGAGCTGCGCGGCCGCGGCTACCAGATGGCCGTGGTGCTCGACGAGTACGGCGGCACCGCCGGGGTCGCCACCCTCGAGGACCTGGTCGAGGAGCTCGTCGGCGATCTCGTCGACGAGCACGACCGCACGCGCGCGGGGGTCGTCCGCAGCCGCGACTCCCTCGCCTTCCCGGGGATCCTGCGACCCGACGAGCTCGAGGACCAGACGGGCGTGCAGGTGCCGGAGAGCGGCCTCTACGAGACGGTGGCCGGTTTCGTCGTGAGCCGGCTCGGCCGGCTGCCGAAGGTCGGCGACACGGTCCGCGTCGAGCAGGGCGTGCTCGAGGTGCTGCGCCTCGACGGGCGGCGCATCGACCGGCTGCGCTTCCGCGCCGATCCCGACTCGCGGCTCGGCGAGCAGCAGGACCTGGTGGTGGCGCCGTGAGCGCGTGGTCGGGCCTGCTCTGGCTCGTGCTGCTGCTCGGCGTGAACGCGTTCTTCGTCGCGAGCGAGTTCGCGGTCATCTCCGCGCGCCGCTCCCAGATCGAGCCGCTCGCTGAGGAGGGCAGCCGGCGGGCGCGCACCGCGCTCGGCGCGATGGAGCACGCGACCCTCATGCTCTCGACGACGCAGCTCGGCATCACCGTCGCGTCGCTGCTGATCCTCGAGGTGTCGGAGCCCGCGATCCACGAGCTGCTCGCGGGACCGCTGCATCTCACGGGGCTGCCCGAGGCGGCGATCGGCGCGATCGGCTTCGTGCTCGCGCTCGTCGTCGTCACGTTCCTGCACGTGATCCTCGGCGAGCTCGTGCCGAAGAACATCGCGTTCTCGGCGCCCGACCGCTCGGTGCTGCTGCTCGCCGCGCCGCTCGTGTTCGTCGCCCGCGTGTTCAGGCCGATCATCTTCGCGCTGAACGGCACGACGAACGGGCTCGTCCGGCTCTTCGGCGCGGAGCCCCGCAGCGAGGCGACGAGCGCCTACACGCTCGACGAGGTGCAGACGATCGTCGACACCTCCCGCCGCGAGGGCACCCTCGCCGATGCCTCCGGCACGCTGTCGGCGGCCTTCGAGTTCACGGAGAAGCGCGTCGACGAGGTCATCGTGCCGATGGAGCGCATCGTGAGCCTGCCGCAGGACGCGACGCCCGCCGACCTCGAGCGGGTCGTCGCACAGTCGGGGTTCTCCCGGTACGTGCTCGTCGACGCCGCCGGCGAACCGGTCGGCTACCTGCATCTGAAGGACGTGCTCGACCTCGACGAGGACGAGGCCGACGAGCCGGTGCCGCCGAAGTTCGTGCGGCAGCTCGTCTCGATCTTCGCCGGCATGGAGCTCGAGGACGCCCTGGCGACGCTCCGGCGCGGCGGCAACCACCTCGCCCGGGTGTTCGACGAGCAGGGCGGCACCCGCGGCATCCTGTTCCTCGAGGACGTGCTCGAGGAGCTCGTCGGCGAGGTGCAGGACGCCACGAGGCGGTAGCGCCCAGCGCTGCCCGGCGCGGGACCCGTGCCGCGGCTTCCCTCGGGGCCTGAGGCCCGGGACCGGCCTCAGCGCGCGCCGCGAGGCAGCCCGGAGATGGGCTTCCTGTCCAAGCGGGCGCGCGCGTACTGCACGGGCCACGGCACGTCGGCGTCGAGCGCGTCGGCGGCGGCGAGCGGGAAGTGCGGGTCGCGGAGCGCCGCCCGCGCGACGAGCACGGCGTCGGCGCGGCCCTCGGCGACGATCGCCTCGGCCTGCTCGGGATCGGTGATGAGGCCGACCGCAGCGGCCGGCAGGCCCGCCGCGTGCAGCGCCTCGGCGAGGTGCACCTGGTAGCCGGGGCCGACGGGGATCGAGGCCGGAGCGTTGCCGCCGGAGGAGACGTCGAAGAGGTCGGCGCCCGCCTCCTTCGCCCAGGCGGCGGCCTGCACGGTCTCCTCGATCGTCCAGCCGTCGTCGCGCCAGTCGGTGCCCGAGAAGCGGACGATCAGCGGGGTGCGCGGCGCGGCCGCGCGCACGGCGCGCACGACCTCGAGCAGCAGGCGGGCACGGTTCTCGAGGGATCCGCCGTAGGAGTCGGTGCGCTCGTTGCTGAGCGGCGAGAGGAACTGGTGCAGCAGGTAGCCGTGCGCGGCGTGGACCTCGATCACGTCGAAGCCCGCGTCGACCGCCCGGCGAGCCGCCGCCGCGAAGTCGTCGACGACATGGCGGATGCCCGCGGCGTCGAGCGCCACGGGCACGTCGTACCCCGGGAACGCGAGGGCGGACGGCGCGACCGGTGTCCAGCCGCCCTCGGCCGCCGGCACCGTGCCCTGGTGCTCCGCCCACGGGCGCCACGTCGAGGCCTTCCGGCCCGCGTGGGCGAGCTGCACGCCGATCACGGCGCCCACCCCGTGCGCGAAGTCGACGATGCGGCCCCATGCCTGCTGCTGCGCCTCGTTCCAGATGCCGGTGTCCTGCGGCGAGATGCGCCCCTCGGGGCTCACCGCGGTCGCTTCGGTGAGCACGAGGCCCGCGCCGCCGCGGGCGAGGGAGCCGAGGTGCACGAGGTGCCAGTCGGTGGGCACGCCGTCCTCGTCCTCGACGGAGTACTGGCACATCGGCGCGATCCAGAGGCGGTTCGCGAGGCGCAGTTCGCCGAGGTCGATCGGGGTGAAGAGCGCAGAGGTCATGCCGTCTCCTTGGCGAGGTCGGTGAGGAAGGTGCGCAGGCGGGCAGCGTCGCGGAAGACGTGACCGCGGACGCCGAGCGCCTCGGCACCCGCGACGTTGTCGTCCCTGTCGTCCACGAACACCATCCGGTCGAGCGGGATTCCCAGGGCGTCGGCGACGTGCTCGTAGATCGCCGCCTCGGGCTTCAGCAGCAGCAGCTCGCCCGAGACGAACACCTGCTCGAAGAGGGCGCCGATCGGCGAGAAGCGGAACAGACCGCCGTAGTCCGGCCCGGCGTTCGAGAGCAGGGCGAGCCGGGAGCCGCCGGCGGCGAGCTCGCCGATCAGGGCGACCACGTCGGCGTTCGCGCTCGTCCAGCCGCGGATGTCGAGGCGCCACAGCTCCTGGCAGCGCGCGAGGTCCCACTCGGCGCCGCAGGCGCGGCCGATGCCCGCCCAGTAGTCGGTGGTCGACAGGGTGCCCCGGTCGAGGTCGCGCCGCTGCACCGGGTACGCCCGCCGCAGCGCCTCGGCGTCGACGCCGGCCGCGGCGACCAGCGCGGCCCGATCCGCCTCGCTCGGCGGCAGCGAGATCACCTGGCCGTAGTCGAGCACGACGACACGTCCGGGGATCGAGATGGGCACCTCTGCACGGTACCCAGAGGCCGCCCGAGCACCCGCCGTACGCTGCCGCCATGACGGCAGGGAGCCCCGCACCCCCGGTGCCCTTCGGCCGGGCCGAGGCCGCGGGCTGCATCGACGTGCCCGAGGCGGGTGACGACAAGTACTCCCGCGGGGTGCTCGGCGTGCTCACCGGCTCCGACACCTATCCCGGCGCCGCGGTGCTCGGGGTCGAGGGCGCCTCGCGGACCGGCGTCGGCATGGTGCGCTACGTCGGCCCGCCGCGCGCCGCCGACCACGTGCTGCGCCGCCGTCCCGAGATCGTGACGGCGGACGGGCGCGTGCAGGCCTGGCTGCTCGGCTCCGGCATGCCGCCGGAGCGCGACGAGGCGCTGCAGCGGCAGGTCGACGGGATCCTCGCGCAGGGGCTGCCGACCGTGCTCGACGCCGGCGCCCTCGACCTGGTCGGCGCGGCGCCCGGACCGGTCGTGCTCACGCCGCACTTCGGCGAGCTCGTCCCCGTGCTGCGCGCGGCCGGGATCGAGACCGACAAGGGCCGGGTGGCCGCCGAGCCGGAGCGCTGGGCCCGGGAGGCGGCTGCCGCCACCGGCGTCACCGTGCTGCTCAAGGGCTCGACGACCTTCATCGCCGATGCGAGCGGCTCCCGCTGGTCGGTGCAGGCGGGCCCCGCCTGGGTCGCGACGGCCGGCGCGGGTGACGTGCTCGGCGGGGTGCTCGGCGCGCTGCTCGCCACGCACGCGCAGCAGCTGCAGGAGCACCCGGAGACGCTCGCCGACCTCGCGGCGGCGGCCGCCTGGATCCACGGGGAGGCGGGGCGGCGCGCGTCCGCCGGCGGTCCGATCGTCGCGCTCGACATCGCGGAAGCGCTGCCCGCGACGATCGCCGCGCTGCTCGCCTGAGCGGCCGCGTCCCCATGCCCGACCTCGCATTCGACGCGATCGGCACGCGCTGGACGATCACGACGCGGGAACCCATCGACGAGGGACTCCGCGCCGAGGTCGCCGCGGTGATCGAGCGCTACGACCGCACCTGGTCGCGCTTCCGGGCGGACTCGGCCGTGCTCGAGCTCGCCGCCACGCTCGGTCCGGTCGACCTCGGGCCCGAGGCGGCCGACCTCCTGCCGCTCCTGCTCGACCTCTCGGCGCGCACGGACGGCGCGCTGAACCCGCTCGTCGGGGGCTCGCTCGAGCACCTCGGCTACGACCGCGCGACGAGCCTCGACGACCGGCCCGGGTTCGCGCCCGCGCCGTCCGCCGACGTGCTCGAGCTCGACGGCACCGTGGCGAGGCTCCGCGCCCCGGCGGTGCTCGACGTCGGCGCCGCCGGCAAGGGCCAGCTCGTCGACCTGGTCCTCGACGTGCTCGAGCGGGCGGGCGCGGTGCCCGCCGTCGTCGACGCGGGCGGCGACCTCCGCGCCGCGGGCGGACCCGTGCGGGTGGGCCTCGAGCACCCCTTCGACCCGTCGGCCGCGATCGGCGTCGTCACGGTCGACGAGGGCGCGATCGCCGGCTCCGGGGTGAACCGCCGGGCGTGGCCGGGGCAGGACGGCCGCCGCCTGCATCACGTGCTGGACGCCCGCACCGGGCGCCCGGTGGAGACGCTCGCGGCGACCTGGGCGCTCGCGCCGACCGCGCTGCTCGCCGACGCGCTCGCCACCGCCCTGTTCCTCGTCGAGCCCGCCGCCCTCGACGGCTACGCGTTCGACTACGTGCGGATGCGCACCGACGGCGTCGCCGACTTCTCGCCCGATCTGCCGGGCGAGCTGTTCGGCTAGCCTCCTGAACGTGCCGGCCCGACCCCGACTCGAGGTCGCGGCCCTGGTCGCCGCGTTCCTCCTCGTGCACGCCGGGCTCGGCGCGCTCGACCTGCTCGACCAGGTCCACCAGCCCGCCGGCGACGTGACCGGGGCCTACCGGTTCTGGATCGACGAGTGGCGCTCGACCGGGCAGCTCGTCGGCGTCTCGCTGCCGTGGGTCTACCCGATCGGCGCCCTGCCGTGGATGATCGCCGCCGCCGCGTTCGGCGACGCCGCGTACCCCGTCACCTGGCTGCTGCTCGTCACCGTGCTCGACGCCGGCGCCGCGGTGCTGCTCGCGCGGCGCAGCCGGCGCCTGCTGTGGTGGTGGCTCGCGTTCACCGCCTGCCTCGGCCCCGTCGCGCTCGCACGCCTCGACGCCGTCGCGCTGCCGTTCGCGATCGCGGGCGTGCTGCTCGTCGCCGACCGGCCCGCCGTCGCCTCGGCGCTGCTCACCGTCGGCGCGTGGATCAAGGTGTGGCCCGCCGCGATCGTCCTCGGCCTCGTGCTCGCCGGGCGCCGCACCGCGGCGGTGGTGGCGGCGGCCGTGGGGACGAGCGCCGCCGTGATCCTGCTCGCCCTGCTCGCGGGCGCGGGCGGCAACGTCTTCTCCTTCGTCTCGGCGCAGACGGGTCGCGGCCTGCAGATCGAGGCGCCCGTCACCGCGCTGTGGCTGTGGAACGGCGCGCTCGGCCTCGGCGCCACGACCGTCTACTACGACCAGACGCTGCTGACGTTCCAGGTGACGGGCGACGGCGTCGCCGCGACGGCCGCGGCGATGACCGCGGTGCTGCTCGCCGGCGTGCTCGGGATCTGCGCGCTCGGCCTCGTCGCCCGCCTCCGCGGCGCGCCGGCCGGCGAGGTGCTCGCCTTCACGTCGCTCGGCCTCGTCGCCGCGTTCCTCGCCCTCAACAAGGTCGGCTCGCCGCAGTACCTCACCTGGTTCGTCGGACCCGTGCTGCTCGGCCTGCTCACCGCCCCGCGCCGGTTCCGGCCGACCGCCGTGCTCGTGCTCCTGCTCGCGGCGCTGACGCAGCTGATCTACCCGTGGTTCTACGGCGACGTGACGGGCCTCAGGCCGCCGATGCTCGCCGTGCTCACCGTGCGGGACCTGCTCGAGCTCGTCCTGCTCGGCACCGCGGCCCTCGGGCTCGCCACCGCGCATCCCGCGCATCGGATGCATCCGGTGGAGGCACCGTTCGCGCCCGTCGACGACGAAGGGGCCCCGCCGTCGTCGGCGGAGCCCCTCGCGGCGCAGCGACCGGTCTAGTCGGTCTGCAGCAGGATGCCGTCCTCGATGGCGCGCTTGCGCAGCGCGACCTTCGTGCCCACGTCGAAGCCCGCGACGCGGTACTTCTCGCGGATGCGCTTCAGGTACGACTTCGCCGTCTCCTCGGAGATGCCGAGCTCGTAGGCGACCGTCTTCACGGGCTCGCCGCCGCCGTAGAGCGCCATGACGCGCCGCTCCTGGGCCGAGAGCTTCGGGGAGCCGCCGATGTCGCTCGAGCTGATCGCGAGGTCGAGCTCGGCCGAGATGTAGGACTCGCCGCGCGACGCCGCGCGGATCGCCTTCACGATCATCGACGCGTCCTCGCTCTTCGGCACGTAGCCGAGCGCACCGGAGGCGAGCGCCTCGCGGACGCGCGGCGGCTCCGAGTAGCTCGACATGAGCACGACCTTCACGCCGGTCGGCTTCATCTGCGCGAGGCGCACCGCGAGCGGCATGCCGTCCTTCAGGTCGACGTCCATGAGCGCCACGTCGACGGGGAACGCCGGGTGCGAGAGCAGCTCGGGGTAGCTCGTGACGGCGCAGACCAGCTCGATGTCGTCGGCGGCGCTCCGGATCCACTCGGAGAGCGCGCCGAGCAGCATCTTGTGGTCGTCGACGAGGGCGAGGCGGATGGTGCCGGATTCGCTCATCGCTCGGGTTCCTTTCGGTGAGGCGGGGGAGTCGCGGAAGAGGGGGAGGGTTCGGGGGAGGGGAGAGCGGCGGATCAGCGCTCGGCGGGCCGGTCGACGACGCAGTCGATCTCGACGCAGAGGCTGCCGCTGCGGGAGGAGTCGGCGTGCCGGCCGACTTTGCGCACAGCGTCCCACGTGGCCGGATCGACGCGGTGACGCGCCACGCCGGTGGTGGAGAGGACGATCGGGACGCGCATCGTGCGCTCCTTGCCCTCGCGAGGGCGCGCCGGGCCGACCGTGATCTCCACGGTCACGCGGGCGGCGCTGCGGCGGGAGCGCTGCGGCGAGTCGCCGAGCAGCAGCCAGACCGCCTGGAGCAGCCCGTCGCGCTGGCGCTGATCGAGCAGGCCGGCGAGGCTCTCGGGGTCCGAGAGCGTCACGGCGCGGCCGAGCAGCTCGGACTCGCTGATCGCGTGGTACAGCCACGTCTGGCGACGCCCCTCGATGAGGTGCAGGCGCAGCTCGGTGGCGAGCTCGGCGGCGGCCTGCGCCGCGGCGGCGTTGAGCGGCAGGCGGGTGCGCCCGGTCGCGACGGAGTCGAGCAGCTGCTCGGCGGCGAGGTCGAGGCGCGCGAGCTCCTCCGAGGCCATCATGCCGACGGAGAACCGCGGCGCCGAGACCGTGGACTGCACGAGCACGCGCTCGAGCTCGCGGCCGATTACCCGGCGGAACATGTGCACGATCAGGGCGCCGAGCACCGGCGGCAGCAGCGTGCGGCAGAGCATCGCCACCGCGCCCTCGGCACCGTCGACGGGGGGCGGGAACGCCGCCCACGAGGCGAGCACGAGCACGCCGAGCAGCAGCCCGAGCACGCCGGCGGCGAGCAGGATGCTCCGGCTCGTGCGCACGCCGACCATCGCGAGCAGCACGAGCGCGGTGGCGGGGCCCGCCGTGAGGTCGTGGCCGAGGTCCGGGTCGCCCCAGACCGCGATCGCGTCGAGCAGCACGACGACGCCGAGACCGCCGACGATCGCCCAGCTCACGTAGGCGTTCAGCTGGTCGCCGGCGGATCGCGACGCGAAGGCGAGCGCGACGAGGAGGCCCGCGAGCAGCAGCCACGCGGCCGCGGCGAACCCGGGCGTCGGGTAGGTGTGCCACTCGGTGGCGAACCGGGCGACGTCGAAGCAGAGCAGCAGCACGGCGACGACGTTCGCGGCGATGCCGAGGAAGCCGGTGCCGAGGCTCGTGCGCGCCGGGTAGTACTGCTGCCTCAGGCGCGGCAGGCGCAGGGCGGGGATGCGCCGCGCGACGAGGTCCGCGGCGGACTCGACAGCGACCGCGGGTGCGACCGGGGCGACCGCGGGCGTGAGGTCGTGCTCGGATGCGAGGGTCACCGGGGCACCTCCAGGACGACGGTCGTGCCGGACCCCTCGGCGGAGAACACGCGGGCGGTGCCCCCGACCTCCTCGAGGCGGCCGACGATCGACTCGCGGTAGCCGAGCTTGCCCTGCGGCACGTCGGCGGGGACGAAACCGACACCGTTGTCGGTGACGAGGGCACGGACCGTGGCCTCGTCGTCGGTGATCGTGACGTGCGCCTCGTTCACGCCGGAGTGGCGGCGCACGTTCTCGAGGCACTCGGAGACGGCCATGAGGAAGGCCTCGAGCCGTGCGGGGGGCAGCTCGAGCTCGACGGCGCCGTGCCAGCTGACATCGAGGCCGAGGCGCGCGAAGCGCTTGCGCACGGTCTCGATGCTGCCGCCCTGCTTCTTCACGGTCGTGCTGCCGGTCGCCGTGCGCTCGGTGGTCTCGGTGCCCATCGTCAGCGCGGTCGGCGACAGGCGCAGCTGACGCAGCAGGCGGGCGTCGTCGCCGGCCTGCCGGCGCAGCGCCTCGCGGGAGACGCCGACGCCGGAGTGGGCGAGCAGCGTGAGGGTGGCGAGCACGGTGTCGTGGAGGAGGCGGGCACCCTGGCGGCGCTGCGCCTCGGTCTCGCTCGCCTGCCGCTCGCTGCGGTGCGCGCGGCCGATGGACGACACGCGGCGCGCGGCCCGGAGCAGGCCGGCGGAGAGCACCGAGCCGACCACGGCGAGGCCGCACCAGCCGCAGAGCGTCGAGAGCAGCACGATGCCGAGCGAGGCGTCGTCGGCGAGCACGGCGACGACCGTGATCATGGTGGCGGCGAACGCCCCGAGGAGCACGATCATCCGGCCGAGGCCGATCGTGAGCAGGATGGCGGCCGCGGGCAGCGAGCAGGCGGCGAGCACGCGGATGGCCTCCGCGACGCCGGGCTGCAGCGTCGGGGCGGGCGTGCCGAGCAGGAACGCGAACGCGCCGATCGACGAAAGGCGCACGGCGACGATCGTGACGAGCCCGGTGAGGATCGACGCGAGCGGCCAGCCGAGGTCCTTCGAGGCCCCCATCCGGTACTGGGTGAAGCCGAGCAGGGCGAGCAGCGGCAGGCAGACCAGCGCCAGGGGGAGGGCGCCGCCCGCGACGAGCAGCACCAGGGCGACCGCCGTGGAGGTGAGCCCGATGAGCCGGGCGCTCAGGGCCAGCAGCCGGTCGCGCTGCTTGAGGATGCGTTCCATGACTTCCGCGCTTCGCGTGGGGAGATCCGCCGAGGGCCGGCGGGCGAGCGTCATGGAAGCACGGGGGGCGCCCGTTCACGGGGTGCCGCGCCGCGGCGACACCGGACTTCCGCGGCGCCGCCCTTGACTCCAGGGGCACCGGAGCGGTATCAGTCCGGCTGGATCCAGCCTTCCCGGATCGCATGGCGGCGCAGCAGCAGCTTCGTGCCGAGGTCGACGCCGGCGGCGCGGTACTTGCGCCGGCCGCGCTTGATGTAGCTCTTCGCCGTCTGGTCGGTGGTCGCCATGTGCTGCGCCACCTCGTGCACGCTGCGGCCGCCCGCGTAGAGCTGCAGCGCCATGAGCTCCTGCCGGCCGAGGCTCGGGTCGGCGCGGTTCGCGTAGGCGTCGAGCGCGGCCTGCACGGCGAGCGAGCGGTGCTCCCGACCGGCGGCGACGTCGTGGATCGCGGCGACGAGCTCGTCGCCCGACTCGTTCTTCGCCACGAACGCCTGCGCGCCCGCGAGCACGGCGGCGTGCACGGTGGGGCCGTCGCCGTGGCGGCTGAGCGCCACCGCGGGGACGTTCGCGGCGCGCAGCGAGCGCAGCTTCGCGTCGAACGGCACGCCGTCCTCGAGGCCGTACTCGACCACGACGACGTCGACCGGGAACTCGGGGTGCGCGAGCAGCGCCTCCCAGCTCGTGAGGGCCGCGACGACGTCGATGCGCGAGCGCGAGCCGGACAGCCTCGCGGCGAGTCCCTCCACGAGCAGCTGGTGCTCGTCGACGAGGGCGACCCGCACCCGGGAGCGCGCCTCCGCGTTCGCTGCCGTCATCGCTGCCTTCCCACCCGATCGCGCCGGGGACGCCCCGCGCCGCCCCCATCGTATGGGGATCCGGGGGGCGGATGGGGGCGCGGGAACGACCGGAACGGGGGCGCGGCTCAGGTGGCGAGCAGGCGGACGATCGCCGCGCCGACGGCGTCGCGCTCGATGAGGAACGCGTCGTGCCCGAACGGCGACTCGAGCACCGTCGGCTCGCGGCCGTCGAGCGCGGTCGGCACCGCGCCCGCGATCACCCGCTGGCCCTCGAGGGGGTAGAGGCGGTCGGTGTCGATGCCGAGCACGAGCATCGGCGCGCGCACCGCCGCGAGCGCGGCCTCGACGCCGCCGCGGCCGCGGCCCACGTCGTGCGAGCTCATCGCGTCGACGAGCCGGATGTAGCTGTTCGCGTCGAAGCGCCGGGGGAAGCGGTTGCCGTGGAAGTCGAGGTACGACTCGACCGCGAACCGGCCGCCGGACCCGAGCGGCGACACCCCGCTCTGCCAGGAGCGGCCGAACCGCTCGTTCAGCTCGTCGCGGCTGCGGTAGTTGAGCAGCGCCATGCGGCGCGCGAGCGCGAGCCCCCGGTGCGGCCCTTCGACGCGGGCGTAGTAGTCGCCTCCACGGAACAGCGGGTCGCTCCGCACGGCCTCGACCTGCACCGAGTTGAGCGCGACCTGATCGGCCGTCGACACGGGGGGCGCCGCGAGCACCGCCGCCCGCGCGAGCCGGTCGGGATGCCCGACCGCCCACTCGAGCGCGTGCATGCCGCCCATCGAGCCGCCGACCACCGCGGCCCAGACGTCGATGCCGAGCCGGTCGGAGAAGGCGACCTGCGCCGCGACCTGGTCCCGGATCGTGAGGTACGGGAAGCGGCCGCCCCACTCGGTGAGCGACGGCCCGAGCGATGCCGGACCGGTCGTGCCCTGGCAGCCGCCCAGGATGTTCGGCGCGACGACGAACCACCGCTCGGTGTCGATCGGCGCGCCGGGGCCGACCATCCCCTCCCACCAGCCGGCGGTCGGCTGGCCCGGCCCCGCAGAGCCGACGACGTGCGCGTCGCCGGTGAGGGCGTGCAGCACGAGCACCGCGTTGTCGCGGGCGGGGGAGAGGCGCCCCCACGTCTCGTACGCGATCCGGACGGCCGGCAGCGTCGCACCCGTCTCGAGCGCGAGCGGACCCGTGGCGACGAAGCGCCGGTCGCCGACCGGGTCGCCCTCCCGCCACGCGCCGCTCGCGGGCGGCTTGCCGATGAGGGCCCGGGCGTCGCGGTCGGTGACCGGGCGTGCCGCCTCGGAGTCCTCCGACGTCTGCCAGTCCATGTCCTCGCCAGTATGGGTGGGCGGACGAAGGCGCTCCCGCCGTGTTACGACGGGAGCGCCTCCGTGCCGGAGCGATTACTGGACCGCGGTCTCCTGGAAGGAGCGCGCGGCCTTCAGACCCGCATCGAGGTCGGCCTTCAGGTCGTCGACGTGCTCGAGCCCGACCGAGAGCCGCACGAGGCCCGGCGTGACGCCGCTCGTCAGCTGCTGCTCGGGGGTGAGCTGCGAGTGCGTCGTCGAGGCGGGGTGGATGACGAGCGAGCGCACGTCGCCGATGTTCGCGAGGTGGCTGAACAGCGTGAGGCTCTCGACGAACCGGCGGCCGGCGTCGACGCCGCCCTTCAGCTCGAACGACAGCACCGCGCCGACGCCCTTCGGGGCGTACCGGTTCGCGGCGGCGTACCACCGGCTCGACGGGAGGCCCGAGTAGTTGACGCTCGCGACGTCGTCGCGGTCCTCGAGCCACTCGGCGATCTCCTGCGCGTTCTGCACGTGCCGCTCGATGCGGAGCGAGAGCGTCTCGATGCCCTGCAGCAGCGTGAACGCCGTGTCGGGCGAGACCGCGGCGCCGACGTCGCGGAGCAGCTGCACGCGCGCCTTGATGACGTAGGCGATCCCGTCGCCGACCGCGGTCGTGTACGAGGCGCCGTGGTACGACGGGTCCGGCTCGGTGAGGCCGGGGAACCGCTCCACGTGCTCGCTCCACTTGAAGCGGCCGCCGTCGACGATCGCGCCCGCGACCACCGTGCCGTGGCCGCCGAGGAACTTCGTGGCGGAGTGCACGACGATGTCGGCCCCGTGCGCGAACGGGCGGATGAGGTACGGCGTCGCGATCGTGTTGTCGACGATCAGCGGCAGGTCGTGCTCGTGCGCGACGGCCGCGACGGACTCGATGTCGAGGACATTGATGCGCGGGTTGCCGATCGTCTCCGCGAAGAACAGCTTCGTGTTCGGGCGCACCGCCGAGCGCCACGCCTCCGGGTCGTCCTGGTCCTCGACGAAGGTGACGTCGATGCCGAGCTTCTTCAGCGTGTACTCGAAGAGGTTGTAGGTGCCGCCGTAGATCGAGCTCGACGAGACGATGTGGTCGCCGGCGCCCGCGATGTTCAGCACCGCGTAGGTCGTCGCCGCCTGCCCGGACGCGAGCAGCAGCGCCGCCGTGCCGCCCTCGAGCGCCGCGATGCGCTCCTCGACGACCGCCTGCGTGGGGTTCTGGATGCGGCTGTAGATGTTGCCGAACTCGGCGAGCGCGAACAGGTTCTTCGCGTGGTCCGCGGAGTTGAAGACGTACGAGGTCGTCTTGTAGATGGGCGTCGCCCGCGCGTTCGTGACGGGGTCGGGTGCGGCCCCCGCGTGGATCTGCTCGGTCTCGAAGTGCCAGGAGGACTCGGTCATGGCGGTGAGGCTAGGGAGGCCCGCCGGCACCAGCAACGGGTCGGCGACACATGCGGTAACGGGCGGCACGCACGCGTCGGCGCGGGGAACGCTCGGCGGCCGGCTGCTTCGATGGCGCCATGACGGACACACGGGTGGTGGTGACGGGGGCGAGCTCCGGCATCGGGGCGGCGACGGTGCGCCTGCTCCGGGCGCACGGGCGCCCGGTGACGGCGGTGGCGCGGCGCGAGGACCGCCTGCGGTCGCTCGCGGAGGAGACCGGCTGCGAGGTCGTGGTCGCCGACCTCACGAGCGACGACGACGTGGCCCGCCTCGTCGCGGAGCTCGAGGCCGGCGGCGGTGCCGGCGCGCTCGTGAACAACGCGGGCGGGGCGCGCGGTGCCGACTCCGTCGAGCACGGCAGCATCGACGACTGGCGCTGGATGTACGAGGTGAACGTGATCGCCACGAAGCGGGTCACGAGCGCGCTGCTGCCGATGCTCCGCGACGCCGCAGAGGCGTCGGGCGTCGCCGACATCGTGACGGTCACGTCGACGGCGGCCCAGGTCGGCTACGAGGGCGGCGGCGGGTACAACGCGGCGAAGTTCGCCGAGCGGGCGCTCGTGAACGTGCTGCGCCTCGAGCTGGCGGGCGAGCCGATCCGCGTCGTCGACATCGCACCCGGCATGGTGCGCACCGAGGAGTTCTCGCTGAAGCGGTTCGGCGGCGACCAGGCGCGGGCCGACGCCGTCTACCTGGACGTGCCCGACCCGCTCTCCGCGGATGACGTCGCCGAGGCGATCGTCCACGCCCTCGAGCTGCCCCCGCACGTGAACCTCGACCTCGTGACCGTCCGGCCGCTCGCGCAGGCCGCGGCCCACAAGGTGGCGAAGGGCCCGCTCACGGTCAAGCGGTGACGGTCAGCCCGGGTCCTTCGGAGGATCGGCGGATCGGCACCCGCAGCGCGGACGGCGCGTCCGTGCGGACCACCGAGTGGACCACCGAGTGCGGGATTCGGTGGGCGTCTCCGTGGTCGGCACGGATGGCAGCGGACCGTCGGCGGACGACGCTTTCGGCGTTCCGATCCACCGAAGGAGCCGATCATGTTCCAGCCCACCGCCCTCCACACCGACTTCGCCCGCCGCCTGCAGGCGGACCGCGTCGCGACCGTCCGCGTCGAGCGGCGCCGGGGCGCCTCGCTCGTCGCCCGCATCCGGACCGCGCTGCGGGGTCACCGTGGCCCCGTCGTCGAGCAGCCCTCCGCCGCCACTGCGTGACCACTGTTCCGCCGCCGCCGATCGGGGCAGGATCGGCGGATGTGACGACCGGCGGCGTCCAGGAGGCGATCTCGCCCCGCGAGCAGGAGGTGCTCGCGGCGCTCGTCGGCCACGCGACGAACGCCGAGATCGCGGAGCGTCTCTTCATCTCGGTGCGCACGGTGGAGAGCCACATCGCGTCCCTGCTCCGCAAGACCGGCGCCCGTGACCGGCGGGCGCTCGCCGTGCTCGGCCCGATCGAGCAGGCGCCCGCCGCCCGCCCGCGCGTGGCCTCCACCCTGACCTCGTTCGTCGGGCGCGCCGTCGAGCGCGAGGCGCTCGCCACGGCGCTCGCCGAGCACCGGCTCGTCACCGCGCTCGGCCCGGGCGGTGTCGGGAAGACGCGGCTCGCCTTCAGCGTCGCGGCCGATCTCGCCGATCGCTACCCGGACGGCGCGTGGATCGTCGACCTCGTGCCGCTCACCGACCCCGACCGGCTCGCGCCCAGCGTGGCGGAGCGCCTCGGCGTCCAGGAGCGCCAGGGGCGCCCGGCCGTCGACGCCCTGGAGGCCTGGCTCACCACGCGCACCGCGCTGCTCGTCCTGGACAACTGCGAGCACCTGCTCGATCCTGTCGCCGAGCTGCTCGAGCGACTGCTCGCCGCCTGCGCCGGCCTGACCGTCCTCGCGACCAGCCGAACCCGGCTCGCCGTGCCGTTCGAGTGGGTCCTCCCCGTTCCCGGCCTCTCGACCGGCGAGCAGGGCGACGCGGCCGCGCTGTTCGAGGCGCGTGCGCGCGCGGCCGGCGCGGCCGTGACCGACACCGATCGGGAGCGCGTCAGCCGCGTCTGCGAGGCCCTCGAGGGCGTCGCGCTCGCGATCGAGCTCGCGGCCGCCCGCCTTCCCTCGCTCGGGCTCGACGGGTTGGAAGCGGCGCTCGGCGACCGGCTCGCCGTCCTCACCGGCGGGGCCCGAACCGATGCGCGGCACCGGTCGCTCCGCGCCACGCTCGACTGGAGCCACGACCTGCTCGGCCCGGGTGAGCGGGCGGTGCTCCGACGCGTGACCGTGTTCGCCTCCCCGTTCACGGCCGCGTCCGCCGTGGCCGTGTCCGCGGCGCTTCCCGGTGTGCGGGGGGCAGCGGTCCCCGCTGTCCTCGCCGCGCTCGTCGACGGGAGCCTGCTCGACGCCGTCCACGCGCCGGGCGCGACCCGCTACCGCGCCCTCGAGACCATCAGGCAGTACGGCGCCGAGCGCCTCGAGGCGGCGGGCGAGCGGGACGCCGTCCGCTCCGCCCATCTCGCCTGGTGCCGCGCCCAGGCAGAGGCGCTCGAGGGTCGCACCGCCGACGCCGAGACCTGGATGCGCGACGTCGACGCCCTGGTGGACGAGGTGCGTGCCGCCCTCGTCGGGTCCCTGGCCGACGCCGACCGCGGCGTGGCCTGTGACCTCGCCGCACGGTTCGCCCGGCTCGCCTTCGCGCGCGGCATGCCCGGCGAGGCGCAGCGCCGCTTCGAGCAGGCCGCGTCGCTGGCTGACGACGCCCTCATCCGCGCCACCGCGTACGCCGCAGCGGCCGGTGCCGCCGAGGCGAGGCAGTTCGGCGACTCCGCGCTCCGCCTGCGGCGTCTCGCGGCTCCCGCCTTCGTGGAGGCCGGGCGGCTCGAGGAGGCGGTCATCCAGCTCGCGCGGAGCGGTGAGACCATCCGGCGGTTCCAGGGCATCCTCACGACCGTGCCGGAGGACCAGGCCGCGGTGGCCCTGCTCGACGAGGCCGCCTCGATCGGCGCGGGCAGCGACCGGGCCACGGCCCGCGTCGCCGCGGCGCGGCTGATGGCCGAGGCCGACGAGGACCCGGCGAAGATCCGTCAGGCTCTCGCGCTCGCCACGGAGTTCGAGCGCCTCGACGACCGGGTCGGATGGAGCGCGTCACTCGATACCGCCTGCGCAGCGCGGCTCGTGCAGGGCGACCTCCGCGGCGCCTTCGACGCAGCCGCGGCGCGCGAGGACGTGCTCGCGCCTCTCGGGGTCGTGCCGGAGACCGGGATCGAGCTCACCGACGCGCTCCAGATGGCGACCGAGTGCGCCGTCGGCATCGGCGATCTCGTCGGAGCCGAGCGGCTCGCGCGTCGCCTGCTGGACCTGCCGTACCACGCTCTCGAGCCGCACCTCGCTACCCCGCGGGCGATGCTCGTGAACTGGGTGCAGGGGGACCTGTCCGGCTGCCTCCGGCTCGGCGAGCGCTTCCTCGACGGCTGGGAGCGCGCCGGGCGGCCCATCGTGCACAACCTCGCGCCGTCCGCCGCCGCAGCGGCCAACGCGGCGCGGCTCGCCGCCGACGCCGGGGGCGAGCAGCGCTGGCTCGAGGTCCTCCGTGCGCTCGCGGACACGACCTGGACGTCGGACAACTTCGAAGTCCTCGGCTTCCGGGTACTCGCCCTCCTGCACGAAGGCAGGGCGAAGGAGGCGCACGCCGGCACGCTCGACAGCCCTGCGCGGTGGGACAAGTGGTACGGCGCGATCTGGCGCCCCTGGTACGCGGCGCTCCGGGCCGAGGCGGCGGTGCTGGCCGGAGCTCCGGAGACCGCGGAGCGCATCTCCCTGGCGCGACCGGCGGTCGCCCCGAACGTCGTCGCGTCGACGCTCCTCGAGCGTGCCGAGGCGCTGGTCGCCGAGCGGGACCGCCTCCCCGCCATCGCCGACCGGCTCGAGTCGCAGGGCGCCCGCTACCAGGCCGCGCGCACGCGGATCATGGCAGGCGGCGAGCTCCGCACCCGCGGGGAGCGCGAGATGGCCGCGTGCGGCGCCGCCCCGATGGCGTGGGCCGGCTGAGGTCCCCGCTGCAGGTCCGTCGCGCCCGAACGCTCCCGCCTCACGCGGGAGCGGATGCGAGCAGGCGCACGCCCGAGTCGGACGAGAGCGCCTGCGCGCGTACCCGGAGGTCAGGCGCGATCGCCGCCTCGACGGCGTCGACGAACTCGGCCTCCTCGTCGGAGAGCCACGCGTCGCCCGGCCGCTCCCACACGAGCAGCACGGCCGCGGCGCCCGCCATCCGGCCGGTCTCGACGACGACCTCGCCGAGCCGCTCGACGGCGGGCAGCCGCATCGGCACGTCCTCGACGGGGATCGCGAGCGGGATCGGCTCGTCACGCGCGTCGGTGAAGAACAGCCAGAGCTCGTTCCGCAGCGCGGGACCGATCAGGTCGCGCAGCGAGTCGAGCAGGTCGGTGTCGGTGGTCCTAGCGGGAAGCGACATGCCGGGCAGCGTGGCCTCCGCGCATCCCGCCCGCTCCGCCGTCCACAGCGGCCGCGAGGTGCAGCCCTGGCCTCGACCTCTGGGGAGGAGCGGATGTGCTTCCGCCCTGCAGGCTCAGACCGCGCCGACGGCTGCGCCGAGCGCGAGCCGCGCGCCGGCCGCGACCGCGAGCGCGACGGCGAAGCCGAGCGCCCCGACGACGGCGAGCCCCACGACCGCGAGCCCGAACAGCACCGCCTCCGCGATGAGACGCCCGGCCGGCGGAAGGCGCCGCGGGGCTCGCGGGGCGAGCAGGGCTCCCCACACGACGACCACGGCGACGGGCAGCAGCACCGCGAGGACGACGGCTGCGATTCCCGGCAGCCCCGACGCGAGCCCGATCACGACGCCCGCGACGAGCAGTGCGAGCTCCACGAGCAGGGCGAGCACCGCGTTCAGGCCGAGGAGGGGACGCATCGCTCCCATGCTGGCGCATCCGTGGCCGGAGGATGGAGGCGTGACCGATCCGATCGTCCGCCGCGCGGTCCCTGCCGATGCGCACGCGCTCGTCGAGCTGCGGGCCGCCATGTTCCACGCGCTCGGCCAGGACGACGGACCCGCCGATGCGCCCTGGCGCACGGCCGCGGGGCGCTGGTTCGCGGAGCGCCTCGCCGAGGAGACCGGCACAGCCGTCTTCGTCGTCGACGTCGACGGGCGCCCGGTGTCGTGCGCGATGGGCCTCGTCGAGCGCCGGGCGCCGTCACCGGCGAACCCGTCGTCCACGCGCGGCCACGTCTCGCAGGTGAGCACGTTGCCGGAGCACCGGCGCCAGGGCTACGCGCGAGCCTGCCTCGCGGCGCTGCTGGGCTGGTTCGAGACGGAGACGGGCGCTCGCTTCGTCGACCTGCACGCCGCGCCCGACGGTGCCGCGCTCTACCGCTCGCTCGGCTTCCGCGACGCCCCGAACCCGGGCATGCGGCTCACGTTCTAGAACGGGCAGGCGACGGGATCGAGGTCGGCGGGTGCGGGTGGCGCCGGTGTCGGCTCCGGTGGATCGTCGGGCGGGACCACGATGCGGGTGCCCCAGATGCTCGTCCAGACCACGCTCCGGTCGGGCTTCAGCCGCAGGTCGTACTGACCCGAGCCCTTCATCACGTGATCGCGGCGGGCGAGGAGCACGAGGTTGTCGATGGCGGTGCGCCCGCGGTGGATCGCCCACTCGCGGACGTGATCGAGGTCGCCGCGTCGCCGACCGCAGCCGCATCGGCAGGTGCCGTCGAGCAGGGTGACGAGGCGCCGGAGGTCCTCCGGCGGCCGGTAGCGCCGCCGGTCGACGTCGACGATCGTGCCGGTGACCGGGTGGGTGAGGATGCGGATCCAGGTCCTCGCGCTGCCCGCCAACCGCGTCGCGGTGTCGAGGTCGATCGGGCCGTAGCCGGCGAGCGTCGCGGGCGCGTCGGAGTGCCCGAGCAGCGTCATCGCGGGCACGAAGACGTGCACGACCGGCTCGACACCGATGCGGTTCGGCACCGAGAGCCGGTCGTCGTGCGGATCGGCCGCGTGGCGGCCGCCCTCCGTCAGCACGTCGACGAGGAGATCGGCGCGCAGCTGCGCCACGGTGCGGCTCTCGCCAGGGCGGCCGGCGGCCGCGACGGCGGCCTGCTGGAGCTGGTGGTCGATGCCGAGCAGGTCGGCGACCGCGCCGTGCAGCACGAGGTCGGCCATGCCGTCCTCGGCGGGCAGCAGCGTGACCCCGCGCCCCTTGAGCGCTGCGCGGTGCCGCTCGTCGGCGGTGCCGGCCTGGAGGCGCTCGCGGAGGCGGCGGAGGCGCTCCTTGAGGCGGGGGAGCTGCGCGCCGGCGAGCAGCGCGGCGGCCCGAAGGTCGTACTCGGCGAGCGGCTCGGGATCGAGCCCGTGCGCCTGCGCGTGCACCAGGCGGAGCGCCGACCAGGGCGCCGCCCCGTCGAGGAAGGCGGCCCACGACGCCGGGAACGACCGCTCGAGCGTGTCGGCGGTGTGCACGACGAACACGGCCGACCGGTCGGCGATGCGCAGCTTGGCGGCGACCGCGTGCAGCACCGACCGCTCGTAGGGCCCGTCGAGCACCGCATCGGGGCCGCCCTCGACCTGCTCCATCGCCGCGCGATAGGCGCGGAGCGCGCCCGCGACGCGATCGGCCTCGGCCCGCTGCCAGTCGCGCTGGTAGGCGTCGAGCACCTCGAAGCGGAACGTGGCGGCGGGCTCGTCAGGCAGCGGGTGCTCCTCGAACGGCTCGTCGGACACCTCGCACCACATGCGGGCGATGTCGGCCGGGTCGAGACCGTGCTCGGTGGCGAAGGCTTCGAGGGGATCGAGCCGCCGCGTCTCCGGCTGCTCGTCGGTGAGCGCGCCGAGCGCGTCGAGCGAGGGCACGGCGTCGTCCGGCTCCTCCCCGGTTCCGCGCCGCGCCTCGTCCGCCATGCCCACATCCTATCGAACACCTGTTCGAAGAACCAGGACTACGCAGCCCTGGGGAAACGGCAGCGGCCCGCCCTCCGGTGGAGAGCGGGCCGCTGGTCGAGCCGGAGCAGCGGGCTCAGGGCGTGATGGTCCCCGTCGGCGCCGGGCTCGTCGTCTCGACGGGCGCGGGGCTCGTCGAGGCGGACGACGAGCTCGACGAGGACGCGGTCGCAGCGGCCGGCGTGGCGCCGGCATCGCCCTCGAGCAGGAGGTGCACCGAGAGCCTCGTGGTCTGCCCCGCCACGAGCGTGATGCTCGGGTCGGGCCACGCGTACCAGTAGGGCGAGAACGCCTGGAACGGGTCCGCCCACGGCTCGACGCCGACGATGCGGTGCGTGCCGGGCGCGGCCGTCCCCTCGAGACCGTCGACGCCTGCCCACGCGTCGAGACCGCTGTCGTCGAGGAACGAGGCGCTCATGCCGGCCTCGTCGCGGACGTCGACGCCGTCGGTGCGGGCATCGCCCGCGTAGACGACGCCGGCGAGCCGTCCGACGGGCCCGCCCGCCGACAGCTTCAGCGTGGTGTCCTTCGCCAGGCCGGCGCTCGTCGTCGACAGGAGGCGGTTCGGCGCCATGTAGAGCACCCGGTAGCTGCCGGGAAGCAGGCCGAAGAGCGCGTAGCGACCGCCGGAGGCCGAGGCGGAGGCGTAGCTCGAGAAGTTCTTCGCGACGGCGACGACCTCACCGGTGGAGGCGCCGCTGACGGTGCCCTCCAGTGAGACGGTGCGTTTCGTCGGCGCCAGCACGCCGAGGTTCACGCCCTGGCCCGCGGTCAGCGTCACGAGTCGCTCGGCGTAGCGGGCGCCGTCGCGGTCGGAGACGCGGACGTCGTAGGTGCCTGCAGGCAGACCCGAGGCGACGACGGTGTTGCGGCTCGTCGTGGCCGACGCGTCGCGCTCGTCGCCCGTGACGATGCCGCCGTACCGCGACGAGCGGGTCACCACGAAGACGTAGCGGTCGGCACCGGGGGCCGAGTCGTAGGTCGCCTTGATCAGTCCGCCGAGCACGAGGCTCGCGTTCACCTGCGTCGTGACGCCGCTCGCGAGACCGCTCACCGGCTTCGTCAGCGGCACGTAGCCGTGCAGGGCCGTGGTGTTGCCGACCGCACCGAAGCGGACGGACCGCACGCCGAGCGGGACGCCCGCGATCGACCACGTGCCGTCGGCCGCGGTCCGCGTGCTGCGGTCGCCGGCGCGGACGGCGGCGCCGCCCACGGCCTTGCCGCTGCTCGTCACGACGCCGGCGAGCGTCGCGCCGAGCGCGCGCTGCACGGACACGACGCGGTCGGTGCCGGCCGTCGCGGTGACGCGGGTCGCGGAGCGCCACTCGAGGTGCGTGGCGTCGGCGGGCACGACGACGCGGTAGTCGCCGGGCACGACCTCCATGCGGAAGGCGCCGGTCGCATCGGCGGAGACCGCGCCGACGTCGTCACCGTGCAGGTTCTGCAGGTGCACGCCGCGCTTCGCGAGGTCAGGGCCGCCCGTGCCGCGGATCACGGCGGCGTCGCCGAGGGTGATGGGCGGCAGCGCCTTCGGTGCGGTGCCGGCGGTGAACAGCCGGGTGCTCTGGTAGGCGTAGGACTGTCCCGCGAAGCCGACGTAGACGCCGACGCTCCCGGCCTTCTGCGCCTTCGGGCGCACCGGCTCGTCGTTCGGCCAGTCGGTCGTCGCGGCCGAGGCGTGGGGCAGCCCGGCGAACACGACGTACTTCGTGCCGGCCGCCGGCAGCGCGAGCGAGTACGTGCCGTCGGCCGCGGTGACCGTGGTCCGCTCGTCGTCGGTGTCGGGCTCGAACCAGCCGACGGTCACGCCGACCTGCGGGGCGCCGTGGAACACGACCTTCCCGGTGAGGGCCGGCGCCACGGCGTTCGCGGCGGTGGCGGGGACGAGGGCCGCGGCGAGTGTCGCGGCGGTGGCGAGGGCCAGTGCAGGGGCTGAGCGCACGTGGAGGGGGACCTTCCGGTGGGGGATGTCCCGAACGGTACGAACCGCCCTTTCTTGGAATCCTTTGACACACGGCGCGGCGGGCCCGGGACCCCTCGGAGTGGGGGTCCCGCTCCCTCGTCACCCGCGTGCGTACGGCCAGGTCCAGTCGGCGATCGCCGGGTCGTCCTCGCCGTGCTCCCGCGTGTGGAGCCGCGCCGCGAGGCGCGAGTCGGTCATGCGCTGCCGCAGCACCGCGTAGGCCGAGCCGAGCGCCGGCACCCGGTCGATCACGTCGGTGACGAGGCTGAACCGGTCGAGCGCGTTCATCGCGACCATGTCGAAGGGCGTCGTCGTGGTGCCCTCCTCGATGTAGCCGTGGACGTGGAACTGGGCGTGGTTCGCGCGCTTGTAGGTGAGCCGGTGGATGAGCGTGGGGTAGCCGTGGAAGGCGAAGACCACCGGCTTGTCGGGCGTGAAGATCGCATCGAACTCGCGGTCGGACAGCCCGTGCGGGTGCTCCGACACCGACTGCAGGCGCATGAGGTCGACGACGTTCACGACCCGCACCTTGAGGTCGGGGACGTGCTGCCGCAGCAGGTCGGCCGCGGCGAGCGTCTCCATGGTCGGGATCTCGCCCGCGCAGGCGAGCACGACGTCCGGCTCGCCGTCCGTCGTGGAGGCCCAGTCCCAGATGCCGACGCCGCGCGCGCAGTGCGCGACCGCCTCGTCCATCGTCAGGTAGTCGAGCGCCTCCTGCTTGCCCGCGACGATCACGTTGATGTACTGCCGGCTGCGCAGCACGTGGTCGCCGACGGAGAGCAGGCAGTTCGTGTCCGGCGGCAGGTAGACGCGGGCGATCTCGGCCTTCTTGTTCACGACGTGGTCGATGAAGCCGGGGTCCTGGTGGCTCGAGCCGTTGTGGTCCTGCCGCCAGACGTGGCTCGTGATCAGGTAGTTCAGGCTCGAGATGCCGACGCGCCACGGGATGCGGTTGACGTCGTGCAGCCACTTCGCGTGCTGGTTCACCATCGAGTCGATGATGTGGGCGAAGGCCTCGTACGAGCTCATGAGGCCGTGCCGCCCGGTGAGGAGGTAGCCCTCGAGCCAGCCCTCGCAGAGGTGCTCCGAGAGCACCTCCATGACGCGCCCGCCCGCAGCGAGGTGATCGTCGGTGCCGACGACCGGCTCCTCCCAGGCGCGGTCGGTGGCCTCGAACACCGCCTGCAGGCGGTTCGACGCGGTCTCGTCCGGGCCGAACAGCCGGAACCGGGTCGGGTTCAGCCGCATGACGTCGCGGAGGTACTCGCCGAGCCGCGTCGTCGCCGACGAGAACGAGGTGGCGGGACCCGGCACGTCCACGGCGTAGTTCCGGAACTCGGGCAGCTCGAGCTCCTTGAGCAGCAGGCCGCCGTTCGTATGCGGGTTGGCGCCCATCCGCCGGGCGCCCTCGGGAGCGAGCTCGGCGAGCTCGGGCAGCAGCCGGCCCTCGTCGTCGAACAGGTCGCCCGGGTCGTAGCCCTTCATCCACGCCTCGAGCGCGTGGAGGTGGTCCTCGTTCGTCCGCACCTCGGTGAGCGGCACCTGGTGGGCGCGGAAGGTGCCCTCGATCTGCTGCCCGTCGACCCGCTTCGGGCCGGTCCAGCCCTTCGGCGTGCGCAGCACGACCATCGGCCAGCGGGCCGGCTCGCCCCTGCGGCTCCCGCCGTCGCGCGCGGCCCGCTGGATCCCGGCGATGCGGTCCATGCAGGTGTCGAGGGCCTCGGCGAGCTCGCGGTGCACGCGCATCGGGTCGTCGCCCGCGACCTCGATCGGCTCCCAGCCCCAGCCGCGGATCAGCGAGTGCAGCTGCTCCTCAGGCAGCCGCGCGAGCACGGTGGGGTTCGCGATCTTGTAGCCGTTCAGGTGCAGCACCGGCAGGACGGCGCCGTCGCGGGCCGGGTCGAGGAACGCCGGGGCGTGCCAGCTCGTGGCGAGCGGCCCGGTCTCGGCCTCGCCGTCGCCCACGACCGTGAACGCGACGAGGTCCGGGTTGTCGAACACCGCGCCGGTGGCGTGCATGAGCGAGTAGCCGAGCTCGCCGCCCTCGTTGATCGAGCCCGGCGTCTCGGGCGCCGCGTGGCTCGGGATCCCGCCCGGGAAGGAGAACTGGCGGAACAGCCGCCGCATCCCGTCGACGTTCTGCCCGATGTGCGGGTAGGTCTCGGTGTAGCTGCCCTCGAGGTAGGTGTTCGCGACCATGCCGGGGCCGCCGTGACCCGGCCCGCAGACGTAGATCGCGTCGAGGTCGCGCTCGCGGATGAGGCGATTGAAGTGGACGTAGAGCAGGTTCAGCCCGGGCGTCGTGCCCCAGTGCCCGAGCAGCCGCGGCTTGACGTGGTCGGGCGTGAGCGGCTCGCGCAGCAGCGGGTTGTCGAGCAGGTAGATCTGGCCGACCGACAGGTAGTTCGCCGCCCGCCAGTAGCGGTCCATCCTCGCGAGCAGGTCGTCGTCGACGGTCGGAGCGGTCTCGGCGGGCGCGGTCGTGGTCACCGGCACAGCGTCGACGCTCCGGCTGAACGGGAGGTAGACGCCTCCGATCAGGCCCGCTCGGCCTCGTCGAGGAGCGCGGTGACGGCGCCGAGCACCTCCTGCGGGCGCTCGAGGTGCGAGCAGTGGCTCGCATCGGGCACGACGACCGTGCGGGTGTCGGGGATGCCGTCGACGAAGGGCTGCCAGGCCTCGGGGGTCGCCTCGTCGAGCTCGCCGGCGAGCACGAGCGTCGGCACCTCGACCTGGGGGAGCCGCTCGATCACGCTCCACTCCTTGAGCGACCCGATGACTGTGAACTCGCTCGGGCCGTTCATCGTGAAGTACACGGTCGGGTCGGCCTCCTCCTGCTCGAGCGTCGCGATGAGGTCCGCGGGCCACGGGTCGAGCCGGCAGACGTGCCGGCGGTAGAAGACGTCGACGGCCGCGAGGTACTCGGGGTCGTCGTAGGTGCCGGCCGCCTCGTGCCGGTCGAGCGCGTCGCGCGTCCGCGGAGGCAGGTCCTGCTTCAGCCGGTTGCAGCCGGCGACCCAGAGCGGCATCGACGCGGGGGAGTTGAGGATCGACAGCGACGCGAGGCCCGCGGGGCGGCGCACCGCGATCTCGGCGCCGAGCATCCCGCCCCACGACTGACCCACCACGTGGTAGCGCTCGAAGCCGAGTGCCGACACGAGGTTGTGGAACTCGTCCACGAACAGCTGCGGCGTCCAGAGGTCCTTCGGCGCGTCGGGCAGGTGGGTGCTGCGTCCGCAGCCGAGCTGGTCGTAGTGGACGACGGTGCGGCCCGTGTGCGAGAGCGCAGCGAGGTTCCGCACGTAGTCGTGCGCCATGCCGGGGCCGCCGTGGAGCACGATCACGGGCAGGCCGCCGTCCTTCGGCTGCTCCGGCTCGGTCACCTGGGCCCAGGTGGTCCAGTCGCGGAACGGGATCTCGAGCGTGCGGACGGGCATGGGACGGCCTCCTCGTCGTCGGGTGCGGGTGCGATGCGGGTCAGTCGGCGCCGGTCTCCATGGCGGCGCGGTCGAGCGACTCCTCGCCCGCGTCCGTGTGCTCACCGGTGGAGGTGATCTCGGTGGCGCGGCCCTCCTCGACCTGCCCGATGAGCTCGCCGAAGGCGCCGCCGAGGTGGCCGAGCGACGCGTACTGCTCGAGCTTCGCGCGCGAGTCGGCGAGGTCGAGGTTGCGCATCGTGAGCTGGCCGATGCGGTCGCCGGGCTCGAACGCGACGTCCTCGGTGCGCTCCATCGAGAGGCGGTCCGGGTGGTAGGCCAGGCGCTCGCCGCGGGTGTCGAGGATCGAGAAGTCGTTGCCGCGGCGCAGGCGCACGGTGACCTCGCCGGTGACGGTGGCGCCGACCCACCGCGTGAGCGCCTCGCGGAGCATGAGCGCCTGCGGCTCGAGCCAGCGGCCCTCGTAGAGCAGCCGGCCGAGGCGGCGGCCCTCGGTGGCGTACTGGGCCATGGTGTCCTCGTTGTGGACCGCGCTCACGAGCCGCTCGTAGGTGACGAAGAGCAGCGCCATGCCGGGCGCCTCGTAGATGCCGCGGCTCTTCGCCTCGATGACGCGGTTCTCGATCTGGTCGGTCATGCCGAGGCCGTGCCGGCCCCCGATCGCGTTGGCGCGCTCGACGAGTGCGATGGGGTCGTCGAACCGCTCGCCGTCGATCGAGACGGGGCGGCCGCCCTCGAAGCCGACCGTGACGTCCTCGGGCGCGACCTCGACGGCGGGGTCCCAGAACCGCACGCCCATGATGGGCTCGACGAGCTCGACGGAGCTGTCGAGGTGCTCGAGCCGCTTCGCCTCGTGCGTCGCGCCCCAGATGTTCGCGTCGGTCGAGTACGCCTTCTCGGCCGAGGCCCGGTACGGCAGGTCGCGTTCCGTGAGCCACGCGCTCATCTCGGCGCGGCCGCCGAGCTCGCTGACGAACGCCGCGTCGAGCCACGGCTTGTAGACGCGCAGGCCGGGGTTCGCGAGCAGCCCGTAGCGGTAGAAGCGCTCGATGTCGTTGCCCTTGAAGGTGGACCCGTCGCCCCAGATCGAGACGCCGTCCTCCGCCATCGCCCGCACGAGCAGCGTGCCGGTCACCGCGCGGCCGATCGGCGTCGTGTTGAAGTACGGCATGCCGGAGGAGCGGATGTGGAACGCGCCGCAGGCGAGCGCCGCGAAGCCCTCCTCGACGAGCGCGCGGCGGCAGTCGACGACGCGGGCGATCTCGGCGCCGTAGCGGGTCGCCCGCTCCGGGACGCCCGCGAGGTCCGGCTCGTCGGGCTGGCCGAGGTCGGCGGTGTAGGCGCACGGCAGGGCGCCGTGCTCACGCATCCAGGCGACGGCGACGGAGGTGTCGAGGCCGCCGGAGAAGGCGATGCCCACGCGCTCGCGCTCGGGGAGGCTCGTCAGGATCTTCGGCACGGGGTCGACGCTAGCGTTGCCGCGTGACCGCCGGATCCCTCACGCTCGTCGGCGGCGGCTGGGACGGCGGAGGTCGTGCGTTCGCGCCCTTCCTCGCCGCGGCGGCCGCGAGGCGCGCGGTGCCGCGGGTCGCCGTGATCGCGGTGCGCGACGGCGACGCCGAGGAGCACGCGGCGAGGCTCGTCGCCGAGCTGCCGGGTCGGGTCGAGCCCCGGATCGCGGTCGTGGCGCACGGGGGAGCGGTGCCCGCCGCCGTGCTCGACGACGTCGACGGGGTGCTCGTCGGCGGCGGCCTCACCCCCGCCCACCTCGACGCCCTGCTGCCGGTCGCGGACCGGATCCGCGCGCTCGTCGCCGGCGGCGTCCCGTACGCGGGCTTCTCCGCCGGCTCCGCGATCGCCGCGCGGCGGGCGCTGCTCGGCGGCTGGCGCCTGGACGGCACCCCCGTCGTCGACGAGGAGGTCGGCGAGGACCTCGACGCCCTGACGGTGCGCGACGGGCTCGGGCTCACCGATCTCACGCTCGACGTCCACGCCGCGCAGTGGGGCACCCTCGCCCGGGCGATGGCCGCGGTCGAGGCGGGCCTCGTCCCGCGGGCCGCCGCGATCGACGAGCGGACCGCGCTCGTGCTCGACGAGCGCGGCGCCCATGCCGCCGGCGACGGCAACGTCTGGTGGATCGAGCGCGCCGGTGACGCCGTCGCCGTGCGGCGCAGGACGGCCCGGTGAGCGTCCTCGGGCTCGCCGACCTCGCCGCCGAGGGCCGCATCGACCCGGGCTGGGCGGATGCGCTCGCCCCCGCCGAGCCCGCGCTGCTCGCGGCCCTGGCCTTCCTCGACACGGAGGAGGCCGCCGGGCACCGCGTGCTGCCCGCTCGCGATCACGTGCTCCGCGCCTTCACCACGCCGCTCGAGCGGGTGCGGGTGCTGATCCTCGGCCAGGACCCGTACCCGACGCCCTCGCACCCGATCGGGCTCGCCTTCGCCGTGGAGCGCCACGTGCGGCCGCTGCCGCGGAGCCTCGTCAACATCTACCGGGAGCGCGAGAGCGACCTCGGCATCCCGCCCGCCGCGCACGGCGACCTGTCGGCCTGGGCGGACCAGGGTGTGCTGCTGCTGAACCGCGACCTCACGGTGCGGGCGGGCGCCGCGAACTCCCACCGCGGCAAGGGCTGGGAGCCGTTCACCACGGTCGCGCTGCAGGCGCTCGCGCGGCGCGGGGGCCCGCTCGTCGCGATCCTCTGGGGACGGCAGGCGCAGGCGCTCGGCGGCCTGCTCGGCGACGTGCCGCGCCTCGAGTCGGCGCACCCCAGCCCGCTGTCGGCGCGGAACGGCTTCTTCGGCTCGCGGCCGTTCAGCCGCACGAACGCCCTGCTCGAGGAGCAGGGCGCGGCTCCGCTCGACTGGCGGCTGCCGGGGGACCCCGGTACCGCGGAGGCCGCCGACTAGGCTCGCGAGCCGTGCTGGAAGAGGAGTACGCGCCGCGGCGGGTGAAGCCGTTCCACCTGCGGCGGCTCCCCGCACCCGAGGCGCCGTTCACCTGGACGATCCGGCCCGCGACCCCGCGCGACCTGCCCGACGTGCGCGAGATCTACAACCACTACGTGACGAACAGCATGGTCACGCTCGACGAGGACACGATGTCGCTGCGCGAATGGCGCGCGAAGTACGCCTACCTGACCCGGCTGAAGCTGCCGTTCCTCGTCGCGGTCTCACCGAGCGGCCAGGTGCTCGGGTACGCGCTCTGCGCGCCGTGGATCCAGAGGCGCGCCTACCGGTTCACCGCCGAGAGCTCGATCTACCTGCGTGCCGCCTCGACCGGCAAGGGCCTCGGCCGCGCGCTGCTCGTCGCGCTGATCGACGCGGGTCGCGAGGCGGGCCTCAAGCAGATGCTCGCGGTGATCGCCGACAGAGGCGCTGAGGCCTCGATGGCGCTGCACCGCTCGCTCGGCTTCACGGAGCAGGGGCGGATGGGCGACGTCGCCTTCAAGTTCGACCGCTCGATCGGCACCGTGCTGCTGCAGAAGTCGATCAAGTAGCCGTGGTCTTCGCGCTGCACCACCTCTCCGCGCAGGAGCAGTGGGACTGGGTCCACCGGGGTGACGCCACCGTCGTCGAACTCGTCGAGCACGCGCTCGGCCGGATCGCCGAGCTCGACCCCCGGCTCGGCGCGTTCGCCCGCGTCGACGGCGACCGGGCGCGCGAGCGGGCCGCCGCGCTCGACGCGACAGGGCCCGGCGCCGCGCCGCTCGCCGGGGTGCCGACCGCCGAGAAGGAGCTCGCGCGGCGCGCGGGGACCCGCTCCGGTTCCGGGTCGCGACTCCTCGCGGACGCCTTCGCCACCCGATCCGACCGGATCGTCGACGCGCTCGACGCGACCGGCGCCGTGTCGCTCGGCGCGACGACCTCGCCCGAGTTCGGGCTGACCGGGTTCAGCGAGCCCGCCGGGCGCGCGCCGGTCAGGAACCCCTGGGACGTGTCGCTCGGCGCCGGCGGCTCGAGCGGCGGCGCCGCCGCGGCCGTCGCTGCTGGGCTCGTGGCCTTCGCGGTCGGCAGCGACGGGGGCGGCTCGGTGCGCATCCCCGCGGCGAGCTGCGGGGTGGTCGGGCTGAAGCCGACCCGCGGCCTGGTGCCGGCGCAGGGCGGGCAGGACTCCTTCGCGGGCCTCGTCTCGGCGGGGCCGATCGCCCGCACCGTCGCCGACGCCGCCATGGTGCTCGACGCGCTCGCCGACCCGACCGGGCGCCGGCGGCGGCCCGTCTTCGCGACCGCGCCGCCGACGGACCGCGACGCCGGGCCGCTGCTCGGCGCCGCGATCCGCGGCGAGGGCCGCTTCTCGGTCGGCGTGCTCCGCAGCAGCGTGTGGGACGACGCCGTCGACATCCGCATCGACCCCGAGTGCGCAGGCGCGCTCGACCGCGCCGTGGCGGCGATCGCCGACCTCGACCACGGCCTCGAGGAGGTCGCGCTGCCGGGGGAGCGGTACCCCGAGCTGTTCCGGGTGCTCTGGCAGGCCTCCGCGGCGGCCATCCCGGCGTCGACGCCGGAGGAGCTCGCCCTGCTCGAGCCCTACACGCGTGCCGTGCTCGAGCGCGGGCGCGCGCTGCCGGTCCCGACGGTGCTGGAGGCGCTCGCCGCGGCCGCGGCCTTCGAGCGGCGGACGATCGCCGCGTTCGACCCGTTCGACGTGGTGCTGACGCCGGCGCTCGCGCTGCCGCCGATGCCGCTCGGATGGTTCACGTTCGACCCGGACCCCGACGTCGTGTTCGACCGGCAGGTGCAGGCTGCCCCGTTCTCGTCGTTCGTGAACGTCGCGGGGCTGCCCGCTGTCACCGTGCCCGTCGGAGCGACCGACACCGGCCGTCCCGCGGGCGTGCAGCTGATCGGCCGGCCGGGCGGCGAGGCCGCGATGCTGTCGCTCGCGCGGCAGCTGGAGCGTCGGTTCGGCTGGCCGCACCGGCACCCGCCGGCGTTCTGGTGACCGGCGTCAGCCCCGCAGCGGCGCACCTCGCCGTCGCAGCGACGTGAGCAGCGCCTGCTGCCGCTCCCGCAGCCCGGCCAGCACCCCGGTGAGTCGCTGGAACGTCGCCGCGGACACCGAGCCGAGCCCGCCGCCCGGCAGCAGCAGCCGGCGCAGCCGCGCCCGCGGCACGTACGCCTCCACCGCGTCCCCCAGCTCGAACAGGTCGGCGGCGACCTCGTCGCGGTCGCGGCCGCGGGCCCGCCACTGCATGCAGTACGCGACCGCCCGCACGATCCGCTGCACGGTGGCGACGTCCGGCTCCCGCGGCGGCAGGAGCGCGGGCGCGTCCCCCGTGCCGATGCCCGGCACCACGAGGTCGACGAGCGCGAGCGGGACCCGGTTGCTGTCCTCGATCCGCGGCAGCGACGCGAGCACCTCCCGCGTGCCGATCGCCGCCACCGGGATGCGCCAGAAGCGGGACGCGGTGACGAGACCCGTCGAGAAGCAGCCGAGCACGAGCTGCGGCCGCTCCCGCTCGTAGAGCACCTCGGCCGGCCCGGTCTCCTCCGACACCGCGAACGCGACGCCGCGCTGCTCGGCTCGCCGGGCGAGGGCCGCGGCGTAGAGGGGCGGGGCGCTCGGATGCGGCTTGTAGACGACGCGCCGCAGCCCCTGCGCCGCGGCGGCGTCGATGCACCGGCCGTAGAGCTCGGCCTCCCGCTCCGTCGTGGTGAGACCGAGCTCGGCGAGGTACTGACCGAGCAGCAGCGCGTAGGGCTCGACGTCCGCCTTCGCCGGCCCGGCGAGCCCGGCGACGACCGCCCGGAACGCGTCGCCCGGCACGAGCTCGGCGGGCACGTCGTGCTCGCTGAGCAGGATCGGGGCGAGCCCCTCGACGAGGTCGAGATGCAGCACTCGCTCGATCCGCGCCCACATGCGGGGGTTGAGCGGGTCGCGCGTGGGCCCGTAGCTCATGAGCCCCTCCGCGTAGACCGTCACGGGAGCGTCCGCGAAGACGTTGAGGATGGTGCGCGCCGGTGGCACGTGCACCGACTCGAGCGCGAGCTCGACCCGCGCGTCCTGCGGGATGCCCAGCTCGCGCCGGAACGCGCGCTCGAACAGCGGGACCTCCTCGGCGCGCGGCCGGAACGCCTTCGGGTGCAGCGGGGCGATGAGGTCGTTGAACGACACCACCCGGTCGAAGCGCGGCAGCAGCGGCGCGAGCAGGGGATCGTCGTCGAGCCGGCGCGCCACCTCGGGCACCGGCGAGTTCGCCGACACGAGCAGCACGCGCTCGTCCGCGGGCGGGAAGGCGCCCGCGTCGATCGCGGCGGCGAGCACGAGCACCTGGTACGCCGCCGACGCCTCGAAGAGCTGCACGATCCGCGTCACGACAGCGCCCGGAGGATCCGTGCCCGGCCGGGCGGCAGCGCGGCGACCGCCTCGGTGACGAGCGGCTGCGGCAGCGATCGGATCGTCGTCCGTGCGCGCCGCCGGAACGCCCGGTGCACGTGCGGGTGCAGCCGCTCCCGCGACGCCTCGTGGTGGGCGATGAGGCCGAGGTACGACCGCACCCACTTCGGCTCGAACGCGGCGAAGTGCTCGCTCGCGCCGAGCTCCTCGCCGATCAGGTCGAAGGCGTCGAAGAAGTGCAGCTGCCGCTCGTCCCCGATCGCGGTGAGCGAGCCGGGGACGCCGCGCCGGTAGAAGTACCCCTGGAGCCCCACCACGGCGTAGCTGCGGGCGTAGAGGTGCAGCCGCCACGCCATGAGCCGGTCCTCGGCCGTCTTCAGGCGAGGGTCCACCGTGAGCAGCCCGTCCCGCGACAGGCGGCGGTCGTAGACCGCCGACCACGCGTACGGGTAGTCGACCATCGTCGTGCGGTCCGGGCGCGTGCCGATGCCGTCGTGCGGATGCAGGCGCTCGCCGCGCCGCGTCTCCGGCGCGATGTGCGGCATCCGCTTCGTCCCCATGGACTGCACGTGGTCGACCCGCACGAAGTCGACGCCGAGGGCCTCGATCGCATCCGCGAGACGCGAGGCGTATCGCGGCGCGTACCAGTCGTCCGCGTCGAGGTAGGTGACGAAGCGGCCGGTGGCCGCGGCGGTGCCCGTGTTCCGGGCGCCCGCGAGCCCGAGCGCGTCGGGGTTCGTGAGCACCACGGCCCGACCGGCCGGCGGGACGAAGCCGGCGAGCAGGGCCGCCGTCTCGTCCCGCGACCCGTCGTCGACGAGGATCCACTCGACGTCGTCCGCCGCGTTCGCGCGCATGCTCGCGAAGGTCGTGGGCAGGTGCTGCGCCGCGTCGTGGCACGGCACCACCACCGACAGCCTCATCGACACCGCCTCAGCCGTCGACGCGGCGGAGCTTCGACAGCGGCGCGAGCTCGCCGGGGAAGACGCGCTTCACGCCGTCGCCCCGTGCGGTGCCGATGATGCGGATGTCGCGCACGAGGCTCATGAGGCCGTGCGGCTCGAGCGACGCGGCATGGTCGCTGCCCCACATCGCGCGGTCGAGCGTGATGTGCCGCTCGACGGCGACGGCGCCCATGGCGACCGCGGCGATCGAGATCTGCAGCCCCGGCTCGTGGCCCGAGTAGCCCACCGGCACGCCGTAGCGCTCCTTCAGCGTGTCGAGCATGAGGAGGTTCGCCTCCTCCGGCGGCAGCGGGTAGGTCGAGGTCGCGTGGAGCATGAGCAGCCGGTCGGCCCCCAGGATCTCGACCGCCCTGTCGATCTGCTCGATCGTCGACATGCCCGTCGAGAGGATCACCGGCTTGCCGGTGGCCGCGACGCGACGCAGCAGCCCGGTGTCGGTCACCGACGCCGAGGCGATCTTGTGCGCGACGACGTCCATCTCCTCGAGGAAGTCGACGGCCGGCTCGTCCCACGGCGAGGCGAACCAGTCGAGGCCCCGGCTGTCGGCGTAGGCACCGATCTCGGCGTACTGCTCGCGCTCGAACTCGACGCGGTAGCGGTACTCGAGGTACGTCATCGTGCCCCACGGCGTCTCCCGCGGGACGTCCTTCATGTGCTCCGGCGTCGAGATGTCCGGGGTGCGCTTCTGGAACTTCACCGCCTGGACGCCGGCGACGGCGGCGACGTCGATGAGCCGCTTCGCGATGTCGACGTCGCCGTTGTGGTTGAGGCCGATCTCGCCGATGACGTAGACGGGCTCGCCCTCGCCGACGACGTGCCGGCCGATCCGGAGGGTGTTCGTCATTCGCTGGTGTTCCTTCCTTCGGTCGCGGCGAGCACGAGCTCGGCCGCCTCGCGGACGGCCCCGTGGCCGCCCCGCCTGGTGAGGACGAGCCGCGCGGCCGCGCGCACCGCAGGGTGCGCGTCGGCGACCGCGATCGGCCAGCCCACGATCTGCAGCGCGGGGAGGTCGTTCACGTCGTTGCCGACGTACGCCACCCGCGACGGGTCCGTCCCCGTCTCCGCGCACCACCGCCGGACCGCGGCGGCCTTGTCCTCGACGCCGTGCAGCACCGGGACGCGCAGCTTCGCCGCCCGGGCCGCGACGACGGCGTTCCGCTCCTTCGACAGGATGAGCACCGGGACGCCGGCGGCGAGCAGGCGCTCCACGCCGAGGCCGTCCGACCGGCTCACCCGCACGCTCTCGGTGCCGTCGGTCGAGACCGTCGCCGTGTCGTCGGTGTGCACGCCGTCGAAGTCGGTGATGAGCGCGTCGACGTCGACCGCGGCGGGACGGGGATCGAGCAGCGGCGCGAGGCCGCGCGCCAGCCCGAGCTGCTCGGACGAGTCGATCTCGAGCGCCCGCGACTCGGCGACGACCTCGAGGGCGGTGCGGCCGAAGAACCGGTGCCGGTGCTCCCGGAAGCCCGCCGTCCGCAGCACGTAGAACGCGCCGGTCTCCTGGAAGTGGGGCTCGCGCTCCTGACGACGGGGGCGGGCGGCCGCGTCGTGGTTCACGGCGACGGCGAGGCCCCGCTCGTCGGCGCGCCAGAGGAAGGCGTAGGTCTCGAACGCGGCGAGCACGCTGTCCGCGTCGCGCGCGAGCACCCGCTCGACCGCGCGGCGCAGGGCGGCGGGCTCGAGGAACGGCGACGTCGCCTGCAGGAAGGCCAGCGCCTCGGGCCGCACGCCCTCCGCCTCGAGCGCGTCGAGCGCGTGGAGCAGCGCCGACTCCGACGACGCGGTGTCGCCGGCGAGGTCGGCCGGCCGCTCGATCACCCCGGCGCCCGCGGCCCGGGCGGCCGCGGCGATGCCCGCGTCGTCGGTGCTGACGCGCACGTCGGCGACACCCGCGGCGAGCGCCGCGGCGACCGCACGGGCGACGAGCGGCACCCCGCCCACCCGGGCGAGGTTCTTGCCGGGGACGCCCTTCGAGCCGCCGCGGGCAGGGATGACGGCGACCACCCGGTCGGACGGGAACGCGCTCAACGGTCGTTCCCCGTCCCGTAACCCGATGTTCGCGTGCTCTGACCACCGGTGGCGTGTCGACCGCCGGCGTGCGCCTCGAGCGCGGCGATCCGGTGCTCGTAGAACGCGACCGCGGCGAGGCGGACGGCCTCCACGTCCGGCGCGATCCGCTCGACGCCGGCGGGCGCCTGCGCGAGCGCGCCGACGTGCGCGGCGAGCAGCGCGTGGTCGCGCTCCAGCTCGGCGACCCGCGTCCGGAGCGACCGCACCTCGGCCACCAGCCGGGCGCCGCCGCGCACCGCGAGCAGGCCCGCCTCCACCCGCTCCGCGAGGCGCGGGCGCCGCACCCGGAGCACGTTCCAGCGGCCCCGCGCCCATCGCGTGGAGGCGCTCACGGGAGCACCTCGATCGCGCCCTCGGCGCGCCAGCGGGTGAGCAGCGCCCCCTCGCGGTCGAGCCGGTGCTCCGGCGTCACGCTCACCGCCGGGCCCCAGTGGTGGCCGAGGGTGCGCACCGCGCCGCGGGGGCCGTCGACGAGGCTCGTACCGGTGAGCAGCAGGCGGGCATGCGGGAACAGTCGACGCAGCAGGTGAACGGCGAGTGTCCCGGTCGTCGGCCACGAGACCGACCTGCGGCGGTACCCGAGGGCTCTCCGTAACGGGTCGGTGAACTCCCGGTTGCCGATCGGCACGAGCTCGAGGTCGAGCGGCCACCAGGCCGGGCGGGCCTCGGGCTCCCAGTGGTCGCGGCCCGGCTCGGCGAGGAGGTACAGGCGCTCGCGGTGCCGCGCGAACGTGTCCGGCCCGGCCGAGACGCCGCGATGCAGCACGACGACATCGGTCCGGCGCCCCACCGCGGGCGCGTCCCGGTCGAGCGCGAACGTCGTCATCCGCACGACGAGGTCGCTGCCGTCGATCGCCTCGGCGCGCGCGGCCGAGGGCGGGAGCGGCGCGTTGCCGACGACCGTGACGAGGGCCGGCTCGCCGCCACCGAGGCGGGCGGTGAGCAGCGCGTGGAGCAGCGCGGCCTGGTCGGGGAGCGCGGGTGGGAGCGGCATGGCCGCGGATCGTAGGGGGAGCAGGTAACCGGCGGGCCCTAGCATCCGCTCGCCCGAACCAGCACCCAGGAGGCCCCGATGCCCCAAGCCCTGCTCGTCGCCGACTTCGACTCCGCGCTGAAGTACGCCGGCCGGCTCGCCGATGCGCTCGCCGCGCAGGGCGCCGCGGTGCGCATCGCCACCCCGACGACGGTCGTCCCGACCCGGCTCGGGGCGGAACAGATCCGCACGGCGACCGACCGCGAGGTCGAGTTCCGCACGTGGCCGCAGCTCCTCGCCGCGGCGCGGGCCGCCGACGTGGTCGTCCCCGTCTCGGACGGGCCCACGGTGCAGCGGTTCGTGCGCGACGTGCACGGGTGGACGGCGAGCCGCCTGCCGGTCTTCGGCGCGGGCTACGTGGGGATGGCGCTCTACGACCTCGTCGGCGGCTACCTCATGCGCTCGCTCGCCGACGTCCTCGCGGTGAGCTCCCGCTCCGACCTCGCGGCGTTCGAGACGGCCGGGGAGGCGCTCGGTCTCCCGACCGCGAACCTGCTGCTCACCGGCCTCGCGCTGCTGCCCGCCGCTCCTGCACCGCCGCGGAGCGGCCCGATCCGCACGGTGGTCTTCGCCGACCAGCCCACCGTGCCGGCGCGGTCGCACGAGCGGATCCACATCTGGGACCGCCTGCTCGAGCACGCGCAGCGGCACCCCGACCGGCGCGTGCTGCTGCGGCCGCGGCACCGCGCCGGCGAGCGGACCTTCCACCGGATGGGGCTCTCGCCGGAGCGCTGGGCGGCGACGCGGCGGCTGCCGGAGAACCTCCGGATCGACCACACGCCGATCGTCGACCTGCTGCCCGGCACCGACCTGCTGCTCACGGTCTCGTCGACCGCGGCGCTCGAGGCGATCGCGGCCGGCTGCCGCGTCGCGTTCGTCGACGACGTGCTCGGCGACGCGGCCCTCAACCCGCCGCTGCTGCCGTCGGGGCTCCTGCGGCGCTTCGACGAGATCGACGCCGACGCGATCGGCACACCGCGGGAGGCGTGGCTCGACGACGTGTTCCCCGCACGGACGGGCCCGGCGCCCGCCGAGCGCTTCGCCGCCCGGCTGCTCGAGGTCGCTGCGGACCCGGCGCTGCGGACGCACGAGACGGCCTGGTCGAGCGCCTTCCACGCCGGACGCCGCGAGACCGACCGCCGCCTCGCCGCGCTCGGCGCGGACCGGCCGCTCCGGCCGCGGCGTGTGGCCGCGGCGGTGCTGCGGCGCGGCCTGCGCGTGCTCGAGGGCTGACGTTCACCAGATCGTCGCCTTCCCGGCACCGGCGGTCCGTCCCGCCGCCCTAGCGTCCCCCACGATGGAACCCACCCGTCTTCTCGCGACCCCGGCGCCGGCCGAGGAGCCCGTCGCGCCCGCCGACCCGCCCCGCTGGCAGCGCGTCCACGACGTCGTCGGACCGCTCGCGGATCGTCGCGTGCCGCCGGCGCTCTACGTCAGCGGCGCCCTGCCCGGCGCGGTCCGCGCGACCCCGACCGGGCGGCGGCACGACGCCGTCGTGCCCGCGGGAGGCGCGGCGTCGTTCGGGAGCTACTTCAACGCCTTCCCGGCGGCCTACTGGGCCGACGCCGTGGGGAGCCGCTCGGTACGGCTCGACCTGACCGTCGACGCCCCGGCCGTGGTGACGGTGCGCCGGAAGGAGCGGGACGCGGACACGGTCGTGACCGAGCGCATGCTCGAGGCGGGGGAGCAGGCCGCGATCGAGGTCGCGATCGACGCGTGCCGCGAGGGCGGCACCGTCTGGTTCGAGCTGCACGCCGGGCCCCGGCAGGTCCGCCTGGTCGACGCCGCCTGGAGCGTCCGCGAGGCGCCGCGACGCGAGCCGGGCCTCGTCGTGGGCATGCCGACGATCGGCCGCGCCGAGGCCATCGCCCTGAACCTCGCCCGCATCGCCTCCGCACCCGCGCTCGTCGCGGTCCTCCGCCGCGCGATCGTCGTCGACCAGGGGGCCGATCCGCTCGACGCGGACGCGGTCCGCACCGCCCTGCCCGCGGTCACGACCGTGCTGCGGCAGGCGAACCTCGGAGGCTCCGGCGGGTACTCGCGGGTCCTGCACGAGGCGAGGTCGACCGACGCCGCGGGCACCGTCACCCTGCTCGACGACGACATCGAGGTGGAGCCCGCCTCGCTGCTGCGCGCCTACGAGTTCGGGCTGCGCACGGCGGCCCCGTCCATCGTCGGCCTGCAGATGCTCGACGCGGCCGTGCCCGGAGTCCTCGAGTGCGGCGCCGAGCGGGTCGCGCGCCGCACCTTCTGGTGGCACGCGGCGGACGACCGGCTGCCTGGCGCCGACCTCGCCCGGGTGCCGGCGGTCGAGCAGCCCGGCCTGCAGCGGCGCACCGACGCCGACTTCGCCGGCTGGTGGGCCTGCCAGCTGCCGCTCGAGGCGGTGCGTCGCCTCGGCTACGCGCTGCCGTTCTTCCTGAAGTGGGACGACGCGGAGTACGGCCTGCGCGCCGCGGCGGCGGGGGTGCCCACGGTGAGCCTCCCCGGTGCCGCGGTGTGGCACGAGACGTGGCGCACGAAGGACGACTCGCGCTCGTGGCCCGCGTTCTTCCACGCCCGCAACCGGCTCATCGCCGCGCTGCTGCACGGCGGTCGGGGGACGTGCACCGGCGTGCTCGGCGCCAGCCTCGCGCTCGACCTGAAGCAGGCCCTCGCCATGCAGCACTACGCGGTGCAGCGCCGTCACGACGGGCTCCGCGCGGTGCTCGAAGGCCCCGAGGCGCTCTTCCCGTCGCTCGCGACGACCCTGCCGCAGCTGCTCGCCCTCGCCGCGGGCGCACCGGAGCAGCGCCGCCACCGGCCCGACGACCTGCCGGCGGCGCCGGACGCGCCGGTCACCCCGCTCGCGCCGCTCGCCGCGCCGCGCGGGACGCGGCTCGCCCTCTGGGCGGCCGTCGCGACGGCGCGGCACCTGCTCGTGCCCGCCGCGCGCGACACCGCCCCGACCGCTCGGCTCTCGCCCGCGCGCGGCACCTGGTGGGTCGTGCCTGCGCACGACAACGTGCTCGTGCCGACGGGCGACGGGGCGGCCTACTACTGGCACCGTCGCGACCGCCGCGGGTTCGCCGCGGCGCTCGCCGAGTCGGTGCTGCTCCACGCGGGGCTCGCCCTGCGGTGGCGCGCGCTGGAACGCCGCTACCGCCTCGCGGCGCCGGGTCTCGCTGCGCCGGAGGCCTGGGCGGGCGTCTTCGCCGCCGCCGCGGAGTAGGGCCCGCGGCGGATCAGCTCGTGAGGGCCACGGCGAGGGCCGCGAGCGCGACCGTGAGCGGCGCCGCGAGGAGGCCGAGGGCCGCGAACCGCCACCACGACACGTGCACCCCGAGGGCCTGCAGCCGTGCATGCCAGAGCAGCGTCGCGAGCGACGCCCACGGCAGCACGAGCGGCCCCGCGTTCACCGCCACGAGCAGCGTCACGAGGCGCGCGGGGGATGCCGCGACGGGCTCGAGGGCGAGGTAGGCGGGCAGGTTGTCGGCGAGGTTCGCGGTCACGGTGCCGACGCCCGCGAGCCGGAGCAGCGCGGGGGCGCCGTCGCCGGTGCCGGCCGCGGCCGAGAGCAGCGCCGTGAGCCCGAGGCGCCCCGCCGCGGTCACGGCGAGGAACAGCCCGCAGACGAACACGACGAGCGGCAGGGGCAGCACCCCGAGCCGGAGCGCCGTCGGGCGCCGCACCGCGAACGCGACGACGAGGACGACCGCGGCGACCGTCGCGGGCACCCAGACCGGGATCCCGAGCACCGGGTCGCCGATCGCGAGCGCCGGCACGAGCAGCGCCACGACGACCGAGGCGACCGTGAAGAGCGGTCGATCGGCGACCGGACGCACGGCCGGCGGCTCGTAGCGGTGCGCGAGCGCGCGCCGATAGGTGATGCCGAGGATCGCGACCGGCACGAGCACCGCGACGAGCGCCGGGAGCGCCGCGTGCGCGACGTAGGCGCCCCCGGAGAGCCCCGGTCCCGCCTCGGCGAGCAGGTTCGTGAGGTTCGAGACGGGGAGCAGCAGCGAGCCCGCGTTCGCGAGCCACACGGTCGTCATCGCGAACGGCAGGGGCGGCAGCCCCACCCGCTTCGCGAGCGGCACGACGACCGGGGTGAGCAGCACCGCGGTCGTGTCGAGCGAGAGGAACACGGTCGAGGCGACCGCGACGAGCACGAGCAGCGCCCAGAGCAGCCCGCCCCGGCCGCGTCCCGCGCGCGCCGTCGCGTCGGCGAGCCGGTCGAAGACGCCCGCCGCGCTCGCGAGCGCCGCGACGACGGTGATCGCGACGACGAAGCCGAGCACCGGCACGACGCGGTCGCCGAGCGCGAGCGCCTGCGCGACCGGCAGCAGCCCGCTCGCGACCGCGACGAGCCCGAGGAGGAGCAGACCGCCCCCGACGCCGGCCAGCACCACGGCGGCGGCCCTAGCGGAGGGCCGGTACGGCGCTCAGCGCAGCCCCGCCCGGACCTCGCTCGCGGACCACAGCGCCCGCTCGAGCCCGGCGTCGCCCGCCTGCGGTGACGTCGGCCCGGGAGCCGTGAGCCGGGAGAAGTAGTTGCCCGACGGTGCCGGCACCTCGGGCGCGCTCGCGAGCCGAACGAGGGGGGCCGCGCCCTGCTCCGGGCTGAGCGCCACGGCCTTGACGAGCATGGTCCAGGGCGCGAAGCCGCCGAAGCGCGTCGCGACGACCCCGGGATGGAACGCGTACGTCGACACCGCGGTGCCCGAGAGGCGCCGCGCGAGCCCGCGCGTGAACAGGATGTTCGCGAGCTTGCTGCGCCCGTACGCCCGGAAGCCCTGCATCCAGGGTCCGCGCCGGGTGTCGAGGTCGTCCATCCGGATCCGCGCGCCGATGTTCGCGGCGCTCGAGGTCTGCACCACGCGCACCGACATCGGCGGCGCCGACGCCGCGGTCTCCGTGAGTCGCGGCAGCAGCAGGTGCGTGAGGAGGAAGCCGGCGAGGTGGTTGCGCTGGAACGTCTCGTCGAAGCCGTCCACCGTCTCCGCGCGGGGGCCGATGCCGCCCGCGTTGTTCGCGAGCACGTGGATCTCGGGCAGGTCGGCGAGCAGCCGGCCGGCGAGCGCCCGCACGTCGGCGAGGCGCGAGAAGTCGGCGAGGTAGGCGCGGCCGCCGATCTGCTCGGCCACCTCGCGCGTGCGCTGCTCGCTGCGGCCGACGACGGCGACCGTGGCACCAAGCGCGGCGAGCTCGACGGCTGCGGCCCGGCCGATGCCGGAGCTGCCGCCCGTGACGACGACGGTGCGGCCCTCCATGCGGCCGGGATCGGGCAGCGAGACGCTCATGCGCGGCCGTCCGTCTCGAGCAGGCGCAGCCAGACCTCGCTGACCGTCGGGTACGACGGCACCGCGTGCCAGAGCCGCTGGATCGGCACCTCGCCGACCACGGCGACCGTGGCGGACTGCAGCAGCTCACCGACCTCCGGCCCCACGAAGGTGGCGCCGACGATGACGTCGCGCTCGTCGTCGATCACGATCTTCGCCCGGCCGGTGTACGACTCGTCGTAGATCTTCGCCCCGGCGACGGACCCGATGTCGTACTCGGCGGTCCGGACCCTGAGCCCCGCCTTCCGGGCGGACGCCTCGGTGTGCCCGACGGACGCCACCTCGGGGTCGGTGAACGTCACCTGCGGCACGGCGCCGTGGTCGGCGGTGGCGACGTGGCGACCCCACGGCTCGGTGTCGAGCGCGTCGCCGTTCGCGCGCGCGGCGATCACCCGGCCCGCCGCCCTGGCCTGGTACTTGCCCTCGTGCGTGAGCAGCGCACGGTGGTTCACGTCGCCGACCGCGTACAGCCACGGGTCGCCGTCGTTCGTCGGCGCGTCGACGAGCATCGTGTCGTCGACGTCGAGCCAGCTCCCGTCCTCGAGGCCGACGGAGGCGAGGCCGAGGTCGTGGGTGCGCGGCGTGCGGCCCGTCGCGACGAGCACGGCGTCGGCCTGCACGGCCCCGTCGCCGGTCGTCACCTCGACGCCCGCGTCGGTGCGGCGGGCGGCGGTCACCTCCACCCCCGTGCGGACGTCGACGCCGGACTCCGCGAGCGCGGCGCTCACGAGCTCGCTCGCGAACGGCTCCATGCCGGTGAGGACGCGGTCGCCGCGGACGAGCATCGTCACCTCGGCGCCGAGGGAGCGGTACGCGGTCGCCATCTCGGATGCGACGACGCCGCCGCCGATCACGACGAGGCGGCCCGGCACCTCGGTGGCGCCGGTGGCCTCGCGGGAGGTCCAGGGCTCCAGCTCGCGGAGCCCCGGGACGGGGGGCAGCACCGGCGCCGAGCCGACGCACACCGCGACCGCCCGACGGGCCTCGAGGTCGACGACGGTGCCGTCGATCGCCGTGACCTGCACCGCGCGCGGGCCGGTGAGCCGGGCGGTGCCGCGGACGAGGTCGATCCCGGTGGACGCGAGCCAGGCGACCTGGCCGCCGTCGTCGTAGTCGTCGACGATCGCATCGCGCTTCGCGAGCACATGGGCCGGGTCGAGCGCGCCGGTGACGGCCTCGCGGGCGCCGGACACGTGGCGCGCGGCGCGGAGCGCCGCCTCGGGCCGCAGCAGCGCCTTGCTCGGCATGCAGGCCCAGTAGGAGCACTCGCCGCCGACCAGCTCGGACTCGACGATCACGGTGGAGAGGCCGCCGCGGTGGGCGTAGTCGGCGACGTTCTCACCGACCGCCCCGGCGCCGATCACGATGAGGTCGTACGTCTCGGTCATGGACGGAGGCTAATGAGGCCGCCCCGCGCCTGCCTGAGCGGCGGTCAGGCGCTGCCCTGCCCGTTCCGAGGCGACGGGGCCGTAAGAGCGGACAGCACGCGGAGGATCGCCGCGAGGTCGGCGCGGGCATCGTCGACCGAGGCGGGCGCGAACTCGGTGATGCCGGCGCCGACGAGCGGCAGCCGCTCGCGCAGGGCCCGGATCGCGGCGACGAGGGCGGGCACCCGCACGCCGAAGGGCTCCGGGAAGTCGACGCCGCCGATGTCCTCGGGGTCGAGCACGTCGAGGTCGACGTGGATGTAGACGGCATCCGCTCCGGTGGCGGCGACCGCGTCGGCGAGCGCGACGGGGTCGTCGACCACGTCGGGGTCGAGGAGCGGGATGCCCGCCTCGTCGAGATGGCGCTGCTCGTCCGGGTCGAGGGCGCGGGTGCCCGCGAGCACGAGGCGCTCCGGCGCGAGCACGCGCTCGGGCACGAGCCCGGGCGCGGCCTCGCCGAGCAGGGCGCGGGCGACCATGCCGTGGAACGCCCCGGACGGCGAGTCCTCGGGCGTGTGGAGGTCGGCGTGCGCGTCGAACCAGACGACCGCGAGGCCGGGCGCGCGACCGAGCGCGTGCTCGACCGCGCCGAGCTCCACCCCGCAGTCGCCGCCGATCACGAGCGGCATCGAGCCCTCCGGCACGTCGTCGAGGGCGCGGAGCAGGCGCTCGCGCACCGTCGCGATGCTCGAGAAGCGGTTCACGCGGGTGCCGACCGCGTCACCGGCACCGAGTGGCACCTCGACCGTGCGGGTCGCCGACGCGGGCAGGTCGCCGCGGATCGCCTCTGCCCCGTCCTGGAGCCGCATCGCGCGGCTCGATCCGGATCCCTGCCACTGCGGCACCACCACGAACGTCGCCGGCATGGACGCGAGCGTAGCGTCCGCGCCGCCCCGTGCCCCGGTCAGCCGACGGCGCGGGTGTCGCAGTCCTCGCAGATCACCCGCGTGGTGTGCGGGTGCACGCCCGCGGCGGTGACGGCGTAGAACGGCACCTCGTAGAGCGCGCCGCCGTCGCAGCGCACGCAGCGCTGCCCGAGGTCGCGGGGCGTCCCGGTCGTGATCGTCGCGGCGGCGGGACGCGTCTCGCAGACGCAGAAGGTGGCGTCGCCGACCCGCCGGGGGCCTTCCACGGTCATCACGTAGAGCACGACGTTGTGGAGACCGACGCGTCGGCACCTGAGGCAGGTGGCGTCGACCGGTGTCGGGGTGCCGGCGGTGACCGCGCGGGAGGGGTGCTGGGCCATGCGCAACCGTGGCGGAAGCGCTATCAGATCCGGGAGAGGCGCGTCCAGGGTTTCGCTGAGGGCGGACAGCGATGCTCCACTGAGAGGGTGCGGGTGGAGATCCTGAAGGCCGGCGACCCGCGCTGCGCGCAGCTGGAGCGCGAAGGGTGGACCGTCGTGGGGGAGTCCTGGGGCGCGCGCCTGCGGCTCCGCGGCGAGGCGGACCTCGCGCCGGCACGGAGCGCGGTCGCCCGGGCGACCGACGCGGGCATCGCGGTGCGCGAGCTCGGGCGGCCCGACCTGCCCGCCCTCGCGGCGCTCGACGCGGCCACCGCGCCCGACTACCCGGTGACGCCCGCCTCCTTCCACGAGGCCCGCTCGGCCGCCGCGCTCGGGGCGCTGCTCGATGCGGGCCGGCGGGCGTTCGGCGCGTTCGAGCAGGGCCAGCTGCTCGCCGCGACCGTGGCCCGCCGGGACGGCGAGCGGGCCGAGACCGACTTCACGTGCGTGCGCCGCGATGCGCGTCGCCGCGGGCTCGCCGCAGCCGTGAAGGGCGCCGCGGTGCTCGCGCTCGCCCGCGAGGGCGCGCGGGTGTTCGGCACCGGCGGAGCCCGGGGGAACGCCGGCAGCATCCGGATGAACGAGGCGCTCGGCTACGTGCTCGAGGAGCGCTGGCTCAGCTACGCGCCACCCTGACCACCGCGTCCACCGCACGCGCGGGGTGGCGGGCCCACAGCCGGCCCGCCACCCCGCTTCCGGCTCGCGGCGGGGACGTCGCACCGATCCCGCCCGAGGTCGATCGGACGCTCACGCGGCGGGGCCGCTCGTCAGCGTCACGGTGGTCGTGCGCGCGGCGCCCGCGGCGTCGGTGTAGGCGATCGTCACGCGGTCGCCGGGGGCGTGCGTGCGGAGCATGCTCGTGAGCGACTCGGCCGACGCGGTCGCCGTGCCGTCGACGGCCGTGATCGTGTCGCCGGCGACGAGGCCGCTGCGCGCGGCGGGGGTGCCGGGCACGACCTGCGCGATCGTCGCGCCGCTCGTGCTCGTCCCGTTCGGCGAGACGCTCACGCCGAGGAACGCCGGGAGGCCGATCACGATGTCGGAGGTCGCCGTGCCGCGCTCGATGGTGGCGGCGATGGCGAGGGCCGAGGCGATCGGGATCGCGTACCCGGTCGTCGCGCTCGTGCCGGAGCTCGCAGCGGTGTCGATCCCCACGACGGCGCCGGAGGCGTTCTCGAGCGGGCCGCCCGAGTCGCCGGAGACGACGTCGGCGTCGGTCTCGATCAGGCCGGTCAGGTCCTCGGACTGCGCGGAGCCCTCGGCCTGCGTCGTGATGCGCTGCTTCAGCGCGGTCACCGCACCCGTCGCCGCGGTGAGGGTGCCCGTGCCGCCCGCGTTGCCGACGGCGGTCACGTCGTCGGCGACCCGCGCGGCGGTCGAGGCGGTCGTCGCGGTGGCGAGGCCGGAGGCGTGCTGCAGCTGCAGCACGGCGATGTCGTGGGTGGCGTCCGTGCCCACGACCTTCGCGGTGTAGGCCTGCCCCGTCGACTCGTCGGTGACACGGATCGAGGTCGCCCCCTCGACCACGTGGTTGTTCGTGAGGATCTCGCCGGATGCGGTCAGCACGATGCCGGTGCCGGCGGACTCCGCCGACTCGTACGCGAGGGTCGACACGATCGTGACGACGCCCTTCGTCTGCGCCGCGGTGGCGGTCGTCCCCGTCGAGCCGGTGCCCGAGCCCTGCTGCGGGCTCGACCAGGTGCCGTTCGGACCGTCCGCTCCGCCGAGCCCCTGCGGCCCCGGGGACGTGCCGGAGCCGGCCGAGCCGCTCGCCGCGCCCTGGCCGAAGGCGCTGGTGGTCCGGTGCGGCGAGCCGAGCCCGGTCGCCGCCACCGCACCGCCGGTCGCGCCGATCCCGAGCAGCAGCACGGCGGCGGCGCCGAACGCGAGGAGGCGGGTCGTGCGGCGCGGGCGCGCGGCAGCTCTCTCAGCAGGAGCGGCGGCGGCCCCGGTGCTTCCGTCGCCCCGGGTGGCGGTGCCCTCGTCGTCCACGCGGAAGACGTCGTCCGATCGCTCGTTCTCGCTCATGGGACCCGAGGGAACGCCTCCCGTCTCTGCTCGTCCCATGGCGTCGCTTGGACGTTCCTCTGAGGCATCGGGACGACGCGCGGCGGGGGTTACTCACAGGGAAAGCGCCCCCTGTTCGCGCGTGTCGTGCTCCTGCGCCTAGTCTGCCGCCGTGCCCAGTACCCACATCGGGGCACGGATCTGGACGTCGTCGTCCGCATTCGTCGCCTTCTGCGGCGTCGCCGTGCTCGCCGGCGCGCTCGTCGCCGCCGCCTTCACGCCCGTCGTCGCCCTCGCCGGCGTCGGTGCGCGCCAGAGCATCGGGCTCTTCGAGGACCTGCCGAGCAGCGTCGCGATCGCTCCGCTCGACCAGAAGACCCAGATCTTCGCGAGGTCGCACGGCAAGGACGTGCTGCTCGCCTCGTTCTTCACGCAGGACCGCGACGTCATCGCCTGGAGCGACGTGCCGCTCACCGTCCGGCACGCGGCGATCGCCGCCGAGGACGTGCGCTTCTACCGCCACGGCGGCATCGACCCGAACGGCATCGCCCGCGCCCTCGTGGCCGACGCGCTCGGGCGGAACCTGCAGGGCGCCTCGACGATCACGCAGCAGTACGTGAAGAACGTCTGCGTGCAGCAGGCGGAGTCGCTACCGACCGCAGCGAAGCGGGACGCCGCCTACCTCGACTGCACGTCGACGTCCGTGGGCCGCAAGCTGCGTGAGATGCGGCTCGCCATCGGGCTCGAGAAGCGCTACTCGAAGAATCAGATCCTGCTCGGCTACCTGAACATCGCGGGCTTCGGCGGCCGCGTCTACGGCATCGAGTCCGCGTCGCGGTACTACTTCGCGAAGCCCGCGAAGGACCTCTCCGCAGCCGAGGCCGCCGCGCTCATCGCGATCGTGAACGACCCGTCGCGGTTCCGCCTCGACCAGAAGGCGAACATCGCCGCCACCACGGAGCGTCGCGACCACATCCTCACCGTCGAGCAGCAGCAGCGCATGCTCACCCCGGACGCGTACCGCGCGGCGGTGAAGACGCGCATCACGCCGACGGTCACGCCGGTGAAGACGGGATGCGACTCGGCCGGCGTGGCCGGCTTCTTCTGCCAGTACGTCGTGAACACGCTGCTCACCGACCCCACCTTCGGCAGGACGGCGGACGAGCGGGCCGTGAACCTCGAGACGAAGGGCTGGCGGGTCCACACCACCCTGAACCTCGACCTGCAGCGCACGGCGCAGGGCGTCGTCGACAGGGCCGTGCCGAGCAGCTCGAACCAGTTCGATGTCGGCGCCGCCGCCGTCTCGGTCGAGGTCGGCACGGGCCGCGTCATCACGATGACGCAGAACAAGCGCTACAACGCGCTCGGCAGCGGCCTCGGCCGCAGCTACACGGCCGTGAACTACAACGTGAGCACCGCCCTCGGCGCGGGCGGCGGCACGCAGCCCGGATCGACCTTCAAGCTCTTCCCGCTGCTCCGCTGGCTGGAGACGGGGCACAGCCTCGGGCAGCGCGTGAACGGGAACCCGCGCACCATCCCGGCGCAGCAGTTCCACAAGTGCGGCGCCGTGGACTACGAGGACAAGCCGTGGTCGGTCGGCAACGACGAGCCCGGCGAGCGCGGCGGCTACTCCGTCGTGGACGGCACCGCGAGGAGCGTGAACGGCGTCTTCGCCTCGATGGGGGAGGAGGACGACCTCTGCAGCGTCCGGGACCTCGCCGAGCGGATGGGCGCGACGAACGCGCGCGGCGGCCGCCTCAGCACCGTGCCCGCCATGCTCATCGGCGGCGCGAGCTCGATCGCCCCGCTGAACATGGCCACCGCGTACGCGACCATCGCCCACGACGGCGTGACCTGCGCGCCGCTCGCCATCGATCGCGTCACCGATGCGCTCGGCCGGCCGGCCCCGACGCCGCACCGCTCCTGCACCCGCACGGTGCCGAAGCCGGTGGCGGTCGCGGCCGCGTCCGCGCTGCACACGGTGATCACCTCGGGCACGATGCGCGGCGACGCGACCGCCGACGGCCGCTACGAGTTCGGCAAGACCGGCACCACCGACTCCGCGAAGGACACCTGGGCGATCGGCAGCACCTCGGCGGTGACGACCGCGGTGTGGATCGGCAACGTGACCGGCTTCAGGAACCTGCGCACCGTGTTCGGGTTCCCGTACTGCTCGATCACCGGCAGCACGAAGGCCGCCGACGAGCGCCACTGCGTGTGGAACGGCATCCAGGCCGCCGTGAACAAGGTCTACGGGGGCGCCTACACCTGGGCGACGCCGGACGCGCAGTACCTCACCGGCGGCGCGGCGATCACCCACGCGGACGCGCGCCCGTACGTGCCGCCGGTGCGCAGGCCGGCCCCCGCTCCCGTCCGCCCTGCTCCGCCCGTGTCGACCCCTGCGCCGCAGCCGACGCAGCCGCCCGCGCCGAGCCCGAAGCCCACGCCGCAGCCGACGCAGCCGCCCGCGCCGAGTCCGAAGCCCACCCCGACGCCGAAGCCCAAGCCGAAGGCGACCGCGCCCGCGACGGCGCGGTGAGGGGTCGACCCGCGGGGTGGGCGATCCCGGGCTCGGCGGCCACCGCGGGCAGGCCGGATCGCCGCCCGGAAGTCCTCTGCGCGAGCGCTGGACGATCTCAGGGGACGTCCAGAGGACTGGGGGAAGCGGCTCGTACGGTCGGCGCCATGGACATCGCCGCCCGCGCGCAGACGCTGCGCGACCTGCACGCCGCCCCCGACCTCCTCTCCGTCGTGAACGTCTGGGATGTGATCTCGGCGACCACGGTCGCGGGCGTCTCCGGCGTCAAGGCCCTCGCGACCGCCGGCCACTCGATCGCCGCGACCTTCGGCTACCCGGACGGGGAGGTCCCGCTCGAGACGACCCTCGACCTCGTCGGCCGCATCGTCGCCGCCGTCGACGTGCCGGTCAGCGCCGACCTCGACAACGGGTACGCCGACCCGGGCGAGACGATCCGGCGTGCGATCGGCGTGGGCGTCGTCGGGGCGAACATGGAGGACCGTCTGGTGCCGCGCGACGAGGCGGTGGCCCGGGTCCGGGCCGCGGTGCGCGGCGCGGAGGCGGAGGGGGTGCCGTTCTCGCTGAACGCGCGGACCGACGCGTTCGTGCGCATGGCCGACGCCGATCAGGCCACGAAGGTCGACGAGGCGCTGGCGCGGGGCCGCGCCTTCCTCGAGGAGGGCGCCACGACCGTCTTCGTGCCCGGCCTGCTCGACGAGTCCGCCGTGACCGCGCTCGTCGAGGGCCTCGGGCCGCAGCGGCTCGCGGTCATCAACGTGCCCGGATCGCTGCCGCCGTCGCGCCTGCAGCAGCTCGGTGTCGCCCGCGTCTCGTACGGCCCGTGGACGCAGCGCGTGGCGCTGCACGCGCTGCAGCGCCTCGCGGACGACCTGACGAACCACGACGGCGCGCTGCCGCCGGGCACCCCGGCGCTCAACTAGCGCCGGAGACGGCCGCCCCTCTCCCGGGTGCCCCTCGGGTCGTGTCCCCCGTACTCGGAGCCGTCTTTCAGGCGATCCCGGGTTGACTCGCCGAGGCCTTCCACCCAGAGGAGAACCTTCCCATGACCGACGCGTCCTACCCGGCGCCGAGCGGCTCGCCCGCCACCGCGGGCGCCCGCCCCTCCGTCCTCAACACCGCGTTCTGGCTGTACCTCGCCTCGATCGTCGTCGGTGTGGTGGCGACGCTGCTCACGGCGCCGGCGGTGCAGCAGGCGGCCGACCAGGTGGGCGGCTCTGCGCGGGCCGCTACGGGTGCCGTCATCGCGGTGGCGATCGTGAGCGGTCTCATCGGCGCGGTGATCTGGGGGCTGTTCCTCTTCTTCCTGCGTCGCGACCACCAGTGGGCACGATGGGTCCTCGGCGCGCTGACGCTGCTCGGCCTGCTTGCCCTGCTCGCCGGAACGGTCGCATCGCCCGCCTCGCTCGGTGTGGGCTTCGGCCTCGGACCCCTCCGTGAGGTGCTCGCCGTCGTCGCTGCGGTGCTCACCTTCCTCCCCGCGTCGTCGGCCTACCTCCGCGACGTCGCGGCCCGTCGCCGCGCGACGAGAGCCTGACCCCGCACCCCCAGCCCCCGCCCCCCGACGCCCCCCGGAAACCCCGGGCACGGCGCCGGCCCGATCCCCAGGGCCGGCGCCGCGCCGTTCCCGCGCCGTTCCCGGGATTGTCACGATCCAACGCGCGCCGGCTGGTCCGGAGGCTGCTTCGGACTTGCGGAAAGCCCTTGCGCGGCGCTGCCGCAGCGCTCACCATGCCCATATGTACCGCGACGACGACGTCGTAGTGCTCCCGCCTCACTGTCCGGACTGCGGAAGTCCCTTCCGAGCCGCCATGGCCGAGACGACGCGCTACTACGTGTGCCCCTGCTGCGGGCTGGTGCGGCTCGTGCCGTTCCGGGCCACCGATCCCGCCGTGCCGCCGATGCGCACCGGGTCGCGGGTCGTCGCGCGCTGAACCGTCAGGAGCCGGCGCTGAAGCGCTGCTGCAGGAAGGTGCCGTTCAGCAGCAGCGCGGCCGCGTCGTCCTCCACCGCCGCGTCGCGCATCCGCACGGCGGCCGCCTCGAGGTCGGCGAGCTGGGCGAGCAGCGCCGCGGCGGGCGTCGCACCGTCCAGGAGGGTGTGGTCGGCCGCCCAGTCGGCGGGCAGCGCCACGAAGGCGCGGAGCGTGTCCGGGAGGTAGACCGTCGCCGTGCGTCGTACGAGCGCCGCGGCCTCGCCGGTCACCCGAGGAGCCGCCTCGAGCAGGAGCGCCGCGATCCGCTCGATGTGCGGGATCGCCTCCGACGGGACCCGCCCCGCAGCGCGCGCGGGCAGGCTGCGGAGCCCGCGCTCGAGGTCGCCCGGGTCGACGAGGAACTCCGGCTGCGCCGGCTGCAGGCCGAGCGCGCCGAGCGCGCGGCCCGCCGCCTCCGCGTCGCCTGCCGCGTCGGCGGCGGCGCGGGCGACCTGCTGCGCGAAGACGTCGAGCCACTCGCCGAGCTGCAGCGGCTCGCGGGCGATCACGACGCCGCCCACGACCCGTGCCGCCTCGCCGGCCCAGCGCGACCCGTCGCGGCGGAGGGTGAGCGTGAAGCCGTCGCCCGTGAGCCGGAGGGCGACCGGGCGTCCGGGGCGACCGGTCAGCCGGTCGCCGATCGAGCGCTCCGCCTCGAGCTCGAGGGAGCCCGCGGCAGGACCGAGCGCCCGACGCGCGGCTGCCCCGAGCCGGGTGAGGAAGCCCTCGGGGTCGTCCTCGGCGCGGGCGAGCGCGTCCGAGCCGTCCGGGAGCGCCGTCACCGCGGCCCGTCCGTGAGCGGCAGCACGAGCCCCGGGGTCGCGATCACGTGGTCGTCGCGCAGCGGCCGCACCGCGGTGCCGATCGCGAAGAACTCGGTGGTGTGGCCGCCCCAGCGGTGCGGCAGCGACAGCAGCTGCACCCCGACGATGCCCTCGGCCGCGAGTCGCTCGGCCTCGGCCTGCATCCGGCCCATCGCGAGCTCGCGCGCGTCGTAGAGCGCCTCGGTGTACTGGGGGATCTCGGTGTTCGTCCCGACGGCGTTCAACGTGGCGAGGACCCCGCGGTGCGCGATGTGGTAGACGCAGCTGCCCATCACGAGCCCCAGCGGCGCGTACCCCGCCTGGATGAGCGTCCAGAAGTCCTGGCCGGAGAGGTCCGACGTGAACGGCAGGCTGCGGTTGTTGCGCCACCGGCCCGACGGCGGCGCCTCCTCGCCGACGACGGCGGTGCCGACGGCCACGAACTCGGCGAGGTCGCTGCCGTACTCCTTGAACTCGATCTCGAGCCGGACCCCGACGATGCCGTCGGCCCCGAGCCGGTCGGCCTCGGCCTCCATCCGCGTCATCGCGAGCTCGCGGGCGTGGTACATCGCCTGGCTCAGGGTGTCGAGCTCCATGTTCCGGCTCCACCGCCCCAGCTGCAGCCCCACGTGGTACACGCTCGAGCCGAGCACGAGACCCACGGGGCGGAAGCCCGCCTGCTTCACGAGCAGGAACTCGTTGACGGAGAGGTCCGAGGTGAAGAGCCGCGTGCGGTTCTCGGCGAGGCGGGCGTCCGCGTCGCGCGGCAGGTGCACGGCGGCGAGGTCGGGTCCGGTCGGGTCGGTCATCGAGGGTCTCTCCGAGGTCAGAAGCGGCGGGAGGAGCGCCGGTCGGTGGCGCTCGAGAGCGGGATCACGGGGAGTACGGCGGCTCCGGAGCGGGTGCGGCTGCGGGCGGCGGGATCCGGGGCGAGCACCGTGCCCACGACGATCGACTCCGCGTGCAGGTCGACCTCCTGCCCGCAGGCCGTCTCGAACTCGCCGAGGCTCATCCCGCTGACGACGAGGGTCCCGCCCTTCGGGGCGAGCGCGGCGGCGCGGCGCTCGAGCTGCCGGCGCGCGTCCTCCCGGGCAGCGGCGACCAGCTCGCTCAGGCCGTCGACCTCGGTGTTGCCCTGGAGGACGGACCGCTGCTGCCGCAGCCGGTAGTCCTCGTGCTTCGTCGCGATGGACAGGCCGAGCGCGAGCCCGCGCGGCAGGAGCCCCGAGCGCAGCGCGGCGGCGCAGTCCTCGGCCGACAGGTCGGTGTGCCAGACCGATTCGGGGGCGGCCCTCTCCGGCGTCGGGTCGACGCGGCGCACCCCGGTGCCGAGGGCGCTGAACTCCCACGCCTGACCGTCGAGACGGGTGCGGCCGATGCGGATGCCGACGACGCCCTCCGCGCCGAGCGCCGCGGCCTCGGCGAGCAGCCGGGCGAGCGCGCCGTGCCAGGCGTGCTCGAAGGCCTGCACGTACGGCTCGAAGGCGGCGTATCCGCCGCGGCGGGAGCCGGTCGTCCAGACGGGGGAGTCGGGCGACCAGGTGGCGGCGGACCAGCCGGGCTGCCACCAGCCGCACGGCGAGCTCGCCCAGCCGAGCTGCATCACGAGGCAGCCGAACACCTCGCCGACGGGCGCGAGCCCCGCGGAGCGCAGCGCCGCGGCCGCCGGCGCCGAGAGCAGCGAGCCCGCGACGGCGCTCGCGCGCTGGCGGGCGACACGGTCGTGCGCGGACGGCGGCAGCCCACCGATCCACGCCGCCACGCCGCCTCCGCTTCCGGCGCGCAGCTCGCGGCACCGCGTCCCGCACGCTAGCGGACCGTGATGGGATCGGGGCCGTGGGGGAGCGGGACGGGGAGCAGGACGCGGATCTGCGCGCGTTCCGCGACGCGTGGCTCCGGGAGCAGGACGGGCCCTCGGGCCGGCGCTACGCGGAGGCCCTCGACGCCGCGGGCCGCCTGGGCGAGGCCGTGGAGGTCTGCGAGCGCATGTGGGAGCTCGGCTACGTCGCCGGCTACACCGACGCCGCCTGGCTCGAGCACGACGCGGGGCGGCTGCCCGAGGCGATCGCGCGCATGCAGGAGGCGATCGCCTACCTCGAGGGCGAGGACCGCCGCAGCGCCGCGGGCATCGTCGGCTCGTGGCTCTGGGAGGCGGGGGACGGGGCCGCCGAGGGATGGCTGCGCGCGGGCCTCGCTGATCATCCCGAGGCCCGGCCGGATCTCGCCGCGCTGCTCGCCGCCACCGATCGGGGCGACGAGGGGGAGCGGCTGCTCGAGGAGGGCGTCGCCGCGGGCGCGGTGCTCTGCATGCTGCCGCTCGCGAACCTGCGCGACGAGCAGGGCCGGGGCGGTGAGGCGGAGGCGCTGTACCGCCGGGCGTTCGCGGCGGGCGATGCGTACTCGGCGTGGAACCTCGCCCTGCTGCTCGAGCGGCAGGGCCGGACCGCCGAGGCGGCGGACTGGCGATGGCGGGCCGCGCAGGGCGGCGACGAGGTCGCGATCCGTGCGCTCACCGACGGGCTGGGCTGAGGGCGGGCCGCCTCAGCCCGAAGCGGAGGCGCCCCGGTCCGTCAGCGCGTGACGCGGTAGCGGCTGATCATGCCCGCCGTGATGTGGTCGTTCACGTGGCAGTGGAACAGCCAGGTGCCGACGTCGTCCGGCACCATGTCGGCGACGACCATGCCCGCGGGAAGGAGGCTGACGACGTCCATCCGCATGCCGTTCACCGTGACGTCGTTGCCGTGCCAGTGCGGGGTGTGCAGGTCGGCCTCGGTACCCATGTCCATGACGTACCAGCGGACGTGCTGCCCCTTCCGCACGGTGGGCATCGGCATGTTGCCGAACAGGTAGCCGTTGATCGAGTGCTTGAGGTTGCTCTCCGCGAACTGCTCGCTGTTCAGGAGATCGGGTGACACGGGCGCCTTCAGGTATCGCTTCACGTTGTCGGCGAGCAGCGGCGAGGCCATCTCGTTGTCGATGAAGAACTCCATGAAGACCTCGCGGTCGACGTCCTTCGGGCTCCCGTCCGCCCGCGCCTGGCCCGCTCGGGTGACGACCATCGGACCCATCAGGCCCGCATAGGTGTCGGCGACCTCGGCGGTGTGCGAGTGGTACATCCACATCACCGAGCTGCCGTCGGCGGGACCCGGGCCCGCGCGCTGCGGCACCTTCCACGTGTAGGTGTGCGTGCCGCCCTTCGGCACGCCGTCGTCGAGCCGGTCCGCGCCGCTCGTGCCGTCGTTGTAGCCCGCGCCCTCGCTGTCCTTCGCGTAGAAGACGCCGTGCGGGTGCATGCTCGTGGGGAACGGGCACTCGTTCTTGAAGACCACCTTGATCGTGTCGCCGACCGCCGCATGGATCACCGGGCCGAGCAGGCCGAGGTACTGCTCGCTCGCGGGCCGCGACCGCAGGTGCGCGAACGCTGCGTCGGTGTAGCCGCGGTAGAGGCACTTCAGGTACTTCGGCCCGATGCGGCCGGGACCCGCCACCGCGTAGGTGGCGGCGACGTCGTCGAAGGGCTTGCCCGTCACCTGGTTCGAGCCGGTGGGGGCGTAGTCCCAGACCACCTCGTCCGCCTCGATGTAGTAGGTCCGGGTGACGCCGTCGCTCGAGAAGGCCGAGCCGCCGACGGCGGCCCAGTACGAGTCGCTCGCCGCGGTGCCCATGCCGCCCGTGCCCGCCGCACCCACGTCGGCCGACGCCGCCACGACGGTCATCGCGAGCCCTGCCCCGAGGATCGCCGCCGCGCCGGCGAGCCCCGCGCGCCGGGCGAGGGGTCGTGCCTCGCGCCGATGCGACCAGCCGGCCACCCCGAAGCCGACCATCGCGGCCTCGGCGGCCACGGAGAGCACGCCGAGCGGATCCGCCCAGTTCCCGATGTCGTCCCGCACGAGCGGCAGCCCGATGCTCCGGCTGACGACGTAGGCGATGATCGCGGCAGCGCCGAGGCCGGCGACGAGCAGGGCGACGAGCCGGTCGGAGCGGAGCTGCAGCAGCAGCGCCAGCGCGACGCAGGCGAGCTCGAGGAGCACGAAGAGCACACCGAGGTAGGCCGCCTCTCGCAGGTGCGAGGGCGTGACGGGGAGATGCGCGATCGCCGCGACGAGGCACGCGGCGATCGCCGGGTACCGCCAGACGCCGGTGTCGCGCAGGTCTTCCGAGGCCATGACGGAAGTCAAGCACCGACGTGCCGTGGGCAACACGTCTTCCGTCCCGCCTTCCGTGGCCCTCCGGCCCGAAGTGGGGGAGGTTCCGCCCCGTCCCTCGTGGCTACGCTCGGTCCCAGGCGGCACCCACCGCCGACGGAGACCCAATCCACCTCCGCCAGGTCGACGGCACGGACGACGCGTTCGGACGTGACGGACCCGTTTCGCTGTTCCCCTGCATGTCGACTCGTGCGCCGGCGGGCGCGGCTTCCTCCCATCGAAGCGCCCGCCGGCGCCCCCTCTGCGCTACCGCCGTTCGGCGAGCTCCACGATGCGCCTCGCCTGGGCGACCACCGGCCCGTCGATCATCCGCCCGTCGAGGCGGAAGACGCCCTCCTCGCGCTCGGCCGCGTCGAGCACGCGGCGGGCGGCGGCCACGGCCGCGGGCGAGGGCAGGTAGGCCCGTCGCACGATCGGCACCTGCCGCGGGTGGATGCAGACGGTGCCCGCGAACCCGCTCGCCGCCCCGTCCTCGGCCTCGGCGGCGAGGCCCGCGTCGTCGTCGAGGTCGAGGTGCACCGCGTCGTACGCGACCTTGCCCGTCGCGCCCGCGGCGAGCAGCACCCGGGCGCGGGCCACCCGCGCGACGTCGCGGTAGCGGCCGTCCGGGAAGCGGCTGGACGAGCCGCCGAGCGCGGCGACGAGGTCCTCGGCGCCCCACATGAGCGCCTCGACCTGCGGCGCCGCCGCGAGCGCGGCGGCGTGCTCGACGCCGGCCGGGGTCTCGCAGAGCGCGATCACCCGCCGTCCGCTCAGCGCCTCGAGCGCACCGACGTCCTCCGCCTTCGCGAGCATCACGTGCTCGTACGGGGTCCGGGCGAGCGCCTCGAGGTCCGCCTCGAAGTCGGGGGTGCGGGCGCCGTTCACCCGCACGATCGTGCGGGCCGGGTCGAGCCGGACCTGCTGCAGCGACTCCCGCGCGGCCGCCTTCCGGTCGGGCGCGACCGCGTCCTCGAGGTCGAGGATCACGGCGTCTGCGGCCGCGGCGGCCTTCGCGTAGCGGTCCGGCCGGTCGGCGGGGCAGAACAGCAGCGCGGGGCCGAGCGGGGTCACGACCCCTCCGGCGCGCACCGCATCAGGGTCGACCGGACGGCGACGACCACGACCTCGCCCCGCTGGTTGCGGGCGGTGTGCTCGAGGCGCACGACGCCCTGGCCGGGACGGCTCCTCGACAGCCGCTTCGACAGCACGCGCGTCTCTGCGGTGAGGGTGTCGCCGGCGCGCACCGGTGCCGGGAAGCGCACCTCCTCGAAGCCGAGGTTCGCGACGATGGTGCCCTGCGTCAGCTGCGCCACCGAGAGCCCGACGACGAGCGCGAGGGTGAACATGCTGTTCACGAGCCGCTCGCCGAACTCGGTCGAGCGCGCCCACTCCGCGTCGAGGTGCAGCGACTGCGTGTTGCCGGTCAGCGTGGTGAAGAGCACGTTGTCGGCCTCGGTCACGGTCCGTGAGGGGCTGTGGAGATAGCGGACGTCCTCCTCGAGCTCCTCGAACCACAGCCCCCGCTGGACGATCTCCCGCTCGCTCATGCCTCGCTCCTGACCGGCTGCCGCACCCGCGCCAGCACCTGATCGCGCGCCACCCGGTCGCCGACGCGCACGAGCACCTCGACGGTCCCGGGCAGCGGCGCCTGGACGGCGTGCTCCATCTTCATCGCCTCGACGACCACGACGGCCGTCCCCGTCTCGACGTCCGCGCCGTCGTCGACCGGCACGGCGACGACGGTGCCGGGCATCGGTGACCGCAGCTCGGGGGCCGCCTCCGCGCCCGCCGCGGCGAGCGCCTCGGGCGGGGGCTCGACGAGCCGGTGCGTCGCCCCGCCGTCCAGCAGGAGCAGCGCCCGGCCGTCCGTCGCCCAGCGCACCGCCCTGCGCACGCCGTCGAGCGCGATCTCGGCGACCTCGTCGTGCAGCGTCACGGCCGCTCGCCGTTCCGGGCCGTCACCGGCCCGCACCACGAGGCCGTCGCGGGCGGGGACCACCGCGACGGGTGCGGACCCCTCGAACCGGTAGACGGATGCCGCGACGCCCTGCAGCCGCCAGCCGGTGCGGCCCCAGGCGCCCGCGGGGCGAGCGGCATGCTCGCGCGCCCATGAGACGAGCGCGCCGAGCGCCGCGGCGTCGGGCGCCTCGGCGGGCGCCGCCAGCTCGGCCTGCCGGCGCTCGATCAGCCCCGTGTCGAGCCGGCCGGCGCGCACGTCCTCGTCGCGGAGCAGCCGCACGAGGAACGGCACGTTCGTGTTCGGGCCGAGCACCTCGGTCCGCTCGAGCGCGGCGGTGAGCCGGGCGAGCGCCTCCGCCCGCGTCGGCGCCGTCGCCACGACCTTGAGCAGCAGGGGGTCGTAGAGGAGCGGCACGGTGAAGCCGGCGGCGACGCCCGAGTCGACGCGGACGCCGTCGCCTCCGGGCTCGCCGAGCGCGGCGATCGGGCCGCCGGTGGGCAGGAAGCCGGTCGCGGGGTCCTCAGCATAGACGCGCGCCTCGATGGCGTGCCCCGTGACGCGCACGTCCTCCTGCGCGAGCGGGAGCGGCAGGCCGGCGGCGACGTGCAGCTGCAGCGCGACGAGGTCGAGGCCCGTGACCTGCTCGGTCACCGGGTGCTCCACCTGGAGCCGCGTGTTCATCTCGAGGAACGCGTACGCTCCGGGGTCGCCGCCCGGCACGATGAACTCGACGGTGCCGGCGCCGACGTAGTCGACGCTCTCGGCCACGGCGCGCGCGTCGCGCGCCATCCGCTCGCGCACCTCGGCGGGCAGGTCGATCGACGGCGCCTCCTCGATCACCTTCTGGTGGCGCCGCTGCAGGGTGCACTCGCGGTCGGCGACCGTGAGGACCGTGCCGTGGGCGTCGGCGAGCACCTGCACCTCGATGTGGCGCGGCGCGTCGAGGTACCGCTCGACGAAGAGCGTGTCGTCGCCGAACGCGGCCGCCGCCTCGCGGCGCGCGCTCGCGAGCGCCTGCCGCACCTCGCCGGGGGAGCGCACGACGTGCATGCCCTTGCCGCCGCCGCCCGCCGCCGGCTTGACGAGCGCGGGCAGGCCGACCCGCTCGATCGCGGCCACGAGGTCGTCGTCGGTGAGCCCCGCACGGGAGACGCCGGCGACGACGGGCACGCCGAAGGCCTCGACCCGCTCGCGGGCGCGGATCTTGTCGCCCATCACCGCGAGCGCCGTGGGCGACGGGCCGACGAACACGACCCCCGCCTCGGCGCAGGCCGCGGCGAGGCGGGCGTTCTCCGAGAGGAAGCCGTAGCCGGGATGGATCGCGTCGGCGCCGGTGCGCACGGCTGCGGCCACGATGCGGTCGGGGTCGAGGTAGCCGTCCGACCCGAGGGCGACCGCCTCGTCGGCGAGCGACGTGTGCGGGGCGCCCGCGTCCGCGTCGGTGTAGACGGCGACCGAGCGGATCCCGAGCCGCTGCAGGGTGCGGATCACGCGGCAGGCGATCTCGCCGCGGTTCGCGACGAGGACACGTTCGAACACGGCGGTCACATCCGGAAGACGGGAGCGGACGCGGGCGGCAGGGGCGCGCCGGCGCAGACGTCGAGGGCGAGCCCGAGCACCGTGCGGGTGTCGGCGGGGTCGATGACGCCGTCGTCCCAGAGCCGGGCGGTGGCGTAGTAGGGGCTGCCCTGGTCCTCGTAGCGGCGGCGGATCGGCACGCGGAACGCCTCCTCGTCGTCGGCGCTCCAGTCCTGCCCCTGCGCCTCGAGCTGGTCGCGCCGCAGCGTCGCCAGCACCGATGCGGCCTGCGGGCCACCCATCACCGAGATGCGGCTGCCGGGCCAGGAGAAGAGGAACCGGGGGGAGCAGGCGCGGCCGCTCATCGAGTAGTTGCCGGCGCCGAACGAGCCGCCGACGAGCACGGTGAGCTTCGGGACCCGGGCGGTCGCGACGGCGGCGACCATCTTCGCGCCGTGCTTCGCGATGCCGCCGGCCTCGTACTCGCGCCCGACCATGAAGCCCGTGATGTTCTGCAGGAACAGCAGGGGGATGCCGCGCTGGTCGCAGAGCTCGACGAAGTGCGCGCCCTTCAGCGCGGACTCCGCGAACAGCACGCCGTTGTTCGCGACGATGCCGACCGGGTGCCCGTGGAGGTGGGCGAAGCCGGTGACGAGCGTCGGGCCGTACTCGGCCTTGAACTCGGTGAGCTCGCTGCCGTCGACCAGCCGGGCGATCACCTCGCGCACGTCGTAGGGCACCGTGAGGTCGACCGGGACGACGCCGTAGAGCCCGTCCTCGGGTACGACCGGGTCGACGGGCTCGCGCACCGCCCAGGGCGCCGGCGGGGGCGGCGGCAACGTGGCGACGATCTCGCGGAGCACCGCGAGCGCGCTGCGGTCGTCGTGCACGAGGTGGTCGGTGACGCCGGAGACGCGGGAGTGCACGTCGCCGCCGCCGAGGTCCTCGGCCGAGACGACCTCGCCGGTCGCGGCCTTCACGAGCGGCGGACCGCCGAGGAAGATCGTGCCCTGGTTCGCGACGATGACGTTCTCGTCGCTCATCGCGGGCACGTAGGCGCCGCCCGCGGTGCTCGAGCCGAGCACGACCGACAGCTGCGGGACGCCCGCGGCCGACATGCGCGCCTGGTTGTAGAAGATGCGGCCGAAGTGCTCGCGGTCGGGGAACACCTCGTCCTGCATCGGCAGGTAGGCGCCGCCGGAGTCGACGAGGTAGCAGCACGGGAGGCGGTTCTCGGCCGCGATCTCCTGCGCCCGGAGGTGCTTCTTCACGGTCATCGGGTAGTAGGACCCGCCCTTGACGGTCGCGTCGTTCGCGACGACCATCACGGGCCGGCCGTGCACGAGCCCGATGCCGGTGACGACGCCGGCGGACGGGCACTCGTCGTCGTACATCCCCCAGGCCGCGAGCGCGCCGATCTCGAGGAACGGGCTGCCGCGGTCGAGCAGCTCGTCGATGCGCTCGCGCGCGAGCAGCTTGCCCCGCGCGGTGTGCCGCTCGCGCGCCTTCGGCGGACCGCCCTGCGCGACGCGCTCGAGCCGTTCCCGAAGCTCGGCGACGAGCGCGGCCTGCGCCTCGGCGTTCGCCTGGAACGGCGCGCCCTGCGTGGCCGCGGTCGGGAGGACCGTCATGCCTGCTGCTCCCTCCACGTCGCTCTTCGGTGAACGGACGCTAACCGAGCGTAGCATCGCGGACGTGGTACAGACCTGGCGGGCCACCGCGAAGGCGGAGCGTCGCGAGCGGTACCTCGCCGCGGCGGCGCAGCTGTTCGCCGCGCGCGGTTTCCACGGGGTGTCCGTCGAGGAGCTCGGCGCCGCCGCCGGCGTGTCGGGGCCGGCGCTCTACAAGCACTTCGCGAGCAAGGAGGCGGTGCTCGCGGCGCTGCTCGTCGAGGCGAGCGAGCGGCTGCTCGCCGGCGCCACCGCCGTCGTCGAGCAGGAGTCCGAGCCGCGGCGCGCGCTCGACGAGCTGATCGCCTTCCACGTCGACTTCGCCCTGTCCGAGCCCGACGTGATCCGGGTGCAGGACCGCGACCTCGCGAGCCTGCCGGAGGAGGACAACCGCCGGGTGCGCGCGCTGCAGCGGCGCTACATCGAGCTCTGGACGCAGGTCGCGCGGCGCATCGACGGGCACGTGCCGCCGCCGGTCTGGGCGGTGCGCCTGCCGGCGGTGTTCGGGCTGCTGAACGCGACGCCGCACCTGCCGAAGGGCCGTCCCGACGACGTGCGGGCCGTGCTCGCGGGGATGGCGCGGGACGCGCTGCTCGGGGCGGCGGCGCGGCCAGCCTCGCGCTGAGGCGGGTGCCCCGCGACGTCCGGTCGCGGCTCGCGTCGGTGCGACGACCTCGGAGCGACTCGGAGCGCGACTTCGAGAGCGCCGACCGACTCGGGTCGCCGAGGTGCGCGGACCTACTCCGCGAGGGACTGCTGCAGCAGCGGGCTGATCCGGTAGGGGATCACCTCGCTGATGCCCATCGCCGTCTCGGCGCGCTCCACGCCCGGCACGGCGAGCATCCGCGCGTTCACGCGGAACAGGTCCTCGGCCGAGCGGCAGACGATCCGCACCAGCAGGTCGGCCGCGCCCGACAGTCCGTGCGCCTGCACGATCTCGGGGATCGTCGCGAGCTCCTCGACGATCGAGGCGAGCATCTGCTGGCGCACGTGGAGGGTCGTGAAGGCGACGAGGGGGTAGCCGATCACGCCGGAGTCGATGCAGCGGTCGTACGGCAGGAACGCGCCCGCCGCAGCCAGCTGGGCCATGCGCGCCTGCACGGTGTTCCGCGAGAGGCGCAGCGCGTCGGCGAGCGCCACGGTGGTCGCCCGCGGGTTCTCCGCGAGGGCGAGCAGCAGCTTGAGGTCGGTGGCGTCGAGATCGCGCACAGTGCGCGACGGTAGTGCATGCAGCGGCCACTCGGCTAGCCCTTGGTTGCGCACTCTGCTCCATCCTTGCGCGGCCCGTTGCACCTTCCGATCACAGCGGCGTACCGTGCGCAAGCATTCGGCGACGTTGCCGGATGCCGAGGCCGCCCACGAGGCGGCCGGGCCGATGCACCGAAGGCGGTCGCGGATGTCCTCACTCCTCGCGCACGACACGGGCACGGGCAGCCCCCCGGATCGGGGCGACCCCCGCACCGTGCGGCTCCTCACGCCCGACGGGGTCCGGCAAACCTCCGGCGAGTACGCGGCGCGCGTCGCCGACCTCGACGACGCCGCGCTGCTCGGGCTCTACACCGACATGGTCGTGATCCGGCGGATCGACCAGGAGGCCACCGCCCTGCAGCGGCAGGGCGAGCTCGCACTCTGGCCGCCGCTGCTCGGGCAGGAGGCCGCGCAGATCGGCTCCGCCCGCGCGCTCGAGCACGACGACTTCGTCTTCTCGAGCTACCGCGAGCACGGGGTCGCCTGGGTCCGCGGCGCGACGACCGCCGAGCTCTGCCGCGTCTGGCGTGGCATCGCGGTGGCCGGCTGGGACCCGTACCGCATCGGCATGGCGACGCCGCAGGTGATCATCGGCGCGCAGACCCTGCACGCCACCGGCTACGCGATCGGCGCGAAGTACGACGGCGCCGCGTCCGCGGTCGTCAGCTACTTCGGCGACGGGGCGACGAGCGAGGGCGACACGAGCGAGGCGATGGTGTTCGCCGTCACGTACGGCGCTCCGGTGGTCTTCTTCTGCCAGAACAACCAGTGGGCGATCTCCGAGCCCGTCGGCCTACAGGCGCCCACCGGCATCGCCGCCCGCGCCGCGGGGTTCGGGCTGCCGAGCGTGACCGTCGACGGCAACGACGTGCTCGCCGTGCTCGCCGTCACCCGCGAGGCGCTCGAGCGGGCCCGCGCCGGCGAGGGCCCGTCGTTCATCGAGGCCGTCACCTACCGGATGGGGCCGCACACCACAGCCGACGACCCCACCCGCTACCGCACGGCCGACGAGGTCGAGGCGTGGAAGGCGAAGGACCCGGTCGCGCGGCTCGCCGCCTACCTGCGCGGCACCGGCGCGCTCACCGACGACGTCGACGCCGAGGTCGCGGCCACCGCGCAGCGCGCGGCCGCCGCGCTCCGGGCCGACTGCACGGCGCTCGGCGAGCCAGACGGCGAGTCGATCTTCGACGACGTCTACGCCGAGCCGCACCCCGTGCTCGAGGCGCAGCGGACCCGGTTCCTCGCCTACCGCGAGGGCTTCGAGGAGGAGCGATGAGCGCGACGATGACCCTCGGCGGCGCGATCGGTGCCGGCCTCCGGCAGGCGATGACCGCCGACCCGAAGGTCCTGCTGCTCGGCGAGGACATCGGCAAGCTGGGCGGCGTCTACCGCGTCACCGACGGGCTGCAGCGCGACTTCGGCCCGCAGCGCGTGATGGACACGCCGCTCGCCGAGTCGGGGATCCTCGGCACCGCCGTCGGTCTCGCGTACCGCGGCTACCGCCCGGTGTGCGAGATCCAGTTCGACGGCTTCGTCTACCCGGCGTTCGACCAGATCGTGAGCCAGGTCTCGCGCATGCACGCCCGCACGAAGGGCGCCGTGACGATGCCGATCACGATCCGCATCCCGGTCGGCGGCGGCATCGGCTCCGCGGAGCACCACTCGGACTCGCCCGAGGCCTACTTCGCGCACACCCCGGGCCTGCGCGTGATGAGCGTGGCCGACCCGCAGAGCGCCTACTCGCTCATCCAGGAGGCCGTCGCCTGCGACGACCCGGTGCTGTTCTTCGAGCCGAAGCGCCGCTACCACCTGAAGGGCGAGGTCGCGACGGACGGCGCCCCTGCGGCGGGCGGCATGTCCCGCGCCCGCGTCCTGCGCCACGGCACCGACGTCACCGTGCTCACCTTCGGCGGCCTCGTGCAGGTCGCGCTCGACGCCGCCGAGGCGGCTTCCGAGGAGGGCCTCTCGCTCGAGGTGATCGACCTCGTCTCGCTCTCGCCGATCGACTGGCCCGCCGTCACGGAGTCGGTGCGGCGCACGGGCCGTGCCGTCGTCGTGCACGAGGCGGCGCAGACGGGCGGCATCGGCGCCGAGCTCGCCGCGGGCATCACGGAGCGCTGCTTCTTCCACCTCGAGCACGCGGTCGTCCGCGTCACCGGCTGGGACATCCCCTACCCGCCCGCGAAGCTCGAGCGGCACCACCTGCCCGACCTCGACCGGGTGCTCGACGGCGTCGACGCCGCGCTCGGCAGGCCCTCGAGCTACGGCGAGCAGGCGTTTGCATGATCCGCGAGTTCCGCCTCCCCGACCTCGGGGAGGGCCTCACCGAGTCCGAGCTCGTCGCCTGGCGCGTCGCCGAGGGCGACACCGTCGAGCTCGGCCAGATCATCGCCGAGGTCGAGACCGCGAAGGCGATGGTCGAGCTGCCGTCGCCGCACACCGGCGTGGTCGAGCGGCTCCACGCCGAGCCCGGCACCACCGTGCAGGTGGGGGAGACGCTGCTCGCCTTCCGGGTCGACGACCCGGAGGGCGACGACGCGCCGCCGCCGAACCTCGTCGGGTACGGCGCGGTCGCCGAGTCCGGGCGGCGCAGGCGGCGGCAGGGCGCTCCGGCGGTCGACGGCGGCACCACGGTGCTGGAGCAGACCTCCGAGCCCGAGCCCGAGCCCGCCCCTGAACCGGTCGCCGTGGTGGAGCACCGGACCCTGGCCGCCCCGCCGGTCCGCATGCTCGCCGCGCGCCTCGGGGTCCGCCTCGACGAGCTGCACGGGTCCGGTCCCCACGGCCTCGTGACGCGCGAGGACGTCGAACGGGCGGCGGCCGGCGCGCAGCCGACCGCCGAGGCCGCGCCGAGCGCGTCCCCCGCGATCGAGGCCGACGAGGAGCGCGTCCCCGTGCGCGGCGTGCGCAAGGCGACCGCCGACGCGATGATCCGCAGCGCGCAGGTGCCGCAGGTCACGATGTTCCTTCCGGTCGACGTGACCCCGACGCTCGAGCTGCTCGACCGGCTGAAGGAGGACCGTGCGTTCCGCGAGGTGCGCGTCACCTTCCTCGCCGCCGTCGCCCGCGCGCTCTGCCTCGCGCTGCGCCGGCACCGAGCGGTGAACGCGCGCTGGGACGGCGACTCGATCGTCCGCCGCCGCGCCGTGCACCTCGGCATCGCCGTCGCAACGCCGCGCGGGCTGCTCGTGCCCGTGCTCCGGGACGCGGGGGAGCTCGACCTCGCCGGTCTGGCCGACGGCCTCGCCGCGCTCACCTCCACCGCCCGCGACGGCCGCACCGCACCGGCCGACCTCGCCGGCAGCACCATCACGATCACGAACGTCGGCGTCTTCGGCGTCGAGGGGGGCACCCCGCTGCTGAACGCCGGCGAGGGGGCGATCCTCGCCGTCGGCGCCGTCGCGCGCCGCCCGTGGGAGCACGACGGCGGCATCGCGCTGCGCGACGTCGTGACCCTCAGCCTGACCATCGACCACCGCGTGCTCGACGGGGAGCAGGGCGCCCTGTTCCTCGCCGAGATCGGACGACTCCTCGCCGACCCGGCGAGGGCGTTCACCGCCTGATCCGGGCGCGACCCGCCTGCGACAAGGAGAAGCCATGACGCTCATGACCCCGCCCGAACGGACCGACGCGGTGCCGCCCGGGTTCGAGCTGCCCGAGTTCCACGCCCGGCTGCAGGACGAGGTGCGCGCCTTCGCCGACGAGGTCGTCGCGCCCGCCGCCTACGAGTACGACACGAAGCGCGAGCTGCCCTACGACATCATCGCCGCGATGGGCGAGATGGGCCTCTTCGGCCTGCCCGTGCCGGAGGAGTACGGCGGCCGGGGCCGCGACTACCTCGCCCTCTGCCTCGCCGTCGAGCAGCTCGCCCGCGCCGATCAGAGCATCGCCGTCACCCTCGAGGCCGGGGTCGGCCTCGGCATGATGCCGATCCTCCGGGTCGGCACGGAGGAGCAGAAGCGGGAGTGGCTGCCCCTGCTCGCGAGCGGCCGGGCGCTCGCCGGGTTCGGCCTCACCGAGGCTCAGGCGGGCTCGGACGCCGGCGGCACGCAGACCACCGCGCGGCTCGAGGACGGCGAGTGGGTGATCAACGGCCGCAAGCAGTTCATCACCAACTCGGGGACGAGGATCACGCGGCTCGTGACCGTCACCGCCGTGACGGGGGAGTCGGTGCGCCCCGACGGGTCGGTCAAGAAGGAGCTCACCGCGATCCTCGTGCCGCTGCCCGCGAAGGGCTTCGTGCAGGAGGCGCCGTACGACAAGGTCGGCTGGCACACCTCGGACACCCACCCGCTCACGCTCACCGACGTCCGCGTGCCGGCGTCGAACATCCTCGGCGCCCGCGGCCGGGGCTTCGCGAACTTCATCGCCACGCTCGACGAGGGCCGGGTCGCCTTCGCCGCCCTCTGCACCGGTGCCGCGCAGGGCTGCCTCGAGGAGGCGGTGCGGTACGCGAAGGAGCGCACCGTCTTCGGCCGCCCGATCGGCGACAACCAGTGGATCGCGTTCAAGCTCGCCCGCATGCAGGCCCGCGTGCACACGGCGCGCCTCGCCTACTACGACGCGGTCCACAAGCTCATGAACGGCAAGCCGTTCAAGTCGGAGGCGTCGATGGCGAAGCTCGTCGGCAGCGAGGCGGCCATGGACAACGCCCGCGACGCCGCGCAGATCTTCGGCGGCTACGGCTACCTGAACGAGAACGCCGTCGCGCGGCACTACCGCGACTCGAAGATCCTCGAGGTCGGCGAGGGCACCTCCGAGGTGCAGCTCGGGATCATCGCCCGCGGACTGGGGTTCGACGCCCTGTAGCCGCGCGGGAAGGCCGCCGCCCGGCCGTGGGACGCAGCACGAAGCGAGCCGGGCGGCCGCAGAGGTCGGCGCGTGAGGCGGCTGCTCCGCCCGACCTGCCGCGGGTGGAGGCCCGGCGGCCGGCTGACACCCGGCGGCCGGGCCTCGCTCGGGGCGGATCGATTCTCGCCCCGCGGGATGGGTCTAGAGCCCCCAGCGGCTCACCAGCCGGTCGAAGGACCAGGTGTAGCCGTCGGTCGCCACGGTCCAGTTGTGGGTGAGCCCCGGGAAGAGCTTCGCGGTCGCGTGCATGCCGGCGGCTGCCGCCGCGCGGCTCAGCATCGGTGCGATGCGGCCGTAGTGGTGGTCGGCGCCTCCGGCCGTGAAGAGCGCCTCGGTGTCCGGATAGGGGGCGTGCGCCTTCAGCAGCGCGAGGGGGGTCGCCCGCTCGTACGCGGCGGTGCTCCCGCCGAAGCCGACGGCGATGGTGTGGGCGAGCGAGCCGTTCGTCGGCGCCTCCTGGCCGGAGACGTCGACGAGCGACCCGAAGAGCTGCGGGTAGCCGGCGCCGAACTGGATGGCGCAGGTGCCTCCCTCGGAGAACCCCGCGATGGTCCAGTAGCGCCGGTCGTGCCGGACGGGGAGATGCGCCAGTATCCAGTCGCGCACGTCGACGGTGATGTAGGTGGCGACGTTCCCGAGTGCGGAGTCGACGCACATCGGGTTGTGGCTGCTCTGCCCGAGCTGGTCGGGCACCACCACGATCGGCGCCCGGCCGCCGTGCGAGGCGGCGATGCGGTCCATGATCGTGGGGATCCGACCCGGCTCCACGACGTCCTGCGGCCCGGCGGTGCGGCTCTGCCCGGAGAGGGCGATCACCACGGGGAACGCGCCGGCCCCGGGCCGGAGCGCGGCGGGCGGCAGGTAGACGTACCCGGGGCGCGCCGCGAAGTGCGACCGCGGCGCCGGGATCACCACCTGCCGGACGACGCCGTGGACCGAGGGCGCTCCTGACGCGCTGGACGCCGGCGACGGCGCCGCGGCCGTGGCGGAGGACGCGCTCGCAACCGGACGGCCCGTGCCGGCCGCCGTGCGTGCGTGGTCGAGCGCGAGACCCGCGACGATCAGGCCGACGAGCGCGACGAGGCCGGCGGCCGTGAGCGTGCCCCGCCGCAGCTCGGCACGGCGAGCGCGCGGCGTCGTTCTCGTTCGGTTCGACTGCACGGGGAGGGATGCTCCTCACCCGCGCCGAAGGAAGCGCTGAGACGCTCCGCCCGGTCAGCCGGCGAGCTGCGCCGGCAGCGCCGGGGTGGCGGGCTCCGTCGCGACGGCGCACATGCCCCGCACGCTCGCGAGCAGTCGGTCGCCGAGGTCGGCCCCGCCGTCGCCGTCGCCCTCCATCGCTTCGGAGAGCGCCGCGAGCACGAGGGTCGCCGCATGCCGCGCGCGCTCCGCGTCGGTGCGCTCGGCGGCGATGTCGAAGAAGCCGCGGCGGATGACGGCGAGCCGTGAGAACAGCTCGGGCTTCAGCTCGGGTCGCTGCTGCACGAGCTCGCGCATGGCCGCCTTGTCGGCGAGCCGTTCGCCCGTCGCGACCGAGAAGACCGCGCCGACGAGCACGCAGAGGTCGGCGACGATGTTCCCGCCGCTGCCGAGGAAGGCGGCCCGCTGCTCGTCGGTGATGACGAGGTCGGGCAGGCCGAGGGCGGATGCCGCCTTCGACGGGAAGTAGTTGAAGAAGGTGCGGGGGGAGACGCCGGCCTCGGCGCAGATCTCCTCGACGGTCACGGCGAGGCCGTCGGCGAGCACCAGCCGCCGGGCTGCCTCGTGCAGGGCCTGCCGGGTGCGGAGCTTCTTCTGCTCCCGCCAGGTCAGCTCGCCGGTCTCGGCGAACGGCGCGGTGCTGCTCATCGTGGTCCTTCGAGGGTCGGGATGGAGGAGGGCGCTGCCCCCGCCGAGGACCGGCGGGGGCAGCGGGACGGGTTCAGACCCGGGCGTGGTCGTCGACGGACTCGACCGAGCCGGCCATCGGCCCGACGTGGGCGCCCGCGGTCGCGGCGGCGCTGCCCGCCTCGACCTCGATCGTGTCCTTCGCGGCGGCGTTGTCCGCCTGCTCCTGCAGCGCGGAGCGCTGACGCAGCGGCGGCACCTTGAAGAACAGGGAGAGGACGAAGGCGATCAGGATCACGATCAGGCCGACCCAGTAGATGCCGGTCGCCGAGCTGTTGAAGCCGGTGAGGAACGGCTTCGACAGGCGCGGGTCGGCGCCGTTCAGGAAGGACGTGTCGCTCGTCGTGCTCGTCGACGCGCTGGAGGCCTTGCTCGTGCCCTTCTTGATCTGCTTCTCGATGGTCGGGACGATCCTGCCCACGTAGTACGAGCGCTCGGACGCGTTCGACCAGTCGACGACGAGCCTCCCGTTCACGACGCTCGCGTGGGCCTTCTTCGCCACGGTCGCGAGCGCCTTGTCGGTGGCGGCGGGCAGCGCCTTCGCGGCGGCCGCCTGCCCCTGCTGCTGGGCGGCCGGCAGGGCGGCGGCGACCTGCTGCTGGATGACCGACTGCGCGGCGGTCGCGGGGATCGCGCCGGCCTTCACCTCGGCCTGCACGGCGGCGGTGACCTTCTGCGTGACGGCCTGCTTCACCTGCGCGTCGACCTGCGTGCCGACCGCCGTCTTCACGGCGGACTTCACCTTCGCGGTCGCGGTGTCGAGGTTCGTCTGGACCTTGCTCCTGATCGGGTCGGTGATCTTCGTCCAGAGCTGGTCCATGATCGCCCTGTTCTTCGGCGCCTCCGCGACGGACGGGGTGAGCGCCGCGTCGAGGGCGCTCGTGAGCGTCGCCCTGTTCTGCATCGCCGCGGTGATGTTCGCCGGCATGGTCGAGAACAGCACCGAGAGCAGGATCGCCGTGCCGAGCGTGCCGCCGATCTGGCGGAAGAACGTCGATGCGCTGGTCGCCACGCCGATGTCCCGGGTGCCGACCGCGTTCTGGCTCGCGAGCGTCAGCGTCTGCATCAGCTGGCCGAGGCCCAGGCCGACGAAGAACATGCCGATCATCACGTACCAGAGCGGCTTGTCGATGGTCATCGTCGTGAGCCACAGGAAGCCGATGGCCATGGCCGCGGTGCCCGTGGTCGGGAAGATGCGGTACCTGCCCGTGCGGGAGATGATCTGGCCGGAGCCGATCGAGGCGATCATGAGCCCGAGGATCATCGGCAGCGTGGCGAACCCGGACGCCGTGGGCGACAGGCCGACGACGATCTGCATGTAGAGCGGGAGGGTGAGCATCGCGCCGAACATGCCGAAGCCGACCAGCACGCCGAGCACCGTCGACATCGAGAACACCCGGGAGCGGAACAGCTTCAGCGGGATGATCGCGTCGTCCTTCATGATCGTCTCGACGACGATGAACGCGATGAGCCCGACCGCACCGATCACGTAGCAGGCGATCGACCCGGCCGAGCTCCAGCCCCAGGTGCGGCCCTGCTCCGCCACGAGGAGCAGCGGGACGAGCGTCGCGACGACGGCCGCGGCGCCGAACCAGTCGATGCGCACGCTGCGGGTGCCGAAGCGCGGCAGGTGCAGGAACGCGAGCACCATGAGCAGCGCGCCCGCGCCGATCGGCACGTTGATGAGGAACACCCAGCGCCAGCCGGTGAGGAAGAGGATCTGCGGGGCCCCGGCGAACAGACCGCCGACGAGCGGACCGATGACCGAGGAGACCCCGAAGACGGCGAGGAAGTAGCCCTGGTACTTCGCGCGCTCGCGGGGCGCGAGCATGTCGCCCATGATCGCGAGCGGCAGCGACATGAGGCCGCCGGCGCCGAGGCCCTGCACCGCGCGGAAGCCGGCGAGCATCATCATCGACGTCGAGAACGACGCCAGCAGCGAGCCGAACACGAAGACCGTGATCGCGAAGATGAAGAGCGGGCGGCGCCCGAAGATGTCGGAGAGCTTGCCGTAGATCGGCGTGGCGATCGTCGAGACGATCAGGTAGGCCGTCGTCACCCACGCCTGCTCGTCGAGCCCGTGCAGGTCGTCGCCGATCGTGCGGATCGCGGTGCCGACGACCGTCTGGTCGAGGGCCGAGAGGAACATGCCGGCCATCAGGCCGTAGATGACGAGCAGGATCTGCCGGTGCGTCATCACGGCTGAGCCGGACGGCGCCTCGGCGGGCGGTGCGGAAACGGTGGTCACGGACGTCCTTCGATTCGGATCGGAGACGGTGCTGGCTCGAGGAGGGGCGAACCCCTGGCGCCGGGAAGCGGCGACGGTTGCAGTGATTGCAAGATTACACGCTCTGCAAAAATTCCGCGACGGCTCCCCGAGTGTCGCACCGGCTCGCTCGGAGGCGATCGACGGTTCCGCGAGAGGTCGCCGGACGCGCGGCGCGTCAGGCCCCGGATGCCACCCCGAGCTCCCGCTCGACCGCGCTGAGGACGACGGCGGCCCGGCGCGGATCGTGCCGGTCGTGGATCACCGACTGCGCGTTCAGCCCGTCGACGAGCCCGAGCAGCAGCCAGGCGATCCGCGCGGGCTCGACGTCGGCGAACTCGCCGGCGGCGACCCCGGTCGTCACGAGCTCCTCGGCGTGCCGCTGCCAGGCGTCGGCCTGCTCGCGCACCGCCGCGGCGAGCGCGGCGTTCCGGCGGCCGAGGCTCCAGGCGTCGACCCAGACCGCGGTCACCGCGTCGCGCGAGGGGTCGAGCGCCGTGGCGACGAGCGCGCGGAGCCGCTCGCGCGCCGTGCCCTGCTGCGTGGCGCCCCGCACCTCGTCGAGCTCCGCGGCGACGATCGCGCGGAACGTGTCGACGACGAGTCCCTCCATGCTCGACCGGTAGTGCGTGACGAGCGCCGGAGCGACCCCGATCCGGGCGGCCACCGCGCGCTGCGTCACGGCGACGAGCCCCTGCTCGAGGGCGATCGACCGGGCGGCGCCCCGGATCTCGCCGTCGCGCTCGTCCGGGGTCTTGCGGGCGGCGCGGCGGGTGTCCACGGGCGCTCATCGTAGGAGGCGGAGCCGGTTGACGTCCCGCGCCCCGCGCCCGTATCGTCACCTTTGTTGATCGCATGGTCAACAGGACTCGACGGGGAGCGTGCCATGGCGGACTGGCGGATGCCGGCGGAGACGGAGCGCCACGAGCGCACCTGGATGGCGTTCCCGCGCCCGAACGACACGCTCGGCGCGACGCAGGCGGAGGCCGACGAGGCGTACGCGGCGTGGACCGCCGTCGCGCACGCGGTGCTCGAGTTCGAGCCGGTGACCATGCTCGTCGACCCGGTCGAGCGGGGTCGGGCCCGGCGGATGCTCTCGTCCGAGGTCGAGCTGCTCGAGGCGCCGCTGAACGACTTCTGGCTCCGCGACTCGGGGCCGACCTTCGTGACGGGAAAGGACGGCCGGCTCGGCGCGGTCGACTGGGTGTTCAACGGCTGGGGCGCGCAGGACTGGGCCCGGTGGGATCGCGACGCGCTCCTCGGCCGGCTCGTCGGCGAGGCCGCGGGCGCCGAGGTCGTGCCGTCGTCGCTCGTGCAGGAGGGCGGCGCGATCCACGTCGACGGCCGCGGCACCGTCCTCGTCACGGAGACCGTGCAGCTCGACCCGCACCGGAACCCCGGAGCGACGAAGGAGCAGGTCGAGGCGGAGCTCGCCCGCACGCTCGGCACGACGACCACCGTGTGGCTGCCGCGCGGCCTCACCCGCGACTACGAGCGCTTCGGCACCCGCGGGCACATCGACATGATCCTCACGGTCCCCGCGCCCGGCATGCTGCTCGTGCACCGGCAGGACGACCGCGAGCACCCGGACTTCGAGGTGACCCGCGGGCTGCGCCAGGTGCTGGAGGCCGCGGTGGACGCCGAGGGGGAGCCCTTCACGATCGTCGACGTGCCGGGACCCGCCCGGATCCGCGACGAGGACGGCTTCGTCGACTGGAACTACGTGAACCATCTCGCCGTGAACGGCGGCGTGGTCGCCTGCTCCTACGGCGAGGACGTCGCCGACGGCCGCGCCCGCGAGGTGCTCGAGTCGGTCTATCCCGGCCGTCGGGTCGTCGCCGTCGAGGCGCGGCCGATCCTCGCCCGCGGCGGGGGCATCCACTGCATCACCCAGCAGCAGCCGGCGGCGGGGGTCTCGCGATGAGCGACGGCGCCCCCTTCGAGCTCGTCGAGGCGTCGATCGCCGACCTGCGCGCCGCCCTCGACGCCGGGGTCCTCACCTGCGTCGAGCTCGTCGGCCGCTACCTCGACCGCATCGCCGCGTACGACCGATCCGGCCCGAGGCTGAACGCCGTCGTCGAGCTGAACCCCGAGGTCTTCGCCGAGGCCCGCGCCGCCGACGCGCGCCGCGCGGCGGGACGCCTCCTGGGGCCGCTCGACGGCATCCCGTTCACGGCGAAGGACAGCTACTCCGCGAAGGGCATGGTCGTCGCAGCGGGGTCGCCCGCCTTCCGCGACCTCGTCGCCGGCGCCGACGCCTACGCCATCGAGCGGCTCCGGGCGGGCGGCGCCGTGCTCGTCGGCCTCACGAACATGCCGCCGCTCGCGAACGGCGGCATGCAGCGCGGTCTCTACGGCCGCGCGGAGAGCCCGTACAACGCCGAGTACCTCTCCTCGGCGTTCGCGTCCGGCTCGTCGAACGGCTCCGGCGTCGCCACCGCGGCGAGCATGGCCGCGTTCGGGCTCGCCGAGGAGACCTGGTCGAGCGGGCGGGCGCCCGCGTCGTGCAACGCGCTCGTCGCCTACACCCCGTCGCGCGGGGTGATCTCGATCCGGGGCAACTGGCCGCTCGTGCCCACGATGGACGTCGTCGTGCCGCACACCCGCACCATGGCGGACCTGCTCGCGCTGCTCGACGAGCTCGTCGCCGACGACGACCGCACGCGCGGCGACTTCTGGCGCGTGCAGCCGTGGATCCCGATCCCGCCGGCGTCGGCGCTGCGCCCCGCCTCGTACGCGGCGCTCGCCGATCCGGGGGCGCTGCGCGGGAAGCGGCTCGGCGTGCCCCGCATGTACATCGGCCGCGACGACGAGGCCACCGAGCCCATCCGGACCCGGCCGAGCGTGCTCGCGCTCTGGGAGCGGATGCGCGAGGACCTCGAGGCGGCGGGTGCTGAGGTGATCGAGACCGACTTCCCTGCGGTGTCGAACTACGAGCGCGACCGCCCCGGCGCGCGGACGATGGTGGAGCGCGGCCTCGTGCCCGAGCAGTACCTCGAGAGCGAGCTCTGGGACCTGTCGATCTGGGCACTCGACGACTTCCTCCAGGCGAACGGCGACCCGGCGCTCTCCCGCCTCGCCGACGCCGACCCCGCGCTGCTCTCGCCGCTCGCGACGGGCGCGCTGCCCGACCGCTACGGCGAGTACGACTTCGACATCGGCCAGTACGTCGGCCGGGCGCGGCAGGGCGTGCCGGCGCTCGCCGACATCCCGGCGCTCGCCGAGGGGCTCCGCGGCCTCGACGAGGCCCGGCGCGTCGACGTGGACGAGTGGATGGCGCGTCTCGGCCTCGACGCCGTCGTCTTCCCCGCCCTCGCGGACGTCGGCCGCGCCGACGCCGACGTCGACGAGGGATCGGCCGAGGACGCGTGGCGCAACGGCGTCTGGGTGGCGAACGGCAACCTCGTGCCCCGGCACCTCGGCCTGCCGACCGTCACCGTGCCGATGGGGCTGATGGACGACATCGGGATGCCGGTCGGCCTCACGATCCTCGGCCGCGCCTTCGACGACACCGCCCTCCTGCTGCTCGGCGCCGCCGCGGAGGCGCTCCGCGAACGGCGCACCGCCCCGCCGCGCACCCCCTCCCTGCCGGGTGATCGGATCGCCGCACCGCCGCGGTCGCCCTCCCGTCGCTCGGCCGAGCCGCCCCGCCTCGCCGTCGACGCCACGGCCGAGGCCGGCCCGGACGGCATCCGCGTCGCGGTGGCCGGCACCGTCACGGCGGGCTCGGCCGCCGAGGTGCGGGTGACGGTCGCCGGCGCCGAGGTGCCGGTCGGCCGCGACGGGGACGGCTTCGCCGCCGAGGCGGTGCTGCCGCCGGACGCGCACGCCGTGCCGCACACCGAGTGGCGCGGTCCGTACGGCTCGCTCGTGGTCGTCACCGCCGTCGACGCGACGGGCGCCGCAGCCGGTGAGCTGCGCACCGTCGGCGGGGTCTAGCCGCCTGGCCCGGATGGAGCGCATCCATCCGGGAGGTGTACTGCGCGGACTGATGCCGAGCCCCCGGCTGGCCCTACCCTGACCTCGTCGCGGTGCGAGCCGCCGCGGCAGGACCGGTCCGAAGGAGCACCGTGACGAGCGACCAGGCGCGCCCCGCCTCGCCCGGGATCGCCCTCGAGGGCATCCGCAAGACCTTCGGCGACGTCGTCGCGGTCGACGGCGTCGACCTCGAGATCCCCGACGGCGAGCTGTTCGCGATGCTCGGGCCGTCGGGGTCCGGCAAGACGACCGTGCTGCGCATGATCGCGGGCTTCGAGCAGCCGACCGCGGGCACCGTCCGGCTCGGCGGCGTCGACGCCACGGCGCTGCCGCCGTTCAAGCGCGACGTGAACACCGTGTTCCAGGACTACGCGCTGTTCCCGCACATGACGGTCCAGCAGAACGTGGAGTACGGGCTCCGCGTCCGTGGCGTCGGGCGCGCGGAGCGAACGAAGCGCGCGGGCGAGGCGCTCGAGATGGTGCGCCTCTCCGGTTTCGGCGCCCGGCGCCCGGTGCAGCTCTCCGGCGGCCAGCGGCAGCGCGTCGCGCTCGCCCGCGCGCTCGTCGTGCGGCCCCGCGTGCTGCTGCTCGACGAGCCCCTCGGCGCGCTCGACCTGAAGCTCCGCGAGCAGATGCAGGTCGAGCTGAAGGCGATCCAGCGCGAGGTCGGCATCACGTTCGTCTTCGTCACCCACGACCAGGACGAGGCGCTCACCCTCTGCGACCGGCTCGCGGTGTTCAACCAGGGCCGCATCGAGCAGGTCGGCGACGCCGCCGACGTCTACGAGCGGCCCGCGTCGCGGTTCGTCGCCGAGTTCGTCGGCACCTCGAACATCCTCGAGGGCCGGGTCGCTCAGGCGCTGCTCGACCGCGAGGGCGTGCACGCGGTGCGGCCCGAGAAGATCACGGTGCTCGGTCCCGACGCCGCCGTGCCGCCTCAGGCGCGGCGCGTCTCCGGCACGATCGCCGAGGTCGTCTACGCCGGCGCCACCACCCGCGTCCTCGTCGACGCAGCCGGCACCACCCTCGCCGCCGTGCTGCTGAACGCCGAGGCCGACGCGCTGCCGGACCTGACGCGCGGCGCCCCAGTCGTCCTCGCGTGGCACGAGTCCGCCGTGCACGCGCTCGCCTCCTGAACCGTCCGCTCGAAGAGGAGTCCGACATGACCCGAACCCTGCTGCGCCGCACGGCGCTCGCCGCCTCGATGGTGCTCGCCGTCGCGCTGACCGGCTGCTCCACCGCCACGACCACCTCGGGGGGCTCCGCGGGCGGCACCGGCGGCGCCCAGCCGCCGAAGGTCGCCGAGCTGAAGAAGCTCGGCGCGGGCGAGGGCGCGCTCAACATCATCGCCTGGGCCGGCTACGCCGAGGACGGCTCGAACGACAAGACCGTCGACTGGGTGCATCCCTTCGAGCAGCAGACCGGCTGCCACGTCAACGTGAAGATCGGCAACACCTCCGACGAGATGGTGCAGCTCATGCGCACCGGGCAGTACGACGGCGTCTCCGCCTCCGGCGACGCGACGCTGCGCCTCATCTACGCGGGCGACGTCGCCCCGGTGAACACCTCGCTCGTGCCGAACTACGCCTCGATCTCGTCGTTCCTCAAGAACAAGGCGTGGAACTCGGTGAAGGGCACCATGTACGGCATCCCGCACGGCTGGGGCGCCAACGTGCTGCTCTACAACCCGAAGGTCGTGACGCCGAAGCCCGACTCGTGGAGCGTGGTGTTCGACAAGGCGGGCCCCTACAAGGGCAAGGTCACGGCCTACGACTCGCCGATCTACATCGCCGACGCCGCCCTCTACCTCATGCGGACGAACCCGTCGCTCGGCATCAAGGACCCGTACTCGCTCACCGAGAAGCAGCTCGACGCCGCGGTGACGCTCCTCAAGCAGCAGAACGCGAACGTCGGCGAGTACTGGGCCGACTACACGAAGGCGGTCCAGGCGTTCGAGTCCGGCAGCACCGAGGTCGGGACCACCTGGCAGGTGATCGCGAACCTCATCGCCTCGGACAAGAAGGTGCCCGTCGCCACCGTGCTGCCGAAGGAGGGCGCGACCGGCTGGTCCGACACCTGGATGGTGTCGAGCAAGGCGAAGCACCCGAACTGCATGTACCGGTGGATGAACTGGATCACGTCGCCGAAGGTGAACGCGCAGGTCGCCGAGTGGTTCGGCGAGGCGCCCGCGCAGACGAAGGCGTGCACCGAGACGAGCGACAAGTCCTTCTGCGCCACCTACCACGCCACCGACGCCGCGTACGCGTCGAGGATCCACTACTGGACCACGCCGCAGAAGCAGTGCGTCGACGGCTCCGGCAACGGCTGCACCGACTACTCCGAGTGGGTCACGAAGTGGCAGCAGATCAAGGGGTGACCCTGCCGGCGGGCCGGCGGAGGAGCGGATCGCCGCTCGACTCCGCCGGCTCGCGGGCGCGCCTCGCAGGACTGCTCCTGCCACCGATGGCCTGGCTCGTCATCGCCTACCTCGGGTCGATGGCGGTGCTGCTGCTCTCGGCGTTCTGGAGCACGAACACGTTCACGGGCGCCGTCGTGCCCGTCTACACGAGCGGCAACCTGCTCGAGGTCGTGGGGAGCGGCCTCTACTGGCAGGTGACGCTGCGCACCGTGCTCGTCGCGCTCGGGGTCACCCTGATCGACGCCGTCGTCGCCGTCCCGATGGCGCTCTTCATGGCGAAGGTCGCGCGCCCTGCGGCGCGGCTCGCCCTCGTCGTCGCGGTGACCACGCCGCTCTGGGCGAGCTACCTCGTCAAGGCGTACGCGTGGCGCGTGCTGCTGTCGCCGTCGGGACCGCTCTCGTTCGTCCTCGGCGGGGCGACGCCGGGCTACGGCATCACCGCGACGGTGCTGACGCTCGCCTACCTGTGGCTGCCCTACATGGTGATCCCGGTGTTCGCGGGCTTCGACCGGGTCTCGGACTCGCTGTTCGAGGCGAGCGCGGACCTCGGCGCCTCCGGATTCACGACCCTGCGGCGGGTGGTGCTGCCGCTCGTGTTCCCCGCGGTCGCCGCCGGGTCGATCTTCACCTTCTCGCTGTCGCTCGGCGACTACATCGCCGTCACGATCGTCGGCGGCAAGACGCAGATGCTCGGCAACATCATCTACGGCGAGCTCGTCACCGCCAACGATCAGCCGCTCGCCGCCGCGCTGTCGCTGATCCCGCTCGTCGCGATCGTGCTCTACCTCGTCGCGATGCGCCGCACCGGCGCCCTGGAGAACGTCTGATGCGCCTGTCGTCCGGCCTCCGCCGCACGCTCACGGTCTGGGCGGTGCTCACCCTCGCCGCGCTCTACGTGCCGCTCGCGCTCGTCGTGCTGAACTCGTTCAACGCGTCGCGCACCTTCGGGTTCCCGCCGAGCGGTCTCACGCTGCGCTGGTGGGCGGCCGCCGCGAGCAGCCAGGGCGCGCTCGCCGCGCTCGGCACCTCGGTGGTCGCCGGCCTCGCCGCCACGGCCATCGCGCTCGTGCTCGGCACGATGGCCGCCTTCGCCGTGCAGCGGCACCGGTTCTTCGGGCGCCGCTCGATCAGCTTCCTGCTCGTGCTGCCGATCACGCTCCCGGGCATCGTCACGGGCATCGCGCTGAACGCGACGTTCACCTCGTTCCTCGGTCCCTACGGGGTGACGCTCGGCCTCGGCACGGTCATCGTCGGGCACGCGACGTTCTGCATCGTCATCGTGTTCAACAACGTGCAGGCGCGCCTCAGGCGGATGGGCACCTCGCTCGAGGAGGCGTCGGCGGACCTCGGCGCCGGCACCTGGCAGACCTTCCGGCACGTCACATTCCCGCTGCTGCGCGGCGGTCTCGTCGCGGGTGCCCTGCTCGCCTTCGCGCTCAGCTTCGACGAGATCGTGGTGACGACGTTCACCGCGGGCCCGACGGTGCAGACCCTGCCGATCTGGATCTTCGGCAACCTGTTCCGGCCGAACCAGGCGCCCGTCGTGAACGTGGTGGCCGCGGTGCTCACCGTGGTCGCGGTGGTGCCCGTCTGGCTCGCGCAGCGCTTCGGCGGCGATGCGGCGGGCGGCCGCATCTAGGCCGGGCCCGGCGCTAGCGGGCCGCTGCGGCCCGGACGGGCGCGTCGAGCGCGAGGAGCGCCGCCCAGACGTCCGCCCGGGCGGCGAACTCGTCGAGGTCGCGGCCGAGCAGGCGCGCGCACTGCTGGATGCGCGCGCGGAGCGTGTGCCGGTGCACGCCGAGCACCGCGGCGGCCCGCTCGGCGTGGCCGTCGTGCTCGAGCCACACGCGGAGGGTCGGCACGAGCGCCGCCCCGTGCTCGTCGTCATACGCGGTGAGCGGCTCGAGCATCGCCTCCGCGACGCGCGTGACGTCCATCCGGGTCAGCAGCGCGAGCACCCCGTCGCGCGTCAGCTCGTCGAACGTGACGACCCGCGGCGCGAGGGGCCGGGTGCGCTCGAGGGCCTCCTGCGCCTGCTCGAGCCCGCGACGCAGCGCGTCGAGGGGGACCGGGGCGGAGACCCCGACGGTCACCTCGAAGGCCTCGACGAGCAGCTCCGGCAGGTCGCCTGCGGCGGGGGAGCAGGCGAGCGCGATGCCGGACGGCAACGCCGCGAAGAACAGGGAGCCCGGGCGGTCGGCGGCCCGGGCCTCGAGCAGCTCCTCGATCGCCTCGACCGCGACGCCCTCGGGCTTCAGCAGCGCGACCACCACGGGATCCGCCGGGAGCGGCGACCACACCTCCTCGGCGACCTGCCGGACGAGCTCGACCTCGCCCGCGAGCAGCGCGTGCCACAGGCCGGTCCGGAGCAGCGACCGGGCGCGGTCGAGCTCGTGGCTCGCCTCGAGCGCGAGGGCCGCCATCGCGACTACGCCGTCGAGCACCTGCTGGCCCGCGTCGTCGAGCCGCGCGGCGCCACCGACCGCGAGCACGCCCCGGAGCGTCTGCCCGGAGCCGAGCGTCTGCAGCAGCACGTGCTCGCCGCCGGTCTCGACGCTCGCGCTGCTGCGCCGGCGCCGCTTCAGCAGCAGGGCCGCCTCCTCGCGCACGACGGCGAGCACCTCCTCGCCCGGGTCCGCGGGGTGCGCCCGGTCCATGACGCCGCCGGTGCCGAGCAGCATGACCCAGCGGTCGAGCTGCCGCGACGCCTCGGCGAGCGTCGCCGCGAGCCCGTTCGGCTTCAGCGCGGCGAGCGAGATCGCCCGCTGCGCCTTCAGCGCCCAGTTGCGCCGCTCGTTGGCCTCCTCGGCCACCAGCTCGGCGGCGTGCTGCGCGATCGCGATGAACGGGATCCGATACGGCACCGCGAAGAGCGGGAGGCCGGCCGCGCAGCAGGCCGTGACGAGCGCCGGCGGCGGCCCGTCGAGCGCGAGGCCGGACCCGAAGCCGAGCGCGACGACTCCACGGTCGGCGAGCCGCCCGACGTAGGTGCGGACCGCCTCCTCGGGTCGGCCCACGAACTGGCTGCCGCCCGTGAGCAGCACGTGCCCGGGCTCGAGGAACGGAGTGGGGTCCGGCAGGTCCGAGCTGTGCACCCACACGACGGCGGCGTCGAGGGCGGAGGTCGGGAGGCGCGACTCGTCGGTCAGCAGCTCGAGGGCGAGGGCGGGGTTCGACAGGAGGTCGCGCACTGCGGTGGGCACCGCATCAGTGTGCTGTACAAAGCGGCGAAAGTACACGTCGGGATCGCCCGACGGGCCATGGGTGACGTTCAGGCGACCGGCCTACCCTGGACGGGTCTCACCGCCGAGATCCGGCGGGAGCGACGTACCGACTGCAAGGGGATGCTCGCCATGACGCTGCTCGACCAGCCCACCTCGACCGGCCGCGGCGGCCCCGAGCTGCCGCAGGAGCGCCGCCTCGTCACCGAGATCCCCGGCCCGCGCTCGCGCGAGTGGCTCACCCGCCGCGCCGCGGCCGTGTCGGCCGCGGTCGGCGAGACCGTGCCCGTCTTCGTCCAGGCTGCGGGCGGCGGCGTCGTCGTCGACGTCGACGGCAACTCGCTCATCGACCTCGGCTCCGGCATCGCGGTCGTCGGCGTCGGCAACGCGGCGCCCCGCGTGGTGGCCGCCGTGCAGGAGCAGGTCGAGCGCTTCACGCACACCTGCTTCACCGTCGCTCCGTACGACTCGTACGTCGAGGTCTGCGAGGCGCTCAACCGCCTCACCCCCGGCGACTTCGAGAAGCGCAGCGCCCTCTTCAACTCGGGCGCCGAGGCCGTCGAGAACGCGGTGAAGATCGCCCGCGCGGCCACGCACAAGCAGGCCGTCGTCGTCTTCGACCACGCCTACCACGGGCGCACGAACCTCACGATGGCGCTCACGGCGAAGAACCAGCCGTACAAGAACGGGTTCGGCCCGTTCGCGCCCGAGGTCTACCGGGTGCCGCTGTCCTACCCGTTCCGCGACGGCCTGTCGGGAGCCGAGGCGGCCGAGCGCGCCATCCACCTCATCGAGAAGCAGGTGGGCGTGCAGAACCTCGCCGCGGTGCTCATCGAGCCCATCCAGGGCGAGGGCGGCTTCGTCGTGCCCGCCGACGGCTTCCTGCCGGGCATCGCGGACTGGGCGCAGAGCAACGGCGTCGTGTTCATCGCCGACGAGGTGCAGACCGGCTTCGCGCGCACCGGCACCATGTTCGCGAGCGAGCAGTTCGGCATCGTCCCCGACCTCGTCGTCACCGCGAAGGGCATCGCCGGCGGCCTGCCGCTCTCGGCCGTCACCGGCCGCGCCGAGCTCATGGACGCCGCGCAGAAGGGCGGCCTCGGCGGCACCTACGGCGGCAACCCGCTCGCCTGCGTCGCCGCGCTCGCGGCGATCGAGACGTTCGAGCAGGACCGCCTCGCCGACCGCGCCCAGCGCCTCGGCGAGATGATCCAGCAGCGCCTCCGCGCCCTGCGGGCCGACGACCCTCGCGTCGGCGACGTGCGCGGCCGCGGCGCCATGCAGGCCATCGAGCTCGTCGTGCCCGGCACCACCGAGCCCGACGCGGCGCTCACCTCCCGCGTCGCGCAGCGGATGCACCAGCAGGGCGTCATCGTGCTCACCTGCGGCACCGACAGCAACGTGATCCGCCTGCTGCCGCCGCTCACGATCCCCGAGGAGCTGCTCGCCGAGGCCCTCGACCTGCTCGTGGAGACGGTGCGCGCCGCATGAGCACCCCGACGCTCGAGGCGCCCGCGCCGAGCGCCCTCGACGACGCCCGCGCGCAGCTCGCGACGGCGACGGAGCTGCTCGGGTACGACGAGGGCCTCCATGCGATGCTCGCGACCCCGCGACGCGAGCTCACGGTCGCCGTCCCGCTCCGCGCCGACGACGGCGAGGTGCACCTCTTCGCCGGCTACCGCGTGCAGCACAACGTCTCGCGGGGACCGGCGAAGGGCGGTCTCCGCTACAGCCCGCACGTGACGCTCGACGAGGTGCGGGCGCTCGCCATGTGGATGACGTGGAAGTGCGCCCTGCTCGACGTGCCGTACGGCGGCGCGAAGGGCGGCGTGAACATCGACCCGCGCTGCCACTCCGCCGGCGAGCTCGAGCGCGTCACGCGGCGCTACACGAGCGAGATCCTGCCGATCATCGGTCCGGAGCGCGACATCCCGGCGCCCGACGTCGGCACCGACGAGCGCACGATGGCCTGGATGATGGACACCTACTCGGTGAACTCCGGCTACACGGTGCCCGGCATCGTGACGGGCAAGCCCATCAGCCTCGGCGGCTCGCAGGGCCGCGCGAGCGCCACGTCACGCGGCGTCGTCCACATCGCCCTCGCGGCCCTCCGCTCGCGCGGCATCCGCATCGACGGCGCCACGGCGGCCGTGCAGGGCTTCGGGAAGGTCGGCCGCGACACCGCGCGCTTCCTCGCCGAGGCGGGCGTGCAGGTCGTCGGGGTCAGCGACCAGTACGGCGCCGTCACCGCGACCTCGGGCCTCGACGTCGAGGCGCTCTCGGACCACGTCGACCGCACCGGCTCCGTCGTCGGCTTCCCGGGCGCCGACGCGCTCGACCGCGACCTGCTGCTCGAGCTGCCGGTGCAGCTGCTCGTGCCCGCCGCACTCGAGGGCGTGCTGCACGAGGGGAACGCCGCCCGGGTGACCGCCCCGGTCATCGTCGAGGGCGCGAACGGCCCGACGACGGGCGCCGCCGACCGGGTCTTCGCCGAGCAGGGCCAGCTCGTCGTGCCCGACATCCTCGCGAACGCCGGCGGCGTGCTCGTGTCGTACTTCGAGTGGGTGCAGGCGAACCAGGCCTACTGGTGGGACGCGCAGGAGGTCGAGGCGAAGCTCGAGTCGCGCATGCTCGCCGCGTGGGACGCCGTCGCCGGCACCGCGCAGGCACGCGACCTCAGCCTGCGCACCGCGGCGACCGTGCTCGCGGTCGAGCGGGTCGCCGAGGCGCACCGGCTGCGGGGGCTGTACCCGTGACCCTCACCGCACCCGCCCGCACCGAGGCGGCGGACGCCGTGCTCGCCGCCGTGCCCGACGGGCTGCTGATCGGCGGCTCGTGGACCCCCGGTGGCGGCTCGGGCCGCATCGAGGTCACCGACCCGGCGACCGGCGACGTGCTCGCCGCGATCGCCGACGCGACCCCCGCCGACGCCCTCGCCGCGCTCGAGGCGGCCGACTCCGCAGCCGCGTCCTGGGCGGCGACCGCGCCGCGCGCGCGCAGCGAGATCCTCCGGCGCGCCTTCGAGCTCGTCACGGAGCACCGCGACGAGCTCGCCCTGCTCATCACGCTCGAGATGGGCAAGCCGCTCGCGGAGTCCCGCGGCGAGGTCGCCTACGGTGCCGAGTTCCTGCGCTGGTTCGCCGAGGAGGCCGTGCGCATCCGCGGCACCGCCGGATCGAACCCCGAGGGCACCGGTCAGGTGCTCGTCAGCCACGACCCGGTCGGGCCCTGCTACCTGATCACCCCGTGGAACTTCCCGCTCGCGATGGCGACGAGGAAGATCGCGCCCGCGCTCGCGGCCGGCTGCACCGTGGTGATCAAGCCGTCCGAGCTCACCCCGCTGACGACGCTCCGGTTCGCCGCGCTCCTTCAGGAGGCGGGCGTCCCCGCCGGCGTGGTGAACGTGGTGACGACGACGGACGCCGCAGGCATCACGGCGGCGCTGCTCGCGGACCCGCGCCTGAAGAAGCTGTCGTTCACGGGCTCCACCGCCGTCGGCCGGCGGCTGATCGCGCAGGCGGCGCAGCACGTGCTGCGGGTGTCGATGGAGCTCGGCGGTAACGCGCCGTTCCTCGTCCTCGACGACGCCGACCTCGATGCGGCCGTCGCCGGCGCGATGCTCGCGAAGTTCCGCAACATTGGGCAGGCCTGCACCGCCGCGAACCGGTTCCTCGTGCACGAGTCGCTCGTCGAGGGGTTCACGGGCCGGCTCACCGAGCGCATCCGGGCGCTCCGACTCGGTCCGGGCACCGAGGAGGGGGTGGGCATCGGCCCCCTCATCAACGACGCCGCGGTGACGAAGGCGCTCGCCCTCGTCGACGACGCGGTCGCGCGCGGCGCGACGCTCGTCACGGGCGGCAGGCGCGGCGAGGGCCTCTTCCTCGAGCCGACCGTGCTCACCGGCGTGCGACCGGGCAGCGCGATCCTCCGCGAGGAGATCTTCGGCCCCGTCGTCGCGATCGTGCCCGTGCACGACGAGGACGAGGCCGTGCGCCTCGCGAACGACACCGAGTACGGCCTCGTCGCCTACGCGTACACCCGCGACCTCGCCCGCGCGCACCGCCTCATCCGGCGGCTGCAGACCGGCATGGTCGGCATCAACACCGGCGTCGTCTCGAACGCCGCCGCCCCGTTCGGCGGCGTCAAGGAGTCGGGGTTCGGCCGCGAGGGCGGCGCCGAGGGCATCCTCGAGTACCTGACGACGAAGTACAGCCTCATCCCCGACAGCACCGCGCCGGCTCTGCCGGCGTCGAAGTAAGGAACACACGTGAACCGCATCGACCGCGACGTGGTCGTCGTCGGCGCCGGCGCATCCGGCCTCACGGCAGCGACCGACCTCGTCGCCGCCGGCTACTCCGTCACCGTCCTCGAGGCGCGCGAGCGCGTCGGCGGGCGCCTCAAGACCGACGACATCGACGGCGCGATCCTCGAGATCGGCGGCCAGTGGGTGTCGCCCGACCAGGACGCGCTGAAGGCCACCCTGAACGACCTCGGTCTCGAGACGTACAAGCGCTACCGCGACGGCGACAGCGTCTACATCGCGAAGGACGGCCACCTCACCCGCTTCACCGGCGAGATCTTCCCCGTGAAGCCCGAGACCGAGCGCGAGATGGTCCGCCTCATCGAGCAGCTCGACGCCCTCGTGGCCGAGGTCGACCCCGAGCAGCCGTGGGCGCATCCGCGCGCCGTCGAGCTCGACCGGGTGTCGTTCGCGCGCTGGCTCGAGGAGCAGACCGACGACCAGGAGGCGCGCGACAACATCGGCCTCTTCATCGCGGGCGCCATGCTCACGAAGCCCGCGCACGCGTTCTCGGCGCTGCAGGCGCTGCTCATGGCCGCGTCCGCGGGCAGCTTCAGCAACCTCGTCGACGCCGACTTCATCCTCGACGAGCGCGTCGTCGGCGGCCTGCAGCAGGTGCCGATCCTGCTCGCCGAGCGGCTCGGCGACGAGGTGCACCTGAACCAGCCGGTGCGCACCGTGCGCTGGGACGAGCAGGGCGTCGTCGTGATCACCGAGGACCTCGAGGTGCACGCGAAGCGCGCGATCCTCGCCGTGCCGCCGACTCTCATCACCCGCATCGGCTTCGAGCCGCCGCTGCCGCGCCGGCAGCAGCAGCTGCACCAGCACCTCTCCATGGGCTTCGTGATCAAGGTGCACGCCGTCTACGAGACGCCGTTCTGGCGCGAGGACGGCCTGTCCGGCACGGCGTTCAGCCCGTACGAGCTCGTGCACGAGGCGTACGACAACACGAACCACGGCGACACCCGCGGCACGCTCGTCGGCTTCGTCTCCGACGAGGCCGCCGACCGCGTCTTCGCCCTGTCGGCCGAGGAGCGCCGGCAGCAGATCCTCACCTCGCTGTCGCACTACTACGGCGAGCGGGCCCTGAACCCCGTCGTCTACTACGAGAGCGACTGGGGCGTCGAGGACTGGACCCGCGGCGCCTACGCCGCGAGCTTCGACCTCGGCGGCCTCGCCCGCTACGGCGCCGACCTGCGCGCGCCCGTCGGCCCGATCCGGTTCTCGAGCAGCGACCTCGCCGGCCACGGCTACCAGCACGTCGACGGGGCGATCCGTGTCGGCCACGCCACCGCTGCGGCAGTATCGAACGAGCTCGGCGGCCGTCCCGCCGGGCAGACCGTCCCCACCCTGGAGCACGCATGAGCATCTACGCCGTCGTCGACCCCGCCACCGGCGAGCAGGTCGCGGAGTACCCCGAGATCGACGCCGCCGGCCTCGAGGACGCGCTGACCCGCGTCGCCGCGGCCGCGAAGGGCTGGGGCCGCACGAGCACGCCGGCCGAGCGCGCCGACCTGCTGCGCCGCGTCGCGCAGCTGCACCGCGACCGCCAGGAGGAGCTCGCGCGCATCGCCGTGCGCGAGATGGGCAAGCCGCTGCAGCAGGCCCGCGACGAGGTCGGCTTCGCGGCCGACATCATCGACTACTACGCCGACACCGGCCCCGACCTCGTGAAGGACCAGCCGATCGAGCTGTCGTTCGGCGAGGGCGACGCGGTCATCCGCACGAGCCCCGTCGGCGCGCTGCTCGGGATCATGCCCTGGAACTTCCCCTACTACCAGGTCGCCCGGTTCGCGGCGCCGAACCTCGTGATCGGCAACACGATCCTCCTGAAGCACGCGCCGCAGTGCCCCGAGTCGGCGGCCGCGATCGAGCGGATGTTCACTGACGCGGGCTTCCCCGACGGCGCGTACGTGAACATCTACGCCACCAACGAGCAGATCGAGCAGGTCATCGGCGATCCGCGCATCCAGGGCGTCTCGCTCACCGGCTCGGAGCGGGCCGGGTCGGCCGTCGCCGCGATCGCGGGCAAGCACCTGAAGAAGGTCGTGCTCGAGCTCGGCGGCTCGGACCCGTTCCTCGTGCTCTCCACCGACGACCTCGACGCCACGGTCGAGGCGGCCGTTGCGGGGCGGCTCGACAACACCGGGCAGTCCTGCAACGCCGCGAAGCGCTTCGTCGTCGTCGACGACCTCTACGAGCCGTTCCTCGAGCGGTTCACGTCGGCCCTGCAGGCCGTGGAGCCGAGCGACCCGAGCAGCGACGAGGCCCGGATCGGACCGCTCTCCTCCGAGACCGCGGCCGAGCGCCTGCAGTCCCAGGTCGACCGGGCGGTCGAGGGCGGCGCCCGCGTGGTGCTCGGCGGGAAGCGGAACGGCACGTTCTTCCCGCCGACCGTGCTCGTCGGGGTGACGCCCGACAACGACGTCTACCGCGAGGAGTTCTTCGGGCCCGTCGCGACCGTGTACCGGGTCGCCGATGAGGACGACGCGGTGCGCGTCGCGAACGACACCCCGTTCGGCCTCGGCTCCTACGTGTTCACGACCGACCGGGAGCAGGCGGAGCGGGTGGCCGACCGGCTCGAGGCCGGCATGGTCTACGTGAACATCGTCGGCGCCGACGCCCCCGAGCTGCCCTTCGGCGGCACGAAGCGCTCGGGCTTCGGCCGCGAGCTCGGCCGGCTCGGTCTCGGCGAGTTCGCGAACCGCAAGCTCATCCGCGCGAACGCGTGGCCCACGGTCTCCGGCACCACCGGCGCCTGAGCCCTCCCGCACGAACGACGGCGCCGCTCCCCACCCGGGGGAGCGGCGCCGTCGTCTGCTCCCGACCGGTCAGAAGCCCTCGGTCAGCACCCGGTCGAGCAGGTCGACGAAGTGGTCGGCGCTCCCGAGGGTGAAGCAGAGCGGCGGCTTCACCTTGAGCACGTTCTGCCGGTCGCCGGTCGGCTGCACGATCACGCCGAGCTCGAGCATGCGGTCGCAGAGCGCCGCGGTCTCCTCGGTCGCCGGCTCGAGCGTGACGCGGTCGCGGACGAGCTCGACACCGAGGTAGAGGCCGCGGCCGTGGACCGCGCCGATCAGCGGCTGCCGCTCCGCGAGCGCCTCGAGGCGGCGGCGCAGGTGCTCGCCCACCTCGTGCGCGTTCGCCTGCAGCCCCTCGTCCTGCAGCACGGCGAGCACCTCGAGACCGATCCGGGCGCTCAGCGTGCTGCCGCCCGCCGAGGAGAAGAACGAGCCCTGCGACGCGAGCGCGTCGGCGATCTCCCGGCGGGTGATCACGGCGCCGAGGGGATGCCCGTCGCCCATCGCCTTCGCGACGGTGACGATGTCGGGCACGACGTCCTCGTGCTGCTGGTAGCCCCAGAACACGTCGCCCTGCCGCCCGTAGCCGACCTGCACCTCGTCGTCGATCCAGACGCCGCCGTGCGCGCGCACCGCCGTCGACACCGCAGCGAGGTAGCCGGGCGGGACCTCGATCGCGCCCGCGTTGCCGTTGCGCGGCTCGGCGAGGAACGCGGCGAGCGGCGTGCCCGCGGCGGCGAGCCGGTCGATCTCGGCGACGGCGTCGGCGGCGTAGGCGGCGCCCGCGTCCGGGCCGCGGTGCCGCCCGCGGTACGCGTTCAGGGCGTCGACGACGTGCACCCAACCGGGTCGGGTCTCCTCGGCGCGCGGGTTGTCGGAGAGGGCCGTCGAGACCGCGTCGGAGGCGAGCGTCCAGCCGTGGTACGACTCCTGCACGCAGAGCACGTCGTCGCGGCCGGTGAACGCCCGCGCGAGCCGCAGGGCGAGGTCGACCGCCTCGCTGCCGCTGTTCACGAGCAGCACGGTGTCGAACGAGCCGGGCAGGGTCGCGAGCAGCCGCTCGCTGAGGTCGGCGACGACGCCGTAGTGGAACCGCGAGTTCGTGTTCAGCATCCGCCACTGGTCCGCGGCCGCTGCGGCGATGCGCGGGTGCCCGTGTCCGAGCACGGTGACGTTGTTCACCATGTCGAGGTGGTGGCGGCCGTCCGTGTCGATGAGCAGCTCGCGCCAGCCGCGCTCGATGCGCGGGGGAGCGGCGTAGTAGTGCGACTGCAGCGTCGAGTACGCGGCGTCGCGGCGGGCGAGCACGCCGGCGGGCGGCTCCTCCGCCGGCGCCGGCGGCATCCCGAGCAGGGGAGCGGGATCGAGGAAGCGGACCCGCCACGCGGGGAGCTCCGCGGCCGGCACGAACCGTCGCGGCTCGGCGGGCACCGGCCCGACCGCGAGATCGAGCAGCTGCAGCCACGCCGCCCGCCGCACCGTGCCGATCGGTGCGCCGGCGGACACCGGCCCCGGCGACTCGGGACCGACGCCGTCGACGACGAGCGCGGCGTCGCGCCCGGTCAGGACGAGACCGTTCCTCGTCGGTCGCAGCTCGCCGTCGAAGGGCGCGACGAGCCCCGTCGGGGTCGCGACGCGCAGGTCGACGCCGAGCGGCGCGTTCCGTGGCGGCGCGGGGTCGAGCGCGCGGGCGCGGGTGAGGCGCGGCTGCCCGAAGCGGGTGGCGGCGATCCCGCTCGCCGCGGCCTCGCCGAGCACCCGCTCCTCGGTGCCCTCCGGGTCATGCAGCCAGTCGCCGGCCTCGAGCTGCCTGCTCGACCAGCCGAGGTCGACGACCGCGACCGCCGTGCCGACGGGCACCACGGGTCCGGCCTCCAGGGATCGAGGGGCAGCGACGTGGCGCCCGAGCGCCCGACGGATCGCTGCGGTGGCCACCGCCTCGTCGAACGCCGCGGGCACCGCGAACATGAGCCACTCGCGGTCGCGGGCGGTGTCCGCGTAGTCGTTGCCCGGGTCGATCGCGACCTGCTGCTCGCCGCTCACGACGAGCGTCGCGCCGCGGAGCACGAGCAGCGGCCAGATCGCGGCGATCTCGTCGTCGGTGAGGCGCGCGTGGGCGTCGAACGCGGCGATGAGCGGCAGCACGGCGAGCGGCCGGTCCGGGTCGTGGTGGAACACCGGGCTGCAGGCGATCGCGAGCTCGGCCACCCGCCAGCCGAGCGCGGCGTCGCCGAGGTCGATCACGCCGGTGAGGCGCGGCCGGCCGAGGGCGTCCCGCTCGCACACCGTGTTGTCGTCGGTGAGGTCGCCGTGCAGCACCTGCAGCGGCAGCCGGTCGGCGAGCGGGGCGAGCGCCGCCGCGGCCTGCGCCGTGGCGTCCTCGACGAGCCGCCGCCGGTCGTCGTCGGCGACGTGCCGGAGCAGGTCGCCGACGACGCGCTCGGCGTGCCGCAGGTCCCACTGCAGCCGTCGCTCGAAGCCGGGGTGACCGGCGTCCGCGAGCGCCGCGGAGACGCGGCCGGCGAGATCGCCGAGCGCCGCGGTGGTGGCGGTCGACCAGTGCACGACGTCGATGAGGGGCTCGCCGTCGACGAAGGTGAGCAGGCGCACGACGCAGGTCCGCCCGTCGACGTCGACCGCCGCGGTGCCGCCCGCGAGCGGCATCACCGGCTCGGGGGCGGGGATGTCGGCGGCGTGCAGGGCGCGCATCGCGACGTCCTGCGCCTCGAGCTCCCGCGCCGGGAAGGCGGGGTTGCTCACCTTGAGCAGGAAGCGGCCGCGCTCCGCCTCGATCAGGAAGTTGCGGTCCTGCTGGCTGCCGAGCTCGGAGACCCGACCGCGCACGCCGAAGAGGGACTCCGCGAGCCCCTGGGCCTGCTCCAGCGACACCGCGGGCCGCGCGAGGCCGCCGAACTCCTCCACCTGCTGCTCCTGCACGGGAGGATCCTGGCGCACCGCGCGGCCGCCGCGCCGGAGCGCGCGCGCCGGCTAGGCCGCCAACGTGGCGGCGCCGCCGGGCGAGGAGGCGCCGGGCGCGAGGTGCGCGAGGCCGGCGACCTCCCAGGCCGGCACGGCTCGGGCGGCCTCGAGCGCGTCGTGGAGCTCGGGCGACGCCTCGGTGAGCACGACCGTGCGCCAGGGCCCGGCCGCGAGGGCGCGGACGAGCGCCTGGAACCGCTCGTCGGCAGCGCCGTCGGCGCCGGGTGCCTGCGGCACGGCGACGATCGACGAGCGCCCCGAGTCGAAGCCGAACCACTGGAGGCCGCTGGAGCGGAGCACGCCGGCACCGCTCCAGCGGATGCCGGAGCGCCCGAAGTCGCGCGCGGCGCGGGAGAGCGCCGCGACGGCGTCGTCCAGGCCGACGGGCAGCTGCACGACGCACAGCGCGGGTGCGGTCCGGAGCGCCTCGTACGCGAACGCCCGCACCGGGTCGTCGCGGCCCGGCACGGGCAGCGCGCGGAACGGCGTCGTCCGCGCCGCCTCCGTGGGTCGGGGACGACGGGGGAACACGAGCGACCTCCGTACCGGCGCCGGGGCGGCACCGCCTCCTGGATACCCCCGCACGGGGCTCGACGCGGAGTGCCGCTGCGGCGAGTCCGTCAGCCGACGGCGAGCCCGAAGCGCGAGCGCGAGGCGGGGGAGGGCGCCGCGAGCAGGCGGGCGATCGCCGCGGTGCGCCGGCCGACGCCGAGGCGGAGCGCGGCCGGGAGGCCGGCGGGACCGTCGACATCGGTGCGGACGCCGTCCGGGACGCGGATCGCGGTGTGGCCGAGCCGGCGGTGGCGGATGGCCGAGCCGGCACCGAAGGCGGGCAGCAGCGGGATGCCGGGGTGGGCGGTGAGCAGCACCGTGCCGGAGCCCTCGGCGTCGGGTGCGGCCGCGAGCGCGTGCTCGCCGGCGGTCGCGAGCGCGGTGTCGAGGTCGCCGGCGGTGAGCGCCGGCAGATCGCCCACCAGCACCGCCCGGCCGCACGTCTCGCGGCACTCCTCGATCGAGGCGAGGGCCTCGGCGATGCCGCGGTTCAGTCCGGGGGCCCGCTGCACGTGCACAGTCGCGGCGAGCGGCAGCGCGAGGTCCCTGGCCAGGCGCGCGTCGTCGGTCACGACGACGAGCAGCGCGACGGAGGCGCTCGCCGCGACCGCCTCCAGGGTGTCGCGTGCGACGGCGTCCGCGAGCGCGCAGCCGTCCTCGTCCTCCCGCGGGCCACGGACCGGCACGACGACCGCCCAGTCGAGCATGCGCGCCCCCTTCCGCCGGAAACGGCGTCCGAGGGGGTTCGGAGCCGACCCCCGATCGGAGGGGGAGCCGGTCCCTCGATGTCAAGCGGTCGGGCGCGACTGCGCTGCGGCGCCCCGGGCCCAATAGATTTCCGAGGTGCGACACGTGACCATGGCGGACAAGTCGCTCCTGATCGGAGACGAGGCCGCCGACCTGCTGCTCGAGTACGCGGCGCCCGGGCTCCAGCCGGAGCGGGAGGCCTGACGGTGGGCAGCATGACCTACAACGCCGTCACGGTCGAGTTCGACGACCGGACGCTCGCGCACCTGCACATCGTGATCATGCAGCAGTTCCGGCGCCAGGAGAGCTTCGCGATGTCGTGGCTCGACTCGCTCGCCTCCGGTGACGGTCGCAGCTCGATCTGGCTGCACCCGGAGGGCGACCTCTACTTCAAGTTCGCCGGCTCGCGGCCGCCCGCGATCGATCGGGACTGGCTCGGGGTGCTCACCGAGAGCGCGCGCAGCTCGCAGGGACTCGTCGTGACGAACGAGGAGGGCCAGCTCGTCCGCGCGCTCGGCGTGCGCCGCAGCTGAGCTCCGCGACCCGGGACCGGGCCGTGAAGACCGTCGAGCCCCTCGTCCGCAACCGCGGACCGAGGGGCTCGGCGACGTCCTACCCCTAGGGCGCCAGGTCATGCTGTGGAGCACGTACTGCAGTCATTCGACACCGCGCGCCTGAGCGGCGGCCGAGTACGTAGATGCATGGGCGTTCGCTGAGGAACAGGCCGCAGCACGGGTGGCAGCGCTAGGAACGTCGGCAGGAGGTGCCCCATGAGCTCCGTGATCTGGATCGTGATCGCCGTCGTGGTGATCGTCGTGGTGGTGGCGGTCGTGCTGGTGGTCGCGCGCCGCGGCAGGGCGACGGCGAGGCTGAACGAGCACCGCGCAGAGAAGCTGCGCGAGGAGGCGCGGGAGGCCGACCTCGCCACGCGGGAGCGCGAGGCGGACGCGATCCGGGTGAAGGCCGAAGCCGACCGCAAGCAGGCCGAGGCGATGCGCGCCCAGACCGAGGCCGAGCGGCTCGCCCGCGAGAGCGGTGACCGGCGGACCGAGGCCGAACGGGCGCGCGCCGACGTCGACGGGCGGCTGCGCCGGGCCGACGAGCTCGATCCGAACGTCGACACGACGCGCGCCGACCGGACGGACGCCGGCGCGACGCGTGCCGACGCGGGGCGGGCAGACGCCGACACGCGCCGCTACGACGCCGGACCGTCTCGCACCGAGTAGCGCTCGCGGAGCGGCCACCGCGGTCCGCGCCCGGATCAGGGGTCGCCGGATGCAGGGGATCCACCGGCGTGCAGGGACGATCGCCGGGTTCCGCCCTGCACGAGGGTGGATCCCCTGCACGCGGTACCCGCGGCGCGAGCCGGGTCAGTGCCCGCCGAGGTTCGCGTCGAGGCTCGACAGGTCGGTGCTCGCCTTGGAGCCGTCGGCGGCCGTGTAGCCGGCCTTGTCGAGCGCGGACTGCAGCGACGCGAGGTAGGCGTTGCTCGTGTAGGTGGCGCCGCTCACCGCGTCGACCGCCGCGGTCTGCTTCCTCAGCACCTCCTCCTCGAGCATCGGGATCGCCGCCTGGCTGATCTCCGCCGAGCGCGGATCGCCGTCGTTGTACGCGAGCACGACCACGTCGGTGATCCTCCCGTTCGCGATCACAACCCTGACCCGGGTGTCGCCGTAGCGGTCGGTCTCGAGCGCTCCGGTGGCGGTCGCGTTCAGACCGCTGGAGCCGCTCCTCGAGGAGGACGACGACGAGGAGGACGAGGAGGACGCGCCGCTCGAGCCGGAGCTCGCGGTGCTGCTCGTCGAGGACGGCGTACCGCTCGGCGCGGTGCTCGTGCCCTCCACGCTCGAGGCCGAGAGGGGCTTCCAGAGCAGCACACCGACGGTGCCGAGGATCGTCGCGGCGAGGACGACGGGGGAGCGCTTCATGACGGATCTCCTAGAGGACGAACGACTCGAGGTGGATGCGCGCCTCGGGGACGCCCGCACGGCGGCACTCGGCGGCGACGAGCTGCGTGAACTCCTCCGGCCCGCAGAGGAACACGTCGCGCTCGTGGATGTCGGGCAGCGCCTTCCGCAGCGTGGTGGCGTTCAGGCGGACCGTCGCGCGCGGCCCGAGCACCTCCCAGAGGCGGCCGCCGCGGCGACGGACCTCGTCGGCGATCTCGTCCCGGAGCACGAGGTCCTCCCGGCTCCGGCCGCGCAGCAGCACCGCGACGTCCGCGTGCTCGTCGAGGTCCTGCAGGATGCTGCGCAGCGGCGTGACGCCGACGCCGGCGCCGATCAGCACGACCTTCGGGTTCAGCGCGGCATCGGCGGTGAAGCGGCCGTACGGGCCCTCGATGAACACCGGCGTGCCGGCACGCATCCCGGCCAGCTCGCGGCTGTGGTCGCCCAGGTCCTTCACCGTGATGCGCATCCGGTCGCCGTGCGGCACGTGCGAGAGCGAGAACGGGTGCGCCTCCCACCAGGCGCCCTTCGTGAGGAAGCGCCACTGGAAGAACTGGCCGCCGGCGACGGGCAGCCGGTCGAGCCGGCGGCCCTCGAGCACGACCGAGACGACGTCCGGGCTCTCGCGCACCACGTCGGCCACCCGGATGCGGTGCCGCAGCGACCGCACGACGGGCAGCAGGAATCGCCACCAGAGCACCGCGGCGAGCAGCGCGAGCCAGATCGTCGTCCACCAGATCGTCGCGAGCGGGTGCTCCACGAACGAGGCGCCGTCGTCGACCTGGTGCGCGAAGGCGAAGAGCAGCGCGAGGTAGGTGTAGAGGTGGATGGTCCACCACGTCTCGTACCGGAAGCGGCGACGGGCCCGCTCGTACGAGGTGACGCCCGCGAGGAACAGCAGCGCTGTCGCGACCGCGGCCCCGAGCATGCCGGGGTAGGTGAGGACCAGCAGCCACAGCTGGTGGAGCACGCCCGTGCCCTCGAGCCCGGCGTAGCCGACCGTGATGAGCACGACGTGGGCGAGGAGCAGGTAGAGGCCCCAGGGTCCGAGCCGCCGGTGCCAGCGGATCAGGCGGTCCTGGCCGATCGCCCGCTCGAGCGGGCCGATGCGCGCCGACAGCGCGACGGTGACGAGCATCGCGTAGCTCGCGAGCAGCCCGGTGACGCGGCCGACCGCGGTGAGCAGGCCGGGCAGCGTCGCGACGCTGTGCAGCGACTGCGCGGAGATGCCGAGCGCGAGCGTGATCCCGAGGCCGAGCCCCGCGAGGGCGGCGAGCACGTCCGCCACGATCGGGCGACCGCGGCGCGGAAGCCGGCGGGGCGGCAGCGGCGGCCGGGTGCGCGCCGGCGCGGTGGCGGTGGGGGCCGAAGGGGTGGTCGTCACGGCGTGCCTGTTCTCGAGGTGGACGTCCCGAGGTTGGCCGTGCTCGCTATGGCCCTCCGATGTCGTTCCTGTGCGTCGCCGAGGCGTGTCCGATCGGCGAAGGAGCGGCGGTGCGCCCGCTCACGCGGCGACCCCGACCTCGGCGTCGGCGAGGCGGCGCCGGTGCGCCTCGGCGCACTCGGCGAGCAGCGCGAGGGCCGTCTGCACGGGCGCGTGATGCGCAGTGGCGGTGCGGACGACGGCGTGGATGCGGCGCACCGGCGTCGGCCAGTGCAGCGGCACGGCCACCACCTCCGGCGGCATGTCGTGGGCGCCGAGCCGGGGGAGCACCGTGAGACCCACCCCGGCGGCGACGAACGCGATCGCGGTCGGGTAGTCCTGCGTCTCGACGGCGAACGCCGGCTCGAACCCGGCGGCGGCGCACGACTCGAGCAGGTTGCGGCGGCACCAGCCGCGGTGCACGTCGTTGTCGATCCAGCGCTCGCCGGCGAGGTCGGCGAGCCGGACCCCGGGCTCGGCGGCGAGCGGGTGGTCGCGGGGGAGCACCGCCACGTAGGGCTCCTCGACGAGCGGGACCAGGCGCGTGCCGGAAGGCGGCGCGAACGCGGGCTGCTCGACGACGAGCTGCAGGTCGGGCCGCTGCTCCTCCACGGCGAGCATCTCGGCCTGCACGAGATCGAGCCGCAGGTCGGGGTAGGTGTCGAGGAGGCGGCGCACGACGTGCGGCATCCACGCCGAGCCGACGGAGCCGAAGTAGGCGATCGAGAGGGTGCCGGAGCGCCCCTCGCGCAGGTCCTTCGCCACCGACTCGAGGTCGGCGAGGCGGCCGAGCACGCCGTCGATGCCCTCGGCGAGCGACCGGCCCGCCGGGGTGATCTCGATGCCGCGGCCGGCCCGGCTGATGAGCACGAGCCCCGTCTCCCGCTGCAGGGCCGCGACCTGCTGGCTCACCGCGGAGGGCGTGAGGGAGAGCTGTGACGCGGCGGCCTGCAGCGAGCCGGCCGCGGCGACGGCGCGGAAGATGCGGAGACGGTGCACGTCGAGCATGGCTGGATTGTAAAGCGTGGCTGAACCCAGCAACAGGAATCATCAGTAGTGCTCTCGCTTCAGTCGCGCGATGCTCGAGACGTGCCCGCCCGCCCGTCCTCGCTCCCGCTCATCGCCGCCCTCGTCACCGTGCTCCTCTGGGCGTCGGCGTTCGTGGTGATCCGCGACGTCGGGGCCGTGCTCTCGCCGGGGCCGCTCGCGCTGCTGCGGCTCGCGATCGCGGCAGTCGCGCTCACCGGCGTGCGGCTGCTGCCGCACCGCGGTCCCGTCCGGGTGCGCCCGTCGCGGCGCACCCTGCTGCTGATCGGCGCCTACGGCGTCGCCTGGTTCGGCCTGTACAACATCGGGATCAACGCCACCGAGCGCCACCTCGACGCCGGGACGACGGCGCTCATCGTGAACGTCGCGCCCGTGCTCGTCGCCGTGCTCGCCGCCCTGCTCCTCGGCGAGGGGTTCCCGCCGGCCCTCCGGATCGGGCTGCCGGTCGCCTTCGCCGGGGTCGCGGTCATCGCCGTCGCCACCTCGTCGGGCCGCTCGGACGGCATCGGCGTGCTGCTCGCGGTCGGCTGCGCCGTGTCCTACGCGGTCGGCGTGCTGCTGCAGAAGATCGTGCTCCGCACGGTCGATGCGGTCACCGCCACCTGGCTCGGCTGCGTCGTCGGCGCGATCACCTGCCTGCCCTTCGCCGGGCAGCTGGTCGGCGAGCTCGCCGTCGCGCCGCCCTCGGCCGTCGCCGAGGTCGCGTACCTCGCGCTCGGACCGACCGCGCTCGCCTTCACCACCTGGGCCTACGCGCTCGCCCGCACGAGCGCGGGCACGCTGAGCGCCTCCACCTACGTCGTGCCGGCGCTCACCGTGCTGCTCTCGGCGGTCGTGCTCGGCGAGGTGCCGCCGCCCGTCGCGCTCGCGGGCGGCGCGCTCTGCCTCGTCGGCGTCGCCGTCACGCGGGTGCCCCTACGGCGACGGCGCGAGCCACGACCCGCCGCGACCCGGAAGCCCGTTCCCGTCTCCCGCTCGGAAGGATCCCCCTCATGACGCTGCACGGCACCACCACCGGTGCCCGGCCCGACGAGGAGGCCGTGCGGCACTTCGCCGCTCGGCTGCGCTTCGAGACCGACGTCGCCGACGTGCACGCCGCGCTCGAGGCGGGCACCCCGTTCCTGCTGCTCGACAGCCGTGGCGACGACGCCTGGCGGCAGGGACGGATCCCCGGTGCCGTGCACCTGCCGACACGGCAGATCGCGAGCCGCATCGGCGAGCTGCCCCCGGACCTCGAGGTCGTGACCTACTGCTGGGGTCCCGGCTGCAACGGTGCCACGCGGGCGGCGCTCGAGCTCGCGCGGCTCGGTCGCCCCGTGCGCGAGATGCTCGGCGGCTTCGAGTACTGGGCGCGGGAGGGGTTCCCCGTCGAGACCGACGGCGGGGTGACCCGGGGGGCCGCCGATCCGCTCACCGCGCCGCGCGGCGTGCACTGCGACTGCTGACCCCGCACCGGAGACCGGGACGCGGCCCGTCCTCTACCGTCGAGGCGTGCCAGCCGAGCTCTCGCCCCAGGTCCGCGACTTCCTCCGCCTCCCGAACCCCGCCGTCATGGCGACCGTCGGCACGCACGGGCGGCCCCTCTCCGTCGCCACCTGGTACCTGCTCGAGGACGACGACCTCGTGCTGCTGAACCTCGACGGCGGCCGGATGCGCCTCCAGCACCTCCGCGACGACCCGCGCGTCGCCCTCACGGTGCTCGACGGCGACGACTGGGGCACGCACGTGAGCCTGCAGCTCGACGTGACGCGCATCGACGACGACGCGGACCTCGCCGACATCGACGCGCTCGCCACCCACTACACGGGCAGCGCCTACCCGGACCGGGAGCGGCCGCGCGTCAGCGTCCGCGCCGGGATCCGACGCGTGCACGCCTGGGGCCGCTTCGCCTGAGGCTCTGCTTCCTGAACATCAGGGACGCGGCAGCGCGATCGCGAGGGTGAGCCCGAGCACGAAGAGCAGCACCGCGCCGCTCATGACGAGCACGGTGCCGCGGGTGCGGCGGCGCTCCTCATCCGTCCGGCCCCACACGCTCGCCCGCACGAGCCGACGCCGTGCCTCGTTCACCGCTCGCGCGATGTCCGGGTCGCCGAGGTCGAGCTCGCCGCGGTCGGCCCGCTCGGCGATGCGCTGCGCCTCCTCGACCGTCATCCCGGCCGCCCTGCTCCGTCGCACCACGACAGCATCGGGCAGCAGGCTGGGACGCCCGCGATGACCCGAGGTCGTCACCGGACGGCGGTCGCCTCGGCCACCCAGCGGCGCCAGCGGTCCCACGGGTCGACGCCGCCTGCGAGCACGTCGATGTGCGCGCGGAGCCGGTCGGAGAGGTCGAACCACTCGCTCGTGCCCTGCCGCTCGTCGGCGAACTCGCCGTGTCGACGCTGCTCGACCCGGCGGTCGCCGCGCTCGAACGCGAGCAGCTCTTCGTGCCGGATCGCGGCGAAGCGCTGCCGCGGGTTGCTCGTCGTGCCGATCTTCACGCGATCGCGGAAGCGGAGGTAGTAGACGACGTCGACGCGGGGCGGCGGCAGCTCGCCGTCGGGGACCTCGCCGTGCGGCCACTCGCACACCGCGCAGGCCCAGCCGGACGGGAAGCGCACGCCGAGCCGGGATCCGCAGAGCACGCACGGCACCGGCAGCAGGTCCGGGGTGCCGAAGCGCTGGGCGTGCAGCTCGGCGGCGGACGCGAGGTGCTCGGTGCAGAGCGGCAGCAGGTCCGGCCGCGACACGGGCGCGGCGCAGCCCGGGATCACGCAGGAGGCGGGCGGAGTGGGCATCGGCCCCTCAGGGTAGGGACCGGGCACCGACAGGACCCGAGGTCAGCCGGCCTCGACCGGGCCGCCGCTGTGGATCGGCCGCACCTCGACGCCGCCGCCGCTGCGGACCGCCGGGGTCGACGCGGCGAGCTCGAGCGCGGTGTCGAGGTCGGGCGCCTCGAGCACGAAGAGCCCCGCGATCGCCTGCTCGGCGTCGACGAAGGGGCCGGGCGTCACGCCCTCGGCGCGGATCGACACGGCGTGCTCGCGCGGGGTGAAGGCGTAGGCGGCGGTCATCGTGCCCGTCTCGCGCAGCCGTGCCGCGTGCTCGTCGCTCTCCGCCAGGTCGTCGGAGGTCGCCTCGGGCGCGTGAGCGGAGTCGGCCGCCCAGATGAGCACGGCGTACTGCGGCATCGGTCGCTCCGATCGGATCAGGCGGGCAGGGTGCGGGCGAGCACGACGGCCGCCGCGGTCGCCTGCGCGAACTCCTCGTCGGCGCGAGCGGCGTGCTCGGCCATGGCCGGGATGCTGCCGGCGAGCGTGAGGCTCGTGGTGATGACGTGCACCCGCATCCCGAGGGCCTCGCCGAGCACGATCTGCAGCGGCGGCACCGCGTGGTCCCAGCCCTCGGTGGGCGAGCCCGGGTCGTAGGAGCCGCCGCGGCTCGAGACGACCACCGCGTCCCGGCCGGCCATCGGGCGCGTGTCCAGGTCGCCGAAGGGCGTGGTCGTGCCCGGCACGTGCACGTGGTCGAGCCACGCCTTCAGCGTCGACGGCAGCGAGTAGTTGTAGAGCGGGGCACCGAGCAGCAGCACGTCGGCCTCGAGCAGCTGCGCGAGGATCCGCTGCTGCACCGCCTCCGCCTCGGGCGACGGGGCGGCACCAGGCTGCCGCAGCGAGGGCGCCCAGTGCAGGGCGGGGTCCGGGAGATGCGGCACCGGCTCGCGGTGCAGGTCGAGCGCCGTCGTCGTGAACGCCGGGCCGCGCTCAGCCCAGGCGTCGGCGAACGCGGTCGTGATCGCGCGTGAGCGCGACCCGTGCTCGTCGATGGAGGCGTCGATGCGCAGGAGGGAGGGCACGGGCACACGCTAACCGGTCGCTGTCGAGCCCTCCCATGTCGCTCCCCGGTCGACGCGGAAGGCTGGCTCCGCCGCGGGTGCGGTGACGATGCGAAGGGGGCGGTACATGAGCGACGGGAAGCCGGCGCGACGCGCTGCGGCGGCGGCGCTGGGCGGCATCGTGAGCGGCGTCGGGCAGAGCGTGTCCGACCGCGTGCGGCAGGAGCTCGCCGCGGCCCGTGCCGAGGGCGACGCCGCTCCGGCGGCGCGGGTCGGTGCCGCCGCGCTCGGCGGCCTCGTCGGCGGCCTCGGGCAGAACGTGTCCGACCTCGTCCGCGACGAGGTGCGCGCCGCCCGGAGCGAGATCACCGACTCGGCGAAGCAGGCCGCGAGGGGCGTCGGGCTGCTCGGCGGCGCGGCGGCGGCCGGTAACACCGCGGTGCTGTTCACCGGCATCGCGCTCTGGCGCGGGCTCGGCAACCGCATCGGCTACGCGCGATCGGCGGTCGTCGTGGCGGCCCTCGCGGGCGGCGCGGCGGTGCTGCTCGCGCAGAACGGTCGCGACGAGCTCGCGCGTGTCCGCGGGGCGCGACGGCAGGACGGAGCGCCACCAGCGGAGAACGCTCCGGCACCGGGGAGCGAGATCGTCCGGCCGACCGCTCCGCCCGATCCGGACCTCGAGATCCCGACCTGACGCCGGCCGCGAAGAATCCTCAGCAGGCATGTCGGATCCGTCGCGGCCCGTTCGTTGAGATGGTGAGCGGGCGCCAGAAGGGGCGCCCCGGACCGCAGGAGAGAACCCGATGCGATACCTCGTTTCCGTGATCGACGACGGCGCGGGCCGTGCCACCTCCGACGAGGCGACCGCGATCGACGCCTTCAACGACCGCCTCCAGGCCGACGGGCACTGGGTGTTCGCCGGAGGCCTCGGCTCGACCGAGAACGCCACGACCATCGACAACCGCGAGGGCCGCGGGCTCGTCACCGACGGGCCGTTCGTCGAGACGAAGGAGTGGCTCGCCGGCTTCTGGATCATCGAGGCCGCGGATCTCGACGAGGTGCTCGCCCTCGCGACCGAGGGGTCGAAGGCGTGCAACCGCAAGGTGGAGGTGCGGCCGTTCCTGTGACGGACGCGCGGGCGGCGATCGCGAGAGCCCATTCGGAGGAGTGGAGCCGGGTGCTCGCCGCCCTCACCCGGCGCTTCGGCGACCTCGACGTCGCCGAGGAGGCCACGGCGGAGGCGTTCGCGGTCGCCGTCGAGCGGTGGCCCGACGACGGCGTGCCGCCGAACCCGGGGGCCTGGCTGACGACCACCGCCACCCGCCGGGCGATCGACCGGATCCGCCGGGAGTCCCGGCGCGACGAGAAGCACCAGGAGGCGGAGATGCTGCGCGACGACGACCCGCCGGAGCCGATCGGCGCCGTCGAGGACGACCGGCTGCGGCTGCTCTTCACCTGCTGCCACCCGGCCCTCGCGCTCGAGGCGCGGCTCGCGCTGACCCTGCGCATGGTCGGCGGCCTCACCGTGCCGGAGATCGCCCGCGCGTTCCTCGTGCCCGAGACGACGATCGGGCAGCGCATCACCCGGGCGAAGGGCAAGATCCGGGCGACTCGGATCCCGTACCGCGTGCCGTCCGCCGCGGACCTGCCGGCGCGCGTGTCCGGGGTGCTCGCCGTGCTCTACCTCGTCTTCAACGAGGGCTACCTCGCGTCCGGGCCGGGCACGGATCCGATCCGTGAGGACCTCACCGCCGAGGCGATCCGCCTCGCGCGGCTCGTGCACGGGCTGCTGCCCGACGACGGCGAGGCGACCGGGCTGCTCGCGCTGCTGCTGCTCACCGAGGCGCGCCGGCCCTCGCGGCTGTCGCCGGACGGCGGCCTCGTGCCGCTCGCCGAGCAGGACCGCGGCCGTTGGGACGCCGCGCTGATCGACGAGGGGCACCGGCTCGTGCGCGCACGCCTCGCGACCGGGGAGCCGCCCGGGCCGTACCAGGTGCTCGCGGCGATCAACGCGGTGCACACGTCCGCCACGGACGTCGCGGCGACGGACTGGAGCCAGATCGTGGCGCTCTACGACCAGCTCGTGCGGCTCGACCCGTCGCCGGTCGTCGCGCTGAACCGCGCGGTGGCGATCGCGGAACTCGACGGGCCGGCCGTCGCGCTCGCCCTCGTCGACCGGCTCGGCGACCGCCTCGACGCGTATCCCGCGCTGCACGCCGCCCGCGCCGACCTGCTGCGGCGGCTCGACCGCGCGGCGGAGGCGCGCGAGGCGTGGGACCGCGCGATCGCGCTCACCGGCAACCCCGCCGAGGCCGCCGCGCTCGCCCGACGGCGCGACGGGCTCAGCGCAGCTCGAGGCGCATGAGCGGCCTCGTCGCCGACGGCCGGGCGACCTCGACGAAGCCGGCGGATTCGAACAGCCGCTGCGTGCCCGTGTAGAGCGCGCTCGCGCCCACCTTGCGAGCGGCGAGGTGCTCCACGTCGACCGGGTACCCCTCGACGGCGCTCGCGCCGTGCGCGCTCGCGTGCGCCACGTCGGCGGCGAGCAGCGCGGTCGCCACGCCGCGCCCGCGGACCGCCGTCTGCACCGAGAAGCAGGTGACCCACCAGGTCTCCGGATCGGGCACCAGGTGCCTCGCGAGCGTGCGGTTGCCCGTGACGCCCACGAACGCGTCGCGCCGGCCGACGCGGCTCCAGCCGCCGGGACGGCCGTCGAGGTAGGCGATGAGACCCGGCGGCGTCGCCCCGCCGTCGACCTCGTCGTGCAGGGCGCGGCGGTTGTCAGGGCGCCCGTCCGCGCCGGGCGGACCTGGGGTGAGCAGCACACGGCACCAGTCCCAGGAGGCGTCCTCGCCGCGGCGCCCGAACACGGCGGCGACGTCGTGCCAGCGGTCCGGGGTGGCCGGATGCACCGCGATGTCCGCCATACCGCCCTCCAGTCGCTCGTTCGCACCCTAGGGGCGGGGCCCGACGTCGCGGCATCATCGGTCGGAGGACGACTTCTCGCGGGCTGTCGATCCCGGCGCCCCCTCGACGTCGGTAGAGGTGAGGACGGTCCTCGACGAGCACGAGAGCAAGGAGCACTGCCGTGGCGAACTACCTGATGCTGATCCACCGTGACGAGTCGGCGGAGGAGCAGGTGACCGGGCAGACGGTCAGCGAGGCCTACCGCCGGTTCATGGAGCGGCGGGGGAGCGCGCTCCGCGGCGGCGCGGCGCTCGAGCCGGCCGCCACGGCGACGACCGTGCGACCCGACGGCGGAGGCGGCTTCGCGGTGACCGACGGGCCCTTCGCCGAGACGAAGGAGGTGCTCGGCGGCTACTACGTGATCGAGGCCGCGGACCTCGACGAGGCCCTCGCGATCGCGAAGGAGATCCCGATGCCGTCCGGCGGCGTCGAGGTGCGCCCGATCCGGGTGATGAGCTGACGGTGGCGACGTCCGCCGAGGTCGCCGCGGCGGTCAGCGCCGCGCACCGCCGCGAGTGGGCGTTCGTGCTCGCCGCGGCCGCCCGACTCGCGCCGGATCTCGGTGCCGCGGAGGAGGCGGTGCAGGACGCCTACGCGTCGGCCCTCGCCACCTGGGGCGAGCGAGGGATCCCGGTGAGCCCCGGCGCCTGGCTCACGACGGCGGCTCGGCGGCGCGCGCTCGACCTGCGGCGCCGCGCCGTCGTCGCCGAGCGGGCCCTGCCGCAGCTGCTGCCCGAGCCAGATCCCGCGGACGACCGCGGCGCGGTGCCGGACGATCGGCTGCGGCTGATCTTCACCTGCTGCCACCCGGCTCTCGCGGAGGAGGCCCGGGTCGCGCTCACGCTCCGGCTCGTCTGCGGGCTGTCGACCGCCGACGTCGCCCGCGCGTTCCTCGTCGCGGAGCCGACGATGGCGGCCCGGATCACGCGGGCGAAGAAGAAGGTCGCCGCCGCATGCATCCCGTATCGCGTGCCGGAGCCGGACGACCTCCCGGAGCGCCTGCAGTCGGTGCTCTCGGTCGTGCACCTTGTCTACACGACCGGGCACACGGCACCAGACGGGGAGGGCCTGCTGCGGCGGAGCCTCTCGGAGCGGGCGCTCGAGCTCGCGCTGCTGCTGCGCGCGCTGCTGCCGCGGGAGCCGGAGGTCGCCGGGCTGCTCGCGCTGGTGCTGCTCACCGACGCGCGCCGGCCGGCCCGCGTCGACCCCGACGGCGTGCCGGTGCTGTTGCCGGACCAGGATCGCGACGTGTGGGACCGCGAGGCGATCGCCGCGGGGCTGCGGGCGCTCGCGGCCGCATTCGAGCTCGGACGTCCCGGACGCTTCACGCTCATGGCGGCGATCGCGGCGGTGCACGACGAGGCCGAGACGTGGGCGGGCACCGACTGGCGCCAGATCCGCGGCCTGTACGACCTGCTGCTCGACGTCTGGCCGTCGCCGATCGTCGCCCTGAACCGGGCAGTCGCCATCGGCTTCGCCGACGGACCGGCCGAGGGGCTCGAGGAGCTCGACCGTCTCGCCGCCGAGCCGGTGCTCGCGGGCTACGGCTACCTGGCGTCCGCGCGGGCGGACCTGCTGACCCGCCTCGGCCGGCCGACGCAGGCACGCGCCGCCTACGAGGAGGCGCTGCTGCTCACGGGCAACGCGGCGGAGCGGCGGCTGCTCGAGCGCAGGCTCGCAGCGCTCCGCGTCGTCGAGCCGAGCGCCGCGGCCAGCCGCTCGTACTCGGGCAGCAGGCGTGCCCAGTAGGGATCCGGATCGACGGGCGGTCGGCCGGCGAGGTACGCGGCGAGGTTCTCGAGGTGGATCTGCACGCCGACGCCGTAGTACTCGACCTGCTCGAGCGCGGCGCCGCGCTCGGTGAGGACCACCGTGCACCCGCCGGCGCCGTCGGCCTCGATCACGAGCTCGTCGGTCATCGGTGCCCGCCCCGCCTCCGCTCCCTCGACGACCCACCGGCGCCCGGGCTCGCAGGCGACGACCCGCCCCCCGCCCTCCCAGTCGCTCGGGAACAGGTGCGCGGTGTAGGTCCCGCCCTCGCGGAGGTCGCCGCCGATCTCACCCGCCCAGCCGGCCATCCGTTCCGGCTGCGTGACCGCCGCCCAGACGGTCGCCCGGTCTGCGGCGACGGGCATCTCGATGCGGACGACGCCGACGCCGTCCTCGGCCTGCAGGGTGCCGCGCACCCGGATGTCGGACTCGGTCGGATCCGTCATGGAAGGTCCTCTCGCTGCTGAGGCGGCGCCGCCTGCGGAAGCAGGATGCTCGTGGGCGCCGACAGCGTCCGGCAGCGGTCCGCCGCTACCCGCCGGCGGTCCGGCTGCGCTGCCGGCCGGCGGAGGTGACGCTCGGCGTCGTGGGCAGCACGACGAGGTGATGGCCACCGCGACCGGGAGCCGCTGGACCGAGCGGCAGCACGTCGCGGAGGTCCTGCGCGAGCAGGTGGCCGAGGATCGCCTGCCCGGCCGCCGTGGGGTGCGCGTTGGCCGGATCGATGATCCGGTCGATCGTCGCGCTCGTGAACCAGCCCTCGCGCATCGGCGAGAGATAGGTGACGTCCTCGCTCGCGGCGGTGCGCGCGAGCACCGCATCGACCGACCGCTGCATCGCGGTGACGGGCCATGGATCCGGCCCCGGTCCGAGCAGCACGATGCGGGCGCCGGGCAGCGTGCGCTCGACGGCATCGATCGTCGCGGTGACCGCCTTCGGCAGCGCTCCGAGATCGGCGACGTCGTCGTTGCTGCCGCCCTGGATCACGACGACCGAGACGGGCACGTCGACCGAGATCGCGGCCGCCCGCTGCGGGTAGGTCTGGGTGCCCGCAGGGGCGATGAGGTAGCCCGTGCCCGACTGCGCGTCGACGATGGGTGTCATGTGCAGCTCGGCCGCGGCGTCCTGCGCCAGCGCCCGGGCCGGGTCGGCGTAGAGGCCCGCGCTCCACGAGTCGCCGAGCACGTAGAGCACGCGCGGGTGCCGGTGCGGCAGCAGGGACCCCGCTGTGAGCACGAGCGTCACCACCAGCGCCGTCGCGATGCCCGCCACGACGGGCAGGGTGCGTCGCCCCCGGCTCCGGCCTGGACGGGCCCCCACGCGCTCCTGCAGGGAGCGGGAGGAGCGGTGCACGCCGGAACGGTACCGCGACGGAGGCCGATTCTGTGACCCGATCGTGATCTTTCATACGGAGTGCCGATACGGCCGTGGTCTTGCGCAGAACCAGTAGCCGGGATCCGCCCGTGGGGCGGTTCCAGCGCCTAGCCTCCCGGAGCGTGACGAGCGCGCAGGTGCGACCCATGACGCAGGTCGAGTTCGAGATGTGGCAGGAGCACGAGGTCGAGGCCTACGCCGTCGACATCGCGGAGGCGTCCGGGGTGCCGCTCGACGAGGCGCGACGGCGCAGTGCCACGCAGACCGCGGAGCTGCTGCCGGACGGGCTCCGCACCGCGGGCGCGCATCTCCTCCGCATCCTCGACGCGGAGGGCGGACCCGTGGGCGTGCTCTGGGTCGGTCCGCATCCTCGACGACCTGCAGCCGGCTGGGTCTACGACATCGAGATCGACGAGGAGCGGCGGGGGCAGGGCTTCGGCCGGGCGGCGATGCTCGCCGCGGAGGCCGTGGCGGCCGATGAGGGCTGGACCGCCATCGGGCTGAACGTCTTCGGGCGGAACGTCCGGGCACGCGCGCTCTACGAGTCGCTCGGCTACGCCGTCGACTCCCTGCAGATGACGAAGGTGCTGGGCGGCTGAGCCCTGCGTCCGGGTTCAGGCGGTGATACCGCGTTCAGGCGTGAGAGCCCGTTCGGTGCCTGATACGGGCCGCTCCGCCTGATCCCGGACGCCGGACCGCCGCATCACCGACGCGGAGCTGCTCGCCTCCGCGGTCGCGTCGAGGCCGGAAGCCGCGTGACCGGCTCCGCTCAGTCCTCGGGCGGCAGCATCGCCCGGTAGGCGCGCACCAGCACGACGATCCCGGTCAGGATCACGCCCGCTCCGACGATGCTCACCAGCACCCAGAGCATCTCGGCGAGCCCGTCCGTGACGGCGAGCTGCGCGATCACGCCGACGAAGAGCGTCAGGACACCGGCGAGCACGAGTGCGACGCCGAGGCGAGACGGGCGGTAGGGCATCACGGCACCGTACTCCCGCGCAGGTGCCGGGCAGGGACAATGGCAGCGGTGCCCGCCCGGGCGCCGACGGCGACGACGCCAGCGGAGGTGCAGCGATGACGGCGGTGGACGACGTCCCGACCACGAAGGGCAGCGACGCTGCCGCCGCTGGGAGCGCACCGGACACGCCGCCAGTACCGCCGGCCGCTCGTCGGCGGCTGCCGCGGATCGCCGAGCTGCGGACGGTGCTGCGGTTCCGGCGTCCGACGCTGGACCCCGTCGAGCGTCGGCTCGAGTCCGCCCTGACGATCGCGGACCTGCGCCGGGTCGCGCAGCGGGTGACGCCTCGCGCGGTGTTCGACTACGTCGACGGCGCCGCGGACGCCGAGGCGACGGCGCGCAAGAACCTCGCCGCGTTCGAGACGACGGAGTTCCTCCCGGAGCTGCTGCACTCCGTCGTCGACCCGGACATCTCGACCACGCTTCTCGGCGACCGGATCGCGCTGCCGCTGGTCTTCGCGCCTACGGGCTACACGCGCCTGATGCATGAGGCGGGCGAGACCGCAGCCGCCCGGGTCGCTGCGCGCGTCGGCATCCCGTACGTGCTCTCGACCGTCGGCACGTCGACGATCGAGGAGGTGACGACGGCCGCACCGGGCGGGAACAACTGGTTCCAGCTCTACCTCACCAACAGCGAGGCGCTGAACGCCGAGCTCGTCGAGCGCGCGCTGCAGGCGGGGGTGCGGACGATCGCGCTGACGATCGACTCGGCGGTCGGCGGCCGACGGCTGAAGGATCTCCGCAACGGCCTCACGATCCCGCCGTCGCTCACCGCGCGGACCTTCCTCGACATGGCCCGCTACCCGTCGTGGTGGATCGACAAGCTGACGACCGCGCCGGTCGAGTTCGCGTCGGTGCGCGACTTCCCGGGCGTCTCCTACTCCGAGGTCGCCGGGCTCCTGTTCGATCCGGGCATCGACTACGACGACCTCGCGTGGCTCCGGTCGAGGTGGCCCGGCAACCTGCTCGTGAAGGGGATCGTCAACCCGGAGGACGCGCGCCGGGTCGTCGCGGCCGGGGCGGACGGCGTCGTCGTCTCGAACCACGGCGGACGCCAGCTCGACCGCTCACCGGCGACCCTCGACGTGCTGCCGGCGGTACGCGAAGCGGTGGGCGAGTCGACGACCGTGCTGCTCGACAGCGGCGTGCGCAACGGGCAGGACATCATCGCGGCCGTGGCGCTCGGCGCTGATGCGGTCCTCGTCGGCCGCGCCTACCTGTACGGCCTGATGGCGGGTGGCGAGCGCGGCGTCGACCGCGCCGCGGAGATCCTGCGCTCCGAGTACCAGCGCGCGCTGCAGCTGCTCGGCCTCGACGCGACGGCGAAGATCGGTCCGCAGCACGTGCTCCGGAGCGAGCGGGCGTCGGGCTAGTACGCGTCCTGGTGCTCGGTGAGCACCTCCGTCAGCGTCTCGAGGTTGCCGCGGACCGTCCGAGCATGCGCCTTCTCGACCAGCGGGTCCGCAAGGCGCCCGAACACGCCGCCGAGGCCCGGCGTCGCGTCCACCCGCCAGGTCACGCGGGTGCCGTCCCCCTCGCGCTCGAGCGTGTTCGTCACGGTGAAGTGCAGGCGTCCTTCGACCGATCGGCTCACGAGCCGCCGGGGCGGGTCGTACTCGGTGTACTCGGTCACCCAGTCGAAGCGGCGACCGAGGATCTTGCTGGTGCCGCGCACGCGCGTGCCGACACCGAGCGGTCCATCGCCGTCCTGCGCGGCGTCGACGATCGAGTTGTCCCAGACCGGCAGGTTGGCCGGGCGGGCGAGGAAGTCGAAGACCTCCTGCGGGGCCCGGTGGACCACGGTGCTCTCCTCGACGACGGCCATGTCGTCCTCCTTCCGCATGCGATGAGGCGTCGCAGGGACCCGCGTCAGCCGGTTGCGGGGAGGTCGGCGGCGCGGGTCCAGCCGCATCATCCGTCTCCGCGCCGCTCTGGAACAGGGACCGAAGGCCGGGGCCTCCGGTCCTGCCCGCACGGCGCAGCGCCGGCTCACCGGAGTTGCTCGCCTCGGGCCGGGGCGCTGTCCAGCCCCGCCGCGTACGGTCCCGGCACCACGGGGCATCCCCGCACCGTCGACACCGATTGAAGGAGGCACGATGACGACCGTCGAGCACAGGATCCTCGTGAACGTCCCCGTGAGCGTCGCGTACAACCAGTGGACGCAGTTCGAGGACTTCCCGCACTTCATGAACGGGATCAAGAAGGTCACCCAGCTGAGCGACGACCGCCTCCAGTGGGTCGCCCAGATCGGTGGCGTTCGCCGGGAGTGGGAGGCGAAGGTCCTCGAGCAGATCCCGGACAGGAAGGTCGCCTGGGCCGCGACCGAGGGCGCGACGAACGCCGGCGAGGTCACCTTCGAGGACCTCGGCGGCGGGCAGACCACCGTGCGGCTGCGGCTCGAGTACGAACCCGAAGGGCCCGTCGAGAAGGTCGGCGACAAGCTGAACGTGGTCGACAACCAGACCGAGAACGACCTCGCGCGGTTCAAGGAGCTCGTCGAGTCGGAGGGCTACGCGTCCGGCGCCTGGCGCGGCACCATCCAGGACGTGCCCGGGACGCCGACGGTCGAGGACGCCGCCGCCACCCGGGGCGACTCGGGCAAGGCGGGCGTCTCCGGCAAGGTCGTCGCCGGCGCCGCTGCGGCCGCCGCGGCCGCCGTCGTCGGTGGGATCGCCGCCGCGAAGAAGGGCTCCTCGGACACCGGTACGGCCGATCGGCTCCGGACGGCGGACCACGTCGCTCCCGCGAACGAGCAGGTCGAGGTCGTCGCGCCGATCGGCACCGACCAGCAGGTGGGCACGCACGCCACCGCGCCGCGCCCGATCACCGAGGAGACGATCGAGGACGGCGTCGGCCTCGAGGACACCTACGGCACCGGCACCACCCGTCCCGGTACCGGCGTCTAGCGCCGCCCGCGGAACCGCCCGCACGTCCGGCCGAGCCGGGTGCGCGGGCGGGACCCCGTCGGAAGCGGAGCAGTCCCAGCGGGGCAGCGGAAGGCCCGAGCCGGAGGAACCGTGACCGACCCCGACCTCCCGGAGCGGGCCGCCGGGCCGCTGTGGTGGTGGGAGCCGCTCGCGGAGAGCGACCACGTGCTGCCGCCGGCGCTTCGCCGCCTCTCGCCGATGCCGGACACCCGCTTCTACGCCTCCGACCGGTTCGGCCGCTCGGCCGGCGGCCTCGTCGGACTCGACGGCGTGCATCCCACGACGATCGGCTACGGCGTGATCGCGCAGGCCGTGCTCGACGTGCTCCTGCTGAAAGCGGATGTCCGGCCTGGCGCGGAGGCCCCCGGCGCGATCGACTTCGCCGCGCTCGCGGCGCTGGACCCGCTTCTCGCGCGTCCGCCGACGCGCCTCGACGAGATCGGCCGCGCGGTGGGCTGGATCGGCAAGCGGGTCGACCTCGCCGAGGCGCTGCGCGGGTGGCGGGGGTGACGGGAGCAGCGGGTTCTCGCGTCGCGCGGCGTTCGGTGGTCTGACGAAGGGGAGGACGAGCCGCCCGACGCCGGTACGGTCGCCGCTGAACCCGATCCCGGCGACCCGAACCCGCAGGAGGCCCAGGGGAGACTGCGGAGGTGCGTCGCCCCTTCCTCGCCGGACTCGCCGGTTCCGGGGCGCGGGCCAGGAGCTCGGCCGACGGCGCCGTTTCCATCCGGGCACGGCCGTCGACGCTCGCACTGGTGCTCGTCACCGGGACCACCGCGCTCTCGACCGATACCTACATCGCCGCGCTGCCCGCGATGCGCGCATCGCTCGGCACGACCGACGCCGCGGTGCAGCTGACGCTGACGACGTGCATCGCCGGACTCGCCCTCGGTCAGCTGCTCGTCGGGCCGGTGAGCGACGCGCGGGGACGGCGGCGGATCGTGCTCGCCGCGACGATCGCCTTCGCCGCGATGTCGGTGGTCAGCGCGCTGTCGACCTCGATCGTGGTCATGCTCCTCGCCCGCCTGCTGTCCGGCGGTGCCGCGGGCGCGGCGGCCGCCGTCGGCCGTGCCGCCGTGACCGACAGCTTCGAGGGGCGCGCGGCGGCAGCGAAGTTCGGGACGCTGACGTCGGTGAGCCTCGTCGCGCCCGTCGCCGGGCCCGCGATCGGTGCCCTGCTGCTGCCGTTCGGCGGGTGGCGGGCGGTCTTCTGGTTCCTCGCCGTCGTGGGTGTCGTCATGCTCGTCGGCGCGGCGGTCGGGCTGCCCGAGACGCTGCCGGTCGAGCGTCGCCGGCCGGGTGGGGTCCGTCAGCTGCTGCGACGCACCGGCGAGCTGATCCGCGACCGGCCCTTCATCACCCCGGTGGCCGTGCAGTGCCTCGTGACCTGCGGCTTCTTCATCTACATCGGCGGCTCGTCGATCGTGCTGCAGACCGACCTCGGGATCGGCCCGGGCCTGTACGCGACGGTGTTCGCGACCGACGCGGCGGCGATGATCGTCTCGAGCCTGCTGTTCCGCGCCCTGGTGCTGCGGCTCGGGCCCGAGGTGCTGCGCCGCTGCGCCTTCGCGGTGCAGGCGGGCGGGGTGTTCGCGCTGGTCGCGGTGGCGCTCGTCGCGGCGCCGTCGGCGCCGCCGCTCGTCGCCGTCTGGACGTGCCTCGCCGTCATGACGTTCGGGCTCGGTGCCTACCTCCCGGCGAACGCCTCGATCGCGCAGCGCGCAGGACGCCGCTACGCCGGCGCCGCGTCGGCCCTGAGCGGCGGCCTGCCGTTCCTCGCCGGATCCCTCATGACGCCGCTCACCGGACTGCTCGGCTCGCAGACCGTGCTGGCGATGGCCGGCGGCATGGGCGCCTTCTTCCTCCTCGCCGTGGTCCTCGCGGTCGTGGCGCGGCCGCGCCGGAGGAGCGCGGCCACCTGATCGACCCCGGGCGGCTCAGTCGACCGCGAAGTCGTACTCCTGGAACGCCGCCACCTCGGTGGACCACCGGGTCGCCACGAATCCGCGGTGCTCCGGGTGCGCGTCGTAGCCGTCGTACGCGGCCCGGTCGGCGAAGCGCATCGAGAACTGCCAGGTCAGGTCGCTCTTCGGGCTCACCTGCCGCTTCACCGCGAAGTCCTCGACGCCGGGGATCTCTGCCAGCACCGTCCGGCCGGTGCGGAGGAAGTCCTGCTCGGCGGGGGAGCCGGCCTCGTGCACGAGCCGGAAGACAACGGTGTGCTCGATCGCCATCGGGAGTCTCCTCGTGTCGGTGCCCAGACGCTGGGTGGCACCCAGGCTACGGCGGGCGCCCATCCCGGCGGCGTCGCTAGCCTGCGGCCGAGCCGCTGCCGCCCTGAGGAAGGACCCTCGCATGCCCGTTCTCGACCGATTCGATCTCACGGGCCGCACCGCGGTCGTCACCGGTTCGACCCGCGGCCTCGGCAGGGCGTTCGCGCGGGCCCTCGCCGAGGCGGGGGCGAACATCGTGGTGAACGGCCGGGACGCCGCGGCCGCCGCGTCGCTCGAGGAGGAGCTCGGGGCGCTCGGCGTGCGGACCCTCACGGTGCTCGCCGACATGACCGTCCGCGCCGACATCGAGCGCCTGCTCACCGAGAGCGCGCAGCGGTTCGGCCGCGTCGACGTGCTCGTGAACAACGCGGGCGCCTGCATCCACAAGCCGGCGCTCGAGGTGACGGACGAGGAGTGGCGCGACGTGATGGGCCTGAACGTCGACGGGTTGTGGATCGCGAGCCAGGTGTTCGGGCGCCACATGATCGAGGCGGGCGGCGGCGTCATCGTCAACATCGGCTCGATGTCCGCGTCGATCGTGAACCGGCCGCAGTGGCAGCCCGCCTACAACGCGTCGAAGGCCGCGGTGCACCACCTCACGCGCAGCCTCGCCGCCGAGTGGGCGCCCCACGGCGTGCGGGTCAACGCGCTGGCTCCGGGGTACATGCACACCGACATGGCGCCGGTGCACGAGCCGCGGTTCCAGCGCTACTGGATCGAGGACGCGCCGCAGCGGCGGGCGGGGGAGCCCGACGAGCTCGGCGGCGCCATCGTGTTCCTCGCGAGCGACGCGTCGAGCTTCATGACGGGGTCCGTGCTCACGATCGACGGCGGCTACACCGTGTTCTGAGGCGCGGGAGGCCGGTGGCGGCGCCCGTCGTCGCGCCGCCACCGGAGCCCGTCAGCGTCGCTCGGCGGCCGGCGGAACCGGGTCGGTCGACAGCGCCTCGGCGCCCTCGAGGAGCACCCGAGCCGCGTCGAGCGCGCTTCTCCCAGCGGCCCTCTGCCTCTGGTCCGGGGCGCCCGAACGGGCCGGCAGACGGAGGCACCGCATGGCGAGCACCAGACGGTCGCGTGCTCGGCGGCCGTGGTGACCGCCGAGCCGCAGCGCTAGAGCGTCAGCGCGACCGCGGCCACCGGGCCCGACTGCGTCGCGGTGATCGGCTGCACCGTGATCGAGTACGGGTAGCCGACTCGGAGCAGCTTGAAGCTGAACGTCCGCGCTGAGGCGCTCACCACGGTGCCCCAGGGGCCGCCGCCGTTCACGTCGGTGCCGGTGCGCGCCACGCGGTAGCGGGTGATCGCCAGGCCGCCGGTGGTCGCCGGCGCCGTCCAGCTCACGGTCGCGAGCCCGGTCGCCGCGTCGCCGGACGCGTGGAGGTACCGCGCCGCGCCGAGCCCGGTGGTCACGGTCGCGGTGTGCGACGGGCCGCTGCCGATCGTGTTGATGGCGCTCACCCGCAGGTGGTAGGCCGTGTTCGGGAAGAGCGTGCGGATCGTCACGGATCGCGCCGTCGCCGGCAGGGTGGTCGACCAGGCGCCGACGCCGCGGGTGTCCGTGCCGTCGCGCGTCACGTGGTATCCGGTGACCGGCGCGCCGCCGTCGCTCACCGGGGGTGCCCACGTGAGCGTCTCGGTGGAGGCGGTGTTGCTCGCCGTCACATGCATGGGCACCGACGGGGTCGCGACGAGGCCCGGGATGTAGGACGCCTCGTCGCTGTACTGCTCGACGAAGTTCCAGTGCAGGTTCGCGAACCCCTTCTGGCCCCAGGAGGTGCCCCACGAGTTCTGGATGCGCACCCCGGAGGCGTTGTAGCCGACGATGAGCACCTCGTGGCCGCCGTCATAGGTGTACGGGTCGATGTCGTTCGCGTCGAGCGTGTAGTGCGTCGAGTCGAGGCGCATGAAGGCGTCGTACGCCTCGAAGCCGAGCGCGACGGGGTGGCCCTGCGCGAGCTGGGTCTTGATCGCCCAGACCGCGCCCGAACCGGGGACGCCGGAGTAGAGGTACTGCCCCGCGAACGCCTTGTGGTGCGCCGCGCTCAGCTTCTCCGACCAGGTGGGGGGCGTCGTGAAGCTCGAGCCGCCCTGCCAGTAGTGGTCCCGGGTGTCGACGCCCTGCCTCGTGCCGATGTCGTACGCGTCCTGCGAGTACGAACCGCCGCCGTCCGAGGAGTTCGACAGGTGCACCTGCGAGTACACGTACATCGGCGCCAAGGGGGTGGGCTTGCCGAGCCGCTTCGAGTACCAGCCCATCATCCCGTAGTCGATCGCCCACTCGACGCAGGAGCCGACCTGGCCCTGGTCGCCGACCGGCATCGTCCACGGCGTGAGGTCGACGGAGGACGGGAGGGTGCTCGTCGCGGTGAACGGCGCGGCCCCGACCGCCTTCGTGGTGCGCGGGGCGATCTGGCCCAGGCCGTGGGCCGGCGCCGCAGGCGTGGTGCTCGCGACGGCGGGCGTGGCGGCGGCGCCGACGCAGAGGGCGAGGAGGGCGGCGGTGGTGGCGATCCGGAACATGGGTCCGTCCAGGCGCACGCGTGCCACCCCGATCGCACGAGCGAGCGGAACTCAGCGGGCCGGCGCAGGGAGGGGTGCGTCGCCCGGATGGGGAGGTATCGGGCGGCGGGTACCGCCCTTCGGGGTGCGCTGAGGCTGCCAGCCGGGCCGAGCGCGGGCAAGACCCCCGTTCAGGCGGACACGGGCTGCCACTCCGAGCGGAGGATCGCCATCAGCACGATGTCCTCGTACGCGCCGCGCACCCACGCGTGCTCCCGCTGCCGCCCCTCGACGACGAAGCCGGCCCGCTCGTAGGCGCGGAGGGCACCGGTGTTCGAGGCGATCGCCTGCAGGTGGATGCGGTGGAGGTTGCGGCGCACGAACCCGAACTCGACGACCTGCCGGATCGCCTCGGTACCGATGCCGCGACCCCGTGCCTCGCGAACCAGGGTGATGCCGACCTCGGCGTGCCGCACGAAGGTGTCGAAGCCGAAGAGACCGATGCTGCCGACCGCCGTGCCGTCGGCCTCGATGATGAAGCGGACGTTGTCACCGGAGTCGTCCTCGTCGGAGCGCGCCAGGCGCCGGTCGAACGCCGCCCGCGTCAGCGGGGCCGGCGGCGCCGGGCTGCGCTCCTCCCACGTCTCCAGCTCGCTCGCGATGCGGAACAGCACCTCCTCGTCGCCGTCGATGCGGGCGCGGAGGATCACGGATGGGGCGTCGGGCACGAGCGACAACCTAGGGCCGGGCGGCGACGGGCCCGAGGTGGCTTCAGGCCCGTTCGCGGCGGAGCATCTCGCCGACGGGCACCGGGAGCCGCAGCCGCACCTGCAGCTGCCGCGTCCCGCGGATCCTCGCCCGGCGCTGTCGCCAGGGGGAGGCCCGGCAGCGTTGGCGCCCGGCCCTGCTCGTCGACGTACCCGACGTGCTCGTCGTCGCCCGGCCGGTGCACCGGCTGCCGGGCGCCCGGGATCACGCTCGGGCGGCGGTGCGGATCCGCACCTCGCGCTCCATCCGCTTCTCGTGCCGCTGCCGCCCCTTGACCGCCTCGAGCTCGCGGCTCTTCGGCGGCGCCGCCGTGACGAGCTGGTCGAGCATGCGCCTCGTCGCTGCGGCGATCTCATCGATGGCCTGCTCGAAGGCCGCCGCGTTCGCCCGGGAGGGCCGTGTCGAGCCGCTCACCTTGCGGACGAACTGGAGCGCGGCCTCGCGCACCTCGTCGTCGGTCGTCGCGGGCTCGAAGTTGTGGAGGCAGCGGATGTTCCTGCACATGGCGGGAACGATAGGGCGTGCGGGCCGTCTCGGGCAGACCCCGGCGAGTCGTACCCGCGCGGCCGCGCGCGAACTTCTCGTCACGAGGGCAGTGCTGCCCAGTACTGGTGTTCCCGACCACCACCGTCCACGTCGAGCTGGCTGTCGATTTGGCGCTCGCTGCCGAGCGAGGCTCCGGCCTGAGGAACCCTGACCTGCAGGACTCCTCAGGCCAGGCGGCCGGGACGGATCAGCCGATGTACGCGCCAGCCTTCGCGATCGGACCGTAGGAAGTGCTGCCGTACACCGGTTGCACCGAGAGGTTGTAGGTGCGGCCGAGCACCAGGTACGTCAACGTGATCGATCGAACACTCGCCGCGACGACGTGCGAGTAGGTGTGGCCGCTCGTGTCCAATCCGTCGCGCGCAACTCTGTAGCCCGTGATTGTCTTGCCGCCGAGCACAGTCGGGGGACTCCATTTCACTGTGGCGCTGCCCTGAGCGGTGCGCTCCACCGTGAGGGCGCTCGGCGCGTACAGGCTGCTGCTCGATCCCGGGATCGATATCTGCGAGAGCGGGCTGGAGCCGACGGCGTTGACAGCCTGTACCGCGAGTGTGTAGCCAGCGCCGGCAGTCAACGAGCTGAAGGTGAATGACCGCGTGGAGGACGACAGCGTCGTCGACCAACTACCGGTGCTGTTCGTCCGTTTGACGATGTACTTCGTCACCGGGGCGTAACTGTTCAGGGACGAGTTAGCGGGCGGCTGCCAGGAGATGGTTGCACTGGTCGAGTTCGACCGTCGGCCGGTCACTGCGCTTGGCGCTTCAGGTTGCGTCGCGAAGGTCCCGTGGAACTCGATCACGTTCGCCGGGCGGCCGTACGCGTCGTACGTGTCGATCCTGACATTCAAGCCCTGGTCCATGCCGTCCTGCTCGACGTCATAGTTCATGGCCTTCGGCAGCGTTGTGGTGATGGCGCTGCTATCGGAATTGATCGCCGCGTTCGGGATGGTCTGACTTGTGCCGCCGAACCCGGCGATCGTCGTGCTCACGACGTGGACCTGCCCGAAGTGCACCTCGAGCCACGTGCTGCCGTCGGAGGAGGCCACCGTGACCGGCGTTCCTGGGGAGAGCTGCGCATAGTCATTCGCGCGACAGACGTCCCGGCCCTCGCTGCTGTCGTAGGAGCACGCCGTACTCGGATCGAGGTAGAGCGTCTGGGCCGGCAGCGCCGCGTGCGCCGGAGCAGCGGTGAGTAACGCGATCGGGGCCGTCAACACGGCACCGACGATCAGCGGTAGGGGGGATTTCATGCGGCTCTCCCTGCGTCGTCCGGAGCCCGCCCGCTGGACACCGTCCCGGCGCAACGCTATGAGCGTCGCAGGCCGAGCGCGATACGGGAAAGGACGTATGGACAAGCGACCGCATGTGTGCGGGTCGAGGACTCCTTCCGGAGCGGAAATGTCAGCGGGACGAGAATCCGGGCACCGAGATCCGCAATTACCTGAATCGAGTCGAAGAGCTAGCGTCCGGCGCAATTCGCGGAGTGCCGACGGCGAGGGACAACGAGGCGACGTCCCCGTGCCGAGAGTCGTCAACTCCGTCGCCCCGCCAGCTTCGAGCGATCAGGCCCGTCGAAGCGCCCTGCCCGGCGTGGCGCCCGTGAGCCGGCCGCCCGAGAGGACGGGGATCCCGGCCACGAGGACGTCGTCGATCCCGATGGCGAGCGCCTTCGGGTTCTCGTACGTCGCCTGCGGGGCGACCTCGTCCGGGGAGACGACCGTCAGGTCGGCGATCCATCCGGGGCGGACCGCGCCGCGCTTGCCGAGCCGGAACCGCGCGGCGGTCGCCGTCGACAGGTGGTCGACGACCTGCGCCCAGGTCAGCAGGCCGGGCCGGGCGTAGTCGGCCAGGTAGCGGGCGAAGGTGCCCGCGGCGCGCGGGTGGGGGTGGCCGCCGACGAAGATGCCGTCGGAGCCGCCGAGGTGACCGTCACGGACGAAGAGGGCCGCGAGCTGCTGCGCCGACCGGGGGATCGGGACCGCCATGATCACGGTCGCCTGCATCCGCGTGGCGAGCAGCAGCTCGATCGCGAGCGCGGCCGGGTCCTCGCCCTCGATGCGCGCCACGTGGGCGAGCGTGCGGCCCTCGAGGTGCCCGTAGGTGCTCGACGGGACGTGGGACAGCGTGATCTGCTCCGCCCAGCCGGGGCCGAGATCCGGGCGTGCCGTGACCCGCCCGGTGACGAGCCGCCGGATGCGCTCGCGCCCGCCCGCCGAGCCCGCGGCCGACTGGAGGAGGTCCGGTCCCGTCGAGGCGAGCTCCGGGGGGAGCGCGAGCATCGAGAGCAGGGTGCAGCCGCGCGAGTACGGGTAGCTGTCGAAGGAGAGCTCGATGCCGGCGCGCTCGAGGTCGTCGAGCAGGGGGACCGCGACGTCGATCGGGGCGTGCAGATGGGAGACGTGCGCGCGGACGCCCGTCTCCTCGATGATGCGCCGGACCTCGCGCAGGCCGGTACCGAGGTTCGCCTCGTAGCCGCCCCGGACGTGGCTGACGTAGAGCCCGCGGGCGGCGGCGACGTCGCGGCAGAGCTCGATGAGCTCGGCGGTGCCGGCGAAGGCGCCGGGGATGTAGTCGAGGCCCGTCGAGAGGCCGACCGCGCCCTCGGCGAGCCCCCGCCGGACGAGGGCCCGCATCGCATGCAGCTCCCGCTCGCTCGCCGGACCGGGCTCGTCGCCGCGGACCTCGTGCCGGACCGTGCCCGCCGGGACGAGCACCGCCGCGTTGAGCGGCGTCGTCCCCTCGTACGTGCCGAGCAGAGCGCCGATGCCGCCGCCCCGGTAGGTCGGGTGCGGCCCGTTGATGGCGCCGAAGTACCGGGTCGCGTAGGCGCCGCTGCCTGGGGCGAAGCCCACCCCGTCCTGCCCCAGGACCACGCTCGTCACGCCCTGGCGGAGCAGGGCGAGCTGCGCGGCCGGGTCGAACAGGGCGGCGTCGGCGTGCGAGTGCGCGTCGATGAAGCCGGGCAGCACCACCCGTCCGGAGCAGTCGAGCACCTCGTCCGTGCGATCCCGCAGGTCGGGCGCCACCGCGAGGACCACCCCGTCGCCCACGAGGACGTCCGCCCGTTCGAACGCGCCGTCGACGCCGAGTACCGAGCCCCCGCGCAGCAGGATGCGCGCAGCGTTCGGAGCCGGTGTCGGGGTCACGTCCCCTGCAGTATGTCGCGCCCGGCGGGCCGCGCCCCGCGGTGGGATCGTGATGCGGTGACCGACGAGGGACAGCACGCGGCGGTGCTCGCCGCGCTTCTCCGCGCCTGGCAGGTCGAGCCCGTGGCCGACACCCTGCGTACGCCGAGCTCGCTGCTGGTGGCGGGCGTCCGTGACGGCGTCCCCGTGATGCTGAAGGTGCCGCTCGTCGAGGAGGAGCGCGTCGGGTGCCGGCTCCTCGAGTGGTGGGGCGGTCGCGGCGCGGTGCCCGTGCTCGAACGCGACGACGACGCCGTGCTCATGCTGCGCGCGACCGGCGGCAGATCGCTCGTGGCGATGGCCACCGACGGTCAGGACGCCACGGCCACCGCGGTGCTCGTGGACGCCGCGGCCTCGCTGCACGCGCACGGCCTGCCGCCCGAGGATCTCGGGCTGGTCCCGCTCGGCGTGTGGTTCCGGGACCTCATCGATGAGGACCACCAGGACCCGCTGCTCACGCGGGCGTCCGCGGTCGCCCGCGAGGTGCTGGAGGCGACCCGCGAGGAGGACGTCGTCGCGCTGCACGGCGACCTGCACCACGACAACGTGCTCGACCTCGGCGACGGGTGGGCCGCGATCGACCCGAAGGGCCTCGTCGGGCACCGCGCCTTCGACTTCGCGAACGTGTTCTGCAACCCCGACGAGCAGACTGCCCTGGCTCACCTCGAGCAGCGTCTCGAGGCCATCGCGGCGCAGGCGGGTCTCGAGAAGGCGCTGCTCGCGGCGTGGGTGGTGGCCTGGTGCGGCCTCTCCCTCGCGTGGACCACGGACGAGCCGGGGTGGCACGACCGCGCGGCGCGGGGCGTCGCCGAGCTCCTCCTCCGCCGTCACCTCGCCTGATCGCGCCCCGTCGCGGTGCGCCGTTCAGCCTGCTGCCAGGTTCCGGCCCTAGAAGGCTGAGCAGGCTGCGCCGGGCCTCGTTCCCGCGCCTCGGTGAACACGGTGGTTCGGGAAGGCTGTCGATGCTCGAAGTGGAAGAACCACACGCGACGCCGCGGTCCGCGGCAGAACCCGCGGACACGCCCCGGCAGCGCCGGATCGTCGTCGCGCGGCTGGTGCTCGGCAGCGCCACGATGCTGTTCCTCGAGCTCGCGCTGATCCGGTGGCTCGGTGCGAACGTCCTGCACCTCAGCTACTTCTCGAACTTCGTGCTGCTGGGGTCCTTCCTCGGCGTCGGGCTGGGGTTCCTGATCAGCCGCAAGACCTGGTCCGCCCTGCCGTTCACGGCGCCGCTGCTCGCGGTGACCGTGGTGCTGGCGCTGCTGTTCCCGGTCACCATCCAGCGCGCCGACGCCGACGTCATCTACTTCACCGGCCTGCACGCGCAGGGCCCGCCCGCCTGGGTCGCGCTCCCCGTGATCTTCCTGCTGGTCGCCGCGACCCTGGCGGGCCCGGCCGAGGTGGTGGGCCGGTGCTTCGCGCGCCTGGAACCGCTGATGGCCTACCGCTACGACCTGTTCGGGTCGCTGATCGGGATCGGCCTGTTCACCGGGCTCTCGTTCCTCTGGGCGCCGTCCATCGTCTGGGGGCTCCTCGCCGGTGCGGCGCTCATCGCTCTCGCGACGGGGATCAGGACCCGGCTCGTCGCGGTGGCGAGCGCGCTCGTCATGGTGTTCATGCTGCTCACCGAGACCCTGACGACAGGAGTCAGCTGGTCGCCGTACTACAAGATCACCACGCATCAGACATCCCGGTACGGTCCGGGCGCGCTGAGCATCTGGGCCAACGGGGTCCCGCACCAGACGATGGCCAAGGCGTCCTGGCGGCTGGTGCACATGCCCCAGCAGTACGGCACGCCGTACAAGCGGCTGCCGAACGTCCACCTCGACGACGTGCTGGTGGTCGGCGCCGGATCGGGCAGCGACGTGGCCATCGCGCTGCGCAAGGGGGCCAAGCACGTCGACGCGGTCGAGATCGACCCCCGGATCCTGCAGCTCGGCCAGCAGCACAACCCGGACCACGTCTACCAGGACCCCCGCGTGACCACCCATGTCAACGACGGACGCGCGTTCCTGCAAGGCACGAACACGAAGTACGACCTGATCCTCTTCGCCCTGCCCGACTCCCTGGCGCTCGTCAGCGGCGCCTCGCAGATCCGGCTCGAGTCCTTCCTGTTCACCGAGGAGGCGATGCGGTCCGCCGCCGACCACCTCAAACCCGACGGCGGCTTCGCGATGTACAACTACTACCGCGAGAACTGGCTGATCGACCGGCTGGCCGGCACCGCGGCGACCGCGTTCGGCCACGCCCCGTGCGTCGATCAGTTCGCACTGCACCAGGCGGTGGTCACGGTCGCCAAGCAGGCGGGCAACCAGCAGTGCGGCTCGTCCTACGCGCCCACCACGACGGTGGTGGCACCGGCCACCGACGACGCGCCGTTCCTCTACTTCAAGGGTGGATCGATCCCGCCCATCTACCTCTGGACCCTGGGCGGGATCCTGCTCGTGTCGCTCCTGCTCGTGCGCGTCGTCGGCGGGCGGTTCCGGGCGATGCGTCCCTACGGCGACCTCTTCTTCATGGGCGCCGCGTTCCTCCTGCTGGAGACGAAGAACGTCGCGACCTTCGCCCTGCTCTTCGGCACCACCTGGCTCGTGAACGCGCTGGTCTTCGCCGGTGTGCTGGTCACCGTGCTCGCGGCGGTGGAGACGACGAGACGCCTGCGCACCCCGCCGATCAGGGTGGTGTACGCGGGCGTGCTCGCGGCGCTGGTGCTGGCCTGGGTGATACGACCGGACTGGTTGCTGGCGCTGCCGTTCCTGCCGCGCCTCGTCGTGGCGACCGCGCTGGCGTTCCTGCCGATCTTCCTGGCCAACGTGGCCTTCGCGAAGCGGTTCGCGTCCACGTCGGACTCGCAGGAGGCGTTCGCGGTGAACCTCCTGGGGGCGATCGTCGGCGGCTGCCTCGAGTACGCCGCGCTGCTGACCGGGTACGCCAACCTGCTCGTGGTGGTCGCGCTGCTCTACCTGGTCGCCTTCCTGCTGCTCCCGAAGCTCACGGCCTCGGCAGGCGCTCGCTAGGCGGGGCCGTCAGCGCAGGGTGAGGAGGAACACCCTGGCGCCGGCGGCCCATGCTGCCCGCAGGTCGTCGGCGTTCGGATCCCCGTCGGTGTCGAAGCCGATCTTGTTGATGTGGGCGAACCCCGGGTTGCGCCGGGCGATGACGGCGTAGTGCGCGACCACCTCCGTCTCGCTCGTCAGCACCTGGACGTCGGCGGTACGCCGTCGGCCCATGTACCGCAGCTCGAGCGGCTGACCGGTGCGCAGGTTCTTGCCCCAGGCGAACCCGGAGCCGAGCAGGAGGGCGTTCTGGTGCCTGACGTAGGCCATCGGGATCGTGTACTGCTTCCCTGACCTCCGTCCCACCACGTACAGCGTGACGAGGCCTCTGCCGACCAGCCGACAGATCCCCGGGGTGACGAGGAGGCCGCGAACGATGCCGTTGAGCACCTTCTGGAAGCGGAACGGGCGGACACGGCCGTCCCGGCGATCGGGGTGCGAGGCACCGTGCTGCGCCGCGTCCCGGCTGTCGTCCGTCATGACCTCATCCAACCCCCGACGGCCACGCCTCCGGCCGTTCACGCGGCCGGTGCGTCGACGAACCGCGTCGGCTACGGTCGCAGCATGCGGGGTCGGTTGGCGATCGTGACCGGTGCGAGCCGCGGGATCGGGCGAGCCCTGACCGAACGCCTCACGCGATCCGGGCGCGAGGTCGCCGCGATCGGCCGATCCGCGAGCGATCTCGAGGCCCTCGCCGCTCGCTGCGGAGCGAAGCCCTACGTGCTCGACGTGGCCGACCCTGCCGCGGTGGACGCGGTGGTCGGGCAGATCCTTCACGAGCTCGGCGCGCCCGACCTCCTCGTCAACAACGCTGCCGTGAGCGGAGGCAGCGGGCTGACCGTCGACGTCGCGGCGAACGACTGGTGGAGGGTGCTCGAGGTGAACCTGCGCGGCACCTACTCCTGCACGAGGGCCGTGCTGCCCGCGATGATCGCGGCCGGTCGTGGCCGGATCGTCAACCTGTCATCGGGCGCCGCGAGCTATCCAGTCGGCTTCGACAACGACGGCCAGATCACCTCGGCCTACATGGCGAGCAAAGCAGCGGTGAACCGATTCACCGAGGCGCTCGCCGGGGAATGCTTCGCCTCGGGGGTCCGCGTGTTCGCCGTCTCGCCCGGCATGGTCAAGACCGACATGACCGCCGAGGTCTTCACCGACATCTGGGACGACGAGGACACGTGGACCCCGATCGAGAAGAGCCTCGACCTCATCGAGGACATCGACTCCGGCCTGCTCGACGAGCTGACCGGTCGGTACCTGCACGCCGCGAACGACGACTGGCGCACCCTCGCGAGGCGCGCTGCCGAGGTGATCGAGCTCGACACCAACCGTCTCCGCCTGACCGACCTCCCGGCCTGAACCTCAGGCGCTATTCGCAGAACCCCGAATAGGGGCTGATATGCGATTTCCGAAGGCGATTGAATCATTCGTCGCCTGAATATTGGACGAACCAGTGCATTCGAAGGCGCACTGCGGACACCGTCTTCCGAAGGAAATCGAATGTTCACCATCCGCGCTCGCGTCGCCGCTGCAGGCGGCGCTGTCGCGCTCGCCGCTGCGGGCTTCGTCGCGATCGCCGCGCCCGCCCAGGCCGACTCGGGTCTCGGCAAGATCGGCTTCTGCCACGCCACTGGAAGCACCACGCACCCGTACGTGTACCAGTCGACCAGCTGGAACAACATCCTGTCCTGGTCCGCCAAGAGCAGCATCGACAACGGCAACCACTCCTACGACCTGATCCCGGCGGTCGGCGCCTTCGGCGGCCAGTTCCTCCCGATCAGCACGATCGTCCCGGGCCAGTGCGCCGTGGCCGAGGCGGCTGCCGCCGCCTCCCTCGGGCTCGGCAGCGACTCCTACTCCGCCGCTGAGTACGCCGCACAGGCGGTGAACGCCGCCTCACCGAGTGCCATCGCCGCGAACCCGAGCGCAGCGGTCGCGGCCGCGACCGCCGATGCGACCGCCACCGCCACGACCGCGTCTGCCTCGACGGCCACGGTCGCTCCGTCCGCCACCGCCTCGCCCTCGGTCGTGACCCTCGTCTACAGCGACGCTGTCACCAGCACGAACGGGCTCGTCGCGTACTGAGCCACCCGACGAGCGCCCGGTGCCTGCCCCTGCGGCACGCGCCGGGCGCTCGTCGTCGTCCCGTGGCCCGGTCCGGATGAGGGTGCGGGCGCACATCCGGGGTCGGCGCGCCGAGTCGCCCGTCAGCTGCGGATGGCCTCGACGATGCGCGCTCGTGCGGCGCGACCGGTGCGGGTGGGCAGCAGCGGGAACACATGGAGTCCACCGGCTCGCTCGAGGAACGTCACCTCGACGCCTGATGCGCGGGCTCGGCCGAGCAGCAGGTGAGCGTCGGGGTTGAGGATGTCGTGGGTCCCGCACGCCAGGAACATCGGTCCGAGGCCGTGCATGTCGCCGAACAGCGGGCTGACGCGGGGGTCGGTGATCGGGATCGCTCCGCGCCACCGTTCAGCCAGGTGGCGGGTGCCTTCGACGCCGAGCCAGGGGTCCTTCGGGAGCACGGAAGGGATCTGCGGGTTCGACACGGTGAGGTCGAGCGCCGGCGAGATCAGGATGGTCCGCACGTTCTCCGTCCCGCGGTCGCGGATCGCTTGCGCCGCGGACAGCGCGATCTGACCGCCCGCGGACCCACCGGCGATAAGCACGTCACGGCCGGTGTGCTGCAGCTTCTCGTGCAGGTGCAGCATGAGCTCGAGCGCCTGCGTGGCGTCGCCGTAGGGGAGGAGCGTCCAGATCGGGACGGTGACGGCGGCGCGAGCCTCGGCGGCGATCTGAACGATGAGCGCCCAGTGCTGGGGGCTGATCTCGTGCACCCAGCCCCCGCCGTGGGCGTAGATCACGTGCTTCAGCGGCAGATCGGCTCTCGGGATGACGGTGTAGACCGGGACGCCCCCGTCGCGCTCGACGGTGATGCGCACCCCGGCACGGACGTTCGCCGGCGGCCGGTGCGAGACCGGTCGGAGCGCCTGCTCGTGCACCTCCTTCTCCGCCCCTTCGGCCGTCATGAACGGCGCGTTGGCATGCGTGAGGCGGAGATAGACGGGGATCAGTGCGTCGGGGATGAGCATCGCCGGGCCATTCTTCTGCGGCGCTCGCAGCAGGATTCGAACCTGCCTCCGGGGTTTCCGGCCGCTGCTCCGGTCAGCATCAGGGCGAGATGCTGCGGCGGTCACGGACGCGTTCGAGGACGAGGTTCGCGAGCAGCCCGGTCCAGCCGGTCTGATGACTCGCCCCGAGGCCGGCGCCGTCGTCGCCGTTGAAGTACTCGTAGAAGAGCAGGGCATCGCGCCAGCTCGCGTCGCTCGCGAAGCGTTCCTGGCCGCCCCAGACGGGGCGGCGACCGTGGCCGTCCGGCAGGTACAGCCGCGTCAGCCGATCGCTCAGGTCGTCCGCGATCGCGCTGTAGGTGGCGTGCTCGCCGGAGCCGGTCGGGTACTCCACGGTCTCCTGCGCACCGGAGGCACGGCCGTACCGGCGCAAGGCCTGCTGGAGCAGGAAGTTCACGGGCAGCCAGACCGGGCCCCGCCAGTTCGAGTTGCCGCCGAACAGGGCGTTGGTGGACTCGGCGGGCTCGTAGTCGATCTCGGTGTCGTTCTCGGCGCCGGCGTGGAGGACGTAGGGCGCGTTCCGATACGCCGCGGAGAGGGCGCGGACGCCGTGCGGTGCGAGCATCTCCCCGGGGGAGCCGACGATCCGCAGGATGCGTCGCAGGCGGCCCGGCTCGACGAGGGCGAGCAGCGCGGCGCCGGATCCGGAGGCGGCCTCGTGGTCGCCGCCTCCGGCGTCTCCGCCCCGCTCCGCGCGGAACCGGGTCACCCTGGCTCGGAGTCGGGGGAGCCGGGCGAGCAGGTCCTCCCGCAGGGTGACGGTGGCGAAGATCGGCACGACGCCGCTCATCGAGCGCACCTCGATCGGCCAGCCGGAGCCGTCGGGACGGGTGATGCGGTCGTAGAAGAAGCCGTCGTCCTCGCTCCACAGCCCGCTCGTCTCCGCCGCGTCGGCGATCAGCGTGAAGAGGTCGAAGAACATGAGGGCCATGTCCTCGAGTGCGGGGTCGGACTCGGAGAGCACGAGGGCGATCTCGAGCATGCTCGCGCAGGAGAGCGCCATCCAGCCGGTGGCGTCGGCCTGCTCGAGCACCAGCCCGTCCGGGAGCGCCGCGCCGCGGTCGAAGGGGCCGATGTTGTCCATGCCGAGGAAACCGCCGGAGAAGGTGCCGTCGCCCTCCGGGTCGTTGCGGGCGACCCACCACGTGCTGTTCACGATGAGGCGCTCGAACACCTGACGCAGCCAGGGCAGGTCGGTGCCCCCGTCGGTGCGGAACACGTGGAGCGCCGCCCACGCGTGCACCGGCGGGTTGACGGCGCCGAAGTCCCACTCGTACGCCGGCACCTGCCCGGTCGGATGCATCCAGCCCGCGCCGAGCACCATCGCCAGCTGCTGCTTCGCGAAGGCGGGGTCGACGTGGGCGAGGGTGACGCAGTGGAAGGCGAGGTCCCACGCGGCGAACCAGGGGTACTCCCAGGGGTCGGGCATCGAGACCACCGCTTCGGCGTCGAGGTGCTGCCAGCGCCGGTTGCGGCCCTGTCGGCGCTCCGCGGGCGGGGGAGGCTGTCCGGGATCCCCGGCGAGCCAGGTGTGGACGTCGTAGGCGTAGTACTGCTTGCTCCAGAGCATCCCGGCCATCGCGGAGCGCACCAGGTGCGCCTCGTCGGCCGTGGCGCCCTGCGTGAGCTCGGCGTAGAAGTCGTCGGCCTCCGCCGCCCGGGCCGACATCGTTCCCTCCCAATCGGCGGCGAGGTCGGGCGCGACCGCGGCGGAGAGGCGCAGCCGCACCTCGTGGGACCCGCCCGCGGGCACCGCGAGGACGTGGTGCAGCGCCGCCTTCGTCCCCGTGCGCGCCGAGTTCACCGTCGCTGCGCCGTCGACGACGTGGTCGTTGATGCCGTCCTTCGGGTAGGCGGACCCGGGGATGCCCCACAGCCGTCCGGTGTTGGTCGCGTTGTCGCAGAACAGCGGCTCCGCCGTCCCGTCCCCGGCGAGCACGACGGAGCCGAGGTCGGGATGCGTCGCCGCGAGCGCACCGGCCGCGGTGGCGGTGATGGTCGGCACCGGCGTGCCCGGGCGCCAGGTCCAGGTGTCCCGGAACCACAGCGTCGGCAGCACGTGCAGCACCGCGTCCTCGGGGCCGCGGTTCACGACCGTGATGCGGATGCAGATGTCGTCCGGCGACGCCTTCGCGTAGTCGACGGTCACGTCGAAGTAGCGGTCCTCGGCGAACACGCCGGTGTCGAGCAGCTCGTACTCCGGGTCGTGACGGGTCCGCCGCGCGTTCTCGCGCACGAGGTCCTCGTAGGGGAACGCGCGCTGCGGGTAGGCGTAGCGCCAGCGCATCCAGGAGTGGGTCGGCGTCGAGTCGACGAACCACCAGTACTCCTTCACGTCCTCGCCGTGGTTGCCCTCCGGTCCGGTCAGCCCGAACGCGCGCTCCTTGAGGATCGGGTCGACGCCGTTCCAGAACGCGAGGGCGAAGCACAGCCGCTGCCCGTCGTCGGAGAGGCCGGCCAGACCGTCCTCGTTCCAGCGATATGTCCGCGACCGCGCGTGGTCGTGCGGGAAGTACCGCCAGGCGTCGCCGTCCGCGCTGTAGTCCTCCCGGACGGTGCCCCAGGCCCGCTCGCTCAGGTACGGACCCCAACGGCGCCACGCGCTCGCGTCGTCACCCTGCACACGGCCCTGCTCTGCACCGACGGTCATGGATCCTCCCGACTCAGCCCGATCCTGCCGCGTCCTCCGGTGCGGCAGCCGTTCGGGCGGCCCGGTGTCGAGGCGATCGGGACGAGCCGGTCAGCGGCCGACGGCGTGCAGCACCCAGGAACCGGACCGAGCGATCACGGCTCCGGACTGGACGCGGGCGGTGTCCGCGCGGTCCAGCTTCGTGTTCGTCCGGTGCACGATCACCGCCTGTCCCGACAGGAGGAACCGCGTGACGTCCGCTTGCCAGAGCGGGTTCAGCACGCTCGCGGCCTCGGTCCCGTGGACGCGGTACGAGTCCCGGTCGAAGGTGTATCCGGTGACGTCCGGCCGGACGACGCATCCTCGCTCCAGGTCGCGTGACAGCACGTCGAGCGCAGCGAGGATCTGCGGATCGTCGCTCTCGACGCACCCGGCGACCTGCGACGCAGCCGGCCTCAGGGCGTCGACCGGGATCACCGGGCTCGGCTGCGACAGCTCGGCCGAGCGCACCCCGAGCGCCGCAGCGGCGAGGACGACCAGTGCCGCGATGATCAGCCGCGCCGGCTTCCGCGGCACGAGGGTCAGAATGCGTGCCCCGCCCACCGCCACGGTGAGCACGACCCACGGCGCCGCGAGCGCCGCGTAATGCAGGAAGAACGTCGGGCTCGCCAGGAGCACGACTGCCGCCGCTGCGCCGGCCAGCGGATACAGCCGTGCTCCGCGGACCGTGCAGGCCGCGATCGCGGCCGCGAGCACCACGAGCATCAGCAGGAGCCCCAGCTCGTTCACGCCGAGCAGCGCCGCGAACGGGCCCGGCAGGTGCAGATCCGTCGCGCCGAGATAGGTCGCCAGCCGCTTGAAGCTCGAGGCCGACGTCGCTCGCGGCCGACCGAGCTGATCGAGCAGCACCTCGCGCACCATGACGGCCGGGGCGGTGAGGAAGAACGGCGCGCAGATGACGCCGGCGGCACCGGCCGCTCCGAGCAGGAACCGGGGGGCTCGACGCCAGTGCACCGCGGCGATCAGCAGCACGGGCACCACGTACCAGATCCGCATGGTGACCGCCGCTCCCGCGGCGACGCCGGCGAGCACCGGTCCGAGACGGGGCCACGCGGCGGCGCGCTCGATCAGCAGGACGGCCACCAGGAGGCCGCAGGTGCCGAGCGGTTCGAGCAGCGTGCTGCGCTCGGCGTGCGCCGCGGGGAAGTAGACCGCGTAGCCGACGCCTCCGATGACCGCCGCTGTGCGGCCGAAACGGCGGGCGATGCCCATCGCGAGGACCGCGTTCAGGGAGCCGACGGCGATGAAGCACACGCGCCCCAGCGCGACCCCGGCCGGATCTCCGAGCACGGACCCGACGGCGGCGAACGGTGCCAGCGCCAGAATCGCGCCCGGCGGCTGCAGCAGCAGGAAGTCCCGGTAGGGGATGCGGCCATGCACGAGCGCGTCCGCTGCTGCGTAGTAGACGCCGTCGTCGTACCCGTCCAGGCCGTCCAGGCCCGCGATCCGGAGGAGGATCACGAGCCGGATCAGGAACGCGATGAGGGCGACGGCTGCGAAGCCGCCGATCCATGCCCAGCGCGGCGACACGAGGGGTTCGCTGCGTGGGCGGGCGTCCGTGTGGAGGTCGAAGGCCGTCGCCGCGGTCACCGGGGGAGGCTAGCCCGGGCGCCGCGCGAGCCGGGGTCCTCCCGCGCATGTCGCCGAAGCCGGTCCACGACACGTACGCCGTGATCTTCGGGGCGGAGGTCGATCGGGTCGCCGAGCGGCCCGCTGCCAGGGATGTGGGCACAATGCCGACAAGGGCGCCTGAGGGCGCGATGCGTCGAGCGCCCAGACAGCAGAGAAGCCCGGCGTGACCGGGCTTCTCGTGTCTGCGCCCCCAGCAAGATTCGAACTTGCGCCCCTGCCTCCGGAGAGCGAACAGCCCACTTTGTGGTAAGCCGAGGGGGAGGCGAAACAGGTCGCTGACCAGCACCAGGACATCGCAGGAGAACGCGTCGAATATCACGGGAACTCGTGCGGATGTTGCCATTCTGTTGCCGCTGGGCGCGGAGCCTCCTGCCGGAGGACAACCGCACCTGGGTGCACGCAATCTGCAGCAGTTCTGCTTTGGGCATGAAGCGCAGAAGCGGACCCGCCCCCGATCGCCACGCGGTGGACGTCCGCGGGATCGTCCTCATCGGTCCGGACTCCAACAGAGGTTCGCGCCGAACTCGACGAGCACGTAGCCGTATGGGGCGCGGTGCCGCGCTCCTTCGGCCGCGAGTGACATGGAGGTTCTCGGGATGACCGGCCTCAGCCGGCTTCACGTCCCGAGCGGCGGCCCTGACGCCCAACAATTTGGCTTCGACGAGCCTCATTTCGCTCGACGCTGCCCAGCTATCGTCCGGAATTCGAGCAGTCGGACTGAGTATTCAGGTATCAGCGCTTATAGCCCGCGGTACGGTCCGCCGGTGATCCGAGGTTTTTTCGCCTCTGCCCTAACCATGGTGCTGGTGTTGAGCGGCGGCCTGACGGCGCAAGCCTCGATTCCGCGTGTGAATGATGCTCCATGCGTCGCGCCGAACGTCTACGTGTCCGGCGACCACCTTTCGGTGCAGGTCTCCGCCCGACCCGAGACAGACAGCGACCACCGCCACGACTCCACGCCCCTGTCGCAGCTGAAGTACGGCCTCCTGGCGTTCATCGACGGGTGGGGTCCGCTCTTCGAGGTCGACCAGGCTCCTGCAGGCGTGAAGTACAAGTTGACCGGACTCCCGCTCTGGGCGCACCTCACGTTCACAGAGGTCGAGGTGAACAGTGTCGGCGCCTCGCACTGGGGGCCGCAGTCACGGGTGATCAAACTCTCGCCGATCTACCCTCCAGGCCAGTTCTCGATCTCGATCACGCCCTATCGGTCCTACGCCGGCATCGCGTGGGTGCCCCCCGCGATGAGCCCAGGAGTTCGCGTCGTCTCGTACACGGAGTCGGTGAATGAACCCCCATTCAACAGGGAGTACGACTATCGGACCTTCGGCGCAGGGACGCACTGGTTCCGGACTCCAAGCCTTCCGGCCCGTACGTTTTTCATATTGTGGGTGCAGGTCAAGCTGAGCAACGGCAAAAAGTGCACCATAGAGACAACGTTCCTCACGAAACCCTGAAGCCGACCGTTGAAGGACTGACCACGATCCAATGCGCGGGCCGAGACCGTCCTGTTGCTCAGGGGCGGCGGCCGACGCTAGGAACCGCTCAATGCCCTGCGGAAACCCTGCTGATCCCAGTACCCCTCGGCTCGGGCGATAAGACTGTCGGGGTCCACCTGCAGCACGTCGATGCCTTCGACAGTCGCCTCGTGGCCGCTCTTGCCCCTAGCAACCATCCGCCAGTGGGCGGCGACCGATCCTCCAGCCGGAAGCGCGGCCAGCACTTCGATCCGTACGGACGCCGCCGCCTGACACAGGCCCTGGGCGAAGTACTCGCCGATCTGCTCACGGCCGCGCCGAACTGGCGTGCCGACTGGGTCTTCGATCTCGCCGTCTTCTGCGAAGACGGCGGCGATCTGACGTGCGTCAAGGGCCGCGAGCGCGTCGAAATAGGCCGTCAACACGCGAAGACTCGCTTCTGCGTCAGCCATGTCCGGTCCCTCCCGCGCACGACGTAGTCCCGCAACACGTTAGCCCCGGCTGCTCGCCCTGCAGCCGGGTCGAGCGTCACGTCCTTCCCGGCGACGATTCCCTCGTGCAGTACGTGTTTTCCCGGATGCGACGTCGCCGCTGGGTGCGCTAGCCCGAACAGCATGCGATTCCTCCGCCGTTCCCACCTCGTCCTCGCCGCCACTGCTGCGGCCGCCACCGTCGTCGCCGTCGTGGTCGGCGGCGTCACCTCCGCGTCCGCCGCGACTGCGTACAGCGTCACCTACGCCGGCACCGATGCCCACACGCTCGACCCGAACATGCAGCCGAAGTACAAGGGCGGTGGGGGCGTGGGTGCGGTCGCGACCGCCTCCTCGCTCGACATCCACGCCATGGAGTTCGGCCTGAACCTTCCGGTCGGGGCCAAAGTCACGTCCGTTGCCGTGAGCTACACCAGCTGCTCGCCGGCGGCGCCTCCGACGATCAGCTTCGGCGTGGACACCCCGACGACGGGCAGCAGCGCTCAGATCGCCGCGATCCCGACAAGCATGCATTGCGGAGTGACGACGGTCTCGAAGACGGGCTCGCCGCTGACCACCGTCCTCGCCGGCCAGAGGTATGTCGTGGACTTCACCTTCACCACCTACGGCGCCTACAACGGCCCCTTCAACGAAGTGCTGTACGGAACGACGGTGAAGTACACCTGCGACGCACCCTGCGTGCCCTAAAGCAGCCCGTCGCGGACCTCGAGCCGCCCGGACCCCGGTAGTCCCGCTCCACCGCGGGCCACCAGGCTGGCTGTAGCGTCACGTCCTTCCCGGCGACGATCACCGCGAGGAACGGGGGCCGCATCCCCGCCTCCGCGTACAGGCGGAGTTCCCGCTCGAGCTGCTGGCGGACCGGCTCCGCAAGGTGTGACACGTCCCGCCGTGCACCGCCGTACTCGATCCCCGCGCCACGAATGAGACGCTACGTCGATGGGCCGACGCCTGCCTGCCCGAGGGATACGGTGCGACCGTGCAGGAAGACACCACCCCGTCGATCGCTCGCCAGGCAGAGGTCCGGAGCATCCTGCAGCGACTCCGCGAGGACGGCGCGGCCTCTCGGCTGGACGAGTTCAGCGCACTGATCGAGTATCTCGCAGTCGCCAGTCGGACCATCCCGCGAGACGAGGTCGATCAGTGGATACGGGAGCGCATCGCTGCGTTCGAGTGGCTCCGCGAGCAGGAGCAGCTCGAAGGCTGACGACGGGGCGTCGCGACCGCTGACCTGCGCCCGTGGCGCGGCCGCCGAGACCCGAGACCTATGGCAGGACGGCCGTCTCCGGCGCCGCACTCGTCGTCACCGGGGCGCTGGGGGCGCTCGTCGCGCAAGGCACGTTTCCTCGGCTGTTCGACATCCTCATTGCAGTGATCGGACTGGGGTTCTTCGCCTGGTACTTCCCGCGATGGTGCACACATCGATCGGGCAGGAAATGAGCGGTCCGCGTGCATGACGCCGTAGGCGTCCGGGGTGGGAATTCACCCTGGTGTGAGAGGCGGTCGGGCCCTGCCGGCTGTCTTCAGGCTGCGTGTGCCGCCGGTCCGAAGTACAACACCCAGACGCCGAACACGAGCAGGAGGGTCAGAATGGGCGCACTCGTGGCCAGGACGGCTCCCAGCCACCGGCTGTGCTGACTGCCCCGGTCCCCGCTGGCCTGAAGGTATTCGAATCGCTTTCGGTAGTTCGGCGGGTAGACGAGCTTCCACCACCAGCGTTCCTGTGCGCCCTGGGCGAGGTTTCGCTCCAGACTCATGAGTTGCAGCGTGTCGAACGTGCGCTTCAGGACCGCTTTAGCCGCGAATCCAGCAGCCACGCCGATGATGGTCAGTTGGATGGTCCCTTTGCCCACGAGGTTCTGCAGATAGGGGTTCCCCGAGGTTGTGCCGAGACTGTCGACGGCCGGAGCGGCGTAGATGAAGAACGCGATCAGGACGCCAGCTGTTGCGAGTGCCGCCAGGAAGGCGAGGGGTATTGACAGCACCATGTGAGCCCTGCTCGCCCGCTCACGGTTCTTGAACCCGACAGTGATTGCGCCGACCAGGAGAACGGCGATGAAACCGATCAGGACATGGCGCGCGTCGTGACGGGCGATAACCCACCAGGCCGGAGCTTTCTGTGATGGCCCGAACCAGCGGGCGCCGAACAGGTCTTCAATGTGAATCGGCAGGCGGTCCCATGCGTCCTTGAGGTAGAGGACCGTGTAGATCTTCCCTTGGAAACCGACCATGTACCGCGTCTGGGTCGTCAGGAAGTAGATAGCGGAGCCGATCGGGATGGCGACCTGCGTCAACACCAGCCCCCAAACCAGCATCTCGAGCCGCTCGAACTTGTCGAGGCCGTACTGCCGAAGCAGCAGGCTGTCGGCCATGAATGTTCGTGTTTTCTGGAATGGGTAGTTCATTCATGTGCTCCTACTCCGGTCGAGGTTGACGTACTGGCGGAGGTCCCCGCGGTGGACGAGCTGCTGGACGTTGCGATGACGGCACAATGCAGCAGGCCACGAACGGATTGCTGAAGGTCGTCCGTTCGGACGCTGCTAGCTGCGTGATCGCGATGGCGCGGCCCGGTCGCCGGTTCCCGCACGCGTGCGGCTCTCGCCGCCGGTCGCCGTCGGCCTGCCCGTCTGGCTGGAGGTCGTCGGTCGCCCGCCGCGAGGTCGAGGTGTGTCGTGGAGGTCCCGGTCGGCCCAGCCGGAACGCGCCGTCCGAGCATGCCCAGGACGTGCCAGAAGCGCGAATGCGGTCGAGTCGAAAGAGGAGTTGACGACCTCTGGCGCTGCCCACCGCCGCGTGCCACCGTGCGCAGCGAGGACTGAGGAGGCGCGGTGAACGTGGGTCAGTTGCGACCTTCGGCGGCGCTCTTCGCGGCCTTGTCGGTGCCGCCGCGTCCGCGGAGCAGGATCGCGACGCCGACCGCGAGGAGCGCTCCTCCGGCCGGCCCGACCAGATAGATCCAGTAGTCGCCGAGGTCGCCCCCTACCAGGGCGGGTCCGAAGCTGCGCGCCGGATTCATCGACGCGCCGCTGACGGGGCCACCCCAGAGGCCAGCCGCGGTGATGTACGAGCCGGCCGCGAGTGCCGCAAGTGGGCCGATGTTCTGTGCGCCGGAGGCGGCTCCGAGCACCACGTTGACAAGCCCGGCGGTGAGCAGGACCTCCATGAGCAGCGCCTGCATCGTGCTGAAGCCGGGGCCGGGGCGGGTGGCGCCGAGCCCGCCGCTCATGCCCAGCAGCGCCTCGACCGTGAGCGCCGCGAGGATCGAGCCGATGATCTGAGCGAGCACGTAGCCGGGGACCCGCCGCCACGGGAAGTCGCGGCGGAGGGCGAAGGCGAATGTGACCGCCGGGTTCAGATGCGCACCCGAGATGGTCCCCATGAACAGGATGATCGCCGTGACCATGAGGGCAGGCGCCGTGACCTCCCCAGCCGGTCCGACCTTTCCGTGTGCGAGCGTGTCGACCACGCCCGCGCCGACGGCGACGATCACGAGCAGATAGGTGCCGAGCAGCTCGGCGAGCAGTCGACGCAGCTCCTGGTCGGGGTTGTCGAAGTCGCGGACTTCCAACCGCTGCCGCTCCGACAGTGACAAATGCTCGGCGTCCACCGTCCCCCTTCCTGAGCGCACCTGCGGACCGGAAGCAGTCGTCCGGTCCGTGTCCTCCATGATCATCATCGAACCGCGCAGGATGCGGGCACCGAGACGGGAGGGATCCCTATGACGCCGGCTTCGCTGCGCGCCGCACTCCCGTCGTGGCGGGACACCCCGGCTAGGGCCGTCCTCGTGGACTTCCTCCAGGAGGTCACCGAGGGGGAGACCGCCGTTCCGGCCGAGCAGCGGCTGGCCGCATTCGACAACGACGGAACCCTCTCGCCCGAGAAGCCGGAGTCCTCGCTGACGGCGTTCCTCCGCACACTTCCCCCGGCGCCGGAGATGCCGGCAGCCACCGGACCCGCGGCGACCGATGCGCAGGAGCAGCTGGCTGCCCGGTGCAACGGTCTTACCGTGCAGGAGTTCGAGGAGCGGGCCGAGTCGTTCCTCCGCGCCGCCCGGCACCCCGCTCTCAACCGCACCTGGCCGACGCTGACCTACGTGCCGATGATCGAGCTCCTCGATCTGCTGCGGGCGCTCGAGTTCTCCGTGTACATCGTGTCCGCCGGTTCCCGTGACTTCCTCCGGGCGATGGCGGCCACGGCCTTCGGGGCGACCAGGGAGCACGTGATCGGCACCGACGTCGAGATCGATTACCGGGAGGGACGCCTCGTGCGCACCGACCGGCTCATCCCTCGCGACCGCGGGCCGGGCAAGCCGGCGCACATCTGGGACCGCAGCGGACAGGTGCCCCTGCTCGCCGCCGGCAACACCACCGGTGACCGGGAGATGCTGGAGTGCGCCCGGTTCGCCCTGCTCATCGACCACGACGACGCGGAGCGGGAGTACTCCTACCGCGACGACCAGGCGTTGCGGGTGGCATCCGAGCGGGGATGGACGACGGTCAGCATGCGCCGCGACTTCGCCGCCGTCTTCCGCGAGGTCTGACCCCCGCCCGCTCTGATCGCCTGGGCCGCTCCACGGGCCTGCCTGAATCGCGCATGCACGCGTGTCGACGCGCCGAACCTCTGCTGCCGGAGAGCGAACAGCCCACTTCGTGGTAGGCCGAAGCGGTAAAGAAAAACAGCGCTGACCAGCGGTAGGACGTATCACTGGATCGCGTCGGATTTCACTGAATCTCGCACGGATGCTGCCATTTTGTTGCCACCGCAGGGGAGCAACTGCCTGAGCGCCGAACCGCGCAGCTGCTGATAGCGCTCACGCCGCCCGGGCCAGGCTGCCACGGCATGTCGGTGAAGAAGCCGACGGGAGGCAGCACTACGGCAGTGCCCGAGCTGAATACCGCCGCGGCAGTACTGGGCGCCCTGGTCTGCCGCAGCACGCCCACCGGGAGACCTCGCACGGGAATCGGTTGGTGTTGCCGACGACCGTGATCCACGGCGCTGCCGCGCTGGGAATGCGATGGTCGCTAGCACGCCGATCGCGACCGCTGGCCTAGCGCTGGCCAGAGGACAGGTCAGCGGTGGACGCGGGGGAGAGCGGGGACCAGCCGGCGCGGTTGTGGGCGCGGAGGCGGACGGTGTCTCGACCGGGCGGCAGCCCCATGGATCGGACGCCGCCTACTCGGGCGTGCGACACGCCGGGTGCTGGCCGGGGTTGGCCCGTCCGGGCCTCGCGGAGGACGATCGGAGGCGTGACCGACGTGCGCCATCGGACCGACCCCCACCGTGGCCAGCCCGAGCCGTTCCGCTGGGCGGACGTGCCCGAGCTCGTCTACAAGGAGCACGACACGACGTTCCGCGGGGTGACCCGGCGGGTGCTGTTCGGCGCCGAGCACGGGCAGGACGTCGAGGTCCGCTACTTCGAGGTCGCGCCAGGCGGCTGGAGCACGCTCGAGCACCACGAGCACACCCACCAGGTGGTCGTGCTGCGCGGCTCCGGCGCCTGCCTGATCGAGGACAGGGTGATACCGCTCCAGCAGCACGACCTCGTGTTCGTGCCCGCGTGGGCGTGGCATCAGTTCCGGGCGACCGGCGACGAGCCGCTCGGCTTCCAATGCATCGTGCCGCTCGACCGGGACCGCCCCGTGCTGCCGGACGCGGCGGAGTTCGCGACGCTGATCGGCGACCCCGAGATCGCGGCGTTCGTCCGCCGCTGAGGGGACCGCTGCTTCAGGGAGCACCCGGCAGGCAGGACCAGCGCGTCCCACTCGAGCGACCCGGGCTCCTGCCGAGGGTCTCGGGGCTCGGCGCCCTCGCAGTCGATCCGGGGCGGGGTCAGGCGAGGGGATCGACGAGGGCGCGGAACCGCTCGGAGGTGCCTCTGGGGTCGCCCTCGCGGTGCAGCTCGCCGCCGATGAGCAGCACGACGTCACGACCGTAGAAGTCGACGAGCTCGGGCACGCGATCCGGGCGCATCCCGCCACCCGGCGCGGGTAGCGAGGGGGCCAGACCCGCGAACGGCCGTGCGCAGCCCTCGGCGATCGCTCGGCACTCCTCCGGCGAGAAGCTGAATCGGCCCCCGTAGGAGGGAAAGATCGCCGCGTCCGCGCCGGCCAGGCGCAGCAGGAGGCCGTAGAGGACGTCCGGGGCGATCCCAGCGGTCGGCGACACCGCGAGGCCACCGAGCAGCGCCGGATGCGCGAGCAGCACGAAGTCGTCCGGCGTGTTCCGCGCGAGCCACCGCACCAGCGGCAACCCGCCGACGCCAGGGACGACGAGCAGGCCGCCGGCGCCGGCTTCGAGGGCGATCCGGAGCCGCTCCTCCACGTGCTCGGGCGGCGCGTCGAAGCAGGGCAGGTATCGAGCCGCGTTGCCGGAGGCGGCGTTGCCCGCCGCGACCGCCTCCGCGATCCGCGGCACCCGCTCGGCGTACGGCGCCCACCGCTGGTCCCCGAGGCCCTGGTCGTCCTTAATGAGGTCGATGCCGCCCTCGGCGAAGGCGCGGCCGAGCGCGGCGAGATCCTCGCTCGGCAGCCCGACGGGCTTCAGCGCGGTCGCGAGGATCGGCCGCTTAGGCACCTCGAGCACCCGCCGGACCCCGTCGACGCCGAGCGCCGGTCCCCCGCCGACCGCCGCGGCGAGCTCCGGGGACACGTCGAGGTCGACGAGCCGCACGCCGGGCAGCAGGGCGCAGTTGCCGAACACCATGACGAGCACCTGCGTCAGCTCGTTCCCGCTGAGGTCGCTCGGGAAGTCGACTGTGGCGAGCGCGAGGCCCGGCCCGCGCTCCTCGACCGAGACGACGTGCGCGCGGGAGGGGGCGGCCTTCGCGGGTGCGAGCTCGGGCGGGAACTCGTGGCTCTGCTCGACCGCGAGCGCCTCCGCCCGGTCCCGCGCCGCGCGGATATCCCCGGTAAGGGCGTAGACGGCGCGGACGGTCACCGCGTGGCCTGGGCGATGGCCGGACCGTATGGGGCGTGCAGCACTCCGCGCTCCGTGACGATGCCGGTGATCAGCCCGGCGGGCGTGACGTCGAAGGCGGGGTTCCAGACCCGCGTGTCCGCGGCGGCCGCGCCGGGTCCTGCGCCCAGCACCTCCGCCGCGGCGCGCTCCTCGATCGGGATCGCCGAGCCGTCCGGCGTGCTCGCGTCGATCGCGTTCCAGGTCGCGGCGACGTAGAACGGCACCCCTGCATGCTTCGCGGCGATTGCGAGCGCGAGGGTGCCGACCTTGTTCGCGGTGTCGCCGTTCGCGGCGATCCGGTCCGCGCCGACGACGACCGCGTCGGCCTTCCCGGCCACGAGCGCGGCGGCGGCCGCCGAGTCGACGAGCAGGGTCACGGGGATGCCGGCCTTGTGCAGCTCCCAGACCGTGAGCCGGGCGCCCTGCCGGAGTGGACGAGTCTCGGTCGCGAGGACGGTGACGGGCTCCCCTGCCTCCGCCTTCGCGTAGACGATCCCGAGCGCGGTGCCGCGGCCGGTGGTCGCAAGCGCGCCGGTGTTGCAGTGGGTGAGCAGCCGGTCGCGGCCGGCGAGCTCCTGCCGGCCGAGCTCGCCGATCGTCGCGCATGCCTCCCGGTCCTCGTCGAGGAGGCGGAGGGCGACGCCGAGCGGGTCTTCGCCTCGGCGCTGCGCGTCGTGGGCGAGCTCGACGGCGACGCGGAGGTTCACCGCCGTGGGCCGAGCGGCGATCACCCGGGCGGCCACGTCCTCCGGGGCGAGGCCGGCGCGGAGGCCGAGGACGTAGCCGAACGCGCCCGCGGTGCCGAGTACGTTCGCGCCACGCACGGCGAGGGTGGCGATCGCCTCGATCACCCCGTCGATCGTGGTGAGCTGCAGGAACACGGTGTCGTCGGGCACGCACCGCTGGTCGAGCACGGTGAGCCCCTCCCCGGTCCACTCGATGCTGCTCACCGTCTCCAGCGGCGCCGCCTCGCCGTCGCTGGCCGTCGGTGAGGAACCGGCGCGCCTGGCCCCGATCACCGCCACGCGCGGATCGCCTCCTCCGCCGCCTGCCCGAGCGCGGTCGGGTCGGCCAGCTCGTGCCGTCGCAGGATCCAGGTGCGCGCGGCGGTCAGCGCGGCGCCGGCCGCCTGCACCCGCTGTGGCTGCTCGAGGGACTGGATGTCGGCAACCTTCGCCCACCCGACGACGCGGCGCACCGCCTTGACGCCGCCGAAGCCGACGGCGCGGCGCCACGTCTCGGCCAGCCAGGACTCGAGGAATGCGTCGTTGAAGGTCGGGTCGACACGGGACGGCCAGAGGCGGCGCAGCTCCGCCTCGAACGCCGCCCACGTCTCGCCGACGAGCCCGGCGACCCACATGCGGAACTCCGCCGGGCGGCCGATCGCGGCGGCGCGTGCCTGCGCGAGGAGGAAGTTGCCGAAGAGCGCACCGAGGTCGAACGCGATCGGCCCGTAGACGCCGAACTCGAGGTCGAACGCCTTCGCGACGACCCCGTCGGCGCCGGCGGCCCCCTCGGGGGCGACGAACACGCTGCCGGTGTGCAGGTCACCGTGGATCCGTCCCTCCGCCGAGGAGAGGAACCGCCACTTCAGCTCCGCCACCTCGGCGAGCACCGCGTCGTCCCGCAGTGCGAGGACCGCGGGCGTCACCGCGTCGTCCCACCCGTTGTGCTCGTGGTCGCGGAACGGCTCCGTGAACACCAGGTCCTCGGTGATCCGGCACAGCTCGACGTTCAACGCGCCGGCGGCGGCCTCCCGCACCTCGGCGGCAGGCAGGCCGAAGGCAGAGGTGCCGAACGCGAGGCGCGCGACGTACCGGCCGAGGTCCGCGCCGGCGCGGCGGGAGATCCGACCCTCGTTCAGCGCAGTGCGCCAGACGGTCCAGCCGGAGAGGTCCTCGATCGCGATGAGCCGCCGGTCGGCGTCCAGGCCGAAGTACCGCGGCGTCGCGCCCGGCGAGGTGCGCTCCGCGGCCGCGTAGCCGCGCGCCTCCGAGAAGATCCGATCCTGCGGCACCGCCCAGGAGTGGTCCGTGCGCACGTACGGCAGGGACTGCTTCAGCACCACGGAGGAGCCGGCCGCGTCGCGAGCGATGAAGACGAGGTTGAGGTTGCCGTCGCCGACCTCCTGCACCTGTGCTGTGGCGGGGTCGACCCCGGCGGCGAGGTCCGGATGCGCGGCGAGGTAGGCGGGGACGGAGTGGACGTCGAGCAGCTCGACGGTCATGCACGGGCCTTCCGGTTGAACAGGGCGGAGAAGCTGACGACCAGCGCGCCGACGAGCAGCAGGCCCTGGACGAAGTCCTGCGCGTAGTACGGGGCGTTGACCATGGTGAGGCCGTTCAGCACGACGCCGACGAAGACGGCGCCGACGACCGTGCCGAACGCGTTCGGACGGTTCGCGCCGAGCACGGCGAATCCGATCAGCGCGGCGGAGACGGCCTGGAGGAGGTAGTCGGCGCCGACGTTCACGTCGCCGCGCCCGAGCCGTGCGGTGAGCAGCACACCGCCGAGGCCCGCGAGGAAGCCGCTGACGACGTAGGCGAGCACGCGCAGCCGCCCGACGTGCGCGCCAGCGAGTCGGGCGGCCTCACGGTTCCCGCCGACGGCCCGCAGCAGCCGGCCGGCGCGGGTACGGGCGAGGAACACGATCACCGCGACGGTGACGACGACGAGCACGATCACCGGCACCGGGACGCCGAGGACGTCGCCCTGCCCGAACCAGGTGAATGCCTCCGTGAACGACCCGCGCGGCGTCGCGCCCGCGTAGCCGGCGCCGTTCGCGATCGACTGCCCAGCGGTGATGAGCAGCGAGGCGCCCGCGAACACGAACATGGTGCCCAGCGTGGCGAGCATGTCGGGCACGCGCGCGACGACGATGAGCAGCCCGTTGAGCAGGCCGATCGCAGTGCCGGCGGCGAGGCCGATCAGCAGGGAGAGGACCGGCCCGAGGCCCCAGTAGACGAGGCTCGCGGCGGTGAGCATCACCGTGAAACTCACGTTCGAGCCCACCGACAGGTCGAAGCCGTCGACCGACATCGAGATCGTCACGCCGAGCGCGACGATCGCCACCACCGCGACGGAGAGCAGGATGCTCAACCCGTTGAAGACGGTGAAGAACGCCGGCTGCGTGACCGCGAACAGGACGATCAGCGCGACGAGGAGGATCAGCAACCCGTAGCGGAACACGGCGTCCCGGACGCAGGCGAGCGGGGTGCGCCGCTTCCCCTCCGGGACGCGGGCCGCAGGCAGGACGTCGCCCGGCGCGGGACCGGGCTCGGCGAGGCGGGTCATACGGTCTCCAGCCGACGCGGGGGGCGCGTCATGATGTCGGCGAGGGTCTCGGCGTCGACGGCACGGGGGTCGACCTCCCCCACGATGCCGCCGTCGGCCATCACGAGCACGCGATCGGCGACCTCGAGGATCTCCTCGGGGTCCGAGGACGCCACCACCGTCGCGGCCGCGTCGGTGCGGCGGACGAGGCGCGCGATGTCGGCGCGGGCACCGATGTCGACGCCGCGGAACGGCTCGTCGAGCACAAGGAGGCGGGAGCCCGCCGCGAGCCAGCGGCCGACGACGACCTTCTGCCGGTTGCCGCCGGACAGCGACTCGATCGCGGCGCGCGGCCCGGAGCAGATCACGCCGAGCGCGCGGATCACGTCGCTCGCGGCGCGGTCCTCGGCGCGCCGGCTCAGCCACGGGCCGCGGCGGTACCGGCGCAGGTCCGGCAGGGTGAGCGAGTCGGCGATGGTCCAGCCGGGCACCTCCGCGGCCCGCGCCCGGTCCTCCGGCACGAATCCGACCCCGGCGAGGATCGCGTCCGCGGGATGGGCGGGACGGAACGGCTGGCCGTCGAGCGCCACGGTGCCGGCCTCGATCGGGCGGACCCCGGCGAGCTGCTCGAGCAGCTCGGTCTTGCCGGCGCCGAGCAGGCCCGTGATGCCGAGCACCTCGCCGCGGCGAACGTGCAGCTCGATCAGCGGGCCGTCGGGGCGGGTGCGCGCGCCGACGACGTCGAGGACGCTCGGGCCCTCCGGCGCCGCAGCGGCGCCGAGCGCCTCGGGAGCCGCGAGGCCGCCGAGGATCGCGGCGGCTAGCCGCGCCGGGTCGAGCGGCGCGACGAACTCTCCCGCGACGGTGCCGTCGCGCAGCGCGACGACGCGGTCGCAGACCGCAACGGTCTCGCCGAGGTGGTGCGTGATGAACACGATCGCGGTGCCGGACGCGGCGAGGCGCCGGACGGTCGCATGCAGCACCTGCTGCTCGTCGACCGAGAGCGCGGCGGTGGGCTCGTCGAGGACGAGCACAGCGGGGTCGGAGGCGAGGCCGCGCGCGATGAGCACCCGCTGCCGGTCCGAGACGCCGAGCTCGGCGACGGGGGCGTCGAGCTCGATGCCGGACAGCCGGTCCGCTGCGATCCGCTCCGCCGCCTGGCGGATGCGGCGGCGGGACGGGAACCGGCCGAGCCCGCCGGCGACGAGCAGCGGCAGGGCGAGGTTCTCCGCGACGGTCGCGTCCGGGACGAGCGCCGCGTCCACGTCCTGGTGCACCGTCTCGATGCCGGCCGCGCGCGCCTGCTCGGCGCTCGCGAGCCGGACCGACTCCCCGCGCACCTCGACCACCCCGCTCGTGGGCGCCTCCGTGCCGGAGAGGATCTTCGTCAGGGTCGACTTGCCGGCGCCGTTCGCTCCGATCAGCCCGAGCACCTCCCCAGCACGCACCTCGAGGGAGACGCCGCGCAGCGCGGTCGTCTCCCCGAAGCGCTTCCCGACGTCGCGCGCCGCGAGGACGCTGCGACCGACGGCATCGTGCGCAGCCGTCACTTGACCGCCGCGATGGTGGGAGTGGAGAGGCCGGGGAACGCCTGCACGAGGCCCGGCACCGTCGTGATCTTCTTCTCGCGCAGCACGTCCTGCGTGATCAGGGCCGGCGGCACCTCGATGGCCTGATCGACCTTCTTGCCGGTGGCCAGGAGGTACGCGGCGCGCACGGTCACGGCGCCGACGTTCGCCGGGTCCGTCGCCGCGGTCGCGACCCACGGGCTTCCGTCGGCGGTGATCACCTCGATGTCCGCGTTCGAGATGTCCGCGCCATAGACCTTGACCTTGTCGGTCAGCTTGAGCTCCTTGACGGCCTGCACGGCACCCTTGGCGAACTCGTCGTAGGGGGCGAGGATCGCAGTGACGCCCGGGTGCGCCTGCAGCGCGGCCTTCACCTGGTCGGCCGTCTGCGCGGCGGTCGAGTCGTTCACGACGCCGACCTGCGCGACCTGCTTGATGCCCGGGTTCGCGCCCTTCACGCTCTTCCATACCGCGTCGCGCTTGTCCAGGGGGGCGTAGCCGGCGACGTAGGCGTAGATGACCTGCGCGGAACCCTTCGTGTCGCTGACGAGCCGGTCGGTGATGTCCTTCGCGATCGTCGCGTCGGACTGGTCGACCGTCGTGACGCCGGCGTTGCCCGTGTCGACGTCGAACGACACGATCGGGATCTTCTGGTCGATCGCGGCCTTGACCGGGCTCTTCAGGCTGTCGGTGAAGCCGTGGTCGACGACGATCGCGCCCGGCTTCGTCACCGTGGCCTGCTGCACCGCGAGCGCCTGCTTCGCGTTGTCGCCGTCGGCGTCGTAGACCTTGAGCCCGGCGTGGAGCTTCTTCGCCTCGGCGTTGGCGCCGGCGAGCCACTGCTCGTAGTAGTCCCCGGCACCGAGCTGGCGCACGAGGGCGAGCGAGACCTTCGAGCCGCCGGAGGCGGGAGCGCCGGACGCGCCCCCCGAGCACCCGGTGAGGGCGAGCGCGGAGGACGCGACGAGCGCGAGGGCGGCGGGGATGCGGAGGGTGCGCGGCGACAAGGTGACTCCGTCTCGACTTACAGTCGGCTGCGGTGGAGGACGGCGGGGTGGACTCCCGTCCGCCCGAGAGACGGTAACGAGCCGGGTGGCGCCTCCGCGGATGGGGGCGACACACGACGCAACCTGGGCGCCGTCGAGCGGATGGTGAGCGCGGGCGCCAGCCGCGAAGGCGGCGATGGCCATCGCCAATCAGCGCGATGGAGAGCGAACAGCCCACTTTGTGGTAGGCCGGAGTGTGTATAAAACAACGATCTGACCAGCGCTAGCACGTATCAGGAGATCGCGTCGGATCTCACTGAATCTCGCACGGATGTTGCCATTCTGTTGCCACTGGCGGGGCCGGCGGATCGCGCGTGAGAGGCCCTCAGCTGACTCTCCTGACCGAGCTTGTAGCGCGTTCCGGTCCGCCTGGGGACACTGCTCGTGGTCGAGGGCGCAGCCGCGAACGCCGTTCTCGCCGATGGACGCTTCGGTATTCTTCGATGCCCGGTGCGACTCATCGCTGCGGGGGCGAGTCTTCTGCCGCGGCTGGTTCGACCATGCCGCGGCGGCGGCGGCCGCCACCGGACCGGGCTCGACGAGCTGACGCCCCACGAAGTGCGGCACACGGCTATCAGCCTCGCCATCTGCGCGGGCGCGATCGGGAGGGTCGTCCAGCGGATGCTCGGTCACGCTTTGCCTCCGCGTGCAGCACGAGCTCCCGCTCGAGCTGTCGCGCCACCGGCTCCGCGAAGTGCGCCACGTCCCGCCGCGCCCCGCCGTACGCGATCCACCGCGCCGCGCTCGGGCGGTACCTGCTGGCCGTGAGGACGTCCCTACGACTCTTCGCGCGCTCGCTTACCCTCGCGGCGGGCAAGCATCACGAAAGCGCCGGCGAGCCCGAGCCAGAGGACGGCAAGAACTATCCCGCCAGCGTTCTGCACCGCGACGGCCAATACGACTGCGATCGCGACAGCAACGACGGCGGTGCACCAATATGCGATGGAGTTCGTCTTGTGGGAGTTCGGGAAGCGTCTGCCGGTCCTGCGCATCCACCAGCGAAGCAGCAAGCCAATAATGACGGCGCCGGCCAGAATCAGAAGAGTCGGTCCGATGCCGAACTGGCGCGCGAACGAACCCATCCTCACGTTATAGAACAACCCGTCGCCAGAGTCGGCAGCAAGGGCTGACTTTGTGCAAAGTGACAGCGGTGACAGGAGTCCCCGCACTACGTTGCTTCGGTGCCCGTCTAGATCTATGTCGTCGCAATCGTGCTGATCGTGGCCGTTCAGGTATTCCGCATGTGGCTGTTGAACAAGCGGTATCGAGAGCACGGCAACCCCCTGCTTGGAGAGCGGGGACCCCGAGCGCAGCGTTGGAGCTGGGCGCTCACCGGCATCTGCGCGGTCGTGCTCGTCGGCATGTTCCTCTTTCAGGCCATTCCGCATCATTGAGGGCGTGCATGACGACCCCGACGAGTTCGGCGACGTGGAGCTCCTCAACTGCCTCCGCTGCCTCATCCCACTCGATGACGCTGGCTCGGAGGCGCAGCCCTACCTCGCGTGCGGGATCCGCGGCTTTGTCCGCGTGACGGCCTGAGACGGAGCCCGCCCTGCCGTGGCTCGTCGACTCCGCAATCGTTGCTGTGGTCTCGGCGGTGTTCGGCCCCCGCGTCCTCGGCTTGGAACGAAGGGGGTGGCGCCGGCGGATCGGCCTCGGCCTCGGCATCTTCGCTACTGTCCTCGTCGGGATGGCTGTCGTCGCGGCGCTGCTGCTTTGGTTGAGCGAGCTCAGCCGAAGCGCTCTTTATGGTCCCGGGCAGTAATGGCCTCGGCCGCACTGGCCATCGCGCGTCAGCGCCTTCTCCGGCGCAGCACGAGGACGACGATGCCCACGACCGCGGCGTGCGCAGCGACTAACGACCCGACACTGGCAAGCGGGCCGTGTGAGACATGGATGAATCGCATCGGGGGCGCCGTGCCAGCTTCTACGCGTCTCCGTCGGGTTTCTTGAGTCGCTCAACCAGGTTCGCGCTTCGTGAGCAACGACTGATGCTCCTGCTCACGCTCGTCCCGCCGTTCATCGAAGTCGGACGGGGGCATCAGCCCGGGCGCCCTCATGCCTTCGAGCGCGGGGAGGCCAGCGATCGCTGACAGGTCGCCGTCGACGAACCGCGTGGACTCGTAGAGGTAGAGGCGCTCGAGTCGGATTGAGCCGAGCCAGCGGCTCGGCGCGGAGGATGCGGCGCCCTGCAGCGCGGGATTGAGACCGTGGTTTAGTCCTGGCTAGCGGACAGCTCGGCGGTGGACGCGAGGGAGAGCGGCGACCAGCCGGCGCGGTTGTGCGCGCGGACGCGGACCGTGTATCGACCGGGCGGCAGCGGCATGGTGCGGGCGATGCGGCGGGCGGCATCCGCGTCTATGCGCTGCAGGACGTGACCGGCGCGCAGCACCGAGAGCTCGTAGCCGTCCACCCGGGGGGCTGCGTCATCGACCACCACACGCCATCGGACAGTGAGGCGGGAGGACGCCTCGACGGTGATGCGGGGGCGAGCAGGGGCGGTGGGCACGACGGAGGGGTCCGGCAGCGTCGCGGTGCCGAGGGTCGTCTCCGGCCCCTCGCCGAGGTTGTTCTGGGCCTGCACCGTCACCGTGAACGGGACGCCCGTGGGGAGACGGGTGAAGGTGTAGGAGCGCGCGGTCGCCGGGATCAGGTCGACCCAGGTGCCCCGCTGCGCCGACGTTGCGGTGACGACGTAGGTCTCGAGCGGGAGGCCGTGGTCGTCCGCGGCGGTCCAGTGCGCGGTGACGGTGGTGTCGGTCCGGGTGAGCGTGCCGATGGGGGGTGCCGCCGGGACGTCGACGACGGTGGCGGAGACGGGGTCGCCTGTCGCGCCGACGCCCATGGAGTCGGTCGCGTGGATCCAGAAGCGGTAGGTCCGTCCGACCTCGAGCCCGTCGATGCGGCACCAGGTCGCCTTGGTGGTGCAGCCGAGGCCGGCCTGGTCGGTGGTGACGCTGTAGGTGGAGGGATCGGCGGTGTTCGGGTCCGCGGTCCAGTTCAGGTTGACGGACGTGCCGATGATGCCGACGGAGAAGTCGGCGACCGGCCCGGGCGGCCCCAGCACGAGCGGCTTCGAGGGCTCGCTGGGGCCGAACGAGTTCACTGAGCGCACCACTGCGGTGTAGATGACGTCGGTCGGCAGACCAGTGATGCTGCAGCCGAGGTAGGCGGTCGTGCAGGTGTGGTCGCCGGGCTCGAGTGTGACGACGGAGGAGGTCACCGCGGAGGTGAGCGCGTGGGGCGAGGGCTGCCATGACAGGTTGGCCGTGCCGTACCCGAAGCGCCCGACGAGGCCGGTCGGTGCCTGCGGGACGGTCGCGGGGGCCGGGGTGAGGGGGCTGGGGGAGGAGGGCAGCGAGAGGCCCACCGCGTTGACGCTCACGACCGTGTAGACCGGCGGTCGTCCGGTGGGCTGGCCGGCGACGTCGACGTCCGCCTCGAGCACGTCGCCGGGGGTCGTCGTGACGGTGGCGCTGTTGGAGCCGATCACTCGGTAGGCGGTGATGGTCCTTCCCCCGTCGTGGGCGGCGGGCCAGGAGAGCCGGAGGTGCGTCCCCACGCCGGTCGCGACCGCCGAGACGGAGGCGGGGGGATCCGGGAAGCCGACCCGGAGCTCGTCCGGGAGTGTCTGCACTGCGCCGGAGTCGCCGGTGGTCGTCGTCGCGTCGGCGATCACGAGCGACCAGGACCCGGTCGCGTCTGCAGGGACGACAGGATGTGCGATCCATGTTCCGGCCGTCGTGTCACCGGAGACGAGCGTCGCGGCCGTCGCGGACGTCGTCACGCCGTCCTTCGTGAACCAGACGTCCGGGCCGTGATCGATCGTGCTGGAGGTGGCGATCTCGAACAGGGAGACGGTCACCGGACCGCCGGTCGCGTCGATCTCGTGCGGCGTGACGCTGATGTCATACGCCCACGGTCCTCGTGAACCCGGCGGATCCGTCTGCGTCGCCGCGCCGGCGGCTGCCGCCGGAAGCGCGGCCGCTGCCGCCGTGAGCAGCGCGCCGACAACGGCGAGCCGCCGCAGGCGCCGGACGAGCATCACGCCGGAACTATCGCCAAGACGGGTGGCGGAGTGCGCCGCGCCGCGCCGTGGGGCGCGATGCGGAAGGAGGCCATGACGAGGTGACGCGGCTGGGGAGTCACCCTTAGTGGGGCGAGGACAGACAGATCTGTGCCGGCCGCGACCAGGCGCCTCTTATTGCCCGTCAGTCAAGACCGAATCAGTTGAAGAGCCTATTGAGACGGCTATTGAGGGGTACTCGACAGTGGGGCGTATTCGGCATCGGCCTGCCGAGTCTCCTGCACCCACAGGTTCGTATTCGTGAGGGCGCGACCTGGCGCAGTCACTAGCCTCACGAACGTGGGGCATGCAACCGTTGCGGACATAGTTGCCTGCTGCACCGTTGTCGCCCTCATCTTCGCGACGGCGATCGCACGGTTCATCCTTCGCGGACCCGACCGCCGCGTGCGGATCTATGCGATGACGAGATGGCCCTGGGCCGTGATCGCGGCGATCAGCCTCGTACTGGTCATCGTCGACGAGGGGAAGGTGGGGGCCTCCTGGTTCGCGGCGGTGTCCTCCGCCTTCGAAGCCGCCCTTACGCAACTCATCCATTTCGGGCTTCGACAGGTCGCGCAGAGCCGTCAATCTCGAAAGACGGAGGGATGAGCTAACCCGTCCCACGGGTAGCAGTACCTCCAGAGCCCATCCCGTTCGAGACGCCGGCAGCAGCGAAGCCAGTTACAGCTTGTAGTCGATCAGAGGCACGCGCGGCTCAGACGGACCTGTCGCGAGCGACCGCATCCCGAAGGCGTCCGCAAGCCACCAAACGCTCAACGCCGTCCCGAGGATGACTCCCGCAAACCCGTAGAGGCCGTGGCCGACGGTGTGGTCGCTGAAGTTGAGGGCGAGGCTGCCGGCACCCATCAGGAACATGATCGTGCCGGACTTGATACGACGGAGGAAGAAGCGATGCGCGCCGAGCCCCCCAAGCAGCAGAAGCAGTACGCAGGCGACCACTAGGCGTCGGCGCGCCTGCCACTCGCCCTGCGTGCGCGGGCTGGGTGGCCTGCTGGGCTCTTGATGTGCCACGGTGATCCGATCACTTCCGCTTCTTCGTCGAAAGTCACGGAAGCGATCATTCATGCCTAGACGTTTCCGCACGCGCAACCCGGATTCTTGTCGGGCCTCGGTCAACCGCGACGGGGGCGATTGCGCGAGTCAGTTCACGAAGCCTGGCTCACTGGGCGGATCGTCGGTTGATCCGTTCGGACAGAGAGACGGCGATGCCGACCACGCCCACCCCAAGCATGAGGACGCCGATCGCGCCAATGCCAACTGTCGGGCCGAGGGTCGGGGCCGAGCTCGGGCCGTGATCGTCCTGCCAGACGATCCGAGCGACGATAGTGAGATAGACCAGAAACAAAATGGCGCAACTTAGGGCGAACGTCACAACGCTGCACCAAAGACGCACCTTGATTGACCTCCTACTGATCTGCCACGTTCAGTGACACAAGCATCGTGCCCGCGTGGGCCAAACGCTTGGCAGCTCCACCATTCGCTGCGTTGGCGCAGGTTGCGTAGTTCAATCCTCTCGCATGAAGAATGGATTTCGAGGCGTTCGGCTTCAACGAGGAGGACCGGCCAGCCGCCCGGCGAGCAGTCCGAAGATGGATGCGGCGGCAGGCGACGCCGTCCCCACAACTGCCCACCAGCCTCCGCCATGGGTCAGCAGGTACAGGGTCAGGAGAACGGTGCCCCAGATGCCTAGGACCAATGACGCAAGGCCCCAAGTCCACGCGAAAGCCCTTCGAGTTCCTACCGGTTGGCGCTCGGCCTGTGGCATCAGAGCACGACCTGAGCACAGTTGCGGCACCGCATGGCCACGAACTCGCTCGGCAGCGTCACCACGACGCAGGTCGGGCACAGGACGTCGGGGACCGGGTTTAGCACGCCACGGACGCTAGTTGCTTGGCGCGCACATCGCCTTCGGCTGTCCACAATGCGGCGAGAACCGTGGTTTCACCGACCTCGCCGGGCCCTCTTCGTCTGTCGATCCCATCTGAGAATGTGCTCGTACACAGGTACATCGATGTGTCGGCTACCCCGCGAGGTAGCGAACGAACCGGGCGCCGCTTCTGACCGGGTGGTTACGCTCTCGGGGTGGATGATCCGACCGGGCTTTCGGAAGATCAAATGTTGACGTACTTCATCGGAGATATCGCGAGGGACGACGCGTGGTGCGAGGGCGAAGCCCGGCAGCTATGGTCCACGCTGACCCGATATGCCTCTGAAGTGCCTGCCGAACCGAACACCTATGAGGCGGTCCTGCGTTCGTGTAGAGACTTGCTGGGTCGGGCACCGCTAGACGAGTCGATTCGCTCAATTTGTCGCCGAGCTTTGGATGAGGCGAGCGACGCGCACGGGCTCCGCAACCTCCTGACGCACGACATCTGGATGCGGCAGGGGCTTCAGGGAGAGAACTGGGTGTCACTGAAGGCCCGGACCAGCATGAAGAACCTGAAGCCGGTTCGCCCGATCGGAGACTTTGAGAAGTGCCGGACACGGCTGGCGCGGCTGATCATGCGGCTGCGGGCGCTCTACCTGATCCTCCCGGAGTGGTTCGGAGAGGGAAGCGACATCCTGGACGAGGCCCGGGCGTACTGGACGGCGATCGCGATGGGCAACTTTAAGGACGGGGAAGGCCGGTACGTTCCGACCCTCGTGGACCTGCCAACCGTCCGAGTCGTTAGGCGCCCTTGGGATGCTTGACCATCGTTTCCGTGAGTGCTGAACATGCTCCTGTCGCCGAGTGAGCGTGCCGCTCTTACCATCCGTGGGTGAGCACGACTGACGGGGTCCCGGAGCGTCGAGCCCTTCTCGAGCGTCAGCGCGTCCTGCTGCGGCAACGTCGCTCGCTCAATTGGGTGATGCTCGCCGTCGTCGCGGTGCTAGTGATCAACCTCATCGTGGTGTTGCTGACGACCTGGAACTGGTGGTCAGCCGTGATCGCTGTCTTTATCAGTGGTCTGTTCGGAGGCATGCGGGCGTATCACTTGAAGCGCATTGGCGAACGGCTTCGGCGCGTCGAGCACGAGTTGAGCCAGGGGGCTCCTCAGCCCTAGACCCATCGTCAGCGATGCTCGTCCAGCCTGCCCAAGGTTCCGTCCTCTCGACTCGCTGGCCGCTCGCACTACAAGGATCGATTGTGAGGAGGCTTGGTCGTCATCGCTTCTGCACGGTGAGGACGTCGCCGGCGAAGACCTGATCGCCGATGGCCCAGCCGAGCTTCAGATAGCCGGGTGCCGCGTTGACAGGGACGGTGACGAGCATCTCGAAGGTGATCGAGGCGCCGTGCTTGAGCGGATGAGCGGCGGCGCAGTTGAGGGTGTTGATCGTGCGGGTGTTCGCCTGCCCTCCGTGCCCGTTGTCGGCGGTGACGTACTGCTCGTAGGTCGGGCAGTCGGTGAAGCTGAGCGTGGTTCGGGCGGTGTTGGTCAGGGTGACGGTGTAGCGCAGCTGCTCCCCGGCGGTCACGGTGTGGGGGGCGGTGATGGCGGCGCGGACGTGCGTGTAGGGGCCGGTGGGGTTCGGTTCGGGGTCGTCGCGGTAGTAGCTGCTGCTGCCGGCGTTGTCGTTGATGCCGGCGCAGGTGAGCCGTGCGTCGGTGGGCAGGAGAGCGCCGTGGAGGCGGATCGGAGTGCCGTGCACCTCGAGCCAGAGGGGCTGCGTCCATGGGCCGAGTAGGCCCTGACCGGCGCGGCAGTTGCCGGTGATCGCGGCCTGGAAGTGCGTCGTAGCGCCAGGGGCGAGCACGATGAGGGTCGCCTGCTGGGGGTCGACCCGGGTGGTCGCGATGGGCTGGGTCCTGCCGTCGTGCTTCGTGAGCAGGGTCAGGTCGCGGTCGGTCAGGGAGCACGGTCCGTGGGAGGTGTTGCGGATGAAGGTGGGCATCTCGAAGGCGCCCATGGCCTTGCCGCCGCTGGTGTTGGTGACGGTGACGTCAGCCGCGGTGCAGGCGGGGTAGTGCGACGCCGAGGCGCTCCCAGCAGCGACGATTGCGGTGGAGGGCTTGCTGTCCGTCCACGGCACCAGGGTCGCGGCCGGCGTCGGCAGTGCGGCGGGATGGCCAGCAGGCCGCCCGGATATCAGCAGCGTTCCTGCGGCCGCCGCGGCGATGACAGCTGCAGCGATGGGGAGGAGCAGCCAGCCGCGGGAAGAGCGGGACGGGGAGATGGGTGCGGCAGGGCGGAGCTCGAAGGGCTCGTCGTTCCAGATGTCGTCTCTGCCGAGTCGGCGCAGATCCTCGTCGAGGTTCATCGGTCGCCCTCCGTCATCGTCGTTCGCAGTGATGCGAGTGCGCGGGCTGCCTGGCTTCGGACCGTGCTCGCCGTGCAGCGCAGCACCTGGCCGATCTCCCGGTCGTCCAAGCCGCTGTGGTACCGGAGCACCAGCACGGCGCGCTGCCGGACCGGCAGCTTCGCCAGCCGACCGAAGAAGGCCCGGTCCCGCTCGTAGCGGAGCAGTCCCTCGTCGTCGACAGGTCGATCAGGGACGTCGCCGACCGGCAGGTCGTGGCGGCGCCGCAGATGATCCATCGCCTTTCGGGTGACCGCTGTGCGCGCATAGGCGCCGGCTGTCTCAGGCCGCACATCGCTCCAGCCGCGGGCGAGGGCGATGAACGCCTCCTGGACGATGTCCTCCGCATCGTGCCGGTTTCCGGTCAGCAGGGTCGCGAGCCGCACCATGCGAGGCCCCTGTGACCTGATGAAGGCGGCGAACGAGTCGCTCTCCTTCAGCCCAGCCACTGGTAGCCCTCTCAGGGGCGCCGCATCGAGGGCGCTCATACCTCTCATACGGGTCGGATGGCTCGATCTGCTGCAAGCGCCCCGCGAAGACGAGAAATGCGCCCAATAGCGGAAGTGGCGGTGAAGGCGCGACCTCCCCGGGAGCCACAGACAGGGCTGCGCGAACGGTCGCTGCAAGACCCCTCGCATGACCCCTCGCAAGGTGCCTCGTTGGGTGCGAGGGGTCTTGCGAGGGGTTTCGGGGCGTCTTGCCCTGTCCTGGCCTGCCACCTCGGCTGGCGCCGCTTCCGAACCACCCACACACAACTTGAAGTTGTGAGCGGGTGGTTCGGAAGTACAGGTGGCAGGCCAGGACAGGGCAAGCAAAGAGGTGAGGGAACGGAGCAGGAGCAGTTATGGGAGGAAGGGGCAGGAAGAAGGGGAGAAGCAGGAGGAGGGGTGGGAAGGCAGCGAGCGGAAGAGACGGCGTGAGGGAAGACGGGGGAGCGGGGGAGGGGGAAGGCGTCAGGTGAGGTGACGTGAGGTGGTGATGCAGGAGCCGGCGGAGGAGTGTCGGAGTGAGGTGGTGGAGTCGCGAGCAGGTTGAGCGAGGCGTTGGTGACCGAAGTGCGGAGGACGGGAGTCGGGCGCCACGACGTCGAGCGGACGCCGTACTCATCGAAGGGGTGCTGAATGGGTTCGGTCGAGAGCTATCCAACGGAGTCGGGGCGCCGCTACCGGGTGCTTTACCGCCGACCGGACAATCGGCAGACCTCGAAGCGGGGTTTCCGCACGAAGCGCGACGCCGAGCTGTTCCTGGCGGCGGTCGAGATCGACAAGAGCCGCGGCGTGTACATGGACCCGTCGCGCGGCCGCATGCTGCTCGACGACTGGCTCGGCTCGTGGCTCGAGCAGCGCGCCGACCTCCGCCCGACGACCCGCGAGCGCGTCGTCGGCATCGTGGAGCGACTCATCCGGCCCGCGCTCGGCCGTTACCCACTGGCGGAGCTCACCCACAGCACCGTGCAGCGCTGGGCTGCCGGGCTCTCGGAGACGCAGGGACCGGCGAGCGTGCGCAAGTGCGTCAACGTGCTCTCGGGCGCGCTCGAGGCCGCCGTCGCTGACGGCCGGCTCGTGACGAACCCGGCCCGCGGCCTGAAGCTGCCGAAGGTGACGCGCGGCGGCAAGCGGTACCTGACGCACGAGCAGGTGCGGCGACTCGCGGACGCGGTCGACGCCATTGGTGGCGGTCAGCAGAACGGCGCGGCAAACGGCTACGGCACCCTGATCCGCGTGCTCGCCTACTGCGGGCTCCGCTGGGGCGAGCTGTCCGGTCTCCGTGTCGGCGACGTCGACTTCCGCCGCGGGCGGCTCGAGGTGCGGCATACGGTCGTCGAGGTCGGTGGGCGGCAGATCGAGTCCACGCCGAAGGACTACGAGGCCCGGTCGATTCCCGTCCCCGCGACCATCCTCCGTGAGCTCGCCCTGCTCACCCGCAACAGACCGGCAGAGGCTCCCGTCTTCTCCGGCGCTCGACGCGACTCCTGGCTCCGCGGGCGCGTCTTCCGCCGCGGCTGGTTCGACCAGGCGGCAGCCGAGATCGGTCTCGACGGGCTGACCCCACACGAGCTGCGGCACACCGCCGCCAGCCTCGCCATCAGCGCGGGCGCGAACGTGAAGGTCGTGCAACGGATGCTCGGCCACGCCTCGGCCGCCGTGACCCTCGACGTCTACTCGGATCTGTTCGACAACGACCTCGACACCGTCTCCACGGCACTGGATCGCACGCTGTCGCAGCAGGTTGTTGCCATTTCGTTGCCACTGGCCGAGATGAGCACACATGCAGAAGGCCCGCGACCAAGGAAACCCCTGGTCGCGGGCCTTTCTTCTACGGCGCCCCCAGCAAGATTCGAACTTGCGCCCCTGCCTCCGGAGGGCAGTGCTCTATCCCCTGAGCTATGGGGGCCGAAGGGACGCTCCAGGCTAGCAGCCGGAGCGCCTCCGCCCTTCGCGCGGTAGTCGTGGCGTCACGCGGTGCGCATGCGCACCGCGCGGCGCCACCGGTACCGCGCGAGGCGGGCGCGGGTCAGCGCTGCGCGTCCGCGAGGTGCTGGCGCAGCTGCTCCGCGGTGTCGCGGACCACGTAGCCGGGCTTGTCGCGCTCGATGCGCCAGCTGTCCGCGAGGGGGCCGCCGTCGACCGCGTCGAAGCCGAACTCGTCGAGCAGCGCCACGACGGTCTGCTTCGCCGACTCGTCGTCGCCGAACACGGCGAGCGCGCGGCGGTTCGAGTCGCCGGCGGGGGAGTTGTCGGTGGTGAGGTCGGCGGCGGTGATGTGGTTGAACGCCTTCACGACCTTCGACTGCGGGAGGTGGCGCTGCAGCATCCCGGCGGTGGTCGTCTGCTTGTCATCGAGCTCGGCGATGTGGCCGTCGCGCTCGAAGTAGTAGTTGTTCGTGTCGATCACGATCTTCCCGGCGAGCGGCTCGACCGGCACGCTGTCGATGTTCTTCAGCGGGATCGTCACCACGACGAGGTCGCCGGCCTTCGCCGCGTCCTCCGCGAACGCGGCGCTCGCCTTGTCGTCGCCGAGCTCGGCGACGAGCCCGGAGAGGGTCTCGGGGCCGCGGGAGTTGCTGATGACGACCTGGTAGCCGTGCTGCACCGCGAGGCGGGCGAGCTGCGAACCGATGTGGCCGGCCCCGATGAGGCCGATCGTGGAGATGCCGTTCACTGTCATGCTCCGGCCAACCGGCGCTCGGGCGACGTATGCCCGTGCCGGGATGCTTCTCGGCGAGCGCTCAGGGAGCCAGGAGCGGCGCCCCGGTCAGCGGTGCCTCCAGAGCGACGTCCGCACGGCGGTCACGATCGTCGCGGCGTCGCCGGGTTCGTAGAGGTCGGCGGAGCGGGCGAACACCCAGTACGCGCCGGGGAAGGCGTCCGCCTCGCCGACGCCGCCTGTAGCGTCGAAGTAGCCCTCGACCCCATAGGTCGGGACGGAGTTGCTCCGATCGACGAGGTCGTTCTTCATCGCGAGATCGTCCGCCGTCGAGGGCTTCGCGACGGCGACCTCGAGCAGGTGTCCCGAGCTCGCGTCCTTCCACGCGCACACGGTGCCGTGCAGCGCGGCGAGGCGTGCCGCCGGGGATCCGGGTGACGGTGCGTAGCCGGGGACCCCGGCGTACTCCCGCCCGATGGTGCGGGTCAGTGCGAGCGGCACGAGCTCGGCGCAGGGGATCGACACCGGTGTCGCGGTCGCGGGATGCTGCGCGGGCGGCTTCGCGCTCGGCGTCGCGGCCGCGACGGGCCTCGTGGTCGCGGTCGCCCGAGGCGTCACGGTCACGAGGCCCGGGCTGGACGTGCAGCCGGTCAGCAGCAGCGCCGTCGCCGCGAGCGGCGCGACGATCGCGGGCAGCGGTCGCGGCATCGTCCCTCCCCGGTGGTGCGAGCGGGAGGGACGATAGCCCCCGTCCGGGGGACGGGCGGGGAGGCGTCCCGGCGCGCCGGGGCGCTCGGGAGGCGCCCGGTAGCATCGATCCTCATGAATCCGGCCGAGCTGCAGGTCGCCGTCAAGGGTCTCGTCGAATCGGCCGCGGCCGACCGCGGCGCGGTCCTCACGCTCTCCGACGCGGACGTGGTGCTCGAGCGCCCCCGCAGCCGCGAGCACGGCGACTGGGCGAGCACCGTCGCGATGCGGGTCGGCAAGCGCATCGGCATCGCGCCGCGCGATCTCGCCGCCGAGCTCGCCGAGGGGCTGCAGAGCCTGTCCGGCGTCGCCGCCGTCGAGGTGGCGGGACCCGGCTTCATCAACATCACCCTCGAGGCCGCCGCGGCCGGCGAGCTCGCGCGCCGCATCGTCACCGAGGGGGAGGCGTTCGGGCGCTCGACCGTGCTCGACGGGCTGCCGATGAACCTCGAGTTCGTCTCGGCGAACCCGACCGGCCCGATCCACCTCGGCGGCACCCGGTGGGCGGCGGTGGGCGACAGCCTCGCCCGCATCCTCGAGGCCCAGGGTGCCGCGGTGACGCGGGAGTACTACTTCAACGACCACGGCGCGCAGATCGACCGCTTCTCGAACAGCCTCGTCGCCCGCTACCTCGGCGAGCCCGTGCCCGAGGACGGCTACGGCGGCGGCTACATCGCCGACATCGCGGAGCGGGTCGCGAGCGCCTACGACGGCGACCTGAAGGCGCTGCCCCGCGACGAGGCGCAGGAGGTCTTCCGCCGCATCGGCGTCGACCTCATGTTCGGCGAGATCAAGCAGTCGCTCCACGACTTCGGCGTCGACTTCGACGTCTACTTCCACGAGAACGACCTCTACGAGTCCGGCGCCGTCGAGCACGCCGTCGCGCGGCTGCGCGAGCTCGGCCACATCTACGAGGCCGACGGCGCCACCTGGCTGCGCACCACCGACTTCGGCGACGACCGCGACCGCGTCGTGCTCAAGAGCAACGGCGAGGCGGCGTACATCGCGGGCGACCTCGCGTACTACCTGAACAAGCGCGAGCGCGGCTTCGAGCGCTGCCTGATCATGCTCGGCGCCGACCACCACGGCTACATCGGGCGCCTCATGGCGATGGTGGCCGCGTTCGGCGACACCCCGTGTGTGAACCTCGAGGTGCTCATCGGGCAGATGGTGAACCTCCTGCGCGACGGCGTCCCCGTGCGGATGTCGAAGCGCAACGGCACCGTCGTGACGATGGAGGACCTCGTCGAGGCCGTCGGCGTCGACGCCGCCCGCTACTCGCTCGTCCGGTCGTCCGCCGACAGCGCCCTCGACATCGACCTCGACCTCATCAGCCGGTCGACGAACGACAACCCCGTCTACTACGTCCAGTACGCGCACGCCCGCACCCGATCCGTGGCGCGGAAGGCGGAGGCGGCGGGCGTCACCCGGACGGTCGACGGCCCGGACGGCACCGCTGTCGACGCGTTCGACCCGTCGCTGCTCACGCACCCCGCCGAGTCCGAGCTGCTCGGCACGCTCGAGCAGTTCCCGCGCGTCATCGAGCGGGCCGGCAGCCTCCGCGAGCCGCACCGCGTCGCCCGATACCTCGAGGAGCTCGCCGGCACCTACCACCGCTGGTACGACTCGTGCCGCATCATCCCGCCGGCCGGCGAGGACATCGAGGCCGTGCACCGCACCCGGCTCGTCGTCAACGAGGCGACCGGGCAGGTGCTCCGCAACGGCCTCGGCCTGCTCGGCGTGACCGCCCCGGAGCGGATGTAGCCGGTGTCCGTCCCGGCGGACACGAGGCCGCTGCCGGTGCAGACGGCGCCCCGGCGGCGCCGGCACCCGGTGCGCAACACCCTGATCACGCTCGTCGTGCTCGTGGTGCTGCTCGGCGTGGCCGCGGTGGTGGGCGACAACGCCTTCCGCGCCGTGGCCGAGCAGCAGATCTCCGCGAGCGTCGTGCGCAACCTGCCGCCGGGCGTGAGCGGCACGGTCACCTCGAGCATCGGCGGCCCGTCCGCCTTCGTGCAGTGGATGCACGGACGCTTCGACGACGTGACGCTCACGTCGAAGGACCTGAGGATCAACGGCGGGGCGGCGTCCGCGAAGGTGCTCGTGCACGACCTGCCGGTCAACGGGACCGGCCGGCTCGGCGCGACGTCGGGCACGCTGACCATCGGTCAGGCGTCGCTGCGGCGGCTCGAACCCCTCGCGCAGGCCCAGGCGAGCGCGCCGCGCCTCGGCGACGGCACGGTGTCGACGTCGGTGCAGCGGCAGTTCCTCGGCATCGACATCACCGTCGACGTGACGCTCGTGCCGTCCGTCCGCGGCTCCTACGTGCGGCTGAACCCGACGAAGGCGCAGCTGCGCAGCGGCCCGATCAGCGTGCCGGGCACGGCGCTCATCAAGGCGCTGCTGCCGGACGGCATCTCGGTGTGCGCGGCGAAGTACCTGCCGCCGAAGGTGCGGCTCACGGACCTGAAGGTGAAGCCGTCGTCGGCGACGCTCGCCTTCACGGCCGACGGCCTCGTGCTGTCCGACCTGCAGCAGGGCGTGACGGGGTCCTGCTCGTAGGCGCGTGACGACCGCCCCATTGCAGGGGATCCACCCGGATGCAGGGGCGGAGGCGCGTGTCGACCCTGCACGAGGGCGGATCCCCTGCAGTCGCGGCGGCCACGGTGGTTCCGCGGTACGCGGCGGCGGATGACGCGGCGCGACGCTCGCGCCGGAGGCGGGTGGAGCCGCTCCGGTAGGCTGCCGGGCGGCTCGCGCCGGACCGCGGCCGCCGACCGGGAAGACCGCCGTGACCTCCAGCAATCCGCTCGTGCCCGAGCGCCTCGCGGGCGAGGCCGACCCCACGGGGCTCGACCCGAAGGTGTGGCCGGGCAGCGCGCGCCGCGACGCCGACGGCGTGCTCCGGATCGGCGGCGTCCGCGTGACCGAGCTCGCCGCCCACCACGGCACGCCGCTCTACGTGCTCGACGAGAGCGAGGTGCGGCGCCGCGCCACCACCGTCGTCGCCGCCTTCCGCAGCGCGGCCCGGGCCGCCGGCAGCGACGCGACCGTCTACTACGCGGGCAAGGCCTTCCTCTCCGCCGCCGTGGTGCGCTGGATGCTCGAGGCGGGCCTCCGCATCGACACCTGCACCGGCGGCGAGCTCGCCCTCGCGCTCGCGGCCGGCGCCCCGGGCGCGGCGCTCGGCCTGCACGGCAACAACAAGTCCGACGACGAGCTCGAGGCCGCGGTCGCCGCAGGTCTCGGGGCGATCGTGCTCGACTCCGCCGCCGAGGCCGACCGCGTCGCCGACGTCGCCGCCCGCCTCGGGCGGACGCAGCGGGTGCGGCTGCGGGTCAACTCCGGCGTCCACGCCTCGACCCACGAGTACCTCGCCACCGCCCGCGAGGACCAGAAGTTCGGCGTCGCCCTCGCGGACGTCCCGGCGGCGGTCGCTCGGATCCGCCGGCGGCCCGAGCTCCAGCTGCTCGGCCTGCACTCGCACATCGGCTCGCAGATCTTCGGCAGCGACGGCTTCGCCGAGGCCGCCCGGCGGCTGCTCGCGGTGCACCGCGACCTGCTCGAGGGCGGCCCCGTGCCCGAGCTGAACCTCGGCGGCGGCTTCGGCATCGCCTACACGTCCGCCGACGACCCGGCCGACCTCGACGACCTCGCCGAGCGCATCGTCGCGACCGTCGCCGCGGTCTGCGCCGAGCTCGGGATCCCCGTGCCGCACCTCGCCGTCGAGCCCGGCCGCTCGATCGTCGGCCCGGCGGGCGTCACGCTCTACACGGCGGGCGCCACGAAGGACGTCGAGGTCCAGGCGGGCGCCGGCAGCGGCATCCGCCGCTACGTGGCGGTCGACGGCGGCATGAGCGACAACGCGCGCACCGCGCTCTACGGCGCGGACTACACGGTGCGGCTCGCCTCGCGCGCCTCGGAGGCCGAGCCGGTGCTCGTCCGCGTCGTCGGCAAGCACTGCGAGTCCGGCGACGTGGTGGTGCGCGAGGACCTGCTGCCCGCCGACGTCGGCGCCGGGGACCTGCTCGCCGTGCCGGCGACGGGCGCGTACCACCACAGCCTCGCCTCGAACTACAACCTCGTCACGCGTCCGGCCGTGGTCGCCGTCGACGACGGGGCGGCCACCGTGCTGATCCGCCGTGAGACCCTCGCCGAGCTGCTCGGTCGCGACACCGGGCTCGAGCAGCCGATCCTCGAAGGAGCGCGCCGATGACCCCCGGCACCCCGCCGATCCGCGTCGCCGTGCTCGGCGCCGGCACCGTCGGCGCCGAGGTCGCCGCCCGGCTGCTCGAGCACGGCGACGAGTTCGCCTCCCGCATCGGCGCCCCCGTGGTGCTCGCCGGCGTCGCCGTCCGCGACCTCGACGCGCCGCGCACCCCGGCGCTGCCGCGCGAGCTGCTCACGACCGACATCGAGAACCTCGTGCTCGGCGCGAACATCGTCGTCGAGCTGATCGGTGGCGTCGAGGACGCCCGCCGGGCGGTGCTGCTCGCGCTCGAGAGCGGCGCGGACGTCGTCACCGGCAACAAGGCGCTGCTCGCCACCCACGGTCCCGAGCTCTTCGCGGCCGCCGAGCGGGTCGGCGCCCAGCTGAACTACGAGGCCGCCGTGGCGGGCGCGATCCCGATCATCCGGCCGCTGCGCGACAGCCTCGCCGGCGACCACGTGCTGCGGATCCTCGGCATCGTGAACGGCACGACGAACTTCGTCCTCGACCGCATGGACGAGCACGGTGACGACTTCGCCGGCGCCCTCGCCACCGCCACGCGGCTCGGCTACGCCGAGGCGGACCCGACGGGCGACGTCTCCGGCGCCGACGCGGCCCAGAAGGCCGCGATCCTCGCGGGCCTCGCCTTCCACACGACCGTGCCGCTCGAGGCCGTCGCCGTCGAGGGCATCGAGCGGGTCACCGCCGACCAGGTGCGCGCCGGGCGGGCGGCCGGCTACGTCGTGAAGCTGCTCGCGATCTGCGAGCGCCTGACGGGCCCCGACGGCACGGAGGGCGTGAGCGCCCGCGTGCATCCCGCGCTGCTGCCGCGGAGCCACCCGCTCGCGGCGGTCCGTGGGGCGAACAACGCCGTCTTCGTGCAGTCCGAGGCGGCCGGCGACCTCATGTTCTACGGCGCCGGCGCCGGCGGGCGGCAGACCGCCTCGGCGGTGCTCGGCGACCTCGTCTCGGTCGCCCGCCGCCACGTGGTCGGTGGCCCCGGCCTCGTGCCGCAGCCCGCGGGCGCCGACCTGCCGGTGCTCGACCCGGGCGTCGTGCGGACGCGCTACCAGATCACGCTCTCGGTGCGCGACGAGCCCGGCGTGCTCGCCCGCCTCGCAGGCATCGTCGCCGAGCACGGCGTCTCGATCGAGACCGTCGAGCAGTCCCGGGCCAGCGATGACGGCACGGCTAGTTTGATCATCGGCACCCACGCGGCCCCGGAGGCGGCGCTGAGCGCCACCGTCGAGGCCCTCGGGGCGGCCGCCGAGGTGGAGTCCGTGGCCGGGGTGCTGCGGATCGAGGGCCTGGAACGAGGGGACGCGGCATGACCGACACCACGACCACGACGGCGATCCGGCCGTCCCGGCAGTGGCGGGGCGTGCTCCGCGAGTACGCCGACCGCCTCGACGTGACCGAGGCGACGCCGGTCGTCACCCTCGGCGAGGGCGGCACGCCGCTCATCGAAGCGCCCGCGCTCTCGCGCCGCACCGGCGCGAAGGTCTGGGTCAAGTACGAGGGCATGAACCCGACCGGCTCCTTCAAGGACCGCGGCATGACGATGGCGATCAGCAAGGCCGTCGAGCACGGCGCGAAGGCCGTCATCTGCGCCTCGACCGGCAACACATCGGCGTCGGCCGCCGCCTACGCGACGCACGCCGGCATCACCGCCGCGGTGCTCGTGCCCGAAGGGCGCATCGCGCTCGGCAAGCTCTCGCAGGCGATCGCGCACGACGCCGAGCTGCTGCAGGTGCAGGGCAACTTCGACGACTGCCTCGAGATCGCCCGCGAGCTCGCCGAGCACTACCCCGTGCATCTCGTCAACTCGGTGAACAACGACCGCATCGAGGGGCAGAAGACCGCCGCCTTCGAGGTCGTCGAGGTGCTCGGCGACGCCCCCGACCTCCACTTCATCCCCGTCGGCAACGCCGGGAACTACACGGCGTACCACCGCGGCTACCGCGAGGAGCTCGACCGCGGCGCCACGACCCGGCTGCCGCGGATGTTCGGCTTCCAGGCCGCGGGCTCGGCCCCGATCGTGCACGGCGAGGTGGTGCGGGACCCCGACACCATCGCGTCCGCGATCCGCATCGGCAACCCCGCGTCGTGGCGCCTCGCGCTCACGGCCCGCGAGGACAGCGACGGGTACTTCGGGGCGATCGACGACGCGAAGATCCTCGAGGCGCACCGCATCCTCTCCGCCGAGGTCGGCATCTTCGTCGAGCCGGCGAGCGCGATCAGCGTCGCGGGTCTGCTCGAGCGGGCCGAGGCGGGCGCGGTGCCGAAGGGCGCCACCTGCGTGCTCACCGTCACGGGCCACGGCCTGAAGGACCCGCAGTGGGCGCTGAAGGGCCCGAACGGCGCGGAGGTGACGCCGACGAGCGTCCCCCTCGACGCCGCCGCGATCGCCGAGACGCTCGGCCTCGGCGCGGCCGTCCGGTGAGGGCGCCGCTGCCGCCCGGCCGGTCGGTCACGGTCGAGGTCCCCGCGACCACCGCGAACCTCGGGCCCGGGTTCGACACCCTGGGGCTCGCGCTGTCGGTCTACGACACCCTCACGGTGACGGTCACGGACCGCCCCGGTGTCCACGTCGAGGTGCAGGGCGTCGGCGAGGGCGAGGTGCCGACCGACGAGTCGAACCTCGTCGCCCGCGCGATCGCCGAGGTGTTCGCCGAGGTGGGGGAGCCGCTGCCCGGCCTCGACCTGGTCGCCCGCAACACGATCCCGCACGGCCGCGGCCTCGGCTCGTCGGGCGCCGCGATCGTGTCGGGCATCGTCGCCGCCGCCGGGCTGCTCGCCGACCGCGCGCACCTCGACGGCGACCGCCTGCTCGGCCTCGCGACGCGCATGGAGGGCCACCCCGACAACGTGGCGCCCGCGCTGTTCGGCGGCCTCACCATCGCGTGGACGGGACCGGACGGGCCGCAGCACAAGAAGCTGCTCGTGCACCGCGGCGTCTCGCCGCTCGTGCTCGTGCCGGAGCACACGATGTCGACGGCGCTCGCGCGCAGCCTGCAGCCGGCGAGCGTGCCGCACGAGGACGCGATCTTCAACGTGTCCCGCTCGACGCTGCTCATCGCAGCGCTCACGCAGTCGCCCGAGCTGCTGCTCGTCGCCACCGAGGACCGGCTGCACCAGTCGTACCGGGCGGCGGCGATGCCGGAGACCGACCGGTTGATCCGGCTGCTCCGCGAGGCCGGTCACGCGGCGGTGGTCTCGGGAGCGGGCCCGTCGATCCTCGTGCTCACGAGCGACCCCTCGCAGCGCCTCAAGGCCGCCGACCTCGTCGCCGCGCGGGCCGAGCAGACGTGGAGCGCGCTCCTCCCTGCCGTGGATTTCAAAGGTGCTACGCTTCGGGAACGATCGGCACCCGCCGTGCGCGCCCCGTCCTGAACGGGGGCGCCGGTCGCCGCTTCCCCGCCGCTTCGTCGGCCGGTGCGGGCAGGGTTCTGGAATCGGGGTCGAACGCGACATGCTCTCGCGCCTCGGCTCCGCACCGATCGCACGAGGTGCGCGGGAAGCGCCCGTCGCCTCGGAAACCGTGGGGCGTAAGGACCCCGAACGCTCAGTGACCGAAGTCGAACCACGTGTGCGTGACCGCCGGGCATCCCGCCCCGGTCGTATCCCTCGCAGCCGCCTCGCCGCGCTCCGCGTGGCGGAGCTGCGCGACCTCGCCACGTCGCTCGGCGTCGTGAACGTCTCCTCTCTCCGAAAGGGCTCCCTCGTGGACGCGATCACCGACAGCTACGACAGCAACCCGAGCACCGAGGAGGCGGAGGCGGCGCAGCTGCCGCAGACCGCCCCCGAGGAGCAGCAGATCCCCGGCGACTCGACGCCGGAGCCGACCCCGCAGACCCCGGGCGAGCCCGGCATCCCGGGTGCGCCCGAGCCGATCCCGGCTCCCGCGGAGCCCGGTGTCCCGCTCCGCGCCGACGAGGCCGCGCTCGTCGAGGCCGGCGCCGAGCAGCCCGCCGGCGACGGTGTGACGACCGACGAGGAGGCCGCGGTCGACGACCAGCAGGCCGAGGCCGACCCGGCCCCCGCCGAGCAGCAGTCCGGCGAGGGCGCGCCCGTGGCGGCGGTCGAGCAGGCGGAGGAGGCCGTGACCCCCGCCGAGGCCGAGGTCGACGCGCAGCAGGGCGGCGCTCCCGCCGAGGCCGTGGTCCCGGCCGACACCGAGACCACCGAGCCGGTCGACCAGCAGCGCGAGGAGGAGGCCGAGGGCGCCCCCGAGGGTCCCCGCCGCGCCGCGCAGCACGTGAACGCCGGGCTCACCGGCATCGCGGAGGACCTGCAGGAGCTGCAGCGCCGCGAGGCCGGCGAGGCGCCGGAGGAGAACCGCCACGACGGCGCGCACCCGGTCGAGACGGCCGAGGGCGAGGGCCGCCGTGGCCGTGGCCGCAGCCGCAACCGCGGTCGCGGGGGCCAGAACGCCCAAAACGGTCAGCAGGGCCAGGGCCAGGGCCAGGGGAACGGCCAGCAGCCGCAGGGCCAGCAGAACGGCCAGCAGGGTCAGCAGACGCAGGCCGAGGAGGCCCCCAAGCAGGAGCTGCAGCCCGCGAAGGAGCAGCCCGCCGCCCAGCCGCAGCAGGAGCTGCGCCGCGACGACGCGCAGGGCGACGGCCGCCGCGGCCGCTACCGCGACCGCAAGCGCCGCGGGGGCAACGAGTTCGACGAGCCCGAGATCCGCGACGACGACGTCCTCATCCCGATCGCGGGCATCCTCGACGTGCTCGACAACTACGCGTTCGTCCGCACCTCCGGCTACCTGCCCGGCCCGCACGACGTCTACGTCTCGCTCGGCCAGGTGAAGAAGTACTCGCTGCGCAAGGGCGACGCCGTCGTCGGTGCGATCCGCCAGGTGCCCGAGACCGAGCAGCCGAGCCGGCAGAAGTACAACGCGCTCGTCAAGGTCGACTCGATCAACGGGCTGCCGGTGCAGCAGGCCGAGGGCCGGGTCGAGTTCGGGCTGCTCACGCCGCTCTACCCCCAGGAGCGTCTCCGCCTCGAGACCGAGTCCCAGAAGCTCGCGACCCGCCTCATCGACGTCGTCGCGCCGCTCGGCAAGGGCGCGCGCGGCCTGCTCGTCGCGCCGGCGAAGTCGGGCAAGACGCTGATCCTGCAGTCGATCGCGAACGCGATCTCGAAGAACAACCCCGAGGTCCACCTCATGGTCGTGCTCGTCGACGAGCGGCCCGAGGAGGTCACCGACATGCAGCGCACGGTGAAGGGCGAGGTCATCGCCTCGACCTTCGACCGTGCCGCCGAGGACCACACGACGGTCGCCGAGCTCGCCATCGAGCGCGCGAAGCGGCTCGTCGAGCTCGGCTACGACGTCGTCGTGCTGCTCGACTCCGTCACCCGGCTCGTGCGCGCCTACAACCAGGTCGTGCCCGCCACGGGTCGCAGCGTCGCCGGCGGCCTCGACGCGGCCGCCCTGGCCCCGGCGAAGCGCTTCTTCGGCTCCGCCCGCAACGTCGAGAACGGCGGGTCGCTCACGATCCTCGCGACCGCGCTCGACGGCACCGGCTCGGCCGCCGACGAGGCCGTGCTCGAGGAGTTCGCCGCAGCCGCGAACACCGAGCTGAAGCTCTCGCGCCACCTCGCCGAGCGCCGCGTGTACCCGGCGGTCGACGTGAACGCCTCGGGCACCCGCCGCGAGGAGCTGCTCATGGGCCCCGACGAGGTCAAGGTCACGTGGCGCCTGCGCCGGGCGCTCGCCGGCCTCGACGACCAGGCCGCGCTCGACGTGGTGCTCGGCAAGCTCAAGGAGACCGGCACGAACGTCGAGTTCCTCGTGCAGATGCAGAAGTCGCTCCCGGGCGGACGGGGCGAGTGACCCCTCCGTCCGACTCGGCGGTCCCCGGCGGCGCGCCGGAACCGGCGGCCGGGGGCCCGTTCGCCTCCGTCGCGCCGCTCGTCGCGGAGCACGCGGACCTCGAGCGGCAGCTCGCGGACCCCGAGCTGCACGCCGACGCGGGCCGCGCGCGCCGCGTCGGGCGCCGGTACGCGGAGCTCGGGCAGATCGTCGCCGCGCACAACGCGTGGCGGCAGTACGCCGACGACCTCGCGGCCGCGCGCGAGCTCGCGGCCGAGGACCCGACCTTCGCCGCCGAGATCCCCGACCTGCAGGTCGCCGAGGCCGACGCCGCCGACCGGCTGCGCCGCCTGCTCATCCCGCGCGACCCCGACGACGGCCGCGACGTGATCCTCGAGATCAAGGCGGGGGAGGGCGGCGAGGAGTCGGCCCTGTTCGCCGCCGACCTGCTGCGCATGTACCTGCACTACGCGGAGTCGAAGGGCTGGCGCACCGAGCTGCTCGACGGCACCGAGTCGGACCTCGGCGGCTACAAGGACGTCTCGGTGGCCGTGAAGGGCTCGTCGAACGACCCGGCCGACGGGGTGTGGGCGCATCTCAAGTACGAGGGCGGCGTGCACCGGGTGCAGCGCGTGCCCCGCACCGAGACGCAGGGCCGCATCCACACCTCCGCCGCCGGCGTGCTCGTCTTCCCCGAGGTCGACGAGCCCGAGGAGGTCGTGATCGACCCGAACGACCTGAAGATCGACGTCTTCCGCTCGAGCGGCCCCGGCGGCCAGAGCGTGAACACGACCGACTCGGCCGTGCGGATCACGCACCTGCCGACCGGGATCGTCGTGTCGATGCAGAACGAGAAGAGCCAGCTGCAGAACCGCGAGGCCGCGCTCCGCGTGCTGCGCGCCCGCCTGCTCGCCGCGCAGCAGGAGGCCGCCGAGGCCGAGGCGTCCGCCGCCCGGCGCAGCCAGGTGCGCACCGTCGACCGCTCCGAGCGGATCCGCACGTACAACTACCCCGAGAACCGCATCAGCGACCACCGCACCGGGTACAAGGCGTACAACCTCGACTCGGTGCTCGACGGGGCGCTCGAGCCGATCATCCAGTCGGCGATCCAGGCCGACGAGGCCGCGCGGCTGAAGGCCCTCGCCGAAGCCCCGGCGTGACCGACGCGGGGGAGGCCCTCGCGGCCGCCGCCCGGGTGCTCGCCGCCGCGGGCGTCGAGTCGGCCCGGGCCGACGCCGAGCTGCTGCTCGCCCACGAGCTCGGCGAGAGCCGCGGCCGGGTGCAGGCGCTCGCCCTCACCGGCGGCGATGTCGACCGCGACGCGCTCGCCCGCTTCGCGCGGCTCGTCGAGCGCCGCGCCGACCGGGAGCCGCTGCAGCACCTCACCGGCCGCGCCGCGTTCCGAACGGTCGAGCTCGCGGTCGGTCCCGGGGTCTTCGTACCCCGGCCCGAGACCGAGGTCGTGGCCCAGCTCGCGATCGATGCCGCACGGGGCATGGAGGCGCCGGTCGTGGTCGACCTCGCCACGGGCAGCGGCGCGATCGCGCTCGCCGTCGCGGCCGAGGTGCCGGCGGCGGCGGTGACGGGGGTCGAGCGGAACGCGGCCGCGCTCGCCTGGGCGCAGCGGAACGCCGCCGACCTGGCGCTGCCCAACGCCCGGATCGCGCAGGGCGACCTCGCCGACGCGCTGCCGGAGCTGGACGGGGGCGTCGACGTCGTCGTCTCGAACCCGCCGTACATCCCCGACGGCATGATCCCGCGCGATCCGGAGGTGCGGCTCCACGACCCGGCGGACGCGCTCTTCGGCGGCCCCGACGGGCTCGACCCGATGCGGGCGGTGGTCGCGACCGCCGTGCGCCTGCTTCGGGCCGGCGGCCTGCTCGTCGTCGAGCACGGCGAGCACCAGGGCGAGGCGGTCCGGGCGCTGCTCGATCCCGCCGTCTGGGGGGCGCCGGCGACACATCCGGACCTCACCGGCCGCGACCGCGCGACCACGGCCCGTCGCCGCTGAGGCGCGCCGACGCATCGAGGCGGGCGGTCCCCGTTAGCATCGTGGGCATGGCGACGGTGGTCGACTGCGCCGACCCGGTCACGCTGCTGCCGGGCATGCGCGAAGCCCGCGCCGCGATCGCACGCGGCGAGCTCGTCGTCATGCCCACGGACACCGTGTACGGCGTCGCCGCGGACGCGTTCCAGCCCGATGCCGTGCAGCGGCTGCTCGACGCGAAGGGCCGCGACCGGTCGGCGCCGCCGCCCGTGCTCGTGCCCACCCGCGCCACCCTCGACGCGCTCGCGCAGGAGGTGCCACCCGCCGTCGAGCGGCTCGTCGAGCGCTTCTGGCCCGGGCCGCTCACCGTCGTGCTGCCCGCGCGTGCGAGCCTCGCCTGGGACCTCGGCGACACGAACGGCACGGTCGCGCTGCGCATGCCCGACTCCGCGATCGCCCTCGAGCTGCTCGCCGAGACCGGGCCGCTCGCCGTCAGCTCGGCGAACCGCACCGGCGAGCCGCCGGCGACGCAGGCGGCCGAGGCCGTCGAGCAGCTCGGCGAGAGCATCGCCGTCTACCTCGACGGGGGAGCGACGCCCGGACCCGTGCCCTCCACGATCGTCGACGCCACGGGCCTCGTGCGCGGCGACGGGCCGCTCACGATCCTCCGGCTCGGCGCGCTCTCCGAGGAAGCCCTCCGCGAGGTCGTTCCCGAGGCGTTCGAGGACCCGTCGGCGCTGCCCGAGCCGTCCGCGGACGGGGCGGGCGAGGCGGACGGGACCCCCGCGCGGACGGACGCGCCCGCGGACGAAGCGCCCGCGTGATCGTCACCCTGCTCGTCGCGCTCTGCGCGGCGGTCGTCACCTTCCTCATGTCGATCGTCATGTGGCGGGTCGGCGTGAAGTACCGGCTGTACCCGAAGATCCGCGCCCGCGACGTGCACACGACGCCGACGCCGCGGCTCGGCGGGATCGCGATGTACCTCGGCGTGCTCGCCGGTCTGCTCCTCGCCTCGCAGATCCCGTTCTTCCACCTCGTGTTCGGCGACGGCACGCAGATGATCACGATCGTCGCCGCCGCGACGCTGATCGTCGTGATCGGCGTGCTCGACGACTTCTTCGACCTCGACTGGTCCACGAAGCTGATCGGTCAGGTGCTGGCGGCCGGCCTGCTCGCCTGGCTCGGGGGGCTGCAGATCGACTCGCTGCCGATCGGCGGCGTCACCGTCGGGTCGACGTGGTCGTCCCTCGCGCTCACGCTCTTCACGGTCGTCGCGGTGATGAACATGATGAACTTCATCGACGGCCTCGACGGGCTGGTCGCCGGGGTCGGCGTCATCGCCAACGGCACCTTCTACCTGTACAGCTACATGCTGATCCGGCTCGTCGACCAGACCAACTACTTCAACCTCGCCTCGCTCATCTCGGCCATCGCCTTCGGGGCATGCCTCGGCTTCCTGCCGCTCAACTGGCATCCCGCGAAGCTGTTCATGGGCGATGCGGGGAGCCTGCTGCTCGGCCTGCTCATGTCGGTGTCGGCGATCAGCGTGACCGGCTCCATCGACCCGATCCAGCTCTTCCACAACCGGGCTCAGTTCGCGCCCGCGTTCCTGCCGCTGCTGCTGCCCTTCGCGATCCTCATCGTGCCGCTGCTCGACTTCAGCCTGGCGGTGATCCGCCGCCTCGCCGCCGGGAAGAGCCCGTTCAGCGCCGACCGCAAGCACCTGCACCACCGGCTGCTCGACATGGGCCACAGCCGCTTCCACGCGACGCTCATCTTCTACGCCTGGACCGCGGTCATCTCGGTCGGGTCGCTGCTGTTCTTCGTCGCCCGGCCCTACTGGTGGGCGTGGGTGTTCATCGCCGGCGGCCTCGCCGTCTGCGCGCTCGCGACGCTCGCGCCCCTCTCGCACCGCAAGCGCCGCGAGTACGAGGTGCAGCGCGAACCGGTGTCGACGACCACCACGGAGATCGCGGTCCTCGACCCGCTCGACAAGGCCGGCAAGCAGAAGGAGCGCCACGCGTGACCGCCACCACCCCCCGCTTCGACACGAGCGGCACCGTGCTCCGGCGCGCCCTCGTCGGCGGCGTGGTGCTGAGCGTCGCCATCGGCGTCGTCGCGGGCCTCGTCGGCCTCCTCCTCGCGGGGCCCGGGGGACTCGCCTCCGGGCTGATCGGCGCCCTCTTCGCCTTCCTGTTCCTCGGGCTCACGATCGGCGGCCTGATGGTCTCGGCGCGGCTGGTGTCGGACGTGAACCCGGTGCCCGCGATCGTCGTCGTGCTGGTCGGGTTCCTCGCGAAGGTGGTGCTGTTCGTGGTCGCCATGGTCGCGCTCGGGCACCAGCCGTGGGTGCAGCCGATGGTGCTGTTCGTGGCGCTCGTGGCGGCCGTGCTCGGGTTCCTCGTGCTGGATGCCGTCGTGGTCATGCGAGCCCGCATCCCGGTCGGAACGGTCGACTGAGGGTCCCCTCCCGATTGGTCGGGCGCGTTCGCGCCTTGATAGGGTGGACGCCGTTCGACCCCATCACCACCGTGCGCCCCGTGCACCTTCGGTTCGGAGACAGCCCTGATTCCCCACCTCGTGCCCGTGGCCGCGGCGAGCGGATTCGAGCCCCCGACGATCGCGGACTTCTTCCCCGACGTCGTCCTCTTCGCGGGCACGCCCTTCGCGATGAACCGCGTGATGCTCATCCGCGTCCTCGTCATCGTGCTGCTCGCGATCTGGCTCTGGTTCGGCACCCGCAGCCTCAAGCTCGTGCCCGGCCGCGGCCAGGTCATGACCGAGTTCCTGCTCAACTTCGTGCGGAACAACATCGCCATCGAGACCCTCGGTGAAGAGGACGGCCGGCGCTGGATGCCGGTCATCATGACGATGTTCTTCCTGACGCTCGGCATGAACCTCACCGGCGTGGTCCCGGGCCTGCAGATCGCGGGCACCGCGGTGATCGGTCTGCCGCTCGTGCTCGCGATCATCGCCTGGGTCCTGTTCATCTACGCCGGCTTCCGCAAGCTCGGCTGGACCTACCTGAAGAACGCGCTCTTCCTGCCCGGCGTGCCGTGGCCGCTCTACTTCCTGCTCACGCCGCTCGAGCTGCTGTCGACCTTCATCGTCCGGCCGATCACGCTGACGATGCGACTGCTCATGAACATGGTGTCCGGGCACCTGCTGCTCGCCCTGGTCTACGCCGCGTCGTCGTTCTTCCTCTTCACGCTGCTCCCGCAGGGCAACCTCTTCGGCCTCATCGGCGTCGGCACGGTCGCCTTCGGCATCGTCTACCTCGCCTTCGAGCTGTTCGTCGCCGCCCTGCAGGCCTACGTCTTCGCGTTCCTCACGGCGATCTACATCCAGCTCGCGGTGGCGGAAGAGCACTGAACCCTTCCCTTCCCCACCGGGTCTCGTACCTCACTGAAAGGAACACCTGAATGCATATCGTCGGCTATCTGGCCGCCCTGGGCTTCGGCTTCGCCGCGATCGGCTCCGGTATCGGCGTCGGCATCATCGTCGGCAAGACGATCGAGTCCGTGGCGCGTCAGCCCGAGCTGCAGGGTCGTCTGACCTCGCTGATGTTCCTCGGCATCGCGCTCACCGAGGCCCTCTGCTTCATCGCGATCGCCATCGGCTTCATCCCGTTCCCCTCGCCGTGAGCGGCGGGTCCACGGCTAGACGAGGAGGGAGAGGGCGATGCACACCGCAGCGGTAGTTCTGGCGGAGTCGAAGGGCAACCTGCTCATCCCGTCGATCCCCGACCTGCTCTGGGGCACGGTCTCGTTCGTCGTGATCCTCGCGCTGTTCATCTGGCGCGTGCTTCCGCGGCTGAACGCGCTCCTCGACGAGCGCAGCAGGGCGATCGCCGGCCGCATCGACGAGGCGAAGCACGCCCGCGAGGAGGCCGAGCGCGTCCTGCAGCGGTACCAGGAGCAGCTCGCCGAGGCGCGCGTCGAGGCCGGCCGCATCCGTGAGCAGGCCCGCGAGGACGGCAAGCGCATCCTCGTCGAGCTCCGTGAGCAGGCGCAGGCCGAGGCCGACCGGGTCACCGCGCAGGCGCACCAGCAGATCGAGGCCGAGCGCCAGAGCGCGCTCGTCTCGCTCCGCAGCGAGGTGGGGCGGCTCGCGCTCGACCTCGCGTCCGGCGTGATCGGCGAGCACCTCGCCGACGACAAGAACGCGACGGCGCTCGTCGACCGCTTCCTCGCCGACCTCGATCTCGACCGCACGGGCGAGCAGGACACGACGAGGACCCGCTGATGGGCGCCGCGACCCGCAGCGCCACGGCCGCGGCGATCTCGGCGCTCGACGACGCCCTGCATCCCGGCCTCCTCGGCCGGCTGCACGGCGGCGCGACGGCGGACCTCGGCGACGAGCTGCTCGCCGCAGCGCGCGCGATCGCGAGCTCGAACCAGCTCACGTCGCTGCTCGCCGACCCGACGCTCGACCCGAAGAACCGGTCCCAGCTGATCCGGCGCGTCTTCGGCGACCGGCTCGAGCGGCGCGCGCTGCAGATCCTCGAGAGCATGGCGGCGTCGCGCTGGTCCGAGCCGGGCGACATCGTCGACGCGGTCGAGGAGGTCGGCTTCCGCGCCCTCGCGCTGCTGTCGGACGACCCGATCGACGCGCAGCTGTTCGCCGTGCAGCGCACGGTGTCGGCGACGCCCGAGATCGAGCTCGCGCTCGGCAACGGCGCCTCGCCCGTCGAGGCCCGGGTCGCCCTGGTCGACCGGCTGCTCGCGAACGCGTCGCCCGCGACGCGGTCCATCGTGCGTCACACGGTGCAGCTGCCGGGCGGCCGCCGCCCCGTCGAGGCCCTCGAGCGCGCGGAGCGCGTCGTCGCGGACGCACGCGGGCGTCAGGTCGCGATCGCCACGGTCGCGAAGCCGCTCACGCAGCAGCAGGTCGATGCGCTCGAGCAGCGCCTCGGCTCCGGCTACGGGCGTAAAATCGTGGTCAACCAGGTGATCGATCCCGCACTGATCGGTGGCGTGCGCATCGCGATCGGCGACGACGTCATCGACGGATCGGTCCGCACCCGGCTCGACGACCTCCGCCTGCGCATCGCGTAGCAGGCACCTCCTCCAACCGCTTCTTTTGAGAAGGGACGGTCGATGACCGACCTCAGCATCAGCCCCGACGACATCCGCAGCGCGCTCGCGGACTTCGCCGCCGCGTACGACCCCGGCAAGGCGTCGGCCACCGAGGTCGGCACCGTCGTCGACGCCGGTGACGGCATCGCGCACGTCGAGGGCCTGCCGAACGTGATGGCCAACGAGCTCGTCCGCTTCGGCGACGGCACCGCCGGCCTCGCGCTGAACCTCGACGAGAACGAGATCGGCGTCATCGTGCTCGGTGAGTTCTCCGGCATCGAGGAGGGCCAGGAGGTCCGCCGCACCGGCGAGGTGCTCTCGGTGCCCGTCGGCGACGGCTACCTCGGCCGCGTCGTCGACCCGCTCGGCGCCCCGCTCGACAACCGCGGCCCCATCGAGACCGACGGGACCCGCGCCCTCGAGCTGCAGGCGCCCGGCGTCATGATGCGCAAGAGCGTGCACGAGCCGCTGCAGACCGGCATCAAGGCCATCGACGCGATGATCCCGATCGGGCGCGGCCAGCGCCAGCTCATCATCGGCGACCGTCAGACCGGCAAGACCGCCATCGCGATCGACGCGATCATCAACCAGCGCGAGAACTGGGCCTCCGGCGACCCGGAGAAGCAGGTGCGCTGCATCTACGTCGCGATCGGCCAGAAGGGCTCGACCATCGCCGGTGTCCGCGGCGCCCTCGAGGACGCCGGCGCCATGGAGTACACGACCATCGTCGCGGCGCCCGCGTCCGACCCGGCCGGCTTCAAGTACCTCGCGCCCTACACCGGCTCGGCCATCGGCCAGCACTGGATGTACCAGGGCAAGCACGTCCTCATCGTGTTCGACGACCTGTCGAAGCAGGCCGCCGCGTACCGCGCCGTGTCGCTGCTGCTGCGCCGCCCGCCGGGCCGCGAGGCGTACCCCGGCGACGTGTTCTACCTGCACTCCCGCCTGCTCGAGCGCTGCGCGAAGCTGTCCGACGAGCTCGGCGCCGGTTCGATGACGGGCCTCCCGATCATCGAGACGCAGGCGAACGACGTCTCGGCGTACATCCCGACGAACGTGATCTCGATCACCGACGGGCAGATCTTCCTGCAGTCCGACCTCTTCAACGCGAACCAGCGTCCCGCGGTCGACGTCGGCATCTCGGTGTCCCGCGTCGGCGGCGACGCCCAGGTGAAGAGCATCAAGAAGGTCTCCGGCACCCTGAAGCTCGAGCTCGCCCAGTACCGCTCGCTCGAGGCGTTCGCGATGTTCGCCTCCGACCTCGACGCGACGAGCCGCCGGCAGCTCGCCCGTGGCGCGCGCCTCACCGAGCTGCTGCGTCAGCCGCAGTACTCGCCGTACCCCGTCGAGGAGCAGGTCGTCTCGATCTGGGCCGGTACGAACGGCAAGCTCGACGAGGTTCCTGTCGAGGACGTGCTCCGGTTCGAGCGCGAGCTGCTCGACCACCTGAAGCGCAACACCGACATCCTGACGACGATCCGCGAGTCGAGCCAGCTCTCGGACGAGACGGCCGAGTCGCTCGGCAAGGCGGTCGACGACTTCAAGCAGCAGTTCTCGACCGGTGACGGCGGCCAGCTCGCCTCGGTCGGCAAGGAGTCGTTCGAGTCCGCCGACCGCGACGACGTCGAGCAGGCGCGCATCGAGAAGCGCAGGTAGCCGGTGCCGGCGCAGCTCCGCGCCTACCGGGCCCGCATCCGGTCGGCGCAGACGACGAAGAAGATCACCCGCGCGATGGAGCTCATCGCCGCGTCGCGCATCGCGAAGGCGCAGCAGCGGGTGGCGGCGAGCCTGCCCTACGCCCGCGCCGTCACCCGGGCGGTGTCGGCCGTGGCCACCTACTCGAACGTGCAGCACGTGCTCACGACCGAGCGGGAGAACCCGACGCGCGCCGCCATCGTCGTCGTCACCTCCGACCGGGGCCTCGCCGGTGCCTTCAACTCGAACGCCCTGAAGAAGAGCGAGGAGCTCGGGGAGCTGCTCCGGCGTGAGGGCAAGGAGGTCGTCTCCTACCTCGTCGGACGCAAGGCGGTCGGCTACTACCGGTTCCGGCGACGCGACTTCATCCGCGAGTGGGTCGGCGACACCGACACCCCGTCGGTCGAGACGGCGCGCGAGATCGCCGAGGCGGTCGTGGAGAAGTTCGTGCAGCCGACCGACGAGGGCGGCGTCGACGAGATCCACATCGTCTACAACCGCTTCGTCTCGATGCTCACCCAGACACCGGAGATGCTCCGGCTGCTGCCGCTCGAGGTCGTCGAGGGCGTCGAGGAGCCGGAGCCCGGCAAGGCGCTCCCGCTCTACGAGTTCGAGCCCGACTCGGGCGAGGTGCTCGACGCGATGCTGCCGATCTACATCGAGTCCCGCATCTACCAGGCCCTGCTCGAGTCGGCGGCGAGCAAGCACGCCGCGACCCAGCGGGCCATGAAGTCGGCGAGCGACAACGCGGACAAGCTCATCCGCGAGTACACCCGCCTCGCCAACAACGCGAGGCAGCAGGAGATCACGCAGCAGATCTCCGAGATCGTCGGCGGCGCGGACGCGCTCGCCGGAACCCGCACCACCTGAGAGAGGCGTCGAACCAATGAGTTCAGCAACCGCCGTCCGTCCGGGCGAGGAGACGAAGGGCGGCGGCGTCGGCCGCGTCTCGCGCGTCACCGGCCCCGTCGTCGACATCGAGTTCCCGCACGACTCGATCCCCGAGATCTACAACGCGCTGAAGACGACGATCGTCCTCGGCGAGGAGGAGATCGAGCTGACGCTCGAGGTCGCGCAGCACCTCGGCGACGACCTGGTCCGCGCCATCGCGCTGAAGCCGACCGACGGCATGATCCGCGGCCAGGAGGTGCGCGACACGGGCGCCGCGATCAGCGTCCCCGTCGGCGACGTCACCAAGGGCCACGTCTTCAACGTCATCGGCGACCCGCTCGACGTGCCGGTCGACCAGCTCGAGATCACCGAGCGCTGGCCGATCCACCGCAACCCGCCGGCCTTCGACCAGCTCGAGAGCAAGACGCAGCTGTTCGAGACGGGCATCAAGGTCATCGACCTGCTCACCCCCTACGTGCAGGGCGGCAAGATCGGTCTCTTCGGCGGCGCCGGTGTGGGCAAGACCGTCCTCATCCAGGAGATGATCTACCGCGTCGCCGCGAACCACGGTGGCGTGTCCGTGTTCGCGGGCGTGGGTGAGCGCACCCGCGAGGGCAACGACCTCATCCACGAGATGGAGGACGCGGGCGTCTTCGACAAGACCGCGCTGGTGTTCGGTCAGATGGACGAGCCGCCCGGGACCCGTCTCCGTGTCGCCCTCTCGGCCCTCACGATGGCGGAGTACTTCCGCGACGTGCAGCGGCAGGACGTGCTGCTCTTCATCGACAACATCTTCCGGTTCACGCAGGCCGGCTCCGAGGTGTCGACGCTGCTCGGCCGCATGCCGTCCGCGGTGGGCTACCAGCCGAACCTCGCCGACGAGATGGGCGTGCTCCAGGAGCGCATCACCTCGACGCGCGGCCACTCGATCACCTCGCTGCAGGCGATCTACGTGCCCGCCGACGACTACACCGACCCGGCGCCGGCCACGACCTTCGCGCACCTCGACGCGACGACCGAGCTCTCGCGCGAGATCGCCTCGCGCGGCCTCTACCCGGCGGTCGACCCGCTCGCCTCGACGAGCCGCATCCTCGACCCGCGCTACATCGGCGAGGACCACTACCGGGTCGCCACGACGGTGAAGCAGATCCTGCAGAAGAACAAGGAGCTGCAGGAGATCATCGCGATCCTCGGTGTCGACGAGCTGTCGGAGGAGGACAAGATCACCGTCGCCCGCGCGCGGCGCATCCAGCAGTTCCTCTCGCAGAACACCTACATGGCGACGAAGTTCACCGGTGTCGAGGGCTCGACCGTGCCCCTCAAGGACACCATCGAGAGCTTCGACGCGATCGCGAAGGGCGAGTTCGACGACACCCCCGAGCAGGCGTTCTTCAACGTCGGCCCGATCACGGACGTCGAGGAGAAGGCCGCGCAGCTCGCGAAGGAGAACGGCTGACCATGGCCGACCTCACGGTCACCGTCGTCTCCGCCGACGAGCAGGTCTGGTCCGGGCAGGCGAACATGGTCGTCGCCCGGACCGCGGTCGGCGAGATCGGCCTGCTCGCCGGGCACCAGCCGCTGCTCGGCGTGCTCGCCGCCGGCGAGGTGCGCATCACCGCGAGCGACGGCGGACGCATCGTCGTGAACGCCGAGGACGGGTTCGTCTCGATGGAGAACGACACGGTGACGATCGCCGCCCGCTCCGCCTCCCTCGTCAGGTAAGCCCTGATCGTCGTCCTGCCGCCCTCCGAGACCAAGACGGAGGGCGGCACCGGCGTGCTCGCGCTCGACGCGCTCGTCTTCCCGTCGCTCACGGGACGGCGTCGACGCGCGATGGCCGCCGCGCGCCGGATCCCGCTGCGCGACGCGGCGACCGTGCTCAAGCTCGGGCCGCGCTCGGCGCACGAGGCCGGCTGGAACCGGGCGCTCAGCACGTCGCCGGTGCGTCCCGCGATCGAGCGGTATGCGGGCGTGCTCTACGAGGGGCTCGACGCGGCCTCCCTCGACGGGGGCGCCACCGGGTGGCTCGAACGGCACGTGCTGCTCGCCTCGGCGATGTTCGGGCTGCTCCGGCCGAGCGACCCGATCCCCGCCTACCGCCTCTCCGCCTCGACGCCGCTGCCCGCGCTGCCGCTCAAGGGGCTGTGGAGCGGCGCGCTGCCTGCGGCGCTCGCCTCGACGGGGGAGTGGGTGCTCGACGCCCGCTCGTCCGCGTACGCCGCGCTCGGACCCGCGCCCGCGGGCAGCGCGATCCTGCACGTCGAGTCGGAGGACCCCGACGGCCGCCGGCGGGCGCTCAACCACTTCAACAAGCACGGCAAGGGCGAGCTCGTCCGCGGCCTCGCGCGGAGCGGGGCCGAGGTGGCCTCCCGCGACGAGCTGCTCGCGTGGGGCGCCGACGCCGGCGTGCGCCTCGAGCCGCGCGGCGAGCAGGACGTCGTGCTCGTGCTGCCTGCGTGATCAGGCTGCACCGGTCGCGCGTCGACTAGGGTCGCCCGGCACCACGCGAGGAGGCGTCATGGCGAAGGACACCCCGGCGATCGAGCTGCCGGTGGGGGAGCGCGTCGTGCGCGTCACCCACCCCGAGCGGGTCATGTTCCCCGCCCGCGGCGAGACGAAGCTCGACCTCGTGCAGTACTACCTCTCCGTCGGCGACGGCATCGTGAACGCGCTCCGCGAGCGCCCGTGCATGCTGCACCGCTACCCCGACGGGGTCGAGGGCGAGAAGGTGCACCAGAAGCGGCTGCCGTTCGGCGCCCCGCCCTGGATGGAGACCGTCCGCGTCACCTTCCCGCGCTACTCGCGCACCGCCGACGAGCTCTGCGTCACCGAGCTCGCGCACGTGGCCTGGGCCGTGCAGATGTCGACCGTCGAGTTCCATCCGTGGAACAGCCGGCGGGGGAACGTGGAGCGCCCCGACGAGTGGCGGATCGACCTCGATCCGATGCCCGACTGCCCCTTCGACACGGTGCGGCGGGTCGCCGCGGTCGCGCACGAGGTGCTCGACGAGCTCGGCGCCGCCGGCTGGCCGAAGACGAGCGGGGGAGACGGGCTGCACGTGCTCGTCCGCATCCGCCCGGAGCACGGATTCGACGCGGTGCGCCGCGCGGCGGCCGCCTTCGCGCGCGAGGTCGAGCGGCGCGCCGGCGGGGACGCCACCACCGCCTGGTGGCGGCGCGACCGCGACCCCTCCGCCGTCTTCGTCGACTACAACCAGAACACCCGCGATCACACGGTCGCAGCGGCGTACTCGGTGCGCGGGAACCCGGAGGCGCGGGTGTCGACGCCGATCACGTGGGACGAGGTCGCCGACGTGGAGCCGGGCGAGTGGACGATCGCGACGGTGCCGCAGCGCTACGCCGAGCTCGGCGACCTGCACGCGGGCATCGACGACGCGGTCTTCGACCTCGCCCCGCTGCTCGAGTGGGCCGACCGCGACGAGCGCGAGGGCGTCGCCGTGCCCGCCGACGACGAGGACGCCTGAGCGCGGTCGGCGGCCGCCCAACCGCGCTCACTACGCTTCCGGCGTGGCCAGGGTCTCGGATACGCGTGCGCTCGAGGCGGTCGAGCGTGCGCTCGAGCTCGCACCGATCCTCGACGGGCACAACGACTGGGCCTGGCGCAGCCGGCTCGAGCGCGGCCGGTCGGTCGAGGGCCTCGGCGGCCCGCTCGACTGGCACACCGACGTCCGGCGGCTGCGCGCCGGCCGCCTCGGTGCGCAGTTCTGGAGCGTGTTCGTCGAGGACGAGGGCGAGGGGCCGCAGGCGGTCGCGCGCACCTTGGAGCAGATCGACTGGGTGCACCGGCTCGTCGAGCGCTACCCGGAGGACTTCGTGCTCGCGCGCTCGGCGGCCGACGTCGAGGCCGCGCGGGCCGGCGGCCGCATCGCGTCGCTGCTCGGCGCCGAGGGCGCGCACAGCGTCGACGACTCCCCGGGTGTGCTCCGCATGCTCGCGGCGCTCGGCGTGCGCTACCTGACGCTCACGCACAACCGGAACTCGGCATGGGCCGACTCCGCGACCGACGAGGAGCGCGACGGGCTCACGGAGCGCGGCCGCGCCTACATCGCCGAGCTGAACCGCCTCGGGATGCTCGTCGACCTCTCCCACGTCTCCGCGCGCACGATGCACGACGTGCTCGACGTCGCCCAGGCGCCGGTGATCTTCAGCCACAGCTCGTGCCGCGCGCTCACCGACCACCCGCGGAACGTGCCCGACGACGTGCTCGTGCGGCTCGCCGGCAACGGCGGCGTCATCATGGTGTCCTTCGTCCCGCAGTTCGTGAGCGACGAGTACCGGCTCTGGCACGACGGCGGCAAGGAGGGCGAGCCGCCCGTCGTCACGCTCGGCCAGGTCGCCGACCACATCGAGCACGCGCGCGCGATCGCTGGCGTGCGGCATGTCGGCCTCGGCAGCGACTTCGACGGCGTCGAGCACACACCTCGTGGGCTCTCCGGCGTCGACAACTACCCGGACCTGCTCGCCGAGCTGGCGCACCGCGGCTGGTCGGCGGCCGATCTCGCGGCGCTCGCGGGCGGCAACGCGCTGCGTGTGCTGCGTTCGACGGACCGCGCCTACGCGGGCGACCGCCCGCCCACCGCGCTCATCCGCTGACGCGCGCGCGCCAGCAGCCCACGAGGTGGTCGTCGACGAGCCCCGCGGACTGCATCAGCGCGTAGACCGTGACGGGGCCGACGAAGACGAGCCGCTCGCGCTTCAGCGCCGCCGCGAGCTCCTTCGACGATGCGGTCGACGCGGGCACGTCGCCCGGTTCGGCCGGCCGGTCCTCCTCGGGACGCGGCTCGGGACGGTGCCGCCAGACGAGCCGGTCGAGCGCGCCGACGCCCTCCCGCTCGCGCAGGGCCGCGACGGCGCGGGCGTTCGCCACCACCGCCTCGATCTTGCGCCGGTTGCGGATCAGCCGGGCGTCGCCGAGCAGCCGCTCGACGTCCGCCTCGCCGAAGGCGGCGACGCGCTCGGGCTCGAAGCCGACGAAGGCCTCGCGGAACGCCTCCCGCTTGCGGAGCACGACGAGCCAGGACAGCCCGGACTGGAACCCCTCGAGGCTCAGCTTCTCGAAGAGCGGTGCGTCGCCGTGCAGCGGGACGCCCCACTCCGCGTCGTGGTAGCGGGCGAGGTCGCCGCGCGCCCAGGCGCAGCGGCCGCGCCCGTCGTCGCCCTCGACGGTCGTCATGTCGGTCGGGATCCGGTCCGGAGCGGGGAGCATGCAGGGGACGGTAGGGACGCCCGGCCGCTCGCGACGCCGGATCCACCGGCGCGAGGCTGCACGGGCCCGAGGTGACGGCCTGGGGAGGAGCGGATGCGCCAGACGCTCACGGCAGCGAGTTGAGCGCGGCGTCGCCCCAGTTCAGCGTGCTCGCGTAGAGGATCCAGAGCAGGTAGGGCACGAGCAGCAGCGCCGCGACCCGCGACACCGGCCAGAACGCGGCGATCGTCGCGACCACGAGCAGGTCGAGGGCGATGATCAGCGCGACCGCGATCCAGAGCGCGGGCTCGCCGATCAGCGGGTAGCCGCCGAAGAAGACCGGCGTCCAGAGCGAGTTGACGACCAGCTGGGCGACGTAGAGCGCGAGCGGGCCGTTCACGCGGGCCTGGTACCGGCGCAGCCAGACGAGCCAGCCCGAGACCGCGATGAGCGCGTAGAGCACGGTCCAGACCGCACCGAACGCCCAGTTCGGCGGCGTCCAGAACACGTGCGGGGCACGGGCGTACCAGCCGTCGACCGCGCCGATCGTCGTCACGACCCCGAGACCGGCCACGGCGAACGCGATCGCGAGGAAGGCGAGCAGCATGAGCGCGGCGCCCGCGTCGAACGACCGCCGCGGCCTGCTCGGACGGGAGGCCGTGCGCGCCGTGGTCGTGTAGGACGGCGACGGGGCGTCGTCGAGGTTCCTGCTGATGGCCCGAGTCTACGGTCCGCCCCTTCCGGCGGTCAGGCGGACCAGTCGTGGAAGCGCTTGCGATGCTTCAGGTACACGAAGGTGTCGGTCGAGACCACGCCCGGCAGGGTGCGCACCTGGGTGTTCAGCAGCTCGACGAGCGCGTCGTCGTCCTCGCAGACCACCTCGACGAGCAGGTCGAAGGTGCCGGCCGTCACGACGACGTAGTCGACCTCGGCGAGGGCCGCCAGGCGGTCCGCCGGCTCCCGCACGTCGCCCGAGACGCGGATGCCGATCATCGCCTGCCGAGGGAAGCCGAGCCGCGACGGGTCCGGCACGGCGACGATCTGCAGCACCCCGGTGTCGGTGAGCTTCTGCACCCGCTGCCGCACCGCCGCCTCCGAGAGCCCGACGCGCTTGCCGATGTCCGCGTAGGACCGCCGCCCGTCCTCCTGGAGCTGCTCGACGATCGCCCGGGCGATCGGGTCGAGCGTCACGGGCCGGTCCCCTCCGCGCGCTGACATGACGGCAGTCTCGCAGCATCTCGCGGGGCGCCCCGTCCGAGGAGCCGCGGCGCGGGGAGGCCTAGACTCGTCGCGCAGTCCGTCGAGCGGGCCCCGAGCGGGGCCGAGCCCGGGCCGGCGACAGGCCGCCTCCTTGCCGCGGTCGTGCCGGTCCGCGCCCGACCTCGGGGGGCCACGAGCAGGAGCAGGACGCCGGCGCGACGGTGCGCCAGGAGACGGGGGACGACGAGAGCGATGACCGGCGCCTTCTACCTCCCCGAGCAGACCGCGCCGGACCAGGAGTGGCGGCTGCTCGTCTCCGAGCGGTTCCTCGGCGCGTTCGGGCCCGACAGCCCGGTCTCCTTGATGAGCACGCTGTGGCGCATCGCGGCCGACCCGACGCTCGGGCTCGACGCGCTCGTCGCCGCGGTGCCCACGAGGGGCGCCGGCGCCGTGCACTCGTTCGCGATCGCCGCCCTCGGCCCGGCCACCACCTTCGTCGTGCGGGGCGACGGATGCGCCGACATCGCCGTCGCCGGGCGGATGCGCCGGGTGGACGCGCGCGGCAACGAGCCCTGGTACGTCGCCGAGCTGCAGGCCGTCGAGCGCTTCGCCCTCGGGCCGCTGCAGCGCTCGCCCGGCGACCTGCATCCCGGGGCGCAGGACATCCCGCTCGAGGGCGGCGTGGTGCTCGGCCCCTGGCTCGGCTGGACGCACCAGCTCGTCGTGACGCCCGCGCCGCGCCGTTTGACGGCGCCGACGCCCGTGCAGTCGCCCTTCGACACGAACGTGCTCACCGACCTCGGGCGCCGCGCCGCGTCCCTCGACCGCCACCGCGTCGAGCCGCCCCCCACCGCGCCGACGCCCGAGACCGCTGCGGCCGCCGCCTTCCGGCTCGGCGACCGCCCGCCGGAGCGGGTCGACGCGCCCGTCTACGTCGGCCGGCAGCCGCGCAGCCCGCGCGTCACGGGGCCGATGCTGCCGCGGCTCGTCCGTGTGGACAGCCCGAGCCGCGAGGTGTCGGCGACCCACATCGAGCTGCGCCCGACCGCCGAGGGCCTGGTGCTCACCGACCTGCAGTCGACGAACGGGACGGTCGTGCGGCAGCCGGGCATCGGGGTGCGGCGTCTCGAGTCGGGTGAGTCCTTGCCCGTCGTACCCGGTACGCTCATCGACATCGGCGACGGCAACGTCATCGAGATCCTTCCCTACCGTTGAGCGACAGACCCGATCGGGTCCAGACCCGGAAGGTCGCGGTTGACCCAGATCGGTTCCAGCAGCGCGAGCAGCAGGCTGCCGTTGCCGTCCGGACACGGCGCGATCACGCTCGCCTGGGCCGCGGCGACCGATGTCGGGCACCGGCGTCAGGTGAACGAGGACAGCTTCGTCGTCGAGCCGCCGATCTTCGCGGTCGCCGACGGCATGGGCGGCCACGCGGCCGGTGACCTCGCGAGCGAGGCCGTGGTCCGCCGCCTCGGCGACGTCATCTCCGACGGCTTCGTGACGCCCGCCGCCATCGGGCTCGCCCTCGCGCAGGCCGCGCACGACATCGCGCACCTCGACGGCACCGCGCTCGTCGGTGCGGGCACCACCGTCACCGGCATGGCGCTCACCGTGTCGGGCGACGACCCCTACTTCGCCGTGTTCAACGTCGGCGACTCCCGGGTGTACCGGTACCTCTCGGGCGACTTCGAGCAGGTCACCGTCGACCACAGCGTCGTGCAGGAGCTCGTCGACGCGGGCGCCATCACGCGCGGCCAGGCCGAGAACCATCCCGACAGCAACGTGATCACCCGCGCCATCGGCTTCAACGAGCCGCCGATGCCGGACTACTGGATGCTGCCGCTCGAGCCGGGGCTGCGGCTGCTCGCCTGCTCCGACGGGCTCTCGAAGGAGCTCTCGGACGAGGTGATCCACCAGGCCCTCGCCGCCGGGCGCGCTGCGGAGGAGACCGCGGCGGAGCTCGTGCGGGCCGCGCTCGAGTCCGGCGGTCGCGACAACGTCACCGTCGTGCTCGTCGACGTGCTCGAGGTCGAGCCCGGGGCGTAACCGCTCCTCCCCAGGCTCCGGCCGGGCGCCTCGCCGTCCCCAGGTCGCCGTCCCGCCCGCGCTGGACCTCCGGCACCCGCGATCGTGTGGGCGTGACCGACCGCCTCGACCTCCCGCCGCGTCCCGCGCGGCCCGAAGCGCCCGGCTTCCCGCTGCTCGGCGTGCTCGCGCCGCTCGCCGGCTCCATCGCGCTCGCGCTCGCGCTGCAGTCGCCCGCGATGCTGCTGCTCGCCGCACTGGCACCCGTCGTCGCCGTCGGCGCCGTGCTCGACGGACGGTTCCAGGCGCGGCGGCGGCTGCGGCGCGACACCGCTGCGCACGAGGCGGCGCTCGACGGGCTCGAGGCCGACCTCGAGCGCCTCCGCACCGAGCGGGAGGCCGCGCTGCGACGGCGTCAGCCCGGGCCGGCCGAGCTGCTCACCGGCCGGTGGCGACCCGCGCCCGGCGCCGAGCTCGTGCTCGGCCGCGCCGACGCTCCGGTGGCGCCGCTCGTCGGCGGTCGCGCCGCGACCGAGCGCGAGCAGGCGCTGCTCGCGGCGGGACGCACCCTGCGGGGCGTCCCGTTCACCGTGCCCGGAACGACGCGCGTCGCCGTCGAAGGGCAGCCATTGCTCGCCGGTGCGTTCGCCCGCGCGGTGGCGGTCGCCGCCGCCCGGTCCACCGGCTCCGTCGCCGTGCCACCGGTCGGCGCCGGGAACGACGCGGACCTCGTCGTGCGCGTCTCCGGTCCCACCCGCGCGGAGGTCGTCCACGCCGCCCCCGGGCTCGAGCACCTGCGAGGCGCCGCCTTCGTGCCGGCGCTCGTGACCGCCGCCGCGCTCGCCGCCCTCGAGCGGCTGCTGCCCGGGACGCCGGCGCCCCCGCTCGCCGCGCTGCTGGCGGAGCCCCCCACGGGCGGCGGGCTGCCCGCCCGGTTCGTCGTCGACGGCGGCGGCGTGCCCGTCGACATCGACCTCGTGGCCGACGGCCCGCACGCGGTCGTCGCGGGGACCACCGGCAGCGGCAAGAGCGCGCTGCTCAGCGGGTGGATCCTCGCCCTCGCGGCGGCCAACCCGCCCGAACGGCTCGCGCTGCTGCTCGTGGACTGCAAGGGCGGCGCGACCTTCGACCCGCTCGCCGGGCTCCCGCACGTCACCGGGGTCGTCACCGACCTCGACGGCGAGGGCACCGAGCGGGCCGTCGCGAGCCTGCGCGCCGAGCTGGTGCGTCGCGAGGCGCTGCTGCGCGACCTCGGGCTGCCGGGGATCGACGGCAGCGGCGAGCCGCGGCTCGTCATCGTCGTCGACGAGTTCCGCGCGCTGCTCGAGGCCCGGCCGGCGCTCGCCGGCCTGTTCGTCGACCTCGCCGCTCGCGGCCGGTCGCTCGGCGTCCATCTCGTGCTCTGCACGCAGCGGCCCGCCGGCAGCGTCCGCGACGAGCTGCTCGCGAACTGCGCGCTGCGCATCTGCCTGCGGGTGAACGACGAGGCCGACAGCCGCGCGATGACGGGGATCCCGGACGCCGCCCTGCTGCCGCGAAGCCGGGTGGGCGCCGCGGTGCTCGCGGTGCCCGGCGAGCGTCCCCGGACCGTCGCGGTCGCCCGGGTGGCGGCGGCCGACGTCGACGCGGTGCCGGCGTCCGCCGCCGGCTCACGGGCGCGCCGGCCGTGGCTCGAGCCGCTGCCGGCGGTGCTGCCGCCCGACCGGCTGCCGGCCCCCGCCCCCGGGGTGGTGCTGCTCGGCCTCATCGACCGACCGGACCGGCAGGAGCAGGTGCCGCTCGCCTGGGACGTCGCCCGCCGCCCACGGCTGCTCGTCGCGGGTGACGCGGGCAGCGGCCGCAGCACCGCGCTCGCGGCGGTGTGCGCGGCGATCGGCGCCGCCGAGGCGGGCACCGACGCCGCGGTCGCCTGGGACCTGCTGCACGACACGCGCGTCCCGCTCGTGCTCGACGACCTCGAGCACCTCGTCGACCGGCTCGGCGCCCACGGGCAGGCGGCGCTCGACCGGCTCGCCGTGCGGCTCCGGGATCCCGCCGCAGCGCCGACCGTGCTCGCGCTCCGCGGCCCGAGCGGATGGGCGGGTAGCCCGCTGCGGCCCCTCGTCGGGCTCTTCGACGACCGCCTGCTGCTCCGCCTCGGCCTCGACGACCACCTCGCCCTCGGGGGCGATCGCGCCGCCTGGTGCGAGCGGCTGCCGCCGGGCGGCGGATCGTGGCGCGGCGAGCGCGCCCAGGTCGTGCTCCCCGCCTCGCCGCTGCCGCGCCATCCGCACGTGCCCGCGCCGCCGCTCGAGCCGGGCCGGTACCTGCTGCTGTCGGAGCGGGCCGCGGATCGCGTCGAGCGGCTGCAGACGGCCGGCTGGGCCGCCGTCCCGGCGGGGGAGGAGCCCGTCCCGGCGCCGTCGGTCGCGTACGGCACGCCCGCGGCGTGGCAGGCGCAGTGGTCCGCGCTGTCCCGGCTCGCGGCGACGCTGCCCGTGCTCGTGGACCGCGTCGCCGCCGCCGACGTGCGCACGCTGCTCGGCCGCGGCGCCCCGCTGCCGCCCGTCGTCGCCGACGACGAGGTCGTGCTGATCGCACCGCAGCGCGAGCCGATCCGGGTGCGGCTGCCGCGCTGAGCACCGCGTCGTGATGGATCCGCTGAGACGCGCCGCGTCCCGCGCAGCCGCCGTCCCGGCATCCCGCAGGATGGTCCGATGCGTTCCCGGCCCCGCACCCCGTTCCGCCTCGTGCCCGCCGCCCTCGTCGCGGTCACGGCCCTCGCGCTCACCGCGTGCAGCAGCGGCCCCGCGAAGCCCTCCGCCTCGCCGACGACGTCGAACGCCGTCAGCGCATCCGCCTGCGCGAAGCCGGGCAGCGCCTCGAACGCCGTGCAGGTCAACGGCAAGGCGGGGTCGGCGCCCACCGTGAAGTTCCCGCTGCCGACGTCGACGAGCGCCACCCAGCGCACCGTGCTGAAGGCGGGCAGCGGCGACACCGTGAAGGCGGGCGCCAGCGTGCAGATCGCCTACTCCCTCTACGACGGCAAGAACGGCAAGCTGCTCGACTCGAGCGGCTACGGCGCGAAGAAGCCGGTCATCCTCACCGCCGACACCACCCAGTACCTGCCGGGACTCGTGCAGGCACTCGTCTGCGGCAGGGCGGGGGAGCGGTTCGCCTCGGTCATCCCCGCCTCGGCGGCGTTCGGCTCCGCGGGATCCGAGCAGCTCGGCGTCGGGGGCGGCGACTCGCTCGTGCTCGTCGCCGACATCCTCGAGCTGACCCCGACGAAGGCGACCGGCGCGCTGAAGGCGCTGCCCGCGTCGTTCCCGAAGGTCACGACGGCCGCGAACGGCACCCCGAGCGTGAAGATCCCGGCCACCTCCGCGCCGAAGTCGCTCGAGATCGCCGACCGCCGCGTCGGCACCGGTGAGACGGTGAGGAGCGGCGACACGGTCACCGTGCAGTACCAGGGCGTGCTCTGGCGCACCGGCTCGATCTTCGACCAGTCGTGGGGCAAGACCGGGCCGACGAGCTTCGCCACGACCGCGGTCGTCAAGGGCTTCGGCAAGGCGCTCGTCGGCCAGAAGATCGGCTCGCAGGTCGTCGCGATCGTGCCCGCCGACCAGGGCTACGGCAGCAAGGGCTCGTCGGACGGCTCGATCAAGGGCACCGACGTCATGGTGTTCGTGATCGACGTGCTCGCCACCACGCACGCCGCCTGATCGCTCAGGGCCGAGGCGCCCGGCGCATCCGCCGCTCGAGCGGGTCGTCCGGATCCGCGCCGTCGTCGACGAACCCGCAGCGGACGTAGAGCGCGATCGCGGGATCGTTCGCGGCGCGCACGGACAGCACGACCGGCCGGTCGCCCGCGAGCTCGACGACGGCGTCGATCGCCGCCTCCCCGACGCCGCGGCCGCGGGCCGCCGGCACGACCCAGAGCGAGATCAGCTCGACCGCGTCGTCCGCCGGCACTGCGGCCACCATGCCCACGGGCTCGCCGTCGAGGTCGAGCAGCAGGTTGACGGGCACGTCCGCGAACCGGCGGCGCCACCGCTCCTCCGCATCGCCCGGACCGGTCCAGTCGGCGAGCGTCGAGCCGAAGGCCCCGGGATCGGTGGCGAGCGCCCGCAGCCGGAGCGCGCGCCACTCGCGCCAGTCGTCCGCCGTCAGCAGCCGCCGTCCGATCACCGTCCCGCCTCCCCGGCCTAGGCTCGCCCCGTGGCCGCGAACCATTCCTACGCCGTCGAGGTCGAGTGGACGGGGAACCGCGGCAGCGGCACGACCGCCTACCGCGACTACGACCGCACGAACACGGTCCGTGCGAGCGGCAAGCCGGACCTCGCCGGCAGCGCGGACCGCGCCTTCTTCGGCGACCCCGACCGCTGGAACCCGGAGGAGCTGCTCGTCGCGGCCCTCTCGCAGTGCCACCTGCTCTCGTACCTCCACGTCTGCGTGCGGGCCGGCGTGGTCGTGACCGGCTACACCGACGCGGCCACCGCGGAGCTCCAGGTCGATCCCGACGGCGGCGGGCGCCTCACCGCCGTCACCCTGCGGCCGCGGGTCGTGCTCGGTGACGAGTCGCAGCGCGCGCTCGCGGACGCGCTGCACGAGGACGCGCACCGGCTCTGCTTCATCGCCAACTCGGTGCGGGTACCCGTCGTCATCGACCCGCGGACCCCGTGAGCGGCGACCGCCGCCGGGTCCTGCTGCTCGGCTCGACCGGCTCGATCGGCACGCAGACGCTCGACGTGATCGCCGCGAACCCGCGGCGCTTCGAGGTCGTCGGGCTCGCCGCGGGCCGCAACGCCGCGCTGCTCGCCGAGCAGGCCGAGCGCTTCGGCGTCCGCGCCACCGCCCTCGGCGCCGAGGCCGCTGAGGCGCTCGTCCGCGACGTGCCGGCGGACGTCGTCGTGAACGGCATCACCGGCGCCGCGGGCCTCGGCCCCACGCTCGCCGCGCTCGAGACCGGACCCGTGCTCGCGCTCGCGAACAAGGAGTCGCTCATCATCGGCGGCCCGCTCGTGAAGGCGCTCGCGGCTCCGGAGCGGATCGTGCCCGTCGACAGCGAGCACTCGGCACTCGCGCAGTGCCTCGCGTCCGGCACCCACGACGAGGTCCGGCGGCTCGTGCTCACCGCGTCCGGCGGCCCGTTCCGTGGGCGGACGCGCGAGCAGCTCGCCGCCGTCACCCCGGCGGAGGCGCTCGCCCACCCCACCTGGGACATGGGCCTCATGGTGACGACGAACTCGGCGACGCTCGTGAACAAGGGGCTCGAGGTGATCGAGGCCTCGCTGCTGTTCGACGTGCCCTTCGACCGGATCGACGTGGTCGTGCATCCGCAGTCGATCGTGCACTCGATGGTCGAGTTCACCGACGGCGCGACGATCGCGCAGGCGTCGCCGCCCGACATGCGGCTGCCCATCTCGCTCGGCCTCGACTGGCCGCACCGCGTGCCGGGCGTCGGCACGCCGCTCGACTGGACGCGCGCGCAGTCCTGGACGTTCGAGCCGCTCGACGAGCAGGCCTTCCCCGCGGTCGAGCTCGCGAAGCGCGTCGGCACCGAGGGTGGCACCGCGCCCGCGGTGCTCAACGCCGCGAACGAGCAGGCCGTGCACGCGTTCCACGCGGGCCGCATCGGGTTCCTCGACATCCTCGCCGTGGTCGAGGACGTGCTCGGCGCGGTGCCGCGGCCGACCGGAGGGCTCACCCGCGAGGCGGTGCTCGAGGCCGACCGCGCGGCCCGCGAGGAGGCCGACCGGCGACTCTCGGCGACCCCATAGGCGCCCGGGCGCCGCGTCGCGCCGCCCGCGGTCGGCGCGCACGTACCCTGGCCCGGTGAACGCCGACCTGCTCTACGTCGTGGGCCTCGTCGCCGTGCTGCTCGGGGTGATCGTCTCGATCGGCCTGCACGAGATCGGCCACCTCGTGCCCGCGAAGCTGTTCGGCGTCCGGGTGACGCAGTACATGATCGGCTTCGGCCGCACCGTCTTCTCCCGGACCCGCGGCGAGACCGAGTACGGCCTGAAGCTCATCCCGCTCGGCGGGTACATCTCGATGGTCGGCATGTTCCCGCCCGCCAGGACGAAGCGCCGCGGCCGCCTGTTCGAGCCCGCCGGCACCGACCTCGCGCCCGAGGTGCCCGCGGAGTCCGACCCCGCGCGAGCGCGCACCGCGTCGACCGGCTTCTTCTCGGGGCTCGTGCAGGACGCGCGCGACTCGAGCCAGGAGCAGATCCGGCCGGGGGAGGAGCACCGGGCCTTCTACCGGCTGCCCGTGTGGAAGCGCGTCGTCATCATGCTCGGGGGCCCCGTCATGAACCTGGCTCTCGGCATCCTGTTCACCGGGATCGTGCTCTGCGGCTTCGGCGTCGTGCAGCCGACGACGACCATCCAGTCGATCTCGCAGTGCGTGAAGCCGGCGAGGTCGACGAGCACGAGCTGCACGGCCGCCGACGAGCGCGCCCCTGCGGCGGCGAGCGGCCTGAAGCCGGGCGACGTCATCACGGCGGTGAACGGTCGCGCCGTCGCGCGGTGGACCGACGTGACCGACGTGATCCGCCGGTCGGCGAACACCCCGATCACGCTCACCGTGCGCCGCGACGGCGCGACGAGCAGCGTGCGCGTCACCCCGCGCGAGAACACGGTCGCCGTCACCGACGCGCAGGGCACCCCCGTGAAGGACGGGTCCGGGAAGGTCGAGACCACGCAGGTCGGCTTCATCGGCATCAGCCCGACCGAGGCGCTGGCCCAGCAGCCGGTCTCGGCGGTGCTGCCGGCGGTGGGGAACAACGTCGCCTCCGTCGCCGGCGTGATCGTGAACCTGCCGCAGCGTCTCGTCGGCGTCGCGCAAGCGGCGTTCGGGAGCGGCCAGCGCGACCCGAACGGCCCCATCGGCGTGGTCGGCGTCGGCCGCATCGCCGGGGAGATCGCGGCGTCGGACCAGGTGCCGGTGGTGTCCAAGGTGGCCGGGATCGTCGGCATCCTCGGCAGCCTGAACATCGCGCTGTTCGTGTTCAACCTGATCCCGCTCCTGCCGCTCGACGGCGGGCACGTGATCGGTGCGCTCTGGGAGGGGCTCCGCCGGTCCGTCGCGCGGCTCCTCCATCGTCGCGACCCGGGGCCGGTGGACACGGCGAAGCTCATGCCGCTCACGTTCGCCGTGGCGATCCTGCTCGGCGGGATGAGCCTGCTGCTCGTGTACGCGGACATCGTCCGCCCCATCACCCTCTTCTAGGCGGCCCGGGTGCCGACGGCCGTGCCTGCCGACCCTTCCCGCCCGTTCTGACCGGAGTCGCCGCCGAAGCGGGCTCGGTCAGCGGCGCGCCGGTGCCGCGCGCCCGGGACGCGCGACGCGCGGGCGCTGCGACGCGACCGGGACGTGCTCCCCGGCGGGCACCGCGGGCTCCTCGTCGTGGACGCGCGGAACCGCGTGCGCGGTCGGGGCGGACACCACGAGCAGCACGCCGGCGAGCAGCACGACGCCGCCCGCGGCCTGCATCGGCCCGGGCAGCTGGCCGAGCACGAGCGCGGCGGCCGCGGTGGCGAAGAGCACCTCGGTGAGCGCGAGGAACGAGGCGGCCCGCGCCCCGACGTGCGCCGCGGCCGCGACCTCGATCGAGTAGGCGAGCGCGGTCGCGATCAGCACGACCACGGCGAGCGGCACGAGGGCCGAGACGTGGGCGCCGAGCAGCTCGACGGTCCAGCCGCCGACCGTGACCGGGACGAGCCCGGTGACGCCGAGGACCGCCGAGACCACCGTGGCGACCGCGAAGCCGAGCCCGGTGAGCGCGAGCGGCGGCAGGGGAAGCGTCGCGGACAGCTGGAAGTAGACGGCGCAGACGACGGCGGCGACGAAGGCGGCGGTGAGCCCGACCGGGTCGAGCGCGACGCCGGCCCCGAGGTCGAGCACGAGCGCGAGCCCCGCCATCGCGAGCAGCGCCCCGGCGATCACCCGCACGGGCGGCACGCGTCGCAGCCAGACGCCGGTCGCGATGACGAGCAGCACGGGAGCGAGGTACTCGATCATGAGCGCGGTGCTCACCGGGATGCGGCTCACCGCGAGGAAGTAGGCGGTCTGGGTACCGGCGATGCCGATACCGCCGAACAGCAGGATCGGCAGCCAGAGGCGCGCGACGAGGTGCCAGCGGCCGCGGAGGGCCCGGATCGTCGGCACCGCGAGGATCAGCGTCCCGATGCCGGTGCGCACGATGCTGCCCGCACCCGGGCTCCAGCCCGCGTCGAGCACGGGCTTCACGAAGGTCCCCGACATCCCGAAGGCGAGGGCCGACAGCACGGCGACGAGCATCCAGCGCACCCGGCTCACGACGACCCTCCTCCGATCCCGAGTCGATCTCCTGTCAGGAGTCAACTGCAGTACACTCCTGACGCTAGATCCAGCACCCGTCAGGAGTCAAATCGTGTTCACCGATGACACGGAAGCCGTCCTGCACTCCGCCGCGGCGCTCGTCAACACCGAGCCCGGGGCGTCGCGCAGCGACGAGGACGAGCTCACGAGCGTCGAGGACGTGGCCGCCTTCTTCACCGGCTGGGCCTACTCCGGCGACCTCCTGCGCACGCAGGAGGAGCTCGACGCCCTCCGCGAGCTGCGCGGTGAGCTGCGCGCGTTCTTCACGGAGTCCCGCGACGAGATCGCCGAGCACGTGAACCGGGTGCTCGCCGAGTCCCACGCCGTGCCGCGGCTCGTGCGCCACGACGCCTACGACTGGCACGTGCACGCCGTGCCGGGCGATGCGCCCTTCGCCGAGCGCATCCGGGTCGAGACCGCGATGGCGCTCGCCGACCTCGTCCGGGCCGATGAGACGACGCGGCTCAAGGTCTGCGCGGCCGACGACTGCACCGCGGTGCTCGTCGACCTGTCGCGCAACCGCTCGAAGCGGTTCTGCGACGTCGGCAACTGCGGCAACCGGATGAACGTCACCGCCTACCGGGCTCGCCGGGCCAACGCCGCCGGCTGACCGAACCGGGCGCCCGGCCGCGCCGAAGTAGCCTGGACGCGGCAAGAGAGACGAGGTGGGGCTGTGCCCGCTGTGAACCTGGGGATGCCGAAGGCGCCGGAGGTGCTCGCTCCCCGCCGGAAGTCGCGGCAGATCCGTGTCGGCAAGGTGCTCGTGGGCGGTGACGCGCCGGTCAGCGTGCAGTCGATGACCACGACGCCGACGACCGACATCAACGCGACGCTGCAGCAGATCGCCGAGCTCACCGCTTCCGGCTGCGACATCGTCCGCGTCGCCGTGCCGAGCCGCGACGACGCCGAGGCGCTGCCGATCATCGCGAAGAAGAGCCAGATCCCGGTCATCGCCGACATCCACTTCCAGCCCAACTACGTCTACGCCGCGATCGACGCCGGCTGCGCGGCGGTGCGGGTGAACCCCGGCAACATCCGCAAGTTCGACGACCAGGTCAAGCAGATCGCCGAACGCGCGAAGGCCGCGGGGGTCTCGCTCCGCATCGGCGTGAACGCCGGCAGCCTCGACCCTCGCCTCCTCGAGAAGTACGGCAAGGCCACACCCGAGGCGCTCGTCGAGAGCGCGGTCTGGGAGGCGAGCCTCTTCGAGGAGCACGACTTCCACGACTTCAAGATCTCGGTCAAGCACAACGACCCGGTCGTGATGGTGAAGGCCTACCGCCTGCTCGCCGAGCGGGGCGACTGGCCGCTGCACCTCGGCGTCACCGAGGCGGGCCCGGCGTTCCAGGGCACGATCAAGAGCGCGACCGCGTTCGGGATCCTGCTCGGCGAGGGCATCGGCGACACCATCCGCGTCTCGCTCTCCGCGCCGCCGGTCGAGGAGGTCAAGGTCGGGCTGCAGATCCTGCAGTCCCTGAACCTCCGCGAGCGCCGCCTCGAGATCGTGTCGTGCCCGTCGTGCGGGCGGGCACAGGTCGACGTCTACACACTCGCCGACGACGTGACCGAGGGGCTGCAGGGCATGACGGTCCCGCTCCGCGTCGCGGTGATGGGCTGCGTCGTGAACGGGCCGGGTGAGGCCCGCGAGGCCGACCTCGGCGTCGCCTCGGGCAACGGCAAGGGTCAGATCTTCGTGAAGGGCAAGGTCATCAAGACCGTGCCCGAGGCCGAGATCGTCGAGACGCTCATCGCCGAGGCGAACCGCCTCGCGGACGAGATGGGTCCGGACGCGGCCCTCGGCACCCCTGAGGTCGTCACCGCCTGAGGCGGCCGGCACGGAGCGTGCGCCGTCGGGGCATCGGTCGGCGGACGAGCGCCTGCATGCGTCCCGAGGGCATGCGGTCACCGATGTCGCGGCGTGGCGTGCCCGGGGGAGGCGCGATGCGGCTCCTAGCCTTGCGCGCACCGCACGGCCCGAACGTCGTCGGCTGAAGGGCCCCGCCGCCTGCTGAGGGTGGCGGGGTCCTTCGCTGCTCCCCGGCTTCGATAGATTCGACCGTCGTGGTGACGCGCATGAGCCGGCTGTTCCTCCGCACGCTGCGGGAGGACCCCGCCGACGCCGAGTTCGCGAGCCACAAGCTGCTCCTCCGGGCCGGGTACATCCGCCGCCAGGGACCGGGCCTCTTCGCCTGGCTGCCGCTCGGCCTGCGGGTCAAGGCGAAGGTCGAGGCCATCGTCCGCGAGGAGATGGAGGCGGCCGGCGCCCAGGAGGTGCACTTCCCGGCGCTGCTGCCGGCCGAGGCCTATCGCGCCACCGGGCGGTGGGACGAGTACGGCGACGACATCTTCACGCTGCAGGACCGCAAGGGCGACGACTACCTGCTCGCGCCGACGCACGAGGAGGCCTTCACGCTGCTCGTGAAGGACCTGTACTCGTCGTACAAGGACCTGCCGCTCACGATCTACCAGATCCAGGACAAGTACCGCGACGAGCCGCGGCCGCGCGCGGGCCTGCTCCGCGGGCGCGAGTTCACCATGAAGGACGCGTACTCCTTCGACGTCGACGACGCGGGCCTCGAGGCCTCTTACGAGCTGCAGCGCGCCGCGTACGAGCGGGTTTTCCGCCGCCTCGGGCTCGACTACGTGATCGTCTCGGCGCACGCCGGCGCGATGGGCGGCTCCCGCAGCGAGGAGTTCCTGCACCCGACGCCCGTCGGCGACGACACCTTCGTGCGCTCCGCGAGCGGCTACGCCGCGAACGTCGAGGCGTTCCGCACCCTCGCCCCCGCGCCGCGAGCGGTCGACGGCCTGCCCCCGGCGACCGTGTTCGACTCGCCCGGCACCCCGACGATCGCGACGCTCGTCGACCTGCTGAACGAGCGCCACCCGCGCGACGACGGTCGCGCCTGGACGGCCGGCGACACCCTGAAGAACGTCGTGCTCGCCCTCACCCACGTCGACGGACGCCGCGAGGTCGTGGTCGCCGGCATCCCCGGCGACCGTGACGCCGACCTGAAGCGCGCCGAGGCCGCGTTCTACCCCGCCGCGGTCGAGGCCGCCACCGACGACGACTTCGCCGCGAACCCCGCGCTCGTGAAGGGCTACATCGGGCCGTGGACCGCCCGCGGCCCGGTGCTGGGCGAGGGGGCGGCGAGCCGCGTCCGCTTCCTCGTCGATCCGCGCGTCGTCGACGGCACCGAGTGGGTCACCGGCGCGAACGAGCCCGAGCGGCACGTCAAGTCGCTCGTCGCCGGACGCGACTTCACCCCCGACGGCACCGTCGAGCTCGCCGAGGTGCGCGAGGGCGACCCCGCGCCCGACGGCTCCGGGCCGATCGAGCTCGCTCGCGGCACCGAGATCGGCCACGTCTTCGCGCTCGGCCGCAAGTTCGCCGACGCCCTCGGGCTCAAGGTGCTCGACCCGAACGGCAAGCTCGCCACCGTCACGATGGGCTCGTACGGCATCGGGGTGACGCGCGATCTCGCGCTCGTCGCCGAGGCGCACGCCGACGAGAAGGGTCTCGTCTGGCCCCGCGCGATCGCGCCGTTCGACGTGCACGTCGTCGCCACGGGCAAGGACGAGGCGGTGTTCGAGGAGGCCGAGCGCATCGGCCGCGAGCTCGAGCAGCACGGCGCCGACGTGCTCGTGGACGACCGGCGCGCCTCGCCCGGCGTGAAGTTCGCCGACGCCGAGCTGCTCGGCGTGCCGACGATCGTCGTGGTCGGCCGCGGGCTGGCCGACCAAGTCGTCGAGGTGTGGGACCGCGCCTCGGGCGAGCGCGTGCCGACGCCGGTCGGCGAGGTCGTCGACCGCGTGGCCGCGACGATCGCCGCCGAGCGGCAGTAGCGCGCGGCTGCGGCGCCGACGGGCTAGGCGCCGACCGGCTCGACGAGCGTGAGCGTCGCGGTGTCGATGCGCCGCGGCTGGCCGGCGAACGCGGCGGCGCGCTCCGGCGACGAGGCGTAGCGCTCGTCGATCGCCCGGAACGCGTCGCGGTCGCCCGCGACGGACACCGCCCAGACGAACTCGTTCGTCTCGGGGACCGCGTAGGCGAACTCGACGCTGAAGCCGTGCGCGGTGCGCGCCGGGATCACGAGCTCGCGCCACCAGGAGACGAACGCGTCGAGCTCCCCGGCGACGATGCGGTAGCGGCGCAGCTGGATCGTGCGGTCGTCCTCGGCCATGGAAGCCCTCCGTTCCCCTGATCAGGCGCTGCTACCGTAGTCGGTGCCGGTGGGGAGCCCGTCTCCTCGCCGGGCATGCCAGCGCGAACAGGGGAGACGCCACCGTGGACATCGATCTCGCGGTGCTGCGGCTCATGGAGCGCGAGCGGGAGATCCCGTTCGACGAGCTGCTCCACATCATCGAGGCCGCGATCCTCACCGCGTACCTGAAGCACACCGACCAGCCCGAGCACGCACCCGCCGGCACGCCGCGCCCGCGCGTGCGGATCGACCGCAAGACCGGCCGCGTCGTCGTGCTCGTGCCCGAGCTCGACGAGTCGGGCGAGCAGATCGGTGAGGCCGAGGACGAGCCGCACGACTTCGGCCGCATCGCCGCGTTCGCCGCGAAGCAGGTCATCAACCAGCGCCTGCGCGACCTCGGCGACGAGCGCATCCTCGGCGAGTTCAAGGGCCGCGAGGGCGACATCGTCGCGGGCGTCGTGCAGCAGGGGCCGAACCCACGGATGGTGCACGTCGACCTCGGCAGCATCGAGGCGATCCTGCCTCCCGAGGAGCAGGTGCCGGGCGAGAAGTACGAGCACGGCGACCGCATCCGCGTCTACGTGACGAGCGTCTCGCGCGGGGCGAAGGGCCCGTCGATCACCGTGTCGCGCACCCACCCGGGCCTCGTGCGCAAGCTCTTCGCCCTCGAGGTGCCCGAGATCGCCTCCGGCGTCGTCGAGATCACGGCGCTCGCCCGCGAGGCCGGGCACCGGTCGAAGGTGGCCGTGCGCGCCAACCAGCCGGGCGTGAACGCGAAGGGCGCCGCCATCGGCGAGCTCGGGCAGCGAGTCCGAGCCGTCTCGGCCGAGCTCGGCGGCGAGAAGATCGACATCGTCGACGCCTCGGACGACCTCGCGACCTTCGTCGCCCACGCCCTGTCGCCGGCCCGCGTGTCGAGCGCGTTCGTGATCGACCGGAGCACGAAGGCCGTCCGGGCGCTCGTGCCCGACTACCAGCTCTCGCTCGCGATCGGCAAGGAGGGGCAGAACGCCCGACTCGCCGCGAAGCTCACGGGCGCGAAGATCGACATCCAGCCCGACTCGATCCTGGAACAGGACTGAGTCCACGGGCGCAGCCGGTCCTGGAGCAGCACTGAGCACGAGGCGCCGAGGCCGGCGCCTGGAGCGCACGGGAATGCGGGCGGCGACCGCCGTGTTCCCTCCACGTCGCCGCAGGACCGTCCGAAGTCGGTCCCGCGGACGGTAGACTCTCGATCCGTCGGCCTCGGCCGGCGTTCTCAGGCCCGGATCCGTCCGGGCATCCTCCCCGTAGAGGTGGAACAGGCACATGGACAAGCGATGAGCGACTCGAGATGAGATCCGCACCGCACTAACGGCCTGCCTGTCTGGCAGGTCCAGACAGGAGAACTGTGGCGAAACCACGCGTCCACGAAATCGCATCCGATCTCGGCATCGACACGAAGCTCGCACTCGCGAAGCTGAAGGAGATGGGCGAGTTCGTGAAGGGCCCGTCCTCGAGCGTCGAGCCCCCCGTCGTCCGCAAGCTCCGGGCGAAGCTCGCCGCTGACGGCATCCCCATGGGCAACGGCGGCGCCGCACCGGCGACCCCCGGCCCCCAGCGGCCCGTCGCGCAGGCGCCGCGGCCGCAGGGCGTCGTGCCCGGCCCGAGCGCGCCCGCCGCGCCGCAGCCGTCCGCGCCGGCCACCTCCGGCTCCCGCCCGACCCCCGGCCGCTGCGGGCGGCACCCCAGCAGCCCGCGCCGCAGCAGGCGCCCCAGCAGGAGCGTCCGTCCGCGGGCGGCACCGAGGCGCGCCCGGTTCCGGACGGCGCCGCGCGCCCGACGCCGAACAACGCGATCCCGCGTCCGCAGCCGCGTCCGGGTCAGCCGCGCCCGGGCAACAACCCGTTCGCCTCGAGCCAGGGCATGGGCCGCGCGCCCCGTCCGGGCAACAACCCCTTCGGCGCGAACCAGGGCATGCGACCCGGTGCCGGTGGCGGTGCTGGCGGCGCGATCCCGCGTCCGGGCGCTCCGCGTCCCGGCGCCCCGCGACCCGGCGCTCCGCGTCCGGGGGGTCCCGGCATGGGCCAGCGCCCGACCGGCTTCGGTCAGCGTCCGGGCGGCTTCCAGCGTCCCGGCGGTGCCGGCGGCGGTGCCGGAGCACGCCCCGGCGGTGCCGGCGGCGGCTTCCAGCGTCCCGCGGGCGGCTTCAGCGGCCCGCGTCCCGGTGGCGGCGGTCGTGGCCGCGGTCCCGGCGGCGGCACCGCGGGTGCCTTCGGCAAGGGCGGCGGCAAGTCCCGCCAGCGCAAGTCGAAGCGGACGAAGCGCGCCGAGTTCGAGATGCGCAGCGCCCCGACCCTCGGTGGCGTCAGCGTTCCCCGCGGCGACGGCAGCACGGTCATCCGGCTGCGTCGCGGTGCGTCCATCACGGACTTCGCCGACAAGATCGACGCGAGCCCGGGCAATCTCGTCACGGTGCTGTTCCACCTCGGTGAGATGGCGACGGCGACGGAGTCGCTCGACGAGGCGACCTTCCAGGTCCTCGGCGAGGAGCTCGGCTACCGCATCGAGATGGTCTCGCCCGAGGACGAGGACCGCGAGCTGCTCGAGGGCTTCGACATCGAGTTCGAGTACGACGAGGACGACGAGGATCTCGAGATCCGGCCCCCGGTGGTCACCGTCATGGGCCACGTCGACCACGGCAAGACGAAGCTGCTCGACTCCATCCGTAACGCGAACGTCGTCGCGGGTGAGGCGGGTGGCATCACCCAGCACATCGGTGCCTACCAGGTGTGGACGGAGCACGAGGGCTACGAGCGGGCCATCACCTTCATCGACACCCCGGGCCACGAGGCGTTCACCGCCATGCGTGCCCGCGGTGCCCAGGTGACCGACCTCGCGATCCTCGTGGTCGCCGCGGACGACGGCGTCATGCCGCAGACCGTGGAGGCGCTGAACCACGCCCAGGCGGCCGGTGTGCCGATCGTCGTGGCCGTGAACAAGATCGACAAGGAGGGCGCGAACCCGGCGAAGGTCCGGCAGCAGCTCACCGAGTTCGGTCTCGTCGCGGAGGAGTACGGCGGCGACACCATGTTCGTCGACGTCTCGGCGCGGAACAACATCGGCATCGACAGCCTGCTCGACGCGGTGCTCCTCACCGCCGACGCGGGGCTCGACCTCCGGGCGAACCCGGATCGGGACGCCCGTGGTGTGGCCATCGAGGCGCGGCTCGACAAGGGCCGCGGCGCGGTCGCGACGGTGCTCATCCAGACGGGCACGTTGCACGTCGGTGACGCCATCGTGGCGGGCACGGCCTACGGCCGCGTCCGGGCGATGACGGACGAGAACGGTGTGGCGCTCACCGAGGCGGGCCCGTCGCGGCCCGTGCAGGTGCAGGGCCTCTCGACGGTCCCGCGGGCCGGTGACACGTTCCTCGTGACCGAGGACGACCGCACCGCCCGCCAGGTCGCCGAGAAGCGTGAGGCCGCGGAGCGCAACGCGCAGCTGGCGAAGGCCCGCAAGCGCATCTCGCTCGAGGACTTCATGGGTCAGATCGAGGCCGGCAAGGTCGACTCGCTCAACCTGATCATCAAGGGCGACGTCTCCGGTGCCGTCGAGGCGCTCGAGGAGTCGCTGCTGAAGATCGACGTCGACGAGAGCGTCCAGCTGCGGATCATCCACCGCGGCGTCGGCGCCGTCACCGAGAGCGACGTGAACCTCGCCACGGTCGACAACGCGATCATCATCGGCTTCAACGTCCGCCCCGACCCGAAGGCCCGCGAGCGCGCTGCGCGCGAGGGCATCGACGTCCGCTTCTACTCGGTGATCTACTCGGCCCTCGAGGACGTGGAGAACTCGCTGAAGGGCATGCTGAAGCCGGAGTTCGAGGAGGTCCAGTCGGGCCTCGCCGAGATCCGCGAGATCTTCCGCTCGTCCAAGGTGGGCAACATCGCGGGTGTCTACGTCCGCAGCGGCACGATCACGCGCAACGCCAAGGCGCGCGTCATCCGCAACGGCGTCGTGGTCGGCGACAACCTCGCCATCGACTCGCTGCGCCGCTTCAAGGACGACGTCACCGAGGTGCGTGCGGACTACGAGGCCGGTATCGGGCTCGGCCGCTTCAACGACATCCAGATCGGTGACGAGATCGAGACGATCGAGACGAGGGAGAAGGTCCGGGCCTAGCGGTCACGGATCCGGAGCTCCCTCGCGGATCCGGAGCTCCTCGACGGCGCGCCGCCCGCTCACCCGAGTGGGCGGCGCGTCGGCCGGGGGCTCCGGGTCCGCGTCTCGTTCAGAAGGAGGAGGACATGGCCGATCACGGACGCGCCGCGAAGCTCGGCGACCGCGTGAAGGAGATCGTCGCGAAGCGCCTCGAGAAGGGTCTGCGCGACCCGCGCCTCGGCTTCGTCACGATCACGGACGTCCGCATGACGGGCGACCTGCAGCACGCCTCGATCTTCTACACGGTGTACGGCACCGAGCAGGAGCGCGAGGACAGCGCGGCCGCGCTGAAGGCCGCCACCGGCCTGCTCCGCACGGAGGTCGGCCGGAACATCCACGCGCGGCTCACGCCGTCGCTCGAGTTCATCCCCGACGCGATCCCCGAGAACGCCGCGCACGTCGCCGACCTGCTCGCGCAGGCGCGGGAGCGCGACGAGGCGGCACGCGCGATCGCGGAGCGGGCGTCGTACGCCGGCGACCCCGACCCGTACGTGCAGCCGCGCGCCCGCGACGACGAGGAGTGAGTTCGGGCAACCGGCGGGAGCGCCGGGCGGCGGCGACCGCACCGCGGTCGACCGTCGAGCACCGCTACGGCTCGCCCGTCGAGCGGCGGGCGCTCGTGCCGGCCGTGCTCGGCGCCATCGTGCTGCTCGCGGGAGTCGCCCTCATCGACACGGCGGGGTTCTCCTGGATCCGCATGTCGGCGGCGGTGCTCGCGTTCATCACCGCCGTGCTCGTGTGGCAGGCGGGGCACCGCGTGCTCGTGGTCGTGCCGATCGTGCTCGGGGTGCTCTGGAACCCCGTGGTCCCCTTCCCGTTCTCGGGTGAGCCGTGGCGCATCGGCCAGGTCGTCGGCGCCGCGGTGCTCGTGGTCACCGGGTTCCTCTCGAAGGGCCGACGGCAGGACTGAACCGCGTCATGCGGTCGGCAGCGTCCATCCCGCCGGCGTCGCGACGGCCAGCCCGTCGGCGGCGAGGCCGGTGAGCACCCGCGCGCGCACCACGCGGTCCGGCAGCACGGCGGCGAGCTCGGCGTCGGTCACGGGCACGTCGCTGCCGCGGAGCTCGGCCATGACGAGTCCCCGACGCTGCCGGTCGGATCCCGCGAAGCGCGGCTGCCTGCGCACGCCGCCCTCGCCCGCGGGGGAGCCCGCGAGGCGCCACGCGCACGTGTCGCGGAGCGGGCACTCGTCGCAGCGCGGCGACCGTGCCGTGCAGACGAGCGCGCCGAGCTCCATCATCCCGGCGTTGAACGCCGCGGCGTCGGCAAGGTCCTCGGGCAGGAGCGCCGTCATCGCCGGCAGGTCGCGGCGCGCGTTCGGCGCGCCCTGGTCGGGGCGCCCGAGCTCCGCTCTGGCGATCACCCGCCGCACGTTCGTGTCGACGACGGGATGGCGGTGGCCGTAGGCGAAGACCGCGACCGCCCGGGCCGTGTAGTCCCCGATGCCCGGGAGGGCGAGCAGGTCGTCCACGTCCTCGGGCACCCGGTTGCCGTGGTGCTCGGCGATCGCCCGGGCGCAGCGGTGCAGCGCGAGCGCTCGCCGCGGGTAGCCGAGCCGCCCCCACGCGCGCAGCACCTCCGACGGCGGCGCCGACGCGAGGTCCGCCGGCGTCGGCCAGCGCTCCAGCCACGCCTCCAGCACGGGCACGACGCGGGCGACCTGCGTCTGCTGCAGCATGAACTCGGACACGAGGGTGCCCCAGGCCGGGAAGCCGGGACGCCGCCAGGGCAGGTCGCGCCGGTGCTCGCCGTACCACCGCACCACCGCTGCCTCGTCCATCCGGGCTCCAGGCTAGGAGTCGGCGGGCGGGCACGCGGCCCGGCTAGCGTTCCCGCATGGCCAGATGGGCGCCGGAGCGCGGCGCGGTGCTGTCCGAGCTCGCCGAGGAGGTGCTCGCGGTGTTCCCGCGCGGCCGGATCCTCGTGGGCGTCGACGGGGTCGACGGCTCCGGCCGCACGACCTTCGCGCGGGACCTCGCCGGCGCCCTGCGGGCGCGCGACGTGTCCGCGGCCGCCTGCTCGCTCGACGACTTCCACACGGCCGAGTCCGGTTGGGCCGACGCGGACGCGCGGACGTACTACGCCGCGGCCTACGACTACGCGGCCTTCCGCCGCCTGGTGGTGGAGCCCTACCGCCGGGGCGACCGCATCCCGCTCGCGCACCGCCCGAGCGGGAACGGGACGATCCTCGACCCACCGGTGTTCGCCCCCGCCGAGCGGGCGGTGCTCGTCGTCGAGGGCCCGTTCCTGCACCGCCCCGAGCTCGTCGGGCTCTGGCACACGAGCGCCCTGCTGCAGGTGCCGCGTGCCGCGGCCCGCCGGCGCGCCGCGGAGCGGGACGGCATCGCGATCGACGACCCGCGCCTCGAGCGCGAGTTCCAGGCCGTCGAGCTGTACTACCGCGCCGTGGACGCCCGGAGGCTCGCGAACGCGAGCTTCGACATGACCGACCCGGCGCACCCGCGCCGCGTCTTCGCCGACGCCTGCTGACCGCGCCGGGACCCGGGCGGGTTCCGACGCGGCGGGCGCGGAACGACGCCCGGGATGTCGGCAAGCGCCCCGGAGACGGGCCCAGCGGGCGCTCAGGCGAGGATGCGGGCCGCCGCCTCGGCTGCGGGCAGGAAGCGACCGGTCGACTCGACCTCGTGCACGAGCGCGACGATGCGCCGGTTCAGCGGCGTCGGCACGCCGAGCCGCTCGCCCTCCTCGACGACGGCGCCGGAGAGGTGGTCGATCTCGCTCGGCCGCCCGCGACGGATGCTCTGCAGGGTGCTGCCCGGGTTCGGCACCGCTCCCATCCGCTCGACCATGCGTGCCGCGAGCAGCCGCCCGGACACGGCCGGGGGCAGGCCCGCGAGCATCCGCAGCCGCCCGGGGGTGAGGCCCGGCAGCCCGAGGAAGGTCGCGCCGGCGGCGCGGCCCACGCGCACGGTCTCCCGCATCGCACCCGCCACCGCCCGGCGCAGCGCGGGCACCGCGAGCGCCTCCTGCGCCGAGAGGCCGGTGAGCGCGGGCGCGGCGTTCAGCTGGTTCACGACGAGCTTCGCCCACTGCGTGCCGACGAGATCCGCGGTGAGCACGACGGGCACCGCCTCGCCGAGCACGGCGGCGGCGGCCGCGAGCTGCGCGCCGCTCGCCGTGTCGGCCCCGAGCACCGTCGGGCCGGGCGCGGTCACCGTGACGATGCCGGGCTCGAGGTACGAGGCGGCGATCATCGACAGGCCGCCGATCAGCGGTGACGCGGGGAGCACCTCGCGCAGCGCCTGCGGTCCGCGGAGCCCGTTCTGCACCACGACGACCGGAGCGCCGGCGAGCAGGTCCGCGTGCGCCGCGGCGGCGGCCGGCGCGTCCTGCGCCTTCACGGCGAGCAGCGCCAGCTCCGGCGGCTCCGGCAGCACCTCCGCGGCGCCGACCCGGGCCACGTGCTCGCCCCATGCGCCCGTGAGCCGCAGCCCGCGGGACCGGATCGCCTCGAGGTGCTCGCCGCGTGCCGTGACGTCGACCTCGTGACCGGCCCGGTCGAGCAGGGCCGCGACCGTGCCGCCGATCGCGCCGGCTCCGACGATCCCGATCCGCACCGGTCCACAGTAGGGGCGGCCACGGCGCGGCCCGCTGGCAGGATGGGCACGTGACGGCCGCCGGGATCCTGCTCGTCGACAAGCCCGCCGGGCCGACGTCGCACGACCTCGTGCAGCGCGTGCGGCGCCTCGCGCACACCCGCCGCGTCGGTCACGCCGGCACCCTCGACCCCGCCGCGACCGGCCTGCTGCTGCTCGGCGTCGGTCCCGCGACCCGGCTGCTCACGGCACTCACGGGCCTGCCGAAGACCTACACGGCGACCATCCGCCTCGGCCTCGCCACGACCACCGACGACGCCGAGGGGGAGGCGGTCGGCCCCGAGCTTCCGGTGACGGGGGAGGTGCTCGCCCGGGTGCCGGCCGCGATGGCGGCGCTCACGGGTGAGATCGACCAGGTGCCGTCCTCCGTGAGCGCCGTGCACGTCGACGGCCGGCGGGCGCACGAGCTCGTCCGGGAGGGGGTCGAGGTGACGCTGCCCTCGCGGCGCGTCACGGTCTCGCGCTTCGCGCTGCTCGAGCAGCGCGGGTCGCTGCTCGACGTCGTCGTCGACTGCTCGTCCGGCACCTACATCCGCGCCCTCGCCCGCGACCTCGGCGCCGCGCTCGGTGTCGGCGGCTCGCTCACCGCCCTGCGCCGCACCCGCATCGGACCGTTCCGCGTCGAGGACGCCGAGGAGCCCGCCGAGCCGCTCGCGCTGCGCACCCCCGCCGAGATCGCGAGCACGCTGTTCCCCGCGGTGCACCTCGACGAGGCGCGCACGCTCGCGCTGCGGCAGGGCAAGCGCATCCCGGTGCCCGAGCTGCCGGACGCCGACACCGCCGCGGCGCTCGCACCGGACGGCTCGCTCGTCGGCCTCGCCCGCATCGCGGGCGGCACCGCGACGGTGCTGCTGAACCTGCCGGCCCCGGAGGGAGCGGCAGCGTGATCCTCGGGTACACGACCTTCGCCGTCGTCGTGGCCGTGGCGGCCGGGGTGCTCGCGATCGCGCTCGGACTCGCCGGGCGGAAGCCGTCGGACCTGTCCCTCGCCGGCCCCGCCGTGCTCGAGCTGCTGCTGCTCGCGCAGCTCGTGATCGCGATCGTCGCTCCGGCGGCGGGCAACCGACCGACCGGGAACCCGATCGAGTTCTACGCCTACGTCGTGGGCGCGCTCGTGATCCCGCCCGCGGCGGTGTTCTGGGCGCTCACCGAGCGCACCCGCTGGTCCGTGGTGGTGGTCGGTGTGGGGTGCCTCGCCGTCGCGGTCATGTTCGTGCGGATGCAGCTGATCTGGTCGGTCCAGGGCTCCTGATCGTGCGGGCCGCCCAGCCGGCAGGTGGAAGAATCCTTCGGCGATGACCGAGACGAGCGTGCGGCGACCGAAGACGTCCGGCCCCGGCCGCACCCTCATCGCCTTCTACGGCGTCATGACGCTCGCCGCGCTGGTCCGCTCGATCGTGCAGATCATCAGCGACTTCGGCGCGGCGCCGCTCGCGATCCTGCTGTCGTTCCTGTCCGGGGTCGTCTACCTCGTCGCGACGATCGCGCTCGCCCGGCCCGGTCGCCGGGCGTACCGCACGGCGATCGGCACGATCGCCTTCGAGCTCGTCGGGGTCCTCGTCGTCGGGGCGCTCTCGCTCGCGCTGCCGGCCGTCTTCCCGTTCCGGTACACGGTGTGGTGGGGGTTCGGCATCGGCTACCTGCTGCTGCCGCTCGCCCTGCCCGTGCTCGGCCTGCTGTTCCTCCGCAGCCAGCGCGCCCGCTTCGCGCAGGAGGCCTGACATGCAGGTCTTCACGCGCGTCGAGGACGTGCCGGACGGCTTCGGGCCGTCCGCCGTCACGATCGGCAAGTTCGACGGGCTGCACATCGGGCACCGCGCGGTGCTCCGCGACCTGCTGGCCGCCGCCGGCACCGACCTCGTGCCGACGGCCGTCACCTTCGACCGCAACCCGCTCGAGCTGCTGCGCCCCGAGGCCTGCCCGCCACCGCTCGTCGGGTCCGGGCAGAAGCTCGAGCTGCTCGAGCGGGCCGGGGTCGGCGCCGTGCTCGTGCTCGAGTTCGACCGGGTCCGCGCCGACCAGGAGCCGGAGGCGTTCATCGCCGAGGTGCTCGTCGCGGCGCTCCGCACCCGGGTGCTGCTGATCGGCGACGACTTCCGGTTCGGCCACCGCGGCCGCGGCGACGTCGCGCTGCTGCGGGCGGCCGGGCTCGAGGCAGGCTTCGAGGTGCGGCCCGAGCCGCAGGTCGAGACCGCGGCGCGCCGCGTCTCGTCCACCTGGATCCGCGAGCTGCTCGCCGCCGGCGCGATCGAGGAGGCCGCGCGCCTGCTCGGCAGGCCGCCGGCGGTCCGCGGCGTCGTCGTGCACGGCGCGCACCGCGGGCGCGAGCTCGGCTACCCGACGGCGAACCTCGCGCAGGAGTCCGACGGCATGATCCCCGCCGACGGCGTGTACGCCGGGCGCCTCATCGACCACGGGCGCGGCCGCGAGAGCCTGCCGGCCGCGATCTCCGTCGGCAGCAACCCGACGTTTACGGGGGTGCCGCCGAAGCAGGTCGAGGCGTACGTGCTCGACCGCACGCTCGACCTCTACGGCCACACCGTCGACGTCGTGTTCACGCACCGCATCCGCGGCCAGATCGCCTACGAGGGCATCGAGCCGCTCATCGCCCAGATGGCGGTCGACGTCGACCGCGTCCGGTCGCTCGAAGGAGCGTGAGCGGGGCTCAGTAGCTCGACGCGTCGGTGGCGCCCGTTGCGCTGCCCGTCGCGACCACGCGCTCGGCGTCGGTGAGGATCGTGGCGGTGGCGCTCGTGCCGAACCGGTCGGCGCCCGCGGCGCTCATCGTGAGCAGGGTCTCGAGGCTGCGCACGCCGCCCGAGGCCTTGATCCGGACCGCGGGGGAGACGCTGCGCCGCATCAGCTCGAGGTGCGGCACGGTCGCGCCGCCGCCCGCGAAGCCGGTCGAGGTCTTCACGAACGAGGCGCCCGCGGCCTCGGCGGCCCGGCTGCCCGCCGCGATGGAGGGGTCGTCGAGCAGCGCCGTCTCGAGGATCACCTTGACGACCCTGCCCTGCGCCTCCGCCACCACGGCCGCGATGTCGTCGCGCACGGCCTCCACGTCGCCGCTGCGCAGCCGGCCGATGTGCAGCACCATGTCGAGCTCGGCGGCGCCGTCGTCGAGCGCACGGCGGCTCTCGGCGACCTTCGCCGCCGTCGAGGTGGTGCCGTGCGGGAACCCGATCACCGTGCCCGTGAGCACCCCGGTACCCGCGAGCCGCGCGACGGAGCGCGGCACGTCGGACGGCCGGACGCAGACGCTGAAGACGCCCCAGCGGGCGGCGACGTCGAGGTCGCGCGCCACCTCCGCGTCGGTCAGCTCGGGCTTCAGGATCGCGTGGTCGATCAGCGCCGCGACGGCCTCGACGGTGACCTGCTCGATGCTCAGCACGGGGCGAAAGCCTACGAGGGTCGCGCAGCCCGCCGCGCCGGGGGACGTTGTCGGCGTCGGTGCGGAGCCGTAGCCTCGAGGACGTGACGGACGTCGAGCCCACCACCGCCTCCTCCGACGAGAGCAGGACCGACGCGCCGGCGGACGGGCCGGTCGTCTTCGTCGGTGACGCCCTCACCGGCGCGGGGCCGTGGCAGGACGCGTTCCCCGAGCTCGAGATCGAGAACCTCGGGCGCACCGGCGACACCACCGCCGACGTGTTCGAGCGGCTCGACGAGGTCATCGCCCTCGAGCCGTCGGTCGTGGTGCTCATGGTCGGCACGAACGACTTCGGCCACCGCGCCACGGTCGAGCAGGTGGTGCGCGGCACCGAGAACATCCTCTGGCGCCTCCACCACGACCTGCCCGCCACCCGCGTGCTCGTGCTCTCGGTGCTGCCGCGCGAGAAGGAGCGCGCCGAGTGGATCCGGCAGGTCAACATCCACGTGCGGCAGTTCGCCTCCGCGCCCGCCGTGCAGGCCGAGTTCGTCGACCTCTGGCCGGAGTTCGCCCAGGAGGACGGCGAGCTGAGGCCCGACTACACGCCCGACCGCGTGCACCTCAACGAGGCCGGGTACAGCGCCTGGGCCGACCGCCTGCGGCCGCTGCTCGCCGACTGACCCGAGCCGCGGTGCCGCCGTCCCCGTAGACTGCGGCGGCAGGGCATCCCCTGCCCTCCCGGATCGCCTCGCCGGGTAGGACGCCGACCGCGAGGGGGATCCTTGGCCGACGTGCGCTCGAAGCTCCGACCGCTGCAGACCCCGGCGTCCCGGGTCCGGTCCCGCAAGGACGTCGCCGAGTCGGGCGGTCTGCTCGCGCTCGCGCGCACCGAGCCGCCCGCCGACGCCCTCGCCGAGGACATCCGTCTCGTCGCCGACGCGCTCGAGGCCGCCGGCGTCGAGGTGCTGCTCGCCCGTGACGACGCCGACCGGCCGATCCTCGCCGTCGACGAGCGCGACCGCGTCGCCGTGCAGCGCGCCCTCGCCACCGCGTTCGCCGACGAGCCCTGCTACGCGATCCGGCTCCGCCGCCGCGACCTCACGCCGAAGGGCGTCCCGCTGCTCGTCGCCGACGGCGAGCTCGCCGAGGGTCGCGACGTACGGCTGCTCGAGCTCGTGCGCCCCCGGGTCGACGCGGCCGGCACGCTGCACACCGAGCACGCCATCCGCTTCGAGCTCTGGCTGCGTCAGGGCCCCGAGGTGCGGGTGCCCGCACCGAACGCGCTGACCCGCAAGTCGTTCCGGGCCGACGAGACCGAGATCGTCGAGGTCGAGCGCTACGGGCGCACCTGGCGCACGCTCGCACACATGTTCGCGGACCACGTGAGCGAGGTCACGTTCGACGTCGACATGGTCTTCTCCTGGGTCGACGGCACCGACAAGGAGTGGCAGCGCGCCCGCGCCCGCCGCATGGCCGCCTACGTGGTCGGCGAGGGCGACGAGGCCGAGGCCCGCTACCGGCAGATCGACGAGCTGCGCTACGCGCTCCGCTCCGTCTACGCGTACCTCCCGTGGGTTCGGCGCATCTACATCGCCACCGACTCGACCCCGCCCGCGTGGCTCGCCGACCACCCTCGGGTGCGCGTCGTGCGGAGCGAGGAGTTCTTCGCGGATCCGAGCGTGCTGCCGACCCACAACTCGCAGGCGGTCGAGAGCCAGCTGCACCGCATCCCCGGCCTCGCGGAGCACTTCCTCTACTCGAACGACGACATGTTCATCGGCCGTCCGCTCGGCAAGGAGGCCTTCTTCTCGCCCGGCGGCGTCTCGAAGTTCATCGAGGCCGAGACCCGGATCGGGGTGGGGGACAACGACCCGCGTCGCAGCGGCTTCGAGAACGCCGCCCGCGTGAACCGCAGGCTGCTGCAGGAGCGGTTCGGCCGGGTCACGACGCGGCACCTCGAGCACGCGGCCACGCCGCTGCGCAAGAGCGTGCTCGAGGAGCTCGAGGCGACGTTCCCGGACGAGTTCGCCGCGACCGCCGCGAGCCCGTTCCGCGCGATGGACAACGTGTCGGTGACGAACTCGCTGTACCACTACTACGCGCTGCTCACCGGGCGGGCCGTGCAGAACACGACCTCGACGGTGCTCTACGTCGACACGACCACGCGGAAGGGCCTCGCGCTCCTCAAGCGGCTGCTGAAGACGCGGGCGTGGGACTTCTTCTGCCTGAACGACGGCAGCTTCCCCGAGGTGTCGCCCGAGGAGCGCTCCCGCAAGGTGCAGGCGTTCCTGCGGCGCTACTTCCCGCTCTCGGCCCCCTGGGAGACCGAGGCGGCCGACGTCACTCCGAGCGCCGCGGCAGGGTGATCGGCGAGGTCATCGCCTCGAGCTCGCGATCGATCCGGTCGGGCCGGCGGACGGCCTCGAGCGGCTCGTTGCGCCGCGCGGGCACGGTGACGCCGTGCGCGGCGAGCACCGCGGCGCTGTCCGCCGCCGAGGTCGTCGACAGCGTGCGTCCGGCGGTGATCGGCACCACCGAGTTCAGCACCATCTCGTCGAACACGTGCACGAGGTTGTACGACTGGGCGCCGTCCTGCGGGCGGGTGCCGCGCGCCTCCGTCGTGAGGTCCTGGGTGTAGCAGGTCGCCGAGGCGACCGACACGGGGACGCCGGCGAAGGTGCCGCTCGTCGAGAAGTGCACGTGCCCGGCGAGGATCGCGCGGATGTCGCTGCCCTCGACGACCTCGCGGAGCTCGGCCTGGTCGCGCAGCTCGACGAGCACCGCGAGATCCTGGATGCACGGCAGCGGCGGGTGGTGCATCGCGAGGACGGTGCCGTGCGGCGCACGGGTGGCGAGCTCCTCGGCGAGCCAGTCGAGCTGGGCGCCGGAGAGCGCGCCCCAGTGCTCGCCGGGGACCGACGTGTCGAGCGTGATGACCCGCAGGCCGTTCACGTCGTAGACGCGGTCGACGGGGCGGGTCGAGCCGAGCTGACCGAACAGCTCGCGGCGGAAGGTGCGGCGGTCGTCGTGGTTGCCCATGCACCAGATCACCTCGGCACCGAGGCGGGCGGCGGCGGGCTCGACGATGCCGCGCAGCAGGCGGTACGCGTCCGCGTCGCCGTGGTCGGCGAGGTCGCCCGTGAAGACGATCGCCTCAGGGTGGGTCCCCGAGGCCTCGAGGTCGGCGAAGATGCGGGACAGGGTGCGCTCCGGGGCGACCGAGTCGTAGAGCTTCCCGCCGGCGGGCAGCAGGTGGGTGTCGCTCAGGTGGAGCAGGAAGTGGTCCGGACGGGCGTGCTCCGCCGTGCGCGGGATCGGGCGGCTGTGGGAAGCGCCTCGCGAAGACATCGACTCCTGCTCTCGCCGGGAATGGGCTGTCGTGCATCGTGCCGGTGCCGGGGGCTCGTTCCCCGTCCGGTGGGCGACGCGCAGGCGACCCGCTGATGAACAGGCATCGTCCCCGCTTCCCCGGGCGCGGCCCGCAGGGCGCGCGGCGCGCCGGGAATTCCCCGATGCACAGGTACGGCGACGACGGAGCAGCCCCTCGTTCCGCGCTCGGTGACGCTGTGTACGGTGCACCCATGGCCGACGGGACCGAGACGCTCGTCGTCGGCGCAGGGATCGTCGGGCTGACCACCGCGCTGCTGCTCGCCGAAGCCGGCCGCCGCGTGGTCGTGATCACCGCCGAGCCGGTCGGCGGCGGGTCGAGCGGCCGCTCCGCGGGCGTCGTCAGCCAGCTGCACGGCACCGCCTACCGGCGGATGGCCGCCGAGACCGCGCACCGAAACGCCGCCGCCTACCGCGCGGCGAACGCGGCCGGCTTCGCCCTGATCGAGGACTTCGCGGCGCGGCGCGGGATCCCTGTCGACCGGCGGGACGCGCTGCTCGTCGCGCTCGAGCGGGGCGGCGCCTCCCGCATCGACGACGAGCACCTCGCCGCGCAGCGGGCGGGGCTCAGAGTCGTCAAGGAGCGCGACCCCGATCTCCCGTTCCGCACCTTCGGTGCGCTGCGGCTCCGCGACCAGCTGCTGCTCGACCCGCGCGTGCTGCTGCGCGAGCTCGCCCGGGCGGCGCAGGGGCTCGGCGTCGAGATCGTCGAGGGCGAGCGGGTGATCGGGCTCGACGTGCGCCCGCTCGGCGGCAGCCGCGTGCGCACCGCCGTCGCCGAGCGCAGCGCGCACGACGTCGTCCTCGCCACGGGCACGCCGATCCTCGACCGCGGCCTCTACGCGCTGAAGACGCAGGCGTTCCGCATCCTCGCGCTGCACGGCACCGGCGTCGACCCCGGCCTGCCGCTGCTCACCGCGCTCGGCGCGACCGGCAGCACGACGATCGCGTCGGCACCGGACGGCGGCACCACCGTGATCGGCGGGGCGCATCCCGTCGGGGTCGACGGCCCGGAGACCCGCTTCGCGGCCGCGCTCGAGCGCTTCGCGACCGCGCACCTCGAGGGCTTCGCCGAGGACGCGCGGTGGAGCGGCCAGGACTACCGGCCGTTCAACCCCATCGCGTTCGTCGGCGCGCTCCCCGGCGGTGGCGGCCGGGTGCGGTTCGCCACCGGCTTCGACGGCTGGGGACTCACCCACGGCGCGGCGGCCGCCATCCGCATCGCCGCCGAGATCCTCGGGACGTCGCAGCCGGCCTGGGCGCGGACGATCGGTCGCCGCGTGACGCGGCCGGCGAGCGGCGCGATCGGCCTCAGCGCGGACGCGCAGGCGGCCGCTCGGCTCGTCCGCGGCGCGCACCGGCTCACCCCGGCCGACCGGCGCCTGCTCGGCGAGGGCCAGGGCGTCGTGCACCGCACCGACCGCGGCCTCGTCGCGACGAGCCGAGTCGGCGGCGTGGTGCGCAGCGTCTCCGGGCGCTGCACGCGCCTCGGTGGCGCGCTCACCTGGAACGACCTCGAGCGCAGCTGGGACTGCCCGGTCTGCGGCAGCCGCTTCGCCCCCGACGGGGCCGTGCTCGAGGGCGGCGCACGCGGACCGCTGCCGGTGGTCGCGGACCCCGCGGACTGGGGCAGCGCGTCGTCCGGCTGAATCCCGTTCCGGCGGTATCATGGGGCCACCACGGCCGGGTGCCTCGAAGCTCCGCCCCGGGTCCGGCGTCGCCGACCCGCCCCCGTCCGGCCGCGGGACCATCCCACCGGTCCGCACCTCCCGTCCCGGCCTTCCCGAGGCCGCTTCAGGCGCGGACGTGGCACTCCAGGAGAGCAGCTTGGCCCGTACGACGGCGACCGCGCCCCGTCCCCGCGCGCAGCGCAAGGGGACCTTCGACAACACCGGCCTCATCCCCGTGCTCGCCCGCGCCGTGCGCGAGGTCGAGACGGCGGCGTCCCGCGGCCCGGTCAGCCCGTCGGGGCGCACGAAGTTCCAGGTGATCGCCGTGCTCGCCCGCGAGGAGCGCGCCCGGGCGAAGTCCGACCCCGACCTGCCCGAGGACGCTCGCGCCGAGACCCTCAAGCGGCTCGACGGCATCGCGACGATCCTCGCCAAGACCGCCGCCCGCGACACCTCGCTCATCGCGCTGCTCGAGCCGGGCCACACGCCGTCCGACGCCGCCCGCGCGCTGCGGCGCCGCATGCTCGAGGAGGCCGGCTACGAGGTGCCCGAGGACGAGGCCCCGGCCCCCGTCCCGAGCGTCGCCGACCCGTTCGCCGAGCGCCAGGTCGTGCCGCGCAGCGTGCGCTCCAGGCAGCTCGCGAACCCGTTCCTCGTCCCCGACTTCTCGCTCGGCCTCACGCCGCATCTCACCCGGCGTCTCGCCAACTGGGAGCTGCTCGGGCCGCTGTTTCGTGCGTTCGAGCAGGGCGGCTCGGTCACGAGCATGGCGCTGCCGGAGCCGCCCGCCCGGCCGCGCTGGGCGCCGCCGGGGCAGACGCTCATGCACCACCAGGCCGAGCTCATCGAGTCGGTCGTCGAGGGGCACCGCACGTTCCTGCTCGCGGACGAGCCGGGCCTCGGCAAGACCGCGCAGAGCCTGCTCGCGGCGAGCGTCGCGAACGCCTACCCGCTGCTCGCGGTCGTGCCGAACGTCGTGAAGATGAACTGGGCGCGCGAGGTGCAGCGGTGGACGCCGCAGCGCACCGCCACCGTCATCCACGGCGACGGCGAGGACCTCGACGCCTTCGCCGACGTCGTGATCGTGAACTACGAGGTGCTCGACCGGCACTCCGGCTGGCTCCGCACGCTCGGGTTCAAGGGCATGGTCGTCGACGAGGCGCACTTCATCAAGAACCTCTCGTCGCAGCGGTCGAAGCTCGTGCTCTCGCTCGCCGCGGCGCTGCGTGAGCGCCAGGCCGACCCGCTGCTGCTCGCGCTCACCGGCACCCCGGTGATCAACAGCACCGAGGACTTCAAGGCCATCTGGCAGTTCCTCGGCTGGATCGACGAGACGAAGCCGCGTCCCCGCCTCATGGCGGCGCTCGAGGAGACCGGGCTGTCGCCCGCCGACCCCGGCTTCCTGCCCGCCGCCCGTCAGGCGGTCATCGACATGGGTGTGGTGCGGCGCCGCAAGATCGACGTCGCCGCCGACCTGCCGGCCAAGCGCGTGGTCGACCTGCCCGTCGAGCTCGACGACGAGCTGGGGCGCTCGATCAAGCAGGCGGAGCGCGAGCTGCAGCAGCGGCTCGTCTCCCGGTACCGCTCGCTCGTCTCGGCGCGCAAGCCCACCACCGACGAGGAGCGCCGCGGCCTCATCCGCATGGTCGCCGAGGCCGAGCTCGAGGAGTCGCGAGCCGCGACCACCGGCGAGAACATCTTCACGATGGTCCGCAAGATCGGCCAGGCGAAGGCGGCGCTCGCCGCGGACTACGCGACGCAGCTCGCCCGGTCGGTCGGCAAGGTCGTGCTGTTCGCGAAGCACATCGACGTGATGGACCAGGCCGAGGCCACCTTCGCGCGGCGCGACATCCGCAGCATCTCGATCCGCGGCGACCAGTCGGCGCAGCAGCGCCAGCGCGAGGTCGACGCGTTCATGACCGACCCGAAGGTGAAGGCCGCGGTCTGCTCGCTCACGGCGGCCGGCGTCGGACTCAACCTCCAGGTCGCGTCGAACGTCGTGCTCGCCGAGCTGTCCTGGACGGCCGCGGAGCAGCAGCAGGCGATCGACCGCACCCACCGCATCGGGCAGTCCGAGCCGGTGACGGCCTGGCGCATCATCGCGGCGCACACGATCGACGCGAAGATCGCCGAGCTCGTCGACTCGAAGGCGTCGCTCGCGGCGCGCGCGCTCGACGGTGACGACAGCGAGGTCACGGGCGAGACGAGCGTGCAGCTCGACGCGCTCATCGGACTCCTGACCGACGCCCTGCACTAGCCCCATACCGCGTGTAGGTACTTCGCGCTCGTGTAGGTCGGAGACGACCGTGTCGACCTACACGAGGACGGATCACCTACACGCGGTGCCCGGCGACGCGATCACACGTCGAAGGCGGTGCCGCACTCCGCGCACGTGACCGTGTCGGTGTCCGCGCGCACCTCCGTCACCGTCATCGCCCGGCACCCGGCGATCGGGCACACGCCGTGCACGGTGACGGATGCGGCGCCGGGCGAGTGCTGCGCCTTCAGGGTGTGCTTCGCGCGGCCGACGGCGTCGAGCAACGTGCCGTTCGCCTCGGTGGTCTGCGTCATGGTGGATCCCCCTCGCGGCTCGGGATCCGGTCAGGCTAGGGACGACGCCCGCGACCCGCCAGAGCGGGAGGCGAGTCGTCGTCCGTAGTTCACCCCTTCGGGTGGGCCCGCCGTCCGCGTTCAGGCAGCAGCGCCCGGATCAGGCCAAGCAGCCGCCCCGGCGCCTGAAGCCGGGCTGACTGCCTGAACGCGGACGGGGGCGATCAGGACGCCAGCGCCGCGAAGACCGCCTCCTGCGCCCGAGGCCAGCGGTACATCACCTGCCGATAGCTGAGGCGGAGGCTGCGGTACCCGTCGACGGCAGCGGCGACATCACGGACGCGGTCCCGCTCGAAGGCCTCACCGCCGTCATGGGTCTCCCGGCCGTCGAGCTCGACGATGAGCCGGCCCTCGACGAGCAGGTCGACCCGTCCCACGCCCCGGATCACGACCTGCACCTCGACGCGGAGCCCCGCGAGCCGCAGTCGGTAGCGGGCGAGCGTCTCGATGCCGGACTCCGCCCGCCCGTCGGCGGCCGCGACGACTCGCACGAGGTGCGCGGGCAGGACCGCTGACAGCGCGGCGAGATCGCGCTCACGCAGCAGCCTCATGCTCAGCGCGGAGTCGACCATGGTCAGGACGTGCTCCGGCGGCAGGCAGTCGAACGCGTCCTCGAGCAGCGCCGGCATCGAGGCGGTCCGCGTCGGCGTGTCGACGTCGAGCGCACCGGAGGACCAGTGCAGGCAGAGATCCGGCCGGGGGATGAACGCTGTGACGGCGTCGTCCGGGTCCCGGAGCCGGCTCGCGCCATGGGGGAGCGCGACGTGAAGACGCCGGTCCGGGGGCACCCAGAGCCCGGGCTCGCGGCCAGCGGTCGTCGCGGTCGCGACGCCGCCGAGCCTCGCGGCACGGACGAGCTGGAGCGGCGCGTCCGGGAGGCGTAGTGGCCCCGGCGCACGACAGCGATGCTGCCGACCTCGACGGCCCGGGCGATCCGCTGCTTCGACCAGCCTGCGGCGCGGAGCTGCGCCGTGGTCCAGAAGTTCCGTTGCACGGCGGCGAGTGTGGCCATCGCAGGGGCGGTGCGGACGCGACGTGAGTGAACAGCGCCGGTTCGCGCCGCTCCCGATCGCTTGGGGAGGAGCGGATCACCCTTCTGCGATCAGGCGGACGGCCCTCGTTCAGGCGGGAGGCGCGCCCTGGTGCCTGAACGAAGCCGTTCCGCCTGAACGCGGATCAGGGCTCAGCGAGTCGGATGGGCGCCCGGCGACGCGGGCTGGGCGTCGGCGAGGCCCAGGACGTCGAGGATCCAGGCCAGCTCGAACGCCCGCTCGCGCCAGGCGGCGTAGCGGCCGCTGACGCCGCCGTGGCCCGCGCTCATCTCGGTCTTCAGCAGCACGTCGGCCCCGACCTCGCGGAGCCGTGCGACCCATTTCGCCGGCTCGACGTAGAGCACGCGGGTGTCGTTGAGGCTCGTCGTCGCGAGGATGCGCGGGTACGGGTGATCGCGGATGTTCTCGACCGGCGAGTACGACTTCATGTACCGGTAGACCTCGGGGTCGTGCAGCGGGTCGCCCCACTCGTCCCACTCGATGACCGTGAGGGGCAGCGACGGGTCGAGGATGCTCGTCAGCGGGTCGACGAACGGCACGCCGGCGTGGATGCCCGCGAACAGCTCGGGGGCGAGGTTCGCGACCGCGCCCATGAGGAGGCCGCCCGCGCTCGCGCCCTCGGCGACGAGCCGGTCGGGCGATGCGAGGCCCGCCTGCACGAGGTGCCGGGCCGCCGCGACGAAGTCGGTGAACGTGTTGCGCTTCGTGAGCGTCTTGCCCTGCTCGTACCAGGCGCGACCCATCTCGCCGCCGCCGCGCACATGGGCGATCGCGAACACCGCGCCGCGGTCGAGCAGCGACAGCCGCGCGATCGAGAACGACGGGTCCATGCTCGCCTCGTAGGAGCCGTAGCCGTACAGCAGCATCGGCGCGGGACCGGCGCCGTCGCCGAGGACGTCGCGGCGGCCGACGAGCGAGATCGGCACCCGGGTGCCGTCCTCGGCGAGCGCCCACTCGCGGCGCTCCGCGTAGTCGGCGGGGTCGTAGCCGCCCAGCACCGGCTGCTGCTTCAGCACCGTGAGGTGCCGCTCGGCGACCGCGTAGTCGAGCACCGTCGACGGCGTCACCATCGACGTGTAGCCGAGCCGCAGCGTCGGCTGCGCCCACTCCGGGTTCGCTCCGAGCCCCGCCGAGAACAGCGGCTCGTCGAAGCGGACCTCGTCGATCGGGTCGGCGCCCCCGGGCGCCAGCACGCCGACACGGGCGAGCCCGTCGCGGCGGTAGGACACGGCGACGAACCTCGCGAACGCGTCGACGTCCTCGAGGCGGGTCGCCGGATCGTGCGCGATCAGCGTCTCGCGACCGGCCGCGTCCTCGGGGCGGTCGGGGTCGACCGCGACGAGCTCGAAGTTCTCGGCGCCCTCGTTGTGGAGCACGAGCAGACGGTCTCGGCCGTCGAGCACGGCGTGCTCGACGGAGTACTCGACGCCTTCGCGCCGGGGCCACACCACCCGGAAGCCCTCGTCGGGACGCTCGGTGTCGAGCAGCCACGACTCGCTCGTGATCTTCGATCCGACGCCGATCTCGAGGTACCGGCGGCTGCGGGTCATGCCGACGCCGACCCAGAACCGGTCGTCGGGCTCGCTGAAGACCTGCTCGTCGTCGCCGGTCGCACCGAGCCGGTGTCGCCAGACGGTGTCCGGACGCCACGCCTCGTCGCAGGTCGTGTAGTAGACGCTGCCGGCATCGGGCGCGAAGAGCGCCCCCGGCATCGTGCCCTCGATCACGTCGGGCAGCACCTCGCCGGTGTCGATGCGCTTCACCCGGAGCGTGTACCGCTCGTCGCCCTCGGTGTCGACCGCCCAGAGCACGAGCGTGCCGTCGAGGGAGACGTCGAAGCTGCCGAGCGAGTAGAAGTCGTGGCCCTCGGCCTCGGCGTTGTCGTCGAGCAGCACCTGCTCGCCCGGCACGGTCGCCTCGAGCGCGGGCGGGGTCCAGTCGTCCTTCCCCGCGATCGGGGCGCGGCAGTGCCGGGCGTACTGCTTGCCCTCCTCGGTGCGCGAGTAGTACCACCAGTCGCCCTCGCGGCTCGGTACCGAGAGGTCGGTCTCCTTCGTCCGCGCCTTGATCTCGCCGACGATGCGCTCGCGCAGGCCCTCGAGGTGCGCGGTGCGGGCGTCCGTCCAGGCGTTCTCGGCCTCGAGGTGGGCGCGGACCGACTCGTCGTCCTTGTCGCGCAGCCACTCGTACTCGTCGACGACGGTGTCGCCGTGGTGCGTGCGCTCCGTCGGATGCTTCGCCGCGACCGGCGGAAGGGCTGTGGTGCTCACGCGGCGACCTCCAGGAGTCGGTGGACGGCCCGCTCGGGGATCGGCAGCCAGTCGGGTCGGTTGCGCACCTCGTAGACGCACTCGTAGAGCGCCTTGTCGAGCTCGAACGCGGCGAGCAGCCGCGCATGGGCCTCGATCGGCTCGCCGAGACCCGTGGCGTAGCCCTCGAGGAACGCGGCCCGTGCGGCGTCGGCGCCCGCCCGGGCGCGTGCGACGTCGCCGCCCTCGAGCTCGAGCGTGCCGGCGACGTAGTCGAACGAGCGGAGCATGCCCGCGACGTCGCGCAGGGGTGAGTCGGGTTCGTTGCGCTCGTCCATGGGCCGCAGCGGCTCGCCCTCGAAGTCGAGCAGCACCCAGCCGCGGCCCGGCACGAGCAGCACCTGGCCGAGGTGGAGGTCGCCGTGGATGCGCTGGAACCGCGGCCACTCGTCGGCGGCCGCGGCGGAGAGCACCGCGTCGATGTCGCCCGTGCGGGTGCGCAGCGACGGCACCGCGGCCGCGGCCTGGCCGGCGCGGCCGCGCATGCTCGCGAGCACCGCGTCCTTCGCGCGTCCATCGGCGTCGGTGGTCGGCAGTGCCTCGGCGAGCACGCGGTGCACCTCGGCCGTCGCGGCCCCGAGGTCGCGGGCGGGACCGCGGAAGTCGGCGCCGGTGCGCGCGGCGGCGAGCGTGACGCGCCACGCGTCCTCGGTGTCGGCGAGGAACTCCTGGGCGACCGCGAGGTGCCCGGTGGCGCGGCCGCCGGGCCGTCCGCGGTCCGGCCACTCGCCGAGCAGGGCGCCGTACGTGCGCGGCACGCGCTGCGAGCCTGCCGCGGCGATCGCCGACTGCAGGACCACGTCGGGGTTCTCTCCGTGGTGCAGGGCGCGGAAGACCTTGACGATCACGGCCGGGGCGGGGCCGTCGTCGCGGGCGGTCTCGATGATGATCGAGGTGTTCGACTGCTCGCCGGACAGCACGCGGGCCGAGACGATGCGCGGCACCGGCCCCTCCCAGCCGAGCGGTCGGCCCTCGGCCCGCACCGTGTCGCCCTGGGCGCTGCCGCCGCCGAGCACCAGCCGGAGCAGCGCGGCGACGTAGGCGAGGTCGCGGGGGCCGTCGAGGACGACACCGTCGCGGTCCGCCGCGATCGGCACGCGGTCGCCGTCGTCGTGCGGGCGGTGGACGACGGGCACCTGGTAGAGCGCGGCAGCCCCTGGCGAGCTGTCGAGCACGAGCAGCGTCTCGACCGAGCGGGCGTCGCCGGGAGGCAGGGGGAACGAGCCGAGCCGCGTGAGCGCGGGGGCCTCGTCGCTGTTCGCGAACCAGCGCTGCCCGCTCATCCAGCGGACGAGGTCGGGCCCGAGCGCGGACGGCGCGGTGCCGGTGCCGGAGGTCATCGCTGCAACCTATCGGCCCAGCCTGACGCGGAACCGAGGTCAGCGCGCGGGGTCGTGGCCGGCCGCCGGCCGCGGCTGCTCGTCGTCGGTGTCGTCGGTGTCGTCGGCGTCGTCGAGCGAGGCGTCGCGGTGCTCGGCGGCGGTGAGCAGGGCCCGCTCGAGGTTCTCGTCGGCGCGGTTCCGCCAGTCGCCGGCCGTGTCGGCCGCCCGGGCGCGCAGCTCGTCGGCGGTCTCGGTGAAGCGGTCGCGGACCCCGAGTGCGGCGTCGGTCCACCGGTCGCGGGCGTCGGTGGTCGTCTCGGTCCACCGGTCGCGGACCTCCTGGACCGTCTCGAACGCGCGCCGCGCGACGATCGCGGCGGAGTCGATCAGCCGCCGCCGCCGCTCCTCACCGGCCGCGACGAGCGCGGCGGCGAGACCGGTGGCCGCGAGCAGTCCCGCGGTGAGGCGACGGCCTGCCGTCACGCCGGCTGGTCCGGCTCGGCGCCGGTCTCGAGGTAGGGGTCGGCCGGCGTCGTGAAGTCCTGCTCGACCTCGTCCTCGCTCGGGGTGTCGTCGGGGTCGGTGGGCCTTGCTGCCATGCCGACGAGGCTAGCCCCGCGGGGCGACGGCCGCCTCGGGCTCCCGCACGACGTCCTCCGGCCGCTTGTCCGGCCGCCAGCCGCGCCAGCTCGGCTGCCGCAGCCGCCCGGCGCCCGTCCACTCGGCGAACCGCACCTCGCCGACCAGGTCGGGGACCACCCAGTGCGCGTCGCGCGCGTCGGGGCGCGGCACATCGACGAAGGGGGCCGTGTCCGCCGTCCGCTCGGCGAGCCGGGCACCCACCCGCTCGAGCTCCTCGTCGCTGAACCCGGAGCCGACCCTGCCGACGTACTCGAGCCCGTCCGGGCCCGGTATCCCGACGAGCAGCGAGCCGACCCCGCCGCTGCGGCGCCCGTCGCCCGGCCGCCAGCCGCCGACCACGACCTCCTGCGTGCGCTCGTGCTTCACCTTGAGCCAGTCGGAGGTGCGGGCGCCGGGCCGGTAGCGCGAGTCGGTGCGCTTCAGCACGAGGCCCTCCAGACCGAGTGCGCGGCTGGTCGCCAGCGCCCGCGCGACGAGCTCCGGCAGGTCGCCGCCCGTGCCGGCCCCGACCGCGGGCGGGATCTCGATGCCCGGCTCCGGGCTGAGGAGCCGCTCGAGCCGCCGCCGGCGTTCGGCGTGCGGGACGGCGGTCACCGGCTCGCCGTCGACCTCGAGCAGGTCGAAGAGGAAGAGCTGCACCGGCGCCGCGCGCCGGGCGCGCTCGACGTCGCCCGGACGGGTGAGCCCGAACCGCTGCTGCAGCAGCGCGAAGCTCGGCCGCCCGGTGGCGTCGAGCGCGAGGATCTCGCCGTCGAGCACGGCGGAGGAGGCCCCGACCGCTCGGGCCAGCGCCTGGAGCTCCGGATACGTGGCGGTGAGGTCGAGCTCGTTCCGGCTCGTGAGCGCGACGACGCCGTCGCGCACCTCGGCGAGCGCGCGGACGCCGTCCCACTTCATCTCGATCGACCACGCCTCGTCGCGGTTCGGTCCGCCCGCGGGAGCCGCGGCGGCGAGCATCGGCCGGACCGGGCGGGGGAGCGGCTCGGACCGTGCCGCCGGCGTCGCGGGCTCGGGCAGCGCCATCCGGTGGATGAGCCACTGCTCGCCCGAATGATCCGACGGGTCCTGGCCCGCCCGTGGGCTCGCCTCGCCGGTGCGGACGAGCGCGACCCGCACCGGGCCGCCGCCGAGGCCGCCGTCCGGGGCGCCCGCGAGCGTGGCGATGACCTCGCCGTCGCGCCACTTCTCGGCCGTGTAGGTGCCCGCGTCGAAGCGCAGCACCGAGCCGCCGCCGTACTCGCCCTTCGGGATCTCGCCCTCGAACGACGCGTAGTCGAGCGGGTGGTCCTCGGTGTGCACCGCGAGGTGGTTCCGCTCGCCGAGCCCGGGCACGCCGCGGGGGAGCGCCCACGAGACGAGGACGCCGTCGCGCTCGAGCCGGAAGTCCCAGTGCAGCCGCCGCGCGTGGTGCTCCTGGATGACGAACGAGTCGCCGCGGCCCGTGCTCGGGGCGGCGACCTCGCGCACGCCGGGTTCGGGCGTCCGTCCCGCATCGCGCATGCTGCGGTACCTCGCGAGCGGGTCGCGTTCGGGCACGAGCGCGGCGAGCAGGTCGCCGTCGCGCTCGAGCCGCTCCACGACCTCGTCCGGTGTCAGCTGCCGCAGCCCTTCGTCGTCGAGCTCCTCCCACGTGCGCGGCGCGGCCGCGCCCGGCCGCAGAGTGCCGCGGAGGGAGTACGGGACGAGGGTCGTCTTCGCGGCTCGGTTCTGACTCCAGTCGACGAGCACCTTGCCCGCGCGGATGCTCCGCTTCATGTCGCTGACGACGAGGTCCGGGTGGTCGCCCTCGAGCATGCGCGCGAGCGCGTGGGCGACCTCGGTGACCTCGTCGGACGTCTGCTCGCCGGGCAGCGGGGCGTAGAGGTGGATGCCCTTCGAGCCGCTCGTCACGGGCAGCGGCGCGAGGCCCATGCCCTCGAGGATCGGACGGATGAGGCGCGCGACCTCGGCGCACTCGGCGAGGCCGGCGCCCTCGCCGGGATCGAGGTCGAGCACGAGCCGGTCGGGGTTCGCCGGGCTGCCGTCGTCCCGGAAGCGCCACTGCGGCACGTGCAGCTCGAGCGCCGCGGTCTGCGCGAGCCAGACGAGCGTGGCTCGGTCGAGCAGCAGCGGGTACGTGTTGGTGGAGTGGTGCGTGACGAGCGCCCGGCGCGGCAGCCAGTCGGGGGCGTGGCCCTCGAGGTTCTTCACGAAGAACATCTCGCCCGGCGCCTCGGCGGTGCCGACGCCGTCGGGCCAGCGCTTGCGGGTGACCGGCCGCCCGGCGGCGAGCGGCACGAGCGCGCCGGCGACCGCCGTGTAGTAGGCGAGCACCTGCCCCTTCGTGAAGCCGGTGCCGGGGTAGAGCACCTTGTCGAGCGAGGTGAGCGCGACGCGGCGGCCGTCGACGTCGACGACCTGCTTCTGCGCGCTGCCCGGCATGCTGCTCAGCGTGGTCTGAGCGTCTGCTGAATCGCTGAGACGGCCTGCGTAGCCGCGCACATCGGCCGGGTGGCGGACCCCTCCGTCGTCCACACCCGTGATCTGGGGCCGCGGAAACGCGGTGCGGAGGGCCATACTGTGCCTCCACCAGGGATTCCCCACCCCTAGGAAGGCGAAGCATGCGCAGCATCTGGCGCGGTGCCATCACGTTCGGGCTCGTCAACGTGCCCGTGAAGCTCTACGCGGCCACCGAGGATCACGACCTGTCCCTGCATCAGGTCCACGACGCCGACGGCGGCCGCATCCGCTACCAGCGGCGCTGCGAGATCTGCGGCCGCGTCGTCGACTACCAGCACATCGACCGCGCGTACGACGCGGGCGACCGCACCGTGGTGATCACCGACGAGGACCTGAAGACGCTGCCGGTCGAGAAGAGCCGCGAGATCGACGTCGTCGAGTTCGTGCCGACCGAGCAGGTCGACTCCATCCGGCTGGAGCGCAGCTACTACCTCGAGCCCGACTCGAAGAGCCCCCGCTCCTACATGCTGCTGCGGCGGGTGCTCGAGCGCACCGACCGCATCGCGATCGTGCAGTTCACGCTGCGGCAGAAGACGCGCCTCGGGGCGCTCCGGGTGCACGGCGACGTGCTGCTGCTGCAGTCGCTGCTCTGGGACGACGAGGTGCGGCAGGCCGACTTCCCGTCGCTCGACGCCGAGGTGAAGCTGCAGGACCGCGAGGTCGAGATGGCCGAGTCGCTCGTGCGCAGCTTCGAGAGCGACTTCTCGCCCGCGGACTACACCGACGAGTACCAGGTGCAGCTGCGCCAGCTCGTCGAGGCGAAGCTCGCGCAGGGCGACGCGGTCGACACGGAGCAGACCTTCGGCCGGCAGCCGGAGGAGGCCGCGGGCGACGGCGAGGTCATCGACCTCATGGAGGCGCTGCGGCGCTCGGTCGCCGCGAACCGCGAGGCCGCGGAGGACCGGAAGACGAAGGCGAAGGGCGCCTGAGCCGTCGGGCCCGATCCGCCGGGCCCGAGCAGTCGGGCTCGATGCGGCAGCATCGAGGATCGTGACCCTGCAGCAGCGCTACCAGGTCCGCTTCGACTGGGGCGTCGCCGGCGCCTCGGCGATCGGGGACGACGCGGACGTGCTCGTCTGGGTCGACGCCCTCGGCGACGTCGACGTGCCGCTCCGGGACCTGCCGGAGCGGTGCGCGGTGATCTCGACCGGGCTCGCCGGCGCCGTCGACGCGGCCGTCTGGATCCTCGCGCTGCAGGAGGCGCGGCAGCAGCGCACGATGGTGGCCCTCGTCGGCGCCGGTGCGCCGCGTTCGGACGCGCTCCGCTTCGCGGCCGAGGACCTGCTCGCCGCGGGCGCCGTCTGCGACGCCCTCGAGTCGCGCGGCATCGACGCGATGAGCCCCGAGGCAGCGGTCGCGGACGCGGCGTTCCGCACGCTGCGTCCCGCCGTGCGGGCGCTGCTCGCGTCCGTCGTCGACGGCGGACAGGAGACCGGCGGCGGCCTCGCCGTGCACCGGCAGCACCCGGACGCGTCGGTCGAGGCCTGAGCCGTCGTGCCCTGCGCGCCGCGGATCCGGTCCAGCGGCGCATCCGCACGCGATTCGGGCCAGGGGCCGGATCCGGTGCGGGCGACCGAATCGGTGGCGCCCGTCACCGGGACGTCGCCCGAATCCAGGCCGTCCGGCCGGAGCCGCACCGTCGCAGGACCCCGGGTCCTGAATCCTGGTCTCGGTCCTGAAGCCTGCTCGCGCCGCGGGTTCCGTCTCGCCACGGATTCGGTCCAGCGGCGTATCCGCACCGGATTCGGATCAGAGGCGGGATCCGATGCGGTCGACCGAATCAGTGGGCCCGGATTCTGGACCGGCCGTCAGCGGCGACCGGAGCGCGCGCGGAGCACGCCCGGCGCCACGAACCACGCGACGGCGACCCCGACGAGCGCCACGACTCCGGCTCCCGCAGCGAGCGCCGGCCCGGCGGCGACGCTGAACACGAGCACCGCGACCCCGACGACGACGAGCCCGACCACGGCGAGCGCCGCGCGGAGCAGGACGTCCGTCCAGGCGACGATGCGGTCCATCGCCCGCTGCCGGAACAGCGTCCGGTGCAGCGCCACGGGCATGAGGGCGAGCACCGTCGCCGAGGTCGCGAGCGCGACGAGCACGAGGTAGAGCGTCTTCTCGGGGGCCGCGAGCCCGCGGAACGTCGGTTGGAACGCCACGGTGAGCAGGAAGCCGGTGAGGATCTGGGTGCCCGTCTCGACGACCCGCAGCTCCTGCAGCAGCGCGTTCCAGTTGCGGTCGAGCCGCTCGGTCGCGGTCTCGTCGCGGCCGTCGTCGGGGTCCGCGTCGACCCGCTCGCCGCCCGGTCCGGCCTGATCCGTCACAGCGCGCACTGTAGCGAGCGTCCCCTCGTCCAGCGGCGGTTCGTAGGCTGCGGGGATGCCGGTCCTCGACGAGCTCGCGACGCGGCTCGGCCCAGCGCTCGTCACCGATCCGGGCGCGCTGCAGCCCTACCGCACGGATCGCAGCGGCTGGACGACGGCGGACGAGCCGCTCGCCCTGGTCCGGGCCCGTTCCATCGAGGACGTGCAGGCCGCGCTGCGGTTCGCCACGGCCCACCGGGTCCCGGTCGTGCCGCGCGGCGCCGGCACCGGGCTCGCCGGCGGGTCGGTCGGCACCGCGGGCTCGCTCGTGCTCGACGTCTCCGGGATGGACCGGGTGCTCGAGATCGACGTCGAGGACGAGGTCGCGGTCGTGCAGGCGGGTGTCGTCACCGACGACCTCGCCAGGGAGCTCGCTCCGCACGGGCTCTGGTGGCCGCCCGATCCGGCGAGCCGTGCGATCTCGACGGTCGGCGGCAACGTCGCGACGAACGCCGGCGGACTGCTCTGCGCGAAGTACGGCGTCACCCGCGAGAGCGTGCTCGGCCTCGCGGTCGTGCTCGCCGACGGGCGTCTCGTGCGGCTCGGCCGCCGCACCGTGAAGGGCGTCACCGGCTACGACCTCACCGCGCTGCTCATCGGCTCCGAGGGCACGCTCGGGGTCGTCGTCGAGGCGACGCTGAAGCTCCGCCGGATCGACACCACCCCGGCGGTCACGGTCGCCGGCACCTTCGCGAGCGTCGAGGACGCGGCCGCCGCGGCCGCCGCCATCACCGCCTCGGGGCTCCGGCCCGCGGCGCTCGAGCTGATGGACGCCGCGAGCTGCGCCGCGATCGACGCCCTCTACGCCGCACGCGGCGAGACCACGCCGCTCGCCGGCCGGGGAGCGTTCCTGCTCGTCCGCACCGACGGGGCCGCCGCCGAGGCCGAGGCCGCCCGCGCCGTCGCGCTGCTCACGGAGGTGGGCGGCGCCGCGGAGCGCAGCACCGACGAGGCGACGGGGGAGCGGCTGCTCGCGCTGCGCCGCAGCGCGCACCCCGCGTTCATGCGCCTCGGCGAGGTGCTGATCGAGGACGTCGCGGTGCCGCGCAGCGCGCTGCCCGCGATGTTCCGCGCGATCGAGCGGATCAGCGTCGAGCACGGCCTGCCGATCCCCACCGTCGCGCACGCGGGCGACGGCAACCTGCACCCGAACGTCGTGATCCCCCCGACCCTCCCGCACGCACCCGGCGAGATCCCCGACGCGGTCTGGTCCGCCGCCGACGCGATCTTCACCGCGGCGATGGCGCTCGGCGGCACCCTGACCGGCGAGCACGGCGTCGGCGTGCTGAAGCGGCGCTGGATCGAGCGCGAGCTCGGCGAGGACGTGCTCGAGCTGTCGCGCCGGGTGAAGGCGGCGTTCGACCCGCTCGGCATCCTGAACCCGGGGAAGGCGCTGTGACGCGGCCGCCGCTCTCGACCCACTCGATCCGCGACCTCGCCCTCATCGCCGACGGCGAGCGCGGGGCGGTGCTCGCCCCTGACGGCAGCATCTCGTGGCTCTGCGCGCCGCGTTGGGAGAGCCCGGCCGTGTTCGCGGAGCTGCTGGGCGGCGCCGGCACGTTCAGCGTCCGACCCGCGAGCCCCAGCATCTGGGGCGGCAGCTACGAGCCCGGCAGCCTCATCTTCCACAGCCGCTGGATCGGCCGCACCGAGCGGGTCGAGGTGCTCGACGCCCTCGCGCTGCCGTCGTACCCCGACACGCTCACGCTGCTGCGGCGCATCGAGGCCACCGACGGCGACGTCGTCGTCGAGGTCGAGCTCGACGTGTCCGGCGACTACGGCCGCGCGAAGCGCTCCCGGAGCGTGCGGCGCGACGACGCCGGCGTGTGGACCGGCACGAACGCCGACGGCCTGCGCTGGCGGTTCCAGGGCGCCGCCGAGGGCGAGGCCGACACGTCCGGCGTGATCCGGATGCGCCTCGCGCTGAAGTCCGGCGAGCAGCGCGACCTCGTGCTCGAGCTCGGCACGACGTTGCCCGACCGGCCGCTGCGCGCCGAGGTGGCGTGGCCGGCGACGGAGCAGTCGTGGCGGGAGCGCGTGCCGTCGATGAGCGCGTCGATCGCTCCTCGCGACGCGCAGCAGGCGTACGCGGTCATGTGCGGCTTCACGTCGTCGGGCGGCGGCATGGTCGCCGCGGCGACGACGAGCCTGCCGGAGAACATCGGCGGCTCCCGCGACTACGACTACCGCTACACCTGGCTGCGCGACCAGTGCTTCGCCGGTCAGGCCGACGCGGCCGCCGGCGGCACCTCGCTGCTGAAGCCGGCGCTCGACTTCGTCACCGCCCGGGTGCTCGAGGACGGCCCCGGGCTGAAGCCCGTCTACACCTCGTACGGCGGGTCCATGCCGCCGGAGGTCGACCTCACGCTCCCCGGGTACCCGGGCGGCCGCACCGTCGTCGGCAACCGCGCGCACCGGCAGTTCCAGCTCGACGTGTTCGGCGACGCCCTGCTGCTCTTCGCGGCGGGGGAGCGGGCGGGCCTGCTCCACTCGGACGGCCGGCGGGCCGCGAACCTCGCCATGCAGGCGATCGGGGAGCGCTGGGACACCCCCGACGCCGGCATCTGGGAGATGGAGCCCCGCTGGTGGACGCAGTCGCGGCTGCTCTGCGTCGCCGGGCTGCGTTCGATGGCCCGTCAGCAGGGCCCGGCCGAGGCCGCGCGCTACCTGCGGCTCGCCGACTCGCTCGCCGCGGAGGCGACGTCGCGGGCGCTCCACGCCGACGGCTACTGGCAGCAGCACCCCGACACCGACGGCACCGACGCGGCGCTGCTCATGCCGGCGGTCCGCGGCGCGTTCGCGCCCGACGACCCGCGCAACCTCGCGACGCTGCAGCGCGTGCTCGACGACCTGACGGCGGACGGCTACGCGTACCGGTTCCGCGCGCACGGCCGGCCGCTCGGCGAGGAGGAGGGCGCCTTCCTGCTCTGCGGCTTCATGATCGCGCTCGCGCACCACGCGGTCGGCGACCGGGTGGAGGCCTTCCGCTGGTTCGAGCGCAACCGGGCCGCCGCCGGGTCGCCGGGGCTCTTCGCCGAGGAGTTCGACGTGCAGCAGCGGCAGCTCCGAGGCAACCTGCCGCAGGCCTTCGTGCACGCGCTCATGCTCGAGACGTCGCTGCGCCTCGCCGGGTGATGCGCCGCCGTCAGATGCTGCCGACGCTCCCCGCGTCGACGCGGTAGTTCGCCCCGTTCACGAACGACGCCCCCGCCGAGCAGAGGAACGCGATGACCGCGGCGACCTCGTCGGGCTCGCCCCGGCGCTTGATGGCCATGAAGGGGCGCTTCGTCTCGAGCATCTGCTCGACGGCGTCGTCGAACGAGATGCCCTGCTCCCTCGACGACTTCTCCATCATCGCGTCGGTCATCGGGGTGTGGATGAAGGCGGGCGAGACGGCGTTCACGGTGAGGCCCTCCTTCGCGTAGGTGCGCGACATGCCCTTCATGAGCGCGAGCACGCCGGCCTTCGCCGAGCAGTAGGGGATCTCGTCCTCGTACGGCTGCACGGCGTCCTCGCTCGCGAGGAACACGAGCCGGCCCCAGCCACCCGAGCGCAGGTGCGGCAGGAAGGTGCGGGCGATGCGCACCGGCCCCATGAGGTCGACCTCGATGGTGCTCGCCCAGCCCTCCTCGTCGATCTCGTGGAAGAGGCCCTGCGCGCCGGTGATGCCGGACGCCTGCACCAGGATGTCGATCCCGCCCACCGACGCCTCGGTGCGGCGCTTCAGCGCGTCGAGGTCGTCCTGCTTCGTCACGTCCGCCGCGAAGGCGAAGAGGCGTCCGTCGGGGGCGCCGAGCCGACCCGCCGCCTGGTCGAGGCGGTCCTGGTCGATGTCGGTGAGCACGACGATCGCGCCCTCCGCGAGCAGCCGCCTGGCCGTGTGCCAGCCGATGCCCGAGTCGCCGCCGAAGACGAGTGCCCGCTTGCCGCCGATGCCGAGATCCATGCCCGAGAGCGTACGAACGCGTTCCCTGGGCGGTCAGCGCCCGCCGACCGGCTTCCCAGGCGGCGGTCAAGAGCGGGGGCCTTCACTTGGTCCCATGGCCAGTGCGGTGCTGAGTGAGGTGCGCGTCTTCCGCGACGTGCGCGCGAACCTCGTGGAGGGTCCCTTCTACGACGACGGGACGGTCTACTGGACCGACATCGAGCAGGGGCTCCTGCACGTGTCGCCGTGGGACGGCCCGGCCGACGGCTCGGGCGACCGGGTGCTCACGGTCGGGCCGCCGCTCGCGTCGTTCGCGCCCGCCCCCGGCGGCTTCGTCGCGGCGCTCGGCGACCGCGTCGTGCTGCTCGATGCCGACGGCGCCGTGACGCGGGTGCTCGCCACGGTCGAGCACCCGTCGCCCGGCATGCGCTTGAACGAGGGCAAGGCCGACCCGCAGGGGCGCTTCCTCGTCGGCTCCCTCACGCGCGACAAGAAGAACCCCGACGCGAGCTGGTACCGGGTCGGGGAGGACCGCACCGATCACCTGATGGGCGGGTTCGGCACGACGAACGGCCTCGAGTGGTCGCCCGACGCCACCCGCGTCTACCTCGCCGACACGGCGGTCGACACGATCTACACCGCGCCGTGGGACCCCGAGGCCGGCCCCGGCGAGCTCGAGACCTTCGCCACCGGCCACCACTTCGACGGGGCGGCGATGGACGCCGAGGGGCACCTCTGGTGCGCGGTGTACAGCGAGGGCGTCGCCGTCCGCCTCGACGAGCACGGCGAGGTCATGGAGCGCGTCGAGGTGCCCGCGCCGCACGTCTCCGGGATCGCCTTCGGTGGACCGGACCTCTCGACCCTGCTGATCGGCGGGGCCGCCCAGCACCTCTCCGACGAGGACCTCGAGCGGTACCCGCACGCGGGCGCGATGTTCGCGGTCGAGACCGCTGTGCGCGGTCTCCCCGTGCGACGCTTCGGGGGATGAGCCTCCTCGCCCGCCCGGCGCAGCCGCAGCAGCCGATCTGGCAGGAGCGGCAGCGGCCGGGGTCCGCAGCGGCGGTCGTCGCCGCGGTGTTCGGCATCGCGATCGCCGCGATCGCCTGCGCGGCCGTGCTGCTCTACCTGATCAGCGGGCTCGGCACGCTGGGCGTCGCGATCGCGGGGCTCGCCGCCCTCGTGCCGTTCCTCCTCGTGCTCGCCGTCGTGCGGTGGATCGACCGCTGGGAGCCGGAGCCGCGCGCCGCCCTCGTCTTCGCCGTGCTGTGGGGCGCAGGCGTCGCGGTCGTCGTCGCGCTCCTCTTCGACCTCGGCGTGCAGATCGTCGTCGGCGCGAGCGGCGGCAGGCCGAACGACCTGCTGCAGGCGGTCGTGCAGGCGCCGCTCGTCGAGGAGTCCGCGAAGGGCACCGGCGTGCTGCTGCTGCTCTGGTTCAACCGGCGCAACTTCGACGGGCCCGTCGACGGCCTCGTGTACGCCGCCGCCGTGGCGGGAGGATTCGCCTTCAGCGAGAACATCCTCTACTTCGGGCGCACGCTCGCCGAGACCGGGCTCGGGCCCGACTTCGCCGTCATCTTCGTCGCCCGGGGCCTGTTCTCGCCCTTCGCGCACGCGCTCTTCACCTCCTGCACCGGCTACGCGCTCGGCAAGGCGGCCGAGCGCACGAACGGCTTCGGGGCGATCGGGTACTTCGTGGTCGGGCTGATCCCCGCCGCGATCCTGCACGCGCTCTGGAACGGCGGCCTCTCGCTCGCCCGCAGCCAGATCGGGTGGTACTTCACGATCGAGGTGCCGATCTTCCTGATCGCCGTCACCGTCGTGCTCGCGGTCCGCACCCGCGAGCGGGCCATCACCCGCGCCCGGCTCGGCGAGTACGCCGACGCGGGCTGGTTCACGCCGGACGAGGTCGCGCTGCTGTCGACCTGGGCGGGACGCCGGCACGCGATGCGCTGGGCGGACGTGCAGCCCGACCGGCGGCGCAAGCGCCTCGCGATGCGCCGGTTCGTCCGCGACGCCACCCGCCTCGGCCACGCGCGCCAACGGCTGCTGCGGCAGCGCGCGGGCGTCGGCCGCACGCCGGACGAGCAGGAGCTGCTCGCCCGCATCTCGGCGGACCGCGCGGTGCTCGTCTCCTGACAGGCGCCCGTCAGGGCCGCGGATCGGCGGCGTCGTACGCGAGGAAGCCGAGCCGCCGCACGAGCACCGCGACGATCACGATCACGAGCGCGCCGCCGACCACCGGCGGCAGCCAGAGCAGCCCGAGCGAGGCGACGACGCCGACGTAGAGGTCGCCGATGCGCGGGCCGCCGGTCACGACGACGATGAACACGCCCTGCAGCCGTCCGCGCATGTCGTCGGGCGCCGCGGCCTGCAGCACCGTCGAGCGGAAGATCGCGCTCACGTTGTCGGCGGCGCCCGCACCGGCGAGCAGCAGCGTCGCGAGCGCGATCGCGGGCAGGTCGACCGCGGGCGGCGGCGGCGCGACCCCGCTCGCGATACCGAGCCCCGTGACCCCGAGCACCGCCCCGAAGAGCAGGATGCAGGCGCCGTACGCCTGGATCGCGAGCTCGATGGCGCGCCCCTGCCGCCGCACGGCCCCGAGCCGGCCGGAGAACACGCTGCTGAGCAGCGCGCCGACGGCGTACGCGGCCGAGAGCACGCCGACCGTGACGGCGCCGCCGCCGAGGAGCACCGCGCCCGCGGCGGGGAACAGCACGCGCGGCTGCCCGAAGGTCATCGCCACGATGTCGACGAGGAAGCTCGCGCGGATGTTCGGCGCGGCGCGCAGGAAGCGCATCCCGCCGAGCAGCGACTCGAGCCCGGGCCGGTCGACGTGCTCCGCAGGCGGCAGCGCGGGCAGGGTGAGCACGCCGAGGAGCACCGCGACGAAGAGCACCGCGTCGACCGTGTAGCACCACGAGTACCCGACCGCGGCGACGAGCACACCCGCGAGCGCCGGACCGAGCGTCACCGCGATGCCGGTCGAGATGCCGCCGAGCGCGGCCGCGGCCGGCAGCAGCCGAGCCGGGAGCAGCCGGGGCGTGATCGCCGACTCGGTCGCGAGCAGCACGGTCGTCGCCACCGCGTTCACCGCTGTGAGCACGTAGAGCGACGGCGCCGTCTCGGCGCCCGCCCACGACAGCACCGCGATCGCGACCGTCGACGCCCACGAGAGCAGGCCGGACACGAGCGCGACGACCCGGCGGTCGAACGCGTCGGCGAGCATGCCGCCGTACAGGCCGGCGAGGATCATCGGCACGAGCGCGACGACGCCCGTGAGCGAGACCGCGAAGGTCGATCCGGTCAGCGCGTAGACGTTGAGGCCGACCGCGACGATCGTGAGCTGGCTGCCGATCCCGGCGATGCTGCGACCCGCGAGGAGCCGCGCGAAGGGGGCGCTCGCGGTGATCGGCTCGAGGTCGACGAGGGCGCCGCGGCGGCGGGGGGCTGCATCCATGGAGGTCCCCATCCTCGTCGCCGGACCCAGGCGCTGCGGAATCCTCCTGCGGTTGACTGCTGCCATGACCGATCTCAACAGCAAGCCCGAGCTCGACCCGCCCACCGGCCCCGCGCCGACCGACCTCGTGATCGAGGACATCGTCGAGGGCTCCGGCGCCGAGGCCCAGCCCGGGGGCACGGTGACCGTGCACTACCTCGGCGTCGACTACGACTCCGGGGAGGAGTTCGACTCGTCGTGGAGCCGCGGGCAGTCGATCACCTTCCCGCTCACGAGCCTCATCGAGGGCTGGAAGCGCGGGATCCCCGGCATGAAGGTCGGCGGCCGCCGCAAGCTCACCGTCCCGCCGGAGCTCGCCTACGGTCCCGCCGGCGGCGGCCACCGGCTGTCCGGGCAGACGCTGATCTTCGTGATCGACCTCCTGAACGCCTGAGCGACGCGCCGGGCGGCCTTGCGCGAGCGGGGCGCCCGGCGCACACTGAGCGAGTCGATTCATCGCCCGGGCGAGCTGCAGGCAGCGCCGCACCACCGGGCGATGAATCCTTTTCCGGGCCGTTCCGGAGCGCCGCAACCGCGCCTCCTAGGCTGATGCGGTGACGCGCGCCGCCGACCTCGTCGACCGACTGACGGCCGTGGTGCCGGACTTCCCCGTGCCGGGGGTGCTGTTCCGCGACCTCACGCCGACGCTCGCCGACGCGGAGGCGCTGAAGGCCATCACCGACGAGCTCGTCGGGGGGTTCGCGGGCCGCTTCGACCTCGTGGCGGGCATCGAGGCGCGCGGGTTCCTGCTCGCGGCGGCCGCGGCCTACGCGAGCGGCAGCGGCGTGCTCGCGGTGCGGAAGGCGGGCAAGCTGCCGCCCGCGACCCTCGCCGTGCACTACGACCTCGAGTACGGCTCCGCGTCGCTCGAGGTGCGCCACGACGACTTCCCGGTCGGCGCCCGCATCCTCGTGCTCGACGACGTGCTCGCCACGGGCGGCACGGTCGCGGCCACCTGCACGCTGCTCGAGCGCGCCGGCGCGACGATCGCGGGCGTCGGCGTGGTGCTCGAGCTGACGGGGCTCGGCGGCCGGGCCGCGCTGCCCGAGCGGGAGATCGCCGCGATCCGCACGATCGCCTGATCCACTCCTCCCCAGGCGCTTCCGGCCGCCCCCGCGCGGGCGCTCGATGTGGAGGGCGGCCGGGAGCGGCCGCGCAGCCGCCACGCTGCCCGCCATGCAGCACCAGCACCCCGACGTGGTCCGGGCCGACGACGCCGCGGCGTTCCTCGGCCTCGTCCCCGCGCTCACCGGAGGCACCCCGCAGGAGAGCCTCGTCCTCGTCGCCTTCACCGGGCGGCGCACCGCCGGCGCCCTCCGGCTCGACCTGCCCGTCTCGAGCGCGCGCGGCGTCGGGAAGCGCTTCGCGACGACCGCCGTCGGCATGCTCTGCAAGGTCGAGCGCGTCGACGGCGTCGTGCCCGTCGTCTACACCGGCCTCCCGTTCGCCCGCGCGCCGTGGCCGCTGCTCGAGCGTGTCGCGAGCCGGGCCCGCGAGGCGGGGCTCGACGTGCGGGACCTCCTCGTCGTGGCCGCCGACGGCTGGGGCTCCCTGCTCGACCCGGCCCAGCCCGTGGGAGGCCGCCCGCTCGCCGAGATCGGTCCGACCCCGCAGGGGACGCGGCTGCTCGAGGTGGACGAGGCGGTGCGCCTGCCCGAGGTCCCCGAGCCGGAGATCGAGGTCTTCCTCGACGCGCTCGTGCGCTGGGAGCTGCTGCCGGAGGGCGCCGGCCGCGTGCACGGGCTGGACCCCGCGAGGGGTGTGCGCGGGCGGGCCTTCGGGCCCGCGGCGGCGCCGGAGCGCTTCGTGGGCCGGGTGCTCGGCGGTCTGGACGTCAGCGCGGCGATCGAGGGGATGCTCGAGGAGCATCCGGACGGGCCGTGCGCGTGCTCCGCGCTGCTCGCGGCGCTCGCCGGGCTGCCGGTGCTGCGCGACCTCGTCATGATGCAGTTCGCGTGGGGGCCGGAGTTCGGCGCCTACGTCCGCGAGCGCACCCTCGTCTCGGCCGAGCCCGTCGAGCCCACCGACCCGGTCGTGCTCGCCTTCAGCGGCGGCGACATGGTGCGACCCGATCCCGACCGCGTCGAGCGCGGCATCGCCGCCGTGAAGCGCGCCGCCGCGTGCCTGTCGCCGGCCGACCGCGCGCCGCTGCTCACCGTCGCCGGGTGGCTGTCGTGGACGCTCGGCCGCGGCACGATCGCAGCGGCATTCGTCGACCGCGCGCTCGTCGCCGACCCCGCGTACCCGTTCGCGTCGCTGCTCGGCACGATGCTCGGCGCGGGGATGCTGCCCGAGTGGGCGTTCCGGACGGAGCCGCTCGCACCCGCCGCGCGGGCCTGGCTGCCGGCGGGCTGAGCGGGCAGCGCGGGAGCGCGCGCCGGCGCGGCCTAGACTGGTCGGCCGCGATTCCTCCCGGGAGGTGCAGGCGTGACCGACACGGCGGAGGGCGAGCTCGCCCGCGAGCAGCACTACGTGTCCGCGCTCTACGAACGGCTCGACGCCCTGCGGGCCGAGACGTTCGACGAGCTCGAGCGGACCCGCCGCGCCGGCGCCTCCGGCACGCATCAGGCCCGCAGCGAGCGTGACGCGATGGCGCGGCTCTTCGAGGACCGGCTGAAGCAGCTGCGCGACGTCGACGAGCGGCTCGCCTTCGGCCGGCTGCAGACCGACGAGGGCGCGCTGCGCTACATCGGGCGGATCGGACTCCGCGACGACGACCAGCAGCCGCTGCTGCTCGACTGGCGGGCGCCGCAGGCGAGCGCCTTCTACCAGGCCACCGCCGCGACCCCGCTCGGCATCCGGGTGCGCCGGCACCTCGCCACCCGAGGGCGGCGGGTCACGGCGATCGAGGACGAGGTGTTCGACCCCGAGCACATCACCGACGACTCGATGCTGACGGGCGAGTCGGCGCTGCTCGCCGCGCTGTCCGCGCAGCGGACCGGGCGCATGCACGACATCGTCGCGACGATCCAGGCCGAGCAGGACCGCATCATCCGCTCGGAGGCGCGCGGCGTGCTCGTCGTGCAGGGCGGCCCCGGCACCGGCAAGACCGCGGTCGCCCTGCACCGCGCCGCCTACCTGCTCTACGCCCAGAAGGAGCGGCTCGCCCGCAACGGCGTGCTCGTCGTCGGGCCCTCGCGGAGCTTCCTGCAGTACATCGAGCAGGTGCTGCCGTCGCTCGGCGAGAGCGGCGTGGTGCTCCGCACGGTCGGGCAGCTGTACCCGGGCGTGGACGCGAGCGCGCTCGACGCCCCGCACGTCGCCGAGCTGAAGGGGCGCCTCGCGATGATCTCGGTGCTGCGCCGCGCGGTGCACGCCCGGCAGGTCGCGCCGCGGGAGGCCACCGAGATCCGGGTCGAGGGGGAGCGCCTCGTCGTGCCGCCCGAGCTGATCGTCCGTGCGCTGCGCCGGGCGCAGCAGACCCGCAAGCCGCACAACGTGGCCCGCAACACCTTCGTGCGCGAGGCGCTCACCGACCTCACCGAGCTCCTCGTGCAGAAGGTCGGGGCCCGCGGCACGACGATCGACGACGAGGACCGCCGGCTGCTGCGCGAGGACCTGCGCACCGCGCACGACGTGAAGGTGCTGCTGAACACCGCGTGGCTGCCGCTCACGCCCGAGAAGCTGCTCGGCGACCTGTACGCCCGCCCCGCCTACCTCGCTCAGGTGACGCACGACTGGCGGCAGGACGACCGAGACGCGCTCGCGCGCGCGCGATCGGCCCCGTTCACGGTCGCCGACGTGCCGCTGCTCGACGAGGCCGCCGAGCTGCTCGGCGAGCTCGACGCGGGCGCGGACGCGCGTCGCGCCGCCGCGAAGGCGCAGCGCGTCCGCGACCTCGAGAACGCCGAGGCCGCGATCCGCAACATGGGCGTCGAGGGCATCGTGTCCGCCGAGTCGCTCGCCGACGGGTTCGCCGATCCAGGCGAGCTCCTCACGACGGCCGAGCGCGCAGCGATCGACCGCGGCTGGACGTACGGGCACATCGTCGTCGACGAGGCGCAGGAGCTGTCGCCCATGCAGTGGCGGCTGCTGCGCCGCCGCGGGCCGCTGCGGTCCTTCACGATCGTCGGCGACCTCGCGCAGGCCTCCACCTCGCGGCCGCCCGCGTCGTGGGCCGACGCGATCTCGGCGCTCGGCGACACGTTCCGGCTCGAGCAGCTCACGGTGAACTACCGCACGCCTCGAGCGATCATGGCGCTCGCCGAGGCCCGCGCGCTCGCCGACGGCCTGCCGATCACGCCGTCGCGCTCCGTGCGGGAGGGCGAGGTGCCGCCGGACCTCCGGCGGGTGCCCGTCGACGGGCTCGTCCGGTCCGCGGTCGAGGCCGTGCGCCGCGACCGCGACGCCGATCCCGACGGCACGGTCGCCGTCATCGCGCCCGAGGCCCTCGTCCGTCCGCTGCACGACGCCCTCGCGACGGCGATGCCGGAACCGGTCGGCTACGGCGCGGAGGGGCTCCGCGCGAAGGTCTCCGTCCTGCCGCCCCGGATCGCGAAGGGCCTCGAGTTCGACGCGGTCGTCGTGGTCGACGAGGAGCGCATCGCCGCCGAGGACGGCAGCGGCTCGCTCTACGTCGCGCTGACGCGCCCGACGCAGCGCCTGGCGGTCGTCGACCCCGAGTAGCCGGATCCGCGGTGAGCGGACGCCGCCGCGATTCAGGACCGCGGCACGGATTCAGGACCGGTGGTCCTGAATCACGGCGCCCGCGACCGCTGGGCCGGAGTTCCGGTGGCGCGCGCCACCGATTCGGACGCCCGCCGCGGAACCTGTCCCTGAGCCGAATCGGTGGCGATGACGCTGCTCAGCCGGATCCGTGGTGGACGGAGGCCGCCGCGATTCAGGACCGCGGCACGGATTCAGGACCGGTGGTCCTGAATCACGGCGACTGCGACCGCTGGACCTGAGTTCCGGCGCGTGCCGCCGATTCGGACGTCCGCAGCGGATTCCGCGTCTGCACCGGATCGGTGGCGAGGACGCCGCTGAGCAGATCCGGTGGCGGGCCGCGGTGCTCGTCAGTCGCGGGTGCAGGCCCCGGACGAGACGGCGCTCGTGAGCGACGGCGCCTTCGCCACCACGCCGCCGAACTGCTTCGGGGTCATCGCGTAGCCGAGGTCCGCGGTCGTGGAGCTCTTCGCGAAGACGATGCCGATGACGTGACCGGCCGCCGTGAGGAGCGGGCCCCCGGAGTTGCCCTGCTCGACGTCCGCAGCCAGGGTCGCGAGGGAGCGCGGGCTGGTGCCGCGGCCGGCCACGTCGGGCACCTCGGTCGTGCCGACCTGCAGCACCTTCGCGCCGCCGGTGCTGAAGGGGCCGCCGAACGGGTAGCCGTCGATCACCCCGGTGGTGCCGATGGCGGGCACGGGATCGATCGGCAGCGCGGGCCGATCGAGGCCCGAGACGTCGATGAGCGCGAGGTCGGCGGTGGGGTCGAAGTACGTGACGCGGCCGACGATCGGCGTGCCGTCCTGCCGCAGCACCACGGGGGAGGTCACGCCGGCGAGCACGTGCGCGTTCGTGAGCACCCGGTCCTTCGCGACGACGAAGCCCGTGCCGCTCTGGTCCTGCCCGCAGGCGTACGCCGTGCCGGTCACCTTGACGACGGACCGCGCGGCGCGGGCGAGCGCCGGGGTGCCGGTGTCGACCTTCGGGACGGCGGGGTTCGGGGTCGTGCCGCCGAGCGCCCGGCCGAGCTGCGGGATGCCGCTGCCGAGCACGGCGCTGCGCAGCTGCGCGAGCGCCGAGTCGACCGGCGCGGGCGTCAGCTGGTCGAGGGTGCGGAGCACCACCGACGACGCGATGGGCTGCGCGAGGAACGGTACGCCGAGCGCCGCCACGACGCCGGCGACCACCGAGAGGGCGAGGCCCGTGACCACGACGTTCGCTGCCGCGCCGAGGATGCGGTCGATCACGCCGAGGGGGCTCTTCAGCAGCGGCCCGACGACGAGGGAGCCGACCGCGACCCCGGCGGCGTGACCGATCGCGACGAGCACGAGCGCGACGAGGATCGTGGCGCCGACGCGGGCCGGCCCGTCGGCGACGAAGCGGGTGATGATCGGCGTGACGAACGTCGCCGCGATCGCTCCGGCCGCGATGCCGAGCAGCGCGCCGACGCTCCTGATGAGGCCGAGCCGGTAGCCGCGCACCAGGTACGCGAGCAGCACGATCACGAGCACGACGTCGAGCACTCCGGGCACGCACGCCTCCTTCCCCGCCGGAGCACCGAGCGTAGGGGGCGACCCGAGGCGTGCGGGGGAGCGCAGCCCCCCGCGAGCGAGGGGGACCGGCGGGATCCGGTAGACTCGCTGGTCGCCGTTCACCGGCCGCGGAGAGAGAGCGTCGGCGCATCGTGCGCCGGCACCGCGCAGCGAGAGAGAGGGAGGCCCCGTATGGCATTGGATGCGGACACCAAGAGGGCGATCATCGAGGAGTACGCCACCCACCCGGGTGACACGGGCTCTCCCGAGGTGCAGGTCGCGATGCTCACCACGCGAATCAAGGACCTGACCGAGCACCTGAAGCAGCACAAGCACGACCACCACTCGCGTCGTGGCCTGCTGCTGCTCGTCGGCCAGCGCCGGCGGCTGCTCGGCTACCTGCAGGACATCGACATCGCGCGCTACCGCTCGCTGATCGAGCGCCTGGGCCTGCGCCGCTAGCACCGCGCCCCACACGTGTCAGGAGGCCGTCCCGTCGAGTCCGACGGGGCGGCCTCTTCCGTTCCCGCAGGACCCTGGTGTAAGCCCGACGGCATGACCGACCGCGAGGCCGTGCAGGACTGGGTGCGCCGCTACGAGCGGGCGTGGGCGACGAACGACCCCGACGACGTCCGCGCGCTCTTCGCCCCCGACGGCGAGTACCGGTTCCACCCGTGGGACGAGCCGGAGCGCGGGTCGGAGGCGATCCTCGCCGCCTGGCTCGAGGCGCAGGACGACGCGGACGACCACGAGTTCACGTGGGAGGTCGTGGCCGTCGACGGCGACACCGCGGTCGTGCAGGGCCACACCGAGTACACCGACGGCGACGCGTACGAGAACCTCTGGATCCTCCGGCTCGACGACGAGGGGCGGGCCCGGTCGTTCACGGAGTGGTACATGGAGGCCCCGAGCGACTGAGCGCCGTCCTCGAGGGGCGGCGGCGAGGCTGGGGTCATGAGCGAGCTCGAGGGACGGGTGGCGCTCGTGACCGGCGCGACGGGCGGCATCGGCAGGGCGCTCGTCGCACGGCTGCGCGGGGCGGGCCTCACGGTGGTCGCCACGACGCGCCGGGCCGAGGGGTCGGGGCTGCCGGACGGGGTCGACGTCGTCGAGGCCGACATGCGGCAGGCGGACGCGCTCCCGGGTCTCGTCGCGGCGGTGCAGGAGCGGCACGGCGCCCTCGACGTGCTCGTGCCGAACGCCGGGGCGGGGGAGCGCCGGTCGCTCGAGGACACGACGCGCGAGGACTGGGACGCCGCGCTCGCCGTCAACCTCACGGCGCCGTTCCTGCTCGCGCAGGCCGCGGTGCCGGCGATGGCGGCGCGCGGCTTCGGCCGGGTGCTGCTCGTCTCGAGCGTCGCCGCCTTCACGGGCGGCGCGATCGGCCCGCACTACGCCGCGTCGAAGGCGGGGCTGCAGGGGCTCGTCGGCTTCCTGTCGTCGCGGTACGCCGCCCGCGGCGTCACCGTGAACGCGATCGCGCCGGCGGCGATCGGCGGCACGGGCATGGGCGACGCGCTTCCCGCGGAGACGGTCGCCGCGATCCCCGTCGGGCGCACCGGCGAGCCCGCCGAGGTCGCCGACCTCGCGCTCGCGATGCTCGCGAACGGCTACCTCACCGGCAAGACCGTGCTGCTCGACGGCGGGATGCTGCCCCGCTGAGCACCGGACCCCCCGGGAACGACGAAGCGCCGGCAGGCGGACCTGCCGGCGCTCGAACCCGTCGAGGGGCGGACGCGTTATGCGGCGGCCCCGAACGCCGACTGCCCGGGGAGGACGGCGTCGTCGCTGACCTGCTGGTCGGCCGCGATGCGTGCACCCGGCCCGACGATCGCGCGGGCACCGATCTTCGAGTGGCTGCCGACTCGCGCGCCCTCGCCGACGACGGCCGCGGCTCCGACGTGCACGGCCGCGCCGATCTCGGCGTGCGGGCCGACGACGGCCTCCCGGTCGACCCATGTGCCGGCGGCGATACGGGCCGCGCGTCCGACGCGCGCGCCCGACTCGACGTAGACGCTGGGGGCGAGGAACGCCGTCGGGTCGACCGAGGCGTCCGTGGCGACGAGACCGCGGCCGTTGGGGTGCCTGCGGTACCGGGTGACGGTACCGAACTCGTCCTCGATCTCTTCGGCGATCCTGGGGGTCCTGCGTTGCATGCCCAGGACAACCGGGGCACGCCCCCGTCCATTCCCCGGCGCGCCCCCTGGTGCATAAGAGATCGATAAGAGCACGCCGCAGGAACGCCCGGAGCGCCGCCTTGCCACAATGGGTCCCGTGTTCTTCCGGAAGACCCAGGTCGACCCCGCGTTCGCGAAGACGGACCAGGGCAAGGGGTCGCTCGACGACTACAAGTTCGATCTCGTGCCGTCCTCGAACGGCACGACGATCCGGCTCGCCGGCAGCGACCCGCATCAGGACCTGCTCGCCTCGCTGCTCGGCGAGGAGGGGATCGAGACGGCGATCGGACCGCGGACGATCGAGGAGGAGCGCGTCGACGCCCCCATGCAGGTGCGTCTGTTCGCCGGGGGACGGGTGGTCGGCCCGGTCGGACAGGTGCCGCGCGGGCTCGAGGCCGTGGTGAGCGAGGCGATCAGCCGGCTCGAGCTCGCGGGCCGCAAGACCCGGATCCCGGTCGAGGTGGTCCGCACGAAGCAGGGCCTGCGGGTCGACCTGCTGATGGGTCGGACCCGCTAGCGCGAGCACCCGGGTGCGCATCCAGCCGTGCCGCCGCAGGATGGAGCCATGGAGACGGTGAACCTCGGCACATCCGGACTGCAGGTGTCGCGCGTGGTGCTCGGCTGCATGAGCTACGGGCAGCCCGACCGCGGCAACCACGCCTGGAGCCTCGACCTCGACGCCTCCCGGCCGTTCTTCCGCCGGGCGGTCGAGGCGGGCATCACGACCTTCGACACGGCGAACGTGTACTCGCTCGGCTCGAGCGAGGAGATCACGGGCACGCTGCTGAAGGAGTTCGCGCAGCGCGACGAGGTCGTGATCGCGACGAAGGTGCACGGCCGGATGGGTCCGGGGACGAACGGCTCCGGCCTCTCCCGCGGCGCGATCATGACGCAGGTCGACGCGAGCCTGAAGCGCCTCGGCACCGACTACATCGACCTCTACCAGATCCACCGCTACGACGACGGCGTGCCCGTCGCCGAGACGATGGCCGCGCTGCACGACGTCGTGAAGGCGGGCAAGGTGCGCTACCTCGGCGCCTCGTCGATGTGGACGTGGCAGTTCGCGGAGATGCAGCACACCGCCGCCATCGAGGGGCTCACCCCGTTCGTGTCGATGCAGGACCAGTACTCGCTGCTCATGCGCGAGGAGGAGCGGGAGATGCACCCGTACTGCCTCGAGACCGGTGTCGGCGTGCTGCCGTGGTCGCCGCTCGCCCGCGGCAGGCTGACCCGCGACTGGGACGCGACGACCGACCGCTCCGAGAACGACGAGTTCGGGCGCACCCTGTTCCGGCAGGCCGAGGAGTCCGACCGCCGCATCGTCGACGCGGTCGCGCGCATCGCGGCCGAGCGTGGCGTGAGCCGGGCGCAGATCGCCCTCGCCTGGGTGCTCGCGCAGGAGGCCGTCACCGCGCCCATCGTCGGCGCGACGAAGCCGCACCACCTCGAGGACGCGATCGCCGCCGAGGCGCTCGAGCTCGACGACGACGAGCTGCAGGCGCTGGAGGAGCACTACGTCCCGCACGCCCCCACCGGGTTCTGACGAGCCGTCCGGGCGCCGCGAGCGGCCGCCGGTCACGCCGTCGAGCCGGCTGCTGTTCTGGCTGCGCATCTCGTTCGTCGGCGACGCGGTGCTCGCCGCGATCGGCGGGCTGCTCGTCGCGGAGGGCGAGGAGGCCACCGGCATCGCGCTGCTCGTCTTCACCGCGCTGCGCGCGGTCATCGGCGTGATCGCCCTCGTCGTCGCCGCCCGGGCGCTCGCCGACCGCAACCCGAACGACGACCGGCCGTCGATCCTCGGGTAGCGGCGCTACTCCGGATCGCTCGGGTCGAGCGGCGCGTGGTGGTCGAGGCCCGCGACGCCCTGCTTCCAGTAGCCGTGGAGCGAGAGGTGCTCCTTCGGCAGGCCCAGCTCGCGGCGCAGCCACCGCCGCACGGGGATGAGCGCGTTCGCCTCGCCCGCCGCCCAGACGAAGGTGTCGGCGGTGACGTCCTGCGCCTGCAGCACCTCGAGCAGGTCGTACCGGGGCGCCGACGCGACCTGCGGGGTCGCGGCGAGCCCCTCGGTGCCGTCGAGGTAGCCGGGCAGCGACTCGTCGTCGCCGAACAGCACCGCGTGCACCGGCGTGACGCCTGCGAGCGCGCGGATCCAGCGGCGCAGCGCCGGCATGCCCGTCGCGTCCGCGACGAGCAGCGCGTTGCCGAACCCGGACGGCGCGAGCCGCGAGCCCCGCGGGCCGCCGATCTCGAGCTGGTCGCCCGGCGTCGCTCGCGACGCCCACGCGGTGGCGGGCCCCGCGTCGCCGTGCACGACGAGGTCGAGGTCGAGCTCCGGTCCGCTCGAGGCGCCGACCGGCCGGAACTCGCTCGGTGTCCAGTCGCGCCCGACCATGCCGTGGGCGACCGGGAAGAACGCCTTCACGTGATCCTCCGGCCCGAGGCTCGTGAAGCCCTCGAGGTCGCCCCCGAAGGTGAAGCGGACGAGGGTGTCGGTGAGCGGCTCGCGCGAGAGGAGGCGGAGGCTGCGCCGACGCGCGGTCTCGTGCCGGATCACCTCGCGGACGCGCGGACCGGCGGCCGACAGCGGGAAGGTGCCCATGGGGGCGATCCTTCCAGACGCGCCTGCGGTGCCCCGGTCCGGAGCAGCGGCTCAGTGGGAGAGCGGGTGCGCCGAGTCGTACGTGGCCGAGGCGCCGCGGTCGCTGATCGTCAGCAGGATCTGCTCGCCGTCGACGCTGCGGACGTAGTCGACGGTGACGCCCGTCGGCACGCCCGCGATGACGTTGCCGGTGTCGATGTCGACCACGCGGGTCCCGGCGAGCACGAGGTCGCTCGGCCAGTCCGCCCCGGCCTCGTGCTCGACCGTGAGCGCCGACCGGACCGCGTCGAGCGTGCGGTGAGCGGTGTCCTCGCCGCTCGCTCGAGCGGCGGCCGTGGTGACGACCGCGGTGACGGTGACGACCGTGACGACGGCCGATGCGGCGATCAGCCGGGCCCAGGCGCCTTGGAGCACGTCGGGGAGGCGCGCGGTCGACGCGGCGACGGTCATCGAGTGGTCCTGACGGCAAGAAGAGGCGGATCGCGGCGTCCGGACGGATGGCCGCACGAGAATCCAAGCCGCAGCGGCGAGCGGGCGGGAGGCCCCAGAACGGGCGGGCGGAATGCGGGACCGGGCGCGGTGCGTTGCGGGAGGACATGGTGCTGTCGCTCTCCGTCCTCGACCTCGTGCCCGTGCGGAAGGGGCAGACCTCGGCCGGCGCCATCGCCGCGACCATCGCGCTCGCGACACGGGCCGACGAGCTCGGCCTCGCGCGGTACTGGCTCGCGGAGCACCACAACATGCCCTCGGTCGCCTCGACGAACCCGCCGGTGCTGCTCGGCGTCCTCGCCGGCCGCACCTCGCGCATCCGGCTCGGCTCCGGCGGCGTGATGCTGCCGAACCACGCGCCGTTCGTCGTCGCCGAGCAGTTCGCCGCCCTCGAGGCCGCAGCTCCCGGGCGGATCGACCTCGGGATCGGGCGCGCCCCCGGCAGCGATCCCGTCATCACCGCGCTGCTGCGCTCGAGCGGGCACACGAGCGACGTCGACGCCTTCCCGGGCGCCGTGCAGGACATCGGCATGCTGCTCGGGCCGGAGGGCGCCGGCCTCCGGCTCGCGACGGGGGAGTCGTACGTCGTGCGCGCGACGCCCGCGGCCTCGTCGAGCCCCGACATCTGGCTGCTCGGCTCGAGCGACTACTCCGCCGCGCTCGCCGCCCGGCTCGGGCTGCCCTACGTCTTCGCGCACCACTTCTCCGGCGAGGGCACGGAGCGAGCGCTCGACCTGTACCGCTCCGAGTTCCGCCCGAGCGAGACGCTCGACGCCCCGCGCACGTTCCTCACCGCGAACGTCGTCGCCGCCGACACCGCCGACGAGGCCGCGCGGCTCGCCCTGCCGCAGCTGCAGCACATGGCGAGGCTCCGCACCGGCACGCCGCTCACCGCGCTCGACGTCGTCGAGGACGCGCTCGAGACGCCGCTGACCGAGCCGCAGCAGGACCTCGTCGCGACGATGCGGGGCCGCTGGTTCATCGGCGACGCCGACGACGTCGCCGAGCGCCTCGCCCGGTTCGCGGAGCGCCACGAGGTCGACGAGGTGATGATCAGCCCCGCCGCCGGTGCCCGTCGCGCCGACCCCGCCGACCGGGTGCCCGCCCGCGAGCGGACCCTCGAGCTGCTCGCAGCCCGCCTGCCGCAGGCCGTGCCCGCGGCGGCGTGAGCGGCGCCGTCCCGCTCCGCTCCCGGGCCGGCGCGGTCGCCCGGGCCGTCGTGCGGCCCGGGCCGAACCCGCCGCGGCTCGCGATCGCGACGCAGGCGGGCCTCACGATGGCGCTCGCGATCGGCCTGCCGGCGCTCGCCGGGCGGGCGGATCTCGGCCTGCTCGCGTCGAGCGGAGCGCTCACCTCGCTGTACCTGACGTCGATGAACCGGGTCGCGCGCCTCAGGCGCCTCCCGGTGCTGCAGGCGCTGCTGCTCGCGGTGGCCGCGCTCGGCGCCGCGGCCGCGGGGAACCCGGTCCTCGCGGACGTCGTGCTCGCGGCGGTCGCGGTCGCGGGCGCCGTGCTCGTCACCGGGCTGGCCGTCGGGCCGCCGGGGCTCGTCTTCGTGGTGCTGACGACCGGGGTGACGATCCGGCTCACCGCGCCACGCGCGCTCGGCGGCGCCGGCCTCGACGCCCGGGTGGTGCTCGCGGCGGAGGCCGCGGGCTGCCTGCTCGCCCTCGCACTCGCGGCGCTCGCGCTCCTCATCCCCGGCGTCCGCCTGGCGGACCGCGACCGGCCGGTCGAGCCCGTCGCCTTCCGGCTCGACCCGGCCGCGCGGATCGTCGTGCTGCGGCTCGCGATCGCCGCCGTCGCCGCGACGGTGCTGAGCGCCCCGCTCGGCGTCCATCGGGTCTACTGGGTGCTGCTCGCCGCCGTCGCCGCGCTGCAGGCCGGCCGCAGCCGGGCCCTCACCGGCGCGCGGGCCGTGAACCGCGTGCTCGGCACGCTCGCCGGACTCCTGCTCTACGCGGCCGTCGCGCTCCTGCAGCCGGCGGGGCTGCTGCTCGCGCTCGTCGCCGCGGTGCTGCAGTTCGTCACCGAGCTCGTCGTCGTGCGGCACTACGGGGTCGCGTTGCTCTTCATCACGCCGCTGGCGCTCACGATCGCCGAGGCCGGAGCCCGCCAGCCCGTCGGCGCGGTGATGCTCGAGCGGCTGGGCGACACGGTGCTCGGCGCCGCCGTGGCCCTCGCGGTGCTCGTCGGCGACCTGCTCGTCGAGCGGGCCGCCGCGCGCCGCCTCGACCGCCGTGCGACCGACGGCGGCCGTCCGTAGGGTGACGGCATGACCGTGGCCTCACGGGTCGCCGTGCTCGCGGACGTGCACGGCGTGCTGCCGGCGCTCGACGCCGTGCTCGCCGAGCCGGACGTGCAGGGCGCCGACCGGATCGTCGTGTGCGGCGACTCCGCCTCCGGGCCGCAGCCGCGCGAGGTGCTCGACCGGCTCGCGGGCCTCGGGGACCGGGCGGTGCTCGTGCGCGGCAACGCCGACCGCGAGCTCGTCGACCTCGTCGACGGCCGCCCGGTCGACGTCCCCGATCCGATCGTGCCGTGGGCGGCGGGCGTGCTCGAGCCGCGGCACGTCGCCCTGCTCCGGAGTCTGCCGCACCCGGTCGTGCTCGAGGTCGCCGGCTTCGGTCCCGTGCTGCTCTGCCACGGCTCGCCGCGCGCCGACGACGAGGTGCTGCTCGTCGACACCCGGCCTGCGCGCTGGGCCGAAGCCTTCGCCGACGTGCCCGAGGCGGTGCGGACCGTGGTCGGCGGGCATACGCACATGCCGTTCGTGCGGCTCGTGGACGGCCGGCTCGTGGTGGTGCCGGGGAGCGTCGGCATGCCGTACGGCCGGGCGGGCGCGCACTGGGCGCTGCTCGAGGACGGCCGCGTGACCCTGCGTCGCACCGAGTACGACGTCGCGGCGGCGATCGACGGGGTGGTCGCGTCGGGCTACCCCGACGCGCGCGCGTGGGCCGAGACGTACCTCACGGGGACGATCTCGGACCTCGAGGCGCTCGCGGCCTTCGCGTCGCGCGACGGCCGGGACGGCTGACCGGGCCGCACGGCATACGGAGCCGCGGCTGCGCGCCCGTCGACCGCCTCGACCATGGCGGCGCGGCGATCTCCTCGGCCCGATCTACGCTCGTGGCATGACTTCGAACGACACGATCACGATGTACGGCGCCGACTGGTGCGGCGACTGCCGTCGCTCGAAGTCGGTGCTCGACCGCGCCGGCGCTGCCTACGAGTACGTCGACGTCGCGGCGTCGCAGGAGGCCACGGACCGCGCGATCGAGATCAGCGGCCGCCCCAACATCCCCGTGATCGTCTTCCCCGACGGCTCGCACCTCGTGGAGCCGTCCGACGCGGAGCTGCTCGCGAAGCTCGGCTGAGCCGAGGCGGCCTCCCGTCAGGAGGCGGCGAGGCCGGCGCGGTCGACGCGCCGGTGGTAGCGCATGCCCGCGAGGCCGCCGAGGAGCGCGCCGATCAGCATGACGACGAGCACGACGGCCGCGGTGACGACCCCGGCGGCGGTGAGCGTCGACGGACTGAGGGGCAGGTTCGGGATGCTGCCGAGCTGCCCGACGATGCTCGCCTGGGTGCCCGCGACCGCGCCGACGATGCCGAGCAGCACGGCGATGATCACGGCCCACAGCCAGACGGCGAGCCCCTGCTTCGCCCCGCTGAAGCGCGCCATGCGCCCGGCGACGTAACCGCCGCAGTAGTAGCCGACGAAGAGGATCACGACGAGCGCGACAGCGCTCGCGATGCCCGCGGTCTGCGCACCGCTCGTCCGCAGCAGGTTCTGCGCACCGAAGAGCGCGGCGACGGCGCCGACCGCCGCGATGAGCAGCACGGTCATGCCGGTCGCGGTGAGCCAGCCGAAGAAGGCGGTCCAGAACCGCATGCCGCCGAACTCCTCGCGCTCCCGCTCGAGGACACGCAGCCGCTCGGCGACCGGGTCGGTGCGCGGCGAGTCGCTGCGGGCGTCGCCGCCCGCAGCGACCGCGGAGCGCTCAGGCAGCACGGTCGTGGCGTCGTCGTGCCGCCGGTCGGCCGCGGGGTAGGCGCGCGTGGCGCCGTCGTCGGCCGTCTCGGCGCGGGCCGGGTAGGCGCGGGTCGCGCCGTCGTCCGCAGCGCCGTCGTGCGTGGCGCCGTCGTTCTCGGGGGTGGTCGGAGCCGGGTCGCTCCTCCGGTCGGTCATGCCCGCACGGTAGCGGCGCTCGGTCCGCATCCCGCCGAGGCTCGACGTTCTCCCAGCCGGCGTTCGGGAAAGCGATATCGATCGAGCGTCGGCTACCCCTCGATCGAGCGCCGCACCCGCGCCGCGAGCGCCGCGCCCGACGCGAGCAGCTCCGTGTCGAGCGCCGCCGCGACCCAGTCGAAGCCGAGCCGGGCGAACGCCTCGGGTCGCCCGGCCCCGAACGCCCCCGCGAGCACCCCGGCCGTCCGGCAGGCCGCGAGGACGCGGGCGAGCACGCCGTCCCGCTCCTCGAGCAGCGCGGGGATGGTCGTGCCGAGCGCGAGCGAGAGGTCGAACGGGCCGACGAAGACCATGTCGAGGCCGGCCGTCGCGGCGATCTCCTCGACGCGGTCGAGGCCCGCGGCGGTCTCGACCATCACGGCGACGAAGGGCTTCGGGCCACCGGGTCCGGGCACGCGATCGACGCCGTGCAGCAGGCCGAGGCTGCGGCCGCCGCGCGGCGGGAGGTGCGCGGCGGCCACGACCGCCTCCGCCTGAGCGGCGGACTCCACGAGCGGCACGATCACGCCGTCGGCGCCCGAGTCGAGGGCCCTGCCGATGCCCGCGGGATCGTCGGACGGCGGGCGCACGAGCAGCGGCACGAGTGGCGAGCGGCGCAGCGCGAGCGTCTCCCGCACCGCGCGGTCGTCGAAGTGGCCGTGCTGCATGTCGAGCAGCAGCCAGTCGAGCCCGGAGGCCTCGAGCGCGGCGGCGCCGCGGGGCTCGCCGAGCGTCGCCCAGGCCCCGAGCCGGACGCCTCCCGGGTCCGTCGTCGCGCTCATCGCGCTCCCTCCCGGCGGCCCAGGGCCACCGTCCCGTCGATCTCCTCGTCGTGGCGGATCGTCACGACGAGTCCTGCCGCGGCGAGCAGCGCGGCGGTCGCCTCCGCCTGCTCGTCGCTCGTCTCGATGAGCACCGTCCCACCCGGCGCGAGCCAGCGCGGGGCCTCCTCGGCGACCCGTCGGTGCACCGTGAGGCCGTCCGGTCCGCCGTCGAGGGCGACGTGCGGCTCGTGGTCGCGGGCCTCCGGCGGCATCGTCGCGATGCCCGCCGTCGGCACGTACGGGGCGTTCACGGCGAGCACGTCGACCCGGCCCTCGAGCCGCGCCGGCAGCGGCGCGAAGAGATCGCCGAGCAGCACCGTTCCACCGAGCGGCTCGAGGTTCCGCCGCGCGCAGGCGACCGCGGCGGGCTCGACGTCGAGGGCGAGCAGCTCGCCGGGAGCGGCGAGCGCCGCGATCGCGACGGCGACCGCACCCGTGCCGCAGCAGAGGTCGACGACGGTCCCGCCCACGGGGAGCGCCGCGGCGGCCTCCCGCGCGAGCAGCTCCGTGCGCCTCCGGGGCACGAACACCTGGGGTTCGACGGCGATGCGGAGGCCGCAGAACGCGGCCCAGCCGACGACCGCCTCGAGCGGCTCGCCGGCGATCCGGCGCGCGAGCAGGGGCTCGAGGTCGCCGCCCTCGGCGAGCAGCAGGGCGGCCTCCTCCTCGGCGAAGACGCTGCCGGCGGCCCGCAGCCGCGCGGCGACCGCCGCGGGATCGGCGGCGGTGGTCCGGGTCGGCTCCGACATCGCTCCGCATCGTAGGCGGCCGTCCCGCCTGACGATCGGCCGCGAGCCGGGCGAACGCCGGAACAGCGCGGGCGCACCGCGTGCTCGTCCCGGATGTGACCCCCGCCGACGCCCGGATCCCGCGGCTGCCCGCGGCCGCGGCCTTCTGGACGACGGCCGCCGTGTTCCTCGCCGCGATGGCGTTCACCACGGTGCCGACGCCCCTCTACGCGCTCTACCAGTCGCGGGACGGCTTCCCGACCTGGCTCACCACCGTGATCTTCGCGGCCTACGCGGTCGGTGTCGCCGTCAGCCTCTACCTCGTCGGGCACGTCTCGGACTGGCTGGGCCGACGTCCGCTCGCGCTGGCTGCCCTCGCCGCGGAGGTCGTCGCCGCGGTGCTGTTCCTCGTCGCGCCGAGCGTGCCGGGCCTGCTGGTCGCGCGCCTCGTCACGGGGCTCGGCGTCGGCGCGCTCACCGCGTCGGCCACCGCGCACCTCGGCGAGCTGTGGCGCAGCGGGCGGCCGGGGCGGTCGGGCGCCGTGCCCGCGGCCGTCGCGGTCGTCGCGAACATCGGCGGCCTCGGGATCGGTCCGCTCGTCGGCGGCGTGCTCGCGCAGGTGGCGCCCGCGCCGCTCGTCACGCCGTACGCGCTGTCCCTCGTCGTGCTGGTGCTCGCCGCCGTCGCGGCCCTGCTCGCTCCCGAGACGGTCGAGCGGACGCGTCGGCCGTGGCGGCCGCAGCGTCTCGCCGTGCCGAAGGAGGGCCGTGCCGACTTCTCCGCGGCGGGAGCCGCCGCCTTCGCCGCGTTCGCCGTCTTCGGGCTGTTCTCCGCCCTCGCGCCGACGTTCCTCGCGGGCGAGTTCGACGCCCGCTCGCGCCTCGTCGCGGGCGCCGTGCCCTTCGGGGTGTTCGCGGTCGCCGCGGTCGCGCAGATCGTGCTCGCCGCGGTGCCGCTGCGGGCCCGCCTCCTCACCGCGGTCGTGCTCATGGTGGCCGGCCTCGCCGGGCTCGCCGTCGCCGCGCTGGCGGTGGTGCTCTGGCTGTTCGTCGCCGGTGGCCTCGTCGCCGGGGCCGGGGTGGGACTGCTGTTCCGGGCGTCGCTCGACGTGGCCGGTGGCGTCGCCGAGCCGGACACCCGCGGCGAGGTGCTCGCCGCGATGTTCCTGCTCGCCTACGTGGGCCTCACCGTGCCGGTGCTCGCCGTCGGGCTCGCGCTCGCCGTCGCGCCCGCGGTGCCGGTGCTCGTCGCCTTCAGCGCGGCCGTCGCGGTCGTGGTCGTCGTCGCCGGCGCCCGCATGGTCGGGCGCCGCACCACCTGACGCCGAGAGGCGCCGTCACCGGGCTGGTACCATGGGGCCGTCCCCGGAATCCTCCGAGGACGTGGAGCAGACCGGCAGGGAGCTGGTCGTTAGTGGTGGATCTCGGATCCGTGCCTCGCCGCACGGGGGCCGCGTTCTTCTACTGATGACCAGGAGCCGTTCCGGCGCGAGGCATCCGGCCAGGGTGTCCGACCCGCGGCTTGCCACGCTCCTTCCTGCATCGTCCGTCTGCTCCTACCGATCAAGGTAAGGAGCGACCTCTTGGAAGGTCCCGAGATCAAGTCCGCCGAGGCGGTCATCGACAACGGGCGCTACGGCACCCGCACCATCCGCTTCGAGGCCGGCCGCCTCGCCCAGCAGGCGCAGGGCAGCGTCGCCGCGTACCTCGACGAGGACACGATGCTGCTGTCCGCCACGAGCATCAGCAAGCAGCCGAAGGAGCAGTTCGACTTCTTCCCGCTGACCGTCGACGTCGAGGAGCGCTCGTACGCCGCGGGCAAGATCCCCGGCTCGTTCTTCCGCCGGGAGGGCCGCCCCTCCACCGAGGCGATCCTCGTCTGCCGGCTCATCGACCGGCCGCTGCGCCCGTCGTTCGTGAACGGCCTCCGCAACGAGGTCCAGATCGTCATCACGGTCCTGTCGATCGCCCCGGGCGAGTTCTACGACGCCCTCGCGATCAACGCCGCGAGCGCGTCGAGCCAGCTGTCCGGCGTGCCGTTCTCCGGCCCCATCGCCGGCGTGCGCCTCGCGCTGATCGACGGCCAGTGGGTCGCCTTCCCGACCTACGCCCAGCTCGAGGACGCGGTCTTCGACCTGACCGTGGCCGGCCGCGTCACCGAGAGCGGCGACGTGGCGATCATGATGGTCGAGGCCGAGGCCACCGAGACCGCGTTCGAGAAGATCCGCGCCGGTGCCCAGAAGCCGAACGAGGAGGTCGTGGCCCAGGGGCTCGAGGCCTCGAAGCCGTTCATCAAGGTCCTCGTCGAGGCCCAGGCGCAGCTCGCGGCGCAGGCCGCCAAGGAGACCCGCGAGTACCCGGTCTTCCTGCCCTACTCCGACGAGACCTACAGGGTCGTCGAGGACCTCGCGCTCGAGGACCTGCAGGCCGTTTACCAGATCGCCGGCAAGGTCGAGCGGCAGGACGCCGACGACGCCCTCAAGTCGCGCGTCAAGGAGACCGTGGCCGCGAAGGTCGAGGCGGGCGAGCTGCCCGCGCAGGCGCTGAACGAGGTGTCCGGCGCCTACAAGTCGGTGACGAAGAAGGTCGTGCGCGGCCGGATCCTCGCCGAGGGCGTCCGCATGGACGGCCGGGGCCTGAAGGACATCCGCCCGCTCGACGCCGAGGTCGGTGTCATCCCGCGGGTGCACGGCTCCGCCATCTTCCAGCGCGGCGAGACGCAGATCCTCGGTGTCACCACGCTCAACATGCTGAAGATGGAGCAGCAGATCGACTCGCTGTCCCCGGTGACGAAGAAGCGGTACCTGCACCACTACAACTTCCCGCCCTACTCGACCGGTGAGACCGGTCGGGTCGGCAGCCCGAAGCGCCGCGAGATCGGGCACGGCTTCCTCGCCGAGCGCGCGCTCGTGCCGGTGCTGCCGGCGCGCGAGGAGTTCCCGTACGCCATCCGTCAGGTGTCGGAGGCGCTCGGCAGCAACGGCTCGACCTCGATGGGGTCGGTCTGCGCGTCGACGCTCGCCCTGCTGAACGCGGGCGTGCCGCTCAAGGCGCCGGTCGCGGGCATCGCGATGGGCCTCGTCTCCGACACCGTCGACGGCGAGACCCGCTACGCGACCCTGACCGACATCCTGGGCGCGGAGGACGCGCTCGGCGACATGGACTTCAAGGTCGCGGGCACCGCCGAGTTCGTGACGGCGATCCAGCTCGACACGAAGCTCGACGGCATCCCGTCGTCGGTGCTCGACGGCGCGCTGCAGCAGGCGCGTGAGGCCCGCCTCACGATCCTCTCCGTGCTGAACCAGGCGATCGACGGCCCGGACGAGATGGCTCCGACCGCGCCGCGCGTGATCTCGGTGCAGATCCCGGTCGACAAGATCGGCGAGCTGATCGGCCCCAAGGGCAAGACGATCAACCAGATCCAGGACGACACGGGCGCCGACATCTCGATCGAGGAGGACGGCACCGTCTACATCGGCGCCGTCGACGGCCCGTCCGCCGAGGCCGCGCGCAGCGCGGTCAACGCGATCGCGAACCCGCACAACCCCGAGGTGGGCGAGCGGTTCCTCGGCACCGTGGTGAAGCTCGCCGCGTTCGGCGCCTTCGTGTCGCTGCTGCCCGGCAAGGACGGCCTGCTGCACATCTCTGAGGTGCGCAAGCTCGCGGGCGGCAAGCGGGTCGAGAACGTCGAGGACGTGCTCGCCGTCGGGCAGAAGGTCCAGGTCGAGATCACCAAGGTCGACGACCGCGGCAAGCTGTCGCTCACGCCGGTGATGGAGGAGCCCGCGGCGGTCTGACCGACCCCGTTTCCAGAGGGAGGACCGCGAACAGGACCGCGCGGTCCTCCCTTTGTCAAGATCGATTCGCAGCATTCCTGGGAGTGGGATACTGCCCGGGTTCAGATTCCTGTGATGGGAGAGCGGTGACGAGTCTCGCTGCAGGTCCGGTGTCGCGCCGCGTCGGCGACACGGGCATGGCGGTCTTCCCGATCGCTCTGGACGGCAGCGTCTTCGGCTGGGCGGCCGACGCCAAGGCCACCGCGAGCATGCTCGACCTCTTCTACGCCGCAGGCGGTGACCTCATCAGCACGGCCGACCACTACGCGGGCGGCCGCAGCGAGGTCATGATCGGCGGCTGGCTCGCCCGGCACCACTACCGCGAGCGCCTCGTCATCGCGACGAAGATCGGCAAGCACCCGGACAACCCCGGGCTGGCGCCCGACTCGATCAGGCGCGCGGTCGACGCCTCGCTCGAGCGGCTCGGCACCGACTACATCGACCTGCTCAGCTTCGACGGCGAGGACCCGTCGACGCCGATCGAGGCGAGCCTCACCGCCGCCACCGAGCTCGTCCGCGCGGGCAAGGTCGCGCACCTCTCGGCCTCCACGTTCAGCCCCGCTGGGCTTCGCGAGGCCGTCGCCGTCGCGCGCCGGCTCGAGATCCCGGGCATCAGCACCCTGCTGCAGGAGTACAACCTGCTCGAGCGCGAGCCCTACGAGACCGACATCGCCCCGATCGCCTTCGCGCAGGACCTCGGCGTGCTCGCCCGCATGCCGCTCGCCTCCGGCTACCTGCGCGGCGACTTCCGCTCGAAGCACGACCGGCCCGCCTCCCCGCTGTTCACCGGCGCGCTCCGGTACGTGAACCGCCGCGGGCAGGCCGTGCTCTCGGTCCTCGACCAGATCGCCTTCGAGGTGGGGCACCACGTCGGCCGTGTCGCACTCGCCTGGCTGCTCGCGAAGCCGATGGTCACCGCGCCGCTCGTGCGGGTGCCGAACGCCCGCGGGCTCGCCGACCTGATGCCGGCGGCCTCGCTCGTGCTGACGCCCGAGCAGGTCGCTCGGCTCGACGCGGTCTCCGACCGCTGACGCCCCCCGAACTGGTCCTGACGCTTCCTGGGGCACCGGCCGTAGGCTGACCGCGAGCCGGATCGGTACGGGTGCTGAGAAGCCCCACCGCTGGGGGGCGGACATCGCCGGCTCACCTGTCGCCGCTGGGGGGCGTCGACACATCTCTTCGGGGAGACCCGGGGGCTGCCGCCGGCATCGGATCCGCTGCGGCAGCCCCCGGCCCCGAGGTTCTCGGGACGCCGCCGCCGCGTCGACGGAGGCCGCCCGTAGGATCTCCCGACAGGAGGCCCTTCGATGACGGTCGACCCGGAGGCCCGGAGCGGTGCCCGTCGCACCGGCGGCGAGGCCGCGGTCGCCGAGGCGCTCGGCGTCGTCACGCGCGCGCAGCGCGACCTCGCGGCCCGAGAGACCCGGCCGCTGCTCGATCCGCCGTCGCCGCCGTTCCGGCTGCGGCCGCTCGGCGACACCGGGCTCGCCTTCCACCCCGTGCTGCTGTCGTCCGCAGCGTTCCCGGATCCCGTCGCCGCCGCGTCCGTGATCGACGGCTACCTGGCGGCGGGCGGCAACGCGCTCGACGTCGCCGACGGCGACGACGAGACCCTGCGCCGTCTCGGCGGCCTGCTCGATGCGGGCGGCCGGCGCGAGCGTCTGCTGCTCTCCGCCGAGATCGGCGCCGCGTCGCTGCCCGCCGCGCGGCTGCCCGCCGCCGTCGACCGCCTGCTGCGCCTGCTCGGCGTCGATCGCATCGACGTGCTCGGCTTCGCCCAGCACGAGCGCGGCGTGCCGATCGAGGAGACCCTCGTCGCCGCCGGCGCGCTCGTCGCGGCGGGCAAGGTCCGGGTGCTCGCGGGCGGCGGCCACGGCGGCGACCGGCTGCTCGAGGCCCGCATCACGGCCGCCCAGCGCGGTCTGCCGCGGTTCGAGGCCGTGCGGCCCGTGTACAGCCTCGTCGAGCGGTCCGGCTACGAGCGGGGCGTGGCACCGATCGCGGTCGGGCAGCGGCTCGGCGTCTTCCCGCGGCTGCCGGTGCCGGCCGCGCTCGCGGGCAGCCGTCGCGGCCTGCCGCGGCGCGTCGTGCGCACGCTGGCGGCGGTCGACGTCGTCGCTACGGAGCGGGCCGTCGCGCCGGCGACCGTGGCGCTGGCCTGGCTGCTCACGAAGCCGCAGGTCGTGGCGCCGGTGGTCCCGGTGCGCGACCCGGCCGGGCTCGCGGCGGCGGTCGCCGCCGCCGGGGTCCACCTCACGAGGTCGGAGGCGACCGCGCTCGACCGCGCCTCGGACGACTAGCGGGACGCCTCGGCGATGATCCGGCCGGCGCCGCGCACGAACGCGCTCGTCGCGGCGATGACGTCGCCCGCGTACGCGCCCGACATCGCGCCGTCGCGCAGCAGGTAGAACTCGTCGGCGGCGGCGCCCGGCTGCGGGTGGCCCGCCCCGCGCAGCTGCTCCTCGAGGAAGCCGGTGAACCAGTCGCGGTGCTCGGCGACGACGAGCCGCACGGGATGCGACGGCTGCGGGAACTCGGCCGCCGCGTGCAGGAACGGGTCGCCGCGGAAGTTGGGGCGCGCGGTGTCGGCCACGACGGCGTCGACGAGGGCGGCGAGCACGCTGCCGGCATCGGGGGAGTCGTCGGCGAGGTCTTCGAGCGCCGTGCGGATCTGCCGGTCGCGACCGCCGACGTACTCGAGGATCAGCGCGTCCTTCGAGCCGTACTGCTTGTAGAACGTCGCCTTCGTGACGCCGGCCTCCGCGATGATCCGGTCGATGCCGACCGCGTTGATGCCGTCGGTGTAGAAGAGCTCGTCGGCGACCTCGAGCAGGCGCACGCGCGCGGTGGAGGGCCGGCGGGCGGTCTGAGGAGGCGTGCTCACGTGTGTCCCCTTCCGCGGTGCAGCCCCAGCACGCTATCAGCGGAGTGGACCGAACGGTCTGTCCTACCCCTTCAGGGGGACGCCCCAGTCCGGGGGCGTCGCGCGCTCCTGCTCAGGACCGCCGCCTACGATCGATGCCGCGATGTCGCAATACCTGTACCTCGTGCGCCACGGTGAGCACCGGGACGCCGAGCACGGCGTGACCGACGGTCCGCTGTCCCCGCGGGGCCGGCGGCAGGCAGAGCTCCTCGCGGCGCGGCTCGGCGGCCTGCCGCTGACGGGCGCCTGGTACGCGCCGACCCGCAGCGCGACCGAGACCGCGTCGATCCTCGGGGCGATGCTCCCGGCGGTCGAGCCGAAGGCGTCCGCGCTGCTCTTCGACTGCGTGCCGTCGGGCCCGAGCCCCGAGTCGCCGCGCGCCTTCGACTCGTGGTTCGCCGCGATCACGCCGGAGGAGATCGAGGCCGGGCGCGCGCAGATGGCCGACGCGGTCGGCGAGTTCTTCCAGCCCGGGGCGCATGAGCGGCACGACCTGCTCATCACCCACAACTTCGTGATCGCCTGGTTCGTGCGCCAGGTCTTCGACGCGCCGGACTGGCGCTGGCTCGGGGTGAACCAGGCGCACTGCGGGCTCACGGTCCTCCGGGTGCGGTCCGGGCGGCCGCCGGTGCTCGTGACGCACAACGACCTCGCGCACCTGCCGTTCGAGCTGCGGACGGGCCTGCCCGACGTGCCGCTCGTCTAGCGGACGCGCTCAGGACCCGGCGACGAGGCGCTTGCCGTACCAGTCGGTCGCGTTGGGGTTGTCGTTGTACGGCGGCACCGGGACGAAGCCGGCGCTGCGGTAGAGGCCGCCGGCGGCCTCGAGCGACCGGTTCGTGTCGAGCACGAGGGTCGCGACGCCCGCCGCGCGGGCGCGGGCCTCGAGCTCGGCGAGCAGCCGCCTGCCGAGGCCGCGACCGCGCGCCCCGGGGACGACGTAGAGGTGCTTCACCTCGCTCCGCGGCCCCGCGTCGTCGTCGGCGAGCGGGCGCATCCCGCCGCAGCCGACGGGGGCGCCGTCGTCCTCGAGCACGAGGAAGACCCCGCGGGGCGGTGCGAAGACGGCCGGGTCGGGTCGTGCCGGCCGGTAGGGGCCGGGCCCCGGGAAGCCGGCCGCCCGCTCGGCGAAGTAGGCGTCGAGCAGGGCCGCGGGTCGCGGGTCGGTGGGGGAGACCTCGCGCAGCTGCACGGAGCAGAGCCTAGGCAGCCTCGGTAGGCTCGCCGCCCGTGACGCTCGCCATCGCCCTGGTCGGTGCGACGGGCCGGATGGGCCGGCTCGTCGCGGACGTCGTCGAGGGGATGGACGGGTACGAGATCGGTCTCGGCCTGCACGCCGGCGACGACCTCGCGCGCGTCGCCGAGGCCGACCTCGTCGTCGACCTGACGCTGCCGCAGGTGTCGCCGCGCGTCGCGCAGGCGGCGGTGGAGGCCCGGCGCCCGCTGCTCGTGGGCACGAGCGGCTGGTCGCGCGACCGGGTCTCCGCCCTCCGCGCGACGCTGCCGCCCGACGCGCCAGGCATCCTGATCGTCCCGAACTTCTCGGTCGGGGCGGTGCTCGGCGGCGTGTTCGCCGAGCAGGCGGCGCGCTGGTTCGACTCGATCGAGATCGTGGAGGCGCACCACGAGGCGAAGGCCGACTCGCCGTCCGGCACCGCGGTGGCGACGGCCGAGCGGATGAACGCGGCGCGCGCCGAGCTCGGTCCCGTGTCGGCGCCGCACACCGACCAGCGGGCACGCGGGCAGCAGGTGGGGAGCATCCCCGTGCACTCGCTGCGCCTCGCGGGCGTGCTCGCTCGGCAGGAGGTGCTGCTCGGCGGCCAGGGGGAGCTGCTCACGATCCGGACCGAGACGACGTCGCCAGTGGCGTACGCGCCGGGCATCCGGATCGCGCTGCAGGCGCTGCCGCGCATCGCCGGGGTCGTCGTCGGCCTCGAGCGGCTGCTGCTGCCGCCGGCGGACTGACGTGCGCGGCTTCGGCGGCGCGCTCCTCATGGGGGCGCTGCTCGCGCTCTACCTCGTGCTCGTCGGGCAGCGGGCGGTCTCCTTCCTCGCGAGCGGCAGCGCCGTGGGGATCGGCATCGGCGTCGCGCTGGCGCTGCTCGCGGTGCTCGGCGCCTGGGCGCTCGTCCGCGAGTTCCGGTTCGGCGCCGCGGCGAACCGCCTCGTGCGCCGGCTCGCGGCCGAGGAGCCGCTGCCGTTCGCCGACCTGCCCCGGCGCCCCAGCGGGCGCGTCGACCGGGGGGCCGCCGACCGCCGCTTCGACACGTACCGGGAGGCGGCGGAGGCGCGGCCGGACGACTGGCGCGCCTGGCTGCGCCTCGGGCTCGCCTACGACGCGAGCGGTGACCGCCGCCGCGCCCGGGCGGCGGTGCGCCGGGCGATCAGCCTCGGCCCGGCGCGGTGACCGCGTCGATCGCCTCGTCGCTCGTGCGGTGCCGCCAGACGAAGCCGTCGGCCTCGAGCCGCTCGGGCACGACCTTCTGACTCGGCAGCAGCAGCTCGCGGCCGAGGTCGCCCATGCCCAGCTCGACGACGCGGCCGGGCAGCCGCAGCGCGTGCGGCCGGTGCAGGTCGCGCGCGAGCCGCCTCGTGATGTCGTCCGCGGTCGCGGGGACCGGCCCGACGAGGTTCACCGGGCCCTCGAGCCCGCTCGTCAGCAGGTGCACGATCGCGCCGACCTCGTCGTGCAGCGAGATCCACGCCCAGTGCTGGCGTCCGGAGCCGACCCCGGCGCCGAGCCCGACCGAGGTGGCGAGGCGCAGCGGCTTCAGCGCCCCGTCGCCCTCGCCGAGGACGACGCCCGTGCGGAGCAGCACCGTGCGGGTCCGCTGCGGCGCGAGCCGCGCCGCGGCCTCCCATGCCTCGACGACGTCGGCGAGGAAGCCCTGCCCCCGCGGCGACTCCTCGGTGAGCGCCAGGCCGGGCCGGTCGCCGTAGTACCCGACCGCGGAGGCGGAGAGGAACACCGGCGGCGGCGACGAGGTCATCTGCATCGCCTCGACGAGCGCCTCGGTCGAGCGCACGCGCGAGCGGAGGATCTGCGCCTTGTACCTCGTCGTCCACGGCACGTGGTTCAGCGAGGCCCCGGAGAGGTTGATCACCGCGTCGACGTTCTCGAGCAGCCGGAAGTCGAGGATCTTCGCGTCGGGCGCCCAGCTGAACTCGTTCTCGGCGCGCGGCGGCCGGCGGACCAGCTTCTGGACGGCGTGCCCGGCATCGGCGAGCCGGCGCTGCAGCTCGACGCCGATCATCCCGGAGGCGCCGCTGATGAGCACGCGCAGGCTGCTGTCCTTCGAGAGCGGCCGGCGCGGCACCGGCCGCGGGACCCGGGCGGTGGGCGGCGCGGCGGCCGCCGGCGTCGGAGCCGGCCTGGCGGGCGGCACCGGGACGCGCTTGCTCGCCATGGCGGCAGCGTAGTCGGCGCGCCTCAGGTGGGCGGCGCCGTCCGGGCGAGCGCCTCGGTGAGCGTCGTGGGCGTCGGCAGCCCCTTCAGACGCGCGCGGAGGCGGCCGTCGCCGTCGAGGACGAACACGGTCGGCGTGAGGGTGACGGCGTAGCGGCCCGCGAGGTCGCCGCGAGCGCCGAGGTCGACCTCCGCCACCGCGATGCCCGGCCGCTCGGCGGCGGCGTGGGCGAGCACCGCGCGGGCACGGTCGCGCTGCACGTCCTGCGGCGACGTGAAGAGCAGCAGGGTGCCGCGGCGGCCGTACGCATCACCCGGCAGCGCCACCTCGGCAGGGCGGATGCGCTCGCCGGAGCCGCGGCGCAGGCCCTGCCCGCGCTGCCACAGCAGGCCGAGGACGACGGCGGCGACCACCCCGAGCAGCAGGCCGATCCAGGCGGTCACGAAGGGCAAGGGTAGGGGGCGTTCCCTGTCCGATCGGGCGTCGGCGCACCCCAATAGGCTCGGATCCATGGACGAGTCCGAGGCCGAGTTCCGCAGCGACATGACCGTCGAGCTCGTCCGCGCGAGCGCCGCCGACAGCGACGTGCTGTTCGCGGCACGGGTCTCGACGCAGGGCGAGCAGACGCTCGAGGCGGCGCAGGGCGCGGCGGGCGACGCGGCCGAGCGCCGCGATCGAGGGCTCATCAACTACCTCATGCGCGACCGGCACGGATCCCCGTTCGAGCACAACTCGATGACCTTCTACGTGCAGGCGCCGATCTTCGTGTTCCGCGAGTTCATGCGGCACCGCATCGCCTCCTACAACGAGGAGTCGGGGCGCTACCGCGAGCTGCGGCCCGTGTTCTACGTGCCCGCCGAGTCGCGGCCGCTCATCCAGGTCGGCAAGCCGGGCGCCTACTCGTTCGAGCCCGGCACCGCGGAGCAGCACGCCCTCGTCGACGCGGCCTCGCGCGAGCAGAGCCTCGCGGCCTACGCGGCGTACCGGCGCATGCTCGAGGCGGGCGTCGCGCGCGAGGTGGCGCGCATCGTGCTGCCGCTCAACCTCTACTCGTCGATGTACGTGACCATGAACGCCCGCAGCCTCATGAACTTCCTCTCGCTGCGCACGAAGCACCCCGAGTCGACGTTCCCCTCCTTCCCGCAGCGCGAGATCGAGCTCGTCGCCGAGCAGATGGAGCAGCACTGGGCGGGCCTCATGCCGCACACCGCGGCCGCGTTCACGGCGAACGGCCGCGTCGCCCCCTGACCTTCGCGGTCCCGGTGTCGTGCCGTCGGCCGTCCGGGACATCCGTCCGCGCTCGTCCGGCCGCAGATGTCCCGAGGGCATACCCATCTGGCCCGCGAGCGGACACCGCCGGGACGCGCCGAGGTGGGGCCGGTAGGCTCCTCGGGTGCCCGAGAACCCCTTCGGCCAGGTGCTCGTCGCCCTGGTGACGCCGTTCACCGCCGACGGCGAGGTGGCGTGGGACGACGTCGAGCGGCACATCGACTCCTGCATCAGCGCGGGCGCCGACGGCGTCGTCGTCTCGGGCACGACGGGGGAGACGAGCACCCTCACCGACCCCGAGAAGGTGCGGCTCGTCGAGGTCGCGAAGGACGTCTCGGGCGGCCGCGCGAAGGTGATCCAGGGCGGCGGCTCGAACGAGACCGCGCACGCCATCGAGCTCTACAAGAAGTCGGCGGCGGCGGGCGCCGACGGCGTGATGATCGTCACGCCGTACTACAACAAGCCGACGCAGGCCGGCCTGCTCACGCACTTCCGCATGGTCGCGGACGCCACGGACCTGCCCGTCATCCTCTACGACATCCCCGGACGCACCGGGGTGCCGATCCGCTACGAGACGATCCTCCGCGCCGCGAAGCATCCGAACATCGTGGCGGTGAAGGACGCGAAGGGCGACTTCAGCGAGGTCAGCCGCGTGCTGAACCAGACCGACCTCCTCTACTTCTCCGGCGACGACGCGAACGTGCTGCCGCACCTCGCGATCGGCGCCTCCGGGCTCATCGGGGTGACCGCGAACATCGCGGCCGCGCCCTACCGCCGCATCGTCGACGCCGTGAACGGCAACGACCTCGCCGCCGCGACCGCCCAGCACCGGCTCCTCGAGCCGCTCGTGCGCGCGGTCATGACGCACGTGCCCGGCACCGTCGCCGCGAAGTACGTGCTCCACGGCCTCGGCCGCATCTCGTCGCCGCGCGTGCGGCTACCCCTGGTCGGACCTGAGGAATCGGAGGCCGCTGTGATCGAGGACGACCTCGCGCTCGTGCGCGACGTGACGGGAGCGGACTTCCGCAACTTCCGTCCGGACCGGAACGCGGCCGCCGGCGGCGCGCTGCCCAAGGTCGCCGGGACGACCCGCTGATGCGCGGCGAGATCGTCGAGCCGCCCGCCCTGCAGCGCGGCACGCTCCGCATCGTTCCGCTCGGCGGCCTCGGCGAGGTCGGGCGCAACATGACCGTCTTCGAGATCGACGGCAAGCTGCTGATCGTCGACGTCGGCGTGCTCTTCCCCGAGACGGAGCAGCCGGGCGTCGACCTGATCCTCCCCGACTTCGCGCCGATCCGGGACCGGCTCGACGACGTCGTCGGGGTCGTGCTGACGCACGGTCACGAGGACCACATCGGCGCGGTGCCGTACCTGCTGCGCCTCCGCCGCGACATCCCGCTGCTCGGTTCGGGCCTCACCCTCGCGCTCATCGAGGCGAAGCTCCAGGAGCACCGCATCAAGCCGTACACGCTGACGGTGAAGGAGGGGCAGGTCGAGCGCCTCGGCCCCTTCGAGCTCGAGTTCGTCGCCGTGAACCACTCGATCCCCGACGCCCTCGCCGTCGCGATCCGCACGACCGCCGGCACGGTGCTCCACACCGGCGACTTCAAGATGGACCAGCTGCCGCTCGACGACCGGCTCACCGACCTGCGGGCCTTCGCCCGTCTCGGCGAGGCGGGCGTCGACCTGTTCCTCGCCGACTCGACGAACGCCGACGTGCCGGGCTTCACCCCGCTCGAGCGCTCCATCGGGCCCGTGCTCGACGAGGTCATCGCGAAGGCGCCGCGCCGCGTCATCGTCGCGAGCTTCTCGAGCCACGTGCACCGCGTGCAGCAGGTGCTCGACGCCGCGTACGCGCACGACCGCAAGGTGGCGCTCATCGGTCGCAGCATGGTGCGGAACATGGGCATCGCCGCCGAGCTCGGCTACCTGAAGGTGCCGGGCGACGTGCTCATCGACGCGAAGCGCGCCGCGACCCTGCCCGACGACCGCATCGTCTACATGAGCACCGGGTCGCAGGGCGAGCCCATGGCCGTGCTGTCGCGCATGGCGAACCTCGAGCACTCGATCGAGATCGGCGAGGGCGACACCGTGATCCTCGCCTCGAGCCTCATCCCGGGCAACGAGAACGCCGTCTACCGCGTGATCAACGGCCTCACCCGGCTCGGCGCGAACGTCGTGCACAAGGGCAACGCCCGCGTCCACGTCTCCGGGCACGCGTCCGCCGGGGAGCTCATGTACGCGTACAACATCCTGAAGCCGAAGGGCGCCATGCCGGTGCACGGCGAGGCCCGGCACCAGGTGGCGAACGCGAAGATCGCGACCGAGACCGGCGTGCCCGAGGACCGCGTGATCATCGCGGACAACGGCACCGTCGTCGACCTGAAGGACGGCCTCGCGACGGTGACCGGGCAGCTCGACCTCGGTTTCGTCTACGTCGACGGCTCGAGCGTCGGCGAGCTCACCGACGCCGACCTGAAGGACCGCCGCATCCTCGCGGAGGAGGGCTTCATCTCGATCTTCGTGGCCCTCGACCCCGCGACGGGCCGGGTCATCGTCGGGCCCGAGATCCAGGCTCGAGGCTTCGCGGAGGACGACGAGGTGTTCGACGTCGTGCGCCCGCAGATCCTCGAGGCGCTCGCCGACGCCGCCCGGAACGGCGCGCGCGACCTGCACTCGTACAGCCAGGTGGTGCGCCGCACGGTGGGCCGCTGGGTGAACACGAAGCACCGACGTCGCCCGATGATCATCCCCGTGGTGGTCAGCGCGTAGCACCGCCGCGCGGCCGCCTCTTGCGGCCGATGACGTCTGGGTCTAACGTGCAACCAAATGGTTGTACAAATCGATGCGGAGCCGTCGCAGGAGGAGATCGACCGGATCTTCCAGGCGCTCGCCGACGCCACCCGGCGCGACATCCTCGTCCGGGTGATCGAGCGCGAGCAGTCCGTGTCCGCCCTCGCGGGGGCGTACCGGATGAGCCTGCCCGCCGTGCAGAAGCACGTCGCCGTGCTCGAGCGGGCGGGACTCGTCGGCAAGACGCGGCACGGCCGCGAGCAGCGCGTGCACGCCGAGCCCGAGCGGCTCGCGCGCGCACGCGGGGTGCTCGACGCCTTCGAGGCGCTCTGGCGGCACCGCATCGATTCGATGGACGCCCTCCTCGCGGAGGGTCCGACGAAGGAACCCAAGGAGTAGCGATGCCCGTCCTCGACGTCGAGAAGGACCTCGACCAGCAGACCATGACCGTCACGGCGGAGTTCGCCGCCGACGTCGCGCGCGTCTGGGCGCTCTACGCCGACCCGCGCCGCCTCGAGCGCCACTGGGGCCCTCCCGGCTGGCCTGCCACGTTCGTGCGCCACGAGCTCGTTCCCGGCGCCCGCTCGCACTACTTCATGACCGGACCGGACGGCGAGCGCGCCCACGGCATGTGGATCGTCCGCGAGGTCGACGAGCCGCGCTCGTTCACCGTCGACGACGCGTTCGCCGACGACTCCGGCGAGCCCGACCCCGCCATGGGCTTCACGCGCATGCACGCCGAGTTCGAGCCGGCGGGGGAGCGGACCCGGGTGCGGTTCGTCAGCACGTTCGAGTCGGTGGAGCAGCTGCAGAAGATGCTCGACATGGGCATGGAGGAGGGCCTCAAGCAGGCCATGGGCCAGATCGACGCGCTGCTCGCGGAGCAGCAGCCGGCGACCGCCTGACCCGCTTCCGTGCGGCGGCACGACCGATACCGCGTGCAGGTGCTCCGTCCCCGTGTCGGTGCAGATCGTCCTTCTGCGCCGACACGGGGTGGACCGCCTGCACGCGGTTCCATGTCCCCTCGGCGGCGCCGGTGATACCACCGCCTGAGCGCCGGCTGCCGATCCGTCCGGGCGCGCGGCCCCGCCGCGCCGCGCCGCCGGAAGCGGAGCGCCTGGTCGACGGGACGTTCGGCTCCGCGAGCCCACGGCCCCCGTGCCCCCCGGAAGAGGGGTGCCCGCTTCGTCGATCCGTGTCCCCCGTCGGCCTACCCTGACCCGCATGGCTGCAAGCACCAGGGGAGGCGCTGCCCGCGCGACCGCTGCGCGGAGCGGCGCGACGACGACCCGCTCGAGGACCACCACCTCGAGTCGGGCGAAGAGCGCCAACGGCACGAAGGCGTACCCGGCGGGGATGGCGCAGGAGACCGTCGCGACGAAGGCATGGCTCGGCGCCGCGCACGTCGCGGGCGGCGCCGCGCGCGCGTTCGGGCCCGAGACGCTCGAGCGGGAGCAGCGCCGGGACGGCCTGCCGTTCCTGCTGCTGATCCTCGCCGTGCTCGGCGGGGCCGCCGAGTGGTTCCTCCGCACGAACGCGATCGTCCGCGGCATCGAGCAGTTCACCTTCGGCGGGCTCTTCGGTCAGGCCGCCTTCGCGCTGCCCGTGTTCTTCGCGCTGCTCGCGCTCTGGCTGTTCCGGCACCCCTCGTCGGTGCACGACAACGGGCGCATCGGCGTCGGCAGCGGCATGCTCGTCGTCTCGAGCTCCGCCATCTGCCAGGTCGCGGGTGGGAACCCGCAGCCGGAGCAGGGCGTCGCGGCGATCCGGGCGGGCGGCGGGGTGGCCGGCTGGCTGCTCGCGTCGCCGCTGCTCAGCGTCGGCAACGCGCCGCTCGCGATCGCGGTCGCGGTGGTGCTGCTCGTCCTCAGCCTCTTCGTGCTCACCCGGACGCCGCCGAACAGGCTCCCCGAGCGGCTCGGCGACCTCTACCGCTACCTCTTCGGGCTGCCGCCGCGGGTCGCGCAGGACGCGCCCGAGGGCGAGGCCGAGCCCGCGCCGAAGAAGCGGCGCGGCGCGAAGGCCGACCAGGAGCCCGAGCCCGACGCCGTCGCGGACGGCGTCCACGCGGGCGACCTCGCGAGCTTCGGGCTGCACGAGAGCGACGTGCCGCAGGGCGACCACGTGCCGTGGTGGCGCCGTGGCCTGCGCCGCCCGGACCCGGCCTACGACACCCCGATCGTCGACGGCGCCGAGGTCGAGGCCGACCCCGTCGGGGCCCTCGGCCTCGACCTCGGTCCGGCGCCCGAGCACGCGCCGCTCGCCGCGCCGCTCTCGCCGGTGGACGCCGGTCTGCCGGACGTGACGCCGGACCCCGGCGACGAGCAGGAGTTCTCCTTCGCCTCGTTCGAGGAGCTCGTCGCCGACCCCGAGCGGTCGGCCGTGTCCGTCCCGACTCCGGCGCCCGCCCCCGCGACCGCGTCGATCGCCGCGCCGGCACCCGTCGCGGCGCCCGTCGACGCCGAGGAGGACCCCGAGTCGGAGTACGCCGCGCAGTCGCCCGTCGGGGAGGACGGCTACACGCTGCCGCAGCCGACGGTGCTCGCCGCCGGCGATCCGCCCAAGGCGCGCTCCGAGGCGAACGACCAGATCGTCGGGGCGATCACCGACGTGCTCGCGCAGTTCAAGGTCGAGGCGAAGGTCAGCGGCTACTCGCGCGGCCCGACGGTGACGCGGTACGAGGTCGAGCTCGGCCCCGGCGTCAAGGTCGAGAAGGTCACCGCGCTGTCGAAGAACCTCGCCTACGCGGTCGCGTCGAACGAGGTGCGCATCCTCTCGCCGATCCCCGGCAAGAGCGCCATCGGCATCGAGATCCCGAACGCCGACAAGGAGATCGTCACCCTCGGCGACGTGCTCCGGTCGCAGGCGGCGGTGAAGAGCTCCCACCCGATGACCATCGGCATCGGCAAGGACGTCGAGGGCGGCCACGTCGTGGCGAACCTCGCGAAGATGCCGCACCTCCTCGTCGCGGGTGCCACCGGCGCCGGCAAGTCGTCCTTCGTGAACTCGATGGTGACGAGCCTGCTCATGCGCGCGAAGCCGAGCGAGGTCCGCATGGTCCTCATCGACCCGAAGCGCGTCGAGCTCACGGCCTACCAGGGCGTGCCGCACCTCATCACCCCCATCATCACGAACCCGAAGAAGGCGTCCGAGGCGCTGCAGTGGGTCGTGAAGGAGATGGACATGCGGTACGACGACCTCGAGTCGTTCGGCTTCCGCCACATCGACGACTTCAACCGGGCGGTCGCGAACAACGAGATCGTGCTGCCGGCAGGGTCGCACCGGAAGCTCGCGCCGTACCCGTACCTGCTCGTGGTCGTCGACGAGCTCGCGGACCTGATGATGGTCGCGCCGCGCGACGTGGAGGACTCGATCGTCCGCATCACGCAGCTGGCCCGCGCCTCGGGCATCCACCTGGTGCTCGCCACGCAGCGCCCGAGCGTCGACGTCGTGACGGGCCTCATCAAGGCGAACGTGCCGAGCCGCCTCGCCTTCGCGGTGAGCTCCTCGACCGACAGCCGCGTCATCCTCGACCAGGTCGGCGCCGACAAGCTGCTCGGCCAGGGCGACGGGCTGTTCCTGCCGATGGGCGCCTCGAAGCCGATGCGCATCCAGGGCGCGTGGGTGAACGAGTCCGAGATCGCCCAGGTCGTCGAGCACGTGAAGAACCAGGCGCGGCCCGACTACCGGCAGGACGTGTCGGAGGAGGCCCCGAAGCGCGAGATCGACGGCGACGTCGGCGACGACATGGAGCTGCTGCTCGCCGCGGCGGAGCTCGTCATCAACTCGCAGTTCGGCTCCACCTCGATGCTGCAGCGCAAGCTCCGCGTCGGCTTCGCGAAGGCGGGTCGGCTCATGGACCTCATGGAGTCCCGCGAGATCGTCGGGCCCTCGGAGGGGTCGAAGGCGCGCGAGGTGCTCGTGCAGCCGGACGGGCTGCAGGACGCGCTCGCCCGCATCCGCGGCCTCCCGGCGAACGGGGCCGCCTCGGGCGGCGGGGGAGCGGCGGCGCCGGTGGCGCTGGACTTCTACGACGAGCCCGACGCCGAGGCGTCCGAGGACGCCTGGGCGCTCACCGGCCGCGACTAGCGCGACGGTCCGCGGACGGCGGGTCGCCTCCCTCAGGAGGCGGCCCGCCGTTCCGTGCGTGCAGCCGCGGTCCGCGCGACGCGCTCGACCTCGTCCGCGGCACGGCGCCGACCGTCGGCCGCGACGAGCTCCGCGCCGAGCCGCCCTGCCGCCTCCGCGAACGCCGGTTCCCCGAGCAGCCGGCGCAGCGCCTCGCGGATGCGGTCGGCGGACGCCGACTTCGGCACGGCGAGCCCGGCACCGGCGGCCACGACCGCCTTCGCGATGCGGGGCTGATCCATCATCGGGTGCATCGGCACGAGGAGCAGGGGCAGCCCGTGCGCGAGCGCTCGCACCGTCGTCGCGTGGCCGCCGTGCGTCACGACGACCGAGGCGGAGGGCATCAGCGCCCCGTGGTCGACGAGCGGCTCGAGCGTCGTGTTCGCTCCCGGGCGCAGCGCCTCGGCCGGGACCGCGCGACCCGTGCCCGCCCGCACGTCCGCCGGGAGCGCGGCTGCCGCGTCGAGCACGCGCTGGAACGCCTCCCGCTGGCCGGGGAAGGCGACCGTGCTCAGCGAGACGAGCGCGAGGGGTCGCGCCGGCCGCGCCGCCGGTGTCGGCACCTCCTGCAGCACGGGCCCGATCACGAGCGCGTTGGCCGGCATCGGGAACGGGCGGCCGAGCCGTGGCGAGCTCGCGACGAGCACGCGATCCGCGGCGGCGAGGGTGCGGGCGGGATCGACCCCGCGCACCTTCAGCAGCGCGCCGATCGGACCGCCGAACCAGCTCCGCACGCCCTCCCAGGTGGAGTGCACGACGACGACGGTGCGGATCCCCGCGGCCTCGAGCTCGGCGAGCGCGCCGACGAGCAGCACGTCGACCACGGCGACCTCGGCGCCGATGCGGCGCGCGAGGGCGACCGCGTCCCGCCCGCGGGCGCGGTCGGCCCAGAAGGCCGGGATGTCGCGGAGCGCCTGCAGCAGCGTGCGGTCCTCCGCCGCGTCGTAGGCGACGCCGGCAGCCTGCTCGAAGCGCAGGCCGTGCGCCTGCGCGCGGCTTCGGACGCGGTCGTCGGCGTGCACGACGACGTCCCAGCCGCGCGCGACGAGCTCGGCGCCGACGCCGAGCAGCGGCGGCAGGTTGCCGCCCATGTCGGTGGTGACGATCAGTGCAGTGCTCATGACCCGTCCTTCTTCCTCGAGGGCGCGCGGCTCCCGGCGAGCAGCGCGTCGGTCATCGCCCGCATCCGGGCGTGCACCGCGGCGACCGGGAGACGCCGGTCGCGGCGGAGGAGCTTCCAGGCGTAGACGTCGGTCGCGACGACCAGCAGGTCGAGCAGCGCGTCGCGGGACGCGCCCTCGGGCGGCAGCGCGTCCGCGAAGACCTCCGCCACCCAGCGGCGGTGCACGACCTTGCCGGCGCTCGTGATGAGCGCGACGCCCGGGTCGTCGTCCTCGCGGGCGAGCATGGCGAGCGTGAAGGCGCCGCGCAGCTCGTAGTGCTGCAGCAGCGCCCGCAGGGCGGCGTCCGCGCCTCCCGCCGCAGGCCGGCGCTCCTCGACGATCTCCGAGCGGGCCGTCTCGCGCGCCTGCTCGAGCAGCGCCTGCCGCGAGACGAAGTGCCGGAGGACCGTCTGCACGCTCACCCCGGCGCGGCTCGCCACCCGTTCGAGCGTGGGGTCGAAGTCGAGCTGCTCGTAGGCGAGATCGCGGACCGCGGCGAGGATGCGCGCGCGGGTGGCCTGCACCGCCTCCTGGCGGGCCGCCATGCGATACGGGCGGGTGGTGCTCATCGTGCGGCCCGGTGTACTCCGAAGCCGTTTCCGTGTCAATGAGCATTCACACGAATACGGGTTCCCGGGCGCCGAGCAGCGGATCCGCCTAACGTGGAGGCCGGGAGGATCGGATGTCGGAAGTGGCACGGCCCCGGATGCTCCGCGCGGGCGACGGACCGGTCAGCACCTGGAACGTGCCGAACCTCATCACGATCGCCCGCATCGTGCTCGTGCCGGTGTTCGTCGTGCTGCTCGCCGCGGACGGCGGCCGTGACGGGGCGCTCCGCTGGGCGGCGGCGGTGCTCTTCGTCGTCGCGATCGCCACGGACGGCATCGACGGCCACATCGCCCGCAGCCGCGGGCTCGTCACCGACCTCGGCAAGATCCTCGACCCCATCGCCGACAAGGCCCTCACCGGCGCGGCGCTCGTGATGCTCAGCGTGCTCGGCGAGCTGCCGGTGTGGGTGACGGCGCTGATCCTCCTCCGCGAGGTCGGCATCACCGTGTTCCGGTTCGCGGTGCTGCGCACACGGGTGATCCCCGCGAGCCGCGGCGGCAAGCTGAAGACGGTGCTGCAGTCCGTCGCGATCACGCTCGCGCTGCTGCCGCTCGCGACCCTCGTCGGCTCGTGGATCGACGTGGTGGACGTCGTGCTCATGGCGGCCGCCCTCGTCGTCACCGTGGTGACCGGCGTGCAGTACCTGATCGACGACCGCCGGGCGAACCGGTCGTGACGCTCGCGGCCGGCGTGCTCGCGCTGCTGCGCGAGCGGGGGCTGACCCTCGCCGTCGCCGAGTCGCTCACCGGCGGGGCGCTCTGCGACGCGTTCGTCTCCGTGCCCGGCGCCTCCTCGGTGCTGCGCGGCGCGGTGGTCGCCTACGCGACCCCGCTGAAGGCGTCCGTGCTCGGTGTCGACGCCGCCCTGCTCGAGCGGGAGGGGCCGGTGCACCCCGACGTGGCGAGAGCCATGGCGGACGGCGTGCGGCGTGCCCTCGCAGTGGAGGGCCGGCCGGCCGACGTCGGCGTTGCGACGACGGGCGTCGCCGGCCCGGAGCCGCAGGGCGGCAGACCGGTCGGCACCGTCTTCGCAGGGGTCGCTGTGGGGGATCGCGTCGTGGCGGTCGAAGGCCGCTTCCCGGGCGACCGCGCCGCCGTCCGGGCGGCCGCGGTGGCGCTCGCGCTCGGCGCGCTGCGCGACACGCTGGCGGAATAGCTTCCGTTTCGATCCCGTTACAGGTCGCGGGTCGCGCGCCCGGTGTCGCCCCCGAGGCATACCGTGGAGCACGAACGCACGGGGTATGGTGTCCCTCCGCTTCGGAGGATGCACCAGTCGCCGAGCGGACCGGCTTCGAACACCACCACGGAGACGAAGGAGGGGACATGGTTCTCGTTCGGCAAGAACTCGGCGACGTGCTGCGGGACTTCCGGCTGCAGAAGGGCCGCACCCTCCGTCAGGTGGCGAGCAAGGCGTCCGTCGCGCTCGGCTACCTGAGCGAGGTCGAGCGGGGCCAGAAGGAGGCCTCGTCCGAGATCCTCGCGTCCGTCGCCGACGCGCTCGACACCCCGGTGTCCGTCATCATGCGCGAGGTCGGCGACCGGCTCGCGGTCCTCGAGGGCATCGACGTCCCCGACACGCTGCCCGCCGACTTCGGTGAGCGCTTCGGCCGCCGTGCCGCCGTGGCCGCCGACCCCTCGGACCTCGTCGTCTCCTGAGCGCGAGGCGCCGCCCGTGAAGGTCAGCGAGTTCCGTCGCGCCGTCGACGAGGAGTTCGGTGAGGCGCAGGGTCGCGTGCTCACGAACGAGCTCGTGATCGACGACCTCGGCGGGCGCACCGCGCAGCAGGCGCTCGACGCCGGCGTGCCCACGGCGCAGGTCTGGCTCGCCCTGTGCGACGCGAACGACGTGCCCGAGGAGCGCCGGCACGGTCGCGGCCTGCCCGCGCGCTCCCGCTGACGGCTCGAACCCGTCTTCGCACGCGTCCGGCGCGTCGCTCGAAGACGCGTTCGAACGGGCGTATCGTCCCTCGGCAGGCGACGCCGTCCGGCCCCCGGACGGCGACGCCGACGCAGTGCCGGAACCACTGTCGGTGGCCGTTCCTAGAGTCGGTCTCGACGGCGGACCTCCCGCCAGCCCTGTCGATCCGGGCCTCGGACGACAGCCGATGGGCAGCCGACGCGCATCTCAAGCGCACACCAGCGAGGAGACTCGAAATGCCAACCACCACCGACCGCGAGAAGGCCCTCGAGACCGCGCTCGCCCAGATCGACCGCCAGTTCGGCAAGGGCTCGGTCATGCGCCTCGGCAGCGACGAGCGCGCGCCCGTCGAGGTCATCCCGACCGGCTCCATCGCCCTCGACGTCGCTCTCGGCGTCGGCGGCCTCCCGCGCGGCCGCATCGTCGAGATCTACGGCCCGGAGTCGTCGGGCAAGACCACGCTCACGCTCCACGCCATCGCCAACGCGCAGCGCGCCGGCGGCATCGCCGCCTTCATCGACGCCGAGCACGCGCTCGACCCCGAGTACGCGAAGAAGCTCGGGGTCGACATCGACGCGATGCTCGTCTCGCAGCCCGACACCGGTGAGCAGGCGCTCGAGATCGCCGACATGCTCATCCGCTCCGGCTCCATCGACCTCATCGTCATCGACTCCGTCGCGGCGCTCGTGCCCCGCGCCGAGATCGAGGGCGAGATGGGCGACAGCCACGTCGGCCTCCAGGCCCGCCTCATGTCGCAGGCGCTCCGCAAGCTGACCGGTGGTCTCAACCAGACGAAGACCACCGCCATCTTCATCAACCAGCTCCGCGAGAAGATCGGCGTGTTCTTCGGCAGCCCCGAGACCACGGCGGGCGGCAAGGCGCTCAAGTTCTACGCCTCGGTCCGGCTCGACATCCGGCGCATCGAGACCCTGAAGGACGGGTCCGAGGCCGTCGGCAACCGCACCCGCGTCAAGGTCGTGAAGAACAAGATGGCCCCGCCGTTCAAGCAGGCCGAGTTCGACATCCTCTACGGCGTCGGCATCTCCCGCGAGGGCAGCCTCATCGACTACGGCGTGGAGCAGGGCATCGTCAAGAAGTCCGGCGCCTGGTACACGTACGAGGGCGACCAGCTCGGCCAGGGCAAGGAGAAGGCGCGCGACTTCCTCCTCAACAACCCCGACGTCGCCGAGGAGATCGAGCGCAAGATCCTCGTGAAGCTCGGCATCGGCCAGAAGGGTCAGGCGCCGCAGCAGGCGCCCGCCGCGGTCGAGTCGCTCGAGCCCAAGCTGCAGTCGCGCCGGGTCGGCGCCTGACGCCGATGGGCGTCCTGCGCTACTTCCCGGGCAGCGAGCCGCCCGAGCAGCGCACCTCGCCGGAGCCGGAGCAGTCCGGCTCCGGCGAGGCCGCCTGGGCGGTGCCCGTGCTCGGCCCCGATGGTGGAGGCGGTGCCGACGAGGCGGCGCACCCCGCTCCTGGAGCGGCCCGAGCCACCCGGCGCGCCGAGAACGTCGCGCTCGCGGCACTCACCCGCCACGACGCCTCCGAGGCCGAGCTGCGGTCGAGGCTGCTCGCGAAGGGGCTCGACGACGACGAGGTCGAGGCCGAGCTCGACCGGCTGAAGGCGGTCGGCCTCGTCGACGACCACGCGCTCGCCGAGCGGCTCGTGCGCTCGCTGCGCGAGCGCAAGGGCCTGGGCGACGGCGCGCTGCGTCCGGCGCTCAGGGCGCGCCACCTGCCGCAGCCGGTCATCGATGCGGCGCTCGCCGAGAGCACGGAGGACGACGAGGTCGTCGCCGAGCGCCTCCAGGACGTCGCCGACGACCGTGCGCGCCGGCTCGTCTCGCTGCCCGACGACGTCGCCGAGCGCCGACTGATGTCGTACCTCATGCGGCGCGGCTACAGCGGCTCCAGCCTGCGCTCCGCGGCCCGCGAGGCGCTCGAGCGAGCGCGTGGGCGGGCCTGAGCCCGTCCCGGTTCCTACACTTCTCGGCATGACCCTGACCGCTGAAGGCCGTCCGGACGTCGTCGTCGCCCCCCGCACCTACGAGGTGCGCACGTACGGCTGCCAGATGAACGTGCACGACTCCGAGCGCCTCTCCGGCTCGCTCGAGGCCGCGGGCTACGTGGCGGCGCTGCCCGGCGACCAGGCCGACGTCGTCGTCCTGAACACCTGCGCGGTGCGCGAGAACGCGGACAACCGCCTCTACGGCAACCTCGGTCACCTCGCCGCCGCGAAGCGGGCGCACGCCGGGCTGCAGATCGCGGTCGGCGGCTGCCTCGCGCAGAAGGACAAGGCGGTGATCCTCGAGCGCGCCCCGTGGGTCGACGTCGTCTTCGGCACCCACAACATGGGCTCGCTGCCGAGCCTGCTCGAGCGCGCGCGCCACAACGACGAGGCGCAGGTCGAGATCCTCGAGTCGCTCGAGGTCTTCCCCTCCACCCTGCCGACGAAGCGCGAGTCGACCTACAGCGGCTGGGTGTCGATCTCGGTCGGCTGCAACAACACCTGCACCTTCTGCATCGTGCCGTCGCTCCGCGGCAAGGAGCAGGACCGGCGCCCCGGCGACGTGCTCGCCGAGGTCCAGGCGCTCGTCGCCGACGGGGCGATCGAGGTCACGCTGCTCGGGCAGAACGTGAACTCCTATGGCGTGCAGTTCGGCGACCGGCAGGCGTTCGGCAAGCTGCTGCGCGCCACCGGTGGCATCGAGGGGCTCCGCCGGGTCCGCTTCACGAGCCCGCACCCGGCGGCGTTCACCGACGACGTGATCGACGCGATGGCCGAGACGCCGAACGTCATGCCGCAGCTGCACATGCCGCTGCAGTCGGGCTCGGATCGGGTCCTGAAGGCGATGCGCCGCTCGTACCGGTCCGACCGGTTCCTCCGCATCCTCGACGCCGTGCGCGACCGGATCCCCGATGCCGCCATCACCACCGACCTCATCGTCGGGTTCCCCGGTGAGTCCGAGCACGACTTCGCGGACACGCTTCGCGTCGTCGAGCAGGCGCGCTTCGCCTCCGCGTTCACGTTCCAGTACTCGATCCGGCCGGGGACGCCCGCCGCGACGATGCCGGACCAGGTGCCGAAGGCCGTGGTGCAGGAGCGCTACGAGCGGCTGCTCGCCCTGCAGGAGCGGATCTCGGAGCAGGGCAACCGAGACCTCGTCGGTCGCGAGGTCGAGGTGCTGATCGGCACCGGCGAGGGCCGCAAGGACGCGGCCACGCGCCGCCTGTCGGGCCGTGCGCGCGACAACCGGCTCGTGCACGTCGGGCTCCCCGAGGGCGCACCCGTGCCGAGACCGGGCGACCTCGTCACCGCGCGGGTCACCGTTGCCGCACCGGCGTTCCTCGTGGCCGACGTGCCCCCGGGCGCGCCGCTGCGGATCGAGCGCACCCGTGCGGGCGACGCATGGGACGCCCGCGAGGCGGCGGCGTGCGCCGTGCCCGTGACCACCGGTGTCCGCCCGGCGGTGTCGCTCGGGCTGCCGGCGTTGCGGCCGCGATGAGCGTCCAGGGCGACGGGACGACGGCCGGGTGGCCGCCGATCGTCGTCCTCGCCGGCGCCACCGGCACGGGCAAGACCGCGCTCTCGCTCGACGTCGCCGCCGCGCTCGCCGCACAGGGCGTTCCCGCGGAGGTGGTGAACGCCGACGCCATGCAGCTGTACCGCGGCATGGAGGTCGGCACGGCGAAGCTCCCGGCCGGCGAGCGCCGGGGCGTGCCGCACCACCTGCTCGACCTGTGGGAGGTGCACGAGGCCGCCTCCGTGGCGCTCTACCGCGACGCGGCCCGGGCGGCGATCGAGCGCATCCGCCGGCGGGGCGCGGTGCCGCTGCTCGTCGGCGGGTCGGGGCTCTACGTCGAGGCGGTGCTCCGCGAGCTCGACTTCCCGGCGACGGATCCCGAGCTGCGCGCCGAGCTCGAGCGGCAGGCCGAGGCGCTCGGCCCGGACGCCCTCTGGCGACGGCTCGCCGAGGAGGACCCCGCCGCGGCCCAGCGGATCCCGTCCGGCAACCTCCGGCGGGTGGTCCGCGCGCTCGAGGTCGTCACGCTCACGGGGAGGCCGTACGCCGCGTCGTTGCCGGATCGGGCGGCGTTCTGGCGGCCCGCGCTCCGCTTCGTGGTCGAGGCGGCGAAGGACGAGCTCGCCGCCCGGCTCGACCGGCGCGCGCGCACGATGTGGTCGGGCGGCCTGCTGGACGAGGTCCGCGGTCTGCTCCCGCGGGGGCTCGCCGACGGCCCCACGGCGTCCCGCGCCATCGGCTACGCGCAGGCGATCGCCGTGCTCGGCGGCCGGATGACCGTCGACGACGGCACCGAGGAGACGATCCGCCTCACCTGGAGGATGGTGCGCCGCCAGCGCGCCTGGTTCGGCCGTGACGAGGGCGCGGTGCGGCTCGAGGGCGGGAACGCCGTGGCGACGGTGCTCGGGGCCCTCGCCGGTGCGCCCGGTAGCCTCGCCCGATGACCGAGCTGCGCTTCACGAAGGGGCACGGCACCGGCAACGACTTCGTGCTCGTCGCCGATCCCGACGGCCGGCGTCCGCTCGCGCCGAGCGAGGTGGCGCGGCTCTGCGACCGGCGCTTCGGCATCGGCGCCGACGGGCTGCTCCGGGCGGTCCGGACCGACGCCGACCCCGAGGGCCAGGCGCGAGCGGATGGCGATGACCAGGTCGTCTGGTTCATGGACTACCGGAACGCCGACGGGTCGGTGGCCGAGATGTGCGGCAACGGCATCCGGGTGTTCACCGCCTTCCTGCTCGCGGAGGGACTCGCGGAGCTGCCGCCGGGCGGCTCGCTGCCGATCGCGACCCGCGGCGGGGTGGTCGTCGTCCAGCGCGTGGCCGCCGGCTTCGCGGCCGACCTCGGTCGCTGGAGCCTCGAGCCCGTCGAGACCACCGTGCGGGTACGCGCGCTCGAGGTCGCACGTCCGGGGCTCTCGATCACCGTGCCGAACCCCCACGTCGTCGTCGCGCTCGCGACCGCGGCGGAGCTCGACGGGGCGGACCTCTCGGCGGCGCCCGAGCTCGACCCGGTGCCCGCCGCGGGCGCGAACGTCGAGCTCGTCCACCCGGCCGACCCGTTGGTGGCCGACGGCGTCGGCCGCATCCGCATGCGGGTGCACGAGCGCGGCAGCGGCGAGACGCTCTCCTGCGGCACCGGCGCCGCCGCCGCGGCCCTGGCGGCGCGGTTCTGGGCGGGGCCGTCCGCACCCTCGGAGTGGCGCGTCACCGTGCCGGGCGGCGAGCTCGGCGTGCGCATGTTCCCCGCCGAGGACGGCGAGCACGTCGCGCTGTCCGGGCCCGCCGAGCTCGTCTACTCCGGCGTCGTCGCGCTGCCCGACGCCTCGACCGCGAGCACGCGGTAGCCGCGGTCGGTGGCGGTGCGGCGCACGGTGAGCCCGTCGGCGGCGAAGCGCTCGGCGATCCACCGCTGCAGCGAGTCGCCGCCCAGCTGCTTCGCCACGACGAGCCACGCCGTGCCGCCGGGTTCGAGCCGGGGCAGCCAGCGCTCGAGCAGCGCGTGCAGCGCGTCCTTCCCGATACGGATCGGCGGATTCGACCAGATGGTGGCGAACCGCACCCCGTCCGGAATATCGTCGGGGTGTGAAGCATTGACTCCGACGCCGGCGATCCGGGCATTCGCGGCGGCGAGCGTGAGGGCGCGCTCGTTCACATCCACGGCCCACACCTCCGCCAGAGGAGACTCCCGCGCCAACGCGATCGCGATCGCTCCCCATCCGCACCCCAGGTCGAGCAGTGCTCCGGCCTCCGGCGGTGAGGGCACGCGATCGAGCAGCACGGCGGTTCCCGCATCCAGCCGGTCCGGGCTGAACACGCCCCCTGCCGTCTCGAGCTCGAACGTCGCCCCCCGCAGATCCACCCGGATCCGCCGGAGCCGCTCCTCGCTCGACGGGCTGGCGCTGAAGTAGTGCTCTCCCGTCACGATCAGTCATTGAACCAACGATTCGGATCCGACGAACACCTCGGATCCATCCACGACGAAAGGTCCCGCGTGACCGACACCTTCCGCCCCACGTCCGACCTCGACGCCGACCTCGGCCCCGAGGACTTCGACGGGGAGCAGTTCGACCTCGAGGAGCGCCAGGCGCTCCGCCGGGTGACCGGGCTCTCGACCGAGCTCGAGGACGTCACCGAGGTCGAGTACCGGCAGCTGCGCCTCGAGCGGGTCGTGCTCATCGGGGTCTACTCGAGGAACCAGGTCGAGGCCGAGAACTCGCTCCGCGAGCTCGCGGCCCTCGCCGAGACCGCGGGCGCCGTCGTGCTCGACGGGCTGCTCCAGCGCCGCCCGCATCCCGACCCCTCGACCTACTTCGGCAAGGGCAAGGCCGAGGAGCTGCGCGACGTCGTCCGCATCGCGGGCGCCGACACGGTGATCGCCGACACCGAGCTCGCCCCGAGCCAGCGGCGTGCGCTCGAGGACGTCGTCAAGGTCAAGGTCATCGACCGCACCGCAGTGATCCTCGACATCTTCAGCCAGCACGCGAAGAGCCGGGAGGGCAAGGCGCAGGTCGAGCTCGCACAGCTGCAGTACCTGCTGCCGCGCCTCCGCGGCTGGGGCGAGTCGATGTCCCGCCAGGCCGGTGGCCAGGTCGGGTCGGCCGGTGCCGGCATGGGCTCCCGCGGACCCGGTGAGACGAAGATCGAGCTCGACCGCCGCCGCATCCACAGCCGCATGGCGCGGCTTCGGCGCCAGATCGCCGAGATGGCGCCGGCGCGCGCCGTGAAGCGGCAGGGCCGCACCCGCAACGAGGTGCCGTCGGTGGCGATCGCCGGCTACACGAACGCGGGCAAGTCGAGCCTGCTGAACCGCATCACGCGGGCCGGCGCGCTCGTCGAGAACGCGCTGTTCGCCACCCTCGACACGACCGTGCGCCGCACCGAGACGCCCGACGGCCGCCCGTACACGCTCACCGACACGGTCGGCTTCGTGCGGAACCTGCCCCACCAGCTCGTCGAGGCGTTCCGGTCGACCCTCGAGGAGGTCGAGGCCGCGGACCTCGTGCTGCACGTCGTCGACGCCTCGCACCCGGACCCGGCCGGCCAGCTCGCCACGGTTCGTCAGGTCATCGCCGAGGTGGGGGCCGCGGACGTGCCCGAGCTCGTCGTGTTCAACAAGGCGGACCTCGCCGACGAGGCGACCCGCCTCGTGCTGCGCGGCCTCGAGCCCACGGCGGCCTTCGTCTCCGCCCGCACGGGCGAGGGCGTCGCGCAGCTGCAGCAGACGATCGCCGCGCTGCTGCCCCTGCCGCAGCACGAGGTCACGGCGCTCGTGCCCTTCGACCGCGGCGACCTCGTCTCGCTCGTGCACGCCCGGGGCCGGGTGCTCGCGACCGTGTACGAGCAGGGTGGGACCCGCATCAACGCGCTCGTCGGCGACGGCGAGCGGGCGGCGCTCGAGCCCTACCTCGTGGGCTGAGTGCGGCTCCGCCGGGCCGTCCGGCTGCCCTTCGTCCCGCCGCTCCTCCCCGACAACCTGTACGGGCACCTCGCCGCCACGGCGGTGCCCGGGGTGGAGGAGTGGCGGGACGGCGCGTACCGGGCCGCGGTCGCCCTGCCGCACGGGCCGGCGATCCTCACCGCCGGGCTGCCGGACGGCGACGCGGTGCCCGCCGTCCTGCTGCTGTCCGACGAGCGCGACGAGCCGGAGGCGCTGCGCCGGATCCGGCAGCTGCTCGACCTCGACCGCGACCCGGGCACGGCCGATGACCTGCTGGCGCGCGACCCGGCGCTCGCGCCGCTCGTCGCCGCCGCGCCCGGCCGGCGCGTGCCCGGCAGCCCGGACGCGCCTTCGATGGTGCTGAAGGCCGTGCTCGGTCAGCAGGTCTCGACCGCCGCTGCCCGCACGCACGCCGGCCGGCTCGCGGAGGCGCTCGGGACGCCCGTCGTCGATCCGGAGGGCCGCCTCTCCCGGCTGTTCCCGGCGCCCCGCGCGCTCGCGGAGCAGCCGGAGCGCGCGGCCGAGGCGCTGCGGATGCCCGCGTCGCGGCGGGGCACCGTGCTCGGCGTCGCCGCCGCGCTCGCCGCCGGCCGCGTGGACCTCACCGATCCGGCCGGCGCCCGGCAGTCGCTGCTCGCCCTCCCCGGCGTCGGCCCGTGGACCGTCGAGACGGTCGCGATGCGGGCGCTCGGCGACCTCGACGCCTTCCCGGCGTCCGACCTCGGCGTGCTCGCCGCGGTGAGACGGCTCGGGCTGCCCGACGGCGGGCGGGCGCTGCTCGCGCACGCCAGAGGCTGGTCCCCGATGCGCGCCGTCGCGGTGCAGCACCTCTGGGCGACGGGGGAGCACCCCGTCAACGCGCTGCCGCGTTGAGCCGGGTCAGCACGGACGCGGGCCTCCGACCGTGGAAGCAGGCGTTCCCGCTGAACGAGGGGAGCGGCCGGCTCAGACCGCGCGGAGGACGGCGACGACCTTGCCGAGCACCTGCGCGCTGTCGCCGAGGATCGGCTCGAAGGCGGTGTTGCGCGGCAGCAGCCAGGTGTGGCCGTCGCGCTGGCGGAACACCTTGACGGTGGCCTCGCCGTCGAGCATGGCCGCGACGATCTCGCCGTTGTCGGCGGTCTGCTGCGACCGCACGACCACCCAGTCGCCGTCGCAGATGGCGGCGTCGATCATCGACTCGCCGACGACCTTGAGCATGAAGAGCTCGCCACGACCGACGAGCTGCCGGGGGAGCGGGAAGACCTCGTCGATCTGCTGCTCGGCGGTGATGGGCACGCCGGCGGCGATGCGACCGACGAGCGGCACCATGGCCGCGTCGTCCACGGTGGCCGCACCCTCGGCGCCGGACGCCGGTGCGCCGCCGCCCACGACCTCGAGCGCCCGCGGACGCTTCGGGTCACGACGGAGGTTGCCCGACAGCTCGAGCTGCTTGAGCTGGTGCGTGACGCTCGAGAGCGAGGCGAGCCCCACCGCGTCGCCGATCTCGCGCATGCTCGGCGGGTAGCCGCGCGAGGCCACCGAGCGCTGGATGAACTCGAGGATGGCCTGCTGCTTCTCGCTGAGCGGCCGCGGGCGGCGGGTGCGCCCCTCCGGTCGGGTCTGCTGCTGCTCGGCCATGGGTTCCCTCCAACGGCGTTCCGCGGCAGGACGGTCCGGCGAAAGCCACTCGATGGTACCGGGCGAGCACGCAGGAAGGCAAACACGTGTTCGACGTTCTCGGCCAGGGAGTGTCGGAGGCGTGTTCGATGCTGCTCTTGCTCGAGCCGGTCTTCGAAAGTATGTTCGAGCACGAGCCGGAGGGGGATTCTCGATGATCACGGTGCAGAACGACTGGATCGAGTACGACGTGCCCGAGCGTCCCGTGCCGGTCCGGGCCGTGGCGGTCCGCGGTGGCGCCGCCTGCGCGCGCCGCGCCCCGATCGCCCCCGTCCGCCCTGTCAGCGCGGCGCCCGCCGTCCGGTCGGTCGTCGCGGTCCGGGCCGTCCCGGCAGGCCCGACGCCCGCGCTTCCCGCCGTGCCGCGGCCCGCGCCGGCCGCCCGCGCGCCGAAGTCGCGCCTGCGGCTCACCCGGCGCGGGCGCTTCGTGCTCGTCGTGCTGCCCGCGCTGCTCGTGGCGACCACGGCACTCGTCACGGTCGCCGGTCCGCTCGCGCAGGCCGCTCCCGAGCGGCAGCCGGCCGCCCGCACCGTCGTCGTGCATGCAGGCGACTCGCTCTGGTCGATCGCGCAGCGCGTCGCGCCGACGCGCGACCCCCGCGACGTCGTCGCGACGCTCGAGCGCGTCAACGCGCTGCCCGACGCCGGCATCCGGGCCGGTCAGGCGATCGCCGTGCCCGCCGACCTGCTGCCCTAGCCCGGGCTGGGTCCGGCTGAGCCACCGCAGGACGCGGGCACGGAGGGGTCTGCGAGAATCACCGGTGTGACGAACCTCGCCGACCTGCCGCTGCGGCCGGACCTCGTCGGGCGCTCGCCCTACGGGGCGCCCCAGCTGAGCGTGCCCGTCGCGCTCAACGTCAACGAGAACACGCACCCGGTGCCCCCCGAGGTCGCCGACGACATCCTGCGCCGCGTCGGTGCCGCCCTCACCGAGGTGAACCGGTACCCCGACCGCGAGTTCACGGCGCTCCGCGAGGCCCTCGCGGGCTACCTCGGTCACGGCCTCGGCGCCGAGTCGATCTGGGCGGCGAACGGCTCCAACGAGGTGATCCAGCACGTGCTGCAGGCCTTCGGCGGTCCCGGCAGGCGGGTGCTCGGGTTCCCGCCGACCTACAGCATGCACGCGATCATCGCGGCCTCGACCGCGACCGAGTGGGTCCCTGCCGAGCGCGACGACGACTTCCGCATCTCACCTGAGACCGCGGTCGCGGCCATCGAGCGCACCGACCCGGACCTCGTGTTCCTCTGCGCCCCGAACAACCCGACCGGCACCCCGGTGGGGCTCGACACGATCGCCGCGGCCTACGACGCGACCGACGGCATCGTCTTCGTCGACGAGGCGTACGGCGAGTTCATGCCCGACGACGCCCCGTCGGCGCTCACGCTGCTGCCCGGGCGGCCGCGGCTGATCGTCTCACGCACGATGAGCAAGGCGTTCGCGTTCGCGGGCGCCCGCGTCGGCTACCTCGCCGCCGACCCCGCGGTCGCCGACGCGCTCCGCCTCGTCCGGCTGCCGTACCACCTCTCCGCGCTCACCCAGGCCGCGGCGCTGGGTGCGCTGGCGCACGCGCCGACGATGCTCGGCATGGTCGACGACATCCGTGAGCAGCGCGACCGGATGGCGGCCGGCATCGAGGGGTTCGGCTACCGGGTGTGGCCCAGCTGGACGAACTTCCTGCTGTTCGGCGGCGTCGCCGACCCGAAGGGCCTCTGGCGGGCGCTGCTCGAGCGGGGCGTGCTCATCCGCGATCTCGCGATCCCCGGCACGCTGCGGGTCTCCGCCGGCACCCCGGCCGAGACCGACGCCTTCCTCGACGCGCTCGCCGCCGTCAGCGCGGCGCCGGTGGGGGTGCGGGCATGAGCCGGGCGGCGCAGCGCTCGCGCACGACGAGCGAGTCGACCGTCGAGCTGTCGCTCGACCTCGACGGCACGGGCGAGTCGCGCATCGCGACGAGCGTGCCGTTCCTCGACCACCTGCTCACCGCGTTCGCGCGGCACTCGCTCACGGACCTCACGATCACCGCGAGCGGCGACACCGACATCGACGTGCACCACACGGCGGAGGACGTCGGCATCGTGCTCGGCGACGCGATCCGCGAGGCCCTCGGCGACAAGCGCGGCCTCGCGCGCTTCGGCGACGCGACCGTGCCTCTCGACGAGGCCCTCACTCGCGCCGCGGTCGACCTCTCCGGTCGCCCGTACCTCGTGCACGGCGGCGAGCCCGCGGGCTTCGAGCTGCACCGCATCGGCGGGCACTTCACCGGCTCGATGGTGCGGCACGTGTTCGAGGCGATCGTGCTGAACGCCCGGATGACCGCGCACGTGCAGGTGCTCGCCGGGCGCGATCCGCACCACATCGCCGAGAGCGAGTTCAAGGCCTTCGCCCGGGCGTTCCGCGCGGCGAAGGCGGTCGATCCGCAGGTGACGGGCGTGCCGTCGACGAAGGGCGCGCTGTGAGCGAAGCCGCCCGGCCCGTCGTCGCGCTGCTCGACTACGGCAGCGGCAACGTGCACTCGGCGGCGAAGGCGCTGCAGCTCGCGGGTGCCGATGTACGGCTCACCGCCGAGCGGAGCGCCGTGATGTCCGCCGACGGCCTGCTCGTGCCGGGCGTCGGCGCGTTCGGCGCCGTGATGCGGGGCCTCGAGGCGGTGCGCGGGCCCGAGCTCATCGAGCGGCGGCTCGCCGGCGGCCTGCCCGTGCTCGGCATCTGCGTCGGCATGCAGGTGCTGTTCGAGCGCGGCGTCGAGGGCCAGGACGAGACCGAGGGCCTCGGCGAGTGGCCCGGCGCGGTCGACCGGCTCGAGGCCGACGTGCTGCCGCACATGGGCTGGGACGAGGTCCGGGTCCCCGACGGCTCCGTGCTGCTCGCCGGCCTCGAGCGCGAGCGCTTCTACTTCGTGCACTCCTACGGCGTGCGCGACTGGACGATGCTGCCGCACGACCGGATCCCTGCGCCGCTCGTCACGTGGGGTGAGCACGGCGGCCCGTTCGTCGCCGCGGTCGAGAACGGACCGCTGTCGGCGACGCAGTTCCACCCTGAGAAGTCCGGCGCCGCCGGCATCCGTCTGCTGTCGAACTGGTTGGAGACCCTGTGACCGACGCCCTGCTCCGACGCCCGCTCGAGCTGCTGCCCGCGGTCGACGTCGCGGGCGGGCTCGCCGTGCGGCTCGTGCAGGGCGAGGCCGGCAGCGCCATCGGCTACGGCGACCCCGTCGAGGCGGCCCTCGACTGGGCGCGGCAGGGGGCGGCCTGGATCCACCTCGTCGACCTCGACGCCGCGTTCGGGCGCGGCGACAACGCCGCCGTTCTCCAGGCCGTGATCGACCGCGTGCCCGAGGTGCGCGTCGAGCTCTCCGGCGGGATCCGCGACGAGGCGTCGCTCGAGCGGGCCCTCGGTACAGGCGCGCAGCGGGTGAACATCGGCACCGCGGCGCTCGAGGACCCGGAGTGGACCGCCGAGGCCATCGCGGTGTACGGCGACCGCATCGCCGTCGGCCTCGACGTGCGCGGCACGACGCTCGCGGCGCGGGGCTGGACCCGTGAGGGCGGCGACCTCTGGGAGGTGCTCGACCGGCTCGAGCACGCCGGCTGCGCCCGCTACGTGGTGACCGACGTCAACAAGGACGGCACGCTCGCGGGTCCGAACCTCGAGCTGCTGCGCGAGGTGCTGCGCCGCACCGGCAAGCCGGTCGTCGCCTCCGGCGGCGTCTCGAGCCTCGACGACCTGGCGGCGCTCCGCGCGCTCACCGACGAGGGGCTCGAGGGCGCGATCGTCGGCAAGGCGCTCTACGAGCGCGCCTTCACCCTCTCCGAGGCGCTCGCCGTCGCGACGGACTGACGCCGGTGAGCGGCACCGACTCCGCCGGTCGGCCCTGGGCGGGGCGATCGTTCGAGGCGAGCCCTTGGGGCGCCGACGACGGCAGCGCGCCGCCCGGGTTCCTCGCGGCCTCCGACGCCTTCCGCGCCGGGCAGGTCGGCCCGGAGGCGGTCGTCGACGCGCTCCGCGACGCGCGGCTGCTCGTGCCGTTGCTCGCGGGGCTCGCGGAGGCGGGCGAGGGGCACGGCGGCCACGTGCTGGACAAGAAGGCGGAGCTCGCGCTCGTCACGGTCGCCGGTCCCGACGGCCGGAACGTGCTGCCGGCGTTCTCGTCGGCCGAGGCGATGCAGCGCTGGAACCCCGCCGCGCGGCCCGTTCCAGCGCCCGCCCGGCAGGTGGCGCTCGCCGCCGCCGCCGACGGCACCGAGCTCGTCATCGTCGATCCTGCGTCGGCGACGCAGTTCGGGCTGCGCCGTCCCGCCCTCGAGGCGCTCGCTCGCGACCTGCCGTGGCTGCCCGCCCCCCGGGATCCGGAGGTCGCGCGGGCCCTGCGGTCCGCAGCCGCGGGGGAGGACGCCGTGACGGCGGTGCGGGTGACGACCGACGACCCGGCCGCGACGCTCGAGGGCGCGGAGGTCCGGGTCGTCGTCGTGCTGCACTCGCTGCTGACCCAGGAGGCGCTGTCAGCGCTGCTCGGTCGGCTCCAGGAGCGCTGGCGCGCCGACCCGGTCGTCCAGCGCCGGGTCGACTCCCTGGCGGTGGGCATCGAAGCCGCGCTCTGCTGACGGGCTCGCGGCCGAGCTCGGGCCGCGCGCCTCGATCCCGCGCCGCGCGAGGGCGGCCTCGAGCACGACGAGCGCCTCGGACACGGTCGCCAGGTCGTGGTCGTCGCACTCGCGGAGCAGGTCGCCGACGGAGGCGGCGCGAGCCGCGCGGGCCTCGAGCAGGGCGCGCTCGCCGGCCTCCGACAGCCGGATGCGGGTGGAGCGCCGGTCGTCGGGGTCGTCGTCGCGGCGCACGAGGCCGCGGGACTCGAGCTCGGCGACGAGCCGGGTCATCCCCGGCGCCGCGATGCCCTCGACGCGGGCGAGGTCGCCCGGGCGGATGCTGCCGGCCGACTGGATCGAGCTGAGGGCCGAGGTGGCCACGTGGCTCAGCGCGTCGGCGGGCGGCCGGAGCCGCCGGTTGATCCGCCCGACCACCCATGCCAGGCGTCCGGCGATCTCCCGGCGCTGCGGCGACCCGGTGCTCATCGAGTCGGCTGCGGCTCGTCGACCGGGTCCGCGGCACGGGCACCGCGCGCGGCGTGGGCGACCGCCACGTGGTGGGCGTGGTCCTCTCCCCGCGCGACGAGCCGCCCCGGGTCCTCGACCTCGTCGGCGAAGACGAACCGCTTGCCGCCGATGAAGGACGCCACCGCGGCGACGACCGACATGATCGCGGCCGCGAGGAACACGATCACGAGGCCGTCGTGGAACGGTAGGGAGATCAGGTTCGGGAAGAACTCCTTGCCGGTGAGGGCGGCGGAGTCGGCCTTGGGCAGCTGCCCCAGGATGCCCGTCGGGCCGAGCAGCGTCTGGATGGGGTTGTAGCCGAGGAACGCCGCGAACAGGCTGCCGACGGGCGGCACGTTCGCGATCGTGTCCGCTGCCGCTGCGGGCACGTGATGGCTCGTCAGGCCGTGGCCGAGTGCGGCGGGCAGCGAGCTCGCGAGGCCCGCGGCCATCAGCGAGAAGAAGATGCCGATGGAGAGGGACGACCCGGCGTTCAGCACGGTGCCCGCCATGCCGGAGGCGGCGCCGCGCTGGTTCGCGGGCACGCTGTTCATGATCGTGGCGCGGTTCGGGGCGCCGAACATGCCCGAGCCGACGCCGTTCAGGAACGTGATCACCGCGAAGGTCCAGTAGTCGAAGTCCACCGGGATGAGCAGCAGGGCGACGAAGGTCGCAGCCGTGAGCACGAGGCCACCGGTCGCGAGCGCGCGGGCGCCCCAGCGGTCCGACAGCGTGCCGGCGACGGGACCGGAGATCAGGAAGCCGACCGTGAGCGGCAGCAGGTAGATGCCGGCCCAGAGCGGGGTCTCCTCGTAGGAGTAGCCGTGCAGCGGCAGCCAGATGCCCTGCAGCCAGATGATCAGCATGAACTGCAGGCCGCCGCGGCCGATCGAGCCGAGGAGGCCGGCGAAGATGGCGGAGGCGAAGCTGCGGATCCTGAACAGCCGCAGCTCGAACATCGGTGCCTCCACCTTCAGCTCGATCCACACGAACGCCACCAGCAGGAGGAGGCCGGCGATCAGCGCGCCGTCGACCCAGGGGTTGAGCCAGCCCGTCGACGAGTCGCCGTAGGGCTGGATGCCGTAGGTGATGCCGGTGAGCAGCGATGTGAGCCCGAGCAGGAAGGCGAGGTTGCCGGGGATGTCGAGCCCGCCCGGGTTGCGGGTCCCGACCTCGTGGAGCGACTTGTACGACCAGATCGTGCCGAGGATGCCGACCGGGACGCTGACGATGAAGACGGCCCGCCAGTCGATGACGGCGAGCACGCCGCCGAGGATCAGGCCGATGAACGACCCGGCGATGGCGGCGATCTGGTTGATGCCGAGGGCCATGCCGCGGCGGTGGGTCGGGAAGGCGTCCGTGAGGATCGCGGTCGAGTTCGCGAAGAGCATCGCGCCGCCGACGCCCTGCGCCACCCGCCAGAGGATCAGCCACATCGCGCCGGCGCCGCTCGTGAAGGGGTCGAGCGACAGGGCGATGGCGGCGAGCGTGAAGATCACGAAGCCGAGGTTGTAGATCTTCACGCGGCCGACCATGTCGCCGAGACGGCCGAAGCCGACGACGAGCACGGCGGTCACGAGCATGAAGCCCATGAGCATCCAGAGCAGGTAGCTCGTGTTGCCCGCGTCGAGCGGGTTCAAGTGGATGCCCTTGAAGATCGCGGGCAGCGAGATGAGCACGATCGAGCTGTTGATCGTGGCCATCAGCATGCCGAGCGTGGTGTTGGAGAGGGCGACCCAGCGGTAGTGCGGGTGGTCCTTGTCGAACATCCCGGTGCGGGTCCGGGCGTCCTTGGTGGCGGTCATCGTGCTCCGGTGGCGGCTGGGATCGGTATCGGACGCCCTCGGCCGATTCGTTGCTTATCGATAAGCAACTTTAGACCCGAGGTGCGTGCTCCCGCCCCTCGACGGGCGCGTGTCCAGACCACATGGAGCGTCACCCGGGGGAGAGGGGCGAGGATCCCGCAGGCGACTCGGGGGAGGAGACGGCGATGACGGGCAACCGGTACGCGTTCGAGGGCAGGACGGTGCTCGTCACCGGCGGGGGCAGCGGCATCGGCGCGGCGATCGCGCGGGCCTTCCTCACGAACGGCGCGTCCGTCGTCGTGGCGGGGCGGCGCGAGCACGCGCTGCACGACACCATCGAGGGCGCGCCGGAGGGCCGAGCGCTCGCCGTGGCGGGCGACGTGGGCCTGCGGAAGGACGCGCAGCGGATGGTGCGAGCGGCCGTCGACCGCTTCGGCCGCCTGGACGTCGTCGTCAGCAACGCGGCCGCCTACGCCTCGGGCGAGCTGACGGAGCTCGGCGACGACGAGTGGGAGCGGCTGCGCTCGACGAACGTCGACGGCTTCCTCCATCTGGCGCAGGCGGCGCTGCCCGAGCTCGAGCGCTCCGCGGGCAACCTCGTCGCGGTGTCGAGCGTGTCGGGCTCCGCCGGCGACTGGGGGCAGGCCGCGTACAACGCGACGAAGCACGCGGTCACCGGCTTCGTGCGCTCCCTGGCGCTCGACTGGGGCGCCCGCGGTGTGCGGCTGAACGCGGTCGCGCCGGCGTTCACGCTCACCGAGATGACCTCGGGGGTCGGCCGCAGCGACGAGGACCTCGCACCGTTCGTGAACCGTGTCGCGCTCGGGCGCCCGGGTCTGCCGACGGACGTGGCGCCCGCCGTGCTCTTCCTCGCGAGCGACGACGCGGCCTACATCACGGGCGCGGTCCTCGCCGTCGACGGCGGCACCTCCGCGAGCACGGGCCAGCCGCACCTCGACTGAGGCTCGGCCTCAGCCCTCGACGACGAGACCGATCGCGGCGGCGAGCAGCGGTGCGAGGCGGTCGAGCTGCGCCCCGTCGACGATCGCGCCGCGGAGGTGCTCGGCGCCGTCGACGCCCTCGAGCTCGGCGCCCCGCAGGTCGGCGTCGGTGAGCGTGGCACCCGCGATCGAGAGCGTGCCGATCCGGCAGCCGGGCAGCGCGAGCCTCGTGATGGTCGAGGCCCGCAGGTCGAGATCGCCGAGCACGCAGTCGGTGAACCGCACGTCCTGCAGCGTCGCGCCGGAGAGGTTCAGGTAGTCGATCCGGCAGCCCGAGACGTCGACCCGCGTCCAGTCCGCGTCGAACAGCTCGGCCGCACCCATCCGGCTCCCCGCCAGCTCGACGTCGCGCCAGGTCGAGCGCGCGGCTCGGAGGCGCGCGGCCGCGATCCGCTCGAGCCGGGTGCCGAGGATCCGGGCGCCGTCGAGCGCCGCGCCGTCCGCGTCGAGTCCGAGCACCGCGCAGTCGTCGAGGACGAGTCCGCCGAGGTCACCGGCGGCCGCGCCGCCCTCGATCCGCACGGCCTCGAGGCGCGCGCCCGCACGCAGGTCGGCTGCCTCGGCGTCCTCGAGCGGCGGCAGGGCGAGTGCCTGCAGACGGGGGCCACGGGCGCGCTGCTGCCGGCTCACCGCACCACCGTACGTGTTCGGGGCTGTTTCTCAGGATCGATGCCCATCGTTCGCAGCGAGCGCACCGAAGCCCAGTCGACCGCCCCGCCCTGGACCCACCACGGCGCTGCGGAGCACCACCCCGGTGCGAGACGACTGCGTGGTCGAGCCGAGGGCCGACGCCGTCCACCCCCCTTCGGCAGGAGATCCACGTGTTCGACAAGCAGTTCATCGCGGGCGCCATCGCGCGCTCCAGCGAGACGGCGCTCGACCGGCGCCGCATGCTCACCCTGACCGGCCTCGCCGGCGCCGGCGCCGCCGCTGCCGCAGTGGCCGGACCGGCCGCCGCGAACGCGGCGCCCGCGAGCGGCGGTGTCAGCGACGCCACCGTCCTGAACTTCGCCCTGAACCTCGAGTACCTCGAGGCGGAGTTCTACCACCGCGCCGTCTACGGCACGGGCCTGCCCGAGAACCTGACGACCGGCACCGGCCGTCGGGGCGGGGTCTACGGCGGCCGCAAGGTGAACTTCACCAACCGCCGGTTCTACGAGTACGCCCGCGAGATCGCCGGCGACGAGTACCACCACGTCCAGTTCCTGCGCGCGGCGCTCGGCAGCGCGGCCGTCGCGCGGCCGACCATCTCCCTCGACTCGGCGTTCAAGGCCGCGGCGAAGGCGGCGGGCCTCGGCGACGGCTTCGACCCCTACGCGAGCGATGTGAACTTCCTGCTCGCCGCGTTCGTGTTCGAGGACGTCGGGGTCACGGCGTACAAGGGCGCATCGCCGCTCATCACGAACAAGACCTACCTCGAGGCCGCCGCCGGCATCCTCGCGGTCGAGGCCTACCACGCGGCCACGATCCGGTCGTCGCTCTACGAGCTCGGTTCGACCGCCTGGAGCGCGGCCGGCAAGATCTCCGACGCGCGCGACAGCCTCGACGGCCGCACCGACCTCGACCAGGGCATCGTCGACCGCGGCACGGGCACGGCGCTGAACGACCCGAACATCGTGCCGACCGACAAGTACGGCGTCGCCTTCAGCCGGACCCCGGGCCAGGTGCTGAACGTCGTGTACCTGAACCCCGGCGCGGTCAGCAAGGGCGGCTTCTTCCCGGCCGGCGTGAACGGCGCGGTGCGCACCTCCACCCAGGAGTCCTGAGCCCGCAGCGCGCGCACGCACCGTGCCCCCGTCCGGCGTTCCGGGCGGGGGCACGGTGCTGCCGGGGGTGCTGCGCGCACCCGGGTCGGAATCCCGTCGGATCCGCACCCATCCGATCCGTCCCGAGGTCCGAACCATTCTCGAGCGGCCTGCGATCCTTCCGAAGCGGAGGAGGCCGAGGCACCGCCCGGTGCCAGCGACGCCGTCGTCGAGCCGAGGACGCCGGCGTCAGTCCCCCTTCGGCAGGAGATCCACGTGTTCGATAAGCAGTTCATCGCGGGCGCCATCGAGCGTTCCAGCGAGACGGCGCTCGACCGGCGCCGCATGCTCACCCTGACGGGCCTCGCGGGTGCGGGCGCCGCGGCCGCCGCGATCGCCGCGCCCGGCGCCGCGAACGCCGCCACGACCACGGGCGGCGTGAGCGACGCCACGGTCCTGAACTTCGCGCTGAACCTCGAGTACCTCGAGGCGGAGTTCTACCACCGCGCCGTCTACGGCACCGGCCTGCCGGACAGCCTCACCACCGGCACGGGTACCCGCGGCGGCGTCTACGGCGGCCGGAAGGTCAACTTCCAGAGCAAGCGGATCTACGAGTACGCCCGTGAGATCGCCGGCGACGAGTACCACCACGTGCAGTTCCTCCGCGCCGCCCTGGGCAGCTCGGCGGTGTCGCGTCCGACGATCTCGCTCAGCACCGCGTTCAAGACCGCGGCGAAGGCGGCCGGGCTCGGCGACAACTTCGACCCGTACGCGAACGACACGAACTTCCTGCTCGCCGCGTTCGTGTTCGAGGACGTCGGGGTCACGGCGTACAAGGGCGCGGCGCCGCTCATCACGAACAAGACCTACCTCGAGGCCGCCGCCGGCATCCTCGCGGTCGAGGCCTACCACGCCGCGACCATCCGCTCGTCGCTCTACGAGATCGGCGGCGCCGCGATCACGGCGGCCGGCGCCATCTCGAACGCCCGCGACAGCCTCGACGGCACGACGGACCTCGACCAGGGCCTGAAGGACTCGTCGGGCAACGCGAACATCGTGCCGACCGACAAGTACGGCGTCGCGTTCAGCCGCACGCCCGGCCAGGTGCTGAACGTCGTGTACCTGAACTCGGGCGCCGTCAGCAAGGGCGGCTTCTTCCCGGCCGGCGTCCACGGCGCCGTCCGCACGTCCACCAAGGAGTCCTGAGCCTCACAGCTCATCGGTGCCGTCCCCGGCACCACCTCCCGGCCGGTCCCGTCGGCCGGCCGGGAGGACCCCCGAACCGCGCGCTCGCGCAAGAGAAGAAGGACCTCATGATCGCCGGACTCACCGGGATGCACCTGCTGATCATCGTGGCGGTCGTCGCCCTGATCTTCGGCGGCGCCAAGCTGCCCGCCCTCGCGCGGAACCTCGGCCAGTCGGCGCGCATCCTGAAGCGCGAGGTGCGCTCGCTGCACGAGGACGACGACGCGCCGGCACCCGTCGCCGAGCCGTCGCGCACCGACGCGCGCTCCTGACCCGATGACGACCGCGACGCGCCTGCCGGGGGCCCGGATGCCGCTGATCGGGCACCTGCTCGAGCTGCGGCGCCGGCTCCTCGTCGCGACGGCGGCGGTCGTGCTCGCCGGCGTCGCCGGCTGGTTCGTCGCCGTCCCCGTGCTCGACGCGCTCCGCGCACCGCTCGTCCGCTTCGCCACGGAGCACCACACCCTCGCGACGCTCAACTACGACAGCATCGGCGGGGCGTTCGACCTGCGGTTCCGGATCGCCCTCTACCTCGCCCTCGTGCTCGCGAGCCCCGTCTGGCTCTACGAGATCTGGGCCTTCGTCGTGCCGGCGCTCACCGGCCGCGAGCGCCGGGTGACCGTCGGGTTCCTCGGCACGGCGGTGCCGCTCTTCCTCGCCGGCTGCGCCTCCGGGTGGCTCGTGGTGCCGCACATGGTGCTGCTGCTCGCGTCGTTCGCGCCGTCCGGCAGCGCCACCCTCGTCTCGGCGTCCGGCTACTTCGACTTCGTGATGAAGCTCGTGCTCGCCCTCGGCGCCGCGTTCGTGCTGCCGGTGCTGCTCGTCCTGCTGAACCGCGTCGGCGTGCTGCCGGGCCGCGCGATCCTCAGGTCCTGGCGCGTCGCGGTGCTCGCCGTCGCGCTGTTCACCGCACTCGTGACGCCGGCGGCCGACCTCCTGTCGATGGGCCTGCTCGCCCTGCCGCTGCTCGCCCTCTACTTCGGTGCGGCCGGCATCGCGGTCGTGCACGACCGACGCCTCGCCCGCCGGACCGCCGCCGCGCTCGAGGAGCGCGAACCCGTGCTGCTCGCCCTCGACGAACCGGAGGCATGATGTTCGACCTGTCGTTCGAGAAGCTGCTCGTGATCGGCGTGCTCGCGCTCTTCCTCGTGGGACCGCAGCGGCTGCCGCAGATCGCGGCGCAGCTCGCCCGCTGGGTGAAGGTCGCGCAGGCCATGACCCGCGACGCCAAGGAGCGGCTGCGCGAGGAGGTCGGCGACGACATCGACCTCGAGGCCCTCGACCCTCGCCGGTACGACCCGCGGCGCATCATCCGGGAGGCGCTGCTCGACGAGCCCGAGCTCGCCCCGATCCCCACCGCCGCGCCGGAGGAGCCGCGCGACCCCGCCCTGCAGCGGGCGCGGACCTTCGACGACGAGGCGACCTGACCGGTCAGCCCCTCGGGCTCGGGCGCACCGTGTAGCGGAGCAGCACCGAGCCGCGCTCGAAGCGGCGCGACTCCTGCAGGTCGAGCGCGAGCCCGAGGCCGTCCGGCAGCGCCCGGGTGCCGCCGCCGACGGTGAGCGGCAGGAGCAGCAGCCACAGGTCGTCGACGAGCCCGGCCGCGAGGGCCGCCGCGGCGAGCGTCGGGCCGCCGATCGAGATCCGGCCGCTCGCCGCCTCCTTCTCGCTGCGCACGGCGTCGACGTCGAAGCGGCGTTCCAGCCGCGTGCGCGGCGTCGTCACCTCGGGGAGCGAGGACGAGTACACGACCTTGTCGGCACCCCGCCAGACGCGCTGGTAGTCGAGCGCGACGGGGTCCTCGTCCTCCGCCATCGGCTGGTCCCAGAACCGCATCACCTCGTACATCCGACGGCCGTAGAGGTACGTCTCCACGTCGCGCTCGAGGTCGTTCACCGCGGCGTGCTCCGCCGCGTCGGGCGCGGCCCACTCGAAGCGCCCGTCGACGCCGTTCGTGTAGCCGTCGAGCGAGCAGATCGCGGAGTAGACGAGGCGGCCCATGCGGGCACGCTACGCGTCAGGTGACGGGGCCGGTCCAGCGCTCGCCGGGACCCTGGCCGATCGGATCCGGGATCACGGACGCCTCGCGGAAGGCGAGCTGCAGCGACCGCAGCCCGTCGCGGAGCGGCCGCGCGTGCGAGTCGCTGATCTCGGGGGCGGCCGCGGTGAGCAGGCCGGCGAGCGCGGTGATGAGCTTGCGGGCCTCGTCGAGGTCGGTCTGGTGCTCGGGGTCGTCGGCGAGGCCGCACTTCACCGCAGCCGCGCTCATGAGATGCACGGCCGCGGTGCTGATGATCTCGACCGCCGGCACCTCGGCGATGTCCCGCGTCGCCTCGGCGATGTCGTCGAGGACGTCGGGGGAGTCCGCCGCCTCGGCCTCGCCGGGGATCTCGTCGGGACCGGGGACGTCGATCGCTGCCACGGCACCATTCTCCCGTTCCCGCGGGACAGGCTCGGGCGTATCCGTCGTGCCCGTCCTGCCGCCTCTGGTACGCTGCTGCGGTTCCGGGCTCGGCCCGGCGGTCAAGTGGAGCGATCCCACCTGCGCACCCGACTCTCGAGGGTGCACGGGTCGAGCGCACTCCCTCCCGGTCTCGGGAGCGTCGGGTGCGGTGCCGGTGCGCGCGTGCGGCCGGCACGAAGGAATCGTCCTGCCTGCTCGTCGGTTGATCCCCGGGAGCGCACGGGAGAGCCGTGCCACCAGCATCCACCGAACAAGGAGCAACGCATCAGCGATCCCCGTACCAACGACAAGATCCGCGTCCCGGAGGTCCGACTCGTCGGACCCGCCGGAGAGCAGGTCGGTGTCGTCCCCATCGAGGTGGCCCAGCGGCTCGCCCAGGAGGCCGATCTCGACCTCGTCGAGGTCGCGCCGAACTCGCGCCCGCCGGTGGTCAAGATCATGGACTACGGGAAGTTCAAGTACGAGACGGCGCAGAAGGCCAAGGAGGCGCGGCGCAACCAGGCGAACACGATCCTCAAGGAGATCCGGTTCCGCCTGAAGATCGACGACCACGACTACGAGACCAAGCGCAAGCGTGCCGAGGGCTTCCTCAAGGCCGGCGACAAGGTGAAGGCGATGATCCTCTTCCGCGGTCGCGAGCAGTCGCGCCCGGACCAGGGCGTCCGCCTGCTGCGCCGGTTCGCCGAGGACATCCACGAGTTCGGCACCGTCGAGTCGAACCCCACGATCGACGGCCGGAACATGGTGATGGTGATCGGTCCCCTGAAGAGCAAGGTCGACGCGAAGGCGGAGCAGAACGCCCGCCGCGCCGCGGCCCGTACCACCCCCGCATCCGCCGATGCCGGGGACGCACCCGCAGCCGAGGCTGCGCCGAAGGAGCAGTAATGCCGAAGCAGAAGACCCATTCCGGTGCCAAGAAGCGCTTCAAGATCACCGGCAGCGGCAAGGTCATGAAGCAGCAGGCCGGCATGCGGCACAACCTCGAGAGCAAGTCGAGCGTGCGCACCCGTCGCCTCAACCAGGAGGCCACGCTGTCGAACGCCGACGCCAAGAACATCAAGAAGCTGCTCGGCAAGTAGTCCGCGCCTCACTTCAGACCATCAGGAGATAAGACATGGCCAGGGTCAAGCGCGCCGTCAACGCGCACAAGAAGCGTCGGGTCGTCCTCGAGCGCGCCGAGGGGTACCGCGGTCAGCGGTCCCGCCTGTACCGCAAGGCGAAGGAGCAGGTCACCCACTCCCTCGTCTACGCCTACCGCGACCGTCGCGCCCGCAAGGGCGACTTCCGTCGCCTGTGGATCCAGCGCATCAACGCCGGCGCCCGCGCGAACGGCCTCACCTACAACCGGTTCATCCAGGGCCTCGGGCTCGCCGGCATCGAGGTGGACCGCCGCATCCTCGCCGAGCTCGCGGTGAACGAGCCCGCCGTGTTCGCGGGCCTCGTCGAGTCCGCGAAGGCCGCGCTGCCCGCCGACACGTCGGCGCCCGCGGCGACCTCCGCCGCGTAGGTGATCGACAGCCCGCGCAACCCCGCCGTCAAGCGGGTCGCGGGCCTCAAGCAGAAGCGAGCCCGGTCCGAGACCGGGCTCGCTCTGTTGGAGGGCCCGCAGGTGGTGCGCGAGGTGCTCGCCCACCGGCCGGACCTCGTCACCGAGCTCTACCTGACCCCGGACGCCGCTGAGCGGCACGCCGCGCTCGCCGACGCCGCCGACCGGGCGGGCGTCGACGTCGTGCTCGCGAGCGAGCCCGCGCTCGCCGCGATGGCCGACACCCAGACCCCGCAGGGGGTCGTGGCGGTCGCGCGCCAGGCGCCGGTCCGGCTGCGGGACGCGATCGAGCCCGGCACCCGGCTCGTCGCCGTGCTCGACGAGGTCCGCGACCCGGGGAACGCCGGCACGATCATCCGCGCAGCCGACGCCGCGGGCGCCGACGCCGTGATCCTCACCGGCTCGTCGGTGGACCCCTACAACCCCAAGGTCGTGCGGGCGACGACGGGATCGCTGTTCCACCTCCGGGTGACCACCGGGGTGGCACTCGCCGACGCCGTCGCCGCGGTGCACGCCGCCGGGCTCGCGGTGCTCGCCGCCGACATGGCGGGTGAGCCGCTGCCCGCGCTCGGCGCCGCGCTCGCCGAGCCGACCGCCTGGCTGCTCGGCAACGAGGCGCACGGGCTCTCCGCCGAGGCACGGGCGCTCGCCGACCGCACCGTCGCGGTGCCGATCTACGGCGACGCCGAGTCGCTGAACCTCGCGACGGCGGCCGCCGTCTGCCTCTACGCCTCCGCCTTCGCGCAGCGCGCCTGACCCCGCCCGGTCTCGCGGATCCGGATGTCCCTCGCGGATCCGGAGATCCTCGACGACACGCCGCAGCGCGAGGCATCGGCACGGCGTGTCGGCGAGCCCTTCCGGAACGGCGCGAGAAGTCCGGATCCGCGTGGGTGCGCGGGCGGGGGAGGGGGCCGCGGCGCCTTCCCTAGACTTGGGGACCGTGTCCGGCGCCCCCTCCATCGATCAGGCCGAGGTCGACGCCGCCGTCGACGCCGCGCTGCAGGCGGTCGCCGCCGCGGCGACGAGCGCCGACCTGAAGGCGGCCCGCATCGCCCACACCGGCGAGGCCTCCCCGCTGGCGCGGCTGAACGCGCGCCTCCGCGACCTGCCCGGCCCCGAGAAGCCGGCCGCCGGCAAGCTCGTCGGCGGGGCCCGAGGCCGGGTCAACGGCGCCGTCGCCGCGCGCGAGGCGCAGCTGCTCGAGGTCGAGCGCGCGGCGCGCCTCGAGGCGGAGCGCGTCGACGTGACCGCGGCGCCCGTCCGGCACCGGCCGGGTGCCCGGCACCCGCTCACGCTCGTCCGCGAGCGCGTGGAGGACGTCTTCGTCGCGATGGGCTGGGAGATCGCGGAGGGCCCCGAGCTCGAGCACGAGTGGTTCAACTTCGACGCGCTGAACATCGACCCGGACCACCCCGCGCGCAGCCCCCAGGACACGCTCTTCGTCGAGCCCGAGGGCGCGCACCTCGTGATGCGCACGCAGACGTCGCCGGTGCAGGTGCGCTCGCTGCTCGACCGCGGCGCTCCGCTCTACGTGCTCGGTCCGGGCCGCGTGTACCGCACCGACGAGATCGATGCGACGCACCTGCCCGTCTTCAACCAGTTCGAGGGCATCGCGATCGACCGCGGCCTGACGATGGCGCACCTCCGCGGCACGCTCGAGCACCTCGCGCGGCTGCTCTTCGGCGAGGCCGCCCGCATCCGGCTTCGCCCGAACTTCTTCCCGTTCACCGAGCCGTCCGCCGAGATGGACGTCTGGCACCCGACCATCAAGGGCGGCGCGCGGTGGATCGAGTGGGGTGGCTGCGGCATGGTCCACCCGAACGTGCTCCGCGCGGCCGGCCTCGACCCGGAGGAGTTCCAGGGCTTCGCGTTCGGCCTCGGCATCGAGCGCACCCTGCAGTTCGCGGAGGGGCTGACCGACATGCGCGACATGATCGAGGGCGACGTGCGGTTCAGCCGCCAGTGGGGGTTGACGGTCAAGTGAGGATCCCGCTGTCCTGGCTCCGCGAGTGGGCCGACCTCCCCGCCGACGCGACCCCCGAGGCGCTCCACGCGGCGCTCGTGCGCGTCGGGTTCGAGGAGGAGACCGTCCACGGCGGCGACCTCTCCGGCCCCGTCGTGGTCGGCGAGGTGCTCGAGCTGGCCGAGGAGCCGCAGAAGAACGGCAAGACCATCCGCTGGTGCTCGGTGCGCGTCGCGCCCGACGGGCAGCGGGCCGCCGACGGCGGCGAGGCGGTGCGCGGCATCGTCTGCGGCGCCCGCAACTTCCTCGTCGGCGACAAGGTCGTCGTCACCCTGCCCGGCACCGTGCTGCCCGGCCCGTTCCCGATCGCGGCGCGGAAGACCTACGGGCACGTCTCCGACGGCATGATCGCGTCGGGCCGCGAGCTCGGCCTCTCCGACGAGCACGAGGGCATCCTGCGGCTCACCGAGCTCGGGCTCGATCCCGAGGTCGGCACCGACGCCATCCGCCTGCTCGGCCTCGACGACGCCGCCGTCGAGATCAACGTGACGCCCGACCGCGGCTACGCGCTCTCGATCCGCGGCATCGCGCGCGAGTACGGCGCCTCGACCGGTGCCGCCTTCCGCGACCCCGCCGACGCCGTCACACCGCCGGACGAGACGGACACGGGCAGCGTGCCGGTCACGCTCGAGGACGCGGCGCCGATCCGCGGCCGCGACGGGTGCGCCGTGTTCGTCACCCGCGTCGTGCGCGGCATCGACCCCGCGGCACGGGTGCCCGGCTGGCTCGCCGCGCGCCTGCGGCTCGCCGGCATCCGCAGCATCTCGCTCGCGGTCGACATCACGAACTACGTGATGCTCGAGCTCGGTCAGCCGCTGCACGGCTACGACCTCGCCCGCCTCGACGGCGGCCTCGCCGTGCGCCGAGCGAAGCCGGGGGAGCGGCTCGTCACCCTCGACGGCCAGGAGCGCCTGCTCGACCCCGAGGACCTCGTGATCGCCGACGGCGCCGGTGCTGTCGGCCTCGCCGGCGTCATGGGCGGCGAGCGCACCGAGCTCTCCACCGGCACGACCGACGTCGTGATCGAGGCCGCGAACTTCGACCCCGTCTCGATCGGCCGCACCGCGAGGCGCCACCGGCTGCCGAGCGAGGCGAGCCGCCGCTTCGAGCGCGGCGTCGACCCCGCCGTCGCCCGCGCCGCCGCCGAGCGCGCCGTGCAGCTGCTCGTCGAGCTCGCCGGGGGCACGGCCGAGCCGGGGCAGACCTGGATCGACCGGTCCCTGCCGCCAGCACCGGTCGACCTGCCCGCCGGGGCGGTCCTCGCCCGCACCGGCGCCGCGATCTCCGACGCCGAGACGCATCAGGCGCTCACGGTGCTCGGCTGCCGCCTCGAGCGGAACGGCTCCGACCTCGTCGTCACCCCGCCCACCTGGCGCCCGGACCTCAAGGAGCGCGTCGACCTCGTCGAGGAGGTCGTCCGCGTGGTCGGCTACGACCGCATCCCCTCGGTGCTCCCGGTGGCGCCCGCCGGTCGCGGGCTGACCCGTGCCCAGCGGCTCCGACGCGGAGTCGGCCTCGTGCTCGCCGCGAACGGCGGTGTCGAGGTGCAGTCGTACCCGGTCGTCAGCGCGGAGCAGCAGGACGCCTTCGCACCGGGCCCGTCGATGCGCATCGCGAACCCGCTCGACGCGACCGCGCCCCTGCTGCGGCGCAGCGTGCTGCCCGGCCTGCTCGACGCGCTCCGCCGCAACCGCGGTCGCGGCCTCGTCGACCTCGCGCTCTACGAGCACGGCATCGTGTTCCGGCCCCTCGACGGCGCGCAGCACGGCACCGCCGAGCTGCCCCCGATCGCCCAGCGCCCGCCCGCCGAGCTGCTCGCCCGGCTCCGCGACGACCTTCCGGCCCAGCCGTGGTCCGTGGGTGCGGTGCTCGCCGGCGAACGGGTGGCGAAGCAGCCGGGCGCACCCGCCGTGCCGACCGACTGGACGGACGCGATCGAGGCCGCCCGCTGGATCGCCGCCGCCGTCGGTGCCGAGCTCCGCACCCGGCAGGCCGTGCACCCGGGGTTCCACCCGGGACGCACCGCCGAGCTGCTCGTCGAGGGCGTGTCCGTCGGCGTGGCCGGCGAGCTGCACCCCGACCTCACCGCCGACGTCCCCGGCCGGGTCGCGGCGGTCGAGATCGACCTCGACGCCCTGATCGCCGCCGCGCCGGCCTCGATCACCGCGCGGCCCATCCCGTCGGTGCCCGCCGCCACGCAGGACCTCTCGCTCGTCGTCGCCGAGGCCGTGGCTGCGGGCGACGTGCTCGACGCCGTGCGCGAGGGCGCCGGGCCGCTGCTCGAGGCGATCGACCTCGTCGACGACTACCGCGGACCCGGGCTCCCCGAGGGCACGAAGTCGCTCACGTTCGCCCTGCGGTTCCGGGCCGAGGACCGCACGCTCACCGCCGCCGAGGCGACCGCGGCGAAGGAGCAGGGCGTGCTGCTCGCGACCGCCCGCACGGGCGCACGCCTGCGGGAGTAGGGCCGGAAAGGCGCCCGACGCCGCCTCGGTAGGGTGGTGCGATGGGGTTCCGGGTCGCGGTCGCGGGCGCCAGCGGCTACGCCGGTGGCGAGCTGCTGCGGCTGCTCGCGCGGCATCCGGACCTCTCGGTGACCGCGGTGACCGGGCACTCGAGCGCCGGCAGGCGCCTCGGCGAGGTGCAGCCGCACCTCCGCACCTACGCCGACCTCGTGCTGCAGGAGACGACGCCCGAGGCGCTCCGCGACGCCGACGTCGTGCTGCTCGCGCTGCCGCACGGGCAGTCCGGCGCGCTCGCGGACGCGCTGCCCGACGTCCGCCTCGTCGTCGACGCGGGCGCCGACCACCGGCTCATCGACGAGACCGACTGGCGCGCCTTCTACAAAGGCGAGTGGTTCGGCGCGTGGCCCTACGGCGTGCCCGAGCTGCTCACGAAGGACGGCAAGCAGCGCGACGCGCTGCGCGGCGCGAACCGGATCGCGGCGCCGGGCTGCAACGCCTCGACCGTGAGCCTCGCCCTCGCTCCCGCGGTCGCCGCGGGGCTCGTCGAGCCGGACGACCTCGGCGCGGTCCTCGCCGTCGGGCCGTCGGGCGCCGGGCGGACCTTCCGCACGGACCTGCTCGCCGCCGAGCTGCTCGGCTCCGCCTCCGCCTACGCGGTCGGCGGCACGCACCGCCACGTGCCCGAGATCCTGCAGAACCTCGCACTCGTCAGCGGGCACCGCGGCACGATCTCGTTCACCCCGGTGCTCGTGCCGATGGCGCGGGGCATCCTCGCCACCTGCACCGCCCGGCTCGCCCCCGGTGCGACCGAGCAGGCGATCCGCGCGGCGTACGAGGCCGCCTACGGCGACGAGCCCTTCGTCACCGTGCTCCCGGCGGGCGCGTTCCCCGCGGTCGAGCACACGATCGGCGCGAACACGCTGCTGCTCGGCCTCGCGGTCGACGCCGCCGCCCGGCGCCTCGTCGTGGTCGCGGCGCTCGACAACCTCGGCAAGGGCACCGCGGGCGCGGTGATCCAGTCCGCGAACATCGCCCTCGGGCTCGACGAGTCCGCCGGGCTCCCGATCGACGGAGTCGCCCCATGAGCGTGACCGCACCCGCCGGCTTCGAGGCCACCGGGGTCGAGGCCGGCCTCCGCAGCGGTGAGGGACCCGACGTGGCCCTCGTCGTGAACCGCGGCCCGTCGGCCGCCGCCGCCGCGGTGTTCACGAGCAACCGCTGCACCGCGAACCCGATCATCTGGAGCAAGCAGGCGATCAAGGACGGCGTGGTCTCCGCGGTCGTGCTGAACTCCGGCGGCGCGAACTGCTACACCGGCATGCTCGGCTTCCAGACGGTGCACGCCACCGCCGAGGCCGCGGGCGAGGCGCTCGGCATCTCGCCCGGCGACGTGCTCGTCTGCTCCACAGGGCTGATCGGCGAGCAGCTCGACACCTCGAAGGTCGTCGACGGCGTCACCCGGGCCGCGGCCGCGCTCGCCGCCGACGGCGGACCGGTCGCCGCCCGCGCCATCATGACCACCGACACCAGGCCGAAGCAGGCCGTCGTGACCGGCTCCGGCTGGACGATCGGCGGCATGGCGAAGGGCGCCGGCATGCTCGCGCCCGGTCTCGCGACGATGCTCGTCGTGCTCACGACCGACGCCGACGTCGAGTCCGCCGAGCTCGACGCCGCACTCCGCGCGGCGACCCGCGTCACGTTCGACCGCCTCGACTCCGACGGCTGCATGTCGACGAACGACCAGGTCACCCTGCTCGCGAGCGGCGCCTCCGGCGTCGTGCCCGATCTCGACGAGTTCACGGAGCGGCTCACCGCGCTCTGCCTCGACCTCGCGCTGCAGCTCCAGGCCGACGCGGAGGGCGCCGGGCACGACATCGCCATCGAGACGGTGCACGCCGCGAACGAGGACGACGCGGTCGCGGTCGGCCGGGCCGTCGCCCGCAACAACCTCTTCAAGGCCGCCGTCTTCGGCAACGATCCGAACTGGGGACGCGTGCTCGCCGCCGTCGGCACCACCGACGCCGAGTTCGACCCCTTCGGCATCGACGTGACGATGAACGGCATCCGCGTGTGCTCGGCCGGCCAGCCGGACCAGCCGCGCGACCTCGTCGACCTCACCGATCGCGCGGTGTCCGTCGTCATCGACCTGCACGCCGGCGACGCCCGCGCCACCGTCTGGACGAACGACCTCACGCACGACTACGTGCACGAGAACAGCGCGTACAGCTCGTGACGGATCCCGCCGCGTCGCCCCGACCCCTGCCGGTGCAGACGACGACGCCCGAGCAGGCGAAGGCGAAGGCCGCCGTGCTGCTCGAGTCGCTGCCGTGGATCGCGCGGTACGCGGGGCGCGTCCTCGTCGTGAAGTTCGGGGGCAACGCGATGGTCGACGACGAGCTGATCGCGGCGTTCGCCGAGGACGTCGTCTACCTCCGCACCGTCGGCGTGCGGCCCGTCGTCGTGCACGGCGGCGGTCCGCAGATCTCCCGGATGCTCGCGCGCCTCGGCATCGAGAGCGAGTTCCGCGGCGGCTACCGCGTGACCACCCCCGAGGTCATGGACGTCGTGCGCATGGTGCTCACCGGCCAGGTGAGCCGCGACCTCGTCACGAGCATCAACCGGCACGGCCCGCTCGCCGCCGCGGTCTCCGGCGAGGACGCCGGCCTCTTCGGCGGTCGCCGGCGCTCGGGACTCGTCGACGGGCGCCCGGTCGACCTCGGGCAGGTCGGGGACGTCGTCGAGGTCGACCCCGCCGTGGTGCTCGCGCAGCTCGACGCCGGCGGCATCCCCGTCGTGTCGACGATCGCGCCGGACCTCGACCGGCCGGGGGAGTCGCTCAACGTGAACGCGGACAGCGCCGCCGCGGCGCTCGCCGTCGCGCTCGGCGCCGAGAAGCTCGTCGTGCTCACCGACGTCCCCGGCCTCTACGCCGACTGGCCGAACCGCGACTCCCTCGTCAGCTCCCTCACCACCGACGAGCTGCGGGCGATGCTGCCCGCGCTCGAGTCCGGGATGATCCCCAAGATGACGGCCTGCCTCGAGGCCGTCGAGGGCGGCGTCCCGCGAGCGGCCATCATCGACGGGCGCACCCCCCACTCGGTGCTCCTCGAGGTGTTCACGGGCAGCGGCATCGGCACGGAGGTGGTCCCGGCATGACGGACACGACGGAGACGACGGGAACGGGGACGACCGGCCGCACCTGGCGGGAACGTCAGGCCGAGGACCTCATGGCGAGCTACGCCCCCGCCCTCCGGCTGCTCGTGAAGGGCGAGGGCTGCTGGGTCGAGGACGACGAGGGCACCCGGTACCTCGACTTCCTCGGCGGCATCGCGGTCAACTCGCTCGGGCACGCGCATCCCGCGCTCGTCGCCGCCGCCGGCCGGCAGGCGGCGCTGCTCGTGCATGTCTCGAACTACTTCGCGACGCCGTCGCAGCTCGAGCTCGCCGAGCGCTTGAAGCGCATCACCGGGGCCGGTGCCGAGGGCCGTGTCTACTTCGCGAACTCGGGTGCGGAGGCGAACGAGGCGGCCTTCAAGCTGGCTCGCCGCAACGGCGACTCCCGGCGCAACCGCATCCTGGCGCTGAGGAACGCCTTCCACGGCCGCACGATGGGTGCGCTCGCCCTCACCGGGAAGCCGGCGCTGCAGGCGCCCTTCGAGCCGATGGTGCCGGGCGTGGAGCACCTCGAACCCACCGTCGCCGCCCTCGAGCAGGCCATGCGCGACGACGTCGCGGCGCTGATCGTCGAGCCGATCCAGGGTGAGACCGGCGTCGTGCCGCTGCCCGACGGCTACCTGACGGAGGCGCGGCGGCTCACCGAGGAGCACGGGGCGCTGCTGATCGTCGACGAGATCCAGACCGGCATCGGCCGGACCGGCCGCTGGTTCGACCACCAGCGCGAGGGCATCGTGCCCGATGCGGTCTCGATCGCGAAGGGCATCGCGGGCGGCGTGCCGCTCGGCGCGCTCGTCACGTTCGGCCGGGCGAGCCGGCTGCTGCAGCGCGGCGACCACGGCAGCACCTTCGGCGGCAACCCGTTCGCGACCACCATCGCGAACGCGGTGCTCGACGAGATCGAGCGCGCCGACCTGCTGTCGAACGCCGCCCGGCGGGGCGAGCAGATCCGCGACGTCGTGCTCGGGATGCGGTCGGACCTCGTCACCGAGGTGCGGGGTCGCGGCCTGCTGATCGGCGTCGGCACCACCGCCGACGCGGCGCCCGCGATCGGCGCCGCAGCGCTCGAGCACGGCCTCATCGTGAACGCCATCAACCCGACCTCGATCCGTCTCGCGCCGCCGCTCATCGTCGGCGACGCCGAGATCGACGCCTTCCGCGAGCGCTTCGCGGCCGCCCTCGCCGCCGCCTGAGGCGGCGGCGAACGAGAGATGGCGTTCCGATGAGGGCATCCGAAGGGGCCGGCTGGCGGGTCGCCGTGAACGCGCCCCGCGCGCTCGCGGTCGCCCTTCACCTGCGCGACCTCGCGGGCGTGACGCACGAGGCGTCTCCAGCTCTCCCTCCGGCGGCGCCGTCGGTCGAGCGTGACCACCACGTGCGCGGCGGCGCCGAGCTCGACGCCGAGTGGAACGCATGGTGGGGTGCCATGCTGCCGCGGAGTGCGGAGGCGCTGAATCCGCTGCACCTGCATGAGGCGATGCCCCCTGCTGACGCCCCGGCGCTCCGGACGCTGCTCACGACGCAGGGTGAGCGGGCGCGGGCTTGGGCGGGGGAGCGCATGCGGGCTCATGTCGAGGCGATGATGCGACAGCCCCTGCCCGTCCTCGAGATCGTGCAGGCCGTCGAGCGCGAGCAGGGACGGCCGACGAGGCCGTTCACGGTCCGGGTCGACGAGGTACCCGTCGCAGGCATCGGCGCCTGGGCCGTCAATTCCACCCACCTGCTGGTGTCGTCGGACCTGCTCCGGAACCGCGAGGGGTTCGTCGAGGCGCTGCTGCCCGTCGTCGAGCGGCTCGCGTGAGCCGCCGTGACCCGCAGCCCGAACAACGAAGGACGAGCATGACCCGACACCTCCTCCGCGACGACGACCTGAGCCCCGCCGAGCAGCGCGAGGTGCTCGACCTCGCCAAGCGCATGAAGGCCGACCGGTGGGGCGCGCAGCCCCTCGCCGGTCCGCAGACCGTCGCGGTGATCTTCGACAAGTCCTCGACCCGCACCCGCGTGAGCTTCGCGGTCGGCATCGCCGATCTCGGCGGCAGCCCGCTCATCATCTCGACCGCGAACAGCCAGCTCGGCGGCAAGGAGACCCCGAGCGACACGGCCCGCGTGCTCGAGCGGATGGTCTCGGCGATCGTCTGGCGCACCTACGCCCAGGCCGGCCTCGATGAGATGGCCGCGGGCACCCGCGTGCCCGTCATCAACGCGCTCTCCGACGACTTCCACCCGTGCCAGCTGCTCGCCGACCTGCTCACCATCGAGGAGCACAAGGGCCGTCTCGCGGGCCTGACCGTCGCGTTCGTCGGCGACGGCGCGGACAACATGGTCCACTCCTACCTGCTCGCGGGCGCGACCGCCGGGATGCACGTGCGCATCGGCCACCCCGAGCGGTACGCGCCGGACCCGAAGATCGTCGACGACGCGCGCCGCATCGCGGAGGGCACGGGTGGCTCGGTCACGCTCGAGCACGACCCGACCGCCGCCGTCCGCGGCGCCGACGTCGTCGTCACCGACACGTGGGTGTCGATGGGCCGGGAGGAGGAGAAGGAGCAGCGCGTCGCCGCGCTCGCCGCCTACAAGGTGACGCCCGCGCTCATGGCGGAGGCGGCGCCCGACGCGGTCTTCCTGCACTGCCTGCCCGCCGACCGCGGCTACGAGGTCGAGCCCGAGGTCATCGACGGTCCGCAGTCCGTCATCTGGGATGAGGCGGAGAACCGCCTCCATGCCCAGAAGGCGCTGCTCACCTGGCTGCTCGCGCGCGCTTGAGCCCTCCCCGCATGCCGGAAGCAGGAGGAGTGCCGTCGCTAGGCTTGGCCGTATGAGCGAGGGGACCGAGGGCACGGTCGCCGGCGCGCTCTGGGGTGGCCGCTTCGCCGCCGGTCCGTCCGACGAGCTCACCGCCCTCAGCCGCTCGACGCACTTCGACTGGGCGCTCGCGCCCTACGACATCGCCGGCTCGAAGGCGCACGCGAACGCGCTCGCCGCCGCGGGTCATCTCGCCGAGGACGACCTGGCGCGGCTGCAGGCGGGGCTGGATCGCCTCGCCGACCGCGTGGCCGACGGCTCCCTGCAGCCGGACCCCGGCGACGAGGACGTGCACGCAGCGCTCGAGCAGGCCCTGCTCGCCGAGGTCGGGCAGGAGCTCGGCGGCCGCCTCCGCGCCGGTCGCAGCCGCAACGACCAGATCGCCACGCTCATCCGTCTCTACCTGAAGGACGCCGCCCGCGCGGTCGCGCTCGGGCTCGTCGACCTCGTCGATGCGCTCGCGAGCCAGGCGGACGCGCACTTCGACGCGGTGCTGCCCGGCCGCACGCACCTCCAGCACGCGCAGCCGGTGCTGCTCGCGCACCACCTGCTCGCGCACGCCTGGCCTCTCGTGCGTGACCTGGAGCGCCTGGGCGACTGGCACCGCCGCGCCGACCGCTCGCCCTACGGCTCCGGTGCCCTCGCGGGCTCGAGCCTCGGCCTCGACGCGGGCGAGGTGGCCCGCGAGCTCGGCTTCTCCGGCGTCGTCGAGAACTCGATCGACGGCGTGAGCGCCCGCGACGTGGTCGCGGAGTTCGCCTTCGTCGCCGCGATGATCGGCGTCGACCTGTCGCGGCTCGCCGAGGACGTGATCCTCTGGTGCACCCGCGACGTCGGGTTCGCCCGGCTGCACGACTCGTGGTCGACCGGGTCGTCGATCATGCCGCAGAAGAAGAACCCCGACATCCCCGAGCTCGCGCGCGGCAAGGCCGGACGCCTCATCGGCGACCTGACGGGTCTGCTGACCACGCTGAAGGGCCTCCCGCTCGCCTACAACCGCGACCTGCAGGAGGACAAGGAGCCGGTCTTCGACCAGGTCGTGACGCTGCAGCTGCTGCTGCCGGCGATGACGGGGCTCGTCGCGACGCTCCGCTTCGACATCGACGCGATGGCGGCGTCCGCGCCGCTCGGCTACTCGCTCGCGACCGACGTCGCCGAGTGGCTCGTGAAGCAGGGTGTGCCGTTCCGCGAGGCGCACGAGATCACGGGATCCCTCGTGCAGGCGGCGGAGCAGCGCGGGCTGCCGCTCGAGGGGCTGTCGGACGACGAGCTCGCCGCGGTGTCGCCGCGCCTCACCCCGGCCGTGCGCGACGTGCTCACCGTGCAGGGGTCGGTCGCCTCGCGCTCCGGGGTCGGTGGCACCGCTCCGGACCGGGTCCGCGAGCAGCTCGCCGCGCTCACGGAGCACGTGCGCCGCGCGAAGCAGGTCCTCGATGGCTGACCCCCGCCGGCCCGAACGACGCCCGGAGCGGCCCTGGGTGATGCGCACGATCGTGGTGCTCGCCGCCGTCGTCGTGCTCGGCGGCGTCGTCTGGGCCTCGATGCTCGGACACCTGTTCTGATCCCCGATCGCGCCGCGTTCGCCCGCCCGGCACCGGAGGTCGCGCCGCTGCTGCTCGGTGCGCGGCTCACCCATCGCACGCCGGACGGCGCGGTCACCGTGCGCCTCACCGAGGTCGAGGCCTATCAGGGGCAGGGCGAGGACCCGGGCTCGCACGCGCACCGTGGCCGCACCGCCCGCAACGCGGTGATGTTCGGCGAGCCCGGCCACCTGTACACGTACTTCACCTACGGCATGCACACCTGCGCGAACGTCGTCTGCCTCCCGCCCGGCTCGGCCGGAGGAGTGCTGCTGCGGGGCGCCGAGGTGCTCGACGGGCTCGAGCTCGCACGCAGCCGCCGGACGACGAGCCGCGGCGACGCCGATCTCGCTCGCGGTCCGGCCCGCCTCGCCCTCGCGCTCGGCATCACGCTCGACGACGGGGGCGCCGACCTGCTCGCCGGCGACGCCTTCACCCTCGATCTCGCGGACGAGCCCGTCGGTACGGTGCGGACGGGCCCGCGCACCGGCGTCTCCGGCCCGGGCGGCGATGCCGCTGCCTATCCGTGGCGGTTCTGGCTCGAGGGCGACCCGACGGTGTCCTCGTACCGGTCCGCGGTGGCACGGCGTCGGGTGGCGAAGGCCTGACGGCTCGTCGTCCGCACCGCGCCGGATGAGGGGCGCGGGCGGAGGTCAGGACCGGACGAGGAGCACGATGCCGGCCGCCGCCGCGGCCCACACCCAGCTCACGAGCGTGCCGACGATGAACCGCTCGCGCACGGCACCCGTCTCGAGCTCGGTGAAGCGCCCGACGCCCTTGATCGCGATGACCACCGCCAGCGCCTCCGGGAACCCGGCGACGATCGCGCCCGCGACGGCCAGCCGCTCGAGCAGACCGATGACCTCGCCGCCGCGCAGCAGCTCGCGGCCGTCGGCGGCGAGCAGCCCGCCGTGCTCGCCCTCGGTCTGGTCGAAGTCGACGCGGTCGAGCAGGTGCCGGGTGACGGGGCTGCCGCCGGCGACCGCGAGCACGAGCGCTCCGACGGTCACGAGCGCCGCGACCGGCGCCGGAGCCGGGGACGCGGGGAACGCGGCGATGAGCAGCGTGAGCGCGGTGACGCCGGCGGTGACGATGGTGAGGGGACGCCGTGGACGCCGCCAGGCGACGACGGCGAGGACGGCGGCGGCCGCGACGCAGAGCACGACGGCGGTCCAGCCCAGCACGGAGAGCAGGACCACGAGCGGCGACACGACGAGCACGCCCGAAGGCTATGCGGGGGCGGCGACGTCGAGCGCCGCGACCAGCCGCACGAGCGCGGGCCGGGCGCGCTGCTCGAGCCGCACGCCGGCGGCGCGGGCGCGGAGGCTCACGGCCTGCGGGGTGATGCCGAGCTCGGCGGCGATGTCGGCCTGCGTGCGGCCGGCCTCGAGGCGGTCGGCGACCTCCCAGCCCTCGGGCGTGCGCCGATCGCGCAGGTCGAGCAGCAGGTCGACGAGCGCCGCGACCCCCGCGGCTCCGACGAGCGCGTCGCCGCCGGTCGCGGCCAGCGCGAAGCGGAGCGGACGTCGCTTCGCCTCGTCGATCGCCGCGCGGGCCGCGATGAACGCGTCGCCCTGTGCCTCACGGGTCGTCGCGGGCAGCGGGGCCCGCACGGGGCCGATGCCGAGACCCACGCTCCAGCCGCCGTCGCGGTGGAGGTCGAGGGCGATGCCGAGGGCGTCGTCGGCCGTGCCGAGGACGACCTGGAACTCGTCACCGGCGGTCCGGTCCGGCCCGAGGACCAGTGCGGGGCCGTGCCGCGCCTCGATGCGAGCCGTGATCTCCGGGACGCGATCGGCGCCGCGGCGGCTCGCCACCTGGTCGACGGTGAGCACGAACACGCACCAAGTCTGCAGGCTTGATCCGAGGAAGTCAAGTCGAGCGGCTTGATCGCCGTGGCTCGTGCCCGAGCCTCACTGGTAGCGTGGCGTGGTGCCGACGCCCGTGCTCTCGCGCCAGCGCAACGACCCCACCTTCGCATCGATCTGGGACGAGCTGCAGTGGCGCGGTCTCGTCCACGTGTCGACCGACCAGGACGCGCTCGCGGCAGCGCTCAGGGCCGGACCGGTGACGGCGTACTGCGGCTTCGATCCCACCGCGCCGAGCCTCCATCTCGGGCACCTCACCCAGCTGCTCGTCCTGCGACGCCTCCAGCTGGCCGGGCACCGGCCGCTCGGACTCGTCGGCGGCTCGACGGGGCTCATCGGCGATCCGCGCCCGACCGCGGAGCGCACGCTCAACAGCCCCGAGACGGTCGCGTCGTGGGTGGCCCTGCTCCGCGAGCAGGTCGAGCGGTTCCTCGACTTCGAGGGCGAGGCCGCCGCGCGCATGGTGAACAACCTCGACTGGACGGCACCGCTGTCGGCGATCGACTTCCTCCGCGACATCGGCAAGCACTACCGCGTCGGCACGATGCTCAAGAAGGACGCGGTGGCGGCGCGCCTCAACTCCGAGGCGGGCATCAGCTACACGGAGTTCAGCTACCAGATCCTGCAGGGCTACGACTTCCTCGAGCTCTACCGCCAGCACGGCTGCACCCTGCAGACCGGAGGCAGCGACCAGTGGGGCAACCTGACGAGCGGCATCGACCTCATCCGCCGCGTCGAAGGTGTCGCGGTGCACGCGATCGGCACGCCGCTCGTCACCGACAGCGAGGGCCGCAAGTTCAGCAAGAGCGAGGGCACCGCGGTCTGGCTCGACCCCGGGCAGACGAGCCCGTACGCCTTCTACCAGTTCTGGTTGAACAGCGCGGACGCCGACGTGGTCTCCCGCCTCAAGGTCTTCACGTTCCTGTCTCGGGCCGAGATCGAGGAGCTCGAGCGCGCCACCGTCGAGCGGCCCGGTGCGCGCGAGGCGCAGCGACGGCTCGCTCTCGAGGTGACCGCGACGGTGCACGGCGACGAGGCGGCCGAGGCGGCGCGGGACGCGTCGGTCGCGCTCTTCGGCGGCGGCGACCTCGCGGCGCTCGACGAGGCCACACTCGGCTCCGCGCTCGCCGAGCTGCCGAGCACCGAGGGCGCGCCCGAGGATCCCGTCGCCGGGCTGCTCGTGGCGACCGGGCTGACGTCGTCGCTGGGGGAGTCGCGGCGCGCGATCGCCCAGGGCGGGGTGTACGTGAACAACGAGCGGGTGCCCGACCAGGAGGCCCGGCTCGGTCCGCTGCTGCACGGTCGGTACGCGGTGCTCCGTCGTGGCAAGCGGACCCTTGCGGCGGTCGTCGCCCCCTGACATGCCGTACACCCCTGCGCACGCCGTGGTCGCTCTGCTGGCGCGCAGGGCCGGGCTGCCTCCCGCCGCCGTGGCGGCCGGGGCGATGGCGCCGGACCTGCCGCTCTTCGTGATGGCCCGCCGCCAGCGGCAGACACACGAGGCGTGGGCGGTGCTCACCCTCGACCCGGCACTCGCGCTCGGGCTCCTCGCCGGGTGGGAGCTGCTCATCCGGCCGGCGCTCGTCGCGCTCGCGCCGGACGCGGTCCGCGCACGGCTCCCGCAGGCCGCGGGACGGCCGGCCCTTCCGCGATTCTCGGGTCGGCTCCTCGCAGGACTCGTCGCCGGAACCGCCAGCCACGTCGTCTGGGACTCCTTCACGCACCCCGGGCGCCGCGGCACCCGGCTCGTCCCCCTGCTCGAGCGATCGATGGCCCGACGACCTGTCGCGGCGTGGCTGCAGGAGGCGAGCTCGGCGGTGGGGCTCGCCGTGCTCGCGGGCGCGGCGATCCGCGGTCGAGGGAGCACACCGCTGGGTCCGGCGGCGTCATCGCCCCTGGGCGTCGCGCGACGTCCCCTCGTCCTCGTCGCGGTCCTGCTCGTCGCGCTGTCCGGGGTGCGCTCGGCGTGGGGGAGCGGCGACCGCGTGGTCCGCACCCTGACCGTGCCGCTCTCGGCCGGCACGGTGCTGCTGGCCGCGATCGGGGCCGTGCTGCCCGTCCTCGAGCGGCGCCGCTCGCGCGACACGCCCGGGACGTCGCCCGCGCTTGCACCGAGCGCCGGATCCACGTAACTTCTCCTCTCGCCCCCAAGCGGTGCGGATGAGCGGAAGCTCTCCGGCCCCAGGTGGGAAGCCCCTTCTGCAGATCGCGGAACCGACGGCGTCAGCCGGCGGAGCGAGAGCGTCGGGACGATCGAGGTGCCCCAGGTCGCCGGAGTGGAAGCTTCGGTGGGTGGTGTGCGGTCGATCTTTGAGAACTCAACAGCGTGCACAATTGTCAATGCCAATAAACCTCGTCGGCCAGGCTCTGTCTGGTCGGGAGATTCCTTTGGATTGATGGATGTCAGTAGACATCCGACAGTCATGATTGAACTCGTAGTCCGCCGGTCGGTTCCCGTCTGGTGGCTGCATCCTGGTTTCCGTTGCTTTCGGGTGGCGGGTCTAGACCTTTATGGAGAGTTTGATCCTGGCTCAGGACGAACGCTGGCGGCGTGCTTAACACATGCAAGTCGAACGGTGATGCGGAGCTTGCTCCGCTGATCAGTGGCGAACGGGTGAGTAACACGTGAGTAACCTGCCCCGGACTCTGGGATAAGCGTTGGAAACGACGTCTAATACTGGATATGACTTGGAACGGCATCGTTCCGGGTGGAAAGAATTTCGGTTCGGGATGGACTCGCGGCCTATCAGCTTGTTGGTGGGGTGATGGCCTACCAAGGCGACGACGGGTAGCCGGCCTGAGAGGGTGACCGGCCACACTGGGACTGAGACACGGCCCAGACTCCTACGGGAGGCAGCAGTGGGGAATATTGCACAATGGGCGCAAGCCTGATGCAGCAACGCCGCGTGAGGGATGACGGCCTTCGGGTTGTAAACCTCTTTTGGCAGGGAAGAAGCGAGAGTGACGGTACCTGCAGAAAAAGCACCGGCTAACTACGTGCCAGCAGCCGCGGTAATACGTAGGGTGCAAGCGTTGTCCGGAATTATTGGGCGTAAAGAGCTCGTAGGCGGTTTGTCGCGTCTGCTGTGAAAACGCGAGGCTCAACCTCGCGCCTGCAGTGGGTACGGGCAGACTGGAGTGCGGTAGGGGAGATTGGAATTCCTGGTGTAGCGGTGGAATGCGCAGATATCAGGAGGAACACCGATGGCGAAGGCAGATCTCTGGGCCGTAACTGACGCTGAGGAGCGAAAGCGTGGGGAGCGAACAGGATTAGATACCCTGGTAGTCCACGCCGTAAACGTTGGGCGCTAGATGTGGGGGCCATTCCACGGTTCCCGTGTCGCAGCTAACGCATTAAGCGCCCCGCCTGGGGAGTACGGCCGCAAGGCTAAAACTCAAAGGAATTGACGGGGGCCCGCACAAGCGGCGGAGCATGCGGATTAATTCGATGCAACGCGAAGAACCTTACCAAGGCTTGACATGCACTCGAAACGGCCAGAGATGGTCGCCCCGCAAGGCGGGTGCACAGGTGGTGCATGGTTGTCGTCAGCTCGTGTCGTGAGATGTTGGGTTAAGTCCCGCAACGAGCGCAACCCTCGTTCTATGTTGCCAGCGGGTCATGCCGGGAACTCATAGGAGACTGCCGGGGTCAACTCGGAGGAAGGTGGGGATGACGTCAAATCATCATGCCCCTTATGTCTTGGGCTTCACGCATGCTACAATGGCCGGTACAAAGGGCTGCAATACCGTGAGGTGGAGCGAATCCCAAAAAGCCGGTCTCAGTTCGGATTGAGGTCTGCAACTCGACCTCATGAAGTCGGAGTCGCTAGTAATCGCAGATCAGCAACGCTGCGGTGAATACGTTCCCGGGCCTTGTACACACCGCCCGTCAAGTCATGAAAGTCGGTAACACCCGAAGCCGGTGGCCCAACCCTTGTGGAGGGAGCCGTCGAAGGTGGGATCGGTGATTAGGACTAAGTCGTAACAAGGTAGCCGTACCGGAAGGTGCGGCTGGATCACCTCCTTTCTAAGGAGCACCTGCACGTCCGCCTCCGGGTGGTCGTGCCAGGCAGGCCACTGCCGAGCCGTTCGTGCTCGGGTGGCTGCTCAAGGGTGGAACATTGACGATGAGTCGCCGGGATGCCGGCGTCCTGCCAGTACGAGCCGCTTCGGTGGTTCTGGAAGAGAGGGCGCTGCTGTCGTGGTGGCGTGTGCACGCTGTTGGGTCCTGAGGGATCGACGCCGCTGGAGCTCGGGAACGGGTGCGGGCGGTTCGGGACCTCGGACCTCGTCTGGTCCGGCTTCGGCCGGGTCCGGGTGGGGTGCCGACCGTAGGTTGAGAACTACATAGTGGACGCGAGCATCTGAACCCGCGCGGCGCTTCTTCGGGAGTGGTGTGGCGGGTTCGAACAGCAATTTTGGTCGAGCTCGGATCTCGTCTTCGGACGGGGTTCGGGCACGATTCTCATGCGTGGTCAAGTTTTCAAGAGCAAACGGTGGATGCCTTGGCATCTGGAGCCGAAGAAGGACGTAGCAATCTGCGATAAGCCTCGGGGAGCCGATAAGCGGGCTTCGATCCGAGGATGTCCGAATGGGGAAACCCCGCCAGGTGCAGCGATGTGACCTGGTGACTCCCGCCTGAATGTATAGGGCGGGTAGAGGGAACGTGGGGAAGTGAAACATCTCAGTACCCACAGGAAGAGAAAACAACAGTGATTCCGTGAGTAGTGGCGAGCGAAACCGGAAGAGGCTAAACCGAGTCACGTGTCAAGCCGGCAGGCGTTGCGTGTCCGGGGTTGTGGGACTCCGCTTGATGGTCTGCTGAGCCGTCGGGCGTATGTGGTGCGGTGTAGACGAACGGTCTTGAACGGCCGATCAGAGAGGGTGTCAATCCCGTAGTCGAAACATCGCTCCCGCGTCGTGGAGCACCCGAGTAGCACGGGGCCCGAGAAATCCCGTGTGAATCTGCCAGGACCACCTGGTAAGCCTAAATACTCCCAGATGACCGATAGCGGACAAGTACCGTGAGGGAAAGGTGAAAAGCACCCCGGGAGGGGAGTGAAATAGTTCCTGAAACCGTTTGCTTACAAACCGTCGGAGCGATCCTTGTGGTTGTGACGGCGTGCCTTTTGAAGAATGAGCCTGCGAGTTAGCGATATGTGGCGAGGTTAACCCGTGAGGGGGAGCCGGAGCGAAAGCGAGTCCGAACAGGGCGAGTGAGTCGCATGTCCTAGACCCGAAGCGAAGTGATCTACCCATGGCCAGGTTGAAGCGACGGTAAGACGTCGTGGAGGACCGAACCCACCAGGGTTGAAAACCTGGGGGATGAGCTGTGGGTAGGGGTGAAAGGCCAATCAAACTTCGTGATAGCTGGTTCTCTCCGAAATGCATTTAGGTGCAGCGTTGCGTGTTTCTTGCCGGAGGTAGAGCTACTGGATGGCCGATGGGCCCTACAAGGTTACTGACGTCAGCCAAACTCCGAATGCCGGTAAGTGAGAGCGCAGCAGTGAGACGGTGGGGGATAAGCTTCATCGTCGAGAGGGAAACAACCCAGACCACCGACTAAGGCCCCTAAGCGTGTGCTAAGTGGGAAAGGATGTGGAGTTGCATAGACAACCAGGAGGTTGGCTTAGAAGCAGCCACCCTTGAAAGAGTGCGTAATAGCTCACTGGTCAAGTGATTCCGCGCCGACAATGTAACGGGGCTCAAGCACACCGCCGAAGTCGTGGGATTCGCATTAGTGACAGGCCTTCGTGGTCCAGTCGTGCGGATCGGTAGGAGAGCGTCGTGTGGCGGGTGAAGCGGCGGAGGAATCCAGCCGTGGACGCCACACGAGTGAGAATGCAGGCATGAGTAGCGAAAGACGGGTGAGAAACCCGTCCTCCGGAAGACCAAGGGTTCCAGGGCCAGGCTAATCCGCCCTGGGTAAGTCGGGACCTAAGGCGAGGCCGACAGGCGTAGTCGATGGACAACGGGTTGATATTCCCGTACCGGCGAAGAACCGCCCCAGTCAATCCAGTGATGCTAAGAGTCCGAAGCCTCCGGTGCCCCTTGTGGGTGCTGGGGGTGGAGCACTCGACCCGAACTGGTGCGGCTAGCGTATTAACAGGTGTGACGCAGGAAGGTAGCCGAGCCGGGCGATGGTTGTCCCGGTCCAAGGGTGTAGGGCGAGGCATTGGCAAATCCGTGCCTCATACAGCCTGAGACCTGATGGGTACCCCTCACGGGGGAAATCGGTGATCCTATGCTGCCGAGAAAAGCATCGACGCGAGGTTCCAGCCGCCCGTACCCCAAACCGACTCAGGTGGTCAGGTAGAGAATACCGAGGAGATCGAGAGAATCGTGGTTAAGGAACTCGGCAAAATGCCCCCGTAACTTCGGGAGAAGGGGGGCCGGAGCCGTGAACGGACTTGCTCCGGGAGCGGTGATGGCCGCAGAGACCAGTGGGAAGCGACTGTTTACTAAAAACACAGGTCCGTGCGAAGTCGCAAGACGATGTATACGGACTGACGCCTGCCCGGTGCTGGAAGGTTACGAGGAGGGGTCAGCCGCAAGGCGAAGCTCTGAATTTAAGCCCCAGTAAACGGCGGTGGTAACTATAACCATCCTAAGGTAGCGAAATTCCTTGTCGGGTAAGTTCCGACCTGCACGAATGGCGTAACGACTTCCCAACTGTCTCAACCACGAACTCGGCGAAATTGCACTACGAGTAAAGATGCTCGTTACGCGCAGCAGGACGGAAAGACCCCGTGACCTTCACTACAGCTTGGTATTGGTGTTCGGTGTGGCTTGTGTAGGATAGGTGGGAGACTGTGAAGCGGGCACGCCAGTGTCCGTGGAGTCGTTGTTGAAATACCACTCTGGTCATTCTGGATGTCTAACCTCGGACCGTGATCCGGTTCAGGAACAGTGCCTGGTGGGTAGTTTAACTGGGGCGGTTGCCTCCTAAAGAGTAACGGAGGCGCCCAAAGGTTCCCTCAACCTGGTTGGCAATCAGGTGTCGAGTGTAAGTGCACAAGGGAGCTTGACTGTGAGACTGACAGGTCGAGCAGGGACGAAAGTCGGGACTAGTGATCCGGCAGTGGCTTGTGGAAGCGCTGTCGCTCAACGGATAAAAGGTACCTCGGGGATAACAGGCTGATCTTGCCCAAGAGTCCATATCGACGGCATGGTTTGGCACCTCGATGTCGGCTCGTCGCATCCTGGGGCTGGAGTAGGTCCCAAGGGTTGGGCTGTTCGCCCATTAAAGCGGTACGCGAGCTGGGTTTAGAACGTCGTGAGACAGTTCGGTCCCTATCCGCTGCGCGCGTTGGAAGTTTGAGAAGATCTATCCCTAGTACGAGAGGACCGGGATGGACGAACCTCTGGTGTGTCAGTTGTTCCGCCAGGAGCACCGCTGATTGGCTACGTTCGGACCGGATAACCGCTGAAAGCATCTAAGCGGGAAGCCGTCTTCAAGATGAGACTTCCATGCCCCTCGAGGGTGTGAGGCTCCCAGTAGACGACTGGGTTGATAGGCCGGATGTGGAAGCACCGCAAGGTGTGGAGCTGACCGGTACTAATACGCCGACGACTTCACCACACATGGTTCAAGAAAGCTGTTGTGTGCTCGCGTCCACTCTGTGGTTCCCGACCGACGGTCACGCACGTGATCCCGTCACAGGGTCGAGAGCGTTACGGCGGCCATAGCGAGAGGGAAACGCCCGGTCACATTCCGAACCCGGAAGCTAAGACTCTCAGCGCCGATGGTACTGCGGGGGCGACCCCGTGGGAGAGTAGGACACCGCCGGACATCATTCAACGACGAGGCCGACTTCGATTCCGAAGCCGGCCTCGTCGTGTTTTCCCACCAGAACAGTGCTTGCGGAGGCGGAACGTGGCCGACGACGACGACCAGCAGCCGGATCGGCCGCGCCGGAACGAGCGCGGCGACCGTCCCGACGACCGCCGACCCCGGCGCGACGACCGAGGCAGCAGCGACCGGGGCGCGTCAGGCGGCGCGCGAGGTGGCTCATCAGGTGACCGTCGCCCGTACTCCGGCAGCTCCGGTCGCCCCACCGGCGGCTTCCGCGATGACGTCCGCCCCGGCGAGCGACGCCGCTTCGGTGACGAGCGTCCCGGCGGCCCGCGCGAAGGCGGCGAGCGGCCGCGACGCGACGCGTTCCGCCCTCGTGACGACCGCGGTGAGGGCTCCCGGCCCGGCGGCGATCGGGGTGGGCGCCAGGGGTACCGCCCACGTGACGATCGCGGCGGGCAGGAGGGCTACCGACCCCGTGATGACCGCGGCGAGGGCTCCCGGTCCGGCGGTGACAGGGGATCCCGCGAGGGTTTCCGTCCGCGCGACGACCGCGGGGCCCGAGAGGGCTTCCGACCGCGCGATGAGCGTGGTGGGCGTGAGGGGTTCCGTCCGCGTGACGACCGCGGACCGCGCGAGGGCTACCGCGGCCGTGATGACCGCGGCGAGGGCTCGCGGCCCGGCTCCGAGCGGGGTCCGCGCGCGGGCTTCCGTCCCCGGGACGACCGGGGCTCTCGAGAGGGCTTCCGTCCCCGGGACGACCGGGGGTCCCGTGAAGGGTTCCGTCCGCGTGACGACCGAGGCGGACGTGAGGGGTACCGCCCCCGTGATGAGCGGAGCCCGCGCGATGAGCGTGGTCCTCGCGAGGGCTACCGTCCGCGCGACGAGCGTGGTGGGGGTGAGGGGTTCCGGCCCCGGGACGAGCGCGGCGGGCGCGAGGGGTTCCGTCCGCGCGACGACCGCGGGCAGCGCGAGGGATTCCGTCCGCGGAACGGTGCCGACCGGGGACGACCTGACCGCGAGGGTCGTTCGGGGGAGGGCTTCCGGCCGCGTGAGGGACGCTCGGACTCGCGCTTCCCGCGAGACGATCGAGGCGCCGGGGCGCCGCGGGAGGCCTTCCGCCCTCGTGACGACCGCCGCTCCGGAGGGTTCGACGGGCCGCGTCGGGACAACGGCAGCCGGCACGTCGCGCGTCCCCGTGACGACGAGCGCCGGGCCGCCTTCGGTTCGGGGCCTGCGCACCGCGAGGACCACGGTCCGCGTCGCGACGAACCGCCGCTGCCCGAGGACGTGCGTGCGGACGACCTCGAACGCTCCGCCCGCGGCGAGCTGCGCACCCTGACGAAGGAGAACGCCGAGGTCGTCGCCCGGCACCTCGTGATGGCCGCCCGCATGCTCGAGGTCGACCCGGCGCTCGCGCACCGGCATGCGATGGCCGCAGCCGGACGCGCCGGCCGGGTCGCGGTGGTGCGCGAGGCCGTCGCCCTGACCGCCTACGGCGTGGGCGACTTCGCGCTGGCGCTGCGCGAGCTGCGCACCTTCCGCCGCATCTCCGGCTCCGACGACCAGATCGCGCTCATGGTGGACAGCGAGCGCGGCGTGGGGCGGCCGGATCGCGCCCTCGAGCTGGGCCGCTCCGTCGATCGCGGCACGCTGCCCGTCGAGGCCCAGGTGGGGCTCGCGATCGCGATGTCCGGCGCACGCCTCGACCAGGGCGACCCGCAGGCCGCGCTCGTCGAGCTGGAGCGGGCGCCGTTCGACCTCAACCGGGTGTTCGTCTGGACCCCGGCGCTGTACGCCGCGTTCGCCACGGTGCACGAGGAGCTCGGCGAGGCGTCCGAGGCCGAGCGCTGGCAGGCCCGTGCCGATCGTGCCGCCGAGGTCCTCGACGAGGCCGAGGCGGAGTCGGACGCCGTCGAGGTGCTCACCGAGCGCATCGAGGAGGCCGAGTCGGACGAGGACGAGCCCGACCTGGCCGAGACCGGTGACGAGGCCGTCGGCGGTCCCGCCGTGGGCGTCACGCCGGACGTCGCGGGCTCGGCCGAGGCCGAGGGGACCACGCCCGAGCCGACGGCCGCCGAGCTGCCGGACGACGGGAACGAGCCGCAGCCCGAGGCGGTCCCGCGGCCCGAGGAGGGCTGATGGTTGCCTTCGGGCGACGGCGCGAGCAGCGGGCGCCGCTCGACGGCGCCGACGTGCTGCTGCTCGACCTCGACGGTGTCGTCTACCGCGGGAAGCACGCGATCCCGCACGCGGTCGACGCCCTCACCGCCATCGCCGCCGACGGCACGCGCGTCGGGTACATCACGAACAACGCGTCACGGCGTCCCGAGACGGTCGCGGAGCAGCTCCGCGGGTACGGGCTGCAGGTCGGGACGGACCAGGTCGTCACGTCGCCGCAGGCCGCCGTCCGCATGCTCGGGGAGCGGCTGCCGGCGGGCGCGCGCGTGCTCGTGATCGGCGGGGACGGGCTCACCACCGCCGTCGAGGGCGCGGGCTTCGCTGTCGTGACCTCCGCGGACGACGCCCCGGACGCGGTCGTGCAGGGCTTCTCGCCCGACCTCGGCTGGAAGGACCTCGCCGAGGCCTCGTTCGCCCTGGCCGACCCGGACCGTCTGTGGGTGGCGACGAACACCGACTGGACCATCCCGGTGGAGCGCGGGATCGCGCCCGGGAACGGCACGCTCGTCTCCGCGGTGCACTCGGCGGTCGGCCGGCTGCCGGTCGTCGCGGGCAAGCCCGAGCGGCCCCTCTTCGACACAGCCGTCGAGCGCTTCGGAGCGGGATCGCCGTTCTTCGTCGGCGACCGTCTCGACACCGACATCGCGGGCGCGAACGCGGCGGGCATGCCGTCCGCGCTCGTGCTCACCGGCATCGACGGGCCGAAGCAGCTGCTCGCGGCGCCCGAGCAGGCCCGCCCGCCGTTCGTGCTCGCCGACCTCCGGGGGCTCACCGAGCCCTACCCGGAGGTCCGGGAGACGCGCGACGGGCATCGCGTCGGCGACGCGGTGGTGCGCGTCCGAGGGCGGGCCGTCGAGATCGCCCGCGACGGCGATCCGCTCGACGTGCTCCGCGCCGCCGCGCTCGCGGTCTGGGGCTCGGGCACCACCGCGTACGCGCTCGACATCCCCGGCGCCCTGCTCGAGCCGCCGGTACGCTGACGCCCGTGGCCGACCCCGTCCTCCCGGTGCCGGCGATCGAGGCCCTCCCGGTCCGCGAGCGCGCCACCGCCTACCTCGCCGTCCACGACGCGCTGCTCGGTCGCCTGCAGGACGACGAGGACGACCCGCGCGGATGACGAGCCGTCTCGACGTCGCCCTCGTCGCGCGCGGCCTCGCCCGCTCGAGGAACGCGGCCGCCAGGGCGATCGCCGAGGGGCGCGTCACCGTCACCGGCACCGTCGTCACGCGACCGTCGGCCCCGGTCGCGGACGACGACGACCTCGCGCTCGACGGGGCGCTGCCCGTCAGCCGCGCGTCCGGCAAGCTCGAGGCCGCGCTCGACGCCTTCCGGCTCGATGTCACCGACCGGCTCGCGCTCGACCTCGGCGCGTCGACCGGCGGCTTCACCGCGGTCCTGCTCGCGCGCGGCGCCCGCCGTGTGGTCGCGCTCGACGTCGGCCGCGACCAGCTCGTGCCCGAGCTCCGCGCCGACCCCCGCGTCACCGTGATCGAGGGGGAGAACGCCCGCGATCTGACCGCGGAGCGGCTCGCCGTCCTCACCGCCTCGAGCGAGCAGCCCGGCGTCGTGGTCGCCGACCTGTCGTTCATCTCCCTCACGCAGGTGCTTCCCGCGATCCGCCGCACCGCGCCGGACGCCGAGGTCGTGCTGCTCGTCAAGCCGCAGTTCGAGGTCGGGCGCACGGGTGTCCAGGCCGGCGTCGTCCGCGACCCCGCCGCCCGGACCCGCGCCGTCCGCGCCGTGCTCGACGCCGCCTGGACGCTCGGCCTCGGCACCGCCGGCATCCTGCCCTCCCCGGTCGTGGGGATGCACGGCAACCGGGAGGTGCTGGTGCTCCTGCAGCCGGGGTCCGGACGGCATCCCGCAGAATGGGAGGGCCCTCTCGCCCGTGCGACGGGCGAGGAGGACGGGAGGCACTCGTGACGCATGAGCCCCGGCACGTCCTCGTGATCGCGCACACGGGCCGTGCCGAGTCGCTCGACGCCGCCCGCACGGTGCTCGAGCTGCTCGTGTCGGGCGGCGTCACCGTCGTGCTGCCCGAGCGCGAGCGGCACGACCTCGGCGCGGTCGCACCGCAGGCGTCGTCCGCGGTGCTGCTCGGCGCCGACGTCGCCGTGCGCGATCTCGAGCTCGTCGTCGTCCTCGGTGGCGACGGCACGATCCTGCGCGCCGCCGAGCTCGTCCGCGGCACGGCCGTGCCCGTGCTCGGCGTCAACCTCGGCCACGTCGGGTTCCTGGCCGAAGCCGAGCGCGACGACCTGCGCGACACCATCCGCCGCGTCGTCCAGCGCGAGTGGGACGTCGAGGAGCGCCTCGCGCTCGAGGTGCGCGCGCTCGAGGACGGCCGGATCGTGCACACCGACTGGGCGCTGAACGAGGTGACGGTCGAGAAGGCGTCGCGCGAGCGCATGCTCGAGGTCGTGGTCGAGATCGACGGGCGCCCCCTCACGAGCTTCGGCTGCGACGGCATGGTGGTCTCGACGCCGACGGGGTCCACCGCGTACGCGTTCTCCGCCGGCGGTCCCGTGATGTGGCCGACGGTCGACGCCATCCTCACCGCGCCGCTCTCCGCGCACGCCCTGTTCGCCCGTCCCGTCGTCGTGCCGCCCACCTCCGTGGTCGCCATCGAGGTGCTCCGTCGTACCGAAGGCAGCGGCGTGCTCTGGTGCGACGGCCGGCGCATGCACGACCTGAAGCCCGGCGCGCGCGTCGAGGTGTCCGCCTCGGATGTGCCGGTGCGGCTCGCCCGCCTGCACAGGGACACCGATCGCTTCACAGATCGACTCGTGCGCAAGTTCGACCTGCCGGTCTCCGGCTGGCGCGGGCCCGCGGAGGACCGCCAACGATGATCGAGGAGATCGGCATCCGCGGCATCGGCGTCATCGAGCGCGCGACCCTGCCGCTCGGCCCCGGCTTCACCGCGCTCACCGGCGAGACGGGCGCGGGCAAGACGATGGTCATCACGGCGCTCGGGCTGCTGCTCGGTGGCCGTGCCGACTCGGGCATGCTCCGGCGCGGCGCCGCGAACGCCGTGGCGGAGGCCCGCTGGCTCGTCCCGTCGGGCGGCTCGCTCGCCGCCCGCGTCGACGAGCTCGGCGGCGAGCTCGAGCCGGTCGACGACGGCCGCGCCGAGCTGCTCGTCAGCCGCACCGTCACCGCCGAGGGCCGCAGCCGCGCGAACGTCGGCGGACGGGGCGTCCCGGTCGGCGTGCTGCAGGAGCTCGCCGACGACCTCGTGGCCGTGCACGGGCAGTCCGAGCAGCTGCGCCTCAAGTCACCCGCCGCGCAGCGCGAGATGCTCGACCGCTTCGCGGGGCCGCAGGTCGCCGACCTGCTCGAGCGCTACACGGGCGTGCACCGGCGCTTCCAGGAGGACCGGGCCGAGCTCGAGCTGCTCACCGCCGAGCGCGACCAGCGCGCCGCCGAGGCCGATGAGCTGCGGGCCGCGCTCGCCGAGATCGAGGGCGTCGCGCCGCAGCCGGGCGAGGATGAGGAGCTCGCCGCGCTCGCGGAGCGGCTGAGCGCGCAGGACGAGCTGCGGCTCGCCGCCGCCACCGCGCACGAGGCGCTCTCGAGCGAGGACATCGGCGCGCTCGATGCGCTGAGCCTCCTCGTCGAGGCCCGCCGAGCGCTCGAGCGCCACGCGGACCTCGACCCTGAACTGGCCCGCATCGCCGAGTCGGTGGCCGAGGTCGCGACCCTCGCCGCCGACGCCTCGGCCGAGCTCGCCTCGTACCTCGGCGGCCTCGATCCCGACGCGCCCGGCCGCCTCGAGCTCACCCAGCAGCGCATCAACGAGCTCGCCGTGCTGCTGCGCCGCTACGGCCCGACGCTCGACGACGTGCTCGCCTACGCCGAGACCGGATCCGTCCGCCTGCTCGAGCTGGACCAGGACAGCGACCGCATCGAGGGCCTCGGCGAGCAGGTCGCCGAGGACGAGCGGCTCGCGAACGACCTCGCCGACCGCCTCTCCGCCGCCCGGCAGGAGGCCGCCGCGCGCCTCGGTGAGGCGGTCACCGCCGAGCTCGGCGACCTCGCCATGGGGAACGCGGCGGTGCTCGTCGACGTGCAGAGCCGCGAGGAGCTCACGTCGACCGGTCGCGACGCGGTGCAGCTGCTGCTGCAGTCCTACCCGGGCGCCGAGCCGCGGCCGATCGCGCGCGGGGCGTCGGGCGGCGAGCTCTCGCGGGTCATGCTCGCGCTCGAGGTCGTGCTCGCGGGCGCCGACCCGGTTCCCACGTTCGTCTTCGACGAGGTCGACTCGGGCATCGGCGGCGCCGCCGCCATCGAGGTCGGCAAGCGCCTCGCCCGGCTCGCCCGCTCGTCGCAGGTGATCGCCGTGACGCACCTCGCGCAGGTGGCCGCCTTCGCGACGAACCACCTGCGGGTGCTGAAGGACGCCGATGGCGGGGTCACCGCCTCGACCGTGGAGCAGCTCGCCGGCGACGCCCGCGTGGCCGAGATGGCACGCCTGCTCTCGGGACTCACGACGAGCGAGTCGGCGCTCGCGCACGCGCAGGAGCTGCTCGACCTCGCCGACGAGGCGGCGCGTCCAGCACCTCGCACCGGCCACTGAGGGTCGTCGCGGCCTGGCGGTGTCCGTGGCGCCGGTACAGTGGAGATCCGTGGTCGACGCCCCAGCATCAGCGCCCGGCAGGACGACGAAGCACATCTTCGTCACCGGAGGAGTCGTCTCCTCCCTCGGGAAGGGGCTGACGGCCGCGAGCCTCGGCAACCTGCTCACGTCGCGGGGTCTCCGTGTCGTGATGCAGAAGCTCGACCCGTACCTCAACGTGGATCCGGGCACGATGAACCCGTTCCAGCACGGCGAGGTGTTCGTCACCGACGACGGCGCCGAGACCGACCTCGACATCGGGCACTACGAGCGGTTCCTCGACATCAACCTGAGCCAGGCCGCGAACGTCACGACCGGGCAGATCTACAGCCAGGTGATCGCGAAGGAGCGCCGGGGCGAGTACCTCGGCGACACGGTGCAGGTCATCCCGCACATCACCGACGAGATCAAGCGCCGCATGCGGCTGCAGGCGAACGACGACCCGCAGCCCGACGTGATCATCACGGAGATCGGCGGCACCGTCGGCGACATCGAGAGCCAGCCGTTCCTCGAGTCCGCGCGCCAGGTGCGGCACGAGCTCGGGCGCACGAACGTGTTCTTCGTCCACGTCTCGCTGGTGCCCTACCTGCCGACATCGGGGGAGCAGAAGTCGAAGCCGACGCAGCACTCCGTGGCCGCGCTGCGCTCCATCGGCATCCAGCCCGACGCGCTCGTGCTGCGCTCCGACCGGCCGGTGTCCGAGGCGAACAAGCGCAAGATCGCGCTCATGTGCGACGTCGACGAGGAGGCGGTGGTGAACGCCACCGACGCCCCGTCGATCTACGACATCCCGATGATGCTGCACGAGCAGGGCCTCGACGACACCATCGTCGAGGCGCTCCGGCTCGAGGCGGGCCCCGTCGACTGGACGCGCTGGAGCACCGTCGTCCGGGCCGTCCACGAGCCGCGGCACGAGGTCGTCATCGGCCTCGTCGGCAAGTACATCGACCTGCCCGACGCCTACCTGTCGGTCACCGAGGCGCTCCGCGCCGGCGGCTTCGCCCAGGAGACGACCGTGCGGCTGAAGTGGGTCACGAGCGACGACTGCGAGACGCCCGAGGGAGCCGCGCGCCTGCTCGGCGACGTCGACGGCATCTGCGTGCCCGGCGGGTTCGGCGTGCGCGGCATCGAGGGCAAGCTCGGCGCGCTCCGCTTCGCCCGCGAGAACGGCATCCCCGCCCTCGGGCTCTGCCTCGGCCTGCAGTGCATGGTCATCGAGTACGCGCGCAACGAGGCCGGGCTGCCGGACGCCTCGTCGACCGAGTTCGACCCGGACACCCCGTTCCCGGTCATCGCGACGATGGCCGAGCAGGTCGCCATCCTGTCGGGCGGCGACCTCGGCGGCACGATGCGGCTGGGGCTGTACCGCGCCGACCTCGAGGAGGGCTCGCTCGCCCGCGACCTCTACGGAAGCGCGGCGATCGACGAGCGGCACCGCCACCGCTACGAGGTGAACAACCACTACCGCGACCGGCTCGCGGGCGCCGGGCTCGTCTTCTCCGGCACCTCGCCGGACCACCGGCTCGTCGAGTTCGTCGAGCTGCCCCGCGACGTGCACCCGTTCTACATCGGCACGCAGGCGCACCCCGAGCTGCGCAGCCGCCCCACGCGAGCGCATCCGCTGTTCCGCGGGCTCGTCGGCGCCGCCCTCGAACGGCAGCGCGCGAGCCGGCTGTTCGAGGACGAGGCGGCCGAGACGCTCGAGCGGGTGGCCGCGGATGCCTGAGACGGGTACGAGCGATCCGACGGCGGTCGCTCCCGTCGAGACCGGGCCCATCGCGGACGTCCCCGAGCACCCGCGCGTGGTCGAGCGGAGGACGCTGCACTCGGGCCGCGTCTGGGACGTCGTCGCCGAGACCTTCGAGTACAACGGCGCCACGATCACCCGCGAGGTGCTCGTGCACCCCGGCGCCGTCGCCGTGCTCGCCCTCGACGACGAGGAACGGGTGCTGCTCATCCGCCAGTACCGGCACCCCGTCCGCGCCCGCGAGTGGGAGATCCCGGCCGGCCTGCTCGACGTCGACGGCGAGCCGCCGCTCGAGGCCGCGCAGCGCGAGCTCGCCGAGGAGGCCGACCTCGCCGCCGAGCGCTGGGACGTGCTCGCCGACTTCCTCAACTCGCCGGGCGGCAGCGACGAGACGATCCGCATCTACCTCGCCCGCGCCGTCTCCGCCGTGCCCGCGTTCGAGCGGACCGAGGAGGAGGCCGACATCGAGGTGCGGTGGGTGCCGCTCGACGAGGCGCTCGACGCCGTGCTCGCGCGCCGCGTGCAGGCACCGTCGCTCGTCGTCGGCGTGCTCGCGGCCGCCGCGTCGCGCGCCCGGGGCTGGGACACGCTCGCGCCCGGCGACGAGCCCTGGCTCAGGCACCCCAAGGCCGGCGGCCCGCCCTGGGTGCTGCAGGACGACCCGTCCTGACCCGACGGTGCTGACACGACCGTGCTGATCGGCACCGCCGCCTCGCGGTTCCTGCGGCACGTCGCCGTCGAGCGCGGCCTCGCCGACAACACGCTCGCGGCGTACCGGCGCGACCTCGCCCGCTACGAGGCGCACCTCGCCGACCTCGGGCGCACCGACATCGAGCAGGTCACGGACGAGGACGTCTCGGGGTTCCTCGCCGCGGTCCGTCGCGACGACGGGATGGCCGCGACGTCGGCGGCGCGGATGCTCTCGACCGTCCGCGGGCTGCACCGCTTCCTCGCCGAGGACGGCGTGGTGCGGGAGGACGTCGCCCGCGAGACCGCGCCACCGAAGCAGCCGATGCGGCTGCCCAAGGCGATCACCATCGACGAGATGGCGCGCCTCATCGCCGCGACCGACGGTGACGACCCCGTGCTGATCCGCGACAAGGCGCTGCTCGAGCTGCTCTACGCGACCGGCACCCGGGTCAGCGAGGCGGTCGGCCTCGACGTCGACGACCTCAGCACCGGCGAGCTCGTCCGGGTGCTCGGCAAGGGCGGCAAGCAGCGGCTCGTGCCGCTCGGCAGCTACGCCCGCACCGCCGTCGAGGGCTACCTGACGCGTGTGCGGCCGGTGTTCGCCGCCCGCGGCGCCGCGACGCCGGCGCTGTTCCTCGGTCCGCGGGGCGCCCGCCTCTCACGGCAGGGCGCCTGGCTCGTCATCCAGGCCGCGGCGGAGCGCTCGGGCCTCACGGCGCACGTGTCGCCGCACACGTTCCGGCACAGCTTCGCCACCCACCTGCTGCAGGGCGGCGCCGACGTGCGCGTCGTGCAGGAGCTGCTCGGGCACGCGTCCGTCGCGACGACGCAGCTCTACACGCTCGTCACCGCCGACACGCTCCGCGACGTGTACACGACCTCGCACCCCCGGGCGCGCTGACCGCGCGGGAGGGCGGCGAAGGGAGCCGAACGGGCGGGTCTACCAGAGCCGTTGCGGCGGGTCGCGGCGCCGCGCGGCGAGCCTCCCCGAACGGGGGGCGAAGGACTCCTAGTGTCGTTCCCCGATCGAGCCGCCCAGAAGAAGACCAAGGACGTCGGGACATGACGCACGCACCCACCCTCGAGCCCGTACGGCTCGCCGTCGACACCGACCAGCCGCTCGGCCCCACCGGGCGCCCGAAGCGCGAGTTCCCGACCCCGCCGGCGCTGCGCGCGCACGGCCCCGCCCGCGTCATCGCTCTCTGCAACCAGAAGGGCGGCGTCGGCAAGACGACCTCGACCGTCAACCTCGGCGCCGCGCTCGCCGACTACGGCCGCAGCGTGCTGCTCATCGACTTCGACCCGCAGGGCGCGCTGTCCGCGAACCTCAAGGTCGAGACCGAGGACGTGCCGACGATCTACGACCTGCTCGTCGGCTCCGAGCGCGACCCGTCGCTCGCCATCCAGCAGACGCAGATCCCCGGCCTTGACATCATCCCGGCGAACATCGACCTGTCGGCCGCCGAGGTCTACCTCGTCAACGAGGTCGCCCGCGAGCACGCCCTCTCGCGCGTGCTGCGCCACGTGGTCGACCGCTACGACGTCGTGCTCATCGACTGCCAGCCGTCCCTCGGGCTGCTCACCGTGAACGCGCTCACCACCGCGCACGGCGTGCTCATCCCGCTCGCCTGCGAGTACTTCGCCCTGCGCGGCGTCTCGCTGCTCGTCGACACGATCGACAAGGTGCGCGATCGCCTGAACCCGCACATCGCCCTCGACGGCATCGTCGGCACGATGTACGACCCGCGCACCCTCCACTCGCGCGAGGTGCTCGACCGCGTCGTCGAGGCGTTCCAGGGCGATGTGCTCGAGACCGTGATCAGCCGCACGGTGAAGTTCCCGGACGCCTCCGTCGCGCGGGAGCCGATCCTCGAGTACGCGCCGGAGCACAGCGCGGCGCACGCGTACCGGCAGCTGGCCTGCGAGCTGGTGGCGCGGGGGTCGGTCGTCTGAACCGCTGCTCCGGCGCGCGGTCGTCCGACCCGGGCGGTAGGAACGTCGTATGAGAAGCGGCGGGGACCAGGAGGTCCCCGCCGCGTTCCGTGTCCGGGTGGGCGGCTTCGACGGTCCCTTCGACCTGCTGCTCGACCTGCTCGGCCGACACGAGCTCGAGGTGACCGAGCTGTCGCTGTCGCAGGTCACCGACGAGTTCCTCGCGCACCTCGGGACGCTCACGGACGGGGACCTCGACGAGGCGAGCAGCTTCCTCGTCGTCGGCGCCACGCTGCTCGACCTGAAGATCGCGGGGCTGCTGCCCGCCGGGGAGGTCGTCGACGCCGAGGGCGCCGCGCTGCTCGAGGCGCGCGACCTGCTGTTCGCCCGGCTGCTGCAGTACCGCGCGTACCGCGAGGCGACGACCTGGTTCGCCGACGCGCTCGCGGTCGAGGCCGCTCGCCATCCACGACCCGGGGGGCTCGACGAGCGGTTCCGGCCGCCTCCGCCTCCCGCCGACCTGCCCGTCGACGTCGCCGCCTTCGCGGCGCTCGCCGCCGCCGCGCTCGCCGAGCGGCCGGTGCCGCAGGTCGCGCTCACCCACCTGCACGCAGCGCCCGTGAGCCTCCGCGCGCAGGCCGCGGAGGTCGTCGCGGCCCTGCGCCGAGCTGGCAGCGTCTCGTTCCCCGAGCTCGTCGCGGGGGAGGAGACGCCGGTCGTCGTCGCCCGCTTCCTCGTCGTGCTCGAGCTGCACCGGCTCGCCGCGCTCTCGTTCGAGCAGCTGGAGCCCCTCGGGCCCCTCCTGCTGCGCTGGAGCGCGCCAGACTGGGACGACACGGTGCTGATGCGGCTGGGAGGCGCGGACGATGACTGAGCGGAGGATCCCGCAGGAGCCGGTCGCCCTGCTGCTCGCGGGGCTGCTCGCCCCCGAGCCGCCTGCGACGCCTGCCCTCGACGGCCCGGGGGATCGGCAGCCCGTCCAGCGGCCGCACCTCGCCGAGGTCGACGCCCGTATCGAGGCGGTCCTCGCCGTCGCCGACGAGCCCCTGCCGCTGCCGTCCCTCGCCGCGGCCGTCGACCGGCCGGTCGCCGTCGTGCGCCAGGCCGTCGAGCGGCTCCGCGACGACTACGACGGCCGCGGCGGCGGCCGCCGCCGCGGCTTCGAGCTGCGCGAGGTGGCGGGCGGCTGGCGGCTCTACGCCCGGCCCGAGCACGACGAGACGATCCGCGCCCTCGCCGACGCCGAGGCGCCCGCCCGACTGAGCCAGGCCGCGCTCGAGACGCTCGCGGTCATCGCCTACCGGCAGCCGGTCACCCGTGGCCAGGTCGCGGCGATCCGCGCCGTCTCGGTCGACTCGGTGCTGCGGACGCTCGTCGCGCGCGGCCTCGTCACCGAGGTGGGCCGGTCGGAGGAGACCGGCGCCGTGCTCTACGGCACGACCGGCGCGCTGCTCGAGGCGCTCGGCATCCGCTCGATCGGCGAGCTGCCCCCGCTCGCCCCGCTGCTCGCCGGTGCGGAGGCGGCGCACGCGCATGCCGGCTGAGGACGAGGGCGTGCGGCTGCAGAAGGTGCTCTCCGCGGCGGGGGTCGCATCGCGGCGCGCGGCGGAGCTGCTGATCGTCGCGGGACGGGTGCAGGTCAACGGCCGCGTCGTCACGGAGCTCGGCACCCGCGTCGACCCGGCCGTCGACCACGTCGCCGTCGACGGCACCGCGGTCGAGGTCGATCCGAGCCGCCGCACCGTCATGCTGAACAAGCCGACGGGTGTCGTCAGCTCGCTCGCCGACGAGCAGGGCCGGCCCGACCTGCGCCGGTTCACGTCCGCGTACGAGGAACGGCTGTTCAACGTCGGCCGCCTCGACGCCGACACCTCCGGGCTGCTGCTGCTCACGAACGACGGCGAGCTCGCCCACGTGCTCGCGCATCCGTCGTTCGGGGTCGAGAAGACCTACGTCGCGCTCGTTCGCGGGCAGGTGCAGCCGCGCACCCTCGCCCGGCTGACGGCGGGCGTCGAGCTCGCGGACGGCCCGATCGCGGCCGACCGGGCCCGCATCCTGCCGGGCGGCAGCCGCCCGGGCGCGACGCTGCTCGAGGTGACGCTGCACTCCGGGCGCAACCGCGTCGTGCGCCGCATGCTCGACGAGGTCGGGCATCCCGTCGAGGAGCTCGTGCGGCGCCGGTTCGGTCCGCTCTCGCTCGGCGACCTGCCCGTCGGACGCACCCGCGACCTCACCCGCGACGAGCTCGGCGCGCTGCTCACGCTCGCCCGGCAGGCGCCGCACGAGGGCGGCCGTCCGGCGCCGGGAGAGCGCCGTCCTCCGCGGAAGCCGGGGCGGACGAGGCCCTGACCGGCCGGAACGCGCGCTGCCGATAGGATCGTCGCTCGTGTCCGCCCGTACCACGGGGCAGGTCCGCGTCGTCGGTTCGGGGCTGCTCGGCACGAGCATCGGGCTCGGCCTCCGTGCCGCCGACGTCGACGTCGTCCTCGACGACGCCTCGCCCTCGACCCTCGCGCTCGCCGTCGACTACGGCGCCGGCCGTCGTGCCCTGCCCGACGACGCCCCAGCGCTCGTCGTCGTCGCCGTGCCGCCGGACCGCACGGCCGAGGTCGTCGCCGCCGAGCTCGCGCGGAACCCCGACGCGCTCGTGACCGACGTCGCGAGCGTGAAGGCCGGCCCGCTCGCCGAGCTGGCGGCCGCCGGCGCACCGGTCGAGCGCTACCTCGGCTCCCACCCGATGGCGGGACGCGAGCGCAGCGGGCCCATCGCCGCCCGCGCCGACCTGTTCCTGGGGCGTCCGTGGGTGATCACCCCGCACGGCCGCAGCACCGACGAGCAGGCCGCACGCCTCGAGGCGCTCGCCCTCGACCTCGGCGCGACGCCCGTCCGCCTGCCCGCTGACCGGCACGACGACGCGGTCGCGGTGGTCTCGCACGCGCCGCAGCTCGTCGCGAGCCTGCTCGCGGCCCGGCTCGTCGACGCGCCCGCGCACGCGACCGACCTCGCCGGGCAGGGGCTCCGCGACACGACGCGGATCGCCGCGAGCGATCCCGCGCTCTGGGTGCAGATCCTCACCGCGAACGCCGAGCGCATCGCGCCCGTGCTCGAGGACCTCCGCGACGACCTCGACGCGGTGCTCACGGCACTCGAGGCGCCGTCCGCGCCGGGCGCGCCGCGCGCGCTCGCCGACCTGCTCGCCGCCGGCAACGCGGGCGTCGCGCGCATCCCCGGCAAGCACGGCACCGACCTGAAGCTCGCCTCCCTCACGGTGCTCATCGACGACACCCCGGGACAGCTCGCGCGCCTGCTCACCGAGATCGGCGAGCTCGGCGTGAACCTCGAGGACCTCCGGCTGGAGCACTCGCCGGGGGCCCCGCTCGGCGTCGTCGAGCTGCAGGTCGCGCCCGAAGCGGCGAGCGAGCTCGTGGCGGACCTCAAGCAGCGCGGATGGCGGGTGGCGGAATGGGCGTGATCGTGGCGGTGGACGGACCGGCGGGCAGCGGCAAGTCGAGCGTGAGCCGGGCGGCCGCGCGCCGGCTCGGCTACGGCTTCCTCGACACCGGTGCCGCGTACCGGGCCCTGGCCTGGGCGGTGCTCGACCGCGGCGAGGACCCGGACGACCCCGCTGCCGTGGAGCGCGTCCTCAGCGCGATCGACGTCGACACCGCCATCGACCCGGACGAGCGCTGGGTGCGGGTCGACGGGATCGACGTCACCGGGGAGATCCGCGAGTCGCGCGTGACCGGCGCCGTGAGCGGCATCGCCCGCGTGCAGGCGGTGCGGCAGCGGCTCAACGAGGGCTTCCGCGCCCGCCTCGCGGCCGCGGAGCCCGGAGTCGTCGTGGAGGGTCGCGACATCACGACGGTCGTCGCCCCCGACGCCGACGTGCGCGTGCTGCTCACCGCCGACCCCGAGGTGCGCGCCGCGCGCCGGGCGCGGGAGCTGCCGGGGGAGCGGCGGCAGGACGTCGCCCGCGCCATCGCGGAGCGCGACGCGAAGGACTCCCGCGTCGTCGACTTCCTCGAGGCGGCCGACGGCGTCGCGACCCTCGACTCCACAGAACTCGACTTCGACGGCACGGTCGACGCCCTCGTCGGCCTCGTGCGGGAAGGGGCCACGGCCCGATGACGGACGAGCGCTACGACGGCGACGACGACCTCGAGGACCGCCTCGCGGACCTCGACGACGAGGCGGCCGAGCGCCGGGCGACGACCCTGCGCGCCGGCCTCGACGACTACGAGCTCGACGACGAGGACCGCGTCCTCCTCACCGAGGGCGACCTCGAGGACGCGCAGGCCGGCCCCGGTCCGGCGCTGCCCGTGCTCGCGATCGTCGGACGCCCCAACGTGGGCAAGTCGGCGCTCGTCAACCGAATCCTCGGCCGCCGCGCCGCGGTCGTCGAGGACACCCCCGGCGTCACCCGCGACCGCGTGACCTACCGCGCCGAGTGGGAGGGTCGCGACTTCACGCTCGTCGACACGGGCGGCTGGGAGCCCGACGCGGCCGGACTCGACGCGGCGGTCGCCGCGCAGGCCGAGATCGCCGTCGACCTCGCCGACGCCGTGCTGTTCGTCGTCGACGCGACCGTCGGCGCGACGAGCACCGACGAGCGGGTCGTCCGGATGCTCCGCAGCAGCGGCAAGCCCGTGCTCCTCGTCGCGAACAAGGTCGACGACGCGCGCCTCGAGCCGCTCGTCGCCGAGCTGTGGAGCCTCGGCCTCGGGGAGCCGTGGCCGGTGTCCGCGCTGCACGGCCGCGGTGTCGCCGACCTGCTCGACCACTCGCTGAAGGTGCTGCCGCTCGAGTCGGCGGTCGCCCGTCCCGAGGCGGGCGGACCGCGTCGCGTCGCGCTGCTCGGCCGGCCGAACGTCGGCAAGTCGAGCCTGCTGAACAAGGCCGCCGGCGAGGAGCGCGTCGTCGTCGCCGAGCTCGCGGGCACCACCCGCGACCCGGTCGACGAGCAGATCGAGCTCGCCGGCCGCGTGTGGCGGTTCGTCGACACCGCCGGCATCCGCCGCCGCACGCATCTCTCGCAGGGCGCGGACTTCTACGCCTCGCTGCGCACCCAGGCCGCGCTCGAGCGCGCCGAGGTCGCCGTCGTGCTGCTCGACGTGACGCAGCCGATCAGCGAGCAGGACGTGCGGATCATCGACCTCGTGCTCGAGTCGGGCCGCGCGCTCGTGCTCGCCTACAACAAGTGGGACCTGCTCGACGACGAGCGCCGCCGCTACCTCGAGCGCGAGATCGAGCAGGACCTCGCGCACGTCTCCTGGGCGCCGCGGGTGAACATCTCGGCCCGCACCGGGCGCCACCTCGAGAAGCTCGTGCCCGCGCTCGAGCTCGCGCTCGACAGCTGGGACACCCGCATCCCGACCGGCAAGTTCAACGCCTTCCTCGCCGAGCTCACCGCCGCGCACCCGCACCCGGTGCGCGGCGGCAAGCAGCCGCGCATCCTGTTCGGCACGCAGGCGGCCACGCGGCCGCCGACGTTCGTGCTCTTCACGACCGGCTTCCTCGACCCCGGCTACCGCCGGTTCGTGCAGCGCCGCCTGCGCGAGCTCTACGGCCTCGAGGGCACCCCGATCGTGCTCAACATGCGCGTCCGGGAGCGCCGCGCCCGGACCTGACAGGCACAGTCGGGACCGCCGCGCCCGGACCTGACAGGCGCAGTCGGGACCGCCGCCAGCGCGAGCCGCTCGGGCTGCTCCGGATCCGTGCCGCTGCGCGCGGGGCGGAGCGGCACGGATCCGGAGCAGGGCGGTGGTCAGGCGGGCGCCGGCGCCGGCTCGCGGTCCATCGCCCGCCAGCTGCGGCGGACGAACGGGTCGAGCGTCACGACGAGGTAGAGCAGCGCGAAGCCGGTGAGCGTCGGCACGAGCCCGACCCGCTCGACGACCAGGCCCGCGACCAGGGCCCCGAGCGGGATCCCGGCCCAGGCGACGGCGTTCACGGCGGCGAGGGCGCGGGCGAGCAGGTGCTCGGGGATCGCGCTGTACTGCGCCGTCGCCAGCAGCGGGTTCAGCGCGCCGGCGAAGAGGCCGCCCACGCCCCAGACGACGAGGACCGTCCAGAACGGCAGCGGCAGCGCGAGGGCGAGCAGGCGCGGGGCGCCGGCGACGAGGAACGCGACGGCGAACGTGCGCCGGCGCGGTAGACGGGCGCCGATCGCCGCGAAGGCGGTGGCGCCGGCGACCGCGCCGATGCCGAAGACCGCGGACACGATCCCGAGCCCCGGGGTCCCCACGCCGGTGGCGCGCGCCCAGACGAGCAGCAGCAGGCCGCCGACCGCGGCGTCGGCGAAGTTCGTGAAGAGCACCATCCCCGCGACCGAGCGCGTGAGCGGGTGCGCGGCGACGAAGCGCAGGCCCTCGCCGACGTCCCGCAGGTACCCGCGGACCCCGGCACCTCCGGCGACCGCGTCCACCCGGGGCACGGCGAGCAGGAGCAGGGCGCCGACACCGAAGCTGACGGCGTCGATGGTCACGACCGGCGCGGCGCCGAGCACCGCGATGAGTGCACCGGCGAGCGCCGCGCCGAGCACCCCGGCGAGGCGTTCGGCGCCGTCGACGAGGCCGGTCGCGCGCTCGAGCGGGGTGCCGGACCGACGCGCGGTCGCCGGGATCAGCACCTGCGTCGCCGCGTCGGCCGGCCCTCTCGCCGCGCCGGCCACGAGCACGAGGCCGAGCAGCAGCGGCACGGGCAGGGCGGCCATGGCGTGCAGCAGGGGGATCAGGCCCATCGCGGCGCCCGCGACGAGGTTCCCGGCGAGCGCCACCCGCCGGGCGCCGAGCCGGTCGACGACCGGGGCGCCGAGCGCCTGCAGCACGACGTAGGGCGTGATCTCGGCGGTGCCGACGAGCCCCGTCAGCACCGCGTCGTGCGTCGACGTGAGCACGAGCCACGGCACCGCGATCTGCGACACCCGGGTGCCCGCGGTCGAGACGACGGCCGCGCCGAGCAGCGCAGGCAGCCCCGCGCGCTCACGCATCAGCGGGAGGCGTCTGCCGCGCCTCGGGGAAGAGCTGGTACTGGACGCTGACGATCGCGCCGCCCTCGGGCAGCGGCACCGCGGGGTCGTGCCGGCGGTAGCGGCCGAGCACCCCGCTGATCTCCCGGTCGAGCCGCCGCGCCTCGTCGGGCGTGAGGGCGAGCTGCACGTCGCTGAAGTCGTCGAGCTCCTGCCACGCGACGGGCCACTCCGGCTCGACGTCGAGCCAGGTGCGCGCGTTGGCGAAGCAGGCCTCGAGGACCACCGCGAGGTAGTCGCGCACGATGGCGTCCGCGGCGTCGCCCGCCCGCGTCGGCTCGACGAGGGTGGATCGCGCCGCCGCCCGCCACCAGCGCTCCCGGCCGCCGCGGCGCTGCTCAGCAGGCACCTCCTCGTCGGCGTCCTCGACGAAGCCGCCCGCGTGCAGCTGCCGGAGGTGGTAGCTCGCGAGGGCCGACGAGACGTGCAGCACCTCCGCGAGCCGGGTGGCCGTGGCCGGCCCGTGCCGCCGCAGCTGTCCGAGCAGCTGCAGCCGCAGCGGGTGGACGAGCGCCTGCAACGCCGCCGGGTCGGTGGCGCGGACACCGGGGTCGGTCAGCGGGTGGTGCTCGTCCTCGGCCATGCCGGGACGCTAACGGATGCAAGGATCCTTTGCAAGGAATCCTTCGATAGGGCAGTCTTCAGCCCGCGTTCGGCAGGAGCACCTCGACGACGTCGCCCGTGACCCGCGCTCGGAACACCGGCTGCGGGCTCGTCGCGGGGCCCTGCAGCACCTCGCCGTTCTCGATCGAGAAGACGCTGCCGTGCCAGGGGCACTCGACGCAGGGACCCGCCGCCTGGTCCTGGCCGAGGGTGCCCTCGTGCAGCGGCCCGGAGAGGTGCGAGCAGACGTTCGAGAGCACGTCGACGCGGCGGCCGCGCCGGAACACGAGCAGCGGCTGCCCCTCCACGGTGCGCTCGGCGAGCTGCCGCTCGGGCAGGTCCTCGAGCGCGCCGAGCGGCTGCCAGCCGGACGGGAAGCGGTGCGGCACGTCCTCCGTGTGGTTCGCCCCGGAGGCCTGCCGGTAGCTGAGGTGGCCCCCGAGGTAGCCGCCGGCGCTGATCGCGCCGAGCCCCGCGAAGGCGAGCAGCTTGCCGAAGCCCTGGTTGCCGGCGCGCCGCGCGAACCAGGAGCCCGAGTAGAGCGCGACGCCCGTCACGTTCAGTGCGGCGTGGACGATGCCGACCCGCTGCTGCTGGATGTGGAGCCGAGCCCAGTCGGTCTCACCCGTGAGCGCCGTCGGCACCGCCGTGAGGACGCCGAACCCGGTGAGCAGCCGCGCGGCACGCTCGGCGCCCGGGACGAGGTCGAGCACCGCGACAGAGGCCCATGCCCCCGTCGGGAAGAGCACGAGCAGCGGATGGATCGGGTGGCCGAACGGCACGCCGTGGAGGACGTCCTCGAGCGCACGGGGCTTCACGACCGCGAGCACGATCGACTTCGCCACGTCCACGATCGGGTCGAGCGCGGCGATGTCCTCGAGCTTCGCGATCGGCTTCAGGATCCGGAGTTCTTTCATGGCTGTCCCCTCGGCTCGGCCGCGCTCCGCCGTCGGAGCCGGTGCTCCCAGGGCATCCCTCCGAGCGGGACCCGTGCAACTCCAGCGGGGAAGTCGGAGGGTTTCCGCAGCCGATGCGCGGCGGAGGCGGGACGGCGCCGATCGCTACGCTCGCCGACGTGGAGCGCTTCGAGGGACGGACGGCGATCGTCACCGGGGCGAGCCGCGGCATCGGGCGCGCGATCGCCGCACGGCTCGTCGCGGAGGGCGCGCGGGTCGTGATCACCGCGCGCAAGGAGCCCGCGCTCGCCGAGGCGGCGGAGCGGCTCGGCGGGCCCGACCGGGTCCGGTTCGCGCCGGGTCGCGCGGACGACCCCGAGGCGCGGGCCGCCGCCTTCGGGCTCGCCGAGGCGGCGTTCGGCCCGGTCGACCTGCTCGTGAACAACACCGGGATCAACCCCGCCTACGGGCCGGCCCTCGAGATCGAGGAGGGCGCGGTGCGGAAGATGTTCGAGGTGAACGTGCTCGGCGCGTTCGGCTGGGCCCGCGAGGCGGTGGCGCGCGGCATGGGGGAGCGCGGCGGCGCGATCGTGAACGTCGCCTCCATCGCCGGGGTCGGTGCGAGCCCCCGCATCGCGTTCTACGGGGTGACGAAGGCGGCGCTCATCTCGCTGACGCAGCAGCTGGCGGTCGAGCTCGCCCCGCGCATCCGGGTGAACGCGGTCGCGCCGGCGGTCGTTCGGACGGCGTTCGCCCGGCCGCTCTACGAGGGCCGCGAGGCGGAGGTGGCGCGGGCGTACCCGCTCGGCAGGCTCGGGGAGCCCGAGGACGTCGCCGGGCCCGTCGCGTTCCTGCTGTCGGACGACGCCGCGTGGGTGACGGGCCGCACCCTCGTGATCGACGGCGGCGGCTCGCTCCCGATGCCCGCCTGACTCCGCGCTCAGGACTGCGGCGAGAACTCGCGGGTGAGCTCGCGCTTCAGCACCTTGCCGGACGGCCCGAGCGGCAGCTCCGGCACGAAGTGCACGACGCGCGGGAACTTGTAGGCGGCGATCCGCTCCTTGACGAAGTCGATGATCTCCTGCTCGGTGGCCTGCGCGCCCTGCTTCAGCACCACGGCCGCGGCGATCTCCTGTCCGTGCACCTCGTGCGGCACCCCGAACACGGCTGCGGTCTGCACCGCCTCGTGCCGCACGAGCACGTTCTCGACCTCCGTCGGGTACACGTTGTAGCCGTTGCGCAGGATCATGTCCTTCTTGCGGTCGACGATCGTGATGAGGTCGTCCTCGTCCATCGTCGCGAGGTCGCCGGTGCGGAACCAGCCGTCGACCACGACGGCCGCGGTCGCGTCCGGCTTGCCGAGGTACCCGGTGAAGAGGTTGTGGCCGCGCACCACGAGCTCGCCGATCTCGCCCCGGGGGAGCACGACGATCGCGTCCTCGCGGTCCGCGTCGGCGATCTCGACATCGACCCCCCAGATGCGCCGGCCGATCGTGCCCGGGTGGATCTCCTCGCCGACGCGGTTGAACGACACGACCGGTGAGGTCTCGGTGAGGCCGTAGCCCTCGTGCACCGAGGCGCCGAACGTCTCCTCGAACGCCTCGAGCACGGCGAGCGGCAGCGGGGCGCCGCCCGAGATCGCGTAGCGCAGCTGCGGGGTCGGCGCACCCGCGGCCGCCGCCTGGAGCAGCGCGACGTACATCGTCGGCACCGCGGTGAAGATGTCCACGCGGTGCTCGACCATCGCGTTCAGCGCCGCGACCGGCTCGAACTTCGGCAGCAGCACGATGGTCGCGCCGCGGCGGAACGCGGTGTTGAGCACGCAGGTCTGGCCGAACGTGTGGAACAGCGGCAGGCCGCCGAAGACCACGTCGTCGTGGTGCATGTCGAACGAGTCGAGCAGCGACACGTTCACGTTCTCGACGATGGCGAGGTGGCTCGCGACCGCGCCCTTGGGTGTGCCGGTCGTGCCGGACGTGTAGAGCAGGGTCGCGGGGGCGAGCGGGTTCGTGGCGACGTGCCGCTCGATCGGCGCCGACTCCCCGGACGCGACGAGGTCCTCGAGGCGGGGGATCGGCACGAGGTCGCGGGTGGCCTCCGGCAGCAGCACCGAGATCGCGTCGACGCCGGTCGCGGCGGCCGCGGGCAGCGCCTCCCCGAGCGAGGGCGCGGCGATGACCGCGAGCTTCGCGCCGCTGTCTCGGAGGACGTGCTGCACCTCCTCGTTCTTGAACAGCAGGTGGATCGGCACGACGACGGCGCCGAGCGACAGCACCGCGTAGTAGACCCTCGGGAACATCGGCACGTTCGGCACCAGCATCGCCACGCGGTCGCCGGGGCCGATGCCGCGGTCGCGGAGCACCCCCGCGATCGCCTTCGTCTGCGTCCACAGGTCGCCGTACGTGACGCGGGACTCGGGACCGGTCTGGCCCGCCCAGATGACGGCGGTGGCGTCGGGGTACCGCCACGCGGCGTCCGCGAGGATCGAGGCCACCGAGAGGGTGGCGTTGCCGGAGCTGCGGAGAACGTCGTCGTTCACGTGAGGTCCTTCTCGGGTTCGGGGAGGGCGAGCTCTCGCTCGATATGCGAGTGAGCGCGTGAAGCGGAGGCCGTCTCTGGCCTCCGCGCGCTCAGCTCGCCCGGGGCCGACCCGGCCCCGGGGTACGCGTGAGCATGTCTCGTCAGGGTCAGGCGAGCCGACTGGTGCGGCGCAGGGAGGCGCCCGGCGAGGATCGGACGGAGAGCGAGACCGTGATCGGACCTGCGCGCGGTCTCCGGTGGCAAGGCATGGCTGCGCGTCGAGCGAGCGCCGAGACGGCCCTCGGCGAGCTGGCCGCGCGGAGGCGAGAAATCGCCTCCGCCCGAGCGGCCACTCGCGTAGTAGATCGTGTTGTTCACGTGACCGAAGACGTCGATGTCGTGCCAGCGCGTGGGGAACGGCCGCGTCCAGCGGTAGCGCTCGAGCGTCTCGGTCGCGTCGCTCATGCCGCCGCCTCCCGCGTCGGTGCGAGGACGAGCGCGAGCGCCGCGGCCGCCCGCTCGGCGCTCGGAGGCTCGCCGGCGATGACGTCGGCGTAGGTGAAGGACTCGACGACGCGCACGAGCACGTAGGCGAGGTCGTGGACGGGCAGCGGCGTCGCCATGCGGCCGGCGTCGAGCTCCTCGTGGAGCAGCCGCTCGGTGACCGCGATGAACCGTCGCTGCACCGGGCTCGACCGCGTGGTGAGGATGCGCAGCGCCCGCCCGGGCTCGCGGGTGATCCAGTCGCGGAAGTAGTCCGCGGCGATGAGGTCGCTGACGACGCGGATGAGCACCTGCTCGACCCGGTCGGCGCCGGTCGCGTCGACGGCGCCCTCGGTCGCGTCGAACGTGGGCACGGCGAGGGACCACAGCACCTCGGCGAGGAGGGCGTCGCGGTTGCCGACCCAGCGGAAGAGGGAGGTGCGATCGACGCCGAGCTCGGCCGCCAGCGCGCCCATGTCGATGCGCTCGCCGGCGAGGAACCGATGGCGCGCGGAGCGGAAGGCCCTGGCGGCGTCCGGGTGGTCCGGCAGGCGCGCGGACAGGGCGCTCGGCACGAGCACCGCACCGAGGCTGCCGAGGCCCGCTCGTCGCGGGGCCGTGTCGACGCCGACCATCGGAATGGATGCTAGCCGCGCGGCATCCCGCTGCTGCAACACATCGCGGAATGATGCGTACACTGCTCGCGCAACGCCGCGGACGAAGCATTGGAGCAGCCGTGACCCTCACCGCCGACGACCCCACGACGACCGAGGCCGCCTCGCTCGAGATGCTGACGGGCGACTTCTACCGCTTCCAGGAGAAGCTCACCGCGGAGGAGCGCGAGCACGTCGCGCGGATCCGGAGGTTCTTCGAGGCCGAGGTGCGGCCCATCGCGAACGAGTACTGGTCGCGCGCCGAGTTCCCGATGCAGCTGATCCCGGGGCTCGCCGATCTCGGCGTGCTCGGGTCGTTCGTGCCCGAGGTGCGGCAGTTCGAGAACAGCGCCGTCTACCGCGGCTGGGTCGCGCTCGAGATGGGCCGCGTCGACGCCGGCGTCGCCACCTTCGTCGGCGTGCAGAGCGGCCTCGCGATGGGCGCGATCGACATCGGCGGCTCGCCCGAGCAGCGCGCGGAATGGCTGCCGAGGCTCGGCACGGCCGAGGTGCTCGGCGCCTTCGGGCTCACCGAGCCCTACTCCGGCTCCGACTCCGCGCGCGGCCTGCGGACCACCGCCCGCCGCGAGGGCGACGGGTGGGTGCTGAACGGCGCGAAGCGGTGGATCGGCAACGCCACCTTCGCCGACGTCGTCGTCGTGATGGCGCGCGACGAGGCCGACGACCAGGTCAAGGCGTTCCTCGTGACCTCCGACAGCCCCGGCTTCACCGCGACGAAGATCGAGGACAAGGTCGCGCTCCGCTCCGTGCAGAACGCCGACATCGTGCTCGACGGCGTCCAGGTGCCGGAGTCGCGGCGCCTCCAGAACATCCGCTCGTTCCGCGACGTCGCGACCGTGCTGCGCCTGACCCGCTGCGAGGTCGCCTGGCAGGCGGTCGGCATCGCGGTCGGGGCGTACGAGGCCGCGCTCGCCTACGCGAAGGAGCGGACGCAGTTCGGCAAGCCCATCGCGTCGCACCAGCTCGTCCAGGACCTGCTCGTCAAGAGCCTCGGCAACATCACCGCCTCCATCGCGCTCTGCATGCGGGCCAGCGAGCTGCAGGACGCCGGCGAGCAGCACGACCAGCACTCCGCGCTCGCGAAGGCCTACGCGACGGCCCGGATGCGCGAGGCCGTCGGCTGGTGCCGCGAGATCCTCGGCGGCAACGGCATCGTGCTCGACAAGGGCGTCGCCCGCTTCTTCGCCGACGCGGAGGCGATCTACTCCTACGAGGGCACCCGCGAGATGAACACCCTCATCGTCGGCCGCTCGATCACCGGATCCGCCGCCTTCGTCTGAGTCCATGGTCTTCGAAGCGCGAGCGCTTCGAAGACGTCGTGGGCAGTCCTGCCCCGGCCCGCGCGAGGGCCGGGCCTCCCGTACCCAGATCGGCTCGCCGGTCCACCACATGCCGAGGCACTGACGCCTCGCTGAAGAGAGAGAGGCTCCTGAAGATGCCTGAAGCCGTCATCGTCGCTGCGAAGCGCTCGCCCATCGGGCGGGCGAACAAGGGCTCGCTCGTGTCGTTCCGGCCCGACGACCTCGCCGCCCTGATGGTGCAGGAGGCGCTCGGTGCGGTTCCCGCGCTCGACCCCGCCCGGCTCGACGACCTGATCCTCGGCTGCGGCATGCCCGGCGGCGAGCAGGGCATGAACATGGCGCGGATCCTCGCCGTGAAGCTCGGCTACGACCTCCTGCCCGGCACCACGGTGAACCGGTACTGCTCGTCGAGCCTGCAGACCACGCGGATGGCGTTCCACGCGATCAAGGCCGGCGAGGGCGAGGCGTTCGTCTCGGCGGGCGTCGAGTCGGTCACGCACTTCGCGAACGGCAGCGCCGACCACATCCCCGGCCAGGACCCGCAGCGGATCCTCAACCCGGTGTTCGCCGAGGCGGGGGAGCGCACGAAGCGCCGCGCGGCCGAGGGCGGCGACTGGACCGACCCGCGCGAGGAGGGTCTCCTACCCGACGCCTACATCGCGATGGGCCAGACCGCCGAGAACGTCGCGAGCCTGAAGCAGGTGAGCCGGCGGCGGCAGGACGAGTACGCGGCACTCAGCCAGAACCGTGCGGAGGCCGCGCTCGCCGCCGGTGTCTTCGAGCGCGAGATCACCCCCGTCACGACGCCGGACGGCCGCACCGTGACGGCCGACGACGGCCCCCGCGCCGGCGTGACCGTCGAGACGCTCAGCGGGCTGCAGCCCGTGTTCCGCAAGGATGGCACCGTCACCGCGGGCAACGCCTGCCCGCTGAACGACGGCGCGGCCGCCCTCGTCATCGTCTCGGACGCGCTCGCGAAGGACCTCGGGCTGACGCCGCTCGCCCGGATCGTCTCGACCGGCGTCACCGCCCTGTCGCCCGAGATCATGGGCCTCGGGCCCGTCGAGGCGAGCCGTCAGGCGCTCCGCCGTGCCGGGATGACGATCGACGACGTCGACCTCGTCGAGATCAACGAGGCGTTCGCGGCCCAGGTCGTGCCCTCCGCCGACGACCTCGGCGTCGACTGGGAGAAGCTGAACGTGCACGGCGGCGCGATCGCCCTCGGGCACCCCTTCGGCATGACCGGCGCGCGGATCACCACGACGCTCCTCAACGCGCTCGCGACGAAGGACAAGACCATCGGGCTCGAGACGATGTGCGTCGGTGGCGGCCAGGGCATGGCGATGGTGATCGAGCGCCTCAGCTGACCGGGCTAGAGCTCCGCGAGGCGCGGCACCAGACGCTCGCCGACGCGCCTCGCGGCGGCCGCCGGGTCCGGCGCGAGGGCCCGCACCCAGACCTGGTCGATCCCCAGCGCGGCGTACTGCCCCATCCGGGAGAGGAACTCGTCGGACTCGGCGTCGTCGCCGGGCGTCGTGAGGGTCTTCCGGATGGTGCCGTAGTCGCGGCCGACGTCGTCGCAGTGCTGCCGCAGCACGTCGAGCTTGTGGCCGACCTCCTCCGGCCCCAGGTCGAACAGGTTGCAGGCGTCGCCGTGCTCGGCGACGAGCCGTAGCGTCTTCCGCTCGCCGCCGCCACCGATGAGGATCGGGGGCCGCGGGCGCTGCAGCGGCCTCGGGTTGCAGATCGTCTCGGCGAGCTCGTAGTACTGCCCGCGGTAGGGGCCGTCGTCGTCGCTCCACATCTGCTCGCAGATCTCGAGCGTCTCGCGCAGCCGCTCGAACCGCTCCTTGAGCGGCGGGAACGGCACCCCGTACGCCGCGTGCTCCTGCTCGTACCAGGCGGCGCCGACGCCGAGCATCGCCCGGCCCTCCGAGAGCACGTCGAGGGTGGCGACGATCTTCGCGAGCAGCCCCGGGTACCGGTACGTGACGCCCGTGACGAGCGTGCCGAGCTCGAGTCGCTCGGTGACCGCCGCGAGGTAGCCGAGCGTCGTGTAGCCCTCGAGCATCGGCTCGGCCGAGCCGCCGAGCGGGACCATCTGGAACCAGTGGTCCATGACGGTCATCGTCGAGAACCCGGCGTCCTCGGCCGCGCGGGCGGTGTCGGCGAGGGTGCGGGCGAGGGAGCCCGGGGCCCCGGGCATGGAGAAGTTCGGGAAGTGCAGGGCCAGCTTCATGAGCCGTACCCTGCACCCCGCCGCTGAGGGGGCCGTCAGGCGGGCGCGAACACCATCAGCGTCTCGGCGACGAGCGCCGGCCGCTCCGTCCCCTCGATCTCGACCGTCACGGCGGTCCGCACCCGGACGCCGGACGGGATCCGCTCGGCGCCCGAGATCGTGGCCGCCGCGCGGATGCGCGAGCCGACCCGCACGGGGGAGAGGAACCGCACCCGGTCGGATCCCGCGTTGATGACGAGCCCGGTGCCGTCGACCTGCAGCAGCTCGAACAGGAACGGCGCGAGCAGCGACAGCGACAGGTAGCCGTGCGCGATCGGTGCCCCGAACGGCCCCGCCGCCGCCCGCTCCGGGTCGATGTGGATCCACTGGTGGTCGTCGGTCGCGTCGGCGAACAGGTCGATGCGCCGCTGGTCGATCTCGACCCACGCGCTCGTGCCGAGGTCGGTGCCGACCGCGTCGAGGAGCGCCTCGGGGGACGCGAACCGGGTCATGCGCGGGGCCCGCCCGCCACGTAGAGCACCTGCCCGGAGACGAAGGAGGAGGCCTCGGCGCAGAAGAAGCTCGCCGCGTTCGCGATGTCCTCCGGCTGCCCGACCCGGCCGACCGGGACGTCCTTGGTCGCGGCGGCGAGGTAGTCCTCGAACGGGACGCCGACGCGCTCGGCGGTCTGCCGCAGCATGTCCGTGGCGATGATGCCGGGCGCGATCGCGTTCGCGGTGATGTTGTAGCGGCCGAGTTCGATCGCGAGGGTCTTCGTGAAGCCCTGCAGGCCCGCCTTGACCGCGGCGTAGTTCGCCTGCCCGCGGTTGCCGAGCGCGCTCGTCGACGAGAGGCTCACGATGCGGCCCCACCTCGCCTCGACCTGGTGGCGCTGCACGGCTCGGGTCATGAGGAAGGCGCCGCGGAGGTGCACCCGCACGACCTGGTCGAAGTCGTCGTCCGTCATCTTGAAGATGAGGTTGTCGCGGAGGATGCCCGCGTTGTTCACGAGCACGGTCGGTGCGCCGAGCTCGTCGGCGACGCGGGCGACCGCGGCCTCGACCTGCCCGGTGTCGGCCACGTCGGCTCCGATGCCGATGGCGCGGCCGCCCGCGTCCGTGATCGCGGCGACGGTGCTCCCGGTCGCGCTCTCCTGCAGGTCGACCACGCCGACGGCCATGCCGTCGGCGGCGAGCCGCTTCGCGATGGCGGCGCCGATGCCGCGGGCGGCGCCCGTGACGATCGCGATGCGCTGCGGTGCGTCGGTCAAGGTGGTGGTCCTCTCTGTCGGGGTGGGGCGGGATGGGCGGGGAGATCCGGGCCGTCAGAAGGCGATGAGCTGGCGCAGCGCGCCGCCCTGGGCGAGGACGTCCAGCGCCCCGTTCAGGTCGTCGAGGCCGATCCGGTCGGACACCAGCCGTTCGACGGGCAGCCGGCCGCTGCGCCAGAGGTCGGCGTACACGGGCACGTCGCGGGCGGGCACGGACGAGCCGAGGTAGCTGCCGACGACGGTCCGTGCCTCGGCGGTGAGCACGAGCGGGGGGATGGCGGCGCGGGCGGCCGGGTTCGGCAGCCCGACGGTCACCGTGCGGCCGCCCGGAGCGGTCGCGGCGAACGCGGTCTCGAAGGCGCGGGCGGACCCGGCGGCCTCGATCACGACCGGGGCGCGGACCCCGGCGGCGCGCAGGTCGTCGGGCAGGTACGCCTCGTCCGCGCCGAGGGCGACCGCGGCCTCGAGCTTCGCGGGCAGCGCGTCGACGGCGACCACCGGGTGCCCGAGCGCGACCGCGACGAGCACCGCGGCGAGGCCGACGCCGCCGAGGCCGACGACCATCACGGGTTCGCCCGGCGCGACGGCCGCGGCGTTCCGCACGGCGCCGCCGCCCGTGAGCACCGCGCAGCCGAGCAGCGCCGCGACCTCCGGCGGCACGTCCTGCGCCACGGGGACGATGGAGCGGCGGTCGACGACGGCATGGGTCGCGAAGGCCGAGGCCCCGAGGTGGTGCGCGACGGGATGCCCGTCGCGGGCGAGCCGCGTGCCGCCGCCGAGCAGCTCGCCCGCGCCGTTCGCGGCGCTGCCCGGCTCGCACGGCAGGCGGCCCTCGGTGCGGCAGGCGGCGCACTCGCCGCAGCGCGGGAGGAAGGTGAGCACGACGCGCTCGCCGATCGCGACGTCCGTCACCGCGCTCCCCGTCGCCTCCACGATGCCCGCGGCCTCGTGGCCGAGCAGCATCGGCACGGGCCGGGGCCGGTCGCCGTTCACGACGGAGAGGTCGGAGTGGCAGAGGCCCGCGGCCTCGATGCGGACGAGCAGCTCGGTGGAGCCCGGTGCGGCGAGCTCGAGCTCGGAGACGGTGAGCGGGCGGCTGTCGCGGTACGGCGAGGGGTGCCCCGACTCCTCGAGCACGGCTCCCGTGATCCGCATGCCGCCACTCCTCGTCGTGCGCCGTCGCGACGCCATCCTAGGCAGCAGGTCTGCATCGTTCTCCGGAACGTTGCAGGCCCGCGGGCGCCGACGCGGCGAAGCGACGGCGCTTCCGCGAACCCTTGCGCGGATGCAGGCATAGCGTGGAGGCGTGACCGATGTCGTTCCCACCGCCCTCAGCCGTCTCGAGACCGACAGCCTCGGCGCCGTCGAGATCCCCGCGGACGCCTACTGGGGTGCGCACACGGCCCGAGCGCTCGAGAACTTCGCGATCTCCGGGCGGCCGATCTCGATCCACCCGCGCCTCGTCGACGCGCTCGCGATCGTGAAGCAGGCGGCCGCCCGGGCGAACCGGGACCTCGGCGCGATCGAGCCGCACAAGGCCGAGATGATCGAGCAGGCGTGCCTCGCGCTGCGCGCCGGGCGGTACCACGACCAGTTCGTCGTCGACGTGATCCAGGGCGGCGCCGGCACCTCGACGAACATGAACGCGAACGAGGTCATCGCGAATGTCGCGCTCGAGCTCGCGGGCCACGAGCTCGGCGACTACGGCGTGCTGAACCCGATCGACGACGTGAACCGCAGCCAGAGCACGAACGACGTCTACCCGACCGCCGCGAAGATCTCGATCGCGATGGCGCTCGAGGACTTCCTCGTCGAGCACGAGGCGCTGCGCGAGTCGTTCGCGAGGAAGGGCGAGGAGTTCCACGACATCCTCAAGGTCGGGCGCACCCAGCTGCAGGACGCCGTGCCGATGACGCTCGGGCAGGAGTTCCACGGGTTCGCCACGACGCTCGGCGAGGACGTGGAGCGCATCCGCGACGTGCTGCCGCTGCTGCGCGAGATCAACCTCGGCGCCACCGCGATCGGCACCGGCATCACGGCGGACCCCCGCTACGCGGGCACCGTGCGGCAGCACCTGTCGGACCTGCTCGGCGAGGAGTACGTGACGGCCGGCGACCTCGTCGAGGCGACGAGCGACACGGGTGTCTTCATGCAGATGTCGGGCGTGCTGAAGCGCGCGGCGATCAAGCTGAGCAAGATCTGCAACGACCTGCGGCTGCTCTCGAGCGGCCCGCAGGCGGGCCTCGGCGAGATCACCCTGCCGCCGCGGCAGGCGGGCTCGTCGATCATGCCCGGCAAGGTGAACCCGGTGATCCCCGAGGTCGTGAACCAGGTCGCGTTCGCGGTCGTCGGGCACGACGTCTCGGTGACGATGGCCGCGGAGGGCGGCCAGCTGCAGCTGAACGCGTTCGAGCCGCTCATCCTGCACTCGATCCTCACCAACGTCTCGTGGCTGCGGGCCGCGTGCCGCACGCTGCGGGTGCACTGCGTCGACGGCATCCAGGCGAACGTCGACCGGCTCGACTCGATGGTGCGGACCTCGGTCGGCGTCGTCACCGCGCTCACTCCGTACATCGGCTACGCCGCGGCGTCGGCGCTCGCGAAGACCGCGCTGCTCACGGGCCGGAGCGTGGCCGACCTCGTGGTCGAGGCCGGCCTCATGGACCGGGAGCGCGTCGAGTTCCTCACGTCGCCCGCGCGGCTCTCGGGGGTCGAGTCGGGCCCGCTGCCCGTGGTCGGGCCGGAGGGCGCCGCGAAGGCGATCGTGACCCCGAGCGAGGCCGACTCGATCTGACCCGCCTCGTTCCCCGGTCGTCGAGGAGCGCCTGCAGGAAGCGTCTCGAGACCCTGCCGGCTCGTCAACCGCCGGAGGGGGAGTGCACTCCGCGGCGCGTCGTGCCGGTCGACCGGAGGCCCGCCGCGTAGCCCTGGCCGCGCCCGTAGCCGGAGAACGAGCGGCGATCGGTGCGGGTGCGGAGCCGCACGTTGTCGTCGACCCAGCCGCGCACCTCGGCCTCGCGCGACGCGACGACGAGCGCGGTGCCGGTGGTGGCCACCGCCTCGTCCCTCGCGGTGCGGAGCCGCGCGGCGGCGCCGTCGCCGAACGACTGCACGAACGCGCACCGGGCGAGGTGCGCGTCCCAGCGCGGCACGAGCCGGTGCCGCGCATCGCCGCGCCACCACGCGCGCATCGCGAGCACGGCCTGCGTGTGGAGCGACTCGAGCAGCGGCAGCGCGAGCGCGACGTCGGAGCGGAAGCCGCTGACGCTGAGCCGCACGTGCGGGGTGCCCTCGGGATCCCACGGGTCCGGCGTGCGGCGGTCGGAGAAGTACGGCACCAGACCGAGCGCCGTCGCGACGCGGCTGAGGCCGAGCACGACGTCGAGGGCGACGGTGCCGCGGCCGCCGTGCACCACGAGCACGCCGGTCTCGATGGGCTCGCGCTGCGCCCGCTTCGCGCCCTCGACGTCGAGGGTGAGCCGGTCGATGGCGTGCTTCGCGAGCAGGCGCTCGGCCTGCTGCCCGGCGGTGTCGCGCTCGGCCTGCGTGGCGCCGGGGTCCTGCGACAGGCGTAGGAAGTGCGCGATGCGCTGCTCGACGGTCATGCTCTCGGCCATGCGTCCTCCTGATCGGGGTGGGCACGGGCGACGGCAAGGTGACCACGGGCCTCCGACAGCGCGGGACGTGGGACACGCCGAGGCCCTAGCGTGAGCGTCGTGGACGTGCCACGGGACGCCGCAGCGGCGCAGCAGTACGGCCGGTCGATCCTCGAGGGCGAGCGGGTGCGGCTGCGGCCGCTCGCCGAGTCCGACCTGCCGCATCTCGAGCGCTGGTGGGCCGACCCCGAGTGGCAGGCGCTGCAGCAGATCGTCGTCCGTCCGCGTCCGGAGGGGACGACGATCGACATGTTCCGCCGCTGGAGCGTCAACGACTCGCCCTCGGGCGCCGGCTTCAGCGTCGAGGAGCGGGAGACCGGCGGCTTCGCCGGCCACGTGACGGTGTGGGGCGCGACGCTGCCGGAGCGCGCGGCGACCCTCGCGATCGTGCTCGGTCCGGACTTCGTCGGCCGCGGTCTCGGCACCGATGCCGTGCGGGTCATGGTGCGCTACGGCTTCCTCGTGATGGGGCTGAACCGCATCGAGCTGCGAGTGCTCGCCATGAACGACCGCGCCCGCCGTGCGTACGCGAAGGCCGGCTTCGTCGAGGAGGGGGTGCGCCGCGAGGCGGTGTTCCTCGGCGGCGGCTTCGGCGACGAGGTCGTGATGAGCGTGCTCCGCGCCGAATGGACGGACGCGTGACGGTCCGCCCCGCCACCGTCGACGACGCGGCGGCGCTCGCCGACCTCGCCGCCGCCACCTTCCCGCTCGCCTGCCCGCCGAGCGTGACGCCCGAGGCGATCGCCGCCTTCGTCGCCGCGAACCTCACCGAGGAGCGCTTCGCCGCGTACGCCGTGGATCCCGATCGCGTCCTGGTCGTCGACGACATCGACGGGCGCCTCGACGGGTACGCGCTGCTCGTGCACGGCGAGCCGGCGGATCCCGAGGTGGCTGCGGCCGTCCCCGTGCGGCCGACGGCCGAACTCAGCAAGCTCTACGTGCGTCCTGCCGGGCACGGCACCGGCGTCGCGGGAGCCCTGCTGGCGGCGGTCCTCGACGCGGCACGGCCCGTCGCGGCGGGCGTCTGGCTCGGGACGAACCAGGCGAACGCCCGCGCGCTGCGCTTCTACGAGAAGCACGGCTTCGCCCGGGTCGGCACCCGGCGCTTCCTCGTCGGCGGCGCGCTCGAGTCCGACTTCGTGCTGCATCTCCCGCTCAGCTGACCGTCCGACGGAGATCCGGCGTCCGGGACGCCTGGATCGCCGCGACCGGGGCCGCCGACGACCGATGCTCCGTCGTCGCGTGAGGGACCGGCACGCCAGGATGAAGCCATGAGCTCCGGCGCCTGGTGGAAGTCCGCGGTCGTGTACCAGATCTATCCGCGCAGCTTCGCCGACGCGAACGGCGACGGCATGGGCGACCTCGCCGGCATCCTCGAGCACCTCGACCACCTGCAGGCGCTCGGCGTCGACGTGGTCTGGCTGTCGCCGATCTACCGCTCGCCCCAGGCCGACAACGGCTACGACATCAGCGACTACCAGGACGTCGACCCGCTGTTCGGCACGCTCGAGCAGCTCGACGCGATCATCGCGGGCCTCCACGAGCGCGGCATGAAGCTGCTCATGGACCTCGTCGTGAACCACACCTCCGACGAGCACCCCTGGTTCGTCGCCTCCCGCTCGAGCCGCCACGACCCGAAGCGCGACTGGTACATCTGGCGGGACGGCCGCGACGGCGCCGAGCCGAACAACTGGGGCTCGCTCTTCTCCGGCTCCGCCTGGCAGCTCGACGAGGCGACGGGCCAGTACTACCTGCACCTCTTCGCCACGAAGCAGCCGGACCTGAACTGGGAGAACCCGGCGGTGCGGCAGGCGGTCTACGCGATGATGCGCTGGTGGCTCGACCGCGGGGTCGACGGCTTCCGGATGGACGTCATCAACTTCATCTCGAAGCAGCCCGGCCTGCCCGACGCGCCCGCCGTCGCCGGGCAGCGGTTCGTGAGCGCCTTCCAGCTGTTCGCCGACGGCCCGCGCATCCATGAGTTCCTCGCCGAGATGCACCGTGAGGTGTTCGACGGGCGCGAGGGCACGTTCCTCACCGTCGGCGAGATGCCGGGCGTGACGACCGAGGAGGCGGTGCGCTACACGGACCCCGCGCGTCGCGAGGTCGACATGGTGTTCCAGTTCGAGCACGTGAGCATCGACCACGGCGCCTCGAAGTGGAACCTGCTGCCGCTCGACCTGGTCGCGCTGAAGCAGTCGCTCAACCGCTGGCAGGTCGCCCTCGCCGAGCGGGGCTGGAACAGCCTCTACTGGGACAACCACGACCAGCCGCGCGCCGTGTCGCGCTTCGGCGACGACGACCCCGAGGTGTGGGCCGCGTCGGCCAAGGCGCTCGGCACGATCCTGCACGGCATGCGCGGCACGCCGTACGTCTACCAGGGCGAGGAGCTCGGGATGACGAACTTCCCGTGGCGGACGGCGGCCCAGTTCCAGGACGTCGAGTCGGTGAACCACTGGCACGACGTGCTCGCGGGCGGCCAGGACCAGGAGGAGGCGTTCCGGGCGCTCGCCGCGGTGAGCCGCGACAACGCCCGCACGCCGATGCAGTGGGACGGCAGCGGCACCGCCGGCTTCACGACCGGCACCCCATGGCTGCCGGTGAACCCGAACGCCTCCTGGCTGAACGCCGCCGCGCAGGTCGACGACCCCGACTCCGTCTTCGCGCACTACGCCGCGCTCATCCGCCTGCGGCACGAGCAGCCGGTGCTCGCCGAGGGCGACTTCGCCGCGCTGCTCGAGAACGATCCGGAGATCTGGGCCTACACCCGGTCGACGGCGACGCAGCGGCTGCTCGTGCTCGCGAACTGCAGCCGGCACGAGCGCGAGCTCGAGCTCGGCGACGGCTGGATCGGCGCGCGGCTGCTGCTCGGCAACCTCCCCGGCACCGAGGAGGCCCTGACCGGCGGCGCCGTGACCCTGGCGCCGTGGGACGCCCGCATGTACCTGCTCGGCTGAGCGCCGGCCGCGATCCCCGGATGCAGGGGATCCACCGGGATGCAGGGGCCGTTCCGGCGATCGGACCTGCAACCGGGTGGATCCCCTGCGTTCCGCGCCGGTGCGGCGGAGCGTCGCGCACAGCCGCTGTCCAGCGGACGCTCGAGGTGCGGGAGTGCGCGCTCCCTAACCTCGACGCATGGCGGACCAGTACACGTTCCAGGACCCGGTGAAGCAGTACCCGAAGCCCGACGACTCCTGGAAGCAGGAGCAGCCCGGTGCGGGACTCGAGGGCCGGATGCACCCGACGCCCGACGCGGGGGAGAAGACGTACCGCGGCACCGGGCGGCTCGAGGGCCGCAAGGCGGTCGTCACCGGCGCCGACAGCGGCATCGGCCGGGCCGTCGCGATCGCGTTCGCGCGCGAGGGCGCCGACGTCGTGCTCTCGTACCTCCCCGAGGAGGAGGACGACGCGAAGCAGGTCGTGCAGCTCGTGTCGCAGGCGGGCCGCAAGGCCGTCGCCTGCCCCGGCGACCTGAAGGACGAGGAGTACTGCGAGCGCCTCATCCGCACCGCGGTCGACGAGCTCGGGGGCCTCGACCTGCTCGCGAACGTCGCCGGCAAGCAGCAGAATCAGGAGTCGATCGCCGACATCACGACCGGCCAGTTCGACGAGACGTACCGCACGAACGTCTACTCGATGTTCTGGCTCTGCAAGGCCGCCGCGGCCGTCATGCCGCCGGGGAGCGCGATCATCAACACCACCTCGATCCAGGCCTACGAGCCGAGCCCGATCCTCGTCGACTACGCGAGCACGAAGGCCGCGATCAACGGCTTCACGAAGGGCCTCGCGGGGCAGCTCGCGCCGAAGGGCATCCGGGTCAACGCCATCGCACCCGGCCCGATCTGGACGCCGCTGCAGCAGGCGGGCGGGCAGCCGGAGGAGGCGCTGTCGTCGTTCGGCACCCAGACGCCGCTCGGGCGCCCCGGGCAGCCGGTCGAGCTCGCGCCCGCGTACGTGTTCCTCGCGAGCGCCGAGTCGAGCTACGTGATCGGCGAGACGCTCGCCGTCACCGGCGGCATGCCGACCCCCTGACGGCCATGCGGATCGTCCTGATCGGGCCCACCGGCCACATCGGCGGCTACCTCGTGCCGCGGCTCGTCGAAGCGGGCCACGAGGTCGTCGCGATCAGCCGCGGCCAGCAGCGGCTCTACCGAGACGACCCGGCCTGGGCATCGGTCGAGCGGGTGACCGCCGACCGGGTCGCGGAGGACGCCGCGGGCGTCTTCGGCAAGCGGATCGCGGACCTCGAGCCCGACGCGGTGATCGACCTCGTCTGCTTCACCGCGGAGTCCGCCGAGCAGCTGCTCGGCGCGTTGGCCGGCAGCGGTGTCCCGCTGCTCGAGTGCGGGTCGATCTGGGTGCACGGCGTGCTGCACGCGGTGCCGGCGCGCGAGACGGACCCGCGGGAGCCGTGGGGCGACTACGGCCTCGGGAAGCTCGCGATCGAGCGGCTCGTGCTCGCCGCGACGGAGCGCGGGGACGTCCGAGGCGCCGTGCTGCATCCCGGGCACATCAGCGGGCCCGGCTGGCCGGTCATCAACCCGGCCGGCAACCTCGACCCGGCCGTCTGGGAGCGGCTCGCTGCGGGGGAGCGCACGGTGCTGCCCGGCAGCGGCACGGAGACGCTCCACCACGTGCACGCGGACGACGTCGCGCAGGCGTTCCAGCTCGCCCTCGAGCGCATCGATGCGGCGGCGGGCCGCGCCTTCCACGTGGTCAGCGAGCGCGCGCTGACGCTCCGCGGCTACGCCGAGGCGGTCGCGGGCTGGTTCGGTGGCGAGCCCCACCTCGAGTTCGTGCCGCTCGACGAGTTCGCCCGGACCACCTCTCCCGAGCACGCGGAGGCGTCCGCCGAGCACCTCCGGCACAGCCCTGCCGCGAGCATCGAGGCGGCGCGCGAGGCGCTCGGCTACGCCCCCCGCTTCACCTCGCTCGAGGCGGCGCGGGAGGCCGTCGAGGCCCTCGCCGCAGCCGGTCGGGTGCGGCTGCCGGCCTTCGCCTAGGCCGCGTCGACCGCCGCGAGGATCGTCGGCACCTCGGTGCGCGTCGTGTAGTCGACGTGCACGTCGGCGAAGCGCACCGCGCGGTCCGCGTCGACGACGAGCACGGTCGGGTACGGCACGTCGCCGGTCTCATCCGCGTTGTAGTCGGCGACGTCGAAGCCGAGGTCGGTGTGCGCCGAGCGGGCCTCGGCGCTCGGCTCGGTGCGGATGCCGTGGGTCCGCACGAGCGCGTTGCCCGGGTCGGACAGCACCGGGAAGCCGAGCTCGGCGGCCTCGGCGATCTCCTGCGAGCGCTCCGGCTTCTGCGGGCTGATCGCGACGAGCGCGACGCCGCGACGGTCGAGCTCGGGCAGCAGCTCGCGCTGGTAGGTGCGCAGCGCGATGTTGCAGTAGGGGCACCACGCGCCGCGGTAGAACACGAGCACGGCCGGACGGCCGGCGAGCACCGCCGAGAGCGTCGTCGTGGTGCCCTCGGGGGTGAGGAGCGTCGAGTCGGGCACGACGTCGCCGACCGAGACGGCGCCGGCGGGCACGCCGCCCTCGACGAGATCCTGCTGCTCGCGGGCGAAGACGTCCGCGAGGCGGGGGCCGATCTGGTCGTTGAAGCCGACGTTGAACTCGTCGACCTGCTCGGCGATGGTCTGCGGCATGCGGCCCTCCTCGATGGCTGTGCCGCGAGCGTACGGACGCCGGCAGTGCCGTCCCTGCGGCGCCGTCACGGGACGAAACGCCGGGCGGGGCGGCAGCGCCCGCTGCCACGGCCCCCGCCACGGATTCGGTCCAGCCGCGGCGTCGCCACGGATCCGGGCCAGGGGCCGGATCCGCTGCCGCCGACCGAATCGGTGGCGGTCGGGTATGCGCCGCCGGGCGCTAGCGCAGCGACGCGAGCGCCGCCGAGATCGTGGTGTCGCCCCGGGTCACCTCGAACTGCGCGCCGATCGTCGAGTCGTCCTCGAGCACCGCGACGAGCAGCGCGGCGACGTCGGCCCTGGCGATGTCGCCCGAGGGCAGTCGCTCGCCGATCTCGACCGCGTCGGTCGCGGGGCCGTCGGTGAGGCGCCCGGGGCGCACGATCGTCCAGTCGAGCCCGCTGTCGCGGAGCGCCGCGTCCGCGTCGCGCTTCGCCTCCACGTAGGCCCGCCACACCGGCTCGGTGTCGTCGGGCAGCGGCTCGTCGACGCCCATCGCCGAGACCTGCACGAAGCGCCGGATCCCGGCGCGCTCCGCCGCCTCGATCGACTTGAGCGACCCCTCCAGGTCGACGGTGCGCTTGCGCTCCGCGTTGCCGTCCGCGCCGCCCCCGGCGCTGAACACGACCGCGTCGGCACGGCCGAACGCGTCGGCGAAGTCGCCGACGTCGCTGCCCTCGATGTCGAGCAGGAAGGGCACCGCGCCCGCGTGCTCGACGTCGGCGCCCTGCTCCGTGCGGCGGATCAGGGACCGGACGCGGTGGCCCTGCCGGCTCAGCGCCTGCGCCAGCAGGAGCGCGACCTTGCCGTGGCCGCCGACGATCGCGATGGTGCTCATGCCGGGCACGATAGCCACCGGGTGCGGCGCATCCGCCGGGAACAACGTCCGCGGGAGCGCGGTTGTTGGTGACATGGCAACGACGACGCTGACGATCGAGAACCACAACGACACGGTCGCCGAGGGCACCGTGCTCATCGACTTCTGGGCGGCCTGGTGCGGTCCGTGCCGCCAGTTCGCGCCGGTCTTCGAGCAGTCGAGCGAGCAGCACCCCGACATCACGTTCGCGAAGGTCGACACCGAGGACCAGCAGCAGCTGTCCGCGATGTACGGCATCACCTCGATCCCGACCCTCGTGGTGTACCGCGACGGCATCCCCGTGTTCGGCCAGCCCGGCGCCCTCCCCGGCCAGGCCCTCGAGTCGCTGATCGAGCAGGTGCAGGCCCTCGACATGGACCAGGTGCGCGAGCAGTGGGCCGCGCAGCAGGCGCAGGCCGAGGTCGCGCAGGCCTGACGGCTCTCGTCCGGGACGAGCGCCGGTGGTACCCGCCACCGGCGCTCCTCCCGTGTCCCGGGCGGTCTCGCCGTCCGGCCGACGCTCAGCACTCGGGCTCCGTCCAGCCGGTGACGCGTCAACTCGGAGCACCACCCGTGGAGGAGGAACCATGACCGACACCACCACCCTCGCTGCCGCATCCGGCACGTTCACGCTCGGCGGCGACCTCACCGTTCACCGGCTCGGCTTCGGCAGCATGCAGCTCACCGGCAAGGGCGTGTGGGGCTCGCCGAAGGATCCCGACGAGGCCCGCCGCGTGCTGCGCCGCGCCGTCGAGCTCGGCGTGAACCTGATCGACACCGCCGACTCCTACGGCCCGTACGTCGCCGAGGAGCTCATCGCCGAGGCGCTGCACCCGTACCGGGACGGCCTCGTCATCGCGACGAAGGCCGGCCTCACGCGCACCGGCCCGAATGTCTGGCCGCCGCTCGGCCGTCCCGAGTACCTGCGCCAGGAGGCCCTCATGAGCCTCCGCCGCCTGAAGCTCGACACGATCGACCTGTTCCAGCTGCACCGCATCGACCCGCAGGTGCCGCTCGAGGACCAGGTCGGCGAGCTGAAGAAGCTGCAGGACGAGGGCAAGATCCGCCACATCGGCCTCTCCGAGGTGTCCGTCGAGCAGCTGCAGGCGGCGCAGGCGATCGCGACGATCGTCTCGGTGCAGAACCTCTACAACCTCGCCAAGCGCGACGCGGAGCCGCTGCTCGACTACTCGGAGCAGCAGGGCATCGCCTTCATCCCGTGGTTCCCGCTCGCGACCGGTGGCCTCGCGAAGCCCGGCGGCAGGCTCGACGAGCTCGCGACCAAGCACCACGCGTCGCCGTCGCAGCTCGCGCTCGCGTGGCTGCTGCGCCGCTCACCGGTGATGCTGCCGATCCCCGGCACCTCGAGCGTCGCGCACCTCGAGGACAACATGCGGGCCGCCGAGCTCGACCTGTCGGACGACGAGGTCGCGGAGCTCGAGCGCGCCGTCTGAGTCGCACCCGTGCTGAGGGGAGGGGCGCCGGCCTTCCGGTGCCCCTCCCGTCGGCGCAGCCCGTGTCGGCTCAGGCGGCGATGCGCTCCGGTCGCAGGCCGTAGACGAACACCGTCGGCAGCAGCCGCGTGATCGGGCTGCGCAGCAGCGCCCGCACCGGCGCGGGCGGCGAGAGCGGGCGAGCCGAAGGCTTCAGGGTGAGGGCGAGCACCCGGTCCTGCCCGAACGCCTGGATGCGTTGCGTCAGCACGGTCGCCCACTCGCGGCGGCGCTGCACGCGGTCGAGCAGCGCCGGGTTCAGGGTCCTCGCGAAGCGGTCCGGGTCGGCCTGGGCCTCGAGCAGCGGCAGGCCGAGCAGGTTCGCGGTCGCGACCGCGTCGCCGACGGCGAGGTTGATGCCGATGCCGCCCATCGGCGACATGGTGTGCGCGGCGTCGCCGATCGCGAGGATCCCGGGCGCCGACCACTCGCGGAGCCGCTCGATCGTGACCGAGAGCAGCTTCACCTCGTCCCAGTCGCCGATCGCGTCGAGCCGGTCGCGCATCCACGGCGCGATACCGCCCACCCGCTCACGGAACGCGGGCAGCCCCGCCGCCCGGATCGCGGCGTCGGAGCCCTTCGCGACGATCAGCGCGACCTGCCAGTAGTCCCGCCGGTTGATCGCGACGACCGCCCCGCCGCGGCCGAGCACACCCCGCAGGTCGCTGGGGTCGCCCTCATGGCGGGCGATGCGGAACCAGAGCACGTCGATGGGGGAGCCGAGCTCGACGATCCCGCCCGGCAGCTCGGAGCGGAGCACGGAGTGGCGGCCCTCGGCGTCGACCGTGAGCACCGCCCGCAGCTCGTGCTCCGCGCCGTCCTTGCGGTAGCGCAGGCCGCGCACGCCGCCGCGATCGCGGACCACCCTTGTCGTCTCCGCCTCCATCAGCAGCGTGAACGCGGGGTACTGCCGCGCGTGCCGCACGAGGAGGTCGAGCAGATCCCACTGCGGCGCGAGCGCGACCGTGTGGAACGGGTGACGCCGGTTCACCTCGGCGAGCTCCTGATGCACGAGGGGCCCCTCGGACGTGCCGAAGTCGATCGCCGACATCCTGCCCCGCACGAGCGCGTCGAACTCGTCGAGCAGCCCGAGCTGCTGCAGCACGACCTGCGTCGACGGGTGCACGGTGTCGCCGCGGAAGTCGCGGAGGAAGTCGGCGTGCTTCTCGAGCACCACGACCTCGACGCCGGCCCGCGCGAGCAGCAGCCCGAGCATGACCCCGGCCGGCCCACCGCCCGAGATCGCCACCGTCGTCGAGTCCGGCGCCGCGCCCGCTTCCGTCGTCGCGTCCATGGGACCTCCTCGTCCGTCGCCATCCTCCCGCCGATCCGCCCTTCTGGGAGCATCGGTCCATGCGGATCTGCGTGCTGGGCGGGACGGGGACGATCGGGCGGCTCGTCGTGGCGGAGCTGCGGGAGCGGCAGCACGCCGCAGCACCCCTGTCGCGGAAGGGCGGCGTCGACGCGCTCACCGGCGCCGGCCTCGTCGAGGCGATCGCCGGTGCCGACGCCGTGGTCTCCTGCCTGAACATCCCGACGGTGTCCGCGGGGAAGGCGATCACGTTCTTCTCGGCCACGGCCCGGAACGCCGCGCGCGCGGTGCTCGAGGCCCGCGTGCCGCATCTCGTCGACCTGTCGATCCTCGGCGTGGAGCGACCGGACGTGCAGGCGGGCTACGGCTACTACCGCGGCAAGGCCGCGGAGGAGCGGACGCTCTCGGCCTCCGGCGCCCCGGTGACGCTCGTGAAGACGGCGCAGTGGTTCGAGCTGACCGAGACGCTGCTCGCGGCGCGCGTCGGCACCCTCTCGGTCGTGCCCCGGTTCCCGTCGCAGCCGATGGCGGCGGCCGCGGCCGCGGCGGTCCTCGCGGACGTCGTCGAGGCCGGACCGGGCGGCCCGACACGACTCGCGGCCGGTCCCGAGCCACGCGACCTCGCGGACCTCGCGGCGACCGTCGGCGCCCGCCGCATCCCGCGGCAGCGGGTGCTCAGGGTGCAGCTGCGCGGCGCAGCCGGCCGGATGCTCCGCTCCGGCGCGCTGCTGCCCGGGCCCGACGTGCCGCGGCTCGGCCCGACGTTCGAGGAGTGGCTCGAGCACCGCTGACCCGGTCGGCCCGGTCCTTCCGACGGGGCCGGAGGTCCTGCACCGCAAGCGGCCGCGGCGCGCGTACCGTCGGTCCGATGACCGCCCCTCTGCGTCGTCGCATCGCGCGGCGCTCCGTGCTGACCACGATGGGCGTCGCCGCCGTGGCCGCTGCGCTGGTCGGGTGCGCCCCGTCCGCCGCGGCCCCGGCACGGACGTCCGCTGCGGTGGCGAAGCCGTCCGCCGCTCCCGTCTCGACGCTCGCGCCGCGCACGAGCCCCGTGCCGCGACCCGCGCACGTCGTGATCGTGATCGAGGAGAACAAGGCGTACGACGAGGTCGCGTCGCAGTCGTTCCTCGCGCGCGCCGCGAAGCTCGGCGTCACGTTCACCGACTTCCGCGCGACCCGGCACCCGAGCGAACCGAACTACGTCGCGATGTGGTCCGGCTCGACCCACGGCATCGACTCGGACGCCTGCCCGGTCGACCTCGGGTCCGCGCCGTCCTTCGGCTCGCAGCTGCTCGACGCCGGACGCAGCGTCGCCATCTACTCCGAGGACCTGCCGAACCCGGGCTACCTCGGCTGCACCGCCGGCGCGTACGCCCGCAAGCACAACCCGCTCGCCGACTTCTCCGCCACCGCGGGCGCCGCGCACAACCTCCCGTTCTCCGCGTTCCCGACCGACTACGCGACGCTGCCCGACGTCGCCGTCGTCGTTCCGAACCTCGACGACGACATGCATGACGGCTCGGTCTCGGCCGGCAACGCGTGGCTCGAGCAGCACCTGAGCGGCTACCTGGACTGGGCGCGTACGCACGACTCGCTGCTCGTCACCACGTTCGACGAGGACGACAAGACGGCGAACAACCGCATCTACACCTCGATCGTCGGCCAGCGGGTGCAGCCGGGCACCGACGGGACGCCCATGACGCACTACCGGCTGCTGCACACGCTCGAGGCGGCGTTCGGCCTGCCGCCGCTCGGCGAGCCCGGAGCGGTGGTCACGGGCATCTGGCGCTGAAGCGGGGGGAGCCCGGCGGTCGCTACACTGTCGGAGGCTCGTCGCGGCATCACCCGGGACGCGTCGCCACGGGCTGTGGCGCAGCTTGGTAGCGCACTTGACTGGGGGTCAAGGGGTCGCAGGTTCAAATCCTGTCAGCCCGACCGTGCAGGGCCTGATCAGAAGAGGGTTTCACTCTCGCTGGTCGGGCCCTTTCGCTGTCCGAGGGGCGTTCGGTGCGTCGTGAGTGCACCGGTTCTCGCGGACACTTCCGGCACAGCCTCTGAAGCGTCTGCCTGTCAGCGTCGTCGAGCAGGCTCGCGACGCGCCGGCGGTCCGGCGGCCATGAGTGCACGCCGGACGGGCGCGCGATGTGAACGGCCCGAAGAAGGGACCACGCATGGACGTGAACAACGTCGCCTGGTGCGCGCAGGAGGAGCAGCGCCTGCTGGCGTTCCCTCGCGCGCTCGTGAGGCCCGACGGGGACGCGGTCGTGCTGGACTTCGACGGCAGTGACACCGGGCGATCGGCTCCGACGTACCTCACCGGCCGGACCGCCCATGTCGCCGCGCTCGCCGGCTATCGGGGCTCGCCGACCGCGGCGCGCGACGCTCACCGGCTGCGGCTCCGCCTGATCGAGCAGGGACCGCACGGGTGGACCGATGACCCGCCGGTCGGGGAGGCGCCCTGGTCGCTCTACGCGCTGAGCTTCGTCATCCTCGCCGCTGCGACCGGTACCGGGTCGGGTTCACCGGAGGCGTCGACGCTGCTCCAGCTCGCGCTGAACCGGCTCGAGAACGACTTCTGGGACACCGACCGCGGGCTCCCCGTCGACCGCGTGCGCCGTGATGGCAGCCAGACCGACTACCGCGGGCTGAACGGGGCCATGCACCTGACCGAAGCGCTCTTCGCCGCGTGGGCGGCGACCGGGGACGACCGGTACCGCGATCGCGCGATCGGGATGTGTCGGTTCGTCATCGACAGCGCTCGATCGCGGGCGTGGCGGATCTGCGAGCACTACGACGACCGCTGGAACCCGCAGCCCGACTTCAACCGCGACGCGCCGGACCATGCGTTCCTGCCGTTCGGCTCGACACCGGGACACGGGTTCGAATGGGCCCGCCTCATCGCCCAGTCCACCGATCTACCAGGCACAGAGGGGTTCCACGACGCCGCGGAAGCGCTCTACCGCCGTGCCGTCGTGGACGGCTGGCACCGGCTCGGCAGCGGCGGGTTCGTCTACACCGTGGACTGGAGCGGCTCGCCCTGCAGCACGCGGGAGCTGCATTGGGTGGCCGCCGAAGCGTTGGCGGCGGCCTCTGTGCTCGAGCGCGTGCTCGGGACGGCATCGAGCGTGGCCGGGGACGCGGACCGGTGGCTCGATCACATCCGGAACCGCTTCGTCGATGAGCGGCACGGCTCATGGACGCAGGAGATCGGGCGAGCGCCGGCGCCGAAGCCCGACCTGTACCACGCCGTGCAGGCGATGCTGATCCCACAGCTGCCGGTCGCGCCGAGCCTGCTCGCGGCGGTCCAGGAACGGCGCGGTTGATCGCAGCGGTTCGCCTTCCGAACGCACGGTTCGAGAGCGTGAAGGCGACCTCCGTGTGCCGTGCTCCGCCTCGAACAGGAACCGGGTCAGAGCAGGTTCGCGATGAGGGTTCGGGCGATGAACCGGCCGTACTCCTCGGGGCTTCGGCCGCGCTTGCCGACCAGGCTCTCGTACAGCTCGGCGGTCGTGCAGGCGAACATCACGTCGGCGGCCTCGCTGGGTGTCAGTCCCGGACGGAGGAGTCGCTTGGCGATCAGCTGCCGCGCGTTGTGCAGCATCCGCCGATACCGCGCGTCGTCGACCTCGCGCAGCAGGGCGGCCATGTCCGCATCGCCGCTCGCTGCGGCATCGCGGATGAGCAGCACGATCGGGGCGTCCAGCGGGCCGACCTCCGCGGCGAAGCGGCCGAACTGCTCCATGAGCGCGACCGCATCGGTGGCCGTCGTCTGGGCGAGGTCGGAACGCTGCTCCGCGGGGAGGGTGCCCACGCCGAGCAGGCTCTGCTCCTGGATCGCCCGCACCAAGCCGGCCTTGCCGCCGAAGTTCTTGTACACCGACTCGGCGGACACACCGGCAGCCCGCGCGATCTGCGCGATCGTCGTCCCCCCGAACCCCTGAGAGAGGAACAGCTCTCGGGCATGCGCGAGCACCCTGCCGCGCGACTCCTCGGCGAGCTCCCGCCGCCGCCGCCCGTCGTAGGGCCGCCTCCCACTCGGCGCCGCTTCACCGTTGACCTCGCCGATCACGCAGATGTAGCCTCCAATCAATACAGCCTACTGTAATGAAGACGGACCTCAGCAGGCTGAGGGTCCCGTCGTCGAAGGCGCGAAGGGGTCCTCACCGTGGTCGAGCTCCCAGATCTGAACCGGGTTCCAGACGGCCCGGTGCGGCGCATGTTCGCCGCTGCCCGACGCCACGACCTCGACGCGATGGTCGCCGAGTTCGCCGAGGACTACGTCAACATCACCCCCAACCATCCCGGTCGGGACTTCGTCGGACGTGATCAGGTCCGATCCAACTGGTCCGCGCTCTTCGCCGGGATCCCCGATCTCGCTGTGGAGGTCAGAGACGCGGTGGCGGCTCCCGACGGCACGGTCTGGGTCGAGTGGACGTCCCGGGGAACGCGACGCGACGGCGTGCCGGTCGAGCAGGCCGGCGTCGGCATCTTCACGCTGCGCGAGGGCCGGCTCGCTGCCGTGCGCTTCTACCTCGAGCCCGTCGAGCGGGACTCCGGGGACGTTGCCAGGGCCGTCCAGAGCGTGGTCGGTGCCGATGGGCGCGACGCGCCGTCATGATCCTCGTCGTCGGCGGGACCGGTGACCTCGGCGGCCGTGTCGTCCAGCGGCTGCGCGCGGAGGCGCGGCAGGTGCGCTGCCTTCTGCGGTCCGGCAGTGACGACACCGGGCTCCGTGCGCTCGGGGCGCAGGTCGTTCGCGGTGACCTCACCGAGCGCGCCACCCTCGCCGCTGCGTGCGAGGGGATCGACACGGTGATCGCGACGGCGACCGCGATCACGAGGCGCCTCACCGGGAGGAGCTCGGCGACGGTGCGCGCCGTCGACGAGGAGGGCATGCTCGCACTGGTGGACGCCGCCGAGGAGGCCGGGGTGGCCCGCTTCGTCTACGTCTCCTTCGCGGGTGCCGGTACCGGTGGCGGCGTCAGCACGCCCCTGGAGCGGGCAAAGGTGGAAGTCGAGCGGCGCATGGCTCGTTCAGCGATGCGGCCGGTCGTCGTCCGGCCGGACGGCTTTCAGGAGGTGCAGCTGTCGCCCGTAGGTCGGTTCGATGTGGCTTCGGGGAAGGTGGCGCTCATCGGCAAGGGCGAGACGACGCGGCGCTGGGTGGCGACGGAGGACGTCGCCGCGCTCCTCGTAGCGCTCGCCTTCGAGCCGGACCCGCCGAGCTCGATCGAGTTCGGTGGACCCGAGAGCCTCACGATGAACGAGGCGGTCGCGATCGCCTCCGAAGCCGCCCGCCGTGCGATGACGGTGCAGCATCTGCCGCGCCCGGTCGCACGCCTCCTCGTGCGCGTGCTGGCCCGGCCCAACGACGCGCTCGCATCAGCACTCGGAGCCGGGCTGCTCGCCGATCTCCGCGAGGCCACCTGGGACGACGGGGCCCTGCGCGTGCGGGGCATCGACCCCACCCCGGCGAGTCGGTTCATCCGGGGGCAGGTGCGCACGGCGGTCTAGCGGCGGGTCCGTCCCCTGGTCGGGCGGTCGTCGACAGCCGCATGTCGTCGAGGGAGCGGTGATCCGGCGGTCCGCTGCTCCTGGCGCGGATCGGCGCGTCGTGCCGGCCCGCACGGGGTGTGGCACGACCCCTGCCGGCCCCGCGCCTGCTTCCTCACTCCGTCGTCGGCGTCCGGATGGCTTTCGCCCCCGGTGCGTGGCGTGCCGCGCCGGCGAAGACGACGGTGACGAGCGCGGTGGCGAGGACGACGAGCAGGGCGTTCCGGATGCCGACCGCGCTGCCCAGGAAGCCCAGCACGGGCGGCCCGATGAGCGAGGCGGCGTAGCCGGCGGCGGCCACCGCGCTGGCCCGACGGGCGGCATGGCGCGGGTCGTCGCCGGCCGCGGACATCGCGACGGGGAAGCCGAGCGCGGTGCCGATGCCCCAGAGCAGCACGCCGAGCGCGCCCGCCACGATGTTCGGGGCGAGGACCACGGCGAGGATGCCGGCCGCGGCGAGCAGGATGCTGACGCGGAGGACGGGGGCGCGGCCGAACCGGTCGATGAACCGTCCGCCGCTGAAGCGCCCGATCGCCATCGCGAGCCCGAACAGGGCGTAGACGATCGAGCCGATCGCCGCGGTGCCCCGGAAGCCGTCGACGACGATCAGCGGGAGCCAGTCGTTGGCCGAGCCCTCCGCGAGGGCCATCCCCAGGATGACGACCATCAGCGCGACGACGCGCGCGTCCATCCAGCCGGCTGCGGTCCCCGGGGTGGCGCTGTGCGGCGATGCGTCCAGCGCGGCGACGACGCCGCTGTCCGCGGGCAGCTGACGCACGAGCCAGAGGGACGCGCCCGCCCCCAGGGCCACGACGACGCCGAGGTGCAGCAGGACGGGGACCTGCGCCGCGTTGCAGAGCAGCCCGATCGCGCCGCCCAGGAAGACGCCGAAGCTGTAGCAGCCGTGCAGCCCGGGCACGATCGAGCGACCCGCCCGCGCCTCGAGCGCGACGGCTTCGATGTTCTGGCCGATCTCGCCGGACCCCATGCCGTAGCCGAAAATCGCGAGGCCCAGCGCAATGAGGGGCCCGAGGGCGATCACCGCGCCGACCGCGACCACGACCAGGCCACCGAGGATGAGCCCCATCCCCAGCGCCACGAGCGCCCGCGCGCCGATGCGCGAGACCAGGAGCCCACCGAACGAGATGCCGAGGACCGCGCCGATCGACAGGCCGAAGATGATCAGCCCCATCTCCGCCGTCGAGGCGTGCAAGCCGTCCCGCATCGCCGGCGTCCTCGAGACCCAGCTCGCCATGCCGATCCCCGTGATGAGGAAGGCGGCCGCCAAGGCGAGGTGCAGGCGCCGGAGGGAGGCTGCAGCAGGGGTCGGAGCGCTCATTGGATTGGTCCTCGAGTAGGTTCCCGGCCGCGTGCACGGGGTGTGTACGATCGTACACTGCGGCGTGTACGATCGTACGCATGAAGGGTACGGCATGACGGAGCAGCAGCCCACCGGCGCGACGACCGAAGAGAACACGGAGACGACCCTGTTGGACACCGAGAAGGACTGGTTCGAGGGCGACACCCGCACGATGCGTGAGCGGATGCTCGCCGGCGACCTCTACATCGGCGGCACCGACCCCGAGAGCGCTCGGGTCGCGCAACGCGGCGCGCAGCTCGCGCACGCCTACCACCAGGCTGCCATCGCCGACGAGCGCCTCGCCCGACCGCTGCTCGAGGCACTGCTCGGCACCCTCGGCGAGGACGCCTTCGTCAAGCCGCCGATCTACGTCGACTACGGCGAGAACATCCATCTCGGCGCCCGCAGCTTCATCAACTCCAGCTGCACCGCGCTCGACGTCGCGCCCATCACCATCGGTGAGGACTGCATGATCGGACCCGACGTGCAGCTGCTCACCCCCACCCACCCCATCGACCCGGCGCCGCGCAGGGCGCACCTCGAGGCCGCCCTGCCGATCACCATCGGGAACAACGTGTGGCTCGGCGGCGGTGTCATCGTCTGCCCCGGCGTGACCATCGGCGACAACAGCGTCATCGGTGCCGGCTCCGTGGTCACGCGCGACATCCCGGCGAACGTGATCGCCGTCGGCAGCCCGGCGCGCGTGATCCGCAGCATCGACGGATGAGCGCCGTCCCGCCGCCCGCCAGGCGCACCGATCCCGAGCGCCGCGACCGCATCATCGACGCGGCGCTCGAGGTGATCGCCCGGGACGGTGTCGCCGGCACCTCGCATCGCAGGGTCGCCGCCGCGGCCGACGTCCCGCTCGGCTCGATGACCTACCACTTCACCGGGATGGACGAGCTGCTCGACGAGGCGTTCACGCGATTCGCGGACCGAGCCGCTGACGGCTTCGCCGACCGATTCGGCGCAGCCACGTCTCGGGAGGAGGCGGTCGAGGCCGTCGTGGCGCTGCTCGAGCAGGACCCCCTGGCCGACGCCCACGACCTCGTGCTCACCCACGAGCTCTACACCCTCGCCGCCCGCGACCCGCGGTACCGGCGCATCACCGAGCACTGGCTCGAACGCAACCACACGACGCTCACCCGCCACTTCGACCCGACGACGGCCCGGATCGTCGACGCCCTCATCGAGGGCGTGACGCTCCACCGAGCGCTCGGCGCACCCCGCTCCCGGACGACCGAGGCGGTCGAGGCCGTCCGGCGAGCGACCAGAGCGGGCTGAACGACGGCAGCAGGCGAGGGCACCTCGACGACGGTGCCGTCACCCAGAGCACGGGCCTCCCGCGGCGTTCACCCTTCGGTGACGGGGCACCCGTGCAGGTCGAGGGCCACTCGCGACCGATAGCGTCGCGGCATGGAGCCTGTCGACGTCGCGATCGTGGGCGGCGGGCACAACGGCCTCGTCGCCGCCGCCTATCTCGCCCGGGCCGGGTTGTCGGTGACCGTCTTCGAGCGGCTCGAGCACACGGGCGGCGCAGCGGTCTCCGAGCGCGTGTTCGCCGGCGTCGACGCGCGGCTGTCGCGCTACTCCTACCTCGTGAGCCTGCTGCCCGACCGGATCCGGCACGATCTGGATCTCGCGGTGCCACTCGTGCGGCGCCGGTACTCCTCCTACACCCCGGTCGGGAGCACGGGGCTGCTGATCGACACGGCGGATGAGGAAGCGACCGCGGCGTCGTTCGCGCGGATCGGGGCGGCCGGCGACGTGCGCGCCTTCCGGCACTGGCAGGAGGACATGGCAGCGGTCGCCGCAGCCGTCTGGCCGACCCTGACGGAGCCGCTGCTCTCCCAGGACGCTCTTCGGGACCGGGTGGGCGAGCGGCTATGGCACGACGTCTTCGCCCGACCGATCGGCGAGACGCTGCGGGAGCGATTCGACAGCGACGTCCTCCGAGGCGTGCTCGCGACCGACGCGCTGATCGGCACCTTCGCCTCCCTCGACGACCCGACGCTCGTCCAGAACGCGTGCCTGCTCTACCACGTGGTCGGCGGCGGCACGGGGGACTGGGACGTCCCGGTGCACGGCATGGGCGCGGTCACCGACGCGCTCGCGGAGGCAGCGAGGAGCGCGGGCGCCCGGATCGTGACCGGCGCGGACGTGCTCGCGATCGACCCGGACGGCACCGTCGAGACCGCCGACCGGGCGGTCCGGGCAGGCCGCGTGCTCGTGAACGCGGCGCCCGCCGAGCTCTCGCGGCTGCTCGGCGAGTCCAGCGGCCAGGCGCCCGAGGGGGCGCAGATCAAGGTGAACATGCTGCTGCGGCGCCTCCCGCGCCTTCGCGATCGCACGGTCACGCCGGAGGAGGCGTTCGCCGGTACCTTCCACGTCCACGAGACGCTGTCGGAGCTGGAGTCGGCGCATGCGGCCGCCGTCGCGGGCAGGCTGCCCGACCCGGTTCCGGTGGAGCTCTACTGCCACACGCTCTCGGACCGCTCCATACTCGGCCCGGAGCTGGCCGCGTCGGACGCCCAGACGCTCACCGCGTTCGCGCTGCAGGTGCCGCACCGGCTCGGCGTCGACCGCGCGACGGCCCAGGCGGCGGTGCTCGCGTCCCTCGACTCCGTGATCGCCGAGCCGATCGAGGCGCTCCTGCTGCCCGGCGAACACGGCGAGCCGTGCATCGAGACCCGCACCACCGCCGACCTCGAGGCCGAGCTCCGACTGCCGGGCGGCAACATCTTCCACGCCCCGCTGGCGTTCCCGCACCGATCGGCCTCCGGCGCCGAGGGCGAGTGGGGCGTCCGCACCGCGCACGAGCGGATCCTCCTCTGCGGCGCGGGCTCGACTCGCGGCGGCGGCGTCTCGGGGCTCGGCGGCTTCGCGGCGGCGCAGGAGGTGCTCACCTCCCGGTGAGCGGACGGCGTGGAGCGAGGGAGCAGCAGGGCGATGGAGGCAGGGGAGACGTGGTCGTGAATGGACAGCTGCGCTGGGGGATCCTCGGCACGGGCCGCATCGCCCACACCTTCGCCGCCGCGCTCGGTGAGACGGACACGGGCGTGCTCACGGCGGTGGCGAGTCGGCGGCAGGCTGATGCGGACCGGTTCGGCGACGAGTTCGCCGTCCCCAGCCGGCACGGGTCGTACGAATCGCTGCTCGCGGACCCCGAGGTCGACGCGGTCTACATCGCGCCCCCGCATCCCCTCCACGCGGAGTGGGCGATCCGAGCCGCGGAGGCGGGCAAGCACATCCTGTGCGAGAAGCCGCTCACCCTGAACCACCCCACGTCCATGGCGGTGGTCCAGGCGGCGCAGCGCAACGACGTCTTCCTGATGGAAGCGTTCATGTACCGCTGCCATCCCCAGACGCAGCGACTCGTCGACCTCATCCGAGACGGGGCGATCGGGCAGGTGCGGCTCATCGAGGCGACCTTCAGCTTCCGAGCGCCCAGCGCGCCGGGATCACGGCTCTACAGCAGCGCACTCGGGGGCGGCGGGATCCTCGACGTCGGGGGCTACTGCACCTCCATGGCGCGGCTCATCGCCGGTGCAGCGAGCGGTGCGGCGGCGTCAGCGGATCCCATCGAGGTGCACGCCGCGGGGCACCTCGGGGAGACCGGCGTCGACGAGTACGCAGCAGCGCTGCTCACCTTCCCGGGCGACATCATCGCCCGGGTCTCCACCGGTGTCGCGGTGAACCAGGAGAACGTGGTCCGGGTCTACGGCACCGAGGGGGACATCCTGCTGCCGTCGCCGTGGTTCGCCGGCGGCGAGCGGGAGAGCGTGCTGCACGTCACTCGGGCCGGGCAGACGCAGGTGGTCACCGAGCAGCACGCCAAGAGCGCGTACGCGTTCGAAGCCGACGTCGTGGCGAGGAGCATCGAGGCGCGGCAGGCGCCGTGGCCTGCGATGACGCTCGCGGACTCCCTCGGGAACATGAGGACCCTGGACCGGTGGCGTCACGCGATCGGCCTCGAGTACCCGCAGGAGCAGCTGCAGCACCAGACGGCGCCCACGAGCGGACGCCCGCTCCGGCGCCGTCACGGCAGCACCATGCCCTACGGCCGGATCGACGGGGTGGAGAAGCCCGTCTCGCGTCTCGCGATGGGGACGATGATCGAGGACGCCGAGCTCCCCGCGGTGCAGGGGCCGGTGCTCTTCGACGGCTTCTTCGAGGCCGGCGGCACCTGCTTCGACACCGCCCACCTGTACCGGGGCGGGCAGTCGGAGGAGGTGTTCGGGCAGTGGATGCGGAGCCGCGGCGTCCGCGACGACGTGGTGGTGCTCGGCAAGGGTGCGGCGACGCCGTACTGCGATCCCGAGAACCTGACCCGGCAGCTGCTGCTGAGCCTCGAGCGGATGCAGACCGACTACGTCGACCTGTACATGATGCATCGCGACAACGAGGCCATCCCCGTCGGAGAGTTCGTCGACGTGCTGAACGAGCATCGCCAGGCCGGCCGGATGCGCGCCTTCGGCGTCTCGAACTGGTCGCTCGCCCGCGTCGAGGAGGCGAACAGGTATGCCGCGGCGCACGGGCTCACCGGCTTCGCGGCGCTCAGCAACAACTTCAGCCTCGCGCGCCTCGTCGAGCCGATCTGGCCCGGCAGCATCGCGACCAACGACGCAAAGTCCCGCGCCTGGTTCACGAGGACCCAGACGCCGCTGTTCCCGTGGTCGAGCCAGGCCCGGGGCTTCTTCGCCAACGGCTCCCGCGACGACACGAGCGACCCCGAGCTCGTGCGCTGCTGGTACTCGGACGACAACTTCGAGCGCCTCGATCGCGTCCGCGTGCTCGCCGAGCAGCGGGGCGTGCGCCCGATCACCATCGCGCTCGCCTACGTGCTCGCCCAGCCGTTCCCGACCTTCCCCCTCATCGGGCCACGGTCGTTGCACGAGCTGGAGACCTCGCTCCCGGCGCTCGGCGTCGAGCTGACTCCGGACGAGGTGGCGTGGCTCAACCTGGAGGGCTGACAGCGCGGCCGGTCGCCGTGGCGCCGCCTGCCGCCCCGCTGCGACGATGGCCGCACTCCGCCTGAGGCAGATGCGGGAGCTCGCGGGGGGACCGCTCTTCCCTCGGCCGCCCGCCTGATCGCGAGCGGTTCGAGGCGTTCGCGATCACTGCCGGGACCGCAGCAGGCGAGGTCGGCCTTCCCCTTCAACCGGCGCGTCAGGCCGGCTGCAGGCTCCCGGTGCGGACCGCTTCGGCCTCGAGCTCGCGGACGATGGGCAGCACCGTCGCCCCGAAGTGCTCGATGTCGTCGATGAAGTGGAGGAATCCGAGCAGGAAGAGGTCGACGCCGTGCCGCTTGTACTCGACGATGCGGCGCGCGATCTGCTCGGGCGTCCCGATCAGGCCGGTGCGGAAGCCGTCGTTGTACTGGACCAGGTCGCGGAAGGTCGAGTCCGCCCACATCCCTCGCCCGTCGCCGGTCGACCGTCCCGCCTGCCGGACGGCTTCGCGGAACCCTTCGACGGCGTCCGGGTTCGCCTTGGCGATGATCTCCTCGAGGACGTCCTGCGCCTCGCTCTCGGTGTCGCGGGCGACGACGAACGCGTTCAGGCCGAACCGCACCCGGCCCGCGCGGCCCGCGCGCTCGGCCTCCGCGGTGACCTCGCGGTACTGCTCGTCGAAGCCGTCGAAGTCCTTGCCGTTGCTGAAGTACCAGTCCGCGACGCGGCCGCCCATGCCGCGCGCATCCGTGGAGTTGCCGCCCATGAAGATCTCCGGGTGCGGGCGCCCTTCGACCGGCCACGGCTTCGGCTGCATGTTGAAGTCGTGCACCCGGTAGAAGTCCCCGTTGAACTCCACGCGCTCCCTGGTCCACAGGTCGCGCACGACCCGGATGAACTCCTCGCTGCGGCGGTACCGCTCGCCGTGCTCGAGCCACGGCTCGCCGAGACCGGTGAACTCGCCCTTGAACCAGCCGGAGACGACGTTGATGGCTGCTCTGCCGTGCGACAGGTGGTCCGCGGTCGTGATCCACTTCGCCAGCACCGCCGGGTGCCACAGCCCCGGATGGATCGCGGAGATGACCTTCAGCCGCTCCGTGTTCAGCAGCAGACCGAGCGAGAAGGAGGTCGACTCGTGCTGCTGGTCCGCGCCGTAGGAGGCGGTGTACCGCACCTGCGACAGCGCGTAGTCGAAGCCGTTGCGCTCGGCGGCCTGCGCGAGCCGGACGTTGTAGTCGAAGCCCCAGTCGGTCCGCTGCTCGATGTCCGAGGTGACGAGGCCTCCGGAGACGTTGGGGACCCAGTAGGCGAACCGCAGCTGGTCGTCGGTCGTGGCCTGCAGCGATGCATCCGTCATGACGCGACACCGTAGAGGCGGCGTCCCGGGTCGCGCCGGATTGTTTCGACTCGTGACCCCGCCCGGCGACGATGCGGCCGAGGCGGAGGCCACGTGAGATCCGCCGTCGAGCGAGGGAAGCCCGCTTCCCTCAGAACGTGTCCGGCCTCCCGACCGCGACGAGCGGCGGGCGCGGCCGGAGGTGCGCGGCGAGCATCGGTGCGGTGCGGTCCGCCGCGGTGTCGATGCGTTCCCGCAGCGCCGGGGCGCGGATGCCGGAGGCGTCGAGGTCGCCGGCGTTGGCGAAGATGCCGAGCGGCAGGGTGAGGGACTGGAAGAAGGCGAACAGCGGTCGCATCTGGTGCTCGACGACGAGGGCGTGCCGGTCGAGCGCGTCCAGCACGGTCTTGACGGCGGTACGTCCGGCTGCTTTCTTCCAAGCATGGTGAACGCGCTCGCAGTGGAGGCGCGGGGGCTGACCGTGGTCCGCGGGCGGCGGGAGGTGCTGCACGACCTCTCGCTGGGGGTTCCAGCGGGCTCGGTGGTCGGGCTGCTCGGGCCGAGCGGCAGCGGGAAGACCACGCTGATGCGGTCCGTCGCAGGGAGCCAGCGGATCCGGAGCGGCACCCTGCGGGTCCTCGGGCTCACGGCTGGTTCGCGCTCGCTCCGGGCGCGGGTCGGGTACGCGACGCAGGCGGGCAGCGTCTACGACGATCTGACCGTCGAGCAGAACCTTCGGTACTTCGCCCGCGTGCTCGGCGCCCCGGCCGGGGATCCGTCCCGGGTGCTGGCGGAGGTCGACCTCGAGGACCACGCGAACCGGATGGTGGGCCGGCTGAGCGGCGGCCAGCGCAGCCGCGTGTCCCTCGGGGTCGCGCTGCTCGGGACGCCGGAGCTGCTCGTGCTCGACGAGCCGACCGTCGGGCTGGACCCCGTCCTGCGGGCGGACCTCTGGTCGCTGTTCCGGCGACTCGCCGACCGCGGGGTGACGCTCCTCGTGAGCAGTCACGTGATGGACGAGGCCCGCCGGTGCGACCGGATCCTGATCCTCCGCGAGGGGGCGCTGCTCGCCGATGAGACCCCCGAGGGGCTGCTCGCCCTCACCGGCACCGAGGACGCCGAGGACGCCTTCCTCGCCCTCGCGGGAGGGAAGGTCGCATGAACCCACGGCTGACAGCGGCGACGACACGGCGTGTGCTCGAGCAGATCCGGCACGACCCGCGCACGGTCGGGCTGCTGCTCGTGGTCCCGAGCCTGCTGATCGGTCTGATGGCCTGGATCTTCAACGACGGGCGGCTGTTCAGCGCGGTGGGTCCGGACCTGCTCGGTCTCTTCCCCTTCATCATCATGTTCCTCATCACCAGCATCACCACGCTGCGCGAGCGGCGCTCAGGGACGCTCGAACGCCTGATGACGACACCGCTCGGCAGGTTCGACTTCATCGTCGGCTACGCGATCGCCTTCGGACTGCTGGCGGTGGTGCAGTCCCTCATCGCCGTCGGCTTCGCCGTCTGGGTGTGCGGGCTGAGCGTGCAGGGGAACGCCTGGCTGCTCGTGCTCGTCGCGGTCGCCAACGCGCTGCTCGGCACGACCCTCGGGCTCTTCGCCAGCGCCTTCGCCGCCACGGAGTTCCAGGTCGTGCAGTTCATGCCGCTGCTCGTGTTCCCGCAGGCGCTGCTCGGGGGGATCTTCGTGCCGCGCGACCGCATGCCCGACGTGCTCCGCGCCATCTCCGACTGGCTCCCGCTCACCCACGCCATCGAGGCGTTCCAGCACGCAGCAGGCACCACGGACTCCGGGTCCGTGCTGCGCGAGGTCGCGGTCGTGCTCGCCTGGGCGGTCGCCTTCACGGCCCTCGGCTCCGTCACGTTGCGTCGCCGGACGGCGTGACGGAGGGGCGAGGTCACACCGCCGGGATGAGGATGTCGCGCACCAGGGCGTCGAGCTGCGCGTCGGCCTCGAGGAACTGCCGCAGCGTTCTGACGGTGGCGCCGAAGCGTTCGAACTCCGCGATCGTCATCCCGTCCTCGTCGTAGGCGCGGACGAACTCGGGCACCCGCTCCCGCAGGGTGGCGATGATCTCGGGGTCGACCGGCTCGTCGATGGCGTGCGGGCGGACCGGGATGCGGTTCTCGTTGATGCGCGCCTGCCAGTCGAACGGCGGGGACACCACGAGGTCGCCGCCCTGCAGCTCGCTCCACTGCAGGCTGTTCCGGAAGGCCGCGCAGAGGAGGCGGACCCGGTAGCCGCGTTCCTGGTAGAGGCGGTACGCCTTCTTCAGCGCGGCGACCCCCGCCCATTCGAAGTAGCCCGGCTCGATCAGCACGCGCTTCTTCGCGGCCCAGGCCTTCAGCCAGTCGTCCAGGCGGCCGGCCATGATCGTGCAGACGGAGCCGAACTCGTGCATCGGCAGTCCCTCGGCCTCGCGGCGGGCGAAGCCGCGCTCGATCGCTTCGGCGACCTGCACGGCCTGCGCGACGGTGAAGGACACGGTCGCGTTGATGCTGACGCCGCGGTAGGTGGCCTCCTCGATGGCTTCGATGCCGGTCCTCGTGGCGGGGATCTTCACGATGATGTTCGGTGCCAGCCCGGAGAAGCGGACCGCCTGCTCGGTCAGCGCTGCGGCGTCCCGGTGCAGCCGTGGATCGGTCTGCACGGACAGCCGCCCGTTGCGCCCGCCGCTCGCCTCGAACGCGGGCTCGAGCAGCTTCGCCGCCTGCACGGAGAGCGCCTCGACCGCACGCCAGCCGAGCTCGGACTCACCGGCGGTCGGATGCTCGTCCGCGAGCCGCCGGATCCGGGGTCCCCACTCGTCGAGGTGGGCGGTGATCGCCGTGCAGGCGATGACCGGGTTGCAGGTCGCGCCGACCGCGCCGAAGGCGATGGACTGCTCGAGCTCGACCGGATCCGCGGAGTCGTTCCAGAGCGCCGTGGGCGTCGTGTCGGCGGCGAGGCGGAGCGGGAGCGTGTCGGTCCGGTCAGGTCCCGGGTGCGTGGAGAGCGTCATCGTTCCTCCGGTGTACCAGGTGGACGAGCACGTCCGCCGGGCGCCCGACCCCTCGACGAGGCGGATCGGGGCGTCGCCCGCCGGGACCGTACGCTCGTCCCTGTCACGACATCCAATCCGAAGCCGGCCCTCGAGGCCGTCCCCGCGCGACGAGGCGAGTACACCGAGGTATGACCGACCTTCCCTTCAGCGCGCGCGACGTCGAGCCGGCCGCCACCCGCGGGGGCGGGCTCGCGCCCCTCGGCGGCCTCGACACGGGCGATGTCCGCCCGCTCGCCCGCTGACCCCCGCGCCCGATCCCGATCAGGAGACACCCTCATGACCGTCACGCAGCCGGACCTCCTTCCCGGCGGCACCGCCGCCCTCCCGACGGTGCCCCACTGGATCGGTGGCAGGACGGTGGAGAGCACCGGCGAGCGCACCGCCGACGTCTACGACCCCGCGCTCGGGACGGTCACGAAGCGGGTCGCGCTCGCCGGCGAGGGCGACATCGCGGCGGCCGTCGCGGCGGCGAAGGCCGCGTTCCCCGCCTGGCGCGACACGTCGCTCGCCAAGCGGCAGGCCGTCGTCTTCCGCTTCCGCGAGCTGCTCGAGTCCCGCAAGGGGGAGCTCGCGGAGATCATCACCGCCGAGCACGGCAAGGTCGTCTCCGACGCGCTCGGCGAGATCACCCGGGGGCAGGAGGTCGTCGAGTTCGCCACCGGGCTCGCGCACCACCTCAAGGGCGAGTTCTCGGAGCAGGTCTCGACCGGGGTGGACGCCTACTCCATCCGCCAGCCGCTCGGGGTGGTCGGCATCATCTCGCCGTTCAACTTCCCGGCGATGGTGCCGATGTGGTTCTTCCCGATCGCGATCGCGGCCGGGAACACCGTGATCCTGAAGCCGAGCGAGAAGGACCCCTCCGCGGCGAACTGGCTCGGGGCGCTGTGGACGGAGGCGGGTCTGCCGGACGGCGTCTTCAACGTGCTGCACGGCGACAAGGTGGCCGTCGACGGGCTGCTCGCGCACGAGGACGTCCGGTCGATCTCGTTCGTCGGGTCCACCCCGATCGCGCGGTACATCTACGAGACGGCGGCGAAGCACGGGAAGCGGGTGCAGGCCCTCGGTGGCGCGAAGAACCACATGCTCGTGCTGCCCGACGCCGACCTCGACCTCGTCGCCGACTCCGCGATCAACGCCGGCTTCGGCTCCGCGGGGGAGCGGTGCATGGCGATCTCCGTCGTCGTCGCCGTCGAGCCGGTCGCCGACGAGCTGGTCGCCAGGATCCGCGAGCGCATGAGCACCCTGCGGATCGGGGACGGCCGGCGGTCGTGCGACATGGGGCCGCTCGTGACGAAGCAGCACCGCGACAAGGTCGCCTCGTACGTCGACATCGCGATCGAGGACGGGGCCGACGTCGTCGTCGACGGGCGCGACGTGCAGGCCGACGGCGACCCGAACGGGTTCTGGTTCGGCCCGACGCTGCTCGATCGGGTGCCGACCACCTCGCGCGTCTACCGCGAGGAGATCTTCGGGCCCGTCCTCTCGGTCGTCCGCGTGGCCTCGTACGAGGACGGCGTCGCGCTCATCAACGCCGGCGCCTTCGGCAACGGCACCGCGATCTTCACGAACGATGGCGGCGCCGCCCGGCGGTTCCAGCACGAGGTGGAGGTCGGCATGATCGGGGTGAACGTGCCCATCCCCGTCCCCGTGGCGACGTTCTCCTTCGGCGGCTGGAAGGACTCGTTCTTCGGCGACACGAAGGCCCACGGTGCGGAGGGCGTGAAGTTCTTCACGCAGCAGAAGGCGATCACCTCCCGATGGCTCGACCCGAGCCATGGCGGCGTCGACCTCGGCTTCCCGCAGAACTGACAGGGCCGCGGCACGGACCGGACGCCGGTCCGTGCCGGCGCATCCGGAAGGACGTCGATGACGGTGAACGAGTGGCTGTTCCCACGAGGCTCGCTGGCGCGCGACGGCTGGGAGTCGGTGGTGGACGGCTCGCTGCCCGGCTGGCAGCACACCGGGCTGCGCGTCGCGCAGCTGGACGGCACGATCGCGCTGCCGGCGGCGCCCGTCGAACGCATGGTCGTGCCCCTCGCCGGTTCGTTCACCGTCACCGCCGATGCGCACCGCTGGACGCTCGCCGGCCGGGCCTCCGTGTTCGACGGGCCGACGGACGTGCTCTACCTCGGCGTCGGCACCGGCGCCCGCATCGAGGGTGAGGGCCGGGTCGCGGTCGCCGAGGCTGCCGCGACCGCGGTGCTGCCGGCCGTCCACCTGCCGCGGCGCGACGTCCCGGTCGAGATCCGCGGCGCGGGCAGGTCCACCCGGCAGGTGCACAACTTCGGTACCCCTGGCGCGCTGCCGGCCGAGAAGCTGATCGTCTGCGAGGTCGTGACGCCCGCCGAGAACTGGTCGTCGTACCCGCCCCACAAGCACGACGAGGCCACGCCCGGCGAGAGCCGGCTCGAGGAGATCTACTACTTCGAGGCCGCCGTCAGCCGCGGGGTGGCGGCGCCGCGAAGCGCCGCGCCCTTCGGGCTCTTCGCCGCCTACTCGTCGCCCGCCGGCGAGATCGACACCGATGCCGTGGTGACCACCGGCGACATCGCGCTCGTGCCGTTCGGCTACCACGGCCCGGCCGCCGCGGCGCCCGGGTACGACCTGTACTACTTGAACGTGATGGCGGGACCGGACCCCGAGCGCGCCTGGCGGATCAGCGACGACCCCGCGCACGGGTGGGTCCGCGACACCTGGCTCGGCCAGCGGTCCGACCCCCGCCTCCCGTACCTCCCGAAGGAGCACGACGCATGACGAGCACGCTGCCCACCGCGACCGGCGCGGACGACGCGCCCCGGACCCGCACGATGACCGTCGCGCAGGCGCTCGTGGAGTTCCTCGCGAACCAGTGGACCGTCGACGGCGACGTCCGCGAGCGCACGATCGCCGGCACGCTCGGCATCTTCGGCCACGGCAACGTCGCCGGCCTCGGCCAGGCGCTGCTGCAGTCGCACCTCGCGCAGCCCGGCCTCATGCCGTACCACCAGGCGCGCAACGAGCAGGCGATGGTGCACCAGGCGGTCGGCTACGCCCGCATGCACCGCCGGCGCGGCACCCTCGCCGCCGCCGCGTCCGTCGGTCCCGGCGCCGCGAACATGCTGACGGGCGCGGCGCTCGCCACCGCGAACCGGCTGCCGGTGCTGCTGCTGCCGAGCGACACGTTCGCGACCCGGGTCGCCGACCCCGTGCTGCAGCAGCTCGAGCACCCCCACGACCTCGGGCTGCAGGTCACCGACGCGTTCCGTCCCGTGTCCCGCTTCTTCGACCGCGTGCAGCGGCCCGAGCAGCTGTTCTCCATCGCGCTCGCAGCGATGCGGGTGCTCACCGATCCCGCCGAGACGGGTGCCGTGACGATCGCGCTGCCCGAGGACGTGCAGGCCGAGCGGCTCGAGGTGCCCGTCGAGTTCCTCGAACCGCGTGAGTGGCATCTCCGCCGCCCCGTGCCGGAGCCCGGTGAGCTGGCCCGCGCCGTCGCGGCCGTCCGCGCTGCCCGGGCGCCGATCGTCGTCGCCGGCGGCGGCGTGCTCTACTCGGGCGCCGAGCAGGAGCTCGCCGCCTTCGTCGAGGCGACCGGCATCCCCGTCGGGGCGACCCAGGCCGGGGTCGGATCGCTGCCGTGGGACCACCCGCAGTACCTCGGCGGGATCGGCGCGACCGGCTCGACCGCCGCCAACCGCATCGCGGCGAGCGCCGACCTCGTGGTCGGCGTCGGGACGCGCTACAGCGACTTCACGACCGCGAGCCGGACGGCGTTCCAGCGGCAGGGCGTGCGGTTCGTCAACATCAACGTCGCCCCGTTCGACGCCTACAAGCACGGCACGCGGCTGCCCGTCGTCGCCGACGCGCGCAGCGCGCTCGAGGCGCTGACGGCAGCGCTCCAGGGCTACGAGGTCGCGGCCGGTCACGCCGAGCGGGTCGCGTCGGAGAAGGCCTCCTGGGACGCGGTGGTCGACCGGGCGCTCGCCCCGAGCGGCGCCGAGCTGCCCGGCCAGCCCGAGGTGATCGGCGCCGTGCTCGCCGCGAGCGACCCGACCGACGTGCTCGTCCAGGCCGCCGGGTCCCTGCCCGGCGACCTGCACAAGCTGTGGCGGGTGCGCGACCCGCTCGGCTACCACGTCGAGTACGCCTTCTCCACGATGGGCTACGAGATCGCCGGTGGCATCGGCGTCCGCCGCGGCGCACCCGACCGCGACGTGCTCGTGATGGTCGGCGACGGCTCCTACCTGATGCTGCACACCGAGCTCCTCACCGCCGTCGCGGAGGGCATCAAGATCGTCGTCGTGCTCGTGCAGAACCACGGCTACGCCTCCATCGGGAACCTCTCCGAATCCGTCGGCTCGAACCGCTTCGGCACGAGGTACCGCACCCAGGACCCCGTGACCTTCGATTTCCTCGACGAGCAGTACCTCCCGGTCGACCTCGCGGCGAACGCGCGCTCCTACGGCGTCGACGTGCTCGAGGTCCCGCGCGGTCCCGGTGCGGCGGAGCGGCTGACCGAGGCCGTGCGCGCGGCCAAGGCGGCCGACCGCATCACCCTCGTGCACGTCGAGACCGACCCGCTCGTCCCCGCACCGGACGGCGAGGGCTGGTGGGACGTCCCCGTGGCCGCGATCTCGGAGCTGCCGAGCACCACCGATGCGCGGACCGCCTACGAGCGCGGGGTCGCGCGGCAGAAGCCGCTGCTCGGCTGAACGACGTCGCAGCTCCCCGGCACCGCGTCGGCCCGGCCGGGCCGCCGGCGGGAGCACACGGTCGGTACGTCCCAGGAGGAGGACCATGATCAGCTTCGCCATGATCGGCGCCGGACGGATCGGCGCGGTGCACGCCCGTTCCATCGCGGCGCACCCCGACGCACGCCTCGTCGTCGTCGCGGATCCGATGGAGGACGCCGCGCAGCGCATCGCCGCCGGGCACGGCGCCCGGGTCGTCGCCGACGCCGGCGCGGTGTTCGACGACCCGTCGGTCGACGCGGTCGTGGTGGGCTCGCCGACCCGCTTCCACGTCGACCACGTGCTCGCCGCTGTGGAGGCCGGCAAGGCCGTGTTCGTGGAGAAGCCGATCGACCTCGACCTCGCGCGGGCCGACCGCTGCATCGCGGCGGTGGGCGACCGGGCCTCGCGGGTGATGGTGGGCTTCAACCGGCGGTTCGACCCCGCGACGGCCGACCTCCGTGGCCGGGTGCTCGCGGGCGAGATCGGGCCGCTCGAGCAGCTCACCATCGTGAGCCGCGACCCCGCGCCCGCCCCCGCCGCCTACCTCGCGGGGTCGGGCGGGATCTTCAAGGACATGACGATCCACGACCTCGACACGGCCCGCAGCATGCTGGGCGAGGTCGCCGAGGTGAGCGCGGTCGGCCAGCACCTCGACAGGTCCGTCGAGGACGAGTGGGACGCCGCGGTCGTCACGCTGCACGGCGTCTCGGGGGCCGTCGCCACGATCATCAACTCCCGGCACTCCGCCACGGGGTACGACCAGCGCATCGAGGCGTTCGGGCGCGACGGGTCCCTGCGCCAGGAGAACGTGGTCGAGACCGCGGTCCAGGCCTTCACCGCCGCGAGCGCCGGGGCGACGAGGCCCTACCTGCACGACTTCCTCGAGCGGTACGCCGCGGCATACGCGGCGGAGCTGGACGCGTTCATCACCGCGATCGAGGCGGGCGTCGCACCCTCGCCGACCCTGCTCGACGGCCGCGAGGCGCTGGCCCTGGCGGAGGCGGCGACGGAGGCCGCCCGGACCGGCCGCCGCGTCCGCGTGCAGAGCCGCTGACCCTTCACGAACGGATCGACACATGACCATCGACATCGCCGGCGCGCCGGTCAGCTTCGGCGTCTTCGAGCTGACGGACCCCGCGGCCATGGCCTCCCTGCCCGGTCCCGACCGGGTCTGCGAGGTCCTCGCGGGTGCCGGCTACACCGGCATCGACCTCGGACCCGTCGGCTTCCTCGGCACCGGAGCCGAGCTGGAGGAGCGCCTGCGCCGGTTCGGCCTCGGCCTCGCCGGCGGCTGGATCGACCTCCCGTTCAGCGACGACGAGCGCTTCGCGGCAGCGCTGCCCCTGCTCGACGTCGCCCTCGCCGCGTTCGCCGCGGGCGCCGCGGCCCCGTCCCCCCGGCCGCCGAAGCCGACCCTGGCCGACTCCGGCGACGCGTCGCGGAAGGCGAGCCCCGGGGGCGGAGCCGGTCTGTCGCTCACGGGCGAGCGGCTCGAGCGGTTCGCCGGCAACGTCCGGACCGCCGCGGCGCGCATCCGTGCCGCCGGCTTCGAGCCCACGTTCCACCACCACGTGGGCACCTACGTCGAGACGCCGGACGAGATCGACGCCTTCCTCGCCGCGACGGACGTCGACCTCACCTTCGACACCGGGCACCTGCTGCTCGGCGGCGGGGACGCGCTCGCCGGATGGCGGCGCTGGGCCTCCCGGATCAACCACCTGCATCTCAAGGACGTCGACCTGTCGGTGCTCCAGGCCGTGCAGGCGCGGCACGGCGACATGGTCGACGTCTGGGCGTCCCGCGCGTTCGTCCCCGTCGGCGACGGCGACCTCGACGTCGGCGCGATCGTCGACGCCGTCCTCGCCGACGGGTTCGACGGCTGGCTCGTCATCGAGCAGGACGTGCTGCCGTCCGCGTCCATCCGAGTCGCCACGCTCGAGCAGGACCAGGTCCTCAACCTGCAGCGCCTCTCGGCCCTCCTCGCGCGATGAGCACGAGGATCGGCGTCGGTCTCATCGGCGTCGGCTGGATGGGCCGCCTGCACGCGCGCGCCTACCGCGCCGTGTCGGAGCACTACCCGGAGCTCGACGCCCTGCCGGTGCTCGTGTCCGCCGCGGACGAGGTGCAGGCGAACGTCGACGAGGCCGTCCAGCGCCTCGGGTTCGCGCGCGGCACGACCGACTACCGGGAGGTGCTCGCCGACCCGCAGGTCGACGTCGTCTCGATCTGCGCGCCGAACCTCCTGCACCGCGAGCTGGCCCTCGCTGCGGCCGCCGCCGGCAAGCCGTTCTGGATCGAGAAGCCGATGGGCCGCGACGCGGGGGAGAGCGCCGACATCCATGACGCGGTCGAGCGCACCGGTCTCGTCACGTGCGTCGGGTTCAACTACCGCAACGCGCCGGCTGTCCAGAAGGCCCGCGAGCTCATTCGGTCCGGCGCGCTCGGCCGGATCACGACCGTGCAGGTCCGACTCCTCGCCGACTACGCCGCCGATCCGCGGGGCGCGCTCACCTGGCGGTTCCTCCGGGACCGGGCGGGCAGCGGCGTGCTCGGTGACCTGCTCTCGCACGGCGTCGACCTCGCCCAGCTGCTGGTGGGACGGGTGGCGTCCGTCACCGCGGCCACCGAGACCTTCATTCCCGAGCGGCCGAGGCCCTCCGGGGCGGCGGCCAGCCACTTCAGCGCCGGGGCCGGCGCACCCGGTGCCGTGGAGAACGAGGACTGGGCCGCGATGCTGGTCCGGTTCGGCAGCGGGGCGCTCGGCACCTTCGAGGCCTCCCGGGTCGCGGTGGGACCGCGCGCCGAGTACGGCGTGGAGGTGTACGGCACGCAGGGTTCGGTCCGGTGGAGCTTCATGCGCTTGAACGAGCTCGAGGTCGCGCTCGGGTCCGGGCGCGTCGACCAGGGGTTCACCACCGTCATGGCGTCGGCCGGGTTCGGCGACTTCGCCCGGTTCCAGCCGGGTGCGGGCACGTCCATGGGCTTCGACGACCTCAAGACGATCGAGGCCGCGCACTTCCTGCGGTCCGTGCTCACGGGGGAGCAGCGCGCGCCGTCGGTCGCCGACGGGCTCGCGACCGCGCGGGTCGTGGCAGCCGCGGAGGCGAGCGCGGTCGACGGCCTCTGGCACGAGGTGCCGCCGCCCGTGGGCCGCACGACGTTCGATCGCTAGCGGTGCGGGCCGGTCGCCGCTCGTGCGGAGCGGCCACCACTTCTCACGAGGGAGCCGACCGCGCGACGTCGAGCACCATCCGGACCTGCTGACCGGCCTGCTCCACGGAGCGGAGGGTGAGGCGGCGCGACGTGATCCTCCGGGGGAGCAGGGGCGCGCCCGCTCCGAGGGTCACCGGACACATCGCGAGGTGGATCTCGTTCAGCAACCCCGCGTCGTCGAACTGGCCGACCAGGTCGCCGCCACCGACGATCCAGACGTCCCCGTCTCTGACGGCGAGCATCTCGTCGTGCACCCGGCGCACGTCGCCGTGCACGAACCGCACGTCCGCTCCGGGCAGCGCCGGAAGGTCCCGATGGGTGAAGACCCAGCAGGGCCGGTCGCCGTACCACTGCTGCCACTTCTCCGGCTGGTGCACGAGGTCCTCGTGCTCCAGCACCCACTCGTACGTGGTCCGGCCCATGGCCATCGGGCCGACGCCGGCGATGAACCGCTCCCAGGACCCGTCCTCCGCGCCGCCCGGGACCTCGAACAGCCAGTCGAGCGAGTCGTGCTCGTCCGCGATGAAGCCGTCGAGGGTGCAGGCGGTGAAATAGATCACCTTCGCCACAGCAGCAGGTATAGCCCCGGGCGGTGACGCCCGCGGCACGCCCGGCGAGGGGCGCCGGGTCCGCGCCGCGGCGCTAGCCGGCCGGCGGCCGTATCGCGTCGGCGATGCGCTTGTGCGAGACGTGGCTCGTGAGACCCCCGTCGACGACGATCTCGGCACCCGTCGTGAAGGACGACTCCGCCGAGAGCAGGTGGACGACGAGCGGAGCGACGTCGCTCGGGGTCCCGGAGCGCCCGAGCGGGGTGTCGGCGAGGGCGGCCGCGGTGAACGCGGGGGACGCGGACTCCATGAGGGGCGTGTCGATCAGGCCGGGGAGGATCGCGTTCACCCGGATCCCGTCGGCGCCGAACTCGAGCGCGGCCACGCGTGAGAGGCCTCGCAGCGCCCACTTGCTCGTCGTGTAGGCGGCGGCGACATGACCGGCGAGCCCGGCGACCGAGACGACGTTCACGATCGAGGCCCCCGGCCGCATCAGCGGCCGGAGCGCCTGCATCCCGAGCAGGGGACCGGTGACGTTCACCTCGAGGGCGCGGTGCCAGGCGGCCGGGTCGACGTCCGGCAGCCGCTCGCGCGAGGCGATGCCGGCGTTGTTGACGAGGCCGTCGACGCGGCCGTCCCGCTCCGCGATCTCCGTCGCGAGTCCGGCCCACGCGGCCTCGTCGGTCACGTCGAGGTGCCGGTACGTGATGCGCTCCCGCTCGAGCCGCCGGCCCTCCTCGTCGCGCACGTCGGTCGCCCACACGACCGCGCCCTCGGCGGCGGCGAGCTCGGCGTCCGCCCGGCCCATGCCCCGCGCGGCGCCGGTGACCACGACCACCCGCCCCTCGAGCCGTCCCGTCACGATGCTGTCCTTCCCCTGTCGTCGGCTGCATATAACGAGATGTGATGAGCATCGGGGCGCAGCCCGGTCCCGGCGCTACCCTTTGCGGTCACCGGCACATCCCGCATCGATCGGGCTGATGACGCTCCTGGAGGGGCTGGCGATGGCGAAGACGCCGATGGCGCGGCTCGAGCTGAACCTGCTCGTCGCGCTCGACGCGCTGCTCACCGAGCGCAGCGTGACCCGCGCGGCCGAGAAGCTGCGCCTCAGCCAGCCGGCGCTGTCCGCGTCGCTCGCGCGGCTGCGGGTGCACTTCGACGACCCGCTGCTCACCCGTGACGGCAACACGTACCGGCTCACCCCGCTCGCTGCGCGGCTCGCCGACCAGACCGCGGTCGCGCTCGACGCGGCCCGCAAGGTGTTCGCGAACGAGGCGACCTTCGACCCGGCGACGTCGACCCGCGAGTTCACGGTCTACGGCTCGGACTACGCGTTCGCGACGGTCGGCGCCTCCGTCGCCCGCGCGGTCCGCGACGAGGCGCCGGGGGTGCGCTTCCGGTTCGCCTACCACTCGCCGGCGATCGTCGAGGACCCGGTGAACTCGCTGCGGACGGTCGACGGCATGCTGCTGCCGCACGGCTTCGCCACCGGCATCCCGTGCCTCGACGTCTACGAGGACGAGTGGATGTGCCTCGTGGCCGCCGACAACCCCGACGTCGGCGACGAGATCACGATGGACCACCTGCGCGCGCTGCCCTGGGTGTTCACCTATCAGAGCCGCAGCGCGTTCACCCCCGCGGGCCGACAGCTGCAGATGATCGGCATCGAGCCGCGCATCGACGTCGTCGTCGAGGGGTTCCTCGTGCTGCCGTTCTTCCTCATGGGCACGAACCGGATCGGCATGGTGCAGCGGAAGGTCGCCGAGCGCTTCGTCGCGGGCGGCGAGCTGCGGATGCTCACGCCGCCCTTCGACGTGGTCCGGCTCGCCGGCGCGCTGTGGTGGCATCCCATGCACACCGACGACCCGTCGCACGTCTGGATGCGCGAGCAGTTCATCCGGTACGGGCGCGGCTGACCTCACCCCGCTGCGGCGCGGCGCCGGGCGGCAGGGGAGCCCGGTCGCGGGCGGGCCCGGCCGATCGCGGGCACCTCGACGGGCCGCCCCACGCGGTTCGTGATGGAACCGAGCCGTTCGACCGTCATCGTGACCTCGTCACCCGGCTGCAGCGGCGACGGCACGAGGCCCCCGGCACGACCCCACAGCTCGCCGAGGCAGCCGGTGCCGGCCGTGCCGGAGCCGAGCACGTCGCCCGGCACGACCCGGGCGTTGCGGGAGGCGTAGGCGACGAGGTCGCGGAACGGCCAGCCCATGTCGGCGAGCGTGTCCCGGCCGATCTCCTCGCCGTTCACCGCGACGACCATCTCGAGGTCGAGGAAGCCGTCGGCGTCGAACCGGTCGGCCAGCTCGTCGACCGTCGTGATCCACGGACCGAGGGTGGTGCCGAAGTCCTTGCCCTTGCACGGCCCGAGCGGCACCCGCTGCTCGCGCGACTGCAGGTCGCGCGCCGACCAGTCGTTGAAGATCGCGAAGCCGAACAGGTGCCCCTGGGCGTCCTCCGGGGCGAGGCTGCGCCCGTCGCTGCCCGCGACCCCGCCGAGCACGGCACCGACCTCGAGCTCGAAGTCGAGCCGCTCCGTCGCGGGCGGGACGACCGTCTCGCCGCTGCCGAGCAGCGAGTGGGGGTTCGTGAAGTAGAACCGCGGCGCCTCGTACCAGACCGGCTCCACGCCCCCGATCCGGCCGTCCACCGCGACGGCGATGCCCTCGACGTGCTCCTCGAACGCGACGAAGTCGCGCACGGACGGCGGCACGATCGGCGCGAGCAGCTGCACCGCCGCGACCGCCGGCGCGGACTCCGGCACGGCCGCGGCGACCCGGTCCCCGAGCTCGCGGGCCTGGTCGAGGCCGCCGCGGATCACGTCGAGCGTCGTCGCGCCCTCGGGCAGGTCGACGAGGCGGTCGCCGACGACGATCCCGTCGTGGTCCCGGCCGTGGAGCCGCCATCTCGCCAGTCGCATCAGCGGGTCTCCGTCCTCGTCCGGGCGAGCAGCCCGGCGGCGTTGTCGCGCAGCAGCGCGTCGAGCGCGGACGCGTCGAGGCCCGCGGCGCGGGCGCTACCCACCGGGTCCTCGTCGCCCATGTCGAAGGGGTAGTCCGAGCCGAGCACGACGCGGTCGGCGCCCGCAGCCGCGACGAGCGCCTGGAGCTGCTCGGGGGAGTGGGTGAGGGAGTCGAACCAGAGCCGCCTCAGGTAGGTCGAGGGCGGCTCGGCGCACGACCGGGAGTCGGGGCGGGCGTGCCACGCGTGGTCGCTGCGGCCGATCGCGGTCGGCAGGTAGCCGCCGCCGTGCGCCGCCACGACCACGAGGCCGGGGAAGCGGTCGAGCACGCCGCCGAAGATGAGGTGCGACAGCGCGACCGCGTTCTCCGCGGGCTGCCCCACCGTGTTCGACAGGTAGTAGCGGTCGAGGCGCTCGTCGAGGCTGCAGCCGAACGGGTGCAGGAGCAGCACCGCGCGCGACGCCTCGGCGGCCGCCCAGAACGGGTCGAGCCGGGGGTCCGAGAGCTCGACCCCGGGCGCGAACGACGAGATCTCGACGCCGGCGAGTCCGAGCCCGAGCGCGTGCTCGAGCAGGACGGGGCAGCGCTCGGGGTGCTGCAGCGCGACGAGGCCGAGGCCGACGAGCCGCTCCGGCGCCTGCGCGACGAGGTCGGCGACCGCCTGGTTCGCGGTCCGCGCGACGTGCTCGGCGAGCTCCTCGCCGGCCCACGGGTAGTAGTGGGACGGCGAGGGGGACACGACCTGCACGTCGACGCCGGTGGCGTCCATGTCGGCGAGCCGGCGGGGCAGCTGCGTGAGCCGCTCGAAGCGCTCGCGGATCATGCCGCCGGAGACCCGCGACGACTCCGGCCCCTGCCGGCGGAGGTCGAGCTCCTGGGCGGCGCGGAAGCCCTGGGGGTCGCGCTCGGCGACCTGCGCCTGCAGCGCGGGGAGGAGGACGTGCGCGTGCACGTCGACGATCGGCGCGCTCATGCCGGCGTGCTCACGAGCTCGGCGACACGGCGCATGAGGCCGGGCACGTCGCCGTCCCGGTCGTGCTGCAGCTGCCAGTCGGCGAGCTGCATCGAGGCCTCGACGACGGCCTTCGCGCGGGGGAGCCGTCGGTCGGTGAAGCGCTGCCAGAGCCCCTCGTCGACGGCGTCGCCGGCGAGCAGCAGCTCGGCGAGCACGAGGGCGTCCTCGAGGCCCATCGCGGCGCCCTGCGCGATGGTCGGCGGGCAGCTGTGCGCCGCGTCTCCGATCAGCACCACGCGGCCGCGGTTCCACGGGCCGTCGATGAGGTGGCTCGTGAACCACGTGTAGTTCACGGCGGCGTGCTCGTCGAGGGACTCGCGGATCTCGTCCCACGGCCCGTGGTACGCCTCGGCCAGCCGTCGCATGGTCGCGACCTGCTCCTCGGGTGACAGCAGCGTGCGGTCCTGCGCGTCCTCGACGAGGTAGGCGTAGATGCGGTCCTCGCTCGTGGGGCAGTAGCCCGCGATGTAGCAGGGACCGCCGTAGACGAGGTCGGTGCGCGTGACGTCCTGCGGCCGCGGCACGAAGGCGCGCCAGATGCCCATGCCGTTCCGCTTCGGCTGCACCTCGATGCCGAGCAGCGCCCGGACCGTGGAGTGCAGGCCGTCGGCGCCGATCACGAGGTCGTAGCGGTCGCGGTGGAGGCCCTGCCCGTCGCTCCAGGCGAGGTCGACGCCCGTGTCGTCCTGCTCGAGGTGCTCCACCTTCGCGTCCCAGCGGACGCGGGCGCCGACCGCCTCGGCGCGGGCGACGAGGATGCGGGCGACGTCGGGCCGGTAGGCGCCGATCGTCGCCGGGTAGTCGGGGCCGCCGGTCTTCGCGTCGGGGATGACGGCGAGCACGGTGCCGGCGGGGTCCGGCGCGCGCAGCCCGAGCTCGTCGAAGGCGTAGGAGTGCTGCTGCACCTCCTCCCAGACCCCGAGCCGGTCGAGGGTGCGCACGGCGTTGCCCTGGATCGTGATGCCGGAGCCGAGGGCACCCACATCGGGCTTCGCGTCGAACAGGTCGACCTGCACGCCGCCCTCGGCGAGCAGGATCGCGGCGGCGGCGCCGGCGAACCCGCTGCCGACCACGGCGACGGACGAGACAGCGGTCATGGGGTGCTCCTTCGCATCCAGTGGGTCACTTCAGGGCGATCGGGTTCACCGGGGCGCCGACGGCGCCGGTGAAGGGGATGGGCGCGGCGACGAGCAGGAACTCCCACACGCGGTCCGCCGCGCAGTCCGCGGCGAGCTCGTCGAGATCCCACAGCTCGCCGATCGTGAGCCCCATGTTCGGGATCGCGATCTGGTGCAGCGGCTGGAACGCCTCGTCGAACTCGTTCGGCCGGACCTCGAAGCCCCAGGTGTCGGTGGCGACGGCGGCGACGTCGTGCTCGTGCAGCCACCCCGCGGTCGTGAACGACAGGCCGGCGCTCGGCCCTCCGGCGTAGCCGTTCCAGCCCTCACGGCGAGCGCGGGCGAGCCGGCCGGTGCGCACGAGCAGCAGGTCGCCGCGGCGCACCGTGCTCGACGGACCCTGCGCGGCGATGGTCGCGTCGAGGTGCTCGCCCGTGATGGCGAAGCCGTCGGGCAGCTCGCCGGAGGGCTCGAGGTGCCGGCCGACGTCGAGGAGCACGCCTCGGCCGGTGAGCACCGCGGCCATGTGCTCGATGCCGGTGACCTGGTCGCCCTCGCTCGTCACGGTGCGTCCGGCGGAGCGGCCGTTCCACGCCTTGCCGCGGTCGAAGATGTGGCCGAGGCCGTCCCACTGGGTGGAGGCCTGCAGCGGCATCGCCACCACGTCGTCGGCGCCGCCGAGCCCGTGCGGGAAGCCCTGGGTGCCGAGCTCGGCGTCCGACCCGGTGTCGAGCATCGTGTGTACGGGGTTCGAGCGGCGGCGCCAGCCGTTCTGCGGTCCGTTCGTGTCGAAGCGCTGCGAGAGGCTGAACGCGCGGCCGCGGCGGACGAGGCCGGCCGCGGCGGCGCGGTCGTCGTCGGTGATGAGGTTCGCGGTGCCGAGCCGGTCGTCCTCGCCCCACCGGCCCCAGTTGCGGTACGCGTCGGCGGCTCTGGCGATCTCGCCGGCCGGGTCGCTCCGGTCGAGGGCAGCGGGGTCGGTGGTCGGGCGCTGCGTCATCGGGCCTCCTCCGCGATGCAGGTGACGCGCTGGGTGCCGAGCGCGGTGATCGAGCCGGTCATCCGGTCGCCCGGCTTCAGGAAGACCCCTCGGGCCTGCCCGTTGCCGGCGGGGCTGCCGGTGAGGAGGAGGTCGCCGGGCAGCAGCGGCAGGATCCGCGAGGCGCTCGAGACGAGCGCGGGCACATCGAACAGCAGGTCGTCGCTCGTCGCGTCCTGCATCGTCTCGCCGTTCAGGTCGAGCCGGATCGCGAACGAGTCGGGGGCGGGGGCGTCGCTGCGCGGCACGGCGAACGGACCGGTCGGGTTGAAGCCCCGCGCGTTCTTGCCGCGGTACCAGTCGGTGCCGATGGCGGGCATGTCGCGCCGGAACACGAGGTCGCGGGTCGTGATGTCGTTGACGATCGTCCAGCCCCAGACGTGCTCGAGCGCGTCCTCGCGGGAGACGCGGAACGTCTCCCGCCCGATGATCGCGGCGAGCTCGAGCTCCCAGTCGTGCCGGTCGCTGTAGCCGGGCAGGACCAGCTCCTGGTCCTCGCCGACGACGGTCTGCGGCAGACCGATGAAGAAGTAGGGCTCTCCGTGCGCCGCGCGGTCGTCCATGATCCTCGCGATCTCGGCGCGCGCCTGCTCCTCGCTGCGCGGGTCGTCCTTCGGGCGGTGGGCGAGGTCGAGATCGATCACGTGGGTGCGGTAGTTCGCGCCCGTCTGCAGCACCTGGCGGGGCTCGACCGGCGCGGCGAGCACGACGTCGTCGAGGGCGAGGCCGCCGTCCGGCGCCCGCGTCGCCCGCACCTGCTGCTCGAGGGCGTCCCACCGCTCGAACAGCTCGTTCAGCGATGCCGCGCCGAGCCCGGCCAGGTCGAGCGGATGCACGCGGCCGTCCGCGAGCACGCCCGGCTCGGGCGGCGCACCGGGAGCGCGCCGGAAGCGGACGATCGCGAACGCCGGGAGCACGTCGTGGTCGAAGGGCATCGTCGCTCCTTGTCGGGGGCCGGCACTGGCGGTGCCTCCATGCTGTGCGGCGGAGCGGCATCAGGCCAGACGGTGTCGCCTATGCCCAGCATCAGTGCTGCTGATGCCGTGCGTGGACGATGAAGCATCACGGGAAGTGATGGAGAGCATCGCCGATCCCGTCTTCCCTGATGCTCCTCGGGTCAGCACCCTGGACGCGGACCCGAAGACGACCCATCCGGAAGGATCGATGATGATCAAGCTGCTGTCCCACCTGTCCTTCGTGGCGATCACCTCGCCGGACGTCGAGGCCTCGGTCGAGTTCTACGAGAAGCAGGTCGGCCTCACCGTCGTCGACCGCATCGGCGACGACGTGTATCTGCGCTGCTGGGGCGACTACTACCGCTACTCGGTGGTGGTGAAGCCCGGCGCCGAGCCGTCGCTCGACACGATGGCCTGGCGCACCTCGAGCCCCGAGGCGCTCGAGGAGGCCGCGAAGGCGATCGAGGCGAAGGGCGTGCAGGGCGAGTGGTTCGAGGGGCAGGGCATCGGGCGTGCCTACCGCTTCGTCGGACCGCAGGGCCACTCGATGACGCTGCACTGGGACGTCGAGCACTTTCACGCGACCGGCGACGACGCGTCGATCTACCCCGACCGGCCCTCGCGCCGCAGCCGGCACCTCGGCGCCCCGCGGCAGCTCGACCACGTCACGATCGCCGCGCGCGACGTCGACGCCTTCGTCGCCTGGTACACCGAGGTGCTCGGCTTCCGCTTCATGGCCCGGACCGTGCTCGACGAGGCGCCGATCTCGGTGTTCTCGGTGCTCACCACGAACGAGAAGTCGCACGACCTCGGTGTCGTGCTCGACGGCTCGACGCGCGACGGCCGCGTGAACCACTACGCGTTCTGGGTCGACCAGCGCGAGGACCTGCTGCAGGCCGCCGACGTGCTCATGGAGAACGGCACGCCGATGGAGTACGGCCCGTCGATCCACGGCATCGGCGAGCAGAACTTCCTCTACTTCCGCGAGCCGTCGAGCCTCCGGATCGAGATGAACACCGGCGGCTACCGCAACTACGTGCCCGACTGGCAGGCGAACACCTGGAAGCCGTCGCAGGGCTCGAACAACTTCTACCGCAACAGCGCGATGCCGATGTCGATGACCGAGTCGTTCCCGCCCGCCGATGGCCCGTCGGCGACGGAGGAGGGCGTGCCGGACGAGATCAAGGACGCGCTGCTCAACCCGTACGCGCAGCACGGCCGGGGCTGAGCGCCGTCGCGCGGTAGCCGTGGCGTCGCGCGGTATGCATGCCTACCGCGCGACGCCACGACCACCGCGCGGGGCGCGGCGCCGTCAGGTGAGTCGGAGCGGGAGCGTCGTCGCGCTCGTGCCGTCGGTGACGGTGATCGTGAAGTCGCCCGGCTCGACGACGAAGCGGCCGGCGGGGTCGTTCGTCCAGAAGCCGAGGTCGAACCGGAGCGTTGTCGCGGCGCCCGGTTCGAGCGTCACGCAGCGGAAGCCGCGCAGCCATTGCGCCGCCGGGGCGAGGGAGGCGACGAGGTCGCGGACGAGCACGACGTCGTCCCCCTAGCGATCGCCCGTGTTGCGCACGATCGTCTCCACGACGATCCCGTGCCCGCGAGCACCTCGTCGAGCGGCACCTCGGCGCGGTCGAGCGACGCGCCGTCGAGCTCGAACGTGGTGTACGAGCGGCCGTGCCCGAACGGTCGAGCTTGTCCCGCCACGACATCCGGGCGAGGAGGGCCTCGGGATCGACCTGTGTACACGACGTTCCTCCCTCGCTGACCGGACTTCTTCGTCTGGTCGTTGGACTTCTGCCGATTTTATGCAAATATCGGAGCGCCCACCACCAGCAGCGTCGCGAGCCCGGAGGACCAGCATGACGAGACCGTTCCCGGACGAGGTCGACGTGGCGATCGTGGGCAGCGGCCCGACCGGTGCCGCGTACGCCCGCGTGCTGAGCGAGCGCAGCCCCGGCACCCGCATCGCCCTCTTCGAGGCCGGCCCGCAGCTCGCGGATCCGCCCGGCCTGCACGTGAAGAACATCGCCGACGACCATCTCCGCGCCGAGGCGCAGCGACGGTCGGAGGGCCTGCGGCCGCACACCGTCACGGCCTCCGGCCAGGGCTACGCCGACCCGAGCAAGCGGGTGGTGCGGCCGGGCACCCAGGTGCTGCAGGACGGCTACCAGCTGCCGGGCGAGGACGGCCTGCCGGCCGGCGCGATGTCGACGAACGTCGGGGGGATGGGCGCCCATTGGACCGGCGCCTGCCCGCGGCCGGGGGAGTCGGAGCGCGTCGCGTACCTGCACGACTTCGAGGAGCTGCTGAACGAGGCCGACCGGCTGCTCGGCGTCTCGGCGAACCCCTTCGCGGGTGCGCCGTACTCCGACGTGGTGCGCGACCGGCTCGGCGCCGAGTTCGATCACGGCCGCGCCGCCGACCGCACCGTGCGGCCGATGCCGCTCGCCGTGCACCGCCGCGACGACGGCGCGCTCGTCTGGAGCGGCTCCGACGTCGTCTTCGGCGATGCCACCCGTGCGAACCCCGACTTCGCCCTGTTCCCGGAGGCGCTCGTGCGCCGCGTCGTCGTCGAGGACGGCCGCGCGACGGGTGTCGTCGTCGCCGACCGCACCGACGGCACGGATCACCAGGTGCGCGCCCGCTTCGTCGTCGTCGCTGCGGACGCCCTGCGCACCCCCCAGGTGCTCTTCGCCTCGGGGGTGCGCCCGCAGGCGCTCGGCCGCTATCTGAACGACCAGCCCCAGATCGTGTTCGCCGTGCGGCTGCGCGACGTGGCGCCCTCGGCGGTCGAGGACGAGGATCCGCGCGGCCGCACCGAGATCGTCGGCGAGGGTGGCGTCTCGTGGGTGCCCTACACCGACGCGGAGCCGTTCCACGGCCAGGTGATGCAGCTCGACGCGTCGCCGATCCCGCTCGTCGGCGACGACGAGCCGAGCCCCGGCACCATCGTCGGCCTCGGCTGGTTCTGCGCGAAGGACCTGAGCCCCGAGGACCGCATCGAGTTCAGCGATGACGAACGCGACGAGTGGGGCATGCCGAAGCCGCGCATCCACTACGTCCTCTCGCCGAAGGACCGGGCGACGATCGGGGCGGCGAAGGTCGCGATCGTCCGCGCGGCGTCCGTGCTCGGCGAGTTCATCGGCGACGCGCCCCTCGAGCTCTCGCCCGGCGCCTCCCTGCACTACCAGGGGACGGCGCGCATGGGGGAGACCGACGACGGCGCCTCGGTGTGCGGGCCGGACTCGCGGGTCTGGGGCGTCGACGGCCTCTACGTCGCCGGCAACTGCGTCATCCCGACGGCGATCGCCTGCAACCCCACGCTCACCTCCGTGGCGCTCGCCGTCCGGGGGGCGCGCGACATCGCCGAGCGCGTCGCGGCCGGCGCGCGGACCGAGGTCCTCGCGTGAGCACGGTCGCTCCGGCGACCGAGGAGGTCGTGCTCGAGGCCGCCGGGCATCCGTTCCGCGTCCGCCTCCACCGGCCGGACGCGCCGACCGGCGCTGCCCTCGTCTGGGCCCACGGCGGCGGCTTCCTCGGCGGCTCGCTCGACATGCCCGAGGCCGACGAGACCGCACGGCTGCTCGCCGACCGCGGCGTCGCGGTCGTCTCGGTCGGCTACTCGCTCGCGCCCGCGGACCTGCTGCTCGCGCTGCCGGACGAGGAGCGCGGTCCGAACGTGCCGAGCCGGGCACGGATCGAGGCCGAGATCGCGGCATCGGGGCCGCGCGTGCGCTACCCGGTCGCGTCGCTGCAGCTGCTCGCCGCCCTCGACTGGACGATCGAGCACGCGACCGACCTCGGCGCGACCGGTACCCGGGTGGCGATCGGCGGCGCGAGCGCCGGCGGCAACCTCGCCGCGAGCGCCGCGCTCCGGGCGCGCGACCGCGGCACCGTCGTGCCCGCCGCGCTGCTGCTCTGCTACCCGGTGCTCCACGCCGAGCTGCCGGCACCCAGCCCGGATCTCGCCCGTGCCCTCGCGCTGCCCGACGGCTCGGCGCCGCCCGAGCCGCCGCGGGTGCTCGAGCTGAACTACGTCGGCGACCCGGCGCTGCTCGCGGAGCCGTACGCGTTCCCCGGCGGGCACGACGTCAGCGGGCTGCCGCCGACCACCGTCGTGAACGCGGGTCGCGATCGTCTCCGCGCGTCCGCCGAGGCCTTCGCCGCCGAGCTCGCGGTCGCGGGCGTCGATGTCGCCGTCTCCCAGGAGCGCGACGCCGATCACGGCTACCTGAACCACCCCGGCCATCAGGCCGCGCTGCGCACCGTCGCCCGCTTCGTCCGGGCGCTCACCGAGGAGGGCTGATGCTCGACGAACCCATGATCCAGACCGGAGGGTTCCGGAACACCGACGGCGGCTTCGAGCTGCGGCTGCGGCTGCCGTACTACCGCGGCCTCTGGGCGAACCTGCTCGAGGGCGCCACCGTCGAGGTCGACGGTGAGGGCTTCCCGGCCGACGCCGTCCGCTGGACGATCGGCGACCGCTCCTTCACGATCGCCGACCTGCGCGAGCCGAGCGACCTCCGCTGGCCCGTCGACCGGCCCGCGGTGCTGTCCGTGCCCCGCGACGAGCCCCTCGCCGTGGGCGAGCACGACGTCACCGTCGAGCTCGGCATCCGCATGTCCTACATCCCCGAAGAGCTCCAGCCCTCGATCTGGATCGAGCAGCGGAAGCTGGTGATCACCCGATGAGCGCACCCGCGTGGGAGTACGGCGTCTCCCTCTACAGCTACACCGGCGAGTTCGGCGTGACGAAGACCCTCGACGACGTCATCGAGGACGTCGCCGACCTCGGCGCGACGGGCCTCGAGATCCTCGGCGAGGCGCACGTCGAGGACTACCCGAACCCGCCCGCAGCCTGGGTCGACGCCTGGTTCGCCCGCAACGAGCGGCTCGGGCTCACGCCCACCTGCTACGGCTCGTGGATCGACACCCGCCGCTTCCCCGGCCGCGACATCACGGAGGACGAGGCGGTGGAGCAGCTCGAGCTCGACCTCCGGCTCGCCGCCACGCTCGGCTTCCGGTACCTGCGCCCGAAGCTCGGCGTCGTCACCGCCGACCTCGAGCCCCATCCCGTCTGGGAGACCGCGACCGAGCGCGTGCTCGAGCTCGCCGCCGAGAAGGACGTCGTCATCTGCCCCGAGATCCACTGGCCGAGCGTGATCCGGTCGAAGGTCGTCGACGACTACCTCGCCTTCATCGACCGCACCGGCACCGAGCACTTCGGGCTCCTCATGGACACGGGCGTGTTCCAGAAGTCGATGCACGGCCGCCGCGGGGGCACCCCGATGCGGATGGGGAACGGCGGTGGCCGGCCCCCGATCACGCCGGTCGTGCCGGTCTCGGACCTCGAGGACGTGCTCGACAAGGTGGTGCACGTGCAGGCGAAGTTCTATTGCGTCGATGACGACCTGCAGGACCACTACATCCCGTGGGCCGAGTTCCTCGAGGTGCTGCACCGTCGCGAGTGGCGGGGCTACCTCTCGAGCGAGTACGAGGGCGACTACGCCACCGGCCGGGCCGCCGACCAGCTCCGCCGCCAGCACGCGCTGCTCCGCTCCCTCAGCGCGACCCTCTGAACCCGTCCGCCGCACGCTCGAAAGGCAGCACCATGGCGCCTCCGATCCCCCTCGTCCCCGGCCGGCGGGCCGTCCTTCCCCCGTCCGCCGCCGGGCTCGACGCCGCCTGCTCGAGCGAGCGGGCATGACCTGGCGGAAGTGGTCCTACATGGACCACTGGGTGACGGAGACGCCCCAGGGGCCGCAGCCGCCGTCGTTCAACCGGGCCTACATGGACCGGTACATCAAGCAGCTGTCGTCCCTCGGCTTCACCGGCTTCGACACCTTCTTCTTCTACCTGCCCGTCTACGCCGGCATGTACGGCTCGGTGAAGCGGTTCGAGGAGCACCTGCAGGACAACGGGTTCGAGAAGATCACCGGGATCTTCTCCGCCTATCCCTCGGCCACCCGCTGGGCCGCTCCGCACGTGCGGGAGACCCACGACCGCATCGTCGCGGACAGCGAGAGCATCATGCGGATGATCGAGGGGCTCTCGGTCGAGAACTTCATCGTCATGCCGACCTCGACCCACTGGCAGACCGAGCCGGTCACCGACGAGACGATCAAGGTCGTCGCCGACCTCTGGAACCGCGTCGGCCGGATGACGCTGCAGCACGGCATCCGGACGACGTGCCACTTCGAGTTCTGGGGCGCGATCCGCACCCGGGAGCAGCTGGAGACCTTCTTCGAGTACACGGACCCGGAGCTCGTGTTCGCGTTCATCGACACGGCGCAGCACACGATCGCGGGTGTCGACCCGGTGCAGCTGTTCCGCGAGGTCAGGGACCGGGTGACCGGCTTCCACTTCAAGGACACGCACGACGTGGACCGGCAGGAGCAGTACCGCACGCCGCCGGACCCCGAGCTGCAGGCCCCGTACACGCAGCGGTGGTTCTACGAGATGGGCACCGAGGGCGGGCTCGTCGACTTCCCGGCGCTGATGCGCGAGATCGTCGCCTCCGGGTACGACGGCTGGCTCACGGTCGAGCACGACAAGGCCGAGCTGGGCGGCGGCAGCTACGCCGAGGCCACGGCCGTCGCCAAGCACTACATCGACACCGTGCTCGCCGAGGCCGAGCGCGCCGCCCGAGGGGAGGCGACCCGATGAAGGACACCCTGCGCTGGGCCTACGGGCTGAACCAGTGGAACTTCCGGCTCGACGTGTTCGTGCGGCACGAGGACCACCGGCGGGCGCTCCAGACGCTCGCCGCGACCGGGTTCGACGCCGTCGAGCTGCCCTCGGGCACGGGACGGTGGGACAACATCGCGCGACCGGAGGTGATCCTGCGGAACCACGGCACGGCCGAGGCGTTCCTCGAGTTCCTCCGCTCGTCGGGGGTGCAGCAGGTGTCGAGTGTCTTCTGGGACCCGAGCGCGCCCGCCGAGGAGGAGGAGAACTACGCCTTCCGGTTCGCGCGCAACCCCGCGGACTCGGACGCGATCGTCGAGTGGTCCGTCCCGATCGTCGACTTCACCTCCGCCGTGGGCGCGGAGCAGCTCGTCGTCCGTCCGGCGCACTCCGCCTGGATGGGCGCACCGCTCGCGCCCGAGGAGTACGCGGTGCTCGGGGCGCTGTGGAACCGCGTCGGCCGGCGCGCGGCCGACGCCGGCGTCGGGCTCGCCCTGCACTACGACTGCCTCTCCGCCGTGCACACCGCGGAGGACGTCGAGCGGCTGCTCGACGCGACGGACCCGGAGCTCGTCGGCTTCGCCCTCGACACGGCGGAGCTGACCATCGGGGGCATCGATCCCGTCGCCTTCTACGAGGCGCACGCCGACCGGGTCACGCACGTCCACCTGAAGGACACGCGCCACCGGGATGCGGGCGAGGAGTACCGCATGCCCGGCGCCGAGAGCACGATGCTGAAGGGCGGCGCGGGACGACGCATCGAGCGCTGGTTCTACGAGCTCGGCACCGAGGGCGGGCTCGTCGACGTCGCCGGCCTCGTCGACGCGCTCCGCGCGCACGACTACCGGGGCTGGGTCGTCGTCGAGAGCGACCACGGGGGCAACCCCGCCGAGCTCGTGATGCTGAACAGCTGGTACCTGCAGCACGAGCTCGGCATCGCGAAGGCCTAGCGGGGGCCGGCGCGGTCGCGGTCGGCGGTCAGACCAGCTCCTGGATCCGGACCGCCGACCCGATCGGCGTCCCCGCGCCGAGCCACAGCTGCAGCGACTGCGGATGGAGGAGGCGCCGCGCGACGAGCAGCGCGCCGCCGAGGGTGGCGATCTCGAAGTCGGCGGTGCTCGGCCGGATGACGAGGCGGCGGGCGGCGAGCTCGATGGTCTGCTCGAGCACCGCCGCCTTGAAGGTGTCGAAGAAGACGTCGGTGCCGCGGAGCGCGCTGCCGCCGAGCACGAGCGTGCCGGGGTTGGCGAAGTTCACGAGCCCGGCCACGGTGAGGCCGGTGAGGCGTGCGGCGCGCCGCACCGCGGCCATCGTCACCGGCTCGCTCGCGGCGATCGCCTTCGCGAGCTCGTGCCCGGCGATGCGCCCCTCCGTCGCGAGCAGCTCGGCGAGCATCGCGCTCTCGCCGCGCTCGGCGGCCCGCGTCAGGATCCGGCTGAGCCCCCAGCCGCTCGCCACCGCAGCGAGGCAGCCGATCCGCCCGCAGCGGCAGACGGCAGTCGGGTCGTCGGTCACCCGGAAGTGGCCGATGTCGCCCGCCGCTCCCGTGTCGCCGCGGTGCAGCCGGCCGTCCGTGACGAAGCCGCTGCCGATGCCCTCGCCGATCTCGACGTAGAGCAGGTCGCGGACGTCGTCCGGCTGGTCGATCGCCCACTCGCCGAAGGCGCGGAGGTTGTCGTCGTTGTCGACCCACACCGGCGCCTCGTAGCGGTTGCGGAACCAGCCGCGCACGTCGTAGCCGTCCCAGCCGTGCATGATCGGCGGCGCGACCATCCGCCCGCTCGCGAAGTCGACGGGGCCGGGGAGCCCGAGCGCGACGCCCCACACCGGTCGGCCGCGGCCGGCGCGCTTCAGCAGCGCCTGGAACTCGCGCTGGACGACGGGCAGGACCACGTCGGGTCCGTCGAGCACGTCCGCGTCCGCGACGCTCCGCGCGAGCGCCGTGCCGTCGAGATCGCTGAGCGCCGCGTGCAGCGCGTTGTCCGCGAACCCGGCGCTCAGGATCAGTCCCGCTTCCGCCCGGAAGCGGACGGTGCGGGAGGGGCGTCCGCGCTCGGCCTGCGCGGTGCCGCCCTCCTCGAGGATCCCGAGGTCCATGCCCTCGCGGAGGCGCTCGTTCACGACGGTCCGGCCGAGGCTCGTCGCCTGCTCGAGATCGGGTCGCGTGTTCGCGACGCCCGTGCGGATGAGGTCGACGATCTGGGCCAGCAGCAGGATGTCCCGTCCCGACGGGGGAGCGGCGCCCTCGCGTCGGTCGAGGTTGGTGCTGGTCATCGGGCGATGCTATCCACGCGGTTCTCCCGCGACAGCCCGATCGCGCCGCTGCCGTGTCCGTCCGGGCCGAGGGCGATCGGCGCGCCGCCCTCGGCGGCGGATCGCGCCGCCGCCTCGAGCACCCGGAGCACGTGGAGCGTCTCCGCGGGGTCGACGGGCAGCGGGGCACCCGTGCGGAGCGCGGCCGCGAGGAGCCGGTAGAACTCGCGCGCGTCCGTCTCGGCCGGCTCGACCGGCGTCGTCTCGCCGGGCAGGGGCACCGGGCCCGGCGGACCGCCCGCGTGCCGCACGACCTGGAAGGAGTCGAACGAGCCCCAGCGCGGGTCCTCAGGGCCGACCCCGTGGAAGATCGCCGCGAACTGCCCGTCCGAACCGGTCGAGACGAGCGCCGCCTCCGTGCCCTGCACGACGAAGCCCGGGGTCGGCCACGACGTCAGGGCCCCGAGATGGAGGTGCGTGCGCGCGCCGGAGACGTGGCGGAGCGCGAGGAACCCGTCGTCGACGACCTCGGTGCCGGGGCGCCGGCGGTCGAGCTCGGCGCTCACCGCGGCCACCGGCCCGAGCAGCGCGACCGCCTGGTCGACGAGGTGGCTGCCGATGTCGGCGAGGGGGCCGTCGACCGTGCCCGGTCGGGCGCGCTCCCGCCAGTTGTCCCAGATGCGGGCGCTCCAGCGCACGAGCCACGCCTCGTAGCGGAGCACCTCGCCGACGTCCCCGCGGCGCACGGCCGCCGCGACGGTCGCGTAGTCGCGGTCCCACCGCTTGTTCTGGAAGGCCACGACGGGCACGCCGGCCGAGCGGGCGGCGGCCTGCAGCCGCTCGACGCCCTCCACGGTGGGCGCGAGCGGCTTCTCGATCACGGTCGGGATCCCGGCGCCGATCAGGGCGAGCCCGAGCCCGACGTGCGCGTCGTCCTGCGCGGTGACCACCGCGAGGTCGATCCGCGCGGGCGCGGCGAGCAGCTCGTCGACGCTCCGCAGCACCTCGGCATCCGGCAGCGCCTCGGCGGCCGCGCTCGCGGCGCCCGCCGACCGGGCGACCACGGTCGGCACCGTGTACTCGGGCAACGATGTGAGCAGCGGCAGGTGCAGCCCGCGCGCGATGCCGCCGAAGCCGACGATCGCGGTGCGGAGCGGCCCGTCAGCTCTTGAGGCCACCGGCGTAGCCCTGGATGAAGCGCTTCTGCGCGAAGACGTAGAACGCGAGGATCGGGACCATCGAGATGATCACGACGGCGAAGATCAGGTTCCACTGCGACACGAGCGAGCCGACGTAGTTGTACATGACCACGGGGAGCGTCTGCCAGTCCGAGCCGTTCAGGAAGATCAGCGCGGTGAAGAAGTCGTTCCAGACGATGAGGCCGGCGAGGATCGCGACGGTGCCGGTCGCCGGCGACATGAGGGGGAACACGACCCGCCAGAAGACCTGCAGCCGGGAGGCGCCGTCGATCGTCGCGGCCTCCTCGTACTCGAGGGGGAGGCGGCGGAAGAACCCGCCGTAGAGGAAGACGGCGAGCGGGAGCAGCTGCCCCGTGTAGATGAGGACCATGCCGAGCGGCGAGCCGACGAGGCCGAGGTTCCGCGCGCCGATGTAGAGCGGCAGGGTGCCGAGCTGCGTCGGCAGCACGATCGCGACCATGAAGACGTAGTAGGCGCGCGTGCTCCAGCGGCGGGTGCTGCGGGTGAGCACGTACGCGGCCAGCGACCCGAACACGACGAGGCAGAGGACGCTGCCGGCGGTGATGAGCACGCTCGTGACGAGGCCGAGCAGGATGTTGCCGGACGAGGCGCCGGACGGCGACAGCAGCTGCGCGAAGTTCGACAGCGTCGGGGCGGTCGGCGGCGCGAACGCCGGGGTGGTGAGGACCTGGTCGCCGGTCTTGAAGGCACCGACGATCAGGATCCAGAACGGCGCGAGCAGCAGCAGCGCGGCGAGGATCGTGACGATCTCGAGGACGAGGGTCCTCTTCGTGTAGGTGAACATCGCGGCTCAGTCCCCGATCTGCGAGCGATCACGGGTGATCGACTGCTGGACGACGGTGAAGACGAGGATCAGCACGGACAGCACCAGCGCCATCGCGGCGCCGAAGCCGAACTGCTGGTACGTGAAGGTCTGGTTGTAGATCTCGGTCGCGAGCGTCTCGGTGGCGTGCGAGGGACCGCCTCCGGTGAGCGCCATGACCTGGTCGAACACGCGCAGGCCCTGGATGAGCGTCAGCGTCGTCGCGATCGCGATCGAGGGCTGGATCATCGGGACGGTGACGCTGCGGAACCGGCGCCAGACCCCGGCGCCGTCGAGCGCGGCGGCCTCCTCGAGCTCGGGCGGCACGGTCGCGAGCCCCGCGAGGTAGGTCACCATGACGAAGCCGATGCTCTGCCACACGAGGACCACGAGGATGCAGACGATCGCGAGCGACGGGCTCGCCAGCCAGGCGGTCTGCAGCGACTTCAGGCCGACCGCGCCGAGGATCTGGTTGAGCGGGCCGTTGAAGTCGAAGATGAACTTCCAGATGAACGACACCGCGACCGGGCTCAGCACCACCGGCATGAAGACGAGGGTGCGCAGCAGGTAGCGGGTCTTCAGCGTCCGGTTCAGGGCGAGCGCGAAGAGCAGGCCGAAGACGTTCGTGAGCACGACGAACCCGAACGCGAGCACCAGGGTGTTGACCAGGGCGCCGATCAGCTCGGGCGTCTTGAAGATGTTCACGAAGTTCGTGATGCCGACGAAGTCGAACGTGCCGACGCCGGTCCAGTTCGTGAAGGCGAAGAAGGCGCCGGACGCCGTCGTGATGTAGACGGTGACGATCGTGAGGACCAGCGCCGGCAGCGACCACCACCAGTAGCCGTATCCGACCCGCTTCGACCGGCGCCTGCTCGGGATCTGCGCGGTGGCGCCGCGTCCCGGAGCGGTCGCGCGGACGCGGCTCTGCGTCGCTGACATCGGGTTCCTCGTCTTTCGTCCGGTGGTCCGTACGGAAGAGGCCCGGGGCGGCGTCGTCGCGCCACCCCGGGCCTCGGAGGGGATCAGCCCCAGTCGGTGTCGAGCTGGTCGAGCACCTGGGCGACCGTCTTCTGGCCGGTCAGGATGCCCTGCACGCCGGCGCCGAGGTCGTTCGAGATCTTGCCGTTCGTCCACTCGATCGACGGGAAGGACCGCACGTTCGGGGACGTGAGGATCGAGGCGACCGGCTTGTAGGTGTCCGGCAGCGCGCTCGCGTCCTTCGTGCCGACCGGGTAGCCGACGCCGACCGAGACGACCTTCTGGCCGTCGGGGCCCGCGATGTAGCTGAGGAACTGCTGCACCAGCTTCGGGCTCTTCGTCTTCGCGCTGGCGGCGACGACCTGGTCGGAGCTGACCGATGCGTAGGTCGTGCCCGACGGCGACGGCAGCGGGAGCACCGTGAGGTGGACGTGGCCACCGGAGGCGGCGTTGACGCTCGCGGCCGCGCCACCGGGGGCGAAGAAGCCGAAGAACTGGCCCGAGCTCGCGCCGTTCGTCAGCGCGTCGAAGCCCGCCCCGGTGGCTCCGGGCTGGAAGCAGCCCTGCTTGTACATGGTCTGGATCGCCTCGAGCGCCTGCTTCCAGCCCGCGGTCGTGGCGAACTTGACCTTGCCCGCCGCGCGCTCGGTGTTCCAGTTCTGGTCGGGTCCGTAGACGGTGGAGGTCGCGATGATCTGCGCGAGGATGCCCGGGTTCGGGGGCACCGCGCCGGCGAGGCCGAAGAGGCTCTTGCCCTTCGCCTTGGCCGCGGCGCAGCCGGAGAGGACGTCCTGGAACGTCGACGAGTCCGTCAGGTTCACCCCGATCGACTTCGCGGCGTCGGCGTTCCAGATGATGCCGTTCAGGCCGCTGCCGCGGGAGACCGCGTAGGTCTTGCCGCCGTACTGGAACTGGCTCAGGCCGGCCGGCTTGAGCGCTGTCGTGACGGCCGGGTCGGTGATCGGGAGCAGCAGCCCGGCCTTCGCCCACGGCTGGATCGCGTTCACCTGGCCGATGCCCGACTCGGCAGCGAAGACGTCGGGGGCGTTGCCGCCCTGCACGCGGGTGGCGATCGCCTGTCCCACGCTCTCCGCGGGCAGCTTCTGGATCGTGATCTTGACGCCCTTGTGGAGCTTCTCGAACGCGGTCGCGACCTGCTCGAGGGAGTTGTCCTTCGTGTTCGCCTCCGAGAACGCGAAGGTGAACGACTGCGGCTCCTTGGCGCTGGAGCCGCCACCGGAGCCGGAGCCGGAGCCGGAGGCGCCGCCCGAGCAGGCGGCGAGGGAGACGCCGACCGCGGCGACAGCGGCGATCGCTGCTGCGCGGCGGATGCGCGTCGTCGTGGACTGTGACATGGCCAGCCTTCCGTGAGACCTCTTCGTCTGACCGGCCGCGGCAGGACGTGCGGCCGAGTCCCCTGGCGGGACGCCGGTCACTCTCCCAGAGGTTTCGCTCGAAATCAACATAATAGTTGTCGATCCGCGGCATAAGCAGGACCACTGATCCCGAGGCCTCCCGGATCCCCGGAATCCCGGGGATCCAGTGCGGCGGGATCGCCGTGCGTGATCGAGGCCATCAGAACATCGGATGCGCGTTCGCGGACGTCGCCGGCACCGGCTGCAGCACGTCCCAGTGCTCCACGATCCGCCCCTCCGCGATGCGGTAGAAGTCGGCGACCGCGGTGTCGGGGGCGCCCGGTCGCGACGCCCGCACGTGCACGACCGCGAGGTCGCCGTCCACGAGGAGGCGCTGCACCTCGAACCGCGCGCCGACCGCCTGGAACGTGGGCTCGAGCGCCTCGACGGCCGCCTCCGGGCCGTCCGGCAGGCCCGGGTTGTGCTGCACGTAGGCCGAGGCGACGTAGCGGGCGAACGCGGTGCGGGGGTCGCGCTCGGCGTAGAAGATGCGGGCGAAGTCCGCCACGAGCTCGCGGTTGTCCGTCATGGTCCGGCCTCCTCGCCGGCTCGCGCCCCCGTCGTCGCGGGCGCGTGCTGCGGGGAGCGTAGTCCGTCCCGGGCGGGACCGCCGATCCGGCCGGCCACTTGCGCGGCGGCACGGGCGGCGGGCTACAGTCCGTTCCGCTGGTTCCGAGCAGAAGGGGCGGCCGATGGCGCGACGGGGCGGATCGTGACCCTCACCGAGCACGCGCTGCGCGGTGCGGTCCTGCGCGCCGGGTCGGTCAACCGGCTCCCCGTCGGGCTGCCCTGGTACCGCAGCCTGCCGCTCTCAGCGGTGCGCGACGTCGAGCTGCTGCTCGACGGCACGGCGGTCCCCGGCCTCCGGCTCCGCCTCGAGCGCGGCGCCGTCGAGGTCGCGGCGCTCGGCGCCATGCGCGACACGACCTGGTTCCTCCAGGACCGGCAGGTCCTCGAGTGGGGCGCACCGGTCGAGTCCGCCGCCGTCGGAGTCGTCCTCCGGATCCGGCTGCAGCTGCCGAACCTGCTCGGGCCGGACGGTGCCCCCGTGCAGGTGCTGCAGGAGGTCCGCGGCCGCGTCGACGTCGAGGGCGCCGGATGAGCGCGCCGCCCCGCCTCGCGGCGACCCTCTTCTCGTTCACGAACGAGCTCCTCGCGGCCGAGCACCCGCCGGACGCGCTGCTCGACGGCCTGCTCCGGGCCGAGCCCGACGTCGCCGTCGAGATCGATGCGGCGCAGCACCTCCGCTCGTACCCGCTGCTCGACCTCGACGAGGTGCGTCGCACCGCCGCGGTCGTCGCGGCGGCGGGCGGCAGCGCGTCGCTGCTCGGCGCCGGCGCGGACGTCGCGCCCGGTCCCGGCCCTCTCGCCTCCGACGATGAGCGGCTCGCGCAGCTGCGGTCGCAGGTCGCGGCCGCGTCGGCGCTCGGTGCCGAAGGCCTGCGCATCCCGTTCGGCGTGCTCGGCTGGGACGTGCTCGCCGCCGCCGCCGCCGATGCCCGCGAGGCCGGCGTCCTGATCCTCGAGGAGGTCCAGGGACCCGCCGATCCGGCCGGGGGCGCCATCGCGTCGCGCATCGACGACCTCGAGCGCACGGGTGAGACGGCGGTCCGGCTGCTGCTCGACACGAGCGCCCTCATGTCGGGGCTGCCGCCGAGCTACGTCGACGCGGTGCGCGCGGAGGGGGTCCCCGGCGAGCTCCTCGACCGCCTGGCGGACGCGCTCGCCGAGCGGCGGGTCGCGCCGGTCGTCCTGCCCGCGCTCGGGGACGACTCGCTCACCCCGGCGGCGCACGCGCTGCTGATCACCGCCCTGACCCGGTTCGGTGCCGCCCCCGCGTCGGCGTGGCTGCCGCTCGCGCCCTGGATCGCCGCCGTGCACGTGAAGTGGTGGGACCTCGAGTCGGCCGCGCGCGACCTCGCGGGGGAGGCGGGGGCGGTGATCGACGGACTGCTGGCGGCCGGCCTGCCGGGGACGGTGTGCAGCGAGTGGGGCGGGCACGAGTGGCAGGGGCTCGAGGTCGCGGCTCGGGACCAGGTCGCCGCGCACCTCACGCTGCTCCGCAACCGGTTCCGAGCGACTTCTCCTCACTTCGGTACAAAACCGACATAAACACTGCTAGCCTCCGAACGTCACACGGCGACGACGCCGGCCGATCAGGAACAGGGGATCCCCATGCCGAACGGACTGATCGACGACGCGAGCCTCCGGACCCATCCGGACGGACTCGCGCTGTCACTCACCATCCCCTGGTACCGGAGCCTGTGGCTCTCGTCGGTCGGCACGCTGCAGGTGACGATCGACGGCGAGCCGGTGCCGCAGGAGGACCTCGCCTTCGAGCTCGACGGCGACACGTACGCGCTCGCGGAGCTCCCGCAGCAGAGCGAGGTGCTCTGGTACCTCCAGTCGCATCCGCTGCTCATCGTGCGGCGCCCGCAGCGGGCCGCGCTCGGCGAGACGCACGACGTCGTGGTGCACGGCGAGCTGCGGCTGCCCTACATGCAGATCGCGCCCGGGCAGGACGGCGGCCCCGGCCTCTACGTGCCGAACGTGGTCCACCAGCAGCTCGCGCTCACGGTGACCGACCGGGACGCGCCCGCACCCGCGCTCGAGACGGTCGAGGCGCCGCCGCCCGCGGCCGACGGCGACCCGTTCCGGCTCGGGCTCACCCTCTACTCCGCGAGCGCCGAGTTCCGCGCCGGCTGGTTCGACTTCGACGGCCTGCTCGACCGGGTCGCGCAGCTCGGCATCGGTCCCGGGATCGAGATCGTCGCGTCGCAGATGCTGCCCACCTACCCGGTCCTGTCGGACGACTTCATCGCGCGCTGGCGCGGGGCCTTCGACCGGCACGGCTTCGAGGCCTCGTCGTTCGGCGCGAACCTCGACATGGGCCGCCGGCGCGACCGCGACATGACGCCCGACGAGGAGTTCGAGTTCAGCGAGCTGCTCTTCCAGGGCGCGAAGCGGCTCGGGTTCCCCCTCGTGCGCATCCAGAGCGCGAAGCCGGAGCTGCTGCGCCGCCTCCTGCCGGTCGCCGAGCGCCTCGAGCTGCAGCTCGCCTACGAGATCCACGCCCCGATGGGGCCGAACGACCCGACGATCCTGAAGGTCCGCGACACCTACGCGGAGCTCGGCTCCCCGCTGCTCGGCTTCGTCGCCGACTTCTCCTCGACCATGCACGCGATGTCGCCGACGCTGCTGCGCGCGGTGCGCCGCGCCGGGCTCGACGACGAGGCCGTCGACCGCCTGCAGGCGATCTGGGCGACCGACGCCCCGATGCGGCAGCGGCAGGAGGAGTTCATCGGCTACCTCCGCGGCCGCGACTTCGATCCGGGCCGCCTCGGCGCCTTCGCGCACCTCGCCTTCAACATGCACGGCCACGTCGACCCGCGCGAGTGGGCCGACATCATGCCCCAGATCCTCCACGTGCACGCGAAGTTCTACGACATCGACGAGCACGGGCAGGAGCCCGCAATCGACTACCCGGAGCTCGTCCGCGTGTTCGTCGACGGCGGATACCGGGGCTACTGGTCGAGCGAGTGGGAGGGTCACGCCTTCGCCGAGCTCGGTGAGGTCGACCCCCTCGTGCTCGTCCGCCGACAGCACGACCTCATCCGCGCGAGCATGCGCGCCGCGCTCGCCACCGCCTGACCAGGGCCGAACAGGAAGAAGGCCATGTACCGACTCGCACCGAACATCGAGCTCCTCTTCACCGAGGCCGGTGCCTACGAGGACCGCGTCCGCGCCGCGGCGGCCGCCGGCTTCGACGCCGTGGAGATGTGGGGACCGACCGGCGTCGACGCCCCCGCCACACCGAAGGATCTCCCGGCGCTGAAGGCGGCCCTGCAGGAGACCGGCACGGCGCTCACCGCGCAGCTCGCCGAGCCTCGAACGCAGTTCATGATCCCGCCGTGGGACCACTCGGAGTTCTACCGGAAGCTCGACGAGGGCGTCGCGATCGCGCAGGAGCTGGGCTGCCCGCGCATCGTCGTCGGCAGCGGCACGGGCTTCGGCGGCTGGAAGCGCCAGGTGCAGCTCGACAAGCTCGTCGAGATCTACCGGAAGGCGATCGCGCAGATCGACGGCTCCGGGATCACGCTCGTGCTCGAGGCGGTGAACGTCCGCGTCGACCACCCCGGCTCGCTGCTCGACCGCACCGCGGAGTCCGCCTACGTCGCCCGCGGGGTCGACTCCCCGTTCTTCGGCATCCTCTACGACCTGTACCACTCGACGGTCGAGGGCGAGGACGTCGCCGCCGAGCTCGCCGGCGCGGGGGACCTCGTCACGTACGTGCAGATCGCGGACGCGCCGGGTCGCGGTGAGCCGGGCTCCGGCGCCATCGACTGGCCGGCGGCGCTCCGCACGCTGCGCGACTCCGGCTACGACGGGCCGATCGGCCTCGAGTACTACCCGACCACCGAGTCGGCCGCGTCGACCGCCCGCATCCGCGAGCTCGCCGCGCAGGCCTGACGTCTCCGGACGAGGAAGGAAACACGAAGCCGTGATCCCCGACCGCATCATCGAGCAGGGCACGCTCACGACCGACGGGGGCCGCGCCGCCGTCGAGGTGCGCCTGCCCTGGTACCGCGCCCTCCCGGCGTCCTGCATCTCCGAGGTCGCCCTCGCCGTCGACGGCGTGCGGGCGCCCGCCGACTCGCTCACCTGGACGATGAACGGCGAGACGCACGCGATCGCCGAGCTCGCCACCCGCGCCGACGACTGGTGGTTCCCGCTCGACTCGGCCGTCGTCTCGGGCGAGCTGCCGGTGGAAGCCGGCGGCGAGCACCGCGTCGACGTCGAGCTGAAGCTCTACATCCCGTACATCATTATCGGCGACGGGGAGGTGCTCCGGATCGAGGAGCACGACACGAAGACGATGGCGGCCGCGAGCACGAAGGAGGCCGTCGCGTGACCACGCTCGGCTCGCCCATCCAGGGCGTCACCCTCTACAGCTTCACCCGCGCCTTCCACGGGCGCGAGTACGACCTCGAGGGCCTCATCCGCAAGACGGCCGCGGAGGGTTACGGCCCCGGGCTCGAGGTCATCGGCTTCTCGAGCTTCCGCGGGTTCCCCGAGATCGACGACCGCTTCGCCGGCTGGTTCAAGGACCTCGTGGCCGAGGTGGGGCTCGTGACCACCTCGCTCGCGATCAACGCGGACATCGGCATCCACCGCGACCGGCTGCTCGACCAGGACGAGCTGATCGAGTACATGCGGCGCCAGATCGAGGCCGCGGCGAGGCTCGGCTTCCCGATCGCCCGCGTGCAGATCTCGATCGAGCCCGACTCGATGGAACGCCTCGCGCCCGTCGCCGAGCGCTACGGCGTGACCCTCGCCCTCGAGGTGCACGCCGACCAGTACGCCTCGCACCCGCGGATCCTCGCGCTGCGCGACCGCTACGAGCAGGTCGGCTCGCCCTACCTCGGCTTCACCGCCGACTGGGGCGCCACGACCGTCGGCTTCGCGCCGTCGCTCATCGAGGCGTACCGCCGGCGCGGTGCGTCCGAGGACCTGCTCGCGAAGGTCGTCGACCTCTGGAACGAGTTCTCCGAGGCGGGGCCCCCGAAGGACCAGGCCGACCACGGGCAGCGGTTCGGACGCTTCATCGCGCTCGCCGCGCAGAACGGCCGTCCCGACCTCGGCGTCGACTTCGGCATCAACGGCACCGGCCTCTTCGGGCCGGCCAGGGTGGACGACTGGCTCGAGATCATGCCGTGGATCCGTCACGTGCACGGCAAGTTCTTCGGCATCGACGAGTCCGGCGAGGAGCCGTCGGTGCCGGTGCGCGACCTCATCCGCCTGCTCGTCGAGCAGGGCTACACGGGCGCGATCTCGAGCGAGTACGAGGGCTGGCACTGGAACTCCTGGCAGAGCCCCTTCGAGATCATCGCCGGCGAGCAGGCCGTGCAGCGCTCCGCCGCGGAGGCCGCCGGCTCCCGCATGATCACCGACCCCGCCGAGGCACGGGCGCAGCTCGCGGCGCACCTCGCCCAGCCCGTCCACTCCTGAGAGGCAGCACCCGCATGACGGACGACACCGGCATCGCCGGCACCGGCATCAAGCTCGGCGTCACCCTCTACTCGCTGACGAGCGAGTTCGCCGCCGGGATCTACACGCCCGAGACCCTCATCAAGGCCGCCGCCGACGAGGGCCTCGGGCCGGGCATCGAGTTCAACATCGCCCAGCTGCTGCGCACGTACCCCGACGTCGACGACGACTTCGTGCGGCTCTGGCGCGACTCGATCGAGCGCTACGGCCTCGAGCCCTCCGCCATCGGCACGAACCTCGACATGGGCCGCCGCAAGGACCGTGACATGACGCCGGACGAGGAGCACGAGTTCCTCGCCCGGCAGCTCGCGACCGCGCACACCCTCGGCTTCTCGCGCGTCGTCATCCGCTCGCACGGCAAGGAGCTGCTGAAGAGCCTGCTCCCGCTCGCCGAGCGCTACGACCAGCGGCTCGGCTACGAGATCCACGCGCCGTCCGGGCCGAACGACCCGCACGTGCTGCAGATCCGGGAGATGTACGACGAGCTGCAGTCCGACCGGCTCGGGTTCACCGCCGACTTCTCCTCGACGATGCACTCCCTCTCACCGACGCTGCTCGGCCAGCTGTCCCGGATGGGCATGGACGAGCGCCACTTCCCGGTGATGGACGAGATCTGGCACGAGCCCACGCCGATGCACGTGCGCAACCAGAGGTTCGAGGACTACCTGCGCGGCGAGGGCGTCGACCCGACGGGCTTCGGCCCGTTCACCCGGCTCGCCTTCAACATGCACGGGCTCGTGCCGCCGGAGGAGTGGCTCGACATCATGCCGCGCATCTTCCACGTGCACGCGAAGTTCTACGACATCGATGAGGCCGGGAACGAACCGGCCATGGACGTCCCGCGCATCGTGCGCCGGTTCGTCGAGGGCGGCTACCGCGGCTACCTCTCGAGCGAGTGGGAGGGCCACGCGTTCCAGGACCTCGGCGAGGCCGATCCCATCGACCTCGTGAAGCGGCAGCACGACCTCATGCGCCGCGCCATCGAGGAGACCGTCGCGGCCGTCCCGGCCTGATCAGGAACCGGGACGCGATGTCCTCCGCGACCATCACCGACACCGCCGAGCAGGCGGTCGATCGCGGGCCGGGGCTCGCTCAGGAAGGAGCTCGGAGTTGCTCGGAGAGGACCACACCATGGGAGCGCCCCTGAAGATCCTGATCGTCGGTGCCGGCATCGGCGGTCTGACGACCGCCTCGGCCTTGGCTCGAGTCGGCGCTCGTGTCGAGGTCATCGACGACAAGCCCGAGATCAGCGTCGCCGGCGTCGGCTTCGGCCTCCGCATCAACGGCCTCCGAGCCGTGCGCGAGATCGGCCTGCTGGAGAAGGTCCTCGAGATGGGCCACCCGGCGCCGGGGATCGACAACTACGACTCCGACGGGAACCTGCTCAGCACCATGAGCTACGGCACCCGGGATGAAGGCCTCCCGGGCTGCGTGACGATGTCGAGAGTCGCCTTCCTCGGGCTGGCCGCGCAGCACGCCCTCGACAACGGCTGCACCTTCCGCATGAGCACCACCGTCACCGATGTGGCACAGGATGACGACAAGGCCGCAGTCACCTTCAGCAGCGGCGACCAGGCCGACTACGACCTCGTCCTGGGCTTCGACGGCGTCAACTCGCAGATCCGCCGCGACTACTTCGGCGAGAAGCACGCTCCCCGCCCGGTGGGGGGTGTGGCCTGGCGTGCCGGGCTTCCGAATCGCCGCAGGATCATGCAGCCGATCATCTGCCAGGGCTACGGCGGCAAGATCATGCTCACGCCGCTGTCCGAGGACACCATGTACATGGTCCTCACGGTCGCGGAGGAGGGGCGCCCGCGGTACGACCCGGAGCACATGGCCCAGGTCATGCACGACCGTGCAGCCGCCCTCACCGGAGGATCCGAGTTCCTGGCGGACGCGCTGGAGGACGTCCGTTCCGCCGAGCACGTCGCCTACACGCCCTACTCGACCGTGTGGGTGCCCTACCCGTGGTTCCGCGGCCGCGTGATGATCCTGGGCGACGCGGCACACACCATGACCCCGTACCTGGGGTCGGGAGCCGCCATGAGCATCGAGGACGGAGTCGTCCTCGCCCAGGAGCTCGCGAAGGAGCAGACCCTGCTCGATGCGCAGCTCGAGTTCATGAAGCGCCGCCTGCCGCGCGTCCGTGCGGTCCACGACCGCTCGATCGAGTCGATGCTCGAGGAGTTCGACTCCGTCACGCCCGAGGCGTACCGAGCTCGCATCGAGCACCTGCGCCACGACGAGCCGATCGCGAACGAGTACGCGAACCGCCTGCTGCGGATGCCCTACTGACCGGCCGGACCGGCCCTCGCTGTGAAGGAGATGCTCGTGCCGAGCACCGATGGATCGTCCCCCGCGGGCTCCTCCAGGTCGGCGTCCCTCACCCGACTGCTCGTGGTCGACGCCGGCGACGAGAGCGCCTTCCGACCGCTGAACGGAGTCGGAGGCATCCCCGGGCCGGTCGCCGGCCACCCGCAGTTCCCGGACATGACGCCCCTGTGGCGCGAAGCGGGGGTCACGGTCGTGCGGTCGTTCGACTGGGTCTCGCGGCTCGACACGCGAGGCGATCCGAGGAGCCTGTTCCCCGACTGGGACGCTCCCGTCGACGATCCCGCGAGCTACAACTTCGCGGCGACGGACGCGTGGGTGGAGGCCGTGCACGCGATCGGCGCCGAGGTCATGTTCACGGTGGCCAGCTCGATCCCCTCCAACAAGCTCCCCGCACACGACCTCGACCTGTACGGCCGCGTCGTCGAGCACATCGTGCGCCACTACTCGCAGGGGTGGGCCGGCGGCCCGTCGAAGCCGATCCGCATCTACGAGTTCGGGGACCAGCCCGACCTCGGACAGCTGCACTTCGCGGGACGCCCCGAGGAGTTCTACGCCATGTACCGGGCGTTCTGCGAGGCGGTGCGGCGCGTCGACCGGTCCCTGACGGTGGGCGGTCCGGCCAACGCGTTCCCCCTCGAGGCCGATGCGCCGTACCGGGAGGGCTTCCTCGGGTTCGTGCGCGAGCACGAGCTGCCGTTGGACTTCTTCTCCTTCCTCTGGTTCACGGACGGCACTCGCGATCCCCTCGACTACCGCTACGTGTCCGCCGAGCTGCGCGCCCTGCTCGACCGCCACGGCTTTCCCGACACCGACCTGACGCTCTGCTACTGGAACTACCTCGCCGTTCCCAGCAGCTCCGCGCCGGCGGCGGAGAAGGGCGCGTTCCAGGCGGCGACGGCGATCCATCTGCAGGACACCGTCATCGACCATGCCTTCTTCTTCCGGGCCGACAGCGGGCGCGACCCCCACTACGGCTTCGTCGATCCGGGCGGCGTCGGAACGGCGGACGGCGGGCCCGACGAACGCTCCCGCGCGCTCGCCCTCGCCGGACGAGCGCTCCGGGGTCACCGCCTGGCGGTCACCGGCGGGGACGAATCGGGTCTCACCTGCGCCGCCGGTCGAGACGGGGACGTGGTGCGCGTGCTCGTCGCCAACTACGTCGCCCCTGATTCGGCGCTCGTCGAACGGGCGGAGGACCGCTTCACGTTCCGCATCCCCATCGGCGCTGAGCGCATCGAGCTCGGCCTCACCCTGCCGCCGCAACGGCGGGAGCTGGCGTCGGCGGGAGTCGGATCCGTCCGCGTCGAGATCCGGAACCTGCCCTGGGCGGGCCGGACGGTGAGCGCCACGCGCACCTCGACGACGGGAGACGTCGACGGCCCTCTCGATCTCCGGGTGTCCGACGCGGGCGGCGTGCAGCTCGACCTCGACCTCGCACCGCAGGCGGTGGTCCTCGTGGAGCTCCGCGCGCCGGCACGACCCGATGCGCCGCACCACGGGGACGCCGTCGGCGTCCCCGCCTGATCAGGAACCGAAACGAAGGAGTTCTGCAGCATGACCGACACCGTCGACACGACCTCGCTCGAGGCGGAGGTGGCGCGGCTCCGCGAGGAGCTCGCCGCCACGACCCTGCTCGCCCGCCGCGCCGCGGACCGCGGGGAGGTGGAGAACCTCATGGGCCGCTACATGTTCCTGCACAACGCGTTCCAGGACGAGCGGATCATCCCGCTGTGGGTCAAGGAGGGCACGCCCGGCATCCGCGCGCAGTACACGAACGCGGGCGTCTACACGACGTGGGAGAGCGTCACGAGGTACCACCGCGGGCGGCCGTCCCCGGTCGGCAAGCTCATCCTCCACACCACCACCACGCCGGTGATCGAGGTGGCCGGCGACGGCGAGACCGCCCGCGGCGTCTGGCTCATGGCGGGCACCGAATCCGGCCTCACCGACCCGAAGGTCGCGGAGGAGTTCCCGGACATGTACTCGCCGAAGGAGGTGCTCGGCAAGAAGGTCTGGGCGCACTGGGTGTGGTGCAAGTACGCGATCGACTTCCTGAAGCAGGACGGCGAGTGGAGGATCTGGCGGTTCCGCTGCTACGAGCTCGCCCGCGCGCCGTTCGAGGAGAACTGGGTCAGCTTCGGCGAGAAGAACCAGGGCGCGTTCGACCTCGACCTCATGTACTTCGGCGACGACGGGAAGCCCGTCTTCATGCCGCCGGCGGACGAGCCGGTCCGCGACACGAACCACCCGTACAGCCCCGCGACGGTGCAGCAGCTGCAGCCCGTGCCGCCGGAGCCGTACGCCACCATCACCGACATCGACGAGTAGGCGAGGCGATGGCGACCCACAACTCCCTCTTCCAGGCGAAGGACGTCCGGCGGCTGCCGGACGGCATCGCCGTCTCCGTGCAGCTGCCCTGGTACCGCAGCCTCTGGCTCTCGGCGGTCGACGGCGTCGAGATGACCGTGAACGGCGTGCCGGTGCCGAAGGACCGGCTGCGCTTCGAGCTGCAGGGGCACTCCTACCGGATCGAGGAGCTGCCCGAGCAGTCCGAGACCCTCTGGTTCGTCGCGGACCGGCCCGACGTGGTCGCGCACCTCGACGAGGTGCCGCCGCCGGGCGAATCGGTCACCGTCGAGGTGGTGCTGACGATGCGCCTGCTCTACATGCAGATCGCGCCGCAGCGCTACGTGACGAACCGGGTGCCGGTCGAGCGCGAGGTGGTGCTCGCATGACCCTGCGCGTCGCGATGATCGGCTACGGCTTCATGGGCGCCGCGCACTCGGTCGGCTGGCGGCAGGCGCCCCGCGTCTTCGACCTCCCCGAGCAGGTCGAGACGGCGGTCGTGGTCGGCCGGAACCGGGCCGCCGTCGAGGAGGCCGCGCAGCACTGGGGCTGGGCCGAGGCGGCGACGGACTGGCGCGAGGTGATCGCCCGGGACGACATCGACGTCGTCGACTTGGTGACCCCGGGCGACTCGCACGCCGAGATCGCGATCGCCGCGCTCGACGCGGGCAAGCACGTGCTCTGCGAGAAGCCGCTCGCCAACTCGGTCGAGCAGGCCGAGGCGATGGCGACGGCCGCCGAGCGCGCCCGTTCCCGCGGCGTCCGCGCGATGGTCGGTTTCACCTACCGGCGCGTCCCCGCCGTCACGCTGCTGCGGGACCTGATCGCCGAGGGGCGGATCGGCCGCGTCCAGCAGGTGCGCGCCGCGTACCGCCAGGACTGGCTCGTCGACCCGTCGGTGCCGCTCGGCTGGCGCCTGCAGAAGGAGCACGCCGGCTCCGGCGCGCTCGGCGACATCGGCGCGCACATCGTCGACATGACCCAGTTCGTCACCGGGCAGCCGGTGCGGGCGGTGTCCGGCTCCATCGAGACCGTGGTGACGGAGCGGCCCACCGTGGGGGAGCGGATCGGGTTCACCGGCACCGCGACCGGCGACACCGGTCCCGTCACGGTCGACGACCTCGCGATCTTCACGGGACGGCTCGACGGCGGCGCGCTCGTCTCCTTCGAGGCGACCCGCTTCGCCACCGGCCGCAAGAACGCGCTCACGATCGAGGTCTCGGGCGACCGCGGCGCGCTCGCGTTCGACCTCGAGCGGCTGAACGAGCTCCGGTTCTACGACCGCACCGCGCCGGGGCCCCTGCAGGGGTTCACGACGATCCTCGTCACCGAGGCGGAGCACCCCTACGTCGCCGCGTGGTGGCCGGCCGGCCACATGCTCGGCTACGAGCACGGCTTCACGCATCAGGTCGTCGACCTCGTGCGGGCGATCCATGACGGCACGGATCCACACCCGACCTTCGCGGAGGGCCTCTCGGTGCAGCGGGTGCTCGCAGCCGTCGAGGCGAGCGCCGCCGATCGATCCGCCTGGACCGAGGTCGCCGCGCCCTGAACCCGGGCCGGTCGCCGCTTCGTGGGTCAGGCGACCTGGGCGATCCGCTCGATGCTCGGGCGCCCCGCCGCGAACCAGCGGGGAAAGGTCGCCTCGAAGAGCTGCTCGATCGCGAGGGCCGCGCCGCCGCGCAGGGGCTCGTCGGCGTCGCCGTGCGAGCGGACGATCGCCAGGTCGCGGGTGGCGAGGGGGAGCGAGAGCTCGTACACCCGCTGCCGCACCTGCGCGAGGAACGTCTCGCCCGCCGCCGAGACGGCGCCGCCGACCACGATCACGCTCGGGTTGAACATGTTGACGAGGGCCGCGAGCGACTCGCCGACCCGCTGCGCGGCGTGCTCGACGAGCGCGATCGCGAGGGCGTCGCCGTTCATGGCCGCGACCGCGACGGACTCGGGCGTCAGGGTGCCGAGCGCCGCCAGCGGACCGCCGGCGCCGTTCGCGACGGCCCGCTCGGCCTCCCGGACGACCGCCCAGCCGCCCGCCTCCGCCTCGAGGCACCCGCGCTTGCCGCATCGGCAGGGCTCGACGGAACCCGGGAGGCGCACGTGCCCGACGTCGCCCGCCGCGCCGTTCGCCCCGCGGTGGATGCGGCCCCGGGTGAGGAGGCCCGCGCCGATGCCGGTGCCGATCTTGCAGTAGATGAGGTCGATGTCGTCGTCGCCCCGGCGGGTGCGCTCGGCGAGTGCGAGCAGGTTCACGTCGTTGTCGACCCAGACCGGCGCGCCGAAGCGCCGTGCGAACCGCCCTCGCACGTCGAAGCCGTTCCAGCCGGGCATGATCGGCGGTGCCACCGGCATGCCGTGCTCGAAGTCGACCGGCCCGGGGACGCCCACGGCGGAGGCCCAGACGTCCGGGGTCCCGGCGTCGTCGAGCAGCCGGTCGAGCATGCCGAAGGCCACCTCGAGCGTCTCCTCGGGTCCGCGGGCGATGTCCCAGGGGCGGTGGTCCGACGCCACGATGCGGCCGTCCAGGTGCGCCAGGCCGACCCGGAGGTGGAGCGCGCCGAGCGCGCAGATCGCGATCACACCCTGCTCCGCCCGGAAGCGGAGCCGGCGGGGCGCACGGCCGCCGGAGGAGGGCCCGAACTCGCCGTCCTCGAGGAAGCCCATCTCGATCGCCGCGTCGACGCGCTGCGTGACGACCCCGCGGCCGAGTCCCGTGAGCCGCCCGATCTCGGGGCGCGTCCCGGCCTCCCCGGTGCGCACCAGGTTGACGATCCGGAGCAGGCTCACGACCTCGTCCGTCTGTGCGCCGAAGCGCAGGGCCGATGCACGGGTCATGCTTGATTCTGACAGAAGTAGCGCTGCTGCGGACAGATCGAGCAGCAGGGAGTTTCGTTGATTTCCGACAGAAGCCGCACTACGATGGAGGCGACGTCGGGGCCTGCGGGCCCGTACCCCGCCGGGACCGGCCGGGGTCACAGTCGGTCGCGTCGACCACCCGATGGGGTTCCACCGCGTCATGATCCTCTCCGCGCCGCGCTTCCGGGTCCTCCTCGTCGCCCTGCTCGCGGTGTCGTTCCTCGGCGCGCTCGACAACACCGTGGTCGCCACGTCGCTCGCCACGGTCGCCGGGCAGCTCGGCGCGCTCGAGCACATGAGCTGGATCGTCGTCGGCTACACGCTCGCGAGCACCGTGCTCCTGCCCGTGCTCGGCCGCATCGGCGACTCGTTCGGCCCCAGGCCCGTGTTCCTCGCGTCGCTGCTCGTCTTCGTGCTCGCCTCCCTGGCCTGCGGGTTCGCGCAGGACATCGTCTGGCTCATCACCGCCCGCGTCGTGCAGGGGATGAGCTCCGCGGGGCTGCAGCTCATGTCGCAGACCATCACCGCGCGGACGACGACCCCGCGGCAGCGTCCCAAGTACATGGCGATCATCGGCGCCGCGTTCCCCGTGGCGATCCTCATCGGCCCCGTGCTCGGCGGCCTCATCACCGACTACTGGGGCTGGCCGTGGGTGTTCTGGGTGAACGTGCCCGTCGGGCTCGTCGCATTCGCGCTCGCGCTCGTCGCCGTGCCGCACCTGCCGGGCGATGACCACCGGATGCGCTTCGACGCGGCCGGGGCCGTCACCATGACGATCGGCCTGGCCGGGCTCGTCATGGCGGCGACCTGGATCGGCGACGCCGCGCTCCGGCCGGCTGCCGCGCTCGCCGCCGGCATCGCCGTCGTGGCGCTCGCCGCGTTCGCCGTGGCGGAGTCGCGGGCCGAGACGCCCATCGTGCCGCTGCACCTCTTCGCCCACCGCACGGTGGCCGTCGGCACGGCGGTGTCGGCCATCGTCGGTGTGGGGCTCTTCTCGATCACCTCGTACCTGCCGACCTACTTCCAGATGGCCTACCGCACCACCGCGACCGTGTCCGGACTCGTCCCGATCGCGACCGTGTTCGGCATGCTCGTGTCGAACCTGCTCTCCGGCTGGCTCGTGAGCCGGACGGGGCACTACCGCGCGTTCCCGCTGCTCGGCACGGCGCTCGGCGCGATCGGCCTCGCCGTCATGGCGGCCCTGCCCGTCGGCATGCCCCTCGTCGTGCCGATGGTGGTGATGGCCGTCGTCGGGCTCGGGACCGGCGCCTTCATGAGCCTCATCGTCGCGGTCGTGCAGAGCGCGGCGCCGGCCGGCGAGATGGGCGCCGTCACCGCCTCCGTGAACCTCGTGCGCTCGGTCGGCTCCACCGTCGCCACCGCGATCATCGGCGGGGTCATCGGCTTCGGGGTCGCGGCGCTGCTGCCCGCCGGCATCGATGCGGCCGAGCTCACGCCGGCCGCGGTGCACGCCTCGCCCGCCGCCCTGCAGGCGCAGGTCGCGGAGATCTACCGTGGCGTGTTCGCGCCGGTCTTCGTCGCGCTCGCCGTCACCTACGCCCTCGGCATCGTCGCCTCCGCGCTGCTGCCGGCGGGCCGGCTGCCCGACACCCACGTCGAGGCCGTGCCCGAGTCGTCCCTCGCCTGACCCCAGCCGCAAAGGAGCAGCAATGACCTCTTCGCCCACCGTCGCGGTGGTCGGCAGCGGCCCGATCGGATCCGCGTACGCGCGCATCCTGCTCGAGTCCGTCCCCGACGCCCGCGTGGTCCTCTTCGAGGCCGGTCCGCGCCTCACCGATGTGCCCGGCGAGAGCGTGCGGAACATCCCCGACCCGGACGCGAAGGAGCTGGCCCGCGAGCGCTCGCAGGGCCCCCAGGCCGGATCCCACCGGGCGTCGCTCGGCATCCCCGAGGCCGCCGTGGTCGAGGGCATGTTCACCGCCCGGGGCGGCACCCACCTCCTCGACTTCGGCGGCCCGGGCTCGGCGCACGCGCCGACCTTCCCGGCGGGCGCGGCCTCGACGAACGTCGGGGGGATGGGCGCGCACTGGACGTGCGCGACGCCCGCGCCGTCCTTCAGCGAGCGGATCCCCTTCCTCCCGGACGACGACTGGGAGGCGCTCGTGGAGGAGGCCGGCCGCCTGCTCCACGTGCAGAGCGCCGCGTTCGCCGACTCGGGCGTCGGGTCGGCCATCCGGGCACTGCTGCAGGAGGAGTTCGGCGCCGAGCTGCCCGACGGGTACGGCGTGAGCACGCTGCCCGTCGCCGGCGACCCGCAGCCCGACGGCTCGATGCGCTGGGCGGGCGCCGACGTCGTCCTCGGCCCGCTGCTCGAGCCGGGACCGCTCGCCGACCGCTTCGAGCTGCGCGACCTCACGCTCGTCCGCCGCATCGAGCACGAGGACGGCCACGTGACCGGCGTGACCGTGGAGGACCTCCGCACGAAGGAGACGTCGTTCGTGCCGGCCGACCTCGTCGTCGTGGCGGCCGACGCCTTCCGCTCGCCGCAGCTGCTCTGGGCCTCGGGCATCCGCCCTCCCGCGCTCGGCCGCTACCTCACCGAGCACCCGATGGTGATCTCCACGGTCGTGCTCGACGAGGAGCGCATGCGGCGCCACGCGACGGAGGAGCAGCTCGCCGAGGAGCTCGCCCGCCGCGCCACGAACCCCACGGATCCCGTCGCCGCCGTGAACCGCATCCCGTTCTCCGAGCCGGGCCATCCCTTCTCGCTCCAGGTCATGTACGCCGAGAACCCGCCCTTCCCGCTCGACCCCGAGCACCCCGCGGCCGGGAACCGCTGGGGCTACGTGAACATGGGCTACGGCATGCGCAAGCAGCCGCGCTTCGAGGACGGCGTCACCTTCGACGACGACGAGCCCGACTACCGCGGCTTCCCGAACATGACCATCCGGTACGAGCTCACCGAGTCCGAGCAGGCCGAGATCGCGGCCGGCACCGAGCACCTCCGGCGCGCCGGCCGGGCGCTCGGCACGTTCATCGCGGAGCCGCGGCTGCTGCCGAACGGATCGAGCCTGCACTACCAGGGCACGATGCGGATGGGGGAGCACGACGACGGCACCTCGGTCGCCGACCCCGACTCCCGCGTCTGGGGCTTCGACAACCTCGTCGTCGGCGGCAACGCCCTGATCCCCACCGCCACGACGATGAACCCGACGCTGATGAGCGTCGCGATCGCCGTGCGCGGGGCGCGTGCCGCGGCCGCCCGGCTCGCCGAGCGCGCGGAGGCGGTCCGATGAGCGAGCGGCTGCAGGTCCTGATCCTGTCGGGGCACATGACCCGGGAGCACGACAACGAGCACCGCAGCTTCCGGCAGCACAACGTGTGGCTGACGCAGCTGCTCGAGGACACCGGCCGCTTCCGAGTGCGGGTGATCGAGGACCCGCGCGGTCTCGGTACCGAGGTGATCGACCGCTACGACGTCGTGATCGTGATCTTCGAGGGGCGGGACGGCTACTTCGACAAGGCCGTCGGGTTCGGGGAGGAGACCGACGCCGCGCTGCTGCGCTTCGTGCACGAGCACGGCAAGGGCATGGTCTGGTTCCACGGGTCCGCCGCCCAGGAGGACGACTGGGGCTACCCCGAGGAGTACAACGTGATGCGCGGCGCGAAGCTGAGCCAGAAGACGAGCCTTCGGCCGCGGCCCTGGGGCGAGGCGCAGCTCGACACCGCCGAGCCACGCCACCCGATCACCGAGGGGATCAGCGCGCGCTGGACGGTGACCGGTGACGACATCCTCACCGGCGTCGAGGTGTACGAGGGCACCCGCGTGCTGCTCACGACCTTCGACGACCTCGAGTCGTACGAGAAGGCGCCGGTCTGGCCGATGTCGCACTACCCGGTCAACATCCCCGAGGGCGACAAGGCCCGGATGTACGGCGTGGACACGGACCAGCCGCTCGCGTGGATCAACGAGTACGGCGCCGGCCGCTCGTTCACGATCACGATCGGCCACGACATCGACACGTTCCGCCGGATCGAGTTCATCCGCCTGTTCCCGCGCGGCGTCGAGTGGGCGGCGACCGGCGAGGTGACGCTGCAGGGGCCCGACCGCCGCGGTGAGCGGCGCTTCCTGCCCTGGCCGTACTACAACGGCGAGGGCTGATCGCGTCGGGCGGCGCCTCCGGGCTCCGCCCCGGCGTCGGCGAGCAGCGCGACCGTGCGCCGAACGAGCGCCCTTCGCCGTCGTTCGACGGCGAAGGCGTTCCGGCCCTCAGGGCGGTAGGGCGGGGCGTGGAAGACCTCGCACATGCCGAGGACGAGCACGACGAGGTCGTGCGCATCCAGGTCCGGGGGGACGAGCCCGTCGCGCTGCCACCGGACGACCGCGTCCTCCGGGCGGGGAAGATCGACCAGTCGCGCGTCCGCCTCCTCGGAGGGCGCGTCCGACTCGAGGTGCGACCAGCGCAGCAGCCGCACCGTGTCGGGGTGGTCGGCCATGAAGTCGAAGAGCCGCTCCGCCCAGCCGGCGGGACCGTCCGAGCCCGTGATCCGGACCGCGCCGAGCTCCTCCACGGCCGAGGCGACCGCCGCTGCGAAGAGCGAGCGCTTGTCGCCGAAGTAGGCGTAGATCCGCTCCTTGTTGATGCCGGCGCGCGTGGCGATGCGCTCGACCCGGCCACCGCCGAAGCCCGCGGCAGCGAACTCGGCCCGCGCCGCGCCGAGGATGCGCGACCGGCTGCGGGCCGCGCGGTCCGTCTCGGCCGGCGCGCCCGCGACGTCGTCCGGCATCCGGGCCTCCTTCGCGTTGACGTGCCCCTCCGGTGCCGTTAGCTTAGCCGCCAACCAACCGGTTGGTCAGTCCCTCGAAGGAGAGCCGATGCCCTCGTCGCCCCGCGTCGACGTCACGAAGCTGGAGCACCGGGCCGACTCGCCCTTCGTGCCGACCGCCGTACCCCGGCTCAGCTGGGTGACGAGCACCGACGTGCGGGACTGGCGCCAGGCCTGGGCCGAGATCGAGGCGGGCGGGCAGGTCGTCCGCCTCGACGCGGACGCGTCGGTGCTCGTGGCCTGGCCGTTCGCGCCGCTCGAGCCGGGGGAGGAGCGGACGGTGCGGGTGCGCGTCGGGGGCGTCGACGGGACGGTCTCCGAGTGGAGCGAGCCGCGCACGGTCGCTGCCGCGTTCCTCGCCGAGGGTGCCTGGACCGCGCCGCTGATCGCGCTGCCGACGCCGGAGCGACAGGGACAGCCCGGGCTGCTCCGTGCCGAGTTCGACGTCGACGCGCCGGTCGAGCGGGCGATCCTCTCCGCGACCGCCCACGGCGTCTACCAGGTCGAGATCAACGGCACCGCGGTCGACGAGGACACGCTGAAGCCGGGCTGGACCGCGTACCAGTGGCGCGTGATCCAGGACACCACGGACGTCACCGCACTGCTCCGGCCGGGCCGGAACGCGATCGGCGTCCAGCTGACCGCGGGCTGGTTCGCCGAGCGGTACGGGTTCGGCGCCGACGCGAAGCCGTTCTACGGGGACCAGCCGAGCGCCGCCCTCCGGCTCGAGCTCCGCTACGCCGACGGCCGGTCGCAGGTCGTCGCCACGGGACCGCGTTGGCGGGGCCTCGCCGGCGGTCCGGTGCTCGCGGCCGGGATCTACGGCGGCCAGCACGAGGACGCGACGCACGCGCTGCCCGGTTGGTCGGAACCCGGCTTCGACGACCGCGACTGGGCGCCGGCCGAGGTCGGTGCGACGGTCGTCCCCGTGCCGCGGTCCGCCCCGCCGGTCCGCGCCGTGGCCGAGCTGCCCGTCGTCGCGACGTCCCTCGCCCCCTCGGGCGCCACGATCCTCGACTTCGGCCAGAACCTCGCCGGCCGCGTCCGCATCGCCGCCGACCTGCCCGCCGGCACGACGATCACCCTCCGGCACGCGGAGGTGCTCCACCAGGGCGAGCTCGACCGGCGCTCGCAGCGCGGCGCGGCGGCCACCGACGTCTACGTCGCGCCCGGCGGTCCCTTCACCTGGGAGCCGCGCTTCACCTTCCACGGATTCCGGTACGCGAGCGTCGAGGGGTGGCCGGGCGACGTGCCCGTCGATGCGTTCACCGCCGTCGCGCTGTCGAGCGATCTCGAGCCGACCGGTGCGTTCGCCTCGTCGCATCCGCTCGTCGACGCCCTGCACCGCAACGTCGTCTGGAGCACCCGCAGCAACTTCGTCTCCCTGCCGACCGACTGCCCGCAGCGCGACGAGCGGCTCGGCTGGACCGGCGACATCAGCATGTTCGCGCCCACCGCGGCCTCGCTCCTCGACGTCGACGGCTTCCTCGCGGGCTGGCTCGCGGACGTCGCCGTCGAGCAGGAGGCCCTCGGCGGCACCGTGCCCTTCGTCGTGCCGAACGTGTCCGGGGTGTTCATCTCGCCCACCGCGGCCTGGGGCGACGCGGCGACGATCGTGCCCTGGACCCTCTACGAGCGCTACGGCGACACGGCCGTGCTCGAGGCCCAGTACCCGAGCATGACGAGCTGGGTCGACCTCGTCGCCCAGGCGGCCGGGGAGAACCACCTGTGGGAGGGCGGCTTCCAGTTCGCGGACTGGCTCGACCCGACCGCGCCGGCCGACTCCCCGACGGACGCCAAGGCCGACAAGGAGCTCGTCGCCACCGCCTTCCTGTTCCGGTCGGCCGACATCGTCGCGCGCACGGCCGAGGTGCTCGGTCGTGCGCAGGACGCCGCCCGCTACCGGCGCCTGGCCGACGCCGTGCGTGCCGCGTTCCTCCGGGAGTACGTGGCGCCGTCGGGCCGTATCGTCTCGGACGCGCAGACCGCGTACGCGCTCGCCATCGTGTTCGGGCTGGTGCCCGACGAGGAGCGGCGCCTCGCCATGGGGCGCCGCCTCGCGAAGCTCGTGCGCGTGAACGGCTACCGGATCGGCACCGGCTTCGTCGGCACGCCGTTCGTGCTCGAGGCGCTCGCAACGACGGGCCAGCAGGCCGCCGCCACGAGGCTGCTGACCGCGACGGAGTGCCCGTCGTGGCTGTACCCCATCACGATGGGGGCGACCACGACGTGGGAGGCCTGGGACGCCCTGCTGCCCGACGGCACCCCGAACCCGGCGAGCACCTCGTTCAACCACTACGCGTTCGGCGCCGTCGTCGACTGGCTGCACCGCGGCCTCGCCGGTCTCGCGCCGGCCGAGCCGGGCTACCGGTCGCTGCGCATCGCGCCGGTGCCGCTCCCCGCCTTCGACCACGCGGAGGCGACCCACCGCACGCCCTACGGCACCGCGACCGCCGGCTGGCGGCGCGAGGGCGACACGGTGCACGTCCACGCGGTCGTGCCGGCGAACACCCGCGCGACCGTGCGGCTGCCGGACGGCTCGGACGCGTTCGAGGTCGGCAGCGGCGAGCACACCTGGACCGTGGACGCACCGCTGCCCGCGTCCCCGCGGCTGCCCGCGCTCTCACTCGAGACGGCCCTCGGCGACATCATCGACGACCCGGCGGCCCACGCCACCGTGCTCGACGTCTTCGACCGGCACGCGCCCCAGGCGGCGCGCACGCTGCGCACCCGCAGCCGCTGGGAGGACGGCCTGCCGCTCTCCGTCGAGTTCTTCATCCTCCCCAAGGCCGTGCAGGCGGCGATCGACGCCGACCTCCGCGCGGCGAGCGCGGCCGACCCGGCCCCCGCGTCCGTCCCGTCCTGACGGCACGCCGACCCGCCTCGAGGTGTTCGAGCGGCGAGCGGACCCGGCCGCATCGCTCGCCGTCGTCCGGGAAGCTCCCTAGGCCCGATTGCCGGCCGCGGCGAGGTGGGCCCGGAGCGCGCGCACCACGAGGCGGTGGTCCTCGACCTCGGGCAGCCCCGAGACGGTCGCCGTGCCGACCGGGCCGACGCCGCGGACGAGCACCGGCACGCAGCCACCCGCGGCGGCGAAGCGCGTCGGATCGAGGCTCGAGGCCTGCGCGAAGGTCGTGCCGCGCTCGCGCCACAGCTGGCCGACCGCGAGCGAGCTGGTGCCGCACCGCTCCACGACGCGCACCTTGCGGCGGATCCAGGAGTCGTTGTCGGCGGACGAGCCGGGCAGCGCGGCGTGGAACACCTGCTGCGCACCCTTCCGCACATCGACCGCGACCGGCAGGCCGTCCGCGCGCGCGAGGTCGAGGAGCCGCATGCCGAGTGCGAGCGCGTCCTCATGGGTGAAGGAGGCGAGCTGCAGCTCGGCCTCCTCGGCGACGATCTCCTCGAACGACGGGTATCCGTCCACGGCGCGTCCTCTCGTCCAGGAGGCGTACGGGGCGTCCCGCCCGGTCGCGGGCAGATCGTCCCACACCGGGGCCGGAGGCTCCGCTGATCACCCGGCGAGGAGCCGCGGTTCGATGCGGTCCTCCTGCACGGCGCCGCCCTCGAGGTGCACCCGGTACGCGAACGCGTCCGGGCGGTCGCTCACCGCGGCGACGAAGCGATCGCCGGCGAAGTGGATCATCACGCCGTCGTCGGTCGCGTACCCGTCGGGCAGCTCGCCGCTCGCGATGAGCCGCTGGAACAGCGGCCGCCGTCGCTCCTCGCTGTCGTAGTGGACGCCGCAGGAGTAGGGGAGGAGGCCGAGGCCGTCGCGGAACGGCTTCAGGTCGACGCCGAACGAGTCCGTCGGGCCGCCGACGCTCCAGCAGATCGCGCCCGCGCTCACCCCGGCGAGCACGATGCCCGCATCCCACGCCTTCCGCAGCACGTGATCGAGGCCGTGCACCCGCCACACCGCGACGAGGTTCGCGACGGAGCCCCCGCCCACCCAGATCACGTCCTGCGCGAGCAGGTGCTCCTCGATGCCGAGGTGGTTCGGCAGCGGGAACAGCTGCAGGTGCGACGCCTCGACCCGCGCCTGGCTGGCCGCGTCGTAGAAGGCCGCGATCCCCGTGGCCGCGTCGCCCGTCGCGGTCCCGAGGTAGGCGATCCTCGGGTTCGATCGCTCGCGCAGCGTCAGGGCGTACTCGATCGTCGGACCGAACCGGGGGCGGTGGCCGTCGTCGCTCACGTACCCCGCGCTCCCGGCCACGATGTGCCTGCTGCTCATGGGCGCAGGGTATCGAGCGCGCCCATCACGCCCTCCGCCGCTCCGGGACGCTGCGGGGGCCGGCGGAGGACGTCGCGGCCGCTCACCGAGGCCGCGCACGGAACCAGCCCTCCCGGTCGGACGGGTCCGGCCCGGTGCGGGTCCTCGCCCAATCGCGATCGACCCGGACGGCGCGGTGGGAGTCGAACCGGCTCGTGAGCGCGCCCTCGCCGCCCGTCAGATCGGGCAGGGCCTGCAGGACCGTGCCGAGCCGCGCGGTCGGGAGGGTGCCGCCGAGGTGCCGGTAGCGCCCGGTCCCGTCGGTCAGGTCGACGACGCCGTCGCAGCGGGTGAGCAGCTGCAGGGCCGCCCCGAGGTGGACCGCCGGCACGTCGAGGTCGAACCGTTCGAGGGGCTCGCAGACGTGGGTGCCGGCCTGCCGGAGGCACTCCGCCAGGACCACGGGGGCGAGGTGCCGGAAGTCCGCCGTCACGCTCGACATCGCCTTGTCGAACCTCTGATGGGCGTGGCTCTGCCGCGGGAAGTACCGCGACGCCGTCATCGTGACGGCGACGCCGAGCACCGGCCATCCGTGCGGCCCCTGCCGGAGCGCGTCGCGGACGCCCTCCTCCGTGGCGGCGACGAAGGACTGCGGCAGGAGGCCCCGCTGCACCCCGGGCGAGAACACGACGTCGCCCGAGTCGGGCAGGCGCGTGAGCGTGAGCCCGACCGTCGCGAGGTAGGGGTTGCCGTTCACACCGAGCGTCTCCACCGCGTGCCCGTCGCCCGAGAGGCGTTCGATGCAGGCGACCGTCGAGTGCGAGAAGCGGGCCGCGACACCGAACCGCTCCTCGAGCAGGGCTGCGATCACCTCGCGCTGCACCTCGCCGTGGGTGCGGACGCGCACCGACTCCCCGTCGACGTGCAGGTCGAGCAGGGGGTCCTCGTCCGCGAGCACCCGCAGCGCCTGCATCACCCGGATGCGGTCGCCGGGGTCGACCGGCTGGACGTCCGCCTCGAACGTCGCCCCGGTGAGCCGGGCTGCGCCGCGCGCCGGGGGAGGCGCGCCGAGGACGTCGCCGATGCGGAGGCCGGTGAGCCCCGTGACCGCGGCGAGCTCGCCGCTGCAGGCGGCCTCGCGGTGCTCCGTGCCGCCGGGCGTCTCCACCGTGATGCTCGTGATGCGGTCGGTGCGCTCGCCGGTGCCGAGTCTGTCGCGCACCGTGATCTCGCCAGCCCAGAGCCGCAGCCAGGTGCGACGCGTCGCGGCGGTGCGGTCGACGGCGAACACGGTCGCCGCCGGTGCGCCGGCGACGCCGGGCGGGCTCGCGAGGAGGTGCTCCACCGCCCAGCGGAGGTGGTCGATGCCCGCGCCGGTGACCGCCGAGCCGGAGAGCACCGGGAAGAGCCTCCCGCGGTCGGTCGCGCGCCGCAGGGCGTCCTCGAGCTCGAGGTCCTCGACGGGACGGCCGTCCACCCAGCGTTGCAGGAGCCGGTCGTCGGTGCCGACGACCGGCTCGAGGACCCGAGGGTCGTGCCAGGCCCGCCGTCCGATCTCGGCCGCCGCGCATCCCGGCAGCCGGACACCGGTGAGCGGGACGACATCCTGCGTCAGCCGCTGCCGCACGTCCGTCAGCACCCGTTCCGGATCCGCCGAGCCACGGTCGATCTTGTTGAGGAAGAGCAGTGTCGGGATGCCGATCCGGCGCAGGCTCCGCCACAGCGTGACGGTCTGCGGCTGCACGCCCTCCACGGCGGACAGCACGAGGATCACGGCGTCGAGGACGCCGAGGGACCGTTCGACCTCGGCGACGAAGTCCGAGTGCCCCGGGGTGTCGATCACGCTGACGTCGACCTCCCCGATCCGCACCGCGGTCACCGCCGCGCGGATGGTGATGCCCCGACGCCGCTCGATCGACATCGAGTCCGTGCGGGTCGTCCCGGCGTCGACGCGGCCGAGCGAGGCCGTGGCGCCCGTGTCGAAGAGCAGGCGCTCGGTGAGGCTCGTCTTGCCCGCGTCGATGTGCGCGACGACGCCGAGGTTGAGCAGCCGGGGCGCCGCCCCGGCACCGTCAGGACGGCGACGCGCGCCGAGGCGGCGGGTGTGCTGATGCAGCACGGAACTCCTTGATCGTCGGCGGATGCGCCGACGTCAGGAACTCGCGGAGGAAGGGGCGGGCAGGCGTCAGCGCTGGTGGGCGCGGACGGCTGCAGGCATCGCCGGGTTCCTCTCGGTCGTTGGGGCTTCCGGCACGGTAATCGCATCTCCCGGAGGGATCAAGGGCGGGAGCGGCGCGCGATGCCCGGGTAGTCGAGCACGAGGCCGGCGCCGTCGTACGTGATCCGCGCGGCGAAGTCGAACGCCGGTGCGGTGTAGTCGAAGGCCGGCGGCCCGTCGCCGGTCCCGCCCGCGCGCACGTAGCGCTGCTCGAGACGCCGCACGTCCGGGGCGTGGACGGGCACGAAGGCGGCCGGTGCGTTCGCCGCCGCACGGCCGGCGACGAGCAGACGCCGCACGGGCAAGGCGTTGGTGAGGGCGGACGCCTCGAGGTCCACGTCGAGGCAGCCGTCGAGCTCGTCCGTCCGCACGCCGTCGACGGTCCAGCTCCCCGCACCGTCGTGGACGAGCGCGAGGGTGCGCTCCGGTTCCGAGGCCACCCGGGTGCGCACGTGGACGCGTTCGGTGAGGCCCCGGCCGTCGAGGCGGATCTCGTAGGACTGCCACCAGGCGGCGCCGTCCTCGACGGCCGTGGTCGACCCGACGACGAGCCACCCGCCGGGCTCGCGGCGGAGCGCGACGCTCTCGAACCCCGACCGGCCGCCGGAATGGATCCACGCCGCCGTCGCCGGCAGGTCGTCCGGGATCATCCGCGCTGGGCCCGCGGCGCCGCGCTCTCCCGGACGATCAGGGTGGGCGAGCTCGGGGAGCGGCTGACCGCCCGTCCCTCGATCGCCGCGAGGAGCACCTCGAGGCTCGACCGGGCGAGCGCGGGGAAGTCCTGCCGCACCGTGGTGAGCGGCGGCCGGAAGTAGTCCGAGCCCTCCACGTCGTCGAAGCCCACGACGCTGATGTCCTCGGGGACCCGGAGGCCGCGCTCCGCGACCGCCCGGATCAGGCCGAGGGCGGTGTGGTCGCTCACCGCGAAGACCGCCTCGGGGAGCCTGCCCTCGTCGATGAGGCGGAGCGTCGTCTCGTACGCCCACCTCGGGCTCCAGTCGCCCTCGAGGTACAGCCCCGGCGACAGCCCGGCGTCCTGCAGCGCCCCCTCCCAGCCGCGCCGGCGCGACTGGGCGTCGAACCACTCGAGCGCGCCGCCGAGATGGGCGATGTCGGTGTGGCCGAGATCGATGAGGTGCTGCGTGGCCAGGCGGGCGCCCAGCTCCTGGTTCTCGGAGTAGGTGACGACCTCCGGCGTCGAGGACACGCCCGCGGCGATCATCTCGACGGGCACCCGCACCCGGGCGTTCCACACGGCGGCGGCCATCGACACGAGCGGCGCGATGACGACGACACCGGCCACCCCGGCGTCCTCGAGCGTCTCGAGCGCGTGCTCGACGGAGCCCTCGTACGGCTCCTCGACCGTGACCACGGCCGTGCCGTAGCCCTTCAGCCGCGCCTCCTTCTCGAGCGCGACGAGGGTCCCGATCGGCCCGAGGCGGGGTGAGTCGCTCGTGACGATGCCGATGCCGGTCGAGCGGTTCGTGACGAGGGCGGTCGCCATGCGGTTGCGGCGGTATCCGACCTCCTCGATCACGTCGAGGATGCGCTGCCTGGTCTCGGGGCTGACGTCGCTCGCGTTGTTGATGACGCGGGAGACGGTCTGGTACGAGACGCCGGCGAGGCGGGCGACGTCCGTGATGCTCGGCTTCCGCTGCGTGGCGCCGCGGGGTTGTTGTGCCGGTCCGCCGATCACTGCGCTCCTCTCCGCCGCACCGTCCGCAGGCTCCGGCACGGCCCGTCGTCGGGCCGGCGCTCGGCGGCCTCCTCATCCTCGCAGGTGCCGCTCGCCGGGCACCGGTCAGCCGCTCATCGACCCACGCCACGCCGTCGCGCGACACCCCTTGACAAGGAGACCGTGAACGTTCACGCTACTCGACACGTGAACGTTCACGAAGGCGAAGCGGCCACCTCGGCGCTGAGGGACAGGAGAATGTCGATGAGACGTGCAATCACGACGATCGCGGCCACAGCGGCCGTGCTCACCGGCTTGGTGGGATGCACCTCGGCCGGGGGAGCGGGCGCGACGAGCGCGAGCAACCCCGCGGTCAAGAAGGCGGAGGCGGCGCTCGCGTCACTCAGCTCGGGCGGGGTGCAGAGCAAGGGCCCGCACGGCGAGACGGCGGCGCAGGCGAGCTCCGCGAACCTCACCGCGGGCGACATCGCCGCGATCAAGGCGAAGCACGCGAGCGCGGCGATCGTCATGCACTACGGCGGCAACGACTGGGCCACCGCGCAGATCGCCGGCCTGAAGAGCGAGTTCGCGCGGCTCGGGATCCGGCTCGTGGCCACCACCGACGCGAACTTCAAGCCCGACCTGCAGGTCTCGCAGCTGCAGACGGTCATGACGAAGAAGCCCGACATCGTCGTCTCGATCCCCACCGACCCGGTGGCGACCGCCTCCGCGTACAAGGCCGCCGCCGCGGCGGGCGCGAAGCTCGTCTTCATGGGCAACGTCCCGAACGGCATGACCGCCGGGAAGGACTACGTCTCGGACGTCTCCGCGGACAACTACGGCAACGGCGTGGTCTCCGCGTACGAGATGGCGAAGGCGATCGGAGGCGAGGGCAAGATCGGCGCGATCTTCCACCAGGCCGACTTCTTCGTGACGAAGCAGCGCTACCAGGGCTTCACCGACACGATCAAGAAGGAGTTCCCGAAGATCCAGGTGGTCGCCTCCACCGGCATCGCCGGCCCGGACTTCGCCGGTCAGGCGCAGGTCGCGGCCAGCGCGATGCTCACGAAGCACCCGGATCTCAAGGGGCTCTGGGCCGTGTGGGACGTCCCGGCCGAAGGGGTGATGGCGGCCGCGCGCGCCGCCGGCAACCAGGACCTCAAGATCGCGACGGAGGACCTCGGCACGAACGTGGCGATCGCTCTCGCCAAGAACAAGCTGGTCGTGGGGCTCGGCGCCCAGCGCCCCTTCGACCAGGGCGTGACCGAGGCGCGGCTCGGCGCGCTGGCCCTGCTCGGCAAGAAGACGCCGGCCTACGTGGCGGTGCCCGCGCTGCCCGTGGACCACTCGAACGTGCTGAAGGCCTGGCAGCAGGTCTACCACGCCGCCCCGCCGTCGTCGGTGGCGGGCTCCTTCACCAAGTAGTCCGCCGGATGCGGCGCCGCACCAGCGGCGCCGCATCCGCGAACAGAGGAGCAGCCGACATGACGCAGGCGGTCAACGCGGTGGAGACGCGCAGGATCTCCAAGAGCTTCGGCCCCGTCACGGTGCTGACGGACGTCGACTTCGCCGTCCGTCAAGGCGAGGCCCACGCCCTCGCCGGCGGCAACGGCGCGGGCAAGTCGACCCTGATGAAGATCATCCAGGGCGTGTACCAGCCCACCTCCGGCGAGATCCTCATCGAGGGCGAGCCGGTGAGCATCACCTCGATCCAGGACGCGAAGGCGGCCGGCATCGGGATGGTGTTCCAGGAGTTCAGCCTCGTGCCGAGCCTCACCGTCGCGCAGAACATCTTCCTCGGCGTCGAACCGATGCGCGGCGGGCTCGTCGACGACCGGGAGGGGGTGCGGCGCGCCCGCACCGTGCTCCAGGAGATGGCCGTCGACATCGACCCCAAGGCCGAGGTCGGCCGGCTCGGGACGGCCTACTGGCAGCTCACCGAGATCGCGAAGGCGCTCGCGCAGAACGCCCGCGTGCTCATCATGGACGAGCCCACCGCGAGCCTCGCGAAGCACGAGACCGAGGCGCTCTTCGCCCTCATCGAGCGGCTGAAGGCCCGCGGCATCTCGATCATCTACATCTCGCACCGCATGGACGAGATCTACCGGGTCGCCGATCGGATCACCGTGCTCCGGGACGGCCGCACGCTCTTCACCTCGACGCTCGCCGACACCACGCCGGCTGAGATCGTCGAAGGCATCGTGGGTAAGAAGATCGAGGGCGAGCTGACCTACCGGTCCCGCGAGGCCGCGGCCGCGTCCGAGGTGCTGCTCGAGGTGCGCGACCTGAACGCGGGACCGCGGGTCCGCGACGTGTCGTTCGCGGTGCGGGCCGGGGAGATCGTGGGACTCGCCGGCCTCATGGGCAGCGGCCGCACCGAGCTCGCCAGGGCGCTGTTCGGCATCGACCCCATCCGGAGCGGCGAGGTCCTGATCCGGGGCGAGAAGGCGAACGTCTCGTCGCCGGATCGAGCGATCGCCGCCGGGCTGGCGCTGATCCCGGAGGACCGGCGCGACCAGGGGCTCGTGCTCGACCACTCGGTGCGGGAGAACCTGCTGCTGCCGCTGCTCGGCCGCATCCGGCGGGGGCCGCTGCTCGACCTCCCGGCCGGCCGGGTGCTCGCGCAGTCCCTGATCGAGCGCTTCGGCGTGAAGGTGGCGCATCCGGGACGCCCGGTGAGGCTGCTCTCCGGCGGCAACCAGCAGAAGGTCGTGCTCGCCAAGTGGCTCGGGACCGACCCCAGCATCCTCATCCTCGACGAACCGACCGCGGGCGTCGACATCGGCACCAAGAGCGAGATCCTCGACCGGATCCGGGGGCTGGCCGACGAGGGCCGCGCGGTGCTCATCATCTCGTCCGAGTACCCCGAGCTGCTCGCGGTCAGCGACCGCGTCCTCGTGGTGCGGGACGGCTCCATCGTCGAAGACCTTCCGCGGCGGGACATCGCGGACGAGGAATCGCTTCAACTCGCAGTGCAGGGAGTGCAGTCATGACCAAGACCGAGCCGAGCGTTGTGCTCGAACCGACGCCACGCAGCGCGCGCGGCGGCTTCTTCCGCGACCTCGACTGGCGCCGCTACGTCATCTACATCGGCTTCGTCGTCGTCTTCATCTTCTTCGCGGTCCTGCTCGGCAACCAGGGGTTCCTGTCGCCAAACAACCTGCTGAACATCCTCAGCCAGACGGCGACGATCGCCGTGATCGCCGTCGGGATGACCTTCGTCATCTCGGCCGCCGAGATCGACCTGAGCGTCGGGTCGGTCGCGGGCCTGTCGAGCGTGACGGCCGCGATGACCGTGTCGGCGTTCGGCCTGGTCCCGGGCATCCTCGCCGGCCTGCTCGTCGGGGTCGTCGTCGGATCGATCAACGGGGCCCTCGTCAGCCTCCTCGGCATCCCGTCGTTCCTCGTCACCCTCGGGATGCTCGGCGTCGCCGCCGGGACGGCGCAGTACATCACCAACTCGGCGCCGGAACCGATCCTCGACGACACGTTCAACAACCTCTTCGGCTCGGGCAGCATCGGTCCCGTCCCGGTGCTCGTCATCTGGGCGGTCGTCGCCGTCGCGGTGGGCGCGGTCGTGCTCGGCCGGACGCGGTACGGCCGCCAGGTGCTCGCCACGGGCGGGAACCGCAGCGCGGCGCAGTACACCGGTATCCGCACCCGGCGCATCACGTTCACCGTGCTGCTCGTCTCGGCGGTCGTCGCCAGCCTCGCGGGCATGCTCTACGCCGGCCGGCTGCAGTCGGGCCGGTTCCAGTGGGGTGAGGGGGACGAGCTCTCCGCCATCGCCGCGGTGATCCTCGGCGGCACCAGCCTCTTCGGCGGCGCGGGGACGGTGGTCGGCACCGCCTTCGGCGCCCTGCTGATCGGGCTCATCAACAACGGCCTGGTCCTCGCCGGGCTCGACAGCAGCCAGCAGCAGATCATCCGCGGCGCGATCATCATCCTCGCCGTCGCGCTGGCGAAGAAGAAGTGACCCGTCCGTCGTCCCCGGCGAGGCGTCGCGCCTGCGCCGGTCCGGTCCGCGCGCCGTCGCGCGGAGCCGAGCACCGCACCAGCACGAAGGAGGAACGATGAACATCGGCTACTGCACGATCACCTGGGGTGGCGTCGTCGGCGAGCCCACCGGGGTGACGAGCGTCAAGGACCTCTTCTACCGGGCGAACGGCTCGACGACCGACGCGATCCGGGAGATCGGCGCGGCGGGGTACGCCGGGGTGGAGATGTTCGACGGCAACGTCGCCGACTACGCCGAGCGCCCCGACGCGCTGCGCGGCGCGCTCGACGACGCGGGGCTTCGCCTCGTCAGCGTCTACACGGGCGCCAACTTCATCTACGCCGACATCCTCCCCGACGAGCTGCACCGGATCCGCCGGGCGGCCGAGCTCGCGGCCACGTTCGGAGCCGAGCGCCTCGTGGTCGGCGGCGGTGCGCGCCGGGCGGCGGGCACCCAGGACGACGACTACCGCCGGCTCGGCCAGAGCCTCGACCGCGTCACGGACATCGCGGAGGAGTTCGGCCTGACGGCGAGCTACCACCCCCACCTCAGCACCATCGTCGAGAACCCGGACGAGCTCGAGCACGTGCTCCAGCTCACCCGCATCGGGTTCTGCCCGGACACCGCGCACCTGGCCGCCGGCGGCGGCGACCCGGCCGCGCTGATCCGGCGGTACCCCGACCGGCTGCGGCACGTGCACCTGAAGGACCTCCGTCCTGACCCGTTCGCGTTCCTGCCGCTCGGCCAGGGCGTGATCGACCTCCCCGACGTGATCGCCGCGATCCGCGAGACCGGCTACGACAGCTGGCTCATGGTCGAGCTCGACGCGTACGAAGGGGACCCCGCCGAGGCGGCCCGCATCAGCAAGGCCTACCTCGACCGCCTGCTGGCAGCGCAGCACTGAGCACCCGCACCGCACCCGCACCCACGGCCACGACCGCGGCCCGTATCGAAAGGAATCGAACGTGAAGGAACTCAACGTCGGGCTCATCGGGGCCGGCTTCATGGGCAAGGCGCACTCGCTGGCCTACGCCGCGATGCCGATGTTCTTCTGGCCCGCACCGGCGATGCCCGTCCGGAGGACCATCGCCGAGGCGAACGAGCAGCTGGCCGAGGAGGCCTCGCGCCGGTTCGGCTTCGAGCGGTCCACCGGCGACTGGCGCACCGTCATCGACGACCCGGAGATCGACGTGGTCGACATCGCCACGCCGAACCACCTGCACGCCGAGATCGCGATCGCCGCGGCACGGGCGGGCAAGCACATCATCAGCGAGAAGCCGCTGGCGCGCACGAGCGAGGAGGCGCGGGCGATGTACGAGGCCGTGGTCGAGGCCGGCGTCGTCAACATGGTCGCGTTCAACTACCGCCGCACCCCCGCCGTCGCGCTGGCGAAGCGGTTCATCGACGAGGGCGCGATCGGCACCGTCACGAACTTCCGCGGCACCTACCTGCAGGACTGGAGCGCCGACCCGGACTCGCCGCTGTCGTGGCGCTTCCAGAAGGCGATCGCCGGCTCCGGCGCGCTCGGCGACATCGCGACCCACGTGATCGACATCGCCCGCTACCTGGTCGGCGACTTCGCGCAGGTGAGCGCGCTGCTCTCGACGTTCATCACCGACCGGCCGCTGCAGTCCGGCGGCGCGGACTCGCTCGGGACGACGCGGGGCGGCGACGGGCCGCGCGGCCCCGTGGACGTCGACGACGAGGTCATGACGATGATCCGGTTCGCGAGCGGTGCGGTGGGCTCGATCGAGGCGACCCGCAACGGGCACGGGCGCAACAACTACATCACCTTCGAGGTGCACGGCACGAAGGGGTCGATCTTCTTCAACTACGAGCGACGGGACGAGCTCCAGGTCGCGTTCGCCGACGACCCGGGCGACCGCCGCGGGTTCCGGACGATCTACACCGGTCCCGCGCACCCGAACGGCAGCGCGCTCTGGCCGATCCCGGCGCTCGGCATCGGGTACGGCGAGACGAAGATCATCGAGGCGCACGACTTCTTCACCGCCATCGCCGAGGGCACGGAGGTGAGCCCGAGCTTCCGCGACGGCTACCAGACCGCGCTGATCGACGACGCCATCGTCGAGTCGGGGGAGAGCGGCGCCTGGGTGCCTGTGCCGACGGTCGACGTGCCGGCCCCGACCGGAGCGGTGTCGTCGTGAGCCCGGAGCCGGTGACGCTCCTCGTGACGCTGCAGGCGCGCGCCGAGGCCGGGAAGCGGCTGCGGGACGAGCTCGCGCTGCTCGCCGCCCGGAGCCGGGCGGACGCGGGCTGCATCCGGTACGACGTGCTCGAGGAGACGGACGTCGCCGACCGGTTCGTGCTCTGCGAGGAGTGGCTCGACGAGGCCGCCCTCGTCGAGCACAACACGTTGCCGCACGTGGGTTCCTTCCTGGCGGCCTCCGGCGACCTGCTCGCCGGGCCGATGCAGGTGAAGCGGCTCCGCCGGGCCTCCTGACCGGCGGCGCTCTCCCGAAGGCCCGGCCGGGGCGCAACCCGCGCTCCGGCCGGGCCCTTCCGCGCAGCGGCGCAGACCCACCGCCGTCACGCTCCGTCACAGGGGTGACAGGACGCCTCCGCCTTCCTACGCTGGCCCGCACCACCCGCTCGTCGGGTGCAGCGACAGCCGAGCCCGGCGCCCGCGAACCGCCCTGCAGGACCGCGGGGCGGCTCCAGCGTGTGGGAAGGGGCGAAGCGATGGCGGATCCGAGGGTCACGCACTCGTTCGAGCTCTACCCACCGCGCAGCGCCGCCTCGGGCGCGGCGCTCCCGGGGGTGATCGACACGCTCGCGGCGACGCAGCCCGAGTTCCTGTCGGTGACCTACGGGGCGTCCGGATCCACCGTCGCCGCCTCGCTCGACCTCGTCCGCACCGTGGTCGAGCGCACGCCGGTGGACGTGATGGCGCACCTCACCTGCGCGGGACGCACGCCCGCCGAGATCACGGCCACCGCCCGTCGGCTCCTCGATCTCGGCGCCCGTCGGTTCCTCGCGGTGCGGGGCGACGCGGCCGCGACCGGAGCGCCGACCGGGCTGCGCACGGCCGCGGAGCTCGTCCAGCTGCTCCACCGGGTGCAGGCGGAGCGGCGCGAGTGGTCCGAAGCGACGGTGCCCGACGCGCTGGCACCCGAGCAGCAGGAGGATCGGGCGCGCGTCGCCGTCGCAGCGTTCGTGAACGGGCATCCGGGGGCCCGATCGCGCGCCGGTTCCCTCGACGCGCTGCTCGCCAAGCAGGTCGCGGGCGCCGAGCTCGCGATCACGCAGCTGTTCTTCCACGCGGACGACTACGCCGCGTTCGTCGCCCGTGCCCGGGCCTGGGGCATCACGATCCCGATCGTGCCCGGGCTGCTGCCCGTCACGAGCCTCGCGCGGCTGCGCCGGATGCTCGAGCTGTCCGGCGAGGACGAGCCGACCGATCTCGCGATCGCGCTCGAGGTGGAGCCGACCGAGGAGGGCCGCCACGAGATCGGGGTCGCCGCCGCCGTGCGCTTCGCGGAGGCCCTGCTCGCTGCGGGCGCTCCCGCCCTGCACCTCTACACCCTGAACCGCACGGACGCCGTCCTCGACGTGCTCGACCGCCTCGGCCTCGGGGCCGCGCGAGCCGCCGCTGCAAGCAAGGAGCCGAAATGACCGATCTCCCGATCGCCACCGTCCTGGGCTACCCCCGCATCGGGCGCCGCCGCGAGCTGAAGCACGCCCTCGAGGCGTACTGGGCCGGCCGCATCGACGCGGCCGAGCTCGAGCGTCGCGCGGCGGCGTCGCGCGCAGCGGTCCGCCGCCGGCTCGTCGAGCTGGGCCTCGACGCGGCCTCCGGCGTGCCGGAGAGCTTCAGCCTCTACGACCAGGTGCTCGACACGGCGCTCGCCGTCGGCGCGGTGCCCGGCCGCTTCGGTGCAGCGGCTCCAGGCGCGCTCGACACGCTCTTCGCGCTCGCGCGCGGCACCGACGAGCAGCCGCCGCTCGAGATGACGAAGTGGTTCGACTCGAACTACCACTACCTGGTGCCGGAGATCGACGAGAGCACGACCTTCACTCCGAATGCGGACCGTCTCGCCGCGCTCGTCGGCGAGGCCGTGGCGGAAGGCCTGGTTCCCCGGCCGGTGCTCGTCGGCCCGGTGACGCTCCTCGCCCTCAGCAAGGACCCCTCCGCGCGCACCGCTCCGCTCGAGCGGCTCGACGACCTCCTCCCGGTGTACGCGGCCGTGCTGCGCGCGCTGGCCGACGCGGGCGCCGAGTGGGTGCAGCTCGACGAGCCCGCGCTCGTGTCCGAGAGCCTGGCCGCCCGCCCCGCCGAGCTCGCCGACGCCGCGGCCCGCACCTACGGGGTGCTCGGCGCGGCCGACGGCCGCCCCTCGCTGCTCGTCGCGGCGACCTGGGGCACGCTGCCGGCGCCGGCCCTCCGGGCGCTCGCGACGAGCCCGGTGGAGGCCGTCGCGCTCGACCTCGTCCGCGGCGACCTGCCCGTCGCGCTCGATGACGAGGTCCGGGCCGGCCTCGCCGCGAAGACGCTCGTCGCCGGCGTCGTCGACGGGCGCAACGTGTGGCGCGCCGACCTCGCGGTCGCGCTCGACCGGCTCGACGCGGTCGCCCCGCTCGCCCGCCGGCTCGTCGTCAGCACCGCGGCCTCGCTCCTGCACGTGCCGCACGACGTCGACGACGAGCCCGACCTGCCGGCCCCGCTGCGCCGCCGGCTCGCGTTCGCCGACCAGAAGGTCCGGGAGGTCGCACTGCTCGCCCGCGCCGTCGAGCGGGGACGGGCGAGCATCGCGGAGGATCTCGCCGACAGCGACCGCGCGATCGCCGAGTGGGCGGCGGTGCCGGGGGTGCGGATCCCCGCGGTCCGGCGCCGCGTCGAGGCGGTCGGGCCGGGGGAGCGCTCCCGGGCGCCGTACCCGCAGCGGGTCGCCGCCCAGCACGGCCTCGGGCTGCCGCCCCTGCCGACCACGACGATCGGCTCCTTCCCGCAGACGGACGAGGTGCGCCGGCTCCGCGTCCGGCTCGCCAAGGGCGAGCTGACCGCCGAGGCCTACGAGACGGCGATCCGCGACGAGATCGCCCGGGTGATCGAGCTGCAGGAGGACCTCGGGCTCGACGTCCTCGTGCACGGCGAGCCCGAGCGGAACGACATGGTCCAGTACTTCGCGGAGGCGCTCGACGGCTTCGCCACGACGGTCCACGGCTGGGTGCAGTCGTACGGCTCCCGCTGCACGCGGCCGTCGATCCTCTGGGGCGACGTGACCCGGCCGGCACCGATCACGGTGCGCTGGTCGAGGTTCGCGCAGAGCCGCACCCCGCGTCCGGTGAAGGGCATGCTGACCGGGCCGGTCACGATCCTCGCCTGGTCGTTCGTGCGCGACGACCAGCCGCTCGGCGCCACCGCCGACCAGGTCGCCCTCGCCCTCCGCGACGAGATCGCCGACCTCGAAGCGGCGGGCATCCGCATCGTGCAGGTCGACGAGCCCGCGCTGCGCGAGCTCCTCCCGCTCAGCCGCGCCCGCCAGCCCGAGTACCTCCGCTGGTCGGTCGGCGCGTTCCGGCTCGCGACCGGCGGCGCCGCCCCCTCGACGCAGGTGCACACGCACCTCTGCTACTCGGAGTTCGCCGAGGTGATCGACGCGATCGACGGCCTCGACGCCGACGTGACGAGCATCGAGGCGAGCCGCAGCCGCATGGAGGTCGTCGACGCCGTGCGCGAGTCCGGCTTCGCCCGCGGCATCGGCCCGGGCGTCTGGGACATCCACTCGCCACGGGTCCCGGGCGAGCAGGAGGTGGCGTCGCACCTCGCGGTGTCGCTCGCCGCCGTCCCCGCCGACCGGCTCTGGGTGAACCCGGACTGCGGGCTGAAGACCCGCGGGTACGAGGAGACCGTTGCGTCGCTCACGAACCTCGTGTCCGCCGCCCGCGCCGCTCGCGCCCGCCTCACGGTCGCCGAGGGCGAGCCGGCCTGACGGGGTCGCGGGCGCAGACGACGGCGAGCGCGGCTCCCGGGTGGGCTCACCCCTCCCGGGTGATCTCGACCTCCACGAACAGCTCGCTGCCGAACGGTCCCGCGTAGACGCCGCGGAGCGGTGCGACGTCCGCGTAGTCCCGCCCCCGACCGACCAGCACGTGCCGGTCGCCGACCGGGATGCCGTTGGTCGGGTCGTACCCGTGCCAGCCGCCGTGGCAGTACCACTCGACCCAGGCGTGCGACTCCCCGCGGGTGGGGACGCCGAGGGGCGCGGCGGGGTCTGGGTGCAGGTACCCGGAGACGTACCGGCTCGGCAGGCCGACCGAGCGCAGCGCGCCGAGCGCGAGATGCGTGATGTCCTGGCAGACCCCTCTGCCCTCCCGCCAGGCGTCCGCGGCCGTCGAGGTGACGCCGGTGACCCCGGGCAGGTAGGTCATGCGGTCGCCGATCGTCTCGCACACGAGGCGCGCCGCGACGCACGGGACCGAATCGCCCGCCGCCTCGTGCGCGAGCACCGCCACGTCGACGGGCGGCTCGGTCAGCGTCGTCTGCTGCAGCTGCTCGACGACCGGGACGGAGACGTCGGCGGCGCGGCGGACCTGCTCCCAGTCGCAGTCGTGCCCCTCCTGCCGCGGCCGCCTGATCTCGACGGTGCTCGTCGCGGTCAGGGACAGCTCGCGGTGCGGCGTGAGGATCTCGAAGGAGTTCACCCGCGTGCCCCAGTAGTCGACGTAGGCGTGCGACGACGAGACGGGCTCGATCTGGAGGTGCGCGGCGAGGACGAGCTGCTCCGCGTCGGTGGCCGGCAGCATCCGCGCCTCGTTGTACGAGGCCGTCACCTCGCCGCCGTAGCGGTACCCGGTGAGGTGCCGGATGTGCAGTCGCGTCATGAACGGCCCTCGCGTCAGTACTCGCCGACCCAGACCGGCAGGTCGTTGGTGGGGAAGTAGCGCCGCCGGATCGCCTCCGACGCCGCGGAGGTGGCCGCCTGCACCGAGTCCATGTGCGCGCCGAGCTGCTCGAGGATCTCGGCGGGGGACCGGAACTCCAGCTCGGAGCGGATCTGGCCGAGCACCCGGAGGGCCTGGTCGGAGATGCCGGCGCGCTCGGTGCGGGGCTCCAGCTGCCGCAGGCACGACTCGGCGCGGAGGACCGCGAACAGGATCGACCGCGGGAACAGGCGATCGACGGTGAGGAACTCGGCGGCGGTCTCCGGGGAGGGCATGCCGCGGTAGGTGCGCAGGTAGGCCTCGTAGCCGCCGCACGAGCGGAGGATCGTGGTCCAGCTCGGGCCGTTGTGGCCGGTGAGGGCGTGGGTGGCGAGCAGCCGCGCGGTCATGTCGGCGCGCTCGATGCTGCGGCCGAGGGTGAAGAAGCGCCACACCTCGTCACGGCTGGCGGCGCTCTCGATGATCCCGACCGCGAGCGCCGTGCGCTCCCGGACCCAGGCGAAGTACGCCGCGGGGCGCCGGGTCGCCGAGATGCGGGCCATCTGCGCGGTGGTGGTGTTCAGGCACTCGTAGAGCTCGGTGCTGACGATCTCGCGGGCGCGCCTCGCGTTCTCGCGCGCGGCGGAGAGCGCGTAGGCGATGGACGCCGGCTGGGTCGTGTCCGTCGCCAGCAGGCGGAGGACGTCGCCGCGGGTCAGGGGCGCCGGGTCCGGCGTCGCCGAGCCCATCACACCGAGGAGCGCCCGGCAGGCCTCGTCCTCCTCGACCCACGGGTCCTCGAGCAGCAGCTGCAGGTGCACGTCGAGGATGCGAGCCGTCCCGTCGCCGCGCTCGATGTAGCGCCCGATCCAGAACAGGCTCTCCGCGATCCGGCTCAGCATCGCGGGCCCTGCTGCTGCTGCTGGACCTGCCGGTGCTGCTCGCCGTCGACGGTCCGGCCGTCGAGCGGCGCGTGCTCCGGCTCCCGGGCCTCCCGCGAAGCGGGAGCCGCGCGGCGAGCGGCCGGGACGTCGTCGCGGCGCGGCTGGGCGTCGTCCGGGTCGGTGCCGTCGAGCACCCACGTGTCCTTCGACCCGCCGCCCTGGCTCGAGTTCACGACGAGCTGCCCCTCCGGCAGCGCCACCCGCGTCAGGCCGCCCGGGAGCACCCACACGTCACGACCGTCGTGGACGGCGAACGGCCGGAGGTCGGCGTGCCGCGCACGGACCCCCTCGTCGACGAGGGTCGGGATCGTGGACAGCTGCACGACGGGCTGCGCGATCCACCCGCGCGGGTCGTCGACGAGCCGCGTGCGCAGCCGGTCGAGCTCCTGCCGCGACGCGGCCGGCCCGATCACGAGGCCCTTCCCGCCGGAGGCGTCGACCGGCTTCACCACCAGCTCGGGCAGGCGGTCGAGCACCTCGGCGAGCGCCCCCGGCTCCTCGAGCCGCCAGGTGTCGACGTTCGGGAGCACCGGCTCCTCCGCGAGGTAGTAGCGGATGAGGTCCGGCAGGTAGGTGTAGACGAGCTTGTCGTCGGCGATCCCGTTGCCGACCGCGTTCGCGATCGTGACGTTGCCGAGGCGCGCGGCGAGCATGATCCCGGGGCTGCCGAGCGTCGAGTCGGCGCGGAACTGCAGCGGGTCGAGGAACTCGTCGTCCACCCGCCGGTAGATCACGTCGACGCGGGTGGGTCCGTCCGTCGTCCGCATCCACACGCGGCCGCCGGAGCAGAAGAGGTCGCGTCCCTCGACGAGCTCGACGCCCATCAGGCGGGCCAGCAGCGTGTGCTCGAAGTAGGCCGAGTTGTAGACGCCGGGCGTGAGCAGCACGACGGTCGGGTCGACCGCCCCCGGCGGGGCCGCCGCGCGCAGGGCCTTCAGCAGCCGGTTCGGGTAGTCCTCGACCGGCCGGATCCGCATCGCGGCGAACAGCTCGGGCAGCGTCTGCGAGATGACCCGCCGGTTGGAGATGACGTAGCTGACGCCGCTCGGCACGCGGATGTTGTCCTCGAGCACGCGCCAGGCGCCCTGCTCGTCGCGGATCAGGTCGACCCCCGACACCTGGATGCGCGCGCCGTTCGCGGGGAGCACGCCGGCGGCCTGCCGGTGGAAGTGGGCGGACGAGGTGATCAGGGTGGAGGGGATCACGCCGTCGCGCACCGCCGCCTGCGCCCCGTAGGCGTCCGCGAGGAACGCCTCGAGGGCGAGCACCCGCTGCCGCACGCCGGCCTCGACGCGGGTCCACTCCTCGGCGTCGATCACCCGCGGCACGGCATCGAGCGGGAACGGCCGCTCCTCGCCCGCGAAGTCGAACGTGACGCCCTGCGCGAGGTAGGAGTCGGCCAGCGCCTCGGTGCGCCGGCGCAGGTCGGCCTGCGTCATCCCCTGGAGCGCAGCGGCGACCTCCCGGTAGGCCTTCCGTGCCACCGGGGCGGCGCCTCGAGCCCCGGGAGGCGCGGCGAACATCTCGTCGAAGGCGAGCGCAGGAGCCTCCGACGGGGCGTAGCCGTCGAACAGGTCTCCCATGTCGGGAGCGTAGCGAGGCGCGTGTTGCGCCGGTGTTACCGCGTGCCGACGGCCATCGATGCCTCGACCGGCATCGGCCATGCTTGACGAGCACCGACACCGCGCAGGGAGAAGCGATGCTCACGATTCCTCAGGATCTGGATCTCGACCGGCTCCGCGCGGCCTTCCCCTCGCTGCAGGGCGGCACCGCCTACTTCGACAGCCCCGGTGGGACCCAGACGCCGATCCCCGTGGCCGACGCCATCCGCGACGCCCTGATCGCCCCGCTCGCCAACCGGGGCGCCCTCACGGCGGCAGCCCGGAACGCGGACGACATCGTCGAGGCGTGCCGGGCCGCGTTCGGCGACTTCCTCCACGTCCAGGCCGACACGGTCGTCTTCGGCCGCAGCAGCACCGCCCTGACCTTCGACTTCTCGCGGGCGCTGGCGCGCACCTGGCGCCCCGGTGACGAGGTCGTCGTCACCCGCCTCGACCACAACGCGAACGTCGAGCCGTGGGTGATCGCGGCGGAGCGCGCCGGCGCGACCGTGCGGACGGCCGACTTCGACCCCGCGACCGGCGAGCTGCCGGTGGGCGCGGTCGTCGAGCAGCTGAGCGACCGCACCCGCCTCGTCGCCGTCACCGCGGCCTCGAACCTGATCGGCACCATGCCCGACGTCCGCGACATCGCCGACGCCGCGCACCGGGTGGGAGCCCTGGTGTTCGTCGACGGTGTGCACTACGCCGCGCACGCGCTCGTCGACGTCCCCGCACTCGGTGCCGACCTGTTCACCTGCTCGCCCTACAAGTTCATGGGACCCCACTGCGGCGTCCTGACCGCACGGCGCGACCTGCTCGAGGACCTCGTGCCGGACAGGCTCGCCACGTCGGCCGACGTCGTCCCCGAGCGGTTCGAGCTCGGCACGCTGCCCTACGAGCTCATGGCCGGTGCGACCGCCGCCGTCGACTTCCTCGCCGCAGCGGTCCCCGGGGACGGCACCCGCCGGGATCGGCTCGCCACGTCGGTCGAGGCCTTCGACCGCCACGAGACCGCCCTCCGGCAGCGCATCGAGGAGGGCCTGCAGAACTTCCCGCGCCTCACGCTGCACTCCCGCGCCGCCCGTCGCTCGCCGACGCTGTTCGTCTCGCTGGACGACCGGCGGGAGCACGCGCTGTCCGAGTTCCTCGCGCAGCGCGACATCAACGCCCCGAGCGGGCACTTCTACGCCCGGGACGCGTCGCGCCACCTCGGCCTCGGCGACGCGGGTGCGCTCCGGATCGGTCTCGCGCCGTACAGCTCGGCTGCCGACGCGGACCGCCTGCTCGCGGCCATCGGCGACCACCTCGACGGCGACGGCGGCCCGGCCGGCGCGGCGCGCTGAGGCGGGGTCCCCGCCTCCTGGATCAGCAGCGGGGCGCGGAGGTGCCGAGCGGGCCTCGGGGGATCTTCGGTCCTCACACGCTCCCGCCGGCGCCCGGCATCCGGCCCCCACCGATCCGCACCGTGCACGAGCGCGCCCGGATCCGAGTCCGGGGACGCGCCGATTCAGTCCGACTCGCCGATCGCGTCGAGCTCGGCGCGCATCGCGATCAGGTCGCGGGCGTGCCGGTCGAGCCGCACGTCCTCGTCCGTGACGAGGGGGAGCGGCTCCACCGGCTCGGCGCGGCCGTCGTCGCCCGGCACGACGAAGACGCTGATGCACCCGCCGATCCGCGCGTACTCGCCGATCATCGGGTCGGCCGCCCGGACGTGGGACGCGACGTGCACGCTGTGCTCGCTCGTGTGGATCACCCGTGACTCGACCTCGACGAGCGAGCCGACGGGGATCGGACGGTCGAACTGGATGCCGCCCGCGTAGACGCCGACCGTGCGCCGCTTCGTCCATGAGGCCGCGCACGCCTGCGCGGCCTCGTCGATCCAGCGCATCACCGTGCCGCCCTGCACCATGCCCTCGCCGTTCCCGTCGCCCGGCGCGGTGAGGAAGCGCAGCAGCAGCCGCGGCGCCGTGCCCTCGCCGGTGTACCGCTCCGCCGCCATGGCGCTGCGGATGCGAGCGCGGCCGCGCACCCGCTGCTCCGCGCGGTCGGTGAGGTCGAGCTCGGCGAGGCTCGACGGCGACCAGGCCGGCACCGGGCGGGGGTCGCCGTCGTCGTCGATCGCGACGTAGACGAGCAGGCAGGAGGTCGCCCGCACCGGCTCCCCGCCGCGCGGGTCGGCGACGTCGACCGTGACGAGCACCTGCATGCTGGTCCGCCCCGTCGCGATGATCCGGGCGCCGGTCTCGACGACGCTGCCCACCGGGATCGGACGGCGGAAGTGCACGTTGCCCACGTAGGCGGTGGCGCAGATGGAGCCGCTCCACCCGGCGGCGCAGGCGAAGCCGGCCCGGTCGATCCACTCGAGCACGTGCCCGGCGGCGACGGTCGTGCCGTCGATGCCCGCCTCGTCGCGAGGGGCGAGGAAGCGGAGGACCGCGTGGTCGCGCTCGGCGCGCTCGGTGCTCGGCAGCTGCATCCGCGTCCTCCTCGGCGCTCGGCTCCGCACCGGGGAGCGCGTGCCTCTCGAGCCTACGGCGGGGGAGCCGACGGGCCGAACGGAGGCGCGGCGACCGGAGAACGAGCACACTCGTGCCATGGACGAGGTCCGCGACTGGGTGCTGCACGTCGACCTCGACCAGTTCGTCGCCGCGGTCGAGGTGCTGCGCCACCCCGAGCTGGCAGGGCTGCCGGTGATCGTCGGCGGCCGGGGCGACCCGACCGAGCGGGCCGTGGTGTCGACCGCGTCCTACGAGGCGCGGCAGAAGGGCGTCGGGTCCGGCATGCCGCTGAAGGTCGCGGCTCGCAGGATCCCGGACGCGGTGTTCCTGCCGGTCGATCGCGAGGCGTACGAGGCGGTCTCCGCGGAGGTGATGGCGGTGCTGCGGGCGCAGCCGGGAGCGACCGTGCAGGTGCTCGGCTGGGACGAGGCGTTCGTCGGCGTGACGACGGACGATCCCGAGGCCGTCGCCCGCGCGATCCAGGCCGCGGTGCTCGCGCGGACGCGGCTGCACTGCAGCGTCGGCATCGGCGACACGCTCGTGCGGGCGAAGGTCGCCACCGGCTTCGGCAAGCCGCGCGGCGTGTTCCGCCTCACGCGCGACGACTGGGGCACCGTCATGGGGGCGCGGCCGGTGCTCGAGCTCTGGGGCATCGGGTCGAAGGTGTCCGCGAGGCTCGCGAAGCTCGGCATCGGGACCGTGGCCGAGCTCGCGTCGGCGGACCTCGACGCGCTCGCGACGGAGTTCGGCCCGCGCATGGGGCCCTGGTACGCGGAGCTCGCCCGCGGCGAAGGAGCGTCGAGCGTCGACGACACCCCCTTCGTCGCGCGGAACCACAGCAGGGAGACCACCTTCCAGCGCGACCTCGTCGAGACGGCGGACCTCGAGCGGGCGGCGCGCGGCATGCTCGACCAGGTGCTCGACGACGTGGCCGCCGAAGGCCGGCCGGTCGTCGGCCTCGGGGTGAAGGTGCGCTACGCGCCGTTCAGCGACAAGACCTTCACGCGGCGGATCGCTGCGACCTCGGACCGCGTCGCGGTGACGGAGGAGGCGCTGCGCCTCGTCGCGCGGATCGAGCCGGGCCGTCCCGTCCGCCTCCTCGGGATCCGTGCCGAGATGGCGATGCCCGACGACGCGCGCAAGGGCCACACCCCGACCCGCAGCGGGTGGTGACGGCGCGGCTCAGTGCGATTCGCGGCTGACCCGCGGGCCGCTCGATCCGACGAGGAAGTCGAGGTCGGCGCCGGTCTCGGCGCCCTGCACGTGGTCGACGTAGAGCCGCTCCCAGCCGCGGCGCGGAGCCGCGAACCCGCGCACCGTCGCCTCGGTCGGCAGTCGGCGGGCGAGCTCGTCGGCGGGCACGTCGAGGTCGATGCGGCGGGCGCGGACGTCGAGCACGATCCAGTCGCCGGTGCGCACGAGGGCGAGGGGGCCGCCCGCCGCGGCTTCCGGCGCGACGTGGAGCACGACGGTGCCGTACGCGGTGCCGCTCATCCGGCCGTCGCACACGCGGACCATGTCGCGGACGCCCTGCTCGAGCAGCTTCTTCGGCAGCGGCATGTTCGAGACCTCCGGCATGCCGGGGTAGCCCTTCGGCCCGCAGCCCCGCAGCACCATCACGCTGTCGGCGTCGATGTCGAGGTCGGGGTCGTCGATGCGGGCGGAGAAGTCCTCGATCGAGTCGAAGACCACCGCGCGCCCGCGGTGCTGCAGGAGGCGCGGCGACGCCGCGGCCGGCTTGATGATCGCGCCGGCCGGCGCGAGGCTGCCGCGGAGCACCGTGATGCCGGCGTTCGGCTGCAGCGGGTCGCTGCGCGGCGTGATCACCTGCGGGTCCCAGATGCGCGCCTCGTCGAGGTGGTCGACGAGGGGGCGCCCGGTGACGGTGAGCGCCTCCGGGTCGAGCAGGTCGCGCACCTCGCGGAGCACGGCGAGGAAGCCGCCGGCGCGCTGCAGGTCGTCCATCAGGTACTGCCCGGCCGGACGGAGGTTGACGAGCAGCGGCACCTCGGCGCCGATGCGGTCGAAGTCGTCGAGCGTCAGCTCGATGCCGGCCCGGCCCGCGATGGCGAGCAGGTGCACGACCGCGTTGGTCGAGCCGCCGATCGCCGAGAGCGCGACGATCGCGTTGTGGAAGCTGCCCTTCGTGAGCAGGCTCGACGGGGTGCGACCCTCCGCCACGAGGCGCACCACCAGTCGGCCGCTCTCGTGCGCGGCCTTCAGCAGCCGGCTGTCGATCGCCGGCGTGCCCGCGAGGCCGGGGATCGTCGTGCCGAGCGCCTCGGCGACGAGCGCCATGGTGGAGGCGGTGCCCATCGTGTTGCAGTGGCCGCGGGACCGGATCGTCGCCTGCTCCGACTCGAGGAACGCCTTCTGGCTGAGCGTGCCGGCGCGCACCTCCTCGCTGAGGCGCCACACGTCGGTGCCGCAGCCGAGGGGCTCGCCGCGGAAGGTGCCGGTGGCCATCGGACCGCCCGGCACCACCACCGCAGGCAGGTCGACCGAGGCGGCGGCCATGAGCAGCGAGGGGATGGTCTTGTCGCAGCCGCCGAGCAGCACGACGCCGTCGATCGGGTTGGCGCGGAGCATCTCCTCGGTCGCCATCGCCGCCATGTTCCGCCAGAGCATCGCGGTCGGCCGCACGTTCGTCTCACCGAGCGACACCACGGGCAGGTCCAGCGGGATGCCGCCGGCCTCGTAGACGCCGTTCTGCACCGACCGGGACACCTCGTCGAGGTGCGCGTTGCAGGGCGTGAGGTCGGACGCGGTGTTCGCGATCGCGATCTGCGGGCGGCCCTCGAAGGCGCTGTCCGGCACGCCGCGGCGCATCCACGCCCGGTGGATGTAGGCGTTGCGGTCGTCGCCCGCGTACCACTGCGCGCTCCGCAGCGAGGACTCCATCGTGCTCCCGCCTCCGGGGCGCGGGCCGCCGTCCGGAACCTCGGCCAGACTAGCGAGGGGCGCGCACGCCGCCGCTCTCCGTGCCGCGTCCGTCGCACCGCCGTCCCGCACCGAGGGGATCCGCATGACACCGCCGTCCGTCGCCTCCAGCGCACCGCGGCGACGGGCTCCGGCCCGATGAGGGCGCTCGTGCTGCCCGGGCCCGGCGTCGCGGAGGTCCGCGAGGTCCCGGAACCGGTCGCGGTGCCCGGCGAGGTCGTCATCGACGTCCGCCGGGCCGGCATCTGCGGCACCGACGTCGAGTTCTTCACGGGCGAGATGGCCTACCTCCACGACGGGCACGCGGCGTTCCCGATGCGCATCGGTCACGAGTGGACGGGGATCGTCACCGAGGTCGGGGAGGGGGTCGACCTCTCCTGGAGGGGGCGCCGGGTGACCGGTGACACCATGCTCGGCTGCGGCGTGTGCGCCCGCTGCCGGGACGGCCGTCAGCACCTCTGCGAGACCCGCACCGAGCTCGGCATCCGCGGCGGCCGCCCCGGCGCCCTCGCGGAGCGGCTCGCCTTCCCGGCGCGGCTGCTGCACGCGCTGCCCGGCGGGATCGACGACGCGCTCGGCGCCCTCGTCGAACCCGGGGCGAACGCGCTGCGTGCGGTCCGTGGCGCGGCGCTGCGTCGCGGCGACCGGGCGCTCGTGCTCGGTCCCGGCACGATCGGCCTGCTCGTCGCGATGTTCGCCCGTGCCGCCGGCGCCGAGGTGCACCTCCTGGGCCGCGACGAGCCCTCCCTCGCCTTCCCGCGCACCCTGGGCTTCGACGGGGTGTGGACCGAGCACACGCTGCCCGACCTGCGCTGGGACGCCGTGATCGACGCCTCGAACGCCCCGGCCCTGCCCGCGACGGCGCTCGAGCTCGTCGAGCCCGGCGGACGTGTCGTCTGCATCGGTCTCGCGGGCAGCCCCAGCCTCGTCGACAGCCGTGCCCTCGTGCTCAAGGACGTCACCGCCGTCGGCGTGCTGAGCGGCTCGGGTGGCCTCGAGGGCGCGATCGAGGCGTACGCCTCGGGCGTCGTAGACCCCCGACCGCTGGTCGCCTCGGTCGTCGGCCTCGACGGCCTTCCGGCCGTGCTCGCCGGGACGCGCCCCGACGGCGCGGGCCCGGGCCCCAAGATCCACGTCGACATCACGAAGGAGCGCACCGCATGACGACAGCCGAGTTCGAGGGCCTCGCCGCGATCGTGACGGGCGGGGCGAGCGGCATCGGCGCCGCGACGGTCCGGCTGCTGCTCGAGCGCGGCGCGCACGTCGCCGCGCTCGACCTCGATCCGTCCGGGGCTCCCGAGGGGGCCCTCCCGCTGCAGGCGGACGTGCGCGACACCGCCGCCGTCGACCGCGCCGTCGCCGTCGCGGCCGAGCGCTTCGGTGGCATCGACATCCTCGTGAACAACGCGGGCATCGGCGCCGCCGGCGACGTCGCCGGGAACGACGACGCCGAGTGGGCGCGGGTGCTCGACGTGAACGTGGTGGCGATCGCCCGGGTGACGCGCGCCGCGCTGCCGCACCTCCGCCGCTCGTCGCACGCCGCCGTGGTGAACACGTGCTCCTCGGTCGCTTTCGTCGGCGTGCCCGACCGGGCGCTCTACAGCGCGAGCAAGGGCGCCGTCGCCGCGCTCACGCTCGCCATGGCCGCCGATCATGTCGGCGAGGGGATCCGTGTGAACGCCGTCGCGCCCGGCACCGCCGACACCCCCTGGGTCGGGCGGCTGCTCGCCGCCGCGGACGACCCCGAGGCCGCCGCGGTCGCCCTGCGGGGACGGCAGCCGCTCGGCCGGCTCGTCGCCCCCGAGGAGGTCGCGCACGCGATCGCCTCGCTCGCCTCGCCGCTGGCGGCGTCGACGACGGGAGCCGTGCTGCGGGTCGACGGCGGGATGACCTCCCTCCGCGTCCCGCCGCGGGCGCCGACGGCGTGACCTCCTCGTGTCCGCCCTCACCCCTGCGGTGACCACGACGGCGCGGCGACGAGGCCGGGGGAGCGAGGGTCGATCGTCCAGCCGAGCGTGACGATCACGCCGGTCCTGGTGGCCGACCTGCCCGCGGGGGAGGAGCGCCCGCCGGTCTGCGGGCACGTGATCGGCCATCCGGACGGGCGGGTGCTCGTCGACACCGGCCTCACCGCGCTGCACCCGCTCGTCGCCGACATGGATCCGCGGCTCGTCCCGCTCGATCAGCAGGACCTCGACCCCGCCGGCACCTCGTACCCCGCCTTCTGCGCCCCGGCGTCGACCTCCGGCAGGAACGGACGGGCTCAGCGAGGAGCGACCGCGCGAAGCAGCTCGAGCGACCGCTCGATCACCAGCCGGGTCGCGTCCGCGTCGTAGCCCGGCAGGCTCTCGTCGAGGAAGAGGTGCTGGTCGCCGGGGTAGGTGAACACCGCGGCGGTGCCGGGACGCGCGAGCGCCACGAGCTCGCGGGCCGCGTCGAGATCGCCGTCGCCGGCGAACACCGGGTCGTCGGCCTTGCCGTGGATCTGCACCGGCAGCCCGTCCGGCCAGGGGCCGATCGCCCACTCGCCGGTCACGGGCAGGCAGGACTCGTAGAGGAGCGCGCCACGCACGCCCGCGCGGGTCTGCGCGATGCGCTGCGCCGCCATCACGCCGAACGACATCCCTGCGACGACGACTCCGGGCGCCGCGGACTCGATCGCGGCGTCGGCCCGCGCGTCGAGCACCTCGTCGCCGATGCGTCCCGCGAGCGCGAGCCCCTCCTCGATCGAGCCGGCTCGGGCGCCGTCGAACAGGTCGGGTGCGATCACCTCGTGGCCGCCCTCCTCGAGCCGGCGCGCGAACGCCCGCACGCCGTCGGTGAGCCCCTGCACGTGGTGGAAGAGCACGATCTGCGCCATCTCGGCCTCCTCGACCCGGCGGCTAGTCCCGCGTCATGCGGGGGTGCCGGTGGTCGTGTCCGTGGGGGTGGGGGTGGCCGTCGGGGTGCTGGTGGTGGTGTCCGTCGGGGTCGGCGTGTCCGTGGGGGTCGGTGTGTCCGTCGGGGTCGGTGTGTCCGTGGGGGTGGACGTGTCAGTGGGCGTGGGCGTGTCCGTGGGGGTCGGCGTGTCCGTCGGCGTCGGCGTGTCCGTGGGGGTCGGCGTGTCCGTCGGCGTGGGCGTGTCCGTGGGGGTCGGCGTGTCCGTCGGGGTCGATGTATCGGTCGGCGTGGGTGTGCTCGTCGAGCTGGACGTGTCCGTCGGCGTGCTCGTGGGGCTGCCCGTCGGCGTGCTGGTCGGGCTGCCGGTCGAGCTGCTCGTGGGGGAGCCCGTCGGGGACCCGGTCGGGCTCCCGCTGCCGGAGGTGGACCCGCCGGTGCTCGAGCCGGACCTCGAGGTCGCCCCGGCGAGCGTCACGCCCCCGCCGCCCGACGCGGGCCCGGTTGTCGAGAACGGGTGGGTCAGCAGCAGGGGGACCGCCGCGGCCTGGCCGGCCGTGCCCGGCTTCTCGGTGGGCGCCGGCGGCGTCCACGGCACTCCGGGCACCGTCGTCACGGGCGCCGCCATGCCCCGGATCGGGGCGGCCACCGCTCGCTGCTGCGGGGTCGCCGGAGCCGAGGCGGCGGCGAGCGCCCAGACCGCGGCGACGGTCAGCGGAGCGACGAGGGCGGCGCCGAGCGGCAGCGCACGACGGACGCGCCGCCGGCGAGCACGGCTGCGGAACGAGTCGCCGGCGACCGCTCTCGTCGCGCCGAGCCCGACGAGAGCGCCGCCCGACGGGCGGTTCAGGGCGAGGGCGGGGGCGGCGGCCACAGCGGCGGCAGCCGTGGCGGCGGCAGCGGCGGCGACCGTCTCCGGGGTCCGCCCGTGGTTCTGGTCGGCGAGCGCTGCACGCGCGACCAGGATCGCGTTCTCGTCGGCCCGGGGGCCGGGCGCCGTCAGCGGCACGGCAGCGGGCGCGGCGGGGCGGGGATCGATCATCGCGCCGGCGAGGGGACCGCGCAGGGTGGCGGCGACCTCGGTCGCGGGAGGCCGCTTCCAGGGATCGACCGCCGTCATGCGCGCGAGCAGCTCGGCGAGCACGGGAGCGGCGTGGCGGGGCAGGGGCGGGGCGCCGACCAGGCGCGCCGTCATGCCTCCGTCGGGCGGGACCGGGAACGCCGGGGCGCCGGTGAGGCTCTCGATCAGCACGAGCCCGAGCGCGTACACATCGCTCGGCGGCCCGACCTTCCTGCCGGCCACCTGCTCGGGGCTGAGGTACGCGGACGCCGGGCCCTCGTCGTCGGCCGGGGCGACTCGTCCGATCGCCAGGTCGCCCAGCTTCGCGGCGATCTCGCGGGGTCCGCGCACCGCGCCACCGGGCACGAGCACGTTCGTCGGCGTGACGTCGCGGTGCACGACGCCTCGCGAGTGCAGCACCTGCAGGGCCCTCGCGATGTCGGCCCCGATGCGGCGCACCGCCTCGGGCGCGAGCCGCTGGGCGGCGAGCAGGGTGCGGAGGTCGGCGCCGTCGACGTGCTCCATGACGAGGTAGCGCGACCCGTTCTCCGGCGCCTCGCCGGCGTCGAGCACCGCGACGAGCTGCGGGCATTCCGCGGCGGCGAGCAGCCGGATCTCGCGGCGCAGCCGTGGCAGGTCGATCTCCGTCGCGACGTCGTGGTGGAACACCTTGACCGCGACGGACCGGCCGAGCCGGAGATCCGTGGCGCGATGCACGACCGCCCTTGGACCCTCTCCGAGGACCGCATCGAGCCGGTACCGGCCGTCGAGCACGGGATCCGGCTTCTCCGTCAACGCACACCTCCGGTCGAGGACCCGCGACGTGGCGTGCACGCCTCCCCGCGGGCGGAACTGCGCCCTTCCTAGCCGCTCGACGCCTCGATGGCTAGGGACTACGTGGACGTGAGGCCTGGTCGTGATGCTGCGCCCCGACGGGAGCGCAGCCTGCTCGCGGTCGCCTCGCAGGTTCAGGCCGGCTCGCTGCGGCTCAGCGCCCCGCGCCCACGGTCGACGGCTCGCCGGGGTCCTTGAGGTTCACGGGACCCTCGAACAGCTCGATCGTCTCATCCGCCCCGTGGCCCTTCGTCTCGGGCAGGAACCGGTAGACGAAGAACGCCCCGATCGCGCAGAGCACGGCGAAGATCACCATCACGAGCGGCAGCCCGATGCCCGCCTGCAGGATCGGGAACGCGAGCACGAGCGCGTAGTTCGCGAGCCAGTCGATCGCGGCGCCGATCGCCGCAGCCCGCCCACGGACGGCGGTGGGGAAGACCTCGCCCTGGATGAGCCAGCCGGTGCCGCCGATGCCGATCGCGAACGCCGAGATGAAGAGCGCGAACGCGACCATCACGATGATGAGCCGCGCCGTGCCGCTGGTGAAGGCGGTGCCCGCGGCACCGACCAGCAGGAAGACGATCATCGAGGTGTAGGCCCCGATGGCGAGCTTGCGCCGGCCGACCTTGTCGATGAACCGGAACGCGAAGTAGGTCGCGATCACGTTGACCACCGCGAGGATGCCGGCCGCGATGACGCCGGAGACGGCCATCTGCACCGGGTCGCCCTTGCCGCCGATGTACGGGGTGAGGAGGGTGGGCCCGTAGTAGAAGGCGACGTTGATGCCGGTGATCTGCTGGAACACGAAGAAGATGCAGACGACCATCAGCGCGCGCTTCACGGCAGGGGTCCACGCCGAGCCCGACCGCAGCTGCTCGCGGGCCTTCTGCACCTTGGCCGCGTCGCGGTGGACCTGCTCCTTCGTGACCTCGATGTCGAGCTTCTTGAGCGCCGTGACGACGTCGTCCTCGCGCCCCTTCTCGAGCAGCCACCGCGGGGACTCGGGCATCCGCGCCCGCAGCACCAGCGAGATGATCGCGGGGATGAAGCCGACGCCGAGCAGGATGCGCCAGTCGACGGTCTTCGCGGCGCCGGGAGCGAGCTTCAGCACGACGATCGCGACGACGTAGGCGGCGAGGATGCCGATCGTGATCATCCACTGCTGGATGATCGACAGGGAACCGCGGCGGTTCTTCGGCGCGAACTCGGAGATGTAGGCGGTCGCGATCGCGGAGTCGGCGCCGATCGCGATGCCGATGATGATGCGGCCGATGATCAGCGTGATCGCCTCGGGCGCGAACGCCGAGATGAGCGAGCCGATCGCGAAGAGGATCGAGTCGGCGAGCAGCAGGGACTTGCGGCCGAAGCGGTCGACGAGCGGGCCGGCCGCGAGCGCCCCCGCGAACGACCCGAGCGAGGCGCCGGCCACGACGATGCCGGTGCCGATCGGACCGAGCTTGAACGGCAGGAACGCGAGGGCGGACCCGATGTTCGCGGAGTCGAACCCGAAGAGGAACCCGCCGATCGTGGCGAGGACCGCGAGGTAGATGTAGAGGCTGCCGATGTCCTGCCGGTCCAGCTGAGCGAGTACGCCGCCTTCATCGATGTCGCTGCTTCGCGCCGCCATGCTTCGCACAGTAGGACTGTCGGGAAGTCGTAACCTGTGCGCCCGCTGTCCGTTCCCGAGGTGCCCGATGGATGCCCGCGTGGATCGGCGCCGGTCGCGAACATGCGCACGAAATGGCCGTCGGGGCATGCAGGACCCCGGGCGGCGGGGCAGGATGCAGGGCATGACGCCGCCGCGGGAGGGTCTCGGTGCGGTGCTCCTCCGCCTGGCGAGGCGGCACGGCTCCGACGGGGGCGCTTCGATCGTGCGCTTCGCCGATGTCAGGAACGCGGATCCGCTCGCCGTCGCCGAGGCCGAGCACCGCTACCAGCACCGCGACGACGAGGACCACGTCGAGCGGGGGTGATCCCGCAGGGCCCGGAACCCGCTGCGGTGGGGGCGGCGGGCTCCGGGCCTCCCAGGGGAGGGTGGGAGCGATGTTAGAAGCCACGAACGCGGGCGCGGCAGGCCCACTTCAGGTGCCGCGGCATCCGACGGCACGCGGCACGACATCAGGCCCGTCCCTTGCGAGCAGGTCTCCCGCTGTGCGACGGTGCCCCTGATCGTCATGCACCGGCAGGAGGTGAGACCCGTGACCGCACCGCCCGTACCCGTCGTGGGTGCTCCCCGCCGTGCACGATCGAGCGGCTGACGGACGCCGCTTCCGGGGGGCCGCACCACGCGATCCGCGAGAGGCGACTCCGATGAGCGCAGCACCTGACTTCTTCCCCCTCCCCGAACCCCGCTCCCTGCCGCCCTTCGATCGCGGGCGGGCGCTCGTGCTCGGCGGCGCCGGCGCCGTCGGCAACGCCTGGGAGATCGGCCTGGTCGCCGGTCTGCTCGAGGGCGGTCTCGACGTCACGGACGCCGATCTCGTCGTCGGCACCTCCGGCGGCGCGACCGCTGCGATCCAGCTCACGAGCGGGCGGTCGCCGCGCGACCTGCTCGCCGACATCCTCGACACCGCCACCCCGCGGCCCACCCCGCCTCCGGCCGCCCCTGCAGGACCGGCGGTCGATCACCTGGCCCGCACCGGCGCGATCATCGCCACGGCCTCGGACCCGGCCGACATGCGCAGGCGGATGGGCGCAGCCGCGATCGGGCTCGACCCGGACGGCTCGGCGTCCGCGCGCTGGCGCTCGATCGTCGCCGCGCGGCTGACGGGCCTCGACTGGCCCCAGCGGGCGGTGCTGATCCCGGCGGTCGATGCACGGACCGGCGACCCGGTCGTGCTCCACTGCGGAAGCGGCGTGCAGCTCGTCGACGCCGTGGCGGCGAGCACCTCGAGCGGTGCCGCGTACCGCGTCGGCGAGCGCCGCTTCCTCGACGGCGGCTACCGCCGCAACGAGAACGCCGACCTCGCCGCCGGTGTCGCCCGGGTGCTCGTGCTCTCACCGTTCGGCGGCCGCACGCGGCATCCGGAGGAGTGGGGCATGCAGCTCACGGCGCAGGTCGAGGGACTGCGGAAGGGCGGCAGCCGCGTCGAAACCGTGTTCCCGGCGGACGATGCGGCCCACCTGTTCGGGCCGGACGCCGGGAACGTCGCCCTCCGGCCCGCAGCGGCGCGCTCCGGCCGGAGCCAGGGCCGATCGCTCGCGGAGCGGCTCGGCCCGTTCTGGCGCTGAGTCCTTCGAGCGGCGCTGAACGACAGGCGCCCGGGACCCGCGTCGGGATCCCGGGCGCCCGCCTCCGTCGTGGTGCCTACAGCGTCGCCGCGAACGGGTCGAAGCCCTCCGGCAGCAGCGGCACCGGCGCGACCGTGCTCGCGACGTCGACGAAGCGCCCGGAGAGAGCCGACTCCTGCGCGGAGAGCAGCACGTCGAGCACGTGCAGCCCGAGCTCGCCGGAGGCGACATGCGGCCGGCCGGCGGCGATCGCCCGCACCATGTCGAGCACGCCGAGGCCGCGGCCGACCTCGGCGCCCTGCTCCTCGACCTCGATCCACGGCTGGTCGGTCGACTGCCCGTCGCGGAGCACGCCGAGCGGCTTCACGTAGGCGGTGCGCCCGGAGAACCGGTTCGGGTCCGGCAGCACGATCGAGCCCTCGGTGCCGTGGATCTCGAGCACGCCGTGCCGCTCGAGCGCCGAGTCGAAGCTGAGCAGGCTCTGCGCCTGGGCTCCGGCCTCGAACGCGGTGAGCACCTGGATGGTCGACGGCACCTCGACGGGGAACGTGCTGCCCGCATTCGGCCCCGTGTGGATCTCGCGCTCATCCCGGGCCTTCATGCCGAGCGCGCCGACCCGGGCGACCGGGCCGAGCACGCTGACGAGCGCTGAGAAGTAGTACGGGCCCATGTCGAGCAGCGGGCCCGCGCCGTGCGCGAAGAGGAACCCGGGGTTCGGGTGCCAGAGGTCCGGCCCCTGCGTCTGGAAGGCGGTCTGCGCGAAGAGCGGCTCGCCGATGGCGCCCGCCTCGATCGCGCGCCGCGCGCTCTGGAAGCCGGGACCGAGGAGCGTGTCCGGCGCCGAGCCGATGCGGAGGCCCGCGGCGTGCGCCTGGTCGACGAGCGCGACGGCGGCCGCGCGCTCCAGCCCGAGCGGCTTCTCGCTCCAGACGTGCTTCCCCGCCGCGATCGCGGCCGAGGAGACCTCGATGTGCGCCGCAGGGATCGTGAGGTTCACGACGAGCTGCACGTCCGGGTGGGCGAGCACGTCCTGCGCCGTGCCGGACGACGGCACCCCGTGCTTCTCGGCCTGGGCCCGCGCCCGGTCCGTGTCGAGGTCGCCGACGACGAGCACCTCGACGTCGGGGAACGAGTCCAGGTTCTCGAGATAGGTGTCGCTGATGACCCCGGTCCCGATGACGCCGACGCCGACGGCGCTCATCGGATGTAGCCGCCGTCCTTGAGGAACGCGTAGGACGCGGCGATGTCCTCGAACACGTCGCCGGGGGCGTGGTCGTACTCGATCACGGCGTACTGCAGCGCGGTGGCGGCGTGCAGCGACTCGACGAGCGGCACGTCGCCCTCCCCGGCGCGCCGCTGGTCGAGGCTCGACGAGGCGAAGGCGGGTGCGTCGGGCGCGAACGGGTTGCTCGGCGGCACGACGCCGTCCTTGATGTGCTCCGCGACGAGTCGCTCGCCGATGCGGGCGACGAGCGCCGGCACGTCCTGACCGCCGGTCAGGGCCCAGAAGAGGTCGAGCTCGATCGCGACGCGCTCGTCGGTCAGCGCGAGGAAGCGCTCGTAGGCGGGCCGGCCGTCGAACTCGGCGAGGAACTCCTGCGCGTGGTTGTGGTAGCCGACCGTGAGGCCGAACGATGCCGCGACCTCGGTGAGCCCGTTCAGCCGGTCGGCGATGTCCGTGACGCCGTCCTCCGTGATCCAGCGCTGGGCCGGCACGAACGGATCGATGACGGTGCGGATGCCGATGGTGGCGGCGGCCTCGAACACGACCTCGGGCTTCGGCGTCGGGATCGAGCCGTCCGGCGTCCAGAGCTCGTCCGAGAGCAGCGGCGCGTGCCCCGTGGGCGAGGCGAGGCCGGCGGCGTCGAGGGCGGTGCGGATCTCCTTCGGGCGGCCGACGAAGTCGAAGGCCTCGACGTTCCTGAGGCCGATGGCGGCGAGTCGTTCGAGCGACCCGTTCATGTCGGCCGAGAACTGCTCGGCGAGGGAGTACAGCTGCACGGAGGCTTCAGGTCGGGCCACGTCGTCCTTCTTCTTCGAGGTCGGGTGCACCCGGTCGGACGCACGGTGCGGTGGAACCCGAGGCTACACGAAAACATCCAACCGGAGGTATTCGGCGGTAGGATGCAGGGATGGGCGAGGAACCACGCGAGGCGCCGCGGGCGCGCGGCACCTATGCGAAGGGCGTCGCCCGACGCCGGGAGATCCTCGACTCCGCGATCGAGGTGTTCGCCCAGCGAGGCGCCGATCGGACGAGCCTCCGCGCCATCGCGCAGGAGGTCGGCGTGACGCACGCCGCCCTGATCCACCACTTCGGCACCCTCGAGGCCCTGCTCGTCGAGGTGTACCGCGAGTCCGCGCAGCGGCTCGAGGGCGAGCAGCCGGCGTCCGACGACGTCTCGCCGGTCGAGCTGATGCGGCTGTCGGCGGAGCGGAACCGCGACGTGCCCGGCATGGTGCAGCTGTACACGACGCTCGTCGCGTCGGCGCTCGAGGAGGGGCACCCGGCTGCGCGCGCCTTCGCCACCGAGCGGTTCGCGGACGTCCGGCGCCGCCTCGCCGAGCAGATCCGGGCGCGGCAGGCGGACGGCCGGCTCCGGCCGGATCTCGACGCCGACCAGGTCGCGGCGCTCGTGATCGCCGCGTCCGACGGACTGCAGACGCAGTGGCTGCTCGAGCCGTCGGTCGACCAGGTCGGCGCCCTCGCGCTGCTCGACCGGCTGCTCGGGGAGGCGCCGGCCGGCTGACGGGCGCACCGACGTCGCCGACGTTGACGGCCGTCGTCCCGACCACGAGGGTGGCGGGGTGGGCAGCATCGTGGTGCAGGAGTTCATCAGCCTCGACGGCGTCATCCAGGGCGGAGGCGGTCCGGACGAGGACCGCGACGGCGGCTTCGACCTCGGCGGCTGGGCGATGGACTTCGACGCCGCGCACGACCGGGCGGACGAGGGCGGCCCGGTCGTGATCGGCTGGGAGCGCGGCATCGCGGCGCTGCTCCTCGGCCGCCGCACCTACGAGATCTGGGCCGGTGCATGGGGCGTGTGGCCCGAGGACGCCGAGGGGCAGATGGGCGAGTTCACGCGGCTGTACAACCGCATCCCCAAGTACGTCGCCTCGCGGACGCTGACCGAGGTCGGCTGGCGGGGCTCGCAGCTGCTCGGCGACGACGTCCCCGGCGCGGTCGCGCGGCTGAAGCACGAGATCGACGGCGAGGTCCGGGTGTGGGGCAGCTCGGTGCTCGTGCGCACGCTCGCCGAGCACGACCTCGTCGACGAGTACCGGCTGATGCAGTACCCGGTGGTGCTCGGCACGGGCAAGCGGCTCTTCCCGGACGGGTTCCCGCGGACCTCGCTCGCGCTCGCCGAGACCCGCGCGCTCGGGTCCGGGGTCGTGATCAGCACCTATCGGCGCGAGCACTAGCCGGCGATGCGCCCCGCGCTCGTCCTGCTGAACGGGGTGCCCGCGAGCGGCAAGTCGACGCTCGCGCGGGCCTGGTGCGCCCGCCACGCGGACCGGCTGCCGCTCGCGCTCGACCTCGACGTCCTCCGCTCGATGCTCGGCGGTTGGCGCGATGCGCTGCCCGAGGCCGGCCTCGCCGCCCGTGCGATGGCGCTCGCCGCGATCGGGGTGCATCTGCGCGCCGGCCGCGATGTGATCGTCCCGCAGTACCTGCGGCGCGAGGAGTTCGTCGTCGAGCTGCGCGACGTCGCAGAGGGCGTCGGCGCGACGTTCGTCGAGGTCGCGCTCGTCGTCGACGCGCGGACCGCGGGGGAGCGGTTCCGCGCCCGGGCGCGCGGGATGAGCGACGCGACCGGGAACCCCCACGGCGAGCTGGAGGGACCCATCGACGCGGTGGTGCGCGGGTTCGAGCGGTTCCTCGCGACGCGACCCGGCGTCATCCGGGTGACGGCGCCGGGGAGCGACGGCGTCGATCTGCTCGACGCGCTCGTCGCCTCGGCACGCGCGAGCGCCTGAGCGCCTCCGGGGAGCGCCTCGTCAGTCGTCGAAGTCGGTGCTGCGGCTGAGCGACGCCCACTCGTCGACCTCGTCGCGCAGGGCGTCGAGCGCGGCGCGGAAGCCGTCGGACGCGTCGTTGCCGAGCAGCAGCATGTACGGCGGGAGCTCGGCCTCGACCGCGGTGATGAGCGCTTCCGCCGCCTTCGCGGGGTCGCCGGGCTGCGTGCCGTGCGCGGTGTCGTGCTCCTTGCGGCGCCTGCCGGCCGTGTCGGCGTAGTCCGCGATCGGGGTCGACGACTGCGTGAGCGAGCGGCCGGCGAAATCCGTGCGGAACCCGCCGGGCTCGACGACCATGGCCGTGATGCCGAGCGGCGCGACCTCCTTGCGCAGCGACAGGGTGAGCGCCTCGATCGCCGCCTTCACCGCCGCGTAGTAACCGGACCCCTCGGGGGAGATGCGCGCGCCGATGGACGAGAGGTTGACGATGGTGCCCGAGCGACGGGCGCGCATGCCGGGCAGAACCGCCTTGATCGTGCGGACGGTGCCGAAGACGTGCGTCTCGAAGAGGCGCCGGACGTCCGCGTCGTCGCCCTCCTCGACCGCGGAGCGGTACCCGTAGCCGGCGTTGTTCACGAGCACGTCGACGCCGCCGAAGCGCTCCTCGGCGGCGTGGACCGCCGCGGCCACCTGCGCGTCGTCGGTCACGTCGAGGGCGACCGCGAGGGCCGAGTCGGGGTGCGTGTCGGCGAGGTCCTGCACCGCCGCCACGTCGCGAGCGGTCACGACGACGTCGTGGCCGTGATCGAGCGCGGCCTGTGCGAAGGCACGGCCGAGGCCGGTGGAGCAGCCGGTGATGAGCCAGGTGGACATGGCTGTCACGCTACGACCGCGGGGCGCCGCCAACCTGAGGCCGGCGGTCGGGGTCCCCGCGCGGTTCCGGGTCGAGGACCCCTCCTCGACGCGGCCGGTGCGGGGACCCGTACCGTCGCTCCCCGGACGCCGTTGTCCAGGTCGCATCGTGATCGCCGGCAGTCGAACCCGGCTGATCGCGAACAGCATCGCCGATCGATGCGCTCCAGCAAGGGACCTAGGGCCGTGTCGTGAGAACGATTCGGTTGCGATTCGCCGTGGCGGCGCTGTGAACAGCGCGTCCCCTGGGGAGGAGTGGGTGTCCGTTCGTATACGTATTCGAACCGGGAATGTCGGTGGCCGTTGATGGGATCGGCGCATGGAACACGGATCCCCTGGTGAGGAGCAGAACCAGGAGTCGCCGCCGGGTGAGGGCGCGCAACTCTTCGACCGACTGAACGAGGGGGTCAGCGGCGCCGCTCGGGCGGTGCATCTCGCGGAGGCCCTGCGGGCGCAGGCGGTGCTCGCGCTGTGGGACGCGGTCGTCGCCGACGAGCACGAGCGTGGCATGTCGACCCAGCCCGGTGGCCGCGCGGAGCGCGCCTTCGCGGTCCATCTCGCCGGCCTGCTCTCGGTGTCGCGCGGCTGCGCGATCCGATGGCTGCACACCTCGCTCGCGATGCGCGACGGGCTGCCCTGCTCGTTCACCGCGTTCCTGTCGGGCGAGTTCGGCTGGCGGTCCGCCGAGTCCGTCGTGCAGAACGCCGGCGGGCTGCTCGGGCCGTCGCGAGCCGAGTACGACGAACGCGCCGCCGCGCTCGCCGCCGACACCGTGCCGCAGCGGCTCGACGCGGCCCTCGTCCGCCTGCACGACGCTCTCGATCCGGACGAGGCCACCGAGCGCGCCGCGAGCGCCTTCCGCTCGCGCCGCGTGTCCGCGCGCCCGGGGCCCTGCGGCGAGGGCCGGCTCACCCTCACCGGCCCCGAGACCGACATCGCCGCGGTGTACGAGACGGCCCGTCGCGCCGCCGTCGCCGCGCACCGGGTGGAGGGCGAGGACCGGCCGATCGGCGTGCTCATGTACGACTCGCTGCTCGACGTCGTGCTGCACGGCCTCGCCGTCGCTCCGGGCGAGCTCGACCTCCGTGGCGCAGCGCCCACGCCCGCCGATCCCTTCCAGCGACTCGGCGACCCCCGGGTCCCGCAGCGCAAGGCGATCTCCGCGGAGATCCTGGTCACCGTGCCCGCGGCCACCGCCACCGGCATCGGGAACGCACCCGGGCGTCTCGCCGGCTGGGGCTCGCTCGCGGCCGCGGAGGTGCGGCGCATCGTGGCCGCTGCCCGCTTCTGGACCCGCGTCGAGGTCGATCCGGTCGACGACGCGATCCTCGCGTTCGACTCCGCGCAGCGCACCATCCCCACCGCGCTCCGGCGGCTCATCCAGGCCCGGTCCGAGACCTGCGACGAGGTCGCCGGCTGCCCCGTGCCCGCCCTCCACTGCGACATCGACCACGTGATCCGCGTCGAGCACGGCGGCCGCACCGTGGCGATCAACCTGTCGGCGCTGTGCCGGCCCGGGCACCAGACCAAGGACGACGGCTACGTCGACGTCGAGCGCACCGCCGACGGCGGCCTCGTCTGGCGCACCCGCTGGGGCGGCCGGTTCGTCACGCGGCCCGCGACCCGCATCCGGCCGAAGCCGCAGGCCGACGACCAGACCCGAGACGCGGAGAGTGAGGCGGACGAGGATGACGGCGTCATGCCCTGGCACATGGCGGCCTGACCACGGGTGCGGCACGGCCGCGCGGGTGGCGGCTCGGACTCACGCCGCCACGAACCACCCGTCCTGCAGCACGGGCATCATCGTGCTCGCCTCCCGTTCGCCGGCGATCCTCACGTCCTCGCCGAACCCGGCCACGACCAGCTCGCGTCCGCTGGCGCACGACCGCAGCCCGTCGATCGAGAAGGTCGCCCCCGCCGCCGCGCCAGCGACGGCCTCAGGGGAGCGTTCGGCGTCCGTCGCCAGTGCCGCGAGCACCGAGCCGGCGCCCCAGAGGTCCTCGACGGCCCAGCGGAGCGAGCCGTCGGTCCACCGCTCACCGGCCGCGATCACGGCGAGCGACGTGCCCGGCTGCTCGAGATGCCGGTCGGCGAACCGCGCGACCGCGCCGGCGTTCCGCAGGCAGGCGGCGATCACGGTCGCGCCCGCGTCCGAGAGCGCGGCGGCGATCGTCGCGCCGTTCGGTGACGGCAGCACCAGGCGCTCCACGGCGGATGCGCGCTGCAGCGAGGCGGGGGAGAGGCTCGGCCGATCGAGGCTCCTTGCGCTGGCGAGCACCGCCTGCTCCCGCTCCGCGGTCGCGACGGCCCTCGCGTCCCGTGCGGCGATCGGCAGCACCGCGATCCCGCGCTCGACCGCGACCGACACCGTGGTCGAGAACGAGAGCACGTCGACCACCACCGCGAGCACGCCCGGACCGGCCGCGATCGCCCGCGCTCCCTCGAGGCCGTACTCGAACCGGACCCGGAACGCGGCCTGGTCCACCGGCGCACTCAGCCCTGCTTCCACCAGTCGTCGAACGGCGTGACCGGCAGGTGCCGCTTGTGCTGCGTGACCCGCCACCAGCGCTCGATGCGGTCCGTCGCCTCCTGCGGCACGTCGCGGCCCTCGAGGTAGGCGTCGATGTCGGCGTACTGAACGCCGAGGTTGTCCTCGTCGGTCTGGCCGGGGTGGTCGTCGAGCAGATCCGCGGTGGGCGCCTTCGTGTACAGCCGCTCGGGCGCGCCGAGGTGCTTGAGCAACGAGGCGCCCTGGTTCTTCGTCAGGCCGGTGAGCGGCGTGACGTCGACCCCGCCGTCGCCGTACTTCGTGAAGAAGCCCGTCAGCGCTTCAGCGGCGTGATCGGTGCCGACGACGAGCGCCACGTGCTCGCTCGCGATGGCGTACTGCACGACCATCCGGGTACGGGCCTTCGCGTTGCCCTTCGCGAAATCGCTCATCGGCCGCCCCATCGCCGACTCGTACTCGTCGGCGAGCGCGTCGACCGAGCCCTTGATGTTCACGGTGCGCACCTCGTCGGGCGCGATGAATTCGAGCGCGGTCTGCGCGTCGTCCTCGTCGGCCTGCACGCCGTACGGCAGACGCACGGTGATCAGCGTCGCCTCGAGGCCCTGCTCGCGCGCGCGCTCCGCGGCGAGCTGGCAGAGCCGCCCGGCGAGCGTGGAGTCCTGGCCGCCGCTGACCGCGAGCACGAAGCCCTTCGTCCGCGACGCCTTCAGGTAGTCGACGAGGAAGTCGCGCCGGCGAGCGATCTCGGTCTCGGGATCGACCGTCGGCACCGCGTCGAGCTCGGCGAGGATGTCTGCTCTCGAAGTCGGCATGGCGCCACCATACGGCGGGCGCCCAGGCGGACGCTGCGCACCTCCGCGGCCCGCAGCCGACCGGCAGCGGGCGGGGACGCGACGGCCGCTGCAGGCGGGGCCCCTGCTACCGCTGCTCGAGCGGGTAGGCGCAGTAGGCGAACCGCCTCGAGTCGGGGGACCAGCTCGGCACGTTGATCGTGCCCTGGCCGCCGAAGAGGTCGATTCCCGCGAGCTCGGTGGACCAGTCGTCCGCATCGACGACGCGCAGCCGCACGTCGTGGTCGGCCGGGTGGCCCTGCGTGCCGGGCGGGAACACGAGATGCACCCCGTGCCGGCCGTCGGGGGAGAGGTGCGGGAACCAGTCGACCGTCTCGCTCGCGCGGAGCCGCTCGACCTCGCCGCCCTCGACCGGCACCCGCGCGAGCTGCGCGTGCCCCGGTGCCTCGGTGAACGCCTCGGTGTTGAACAGCAGCCAGCGGCCGTCCGGGCTGAACTCCGGGCCGTCGAGATGGCGGTCGCTCGTCTCGAGGATGCGGGTCGGGCCGCGGCCGCCCGTGTCGAGCAGAGCCAACCGTCCGGGGTTCGCGAAGTCGCCGTCCTCGATCGCGACGTAGGCGAGCGTGGCGCCGTCGGGGGAGACGCCGTGCAGGAAGTGGGCGTCGCCGTCCTCCGGCGTGACCCGCGCGACGGCACCGCCCGCGATCGAGCCGCGATAGATGTGGAAGTCGTCCGCGCTGAGGAACACGGTGCGGCCGTCGGGGGCGAGCACGTGATCGTTGTTGATGGGCGGCAGGCCCTCGAACGGCACCCGCTCGAGCGCGCCGCTCGCGAGATCGAGCCGCCACAGCAGCCCGTCGCCGTTCACGTACAGGGCGTCGCCGTCGAGCGACCAGTTCGGCGCCTCGAGCAGCACGTCGTCGCGCTCGAGCACGAGCGAGGTCGTCCCCGATGCGAGGTCGAAGATCCACACCTGAGCCCGCTGATCGGGTCGGAGCGTCCGTGGCATGTGGCTTCCCTTCAGTCCGCTCGTCCGTCGTCGGCCGTCGCTCCCGTCGGAAGGACGGCGGATCCGTGGGGCTCGAGCCGGGTCCCCGCCGCCTCGACCTCGTGGTCCGTGTGGTTCAGCAGGAACAGCCGGTCGCCGCGTCGTACCGCTTCCACCCCGTCGGGCGTCTCGGGCACGCCCGGCTCGACACCCGCCTCCGCGAGCACCCGGTCGACCACGGCCCCGAGGTCGTCCGGCGCCGTGGCGACGTACCAGGCCGCGCCGGCGCCGGAGCCGTTACGGGTGATCGCAGGCAGGCCGTCGAGCATGCCGCCGGCGAACGTGCTGAGGACCTCGGCGCCCGCGACCCGGACGACCTCGCCCCACTCCTGCGCGGACCCGGCAGCGAGCCCGGCGAGCTCGAGCGCCGGCACCGGGCCGCCCGTGACGGACGGCTCCGCGGGCGGCGCGAACTCCTCGATGCGGATCCCGAGCACGTCCCGGAGCGCGCCGAGGTAGCCGCCGAGCAGCACGTGCAGGTGCTCGTCGAGGATGGCCGTCTGGTAGCCGACGACGAGGGTGCCGCCCCCGCGCACATAGCCTGCGAGCCGGTCCTGCGCCGCCTGCGGCAGCACCTGCGTGCCCGCCGCGATCACGACGCGGTAGCCCTCGACGTCGCCGTCCGGCCGGACGAAGTCGACGAGCACCCCACGCCGCCACAGCTCGCGGTACCAGCGCAGCAGCAGCCGCTGGTACGACAGCTCGGCCGGCGTGGCCGCCTGCTCGAGCGCCCACCAGCTGTCCCAGTCGAGCACGATCGCGACCGGTGCCGTCAGCCGGGTGCCGACGAGGTCCGACAGCCCAGCGAGCTCCTGCCCGAGCGCCACGGTCTCGCGGAAGATCCGGGTGTCCTCGCCGCCGTGCGGCAGCATCGCCGAGTGGAACTTCTCCGCTCCGGCGCGGGACTGCCGCCACTGGAACTGCATGACGCCGTCCGCGCCGCGCGCGACGGCCTGCAGGCTGAGCGCGCGGTACATGCCGGGAGGCTTCGGCGCGTTGCGGCGGCGCCAGTTCACGGCGCTCGTCGACTGCTCCATCAGGATCCAGGGCTTGCCGCCGCCGAGGGACCGCATGAGGTCGCGGGTCATCGCCGCGATCACCGGCGCCGCCGGGTCGGCGGGGTCCACGTAGTGGTCGTCCGAGACGAAGTCGAGCAGCGCGGCGTGCCGCCAGTAGTCGAGCGGCTTGAAGAAGCCCATGAGGTTGGTGGTGATCGGCACGCCGGGCGAGACCTCGCGGAGGATCGCCGTCTCCGCCCGGTACACCTCGAGCCACGCGTCCGACGAGAAGCGGTCGAAGTCGAGCAGCTGCGTCGGGTTGCGGAACGTCGGCGCGGTGCGCGGTGGACGGATCTCGTCGAACGACGAGTACGCCTGCGACCAGAACGCCGTGCCCCACGCCTCGTTCAGGGTCGCCACGTCGCCGTAGCGGTGCTCGAGCCAGCGGCGGAAGGCGGCAGCGGACTCGTCGGAGTAGTCGCGGTGCACGTGGCAGCCGAGCTCGTTGTTCACGTGCCACGCCTCGAGCGCCGGGTGGCTCCGGTAGCGCTCCGCCACGGCGCGCACGAGCCGGTCCGCGTAGCGCCGGTAGGTCGCCGAGCTGGGGGAGTAGTGCTGCCGCGACCCGACCGAGAGCACCACGCCGTCCTCGGTGACGGGGAGGACGTCGGGGTGCTCGTGCACGAGCCACGGCGGCGGTGACGCCGTCGCGGTGGCGAGGTCGACGCGGATGCCGCCGGCATGGAGGCGGTCGAGCACGTCGTCGAGCCAGCCGAACTCGAAGCGGCCGTCCTGCGGCTCCAGCGTGGCCCACGAGAAGACGCCGACCGTCGCGATGGTGACGCCCGCCCGCTGCATGAGGCGGACGTCCTCGTCCCACACCTCCGCGGGCCACTGCTCGGGGTTGTAGTCGCCGCCGTACCAGAGCCGGTCCACGTCGTTCCCTTCGTCGTGCTGCTCGCAGCGCCGCGTGTTCGGCGCCCCGCGGTCCTCTGCGAGACGGGGACGAGCGCGTCCCCCTCGCATCGCGCCGTTCGATTGAACCGCGGGCGGGGACGCGGAACCTGGGCGACGAGGCCCGAGCGGAAGCGGAGACGACGGCGCCCCGGCCTCGCAGGTGCGAGGGCCGGGGCGCCGGATGCTGCCGCGAGGCCTACTGCGCCACGTTGGCGCAGGTGCTCGTGCTGGTCGTGGGGTCGACGTACACGACGGTGCAGACCGTGCCGCCGATTCCGGCGCTCGGGCCGGCCGTGCCGTCCGTCACGGCCGTGGTACCGCCAGTGGTGCCACCGGTCGTGCCCGTCGGGGTGGTCGTGGTGCCCCCGTCCGTCGTGCCGACGATGCTGGTCGACGGGTTCGCGTCCGTGGTGCCCGCGCTGCCACCGGTGCCGTTGGAGGGCGTCGTGGTGGCATCGCCGTTCGGGATGCAGTACGTGGGCAGGCCCGACGTGTCCGAGATGGTGGGCGTGTTGCCGGCAGCTGCCGCACCGACGGTGCCGAGGTCGTTCTTGTGGGTGCCGTTCGTGTACGACCAGGCATTGGTCGCCGACGAGCTGACCTTCAGGGTCAGGTACGGGTTCTTCGCGCTGCCGGTGGCGTGGCAGAACGAGACCTTGCCGTCGACGGTCGCGGCCGAGGCGGGAGCCGCGGTCGCCACGACGGCGACGGTGGAGAGGGCGAGAGCGCCGAGCACGGCGACAGCGCGGGAGCGCATGGGCATGGGGATCGTGTCCTTGGGGAGGGGACGGCGCCGGGGAGCGCCGACCGGCTGGGTGACCGGTTCAACTAGCGCCAGTGAACTCCTCGTGTCACCCCCGACGCGCGCCCCAGTTCGGGTGTCGGGGCTCGGCTCGACCTGGACGCTCGTGCCGGGTGCCGGGTGCCGGGTGCCTGGTGTCTGGTGCCTGGTGCCTGGTGCCTGGTGCCTGGTGCCTGGTGCTCCGGCCCGGCGTCGTCGTCACGGTCGCCCTCCAGGCGGTGCCGGTGCCCTCCAACTCCGAGCACCGGGCGCGGCCGCCGAGCACCACGGTCCTCACGGTCCGGGCGTCCAGGGGTCTTCCACCCGGCGCCCCCGCGCGCCACACTGTGCGCGAGCGGGCCGCGACGGTGCGGCCCCGCCCGGAAGGAGCGCGGCATGCGCTGGAACGTGAGCCCAGGCCGGTCCGACGACGAGCGGATCCACGTCTTCGACCAGACGAACGAGCTGTTCGACCCCACCGCCACGGCCGACAGCGCGCGGCGGGCCGATGCCGAGCCGCCGCACGGCTTCGGCGTCCCGCCGATCGTCTCGCTCTAGATCTCACCCACCACGCCGGTTCAGCGCAGCACCGCCACGGGCGCGGGCTGCGGCACCGGCACGGGGGCTGTGTCGCCGGGCATGCCGCCGGACCGCGCCGCCGCGGCTGTCGCGAGCCCGACGAGGGCGCCGACGAGCAGCGCGCCCACGAGCGCGACCTCGACCGTCGCCAGCACCTCCGGACGCGTGCGCTGCGGCACGTGCGGCAGGTGTATGTGCATCGCCATCACGATCGCCCCGCTCCCGGCGCGGATCCTGCCCTTCTCCCGCCGCCGCCGCCAGGGTCCTTCGGTCCCCTCGACGGCGGCGGGGCGTGCCCCTCGGATCGCGCCCGTGCGCCCCGCGTAGCGTGCCGCCTGGCCGCCCGAGCTGGAGGGCTCGGGCGCAATGGCCCGAGTGGACAATCGCCGCGCGGCGGCGCGCCGTGTCGGACCGTTGTGCCGTGCAGGGCCGGCGCTACGCTCGCGACCTCCCTGATCACGCCGCAGCATCAGGCCCCTCCGAGGAACTCCCATGTGTCACTGCCGCCACTCCTGCTCGACCCCCGGCTGCTCCTGCGGCCACAACTGCGACAGCTGCGCGAACGCGCACGGCCATCGCGACGCGGCCTGACCTCGGTACGTGCCGCCTGTCGCTCGTCGAGGCGGCGCCGGGCCGAAGGGGCTAGCCTCGCCGGACCCCATCCGGATCGAGGAGCCCATGAGCGCTGACACGAGCGGCGAACGACCGATCTCCTACCTCGCCCTCGAGGCGGGAGTCCCCGTCCTCTCGTCGGGCGGTGCCGAGCTCGGACGGGTGGCGACCGTCGTCCAGGACGACGGGCTCGACATCTTCACCGGCATCGTGGTCGAGACGGCGCGAGGGCGTCGATTCGTCGCCGCGGACCACGTCGGTGCGATCACCACGGCCCGCGTGGAGACGGACCTCGGCGACGACGCGGCGGACCACCTGCCGGAGCCGGACGGCGCGCCGGTCGTGAAGGTCGACCCGGCGGACGCCGAAGGCGGCGGCCCGCTGCTCTAGGCGCCCCGGTCGGCCCCGCCCGGCGCGACCTCGGCGAGGAACCGGAGCAGCTCCTCGTTCAGCCGGTCGGGCCGGTCGATGTTGACGGCGTGCCCGCAGTCGTCGATCACGATGGCGCGGCCACGCGGGTTGCCCGCGATGGCGGCCGCGGCGTGCTCGCACGGCCAGAGCTGGCTGTCCCGCCCGGCCACCATGAGCACCGGGCACGCCGCGCGCTCCGCGACGTCGCGCCAGTCCTGCAGCGAGTGGTCGACGAGCAGCCCGGCCGTCTCGGGCGCGGACCCCTGCCGGTACCGCGGTGGGCCGCCGAGCCGCTCGACGAGCCGCGCGATCGCCGGCGCCGACAGCTCGGCCGGCCGCCCCCGGCCGGTGGCGGGCACCCCCGTCGCGAAGACGTAGGCGTTGCGCTCGTCGAACCCGTAGAACCCGTACGGCCAGTCGGCCGTGTTCAGCATCCGTGGCGTCTGGTCGACGACCACGACGCCGGCCAGTCGGTCCGTGCCCTGCTGGTCGACGTACGCCCAGATCACGTTGCCGCCCATCGAGGCGCCCACCAGCGTGACCGACGGCTCGCCGAGCACGTCCAGCAGCTCGGCGAGGTCGCGGCCGTGCCGCGCCATCCGCTGCCCGAACATGGGCGTCTCGGATTCCCCGTGCGCGCGCCGGTCGAACGCGATCACCCGGTAGCCGGCCGCGAGCAGCGCGTCGCGGGTGAGCACCCAGGCGCTGGCCGGTGCGCAGTAGCCGTTGACGAGCACCACCGGGTGCCCCGAGCCCTCGTCGTCGTAGGCGAGGCGCACGCCGTCGGAGGTGGTGAAGCGCTGCACGCGGTCCTCCTCGCGGGTCGCCGGAGCGGGCGGAACGGACCGTAGCACCGTGCCGCTCGCCAATCGGAAGGGTGCGACGACGACGCAGCCGGCCGCCCCGACGACGCCGCAGCAGACGAGACCGGACGATGCGGGTTCGCCCCGGCGGCACGGTCGTCCCCCCCCGCCCGCGCGCGGCACGAAGGGCGCGCCCGCTCCGCGCCGGCCTGCCTGCGCGGCCGGACGAGCCGGTCGCGGAGCAGCGAGCGCACGGGTCCGGGGAGCCCGAGGGGGAGGGGCCGGGGGAGCCCTTGCGCGTGAGCCGGGGGAGCTCTGGGGGGCGGACCGAGGGGAGTCCGTGGGGGAGGAGCGACGCCGGCCGCGGCTGGGGGGAGTCCTGCGGCCGGCGTCGCTGTTCGAGCGGCGCGCTCGGGGGGAGGTGCGCGCCACCCGGCACCACCGGCCGGGGGGAAGTGCCGGCGGTGCGGTTGTATTCGCCGAAGCGGGTACTTCGGAGGCGATGGGTACCGCCTGGTGAAGACGGTAGCAGGAGTGCGGACAGAACGATCTGTCTGTCCCCATATCCACGTACCCCCAGTTCGAGGCGTCGATCGCGATCGAGCGGCGTGTCGGCGGCCGGTCCGTGCCCGAAGCGTCCAGCGGGCGTCCGGTTAGGCTGCGTCGATGCGGTCGGGTCGGCTCCGTCGGGTGCGGCCCGCTGTCGCGCTCGGCGCCCTCGGCACGATCGGGGCGTGCTGCCTCGCCGGTGCCGGCGTCGCGGCGCTGCCCTCGTCGCCCGGCCTCGCGATCGACGCGGGATGGGCCGCGCTCGCCGCCGCCGCGGGGGTGCCGCCCGTCGTGGCGGTCGCGGACGTGCTCGCGGCGCTCGGCGCCTCGCCCGTGTCGGTGGTCCTCGACGCCGCGGTCGCCGCCGTGGTGCTGCTGCGGGCCGGTGTCGCCCCGGCGGCCTGCCTCGTCACCGCGTCGACGGCGAACGCGGGCGTCGTGATGCTCACGAAAGCGCTCGTGCACCGGCCCGGGCCGGTCGTCGCGTTCGTCGGGCCCTACGGGTCGTTCCCGTCGGGCCACACCGCGTTCGCCGCTGTCCTCGCCACCTCCTGCGTGCTGCTGCTCGGCCGCCGCGCTCTCCCGTGGGCGGCGGGCGCCGTCGTGGTGATGGCGCTCTCGCGCACCGTCCTCGCCGCGCACTGGCTCACGGACACCGTCGTCGGCGGCGTCGAGGGGGTCGCCACGACGGTGCTCGTGTGGTGGCTCGGCGGCGTCGTCCTCCGCCGGGTCGCGGCGCGTCCCGATCGCGACGCGGCCACGGCGCCCGACGCGCCGGGGCTGGGATAGCCTGCCCGCACCGCCCGGCGCGCCCGTCCCGGCAGCCGCTCGCTCCAGGAGTCCCGTCATCGCCGCCCCGACCGCCCCGCCGCCCGGCTGGTTCACGCGCCCGGGCGACCGCACGGGCCGGCTGCACTACTGGGACGGCACACGCTGGACCGGCGCCACGCTCACCGGGAGCGGCACGGCGAAGCCCAGGCCCGTGCGGCCGCACGAGCGGGCCGATCCGGCCGCGGTGCTCACCGCGTGCATCGTCGCCGTCGTCTTCGTCGCGGGCTTCGTGACGCTCGTGATCACGCTGAAGGGCGGCATCGCCGCGATCGCCCTGCTGCTCGTGCTGGTGCCCGCCTGGTTCTCGTGGCGTCGCCGTCGCGCGCGGCGCCGCTAGGACGTCGCCCGTGCGTCGGTCTCAGCGTCCGGGGCTCCCGCGGTCCGTCCCGCCGTGCGTGCGACTCGCCCGCTCGTGGCGGCCCTCGTTCTGCTCGAGGTAGCGCTTCCACGCCGCCACGGCGGCCGCGTCGCCGTCGGGGTAGTAGCCGATCAGCTCGCGGCCGGCGGAGGTCGGCGCCCAGGTGACCGCCCGGAAGCAGGTGCGCCCCGCGATGCGCAGCCGGCGGATGACCGCGACGGGCTCGGCGTGACCGGGCACCGCGAGCAGCCACTCGACGGGCCGCGCGAGGCGACGCGGATGCCACTCCACCACGGATCGCAACGGTACTCGAAGACATGTTCGAATGCGCAGTCGCACGCCGTGCTGCCACGCTGCTGCCGTGAGCGACCCCGTCCGGTACCGCACGACCATGGCCCTGAGCGGGAGGAACACCGGCATCCCGGTGCCGCCCGAGGTGCTCGAGGCGCTCGGTGGCGGCAAGCGGCCCGCCGTCACCGTGCGGGTGAACGGCTACGAGTACACGAGCACGGTGGGCGCGATGGGGGGTCAGGCGCTCATCCCGTTCTCGTCGGAGCGTCGGGCCGCGAGCGGCATCGGCGGGGGTGACGAGCTCGACATCGAGCTCGCCCTCGACACCGCCCCTCGCGAGGTCGCGGTGCCCGACGACCTCGCCGCGGCGCTCGCCGAGCGGGGCGCCCGGGAGGCGTTCGACCGGCTGCCGCCCAGCCATCGGAAGGCGCACGTCACGGCCGTCGAAGGCGCGAAGGCGCAGGAGACGCGGGCGCGGCGCGTCGCCGCCGCGGTCGAGAAGGTCCTCGGACCCGGGGCCTGATCGGGGGCGTGCGGGACACGCCGACAGGCGGGTGCCTCAGGGGCGGCGGCTATGGTGCCGTCGATGTCCGACCGCGTGCTGCAGCCCCAGGACCATGACGACGGCACGGTCACGGTGACCGCCGCGATCCGCGTCCGCGTGCGCGACCCGCTCGACCTGCGGGTCCGCGTGGCGCTGCCGCACGTGAACGAGGACGGCGAGGTGTTCGTCGGCGACGACGGCGCCCGGGCCGCGCTCGCCCGGGCGGTGTCGATCGTGCTCGACGCGGCCCCGTTCGAGGCGCTCGGCATCGAGCTCGTGAACAACCAGGTGTCGGCGCCGGGCGCGACCGCGTTCCATCCGCACCTCCCCGGTTAGGGCGCGGCCGGTCGGCCGCCGTCTGCAGGGGATGCGCCCGGATGCAGGGGACGTCGGGCCGTTCGGGCCTGCACGCCGGCGGATGCCCTGCATCCGGGCAGCGGGGATGAGCGGGCCGGCGCGCTAGCGGACCCACTCCGCGGCGAGCGCCTCCGCGACGCGGTACGCGTTCGCGACGATCGTGAGCGTGGGGTTGACGCTGCCGTTCGTCGGATGCAGCGACGAGTCGCAGACGACGACGCGGCGGGAGCCCCAGAGCCGGCCGAACGGATCCGTCGCGCCGGCGGCGGGCGAGGCGGCCATGCGCGCGGTGCCGCAGGAGTGCTCGCCCGCCGCCGAGGCGGTGGCGCCGGCCCGCTGTCGGCGCACGTCGTGCGCACCGGCGGCGAGCAGCCAGCGCTCGCCCTGCGCGGCCATGCCGTCCTCGACCTCGACGCTCGTGCGGTGCACGAGCTTGCGGAGCGCCGCTCCCGGGCGCCCCCACCGGTCGCGGGCATCGGCGAGCGTCACCCGCGAGGTCGGCATCGGGATCTCCTGGCCCATGCCGAACACGCCGAACTGCTTCGCCCGGTCGCCCGACATCCAGTCGCGATGGCCGGCGCCCCAGCCGGGGACTCCGGGCGGGGGAGCGGTCGCGTGCGTGAGCGGCAGCAGGCTCATGAGGTCGACGAGCACGCCGCCGCCCCAGGGGATCGTGTCGCCGTGCACGTGGTCGAGGGTCGCGACGGAGTGCCCGGGGCCGACGTACGGCTTCACGGGCTCGTCCATCCGCGACAGCATCGTGACGAACCGGTGGTCGTGCAGGTGCCGGCCGACCTGGTCGTTGCCGAGGCCGCTCGCGAGCAGCAGCCGCGCCGTCTCGACCGCCCCAGCGGCGACGACCACGACGTCGGCCGTGACCTCGAGCTCGACCGGCGCTCCTGCGCTCGCACCGGCGACGAGCGTCACGCCCGCGCGGTCGACGCCGTCGCGGACCTCGAGCACCTCGGCGTCGTAGAGCACGGTGCAGCGCCCGGTGGCGACGGCCCGGGGCAGGAAGGTGTTGTGCGAGCCGTTCTTCGCGTTCACGGGGCAGGCGTGTCCGACGCACTGCGGGCAGCGCACGCAGGCGGGGCGGCCGTCGTGCGGCACGCTGTTCAGCGCGAGGGGGATCGGCCCCCAGCCCCAGCCGAGGCCCTCGGCGGCAGCGGCGAGCACCTCGCGGGCGCGCTCCGTGCCGAACGCCGGCATCGGGTACGGCGCCGACCGCGGGGTGCGGCCGGTGAGCCCGCCCTCCTCGCCGGCGACGCCGAGCTCCCGCTCCGCCCTCGAGTAGTACGGCTCCATCGCGTCGTAGTCGACCGGCCAGTCCGCGAGGCTCGCCCCGTCCGGGTTGCCGTACTCGCTGCGCATGCGGAAGTCCTCGGGGAGGAAGCGCCAGGCCATGCCCTGCCAGATGCGGGTGCCGCCGCCCATCGCGAACGCGTTCAGCCCGTACAGCCACGAGTCGTCGGTGCCGTCGAGCAGCCGGTCGCCCTCGGGCAGCTGCGCGACCCGCGGATGACCGGGACCCGGGCCGACGGTCACGCCGTAGACGGCGGCACGCTTGCCGTGCAGATGGTCGCCGCGGAGGGCGGCGTTCGGGAGGCGTGGCGCGCGCTCGACGACGAGCACGGTGCGGCCCGCGGCCGTGAGCACCTGCGCGGCCACCCCGCCGCCCGGCCCGCTGCCGACGACGATCGCGTCGTAGGCCCGGGTGACGCCGGAGGGGCCGGCGTCCGGCACGAGGTCGGGCTCCACGGGCGTGACGCCCGGGGGCACCGCGCGGAAGCCGACGAGCTCGAGGCCCACCGGTTCCGGGTTGTCGGGGGAGGCGGCGTAGAAGCCCTCCCAGCAGAGGCGGCGCAGCGCGGCGAACTCGCGCTCGGCCTCCGGGTCGTGCTCGAGTGCGGCGAGCAGCGCGTCCTGGCGCTCGGTGTCGAGGCCCGCGAAGTCGCCGCCCGCGAGCCCGTCGAGCCGGTCGGCGAGCGCGACGAGCAGCGGACGCGCCCAGTCGAGTTCCGCGCCGGCGGTCTCGAGGTAGCGGCCGACGCCGCCCGCCCAACCGCCGGCGCGGCGGCCGGCCGGGATCACCCGGTCGACCGCCGCGCGGAGGGAGGGACTGATCGTCCTGTCGGTCACCGGCCCGCGAGCGAGCCGCCGATGCCGCCGACGCTGAAGTAGCGGTTGAGGCAGGCGAAGACGAGGACGGGCGGAAGCATCATGATCACGGCGACGGCCATGACGTAGCCCCAGTTGGCCGCGTTCTGCTGGAAGAACGTGTTGAGGCCGACCGGCAGGGTGTACTTCGACGAGTCCTGCAGGAACAGCAGGGCGATCAGGTAGTCGTTCCAGGCGAGCAGGAACGAGAAGATCGCGGTCGACAGGATGCCCGGGAGCGAGTTGCGCAGCACGATGCGGGTGAAGCTGCCGAAGACGCTCGCGCCGTCCATCCACGCCGCCTCCTCGAGGGAGATCGGGATGGAGTCGAAGTAGGCCGCCATCATCCAGATCGCGACCGACATCGTCGAGCCGATGTAGATGATCGCGACGCCCTGCAGCGTGTTCACGAGGTTCAGCGCCGCGAACGTGATGAACAGCGGGATCGCCGCGGTCACGACCGGCAGCGACTGGATGACGAACAGGATCAGCGAGTACGTCGAGACCAGCCGGTTGCGCAGCCGCGACAGCACGTAGCCGGCGGGTGCCGCGACCGCGACCGCGACGACCACGACCACGAGCGCCACGCCGAGGCTGTTGCCGAGCCAGAGCAGCACGTCGGTCTGGCTGAGGACGGCGGTGAAGTTCTCGAAGGTGAACCCCGTCGCGCTGCTGCCGAGGCCCGGCTGCACCGAGAGGTAGAGCACCGCGAGGATCGGGATGATCACGATGAACGTGACGACGAGCACGAGGAGGAAGCGCCACCACTGGCCGCGCTTGCCGGTGGACAGATCGGCCCGCTTGCGGGCCTGGGTGCGCTCCTGAGCTCCGACGGTCGCTCGCGTGGCGCCGCCGACGGCGAGTGGCTGGCTCATTCGATGTTCACCTTCTTGATCTGCTGGTAGAGCACGACCGACACGATCACGAGCACGACGGTCATGATGAACGCCACCGCGGTGCCGGGGCCGGTCGCGAAGTTCTGGAACGCGTACTGGTAGGCGAGCACGATCAGCGACGTGGTGGCGTTCTGCGGACCGCCCTGCGTCAGCAGGAAGATCGTCGGGAAGTCGTTCACGCAGAAGATCGTCATGAGGACCCAGCTGATGTAGGTCGACCTCGAGATCATCGGCAGGGTGATGCCCGTGAACGTCTGCCAGCTCGTGGCGCCGTCCATCTTCGCCGCCTCGTAGACGTTGACGTCGACCGAGGCGAGCGCCGAGCCCATCATCATCATCATGAAGGGGAAGCTGATCCAGACCTTGAAGACGCAGACCACGATCTGCGCCAGCACGGGGCTGCCGAGGAAGTTGAGGTTCCCCGCCCCGAACACGGACAGGATCACGGGGACCGGGCTCTGCGGCGTCGCGACGAGCCAGTTCCATGCGGTCGACGAGACGACGACCGGCACGATCCACGGCAGCAGCAGCAGCACCTTGAACACGGTGTTGCCCGGGATCTTGGTGCGCAGCAGCAGGGCGAGCGCCAGCCCGATCACCCAGGACCCGAAGACGCCGGTGATCGTGAAGATGACAGTGAAGATCGTGCTCGCCCAGAACTGCGCGCTCGTGAGCACGTTGCCGTAGTTCGTGAGCCCCACGAACGGCGCGTCCCAGGGCAGCGTCGACGGGGTCCCGTTCTGCAGCGATTGGAGGATCGCGTAGATGACGGGGAAGAGGTTGAGCAGCAGCAGCAGCACGAGCGACGGCAGGGCGAAGCCCGCCATGGTGAGGGCACCGGTGTGCCGTCGCTTGCGCGCAGTGGGGGTGCCCGGCCCACGGCCGGACACCCCCACTCCACGTCGTGCCCGCTGCAGTCGCTCCGGAACGGTGTCGATGGCCATGTGGCTTCCCTCCGTCGGGATTCGTGCGAATGCTAGAAGCGGATGCTGACTACTTCTTGATCGATGCCTGCAGCGAGTTCTGCAGCGTCGTGAGCGCGGCCTTCGCCGTCGTGTTGCCCGACAGGATCGCCTGCGTGAACGTCGTGCCGGGCGCGGTGCCGTCGACGGCGGTCACGTTGAGGAACACCGTGTTGCCACCGGGGGCGCCCCACGTCTTCGAGACGGGCTGCCACTCGGACAGGATCTTCACGTTGTTCGGGTCGGACTTGAACTCGGGCGTGTCCGCGATCGACTTGAGCACCGGGAGGCCGATGCCGGTCTTCTGCGTCCAGAGCTGCTTCATGTTCTGGTAGTAGTACGTCGCGAACGCCTCGGTGCCCTTGATGGACCGGTTGTGCTTGTACATCATGATGTTGTTCGGGAAGAAGAGCGCGCCCTTCGCACCCGAGTGGCTCGTCAGCGGGCTGGCGACCTTGAGGTTCGCGCCGACCGTGCCGCCGACGTTCTGCGCGAGACCGCCGGTGTCGAAGCCCATGCCGAACTTGTTCGCCTTGTACTGGTCCTGCGCGTTCTGCGCCGTGTAGGTGCCGGCGCGCGGGTCGACGAAGCCCTGCTTCACGAGGCCGATGACCCAGTTCATCGCGTCGATGTTCGGCTGCGTGACGCAGTCGGGCTCCTGGTTGGCGTTGAACAGACCGCCGCCGTTGTTGATCATGTGGCTGACCAGGTTGTGGAACCCGGTGAAGCCGCCCGCGCCGGAGTACGTGCCGTAGCCGTAGATGCCCTTGGCCTTCAGCTTCTTGCAGACCGCCTCGAACTCGTCCCAGGTGGTGGGCGGCGTCGCACCGACGGAGTCGAGGAGCTGCTTGTTGTACCACATGACGCGCATGTCGAGGTTGTAGGGGATCGCCGCGTAGCCGTTCTTCGTCTTCAGCGTGTCGATCAGGCCCGGCAGGAAGTCGCTGTAGAGCCCGTTGCTCTGCCACGTCTTGTACAGGTCGTCGGCGTAGTGGATCTTGCCCTGCGACTCGAACAGGAAGGCCTGCGTGCCACCGCCCGAGCTGATCTCGGGGTTCGTGTTCGACGCGACCGCCGTCGAGTAGCGCTGGGCGAAGTTCGCCCACTGGATGACCTGGTACTTCACCGTGGGCAGGCCGCTCTTCGGCTTGTACGCGGTGGTGATCTTCTGGTCGAGCGGGTTGAACTGGGTGTTGCCCCAGGGCTGGTTCCAGAAGCTGATCTGGCCGCCGCCACCACCGCCACCGCCGCTGCCCGAGCCGCCGCCGCTGCACGCGGCGAGGAGCGTCGTGGCGGCTGCGGCGCCGGCGACGCCGAGGAAGCCTCGCCGGGTGAACGCGGAACCGTTCTGCTGTGACATTCGGGTCCTCTCCGGGAGCCGGCGCCTCACGGAGCCGCTCCTGTCATTCCTCATCGAATAAAAGTTTCGAAGGCCTCAGTCGCGATGCGACCGTGTTCTCCTCCGGCAAGGTCAGTCTGGGCGGGTCGCTCGGGCGTGTCAACGTGACACGGAACGACAAGGTTGCGATTCGGACACGGCGGAGAGCGTCCGGACCCTCCGAACGGGGGCAACGGAGCGCCGACTCGGGCCTCGATGCTCCGAAACCTTTCGAACACTCGGCTTGAAAGTTGCGGGGTCCTCGTCAGTCCTGAGGGTCGGTCAACGCCTCGACAGCGAGCACGACCGCGGTCGGACCACGCAGGTCGGCGACCGCGATCCGGTCGAGCCGCAGCACCGCGCCCTGCTCCACGGCCCCCGCGGCCGTGTCGGTGACGTGCGGCCACCAGTCGTCGAGGAGGTGCGCGGGAGCCTCCGGCTGCGCGCCGAGCGCGAGCACGGCGTCGACGAGCCGCGCGTGCAGGTCGGCGAGCGCCGGCGTGCGGTCCACGAGCGCGACGGGCACGTCCCGGCTCGGGCCGAACAGCGCGCGCCCGCGGACGGTCGCCTCGATCGGGCGGGTGCCCGCGGCGACGGCGCGCACCGCCGCCACGACGGCGGGCAGGACCTCCGCCTCGGGCACGGCGTGGTTCGGCAGCACCGTGAGGTGCCTCGGCCAGGCGCGGCGCGACACCTCGGCCGAGGGCAGCAGCCGCACGAGCGGCAGGTTGACGGTGACGAGCACGGCTGCGGTCATCGCACCATCCGGATCTCCGGAGCGCCGCCGAGCTCGGCGGAGGCGTCCTGCCGGGCGCCGTCGAGACGGAAGCCGGCCTGCTCGTAGAAGCGGCGGGCCCGAGCGTTCGCCTCGAAGACCCAGAGCTGTGCGGGCGCCGCATCCGGCAGCGCCGCGTCGAGGAGACGCCGGCCGAGGCCGGTCCCGTAGGCCGCCGCGAGCACGTACAGCGAGTACAGCTCGCGGTCGCGCACCGCGGGCAGCGCCTCCGTCGCCCGTGCCGGGCCCGCGATGGTGTGGCCGAGGATCACCCCGCCGACCGCGTCCTCGGCGACGAGCACCGTGGTGCCGGGCGTGGGGGACCCGAGGTGGTGCGCCCAGCGCTCGATCCGCTCCTCGATCGGATGGTCGTCGAACCATCCCGGCAGCAGGATCGAGGCATAGGCCTCCCGCCACGCCGCGTGATGCATGCGGCCGAGCGCCTGCGCGTCGGCCGGCACGGCGGGGCGGATGCGCGGCGGAGACGGGTCCATCGCGGCCGATCCTGCCGCAGGGGAGCGCGCCCCGCCCCGCGCCCCGGTAGCGTGGCCCCTCACGACTGGCGCGGGTAGGGCACTACCGGGGAGTGGAGTCGGAGCATCGCCCGCCTGGGTGCTCCTCGCGGAAGCGGCGAGGAGAGGGATGCCTGCGGAGCTGATCGACGGGAAGGCGCTCGCGGACGCGACGCTCACGCGCGTGACGGAGCGCGTCGCCGCGCTGCGGGCGGCGGGGCGCCGGGCGCCCTGCATCGCGACGGTGCTGGTCGGCGACGACCCGGCCTCGCACTCGTACGTGCGGATGAAGGTGAACCGCGCGCGCCGCGTGGGCATGGAGCCGAGACGGCACGACCTGCCGGCGAGCACCGACACCGCGGGGCTCGTGGCGCTGATCGAGGCGCTGTCGGCCGACGACGCGGTCGACGGGATCCTGCTGCAGCACCCCGTGCCGGCGCACATCGACGAACGCGCCGCGTTCGAGGCGATCGCCGCGGGCAAGGACGTCGACGGCGTCACCCACGCCTCGTTCGCGCGGATGGCGTTCGGCGAGCCCGGCTTCCGCTCGGCGACGCCCGGCGGCATCCTCGCGCTGCTCGATGCCTACGGCGTCCCGCTGCGGGGCACCGACACCGTCGTCGTCGGGCAGGGGCCGATCCTCGGGCGCCCGCTCAGCGTGCTGCTGCTCGCCGCCGACGCGACCGTGACCATGTGCCACGTGCACACCCGGGATCTCGAGGCGCAGGTGCGGCGCGCGGATCTCGTCGTCGCTGCGGTCGGGCTCCCCGGGCTCATCCGCGGGGAGTGGATCAAGGAGGGCGCCGTCGTGATCGACGCCGGCTACGGCCCGGGCGGCCGCGGCGACGTCGAGTTCGACGTCGCCCGGGAGCGCGCCCGGCTCATCACGCCCGTCCCCGGCGGCGTCGGTCCGATGACCGTCGCGACGCTGCTCGCGCAGACGCTCGAGTCCGCGGAGCGGCGGCTCGGCGTCGCCTGACCCGCCGCGGAGACGCGGAAGGCCCCGCACCGGCAACGGTGCGGGGCCTTCGTGCCGAACGGGGCTCACGCGGCGATCGCGGGCGCCTCCTCGCGGACGGTCGCGACGAGCGCGTCGCCCGCGACGTCGATGAGGACCTCGCCGGAGGCGAGGTCGCGCTCGACGAGCACGTCCGCGATGCGGTCCTCGACCTCGCGCTGGATCACGCGACGCAGCGGACGGGCGCCGTACTCGGGCTCGTAGCCGAGCTCCGCGATGCGGTCGACCGCGGCGTCCGACACCTCGAAGGCGACGTGCCGGGCGCCGAGCCGGGCCGCGGTGTCGGCGAGCAGCAGGTGGACGATCGCCCGCAGCTGCTGCCGGTCGAGCTTGCGGAACAGCACGACCTCGTCGATGCGGTTCAGGAACTCCGGCCGCATGGCCTCGCGGAGCTTCGCGAAGACGCGGTCACGGAGGGCCTTGTCGGAGCCGAAGCCCGCGCCGTCGTCGCTCGCTGCGACGAACCCCAGGGCGCCGCTGCGGCTCGCGAGGAACTCGCTGCCGAGGTTCGAGGTCATGATGACCACCGTGTTGCGGAAGTCGACCGTGCGGCCCTGGCCGTCGGTGAGGCGCCCGTCGTCGAGCACCTGCAGCAGCAGGTTGAACACGTCGGGGTGCGCCTTCTCGATCTCGTCGAGCAGCACCACCGAGTACGGGTTGCGGCGCACGCGCTCGGTGAGCTGGCCCGCCTCGTCGTAGCCGACGTACCCGGGAGGGGCACCGACGAGCCGGCTGACGGTGTGCCGCTCGCCGAACTCGCTCATGTCGAAGCGGATCATCGCGCTCTCGTCGCCGAACAGGCTCGCCGCGAGGGCCTTGGCCAGCTCCGTCTTGCCGACGCCCGTGGGGCCGAGGAAGAGGAAGCTGCCGACGGGCCGGCGGGGGTCGCCCATGCCGGTGCGGCTGCGCCGCACGGCCTTCGCGATCGCGGCGACCGCGTCGTCCTGCCCGACGACGCGCTCGTGCAGCTCGGACTCGAGCCGTGCGAGGCGCGAGCGGTCGCCCTCCGTCATGCGGGCCGCCGGGATCCCGGTGACGCGGGCCACCATCTCGGCGATCTCGGCCTCGCCGACACGGGAGTCCGCCTCGGTCGCGGTGCGCGCACCGGCCTCCGCCTGCGCGATGCGCCGCTGCAGCTGCTCGGCCTCGTCGCGCAGCCGCGACGCGTCCTCGTAGCGCTCCTCGGCGACGGCGGTCGCCTTCTCGGCCTCGAGCTCGCTCGCGCGGGCGCGGAGGCCGGCCACGTCGACGCGGCCGCCGACGGCGAGGCGCTTGCGGGCGCCCGCCTGATCGATGAGATCGATGGCCTTGTCGGGCAGGAAGCGGTCGGTGATGTAGCGGGCCGAGAGCGTGACGGCGGCGCGCACCGCGTCGTCGGAGTAGGTGACGCCGTGGTGCTGCTCGTAGCGGTCCTTGAGGCCCGCGAGGATGCGCACCGCGTCCTCGATGCCCGGCTCGCCGACCGTGACCGGCTGGAAGCGCCGCTCGAGGGCGGCGTCCTTCTCGATGCGCCGGTACTCGGCGAGGGTCGTCGCTCCGATCAGGTGCAGGTCGCCCCGCGCGAGGCGCGGCTTCAGGATGTTGCCCGCGTCCATGCCGCCCTCGCCGCCGCTGCCGGCGCCGACGACGGAGTGCAGCTCGTCGAGGAAGACGATCAGTTCGTCCTTGTGCGCGACGATCTCGTCGACCGCCTTCGTGATGCGCTCCTCGAAGTCCCCGCGGTAGCGGGTGCCCGCGACCATGCCGGGGAGGTCGAGCGCGACCACGCGCTTGCCCTGCAGCAGCTCGGGCACGTCGCCGTCGGCGATGCGCTGGGCGAGGCCCTCGACGATCGCGGTCTTGCCGACACCTGGCTCCCCGATCAGGACGGGGTTGTTCTTCGTGCGACGCAGCAGGATCTCGACGACCTGCTCGACCTCGAGGGTGCGGCCGATGACCGGGTCGAGGCCGTGCTCACGGGCGCGGGCGGTGAGGTCGGTGCCGTACTGGTCGAGCGTCGGGGTGCCGGTCGAGGACGCCGCGTCGGCCTGCGCCGGGGCGGTGCCCTCGGCGACGCCCTGCGCGATCGCCTGCAGGCGGTCGGGCGTCACGCCGTGGGCCGCGAGCAGCTGACCCGCTGCCGCGTGCTGGTTGGCGACGAACGCGAAGAACAGGTGCTCGGGGTCGACGTAGGTCGAGCCGAACGCCCGCGCCACCTGCACGGCCTCGAGCAGCGCGCGCTGCGCGTACGGGGTGAGCGAGGGGGTGCCGTCGACGCGCTCGCCGCCGGTGGGCAGCCGCTCCTCGATGGCGCCGACGAGGGCGTCGACGTCGATGCCGGCGCCGCCGAGGGCGCTGCGGCCCTGCTCGCTTCCGACGAGGGCGCGCAGCAGGTGCAGCGCGTCGACCTCGGCGTGGCCGTGCTCGACGGCGAAGCGCACGGCGTCGGCCATCACCGCGTGGCTGCGGCGGGAGAGCAGACGACTGATGTCGATGGGGCGACCGGACGGCGCCGACCGCTGATTGGCGAGCAGGCGGGCGAGGAACTCGTCGAACGAGCCGTCGCCGGCTGCCGGGCCGAAGTACTCAGGCAAGGGACCTCCGATAGAACTTGAGTGCCTACGACTCAGTACAACGGCGTCGGCGCCCGTCCATTCCCGGTTCCGGAACGGACTTGAGCGGATCTCGCTCAGGTCGCGTCGTGCTCCAGCCGGGCGAGCGCCTCGGCCGCCGACGGCGACGTCTCGGCCGGCAGGCGTCGGAGCAGCTCGAGCCAGCGCGCGTCCCGCTCGGCGACCTCGCGGAGGAGCGCCAGGCCGCGGTCGGGCCGCCCCGCGCGCAGCAGGTCGAGCCCGACGAAGAACGCGATCTCCGGGTTGTCCGGGGCCGCGGCGTGCGCCGCCAGCAGCACCGAGGCGGCGGCGTCGAGCTCGCCGCGCTCGAGCAGCGGCTCGACGTCGTTCCCGAGGGAGTAGGCGTCGTTCAGGGTGACCAGCCGACGGAGCTCGCGCAGCGGCTCGGGGGAGTCCTCGACCCGGAGGTCGAGGATCCGATCGGCCTCGGTGCCCTCGGCCGGCACGACGAGGATCGCGGCCGACTGCCGACCGCGGAGGTCGCCGCCCTCGGCCTCGGCGGCGTCGAGCGCGGCGAGGAGCGCCACGCCGAGCCCCTCGGACGCTGCCGCCTCGTACGCCTCCGCCATCGCGTCCCAGACGGTGTCGCGCTCCATGAGGTTCGCCTGGACGGCGTACCCGTCGCCGAGCCGGTGCCCGGCGGCGGAGATGCAGAGGTCGCCGGTGTGGGCGGCGGCGCGGCCCGCGGCGTCGACCACGGCGACCTGGCGCGCGGCGGCGTCCGGGTCGCCGGCGACGAGCGCGGCCACGACCTCGTCGGCGCTGCGACCCTCCCGCAGCAGCGCGAGGGCCTGCGGCTTGTACTGCAGGTTCGCCATCGACTGGGTGGCGATCGCGCCGACCCCCGGCAGAGCGGCCGGCACCGCGGAGCCCACCGCGAAGTAGTGCGACTGGACGGCGACGCCGAGGGCACCGGTCCGGGGGTCTCGCGCGACGATCGAGTAGGTCATGGGCGCGATCCTCTCAAGGACGCCGGCGTTCAGCGCCCGAGCAGTCGCAGCGCCTCCGGCTGCGCGGGCACGGACGCCGGGTCGAGCCGCCGCAGCAGCTCGAGCCACCGCTCGTCCTGCTCGATCACGTCGCGGAGCAGCACGAGGCCGCGGTCCGCGAGCCCCGCGCTCATGAGGCCGAGCGCGGCCCAGAAGACGAGCTCGACCTTGTCCGGCGCCGCCTCGTACGCACCGATGTAGCGCTGCGCGGCCCCGGCCATGTCCTCGTGCGCGAGCAGGGCGTCACCCTCGTCGGCGAGCACGTACGCGTCGTTCAGCGCGACGAGCCGGCGCAGCTCAGCGAGCGGCTCGGGGGAGTCGTCGACGCGGACGTCGACGATCCGGTCGGCGTCGGTGCCCTCGGCGGGCACGATCAGCATCGCGGCCGACTGCCGTCCGCGCAGGTCCCCGCCGGCGAGCTCGGCCGCGTCGAGCGCCGCGAGCAGTGCCGCGGTCAAGCCCTGCCCGAGGGTGGCCTCGTACGCCGCCGCCATCGCGGGCCAGACCTCCGGCCCGCGCATCATGTTCGCCTGGCAGACGTAGCCGTCGCCGACCACGTGCCCGGCCTCGCGGATGCAGGACCGTCCCGTGTGCCCGGCGGCCCGTCCCGACGGGTCGATGATCGCGAGCTGCCGGTGCGGTGCGGCGTCGTCCTCCTGCAGCAGCGCGGCGAGCACCTCGTCGGCGGCGCGGCCCTCGCGCAGCAGGGCGAGGGCCTTCGGCTTGTGCTGCACGTCGGGGAACGCCTGGGTCGCGATCGCCCCGACGCCGGCGGACGCGGCGGGGACGACCGAGCCGACGGAGAACCAGTGGGACTGGACGGCGACGCCGAGGGCGCCGGTCGCGGCGTCCCGCGCGACGATCGAGTAGGTGCCGCGGCGGGGGCCGCGCTGGCGGGGGAAGGTCGACCCGGCGGAGCTGCTCACAGGGGGCGATTCTGCCGGAGCGCCGGAGCCCCGCGCGGGGGCACCGCCCAGGGGAGCGCGGCAGGCTCCGAGCCGTGCAGCAGGACCCGTTCCCCGCCTGGTTCTTCGACCGCGACGACCCGTCCGACGACGCCCGCTTCTACCGGTCCCTGCGGCTCGTGACGCACATCGACGACGACGCGATCGCCGCCGTCGGCGACCTGTACGCCGAGCTCGGCATCGACGGCGCGGCCCCGGCGCCGACCCGGGTGCTCGACCTCATGTCGTCGTGGATCTCCCACTTCCGGACGGCTCCCGCGGAGCTCGTCGTGCTCGGGATGAACGCCGCCGAGCTCGAGGCGAACGCCGCCGCGACGGAGCGCGTCGTGCAGGACCTGAACGCCGACCCGTCGCTGCCCTTCCCCGACGCGTCGTTCGACGGCGTCGTCTGCTGCGTCTCGATCGACTACCTCGTGCGCCCGGTCGCGGTGCTCGCCGAGGCCGCCCGCGTGCTGAGACCGGGCGCCCCGCTCGCCGTGACCTTCTCGAACCGGTGCTTCCCCACGAAGGCGATCGCGGGCTGGCTTGCCACCGACGACGCAGGCCACGTGCGCGTCGTGCAGGACTACGTCCGCCTCGCGGGCGGCTTCGACGAGCCGGTCGCGCAGCGCCGGACGCCGGCCGGGCTCGAGGAGGGCGGCCGGCACCGCGGCGACCCCCTCCTCGCCGTCGTCGCGCGGCGAAGCGGCGACCCCGTCCCGTGACCGGCGCCACCGCGCGGCCCGCGGTCGAGCCGGGCCACCGCCGCGGGTCGCGGGAGTACCGCCGGCTCGTGGTCGCGCTGCTCCTCGCCGGGGTCGCGACCTTCGCGCAGCTCTACGCGCCGCAGGGCGTGCTGCCGCTCGTCGCGTCCGGGCTGCACGTCGACGCCGCCTCCGCGGCGCTCACCCTCTCGGCGGCGACGCTCGGGCTCGCGGTCGCCGCGCTGCCGTGGTCCGTCGCCGCGGACCGCTTCGGCCGGCGGCGCGTGCTGCTCGCGTCGCTCGCCGGCGCCACCGTCGCCGGGCTCGCCGCTCCGTTCTGCTCTGACCTGCCGACCCTGCTCGGGGTGCGGCTCGTCGAGGGGCTCGCGCTCGGGGGCGTGCCCGCCACCGCCGTCACTTACCTGACCGAGGAGGTGACGCGGTCGGCCGCGGCGGTCGCCGCCGGCACCTACGTCTCGGGCACCACCCTCGGCGGCCTCTTCGGGCGCATCGTCGCCGCACCCGTCGCCGACGTGGCGGGCTGGCGCGCCGGCCTGCTCGTCGTCGGCATCGCCTCGGCGCTCGCCGTCGCGGGTTTCGCGCTGCTCGCGCCGGTACCGCGCGGACGCGGCGTCCACGCGTCCGCCGCGCGGCCAGCGCTGCGGCATCTGCTCGCGCCACGGCTCGTCGTGCTCTACGCGCAGGCCTTCCTGCTCATGGGCGGTTTCGTCGCGGTCTACAACTACCTCGGCTTCCGGCTCGAGCAGCCGCCGTTCTCCGTGCGCCCGGGGCTGACCGCGCTGCTGTTCCTCGCCTACCTCGCCGGCACCGTGTCATCGCCCGTGGCGGGAGCCGCGGCGGCGACCGTCGGCCGGCGCCCGGTGCTCGTCGCCTCGACCGCGGTGCTCGCGCTCGGCGTGCTGCTCACGCTGCCGCCCGTGCTCCCGCTCGTCGTCTGCGGCCTCGTGCTGCTCACCGCCGGGTTCTTCGGCGCGCACGCGGTGGCCGCCGGCTGGGTCGGCGCCCGCGCGACCACGGGGCGGGCGCAGGCGTCCTCGCTCTACAACGTCGCCTACTACGCGGGATCGAGCCTGATCGGCTGGGCCGCGGGCGGGGCGTTCCTCGCGTCCGGCTGGGCCGGTCTCGCGCTGCTCGTCCTCGCGCTCGCCGTCGTCGCAGTCGTGTGGGCGCTGCTCGACGCGGGCCGCGGCATCCCCGGCCGGGAAGGATCCGTATGACCGAGACCGACCGCTGCCCCTGCGGCAGCCGCGAGCCGTTCGCCGCGTGCTGCGGTCCGCTCCTCGACGGCGCACCGGCGCCGACGGCGGAACGCCTCATGCGGTCGCGGTACACCGCGTTCGCGCTCGGCCGCACCGCGCACCTGCTGCGCACCTGGGATCCCGCCACCCGCCCGGCATCGCTCGAGCTCGAGCCCGGAGTCGTCTGGCGCGGGCTCCGCGTCGTCGACACCTGGGCCGGCGGCCCGGACGACGACGCGGGCGTCGTCGAGTTCCGCGCCGCCTACCGGGACGCGGACGGGGCGGCGCTGCTCGCCGAGCGCAGCCGGTTCGTGCGCCGCGGGAACGACTGGTACGTGGGCCCCGCGGAGGTCAGCGTCGCGGTGCGACGAGCGCCGGCACCGCCGCCGCGATCGCGGCGCTGATGCCGGTCACGGCGAGCACCGACGGCCACGGCCCGAGCCGTTTCGACAGCGGATGCGAGCCGCCGAAGGCGAGCAGGTACGAGACGGTCACGGCGGAGGCCGCGATGGGACCGGCCCCCCGGTTCACCACCCCGAACGTCGCGGCACCGAAGGCGGCGAGCACCGCGCCGCCGAGCGGGCGGTTCCTCGTCGCGACCGCCACGCCGTAGCCCGAGACGAGCCCGGCGGTCGTGAGCACCGGCGGCAGCACCTCGGTCAGCACGCTGCGGGAGACGTCGGCCGGCCGGGTCACGAGCGGGGCCGGGCGGGGCCGCCGCCTGCGTCGGTGTCCTCGCCCGGGTCCTGCGGGCCGGTCGTGTCGGTCTGCGCGCCGTCCGGCAGGTCCTCGGCGCGCGACAGGGCGTCCGCGTCGTTCCGTGGGTCGCTCATGCGGTCCTCCTCCTGGTGGGAGCTCGAGCGTCCCCCGCCCGGCTCGGCAGACCCTGAGCACCGGTTCCGCCGCGGGGGTGCCCCACCGCCTCCCATGGCGTCCGCAGGCCGCCGCGCTGCAATGGTCGTCGCGCCGCACGGGGCGGCCGGACGACCTGGAGGCACGATGCCGAGGCTCTTGAACGGACTGTGGACGGGCGCACTCGCCGGCGCTGCGGGCGCCACCGCGCTGAACATCGTCACCTACGCCGACATGACGGTGCGGGCGAGGCCCTCGAGCAGCACGCCGGAGCAGCTCGTGCAGAAGGTCGCGAGCGACCTCGACGTCGCGATCCCGGGCGCGGGGGAGCAGCGCGAGAACCGGATCTCAGGCCTCGGCGGACTCTCGGGCCCGCTCGTGGGCGTCGCGGTCGGCGCGGCCGCCGGTGCCGTGCGGGCGCTCGGCATCCGGCTGCCGCTGCTGATCTCCGCGCCCCTGATCGGCGCTGCGGCGATGGCCTCCGCCGACGTGCCGCTCGCGGCGGAGGGGATCTCGGATCCGCGGACGTGGTCGCGCACGGATTGGGCGGCCGACGTCGTGCCGCACCTCGTGTTCGGGCTCGTCACCGCCCTCGCGATCCGGGCGATGCAGCGCCGCTGACGCCGCCTGCGCGACGGCCGCGGTTCAGGCCGGCGCGCCGCTGATGTTCACGAGCCAGGTGGTGCCGAACCGGTCGCGCAGCATGCCGAAGCTGTCGCCCCACTGGGCCTTGGTGAGCGGCTGGAGCACGGTCGCGCCGTCGCTCAGGGCGTCCCACCAGCGCTGCAGCGTCGCCTCCTCGTCGCCCGAGAGCGAGACGGACGTCGTGTCGCCGGGGTTGTACGACATGCGCTGCGGGGTGTCGCTGCCCATGAGCACGACCCCGTGCTCGCCGAGCAGCTGCGCGTGCATCACCTGGTCGGTCTCGGCCGGGTCCTGGGCCGCGCCGAAGTCGCCGAACGTGCTCACCGTGAGCTCGCCGCCGAACACCCCGCGGTAGAACTCCATCGCCGCGCGGGCCTCGCCGCGGAAGCCGAGGTAGGGGTTCAGTCGGACGGTCATGGCGCTCCTTCGGGCCGGGGGATCGAGGACCCCACCCTCGCAGAGCCCTCGGACGCTTGGCCAGGGACGACCGGCCTACGCAGGCGCTCGTCGGGCCTCCGGACCCGCGAGCGCGGCGAGCACCTCCTCGTCCGTCGTCTGACGGAAGTCCTCGTACGCGTCGCCGACGGCGCGGAGGCCGGCGGGGATCAGCGCGGCGACGGCCTCGTCGGCGGCTGCGGCGAAGGCGCGCGACCAGCCGGGCGGCGCGACCGGGACGGCGATGACGACACGGGCCGCGCCCGCGGACCGTGCGGCGCGGCAGGCGACGAGCGCGGTCGACCCGGTGGCGATCCCGTCGTCGATCACGATCGTCGTGCGGCCGGCGAGGTCGAGCCGCGGCCGCGCGGGCCGGTAGCGCGCAACGCGGCGGGCGACCTCCTCGCGGGCGGTTCGCTCGGCGTCCCCGACCGCCTCGACCGGAACGCCGAGGCGGCGGATGAGCGGCGCGTCGAGCAGCAGCCCGCCGTCCTCGGCGACCGCGCCGAGCGCGAGCTCCGGGCGCTCCGGCGTCCGCAGCTTCGCGGCGACGAGCACGTCGAGCGGCGCCTGCAGCGCGGCGGCGACCTCCGCGGCGACCAGCACGCCGCCTCGCGGGAGTCCCAGCACGATCGTCGCGGTGCCGGTCTCCGCGAGCAGGAGCGGCGCGAGCCGGCGTCCGGCGTCCCGCCGATCGGCGAAAGCCATGCCCCGCATGCTGCCGCCGCGCGCCCGGGCTGTCGAGGGCTTCCCATGTCCGGGCGGCGCGGCGCCGGTAGCGTCCTCCGAGGGCGGTGGACAGCTGGACGGGTGGACAGGCGGCCCGGTCGATCGGGGACGTGGGAGGAGCGGCGATGCTGGTGGCGTTCTCGGTGAGCCCGAGCGGAACCGGACGGACGGACGGCTCGGTGCACGACGCGGTCGCGGCGGCCGTGCGCATCGTGCGCGAGTCCGGCCTGCCCAACGAGACCGACTCGATGTTCACGACGATCGAGGGGGAGTGGGACGAGGTTTTCGACGTGGTGAAGCGCGCCACCGAGGCCGCCGGCGCGTACGGATCCCGCGTGTCGCTCGTGCTGAAGGCCGACATCCGACCGGGCCGCACGGGCGAGCTCACCGGCAAGCTCGACCGGCTCGAGCAGGCGCTGGCCGACTCCGAGCGGGCCTGACCGCGCCCTCCCGGGGCGGGGGTTGCAGAAGCGCCCAGCGGCCGGATGGCAGGCTTGAGCCGTGCGCGCCACGGTGGTCTGCCCGGGATGCGGCGCCGCGCTGCCCGGCATGGAGCACCCGCCGCAGCCCGAGGGCAACGCCTCGAGCGAGTGCACGGCCGCCTTCCACGAGGTGATCGGCTTCGAGTTCCAGCACCCCGTGATGCTCCGGTACCACCAGATGAGCGTCGACGCCTACGGCGCCCAGCACGGCGGCGACGCGGCGAAGCCGATCCGCCTCGTCTACTCGCTCGCGGGACTCTGGCTCGCGCTCGAGCAGGGCTTCTCGGGCGACGAGGTGCGCGCGATCCATCAGCGGATGGGGCACCCGGCCGCCGACTGGCCCACGTTCGAGCCGGTGACGGTCGCGAGCTGGACCACGGTCGCCGACGTGCTCGAAGCGGGCGTCAAGCGGAGGAGCGAGACGGGGCACGCGAAGGCCACGCGCGACTGGGCGGCCGACGTCTGGTGCGCCTGGCTGCGCGAGCGACCGGGCACCGCGACGCAGATCGAGGACCTGCTGCGGCTCGTCTTCGTGCACCCGGGGGGCCCGGGCCTGCTCGGCACCGTCGGCTCGGCCGGCGCTGTGCACCGGCTGCTCGGGGTGCTCGAGGGCCCGTCGTCCGCGCGCGGCGCCTGAAAGCCGCAGCCCGAGCCGGACCTCCTGCGGAAGGACGACGACTCGAGCTGCGACCGGTGCTCGATGCCGGTACCGCGTGTAGGTCATCCGTCCTCGTGTAGGTGCGAACCTGCGTTCTGCACCTACACGAGGCCGAAGTACCTACACGCGGTAGTGGTGGGGAGCGCTACTCGAGCGTCTTCGGCGGCATGATCACCACGGGGCACTCGGCCGCGTAGATCAGGCGTCGGGCGAGGTTCGGGCCCTCGGCGAGGTCGAGCCGCGACGGGGCGTCGAGCACGAGCAGGTCGGCGGTCTCGGACGCCTGCAGGAGCACGCGGAACGTGCTGCCGTGGACGACCTCGGACCGGATCCCCGACGAGTCGCCGAGCGCCGCGCGCACCTGGTCGGCGAGGCGGTCCTTCGCCTCGGCGACCACCGCGTCGGCGTCGAAGCCGACCCCGGGCGGGCGGCCCCCGGGCGCGATCGGTGGCCGCGGCTCGCGCCAGGCCGACAGGGCGACGAGCTGGGCGCCGCGGCGTCGCGCCTCGTCGGCCGCCCAGTGCAGGGCGGTGGGGGAGCCGCTCGTGGGGCTGACGCCCACGACGACCGTGCCGCCGGAGCGTGCCGTGTCGTGGGTCCTCGTCTCGTCGCTCATCGCGTGTTCGCCATGAAGTTGATGTCGCTGATGTCCTCGAGGCCCTTGCGCTCGGCGCTCACGCCGAAGATCAGGGCCACGATGCCGCCGACGATCATCATCCCGGCGCCGAGGTAGTCGCCCACCGCGAGCGGGCCGCGCGCGGAGCCGTTGCCGACGAGCGCGCCGAAGATCGTCGGAGCGAACGCGCCGACGAGCTGGCCGATGGAGAAGAAGTACGAGATCGCCTGGCCCCGCACCTGCAGCGGGAAGGTCTCGCTCACCGTGAGGTACGCCGACGAGGCGCCCGCGGAGGCGAAGAAGAACGACACGCACCAGAGGATCGTCTGCGTCACGGCATCGAGCGCGCCCGCCGCGAACAGCGCCCCCGACAGGGCGAGCACGAGACCGGCGATCACGTAGGTGCCGAAGATCATCTTGCGGCGGCCGAGCGTGTCGAAGAGCGGGCCGAGCACGAGCGGGCCGGCCAGGTTGCCGATCGCGAACGGGAAGAAGTAGAGCCCGATCGCCGCCTGCGGGATGTGGAAGAACTTCTGCAGCACGAGGGCGTAGCTGAAGAAGATCGCGTTGTAGAGGAACGACTGCGTGATCATCATCACGAGGCCGACGAACGTGCGCCGCGGGTAGCGGCGCAGGAACACGTGCGCGACCTGGCTGAACGGGATCCGTTCGCTCGGCACGACCTCGATGGCCTTCGAGTCGGGCAGCTTCTCGAGCGGCCGCCCCGACTCCTGCTCGACCTCGCGCTCGATGCGCTCGACGTTCGCCTCGGCCTCCTCCTGCTGGCCGTGCGTCAGCTGCCAGCGGGGGCTCTCGGGGATGTGCCGCCGCAGGTAGATGATCACGAGACCGAGCACCGGGCCGATGAAGAAGCCGATGCGCCAGCCCCAGCCCTGGTCGTTCAGCTGCGGCGTGAGCAGGAACAGGTTCGCCGCGGCGCCGAGGGCCGCACCGCCCCAGTAGGTGCCGTTGATCGCGATGTCGACGCGGCCGCGGTAGTGCGACGGGATGATCTCGTCGATCGCCGAGTTGATGGCCGTGTACTCGCCGCCGATGCCCATGCCCGCCACGAAGCGGAAGATCCAGAGGAACCACGGCGCGAAGGCGAGGCCCGCGATGCCGGATCCCACGAGGTAGATCGCCAGGGTCAGGATGAAGAACCGTCGCCGCCCGAGACGGTCGGAGAGCCGCCCGAACACGAGCGCGCCGACCACCTGGCCGATGAGGTAGATCGTGCCGGTCAGGCCGATCTCGACCGAGTTCATGTGCAGCTGCTGCGCGAACCCGTTCGCCGAGACCATCTGGATCTCGAGGCCGTCGAGGATCCAGGACACCCCGAGGCCGAGCACCACGGTCCAGTGGAACCTCGTCCAGGGCAGCCGGTCCATCCGGGCCGGGATGAGACTGCGGATCGCTCCGGTTGGTCTCGCGTCCGTCGCCGTCATCGTCGCTTCCGCTCCTTATCCGCTCGGCGACGTCGCCGAGCACCGGGAGGGAACGTAGAACCTCTTCCCGGGAAACGGGTCAGAACGATCCAACGGAGACTCTGCCGACGCTCAGGCTTCCCTCCTTGGAGCGCGTCGGACGGGCGGGCAGGATCGTGGCGGAGGGGTGATGCCGGAGCGCGAGGTGCTGTTCGTCCCCGACGCCGACGCCTGGGAGCGGTGGCTCGAGGAGCACGCCACCACCTCGCCGGGCGTGCGGCTCGCGCTCGCGAAGAAGGGCGGGGGCGGGTCGAGCCCCACCTACGACGAGGCGCTCGAGCACGCGCTCTGCTTCGGCTGGATCGACTCGCAGGTGGGCCGCCTCGACGAGCGCTTCTACACGCAGGTGTTCACCCCGCGCGGTCCGCGGAGCGTCTGGTCCCAGCGCAACACCGGCATCGCCGAACGGCTCGCCGCGGAGGGCCGGATGCGGGAGGCGGGCCTCCGCGAGGTCGAGCGGGCCAAGGCCGACGGCCGCTGGGAGCGCGCCTACGCGTCGTCCTCGACGGCGGAGGTGCCGGACGACCTCGCCGCCGCGATCGCGGCGTCGCCGCGCGCGACGGCCGCCTTCGCGCGGCTCAACCGGCAGAACCGGTACGCGGTCCTCTACCGGGTGGGCGCCGCGAAGCGCCCGGAGACCCGGGCCCGGCGCATCGCGCAGTTCGTCGCGATGCTCGAGCGCGGCGAGACGGTCTACCCCCAGCAGCAGTCGCTCGAGCAGCGCTGAGCGGCGCCCGAGCGCTCAGGCGGCGATGCGCGCCTCGAGGCTGATCGGCAGGTGGTCGGAGGCGCCCTGCGGCAGCACGTCGATGCTGTCGATGGCGAACCCGGTCGACGTGACGAAGTCGAAGTAGCCGCTGAAGTACCGGTACTTCACGTACGTGGGCGCGTTCGTGCGCGTGAGCTGGTAGCCGGCGGAGCTGAGGTGCCGCTCGAGCCCGCGCACGAACCACGGGTAGTTGAAGTCGCCGACCATCACGGCGGGCACGCCGTCGGCGAGGGTGCGCATGCCCTCGTGCGCGGCCGCGATCTGCTTGCGGCGGAGCGAGTTCGAGGCGGTGAGCGGGGCGGCGTGGAAGTCGCCGACGAGCACGTCCTGCCCGGTCGCGGTGTCGGTGAGGTGCGCGGCGAGCAGCCGCTCGTGGGCGGGCGCCATGACGCGGTCGTGCAGCGACTTGCGCAGCGCGAAGAGCTTCGAGCGGTGCAGCTCGAAGCGGTCGCTGCGGCAGTACATCGCGAGCCCGAGCCGGTTCGTCTTCGTCTGGTCGATGAGGGAGAGGTGCTTGAGCGTCTGCGGCATGTCGCTGCTGTCGCACTCCTGCAGGCAGAGCAGATCGGCGTCGTAGCGCTCGGCGAGCCCCTCCAGCTCGCCCCGCGCGGTGTGCTCCCGAAGGTTGTAGCTGATGATGCGCACCGGCGTCCCCTCACGTCCTCGTCGCAGTCGGAGCCCGCGGCTGAGGCCCGCCGTCCAACCTACTTCGCGGCGCGGGGGAGCCTCATGCGAGCACGTCGCGGGTGGTGAACCGGCCGTAGGCGAGCGCGCCGAAGACGACCACGTAGCCGAGCTGCACGAGCACGTCGGTGCCGAAGCTCGACCAGATCGGCGGCTGGCGCAGCAGGTCGATGAAGCCGAGCCACGGGTCGGAGAGCAGCCAGGGGTGCAGCCAGGCGAGCTGCGGCAGCTGGTCGAGCACCTCCGACGTGACCGCGAGCACGACGGTGGTCGCCATCGCACCGACCGGCACGTCGGTGACGGTCGAGACGAAGAGCCCGACCGCGGTGAGCCCGAGCATCGACACCGCGGTGTAGAGGCCGATCAGGGCGAGGCGGCCGAGGCCCTCCGCCACGGGCACCTGATCGCCGGAGAGCAGGGTGACGGGCCCGACGGGGAACAGCAGCGCGCCGACGACCGTGCCCGCGAGGACGATCGCGAAGGGCGCCGCGAGGCAGAAGACCGCCGCACCGATCAGCTTCACGACGAGCAGGCGGACCCGGCCGGCGGGGACGACGAGCAGGTAGCGCAGGGTGCCCTGCGCCGCCTCGCCGGCGATCGTGTCGCCTGCGACGACCCCGATCGTGAGCGGCAGGAACAACGGGATCGCGAGCACGAGCGACGCGACGCCGACGAAGAGGCCGTTGCCCGCGATCGCGCCGATGAGCGCGGGACCGTTGCCCCCGCTGCGCGCGCTCGACACCCGGACGGCGATCGCGACGAGCACGGGGATCGCGGCGAGCGCGAGCAGCATGGCCCAGGTGCGGCGGCGCCGGAACACCACGGCCACCTCGGACAGCACGAGCGCGCCGACCGCCGGGCGCGGCGCGCGCGAGGCGGCGACGGCGGGGCGCTCAGGACTCGACATCGAAGCCCTCCCCGGTCAGCTCGACGAAGCGCTCCTCGAGGCTCGCGCCCGCGACGGTGAAGCCCCGGACCCGCACCGCGGCCGTGACGAGGGCGTCGACGAGCGCCTCGGGCGCGACGCCGTCGGGGAGCGCCGCGACGGCCGCGGTCCCGCTCGGCGCCTGCTGCGGCGTCCCGCCGAACCGGACGAGCACCTCGTGCGCGGCCGCCACGTCGGGCGTCGTGACCGTCGCGACGGTGCCGCCGCCGCGGAGCGCCTCGAGCGAGCCCTGCGCGACGAGCCGCCCGGCGCGCATGATCCCGGCGTGGGTGCAGATCTGCTCGATCTCCGCGAGCAGGTGGCTCGAGACGAACACGGTCGTGCCGTCGGAGGCGAGCGCGCGGACGAGCGAGCGCACCTCGCGGGTGCCCTGCGGGTCGAGGCCGTTCGTGGGCTCGTCGAGCACGAGCAGGTCGCGCGGGCGCAGCAGCGCGTTCGCGAGGCCGAGCCGCTGCTTCATGCCGAGCGAGTAGGCCTTCACCTTCCGGTCGGCCGCGGCGGCGAGGCCGACCCGGTCGAGCGCGTCCGCGATCCGCCGGCGGCGCGAGCGCCCGTCGGCGCGCGCGTCCGCCGCGTCGAGCCGTGCGAGGTTCTGCGCGCCCGAGAGGTAGGGGGCGAAGCCCGGGCCCTCGACCAGCGCGCCGACGCGGGGGAGCACCGCACCCTGCTCGTCGGGCATGCGGCGGCCGAGCACCGCCGCGTCCCCGCTCGAGGCGGTGATGAGGCCGAGCAGCATGCGGATCGTCGTCGTCTTGCCGGATCCGTTCGGGCCGAGGAAGCCGAAGACGCTGCCGCAGGGCACCGCGAGGTCGACCGCGTCGACGGCGGTGCGCCGCCCGAAGCGCTTCGTGAGGCCGTGCGTCTCGACCGCGAGCGCCGAGGCGTCCACGTCCGGCGCGGGGTCCGCGGGTGCCGAGCGCCGGCCGCTCAGTGCGCGGCCGCGACCGCGACGAGGCGGCTGATCGGCACGGCGCCCGCGAGCACCCGGCCGTCGTCGGTGCGCAGCACGTTCACGAGCGAGGTCGCGAGCACCCGGCCGGCGGCCGTCGGCGTCGTGAGGCGCTGGAACGTCGCGTTGCCCGACAGCGTCGCGGGCACGTCGGCCGCGGGGATCGTCACGACCGCGTCCCAGCCGGAGCCGGTGACGGTGGGGCGATCGGCCGTGGGGAGCGACCGGTGCTGCTCGTGCGTGCTCGGGCTCACCGTGTGGCGCTCGACGGTCGCGCCGGCCGGCGGGGTGAACTCGAACGTCGCCGCGTCGGGCACCGTGTACGTGAGCGACGTGAAGGCCGACTCGAACGCCGGGCTGCCCGCTCCCTTCGCGAACGCCTGCACGCGCAGCTGCAGACCGGTCGTCCCGTCGACCGCGATCCGGATGGAGCCGACGGTGGTGTCGGCCGACTCGGGCGTGAGCACGAGCGTGTACGCCGCGTGCCCGGCGACCGAGGTCGTCGTGTCGACGGAGACGTCGGTGCTCGGTCCGACCTTCGCGAGCAGGGCGTCGGCGGCCTCGGCCGGCGACATCGTCGTGGACTCCTGCTGCTGGGCCGAGGCCCCGGAGCCGGTGACCTCGGTGGCGCTGTTCCTCCTCGAGTCCCACAGCCACACCGTCGAGCCGTTCCGCACGACGTCGCGCTCCGCGGTGGTGTCGAGGATCGCGATGCGGCTGCGGCTCGTGCCCGCCACCGCCACGCGAGCGGTGTGCGTGCCGGTCAGCAGGTTCAGCGTCTGCGCGGTGGAGGAGTCGCTGCCGGCGCCGGAGGTCGGCAGCGACGGCAGGCCGAGGTAGCTGGTCTGCTGCACCTCGCCGGTGAAGCCCGGGATGGCCCTCGCCTTCGCGACGAGCGCGAGCACCTCGTCGGCCGGCTTCGGAGGCAGGTCTGCCGAGGCGGTGGCGGCGAGCGGGACGGCGACCGCGCCGACGACGACCGCGGGCGCGATCACCGCGGGCAGCCAGCGGAGCAGACGGGAGGACATCGGGACCCCTTTCCGTGGCTCCCGAGGGTACGCGCGGCCCGGTGGGCCGCCGCGTCGCGACCGTGCTTCTTACCGTCCTCGCAGGCGCGGTCAGCGGGCGGGGGCTCTCCCGCCCTAGGCTGGCGCCGACGCAGGCGACCCGCGGCTCATGGAGGATCAGCACGCTCATGGCACGCACCTACTCGTCGATCACCGAGGCCTTCGGCCGGACCCCGCTCGTGCGCCTGAACCGGGTGACGGACGGCGCGGGCGCGACGGTGCTCGCGAAGCTCGAGTTCTACAACCCGTCGTCGAGCGTGAAGGACCGGCTCGGCATCGCGGTCGTCGACGCCGCGGAGCGGTCCGGGCAGCTGCGGCCCGGCGGCACGATCGTCGAGGGCACGAGCGGCAACACCGGTATCGCCCTCGCGATGGTCGGCGCGGCCCGGGGCTACACGGTCGTGCTCACGATGCCGGAGTCGATGTCGATCGAGCGCCGCAAGCTGCTGCGGGCCTACGGGGCCGAGCTCGTGCTCACGCCCGCGAGCGAGGGCATGAAGGGCGCCGTCTCGCGGGCGGAGCAGATCGCCGCCGAGCGGCCCGGTGCGGTGCTCGCCCGGCAGTTCGAGAACGAGGCGAACCCCGCGATCCACCACGCCACCACCGGGCCCGAGATCTGGGAGGACACCGACGGCGCCGTCGACGTGTTCGTCACCGGGGTCGGCACCGGCGGCACGATCACGGGCGCCGGCCGGTACCTCAAGGAGCAGAAGCCCGGCCTGCAGGTGATCGCGGTGGAGCCGAAGGAGTCGCCGATCCTGAACGGCGGCGCGCCCGGCCCGCACAAGATCCAGGGTCTCGGTGCGAACTTCGTGCCCGACGTGCTCGACCGCACCGTCTACGACGAGGTCGTCGACGTCGACATCGACCAGTCGGTCGCGATGGCGCGGCGCCTCGCCCGCGAGGAGGGCATCCTCGCCGGCATCTCCTCCGGCGCGACCGCGTACGCGGCCGTCCAGGTGGCGCAGCGGCCCGAGCACGCGGGGAGGACGATCGTCGTCGTGCTCGCGAGCTACGGCGAGCGGTACCTCTCGACGGTGCTGTTCCAGGACCTGGACGTGTGACCAGGCCGCCGTTCATCGGGGTGCGGGAGGACCTCGCGGTCGCGCTCGTGCGCGATCCCGCGGCCCGGACGCGCCTCGAGGTCGCCCTGCTCTACCCGGGCCTGCACGCCGTCTGGTCGTACCGCGTCGCGAACCGCATGCACCGCGCCGGCCACCGCTTCGCCGCGCGGCTGCTCTCGCAGCTCACCCGGTTCCTCACGGGCGTCGAGATCCACCCAGGCGCGACGATCGGTCGTCGGCTGTTCATCGACCACGGCTCCGGCGTCGTCGTCGGCGAGACCGCCGAGATCGGCGACGACGTGACGCTGTACCACGGTGTGACCCTCGGCGGCACGACCTGGCGGCACGTGAAGCGCCACCCCACGGTCGGCGACCGGGTGCTGGTCGGTGCGGGCGCGAAGCTGCTCGGTCCGATCACCGTCGGCGCGGACAGCGTCGTCGGCGCGGGCGCCGTCGTCGTGCACGACGCCCCGCCGCACTCGTTGCTGCTCGGCGTGCCGGCCGTCGCTCGGCCGCGCTCGCCGCAGGACGCCTCGGTGCACCACTGGGTCATCTGATGACTGCCTTCCGGCTCGGGTCGATCGAGGCCGTGCCCGCGCGGGAGCGGCCGGACCTCCTCGGCGCCCCGGTCGCGGCCTTCGTCGCGGCGCACGACCTCGGCGAGCGGATCGGCGTCCTCCCGATCGATCCGGCGATCTCCGAGACCGCCGCGACGCAGCAGCGCTACGCGCTCGATCCGGCGGCGCTCGTGAACTGCGTCGTGGTCGCGGGGCGCCGCGAGGGCGACGAGCGGGTGGCCGCCTGCCTCGTCCCGTCGACGAAGCGGGCGGATGTGAACGGCGTCGTGAAGCGCCGCCTCGACGTGCGCAAGGCGTCGTTCCTGCCGCAGGACGACGCCGTCGCGCGGAGCGGCATGGAGTACGGCGGCATCACGCCGATCGGCCTGCCCGCGGGATGGCCGATCCTCCTCGACGCCGACGTCGTGCCGCAGGCCCTCGTGCTCGTCGGGTCCGGGATCCGCGGCTCGAAGCTGCTCGTGCCGGGGGCGGTGCTGGCGGCGCTGCCCGGCGTCGAGGTCGTCGAGGGGCTCGGCAGGCCGGTCGCCTGACCCCTGTCGCGTTCTGCGACCAGCCCTCGGGAGCCTCAGGTCGGGCTGGCGACCGGATCCGTGCCGGGAGCGAGCGCTGCTCGCACCTCCACGGCCGCGGCGGCGGACCAGGCCTGCGGGTGGCAGGCCGCCGGGTACGGGACCGGCGCTCCGTCCGCAGCGCCTGAGAAGAGCTCGGGCATCCGCCACCCGAACCCCTCGGCCGCGGCGACGAGGCCCTCGGCGAGTCGGCGGGCCTCGGCGGGGAACCCCGCGCGGATGAGGCCGTGCACGGCGATCGCGGTGTCGTGCGCCCAGACGCTGCCGCAGTGGTAGCTGAGGGGCCAGAAGCCGCCGGAGTCGTCCGCCATGGTGCGGAGCCCGTAGCCGCTGTCGAGGCGGGGATCGACCAGGAGGCTCGCCACACGGGCCTCGTCGGCGGCGTCGAGCAGGCCGGTGCCGAGCAGATGGCCGATGTTGCTCGTCAGCGAGTCGACGGCCCGGCCGTCGGCGTCGAGCGCGATGGCGGGATACCCGCCCTCGCCGTCCTGCACCCAGAACGCGTCGCGGAAGCGTGCCTTCAGCTGCGCCGCCCAGGCGGCCCAGGGCGCCGCCTCATCGGGGTCGCCGAACGCGATGAGCAGCGCGGCGGCGGCGAGGGCGGCCTCGTGGGCGTAGCCCTGGACCTCGCAGAGCGAGATCGGCCCCTGCGCGAGCCGGCCGTCGCGCCAGCGCACGCTGTCGCCGGAGTCCTTCCAGCCCTGGTTCGCGAGGCCGTGGCCGCTCTCGTCGTGGTAGGCCAGGAACCCGTCCTGCGGCACCGCGGCGCGGAGCCAGCCGAGAGCGGAGCGGAGCGCCGGCAGCAGGCCGCGCACCTCGTCGTCGGGGAGGCCCGCCCGCCAGGCGTCGTGCAGCAGGAGGATCCAGAGCGGGGTCGCGTCGATCGTGCCGTAGTACCGCGGTGGGAGCGTGAGCCCCTCGGAGAGCGCCGTCTCACCGCGCCGGAGCTCGTGCAGGATGCCGCCGGGACGCTCGCCGGTGGTGCGATCGGTGGTCGTGCCCTGCAGCCGCGCGAGGACCTTGAGCGTGCCGGCGGCGATGCGCACGTCGATCGTCAGCAGCATGCGGGCCGCCCAGATGGAGTCCCGACCGAACAGCGTGAGGAACCAGGGGCCCCCCGCGGCGAGGAAGACGTCGTCCGGGGCGTCGGGCAGCGCGAGCTCGAGCGCCTCGAGGTCGTCGAGCGCGACACGCAGCCAGGCGTCGAGTGCGCTGCGGCCGGTGGGCGGGGCGGTCAGCGGCACGCGCCGCCGCGGCGCCCGGACCACGCCGGCGGCGTCATCGACGCGGACCGTCCACGACGCGGTCGCGCTGCCGTGCGCCGGCACGTGTGCGCGCCAGGTGAGGGCGACGCCCTGCTCGGTGGGCGACACCTCGAGACCGTCGTCGACGGTGAGGAAGGCGGTGACGCTCGCGTCCCCCCAGCGGGCGGTCGCGCCCGCGACCTCGATCGGGAGCGGTGCGCCCCGCTCACCGCGCCGCACGGCGGGCATCTCGAGGAGGTCCGACCCGAGGTCGAGCGTGAGCGAGAGCTCGAGGGCGTCGTCGCGGGCGTTCGAGGCGACGAGGGTCTCGATGAGCCCCTCGACCGTGACCGTGCGGTCGCGGTGCAGCAGCACGTGCGGATCGGGCGACGGATCGTCGAGACCGGGGAGCAGAGCGGTGAACCGCGTGCGGGCCGTGCTGATCCTGGCCGTGCTGATGTGCTCGATCGGGCTCCCCGCGGCAGCGATGTCGACGCGCGAGAGGATCCGGACGTCCGAGATCCACAACCCGTCGATCGGAGCGCTGAGGGTGCCGTCGGGGCGGCACCAGATCTGGGCCGGCGCGGCGAGGGAGACCTCCGCGTCGTGCAGCAACGGCTGGCGCATGCCGGAGACGCTAGGCGATGCGGCGTGCCGTGGCGACGGGCGCGGGAGCGACGGGCACGTGCCGGATCGCGACCGGGTGCAGGGGCTCGCGCCAGTGCACCGCGAGACGGAGGTGGCCCTGCCGCGCGATGACGATCCCGATGACGACCGCCGCGAGGGCGGGGACGGCGCCGGAGAGGATCATGCCGCCGCGCGGGCCGATCAGGTCGACGATCCAGCCCATCACGGGGCCCCCGACGCCCTGGCCGCCGAGCAGCACGAGGATCCAGACCGCCATGACGCGGCCGCGCACGGCTGCGGCGCTCGTCGTCTGGATGAGCGGGTTCGCGGCCATGAAGAAGAACTGGTTCGAGACGCCGACGCCGACGAGCGCGACGCCGAAGGCGACCTCGCTCGGCATGAGCGCGGCGACCGCCTGCAGGGCCGCCCAGACGCCCCCGCAGACGATCACGGTGCGGAGGCGGATGACGGAGCGGCGGGTGGTGAGGATCGCGCCGACGAGCGCGCCCCCCGCGATCAGCGAGTTGAAGAGGCCGTAGCCGGCGGCGCCCTGGTCGAACACCTGCTTCGCGTAGGCGGCGAGCAGCACGGGCGTCGTCAGGGTGAACACGGCGAGGAACGCCACCAGCACGATCGGCCAGCGGATCGCGGGCCGCGCGGCGGCGTAGCGGACGCCCTCGGCGAGCTGCCCGCGCTTGCGGGGCGCCGGCGCGATCGGGTGCAGGGCCGACACGTCGAGCCGCGTGAGCATGAACACCGTGAACGCGCAGGCGGCGGCGTTCAGCAGGAACGCGGGGCCGCCGCCGACGACGGCGATCAGCGCGCCGCTGACGGCCGGGCCGAGCAGGCCGCCGAGCTGGAACACGCCGGAGTTGATCGTGATGGCGTTGCGGAGGTGCTTCGGCCCGACGAGCTCGTTCGCGAACACCTGCCGCGCCGGGTTGTCGACGACCGTCACGACGCCGATGCCGAGCGCCGTGGCCCAGACGGCCCACACGCTCGCGGTGCCCGTGAGGGTGAGCGCGGCGAGGACCGCCGAGAGGAGCGCCGCGCTGCCCTGCGTGATCATAAGCAGCTTCCGCTTCGAGTAGCGGTCGACGATCACGCCGCCGTGGAGCCCGAGCACGAGCATCGGCCCGAACTGCATCGCGGTGGTGACGCCCACGGCCGCGACGCTGCCGGTCAGCTGGAGCACGAGCCAGTCCTGCGCGATGCGCTGCATCCAGGTGGCGGTCATCGCGAGCACGTTGGCGCCCGCGAACATGCGGAAGTTGCGGACGGAGAGGGCGGAGAAGCTGGAGCGCCAGGTGGTGCCGGAGGAGGTCACGGATCGTCTCGTCTGGTGTCGTATGTCGGTCGGCTGAACAAACGTAACGAGCGGCCAGCATTACGCTGGTCAATGACACGAATAACTCCCATTGGCGTTCCGAATGAGAGGCCGCCGTGTACGACCCGGTGCTGCTCCGCACGTTCCTCGCGCTCACCGAGGCCGGCAGCTTCACCGGCGCGGCGCAGCGGCTCGGGCTCAGCCAGCCGACCGTGAGCCAGCACGTGCGGCGGCTCGAGGACGCGGTCGGCCGGAGCCTCGTGCTCCGCGACACCCGCGAGGTGCGGCTCACCGACGCGGGGGAGTCGCTCGCCGGCTTCGCCCGCGAGATCCTCGCCGCGCACGCGGCCGCGGAGCGGTACTTCGCGGCTCCCGCGACGAAGGGGCGGCTGCGGTTCGGCACGGCCGACGACCTCGCGGTGACGCAGCTGCCGCGCATCCTCCGGTCGTTCCGGCGGCAGAACCCGCAGATCACGCTCGAGCTGACGGTGGGCCAGAGCGGGGCTCTCGTGCGGCGCCTGAGCAGCGGCCAGCTCGACCTCGTGTTCGTGAAGGAGCAGCCGGACGGCGCCGAGGGCACGCTCGTGCTCCGCGACCGGTTCGTGTGGGTGGGGCAGGAGACGACGACCGTGCAGCCCGACGCGCCGGTGCCGCTCGTCGCCTACCGCGCGCCGAGCCTCAGCCGCACGATGGCGATGACCGCGCTCGAGCGGCAGGGTCGCCGGTGGCGCGTCACATGCACGGTCCGCGACGTGGCGGGGCTCATCTCCGCGGTGCGCGCGGGGCTCGGCGTCGCCGTGCACCCGCACTCGCTCATCCCCGGGGACCTCACGAAGGTCTCGAACCGCTTCTCGCTGCCCGAGCTCGACGAGGTCGACTTCCGGCTGCTCGCGAACCCGTCGGCGCCGCGCGAGCCGATCGAGGCGCTCACCGCCGCGATCCAGAGCCAGACGCTCGGCGCGACGGAGGCGCCGCGCTAGGAGGCGGCAGCAGCAGTGCTCCGGGCGGGCAGGGGGACGCCCGCCGCGTCGGTCATCGAGTCGAGGGCAGCCCCGCGGGCGCGCCCTCGAGGTGCCGCTCGTCGTGCCCGACGTACTCGGACAGCGGCCGGATGAGCGCGTTCGCCTCGAGCTGCTCCCGGATGTGCGCGGTCCAGCCGACGACGCGCGCGGCGACGAAGAGCGGCGTGAACATCCACGTGTCGAAGCCGAGCAGGGCGTAGGCGGGCCCGCTCGGGTAGTCGAGGTTCGGCTTGATGCCCTTGCGCTCCTGCATGCCGGCCTCGAGCCGGTCGAGCAGCTCGGCGAGGCCGTGCGCCTCGCGCTTCGCGATGAGCCAGTCGAGCGCGGTGCGCATGGTCGGCACGCGCGAGTCGCCGTGCTTGTAGACGCGGTGCCCGAAGCCCATGATCTTCCGCTTGCTCGCGAGCGCCTGATCGAGCCACTCGTCCACACCGTCGGGCGAGCCGATCTCGTCGAGCACGCCCATGACGGCCTCGTTCGCGCCGCCGTGCAGCGGGCCCTTCAGCGCGCCGATCGCGGCGACGACCGCCGAGTGCAGGTCGGCGAGCGTCGAGGTGACGACCCGGGCGGTGAAGGTCGAGGCGTTGAAGGAGTGCTCGGCGTACAGGATCATCGAGATCCGGAACACGTCGGCCTCGATGTCGCCCGGCTCCTCGCCGAAGGTCATCCAGAGGAAGTTCCGCGACCAGTCGAGGTCGTCCCGGGGAGCCACGAGGTCGTCGCCGTGCCGGCGCCGCTGGTCGTAGGCGATCATCGCCGGGATCGCCGCGAAGAGCGTGACGGCCTTCGCGAGGTTGCCCTCGGGGCTCGCGTCGTTCACCCGGGGGTCGGTCGCGCCGATCGCGCTGACGGCGGTGCGGATCACGTCCATCGGGTGCGCGTCGAGCGGCAGCCCGTCGATCACCCGGCGCACGGCGTCGGGCAGGGCCCGCTGGGCGCGCTCCTCGCGCTCGAACACCTGCAGCTCGTCGTCGCTCGGCAGCTCGCCGTGCCAGAGCAGCCAGGCGACCTGCTCCATCGAGCACGACGCCGCGAGCTCCTGCACCGGGTAGCCGCGGTAGAGGAGCGAGTTCGTGTCGGGGTTGACCTTCGAGATCGCCGTCGTGTCGACGACGACGCCGACGAGCCCCTTGCGGATGTCGGTCACAGCACGTCCTCCTGAAGCTCAGCCGCGGTTGTTCGCGAGGTCGAACGTGAAGACGCCCTCGTCGAACGCGGCGGTGCCCGCGTAGTCGAGCAGATCGTAGAGCCGGGCGCGGGTCTGCATCTCGGGCACGTGGGGCTCGAGGGTGCCCTGCTCCTTGAGGGTCGCGAGGCCGCGCTCGGCGGCACCCATCGCGAGCCGGAGCAGCGAGACCGGGTGGATGACGAGGTTCACGCCCACGTCCCGCAGCTGCTGGTGCGTGAAGAGGTCGCTGCGGCCGAACTCGGTCATGTTCGCGAGCATCGGCACGTCGATCGCCTTCCGCACCGCCTCGAACTCGGAGAGCGACGTGAGGGCCTCGGGGAACACCGCGTCGGCGCCCGCGTCGACGAGCGCCTTGACCCGGTCGAGCGTCGCAGGCAGGTCCGCGGTGCCGCGGACGTCGGTGCGCGCCATGATCAGGAAGTCCGGATCGCGCCTCGCCTGCGCGGCCGCGCGGATCCGCTTGACCGCCGTGTCCTCGTCGACGACCTGCTTGCCGTCGAGGTGCCCGCAGCGCTTCGGGTTCACCTGGTCCTCGAGGTGCAGGCCGGCGACGCCGGCGTCCTCGAGGATCTGCACGCTGCGTGCCACGTTCATCGGCTCGCCGAAGCCGGTGTCGGCGTCGACGAGGGACGGCAGCTGGGTGACCCGGGCGATCTGGCCGCTGCGCCCCGCGACCTCGGTGAGGGTGGTGAGCCCGATGTCGGGCAGGCCGAGGTCGGCCGAGAGCACGGCGCCCGAGACGTAGACGCCGTCGAAGCCCATCCGCTCGATGAGCATCGCGGACAGCGGGTTGAAGGCGCCGGGCAGCACGAGCAGGTCGCCGGAGGCGAGCCGTTCGCGGAAGCGGCGGCGCTTGTCGGCGGGGGAGGACGGGGCGGCGAGCATCTAGAGGAGTCCCTTCCTGCCGACGGGGAGGCCGGCGGCGGTGAACGTGAGCTCGCGCACCTCGGCGGCCGACAGCTCGGGCAGCCGCTCCGCGAGCGCGAGGAAGCGGTCCGCCTCGCCGGGGTCGAGCACCTCGCCCGCGAGGGTGCGGAACTTGCGCGTGTAGTCGGGGCGGGAGAACGGGCGGGCGCCGGCGGGATGCGCGTCGGCGACGGCGATCTCGGCGGTGCGCGTCGTGCCGTCGGCGAGCTCGATCTCGGCGCGGCCGCCGAACGCCCGCCGCATCGGGTCGGGGTCGTGGTAGCGCTCCGTCCACGCGGGGTCCTCGCGGGTCTCGATGCGGCGCCACAGGGCGACCGTGTCGGGCCGGCCGGCCCGCTCGGGCGTGTACGAGTCGACGTGGTGCCAGCGGCCGTCCTGCAGCGCGACGGCGAAGATGTACGGGATCGAGTGGTCGAGCGTCTCGCGGGTCGCCGTCGGGTCGTACTTCTGCGGATCGTTCGAGCCGGAGCCGATCACCACGTGGGTGTGGTGGCTCGTGTGCAGCACGATGCGCCGCACCCGCTCGGGATCCCGGAGCTCGGGTTCCTCGGCGCCGAGCCGGCGCGCGAGGTCGATCCACGCCTGCGCCTGGTACTCGGCGGAGTGCTCCTTCGTGTACGAGTCGAGGATCGCCCGCTTCGGCTCGCCCGGCTCGGGCAGCGGGATGCGGTACACCGCGGTCGGCCCCTCGAGCAGCTGCGCGATGACGCCGTCCTCGCCCTCCCAGATCGGCGCGGGGCTGCCCTCGCCGCGCATCGCGCGGTCGACCGCCTCGATCGCGGCCTTGCCGGCGAAGGCGGGGGCGAAGGCCTTCCAGCTCGAGATGACGCCCTTGCGGGACTGCCTGGTGGCGGTCGTCGTGTGCACCGCCTGCCCGATCGCCTGCGCGATCGTCTCCTTCTCGAGCCCGAGCACGGTGCCGAGCCCGGCGGCGACCGCGGGCGCGAGGTGCGCGACGTGGTCGATCTTGTGCGCGTGCAGGCTCATGCCGCGGGCGAGATCGATCTGCACCTCGTAGGCGGTGGTGATGCCGGCCACGAGCGCGGCACCGTCGGCGCCGGCGTGCTGCGCGACCGCGAGCAGCGGCGGGATCGTGTCACCCGGGTGGGCGTACTCGGCGGCGAGGAACGTGTCGTGGAAGTCCAGCTCGCGCACCGCGGTGCCGTTCGCCCACGCCGCCCACTCGGGCGAGGTCGTCGTGCGGGTGCCCCAGACCACGCCGCCCGGGCCGGCCGGATGCGCGAGCGCCTGGTCGCGGGCGACGGTGACGGGGGAGCGGGTGAGCGAGGCGGCGGCCACCGCCGCGTCGTCGATGAGGCGGTTCGCGACCATCTCGGCGACCTCGGGCGCCACCGGCACCACGTCGGTCGCGACCGCCGCGATGCGGCCGGCGAGCTGCTCGTCGAGGGGGAGCCCCTCGGGTCCGGCCGTCCGCACCTCGTGGATCCGCACGCGCTCCTCGCTTCCCGGCGCGCGGCGTCCGCGCCCCGGAGCGCAACCGTAGCCGCTCGGGGCGGCGTCGCTCGCGCCTCCGGCTAGCGTGGACGCCCGTATGAGCGGGCTCGATTCGACGATCGCGCGCCGGCTGCGCGCCCGCCGCCGTCGGCGCCTGCTCGTCGCGCTCGGCGCCCTCGTCGTGGTGCTCGTGCTCGTCGCGCTCGTGCCGCAGGGCAACGCGCGCGGGGGCTATGCGGTGCCGACCGATCCGCGCATCGGCGGCGAGGTGCAGACCGTCGGGGTCGTGCAGGGACGGCTCTCGGCCGAGCGCCGCGGCGACCGCGTGTGCTACTCCGTCGCGACGGCGCAGGGGCCGCGGCTGCTCGTGCTGCCGGCCGGCTGGACCGCCGACGCAGGGCTCGCGCTCCGCGACGCGAGCGGAGGCCTGCGCGCGCGCCCGGGCGCCACGATGGCCTTCCTCGGGGCCCCCGCCGGCCGCGGCGCGGTGACGGGCTGCGCCGCTGCCGGCGTCCGGTGGGACACGACGGACGTGCGCCTGCCGTCGGTCGCCCGCCCGACCGCGACGCCGTAGCGCGCCGCTAGTCCTCCCGCGCCTTGCGCGTGGCCGTCGCGTTCGCCTTCTGGATCGCGTCGACGAGCTCGTCCTTCGTCATGCTCGAGCGACCCCTGACGTCGAGCCTCCTCGCCACCTCGAGCAGGTGCGCCTTCGACGCGTTCGCGTCGACGCCGCCCTTCGTGTCGTGGCGACCGGGTCCGCCCTGCGCGGCGCCCGCGTCGGACGGCCCGTTCTCGGCCTTGCGCTCCCAGTGGTCGCCGACCTTCTCGTACTCGTGCTTCAGCGACGCGAACGCGGTGCGGCGGGCGCGCTCGCCGTCGCCGCCGTAGGTGCCCGCCGCCGACTTCAGGGTCTCGCGGAACAGCGCCTGCGCGTGCTCGTCCGAGCGCTCGATGGTGCTCGGCAGGTCGGGTTGCTTCTCGGGCACGGCGGCCTCCATCCACGTCAGGGGTGGCGGGACGCTACTCCCAGCCCCTGTCGGGCGCACGTGTGCCGTCGGGACGCCTGGAGCCGCTCGAGCGCCTGCAGATGTCCCGACGGCATACGGATGGGCGGGGCGCCGCGGGCCGAGGAGCTCAGGCCTCGTCGCGCCAGGAGTGCTGCGGCTCCCAGCCGAGCAGGCGTCGCGCCTTGTCGATCGAGAGCAGCGTCTCGCGGCCCGACACCTCGCGCTTGCGGGGCACGTCCGGGAACACCGCGTCGAGCAGCTCGGCGCTGTCGCGCTCCATCACCGTGTCGGCGTTCGCGATGATGACCCGCTCGAAGCCGGGGCCGCGCGTCTCGAGCGCCTTCTGCACGGCGTCGGCGGCGTCGCGGGCGTCGATGTAGCCCCAGAGGTTCCACTTGCGCAGGGTGGGATCCGACTGGAACGACGGGAACTGGGCGTAGTCGCCCGGCTCCATCACGTTCGAGAAGCGCATCGCGGTGATCGACAGCTGGGGGTCCCACCGGCAGAGCTGGATCTCGAGCTGCTCCTCGAGGTGCTTGCCGAGGGAGTAGGTGCTCTCCGGTCGGGCGTCGTACTCCTCGTCGACCGGCACGTAGGGCGGCGGCACGTCGAAGGGCAGGCCGAGCACGGTCTCGCTCGACGCGGTGACGATCTTCTTGATCCCCACCCGTCGCGCCGCCTGGAGCACGTGGTACGTCGACGGCACGTTGTTGTCGAAGGTCGCGACGTCGGGCACGATGCCGGGCGCCGGGATCGCGGCGAGGTGGACGAGCGCGTCGACGCCGCTGTGGTGCTCCTCGATGCCGTGGAACGCGTCGACGACCTGGCCGTAGTCGGTGAGGTCGACGGGGAAGTAGCCCGGCTCGCGCTCCGCGACCCGGTCGAAGACGAAGACCTCGTGGCCCGAGTCCTTGAGGTGCGTGACGACGGCCCGGCCGAGCTTGCCGTTGCCGCCCGTGACGATGATGCGCATGGCGTTCCTTCCGGTCGCTCCCATCGTGCCGGACCGCGTCTGCGGGCAGCATGGGGGCATGGCCGTCGATCTCGCCGCCGGGTTCTCCGCCGATCAGGTGCGCGCCGCCGAGCGGCCGCTGCTCGATGCGGGTGTGCCGCTCATGGCCCGGGCCGCGGCCGGGCTCGCCGACGTCGTCCGCGAGGTGCTCGGCAGCCGCCCCGACCACGAGGGCCGGCTGCTCGTGCTCGTCGGCGGCGGCAGCAACGGCGGCGACGCCCTGTTCGCCGCAGCGGAGCTGCTCGGCGACGGCTGCAGCGCGACCGTGGTACGGCTCGGCCGCTCGGTGCACGAGGCGGGGCTCGACGCGGCGCTCGCGGCGGGCGCCGCGCTGCTGCCCGCGGACGCTGACCTGGACGACGTCGTCGCCGCGGCCCGCCGGGCCGACGTCGTGCTCGACGGGATCCTCGGCACCGGCTCGCACGGCCCGGGGCTGCGCTCGCCGGCCCGCGAGACCGTCGCGGCGCTGCTGCCGCTGCTGCCCGGCCCCGTCGTCGTCGCCGTCGACCTGCCGAGCGGCATCGACCCGGACGACGGGTCGGTCGAGGGTCCCGTGCTGCCGGCCGACGTGACGGTCACGTTCGGCGCGGCGAAGGCGGGGCTGCTACTGCCGCCCGCCTCGCGGCTCACCGGGCTCGTGCGCCTCGTCGACATCGGGCTCGGCCCCGAGCTCGAGGGCGTCGAGCCCCTCGTCCCCGCACCGCGACCTCGCCGTGAGGATCCGTCCAGGCAGCGGTGAGACGGTGATCAGCGACGGCGAGCGGATCGCCCGACGGAAGGAAGCCCCATGCCCAGACCGCCGCAGAAGATCCTCGTCCTCGGGGGTGGCTACGTCGGTCTGTACGTGACGTGGACGCTCGAGAAGCACACCGAGGTGCCGCTCGAGATCACCGTCGTCGAGCCGCGGGCCTACATGACCTACCAGCCGCTGCTGCCCGAGGTCGCGGGCGGCCACGTCGAGCCGCGCAACGTGACGGTCGACCTGCGTCAGGCCTTCAAGCACGCCACGGTCGTCCGTGGCTCGGTCACGGGGCTCGACTCGAAGCGCCAGTTCGCGACCGTGCGCACGATCGACGGCCAGGAGCGCCGCTTCGACTACGACCACGTCGTGCTCGGCATGGGCGCCGTGAGCCGCGTCTTCCCGACGCCCGGGCTCAAGGAGCGCGGCATCGGCTTCAAGACGGTCGAGGAGGCCGTCGGCACCCGCAACCGCGTGCTCGAGAACGTCTCCCGCGCCGCCGCCACGGACGACCCGGCCGAGCGGCGCAAGTACCTCACGTTCGTCTTCATCGGGGGCGGCTACACGGGCGTCGAGGCGCTCTCGGAGCTGTCCGACCTGTCGAAGAAGGCGATCGCCGCGCAGCCCGCGCTCGCCGGCGAGCGGCCCCGCTGGGTGCTCATCGAGGCCCTCGACCGCGTTGCGCCGGAGGTCGGGCCCGAGCTCGCGCAGTGGACGCTCGGCGAGCTGCGCAACCGCGGCATCGACGTGCGGCTGAAGACCACGATGAAGTCGTGCGAGGACGACGTCGCCGAGCTGTCCGACGGCGACCGCATCCCGTTCGGCATGATCGTCTGGACCGCCGGCGTCAAGCCGAACCCGGTGCTCGACAACACCGACATCCCGCGCGGCCCGAAGGGCCACGTGAACGCGAACCCGCAGATGCAGGTCGTGCGCGAGGACGGCAGCTGGGTGAAGGGCGTCTGGGCGGCGGGCGACATCGCGCAGATCCCCGACCTCACGAAGCCGCAGCCGGCCTACTACCCGCCGAACGCGCAGAACGCGCTGCGGCAGGCGGTGCAGCTCGGCGAGAGCATCCCGAAGGCCATCCGTCGCCGTCGGGTGCGCCCCTACATCCACTACTCGCTCGGCACGGTCGCCTCGTACGGCGTGCTGAAGGGCGCCGCGAACATCAAGGGCGTCCAGCTGAAGGACACGTGGGCGTGGCTCGCGCACCGCTCGTACCACCTGCTCGCGATGCCGACCTTCGACCGGAAGGTGCGCATCCTCACCGGCTGGATCGGCGACGCGATCGGCAAGCCGGACCTGAGCCCGATGGACGACCTCGAGGACCCGCGCCACGACTTCCGGGAGGCCGCGGCCTGACGGCCGCGAGGAGGAGGGGACGATGAGCGACCCGCTCAGCACGAACGACGACAACGACCTCGCCCATCCGTCGCAGGCGGAGGGGGAGGACCCGGCAGCCGCCGAGCCCGAGGTCGTGCTCGAGCCGGAGGGCCGCACCTCCCAGGCCGAGGGCGACGACCCCGAGCACCCGGACGAGCACGAGGTGCTCGACCCGGCCGAGCCCGACTGAGCCGGTGGCGCTCACCGTCGGCGCGGTCGTGCTGCGCGTCACCGACCTCGAGCGCGAGGTCGCGTTCTGGGCGGCCGCGCTCGACTACGTGCCCCGCGCGGAGCCCGAGGACGACTGGGTGAGCCTGCGGCCGAGGGAGGGCGGCGGCGTCAACCTGTCGTTCGACCGCAAGCGGTCGCAGTACGACCTGCCGCCGCGGTTCCACCTCGACCTCTACGCAGACGACCAGGCCGCCGAGGTCGAGCGCCTGATCGCGCTCGGCGCCCGCGAGATCGACGTCCCGCAGCGGCCGGCCGACGCCGACTGGCGGCTGCTCGAGGACCCGGAGGGCAACCGCTTCGACGTGGTGCAGCTCTCACGCGACGACCAGCGTCCCGGCAGCTGACCGAACGACGGCCAGGGGCCCCGGGTCAGCACTCGACGAGGTTCACGGCGAGACCGCCGGTGCTCGTCTCCTTGTACTTGTCGCTCATGTCGAGGCCGGTCTGCCGCATCGTCTCGACGGCGACGTCGAGCGGTACGACGTGCCGGCCGTCGCCGTAGAGGGCGAGGCGCGCCGCCGCGACCGCGGTGGCCGCCGCGATCGCGTTCCGCTCGATGCAGGGCACCTGCACGAGCCCGCCGACCGGGTCGCAGGTGAGGCCGAGATGGTGCTCGACCGCGATCTCCGCGGCGTTCTCCACCTGCGCCGGCGTCCCCCCGAGCACGGCGCAGTAGCCGGCGGCCGCCATCGCGCACGCGGAGCCGACCTCGGCCTGGCAGCCGCCGTCGGCGCCGGAGATGGTGGCGTTGCGCTTGATGAGCGAGCCGATCGCGGTGGCGGTGAGCAGGAAGGTCGCCGCCGCGTCGGGGTCCGGCTCGCCGGTGTCGAGGGCGTGCTGCAGCACCGCGGGCACGATCCCGGCGGCACCGTTCGTCGGCGCGGTGACCACGCGTCCGCCGGCCGCGTTCTCCTCGTTCACGGCGAGCGCGTAGGCGGGCAGCCAGTCGGCCGAGCGCCGCTGCGGATCCGTCCGCTCGAGCCGCTCCCGCATGCCCGCCGCGCGGCGCTGCACCTGGAGGAAGCCCGGCAGCACACCCGTCGTCGTGAGGCCCGCCTCGATGCAGTCGCGCATGGCGCCGGCGATGCGCGCGATGCCCGCGTCGAGCGTCGCGGCGTCGTGGTGCGCGAGCTCCGCCTCCCGCGCGAGGGCCGCGATGGAGGCGCCGCGCGCCGCGCAGTCGGCGAGCAGCTCGGCTGCGCTCGCCCAGCCCGCGCCTCGCCCGCCCCCCTCGGCGGCGGGCTCGGCCGCGTTCCCGGGCTCGCCGTCGCGCCGCAGGAACCCGCCGCCGATCGAGTAGTAGACCTCGCTCGCGAGCACCGCCCCGTCGACGCCGAGCGCGGTGAGCCGGAGGGCGTTCGGGTGGCCGGGCAGCCGGTCCCGCGGCGCGAACGCGACGTCGTCCTGCCGCATCCGCACGGGGCGCCCGGCGAGCGTCACCGTGCCGCCGTCCCCGAGCGCCGCCCACGCACCGCGCACGACGGCGGGGTCGCAGGTCTCCGGCGCGAAGCCGTTCAGCCCGGCGACGACGGCGTCGGGCGTGCCGTGCCCGAGCCCCGTCGCCCCGAGCGATCCGTGCAGCACCACCCGCAGGCCCGCGACCTCCGGGAGCAGCCCGGCCTCGCGGAGGGTCTCGACGAAGCGGGAGGCCGCCCGCATCGGCCCGACGGTGTGGCTGCTCGACGGCCCGATCCCGATGGAGAAGAGGTCGAGCACGGAGACGGTCCCGGCGGCGCTGCCCATCCGTCCAGTATCGCGGGCCGGGTCGTCAGTAGCCGCGCAGCCGCGTGATGGCGCGGCGGTCGCGCTTCGTCGGCCGGCCGCTCGCGAGGTCGCGGAGCACCTGGTCGGGGGTCTCCTCGCGCGGCGGCGGGGGAGGCGTGCGGTCGTCGACGGCCTCGGCGGCGAGGGGCGCCGAGACCCGCTTCAGCAGGATCCCCTTCACCCCGAGGATGCGCTCGTGCGCGACGCGCACCCGGACCTCGTCGCCCGCGCGGACCATGTGCGACGGCTTGACGCTCTCGCCGTTGATCTTCACGTGCCCCGCCTTGCAGGCCTGGGTGGCGAGGGACCGCGTGCGGTAGACGCGCACCGCCCAGAGCCACGTGTCGATGCGGGCCGTCGCAGCCGCCGAGGGGTCGCTGGTCATCGGGCAGGAGTGTAGGCGCGGGCCGCCCGGCTGCTGCGTCTCAGGCCTCGCCCTGCGTCTCCGCGACGACGAGCCGCGCCACGTCGCGGAGGTCGCCGCGGCGCGCGAAGGCGCGCCGCTGCCGCTCGGCCGACCCGCCCCGCGCCAGGGCCGCCTCGGCGAGATCCTCGACCTGCTCCCGGTCGCCGAGCTCGTCGAGCGCGGGCCGCAGCCGGACGACGAGGCTCCGGACGGCCTCCGCCGCGGGCACCGCACGCGGGGAGGGGAACGGCTCGAGCAGCGCGCCGGCGAGGCCGCTGCGCGCGGCCTGCCAGGTCGCCGCGCGGTGCAGCGGCAGCGCCCGGTCCACCCTCGGGAGCCCGGCCTCGACGTCCTGCTCCGCGGCGCGCACGAGCGCCCGGAACAACCCGGCGATGAGCACCGCGTCGTCGACGAGCGGGCAGGCGTCGCAGACCCGCAGCTCGAGGGTCGGCGCGTGGGACGAGGGCCGCACCTCGAAGTACGCCATCTTGCGGTCGCTCACGACGCCCGAGGCGATGAGGTCGTCGACGAGCGCGTCGTACTCGGCGGCCGAGCCGAGCGGCCCGGTCGGCCCGGCGCTCGGCCAGCGCTGCCAGACCAGGGTCCGCACCGAGGCGTAGCCGGTGTCGACCCCGTTCCAGAAGGGCGAGCTCGCCGAGAGCGCGAGCAGCACCGGCAGGTGCGGGGCGACCCGCTGCAGGATCTCCACCGCGAGGTCGCGGTCGGCGACGCCGACGTGCACCTGCAGGCCGCAGATGAGCTGCTCGTCGACGAGCAGCCGGTACTGGTCCTGCATCCGCTCGTAGCGGCGGGTGCCGGTCAGCTCGAAGTCGGCGGCGACGCTGCCGGGCGCGCTGCCCACCGCGGCGATGCCGAGGCCCGCTGCGGCGGCGACCTCCTGCGCCCCGCGCCGGAGCCGGACGAGCTCGTCGCGGAGCGCGTCGAGCGAGCGCACGACCGGCGTGTTCGTCTCCACCGTCGAGCGCTGGATCTCGGCCGAGTAGCCGGTGACGGGCAGGGTCGCGAGCAGCTGGGGTGCCTGCGCCGCGAGCTGCCAGCGCTCGAGGTCGAGCAGGTGCAGCTCCTCCTCGGCGCCGAGCGTCAGTTCGGCGGCCACGCCTCACGGTAGCGGCCGGAGGGGGCCGACGCCGCGGCTCCGAAGGGATCCGACAGTCCGCCGAAACCTGCCGATCACATCCGCTCGGGGAGTGGGAGGCGGGAGCGGATCAGAGCGCGGCGCCCACCGCGAGACCCACGCCCGCGAGCGCTGTGGCCGCGGCGAGCAGCCCGAGCGCGTTCACGAGCGCGAATCCGAGCCGCCGCTGCTCGAGCAGCCGCAGGGTCTCGACCGTCGACGCGCTGAAGGTCGTGTAGCCGCCGAGGAAGCCGGTGCCGAGCACCGCGCGAGCGGCGTCGGGCAGCAGATGCGCGCCGGTCGCCCCGACGACGAGGCCGAGCAGCAGGGAGCCGCTGAGGTTGATCACGATCGTGCCGACGGGCAGCGCCGTCCGCGTGCGCGCGCGGACGGCGCCGTCGAGCACGAACCGGACCACGGCGCCGACCCCGCCGGCGAGCGCGACGCCGGCGAGCAGCAGCGGCGTCACGACGCGCGCCCGAGGCGGTCGCCGAGCGCGGCGCCGCCGAGCCCCGCGATGACGGTGACGAGCGCCGATCCGATGCCGGCGACGAGACCACCCGCCCCGACGAGGCCCGCGGTGTCGACGGCGAGCGTGCTGTAGGTGGTGAACCCGCCGAGCAGGCCGGTGCCGAGCAGCAGTCGCAGCGTCCTCCGGCTCCCGGTGTCCGGGCCGCGCCGCGCGAGGGCCGCGAGCAGCAGGCCGAGGGCGAACGCACCGGCGACGTTGATGGCCGGCGTGGCGATGGGCACGTCCGCGGGGAGCGGGATCAGGCCGATCGCGGCGCGCACCGCCGTGCCGACGGTGCCGCCGACGAGGACGACGGCGAGCAGCGCCGGATCGCGGTGCGGGTGCGCGCTCAGACGACGCCGCTCGTGCCGAGCAGCAGGCCGATGGCGTAGGTGAGGGCGAGCGCGAGCGCGCCGCCGATCACGGTACGGATCGTGGGTCGCAGGGGGTGGGCGCCGCCGAGCCGCGCGCCGAGCGCACCGGTGATGGCGAGCGCGACGATCACGACGACGACGGTACCGGGGATGCGCGGTGCGGCCGGCAGCAGCACCACCGCGAGCAGCGGCAGCACGCCGCCGCAGAGGAAGGACACCGCGGAGGCGAGCGCCGCGAGCCACGGGCTCGCGTCCTCGGCGCTGTGCCGGCCCCCGCGAGCCGCCCGCTGGCTGTCGCGCTGGCTGCCGACCGAGACGTACTCGCCGAGCGCCATCGACACGGCGCCGCCGATGAGGGCGGCGAGGCCGGCGACGAGGATGGGGCCGCCCTTCGTCGTCGCGCCCGCGACGCCGACGACGATCGCCGCGACGGACACGATGCCGTCGTTCGCGCCGAGCACCCCGGCACGCAGCCAGTTCGCGCGCTGCGAGACCGCGGCGTCGGCCTCGTCGACCGGCGCGACCTCCGACACCGTGTCGCTCATGCCGACGATCCTGAACGAGGATCGACGCGCCCGCCAGCAAGGGAAGGCAATCCTTCGTGCCGCCGCCCGCGCCGCGGGGAGGGCGGTCAGGGCTCGCCGATGCGGTACCCCTGCCCGCGGACCGTCTCGATGACCGCCCGCTCGGTCTTGCGCCGGATGCCGTGCACGTAGGTGTCGACGGTGCCCGGCCACGCGCCCGCACCGAAGACGTGCCGGAGGATGGCGGCCCTCGAGAAGATGCGGTCGGGCTCCGCGGCGAGCAGCTCGATGAGCGCCGTCTCGCGCGGGGTGAGCGCCACCCGGCCGAAGAACGGCGAGGTGATCATGCGGCGGCCGGGGAAGAGCTCCCACGAGCCGACCTCGATGGACGGCCCGCTCGGGTGCACCCGCAGCAGGGCCCGGAGCCGCGCCTGCAGCTCCTCGAAGTCGAAGGGCTTCACGAGGTAGTCGTCGGCGCCCGCGTCGAGCCCCTCGACGCGGTCCGCGACGGTGCCGAGCGCGGTGAGCATGAGCACCGGCGTGCCGTCGCCGTCGGCGCGGAGCCGCTGCACGACGTCGACGCCCGAGACGCCGGGCAGCAGCCGGTCGACGACGAGCACGTCGAAGTCGCCGTCGCGCACCGCCTGCAGGGCCGCCTCACCGGTGCTCGCGAGCGTCACCTGGTACTGCTCGGCGAGCACCTCCTCGAGCAGCGCGGCGAGGCGCGGGTCGTCCTCGACGGCGAGGAGCGTGGGGCGGGGTTCCGGTTCTGCCACGGGTTCATCGTGACGCATGCGGGCGCGGGACGCCTCGAACTCCGCCCCTGTGCGCCGGGAGTCGCCTCCGCATCGCGCTCCGAGCCGCCGCCGATAGCGTCGGCGGCGAGCCCGAGTGCGAAGGAGCCGACCGATGCCCGACCGCCCCTACCCGCCGCTGAAGCCGCCGCAGCTCGTGCTGCTCCGCCACGGCGAGACGGAGTGGAGCCTGAACGGACGGCACACGGGCGTCACCGACCTGCCCCTCACCGAGGAGGGCGAGCGGCGCGCTCGCGCCGTGCGGCCGGTGCTCGCCGGTCGCGACTTCGGCCTCGTGCTGTCGAGCCCGCGGCGGCGCGCGATCCGCACGGCCGAGCTCGCCGGATTCGCGGGCCGCATCGAGGTCGACCCGGACCTCGCCGAGTTCGACTACGGCGCCTACGAGGGCCTCACCACGCCGCAGATCCGGGAGCAGCGGCCCGACTGGGACCTGTGGCGCGACGGGACGCCGCCCGGCGACACCCCGGGCGAGACGCCGGAGCAGGTGCGGCAGCGCGTCGAGCGGGTCATCGCGCGCGCCGAGACCGTGATGGACGAGGGGAAGGACGTGCTGTGCGTGGCGCACAGCCACGTGCTCCGCGCCTTCGCCGCCGCGTGGGTCGGGCTGCCGGCGGACGGCGGCAAGCGGCTCGTCCTCTCGACGGCCGGCCTCGGCACCCTCGGCTACGAGCACGGCAACCGCGTGATCGACCTGTGGAACGTCACCCCGTGACCGACGAGCGGGCCCGCTCCTTCGGCCGGGCCGCCGCCGAGTACGAGGTGGGCCGGCCCTCCTACCCGCCCGAAGCCGTCGCCTGGCTGCTCGGCGGGGACGCCCTCGACGTGGCGGACGTCGGGGCCGGCACGGGCAAGCTCACCCGTGCGCTGCTCGCCGCGGGCGCCGATGTCGTCGCCGTCGAGCCCGACGACGGGATGCGCGCGGCGCTCACCGCGGCGCTGCCCGGGGTGCGGGCGCTGCCGGGTACGGGGGAGGCCCTGCCGCTGCCGGACGCCTCGGTGGACCGCGTGACCTACGGGCAGGCCTGGCACTGGGTCGACCCGGAGCGCGCCTCCGCGGAGGCGGCGCGGGTGCTCCGCCCCGGCGGGGCGCTCTGCCTGCTCTGGAACATCCGCGACGAGGGGGACCCGTGGGTGCGGCGCCTCGGCGAGGTGATGACCTCGAGCGCCGCAGAGGAGATGATCGCGCACGACCGGCTCCGGATCGGCGCCGGCTTCGCGCCTGCCGAGCACCGGAGGGTCTCGTGGTCGAACCGGCTCACGAGCGAGCAGCTCGTCGCGATGGCGGCGTCGCGCAGCTCCGTGATCACGGCGCCGGAGCCGCGGCGCGCGGCGATCCTCGACGGGGTCCGGGCGCTCGCCGAGGAGCGGGTCGACGCGGACGGGCTCGTCGAGCTGCCGTACGTGACCCACGCGTTCCGCGCGACGCGCCAGGACGGCTGACCGGCGGGGCTCAGGGCCAGAGCCGCGCCCGCCGCCACGCGTCGCCGTCGCGCTCGTAGCGGAGGCGGACCTCGCCCGTGCCGTGCCGCGACTGCCAGAACTCGATCTCGGCCGGTGCCACGAGGTAGGCGGTCCAGCGGGGATCGACCGAGCCGGGATCCTGCTCGAGGCGCTGCACGGCGGCGGCGATGCGCTCGTCGGCGTCGTCCGGCAGCGGCTCGCTCTGGCGCCCGGCCAGCGTGATGGCCTGCGACCGGCCGCCGCGCGCCCGGAACGCGGCCGCGCCGCGACCGGCGTCGCCGCGCGCGACGGCACCGGTGACGCGGAGCTGCCGGGACTGCTCGCGGAGGTGGAGCACGAGCGCCGCGGCGGGGTTCTCCGCGAGGTCGCGGCCGGCGGGGCTCTCGGCGCTCGTCGCGAACCAGAACCCGTTCTCGGTGACGTCGTTCACGAGCACGGTCCGCGCCGAGGGCGACCCGTCGGCCGTCGCGGTGGCGAGCACCGCCGTGCCCGCGCCGAGCACGCCGCCGTCGACCGCGGCGGTGAGCCACTCCTCGACGAGCGGCCAGGGGGTGTCCGGGGCGGCGTCGACGTCCCACTCCGGCTCGGAGGTCGGCCGGGTCGAGGCGCGGGACAGCAGGTCGGCGAGCGGGAACGGCATGCCCGGCACGCTAGGAGCGCCGCCTGGACGTCCGGCGGCGCTCCCTGCCGTCGGCGCGCAGCACGATCGAGCCGAGGGACTGCCGCAGCGGCAGGGTCGAGCCCGCCGCGAGATCCGGTCAGCGCGCCCCCGAGGGGGCGCGGTAGGTTGCGCGGCATGCGGCAGCGGCTCCTCTTCGCCGAGCAGCTCGGGCCCTCGTTCGACGACGGGGAGGTGCCGATCCTCCTCGTCGAGTCGCTCGCGGCCTTCCGGCGGCGGCCGACGCACCGCGCGAAGGCGCACCTCTACCTCTCGGCCCTGCGGCACCGGGCGGCCGAGCTCGCCGACCGCGTCGAGTACGTCCGGGCCCCGCGGTTCCGCGAGGTGCTCGAGGGGCGCGACCTCGAGGTGATCGACCCGGTCTCGTACCGCGGGCGGCGGCTCGTGCGCGAGCTCGGCGCCGAGGTGCTGCCGAGCCGCGGCTTCGTGACGAGCGAGGCGGACTTCCGGGAGTGGGTCCGCGGCCGCAGCGAGAAGAGTCTCGTGATGGACACGTTCTACCGCTGGGTGCGGGAGCGCGAGGGCATCCTCATGACGCCGCAGGGCAAGCCCGTCGGCGGGCGCTTCAGCTACGACGCCGACAACCGGCGGCCGCCCCCGAAGCGGCGCGACACGCTCGGGCTGCCCGAGGCGTGGACGCCGGAGGAGGACGACATCGACGCGGAGGTCCGCGAGGACCTCGACCGGTGGCAGGCCGACGGCCTCGTGCGCTTCGCCGGCGAGGACCGGCCGCGGCTCTTCGCCGCGACGCGCGCGGAGGCGCTCGTCGCCCTCGAGCGGTTCCTCGACGAGCGGCTGCCGGCCTTCGGGCCCTACGAGGACGCCACGCTCGCCGCCGACTGGCGGATGAGCCACTCGACGCTGTCGATGACGATGAACCTCGGCCTGCTCGACCCGCGCGAGGTGGTCGGGCGAGCGCTCGGCGAGCACGCCGCGGGCCGCGCGCCGCTCGCGTCGGTCGAGGGCTTCGTGCGCCAGATCATCGGCTGGCGCGACTGGATGTGGCACCTGTACTGGCACCTGGGGGAGTCGTACACGGGCCGGAGCAACCGGTTGCACGCCACCGAGCCGGTGCCCGACCTGTTCTGGGAGCTCGACCCGGAGCCCGTGGAGGCGAACTGCCTGAGGTCCGTCCTCAGCGATGTGCGGGAGCGGGGCTGGGCGCACCACATCCAGCGGCTCATGATGCTCGGCAACTTCGCGCTGATCCGCGGCTGGTCGCCGCAGCAGATGACGGAGTGGTTCACCGGCATGTTCGTCGACGGCACCCCGTGGGTCATGCCCACGAACGTGGTCGGCATGAGCCTGCACGCCGACGGCGGGATCGTCGCGACGAAGCCGTACGCGGGCGGCGGCGCGTACATCAACCGGATGACGGACTACTGCGGCGGCTGCCGCTTCGACCCGAGGCGGCGAGTCGGTGAGGACGCGTGCCCGTTCACCGCCGGGTACTGGGCGTTCCTCGACCGGGTCGAGCCGCTGATCCGCGACAACCCGCGCATGACGCGGGCGCTCGCCGGCATGCGGCGCCTCCCGGACCTCGACGAGGTCGTCGAGCAGGAGCGCGCCCGCACGACCTGGTGACCCCGGGATTTCGCGGTTCCGGAGAATTCTCCCGGATCCGGAATTCCTGCCCGACACGCCGTCCTCACAGGCGCGCGACCCGGCGTGTCGCTGCGGAAGTCCGGATCCGCGAAAGAAATCCGGATCCGCGAACGTGGCAGGAGGTCAGGGAGTGACGTCGATGAGGACCTTGCCCGTCGCGCCGTCCTCGACCGCGCGGTGCGCGTCCGCGGTGCGCTCGAGCGGGAAGCGGAGCACCGGCAGGCCGGCGTCGTCGCCGATGCGGAGCGCGCCCGCCTCGACGGCGGCGCGGACGCCCGCCACCGCCGCGTCCTTCTCCGCCTCCTGCACCGTGTACGTGAGGAGGAACCGCCAGCGGAGGTTCTTCGTCATCGCGGGCCGCACGTCGAGCGACATCGGCTCCGACCGGTCGGTGGCGTAGACAGCGACGGTCGCGTCCGGCCTCGTCACCGCGAGGTCGAGGCCGGCGTTCGCGTGCGGGTTCACCTCGACGACGAGGTCGACGCCGTCGGCGGCCGCCTCGTGGATGCGCGCCTCGGCGTCGTCGTGCCGGTAGTCGACGACGACGTGCGCGCCCGCCGCCCGCGCGAGCCGCGCCTTCTCCGGCGAGGAGACGGTCGTGATCACCCGGGCTCCGGCCCACACGGCGAGCTCGATCGCGGCGTGCCCCACCGCGCCCGCGCCGCCCGCGACGAGCACGGTGCGGCCGGCGAGCGCGCCGGGCGCGAGCGGTGCCGGCTCGGTGTCGCCCGCGGTGAGCGCGAGGTGCGCGGTGAGCGCGGGGATGCCGAGCGCGGCGCCCAGGTCGAACGACGCGGCGTCCGGCAGCGGCACGACCTGCCGCGCCGGCAGGACGACGAGCTCCTGGGCGGTGCCCCCCGGGCGCCGGTAGGCGGCGTCCCAGACCCACACCCGGTCGCCGACCGCGAAGGGGGCGCCGGCGCCGACGGCGTCGACCGTCCCGGCCCCGTCCTGGTCCGGGACCTGCTCGTCGTCGGGCGCGGTGCCGCTCCGCGACTTCCAGTCGGTGGGGTTCACGCCGGACACCTGGATCCGCACCCGCACCTCGCCCGGCCCCGGGGTCGGCTCCGGCCGCTCGACGAGCCGCAGCACACCGGCGTCGCCGGCCTCGGTGTAGACGATCGCGCGCACGGTGACAGTCTTCCGCGGCGTCGCTGGGGACCGCGCCCGGACGTCTCGACGGATGGGACACTCCATGCGTGGCGGTGCAGCTCGTGGTGGTGGTGAACCCCACCGCGGGGCGGGGGCGTCGCGCCGAGCTCGCCGACGTCGCGATCGAGCGGCTCCGCGCCGCCGGGCACGCCGTCGAGCGGCTGCAGGCCGTCGATGCGCCGACGCTCGAGCGGCTGCTCCGGCGGCGGCTCGACGTGAACCCGCCCGGCGCGGTCGTCGTCGCGGGCGGCGACGGCACCGTGCACCTCGTCGCGAACGTGCTGGCCCGCTCCGGGATCCCGCTCGGGATCCTGCCGATCGGCTCCGGCAACGACGCCGCCCGGAGCATCGGGATCCCGCATGACGACCCCGACGCGTGCTGCGCGCGCCTCATCGCCGCGCTCGCCACGGACGACCTCGCGACGAAGCCGGTCGACGCGGTGCGCACGAGCACCGGCCGCTGGTTCGTCGGTGTGCTCTCCGCCGGGTTCGACGCCGCGGTCAACGAGCGCGCCAACACGCTCCGCTGGCCGCGGGGGCAGGCGCGGTACGTGCTCGCGGTGCTGCTCGAACTCGCGAGGCTCACGCCGCACCGCTACCGCATCACGATCGACCGCGACGCCAGGCAGGTCGACGCCGTCCTCGTCGCCGTCGCGAACACCTCGACGTTCGGGGGCGGCATGCGCATCGCACCGGGCGCCTCGACGGCCGACGGGCTGCTCGACGTCGTCGTCGCGACGCCCCTGCCGAGGTTCCGCCTGCTGCAGCTGCTGCCGCGGGTGTTCGCGGGCACGCATCTGACGGACGACCATGTCGCCGTCGTGCACGGCCGCGTCGTCACGGTCGACGTGGCCGACCGCACCGGCCCGACGCCCGTCGCGTACGCGGACGGCGAACGGCTCGGCCCCCTGCCGGTCACCTGCGAGGTGGTGGCGGCAGCGCTCGCCGTGCTCGCCTGACCTCCCGGGTCGCGGCGCGTCGCCCTGTTGCGCCGCGTTGCGGGCACCCGTCGCGGCGCCGCCGCTCCCCGTCCTACCGTGGCGCCATGCCGGCATCGGTCGCAGCCCTCGACGTCCCCCTGCTGCCGGTGGTCGGCGCGGGGATGCCGGTGCCGCTCGTCGGCGGCGGCTCGGTGCGGGGGGTCGACCTCGACCTCGCGGCCACCGCACCGGCGCTCAGCGCGGTCGCCGCGCACGTCGCCGCCGTGCTGCCGCACCTCGGCAGCGTGCACCGCGGCGCGGGCTGGCGCAGCGAGCTCGCCACCGGGGCGGTCGAGTCCGCCAGGCGCACGATCGGCGCCTTCGTCGGCGCACGACCGGACGACGCGGTCGTGCTCACCCGGAGCACGACGGAGGCGCTGAACCTGCTCGCCGGCGCGGTGCCGGGCTCGACCGTGGTGCTCGACGTCGAGCACCACGCGAACCTGCTGCCGTGGGCGCGCTCGGCCGGCGGGGCGGTCGTCGTGCGCTCCGCCGAGACCTTCGCCGGCACGCTCGCCGCGCTCGAGCTCGCGCTCACGGCCGAGCGGCCCGCGCTGCTCGCCGTGACCGGCGCCTCGAACGTCACGGGCGAGGTGCTGCCGCTGCCGGAGCTCGTGGCGCTCGCGCGCCGCGCCGGTGCGCGCGTCGCCGTCGACGGCGCACAACTCGTGCCCCACCGCCGCATCGACCTCGGCGCCACCGGGGTCGACTACCTCGCCTTCTCCGGGCACAAGGCCTACGCGCCCTACGGCGCAGGGGCGCTCGTCGGCCGCGCCGACTGGCTCGACGCCGCCGCGCCGCACCTCGCGGGCGGCGGCGCCGTGCAGCGGGTCCGTCTCGTGGGCGCGCAGGCGATCGCCGACTGGCGGGACGGCGCCGCCCGGCACGAGGCCGGGACCCCGGACACCGTCGGCGCCGTCGCGATCGCCCGCGCCTTCGACGAGCTCGCGGCGCTCGACCCGGACGTCTGGTCCGCGCACGAGGCCGGGCTCCGCGACCGCCTCGTCGACGGCCTCGCCGCCGTACCGGGCGTGCGGGTGCTGCGGCTCTTCGCCGACCTCGACGACGCGGTCGGCGTCGTCTCGTTCACGCTCGACGGGCTCGATGCCCGCCTCGCCGCGCTCGCGCTCGCCGCCGAGCACGGCATCGGCGTCCGTGACGGCGGCTTCTGCGCCCACCCGGCGCTCGAGCGCCTCACGGGCGGTCGCCCCGCCCTCCGCGCGAGCCTCGGCGTCGGCACCACGCTCGCGGACGTCGACGCGCTCCTCGCGGCGGTGTCCGTGCTCGCCGCCGACGGACCCCGGGGCCGGTACGAGCGCGGTGCGGACGGCTGGCGGGTCGTCGGCGACGACCGGCCGCGGCCCGAGTGGGCGGTCCCGGCCGTCTCCCGGGCCTGCGGGGCGGGCTCGTGACCCTCGAGGTCCGCTGGGTGCGCGCCGACGACCCGCTGCTCGCACCGCTCGTCGAGGACCTCGCCCGCGACTACGACGCGCGGTACGAGCCGACCGACGGCGTCCCGTCGAGCGCCGAGCTGACGCGCTACCCGGCGGCGGCGTTCGCTCCGGAGCAGGGCGGCGCGTTCGTCGCGCTGCTCGACGACGGCGAGCTGGTCGCCGGCGGCGCGCTCAAGCGCGGCCGGCCGGGGCCGGACGGCCGGCCCCTCGCCGAGCTGAAGCGGATGTGGACGTCTCCGGCGCACCGGCGGCGCGGCCTCGCCGGCCGGGTGCTCGCCGAGCTCGAGCAGCGCGCCGCCGCCCTCGGCTACACCGGGCTCGAGCTGACGACCGGCGCACGGCAGCCGGAGGCCGTCGCCCTCTACCTCCGGCACGGGTGGACGCCCGACTTCGACGTGCGGGACGACTGGGAGCGGGTGTCCTACCTGCGCTTCACCCGGCCAGCGCCTCCGCCGCCTGCTGCACCAGCGCCTCCGCCGGCAGCCCGTCGTCGATGATCGCGACGAGCCGGGCCGCGAGCGGGGCGGTCCCCGCGCCGAGCGCGGCGGGCTCGGCGCCGCGGATCAGCGACGCGGCGTGGAGCGCCTCGATCGCGAGCACCTCGAGCACGAGGTCCGCGGCGCGGTGCCCCGCCTCGGCGGCGGTCCACGCGAAGGTCGCGTAGTCCTCGACGACCGAGAGCGGCGCGGCGCCGAGCGTCACCGGGGCGGCGAGGGCCCGCAGCTCGGCGAGGTCGCCGGCCGCCGTGTAGGCGAGCAGGCCGGGCATCCCGGCGCGATCCGCTGCCCGCAGCCGCGCTGCGAGCCGGGAGAGCACGGCGATGCGCCGCTCGGCGATGCCCGCGAGGTGTGCGAGTCCGATCCGGGCCCGCTCGAGGTCGAGCGCGAGCCGCACCGGCGCGAAGTTGCCGTTCGCCGTGATCGTGCCCGTGCCGGTGTCGACGAGGGGGTTCTCGGGCCGTGCCTCGAGCTCGAGGTCGACCGTGGTGAGCAGCGCGTCCGCGGTGTCGGCGAGCGCTCCGTGCACCTGCGGGGCGCAGCGGAAGCAGAGCTCGTCCTGCACCGCCCGCTCGCGGTCCTCCGCGGTGAGGAACGACCCGGCGAGCAGCTCGCGCACCGTCGCGGCGGACGCCGCCTGGCCGAGGTCGCCGCGGTCGGCGCTCGCGACGGCCGAGAAGGGGCCGAGGTCGCCGGAGGGCCGGTGCAGCGCCGCGGCCTCCAGCGCGAGCGCGACCGTGCGGTCCGCCGCCTCAGCGAGCTCCTCGACCCGTGCCGCGAGCACCGCGGCGGAGCCGAGCGCGAAGGCGTTCGTGTTGATGAGCGACAGCGCCTCGTGCGCGGCGAGCGCGAGCGGACGGATGCCCGCCGCGGCGAGCGCCTCGGCGGCGGGTGCGGCCGTGCCGTCGGCGCGGAGCACCTCGCCCTCGCCGGTCAGCACGGCGGCGACCGCGGCGTTCTGCGGCAGGTCCGCGGCGCCGACCGAGCCGCGGTCGCGCACGAGGGGCACGACGTGGGCGTTCAGCAGCGCGGCGAGGGCGTCGGCGACCTCGGGACGGGCGCCGGAGCCGCCGCCCGTCAGGTGCGCGAGCCGCGCGGCGATCGCGGCGCGCACGACGACCGCGGGCACCGGCTCGCCGACGGCGCCGAGGTGGTTGCGGATCACCTGCCGCTGGAACGCCGCCTGGTCGGCGACCGCGTCGCCGTGCCCGGCGCCGAGCCGGCGGGTGAGGCCGTACACCGCGTCGCCGCGCTCGAGGGCGCCCTCGAGCAGGTTCCGCGCCACGGCCATCCGCGTGCGCGCGGAGGGACCGACGCGCACGGGCTCGCCGTCGGCGACGTCGAGCAGCTGGTCGGCGGTGAGCGGGTCGGCGCCGAGGACGACGGGCACGGTCAGAACGCCGCGAGGTTCGCGCGGAGGCCCCGGTCCGAGAGCCCGGTGCGGAGCAGGCCCGCCCGGCGCAGGGCGGGCACGAGCGGGTCGAGGGTGCGGTGCACGTGCGCGGGGTGCACCTGGCCGGTGAACAGGAAGCCGTCGGCGCCGCTCTCGTCGCCGAGCGTCGCCAGGTGCTCCGCGATCTCGTCCGCGGTGCCGATCACGGCGAGCCCGTCGGCCTTCGCCCGGGCGGCGAGGATCTCGCGGAGCGTCGCGCCCGCGGGGGCGCTGCGGACGAAGTTGTCGAGCGTGCCCTGGTTGCTGTTCGTCGTGAGCTCCGGCAGCGGGGCGTCGAGGTCGAACCGGGCGAAGTCCGTGTTCGTGAGGTAGGAGATCGACTGCAGCTGCTCGTCGATCGCCGCCTGCGTGAGCTGCGAGCGGGCGCGACGCACCTCGCCCGTCTCCGCGGCGTTCGCGGTCGGGATGGGGTTCACGACGAAGAGGACGGTGATCGACTCCGGGTCCCGGCCCGACTCGGCGGCCACGGCGCGGATGTCGTCGCGGTGCTGCTTCATGCGCTCCGCGGTCGAGGCGAGCGCGAGCACGACGTCGGCGTGCTTGCCGGCGAAGGCGCGGCCGCGGCCGGAGGCGCCGGCCTGCACGAGCACCGGCTCCTCCTCGGGCGGCACGGTGTTCAGGGGGCCGCGCACCCGGAAGAAGCGGCCCTCGTGGTCGATGCGGTGCACCTTCGTGTGGTCGGCGAAGACGCCGTGCTCGACGTCCTCGACGATCGCGCCCGGGTCCCAGCTGCGCCAGAGCGCGCGGATCACGTCGACCCACTCGTCGGCGCGGTCGTAGCGCAGGTCGTGCTCGGTCTGCTTGTCGAGCCCGTAGTTCTGCGCCGCGAGGTCGCTGCCCGAGGTGACGACGTTGAACCCGAGCCGGTTCTGCGCGAAGTGCTGCAGCGTCGCGAGCTGCCGGGCCGCGGTGTACGGCTCGGTGAAGCTCGCCGAGATCGTCGGCACGATGCCGATGCGGCTCGTGGCGCCGAGGAGGTACGGCACGAGCGGGAGCGGGTCGTGCTTCGGCACGAACCGGGCTGCGGCGAGGTTCACCTCGGCGGTCCCGCGGTACGTGTCGGGCACGGCGACGCCGTCCTCGATCACGAGCAGGTCGAGGCCGGCCGCCTCGAACGCGCGCACCGCGTCCTGGTAGACGCCCGGCTGCTTCCAGTCGTAGCCGATGCCGTACGTCGTGTCGCCCCAGCCCTGCACGCCGAAGCCCGCCCCGAGGAACCAGCCGAAGTGCCGCAGCGTCATCGTTCGCCTCGCAGGGTCATCGTGGGCCTCCCAGCGCCTCGGACAGGTAGTTCCCGCCGCCGTCCGACGACACGACGACGACCACGTCGTCGGCGGTCAGCCCGGCGGCGACCTCGAGCGCGACGGCGACCGCGAGGCCCGAGGAGGGGCCGAGCAGCAGCGCCTCCTCCGCGGCGAGCCGGCGCACCGTCTCGAAGACGACGTCGTCCGAAGCGCTCCGCACCTCGTCGGGCACCCCGGCGTCGAAGCTGGCGGGCCAGTGGCTCCGCGGCCAGCGGGTGCCGACCCCCTCGACGCGGATCTCCCCGGGCGCGCCGCCGCCGTAGGTGGAGCCCTCGGGGTTCGCGCCGATGACGCGCACCGCGCCGCCGCTCGCCTCCTTGAGGAAGCGCCCCGTGCCCGAGATCGTGCCGCCCGTGCCGATGCCGGCGACGAGGTGCGTCACCCGGCCGCCGGTCTGCTCCCAGATCTCCGGACCGGTGGAGCGGTAGTGCGCCGACGGGTTCGCGTGGTTGTCGTACTGGTGGCTGCGCCAGGCGCCGCGCTCGGCCGCGATGCGGTCGGCGACGGCCCGCGGGTTGTCGGGGTCGTCGGGGCCCGCGTCCCAGTCGGCCTCGACGAGCTCGGCCCCGTAGAGCGCGGCCGTCGCCCGCTTCTCGGCGGACATGTTCGGGCCGTGCACGAGCACCACGGGGTGCCCGGTGAGACGCCCGACGAGCGCGAGGCCCACGCCGGTGTTGCCGGAGGTGGACTCGACGATCGTCGCGCCGGGTGCGAGGTCGCCCGCGGCCTCGGCAGCGCGGATCATGGAGAGCGCGGGGCGGTCCTTCGCGCTGCCGCCGGGGTTGCGGCCCTCGAGCTTCACGAGCACCTGCGGCGCGACGGCGCGTGCGAGCACGCCGAGCCGGACGACCGGGGTCCGGCCGATGAGGTCGAGCACCGAGTCGGCGACGCCCGGCATCGCCGGGTCCGTCCGGGCGGGGCCGGGGAGCAGGGACGAGGGACGCATCCGCTCCAGGGTAGGAGCCGGAGGCACGCTGCCGCCGCAGGTGACGGCGGATGACCGACTACTCGTTCAGCCGCTCGACGAGCGCGTGCTTCGGGAGGTTCGAGACGCCCTGGAGCCCCCGTCGCTTCGCCTCCTGGCGGAGGTGCACGAGGGTCCACGAGTCGTTCGGCCGGCCGTCCTGGGGCGCGTGGGGGAGCGGCGGCGTGTAGGCCCGGTCGCCCGCGGCGGCGTCCACGGTCCCGCCGCCCGCGGGCGACGGCGTCGCGGGCAGGGCGGGCTCGTCCCGGGTGAAGACCGCGGCCGCATCGATGGCGGCCTCGACGGGAGGCGCCTCGGGGTCCGCCACCTCGGCCTGCGCGGTCGCGTCGTCGAGCCGCTCCGCGACGTCCCGGGCCACGTCGGCGACGGTCTCCTGCGGGGCGGCGGCAGCGGCGAGCTCGGCGCCGAGCAGGGCGTCGGCGACGGTCGCCTCGACCGCCGCGTCGACCCGCTGCTCGGCCGCGCGCTCCTCGGCCGCGAGGGCGAGCGCGCGGCGCTCGTCGTCGAGCTGCTGCTGCACCTGCCGCAGGCGGTGCTCCGCGTCGACGAGCTTCGCCTCGGTGTCGCGGAGCGCGAGCTTCAGCACCTCGACCTGGTCCGGCTGCGGGCGGGCGGCGTCGCCGGCGGGCTTCCCTCCGGCCTGCTGCGACCGCCGGCCCTGCCGTGCCTCGGCCTTCTGGGCCTTGCGCGCGGCCTTCTCGGCCTTCGCCTGCCGCTTCCGGTCCTTCGCCTCGGCCTTCCGGGCCTTCTTGCCCTTCTTGCCGGCGTCCTTCTTGCCGCGGTCCTTCTTGGCCCGAGCGCCGCCGCCGCCGGGCGTGGGCACCGTCAGCAGCGCGACCGCGTCGCGGAGCGCGTCGCCCGCGCTCGCCGCCGCACCGCGCTTCGCGGCGCCCTTGCCGCGCTTCGCGCCCCTGGCCGTGTCGTCGGCCTTGTTCTTGCTCTTCTTCACCATCGTTCGTCCTCCGACCGATCCCGTCGGCGCCACGATAGCCACGCCGGGTGTCGCCGCACCCGGCGGATGCTCAGGGCACGGGTTCGAAGACGAAGCCGTGCGGGAACGGGTCGGTGGGGTCGAGCAGGTAGTCGGCGCGGCCGGTGACCCACGCCCGCCCCGTGATCGTCGGCACGACCGCCGGCCGCCCGGCGACCGTGGTCTCGCGGACGAGCCGGCCGACGAACCGCGTGCCGAGGAACGACTCGTTCACGAAGTCCTGGAGAAGCGGCAGCTCGCCGCGTCCCCAGAGCTCGGCCATGCGCGCCGAGGTGCCGGTGCCGCAGGGGGAGCGGTCGAACCAGCCGGGATGGATGGCCATCGCGTGGCGGGAGTGCCGCGCGCCGGCGCCGGGCGCGAGGAACTCGACGTGGTGGCAGACGTCCACCCCCGCGATCTCCGGGTGGTGCGGCGCGTCCGTCTCGTTGATCGCCCGCATGATCGCGAGACCCGCGTCGAGGATCGGGCGGGCGGCGGCGCGCTCGAACGGCAGGCCGACCGCGTCGAGCTCCACCATCGCGTAGAAGTTGCCGCCGAAGGCGAGGCTGTAGGGCACGGTGCCGTGGCCCGGGACGTCGATGCGGGCGTCGAGGCGCTCGGGGTAGCTCGGCACGTTCTCGATCGTGACCGAGTCGGCGTGCCCGTCGCGGACGGCGACGGTGGCGACGACGAGGCCTGCGGGGGTGTCGAGCCTGATCGTCGTCACCGGCTCGACGACCGGCACCATCCCCGTCTCGACGAGCACGGTCGCGACGCCGATCGTGCCGTGCCCGCACATCGGCAGCAGGCCCGACACCTCGATGTAGAGCACGCCCCAGTCGCAGTCGGCCCGGGTGGGCGGCTGCAGGATCGCGCCGCTCATCGCCGGGTGGCCGCGCGGCTCGTCCATGAGGAAGTGGCGCAGGTCGTCGAGGTGCTCCTGGAAGTACCGGCGTCGCTCGTTCATGGTCGCGCCGGGGACGGGCGCGACGCCGCCGGTGACGACGCGGGTCGGCATGCCCTCCGTGTGCGAGTCGACGGCGCTGATCAGCCGCGCGGCGCGCACCGGCTACGCCTGCAGCAGTGCACGGCCGGCGGCGAGCGCCCGCTCGGTGTCGCGGCGGATCACCGCCTGCTGCTCGGCCGGGAGCGGCCCGCGCGGCGGCCTCGTCGGGCCGCCGGTGCTCTCGCCCGCGACGTCGATCGAGTACTTGATCGCCTGCACGAACTCCGTCCTCGAGTCCCAGGAGAAGACCGGAGCCATCTCGGTGAAGAGCGCACGCCCCTCGTCGATGCGCCCGGCGGTGAGCAGGTCGTAGAGCCGGACCGCCTCGCGCGGGAAGGCGTTCGGGTAGCCGGCGAACCACCCGGTGGCGCCGGAGACGAGCGCCTCGAACAGCAGGTCGTCGGCGCCCGCGATGACGTCGATGTCGCACCGCTCGCGGATCTCGCGCACCCGCCGGGCGTCGAGGGAGAACTCCTTGATGGCGACGACCTCGGGCAGCGCCGCGAGCTCGGCGACGAGGTCGGGCACGAGGTCGACCTTCGTGTCGATCGGGTTGTTGTACATCATGATCGGCAGGCCGACCTCGGCCACCTTCGCGTAGTGGGTCAGCACCTCCTGCCGGTTCGCGCGGTACAGCGTGGGCGGCAGCAGCAGCACCCCGTCGGCGCCGTCCTCGGCGGCGAGCTCGGCCCAGCGCCTCGCCTGGTGCCAGCCGACGCCGTGCACCCCGGCGATGACGAGCGCCCGGTCGCCGACCGCGTCGACCGCCGTGCGCACGACCTGCCGGCGCTCCTCGTCGGTGAGCGACGAGTACTCGCCGAGCGAGCCGTTCGGGCCGACGCCCCGCACGCCGTTGTCGACGAGCCAGGAGCAGTGCGCGGCGTACCGCTCGTGGTCGACCGCGAGGCCACCGGGGGCGTCGTCGTCGGGGGTGAAGGGCAGGGTCGTCGCGACGACCACCCCGCCCAGGTCGAGCGTCCGTCCGGCCATGCGCGCCTCCTCGTCGATGCCTGACCTCGATCGTATTGAGGCCCGCTGCAGCGCACGTCGGGCGTCCAGGCGGGCGAGGGGGCGCGCTCGTAGTGTGGGCTCGGCGAGGGCGGCCCACGGGACGGCCCGAGCCGTTCGCGGTGGCGCGCCGAGCGGGCCTCGGCGCCGACGACAAGGAGATCCATGCCCCTCCGCATCCTGTTCCTCGGCGGCTCCGGGATCATCAGCTCCGCGAGCGTGCGGCTGGCCGCCGCCCGCGGCCATGAGGTCACCGTGCTGAACCGCGGCCGCACCACCCACCGACCGCTGCCCGACAGCGTCGAGACGCTCGTCGCCGATCAGCGCGACGCGGCCGCGGTCGACGCGGCGCTCGGCGACCGCGAGTTCGACGTCGTCGCGCAGTTCCTCGCGTTCACCCCGGAGCACGTGCAGACCGACCTCGACCGCTTCCGCGGTCGCACCGGCCAGTACGTCTTCATCTCGAGCGCGTCCGCGTACCAGAAGCCGCCGGCGTCGGTGCCCGTCACCGAGTCGACGCCGCTGAAGAACCCGTTCTGGCAGTACTCGCGCGACAAGATCGCGTGCGAGGACCTGCTGATGCGCGCCTACCGCGACGACGACCTGCCGATGACGATCGTGCGGCCGTCGCACACCTACGACGACTCGACGCTCCCGACTCTCGGCGGCTGGACCGACATCGCACGGATGCGGCAGGGCAAGCCGGTGATCGTGCACGGGGACGGCACGACCCAGTGGACCCTGACGCACACCGACGACTTCGCCGTGGGCTTCGTCGGCCTGCTCGGTCGCCCCGAGACCGTCGGCAACGCCTACACGATCACCGGCGACTCCGCGCCGACATGGGACCAGGTGTACACCTGGCTCGGGCGCGCGGCGGGCGCGGAGCCGACCCTCGTGCACGTCGCGTCCGAGACGATCGCCCGCGAGCTGCCCGACAAGGGACCGGGCCTCGTCGGCGACAAGGCGCACTCGATGGTGTTCGACACGACGAAGCTGCGCCGCATCGTGCCCGAGTTCACGACGACGATCCCGTACGTCGAGGGCGCGCGGCGCACCCTGGCCTGGTTCGACGCCCATGAGGACGCGCAGCAGGTCGACGACGAGCTGGACGCGGCCTTCGACCGCCTCGCGGAGCGCGGCTAGCGGGTCCGACCGCACTCCTCCGGTGAGCGCCGGACGTCCCGAGCGGCGTCCGGCGCTCTTCTTCGTTTGAGTCCGATTCGGTCTTCACATCTGTTGATTGTTGGGCTAGCCTCCACACGAACACAGATCCGGGCACTGCGGCCCGGGGGCGGGGCAGCACATGTACGCGACGGAGCGGCACCACCGGATCCTCGAGCAGCTCGACGCGGCGGGGCGCGTCTCGGTCGCCTCGCTCGCGCGCTCGCTCGACGTGACCGGCGAGACCATCCGGCGGGACCTCGACCTGCTCGAGGGCGCCGGGGTGCTGCGCCGGGTGCACGGGGGCGCCGTCCGGGCCGGCAGCGGCTTCGAGCTCGGGCTGCAGGAGCGCACGGAGCGCAACAGCGCCGCGAAGCGCGCCATCGCCCGTGCTGCGCTCGCCCTCGTGCCGCGCACGGTGCCCGCCTCCGTCGCGCTCGACGCCGGATCCACGACCGGCGCGCTCGCCGACCTCCTCGCCGACTGGAGCCCCGAGGGCGGGACGACGCTCGACGTCGTCACGAACGCGATGCCGCTCGTGCTGCGGCTGCAGGACAACCGCGCGCTCGCCGTCCACGCGATCGGCGGCGTCGTCCGCCCCACCACGAGCGCCGCCGTCGGCGCCGCCACCGTCGAGGGCTTCGCCCGTCTGCGGCCCGACCTCGCCTTCGTCGGCGCGAACGGCCTGTCCGCCTCGTTCGGCCTCTCCACCCCCGACGAGCGCGAGGCCGCCGTGAAGGCCGCGATGGTCCGCTCGGCCCGCCGCACCATCGCGCTCGTCGACTCCTCGAAGCACGGCGAGGAGTCGTTCATGCGCTTCGCCGAGCTCGCCGACATCGACACCCTCGTCACCGACCGCGCCCCCGACGGGGACCTCGCCGCCGCGCTCGCCGCAGCGGACGTCGAGGTCGTCGTCGCCTGACCGGTTTCCCCCTCCCTCCTCCGACCGTCCTCCCTCCCGTCGACCCCCTCATCCCTGAAGGAGCGCCATGCCAGCCCTCATCACGCGGGACCTCGTCCTGCTCGACGCCGACCTCGGCACCGACCGGCAGGGGGTGATCCGCGCGCTCGCCGAGCGGGTCGTCGCCGCCGGCCGCGCCACCGAGGTCGACGGCCTCTACGCCGACGCGTGGGCACGCGAGCAGAAGACGGACACGGGCGTGCCGGGCGGCATCGCCATCCCGCACTGCCGCTCGAAGGCGGTGCTCGAGCCGACGCTCGCGATGGCGCGCCTGCAGCCCGGCGTCGACTTCGGCGCCTTCGACGGGCCCGCCGACATCGTGTTCTTCATCGCCGCCCCCGACGGCGCCGGCCAGCTGCACCTCGCGCTGCTCGCGAAGCTCGCCCGCTCGCTCATCGACGAGTCCTTCGTCGCCGAGCTCCGCTCCGCCCCGACGCCCGAGCGCATCGTCGAGCTCGTCGAGCGGGCGACCGCGGACGAGCCCGCGCAGGCCGCGGCGGAGAACCGTGCCGCGTCGAGCGCGCCGGCGGCGAGCGGCGGCGGGCCGCTGCTCGTCGGCATCACGTCCTGCGCCACCGGCATCGCCCACACCTACATGGCGGCCGACGCCCTCACCAACGCGGCGAAGAAGCTCGGGGTCGAGCTGCACATCGAGACGCAGGGCTCCGCGGGCTCGACCCCGCTCGACCCGGCGCTCATCGAGCGTGCCGGCGCGGTGATCTTCGCGAACGACGTCGACGTGCGCGACCGCGGCCGGTTCGCCGGCAAGCCCGTCGTGCAGGCGCCGGTGAAGCGCGGCATCGACCACCCGGACGACATGATCCGCGAGGCGATCGCCGCGGCGTCCGACCCGAACGCCCCGCGCGTGCAGGGCGCCGGCTCCGCCGCGGGCGGCACCTCCACCGGCCCGCGCGCGGGTGAGAGCGTCGGCGCGACGATCAAGCGGGTGCTGCTCACCGGCGTCAGCTACATGATCTCGTTCGTCGCCGCGGGCGGCCTGCTCATCGCCCTCGGCTTCCTGTTCGCGGGCTACGGCATCGCCCTCACGCCGAAGGGCGCAGCGGCGAACAACGCCGTGACGACGCTCACGAACTACACCCTCTTCCACCTGCCGCCGCAGGGCCTCCTCTACTACCTGGGCGCGGTGCTGTTCCAGATCGGTGGCCTGAGCTTCGGCTTCCTCGTCCCCGCGCTCGCCGGCTACATCGCCTACGCGATCGCCGACCGGCCGGGCATCGCCCCCGGCTTCGTCGCCGGCGCGGTCTCCGGGTTCCTCGGGGCGGGCTTCCTCGGCGGCATCGTCGGCGGCTTCCTCGCCGGGTACGCCGCGCTGCTGATCGGGCGCCCCGCGGTGCCGCGCTGGCTGCGCGGCCTGATGCCGGTCGTCATCATCCCGCTGCTCGCGTCGATCATCAGCTCCGGCCTCATGATCCTCGTGCTCGGCGGTCCCATCGCGGCGATCACGAAGGGCCTCACCGCCTGGCTGAACGGCCTGAACGGCGCCGGCGCGATCCTGCTCGGCATCGTCCTCGGCCTCATGATGTGCTTCGACCTCGGCGGCCCCGTGAACAAGACGGCCTACGTCTTCGCCACCACCGGTCTCGCGGCGGGCGGCACGGGCAGCTTCCGCATCATGGCCGCGGTCATGGCCGCCGGCATGGTGCCCCCGATCGCGATGGCGCTCGCGTCCACCGTGCTCTACCGCCGCGGCTTCAGCGAGGTCGAGCGGGAGAACGGCGCCGCCGCCTGGCTGCTCGGCGCGTCCTTCATCTCCGAGGGCGCCATCCCGTTCGCCGCGGCCGACCCGCTGCGCGTCATCCCCTCGAGCATGGTGGGCGGCGCCGTGACCGGCGCGCTCTCGATGGCGCTCGGCCTGCAGAGCCGCGCGCCGCACGGCGGCATCTTCGTGTTCTTCGCGATCGGCCCGACGTTCCTCGTGTCGTTCCTGCTCTGGTTCCTCACCATCGTGATCGGCGCGGTCGTCACCGCCGTCGTGCTGATCGCGCTGAAGCGGTTCGTCCGGCCCGGTGCGCGGCAGGCCGTCGAGGAGCCCTCGGCCACCGCGTCCGCCCAGCCGGTGGCGCAGGTCGCTTGACCCCGCTCCACCCCGGCCCGGCCCTTCCGCATCCGGAAGGGCCGGGCCGTCGTTCGTCCAGCGGGCGCGCCTAGCCTGATCGGCGTGGCGGGATCGGGTGCGCGGCCTTCCGGGGACGGATGGGTCGAGCTGCCCGACGGGCGTCGCTTCTGGGGCCGCGCCGGCGCCGCCGGGCTGCTGGCCGTGAGTCCCGCGGGAGCGGTGCTGCTGCAGCACCGCGTCGAGTGGAGCCACTTCGGCGGCACCTGGGGGCTGCCCGGAGGCGCCCGCGACCTGGGGGAGACCGCGCTCGAGGGGGCGCTGCGCGAGGCGCGGGAGGAGACCGGCATCGACGCGGCCGCGCTCCGGCCGCGGTTCGCGGTGCGGCTCGACCTCGACGTCTGGAGCTACACGACGGTCGCGGCCGACGCCCCGGCCGAGCTGCCCGTCGCGGTGTCGGACCGCGAGAGCACCGGCCTCGAGTGGGTCGCGGCCGACGAGGTCGACGCGCGCCCGCTGCACCCCGGCTTCGCGGACGCCTGGCCGCGGCTGCGCGCCCTGCTGCCGCAGCGCGACGCGCTCGTCGTCGACGTGGCGAACGTGATGGGCTCGCGACCCGACGGCTGGTGGCGGGACCGGCGAGGCGCCGCGGAGCGGCTGCTCGCCGCTCTGGCGGCCCGAACCGCGGCCGGGTTCGACGAGCCGGCCGCCGACGGGCCCCTGCCGGTCGTCGTGCGCTGGCCGCGCGTCGTCGCGGTCGTCGAGGGCGAGGCCCGTGGAGCGACCGCACCCGAGCCGGTCGAGCTGGTCGCCGCACCGGGCTCCGGGGACGACGCGATCGTGGACGTGACCCTGGACCTGCTCGGGCAGGGGTACCGCACGCGGGTCGTCACCGCCGACCGGGGGCTGCGGGAGCGCGTCGAGGCGGCGGGTGCCGCGGGGGAGCGGCCGGGCGACCTGCTCGGTCGGCTGAGCCCCGATCAGCTGGGCTGAGCCGGCTCCTCGACGGGCTGCGAAGCGCGCTCCGCGTCGAGCCGCCAGCCGGCGAGCCGCCGCACCTGCGCGTCGCGGTCGCCCGCCAGGCCTTCGACGAGCGGCAGCGGGAGGCCCGGGTTCAGCACGACCCAGCAGCGCACCCGCGGGTCGCGGTCGCCCGCGAGCGCCGTGAGCAGGCTCTGCGGGACCGTCTCGTTGCGGGCCACCTCGCCCCGCACCGCGGGATCGGCGTCGGCCGCGAGCGCCTCGAGCAGGTCGGCGGGCGCGTGCCGGTTCGAGGCGACGCTCTGCCTGATGCCCGGCTGCGGCGACCCGGCGAGCAGCCGCAGCCGCGCGATCTTGCTCTCGGTCACGGGCGGCGCGAGGTGCAGCACCGCGGCATCCGCCGCGGAGAGGCTCCTGCCGTCCTGCCGCATGGCCGTGCGCTGCGCCGAGGTGTTGAACCGGATGCAGGACATGTCGTCACGGTAGCGGCGGCGTCCGACGACGGCCGGAAGCGGCGCAGCGGCGCCCGCACCTGGCGGCGGTCCCGGCCCTCGTGCTCTACTTGAGACTCGATGCCGCATCCGGCATCCCGATGCGACGGCGGATCGACCGAGGCGGAACGACACGCCGAGGGGACCCGCTAGCCTGGAGCGCCGAAGGAGGTCGCCGAATGGTCGATGAGCGCGACGATCGCCGCCGAGGACGCCGTCACGAGGCCTACACGGGCCCCGAGACCACCGCGTCGTTCGGCTACGAGTTCGGCTCCCAGCTCGCCGCCATGCAGGGCCGCTCCTCCGAGGAGCAGGCCGCGGTGAACGCGCTGCCGTCGGGCTCGGCCCTGCTCGTCGTGCGCCGCGGCCCGAACGTGGGGGCGCGGTTCCTCCTCGACCAGGACGTCACCATCGCGGGGCGGCACCCGTCGGCCGACATCTTCCTCGACGACGTCACCGTCTCCCGTCGCCACGCGCAGTTCACGCGCCACGGCACGGCCTTCGAGGTGAAGGATCTCGGCAGCCTGAACGGCACCTACTTCGACGGCGTCCGCATCGAGACGGCGCTCCTCTCCGACGGGGCCGAGGTGCAGATCGGCAAGTTCCGGCTCACCTTCTACGCCTCGCGCCTCGACCTCGCCCGCCTCGCCGCGAGGTGAGCGCCGTGCTGCCGCAGCGTCGCGAGCCGGCGACGCTGCCCACCACGTTCAGCATCGGGCAGGTGCTCGGCCGGCTCGCGGACGACTTCCCCGAGCTCAGCCCGTCGAAGCTGCGCTTCCTCGAGGACCGCGGCCTCATCCAGCCGGCACGCACCGCGTCCGGCTACCGCAGCTTCACCCAGGCCGACATCGAGCGCATCACGCTCGTGCTGCTCATGCAGCGCGACCACTACCTGCCGCTCAAGGTCATCCGCAAGTACCTCGCCGACCTCGATGCCGGCCGCGAGCCGGCCTGGCCGGGCACCGCCGCCGGTGCGCCGTCGATCCTCGGCACCGAGCGCCGCTTCACGCGCGACGAGCTGCTCGCCGAGACCGAGGCGAAGGCCGACCTGCTGAACGACGCGGTCTCGAACGGGCTGATGCCGGCGACCGACGCGTACGACGAGACCGCGGTCGCGACGCTGAAGGCGCTCGTCGACCTCCGCGTCGCGGGCATCGAGCCCCGGCACCTGCGGGCCATGCGCATCGCCGCCGAGCGCGAGATCGAGCTCGTCGCGAACGCGTTGCTGCCGATGCGCCGGCGGCCCGACGCGGCGAGCCGGGCGAAGGCCGACGAGCGCGCGATCGAGCTCGCGAACCGCATCGAGACCGTCCGGTCGGCGCTCGTGAAGCAGGCCCTCGCGAAGCACGCGTCGTGACCCCCTGCCCCATACCCGGTGCGACACGCCAGACCCCCGTGTCCGGATGTCGTTGCCCGAGGGGCTCCCGCTCTGTAGCGTGACCTCCGAACGCGGCCCCGCCGTTGGCGGGGGCGCATGGGGGGTGGAAGGCAGTCCTACATGACTGAGGTGAACCGGAGCGAAGACCGGTACGACCTCGGCTTGCTGTTCACAGACGGCATGCCGGAGTTGGACGACTCTGCTGGCTACCGCGGCGTGATCGCCGCGCGGGCCGCGGGGATCACGTACCGGCAGCTCGACTACTGGGCGAGGACAGGACTCGTCGAGCCGACGATCCGCGGGGCGGCGGGGAGCGGCTCCCAGCGGCTGTACGGCTTCCGCGACATCCTGGTGCTCAAGCTCGTGAAGCGCCTGCTCGACACGGGGGTGTCGTTGCAGCAGATCCGCACCGCGGTCGAGCAGCTTCGTGACGCGGGCATCACGAGCCTCGCGCAGACCACGCTGATGAGCGACGGCGCGAGCGTGTACCTGTGCACGTCGAACGAGGAGGTCATCGACCTCGTCAACCGCGGCCAGGGTGTGTTCGGCATCGCGGTGGGCAAGGTGCTCCGCGAGGTCGAGTCGAACCTCGTCGAGCTCGACGCCGAGACCTCGGACCCGATGGACGAGCTGGCGCAGCGCCGCGCGGCGCGGGCCGCCGGCTGAGCCTTCCGCAGCAGCGACGACTTCCGCGGGTGCCCGCGCCGACCTGATCGGCGCGGGCACCCGCGTCGCGTCTCCGGCCGCGAGCGCTTCCGCATGCCGTGGGGACGCCTGTATGCGCACGGACGCCTACTGGTCTCCCCACGGCATACCCACGGGGCACACGGCGCTGCTGGCGCGACGCGGTCGGCATGCGTACCGCGGAACCACGGCTACCGCGCGACGTCCACCGCGGCGTCCGGCCGAGTACCGCGTGTAGGTGATCCGCCCTCGTGTAGGTGCGACACGCGGCTTCAGTACCTACGCCAGGGCGAAGTACCTACACGCGGTCCCGGACGGCCGCGACGCGGAGGCCGCACGGTCGGGGACCGCGACCGCGCAGGGGAGGGGCTCAGGCGCCCTTCGCGACCTGCTGGACCGGGCCCGTCGCGTACTCGCCGACGCGTCCCGTGCGCAGGATGCGCTCGAGCAGCTGGTCGAACATGCCCGCGAGCTCCTGGGCGCTCTCACCCGGCCACACGTGCAGCGGCTTCGCCGCGCCCTGCGCCTGCTGCAGCGACGTGCGCTCCGGCAGCTGCGGGCTGAGCACCAGCGGGCCGAACATGTCGCGCAGCTCCTTGATGCGGAACTGGTGCTCGAGGCTCTGCATGCGCGCGCGGTTCACGACGATCCCGAGCGGCTGGAGGCGCGGCGACAGGCCGCGGCGGATCTCCTCGATCGCGCGCAGGGCGCGGTCGGCTGCGGCCACCGAGAACAGGCCCGGCTCCGTGACGACCGTGACCCGGTCGCTCGCGGCCCACGCGGTGCGCGTGAGGGCGTTGAGGCTCGGCGCGCAGTCGACGAGCACGAGGTCGTACTCGGCCTCGACGTGCGCGAGGGCCTCCTCGAGCTTCCAGATGTCGCGCACCGACGGGTGCGGCCCGTCGAAGTTGATGGCGGACGGCGACCCGACCATCACGTCGATGATGCCGCCGCGTCCGCGCGTCCAGCCGCTCGGCGTGATGGCCTGGCGGACCGTCTTCTCCTTCGGCGAGGCGAGCACGTCGGCCACGTTCACCGGCGAGACGGGCACGTCCATGCCGGTCGAGACATCGGCCTGCGGGTCGAGATCGACGACGAGGGTCGGGACACCCTTCGCATAGGCCGCGGATGCGAGGCCCAGCGTCACCGTCGTCTTCCCGACGCCGCCCTTCAGCGAGGAGACGCTCAGCACATGCACGGCCACTAGGTTAGCGGCGTGCCCGGGGAGTCTCCGGGGACGACACCCCCCGCGCGTCGACAGCGAGGAGTCCGGCGAAGTGTTCGAGAAGATCCTGGTCGCCAACCGCGGCGAGATCGCCATCCGTGCCTTCCGGGCCGCGTACGAGCTGGGCGCGCGCACCGTCGCGGTCTTCCCGTACGAGGACCGCGACTCGCTGCACCGGCAGAAGGCCGACGAGGCCTACCTGATCGGCGAGCCCGGGCACCCGGTGCGCGCCTACCTCGACGTGGCCGAGATCATCCGCGTCGCGAAGGAGTCGGGTGCCGACGCCGTCTACCCGGGCTACGGCTTCCTGTCCGAGAACCCCGGCCTCGCCGAGGCGTGCGAGGCGAACGGCATCACCTTCATCGGGCCGCCCGCCCGCGTGCTCCGCTCCGCCGGCAACAAGGTGACCGCGAAGGAGCAGGCGATCGCCGCCGGCGTGCCGGTGCTCAGGTCGTCGGCGCCGAGCAGCGACCTCGAGGAGCTGCTCGCCGCCGCGGACGGCATCGGCTTCCCGATCTTCGCGAAGGCCGTCGCGGGCGGTGGCGGCCGCGGCATGCGGCGCGTCGAGCGCCGCGAGGACCTGGCGGAGGCGCTCGAGAGCGCGATGCGCGAGGCCGACAGCGCCTTCGGCGACCCCACGATGTTCCTCGAGCAGGCCGTGCTGCGGCCGCGGCACATCGAGGTGCAGATCCTCGCCGACGGCGCGGGCACCACCCTGCACCTCTTCGAGCGCGACTGCTCCGTGCAGCGGCGGCACCAGAAGGTCGTCGAGATCGCTCCGGCGCCGAACCTCTCCGACGACGTCCGGCAAGCCCTCTACCGCGACGCCGTCGCCTTCGCCGAGTCGATCGGCTACGTGAACGCCGGCACCGTCGAGTTCCTGCTCGACACCGCGGGCGACCGTGCGGGGGAGCACGTCTTCATCGAGATGAACCCCCGCATCCAGGTCGAGCACACGGTGACGGAGGAGATCACCGACGTCGACCTCGTGCAGTCGCAGATGCGCATCGCCGCGGGGGAGACGATGGCCGATCTCGGGCTCCGCCAGGAGGACCTGCGGATCCGCGGGGCGGCGCTGCAGTGCCGCATCACGACCGAGGACCCGAACGCGAACTTCCGTCCCGACACCGGCCGCATCACCACCTACCGGTCGCCGGGCGGTGCGGGCGTGCGCCTCGACGGCGGCACGATCAACCCGGGCGCGCAGATCAGCCCGCACTTCGACTCGATGCTCGCGAAGCTCACCTGCCGGGGCCGCGACTTCGGGGCCGCCGTCGCCCGCGAGAAGCGGGCCCTCGCCGAGTTCCGCATCCGCGGCGTCGCCACGAACATCCCGTTCCTGCAGGCCGTGCTCGACGACCCGTCGTTCGCCGCCGGCGACCTCTCGACCTCGTTCATCGAGGAGCGTCCGGGGCTCTTCCGCCAGAACCCGTCGCGCGACCGCGGCACGAAGATCCTGAACCACCTCGCCGACGTCACGGTGAACCAGCCGAACGGCGCCCTGCCCCGCGGACCCCGGCCCGCCGACAAGCTGCCCGCCGTGGACCTGCACGCACCGGCTCCCGCGGGTTCGAGGCAGCGGCTGCTCGAGCTCGGCCCCGCGGGCTGGGCGAAGGCGCTCCGCGAGCAGACCGCGCTCGCCGTCACCGAGACCACCTTCCGCGACGCGCACCAGTCGCTGCTCGCCACCCGCGTGCGCACCCGCGACCTCGCTGCCGTCGCGCCGCACGTCGCGCGGCTCACCCCGCAGCTGCTCACCGTCGAGGCGTGGGGCGGCGCGACCTACGACGTCGCGCTGCGCTTCCTCGGCGAGGACCCCTGGGAGCGGCTCGCCACGCTGCGGGAGGCGCTGCCGAACGTCGCGATCCAGATGCTGCTCCGCGGCCGCAACACGGTCGGCTACACCCCGTATCCGACCGAGGTGACCGACGCGTTCGTGCGTGAGGCCGCCGCGACCGGCGTCGACGTGTTCCGCATCTTCGACGCGCTGAACGACGTGGCGCAGATCCGGCCGGCGGTCGACGCGGTGCTCGCCACCGGTACCGCCGTCGCCGAGACGGGCCTCTGCTACACCGCGGACCTCCTCGACCCGAACGAGACGCTGTACACGCTCGACTACTACCTGCGCCTCGCCGAGCAGATGGTGCAGGCGGGTGCGCACGTGCTCGCCATCAAGGACATGGCGGGCCTGCTGCGCCCCTTCGCCGCCGCGAAGCTCGTCACCGCGCTGCGCCAGGAGTTCGAGCTCCCCGTGCACGTGCACACGCACGACACCGCGGGCGGCCAGCTCGCCACGCTGCTCGCCGCCAGCGCCGCGGGGGCGGACGCGGTCGACGTGGCGAGCGCGCCGATGGCCGGCACGACGAGCCAGCCCTCCTTCTCGGCACTCGTCGCCGCGCTCGCGCACACCGAGCGCGACACCGGCATCCCGCTGCAGGCCGTGTCCGACCTCGAGCCGTACTGGGAGGCCGTCCGCGGCCTCTACAAGCCGTTCGAGTCCGGTCTGCCGGGGCCGACGGGCCGGGTCTACAAGCACGAGATCCCGGGCGGCCAGCTCTCGAACCTCCGCCAGCAGGCGATCGCGCTCGGGCTCGCCGACCGGTTCGAGCTGATCGAGGACCTCTACGCCGCCTCGAACGAGATCCTCGGGCGCATCCCGAAGGTGACGCCGTCGTCGAAGGTCGTCGGCGACCTCGCCCTCCAGCTGGCGGCCACCGAGGCCGACCCGCACGACTTCGAGGAGCACCCCGAGCGCTACGACATCCCCGACTCGGTGATCGGCTTCATGGCCGGTGAGCTCGGCGACCTGCCCGGCGGGTGGCCGGAGCCGTTCCGGAGCCGGGTGCTCGCCGGCCGCGACGTGAAGGTGGGCGTCACGCCGCTCTCCGATGACGACCGGGCCGCGCTCGACGGCGACGGCGCCACCCGTCGCGCGACCCTGAACCGCCTGCTGTTCCCGGGGCCGACGCGCATCTTCACCGAGCAGCGCGAGCAGTTCGGCGACCTCTCCGTGCTCGACACCGCCGACTACCTCTACGGGCTGCAGCCCGGGGCCGAGCACATCGTGCGCATCGGCCGGGGCGTGCTGCTGTTCGTGGGGCTCGAGGCGATCGGCGAGGCCGACGACAAGGGCATGCGCACGGTCATGACCACCCTGAACGGGCAGCTCCGACCCGTGTACGTGCGCGACCGGAGCATCACGGTCGTGACCCGGTCGGCGGAGAAGGCCGACCCGAACCGCGCCGGCCACGTCGGCGCGCCCTTCGCGGGGGTCGTCACCGTCAAGGTCGAGCAGGGGCAGCGGGTCGAGCCCGGCGAGACGATCGCGACGATCGAGGCCATGAAGATGGAGGCGTCGATCACGACGCCCGTCGCCGGCTCCGTCGGCCGGCTCGCGGTGCAGGGCACCGCGCAGGTCGAGGCGGGGGATCTGCTCGTCGTGGTGGAATGAGCGACGCGGCGGGCGCGGACTCGGGCTCGTCGTCCTCCGGAGCCCGGGACGGGCTCCGGCGCTGGGGTCGCGGGGGAGGCCAGAAATGGCCTCCCCTCCTGGCTCCACCCCGCGGCGACGCCCAGAGCTCCGGCGCCCGCGACACGCCCCCAACCCGCGTGGCGCGCCTCCGGGGGACGGCGCAACCCTCAAGTTAGAGTCGAACCCGTGACCCCCGTCAAGGGAGCTGAAGCCGTGGCGAACAAGCGCAAGAAGCCGGACCTGCCCGCAGGCCACGGCGACGCGTCGCGCCACGACGAGCCGCTCCAGGTGAGCCTCGTGACCCGCGCCGCCGGGGACGAGGTCGGCGTCGCGTCCGCGGCGGTCCCCGACGTCGCGTCCGCCGCCCCCGAGCACGAGGACGTCCGTCCCGCTCGCGCGACGCACACCGGCACGCTGGTCCGGCCGGGTCTCACCCGCCTGCTCGAGGAGCGCGCCCGCCTGGCCGAGCACCCCTCCATCGAAGTCGAGCTGCCGCCCCTGCCGCGGAGCGAGATGCCCGAGGACGAGGCGCGGGTCCGCATCGACGACAGCACGATCGACCCCGGCGGGCTCGCCCCGGCCGGCACGGCGAGCATCTCGCTCCTCGCGAGCACGGGTGACGTCCCGGCGATCGAGGCCGCCCCCGAGCCGTGGCGCCCGAGCGGCGACCGGGTCACCGGCCCCCAGGCGTTCAGCACGGGCGCGATCGCGCGCACGACCGGTCCCGTTCCGCGCACCACGGGAGGCCTGCCGCGCACCACCGGCGGCATGCCCGCCGTCCCGCGCCGCACCGGCGCCGCCTACGACGCCCTGCTGGGCGGCGCGCGGGTCAGCCCGCACGGTCCGCTCGGCGGCCACCTGCCCGGCGCGACCGGCGAGGTCCCGCGACTCGACGGCGCAGGCACCGCGACGAGGCGCGAGCGCCGCGCCGGCACGCCCGCGGGTGAGCCCGAGTCGGCGGCGATGCTCACGCCCGACCGCCTCATCGAGGGCGGCGGGCGGCCGCGGCAGGCGCCGACCGGCACGTGGAACAGGTTCGTCTACGCCGCCACCTTCAAGAAGCTGAACCTCGGCGACTCCGCGATCGAGCGCATCCGCAAGGAGCAGGCGGGCCGCATCGCGAAGCAGTTCGAGGGCGGCACCCGGTTCGTGCCGGTGCTCACCCGCAAGGGCGGCGTCGGCAAGACGACCGTCACAACGCTGCTCGGCATGACCCTCGCCACGCTGCGCGAGGACCGCATCATCGCCGTCGACGCGAACCCGGACCGCGGCACGCTGTCCGAGCGGGTGCCCAAGCAGACCCGCGCGACCGTCCGCGACGTCGTCACCCGTGCGAGCGCGATCACCGGCTTCACCGACTTCAGCACGCTGGTCTCCCGCGACGAGACGCGCCTCGACATCCTCGCGTCGGACACCGACCCACTGCTCTCGGAGGCGTTCGACGAGAACGACTACAACGTCGTCGCCGACCTCGCCGCTCGCTACTACTCGATCGTCCTCACCGACTGCGGCACCGGCATCGTCCACTCGGTCATGCGGGCGACGCTCCAGCGGGCGGACTCCGTCGTGATCGTGTCGGGCGGCAGCGTCGACGAGGCGCGGCTCGCCTCCGAGACCCTCACGTGGCTCGAGGCGAACGGGTACGGCGACCTCGTCCGCAACGCCGTCGTCGCGATCAACACGGCGACGCACGGCACGAGTCTCGTGAAGCTCGACGAGATCGAGACCCACTTCGCGAGCCGCGTGCGCGCGATCGTGCGCATCCCCTACGACGCGCAGCTCGCCGCCGGCTCCGTCGTCTCGTACAAGGACCTGAAGCAGACCACGAAGGACGCGTCGCGCGAGCTCGCGGCGCTCGTCGTCGACGGGCTCCCGGCGAGGCGCGAGGTCGAGGTCTGACACGCTTGACGGCGTGACCGTCCGCGACATCCGACTCTTCGGCGACCCGGTGCTGCGCACCGTGGCCGAGCCCGCGGGGGAGCCGGACGAGCGGCTCGAGGCCCTCGTGCAGGACCTGCTCGACACCGTGAGGGTGCCCGGACGCGCGGGCGTCGCCGCGAACCAGATCGGCGTCGCCACCCGCGCCTTCGCCTACAACGTCGACGGGCAGGTCGGCTACCTGCTCGACCCCGAGCTCGCCGAGGTGCGCGGCGAGCCGACGCTGTTCGACGAGGGCTGCCTCTCCGTGCCCGACCTCAGCTTCCCGATCCGCCGCCACCCCTGGGCGCGCTCGACCGGCCGGCTGCTCGACGGGAGCACGGCTGAGGTCGTCGGTGAGGGGGTGCTGGCCGAGGCGCTGCAGCACGAGCAGGACCACCTCGACGGCCGGGTCTACCTGCAGCGGCTCGAGCCCGAGGTGCGCCGCGAGGCGATGGCGGCGGTGCGCCGGTCGCCCTGGTTCCTGAGCCGCACCCCCTGAGGGCGGCCTCGGCGCCGGGCCGGAGGTCAGTGCGCCGCGGTCTCGCGGCTGCGCTTCGCGTCGCTGTAGAGGCGCTCGATGTCGGCGGCGTGCCGCTCGAGGATGACGTGCCGCTTGATGCTCAGCTTCGGCGTCAACGTGCCGTCGGCCTCGCTGAAGTCCGTGGGCAGGATCGCGAAGGCGCGGATGCCCTCCGCCCGGGACACGTGCGTGTTCGCGGCGTCGACGGCCCGCTGCACCTCGTCGCGCACCGCCGGCAGCTCGGCCGCCTGCGCAGGGGAGAGGGACGGGTCCTCGCCGTGGTTCGTGAGCCAGGTGGGCAGCATGTCGGCGTCGAGCGTGACGAGCGCGGCGATGAACGGGCGCCCGTCGCCGACGACCACCACCTGGCTCACGATCGGGTTCGCCCGCATCGCGTCCTCGAGCTCGGCGGGCGCGACGTTCTTGCCGCCCGCGGTGACGATGATCTCCTTCTTGCGGCCGGTGATCGTGAGGTAGCCATCGTCGTCGAGGCGGCCGAGGTCGCCGGTGCGGAACCACCCGTCGTCGAACGTCTCGGCGGTCGCCTCGGGGTTCCGCCAGTACTCGCGGAACACCTGGATGCCACGGGTCTCGACCTCGCCGTCGTCGGCGATGCGCACCGCGATGCCCGGCAGCACCGTGCCGACCGTGCCGATCTTGAAGCGCGACGGCCGGTTGACGGTGGTCGGCGCCGTCGTCTCGGTGAGCCCGTAGCCCTCGAGGATCGTCACGCCGATGGCCCGGTAGAAGTGCCCGAGCCGCACGCCGAGCGGCGCCGACCCGGACACGGCCCACCGGACGTGCCCGCCGAGCGCCCGGCGCAGGGTGCGGAACACGAGCGCGTTCGCGACCGCGTACTTCGCGGCGAGCGCCGCGGGCACGTGACCCGCGTCCTTCGCCTCGCTCCAGGCGATGCCGGTGGCGGCCGCCCAGCGGAAGACGTCGCCGCGGCCGCTGCTCTCGGCCTTCTGCTCGGCGGAGTTGTAGACCTTCTCGAACACCCGGGGGACCGCGAGCAGGAACGTCGGCTGGAACGACGCGAGCGCCGGCAGCAGCCGTGACGTGTCGGCCTGGTGCCCGACCTGCACGCCGCCGTGCACGGCGAGCACCGAGATGAAGCGTGCGAACACGTGCGCGAGGGTGATGAAGAGGAGCGTCGACGCGCGCTCGTTGACGACCTCGGGGATCGCGAGGGTCGTGTTGCGGGCGAGCTCGACGAAGTTGCCGTGCGTGAGCACGCACCCCTTGGGGCGCCCGGTGGTGCCCGCCGTGTAGATGATCGTGGCGACGTCGGTCTCGGTGGCGAGCTGCCGCCGCCGGTCGATCTCGGCGTCGTCGATCCCGCGGCCGCGCTCGGCGAGCTTCGCGAGGTCGCCGAGGTGGAGCTGCCAGACGAGGTCGACGTCGGGCAGATCGGGCAGCACCTCGTCGACCCGTGTGTAGTGCTCGGCCGTCTCGACGACGACGCCGCGGGCGCCGGAGTCGGTGAGGATCCATCGCACCTGCTCGGGCGCGCTCGTCTCGTACACCGGCACGACGAGGGCGCCCGCGTACCAGGCGGCGAAGTCGACGAGCGTCCACTCGTAGCTCGTGCGAGCGAGCAGCCCGATGCGGTCGCCGGGCTCGACGCCGGATGCGACGAGGCCCTTCGCGACGGCGATCACCTCGCGCTCGAAGGCGGCGGCGGTCACGTCGTGCCAGCCGTCGCCCTGCGGCTTCGCGAACAGCGGGCGGCCGGGCGTGCTGCGCACACGCAGGGCGAGGAGGTCGGCGACGTTCAGCGCCGGCTCCGCCGGCGCCAGCGCCCGCGCCTCGATCTCCTGCACGTGAAGGCTCCTCGCGTCACCGCCGATCGGCGGGACCTCGATCGTAGCGGGCACCCTAGACTCCGGTCCGTGCAGGCGATCGGCATCGACATCGGAGGCACGAAGATCGCCGGAGCCCTCGTCGACGAGCTCGGCACGATCGTCGAGTCCCGCCGCGTCGCGACCGACGCGGGCGACCCCGGCGCCCTCGAGACGAGCGTCGTCGAGATGGTGCAGGACCTCGCGGGCGGCCGCACCCTGGCCGTCGGCGTCGCGGCCGCCGGCTTCATCGACGCGGGCCAGTCGATCGTCTACTACGCCCCGAACATCCGCTGGCGCAACGAGCCCTTCCGCCAGCGCCTCGAGGCGCGCCTGTCGCTGCCCGTGATCATCGAGAACGACGCGAACGCCGCGGGCTGGGCCGAGTTCCGCTACGGCGCGGGCCGGCTCGTCTCCGACATGGTCATGATCACGAGCGGCACCGGCGTCGGCGGCGCGGTCGTCGCCGACGACCGGCTGCTGCGCGGCGGGTTCGGGGTCGCGGGCGAGCTCGGCCACCTCCGGGTCGTGCCCGACGGGCTGCCGTGCGGCTGCGGCGCGCGCGGCTGCATCGAGCAGTACGGATCCGGGCGGGCCCTGCTGCGGATGGCCAACGCGATCGCCGACGGCGGCGGCATCGGTGTGCCGCTCGCCGAGGCGCGGGCGGCCGCCGGCGGCACCCTCGACGGCGCCGCGATCGCCGCGCTCGTCGACGACGACGACCCGGGCGCCCTCGCCGCCCTCCGGCAGCTCGGCTCGTGGCTCGGGCAGGCCGCCGCGAGCCTCTCCGCGGTGCTCGACCCGCAGCTCTTCGTGATCGGCGGCGGCGTCGCGAGCTCGGGCGACAAGCTGCTCGACCCCATCCGGGCGGCGTACCTCGAGCACCTGCCCGCGCGCGGCTACCACCCCGAGCCCTCGTTCGCGGTCGCCGAGATGCTGAACGACGCGGGCGCCGTCGGGGCGGCCGACCTCGCGCGCATCCACTTCGGCGACCCGATCCACGAGTACCGCTCCCGCGCCTGAGGCACGCGTCCGCGGTGGGCGCGGCCGTCCGGTAGCGTTTCAGGCCGGCGAAAGGGCTGTCCGAAGCGTGCTGTACTTCCTGCTGAAGAACCTGTTCGCGGGTCCCTACATCCGCTCGACCTTCCGGCCGTGGGCGACCGGGCTCGAGAACGTGCCCGACTCGGGTCCCGCGATCCTCGCCTCGAACCACCTGTCGGTGATCGACTCGATCTTCCTGCCGCTCGCGGTGAAGCGTCCCGTCTACTTCCTCGCGAAGAGCGACTACTTCACGGGCCGCGGCCTGCGCGGCTTCGTGATCCGCTGGCTCATGAACTCGCTCGGCCAGCTGTCCATCGACCGCTCCGGGGGGAAGGCGTCCGAGGCGTCGCTGCAGACCGGGCTGCAGGTGCTCCGCCGCGGCGACCTGCTCGGCATCTACCCCGAGGGCACCCGCAGCCCGAACGGCAAGCTCTTCCGCGGCCGAACGGGCGTCGCCCGCATGATCCTCGAGGGTCACGTGCCGGTGATCCCCGTCGCGATGATCGACACCGAGAAGGCGATGCCCATCGGGCGCCGCATCCCGAAGGTGCGCCGCATCGGCGTCGTCATCGGCGAGCCGCTCGACTTCTCCCGCTTCGACGGGCTCGAGTCCGACCGCTTCATCCTCCGGTCGATCACCGACGAGATCATGGTCGCGATCGCCCGCCTCTCGGGCCAGGAGTACCTCGACGTGTACGCGAGCACGCTGCGGCAGGCCGCGCCGGCGAAGGCGGCGTGAACGACGATGTCCGCCACCGAACCCGTCGTCGCCGCGCGTCCCGAGGTCCTCGCCGGCCTCGACCACTGGCGCACGCTGCCCGTCGCCCAGCAGCCCACCTGGCCCGACGGCGGGGCCGTCGAGGCGGTCGCCGCCGAGATCGCCGCGCTGCCGCCGCTCGTCTTCGCGGGCGAGATCGACCAGCTGCGCGCGCGGCTCGCCGCCGCGGCCGCGGGGCGCGCGTTCGTGCTCCAGGGCGGCGACTGCGCCGAGACCTTCTCCGGCGCGACCGCCGATCAGATCCGCTCCCGCGTGAAGACGATCCTGCAGATGGCGGTCGTGCTCACCTACGGCGCGTCCGTGCCGGTGGTGAAGATGGGCCGGATGGCGGGGCAGTTCGCGAAGCCCCGCTCGAGCGACACCGAGACCCGCGACGGCACGACGCTGCCCGCCTACCGCGGCGACATGGTGAACGGCTACGAGTTCACCGCCGCGTCCCGCGCCCACGACCCGCAGCGCCTGGTCCGCGGCTACCACACGGCGGCGGCCACGCTGAACCTGGTGCGGGCGTTCACGCAGGGCGGCTTCGCCGACCTCCGCGAGGTGCACAGCTGGAACAGGGGGTTCGCGACGAACCCCGCGAACCAGCGCTACGAGGGCCTCGCCGGCGAGATCGACCGGGCCGTGCGGTTCATGGAGGCGGCGGGCGCGGACTTCGACGAGCTGAAGCGCGTCGAGTTCTACACCGCCCACGAGGCGCTGCTCATGGAGTACGAGCGGGCGATGACCCGCATCGACTCCCGCAACGGCACGCCCGTCGACACCTCGGCGCACTTCGTCTGGATCGGCGAGCGCACCCGGCAGCTCGGGCACGCGCACCTCGACTTCGTCTCCCGCATCCGCAACCCGATCGGCGTGAAGGTCGGCCCGGCCATGACGGCCGACGAGCTCGAGCGGCTCGTCGACCTCGTGGATCCGGACCGCGAGCCCGGCCGGCTCACGCTCATCACGCGCATGGGCGCGGGTCGCATCCGCGACGCGCTGCCGCCGCTGCTCGAGGCCGCGCAGCGGTTCGAGTCGACGCCGCTCTGGATCACCGACCCGATGCACGGCAACGGCATCACCACGCCGACCGGCTACAAGACCCGTCGCTTCGACGACGTCGTCGACGAGGTGCGCGGGTTCTTCGAGGCGCACCGGCACGCCGGCACCTGGCCGGGTGGCATCCACGTCGAGCTCACGGGCGACGACGTGACCGAGTGCCTCGGCGGTTCCGAGCACATCGACGAGGAGACCCTCTCGACCCGGTACGAATCGCTCTGCGACCCGCGACTGAACCACATGCAGTCGCTCGAGCTCGCCTTCCTCGTCGCCGAGGAGCTCGGGCAGCGGCGCAGCCGCTGAGTCCGGCGGGACCGAGCGGCTACTGGCCGCCGGCGACCACGAGCCGGACGCGCACCCCGGGCGCCGGCGTGGCGCCCGCGCGCAGCGTGTGCCCGGACGCGTCGAGCACGGCGAGCGCCGAGCCCTCCGGGCCACCGGCCGCCCGGTGCAGCACCGGGCCGAGCGCGAGCTCGGCGGCGTGGAGCGCCCGCAGCGCCTCGGGCGTGCTGAGCCCGCGCACGGCCGGCACGCGGCCCGCCGTGGTCGTGAAGCCGGTGAGGCTCGCGCCCCGGGCGGCCGGGGCGCCCGCGGCGCCGAGCGCCCAGCCCGTGCAGGCGGCGACGAGGCCCGCGACCAGCACGATCGCGAACGCCCACGCCCCGCGCTTGTGCGCCTTCGTCGTCGCGGCCTGCAGGCGGGCGACCGCGCCGACGGGCACCGGTGCGCTCGCCCGGGGCCGCATCGGCACCGGAGCCGGGGGCGCGGCCGGCTCGAGCACGCGCGTCGCCGCGGCGGAGGGCAGGACGCTCGTGCGCTGCGCCGGCGCCTGGTCGTCGCGCATCGCGTGCTGCAGCTCGAAGAGGTGGTCGAGCATCGCGCGGGCGTCGCGGGGCCGCTGCTCCGGGTCGCGCGCGGTGGCCCAGAGCGTCAGGTCGTCGAGCGCCGGCGGCACCGACGGGTTCTTCAGCGACGGCGCGGGCACCGAGTCGTTCGCGTGCTGGTAGGCGATCTGCACCGGCTGCTCGCCCTTGAAGGGCTGCTCGCCGACGAGCATCTCGTACATCATGATGCCGACCGCGTAGACGTCGCTGCGGGTGTCCGCGATGCCCCGGGTGACGAGCTCGGGGGAGAGGTACGCGATCGTGCCGAGCAGCGCCTGCCCGCTCGCCGTGTGGCTCGTCGCGGCGCGGGCGAGGCCGAAGTCGCCGATCTTGATGCGGCCGTCGTCGGCGAGCAGCACGTTCTCGGGCTTCAGGTCGCGGTGGATGATGCCCGACTTGTGCGCCGCGACGAGGCCCGCGAGCACCGCCTCGAGGATGTCGATCGTCTGCTCCGGCGTGAGCCGGCCGTACTCGCCGAGCAGGTCCCGCAGGGTGATGCCCTGCAGGTACTCCATGACGAGGTACGCGAGCCCCGCGTCCTGACCCTGGTCGAAGACGTTGACGACGTTCGGGTGCGCCAGGCGGGCCGCGCTGCGCGCCTCCTGGATGAAGCGGTCGCGGAAGCTCGCGTCGTCGGCGAGGTGCGGATGCATGATCTTCACCGCGACGCGACGGTCGAGGCGCAGATCGGTGGCGAGGTACACGGTCGCCATGCCGCCTCGCGCGATGCGGGCGCGGATCTGGTACCGGCTGTCGAGCAGGCGCCCGACCATCGGATCGGGAGGCGCCGCGGTCACGCCGGGCAGTCTACGAACGGCCCTCGCACCTGCCGGGGGCCGCGCCCGGCGTGCCGCGGACTGGCCCGATCCGGTACCGGGCTCAACGGCCCCGGTCGAGGTCCTCGAGCCAGGAGCGGGCGCTGCGCTCCCAGCGCCCGTAGCCGGTCGCGGTGCCGCGCAGCAGCACCGCGGTCGCGACCTCGCCGACGGCGAGGAACTCCCAGCCGGGCAGCTCGAGCAGGCCGCGCGTCCCGCCGCCGGGGAAGCGCGGACCGCGGAGGAACGCGGTCGCCGCCTTCCGCGGGTCGAGGAGCTCGGCCTCGGTGCCCCAGCCGTCGCTCGGGCGCAGCTGCAGCACGCCCACCGCGTCGTCCTCGCCGAAGTCGAGGTTGTGCAGGCACGAGTCCTGCATGGCCGCGGCGAGCGCGACGACGACCGCGTCGTCCGGAGCGCCGAGCAGCCGGCCCGCGGCGACGATGCCCGCGGCGTTCGCGCGCATGTCGCCCGCGAGCACGACGGGGCCGCTCGCGCGGCGCTTCGGTGCCGGCACGACGAGCTCGGAGCCCGCCCGGAGTGCCGCGCCGCGCGACAGCCCGTTCGCGAGCAGCAGCGCGGCGACCGCGACGCCGTGGCGCGCGGCGAGGTCGTCGAGCGTCTCGCCCTCGCGCACCACGTGCACGCCGACGGGCGCGACCGGGTCCGCGGCCCGCGCGGCGGGGCGGACGAGCAGCTCGTCGCCCTCCCGGACGGGTGTGCGCCAGCCGAGGCCGTTCAGCGCGAGCACCGCGGCGGTCGAGACGCCGTGGGCGGCCGCGATGTCGGCGACGGTCTCGTCGGGTCCGACGACGACACGGATCGCCCCCGCGAGCCGGTCCGGCGACGCAGCGGCGACGCCGCTCTCGGACGGAGCGGGGCCCTGGACCGCCACGTGCGCGACATGGGGGACCGGGAGCCCCGCCGGTCCGGCGAACGTGCGGGCGAGCGACCGGATCGTGCCGGGCACGGCGCCGAGCGGCGTCAGGCGCCGCTTCGCGCGTGGTGCCGCGTGGCGCCCCCGCGCCTGCGGCTCCGACTTCGGTCCGTCCGTGGACAGCGTCGAGCTCATCGTTCCCTCTCCGCCTTGCTCCCCCCGGGAAGGCGTGGGAGGAACGGTACCGACGGGCACGACGGAACCGGGGGACCGCCTCGCGCGGAGGTGCGCCTCGTGCCCGCACGTCTTCGGGGGGCAGCCGGGTGCGGCATCCTGGAGGCATGGCGAACGGCGACGAGCGCGACTGGCTGCCGATCCCCGACGTCGCGGAGCGGCTCGGCCTCACCCCGGGCCGCGTCCGGCGGCTGATCGAGGAGCGGCACCTGCTCGCCGTGCGACGGGACGGCGTGCTGCGGATCCCGGCGGCGTTCCTCGGCGACGACGGGCCGCTGCCCGAGCTGCGCGGCACCGCGATCCTGCTGAACGACAGCGGCTTCGACGACGAGAGCGCGGTCTTCTGGCTGCTGAACGAGGAGGAGAGCCTCGGCGCCGCGCCGATCGACGCGCTGCGCGCCGGCCGCAAGGCCGAGGTGCGCCGCGTGGCGCAGGCGCTCGCGCTCTAGCGCCCGCGCACGCTTCCCGCGTTCAGGCCCCCCTCCCGCGTTCAGGCACCACCGGCCTCTGCCGCCTGATCCCGGGCGCACCGCCTGATCCCGGGCGTGATCACGGACCCGCCGCCAACCCGGTCCGGATCCGCGGCGGGTCGGCCGCTCGACCGGATCGGTGCCCGAGGGGAGAGCCGGGCCTCAAGCGACGCGGACGCTCACCGACTCGGCGAGCCCCGACAGCGCGGTCAGCGCGTCGGGCGTCAGGTCGGCGCCGTCGAGGGCGTCGAGCGCGCGGTCGACGTTCTCCGTGATCATCCGCTCGACCTCCTCGATCGCCCCCGAGGAGCGGATGGTCTCCTGCAGCGCCGCGACCTGCTCCGGGTCGAGGTCGGGGTCGCCGAGCAGCTCGTCGACCGTCCGCCGCGCCGACATCGGCAGGCCCTGCCGCGCGAGGGCGATGAGCACCGTGCGCTTGCCCTCGACGAGGTCGTCGCCCGCCGGCTTGCCGGTGACCTCGCTGTCGCCGAAGACGCCGAGCAGGTCGTCACGCAGCTGGAAGGCGATGCCGAGCGGCAGGCCGAAGCCGCGGAGGGCGTGGAGCTGGTCGGGCCGGGCCCGGCCGAGGCACGCCCCGATCGCGAGCGGCGCCTCGATCGAGTACTTCGCCGACTTGTACGTGATGACCCGCTCGGCGTAGGCGATGGCCTTCTCGTCGGGCACCTCGGGCCACGCGGCCTCGGCGACGATGTCGAGGTACTGACCCGCGGTCACGTCGATGCGCATCCGGTTGAACTCGGCGCGGGCGGCGCGGCCCGCCCCCTCGTCGGCGAGCTCGTCGAGGGCTTCGGCGAACAGCTCGTCGCTCCAGACGAGCAGCAGGTCGCCGAGCAGCACCGCCGACGAGCGGCCGAAGCGCTCCGCGTCGCCCACCCGGTCGCGCACGCGGTGCTCGCGCTCGAACAGCCGGTGCGCGGCGGGCATGCCGCGGCGCGTGTCGGAGGAGTCGATGAGGTCGTCGTGCACGAGCGCCGCGGCGTGGAACAGCTCGAGCGCGGCGGCCGCGGACACCACCGCCGGAAGGTCGCGGCGGGGGTCCGTACCGAGCGGATCCTCGAGCCGGTCGCCGCCCTGCACGGCCTGCCATCCCCAGTAGCAGAACCGGGCGCGATAGCGCTTGCCGATCCTCAGAAAGTCCCTTGAGAAGCGGTCGAACACGGCGGCCTCATCGCCGATCGCGGCGAGAATCGGAGTGCGCTCGTCGAGGAACCCGTCGATCCTGGATTGCACGAGATCCACGAGCCTGGCGCCGGCGCTCACGCCGCCTAGCCTAGCCATGGCTCCCGTGGCTACACTCGGCCGGGCGACGGTCGCCTGACCCGTCAACATTCGGTGGAGAGGGAGTCCGGATGCCGCTTTCGGAGCAGGAGCAGCGACTGCTCGACGAGATGGAGCGCAGCCTGTACCACGGCGACGCCGATTTCGTCGCGAGCGTCGGCCGGGTCCGCACCGGCGTGAACTACACCGCCGTCGTCGGTGGCGTGCTGCTCGGCCTCGCGGGGGTCGCGGTGCTGCTCCTCGGCGTCGTCCTCCAGGCGTGGATCGTCGGGGTCGTCGGCTTCGCCGTCATGTTCGCGGGCGTGCTCGTCGCGGTCGGCAACCCTCGCCGCCGCATGCCGCGCGTCCTCCGCCGCCGCAGCCCCCTGCTCGACCGCCTCACCGCTCGCTGGGACCGCCGCCGCCGGGCCTGACGCCCGCCCCTCCTTCCCGAACGCCCCGCGCCGACCCCGGCGACGGGGCGTTCGTCGTTCCTGGGGCGGCGCCGCGGCCGCGGACGCCCTCCACGGCGCTCCACCGGCCCGCGATCCCTCCACTGCGCACCGCCGCCCCCGCGATCCCTGCGTCCCTCGGCGGTTCCCGCGCGCTCCGGCCGCGCGTCGGAGGCGTCGACGGCGTGCGCGGGGGAGGTGGTCGTGCCCCCATTCCGCGGCACATCCGCGCGTGTCGGAGCCCTCGGAAGCGTTCTGTGGTGGAGGAGGTGGAGCGCAGTGGAGTAAAGTGGGGCTAAGACCAGCACTCGGAGGGGGTGGGGTGCCGTGTTCCTCGGTACCTACGCGCCCCGACTCGACGAGAAAGGGCGGATCATCCTGCCGGCCAAGTTCGCGGACGAGCTCGCAGAGGGCGTCGTGATGACCCGCGGGCAGGAGCGCTGCGTGTACGTGTTCAGCGCCGCCGAGTTCGGCAGGATGCACGAGCGGATCCGCCAGGCCCCGGTGACGAGCCGCGATGCGCGCAACTACCTCCGCGTGTTCCTGTCGGGCGCCCACGACGAGACGCCCGACAAGCAGCGCCGGGTCACGATCCCGCCCGCGCTCCGCGCCTACGCCGGGCTCGACCGCGAGCTCGCGGTGCTCGGCGTCGGCGACCGGGTCGAGATCTGGGACGCGAAGGCGTGGGAGACCTACCTCGCCGAGCAGGAGGACGCGTTCTCCGAGACCTCGGGGGAGGTGGTCCCCGGGATCCTCTGACGGTCCGCGACACCCGACTCCCAGCCGTGACGAGCCCTCGCCCCTTCCTCCCTGACGCCACTTCCCCGGCGGCAGGTCGAGGGGTGGGGGGACGTCGAGCCCGCCCTGACACACTTCCCCGGTGGCAGGACGAGGACACGGATGGGGATCCGGTGGCACGGCCCGATAAGGACGCCGGGGGCCGGCGCGACATGACGACCGCCCTCCACGTGCCCGTGCTCCTGCCGGAGACCGTCGAGCTGCTCCGGCCGGCCGTGTCGGCGGAGGGCGACGTCGTCGTCGACGCCACGCTCGGCCTCGGCGGTCACAGCGAGGCGCTGCTGACCGAGTTCCCCGGCCTCACGGTCGTCGGCGTCGACCGCGACCCCGAGGCCCTCGCGCTCGCGAGCGCGCGCCTCGAGCCCTTCGGCGAGCGCTTCCGAGCCGCGAGGGCCGTCTACGACGAGATCCCCGACGTGCTCGACGGGCTCGGGCTGCCGCTCGCGCAGGGCGTGCTGTTCGACCTCGGCGTCTCGTCGCTGCAGCTCGACCGCGACGACCGCGGCTTCAGCTACTCGCGGGACACCCCGCTCGACATGCGGATGGATCCCGACGAGGAGCGCACCGCCGCCGACGTGGTGAACACCGCCGACGAGGCCGAGCTCGCGCGCATCCTCTGGACGTACGGCGAGGAGAAGCTGGCGCGGCGGTACGCCGCCGGCATCGTCGCCGCCCGCCGCACGCGTCCGATCACGACCTCCGCCGAGCTCGTGGCGGTGCTCGAGCCGCTCACGCCGATGCGCGCGAGGAGCGGCCACGGCCATCCGGCGAAGCGGGTCTTCCAGGCGCTCCGCATCGAGGTGAACCGCGAACTGGAGGTGCTCCAGGCCGCGATCCCCGCGGCGCTCGACCGCCTGTCGCTCCACGGCCGGATCGTCGTGCTGTCGTACCATTCGCTCGAGGACCGCATCGTCAAGCGGGCGATCACCGCCCGCACGGTCTCGACCGCCCCTCGGGGACTGCCGGTCGAGCCGGAGGACGCGGCACCCACCTTCACGATGCTCTCCCGGGGCGCACCCGGTGCGGGCGACGCGGAGGTGCAGCAGAACCCCCGGGCCGCATCCGTGCGGCTCCGGGCGGCCGAACGGGTTCGGGGGAACCCGCGCGGCCGAGGAGTACCGCTCCGCTAGGAGCGGCTGGAGTACCAGCAACAGTTGGGGGACTGTTCATGAGCTCTGCATTCGCGTTCGATCCTGTCCGCAGGCCGACGCCCGCATCGATGGCCGCGGCCGCGCTGCTGCCGGCGCCGCTGCCGCCGCTCGAGTCGCCGCTCGCACCCGCCCGGTCGCCGCTCGCGTCGCCGAGGGTGGGCCGCGCGAAGGTGCTGCTCGCCGGGAGCCTCGTCGCCGGCGTCGGCTGCGTGCTCGCCGCGCAGCTCGTGCTGTCGATCGGCACCGCGGACGCCGCCTACCGCATCGACGCGCTCACGACCCGGTCGGTGCAGCTCGCGCGGCAGCAGCAGGTGGGCCGCGAGCAGCTGCAGGTGCTCGCCTCGCCGCAGCACCTCGCCGCCGCCGCGACGGCGCTCGGCATGGTGCAGCAGGACGCGCCCGCCTACCTCGAGCTCGGCTCGGGGCGGGTGCTCGGCTCGCGCACCGCGGCGACGCGGGGGAGCGCGGTCGGCGTCGGCGAGGTGGCGAACGCGCTCGTGACGGGCCGCTAGCCCGCCTCGGGCGACCTCGGAGCGTCGCCCCGGGGCGATCGCCGGCCTCGCGTACCGTCGGCGCGATGCCTGCGCGACCGATACCTGCGGGGCCGAGGCGCCGGCGGGGCCTGCGGCCCGTGCTCGTGCTGCTGCTCGTGGTCGTGGCGACCCTGGTCTTCCTCGGGCGCCTCGTCGACGTGCAGGTGGTGCACGCCGACGCGCTCCGCGCCGAGTCGAAGGACCGCCGCAGCCAGGAGCGCACGGTGCCGGGCACACGCGGCGAGATCGTCGACCGGAACGGGGTCGTGCTCGCCGGCGGGATCCCGGTCTACACGGTCTCCGCGTCGCCGCGGCTCGCGGCGCAGGCCGGATCCGTGCACGCCGCCGCCGCGCGCATCGCCGCCGCTCTGGGCGTCCCGGAGCCGGGCGTCGAGCGGACCCTCACGAAGGACCGCTCGTCGGACTACGCGGTGCTCGCGAAGTCGGTGCCGCTCGCGGCGCTGACGCGGGTGAAGGCGCTGCAGGTGCCGTGGCTCTACTACGACGAGTCGCAGCGGCGGGTGTACCCGAACGGCGCGGTCGCCGGCAACCTGGTCGGTTTCGTCGGCTCCTCGGGCGAGGCGCAGGCGGGCATCGAGTACGGCGAGAACCGCTGCCTGCAGGGCGCCGACGGCACCGTCGAGTACGAGAGCGCCCTCGACGGCACCCCGATCCCCGGCACCGCGGTGACCACGAAGCCGGCGACGCAGGGCGGCGAGGTCACCCTCACGATCGACCGCGACCTGCAGTGGTTCGCCCAGCAGACCCTCGCGGCCCGCGCCAAGCAGACCGGGGCGAAGTGGGGATCCGTGGTCGTCGAGGAGGTGCGGACCGGGCGGCTGCTCGCGGTCGCCGACTGGCCCTCGGTCGATCCGAACGACGTGAACGCCACCGCGTCGACCGACAGCGGCTCGCTCGGCTCCCGCGCCTTCACCGCGCCCTACGAGCCGGGCTCGACGATGAAGACCATCACCGCCGCGGCGCTGCTCGACCGGCGCCTCGCGACGCCGGCCTCGCGGGTGGTCGCGCCGTACCGCTGGACCCCGCCCGGCGTGAACATCGCCGACAGCGAGACGCACCCCACCGAGCACCTCACGCTGACCGGCGTGCTCGTGCAGTCGAGCAACACCGGCATCAGCCGGCTCGCGACGGCGATGAACGACGAGGTCCGCTACCGCTACCTGCAGCGCTTCGGCTTCGGCACCCCGACCTCGGTCGGCTTCGGCGCGGAGGCGGGCGGCGACCTCGGCGGGGGGCCGTCGAGGTGGGATCCCCAGACCCGCATCGCGACGATGTTCGGCCAGGGCCTCACCTCCACCGCGGTCCAGATGGCGAGCGCCTACGCGACGCTCGCGAACGGCGGCGTGCGGCTGCCCGTGCGGCTCGTGTCCTCCTGCACGACGCCCGACGGCCAGGTGCACCGCACGCCCGTGGCCGCGGGCACGCGCATCGTGTCCCCGGCCGCGGCGAAGGGCTCGATCGCGATGCTCGAGGACGTCGCGACGAAGGGCTGGCTCGCGAAGGACGTCGCGATCCCCGGCTACCGGGTCGGCATCAAGACGGGCACGGCGCAGGAGTCCGACGGCCACGGCGGCTACTCGAAGCAGTACCTCGTCTCGGTGGCCGGGGTCGCCCCGGCGGAGTCGCCGCGGTACGTCGTCTACGTCGATCTGAACGCGCCTTCTAAGATGAACACCTCCCAGGCGGCCGCACCCGTGTTCCGCGACGTGATGGCGCGGGTGCTGCAGGCGAACGGCGTGATCCCGTCCGGGACGCGCTCACCCGACCTGCCGACGACCTGGTGACGCGCAACGAGGAGAGGGAGCGGATGGGCGAGGGCCTCCGACCCGAGCATCCGGTACCCCGGTCGCTCGCACGCCTGGCCGAGGAGTTCGGCTTCGACACGCAGGGCGACCTCGGCGAGGCCGAGGTGGAGGGCGTCTCGCTCTCCTCGAAGGGCATCGAGGACGGCGACCTCTACGTCGCCCTGCAGGGCCGCAACGCGCACGGGGCCGCCTACGCCGCCGACGCGGTCGCGGCCGGCGCCACGGGCGTGCTCACCGACCCGGCGGGCGCTGCGCTCATCGCCGGGCTCGAGGTGCCCGTGCTCGTCACCGCCGACCCGCGCGCCGCGCTCGGGGCCGTGGCGAGCTTCGTGTACCGCACCGACTCGGGCCTGCCGCAGCTCTACGCCGTCACCGGCACGAACGGCAAGACGAGCGTCGTGCACCTGCTCGACGGCGTGCTGCAGCAGCTCGGCATCCTCTCGGCGCTCACCTCGACCGCCGAGCGCCGCGTCGGCGACGTCACGCTCGTCTCGTCGCTCACGACGCCCGAGGCGAGCGACCTGCACGCGATGCTCGCCCGCATGAAGGAGGCGGGCGTCCGCGCCGCCGCCGTGGAGGTCTCGGCGCAGGCGCTCAGCCGCCACCGCGTCGACGGCGTCGTGTTCGACGTCGCCGGCTTCACGAACCTCTCGCACGACCACCTCGACGACTACGGCGACCTCGAGGAGTACTTCGCCGCGAAGCTCGCACTCTTCGACCCCGACCGTGCGTCCCGCGGCGTCGTGCTCGTCGACGGCGAGTGGGGCCGGCGCATCGCCGACGAGTCCCGCATCCCGATCGCCACCGTCGCGCTCGGCGACGCGGACGCCGACTGGCACGTCGAGGTGACCGACGAGAGCGCCGACCGCACCGCGTTCACGCTCCACGGTCCCGACGGCCGCACCCTGTCGACGAGCGTGCCGTTCTTCGGCGCCTACATGGCCGCGAACGCGGCGCTCGCCATCGTGATGCTCGTCGAGGGCGGCATCGACCTCGGCGAGATCGACCACGTGCTCACCCGCGACGGCGGCATCGACGCGCGCATCCCGGGTCGCATCGAGCGGCTCTCCGGCGCGCGGGGACCCGCGTTCTACCTCGACTACGGGCACACGCCCGACGCGTTCGAGACCACCCTCAAGGCGCTCCGGAAGGTCACCCCCGGCCGTGTCGTCATGGTGTTCGGCGCCGACGGCGACCGCGACCGCACGAAGCGCGCCGACATGGGCGCCATCGCCGCCCGCGAGGCCGACGCCGTCGTCATCACCGACTTCCACCCCCGCAGCGAGGACCCGGCGACCATCCGCGCCGCCCTGCTGCAGGGCGCCCGCGCTGCCCGCCCGGAGGGCGAGCTGCACGAGGTGCCCGACCCCCGCGAGGCCGTCCGGCTCGCGGTCCGTCTCGCGGGCGAGGGGGACAGCATCCTCTACGCTGGACCGGGCCACGAGAACTACCGGGAGGTCGCCGGCGTGAAGCTGCCGTACTCGGCTCGAAGCGACGCTCGCGTCGCGCTGCAGGAGGCGGGCTGGGAGCCCGCCTACGCCGGGCCGGACGAGCAGTAGCGACGTGATCGCCCTCCAGCTCTCCGAGATCGCCCGCGCCACGGGCGGCACGCTCGCCACGGACGGCACCGACGCGACCGCCGACACGGTGGTCGCCGGCCCCGTCGAGACCGACTCCCGCGACGTCGTGCCGGGCGGCGTGTTCGTCGCCCGCCGCGGCGAGGCCATGGACGGCCACGACTTCGCGGCCGCCGCCGTCGAGAAGGGCGCCGTGCTGCTGCTCGTCGAGCGCGTGCTGCCGCTGCCGGTGCCGCAGGTCGTCGTGGCCGACGCGACCGAGGCCCTCGCCGCGCTCGCCGCCGAGGTGGTGCGCCGGGGCAAGGCCGGCGGGCGCCTGAAGATCGTCGGCATCACCGGCTCGAACGGCAAGACGACGACGAAGAACCTGCTGCGCGAGATCTGCGGCCGCGCGGGGGCGACCGTCGCCTCGCGCGCCTCGTTCAACAACGAGGTCGGGGGGCCGCTCACCATGCTCGAGATCACCGAGGACACCGAGTACCTCGTCGCCGAGATGGGTGCGAGCCACATCGGCGACATCGCGCGGCTCGTGTCGCTCGCGCACCCCGACGTCGGCGTCGTGCTCAAGGTCGGTCTCGCCCACGCCGGCGAGTTCGGCGGCATCGAGAGGACCGTCACCGCGAAGTCCGAGATGGTCACCGACCTCGTCCCCGACGACGTCGCGGTGCTGAACCGCGACGACCCGCGCGTCGCGGGCATGGCCGAGCGGACGAGCGCGACGGTGCTCTGGTTCGGCCTCACGCCCGAGGCGCAGGTCACCGCGACCGACATCGACGCCACCGCGCAGGGCACGACCTTCGTGCTGCGCCTGCCGGGCGGCGAGTCCCGCGAGGTGCGCTTCCAGGTGCTCGGCGAGCACCACGTCATGAACGCGCTCGCCGCGGCGGCCGCCGCGCACGCGCTCGGCATCGGCATCGACACCATCGTCGAGGGCCTCGTCGCCGTGCCCCGCGCCGAGCGCTGGCGCATGGAGGTGCTCGCCACCGACCCCGTCACGGTCGTGAACGACGCCTACAACGCCTCGCCCGACTCCATGGCCGCGGCGCTCAAGACGCTCGCCCAGATCGGGCCGCGCCGCACCATCGCGGTGCTCGGCGAGATGACCGAGCTCGGCGACCTGGCGGGTGAGGAGCACGACCGCGTCGGCCTCCTCGCGGTGCGCCTCAACATCGACCAGCTCCTCGTCGTCGGCGAGGGCGCGAAGCGCATCCACCTCTCCGCCGAGGCGCAGGGCTCCTGGAACGGCGAGAGCCTCTACGCCCCGACCATCGAGGAGGCCGAGGCGCTGCTCGCCGCGATCGTCGAGCCCGGCGACACCGTGCTCGTCAAGTCGTCCAACGCGGCGGGCCTGCGCCACCTCGGCGATCGCCTCGGCGAGCGCTGGAGCAGGGGCGCCTAGGTGCAGGCGCTCCTCACCGGCGCGGCCTTCGCGCTGCTCTTCACGCTGTTCCTGACGCCGCTGTTCATCCGGCTGTTCCACCGGCTGCAGTGGGGCCAGTTCATCCGCGACGACGGACCGGTCACGCACCACGCGAAGCGCGGGACCGCCACCATGGGCGGCGTCGTCATCATCCTCGCCTCGGTCCTCGGCTACTTCGTCGGCTGCCTCACCTCCAGCCGGGCGATCAGCGTCTCGCCGCTGCTCGTGCTGTTCCTCATGGTCGGGCTCGGGCTCGTCGGCTTCACCGACGACCTGCTGAAGACCCGCAACCAGCGCAGCCTCGGCCTCGGCGGCTGGGCGAAGGTCGCCGGTCAGGTGATCGTCGGCACCGTCTTCGCGCTGCTGTCGCTGCAGTTCCCGCGCGAGCTGAAGGGACGCAGCGTCACGCCCGCCGACACGGCCGTCTCGTTCGTGCGCGACCTCACCGTGAACGGCCAGGTGCTCAGCTTCGTCGGCCTGTTCGGCGCGGTCGCGGGCGTGATCGTCTTCGTCGTCTGGATCCAGGCGATCGTCACGTCGACCTCGAACGGCGTCAACGTCGCCGACGGCCTCGACGGGCTCGCCACCGGGTCGTCGATCTTCGCGATCGGGTCGTACATCATCATCGGCTTCTGGCAGTACAACCAGTCGTGCTTCCGGGGCGACGTGCTGAAGGCGAACCTCTTCAAGTGCTACGACGTCCGCGACCCGCTCGACCTCGGCATCGTCGCGGCATGCATCACCGGCGCGCTCATCGGGTTCCTCTGGTGGAACACCTCCCCGGCGCAGATCTTCATGGGCGACACCGGCTCGCTCGGCCTCGGCGGCGCCCTCGCCGCCCTCGCCGTGTTCAGCCGCACCGAGCTGCTGCTCGTGCTGATCGGCGGCCTCTTCGTCATCGTCACCGGGTCGGTGATCCTGCAGCGCGCCTACTTCAAGGTCACCCGCGGCAAGCGGATCTTCCTCATGAGCCCCCTGCACCACCACTTCGAGCTGAAGGGCTGGGCCGAGGTCACCGTCGTCGTGCGGTTCTGGATCATCGCAGGCCTCTCCGCGGGCCTCGGCGTCGGCCTCTTCTACCTCGAGTGGCTGTCCCGGACGAGCGCGTGAGCCCCGCCGAGCGCGTCGCCGGCCTCACCAGCTGGTCCGCCGACTGGCGGGGGCTGAGGGTCGCCGTGCTCGGCGCCGGGGTGACGGGCTTCTCCGTCGCCGACACCCTCGTCGAGCTCGGCTGCGACGTCCTCGTCACCGGCGCCGGCGCGGCGGCCGACCGCATCGAGCTGATCGACGTGATCGGTGCCCGCTTCGTCGCGGGCGACGAGGCCGCGCAGGCCGCCGCGGTGCGCGAGCACGGCGCCGAGCTCGTCGTCGTGAGCCCCGGCTACCACCCCGACGTCCCCGCGCTCGCCGAGGCGGCCGCGGCCGGCATCCCCGTCCTCGGCGACGTCGAGCTCGCCTGGCGCCTCCGCGACAAGGAGGGCGCGCCCGCCGAGTGGATCGCGATCACCGGCACGAACGGCAAGACCACCACGACGCAGCTCGCCACCGCCATGCTGCAGGCGGGCGGCCTGCGCGCCCGGGCGTGCGGCAACATCGGCAGCCCCGTGCTCGACGCGATCCGCGAGCCCGGCGGCCACGACGTGCTCGTGGTCGAGCTGTCGAGCTACCAGCTGCACTGGGTGAACCTCGTCAGCCCGCTCGCGAGCGTCTGCCTCAACATCGCCGACGACCACCTCGACTGGCACGGCTCGCGCGAGGCGTACATCGCCGCGAAGGCGCACGTCTACGAGCGCACGAGGGTCGCCTGCGTCTACAACGTCGACGATCCCGTCACGATGCGCATGGTCGAGGACGCCGACGTCGTCGAGGGGGCACGGGCCGTCGGCTTCACCCTCGGGGTGCCCGCGGTCTCGGAGCTCGGCGTCGTCGACGGCATCCTCGCCGACCGCGCGTTCCTCGACGACCGCCGCCGGTCGGCGCTCGAGCTGACGACGGTCGAGGACCTCGCCGAGCACGGCCTCGCGGCCCCGCACGTGGTGCAGGACGTGCTCGCCGCCGCGGCGCTCGCCCGCGCGGCGGGCGTGCCGCCGGTCGCGATCCGCGACGCGCTGCGCTCGTTCGAGCTCGACGCGCACCGCATCCAGCCCGTGGGCGAGATCGACGGCGTGCGCTTCGTCGACGACTCGAAGGCCACGAACCCGCACGCCGCGACCGCGTCGCTCGGCGCGTTCGAGCGCGTCGTCTGGGTCGCGGGCGGCCTCACGAAGGGCGTCGACGTCGCGCCGCTCGTCGAGGCGGCCGCCGGCCGGCTCGCGGGCGTCGTGCTGATCGGCGCCGACCGGTCCGCGTTCCTCGCGGCGCTCGGGCGACACGCACCCGACGTCCCCGTGGCGGAGGTGACCGCGGGGGAGACTGATCGGGTCATGCCGGACGCCGTGGCGGCGGCCCTCGACCTCGCCGCACCCGGCGACGTCGTGCTGCTCGCCCCGGCGGCGGCGTCGATGGACCAGTTCACCGACTACGCGGACCGCGGCCGGCGTTTCGCCGAGGCCGTCCGCGCGGCGGGGGGCTGAGCCGCACCCGAGCTCAGGAGGCGCATGGAGACCGAGACGGCCGTGCAGCGCACCGCCGACGTGATCCCGCTCTTCGTGCGACGCCGCATGCGGACCGTGCGGGTGGCGCTGCCGCCGCTCTCGCGCGTCGGCACACCCGACTACTACGCCCTCGGCGCGATCACGCTGTTCCTCGCGGCCTTCGGCCTGCTCATGGTGCTGTCGGCCTCCTCGGTCGAGCAGTCGCAGCGCGTCGGCAACCCGTACGCCGACTTCGGCCGGCAGGCGATCGCGGAGTCGCTCGGCGTCGCGCTCATGCTGCTCGTGTCCCGCCTGAAGCCCGCGGTGCTGCTGCGGTCGGCGCCCATCGTCTTCGCGGGCGCGGTCGTCGTGCAGCTGCTCACCGTGCTCACGCCGCTCGGGCTCACGGTCAACGGCAACCGCAACTGGATCCGCATCGCCGGGTTCACCCTGCAGCCCTCGGAGTTCGTGAAGCTCGGCCTCGTGCTCCTCATCGCCGCCGTGCTGAGCCGCCGCAAGGCCGAGCGGCTCGGCTTCGTCGGCCTGCTGCCGGTGCTGCTGCCGGCGGCGCTCGCGATCCTCGTGGTGCTGCTCGGCAAGGACCTCGGCACCTCGATGATCATCGGGCTCATCGTGCTCGCGGGCCTCTACTTCTCCGGGGTGCGGATCGCCACCCTGGGCTCGCTCACCGTGCTCGCCGCCCTCGTGTTCGGCCTCGCGGCCGCCTCCCGCGGGTCCCGCGTCGACCGGCTCGCGGCCTGGTCGCACGGGTGCAACGGCGACGTGCTCGGCACCTGCTGGCAGGCGCAGCAGGCGATCTGGGCGCTCGCGAACGGTGGCCTGTTCGGCGTCGGCATCGGCAACTCGGTGTCGAAGTGGTTCTGGCTGCCCGAGGCCGACAACGACTTCATCCTCGCCGTGATCGGGGAGGAGACGGGCCTCGTCGGGCTGCTCGTGCTGCTGCTGCTGTTCGTCGCGCTCGCTGTCGTCGCGCTCCGCATCGTCACCGCGAGCCGCGACCGGTTCACCCGCGCGGCCGTCGGCATGGCGCTCGCGTGGCTCGTCGGCCAGGCCTTCGCGAACATCGCGGTCGTGCTCGGGCTCGCCCCCGTGTTCGGCGTCCCGCTGCCCTTCGTCTCCGCGGGCGGGTCGTCGATGATCGCGAACCTGCTCGCCGTCGGCGCGGTCATGGCGCTCGCGAACGCGTCGAAGGACGGTCGGGCGCCGTCCGCCCCGCCCCTCCGTCATCGACCCGCACCCGTTCGAGGAGGATCCGCGTGACCACCTGGCTGCTCGCCGGCGGCGGCACCGCCGGCCACGTGAACCCGCTGCTCGCCGTGGCCGACGAGCTCACGGCGCAGGGCGACGACGTGCTCGTGCTCGGCACGGCCGAGGGGCTCGAGGCGCGGCTCGTGCCGTCCCGCGGCTACGAGCTGCTCGTGATCCCGCGCCTGCCGTTCCCGCGCCGCCTCGACGCGGCGGCGGTGCGCTTCCCGCGGGCGGTGCTCGGCTCGATCGCCACGACGGCCGGCCACCTCGCCGATCGTGGGGTCGACGCCGTGATCGGGTTCGGGGGCTACGCCGCCGCACCCGCCTACCTCGCGGCGCGCCGCCGCCGGGTGCCGATCGCCGTGCACGAGCAGAACGCGAAGCCCGGCCTCGCCAACCGGCTCGGCGCCCGGCTCACGACGGCCGTCGGCGTCACCTTCGACGGCACCCCGCTGCCGCACGCCGAGGTCGTCGGGATGCCCCTGCGGCGCGAGATCGCCGCCCTCGACCGCGCCGCGGTGCGCGGCGAGGCGCTCAGGTTCTTCGACCTCGCCGCCGACCGGCCCGTGCTGCTCGTCACGGGCGGCTCGCTCGGCGCCGACCGCATCAACCGCGCCGTGACCGCGAGCGCGCGCGCCGTGCTCGACGCCGGCTGGCAGGTGCTCCACCTCGCCGGCAGCCGCGGGGACGTCGACGACCCGGGGCTGCCCGGCTACCGGATGCTCCAGTACGCCGACCGGATGGACCTCGCGCTCGCGGTGGCCGACCTCGCGGTGTCCCGCGCGGGCGCCTCGACCGTGAGCGAGCTGTCGGCGCTCGGGATCCCCGCCGTCTACGTGCCCTACCCGGTCGGCAACGGCGAGCAGCGGTTCAACGCCGCCGGGGTCGTCCGCGCGGGCGGCGCCCTGCTCGTCGACGACGCCGACTTCACGCCGGAGGCCGTGCGGAACCGCGTGCTGCCGCTGCTCGCCTCGTCGGTGCGCCTCACCGCGATGACCGAGGCGGCCCAGGCGGGCGGCGTCCGCGACGGGGCGGTCCGCATGACGCGCCTCGCCCGCACCGTGCTCGGCGACGGGGCGCGCGTAGGGTTCGGCGCATGACGATCAAGCCCGACCTCGACGTCCCGATCCCGGCCCGGCTCGACCGGGTGCACTTCGTCGGCATCGGCGGCGCGGGCATGAGCGGGATCGCCCGCCTGTTCCTCGCCCGCGGGGCGACGGTGTCCGGCTCGGACCGGGCTCGGAACGCGAACACCGACACCCTGGGCGGGCTCGGGGCGACGATCTCGATCGGGCACGAGGCCGGGAACGTCGGCGACGTCGACGCGATCGTCGTCACGAGCGCGCTCTGGCCCGACAACCCGGAGCTCGCCGAGGCCCGCCGTCGCGGCGTCCCCGTGCTGCACCGCTCGCACGCCCTCAAGGCGCTGATCGGCGACGACCGGCTGGTCTCCGTCGCGGGCGCGCACGGCAAGACCACCACGACCGGCATGATCGCGGTCGCCCTCGACGCGCTCGGCGCCGACCCGGGCTTCGTCGACGGCGGTGTGATCAAGGACTTCGGCACCTCGTCCCGGCTCGGGAGCGGCGACCTCTTCGTCATCGAGGCGGACGAGTCGGACGGCTCGTTCCTGCTCTACGACACGGCGATCGCGCTCGTGCTGAACGTCGACGCCGATCACCTCGACCACTACGGCACCGTGGAGGCGTTCGACGACGCGTTCGTGCGGTTCGGCACGCAGGCGTCGGAGCTGCTCGTGATCAACGCCGACGACCCGGGGGCCCGTCGGGTCCGGGCGGCGATCCCGGAGCGGACGGTGCGCACCTACGGGGAGTCGCCCGAGGCCGACGTGCGCGTCACCGACATCCGCACCGACGGTCCCGCCTCTGGCGTGCTCTCCGCCGGCGGCCGCTCGGTGCACCTGACCCTGCGGATCCCGGGCAGGCACAACGTGCTGAACGCGGCCGGGGCGGTCGCCGTGCTGCTGGGCCTCGGGTACCGGCTCGACGAGGCCGCCGCGGCCGTCGCGCGCTTCGGCGGCACGGGTCGGCGGTTCGATCTGAAGGGTCGTGTGGACGGGATCAGCGTCTACGACGACTACGCGCACCTGCCGGCGGAGGTGGACGCGGCGCTCACCGCGGCCCGCACCGTCGTCGGCGACGGGCGCATCCTCGCCGTGCATCAGCCGCACCTCTACTCCCGCACGCAGGCCATGGCGGGCCGCTTCGCCGAGGTGCTCGAGCGCCGTGCCGACCACACCGTGGTGCTCGACGTCGACGGCGCCCGGGAGGACCCGGTGCCGGGCGTCACGGGAGCGCTCGTCAGCGAGCGCTTCACCGACGCCGCCGCCGTCGACTACGTGCCCGACTGGGGGGCGGCGGCCGAGAAGGTGGCCGAGCTCGCCCGGCCCGGCGACTTCGTCGTGACGCTCGGGTGCGGCTCGGTGTACCGGCTCGTGCCGCAGATCCTCGACGCCCTCGCGGCGCGCTCCGGGCAGCCGGTCTCCGCCCGGTGACCGGGACCGACACGTTCGACCTGCTCGTCCGGCCCGCGGAGCCCGCGGCGGGCGACGACCCGGAGGCACGGGTCGCCGGCGCGGCGCTGCCATCCCCGCGGCAGGATCGCGCGGCGCTCCGGGCGGCGCGACGCGCGCGGCGCCGGGCCGAGGCGTCGGAGGTCCGTCGCTTCACCCGGTCCGCCCGGCGTCGCCGCCTCGTGCTGCTCGGCGGTGGCGGGTTCCTCGCCCTCGCGGTGGCCGCGCCGCTGCTGCTCGCCGTGTCGCCTGCGTTCGCCGTGCGCCAGGTCGTCGTGACCGGGGCGAGCCCGGCCGTCGCCGCGGCCGTCCGGGCCCGCCTCGCGGCCGAGGTCGGGGTACCGATCGCGCTCGTCGACCAGCGCGCGGTGGCCCGCGCCGTCGGCGGGGTCGCGCGCGTGCAGAGCTTCCGTGCGGTCCGCCTGCCGCCCGACCGCCTGCAGGTCGAGGTGGTCGAGCGCACGCCCGTCGGGCAGGTGCGCACGCCGACCGGCTACGCCCTCGTGGACGCGGCCCAGGTGCACCTCGCGACCGCGGCGCGCCGCTGGTCGGGCTACCCGCTCGTCGTGGTGCCCGCGCAGGCACCCGCTGCTGCCGGCGCGTCGGCGGGAGCCGTGCTCGCCGCGCTGCCGCGGCCGATCGCGTCACGGGTGACCACGCTCACGGCGCGCAGCGCCGACGACGTGGTGCTCGTCCTCGCGGACGGCCGCCGGGTCGAGTGGGGGAGCGCGGAGCGGAGCGCGGCGAAGGCGGCCGCGCTCAGCGCCGCGCTCGTCTCGGCGGCGCGGGGCGCGCACGTGATCGACGTGTCGGCGCCGGGCGTCGTCGCGACCCGCTGAGACCGCGACCCAAGGCCCTCGTTCGCGGCGCGTCGACACGGCACCGCATGGTGCTTCCGCTTACCGTCATGTCTGCGAACCCCGCGCAGACCAGGACTTTCACCCTCAAGTAGAGGTTGAGGACCCGACGGAAGGCCCCTCCCAGAGTGACGACGAACCAGAACTACCTCGCCGTGATCAAGGTCGTCGGCGTCGGCGGCGGCGGCGTGAACGCCGTCAACCGCATGATCGAGCTCGGCCTCCGCGGCGTGGAGTTCGTGGCGATCAACACCGACGCCCAGGCGCTGCTCCTCTCCGACGCCGACGTGAAGCTCGACGTCGGCCGCGAGCTCACCCGGGGCCTCGGTGCCGGCGCCGACCCGGAGGTCGGCCGGCGCGCCGCCGAGGACCACGCGGAGGAGATCGAGGAGGCCCTCGCCGGGGCCGACATGGTCTTCGTCACCGCCGGTGAGGGCGGCGGGACCGGCACCGGCGGCGCGCCCGTGGTCGCCCGCATCGCGAAGTCGATCGGCGCGCTCACCATCGGCGTCGTCACGAAGCCGTTCTCCTTCGAGGGCAAGCGCCGCGGCGCGCAGGCCGAGCGCGGCGTCCAGTCGCTCGGCAACGAGGTCGACACGCTCATCGTCGTGCCGAACGACCGGCTGCTCGAGATCAGCGACCGCGGCATCTCGATCGTCGAGGCCTTCCAGACCGCCGACCAGGTGCTGCTCGCCGGCGTCCAGGGCATCACCGACCTCATCACGACCCCTGGTCTCATCAACCTCGACTTCGCCGACGTGAAGAGCGTCATGCAGGGCGCCGGCAGCGCGCTCATGGGCATCGGCTCCGCCCGCGGCGCCGACCGCGCCATCAAGGCCGCCGAGCTCGCGGTCGCCTCACCGCTGCTCGAGGCGTCGATCGACGGCGCGCACGGCGTGCTGCTGTCCATCCAGGGCGGCTCGAACCTCGGCATCCTCGAGATCAACGACGCGGCGAAGCTCGTGCAGGAGGCCGTGCACCCCGAGGCGAACATCATCTTCGGCGCCGTCATCGACGACACCCTCGGCGACGAGGTGCGGGTCACCGTCATCGCCGCCGGCTTCGACGGCGAGGGCGTCCGCGCCCGCGACGTCCGCCGCAGCAGCTTCGTCGAGTCCGCTCGCAGCGCCACCGCGGGTCCGGGAGTCGCCGACGCGAACTCGACCGGCTCGCACGAGTGGCAGCTCGTCGCCGAGACCACGACGCTCACCCAGACGAGTGACCTCGACGGCGGCTACGACGACCAGGACGACGACGACCTCGACATCCCTGAGTTCCTGCGCTAGCGCAGGAACTCAGGGGCGGTGCTCACTGTCTTCGATCCGCGAGCGCATCGAAGACGTCGCTGGCACTCCGCCCGGGCGCGCGCGAGCGCCCGGGCTCCCGTTCCGAAGGTCGGCCGTCTGACCGCACGGCTCGGCGCCTGCCATGCCTCCAGCTCCGGCCAGCCCGGCTTCTGCATGCCGTCGGCACCTCTGTCGGCGCTCGTCCGGCTACACGGGGCCCGACGGCATACGCGTGCCCGCGGCGCGACGACGTCGACGGCGGGGGAGCGAGGGCTCGGCTAGCGTCGAGGGCGCGATGACGGAGGACGACGGGCTCGAGGGGCGGCTGCAGCAGGTGCGGGGCCGCGTCGCCGACGCCGCCCGCGCCGCCGGTCGCGACCCCGGCGAGGTCGTGACGATCGTCGTCACGAAGTTCCAGCCGCTCGCGCTGATCGAGCGCCTCGCCGCCCTCGGCGTGACCGACTTCGGCGAGAGCCGTCACCCCGAGGCGCGCGACAAGGCCGCGGCGCTCCCGGACGCGACCTGGCACTTCGTCGGGCAGCTGCAGACGAACAAGGCCCGGCAGGTCGCCCGCTACGCCGACGTGATCCACTCGGTCGACCGGGCGGTGCTCGTCGACGCGCTCGCCCCCGTGCCGACGTCCGCGTTCCTCGAGATCGACCTGACGGGCGGCGCGACCGGGCGGGGCGGCGCCGCGCCCGACGACGCCGAGGGCCTCGCGCAGCGGATCCTCGAAGCGGGCCTGCCGCTGCTCGGCGTGATGGCCGTCGCGCCGCAGGGGGAGGAGCCCGCCCGGGCGTTCGCGCGCCTCGCCGCCGTCGGCGAGCGCGTGCGCCGCGTCGCGCCCGGCGCGACCGCGATGTCCGCGGGCATGTCGGGCGACTTCGAGGCGGCGATCGCGGCCGGTGCGACACACCTCCGCATCGGCGTGGCGATCACGGGGCCGCGACCGCCCGTTCGCTAAGGTGCCCTCGGGCGGCACCGCGGGGGGCGGGCGCGTCAGCCCGTGGAGGATCCAATTGTCCAACCCGATCCGTAAGTCGATGGTCTGGCTCGGCCTCGCCGACGACCAGTACGACGACTACGACGAGCCGGTCGAGCCGCCGGTGCCGGTGGCGCCCGCGGTGCAGCGAGCGCCCGTCACGCCGCTGCCGAAGCGGCAGCCGCTCCGCGGGGTCGTGCCCGAGCTGAACGAGATCCTCACCGTGCACCCGAAGCAGTACCGCGACGCCCAGGCGATCGCGGAGCACTTCCGTGAAGGCACGCCCGTCATCATCAACCTCACGCAGATGAGCGAGGCCGAGGCCCGACGGCTCGTCGACTTCGCCTCCGGCCTCTCGACCGGTCTCCGCGGCCGTATCGAGCGCGTCACCAGCAAGGTGTTCCTGCTCTCGCCCGAGCACATCAACGTGTCCGGCGAGGACCCGAGCGACACCGGGGAGATCGACGCCGGCTTCCCGGGCTGAGCGCGCCCGGCGCCGCTCCGCCGACCTCGCGCCCCGACGTCCCGACCGCCTCCGGCGGCCGCCGCCGAGGGCGCCCGTCGGCGTGCCCGGGCCCCGCCGGGAGGGTCGTCCCACAGGTATCGGCTCCGCAACGACACGCCACGCCACGCCCGTCGTCGATCGGCCCCCGAACGCGGGCCCGCGCTAGCCTGTCGGGACCGCATCCGCTTCATCCGCAGACCATGAAGGTGGCACAGCATGGCCCTCACGCCTGAAGACGTCGTCAACAAGCGTTTCCAGCCGACGAAGTTCCGCGAGGGCTACGACCAGGACGAGGTCGACGACTTCCTCGACGAGGTGGTCGTCGAGCTCCGCCGCCTCGGTCAGGAGAACGAGGACCTCCGCCAGCGCCTCATCGCGAGCGAGTCGCGCATCGCCGAGCTGCAGCGCTCGAACCAGCCCCCGACGGGCGAGCAGACGCAGCAGCCGGCCCCGCAGCTCGGCTACCCGACCGGGCAGGTCGACGTCGGCTCGGTCGGCTCCATCGACCCCTCGAACACGAACAACCTGCTGCAGCTCGCGCGCCGGCTCCACGAGGAGCACGTCCGTGAGGGTGTCGAGAAGCGGGATGCGCTCATCGCGGAGGGCCACGCCACCGCCGCCCGCGTGGTCGCCGAGGCCGAGGCGAAGCAGCGTCAGCAGATCAGCTCGCTCGACCAGGAGCGTGCCGTGCTCGAGCACCGCATCGACGAGCTCCGCACCTTCGAGCGCGAGTACCGGCAGAAGCTGAAGAACTACATCGAGGGCCAGCTCCGCGAGCTCGACTCCTCGAACATCGTGAACTCGGGCTCGTACAACGTGGGCGTCGCCTCGGCACCCGCCCCGTCGGGCTTCCAGGGCTTTGGCGGCAACTGAGCCCGCCGACGATCAGGCGCCGCCGGGGACGGCGGCGCCTTCGTCTGCTCGGGGGGACCGCCCACGTCGCGCGCGTGCGGCGGTCTTCGGGCTGCTCGGCGTCGTCGCCGCGCTCGTGCTCGTCCTCGACCAGGGGAGCAAGGCGCTCGTCGTGGCGCTGCTGCCCGAGGACGCCCCGCGCGAGGTGCTCGGCAGCCTGCTCGTCTTCCGCCGCCTCGAGAACGCGGGAGCCGCCTTCTCGATGGCGAGCGGCTCGACCTGGGTGTTCTCCCTCATCGCGGCCGCCGTCGTCGTGTTCCTCGTCGTCTCGGCGCCGCGCATCCGGTCGCTCGGGTGGGCCCTGCTCTTCGGGCTGCTGCTCGGCGGCACGCTCGGCAACCTCATCGACCGCCTCACGCGTCCGCCCGGGTTCGGGGTGGGGCACGTCGTCGACTTCCTGCAGATCCCGCTGCTGCCCGCCGTCTTCAACCTCGCCGACTCGGCGATCGTGGCGAGCATGGCGCTCTTCATCCTGCTCACCCTCCGCGGGGTCGGCCTCGACGGGGTGCGCCGCACCGGCACCCGCGAGCACCCCGGTGCCGCCGAGCAGGCCGACACCGGCGAGCAGCCCGCCACGCGCGAGCGCACCGATCCTCGCGAGCAGGCCGATCACCGCGAGCAGGCCGATCACCGCGAGCAGGCCGATCACCGCGAGCAGGGCTGACATGCCCGAGCGCACCCTGCCGGTGCCCGACGGCCTCGCCGGCGAGCGCGTCGACGTCGGCGTGGCGAAGCTGCTCGGGCTCTCGCGCACCCGCGTCGGCCAGATCGCCGATGCCGGCGGGGTGCGCATCGACTTCCGTAGCGCGTCGAAGTCCGACCGGCTCGCTGCCGGAGCCCTCCTCTCAGTCGAGTGGACGGACGAGCGCGAGCCGCCGCCCGAGCCCGTCGCCGTGCCCGGCCTCGGCGTCGTGCACGAGGACGACGACGTCATCGTCGTCGACAAGCCCGCCGGGGTCGCGGCGCACCCCTCGCCCGGCTGGACCGGCCCCTCGGTCGTCGGCGGCCTCGCCGCGGCCGGCGTCCGGGTCAGCACCTCCGGCGCTGCCGAGCGCGCGGGCGTCGTGCACCGCCTCGACGCCGGCACGAGCGGCCTCATGGTCGTCGCGAAGAGCGAGCACGCGTACACCGTCCTCAAGCGGGCGTTCAAGGAGCGCACCGTCGAGAAGCGGTACCTCGCACTCGCGCAGGGGCACCCCGATCCCACCTCCGGCACGATCGACGCGCCCATCGGACGGCACCCGCGCAGCGAGTACAGGTTCGCCGTGCTCGCGGACGGGCGGCCGTCGATCACCCACTACGAGACCGTCGAGGCGTTCCGCGCGGCGACGCTGCTCGACGTGCACCTCGAGACCGGGCGCACCCATCAGATCCGGGTCCACTTCGCCTCGCTGCGGCATCCGCTCGCCGGCGACACGATGTACGGCGCCGACCCCGTGCTCGCCGCCCGGCTCGGCCTCACGAGGCAGTGGCTGCACGCCGTGCGCCTCGGCTTCGAGCACCCGTCGACTGGGGAGTGGGTCGAGTTCGAGAGCCCGCTGCCGGAGGACCTCCAGGTCGCCCTCGACACGCTGGCCGAGTGAGCGCGGGAGCTGGGAGCGGAGGCGGTTCCTCGCCTCCGCCGCGACGCGGGCCCCGCGGGCCGGGCCCTCGGGCGATGATGGCGTCGTCGAGATGACCGCCACCAGACCCCTCACGCTCGCGGACGCGCCCGAGCTCGCCGCGCTCGTCACCGGCAACCGCGCGTTCCTCGCGCCCTACGACCCGGTCCGGCCCGACGTCTGGTTCACCGAGCCCGGGCAGGCCGCCGTGCTCGGCGACCTGCTGCGCCAGGCCGACGCCGGGCGTGCGCTCGCATGGGCGATCGTCCGCGACGACGGACGCATCGCCGGACGGATCACGCTCACGGGCATCGAGCACGGCCCGTACCGGAACGCCCGGGTCGGGTACTGGGTCGCGCAGGGCGCGAACGGCCGAGGCCTCGCCTCCGCGGCGCTCGGCGAGCTGCTCGCGCACGCCTTCACCGCGCTCGGGCTGCACCGCGTCGAGGCGAGCACCCTGGTCGACAACGTCCGCAGCCAGGCGGTGCTCCGCCGGAACGGCTTCACCCGCATCGGGCTCGCGCCGAAGTACCTGCACATCGCGGGGGAGTGGCGCGACCACCTGCTGTGGCAGCGGATCGCCGACGAGCCCGACACGCCGTGAGAACGCCGCGACACAGCTCCGACCAGGGGATCCGCGTGCGGTCGGTGAGGCGAGTCGACGCGAACCCGCGCCGTGAGCAGGAGAAACTGCCACTGTCCGAGGCAGCACCTAGGGTGAGCGCACGATGAGCGCGGCCGACAGTTTCGTCCACCTGCACGTCCACTCCGAGTACTCGATGCTCGACGGCGCGGCGCGCCTCGGCGACATGCTCGCCGAGGCCGAGAAGCAGGGCATGCCCGCCATCGCCATCACCGATCACGGCAACACCTTCGGCGCCTTCGACTTCTGGAAGCAGTCGCAGGCCACGGGCGTGAAGGCGATCATCGGCACCGAGGCCTACCTCACGCCCGGCACCCACCGCGGCGACAAGACCCGCGTGCGGTGGGGCGACGGCGGCGAGAACGACGTCTCCGGCTCGGGCGCCTACACCCACATGACCCTGCTGGCCGAGAGCACGACGGGGCTGCACAACCTGTTCAAGCTGTCGTCGCGGGCGTCGATCGAGGGCTACTACTTCAAGCCCCGCATGGACCGCGAGCTGCTGCACGAGCACCACGAGGGCCTCATCGCCACCACCGGCTGCCCCGGCGGCGAGGTGCAGACCCGCCTTCGGCTCGGCCAGTACGACGCCGCCGTCGCGGCCGCCGCCGAGTTCCGCGACATCTTCGGCCGCGACAACTTCTTCGTCGAGATCATGGACCACGGCATCGCCGTCGAGCGGCGGGTGCAGCAGGACCTGCTGCGGCTCGCGCGAGAGCTGTCGCTGCCGATCGTCGCCACCAACGACCTCCACTACACGCACGCCGAGGACGCGACGAGCCACGCGGCGCTGCTCTGCGTGCAGTCGGGCTCCACGCTCGACGACCCGAACCGCTTCAAGTTCGACGGCGACGAGTACTACCTGAAGTCCGCCGCCGAGATGCGGCACATCTTCCGCGAGCTGCCCGAGGCCTGCGACAACACCCTGCTCATCGCGGAGCGCTGCGAGATCGAGTTCGACACCAAGGCGAACTACATGCCCCGGTTCCCGGTGCCCGAGGGCGAGACCGAGGACAGCTGGTTCATCAAGGAGGTCGACCGCGGCCTCGAGCAGCGCTACCCCGACGGCGTGCCCGAGGCGGTGCGCAAGCAGGCGGAGTACGAGAAGCAGGTCATCGTCCAGATGGGCTTCCCGGGCTACTTCCTCGTCGTCGCCGACTTCATCAACTGGAGCAAGCGCCACGGCATCCGGGTCGGCCCCGGCCGCGGCTCCGGCGCGGGATCCATGGCCGCGTACGCCATGCGCATCACCGACCTCGACCCCCTCCAGCACGGCCTGATCTTCGAGCGGTTCCTGAACCCCGACCGCATCTCGATGCCCGACTTCGACGTCGACTTCGACGAGCGCCGGCGCGACGAGGTGCTCCGCTACGTCACCGACAAGTACGGCGACGACCGCGTGAGCCAGATCGTCACCTTCGGCACGATCAAGGCGAAGCAGGCGCTCAAGGACTCGTCCCGGGTGCTCGGGTTCCCCTTCGGCATGGGCGAGAAGCTCACGAAGGCGATGCCGCCCGCCGTCATGGGCAAGGACATCTCGCTGTCCGGCATCTTCGACCCGAAGGACAAGCGCTACAAGGAGGCCGGCGACATCCGCGCGGTCGTCGAGACCGACCCCGAGGCCAAGACGGTCTTCGACACCGCCCTGGGCCTCGAGGGGCTGAAGCGCCAGTGGGGCGTGCACGCCTGCGGCGTCATCATGTCGAGCGCGCCGCTCACCGACATCATCCCGATCCAGCGCCGCGAGCAGGACGGCCAGATCGTCACGCAGTTCGACTACCCGGCGTGCGAGTCGCTCGGCCTCATCAAGATGGACTTCCTGGGGCTCCGCAACCTCACGATCATCGAGGACGCCCTCGACAACATCAAGGCGAACCGGGGCCACCGCCCGGTGCTCGAAGACCTGCCGCTCACCGACGAGAAGACCTACAAGCTGCTCGCGGCCGGTGACACACTCGGCGTCTTCCAGTTCGACGGCGGACCCATGCGGTCGCTGCTGCGCCTCATGAAGCCCGACAACTTCGAGGACATCTCCGCCGTCGGCGCGCTGTACCGGCCGGGCCCCATGGGCGCCAACTCGCACACGAACTACGCGCTGCGCAAGAACGGCCTGCAGGAGATCGTCCCGATCCACCCCGAGCTCGCCGAACCGCTCCGCGAGGTGCTCGGCACGACCTACGGCCTGATCGTGTACCAGGAGCAGGTCATGGCCATCGCGCAGAAGCTCGCCGGCTTCAGCCTCGGCCAGGCCGACATCCTGCGCCGCGCGATGGGCAAGAAGAAGAAGGCCGAGCTCGACAAGCAGTTCGCGGGCTTCAAGGCCGGCATGAACGAGCGCGGCTACTCCGACGAGGCGGTCCAGACGCTCTGGGACATCCTGCTGCCGTTCTCGGACTACGCGTTCAACAAAGCGCACTCGGCGGCCTACGGCGTCCTGTCCTACTGGACCGCCTACCTGAAGGCGCACTTCCCGGCCGAGTACATGGCGGCGCTGCTCACCTCCGTCGGCGACGCCCGCGACAAGCTCGCCGTCTACCTGAACGAGTGCCGCCGCATGCGCATCCGCGTGCTGCCGCCGGACGTGAACGAGTCGATCGGGTTCTTCGCGGCCGTCGGCGAGGACATCCGCTTCGGCCTCGGCGCGGTGCGCAACGTCGGCTTCAACGTGGTCGACCAGATCATCGCCGCGCGGCAGGAGAAGGGCCGCTTCACCTCGTTCCACGACTTTCTGCGCAAGGTGCCGCTCGGCGTCGCGAACAAGCGCACCGTCGAGTCGCTCATCAAGGCGGGCGCCTTCGACTCGCTCGGCGCCACCCGCCGGGCGCTGCTCGAGATCCACGAGGACGCGGTCGACGCCGCGGTCTCGATCAAGCGCAACGAGGCGAACGGGCAGATCGACCTCTTCGGCGGCCTGCTCGAGTTCGAGGAGGAGCCCGACCACGTGCCCGAGCGGCCGGAGTGGCCGAAGAAGGAGAAGCTCGCCTTCGAGCGCGAGATGCTCGGGCTCTACGTCTCCGACCACCCGCTCGCGGGTCTCGAGGCCGCGCTCGCGAAGCACGCCTCCACCTCGATCGGCGACCTCCTCGCCCTCGAGGTCGCGCCGGACGGCGAGCAGGTCACGCTCGCGGGGCTCGTCACCGAGGTGCAGCACCGCGTCGCACGCAACTCCGGCAACCAGTACGGCATCGTGCAGATCGAGGACTTCGGCGGCTCGGTGAGCGTCATGTTCCTCGGCAAGGCCTACCAGGAGTTCGCGCCGGCGCTCCTCGCCGACAGCGTCGTCGTGATCCGCGGGCGCGTCTCGGCCCGCGACGACGGCATGAACATCCACGCGAACAGCCTGTTCGTGCCCGATCTCGGCGTCAGCCTCGGCTCCGGCCCGCTCACGATCACGCTGCCCGACCACCGGGCGACGACCGAGGTGGTCAAGTCGCTGAACGACGTGCTCATCCGCAACGCCGGCAGCACCGAGGTACGCCTGCGGCTCACCCGCGGCGGCACGGCGCGCGTGTTCGAGATCCCGTTCCCGGTCGAGATCACCGCCGACCTCTTCGGCGAGCTGAAGAGCCTGCTCGGGCCCAGCTGCTTGTGAATCCGGCGCCCATGGGGGCAGCCACCCTGCGCTGAGTCGGGAGGAGGGCCGCTCGCGCGCGGCCCTCCGGACGGTCAACGACGTCTTCGACGCGTGCACGCGTCGAAGACCATCGACACGAGCGCTCGGTAGGCTCACTCGCCGTGCTGCGGACCATCGACCTTCGGGGGAGCGCCCTCGACCGGGCCACGATCTCGGCCAGGCTGCCGCGCGCGGCGACCGATCCCGGCACCGCCCAGGCCGCGGTCCTGCCGCTCATCGAGGACGTCCGCACGCGCGGCGAGGCCGCCCTGCTCGAGCAGGCCGAGCGGTACGACGGCGGGCGCCCGCCCGCGCTCCGGGTGCCGGCCGACGAGATCCGCGCCGCGGTCGACGCCCTCGAATCGAGGGTGCGCACCGCGCTCGAGCTCGCCGTCGAGCGCGTCGGTGCCGCGAGCCGTGCGCAGCTGCCGCAGCCGGCCGAGACCCGCCTCGGCGCGGGCGCGGTCGTGACCCAGCGCTGGCAGCCGGTGCGCCGGGTGGGGCTCTACGTGCCGGGCGGCAAGGCCGTCTACCCGTCGAGCGTCGTCATGAACACGGTGCCCGCCCAGGTCGCCGGCGTGCGCGGCATCGCCATCGCGTCGCCCGGCCAGCGGGCCTTCGGCGGCCGCGTGCACCCCGTGATCCTCGGCGCTGCCGGGCTGCTCGGCGTCGACGAGGTCTACGCGATGGGCGGCGCCGGCGCGATCGGGGCCTTCGCCCACGGGGTTCCCGCCGTCGGGCTCGAACCCGTCGACGTCGTCACGGGGCCTGGCAACGTCTTCGTCGCCGCCGCGAAGCGCGCCCTCGCCGGACGCATCGGCATCGACGCCGAGGCCGGCCCGACCGAGATCCTCGTCGTCGCCGACGCCACCGCCGACGCGGGCCTGGTCGCCGCCGACCTCGTGAGCCAGGCCGAGCACGACGAGATGGCCGCCGCCGTGCTCGTCACGGACTCCGCGGAGCTCGCCGCCGCCGTCGCCGCGCGGGTCGAGGAGCTCGCGGGCCGCACCCACCACGCCCGCCGCGTGCGCGAGGCGCTCCGCGGCGAGCAGTCCGCGGTCGTGCTCGTCGACGATCTCGCCGCCGCCGTGGCGGTGAGCAACGCCTACGCGCCCGAGCACCTCGAGGTGCAGACCGCGGACCCCGCAGCACTCGTGCCGCGACTCACCGAGGCGGGAGCGGTGTTCGTCGGGCCATCGACGCCGGTGAGCCTCGGCGACTACCTCGCCGGATCGAACCACGTGCTGCCGACGGGCGGCACCGCGCGGTTCTCGGCCGGGCTGTCGGTGCGGCCGTTCCTGCGTCAGCAGCAGGTCGTCGAGTACGATCGCGACGCCCTGGCCGAGGCGCGACCGCACGTGCGTGCGCTCGCCGACGCCGAGGACCTCCCGGCCCACGGCGATGCGATCGACGCCCGCTTCGCCTGATCGGGGCGCGCTTCCTCCGCGGCGGCGCCGAATCACAGGCGTGTCATTCTTGCGCTGGCGTGTCGCCGCATCCCCGGTAGCATCGTCCCGATGTTCTGCCCGTTCTGCCGCAACCCGGACACCAGGGTCGTCGACTCCCGCGTGAGCGACGACGGCCTCGCCATCCGCCGCCGGCGGCAGTGCCCGCAGTGCCACCGCCGCTTCTCCACCACCGAGACGGCCAGCCTCAACGTGATCAAGCGCAACGGCGTGCTCGAGCCCTTCAGCCGCGACAAGGTCGTCTCCGGCGTCAAGAAGGCCTGCCAGGGCCGGCCCGTCACCGAGGGCGACCTGGCGCAGCTCGCGCAGCGCGTCGAGGAGACCATCCGGGCGACCGGAGCGAGCCAGATCGAGTCGAACGACATCGGTCTCGCGGTGCTGCCGCCGCTGCGCGAGCTCGACGAGGTCGCGTTCCTGCGCTTCGCCAGCGTCTACCAGGGGTTCTCGTCGCTCGACGACTTCGAGGCCGCGATCACGCTGCTGCGCATGGAGAACTCCTCGCCGGCACCCGGCGCCTGACCGCGACGTGGCGATGACGCGACGGCCGGGACCGGCCGCCCGGGCCGTGCGGGCCGCATACGGCGTCGTGTTCCGGACCGTGCTCCGCCGGCTCGACCCCGAGCGGGCGCACCACCTCGCGATGGACGCGATCCGGCTGCTCGGCGTCTCGCCGACCTTCGCTCGGGCGGTGCGCCGGCGCACCGCCCGGGGCGAGCCCGTCACGGTGATGGGACTTCCGTTCCCGAACCGGTTCGGGCTCGCCGCGGGGTTCGACAAGAACGCCGTCGGCCTGCGCGGACTCGGCGCGCTCGGGTTCGGGCACGTCGAGATCGGCACGGTCACGGCCCGGCCGCAGCCCGGCAACCCACGGCCCCGGCTCTTCCGCCTCGTGCAGGACCGCGCGCTTCTCAACCGGATGGGCTTCAACAACGACGGCGCCGAGGCGGTCGCAGCGCGGCTCGCGACGCTCCGGCGCGAGGGCGCGCTGCCCGTGGTCGGGGTGAACATCGGCAAGAGCCGCGTCGTCGCGGTCGAGGACGCGATCGACGACTACCGCGTCAGCGCCCGGCTCCTCGCGCCCGTGGCCGACTACCTCGTCGTGAACGTCAGCTCGCCGAACACCCCGGGACTCCGTGGCCTGCAGGAGCTCGACCGGCTCGAGCCGCTGCTCGCGGCGGTCGCCGAGGAGGCCGGCGCGGTGCCGCTCCTCGTGAAGATCGCGCCCGACCTCGACGACGAGGCCATCGGCCACATCGCCGCGCTCACCGACCGCCTCGGGCTCGCCGGCGTCGTCGCGACGAACACGAGCACCGGTCGGGCCGGTCTCCGCACCCCTGCCGACCTGGTCGGCAGGATGGGCGACGGCGGGCTCTCGGGCGCGCCGATCGCCGACCGCTCCCTCGCGGTGCTCCGCGTGCTGCGCGCGGCCCTGTCTGCGGACCGGGTCGTGATCAGCGTCGGCGGCGTCGAGACGGCGGCCCACGTGCGCGAGCGGCTGGCCGCGGGCGCCGACCTCGTGCAGGGCTACACCGGGTTCCTCTACGCCGGACCCGGGTGGGCGGCGGAGCTCGCCAGGGCGTAGCGCCGGCCGTTCGTGGTCTGCCCGTCAGGCGCTAGACCTTCTGCCACCGCTTCACCTGAGGCCGCGGCGTCCGCAGCGCGCGGAGCTGCAGCGCCCGCTTGATGACGTACCAGTTGAGCCCGCGCTCGACGGAACCGGCGCCGAAGCGCTCCTCGAGCCGCTTGCGGATCGACCGCGCGGCGAGCAGGCCGTCGAGCACCGCGAGCACGATGAACCCGTAGAGGGTGATGAGGAGCACGCTCTGGTACAGGCCCGGCACCACGAAGGTGATGACGAGGAACACCGCGAAGATCGGGATGAGCAGCTCGCCGAGCGTGAAGCGCCGGTCGAGCAGGTCGCGCGTGAGACGGCGCTGGGGTCCGCGGTCGGCGCGCGGCAGGTAGCGCTCCTCGCCGGCGGCCATGCCGAGCCGGGCCCGCTCGCGCTCGGCGGCGACCTGCGCCCGCGACGCCTTCTGGGCGGCACGCCGGTCGTCCGGCACCAGAGGGCGGCGGCGGGCCTGCTCGGCATCGCGCCGCGACGGCGTCGGGCGGTTCTTGCCGGCGCCCTGCGGTTCCGCCACCGGCTCGGCTGCGGCCTTCCGGCCGCGGGAGGGCCGTGCGGGGACGGCGGGAGCCTGCTCGGCGGGTGCCTTCTTCGCCACGGGAGTCCTCCTGATCGGGTCTCTAAGGTTACCGGCATGGCCGTCGATCCATCGGAGCAGCCCGTCCTCGACGCGGTCGCGGCGGGCTTCCCGGCCGCGGTCGCCGCGTTGGGGCGGCTCGTGCGCATCCCGTCCGTCGCCTTCCCCGGGTTCTCGCCCGAGGAGGTGGAGCGGAGCGCCGAGGCCGTCGCGGCGCTGTTCCGGGACACCGGGCTGTTCGACGAGGTCGGCGTGCACCGGGCCGCGTACGGCGACGACGGCGCGGTGGGCAACCCGGCGGTGCTCGCGGTGCGTCCCGCGGCGCCCGGGCGGCCGACGATCCTGCTCTACGCGCACCACGACGTGCAGCCGGCCGGCCGCGACGAGCTCTGGGACGCGCCGCCGTTCGAGCCGACGCTCGTGGGGGAGCGGCTGTACGGGCGCGGCGCGTCCGACGACAAGGCGGGCGTCGTGACGCATCTCGCCGCCGTCACGGCAGCGGCCGCCGCGCTCGGCGACGCCTTCGCCGTCGGCGTCTCGCTCTTCATCGAGGGGGAGGAGGAGGCGGGCTCCCGCTCGTTCGAGGCCTTCCTCGCCGAGCACCGCGACGTGCTCGCCGCCGACGTGATCATCGTCGCGGACTCCGACAACGTGAGCACCGAGGTGCCGGCCCTCACCTCGAGCCTGCGCGGCAACGTGACGTTCGCCCTCACGGTCGCGACGCTCGAGCACGCCTCGCACTCCGGCATGTTCGGGGGAGCGGTGCCCGACGCGATGCTCACCGCGATCCGGCTGCTCGCCACGCTCTGGGACGACACCGGCGCGGTGGCGGTTCCCGGCCTCACCACCGCCGCCGAGCCGGACGCCGCGGACGGTCCGACGCCGGAGCAGCTCGCGCGCGACGCCGGGCTGCTGCCCGGCGTGACCGCGGTCGGCGCCGGCAGCGTCGCCGACCGGCTCTGGCGCGGGCCCTCGATCACGGTCACCGGCATCGACGCCCCGGACGTGCAGAACGCGTCCAACACGCTGCAGCCGTCGGTGCGCGTCCGCATCAGCGTGCGGGTCGCGCCCGGCCAGCGGGCCGCGGACGCCTACGCGGCGGTGCGGCGGCACCTCGAGCACGCAGCGCCGTTCGGCGCGCACCTCCACTTCGCCGACGTCGACCTCGGCGAGCCGTTCCGCATCGACCAGGACGGCTGGGCGGCGCAGCTCGCCCGCGAGGCGCTCGAGGACGGCTTCGGCTCCGCGCCCGTCGCGACCGGAATCGGCGGCTCGATCCCGTTCGTCTCGACGCTCGCCGAGGCGTTCCCGCGGGCGCAGATCCTGCTCACCGGCGTCGAGGACCCGTCGTCGCGGGCGCACTCGCCGGGGGAGTCGCAGGACCTCGGCGTGCTGCGGCGCGCCATCACCGCGGAGGCGCTGCTGCTCGCCCGGCTCGCCACGCGGAGCCTGTGAGCGGCGGCACCCGGAACGGCGCTCCGCGGCCTACCATGCATCCCATGACCGACATCGCGCTCACGGGCAAGCCCACGACGGACACCGGCCACGGCGTGCTGCTCACCGCGGCGGCCGCCGACAAGGTGAAGAGCCTGCTGGCACAGGAGGGCCGTGACGACCTGCGCCTCCGACTCGCGGTGCAGCCCGGCGGCTGCTCCGGCCTCATCTACCAGCTCTACTTCGACGAGCGCCTGCTCGACGGGGACGCCACCGTCGACTTCGACGGCGTCGAGGTCGTCGTCGACCGCATGAGCGTCCCGTACCTCGACGGCGCGACCGTCGACTTCGAGGACACGATCAGCAAGCAGGGCTTCACGATCGACAACCCCAACGCGCAGGGCAGCTGCGCCTGCGGCGACTCCTTCCACTGAGCGTCCGCTCCGAGATGCACGAGGCGCGCCCCCGCGGGGGCGCGCCTCGTCTCGTCCGTGCGCCGTCTCGCACCCATCGCCGGGGCTCCGCATCGCCCCGGACCGGTAGGCTGACGACGTCTCATCCGCTGGATACCGAGAGGGCACCGGTGCGCAAGAACCGACGACGCCTGCTCCTGCTGCCGGGGCTCGCCGCCGCAGTGCTGATCAGCCTCACCGGCTGCTCCACCCTGCAGGAGCACGGCTACCTGCCCGGCTTCGTCGCAGGGCAGCAGCCCGTCACGAACCACACCCAGCGGGTCTCCGACCTCTGGGTCGGCTCGTGGATCGTCGGCCTGCTCATCGGGTTCGTCACCTGGGGTCTGATCATCGCCTTCGCGATCGCCTACCGGCGGCGCCGCGGCCAGACGGGCCTGCCGCTGCAGATCCGGTACAACATGCCGATCGAGATCTTCTACACGCTCGTGCCGGTCATCACCGTGCTCGGCCTGTTCGCCTTCACGGCGCGCGACCAGCAGATCATCGAGACGCGCACGCAGAACCCGGACGTCACCGTGCAGGTGTTCGGCAAGCAATGGGCGTGGGACTTCAACTACGTCAAGGAGAACGTCTACTCCGCGGGTGTCCAGGCGGTGCCCGCAGCCGAGGGCACGCCCCGCACCGGCTTCGTCGAGTCGGCGGTGCCGCAGCTCGTGCTGCCCGTGAACAAGACGGTCGAGCTGCAGCTGCGCACCCGTGACGTGAACCACTCCTTCTGGGTCATCGACTTCCTGTACAAGAAGGACCTGATCGCAGGTCAGACGAACTACATGGACTTCACGCCGACGCGCACCGGCACCTACGCGGGCAAGTGCGCCGAGCTCTGCGGCGAGTACCACTCGCGCATGCTGTTCACCGTCAAGGTCGTGACCCCGGCGGAGTACACCGCGTACATCCAGCAGCTGCGCTCGGCGGGCAACGTGGGTCAGCTCGGCACGAACCTGAACAAGGACGACAACTCCGCCGCGGTGGGGTCCCAGGACTCCGGCGTGCCTGCCGGCAGCGAGACAAACCGCCGCGGCGGCAACGACACCAGCGGCCTCACGGGGAGCGGAAAGTAATGACGACGACACTCGGCAGGCCGGGCACCCCGGCTCTTCCGGCGGGTGAGTCCACCGGGATCGGCGATCGGCCGGTCGCCCGCAAGGGCAACATCGTGGTGCAGTACCTCACCACCACCGATCACAAGCGCATCGGGTACCTGTACCTCGTCACGTCGTTCATCTACTTCCTGGTCGGCGGCATCCTCGCGCTCGTGATCCGCGGCCAGCTGGCCGAGCCGGGCCTGCACCTCGTGCCCACGCCGGAGATCTACAACCAGCTGTTCACGATGCACGGCACGATCATGCTGCTCATGTTCGCGACGCCGCTCTTCGCGGGCTTCACGAACGTGATCATGCCGCTGCAGATCGGCGCGCCCGACGTCGCCTTCCCCCGGCTCAACGCGCTCGCGTACTGGCTGTTCTCCTTCGGCAGCTTCATCGCCGTCTCGGGCGAGTTCCTGCCCGAGGGCGCGGCGAGCTTCGGCTGGACCGCGTACGCGCCGCTGTCGTCGTCGCTCTACTCGCCGGGAATGGGCAGCTCGCTCTGGGTCTTCGGCCTCGGCCTCTCCGGCTTCAGCACGATCCTCGGCTCGGTGAACTTCATCACCACCGTCATCACGATGCGCGCCCCCGGCATGACGATGTTCCGGATGCCGATCTTCACCTGGAACGTCTTCATCACGAGCGTGCTCGTCGTGATCGCGTTCCCGGTCCTCGCCGCGGCGCTGCTCTGCCTCGGCGCCGACCGCACCCTCGGCGCGCACGTCTTCGAGAGCGGCTCGGGCGGCGCGATCCTCTGGCAGCACCTCTTCTGGTTCTTCGGGCACCCGGAGGTCTACATCATCGCGCTGCCGTTCTTCGGCATCATCAGCGAGGTCATCCCGGTCTTCAGCCGCAAGCCGATCTTCGGCTACCGCACCCTCGTCTACGCGACCATCTCGATCGCGGCGCTCTCGGTCGCGGTGTGGGCGCACCACATGTACGTCACGGGCTCGGTGCTGCTGCCGTTCTTCGCGCTCCTCACGATGCTCATCGCGGTGCCGACCGGCGTGAAGATCCTCAACTGGACCTTCACCATGTGGCGCGGCTCGGTCACCTTCGAGACGCCGATGCTCTGGGTGATCGGCTTCCTCATCACCTTCACGTTCGGTGGCATCACCGGCGTGATCCTCGGTTCGCCGCCGCTCGACTTCCACCTGTCCGACAGCTACTTCGTGGTGGCGCACTTCCACTACGTCGTGTTCGGCACGGTCGTGTTCGCGATGTTCGCGGGCTTCTACTTCTGGTGGCCGAAGTTCACGGGCAAGATGCTCGACGAGCGCCTCGGCAAGGTCCACTTCTGGACGCTGTTCATCGGCTTCCACATGACGTTCCTCGTGCAGCACTGGCTCGGCGTGCTCGGGATGCCCCGTCGGTACGCCACCTACCAGCCGGGTGACGGCTTCGGTGGGCTGAACGAGCTGTCGTCGATCGGTGCCGCGATCCTCGGCCTCTCGATCCTCCCGTTCCTCTACAACGTGTGGATCACGGCCCGTCGAGCGCCCAAGGTGACGGTGAACGACCCGTGGGGCTACGCCCGCAGCCTCGAGTGGGCGACGTCGTGCCCGCCGCCGCGCCACAACTTCACGTCGATCCCGCGCATCCGCAGCGAGTCGCCGGCGTTCGATCTGAACCACCCCGAGGCGGGTCTGCCGTTCGGTGTCGGCCCGGTGAAGGACGCGCCCGAGGCGCCGACGTTCGACGCCGCTCGTGGGAACGTGCGGTAACCGGCCATGCGCGCGAACGTCTACTTCTTCTGGTTCATCTCGGCCTACGCGTTCCTCGCGGACGTCGTCTACACCATCTGGAACCTGTTCTTCGCAGGGACCACGAACGGTGGCGGCGGCGGTCGCGTCGAGCCCATCGGCACCGTCTGCCTGCTGCTCACGGCGGTCATGGCCCTCTTCATCGGGTTCTACGTCAACCGCTCCCGCCTGGGGCAGGGCGGCGTGCTGCCCGAGGACCGCCCCGACGCGAGCATCGACGACGGCGACCCCGAGCTCGGCTTCTTCAGCCCGTACAGCTGGTGGCCGATCCTGCTCGCCGCATCGGCGGCCCTCGGCTTCCTCGGCTTCGTGATCGGCATCTGGGTCGCCTTCATCGGTGGCGCCATCGCGATCGTGGCGCTCGTCGGCTGGGTCTACGAGTACTACCGGGGCTTCTTCGCCCGCTGATCCGCCCGCCTGTCGCGGCCTGCAGGAGCCGCCGTCCCTCCCGGGGCGGCGGCTCCTGCCGTTCGTGGCCGCCCGCTCACGCCCCCTCGTCTGCCGTCCGGACATCTGCAGCCCGACGAGCGCCGACACGCGTCCCGACGGCATACCGAAGTGCCGCGGGAGCTGCTCCATGCCGATCGCCTCGTCGCGCGGTGCCTGGGGCGTCGCGCGGTCGGCATGCACACCGCGCGACGCCACCGCTACCGCGTGACCTCAGCGCTCGAGCAGCGGAGCCAGGCGCTCCAGGAACGGGCGCTGCCCCTTCGTGAGCAGTGTCGCGGCCTCGGGCAGCGGCACCCAGCGCAGGGCGTCGATCTCGGGCACCTGCACGGTGCGCCCCGAGCGCGGCGGCCACTCGAGCGCGAAGGTGCCGGGGGAGAAGCCGGTGAGCTCGACATCGCTCTCGCCGGCCCACAGCTCGATCGCCTTGCCCGAGGCGCGGACGGTGCCGAGCGGCGTCCAGTCCGCCTGCGGGACCGGCAGGCCCGTCTCCTCGGTGAACTCGCGCAGCGCGGCCTCGAAGGGCCGCTCGCCGGGCTCCACGACTCCCTTGGGCGCCGACCAGGCACCCTCCTGCTTGCGGGCCCAGAACGGGCCGCCCATGTGGCCGAGCAGCACCTCCGGCGAGCCCCCCACACGACGGAACAGCAGGAGGCCCGCGCTCGAGAGCGCGGGCCTCCTGCTCGACGGGTCCGACGTCAGTGGTGCGATGCCAGCTCCACCTCGGTCGTCGACACGGGCTCGATGCGGTCCTCGAAGAACCACCGCGACAGCACCGCGCGCACGCGCTCCTGCGGCGGGATCTTGCCGTTCGCGTTCGGGCGGAGCATGAGCGGCTCGTAGTCGTTGTAGCTGACGAGCTTCCAGCGCTCGTACTCGTCGACCGGCTCGTGCACCTCGATGAACTCGCCGCCCGGGAGCCGGACGATGCGGCCCGACTCGTAGCCGTGCAGCGCCATCTCGCGGTCCTTCTTCTGCAGCGCGAGGCAGATGCGCTTCGCGACGAAGTAGGCGATGAACGGCCCGATGATCAGCGTGAACTGCATCGAGACGATGACGCCCTCGATGGACAGCCGGAAGTGCGTCGCGATGAGGTCCGAGCTCGCCGCCGCCCAGAGGACCGCGTAGAAGGTGACCCCGGCCGCACCGATGGCCGTGCGGGTCGGCATGTTGCGCGGCCGGTCGGCGATGTGGTGCTCGCGCTTGTCGCCCGTGACCCAGCCCTCGAGGAAGGGGTACGCCATCGCCGTGACGATGAACAGGCCGAGCACCGCGATCGGCGCGATGATGTTGAGCGAGTACGTCGTGTTGAAGAGCACGAACTCCCAGCCGTGCGGCACGAGGCGCAGGGCGCCGTCCGCGAAGCCGATGTACCAGTCGGGCTGGGTACCGGCGGACACGGGGGAGGGGTCGTAGGGGCCGTAGGTCCAGATCGGGTTGATCGTGAAGAACGTCGCGATGAGCACGACGACGCCGAACACGATGAAGAAGAACCCGCCGGCCTTCGCCGCGTACACCGGGAGGATCGGGTAGCCGATCACGTTGTCGTTCGTCCGGCCGGGACCGGCGAACTGCGTGTGCTTCTGCACGACGACGAACACGAGGTGGAGGCCGATCAGGGCGACCACCGCGGCCGGCAGCAGCAGGATGTGCAGCGTGTAGAGGCGCCCGACGATCGCGGTGCCGGGGAACTGGCCGCCGAACAGGAACCACTCGATCCAGCTGCCGATGAACGGGATGCCCTCGACCATGCCCGCGATGATGCGCAGGCCGTTGCCGGAGAGCAGGTCGTCGGGCAGCGAGTAGCCGGTGAAGCCCTCGCCCATCGCGAGGATGAACAGCGTGAAGCCGATGACCCAGTTGAGCTCGCGCGGCTTGCGGAACGCACCGGTGAAGAAGATGCGCATCATGTGCACGCCGGTCGCGGCGATGAAGAGCAGCGCCGCCCAGTGGTGGATCTGCCGCATGAGCAGGCCGCCGCGGATGTCGAACGAGATGTCGAGCGCGGACTGCATGGCCGCCGACATCTGCAGGCCCTTGAGCGGCACGTACGAGCCGTTGTAGACGACCTCGGCCATCGACGCCTGGAAGAAGAAGGTGAGGAACGAGCCCGACAGCAGGATGATCACGAAGCTGTAGAGCGAGACCTCGCCCAGCATGAACGACCAGTGGTCGGGGAAGATCTTGCGCCCGAACTCGCGGACGACGTAGCTGATGCCCGTCCGCTCGTCCAGGTAGTTGGCCGCCCACCCGGTGACGCCCGCGCCGGAGCGGCGCGCGTCGGCCGCCTCCGTGCGGTCGAACGACACCGCCTCGGCGGGGGCGGTGGTGGTCTCAGGCGTTGTAGTCACCGCGACGCTCCCAGAAGCTCGGTCCGACTGGTTCATGGAAATCGCTCTGCGCGATCAGGTAGCCCTCGCTGTCCACGGTGATCGGCAGCTGCGGCAGCGGGCGCTTGGCGGGGCCGAAGATGACCGCCGCCTCGTTGGTGATGTCGAACTGCGACTGGTGGCACGGGCAGAGCAGGTGGTGCGTCTGCTGCTCGTAGAGGGCCACGGGGCAGCCGACGTGTGTACAGATCTTGGAGTAGGCGACGATGCCGTTGTAGTTCCAGGTCCTGCGCTCGGGGGAGATGCGCAGTTGACGGGGGTCGAGGCGCATGAGCAGCACCGCGGCCTTCGCCTTCTCCTCGAGCGCGTCCTCCTTGTCGTTCAGCCCCTCGGGGATGACGTGGAAGACGGAGCCGATGGTGACGTCGGAGGCCTTGATCGGCACGCCGGACGGGTCCTTCGTGAGCCGGAGCCCCTTCTTCCACATCGTGTGCGAGTAGGCCTCGGCCGGGGTGCCGGATGCGGGGCCGAGGTCGCGGAACAGGAAGATCGCCGGGAACGGCAGGAAGGCGAAGGCAGCGATCATCGCGTTGCGGATGATGGAGCGACGCGAGAAGCCCGACTCCTCGTCGGCGAGGCGGAAGATCTCGACCGCCCTGGCGCGGGTGCGCTCGTCGCCCCGCTGCGGGTGCCGCAGGTCGACGCCCTCGTGGTCGGCCATGAGGACCTTGCCCCAGTGCACCGCGCCGACACCGATCGCGAGCAGCGCGAACGACAGGCCGAGGCCGACCATGAGGTTGTTGAGCCGGACGCTGCCGAGATCGTTGCTGCGGATCGGGAAGGCGAAGTAGGCCGCCATCGCGAACACGGCGCCGACGATCGAGATGTAGAACAGCCCGACGATGATCCGCTCGGCGCGCTTCGCGGCCTTCGGGTCGGTGTCGGTGACGCGCGCCCGGTGGGGCGGCATGCCGGGGTTCTGGAACGAGTCGGACCGCACCACGGCCGAGCCGGCGGGGTTCGAGTAGGGCGACTGCGCCGTGCGGTCCCCGGCGGGGACGACATCGGTGTGCTCTTCGGTGGCCATCCTTCTCCCGTCAGTTCGCCCTGGCGGTCAGCCAGACCGTGAAGGCGATGATCGCGCCGAGGCCGAAGATCCAGAGGAACAGGCCCTCGGCGACCGGACCGAGGTCGCCCAGCGTGAAGCCGCCGACGTCCTCGTTCTGCGCCTGCGTCTTCAGCGCGGTGATGATGTCCTGCTTGTCCTGCGGCGTGATGTTGTCGTCGTTGAAGACGGGCATGTTCTGCGGGCCGGTGAGCATGGCCTCGTAGATGTGCGCCGGGGTGGTGTCCTGCAGGTTCGGGGCGTACTTGCCCTCGGTGAGCGCACCGCCGGCGCCCGCCACGTTGTGGCACATGGCGCAGTTGATGCGGAACAGCTCGGCGCCGCGGGTGGCGTCGCCGGTGAGCGTCAGGTACTTGCTCGGCGGCAGGCCGGGACCGGCCGCGACGGAGGCGACGTACGCCGCGAGCTGCTTCGTCTGGGTGTCGGTGAAGACCGGCTGGCGGGCCTCGGCCTGGGGTGCGTCGCGGGCCATCGGCATGCGCCCGGTGCCGACCTGGAAGTCGACGGACGCGGCCCCCACGCCGATGAGCGACGGGCCGGCGACGGTGCCCTGCAGCGCGAGGCCGTGGCAGGTGGCGCAGTTCGCCTGGAACAGCTTCTTGCCCTGCGCGATCGCCTGCGGGCTCGACAGGTCGATCGCCGCGTTCGCGCCCGAGGACGCCGTGAACAGCGTGTACGCGCCACCGGTGAGCAGCAGGCCGATCGTGACGAGAGCGACTGTGGCGAGCGGCGAGCGGCGGCCGCTGCGGCGGCGCGAGCGCGCCGGGCGCTCGTCGGCCCGGGCTCGGATGGGGAACAGCACTGGCTCAGGACTCCCTTACTTCAGCACGTAGATGACGACGAACAGGGCGATCCACACGACGTCGACGAAGTGCCAGTAGTAGGACACGACGATCGCCGTCGTGGCCTCGCGGTGACCGAACGTCCGCACCGCGAACGCGCGGCCGATCGTCAGCAGGAAGGCGATCAGGCCGCCCGTGACGTGGAGGGCGTGGAAGCCGGTCGTCAGGTAGAAGGCGGAGCCGTAGGCGCTGCTGTTGATGGCGATGCCCTCGGAGACGAGGTTGGCGTACTCGAACACCTGACCGGTGACGAAGACCGCGCCCATCGCGTACGTGACGAAGAACCAGCGGACCATGCCCCACTCGGACGGCTTCCAGCCGGTGGACTGCGGCTGCAGCCGCTCGGCGGCGAACACCCCGAACTGGCAGGTGAAGGAGCTGAGCACCAGGACGATCGTGTTCGTGAGCGCGTACGGCACGTTCAGGTGCTCGACGCTCGACGCCCACACGGCGGGCAGCGAGGTCTTCAGCGTGAAGTAGATGGCGAAGAGGCCGGCGAAGAACATCACCTCGCTGCCGAGCCACACGATGGTGCCGACGGCGACGCTGTTCGGCCGGTTCACCGCCGGGGCCGACGTGGTCTGAAGCATCGACGCGGAACTCACATGATCATTATGGCGGTCCGGGGGGACGTGGGCCCCCAGCGAGGGCCGATCGACCCGGGGAGTCGGCAGTGCGCGGGGGCGCGTCCCGAGCCGGAACGGGGGCGCCGGGCGCGTCGATAGGATCGCCCCATGCCCGACGCCGCCGAATGGGCGAGACTGCTCGCCGCGCTGCTCGACGGACGTGATCTGCGCGTCGCCGAGGCGACCTGGGCGATGGAGCGCGTCATGGCGGGCGAGGCGTCGCCGGCGACGCTCGCCGGCTTCCTCGTGGCGCTCCGCGCGAAGGGCGAGACGGTCGACGAGATCGTCGGGTTCCGCGACGCGGTGCTCGCCCGCGCGGTGCCGCTCGAGGTGCCGACGGACGCCGTCGACATCGTCGGCACGGGCGGTGACGGCTTCCGCACCGTGAACGTCTCGACGACGGCGGCGATCATCGTCGCCGCGGCCGGGATCCCCGTCGTGAAGCACGGCAACCGCGCCGCGAGCTCCGCCTCCGGCGCGAGCGACGTGCTCTCCGCGCTCGGCCTGCGGATGGACCTCGACGCCCGGCAGGTCGCCGCCGTCTTCGAGCGGGTCGGCCTCACCTTCGTGTTCGCGTCGGCGTTCCACCCCGGCTTCCGGCACGCGGCCGAGGCCCGCGCCGCGCTCGGCGTGCCGACGGTGTTCAACTTCCTCGGCCCGCTCTGCAACCCCGCGCGGCCCGACGCGAACCTGCTCGGCGTCGCGAGCCCCAGGGTCGTGCCGCTCGTCACCGGCGTGCTGCAGACCCGAGGGGCGACGGCGCTCGTCGTGCGGGGCGACGACGGGCTCGACGAGCTCTCGACCACCGGGCACAGCCACATCTGGGAGGTGTCGGCGGGCGCCGTCACCGAGCACGACGTGCACCCGGGCGACCTCGGCCTGCCCACCGCGCGCATCGAGGACCTCGTCGGGGGATCCCCGGACGACAACGCCGCCGCGCTCCGCCGCGTGCTCGACGGCGACGGGGGACCGGTGCGCGACTTCGTGCTGCTGAACGCCGCGGCGGCGCTCGTCGCCTGGGACCTGCTGCAGGACCCGGGGCAGGCGGAGCGTCCGATGGTGCGCCGGCTCCGCGAGCGCTACCGCACCGCGGCCGAGACGGTCGACTCGGGAGCGGCGAAGGCGCGCCTCGCAGCCTGGGTCGACGCGTCGCGGAGCGTCTGACCCGGTCGCCCGAGCGGCGCGCCGCTCAGCGCACGTCCTCGTCGACCCAGTCGAGGCTGCGGCGCACCGCCTTCCCCCAGTTGCGGTACTGCCGCTCGCGCTCGTCCTCCGGCATCGACGGGGTCCAGCGCCGGTCCTCCGCCCACTGCTCCTGCAGCGCGTCGAGGTCCCAGAAGCCGACGGCGAGCCCGGCGGCGTAGGCGGCGCCGAGCGCCGTCGTCTCCGCGACCTTCGGCCGGATCACCGGGACGCCGAGCAGGTCGGCCTGGAAGCCCATGAGCAGCTCGTTGGCGATCATGCCGCCGTCGACCTTCAGCTCGGTCAGCGGCTGCCCCGTGTCCGCGTTCGCAGCCTCGACGACGTCGCGGGTCTGGAACGCCGTCGCCTCGAGCACGGCGCGCGCGAGGTGCCGCTTGTCGACGAACCGGGTGAGGCCGACGAGGGCCCCGCGGGCGTCCGGCCGCCAGTAGGGCGCGAACAGGCCGGAGAACGCCGGGACGAAGTAGGCGCCGCCGTTGTCCCGGACGTCCCCCGCGAGGGCCTCCACCTCGGCCGCGCTGCCGATCAGGCCGAGGTTGTCGCGGAGCCACTGCACGAGCGACCCGGTCACCGCGATCGAGCCCTCGAGCGCGTAGGCGGCCGGTGCGTCCCCGAGCCGGTGGGCCACGGTCGTGAGGAGGCCGTGGCTGCTCCGGACGATGTCCGTGCCGGTCGGCAGCAGCAGGAAGTTGCCGGTGCCGTAGGTGTTCTTCGCCTGGCCGGGCTCGAAGCAGAGCTGCCCGAAGGTGGCCGCCTGCTGGTCGCCGAGGATGCCGGCGATGGGCGTGCCCCGCAGCAGGCTCGAGGGCTCGGCCGAGCCGTACACCTCGGAGGAGCTGCGGATCTCGGGCAGCATCGCCCGCGGCACGCCGACCAGATCGAGCAGCTCGTCGTCCCAGGCGAGCGTCTCGAGGTCCATGAGGAGCGTGCGGGAGGCGTTCGTCACGTCGGTGGCGTGCACGCCCCCGTCCGGACCGCCGGTCAGGTTCCAGAGCAGCCAGGTGTCGGTCGTGCCGAAGAGCAGCTCGCCCGCCTCGGCCCGCCGCCGCGCCCCGTCGACGGAGTCGAGGATCCACCGGATCTTCGTGCCCGCGAAGTAGGTCGAGAGGGGCAGGCCCGTCCGGGTCCGGAAGCGCTCCTCGCCGCCGTCCTTCGCGAGGGCGTCGACGAGCGGCTGGGTGCGGGTGTCCTGCCACACGACGGCGTTCGCGATCGGACGCCCGCTGCTGCGCTCCCACACGACCGTGGTCTCGCGCTGGTTCGTGATACCCACGGCCGCGATGTCGTGCCGCGTCACGTTCGCGCGCGACAGCGCCTGCCCGATCACCTCGCGCGTGTTGCGCCAGATCTCGTCGGGGTCGTGCTCGACCCAGCCGGCGCGGGGGAGCAGCTGCCGGTGCTCGAGCTGGCCGACCGAGACGATCGAGCCGGAGCGGTCGAAGAGGATCGCGCGGGTCGAGGTGGTGCCCTGATCGAGCGCGAGGACGTGGTCGGCCACGGCGGACTCCTTCACGGGACGCGCCGTCCGCACCCTCGTCGGCCGGCGACGCCGCCACGCTACCGAAGGGCCGCGTTGACAACCCGGCGCGCCGCGCTTATGGTCCTTCTCACACGACTCGTGTGAGAAGATCACACGAAGATCACACGGCGGGGGACCGCCGGGGGACCGCCGGCACCGGCGGGACCGGGACGGGACCGACGGCGCTTCTCCTCACGTGAGCGGCGCGTCGGAGGGATGCGAAGGAGCGTTCGCGGTGCGTGCAGTGGTGTTCGAGTCCGAGGGGAAGCTCTCGCTGACGGAGCGGCCGGATCCCGAGCCCGGCTACAAGGAGATCCTCATCGAGACCGCCGCGGTCGGTATCTGCGGCACGGACACGCACGTCTTCGACGGCGAGTTCGAGGGCACGGTGTTCCCGCTCGTGCCGGGCCACGAGGCGACCGGCACGATCATCGCCCTCGGCGAGGGGGTCAACGACGGCGTCTTCGACTTCCACGTCGGCGACCACGTCGCGATCAACCCGAGCACCACCTGCGGCGAGTGCGAGTTCTGCCTGAACGGTCACCAGAACCTCTGCCGGTTCTGGAACGGCCTCGGCGTCGTCGCCTCCGACGGGGCGTCGCAGGAGCGCTTCGTCGCCCCGGCGAGCAACGTCTACAAGCTGAAGCCCGAGACCGACCTCTTCGAGGCCGCGCTCATCGAGCCCCTCGCCTGCGCGATCCGCGGCTGGGACGTGCTGCCCCGCCGCCTCGGCGACCACGTGCTCGTCTACGGCGCCGGCACGATGGGCCTGCTCATGGCGCAGCTCGCCCCGCGCGCGGGCGCCGCGAGCGTCACCGTCGTGGACCTCAACGAGGATCGGCTGCAGACCGCGGCCGAGGTCGGCGTCGAGCACCGCTTCACGAGCGCCGACGACGCCGGACGGGAGAAGTGGGACGTCGTCATCGACTGCACCGGCAACATCCGGGCGATCGAGGACGGCCTCACGCGCGTGAAGCCCGCCGGCTTCTTCCAGGACTTCGGCGTGGCGCCCGCCGACCGCACGGCGAACTACTCGCCGTTCCGGGTCTACCGCGACGAGATCTCGATCGTCGGCACGATGGCGGTGCTCAACTCGTTCGGCCGGGCCGTCGAGATGTTCGAGGCCGGGGCCATCCGGCCGACGCCGATGATCAGCCACTCGTTCGTCCTCGACGACTACGCCGAGGCGCTCGAGATGTTCCGCAAGGGCACCGGCCGCAAGCTGCAGATCCGCCCGAACGACACCGAGTCGCGGGTGCTGCTGTGACGGCCGTCGCCACCGGGGAGCGCCCGTCGCGCGGCCCGCTCGTCAGGCGGATCGTCATCGCCGCGGTGATCGTCGTGGTGCTCGCGCTCATGGCGCTCAGCACGAAGGTCGTCGGCAAGGGTCAGGTCGTCGGCAGCGGCGGAGCGCCCGCCTTCAGCGCGGCGGCCTACGGCAAGAAGACGTTCCCGGTGCAGCAGCGGTTCATCGAGCAGCACGCGGTCGACGCGTCCACGCTCGCCGCGGCGCTCGCGAAGGACCCGACAGCGGCCGGCACGAAGTACGGCGTCGCGAACGACTCCGGCGCCGGCCCCGAGGTCCCGGTGAAGCTCACCGGCACCGTCGGCAAGGCCGACGCGACCGGCCTGCCGGTCGTGACGGTCGCGGGGCTGCCGAAGGACACGGTCGTGCACGTGCAGCTCGGGCCGGCGATCAACGGCACCGACCTCCGCGACGCCACGGGCAAGATCCAGCTCGGGCAGTTCGAGAACCAGATCCAGTACCAGGACGCCGCGTCCGCGCTGAACGACCGGCTGAAGGCCGAGCTGAAGAAGGCGGGCGCGCCCGACCTCACCGGGAAGACGATCACGATCGCCGGGGTGTTCCAGCTCATCAACCCGAAGAACTGGAACGTCACGCCCGCGACGATCTCGGTGAAGTCGTGAGCGACGAGACCGTCGCGTCGGCACCCGGGGCCGACGAGGTCGTCCTCTCAGCCCGCGACGTCGTCAAGACGTACGGCGGCACGCGGGCGCTGAAGGGCGTGAACTTCGACATCCACCGGGGTCGGGTCACCACGCTCTTCGGCGAGAACGGCGCGGGCAAGTCGACCCTGATGAAGATCCTGTCCGGCGTCGAGCAGCCCACCTCCGGGCGGATCCTGCTCGACGGCGCCGAGGTGCAGTTCGGCAGCACCGTCGACGCCCGCGAGCGCGGCATCTCGATCATCCACCAGGAGCTGAGCCTCGCTCCGAACCTGTCCGTGCGCGACAACATCTTCATGGGGCGCGAGCTCCGGACGCCGACGGGCGTCGACTACAAGGAGGAGGGGCGGCAGTCGGCCGAGATCCTGAAGGAGCTCGGCGAGGACATCGACCCCGCGGCGCTCGTCTCGGACCTCCGGCTCGGCCAGCAGCAGGTCGTCGAGATCGCCCGCGCCCTCTCGATCGACGCGCGGATCCTCATCATGGACGAGCCGACGAGCGCGCTGTCGGCCACCGAGGTCGAGGTGCTGTTCCGGGTCATCGCGGACCTGAAGCGCAAGGGCGTCTCGATCGTCTACATCTCCCACCACCTCGAGGAGGCGCTGCAGATCACCGACTTCGCGGTCGTCCTCCGCGACGGGTCGATCACGGCGAACGCGCTCGCGAAGGACATCGACCTCGAGTGGATCGTCCGCCGCATGGTCGGCGACAACTTCGACCTCGGCGAGCCGCCCGCCGGCTACGAGTTCGGCCCGGTCGCCCTCGCGATCGACGACGTGAGCGTCGCCGACGTCGAGAACCCCGACCGCTCCGTCGTCGACCACCTCTCGCTCGACGTGCGCGCCGGCGAGATCGTCTGCCTCTACGGCCTCATGGGAGCCGGGCGCACCGAGCTGCTCGAGGCGGTCGCGGGGCGGGTCCCGGTCACGGGCGGCCGGGTGGTGCTGCAGGGCCGCGACGTCAGCCGGATGAGCATCGCGCAGCGGCTCGCCGCCGGCCTCGGCCTCGTGCCCGAGGACCGGCAGCGCGACGGTCTCGTGCAGACCATGACCGTCGGCCAGAACCTGTCGCTGTCGAGCGTCGGCCGCTTCGTGAAGGGCCTGTTCCTGTCCCGCGACGCGGAGCGCTCGCTCGTCGAGGCCGGCATCCGCGACGTGCGGGTGAAGACGTCCGGGGGAGCGGCCCCGATCGGCTCGCTGTCGGGCGGGAACCAGCAGAAGGTCGTGATCGGCAAGATCGTCTCGACCGGGCCCAAGGTGATCCTGCTCGACGAGCCGAGCCGCGGCATCGACGTCGGCGCGAAGGCCGAGGTCTTCCGCCTCCTCGCGGATCGCGCCCGCGAGGGCCTCGCCGTCGTCTACTCCACGTCCGAGGTCGGCGAGTGCCTGAGCATCGCCCACCGCATCGTCGTGCTGCGCCGCGGACGCATCTCCGCCGAGTTCGGGCCGCAGGCGGCCAAGGAAGAGATCATGGCCGCTTCGGGAGAAGCGGTCGTGGTCTGAATCGACCAGAGGAAGACAGCATGACCACGGTCCCCGCGGCCCCGAAGGGCCAGGCCCCGGCGACGAGCCGGTTCGACCTCGGCAAGATCCTGCTCGAGGGACGCGCGTTCCTCGCGCTCATCGTCATCTTCGTGGTGTTCACGATCCTGGCGCCGCAGTCGTACCCGACGGTCGGCAACATCCTCGTGATGGCGTCGCACGTGTCCGTGTACGCCATCCTCTCGATCGGGATGTTGCTCGTCATCCTGAACGGCGGCATCGACCTGTCGGTCGGCTCGACGCTCGGGCTCTCCGGCATGGTGGCCGGCTTCCTCATGCAGGGCGTGAAGCTCGGCGGGGTCACCCTCTACCCGGCCGTCTGGGTCGTCGTGGTGATCGCCCTCGCCGTCGGCGCGCTCGTCGGGCTCGTGAACGGCATCCTCGTCGCCCGGCTGAAGGTCGCCCCGTTCGTCGCCACGCTGGGCACCCTCTACGCGGTGCGCGGGCTCGCCGAGCTCATGACGAACGGCCTCACGTTCAGCAGCCTCGACGGCGACCCGGCGCTCGGCAACACCGGCTTCGACTGGCTCGGGTTCAACCGCATCCTCAACGTGCCGATCGGCGTGCTCGTCATGATCGTCGTCGCCGTGCTCGTCAGCCTCGTGCTGAACCGCACCGTCTTCGGTCGCTGGGTGTACGCCTCGGGCGGCAACGAGCGCGCCGCGGAGCTGTCCGGCGTGCCGGTGCGGCGCGTCAAGGTGCGGGTCTACGTCGCCTCCGGCGTCTGCGCCGCGATCGCGGGCGTGATCCTCGCCTCCGAGCTGACCTCGGCGAGCCCGACGGCGGGCACGTCCTACGAGCTGACCGCCATCGCGGCGGTCGTCATCGGCGGTGCCGCCCTCACCGGCGGCCGCGGCAACATCCGCGGCACGCTGCTCGGCGCGTTCGTCATCGGCTTCCTGTCCGACGGCCTCGTCATCGTCGGCGTCTCCGCGTACTGGCAGACCGTCTTCACGGGCACCGTCATCGTGCTCGCGGTGCTGCTGAACGCCGTGCAGTACCGCGGCCGGCGCCGTGCCGCCCAGAACGGCGCGGGCAGCCCGCCCTCCGCCACCGCTCCGAGCACCGCGACGGCAGGCGCCGACCGCACCGTGCTCGAGAAGGCCGCCGGCTAGCGCCGGGGCTGCCACCTCACCGAGAAGAAGGAACACAGCATGTCCCGCAAAGCAGGCGCGGCTCTCGCGCTCGGCATCGGTCTCACCGTCGCGCTCGCCGGGTGCGCATCCGGCGGCTCCGGCTCGTCCGGCGGCTCCAGCAAGAGCAGCTCGAGCTCGAGCTCGTCCGGCGGCTCCGGCAAGAAGGGCGGCCTGATCTCGATCATCGTGAACGACCCGGCCAACCCGTACTGGCTCACCGAGGGCAACGTGGCCTCGGACGAGGCGAAGAAGCTCGGCTACACGGCGAAGGTCACGGCGAGCAAGGGCGACGTGAACGCGGAGAGCCAGCAGGTCGACACCGCGATCTCGAGCCACGCCGTGGCGCTGATCCTCGACCCCGCGAACGCGAGCGGCTCGATCGGCAACGTGAAGAAGGCGAACGCGGCGGGCATCCCGGTGATCCTCGTGAACGCCGAGATCAACCAGACCGGCATCGCGAAGGCGCAGCTCGTGTCGAACAACGCCCAGGGTGCCGCGATCGGCGCGCAGCAGTTCGTGAAGGCCGTCGGGCAGAAGGCCGACTACGTCGAGCTGTACGGCAACCCGGCCGACAACAACGCGGCCACCCGCTCGAACGGCTACAAGACCGTGATCTCGCAGTACCCGGGCTACAAGAAGGTCGCGCAGCAGGTCGCGAACTGGGACCGCACCCAGGGCCACGACAAGATGCAGTCGATCCTCCAGGCGCACCCGAAGATCGACGCGGTCATCGCCGGCAACGACGAGATGGCGCTCGGCGCGATCGCGGCGCTCAAGGAGGCCGGGAAGATCAAGAACGTGAAGGTCGGCGGCTTCGACGGCTCGCCCGACGCGGTCGACGCGATCAAGGCCGGCACCCTGCAGTACACCGTGCTGCAGCCGGTCGCGACCTTCGCGAAGAAGGCCGTCGACGAGGCCGACAGCTTCATCCGCACCGGCAAGACCGGAGCGAACCAGGAGAAGCAGGCGTTCAACTGCATCCTGATCACGAAGGACAACGTGAGCAAGATGACGGGACCCTTCACCATCAGCCAGTAGCAGGACGCGGGGGCGGCACCGCCGCCCCCGCTCCACCGCTCGAGGAGGACGGACCACACGTGAGCTACCTGCGCAACGACCCGACACGCTTCACCGACGAGCTGACGGCCGGCTTCGTCCGGGCGAACGGCGACCTCGTGCGCCGCGTCGAGGGTGGCGTGGCCCGACGCACCCGCACGCCCGAGACCCAGGTGGCCGTCGTCATCGGCGGCGGCTCCGGGCACTACCCGGCGTTCGCCGGCCTCGTCGGGCCGGGCCTCGCGCACGGCGCCGCGATGGGCAACGTGTTCGCCTCGCCGTCGGCGCATCAGGTCTACTCGGTCGCGAAGGCCGTCGCGACACCCGCCGGCGTGCTGCTGTCGTACGGCAACTACGCGGGCGACGTGCTGAACTTCGACCAGGCGCAGGAGCGGCTGAACGCCGAGGGCATCCCGTGCCGCACGGTGCGCGTCACCGACGACGTGTTCAGCGCGGGGGAGGACGAGCGCGAGAAGCGCCGCGGCATCGCCGGGGATCTCGTCGTGTTCCGCGTCGCCGCCTGGGCCGCCGAGCAGGGCCGCTCTCTCGAGGAGGTCGAGGCGCTCGCCGCGCGGGCCAACGACCGCACCGTCTCGCTCGGCGTCGCCTTCTCCGGCTGCACGCTGCCCGGCGCCGAGGAGCCGCTCTTCACCGTGCCGGCGGGCCGCATGGCGGTGGGCATGGGCATCCACGGGGAGCCCGGCATCGACGAGGTCGACCTGCCCACCGCCGAGGAGCTCGCGCACCTCTTCGTCGACCGGCTGCTCGCCGAGCGCCCCGACGGCGCCGACCGCGTCGCCGTGATCCTGAACGGCCTCGGGTCGGTGAAGACCGAGGAGCTCTTCGTCGCCTACACGACGATCGCCGACCTGCTCGAGGGAGCGGGCCTCACGATCGTCGAACCCGAGGTCGGCGAGTACGCGACGAGCTTCGAGATGGCGGGCGCGTCGCTCACCCTCACCTGGCTCGACGAGGAGCTCGAGCAGGCGTGGCGCTCGCCCGCCTACACCCCGGCCTACCGCAAGGGTGCCGGCGGCCTCGACCTCGCCGCGGGCGAGCAGGTCGACGAGGAGGCGGCGGCCGAGGAGGCCGCGGCGGAGGAGATCCCGCCCGCCTCCGACGACTCGAGGCGCGCGGTCGGCCGGGTCGTGCGGGCGATCACCGCGATCCGCGAGACCATCGACCGCGAGGCGGACGCCCTCGGGCGCCTCGACGCGGTCGCCGGCGACGGCGACCACGGCATCGGCATGCAGCGCGGCGCGACCGCCGCGGACGCGGCCGCCCGGGACGCGGCCGACCGTGGCGCCGGCGCGGGCACCACCCTCGCGCTCGCGGGCGACGCGTGGGCCGACAAGGCCGGCGGCACCTCGGGCGCCCTCTGGGGGGCGGCCCTCCGCGCCCTCGGCACGAGCCTCGGCGACGACGCGGCGCCGAGCGCCGAGCGGGTGGCCGAGGCGGTCGCCGCGGCGCGCGACGCCGTGACCCGGTTCGGCAAGGCCGAGGTCGGCGACAAGACCCTCGTCGACGCGCTCGTGCCCTTCACCGACTCGCTCGCCGCGCACGTCGGGAACGGCGAGGCGCTCGCCGTCGCGTGGCGGGCCGCCGCCGCCGACGCGACCGCAGCCGCGGAGGCGACCGCGGACCTGCTGCCGCGGCTCGGACGCGCCCGTCCGCATGTGGAGAAGAGCCGCGGCACTCCCGACCCGGGCGCCGTGTCGCTGGCTCAAACCCTGACCGCTGTGACGGCGGTCCTTGCCGAAGGAGGAGACGAATGACGAGGAAGTGGCGCGTGGTGGTCGGCTCGGACGACGCCGGGTTCGACTACAAGGAGGCCATCAAGAAGGACTTCGAGGGCAACCCCGACGTCGAGCTCGTGGCCGACGTGGGCGTGGACGCGCAGAGCCACACCCCCTACCCCTCGATCGCGATCGCGGCCGCCGAGAGGGTCGCCGCCGGCGATGCCGACCGTGCCCTGCTCGTGTGCGGCACCGGGCTCGGTGTCGCGATCTCGGCGAACAAGGTGCCGGGCATCCGTGCGGTCACGGCCCACGACAGCTACTCGGTCGAGCGCAGCGTGCTCAGCAACAACGCTCAGGTGCTCACCATGGGGCAGCGCGTCATCGGGCTCGAGCTCGCCCGGCGGCTCGCCCGCGAGTGGCTGCAGTACGAGTTCGACGAGGGGAGCGCCTCGGCCGAGAAGGTCGCCGTGCTCACCGAGTACGAGCAGCGCTCGGACGCCTGAGCCGCCCGTGACCGATCGCACCGGGCCGGGGCTGCCCCGGCCCCTGATCGGGGTCAGCCTGAAGCTGTACCTCGACCCGGCGCGCAGCGTCGCCTGGGCGCGGCGCATCGGCGAGATCGTCCGCGACCACGAGGCGACCGCGAGCGGCACGGCGGGGGTCTTCGTCCTGCCCTCGCTGCCCGCCCTCGCCGGCGTGCTCGAGGCGACTGCGGGCACGCCGGTGCGCGTCGGCGCGCAGGACCTCTTCTGGGAGGACCGCGGCGCCTACACGGGCGCCGTCAGCGGCGCCGACCTCCGCGCCGTCGGGTGCGAGCTCGTCGAGATCGGGCACGCCGAGCGGCGGCGGTTCTTCGGCGAGACCGACGACACGATCCGCCGCAAGCTCGCCGCTGCGCTCCGCAACGACCTCGTCCCCGTGCTCTGCGCGGGGGAGCGGACCCGGCAGCACGCGACCGGCGCGATCGCGGACGTGACCGCCCAGCTCGCCGCGGCGCTCGACGGGCTGCCGGACGCGCCCGAGGGCGCCGGGCTCCTCATCGCCTACGAGCCCGAGTGGGCCATCGGGGCCGACTCGTCGGCCGCGCCCGAGCACGTCGCGGAGGTGACGAGCGGCATCCGCGCGTTCCTCGCGACCCGGCCGCACCTGCCGCCGACGTCCGTGATCTACGGCGGCAGCGCGGGCCCCGGCCTGCTCGGCCGGCTCGACGGGGCGGTGGACGGCCTGTTCCTCGGCCGCTTCGCGCACGACCCCGAGGCGGTCGCCGCCGTGCTCGACGAGGCGATGGCGCTGCGATGAGCGCGACGGACCTCGAGGGCGCGGGGGAGGAGCAGGGCCAGGGGCCCGCCGCCGAGACGCGGCAGGGTCGGCAGCAGGCGCGGCAGCGCGCGATCACCGAGGCGGTGATGGCGGCCGGCACGATCCGCATCGAGCAGCTCGCCGACCGCTTCGACATCAGCGTCATGACCGTGCACCGCGACCTCGACGAGCTCGAGGCGCGCGGGCTGCTGCGCAAGAGCCGCGGCATCGCCACCGCCACCTCGTCGCTGCTCGTCGAGTCGAGCGACGTCTACCGCGCCGCCCGGCAGCGGCGGGAGAAGGAGGCGCTCGCCGCCGCGGCGATGGAGCACCTCGAGCCGGGGCAGGCGGTGCTGCTCGACGATTCGACGACCGTCCAGCACATGGCGCGGCACCTGTCGGCGAAGGCGCCGCTCACCGTCATCACGAACGCCCTGCCGCTGCTGAACGAGCTGCGCGTCGCCCGCGGGGTGACCCTGCTCGGGCTCGGTGGGACCTACTACAACTGGTGCAGCGCCTTCATGGGGTCGATGACGACCCGCATGATCGCATCGCTCCGCGCCGACGTCCTCGTCATGTCGACGGCCGCCATCACCGACGACGTCGTGTTCCACCAGGCGCTCGAGACCGTCGACGTGAAGCGGGCGATGCTCGAGGCGGCGGGCAAGCGCATCCTGCTCGCCGACCACACGAAGTTCGAGCGGCGGGCGCTCCACGCGCTCGTGCCGCTCACCGAGTTCGACGTCGTCGTCGTCGACGAGGCGACCCCGGAGCCCACCGTGGACCGGCTGCGCCGTTCGGGCGTCGAGGTCGTCGTGGCGGGCCAGCCGGGCGGCGAGCCGCAGATCGAGGAGGAGGACGAGGGATGACCGACGGGGTTCCGACGACCATGCGGGCGAGCGTGCTGCACGGCGCGCAGCATCTGGAGCTCGAGGAGCGGCCCGTGCCGGCGCTCGAGCCCGACCAGGTGCTCGTCAGGATCACCGCGGTCGGGGTCTGCGGGTCCGACGTGCACTTCTGGCACGAGGGCGCGCTCGGCGAGTGGACCGTCACGGAGCCGCTCGTGCTCGGGCACGAGTCGGGCGGCGTGATCGTCGCCGTCGGCCGCGACGTGCCGGGGGAGCGCATCGGCGAGCGCGTCTCGATCGAGCCGCAGCGGCCGGAGCCGCTCTCCGCGGAGACGCTCGCGGGGCACTACAACCTCGATCCGGCCATGCGCTTCTACGCCGTCCCCGGCACCGACGGCGCGTTCGCCGAGTACGCCGCGATCCAGTCGCACTTCGCCTGGGCCGTGCCGGACTCGATGAGCGACGAGGCCGCCGCGCTGCTCGAGCCGCTCTCCGTGGCGGTGGCGACCATCCGGAAGGCGGGCATCACGGTCGGGTCGCGCCTGCTCATCGCGGGTGCCGGCCCCATCGGCGTCGCGGTCGCGCAGGTGGCCCGCGCCTACGGCGCCGCTGAGGTGCTCGTCTCCGACGTCGACGAGGCCCGGCGCGAGCAGGCGCTCACCTTCGGCGCCACCCGTGCCCTCGCCCCCGGGGAGGTCACGGACGACCTCGCCGTCGACGCCTTCGTCGACGCGTCGGGCGCGGCGCCGGCGGTCGCGGCGGGCGTCCGCGCCGTGCGTCCCGCGGGCAGCGTCGTGCTCGTCGGCATGGGGGCGCCCGAGATGCCGCTGCCGGTCGCCGTGATCCAGAACCGCGAGCTCGTCGTCACCGGGATCTTCCGCTACGTGAACACCTGGCCGACGGCGATCGGCCTCGTCGAGTCCGGCGCGGTCGACCTCGACCGCATGGTCACGGGCCACTTCGGGCTCGCGGAGGTCGAGGACGCGCTCGCCTCGACCCGGCGCCCCGGCACCTTGAAGAGCGTGGTGCACCCGCAGCGCTGAGGGGCCGCCTCCCCGTTCCGCCCCGCTGCGCTCGCTCCGCCTGGCTCGCTAGGGTGCGGACGGGGAAGGAGGCGTCGACGATGAAGAAGCTGCTGCGTGATCCCCGGACGCTCGTGCGGGACGGGCTCGACGGCCTCGCGGCCACCCACCCGGGCCTCCTGCGCGTCGAGGCGGGCCCCGAGCTCGTCGTGCGGGCCGATGCGCCGGTGCGCGGGAAGGTCGGGCTCGTCTCCGGAGGCGGCAGCGGCCACGAGCCGCTGCACACCGGCTTCGTCGGCTTCGGCATGCTCGACGCCGCCGTGCCGGGACCGGTCTTCACCTCGCCGACGCCCGATCCGATCCTCGAGGCGACGCGCTCGGTGTCCGGCGGCGCCGGGGTGCTGCACATCGTGAAGAACTACACCGGCGACGTGCTGAACTTCGAGGTCGCCGCCGACCTCGCCCGGGCCGAGGGCATCGACGTCGAGACGGTGCTCGTCGACGACGACGTCGCCGTGCAGGACTCGACGCACACCGCCGGGCGCCGCGGCGTGGCCGGCACGGTGCTCGTCGAGAAGATCGCCGGCGCGGCCGCCGAGCGTGGGGACGACCTCGAGACCGTCGCCGCGATCGCACGGGGAATCGTCGCCGACGTGCGCTCGATGGGCGTCGCGCTCGCGGCTCCCGTCGTGCCGCACTCCGGGCTGCCGAGCTTCGATCTCGCCGACGACGAGATCGAGATCGGCATCGGCATCCACGGCGAGCCCGGGCGCGAGCGGATCCCGTGGGAGCCCGTCGACGGCATCGTCGCGCGCCTGCTGCAGCCGATCGTCGACGACCTGCCCTTCACGTCGCTCGACGACGTGCTCCTGCTCGTGAACGGCATGGGCGGCACGCCGCTGCTCGAGCTGTCGGTCGTCCTCGACGCGGCGAACCAGTGGTTGTCGGACCGCAGCATCCACGTCGCGCGGACCCTCGTGGGCAGCTATGCGACGAGCCTCGACATGCAGGGGTGCTCGATCACCCTCCTGCGCCTGACGGACGAGAGGAAGGCCCTGTGGGACGCCCCGGTCGAGACCGCGGCGCTCCGCTGGGGCCGTTGAGAGGAGCCGGGCCATGGCGGGTCTGACGGCGGACTGGGCGCGCGACTGGGTGCGCCTCGCGGCGGCGTCGGTGGCCGAGCACCGCGCCGAGCTCGGCGCGCTCGACCGCGACATCGGCGACGGCGACCACGGGGAGAACCTCGACCGCGGCTTCACCGCCGCGCTCGCGAAGGTGCAGGACGGGGCAGCGGGCACCCCCGGCGCCGTCCTCCGGCTCGTCGCGACCACGCTGATCTCGACTGTCGGCGGCGCCGCGGGTCCGCTGTACGGCACCGCGTTCCTCAAGGCGGCCGAGGCGGCCGGCGATGCGGACACGCTCGACGGTCCCGCGGTCGCGGCGCTGCTCGCCGCCGCGCGCGACGGGATCGTGCTCCGGGGCCGGGCCGAGCCGGGCGACAAGACGATGGTCGACGCGTGGTCGCCGGCGGTCGACGCGGCGGCGGCGGCGGCGGCCGGCGGCGCCGAGCCCGCGGAGGTGCTGCGGGAGGCGGCCCGCGCCGCGGGGGAGGGCGCCGCTGCCACCGAGCCGCTCGTGGCCCGCAAGGGACGCGCGAGCTACCTCGGCGAACGCGCCGTCGGGCATCGCGATCCGGGAGCCGCTTCGAGCGCGCTGCTGCTCGCCGCCGCGGCCGAGGCCGCCGGGAGCCGCTGACGTGGGCGTCGGGCTCGTCTTCGTGTCGCACAGCGCCGCGATCGCCGACGGGCTCGTCGAGCTCGCCCGCCAGATGGCGCCGGACGCCGCCCTCGCCGCCGCCGGTGGCACCGAGGAGGGCCGCATCGGCACGAGCTACGAGCGCATCGAGGCGGCGGTCCGCCAGGTCGACTCGGGCGACGGCGTCGTCGTGCTCGGCGACCTCGGCTCGGCGATCATGACCGCCGAGGCGGTCGCCGACCTCATCGATCCGCCCGTCGTCGCGCTGCGCGTGGTCGACGGGCCGCTCGTCGAGGGCGGCGTCGCGGCCGCGGTGGCGGCGCAGGCCGGGGCCGATGTCGATGCGGTCGCTCGTGCCGCCGCCCGCGGCACGGATCCGGAGGAGCCGAACCTCGCGGGTCCGGGGAGCGGGGCGCCCGACGACAGCGCGGAGGCCGTCGCCGAGCTCGCCGATCCCGACGGCCTCCACGCCCGCCCCGCCGCCGAGCTCGTGCGGCTCGCCGCCACCTTCGACGCCGCGGTGCGGGTGAACGGCGTCGACGCCCGGAGCCTGCTCGCGATCCTCGGGCTGGGGCTGCGGCAGGGCGCGGAGGTGCGCATCACCGCGCGGGGGAGCGATGCCGCCACCGCCGTCGACGCGGTGCAGACCCTGCTCTCGACGGGCCGTCCGGAGGTCTGAACCGGTCGCCTCCCGGTCGCACGGCCGGACCGCCGTGGGCGGGAGCGCCCCGGACCGTCCGCGTGGACCGAGCGGCGCGCCGACCCCGTTACCGGATCGAGCCCCGCCCGGATGTCACGATTCGGACATGCTCTTCACGCTCGTCTGGGTCCTGGCCGGTGTCACCGCCTGGTGCGTGGCGTCGCTGGCGCTCGCGCTGCTCGTGGGCCCGCTCGTGCGTGGCGCGGCGGAGCGCCGCGACAGGAACGAGGCGGCGCGGCCGAGCCCCGCGATGCTCGCCCCGGCGATGCAGCTGCAGCGCTGATCGCTGCTGCGCACCACCGCGGCGAGCCCGCGACTCACCCCATACCGCTCGCGGTGAGACCGCGGACGCGGCACATTCCCGAGCGAGTATGAACTAGTCCTCGCGGCCGTCCGTCTTCTGCAGCCGCCGCGCCTGGTCGACGAGCTTCTTCTGCTTGGCGGCCTTCTTGTCGGCACCGCGCTCGTCGCGCATCGGCAGCTGGATCTGCTGCGCGGCCGGCATGCCCGCCTGCAGCTCCCGCCCGCGCTCGATCTCGGCGTCGAACTCGGCGCCGAAGAGCAGCGCGAGGTTCGTGATCCAGAGCCAGAGCAGGAAGATCACGACGCCGGCGATGGGCCCGTACGACTTCGCGTAGCTGCCGCCACCCGAGAAGGACAGGTACAACCCGAACGCGACGGTCGCGAGCGCCCAGACGAGCAGGGCGATGACCGAGCCCATGCTCGTCCACTTGAACTTCGGCTGCCGGATGTTCGGCGAGAAGTAGTAGAGGATCGCGACGCAGGCGACGGCGATGAGCACGAGCACCGGCCACTTGACGATCGAGAACACGAGGAAGGCCGGGCCGCCGATGCCGATGCGCCCGGCGATGTGCTCGACGACCGGCCCGGTCGAGACGAGGATCAGCGCACCGAGCACGACGAGCACGAGGACCGCGAGCGTGACCGCGAGCTGCGTGGGCCGCAGCTTCCAGACGGGGCGGCCCTCGGGGATGCCGTAGATGCGGTTCATCGCCCGCCCGAACGCCCCCACGTAGCCCGATGCGGACCAGATGGCGCCGACGATGCCGACGACGAGGCCGATGCCGGCGCCGGGGGCCTTGCTCGCGTTCGTGAGCAGGCCGTCGATCAGCGTGTAGGTGCTCGGCGAGCCGGCGAGCGCCGGCTTCAGGATCTGGTTCGACAGGCTCGAGATCGTGCTCGGGGAGAGCAGGCCGAGGATCGACACGATCGCGACGATCGCCGGTCCGAGCGCGAGCACCGCGTAGTAGACGAGTGCGGCCGCGATGTCGGTGCACTGGTCGGAGCCGAACTCGGAGAGCGTGCGCTTCAGCGAGTACATCAGCGACGGCTTGTGCATGTCCTCCGGACCCTCGGGCTTGCTCGGGTCGTCGGGCGGGGGAGCGTTCCGTGGTGACATGGTCATCCTCGCCGTCCTCGACGGCGCCTTTCCCTTCGCTTCGCGCAGCCGCTCGTCGTGCCGTCGGTGCGCGGTCTCGCGGCGCCGCTGCTCGGGCGTCTCGGGGATCGCGCCGGTGCGGCGGGCGAGCCCGACCGTCGACGCGACGAGGGCGACGACGCCCGCCGAGACGGCGGAGGCGCCCACCAGGGTGCGCGCCCCGCCCTCGGTGCGCGGCTGCTTCGTGTCGGTCATCTCAGGCGGTGGCGGTCGGCGAGGTCGACTCGTCGGTGCCCTCGGCGGCCGCGTCCTGCGCGCCCTGCACGGTCTCGAGCTGCTCGGACTGCTCCGACTGCTCGGAGAGCAGCCCCTGCTGCTCGAACACCTCGGCGGCCTCCTGCGCGCTCTCCGGCGTCGGGGTGCCGGTCGCGACCGAGGCGGCCGCGCCGGTGCTCGCCGCGGCGCTGCCGCTGCCCTTGCTGCGGGAGCGGGAGCCGCGGCCCGAACCCGAGCCCGAGTCGGTCGAGGACGAGTCGGACGCGGACGAGGAGTCGTCCTCGGTCGACGTGCTCGACGTGCTCGAGGAGCCCTGCGACGTGCTCGCGCCGGCGACGTGCGCGACCGTGCTCGCGACGCCCTCCACGGCGCCCGAGACCTGCGGGGCCTTCTGCTCGGCCAGGTCCTTGGCCTTGCCGAGCACGTTCCGCACCTGCGGGTTCGCGGCCGCGTCCTGGACGCGCTGGCGCAGCGATTCGTAGGCCTGCCGGCCGGCGCGGGATCCGACGACGTAACCCGTGGCCAGTCCGGCGACGAAAGCGAGTCTGCCCTTCATGCGTGCTCCTTCCCCCAGTGGGTACGGAGCCATGCTGCCAGTCGCGCAGCCGGGATCCACCCGGGGCCCAGGTACCTTTCGGGGGATCCTCGGGCTGCGGAGGAACGGAGGTCAGCGGATGCCGGAGCGGGCGACCCCCTGCACGAAGTAGCGCTGGAAGACGAGGAACAGCACGATCATCGGGATCACCGCGACGAGCGACAGTGCCATGACGTCCTCGAACTGCGGGGTGTTCTGCCCCTGCAGGAAGAGCAGTCCGATCGGCAGCGTGAAGAGGTAGTTCTGCTTGAGCGCGATGAGGGGCCACGCGAAGTCGTTCCACGTCGCCATCGCGGTGAGCACGACGAGCACGGCGATGAGCGGTCGGCAGAGCGGCAGCACGATCGACCGGAAGATGCGGAACTGGCCGGCGCCGTCGAGCTTCGCGGCCTCGACGAGCTCGTCGGGGATGCCGAGGATGAACTGCCGCGCGAGGAAGATGCCTGTCGCCGTGGCGGCGGACGGCAGGATCACCGCCCAGTAGGTGCCGTAGAGCCCGAGCTGGGTGATGAGGCGGAACTGGGCGACCATCGTCACCTGCACCGGCAGCACGAGCGTCGAGAGCGCCGCGAAGAACAGGGCGTTCTTGCCGAGGAACCGCAGCTTCGCGAACGCGTAGCCGGCGAGGAGGTTCGCGAAGGTGCTGAGCACGGTGACGAACAGCGTGATGACGACCGAGTTCTGCAGCCAGGTGAGCACGTCGAACCGGGTGAACACGTCGGCGAAGTTGCCGAGGGTGAGCGCGCTCGGCCAGAGCAGGAAGCGGTCCGTGAACAGCTCGTTCCGGGGCGAGAGGGCGACGACCGCCATCCAGTAGATGGGGAACACCATCACGATGCAGACGACCGTCGCGAGCAGGAAGCGGATCACCTGCAGACGGCGGCGCCGTCGGGTGCGGCTGCCTCGGGTGGCCGTGCGGGCGGCGGCGACGCGGGCGGGGCGGCGGGCCCGCGCCTCGGCGGAGGCGCTCATCCGGCGAGGTCCCGCGTGCGGTTCGTGCGCCACTGCACGCCCGTGAAGGCGAGGATCAGCACGAGCAGCACCATGCCGATCGCGGCGGCGTACCCCTGGGCCCGCGTCGTGAAGGCGGTCTGGTACGCGTAGGTCGTGAGCATCTCGGTCGCGTTGCCGGGGCCGCCGCCCGTCAGCACGAACACGATGTCGAAGACCTGGAACGAGTAGATGACGTTCATGATCAGCAGGAAGAACGTCGACGGCCCGAGCAGCGGGAAGGTGATCGACCGGAAGCGCTGCCAGGCGCTCGCGCCCTCGATCTGCGCCGACTCGTGGAGATCGGGCGAGATGCCCTGCAAGCCGGCGAGGTAGATGACCATGTTGAAGCCGGTGCGGCCCCACACGGTCATGAGGATGACCGCCGCCATCGCCGCGGCGCCGTCGCTCTGCCAGGGGACGGGCGGCAGCCCGAGGAAGTTCAGCCCCTTGTCGATGACGCCGGTGTTCTCGTCGAACATGAGCACGCCGATGAGGCCCGATGCGACCCCCGAGACGACCATCGGGATGTAGATGATCGTCCGGAACACGCTCCGCCCGGGCAGCGACGTGTTCAGCAGCACCGCGAGGGCGAGGCCGAGGCCGACGCTGCCGAGCAGGGTGAGGGTCGTGAACACGATCGTGTTGAGCAGCGCCCGCCAGAAGGCGGCGTCCGAGAGGAGCGACGCGTAGTTGCCGAGGCCGAGCCAGGTCGGATCGCCGAAGCCCGAGAAGCGCTGGAAGCTGAGCACGAACGCGGCGAGCAGGGGCCAGAACAGGAAGACCCCGAGCAGCACGAGGTTCGGGGCCGCGAACGAGTAGCCGGCGAGCCACTCGCTCGTCCGCGCACGTCGCGTGCCCGGCCGCGGGCGCGGCGCCTGCTCGGCGGCCCGCAGCCCCGCGGCCGCGGGAGCGGTGGCCGACTCGCTCACGACCGCAGCGCCTTCGTCACCCCGTCCGCGATGTTCGAGAGCGTCTTCGAGGTGCTCTGGCCCTGGCGGAACGCGGCCTCGAGCTCGTTCGTCAGCGTCGTGTTGATGCTCGTGAACTGCGGGATCGAGATCTGCGCGACGTCGTCGGGCGTGATGGTCGTCGCCTGGTCGAGGTAGACCGGCATGACGCCCGACTGGATCTTCCAGCCGAGGTCCTTGCCGACGAGCGACTTGAGCGTCGGCTGCTCGAAGGCGGTCACGCACATGGTGCTCATCGCCTTCTCGCTGACCATGAACTTCAGGAACCTCGCCGCCAGGTCCTTGTTCGGCGAGGCCGCCGAGGCGACGAGGGCGTTGCCGCCGAGGTCGTCGGCGCCGCGCACGTCCTTCGGCAGGTAGGTGACGCCCCACTCGAACTTCGCTCCGGTGAAGCCGGGCAGCAGGAAGGTGCCCGCCGAGACCATCGCGGTGGTGCCGGCGAGCCAGGTGGTGTCCGCGTAGGTGTTCGACTTCGTCGAGTTGTTCTGCGGCACGTACTGCTTCGCGAAGAAGTCGCGGGTGTAGTCGAGCGCCTTCGTGCCCTGCGGCGAGACGATCGCCGGCGACTTCAGGTCGCTGCTGAGGATGCGGCCGCCCGTGCTGAAGAGCCACGTGAGCCAGCGGAAGGCGCCCGCGAGCTGCCAGTTGTCGGCGAACGGGAAGTGCTTCGCGTCCATGTTCTTGCGCAGCTTCTCGAGCACCTGCGTGAACTCGTCGAAGCTCCAGGCGTTCTCGAGGCTGTCGGGCACCGAGGTGATGCCCGCGTCCTTCAGCATCTTCGTGTTGTAGACGAGCGCCGAGGTGTCGGTCTGCTGCGGCACCCCGTAGGGCTTGCCCTGGTACTTCACCGCCTGCCAGAACTGCGGCTGGAACGCGTCGGCCTCCGACGAGCTGAAGTAGGGGGAGAGGTCGAGCAGCACGTTCTTGTCCGAGTAGCCGCCGATCTGCCCGTAGCCGAGGCGGAAGATGTCGGGCGCCTTGCCCGCCTGCAGCTGGGCGTCGAGGTTCGTGAACGCCTGCTCGTAGGGGACGATCGACAGCTTGACGGTGACGCCCTTGTTCGCCGCCTCGAACTCCTTGATGAGCTGCTGGTAGGCCGTCTTCTCCTGGTCGCTGCCCCACGTGGTGAAGGAGAGCGTCTTCGAGCCGGAGCCCCCCTTGCCGCTTCCCTGGTTGCTCTGGCCGGTGAAGCCCGCGCAGCTCGCGAGGAGCGTGGAGAGCGAGACGGCGCCGGCGCCGGCGAGCACGGTGCGACGGGTGGGGTTCATCGGGGTCCTTCCGGATGCGTGAGGGAACTCTCTTAGGCAATCGCTCGATCCGCAAGGATTCGTGCCCGAGGGGGCTCCGGGCAGCGGATGCCCAGGCTTCTACGAGGACGAGGGGGTGGCGGACGGCGCTGTCGGACCCCGCTGGCAGCCTGCTCCGATGCCCGCTCCCGCTCCGCTGCTCGACGTGCGGCGCATCTACGTCGAGGAGGCCGCGGCGTCGCTGCCCCGCGGGCAGCAGATCCTCGGGCGCTGGCCGGACGCCGAGCTGGTGCCGGTCGACAGCCACTGGCGCATCCCCGAGCTGCACGGCGACGAGGCGAACGTGCGGCGGTGGGTGCGCATCAAGACCGAGGCGCTCGTGCTCGGGGTGAAGAAGTCGCTCGCCGCTCGGCCGAACGGCCGATCCGCCGACTTCATCGCCCCGTCGACCGCGAACGGCTGCGCCATGGCCTGCGCGTACTGCTCCGTGCCCCGGCGCAAGGGGTACAGCAACCCGATCACCGCCTTCGCGAACATCGAGCAGATCTCGGGCTACCTGGCCCGGCACGTGCGCCGGCAGGGCGAGAAGCCCGCGCCGAACCAGTGCGATCCGACCGCGTGGGTCTACGACATCGGCGAGAACAGCGACTGCTCGGTCGACGCGATGGTGAGCGACAACGTGCGCGACCTCGTCGACCTGTTCCGCGCGCTGCCGACCGCGAAGGCCTCGTTCGCCACGAAGTGGGTGAACCGCGACCTGCTCGACTGGGATCCGCAGGGGCGCACGCGCATCCGCTTCTCGCTCATGCCCGAGCGCCTGCGGCGCCTCGTCGACATCCGCACGTCCCCGACCCCGCAGCGCATCGCCGCCATCGACGACTTCGTCGCCGCGGGCTACGAGGTGCACCTCAACCTCTCGCCGGTCATCGTCACCGACGGGTGGCTCGACGACTGGGCCGTGCTGCTCGACGAGCTCGACGCCGCGCTGTCGCCGGCGACCAAGGCGCAGCTCGCGGCCGAGGTGATCCTGCTCACCCACAACGCGGCGCTCCACGAGGTGAACCTCGGCTGGCACCCGAAGGCCGAGGAGGTGCTCTGGCGGCCTGACCTGCAGGAGGACAAGCGCAGCGAGAACGGCGCGATCAACGTCCGGTACCGGGCGGGGGAGAAGCGGCGCCACCTCGAGGCCTTCACCGCGCTCGTCGCCGAGCGGCTGCCGTCGTGCCGCATCCGGTACGCCTTCTGACGGGCTGCGGCAGGATCGGAGGGTGACCTCCCGCGTCGACGTCGACCTCGCCGCCCGCGCCCTCGACCTCGACGCCGTCGATCCGCTCGCCGCGCATCGCGACGCGTTCGTCGACGCGCCGGGCGTCGTCGCCTACCTCGACGGCAACTCGCTCGGCCGGCCGCTCAGGGCCACCGCTGCGCGGCTGCAGGAGTTCGTCGCGGGGGAGTGGGGGAGCGGTCTCATCCGGTCCTGGGAGCGCTCCTGGATGGACGAGCCGATGCGCCTCGGCGACGAGCTCGGCCGGGTCGTGCTGGGCGCGGGGGAGGGCCGCACGGTGATCGGCGACTCGACGACCGTGCTGCTCTACAAGGCGGCACGCGCGGCGGTCGCGGCGCGGCCGGGACGCGGCCGCATCGTCACCGACACCGCGAACTTCCCGACCGACCGGTTCCTGCTGCAGGGCGTCGCCGCCGAGCTCGGGCTGACGATCACGCTGCTCGAGCCGCCCGCGGACGGCGGCGTGACCGTCGCCGACGTCGAGGGGGCGCTGGGGGAGGACGTGGCGCTCGTGCTGCTCTCCGCGGTCGCGTTCCGCTCGGCGCACCTCGCCGACGTGCCCGGCATCACCGCGGCGGTCCACGCCGCCGGCGCACTCGTCGTCTGGGACCTGAGCCACGCCGCGGGCGCCGTGCCGCTGGCGCTCGACGCCGACGACGTCGACCTCGCGGTCGGCTGCTCGTACAAGTACCTGAACGGCGGGCCCGGCGCGCCCGCGTTCCTCTACTGCGCCGAGCGGCTGCAGGACGAGCTGCGCCAGCCGGTGCAGGGCTGGATGGGCTCGGCCGAGCCGTTCGTGATGGGGGAGCGGTACGAGCCGGCCGCGGGGATGCGCCGATGGCTGTCGGGCACCCCGCCGATCGTCGGGATGCTGCCGATCGCCGGCATGCTCGCGCTGCTCGACTCGGTCGGCATGGACGCGGTGCGGGCGAAGTCGCAGGCGCTCACGGCGTACGTGATCGAGTACGCCGATGCGCGGCTCGCGCCGGCCGGGGTGCGGCTCGCCAGCCCCCGCGACCCGGCGGTGCGGGGGAGCCACGTCACGCTCGACCACCCGGACTTCGAGGCGCTCGTCCCGCGGCTGCAGGAGCGCGGGGTGATCCCCGACTTCCGCCGCCCCGACGGCCTGCGGGTCGGGCTGTCGCCCCTGTCGACCTCGTTCGCCGAGGTGCACGCGGGGCTCGAGGCCGTGCGCGACGCGCTCGGGGCGTGAGCGGCACAATGCGTGTGGAGCTCGGGCGCGAACGGATCGAGCGGACGGGAGAGCCAGCGTGATCGTCGGCATCGAGACGGGTGGCACGAAGGTCGTCTGCGGCGCGGTGGACGAGGCGCGTCCACGTGAGCTCGTCGACGAGGTCCGCTTCCCGACGACGACGCCCGAGGAGACGATCGGCCGCATCAACGCGTTCGTCGCCGACGTGGAGCAGCGCGGCGAGGTGCGCGCGCTCGGCGTCGCGTCGTTCGGACCGGTCAACGTCGAGCCGGGCGCCGCGCGGTACGGCTACGTGACCGGCACGCCGAAGCAGGGCTGGTCGCACACGGACCTGCTCGGCGGCATCGCGCTCGCCGCGCGGGTGCCGACCGTGATGCTCGCCGACGTCGGCAGCGCGGCCGTGGGGGAGCAGCGGTGGGGAGCCGGCGCGGGCCTGGACCGCGTCGCGTACGCGACGATCGGCACCGGGATCGGCGTCGGGCTCGTCGTCGGCGGCAGGCTGCTGCACGGCAACGGCTACCCCGAGCTCGGCCACATCCTCGTCCGCAAGCACCCCGACGACGACTTCGAGGGCGTCTGCCCCTTCCACGGCGACTGCCTCGAGGGGCTCGCGTCGGGACCCGCGGTGCTCGCCCGCTGGGGCGCCGACGCCTCGTCGTTCTCGGACGACGTGCGCGATGCGCGCCTCGACGTGCTCGCGTTCTACCTCGCGCAGCTCGCGGCCACCACGTCGTACGCCGTCGGCGTGCAGCGGTTCGTGCTCGGCGGCGGCGTCATGTCGTCGCCCGGCCTGCTCGACGCGGTCCGTCGGCGCCTGCCGCAGGTCAGCGGCGGCCCGGGCGCGGGCCACGCCGACAGCCTCGACGCCGACGACTTCCTCGTCGCGCCCGGGCTCGGCGGCCACTCGGGCCTGCTCGGGGCCGTGGTCGCAGCGCTCGACCTCCTCGAGCGCTGACGCTGCGCCGACTCCGCCGCGTCATCCCGCGCGTCGGTGTCCCGCCACTCCCGCTGACATAATGTGCATTATCGGCTGCGCTGAAGCTGGCGGAGGAGCGATGCCGATAAGGGCTCTTATGTCAGGTCGAGGGACGGAACGGGCCGGAGGACTCTGGTTCGGAGGGTGCGCACGCTCTACCCTTCGCCCGTGCGTCGCCGCCTCCTGCTCGCGTTGATCCCGGTGCTCGTGCTGAGCGCCTGCACACCGGCCGCACCTGCGCCGTCGGCGACGGCCACCAGCGCGGCGGTGGTGCCCGCCCCGGCGCCCTCGGTCTCACCCGTGGCCGTGGCGACGCCGGCGTCGAGCGCGAGCATCGGGCCGACGCCGCCCGATGCGCATGCCGGCTGCGCGCCGACCGCCGCCCGCATCCCGGCCGGCGCGGTCACGGCGACCACCACGGACGTCGACGGCGACGGCAGGCCCGACGTCGAGTGGGCGGTCGTGGTGGCCGGCGCCGTCGAGTTCGGCGTCCGCACCGCGAGCGGCGCGACCGCGTCGGCGTCGTACTCGTTCGCAGGTCCGGCTGAGCGGACCGTGGCCATCGCACGGCTCGGCAACGGCGCGGTGGTCGCTCTGCCGAGCGATCACCGCGGCGCGCAGCTCTTCGCGTTCGCGCACTGCCGGTTCGTGCATCCCGTCGGGGTGGACGGCAAGCCCTACGCGTTCGACCAGCAGGACCTCCGCGGCAACGGCACCGGCGTGGGCTGCCGCGGCGGTCGCCTGCTCGGCTTCCAGGTCACCGGACGAAGCGGCGACCGGACGGTCACCGGCACGCTCGTCACGGTGTCCCCCGACGGGCGCTCGGCGACGAACGGCGCCACCGAGACGATCGCGACGCACATGGGCGACGACGCCGATGTCGTGCGGGTCGCCTCGCAGGCCACCTGCTCCCCCGCGCCGCTGCTGCACCCTCGTCCCCAGGGCTGACGCCCTCCGCCTCCGGCGAACAGCGCCGGTGGTGCGGCCCGACGGGAGCAGGATCCCGGCATGGACGACACCGCCGCGCTCGACGCGTACTCCGCCGCCGTCGTCGCGGTGGCCGAATCGGTGCTGCCGAGCGTTGCGAGCCTCGCGGTCCGCACGGCCCGCGGCGCCGGCGCGGGCAGCGCCTCCGTCCTCGACGGCGACGGCCATCTGCTCACGAGCGCGCACGTCGTGGCAGGCGCGGACAGCGCGGAGGCCGCGTTCCCCGACGGCCGCACCGTGCGGGCCCGCGTGGTCGGGCGCGATCCCCTGTCGGACCTCGCCGTGCTGCGCGCCGACGGCGACGTGCCGCCGCCGGTGCCGCTCGGCGACGCCGCGGCGCTCAAGGTCGGGCAGCTCGTGGTCGCCCTCGGCAACCCGCTCGGGCTCGCCGGCAGCGTGACCGCCGGCATCGTGTCGGCGCTCGGCCGCTCGCTGCCGACCGCGTCGGGTCGCGTGGTCGACGAGGTCATCCAGACGGACGCCGCCCTCAATCCGGGCAACAGCGGCGGCGTGCTCGCCGACAGCCGCGGCCGGATGGTGGGGGTGAACACCGCGCTCGCCGGCATCGGCGTCGGCCTCGCCGTGCCGATCAACGCCACGACCCGCGGCATCCTCGATGCGCTCGGCACAAACGGCCGGGTGCGACGCGCCTGGCTCGGCATCGTCGGCGCCGAGGTGCCGCTGCCGCCCCAGCTGCAGCAGCGGGTGGGCTCCCCCACCGGCCTCCGCGTCGCCGACGTCGCCCCCGGCAGCCCGGCCGCCGTCGCGGGTCTCCGCCGCGGTGACGTGCTCGTCGCGCTCGACGGCCGCGCCGTCGTCACGACCACGGCGGTGCAGCGGCTCATGCTCGAGGACGCCATCGACCGAGCGATCGAGATCACGGTCGCCCGCAACGGCGCACTCGTCGACGTGATCGCCGAGCCGAAGGAGCTGCGGCTCCCCTAGGCCGCCGGCGCCCGCGCGGGCGTCTCCCCGGCGCCGCGGCATCGCCTCCCTGCACGACAGGGGTGAGGGCGAGCAGCGGTCCCGTCGCGGCGAAGGCGCGCGCACACGACTCCCGCACCGACCGGACCTCAGTGGACGTCAGGGTGCGATCGCGCACGATGGAGGGCACGGCGACGTCCACGCCGGTCGCGTCGGCGACGATCGGTGCGACGCCGAGGCGGATGGCGACGAGGCCGCTCCGGCGGCCGCGCCGATATCTCCCGGACGCCCGTTCCCTTCGGCCCTCGAACGGTTCGGAGGCCGTGACACCGTCGACGGAAGGAGCAGGTAGTGGCCGAGCAGGAACGTGGACCGCGACAGGCGGTCGCGCCCGAGACCGTCGCGCTCCGGCACCTGCAGACCGCGGTCACCGACGCGCAGCTCGCGCTCGCCCGGCGGATGGCGATGCACCCCACCGACCTCGCCGCGATGGAGCACGTCTCCTTCGCGCCGGATCCGCTCGGCGCCCGTGAGCTGAGCGAGCGACTCGGCCTCTCCCCCAGCGCGACGACCGAGCTCGTCGACCGCCTCGAGCGCGCCGGGCACCTCGACCGCACGCGGTCCGCGGTCGACCGTCGCCGCATCGAGCTGCACGCCTCCCCCGCCGCCGGCACCGCGGTGATGGCACAGCTCTCCGGGCTGCTCGCCGAGCTCGACGCGGTGGTCGAGGGCTTCGACGATGAGCAGCGGGAGGTGATCCGCGCCTACCTCGAGCGCGTGACGGCGGCCTACCGCTCCTGGACCGAGGACGCGGGCGACGCCTGATCCCCTGCCGTCGGGGAGCCGGGGCCGATCGTCAGCGGCGGGGTCGAGTCCGCACCCTCCTCGAGCCGGGCGAGACCGGTGCGGATGAGGTCCGGCAGGTCGCCGGGCTCGTACCGCTCGCCGGACGCCACCAGCTCGTCGGCGGTCCACCAGCGGGAGCCGAGGATGTCCTCCCGCTCGTCGGGCATCCACCCGGCGTCGCTCGGCGCGAACCGCTCGGTGCGCAGCGCGAACCACGCCCAGTGCCCGAGCTCGTACTCGTGCCACCGCGGGTCGACCGCGAGGTCGTCGATGCGGAACGGCTCGCCGACCGCCTCGACGACGAGCCCCGTCTCCTCGCGCAGCTCGCGGACCGCGGCCGCGGCGAAGTCCTCACCGGGATCGACGCCCCCGCCCGGCGTGATCCAGCGGGGCGGCTCGGCGTGGTCGGGCCCGTAGGTGAGGAACAGCAGGACCGCGCCGGTCGGATCGGCGACGACCAGACGGGCGGTCGATCGCTCCTTCACGCGCCCTCGGGCGTGAACGCGCTCGTGTCGCCCACGTAGCGGGTGGAGCCCTCCGGCACGGGGTCGACCGCGGCCGCGGCGACCTCGGCGGCGAACTCGCCCACGTTGTACAGCTTGCCCGCCGACTCGCGCCGGGACGAGATCGCACCCGGGTTCGCCCGCTCGAGCAGCGTCGCGGTGATCGTGCCCTCGATCATGTCGCCCGAGACCACGACGAGCTCGACGCCCGCCTCGGCGAGCTCGGGCTGCAGCTCGCGGAGCGCGTCCTCGCCCGCCCGCTTGCTGCGGGCCACGGGCTCGTACTCCGGCATCGTCGGTGTGGTGCGGATGAAGTGCGCCTGGTGGCTCGTCACGAAGACGACGCGAGCACCGGGGGGCATCAGCGGCAGCGCCGCACGGAGCACCCCGACCTGCGCGTCGCGGTTCAGCTTGAGGGCGTAGTCCTCGGCCATGCCCGACTCCATGCCGCCGGAGGCGTTCAGCACGAGCAGGTCGAGACCGCCCAGCCGCTCGCGCACCGCTTCGAGCAGCGCGGCGACGGCCGGGTCGTCCGTGAGGTCGGCCCGGACCGCGAAGGCCGTGCCGCCGGCGGCCTCGATATCGGCGACGAGCTTGTCGGCCCGACGGGCCTTGCGCTCGTCGCGGTAGTTCAGGACGACGGACGCGCCGGCCGCGGCGAGCAGCTTGGCGGTGTCGGCGCCGATGCCGCGCGAGGAACCGGTGATCAGGGCGCGCTTGCCGGCGAGCGAGCCGGGGGCTGGTGCGTTCGTCACGCGAAACGACACTACCCGTCGCTCCCCGGTGCTACCTTCGCCGCAACCGACACCGTCAGAGACCCCGAACACCATGCCCGAACCCTCGCTCGTCGCCCCGCTCGCGTGGCTCGTGGTGGTCGTGCTGGCCGTCGTGCTCGAGATCGTGTCGCTCGACCTCGTGTTCCTCATGCTCGCCGGCGGGGCGCTCGTCGGCGGCCTCGGCACCTGGCTGCTCGGCCTGCCGTGGCCGCTGCAGATCGTCGGCGCAGCGGTCGTCTCCGCACTGCTGCTGCTCGGGCTGCGGCCGCCGCTGATCCGGCGGCTGCACGCGAAGCGCGACCCGCTGCCCACCGGCATCGACGCCCTCCAGGGCATGTCGGCGCGTGCGACGTCGGCCTTCACCGACGGGCGGGGGCTCGCTCGGCTCGCCAACGGCGAGACCTGGAGCGCGAGGCTCGACCCCGCCCACGTCCGCGTCCCGGTGGAGGCGGACGACCGCCTCGTCGTGCTCGCGGTCGATGGCGCCACCGCCGTGGTGACGCCCGCCCCGACCCGCGCGATCCCGCGCCAGGAGACCTGATGATCGACGTCGTCCAGACCGTGCTCGTGCTGCTCGCGCTCGTCGTCGTGGTCCTCGTGATCACGGTGCTCGTCCGCGCCATCCGCGTCGTGCCGCAGGCGCGGGCCGGGGTCGTCGAGCGGCTCGGGCGCTACCAGAAGACGCTGCTGCCGGGCCTCAACGTGCTCGTGCCGTTCATCGACCGCATGCGACCGCTCATCGATCTCCGCGAGCAGGTGGTGTCGTTCCCGCCGCAGCCCGTCATCACCGAGGACAACCTCGTCGTCTCGATCGACACGGTCGTGTACTTCCAGGTCACCGACGCGCGAGCCGCCACCTACGAGATCGCGAACTACCTCGTGGCCGTCGAGCAGCTCACCACGACGACGCTCCGCAACGTCGTGGGCGGCCTCAACCTCGAGGAGACCCTGACGAGCCGCGACAACATCAACGGGCAGCTGCGCGTCGTGCTCGACGAGGCGACCGGCAAGTGGGGCATCCGCGTCAACCGGGTCGAGCTGAAGTCGATCGAGCCCCCCGCCTCCATCCAGGACTCGATGGAGCAGCAGATGCGCGCCGAGCGCAGCCGCCGCGCGCAGATCCTCACCGCCGAGGGTGGCAAGCAGGCCGCGATCCTGCAGGCCGAGGGCTCGCGGCAGGCGGCGATCCTCCAGGCCGAGGGCGAGGCGCAGGCCCGCGTGCTGCGCGCCGAGGGCGAGGCGAAGGCCATCGGCACGGTGTTCGACGCGATCCACGCCGGCAGGCCCGACAGCTCGCTGCTCGCCTACCAGTACCTCCAGACGCTGCCGAAGATCGCGGAGGGCCAGGCGAACAAGGTGTGGATCGTGCCCTCCGAGCTGTCCGAGGCGCTCCGTGGGCTCGGTGCCGCGTTCAAGCCCGGCGCGGGCCAGGAACCCGGGCAGGGATCGGCGCCCGCACCGGCCGCGCCGTCCTCGATCCGGCCGCCGCACCCCTCGGCCGTCCCGGAGCCCGTGGAGCAGCCCGCGGCGCCCGCCGCGACGGCGTGACCCGCACCGGGTTCTTCGACGGGCCGCTCCCCCGCATCCTCGCCCACCGCGGGTTGACGCTCGACGCGCCCGAGAACAGCGTCGCCGCCTTCCGTGCGGCGCTGGAGGCCGGTGCCACGCACCTCGAGACCGACGTCCGCGCGACGGCCGACGGCGAGGCGGTGCTCGTGCACGACCCGCGCCTCGGCGACGACGAGATCGACGGCCTGACCCTCGCGGAGCTCCGGCACCGGCTGCCCGCGGTCGCGACGGTCGCCGAGGCGCTCGCTGCGCTCCCGACCGCGCGGTTCAACGTCGACGTGAAGGCGCTGGCCGCCGCCGCACCGCTCGCCCGAGCGATCCGCGAGGCGGGTGCCGCCGAGCGCGTGCTCATCACGTCGTTCCGCGGCACCCGGCGCCGAGCCGCGCTCGCTCTGCTGCCACCGGTCGCCACCTCGGCGTCGAGCACCGGCGTCGCGGGCGCCCTGCTCGGCGCCGCGACGCGGCTGCAGCCGGTCGTCACCGCGGCGCTCGCCCGCGTCGACGCGGTGCAGCTGCCGCTCACGACTCCGGTCTTCGATCCCACGAGCGAACGGTTCCTCGCGATGGCGCACGCGGCCGGCGTCGAGGTGCACTACTGGGTCGTGAACGACCCCGCGCGCATGCGGTGGCTCGTCGACCGGGGTGCCGACGGCGTCGTCACCGACCGCCCCGACCTGGCCGCCGGCGCGCTGCGATGAGGCATCGGGAGCGCTGCACGCCTCCCGCACGTCCCGCTCCCGCTCGGTGGACAGCCTCTGGGAGACCTCTGGGAAACACCGAACCCTGGAAGTCCCGGGCACGAACGCCCGTTATACCGGGCATCTCGGGGAGGAAGGGGAAAGCACATGGCTGATCGGAGTCTGCGCGGCATGCGACTCGGCGGGCAGAGCCTGCAGAGCGAGGAGGGCGTCGTCTTCACGGAGCGGGCGGTCCGGCAGTTCCGCACCACGGATGGAGCCGTCTTCTCGGTGCCCTTCGCGGCGGACGCCGAGATCCCGGAGCGCTGGACGAACCCGAAGACCGGGCAGGAGGGCCGTCTGCTCGAGGAGGACGGGTCGCTCGTCGAGTCGACCGTCAAGGAGGCGAAGCCGGCTCGCACCCACTGGGACATGCTGCTCGAGCGCCGCACGCGCGCCGAGCTCGAGGAGCTGCTCGAGGAGCGGCTCCAGTACCTCCGCGCTCGCCGCGGCAAGCTGAACGACAAGAAGGCCTCGTAGGCCTCGTCGACGCGCTTCGAGGCGCCCGCCCGCGGATCCCGCGGCCGGGCGCCTCGCTCGTTCAGCGGCGGCGCAGCGGCCGCGCGAGCGCCGCGAGCAGCAGGGGCAGCACGCCGCCGAGCACCGCGAGCACGATGCCGAGGCCGATGCCGAAGGCCACGGCCGGGGTCGTGCCCGTCGCGAGCGGCACCGCGTCGAGCAGGGCCGCCCGGGTGAAGGGCTTCGCGGCGTCGATCGTGGCGCCGTCGGGCGCGATGATCGTCGTGGAGGCGACCGTCGAGACGGTCACGACGCTGCGCCCGGTCTCGATGGCCCGCAGCCGGGCGATGGCGAGCTGCTGCTGGTTCTCCTCGGTCGTGCCGAAGTCGGCGTTGTTCGTCTGCCCGACGAGCAGCTGCGCGCCGTCGGCGACCGAGCCGAGGATCAGGCCGTCGTCGGCGATGTCGAAGCAGATGTCGACGCCGATCCTCGCCCGGCCCACGTCGAGCACCGGAGAGCGCGTGCCGATGGCGTAGTCGCGGCCGATCAGCTTCAGCAGGTCGGGCGCGAACGGCGTCCAGAACGCGCGGTCGGGCACGTACTCGGCGAAGGGCACCGGGTGCACCTTGTCGTAGAGCCCGACGATCCCCTCCCCTGCTCGCCAGAGGATCGACGAGTTGCGGTAGACCCCGTCGCGGACCGTGATCGCCCCGGCGAGCAGCGGCGCCTGCGCGAGTGACGCGACGCTGTCGAAGCGCGTCCGGATCGACGGGTCGGCGAAGGGGTCGCCCTCGCTCGCCCCCTCGGGCCAGACGACCAGCTCGGCGCCGCGGCCGAGCACGGGAACGGTCGCCTGCACCGTCGCGTCGAGGTTCTTCGACGGGTCGTTCCGCGGATCGAAGTAGCCCGCGTGCGTGTTCGGCTGCACCGCCGCCACCCGAAGCACGCCCTGCTCGGTCGGCCGGAACGGGGGCACCGCGAGCACGAGGCCGAACGCGACGGCGATCGCGGCGGCCCTCGGCAGCCAGAGGTCGAGCGATCGCCGGTGCAGCGCGCCGAAGCGGCCCGACGGCTCCACGAGCACCGCGAGACCGAACGCCGTGAGCCAGGCGAGCACGAACGACAGCCCAGTGAGGCCCGTCCAGGCCGCGAGGGGCGCGAACGGGCTCGTCGACTGGCTGAGCGCGAGGCGCCCCCAGGCGAAGCCGCCGTAGGGCCAGGTCGACGCGACCACCTCGCGGCAGGTCCAGGCGAGCGCGACGACGAGCGGCGTGACGCCGACCCGTCCCCACCGCGAGCGCCAGAGCAGCGGCACCGACCGGTACGCGAGAGCGATGAGGCCGCCACCTGCGGCCATGTTCAGCGCTTCGAAGGTGCCGAGGGCGAGCAGCGGCACCGCGCCGAGGAACAGCGTGATCCACGAGATCAGCGAGAACCAGAACGTGAGCCCGGCGGCGAACCCGACCAGCGCGCCGGTCCAGAGGCCGCGCCCCCGGAGCGCGGCGAGCTGCAGCCCGACCCCGGGGAACACGAGCAGCCAGACGTTCGGCGCGGGGAACGCGAGCGCGGTGAGGCCGCCGCCGAGCGCCGCGAGCAGGAGCGCGACGGGGAGCGGGGCGGTGAACCGCGCTGTCGCAGGGACCGGGCCGGACGCGCTCACCGTCTCGCGCACCGCCCGCTCCGGCAGGACGTCAACCGACACTCGAGTACGCCACGATCCCGCGGCGGATCGCCTCGATCGCCTGGCGCGCGGTGCGCGAGGTCTGCCCCTCGGCGACCTGGTCGACCTGGTCGAGCAGGTCGACGACCTGCTTCGTCCAGCGCACGAAGTCGCCCGCGGCGAGATCCGCCTCGCGGAGCACCGCATCGAGCGCCCCGCCCCGCGCCCAGCGGTGCATCGCGCTCACGAGCCCGACCGACGGCGTGCTCGACCCGGGCAGGCCGTGCGAGCGCTCGAGGTCGTCGAGGCGCTCCCAGAGCCCCTCGAGCCGGTTCCACGCGTCGCGGAACGGTCCCTTCGGCAGCCAGCGCTCGTTGACCGGTCCCTCCTCGCGGCGCGCCTCGTAGACGAACGTCGTGGCGAGCGCGGCGACCGCGGGCACGTCGAGGCCGTGCCAGACCCCGCGGCGCAGGCTCTCGGCGAGCAGCAGGTCGCGCTCCGCGTAGATCCGTGCGAGGGCGCGGCCGTGCGTCGTGATGGCGAGCCCCGAGTCCTCCGCCCGCACGTAGTCGAGCGTGAGCAGCACGTCGGTGACCCGGTCGAAGATGCGGGCGACCGCACCGGTGCGGGTGGCGATCTGCCCCTGGAGGTGCTCGGTCTGCCGCTTCAGCCGCCACCAGCGCTCGGCCCAGCGCGACAGCTCCTCCCGGCGTGGCGACGTGTGAGCGGGATGGGCCCGCATGCGGCGGCGGAGCTCGGCGAGCTCGCGCTGCCGCCGCTCCCTGGTCCGGGCGCTCTGGTCGCCCGGCCTGGCGCCGGCCTTCTCGAGGTCGCTGATCTCGCGGCGGATCGCGGCGTACTCGGTGACGTCGCCGGACGCGCCCGTCTCGTCCTGCATCGCCCGCTCGTAGCCCCCGAGCGACTCCTCCTGCTGCCGCACCTTGCGCGCGAGGTCGACGACGGCGCGGTCGGCCTGGAACTGCGCGAAGGACGACTCGAGGATCGCGCGGGTGCGTTCGCGGCCGTACCGCTCGATGAGGTTCACGGCCATGTTGTAGGTCGGCCGGAACGACGAGTTGAGCGGGTAGGAGCGCCGCGAGGCGAGCGAGGCGATCGCCTGCGGATCGAGCCCCTCCTGCCAGACGATGACGCTGTGGCCCTCGACGTCGATGCCGCGCCGCCCCGCTCGGCCCGTGAGCTGCGTGTACTCCCCCGGCGTGATCGGCACCCGACCCTCGCCGTTGAACTTCTCGAGCTGCTCGAGCACGACGGTGCGGGCGGGCATGTTGATGCCGAGGGCGAGCGTCTCGGTGGCGAACACCACCTTGACGAGCTTGCGCTGGAACAGCTCCTCGACGACCTCCTTGAAGGCGGGCAGCAGGCCGGCGTGGTGCGCGGCGACGCCGCGCTCGAGGCCCTCGAGCCACTCCCAGTAGCCGAGCACCGCGAGGTCCTCGTCCATCAGCGTCCGGCAGCGGTCGTCGACGATGGCGCGGATCTCGTCGCGCTCCCACGCCTCGGTGAGCCGGATGCCGTCGCGCATCGCCTGCCGCACCGCGGCGTCGCAGCCGTTGCGGCTGAAGATGAAGAAGATCGCGGGCAGCAGGTTGTGGTCGCCGAGCAGGCGGACCACGTCGGTGCGGGGCATGCCGAACCGCTGCGGCCGGCCGCCCTTCGAGTGGTAGCGCCCGACGTCCTGCATCTGCCGGGCGGACAGGGTGCGCCCGCTGTAGCGGGCCATCTGCAGCAGCTCGGGGTTCACCTTCGCGGCTCCCCCGGAGGCGTTCCGCGTCGAGTCGAAGAGGTCGACGAGCTTCGTGCGCATGAGCACGTGCTGCTCGAGCGGCACCGGACGCTCCTCCGAGACGACCACGCGCGTGTCGCCGCGGACGGTGTTCAGCCAGTCGCCGAACTCCTCGGCGTTCGACACGGTCGCCGACAGGGACACGAGCCGCACCTCCTGCGGCAGGTGGATGATCACCTCCTCCCACACGGCCCCGCGGAAGCGGTCGGCGAGGTAGTGCACCTCGTCCATCACCACGTACGACAGGTCGTGCAGCAGGTCGCTCTCGGCGTAGAGCATGTTGCGGAGCACCTCGGTCGTCATGACGACGACCCGCGCCCGGGGGTTCACGGCGGTGTCGCCCGTCAGCAGCCCGACGTCGTCCGACCCGTAGAGCTCGGCGAGCTCGTTGTACTTCTGGTTCGACAGCGCCTTCATCGGCGCGGTGTAGAAGACCTTCTCGCGCGGCGACGCCATCGCGAGGTACACGGCGAACTCCGCCACGATCGTCTTGCCCGCGCCCGTGGGTGCCGCGACGAGCACGCCCTGGCCGTCCTCGATCGCCTGGCAGCCTTCGACCTGGAACGGATCGAGGTCGAAGGCGAGCTGCTCGCGGAAGGCGTGCGTCGCCGGATGCGACCGGCGCTGCCGCGACGCGGTGTAGCGCTCGGCGGGACTCAGGGTCACCGCGAACCGCCGGAGGTCGGGTTCACGCCCTCGTTCCTACAGGGCCGCGGTGACCGCGGCCTGCGCGCGGCGGTCGACCCGGCGGTCGTGCAGCAGCGCCACCCCGACCGAGCCGAAGTAGAGCGCGATGAGCGGGGCCGCGAGCAGCATCATCGAGATCACGTCGGCCGACGGGGTCGCGAGCGCCGTGAACACGACCGTCGCGAGCACGGCGAGCCGCCAGCCCTTGAGGATCGCGCTGCCGCGCAGGATCCCGATGAAGTTGAGGAGCACGAGGAAGACCGGCAGCACGAAGGCGACACCGATGACGAGCACGAGCCGCAGCACGAAGTCGAGGTAGGTCTTCGCATCGATGAGCGTGGCGTCCTGGGTGCCGGCGAAGCCGGTCATGAGCGCGACGATGTGCGGCACGAGCAGCCAGCCCGCCGCGCAGCCGATGAAGAACAGCGGCACGGCCGTGAAGAAGAAGCCGAAGACGTACTTCTTCTCCTGCCGGGTGAACGCCGGCGTGATGAACGCGAACACCTGGTAGAGCCAGACCGGGCTCGAGAGCACGATGCCGAGCACGATCGCGATCTCGAACTTCACGTCGAACGCGCTCGTGATGCCCGTGAAGTTGATGCGCGAGTTCGGCCGCCCCAGCAGCGGGTGACGCAGCGCGGCGAGCACGAGGTCGGCGAGGAACCAGCCGGCGACGCCGCCGACCACCACGCCGAGCACGGCGCGGACGAGGCGGCGACGCAGCTCGAGCAGGTGCTCGATCAGCGGCATCCGCCGCTCGGTGTTCTTGGTGCGCGGCGAGGACGCCACGCCGCTCAGCTCCGGCGCGAGCCCGGCGTCCGGCGGTCGGACTCGGCCGGCGGCTCGGTGGACGAGTAGACCGGCTCGGCGTCGCGGTCGCGCTCGGCGCGGTCCTCACGCACGTCGGCGGAGACGTCCTTCATCTCCTTGCGGAAGACCTTCACCGACTGGCCCAGGCCCTTCGCGAACATCGGCAGCCGCGAGGCGCCACCGAAGAGGATCAGCACCACGACGGCGATGATGACGATCTTCCAGAAACCCAGGTCGCTAAAGAACCCCATCGGATGCTCCTTCGGTGGCGGGCCCGTCGATGGCGCCGCCTGAACCGGGAGTCTAAACCGGATCCGTCGGGGCGTCGCGTGCCCCGGCGGGCGGCGTGCCGTAGCGCGCCGCGCCGGTGGCGGCCCACTCGGCGACCGCCCGACGCGCCTCGGTGGGCTCGACGACCTGCACGAGCCCGGGATGCGAGGCGACCAGCCGCTTCAGGCCGTTCAGGTGCGCGATGCGGAGCGTCGTGCGCACCCAGCCCCGCCGGCTCGCCCTCGTGAGCGTCGGCCGGTCGGGCAGGTAGTCGGCGAGCAGCGGCACGGCGGGCTCGGCGAGCTCGATGACGACGGCGAGGTCCTGCTTCGACGGCTGGAAGATGCGGTCGGGCAGGCGGATGTCGGCGGGGCGGCGGCTGCGGGCCTTCTCGTCGACCGCGACGCCGCGCATCCGGTCGAGCCGGAACGTGCGCAGCGCCTCCCTGGAGCGGTCCCAGGCCCGCAGGTACCAGACCTCGTCGACGCTCTCGACGCGGAGCGGCTCGACGCTGCGCTCCTCGCGCTCGCCGCGGCCGTTCAGGTAGTCGAAGCGCAGCACCCGGTTGCCGTCGATCGCCGCCCGGATCACGCCGAGGCGCGCGTCGGCCTCGCCGGCCACTACGACCGGCGCCGGCGCGCCGGAGGCCGCGCGCGTGAGCTTCGCGGTGAGCGAGGCGATCGCCGCGCGGTCGGCGTTCTCGGGCAGCGCCGAGAGGTACTGCAGGCCCGCGATGAGCGCCGCGGCCTCGCGGGCCGAGAACCGCGGGGCGTCGTCGATGGCGACGTGATGCGTGATCGCGATCTCGTCGTGGTCGTCGAAGCGGTCCCAGTCGATGTCGAACAGGTCGCCGTGCTGGTACTGGCGGCTCTCCCCCGGCACGCCGGACATCGCGATGAGCGTCACGGCGTCGCGGACGCGCTGCTCGGAGACGCCGAAGTGCACCGCGGCGTCGGCGACCGAGACCCCCTGGCCACCGCGGTCGATGAGGTAGGGAACGAGTGTCAGCAGGAACGCGAGGCGGTCCTGCACGCGGAGCGGCTGCTGGGCCTCAGCCACGGTGGGCCTCCGCGACCGCGGTGAGCCGCTCGAGCACCGCGTCCGCGAGCTCCCCGGGCTCGAGCACCCGCACCTCCGGCCCGTACGACGCGATCTCGTCGGCGAGCAGGTGCAGGTCGGCGTAGTGGAGCGCCACCGTGCCGTCGCCGCGGACCTCGCCACGGCTGCCGAGCCGTGAGGCGGCGTCGGAGTCCTGCTGCACCTCGAGCACCGCGACGTTGCGCTGCGCCACCTCGCGGAGCGAGCCGAGGGCCGCCGCGGACGCGTCGCCCTCCGGCGGCTCGAACGAGGCGCCCGTCTCCTCGACGGTGCCCACGATCCGCGAGAGCAGGAAGGTGCGCTCGGCGCCGCTGCGCTCCTCGAGGCCCCAGACGTGCCAGCGCCCGCCGAACTGCACGAGCGCGAGCGGGGACAGCGTGCGGACCCGGGCGCGGGTGTCGCCGGGCTTCAGGTAGGAGAACCGGACGACGCGGTGCCGCTCGATCGCGGTCGAGAGGGGCCCGAAGGCGGTGTCGCGGGCGCGGATGCGCGGGGCGTAGCCGAGCAGCGGCTCCTGCACGTCGACGCCGAGCGAGCGCAGCTTGAGCAGCGCACGCCGCGACTCCCCCGACAGCGAGCCCTCGCGCCACGCGAGCGCCGCGAGGTTCAGCAGCGCCACCTCGTCGGGCGTGAAGGCGACGTCGGCCGGCAGGTCGTAGGCGCCCTTCGGGATCCGGTACCGCGTGTACTGCGCCGCGCCCTGGTCGGCGGGCAGCTCGATCGACTCGAGCGGCACGCCGAGCTCGCGGACGTCCTCCTTGTCGCGCTCGAACTGCCGCTCGAGGCTCGCGTTGTCGCCGCCGGGGCGGTACCGCTGCCGGTACCCCTGCACGCTGGAGAGGACGTCGGCCTTGGTCAGTCCGGTCTCGGTCGCGAGCAGCGCGAGCACCAGGCTGAACAGGCGCTCCTCGTTCGGGATCGCCGCCACCTGGCTGCCGCTCAGACCTTGCCGAGGATGTCGACGACGAACACGAGCGTCGCGCCCCCCGGCACCGCGCCGCTGCCCTGCGCCCCGTACGCCTCGCCCGGCGGCAGGATCGCGATCACCTGCGATCCGACCCGCTGGCCCTCGAGGGCGGTGACGAAACCCTTGACGAGGCTGCCGTTCTTCACGGGCAGCGCGGCGGGGGCGCCCTTCTGCCAGCTCGAGTCGAAGACCGTGCCGCCCTTCCAGAGCACACCCGTGTAGTGGACGACGGCGGTGTCGCCCTTGCGGATCACCGCGCCGGAGCCCTTCTTCAGGTCGGCGACGACGAGCTGCTTCGGCGGGTCGCTCGGGGGCACGGTGATCCCGGGGCGACCGTCCGGGCCGAGCACGACGGCCGGCAGCCCGCTGCCCATCACCTGGTTCACCCCGTTCGCGCGGGGCAGGTAGGTGCGGCGCACGTCGACCACGACGACGAGGGAGTCGGTCGGCCTCACGCTCGTGCCGAGGGCGCCGGCCGCGAAGCCCTCCTTCGGCGGCAGCACCGCGGCGAGACGCTCGCCCTGCTGGGCGCAGACGAGCGCCTTGCGCAGCCCCGCGGAGGGCAGGGTGCTGTTCACGACGATGGTGGCGGGCCCCGTCGAGCCGCTCGCGTCGACCTTGCCGGAGTAGTCGGTCTTCGTGACGACCCTGCCGGTCGTGCCGTCGAGGATCGTGACGTCGGCGAGGAGCTCCTGGTTCGGCACGACGGGTGCGCCGGAACCGGGCCGCAGCGTGGTCACCTGGGTCGTCGAGACGTCGAGCGGCGTGGCGAACCGCACCGCCGGCGCCGTGCCGAAGGGGCCGCTCGCGATCACGGAGTCGGAGCCCGATCCCGACGTCGCCTGCGGCGTGCAGCCGCTCGCGCCCGCCCCCGCCGCGCAGCCGGCGAGACCGGTGGCGAGGACGACGGCCGTCGCGAGGGACGCGGCGAGCCGGAGCACGGGGAGGCGGAGCACGCCCAGCATCCTGCCAGATCGACGGAACGGACCCACCGCTAGCGTCGCGCACCCGTGCCGGTGGCGAGCGCGTCGGCGAGCTGCGCGGCCTGCGGCTTGCGGCGCAGGTGCCCGTCCCAGAGCAGCGCCGCGCCCTGCTGCGGCGCGGTGTAGGTCCACGGCACCCACGACCGGTCGTCGGAGACGCCCCAGGTGGTGAACGAGATGCAGGCGCGGACGGCGAGGCAGGACTCGGCGAGCCGTCGCCACACCGCCCCCTGCTCCACGACGGCCCGGGACCCCACCGGGGTGTTCACCGCTCCGGGCCCGGTCCGCGTGCGCACGTCCGCCTCGGTGATCGCGACGCGGAACCCGGCGTCGGCGAACCGGCGCAGGTTGGCGGTGACGTCCTCCGGGACCGGTCGGCCCGCGTCGAGGTGCGCCTGGAAGCCGACGCCGTCGATCGGCACTCCTTGCGCCTTCAGCCGCGTCGCCCAGGCGAGGACCGCGGTGCTCTTCGTGCCGATCCCCTCGATGCCGTAGTCGTTGTAGAAGAGGAGCGCCTTCGGGTCGGCCTCGTGCGCCCAGCGGAACGCGTCGGCGAGGACGCCCGAGCCGAGATGGTCGACCCAGAACCGGCTCGGGGCGGACGCGCCGAGGAGGCCGGGATCGGAGAACACCTCGTTCACGACGTCCCACTGCCAGATGCGGCCCCTGAAGTGCGCGACCTCGTCCTGGATGTGCTGCTTGAGGACGCGCCGCAGCTCGATCCGGGAGATGCTGCCGGTGTCCACCCCCGTGAGCAGCCAGGCCGGAAGGCTCCGGTGCCAGACCAGGGTGTGACCGCGGACGAGCTCGCCGTGCGCCGCGGCGAAGTCGACGACGGCGTCCGCGTCACGCCAGTCGACCGCACCGCGTACGGGCTCGAGGCGCTTCCACTTCATCTGGTTCTCGGGCGTCACGGCCGAGAACTCGGCAGCGATCAGGGAGCGGTACGCGCCGTCGGCGAGCTCGGGCGCGGTGACGGCCGTGCCGATACGGAGCCCCACCCGGTCCCCGAGGGCTCGGAGCGGCGCGGACGGCGCCAGAGTCGGGACGGCGACGGGAGGCGAGGACGCCGGACCCGCCGTCGCACTGGGCGGCCGGCTCCGGGCGGATGACGCCGGCGGGGAGCCTGCCGCGGTGGTCGCGGTGGTCGCGGTGCAGGCGGTCTGCCCGACCAGCAGCGCGCAGACCGCGGCGGCGCGGACGGCGCAGACGAGCAGCGCGCGGGACCGCTGCCGCGGCGCTGCCGTGCTCCGCATCGCTGGGCTCCTGTTCTCGGCGGTCCGCGCCCGCGGCAGGGCGATGCCCGAACGGTTCCGGACCAGGCTGCAACGCGGACGCTCCGAGCGCTCGCCCCAGAAGTCGGGGCCCGGGAACGGGGACGGGGACGGCGGGCCCGCAGGAGGACGGGCCTCCGTCAGTCGAGCTGCTCGTCCTCGGGCGCCGCGGCGCGGGCGATCTCGGCCGCCTGGCGCGCGGTGCGGCGCAGGCGCTTCGGGCTCTGCTCGCGCACGCCGAGCGCCCCCGGCGTCCAGGCCTCGAGGTCCTCGTCGGTGTAGGCCGTCTTCGAGGCGCGGCGGGACGCGGTCGGCGCGACGGCGCCCGGGGCCAGCCGTCGGGCGGTGACGAGGAACCCGGTGTGCGCGACCATCCGGTGGTCGGGTCGCACGGCGAGGCCGTCCACGTGCCAGCCGCGCACGAGCGTCTCGGTGCTGAGCGGCTCGGTGAAGGCACTCGAGACGCGGAGCGCCTCGACGTAGCGGCTCAGCTGCGGCACCGTCGCGACGTAGGCGGTGACGACGCCGCCGGCGTCGAGCGCGCGCGCGACCGCGTCGACGCACTCCCACGGCGCGAGCATGTCGAGCACGACCCGGTCGGCGACGGACGGCTCCCCCGCGTCGAGCACCTCGACCAGGTCGCCGACGGTGACGGTCCAGCCCGCCGGCCTGCCGCCGAAGAAGCCCGTGACGTTGTCCTCCGCGATGGCGGCGAACTCGGGTCGGCGCTCGACGGAGTGGAGCGTGCCCGTCGGGCCGAGCGCGCGCAGCAGCCAGAGGGACAGCGCACCGCTGCCGACGCCGGCCTCGACGACCCGCAGGCCGGGCGCGATGTCGCCCTCGGCGAGGATCTGCGCGGCGTCCTTCGGGTAGATGATCGCCGCGCCGCGCGGCATCGACATGACCCAGTCGGTGAGCAGCGGCTTCAGCGCGAGGTACACGGTGCCGTCGGTGCCGGTCACGACGGAGCCGTCGGGCTGCCCGATCAGCAGGTCGTGCGCGAGGGCGCCGCGGTGCGTCGAGAAGACGGCGCCCGCCTGCAGCGTGATCGTGTTGCGACGGCCCTTGTGCCCGGTGAGCTGCACCCGGTCGCCCGCCGCGAAGACTCCGGTCATCGTGCTGCCGCCAGCGCGGCGAGGTCGTCGAGGTGCCGGCCCTCGAGCGTCGGCCAGATCGTCCAGGCCTCCCCCGACGGCAGCGGCACCGTGTTCGGCACCCCGACCGCGGCGGTGCCGGCCGCGACGGCGGAGGTGAGCCCGGGCGGCGAGTCCTCGATCGCGACACAGGCGCCCGCTGCCACGCCGAGCAGCTCGGCGGCGCGCAGGTACGGGTACGGATGCGGTTTCGGGTGCAGCACCTCGTCGCCCGCCACGACGACGCTGAAGACGGGGAACGGCATCGCGGCGACGACGGCGTCCGCCATGCGCCGCACCGACATCGTGACGAGCGCGGCCGGCACGTCGGCGTCGGCGAGCTCGGCGAGCAGCGCCAGCGCCCCGGGCCGCCAGGTGACGCCGTGCTCGAGACGGTCGATCACCCGGGAGGTGAGGCGGTCGACGATCTCGTCCGCGGGCAGGTCGACGCCGTGCCGCTGCAGGATCCGTGCCGACGCGCCGAGGTCCTGCCCGACGAGGGTGAGCGCCTGCTCGTGCGTCCAGGTGCCGCCGAATCCGCTGACGAGGTCGGTCTCGGCCGCCATCCAGTGCGGCTCGGTGTCGACGAGGGTGCCGTCGAGGTCCCAGAGCACGGCGGCGGGGACGTCGGCTGCTGGCACCCGGCAACGATACCGACGCCGGGAGCGAACACTCGGGGGCGCCTGTCGGCCGGGTCGTAGGCTGGCGAGACCCCGGCCCGATCGGGTCGGTCCGACGGGAGCCTGATAGATCTTGCCCACGACGAGACGATTCCAGCGCGGACGCATCCTGGTGGTCGCGTTCGAGGGCTGGAACGACGCCGGTGAGGCCGCGACGAACGCGGTGCGCATGGTGAAGGACGCGCTGCCGCTCGTCCCGGTGCTCGACATCGACCCCGAGCTCTACATGGACTACCAGTTCAACCGCCCGGTGGTCGGCACCGACGAGCACGGCGAGAAGCGCCTCACCTGGCCCGGTGCCACGATGTTCGGCCCCGCCCGGCGTCCCCGCGGTCGCGGCGTCGCGGCCGAGACGCCGGAGCCCGGCGAGCGCATCGACCGCAACAACATCTTCGTGCTGCTCGGCACCGAGCCCTCGCGCAGCTGGCGCGGCTTCGTCGCCGAGATCATCGACGCCGCGCTCGTCGCCGACGTCGAGGGCGTGGTGCTGCTCGGCGCGATGCTCGCCGACGTGCCGCACACGCGGCCCATCTCGACCTTCGCGAGCAGCGACGACGCCGACGTGCGGGCCGAGCTCGACCTCGAGCGCAGCAACTACGAGGGTCCTGTCGGCATCCTCTCCGTGCTCTCCGACGCCGCTGCGCGAGTGGGCATCCCGTCCGTGTCGATCTGGGCGTCGGTGCCGCACTACGTGCACAACGCGCCCTCGCCGAAGGCGACGCTCGCCCTCCTCGAGAAGCTCGAGAGCATCCTCGACATCGCGGTCCCCCGCGGCGACATCGAGGCCGAGGCGAGCGCGTGGGAGAGCGGCATCGACGCGCTCGCGAACGACGACGAGGACATGGCCGCCTACATCGAGCAGCTCGAGAAGGCGCGCGACACGGTCGACTCCCCCGAGGCGAGCGGCGAGGCCATCGCGCGCGAGTTCGAGCGCTACCTCCGCCGCGGCGAGGGCCCGGGCCGCGACGACGCGCCCCCGTGGCGCCCGAAGGACTGACGCCCTCCCGTCGGTCGCCTCGCGCGGTGCTTGTGGCGTGACGCGGTACGCATGCGTACCGCGCGATGCCACAGCCACCGCGCGACGCGGAGCGGGCGGTCAGGCCGCCGTGCGCCAGAGGCGGTCGGTGGCGAGGGCCGCGCCCTTCGCGAGCGACTCGAGCTTCGCCCACGCGATCTGCGGGTGGATGCGTCCGCCGAGGCCGCAGTCGGTCGAGCCGAGCACCCGCTCGCGGCCGACGAGCCGCGCGAAGCGCTCGATGCGGTCGGCGACGAGCTCCGGGTGCTCGACCACGTTCGTGGCATGGCCGACGACCCCGGGCAGGATCAGCTTGCCGTCGGGCAGCGCCACGTCCTCCCAGATGCGCCACTCGTGCTCGTGGCGCGCGTTCGCCGCCTCGAACGAGTAGGCGCCCGCGTCGATCTCGAGCATGGTCGAGACGATGTCCTTGAACTCGATGTCGGTGGTGTGCGGGCCGTGCCAGCTGCCCCAGCAGAGGTGGAAGCGGATGCGGTCCTGCGGCAGCCCGCGGAGGGCGTGGTTCAGCGCCTCGACGCGGATGCGGGTGAAGGCGACGTAGTCCTCGACGGACGGCTCGGGGCTGATCTGGTCCCAGTTCTCGGCGATCGACGGGTCGTCGATCTGCAGCACGAGGCCCGCGTCGAGGATCGCGACGTACTCCTCGCGCATCGCGTCGGCGCACGCCCAGATGAAGTCCTCCTCCGTCGCGTAGTGGCTGTTGCCGATGCGGGAGCAGCTGCCGGGCGAGAGGCTCGTGAGGAAGCCCTCCTCGGTGCCGGTCGCCGCGAGCGCGGCCTTGAGGTTCGCGATGTCGGTCGCGACCCGGTCGTGGCCCGTGTAGGTGAGGGGCCCGGTACAGGTGGGGAACTGCGGGGCGGACTCGCCGAGCGCGATACCGCTCCTCGGGTCCTGGTAGGCCTCGGCGAACCGCACCCAGTCGCGCCGGTCGGGGAACGTCGTCAGCCGCACGTGGCCGGGGCTCGAGCGGCGCGGCGGCCCGGCGAACGGGTCGCCCTCGCCGCCGGACGGCAGCAGCTCGAGGCCACCGAGCCGCGAGAAGGAGTAGGACCACCAGGCCCCGTAGTCGATGTCGGTCGACATCGCCTTGCCGTACTCGCCGTCGTTCGGCACGTCGATCCCGGCGCTCCGCTCCGCCGCGACGACGTCGGTGACCGCGCCGGTCAGCAGCTCGTCGTAGCCCTCGGCCGCGCCCTCCCGCTTCGCCCGGTTCGCCGCGATCAGGCTCTTCGTGCGCGGCAGGCTGCCGGCGTGGGTGGTCAGGATCCTCTCGTCGCTTCCGCGCACAGCACGTCCTCCCGCTTCCTCGTCGCGGCGAGGCTACTGAAGCGGAGCGCCGGCGTCGCCCCGGCGTGACGCCGGACGTCAGGCGCGCGGCTTCAGGCGCACCGTCGGCAGCTCGGGCGCCGGCAGCACGTCGTCCCAGCCGCCCGGATGCGGGCCGAACCGGCCGTCGGCGGTGCCCGTGGCGCGGTGCTCGGCGACCTGCCGCTGCCAGTCGTCGCGGGCGGCGACGATCTCGTCGTGGTCGCGGCCGACGAAGTTCCACCACATGACGACGGGCGCCTCGAACGGCTCGCCGCCGAGCACGAGCACGCGCGCGCCCTCCGCGCCCGCCTCGAGCACCAGCGCATCCCGCCCGGCCGGCAGCGCGAGCAGCTGCGACGGCGCGACCTCGGCGCCCTCGCTCGTGACCGATCCGCGGTCGACGAGCACGCCCGTCTCGAACGCGGGGTCGAGCGGCGCGCGCCAGACCGCGCCGGGCGGCAGCAGCACCTCCGCGCCGAACAGGGCGGTGAAGACGGCCGGGTCGGCGCGCAGGCCGAGCCACTCCCCCAGGAACACCCGCACCCGCGCCCCGTCGATCTCCCGCGGCTCGGGCACGAAGTGCTCGAAGCGGCGCTCGCCGGTGCGGGCGCCGTCGGGCAGCGCGACCCACAGCTGCGCGCCGTGCACGATCGTCCCCGCCCCCGTCGAGTACTCGGAGTGCGCGACGCCGGCGCCGGCGGTCATGAGGTTCACCTCGCCGGGCCGGACCACGATCGAGGCGCCGGTGGTGTCGCGGTGCTCGACCTCGCCCGCGAAGAGCCAGGTCACGGTCTGCAGGCCGATGTGCGGATGGCCGGGCACCCGCATGCCGCCGCTCCCGGCCGTGTCGGTCGGGCCGTAGTGATCGAGGAAGCACCAGGCGCCGATCAGCGAGCGGCGGCGCTGCGGCAGCGTGCGTCGCACCGGCATCGCACGCGGGCCGCCGAGCGGCACCTCTCGCGGCAGCAGCAGCTCCGGCGCCCCCGGTGCTCCGAGCCCGAGGACGTCCGCGGGGCCGCCCTCGACGAGGTCCGGGTTCCGCTCGGTGACGCTCATGGGCGGCACCCTACGCGCGCATCAGTACTCGAGCAGCAGGTCCGTTAGCACCCTCGTGCCGAAGTCGAGTGCCGCGAGCGGGATGCGCTCGTCGACGCCGTGGAACATCGCCGGGAAGTCGAGGTCGGCGGGCAGCTGCAGCGGTGCGAAGCCGTAGCCGGTGATGCCGAGCCGCGCGAGCGACTTGTTGTCCGTGCCGCCGGACATGAGGTAGGGCAGCACGGGCGCGCCCGGGTCGTGGCGGTCGAGCAGCTCGACGATCCGGTCGACGAGCGGGCCAGAGAAGGGGTTCTCGAGGCCGATGTCGGTGCGCACGACGTCGACCTCGATGTCGTCGCCGACGAGCTCGCGCAGCTCGGCGAGCACCTGCTCCTCCTCGCCCGGCAGGGTGCGGATGTCGACGAGCGCGGTCGCCGTGTCGGGGATCACGTTGTGCTTGTACCCCGCCTCGAGCACGGTCGGGTTCGTGGTGGTGCGCAGGGTCGCGAGGATGAAGCCCGACGCCGTGCCGGACTCGAGCACGACCGCGTCGGGACCGGCCGCCTTCGGGTCGACGTCGAGCAGCCGGCCGAGCTCGTCGACGAGGGCCCGGGTCGTGTCGGTGAGCCGGATCGGCCAGTCCTTCCGCCCCACCGCGGCGACCGCCTCGGCGAGCCGGGTGATCGCGTTGTCGCGGATGAGCCGGGAGCCGTGCGCCGCGGGGCCCCGGGCGGTGAGGCGCGCCCAGACGAGCGCCTTCTCCCCCGTCTGCAGCAGGTAGGCGCGCTTGCCGTGCAGGTCGACGGAGTAGCCGCCGACCTCGCTGATCGCCTCCGTGGCGCCCGCGAAGAGCTCGGGGTGGTGCTCGACGAGCCAGTGCGCACCGAGCAGGCCGCCCGCCTCCTCGTCGGCGAAGAACGCGACGACGAGGTCGCGCGCGGGGTGCCTGCCCTGCCGAAGGATCTCGCCGAGCGACGCGAGGATCATCGCGTCCATGTCCTTCATGTCGACGGCGCCGCGGCCCCAGAGCAGGCCGTCGCGGATCTCGCCGCCGAACGGGTCGACCGTCCAGTTCGCCGCGTCAGCCGGGACCACGTCGAGGTGCCCGTGCACGACGAGTGCCGGCCCCGGCCGCTCCCCCGGCACCCGGGCGACGACGCTCGCGCGGCCGGGCTCGGACTCGAACACCTGCGGCGAGAGCCCGAGGCGCTGCAGCTCGGCCTCGACGTAGGCCGCCGCCTCGGCCTCGCCGTCGCTGCGGCCGTTCCCCCAGTTCACGCTCGGGAAGCGGATGAGGTCGCGGGCGAAGCGGACGGTCGGGCTCAGCGCGTCGGTCACCCGTTCACGCTAGACCGGCGCCGATGCCGTCAGACCGAGGGGTGGACCGCGAGCACGCCCGTCCGCACCCGCGGCTCCCCGTCGACGACGACCTCGAGCCGCTCCGCGAACACGCCGAGCAGCCCCGCGACGGCGCGGCCGTCGGACAGCGGTTCGTCGTAGGTCCAGAACAGGTCGCGCAGCACCTCGTCGGCGACGCGTGCCGACCGGTAGCACGCCCGGCCCTTGTACGCGCAGGTCGTCGTGGTGTCGCTCGGCTCGAGCGGCACGCGGACGGCGTCCTCCGGCACGTACCAGCGCACCGGCAGCATGGTCTCGGCGAGCAGCCGCGCGCGGTCGGTCTCGACCACGACGACCCCGCGGTGCGACATCACGACATGGCGTGGGGTCGGCCGCACGTCGATGCGGTGGAACGGATCGCGCGGGTGCGCGACCTGCGGGGCGTCCTCCTCGAACCAGGCGAGCGCGTCGAAGTCGATGGCGATGCGTCCCTCCAGCAGCGGGTCGCCGAACCGGAAGGCGGCCACGACGCCTCCGGCGGCGTGGACCGCGAGGGCCTCGCCCGGTGCGGTGTGCGCGTCGAACGGCACGCTCGGGTCGAGCACGGGTCGTCGCGCCTCAGCAGGATCGAGCGGCCGCGGCGGCCCGAGCGGCTCGATGCGCCCGGCGACGTCCGGGTCGGGCACGGCGTAGACCGGGGTGACCCGTCTCGGCTCCCAGACGAGCACGGCATCCCGGCTGTCGACGACCGTCTCGTTCGCGCGGATCCCGCGGATGCGCCACGGGGTCGCCGCGACCCGGAGCTCGCCGAGGAGCTCCGCCGTCCGCTCCTGCAGCTGGATCGCCATCCGCTCCCCTCCCGACGCCAGTGTGCTCCGCACGACCGGCGCCGGGAAGGGCGCGGGTCAGACGTCGCTGGAGCGCTGCCAGAAGTTGATGCCGCCGTCGACCGCGTGCTCGTCGATCGCCGCGAGCTCCTCGGCGGTGAACGTCGTGTTCGTCACCGCCGCGAGGTTGTCGTCGAGCTGCTGCACGCTCGAGGCGCCGATGAGGGCGCTCGTGACGCGCTCGTCGCGGAGCGTCCAGGCGACCGCCATCTGCGCGAGCGACTGACCGCGACCGGCGGCGATCTCATTCAGGGCGCGGACGTGCGCGAGCGCCTCCTCCGTGATCGTGCCCTGCACGCTCTGGTCGCGCGCAGCCCTCGAGCCCTCCGGGATGCCCTGCAGGTAGCGGTCGGTGAGCAGGCCCTGCGCGAGCGGCGAGAAGGCGATGACGCCGACGCCGAGCTCGCCGACCGTGTCGAGCAGCCCGTGCTCGATCCAGCGGTTCAGCATCGAGTACGACGGCTGGTGAATGAGCAGCGGGACGCCGAGCTCGCCGAGGATCCGCGCCGCTTCGCGGGTGCGCTCCGGGGAGTAGCTCGAGACACCCGCGTAGAGCGCGCGGCCTGACTGCACGGCCGTCGCGAGCGCGCCCATCGTCTCCTCGAGGGGGGTGTCGGGGTCGGCCCGGTGCGAGTAGAAGATGTCGACGTGGTCGAGGCCCATCCGCTCGAGCGACTGGTCGAGGCTCGCGAGCAGGTACTTCCGCGAGCCGAAGTTCCCGTAGGGCCCGGGCCACATGTCGTAGCCCGCCTTCGTGGAGATCACGAGCTCGTCGCGGAACGGCCGGAAGTCGTCACGGAAGTGCCGGCCGAAGTTCGTCTCGGCCGAGCCGTAGGGCGGCCCGTAGTTGTTGGCGAGGTCGAAGTGCGTCACCCCGGCGTCGAAGGCGCGGCGCAGGATCGTGCGCTGCGTGTCGAAGGGGGTGGTGTCGCCGAAGTTGTGCCAGAGCCCGAGGGACACCGCGGGCAGCTGCAGCCCGCTGCGCCCGGTGCGGCGGTACGGGAAGGAGTCGTAGCGGGTCGGGTCGGGTTCGTAGGCCATGCAGCGAGCCTGGCACGCCGCGGGCGGGCGATGCCCGGAGCAGGGTCGCCCGGTCTGCTAATCTCGATCGGCGCCGCGGGAAGCGGCACCGCACTCGTCCGGGTGGCGGAATGGCAGACGCGCTAGCTTGAGGTGCTAGTGCCCTTTATCGGGCGTGGGGGTTCAAGTCCCCCCTCGGACACGAACGGATCCCCGTGCCGCATGCAGCGGCACGGGGATCTTTCGTCGTCGGGCGATCCTCAGCCCTGCATGAGCCGGTGCTCCGTTAGCGTGCGCAGATGCTCGAAGGGGAGATCTGCCCGTGCCCGCGCTGCGACGGGAACCTCACGGCCGCCGGCCCCGCTGCGGCGCCGTTCTGGGAGTGCCGCGGCTGCGGCTGGTTCACCGCCGACCACGCGGTGACCGACCTCACCCGCTGCTGACGTTGCTCCCGACCGTCGCGCGGTAGCCGTGGCGCCGCGCGGTACGCATGCGTACCGCGCGACGCCACACGTACCGCGCGAGGCCGTCCTCACACCTCGACCGCCGCGCCTTCGCGCATCGGGACCCGGATGCCCTGCTCCGCAGCGACCCGCTCGGCGATGTCGTAGCCCGCGTCGACGTGGCGCAGCACGCCCATGCCCGGGTCGTTCGTGAGCACCCGCTCGAGCTTCTGCGCGGCGAGCTCCGTGCCGTCCGCGACGGTCACCTGGCCCGCGTGCATCGAGCGGCCGATGCCGACCCCGCCGCCGTGGTGCAGCGACACCCAGGTCGCGCCGCTCGCCGTGTTCACGAGGGCGTTGAGCAGCGGCCAGTCGGCGATCGCGTCCGAGCCGTCGAGCATCGCCTCGGTCTCGCGGTACGGCGAGGCGACCGAGCCGGTGTCGAGGTGGTCGCGGCCGATGACGACGGGCGCCGAGAGGTCACCCGACCGGACGAGCTCGTTGAAGCGGAGGCCGGCGACGTCGCGCTCCCCCTGGCCGAGCCAGCAGATCCGGGCCGGCAGGCCCTGGAACGCGACCTTGTCCTGCGCCGCACGGATCCAGCGCTGCAGGTGGTCGTTCTCGGGGAACAGGTCGAGCACGGCGCGGTCGGTGACGGCGATGTCCTTCGGGTCGCCCGACAGCGCCGCCCAGCGGAACGGGCCCTTGCCCTCGCAGAAGAGCGGCCGGATGTAGGCGGGCACGAAGCCGGGGAAGGCGAACGCGCGGGCGAAGCCGCCCTGGCGCGCCTCGTCGCGGATCGAGTTCCCGTAGTCGAACACCTCGGCGCCGCCGTCCATGAAGCCCACCATCGCCTCGACCTGGCGGGCCATGGACGCCCGCGCGCGTTCGGTGAAGCCCACCGGGTCCTTCGCCGCGGCGTCGTGCCACTCCTCGACCGAGACGCCCTCGGGCAGGTAGCTGAGCGGGTCGTGCGCGGAGGTCTGGTCGGTGACGACGTCGACCTCGACGCCGCGGCGCAGCAGCTCGGGGAAGACGGTCGCCGCGTTGCCGACGAGCCCGACGGACAGCGCGCGGCGCTCCCGCTTCGCCGCGAGGCAGCGGGCGACCGCGTCGTCGAGGTCGTCGGCCACCTCGTCGAGGTAGCGATGGTCGACCCGCCGGCGCAGCCGGGTCTCGTCGACGTCGACGATGAGCACGACGCCGCCGTTCAGCGTGACGGCGAGCGGCTGCGCGCCGCCCATCCCGCCGCAGCCGCCGGTCAGCGTGAGCGTGCCGGCCAGGCTGCCCCCGAAGCGCTTCGCGGCGACTGCGGCGAACGTCTCGTACGTGCCCTGCAGGATCCCCTGCGTGCCGATGTAGATCCACGAGCCGGCCGTCATCTGGCCGTACATCGTCAGGCCGAGCTGCTCGAGCCGCCGGAACTCCGGCCAGGTCGCCCAGTCCCCCACGAGGTTCGAGTTCGCGATGAGCACCCGGGGGGCCCACTCGTGCGTGCGGAGCACGCCGACCGGCCGGCCGGACTGCACGAGCATCGTCTCGTCGTCGCGGAGCGTCGTGAGCGTGCGCACCATCGCGTCGAAGCTGCGCCAGTCGCGGGCGGCTCGGCCGGTGCCGCCGTAGACCACGAGGTCGTCCGGACGCTCGGCCACCTCGGGGTCGAGGTTGTTCTGCAGCATCCGCAGCGGCGCCTCGGTCTGCCAGCTGCGGGCGGTGAGCGTCGTGCCCCGCGGTGCGCGGACCGGTCGTGCTCCGTCCATGGTCGTTCGGCTCCTTCGCTCGTTCGTCGGTCGGTCAGGACAGGTCGTGGCCGGGCAGCGCGCCCTGCGCCGCCCGGAGGATCGCGCCGCTCGTGACGGCCTCGACGGTCGCCTCGATCTCGGGTGCGAGGAAGCGGTCGGGGCCGGGTGCGGGCACGCCCGCCGCGCGGATCGCGTCGCGGACCGCGCCGGTGGCCGCGGAGGGCTGCAGGGGCGCACGCAGGTCGAGGCCGCGGGCGGCGGTGAGCAGCTCGATCGCGAGCACGCGGGCGAGGCCGTCGATCGCCCGCCGCAGCTTGCGCGCGGCGTGCCAGCCCATCGAGACGTGGTCCTCCTGCATGGCGGACGACGGGATCGAGTCGACGCTCGCCGGCACGGCGAGGCGCTTCAGCTCGCTGACGATGCCGGCGGCGGTGTACTGGGCGATCATGTGCCCGGAGTCGACGCCCGGGTCGTCGGCGAGGAACGGCGGCAGGCCGTTGCTGCGGGCCGGGTCGAGGAACCGGTCGGTGCGCCGCTCGCTCATGCTCGCGACGTCGGCGACGGCGATCGCGAGGAAGTCGAGCACGTAGGCGACGGGTGCGCCGTGGAAGTTGCCGTTCGACTCGACCCGCAGGTCGGGTGTGACGACGGGGTTGTCGATCGCGGCGGCGAGCTCGCGGTCGGCGACCGCCGCGGCGTGCGCGAGGGTGTCGCGGGCGGCGCCGTGCACCTGCGGGGCGCAGCGCAGCGAGTAGGCGTCCTGCACGCGGGTGCACTCCGGTCCGCGGTGGCTCGCCATCACCCCGCTGCCCGCGAGCACGGCGCGGAGGTTCGCGGCGGCGGCGGCCTGACCCGGATGCGGGCGCAGCGACTGCAGGTCGGCGGCGAAGACGGCGTCGGTGCCGAGCAGCGACTCGACGCTCAACGCGGCGGCGACGTCGGCCGTGACGAGCAGCGCCCGCAGGTCGGCGAGGGCGAGCACGAGCATGCCGAGCATGCCGTCGGTGCCGTTGACGAGCGCGAGGCCCTCCTTCTCGGCGAGCACGACCGGATCGATGCCGGCGGCGGCGAGCGCCTCGGCAGCGGGCTGCCGGCGCCCGGACGCGTCGCGGACGTCGCCCTCGCCCATGAGCGCGAGCGCGACGTGGGACAGCGGTGCGAGGTCGCCGGAGCAGCCGAGCGAGCCGTACTCGTGCACGACCGGCGTGATGCCCGCGTCGAGCATCGCGGCGTACGCCTGCGCCGTGCCGACACGGACCCCGGTGCGGCCGGTGGCGAGCGTCGACAGCCGCAGCAGCATGAGCGCGCGCACCACCTCGCGCTCGACCTCCGGGCCGGAGCCTGCGGCGTGCGAGCGGATGAGGCTCCGCTGCAGGTCCGCGCGCCGCTCCGGCGGGATCCGCTTCGTCGCGAGCGCCCCGAAGCCGGTCGAGACGCCGTAGTGCGGCGCCTCGTCCTCGGCGAGCGCCTCGATGACCGCTCGCGTGCGGGCGATCTCGGCGAGCGCCTCCTCGGCCAGCACCACCCCCGCCCCGTCCCGGGCGACGCGCACCACGTCGTCGGCCGCGAGGGCCCCCGTCCCGATCTCCACCCGCTGCGTCGTCGGCGTCGTCGTCGTCACGTCGGCCATGCCACACCCGGGCACTCGCCGCCGCCATCGGGCGTCCGAGGTTGCTGTCCGGTATCCCGGACGGCGCTACCCTGCCGTTCCATGGGCACGGCGACGGAGCAGGACCGCCGGGGCGGCGTCCCCGCCGCTCGGCAGGTGCTCGCCCTGCTGCAGGCGCTCGCGCGGCATCCCGCGCCGCTGCCGGCCGCCGTGCTCGCGCGGGACCTCGGGCTGCCGCGCTCGACGACCTACCACCTGCTCGGCGAGCTGCTCGCCGCGGGCCTCGTCGTGCACCTGCCCGAGGAGCGCCGCTACGGCCTGGGCCTCGGCGCCTTCGAGCTCGGCACCGCCTACCTGCGGCAGGCACCGCTCGCCCGGCTCGCCCGGCCCGTGCTCGGCCGGCTCGTGGACGCCACCGGGCACACCGCGCACCTCGCCGTGCTCCAGGGCGGCGACGTCCTCTACCTCGTCGAGGAGCGGGCGCCGAACCGGCCGCGGCTCGTCACCGACGTCGACGTGCGGCTGCCGGCGCACCTCACCGCGACCGGCCGAGCGATCCTCGCGGAGCTGCCCCCGCAGCACGTCCGTGCGCTCTTCCCGACCCGGGGCGCGTTCGTGCTCCGGCACGGCTCGGGTCCCACGTCGCTCCCGGAGCTCCGGCGCGTGCTCGCCGAGGTCCGCCGCACCGGGTACGCGAGCGAGGACGGCGAGGTGACACCCGGCTTCGCCTCCGTCGCGGTCGCGGTGCACGACCACAGCGGCCTGCCGCTCGCCGCGGTGGCGGTCACGTATCCCGCCGACGACCAGACGGCGGATCCCGACCGCCTCGCCCACCAGGTCGCTCGGGCGGCCGCGGAGCTGAGCCGCCGGATCGGCGGGACCACGCCCGTCCCCGCCGCCGCCGTCTGAGATCTCGGACAGCGATGCGTGCGCCGACGTGGGACCGCGCCACCTCCGGGGTGTGCGATGGGCGCATGGCAGCAGGCGGAGTGGCGGCGGTGCCGCTCGCGGCGCGGTTCGCGGCGCTCTGGTCGTCGCTCGAGCGGGTCGGGCGCGACCCGAGCACCGGCGGCTACCGCCGCTTCGCCTGGACCGAGGCCGACCGCGCGCTGCGCGACTGGTTCGCCGGGCAGGCCGCCGACCGCGGCATGACGTGCGAGGTCGACCGCAACGGCAACCTCTGGGCGTGGGACGGCGAAGCCGCCGACGGCGCGGTCGTCACCGGCAGCCACCTCGACAGCGTGCCCGACGGGGGCGCGTTCGACGGCCCGCTCGGTGTGGTCTCCGCGTTCCTCGCCGTCGACGAGCTGCGCGACCGCGTCGACCGGCCGCGTCGTCCCGTCGCGGTCGTCGCCTTCGCGGACGAGGAGGGCGCCCGCTTCGGCGTCGCGTGCGCCGGCAGCCGGCTGCTCACCGGCGCCCTCGACCCCGCGGCGGCGCGTACTTTGACGGATCGCGACGCCGTCCCCCTCGCCGAGGCGCTGCGGGCCGCCGGCGTCGACCCGGAGGGCCTCGGCCGCGACGAGCGGGCCCTCGCCCGCATCGGCGCCTACGTCGAGCTGCACGTCGAGCAGGGCCGTGCGCTGGCGGACCTCGACGCACCGGTCGCCGTGGCGACCGCGATCGTGCCGCACGGCCGGTGGCACCTCGCCTTCCGCGGCGCCGCCGATCATGCCGGCACCACCCGGCTCGCCGACCGGCAGGATCCGATGCTCCCCTTCGCCGCCGCCGTCACCTCCGCCCGCGCGCTCGCCGAGCAGGCGGGTGCGGTCGCCACCGTCGGCCGCGTGCAGGTCGCGCCGAACGCGACGAACGCGGTGCCGGCCGCCGTCGACGCGTGGCTCGACGCCCGCGCCGCGGACGACGCCGTGCTCGACGCCCTCGTCGCCGGCGTGACCGAGGCTGCCCATGCGGCGGCGCACGGCGTCCAGGTGACCTGCACGGAGGAGTCCCGCTCCCCCGCCGTGCGCTTCGACGCGGCGCTCCGCGACCGGATCCGCGCCGTGCTCGGCGACGTGCCGCTGCTGCCGACCGCCGCAGGTCACGACGCCGGGATCCTCGCCGCCGAGGTGCCCGCGGCGATGCTGTTCGTCCGCAACCCCAGCGGGGTCAGCCACAGCCCCGCCGAGACCGCCGACCCGGAGGACTGCGTCGCCGGGATCGAGGCGCTCGCCGCCGTGCTCGAGGAGCTCGCATGCCGGTGACGCGCTGGTTCGCCGACGCCGCCTGGCTCGGCGGCGACACCGCCGCGACCGACGTGCTGATCGAGGCCGCGGACGGCCGCATCACCGCCGTGGTGCCGGGCGCCGAGCAGCCCGCGGACGCGGAGCACCTGCGGGGCCTCGTGCTGCCCGGCCTCGCGAACGTGCACTCCCACGCCTTCCACCGCGCGCTGCGCGGCCGCACGCACCGCGGCGACGGCACCTTCTGGACGTGGCGCGACGACATGTACGCGCTCGCCGCGGTGCTCACCCCCGACACGTACCGCGACCTCGCGCGGGCGGTGTTCGCCGAGATGGTGCTCGCCGGCGTCACCGCGGTCGGCGAGTTCCACTACCTGCACCACGCGCCCGGCGGCCGGCCGTACGCCGACCCGAATGCGATGGGCGAGGCGCTCCTCGACGCCGCCGCGGAGGCGGGGATCCGGATCACGCTGCTCGACACCTGCTACCTGCGCGGCGGCTTCGACCGGCCGCTGGAGGGCCCGCAGCGCCGCTTCGGCGATGGCGACGCCGACGCGTGGGGCGAGCGCGTCTCGGCGCTCCGGCCCTCGGGCGACGCGCGCGTCGGCGCCGCCGTCCACTCCGTGCGCGCGGTGCCGCCGGAGCAGCTCGGAACGGTGGCCGGCTGGGCGGAGGCCCGGCGCGCGCCGCTGCACGTGCACCTGTCGGAGCAGCGCGCCGAGAACGAGGCCTGCCTCGCCGCCACCGGCCGCACCCCGGCGACGCTCCTCGCCGAGGCGGGCGTCCTCGGTGCGAACACGACCGCGGTGCACGCCACGCACCCCACCGACGACGACGTGGCCCTGCTCGGCGGATCCCGCACGACGGTGTGCTTCTGCCCGACCACGGAGCGCGACCTCGCCGACGGCATCGGGCCCGCCCGCGCCCTCGCCGACGCGGGCGCCCCGCTCGCCCTCGGCAGCGACAGCAACGCCGTGATCGACCTGCTCGAGGAGGCCAGAGGCATGGAGCTCGACGAACGGCTCGCGAGCGAGCGCCGCGGCCGGTTCCGCACGGCGGAGCTGCTCGAGGCCGCCTCAGCGGGAGGGCACGCGGCCCTCGGGAGGCAGGGCGGCGGCCGGATCGCGCAGGGCGCTCCCGCCGACCTCGTCGCGGTCGCGCTCGACTCGGTGCGCCTCGCCGGTGCCCGTCCGGAGACAGTGCTCGAGTCCGCGGTCTTCGCCGCGACCGCCGCCGACGTCCACGCCGTGGTGATCGGGGGGCGCCGCCTCGTCGCAGAAGGCCGGCACACCACCATCGACGTGCCCCGCGCTCTCACCGCGGCGATCGAGGCGGTGCTGCCGTGAGCACGCTGCTCGAGAACATCGGGAGCCTCGTCACGAACGAGCCCGCGCTGGGACGCGGGCCGCTCGGGCTCGTCGATGATGCCGCGCTGGTGGTCGAGGACGGCCGCATCGTCTTCGCGGGCCCACGCGCCGCGCTCGGCCGCGCCGCCGCCGACACACGCGTCGACCTGGGCGGCCGGGCCGTCCTGCCGGGCTTCGTCGACAGCCACGCCCACCTCGTCTTCGCGGGCGACCGCACGGCCGAGTTCGCCGCGCGGATGTCCGGGCTGCCGTACTCCGCGGGCGGCATCCGGACGACGGTCGAGGCGACCCGCGCGGCGTCGCGAGAGACCCTCGAGGCCCGCACCGCAGCGCTCGCCGCCGAGGCGCTGCGAGCGGGCACCACGACGATCGAGTCGAAGTCGGGATACGGCCTGACCGTCGACGCCGAGCGCACGAGCCTCGAGGTCGCGGGGCTCGTCACCGACGAGCGCACGTTCCTCGGCGCGCATGTCGTGCCGTCCGAGTACGCGGGCCGCGCCGACGACTACGTCGACCTCGTCACGGGCGCGATGCTCGACGCCTGCGCGCCGCACGCGAGGTGGATCGACGTCTTCTGCGACCGCGGCGCCTTCGACGGCGACCAGGCCCGCGCGATCCTGACCGCGGGCATCGCGCGGGGGCTGCTCCCCCGCCTCCACGCGAACCAGCTCGAGGCCGGACCGGGCGTCCGGCTCGCCGTCGAGCTGGACGCCGCCTCGGCCGATCACGTGACCCACGTCACGGACGAGGACGTGGCAGCGCTCGCCGGCAGCCGGACGGTCGCGACGCTCCTCCCGGGCGCCGAGTTCTCGACGCGCTCGCCGTACCCGGACGCCCGGCGCCTGCTCGACGCCGGCGTCACCGTCGCCCTCGCCTCCGACTGCAACCCGGGCTCGAGCTTCACCACGAACCTGCCGTTCTGCATCACCGTCGCCGTGCGCGAGATGCGCATGACGCCCGACGAGGCGGTCTGGGCCGCGACCGCCGGAGGGGCGCGAGCGCTGCGCCGCGACGACGTCGGCGCGCTCGGCCCGGGCGCGAGGGCCGATCTCGTGGTGCTCGACGCACCCTCCCACGTGCACCTCGCCTACCGGCCGGGCGTGCCGCTCGTCGCGCAGGTGTGGCGCGGCGGGGAGCGCGTCATCGGCTGAGCGCCGGAGCGCGACGGGCGGTCGGCTGCTCGATATCGATCCGATATCCGACGTTCGGCTGACTCTCGGCGAACTCCGTCACAGTACGGAGGCGACGCGCAGGCCGGCCTCACCCAGGGTCGGTGCGGGCCCGCCTACCCACCCGACGAGAAGGTCCGAACGTGTACGAGAACGAGCTCACCCAGGGCTTCTGCATCACCTGCTACGAATCGCTGGTGCTCCGCGGCGACAGCGGCGAGCGCCACTGGGAGTGCCCCGGCTGCGGCCGGGTGCTCTCCTACGCATGACGGTCGTCGCCCCCGCCTCCCATGCGTACCCGGGCCCGGGACGCGACGCGGAGCGCGGCGTCGCCGTAGCGTGGCGGGGACCCGATCCCGAGGCGGCGCTTCCCGCCTCCTCCCTGCCGAAGGTGGTCCGTCTCCCCATGACTGCAGCACCTCCCGTCCGCACCGCCGGATGGCACCTCGCCGGCCACCATCTGTGGCTCGGCCGGGTCGAGGGCGAGGACGTGGGCGTGATCGAGAACGACGGCCGCTACGCCGCGATCGGCGCCTCAGGCGTCGTCCGCGGCGTGTTCCCGACGCTCTGGCAGGCGCAGCTCGCCCTCGAGGGCGCTCCGGTCTGACACCGGGGGCCCGACGGTCCGGCCGCCGGCCCTGACGGGGGCGGCGACCGGACCGCGGAGCGACTCGCCGCTAGGCCGTCGCCGCCACGTCCGCCGGCCAGCGGAGCAGCGCCGCGGCCTTCTGGCCGTCGAGGTCGACCGAGGCCACCTCGAGCACCGTCGCATCGGTGACGAGCGCCGCCCGCGTGAGCGCCTCGGCAGCGGGCACGCGGCCGATCACCCCGGCGGAGGCCGCGTCGTCCTCGGAGCCCGCGACCCACGGCACGTCGTCGAGCGCGACGAGCTCCTCGCCCTCGAGCGCGGCGACGTCGAGCAGCACCGTGTCGGCCTGCGCCTGCCGCAGGGCCTCGCACACCCCGCGGACGCCGCTGCTCGCCGAGCCGTGCGGCTGACCGAGCCGGGTGTGCAGCAGGTCGACGAGCTGCGCGCGGTCGCGCTCGAGCAGCGCCTCGACCTGCTGACCGGTGAACTCCGGCAGGATCGACGGATCCGCGCCGCCCGACCGGGTGTCCTTCGCCAGCTCGACCGCGAGCGACCGGCTGCGCTCCGAGAGCGCCTCGAGCAGCAGCCGGCGCGCCTTGATGTCGCCTGCGACGATCACGAGCCGCGGTCGGTGCTCCAGCACGAGCCGGTCGACCTCCGCCGAGAGCTCGGTCTGCGTCTGCTTCCAGATCTCCTCGACGTGCTCCTGCAGGTTGAGGTGCGCCCAGCCGCCGCCCTTGATCTTGTGCAGCGAGTCGGTGCGGCCCTGCAGGGTGGTGCTCGCCTCGGGGAAGAACGCCCCGGTGCGGCGCACCTGGATGTCGCCGCCGTCGCGCGAGACCTGCACGACGAGGTACGGGAAGTCCTCGACGCCCGACCGCACGAGCGGTGCGATGAGCGGCATCGGCCCCACCGAGACGATCTGCTCGCCCACGGGCGTGCCGGGGATCGCCTCGTCGAGCACGATCTCGCCGTCGCGCACGAGCAGGTACCGGCAGTACGGGCTCGGGAGCCGGCTCGGGTCGGCGAGCCGGAGGAACACGGCCTCCGCCGCCTCGTCCGACGCGCCCGCCTCGATCAGCCGGTCACGGATGGAGCGCCGCCGAGACTCCTGCAGGCCCTCCGGGTTCTCGCGGTCCTGCGAGAGGTCCAGGTAGACGGTGCTCCACGTCCCTCGCTGCCGCACCGTCTCCGTCAGCCGCGCCCGCAGCCCTTCCGCCATGTCGACTCCTCCCTCTCCCGTCCGGATCGAAAGGGCCGGACGGGTCCGTTCAGACCGACGCTAGGCCTGGGAGGCGTGCGCCGTCGAACCCCTGCGCGCATTCGCCGCGGCTTCCCAGAGCATGCGTCGACGCCTGCGTCACGGTGACGGCACCGGGAGCGGCGGGCACGTCGCATCCGCGGTGCGTCCCGCCTTCCGCGCGGGCAGCGCGCCGGACGCGAGGTAGCGGGCGATGGCGCCGTCGACGCAGTCGTTGCCCGACAGCGAGTCGGCGTGCGAGGTGCCGCCCGGCTCGGCGAGCAGCCGCGCCTTGGGGAAGCGCGAGCGCACCTCGAGGCTCCCCCGGTAGGGCGTGGCGGCGTCGAGCGTCTCGTCGATGAGCAGCGCGGCGGGGGCCTTCGACCCGTCGACCCGCACGGGCTGCTTCGCCTTCGCCGGCCAGGTGAGGCAGGGGGCGTTGAACCAGGTGTTCGGCCAGGTCTCGAAGCTCGCGGCGGCGTCGACACGGCTGCTGTCGCGCCGCCAGGTGGCGAAGTCGGCCGGCCACGGGGCGTCGGTGCAGTCGACCGCGAGGTAGACGGCATAGCCGTTGTCGTCGTCGGGACTGTTGATCGAGCGCCAGTCCGCGACGAGCCGCGAGGCGTCGCCCTGCCGCAGCGCCGAGGCGAGGCCGCCGGCGATCTCCTGCCACCACGACTGCTCGTAGCCGGCCTCGAGCACCGTGTCGGCGAGCTCGTCCGGCCCGAGGACGCCGTGGGCCGGGCTGCGGGACAGCCGCCCGGCGAGCGACGCGTAGGCCTGCTCCACCGCGCGGGGGGTCGTCCCGAGGCCGTAGACGGCGTCGTGCTGCGCCACCCAGCGGAAGAACGCCTCCATGGTCGTCTGGAAGGCGGCGTCCTGGTCGAGGTTCGAGCCGTACCAGACGCGGCGCGGGTCGACGTTCGAGTCGAGCACCATGCGGGCGACGTGGGACGGGAACAGCGTCGCGTACACCTGCCCCAGGTACGTGCCGTAGGAGTAGCCGTAGTAGCTCACCTTCGGCGCGCGCAGCGCGAGCCGCAGGAACTCGATGTCGCGGGCGCTGTCGGCCGTGGTCATGTGCTGCAGGATCGGGCCGTTCTTCGCGCAGGACGACGCGTACCTCCTCGCGCGGGCGAGCCAGGTCGACACCGTGCTGTCGGTCGGTGGCGCGTAGCGCGGCCGCGGCCCGTTCGCGTAGTCGGCCTGGCACGTGAGGCGCGGCCGGGAGTCCCCGACGCCCCGAGGGTCGAAGCCGACCCAGTCGTAGCGCTCGCCGACGCCGCCCGGCACGTGGGAGCCGAGGGTCGCGAGCGAGAGCCCGCTCTCCCCCGGGCCGCCCGGGTTCGCGAGCATGACGCCGGCATAGGGCGCGGCGGTGTGCCGCACCCGCGCGATCGCCAGCGTGATCGTCCGACCGCGGGGCCGCGACCAGTCGAGCGGCACCGCGACCGAGGCGCACTGCGCGTCGCGCAGGTCGGCGGCCCGGCAGGCGCGCCAGGACACCGCCTTCGGCGTCGGCCAGGACGACTCGGGTGCGGCGCTCGTCGCTGCCGATGCCGTCGTGGCGGGCGCGAGCGCGCGGCCTGCGGTCACGGCCACCGCGACGCCGATGCCGAGCACGACGACCACCGCGACGGCGATCGCGACCAGGATGCTGCGCCCGCCCATGTCAGAGCCGCTCGTCGGTCGCCGGGTCGGCCTCGCCGCCGAACCAGCGGTCGAGCACGGCGCCGAACACGTCCGCGCCGGGATCCGCGCGGGCGAAGAGCGTCATCGAGCTGCGCAGCTTCTGCGCGTCGATCGCGCCGAGCAGCGCTTCGGCGCTCGACGCCGGCGCCTCGAGCACGACCTGGGCGGTCTCGCGGAGCCGCGGTCCGAGCACCGGGTGCGCGAGGTACGCCTTCGCCTCCGCCAGCGAGCGGATCGCGTAGCGCTGCGCCATCGCGCTGTGCCCGAGACCCGCGATCTGCGGCAGCACGAACCACATCCAGTGGCTCGACTTCCGGCCGGCGCGCAGCTCGGCCAGGGCGCGCCGGTAGACCGTCTCCCCGTCCCGGCCGCCGTCGTCCTGCGCGTGCACGAACCGGTCGAGGTCGCTGTCGCTCATCGCCTCGAGGGTATGGGAGCGAAGCGGCTACGGTCGCTGCAGGAGGGGTCGGTCATGACGACGAGCAGACGCTTCACGGTCACCGGTGAGGTGCAGGGGGTCGGCTTCCGCTGGGCGGCGCAGGGCGAGGCCGAGCGCCTCGGCCTCGTGGGCCGGGTGCGGAACCGCACGGACGGCGCCGTCGAGGTCACCGCGCAGGGCGAGGACGCCGCGATGGCGGAGTTCGCGGGGTGGCTCGAGCGCGGGCCGCGCTGGGCGCGGGTCGCCGACGTCGATGCGGAGCCGATCGACCCGATCGACGCGACCTCCTTCGAGATCACCCGCTGACGTGGACCTCGCCGCCGCGCGCCTGCTGCGCCTCCGTGCGCAGGGGCTCGACGGCGGGACGGCGGACCCCGCGAGCGCGGTGCGGCGGCTGCTCGCCGTGCAGGCGCAGGACGTGGGCTCACCGCTGCTCGCGATCGCGCAGCGGACCCATCCGCGCGCGAGCCGGGCGGAGGTCGAGGCCGCGTTCGCGTCCGGCCGGGTGGTGCGCACCTGGACGATGCGCGGCACGCTGCACGCGATCGCGGTCGAGGACGCGCCCTGGCTCCTCGCGCTGACCGGTGAGCGCACGCTCGCGAGCACCGCCACGATGCGACGACGGGAAGGGGTGACGGACGACGACCTCCGGCGCGCACGGACCGTCGCGGAGTCCCTCGACGACGCGGGCCTGCGCCGGCCGGAGCTGCTGGAGGCCTTTCGGGCCGCCGGCGTCGACCCGGGCGGCAGCCGCGGCTACCACGTGATCCTCGCGCTCGCCGCGCAAGGGGTGCTGCAGGTCGGCGCCCGGGAGGACGGCCAGTACCGGATGCACCGCGGACGGGGGCTCGAGCCGCTCGAGCGCGACGCGGCGCTCGCGCGGCTCGCCATCCGGTACGCGACGGGCCACGGACCGGTCACCGACCGGGACCTCGCGTGGTGGGCGGCGATCCCCGTCACCTGGGCGCGCCGGGCGTTCGCCGCCGCGGGCGACGCGCTCGAGGCGGTCGACGTCGCCGGGACGCCCGCCTGGCAGGTGAAGGGCGCCGAGCCCGCGGCTCCCGGATCCGTGCTCGCGCTGCCGTCGTTCGACGAGCTCGTGATCGGCTACGCCGAGCGCGACGCGGTGCTCGGCGCCCATCCGCTGGCGGCGCTCGTCCCCGACCGCAACGGGCGCCTCCGACCCTTCGTCGCCGTCGACGGCCGGCTCGTGGCCGCCTGGGACGCCCGTGCGGAGCCGCCGAGGGTCTGGCCCCTCGAGGTGCTGCCGGCACCGCTGCTCGAGCGCGCCGAGGTGGCCGCCGCCGACGCGTCCGCCTGGCTCGCCCGCTGACGGAGCGCAGCGCGGCTCAGCGGATCGTCGAGGGCGTCTGCGGCAGGTCACGCGGCAGCGCCGCGCGAAGCCCTTCGACGAGCGGCGTCGTCGGCCGACCGAGCAGCGACGACAGCGTGTGCGTCGCGTGCCCGAACGCGCCGTTCCGGATGTCGCCGTCGAGCGCGACCCGGAACGCGGCCGCCTCCGGGCCGACGTGCTCGATGCCGAGCTCGATCTCCATCTCGTCCGTCGTGCGCGGCGAGTAGACGATCGGCCGGCCGAGCAGCTGGGTGGCCGCCGCGGCGAGGTCGTAGCCGTTCCACGCCCTGTCGCCGGTCAGCTCGAGCACCGCGTCCCGGGCGCCCTGCAGCAGGACGACCGCGGTCCCTTCGGCGAGGTCGCCGATCGTCGCGCTCGCGATGCCGCCCTCGCCCCAGCCGGCGAGGATCTCGCCCCGGGCTGCGGCCTGCAGGATGCTCGACACCTGCTCCTCCGTGTAGAGCGTGTTGCGGAGGAACGTGTGCCGCAGGCCGGAGGCGCGGATCAGCTCCTCCGTCGCCCGGTGACCCGGGGTGAGCACGGTGTCGACCGTGTCGGCGCGGACGATGCTCGTGTAGAGCAGCCAGGGCACGCCGGTCCGCTTCGCGGCCTCGACCACGTTGCCGTGCTGCGCCGTGCGTGCGTCGCCGAGCGCGCTGCTCGAGACGAACAGGACGGCGTCGGCGCCCGCGAAGGCCGGGTCGAGCGAGAGCGGCACGTCGTAGTCCACCCGTGCGGTCTCGACGCCGTGCGCCGCGAGCACGGCGAGGCGCTCGGGGTCCCGGCCCACCGCCCGCACCTGCCCCGCAGGCACGCCGCGCTCGAGGAGTCGCTCGACGACGCGGCGACCGAACCGGCCCGTGGCTCCGGTGACGACGATGGTCATGCGGGTCCTCCCTGCGTCTTCAGGACGTGTCGCGTTCAGGACGTGTCGTGGGCCACGGTATGTGCCTCGGCCGGACGCGTCCTGCGCCTTGCTCGGGCGATGCCTTCCGGACGGCTGGCACCCGCCTCCCCGGCCTCTGGGAACCGCGCCGCCGCCCGCCCCGAGCGCGCAGCATGGCCGCATGGCATTCGAACCGAGGACAGCGATCGTGACCGGCTCCGACTCCGGCATCGGCAAGGCGACGGCGGTGGCCCTCGCCGCGGCGGGCATGGACGTCGGCATCACCTACCTGGACGACGCGGAGCGCGAGGGCGCGGAGGGCACCGCCGCGGAGGTGCGCGCGCACGGGCGCACGGCGGTGGTGCGCCGGCTCGACGTGACCCGCTTCGACGAGGTGCAGCCGGCGATCGACGCGATGGCCGAGGAGCTCGGCGGGCTCGACGTCTTCGTGAACAACGCCGGCACCGGCGACAACGCCCCGCTGCTTGAGATGACGTTCGACCAGTGGCGGCACACGGTCGCGGCGGACCTCGACGGCGCGTTCCTCGGCATCCAGGCGGCGGCGAGGCGGATGGTGGCGGCCGGGAACGGCGGCCGCATCATCGGCATCACGAGCGTGCACGAGCACCAGCCGCGCGTCGGCTCCTCCGCCTACGACGCGGCGAAGCACGGCCTCGGCGGCCTGCTGAAGACGATCGCGCTCGAGCTCGGGCAGCACGGCATCACCGCGAACGCCGTCGCACCGGGTGAGATCGCGACCCCCATGACCGGCATGGAGGACCAGGACCCGCACGAGGTGCACCGCCCCGGCGTCCCGCTCGGCCGCCCGGGCGCCGCGAGCGAGATCGCGGCCGTGGTCGCGTTCCTCGCCTCGCCGGCGGCGAGCTACGTCACCGGCGCCTCGTGGGTGGTCGACGGCGGGATGCTGCAGATGGGTCCGCAGGCCGGCTCGCACCTCACCGCCGACGACTGGCGCGAGGGCTGACGCTCCCCCGCGAGGGTCGCGCGGTGGTTCTGGCGCCGCGCGGTGTGCATGCCTACCGCGTGACGCCACAGCTACCGCGCGAGGCGCGGCGCTACGCGAAGCGGACCGCCGCCTGCAGGCGTGTGCGCACCTCGAAGATCTCGGTGCCGCCGACGGCGCGGCCGCCCGGCAGGCCGTCACGGAGCGCCGTGAGCAGCGTCGAGGCCTGCAGCACCACGAGCTCGGCGCCGCGAGCCGAGCCGAGCGACACCGCGGGGTCCTCGAGCGCGTCGTCGGGCAGCACGAGCAGCAGCCCGGTGAAGCGCACCCGCGCCGCGCGCGCCACGGCCTTGGCCCGCACGGCCAGCTCGTGCATCGGCCGCTCGCCCGCGAGCACGTCGCCGGCGAGCTCGCCGCGGCGCACCCGCACCGGGCCCCCGTAGTCCTCCGACTGGATCGCGAAGAGGCCGGTGGGGCCGAGCACGAGGTGATCGATCTTCGCCTCCGAGTCGCCCGCGGCGACGTCGTGCCAGATCGTGTAGCCGATGCCGAGGTGCGCGAGGCGGCGGGCCGTCGCCTCCTCGGCGAGCGCGTCGGCGAGCAGGTGCCGGATCTCGCGCGGCGCGCGCCGCACGAGCACCGGGTCGTAGGGGTCCGGGATCGCGGCCCCCCGACCCACCCACTCGGTCAGCAGCGCGAGGTAGCGCTCGCGACGCCACCCGCCCGGGTGCCCGTACGCCCGCGCCGTCGGCCGCGAGCGCTCGCGCTCGCCCCGCTGCGGCGCCCAGGTGGGTGCGGTGTCGTCGGGCATCCGGCCCCGGTCGTAGCGGGCACGCGCGTCCGGGCTGCCGATGCGCTCCCACGCCACCTGCACGGCGATGAAGCGCGCCGCGTCGCCGCCGGTGTCCGGATGCGTCTCGCGCAGCAACCGCCGGTAGGCCCGCCGCACGTCCTCGTCGGACGCGGTCGGGAGCACGCCCAGCACCTCGTACGGCGAGGCGGCCATCGGGCTGTCGCTCAACGCGGTGCCTCCTTCCGCTCGTGCTGCAGGGCACGCCGACGCTAGCGGCTGGGCGGCCACGGGCGGCGCCGCGGAAGCAGCCCTTCAATGATCGGAAGGAAGCGTTCGGGGTCTTCCCACGGGCCTCCGGCGTACGGTGCCGAACGGCTCCGCGGGCCGCGTCGAGACCCGCCGGCAGCCGCGAGGGAGGCGTCGTGACGAACGGGTTCTGGGGCGGAGCCGCGGCTCCCGGCGAGTGGGGAGCGACCGACACGGCGATCCCGGGACTCGAGGTCGTGCACGAGTTCGAGGACGGCCCGATGCCGACCGGGGTCACGGTCTCGGCGTCCGGCCGCATCTTCGTGAACTTCCCGAAGTGGGGCGACGAGGTGCCGGCGACGGTCGCGGAGCTGCGCGACGGGCAGGTGGTGCCGTACCCCGACGAGCGCTGGAACAGCCCGGCGGGCGACGACGACGAGCACGCCCTCGTCTCGGTGCAGAGCGTCGTCGTCGATCCGGCCGATCGGCTGTGGATCCTCGACACCGGCAGCCCCCTGTTCCAGGAGACGAAGCCGGGCGGCCCGAAGCTCGTCTGCGTCGACCTCCGGGACGACGAGGTGGTGCAGATCATCACCTTCCCGCCGGACGTCGCGCTGCCGACCACCTACCTGAACGACGTCCGCTTCGACCTGCGCAAGGGCAAGGCCGGCGTCGCGTTCATCACCGACTCGGCCGAGTCGGGCCCGAACGGCATCATCGTCGTCGATCTCGCCTCGGGCGACTCGTGGCGCCGGCTGCACGACCACCCGTCGACCAAGGCCGCGGCCCCGCCCGAGCTCGTCGCCCGCGCCGAGGGGCGCGTGCTGCTCGAGCGGGATCCGGGCGGCGGCACGAAGCCGATCTCGATGGGCTCCGACGGCATCGCGATCTCGGCCGACGGCGAGCGGCTCTGGTACTGCCCGCTCATGTCCAGGCGCCGGTACAGCGTCGCCACGACCGCGCTCCTCGACCGCGACGCCGAGGAGGTCGACGTCGCTCACCGCGTGCGGGACGAGGGCGACAAGGGCGGGGGCGCCGACGGGCTCGAGTCCGACGACGCGGGGCGCATCTACGCGACGGACTGGGAGCACGACGCGATCGTGCGGCGGCTGCCCGACGGCACGATCGAGACGATCGCGCACGATCCGCGGATGCTCTGGCCGGACACGATGTCGGTCGCCGCCGACGGGCACCTCTACTTCACCGCCAACCAGCTGCACCGGCAGGCGCGGTACCAGGGCGGCGACGACCTCCGCCGCTGCCCGTACCGCCTCTTCCGGCTCCCGATCGACGCCGGTCCCGTCCGGCTCGCCTGACCGATGGTCGCGACCGTCTACCTCGCCTCGGCCGAGGGCAGCACCGGCAAGTCCGCGATCGCCCTCGGCCTGCTCGAGGCGCTCGCCCGGCGGCTCGGGCGCGTCGGCGTCTTCCGGCCCGTCAGCCGCTCGGCGGACGGCGACTACGTGCTCGACCTGCTGCTCGAGCACACGACCGCGGACCTGCCCGCGGCGGCGGCCGTCGGCACCACCTACGAGGCCGTGCACCACGACCCGGAGGCGGCGCTCGGCACGATCGTCGAGCGGTTCCGGGCCGTCGCCGAGGGGTGCGACGCGGTGCTCGTGCTCGGCAGCGACTACACCGACGTCGGCACGCCCACGGAGCTCAGCTTCAACGCCCGCGTCGCCGCGAACCTCGGCGCGGCGGTCGTGCTCGTGCTCTCGGGCCGCGCCGCCGGCGGTTCCCGGGCCCGGACGCCGGGCGAGGTCGCGCAGGTGACCGAGATCGCGCTCGGCGAGTTCCGCGGCCAGCACGCCGAGCTCGCCGGCGTGGTCGTGAACCGCGCCGACCCGCAGCGCCTCGCGGAGGTCGCGGCGGCCGTCTCGGCGCTGCTGCCGGAGGGCACCCCGGTGTCCACGGTGCCGGAGAGCCCGCAGCTCGTCGCGCCGACCCTCGCGACGGTGCTCGACGCGGCCGGCGCCGAGGCCGTCGCGGGCGATCCGGCGCTGCTCGAGCGCAACGTGAACGGCATCGTCGTCGCGGCGATGACGCTCGAGAACCTGCTCCCCCGCCTCGTGCCCGGTGCCCTCGTCGTCATGCCGGGCGACCGCGCCGACACGTTGGTCGGGGTGCTGCTCGCGCACGCCTCCGCCACCTTCCCGTCGATCACGGGCGTCCTGCTCACCGGCGGCCTCGACCTCACGCCGAACGTGCGGCGACTCGTCGACGGCCTCGGGCTCACCCTGCCGCTCGCCCGCACCGGGCTCGGCACGTTCGAGACCGTGACCGCGGTGTCCGGGGCGCGGGGCCGGCTCGCCGCGGAGAGCCCGCAGAAGGCGGCCGAGGCCGTCGCGCTCTTCGAGCAGCACGTCGACGTCGACCGGCTGCTCGCAGCGCTCGACCTGCACGTGCCGAACGTCGTGACGCCGCTCATGTTCGAGTACGGGCTGCTCGCGCGGGCCCGGTCGCGGCGGATGCGCATCGTGCTGCCCGAGGGCGACGACGACCGCGTGCTCGAGGCCGCGGGCATCGTGCTCTCGCGGGGCATCGCCGACCTCACGATCCTCGGCCAGGAGGTCGCCGTGCGCGCCCGCGCGATCGGCCTCGGCGTCGACCTCGGCCACGCCGCCGTCGTGAACCCCTTCGACGAGCCGCTCCGCAAGCGGTTCGCGGAGGTGTACGCGCGGGAGCGCGCGCACCGCGGCGTCTCGCTCGAGCTGGCGCGCGACACCGTCACCGACGTGTCCTACTTCGGCACCCTGCTCGTGCACGAGGGCCTCGCCGACGGCATGGTGTCCGGTGCGCGGCACACCACCGCGCACACGATCCGGCCCGCCTTCGAGCTGATCCGCACGGCGCCCGGCGTCTCGGTCGTGTCGAGCGTGTTCCTCATGGCGCTCGCCGACCGGGTGCTCGTCTACGGCGACTGCGCCGTGCTGCCCGACCCGACGAGCGACCAGCTCGCCGACGTCGCCATCTCCGCCGCCGCGACCGCCGAGCGCTTCGGCATCGACCCGCGGGTGGCGATGCTCTCGTACTCGACGGGCACGTCGGGCAGCGGCGCCGACGTCGAGAAGGTGCGCGCCGCGACCGCGCTCGTGCGCGAACGGGCGCCCGAGCTGCTCGTCGAGGGCCCGATCCAGTACGACGCCGCCGCCGATCCCGACGTCGCGCGCACGAAGATGCCGGGCTCCCCCGTCGCCGGCCGGGCGACGGTCTTCGTGTTCCCCGATCTCAACACGGGCAACAACACGTACAAGGCGGTGCAGCGCTCGTCGAACGCGCTCGCGATCGGCCCCGTCCTGCAGGGCCTCAACAAACCGATCAACGACCTCTCGAGAGGGGCGCTCGTGCGCGACATCGTGAACACGATCGCGATCACCGCGATCCAGGCGCAGGGCGCCCCGGACCCGGTGCCCGCGCGGGCGGAGGCGCTGCGATGACCGCGGTCTTCGTGCTGAACGCCGGCTCGTCGAGCCTCAAGTACCAGCTCGTCGACCCCGGCACCGGCGCGGTGCACACCTCCGGCACGATCGAGCGCATCGGTGAGCCCGGCAGCGGCGTCCCCGACCACGAGGCCGCCGTGCGGTCCGCGCTCGACCGGATCGAGCGCGGTCCACGGCCCGATGCCTGCGGGCACCGCGTCGTGCACGGCGGTGACCGCTTCGACGGCCCCGCCGTCATCGACGACGGCGTCGAGCAGGCCATCGAGGAGCTCTCCGCGCTGGCGCCGCTGCACAACCCCGCGAACCTGCAGGGCATCCGCGCCGCCCGCGCCGTGCTGCCGGACGTGCCGCACGTCGCCGTGTTCGACACCGCGTTCCACCGCACGATCCCGGCGGCCGCGGCCACCTACGCGATCGACGCCGACCTCGCCGAGCGGTACCGGGTGCGGCGCTACGGCTTCCACGGCACCTCGCACCGCTTCGTGTCGCGGGCTGCGGCCGAGTTCCTCCGGATCCCGCTCGAGCGCTCCAGGATCATCGTGCTGCACCTCGGCAACGGCGCCTCCGCCTGCGCCGTCGAAGGCGGCCGCTCGATCGAGACCTCGATGGGCATGACGCCCCTCGAGGGGCTCGTCATGGGCACCCGCTCCGGCGACCTCGACCCCGCCGCGCTCTTCCACCTGCACCGGCAGGCGGGCCTCGGGTTCGAGGAGCTCGAGACCATGCTGAACCGCGACAGCGGGCTGAAGGGCCTCACCGGCTCCGGCGACATGCGCGACGTGCAGGCGGCCGCCGCGGAGGGCGACGAGCGGGCCGAGGCGGCGCTCGCCGTGTACCGGCACCGCATCCGGCGCTACATCGGCGCCTACCTCGCGCACCTCGGCGGCCTCGACGCGCTCGTCTTCACCGCCGGGGTCGGTGAGAACAACTCGCTGCTGCGCCGACGCACCCTCGCCGGCCTCGAGCACCTCGGGCTCGTGGTCGACCCGGACCGCAACGAGGTGTCCTCGAAGGAGGCCCGCCGCATCTCCCCCGACGGGGCGCCGGTCGCCGTGCTGGTGGTGCCGACCAACGAGGAGCTCGAGATCGCCCGGCAGACGACCGAGGCCACCGCGGTGTGACGCCCCTCTACTGGGGCGGCCGCTGTCCACAGGCCTGACGGCGTCCCCGACGGCCGGGCAATACCATGCAGCGGTGCTCCTGAACCCCCTGCACCGGGCCGGACCCTCATGACCGCGGCCATCGCCCTGGTCGTGCTCGTCATCGCGCTGGCGCTCGTCTTCGACTTCACCAACGGCTTCCACGACACCGCGAACGCCATGGCGACGCCGATCGCGACCGGTGCCATGCGGCCGCGCGTCGCCGTCGCCGTCGCCGCGGTGCTGAACCTCATCGGTGCGTTCCTGTCGACCACGGTGGCCCAGACCATCTCCGGCGGCCTCATCAAGGAGGGCCAGACGGTCCAGGTCGGACCGGAGCTCGTCTTCGCGGGACTCATCGGCGCGATCGTGTGGAACATCACGACGTGGTACTTCGGCCTGCCCTCGTCGTCGAGCCACGCGCTCTTCGGCGGCCTCATCGGCGCCTCGCTCGTCGGCGCCGGCTTCGGCGCGATCGACTACGGCGTGCTGCTCGGCAAGATCATCATCCCGGCCGTGCTCGCGCCGCTCACCGCGGCCATCGTCGCGATCCTCGCCACCCGCATCGCCTACGCGATCACCCGCCGCAACGACGGGCGCCGCGACGGGCGCGGCGTCTTCCGCGTCGGGCAGCTCTTCTCGTCATCGCTCGTCGCGCTCGCCCACGGCACGAACGACGCGCAGAAGACCATGGGCGTCATCACGCTCGTGCTCATCACGGCCGGCCTGCAGAAGCCCGGCACGGCACCGCAGCTCTGGGTGATCGCGGCCTGCGCCCTCGCCATCGCGGTCGGCACCTACACCGGCGGCTGGCGCATCATCAAGACGGTCGGCACCGGCCTCACCGCGGTGCGCCCCGCGCAGGGCTTCGCGGCCGAGGTGAGCACCGCCTCGACCATCCTCGCCTCGAGCCACCTCGGCTTCGCGCTCTCGACGACGCACGTCGCGTCCGGATCCGTGGTCGGCTCCGGCATCGGCCGCCGACGCTCGAAGGTCCAGTGGGGCACGGTGCGCCGCATCGTCGCGGGCTGGGTCGTCACCCTGCCCGCCGCCGCGATCGTCGGCGCCGTCGCCGCGCTGCTCGTGAAGCTCGGCCCGACCGGCATCGTCATCGACGCCGTCCTCGGCGTCGGCTTCATGGTCGCGGTGTTCCTCCGGGCCCGGCCGAACCGGGTCGACGCGAACAGCCTCGAGCGCGAGGTCAACGCGGCGGGCGCCGCCGTCGTGCGGGTGCGCAAGACCAAGCAGAAGCGGGGTGCGACGGCATGACCATCGACTGGCTGGCCTTCGTGGTCGTGTTCGTGTCGTCGATCGTCGCCGCGTGCGTCGTCGTGGCGCTCTTCGCCACCGCCATCCGACTGTTCGCCACGCCGCCGGTCGGCGCGGCGGCCGCCGGCGCGGCCCGCGACGAGGAGATGGACGACGTCGAGGGCCCGACCCGCCCCGCCGCGGCCACCGCGGGCGGCGTCGTGTTCTTCGTGCTCTCGGCGCTCGTCGTGCTCTTCGGCATCTACCTGATCATCCCGGCCCTGCACCACTAGCGGTCCCGACGGCAGTCGCGTCCCGGGAGGCGGTGGGTCAGACCGCCACCGGGGCGCCCTGCACGATGCGGCTGTCGCCGCCCGGCTGCACCTCGACCGCGAGCTTGGCGGGGATGCGCTCCTGCATCGACTCGACGTGGCTGATGAGGCCGATGGTGCGGCCGCCCGCCCGGAGGTCGTCGAGCGCCGTCATCGCGACGTCGAGCGTCTCGCCGTCGAGCGAGCCGAAGCCCTCGTCGACGAAGAGCGTGTCGAGCGAGACGCCGCCGGATTCGGCGGACACCACCTCGGCGAGCCCGAGCGCGAGGGCGAGCGAGGCGAGGAACATCTCGCCGCCCGACAGCGAGACGGCCTGCCGCACCTGCCCGGTGTGCGCGTCGCGCACCCCGATGCCGAGCCCGGTCTCGACGTTGCGGTGCTGCCGCTCGTCGTCGAGGTCGAGGCTGTAGCGGCCCGAGGTCATGCGCTGCAGCCGCAGGTTCGCGGCCGCGAGGATCTGCTCGAGCTGCGCCGCGAGCACGTACGTCTCGAGCCGCATGCGGCGCGTGTTCGGCTCGTCGCCGTGCACCGTCGCCGCGAGGTCGCGGATCGCCCGGTACTGCTGCTGCTGCGCCTCGGTGCGGGCGAGCAGGGCGACCGCCCGTCTCGCCGTCGCGGCCACGTCGTCGGCGATGCCGCGCAGCCGCCCCGACTCCGCCGAGGCCGCCTCGAGCGCCGCGCGGGCCCGTTCGCCGGCGAGCAGCGCCGGCTCGGGATCGACCGCGTCGTCCGGCGCGGCGGCGACCTCGGGCTCGGCGAGCACGGCCTGCGCGGCGGCGCGCTCGTCGTCCGCCGCGCGGATGCGGGCGCCGGCGAGCGCCTTGGCGCCGTCGTCGAGCGCGGCCTCCCGCGCCGAGCCGGCATCGGGGAAGCCGGCCGCGGCGAGGCGTGCGGCGCGCTCGGCGGTGGCGCGCTCGGCCGCGCCCCGCGTCGAGACGAGCGCGCGCTCGGCGGTCTCGAGCCGGCGCAGGCGGGCGAGCGCGTCGCGGACGAGGACGACCCGGTCGGCGACCGACGCGGCCTCGCCGCGCGCGTCGTCGATCGCAGCAGCGTCGGCGGCGACCTCGGCCCGAGCGGCGGCGCACTCGGCCTCGGCCCGGGCGAGCGTCGCTCGGGCCGCATCGAGGTCGTCGCGGCCGCGCTCGGCCTCGGTCTCGAGGCCGAGCACCTGGGCGTCGAGGCGGTCGCGCTCGGCGGCGGCGGCACCGGCGGCCTCGAGCCGGGCGTTCGCCGCGGCGAGGACATCCGCGAGGTCGGCGACCGCGCCGCCGTTGGAGGCCGACCGGGCCGCGGCGAGCTCGCGCTCGGCCCCCCGCACGAGCTCACCCGCCTGCTCGAGCGCGCGAGCCGCCCGTGTCGCGGCGTGCCGGGCCTGCTCGACATCGGCCGGCAGCACCGGCGGGACGCCGGTCGTCGCAGGGGCTGGATGCTCGGCGGATCCGCACACCGGGCAGGGCTGCTCGGGCACGAGGGCAGCGGCGAGCTCGAACGCCTGCCCCTGCACGCGCCTCGCGAGGAGGTGCTCGACCGACCGCGTCGCCCGGGTGCTCTCGGCGGCCGCCGCGGCCTCGGCGCGCTCCGCCTCGCTGAGTCTCGCGGCGAGACCCTCGGCCCGCCGGGCGGCGCCGAGCGCCCGCTCGGCATCGGCGACCGCGCCGCGGGCGGCGGGCTCGTCGGCCGCGGCGTCGGCGGCGACCCGGGCGGCCGCGCGGGCCGCGACGAGGCGAGCCGGCAGATCGGCGAGCGCCTGCTCGCGCTGCGTGACCGTCGCCGCCGCCTGCAGCACGCGGCCTTCGGCGTCGGCGCAGCGCCTCCGCAGGTCGGGCAGCCGTCGCTCGAGCTCGGCGGGGTGCTCGAGGGCGCCGAGGAGCGTGAGCAGGTCGTCGGGGTCGTCGCGCTTCGGTACCGCCGCGGCGGCCGCCGTGTGCTCCTCCTCCGCCGCGCGCAGCTCGCGCTCCGCCAGCTCGGCTGCAGCGAGCGCGGGCTCGACCGTCGCGGCGCGTGCCGCGGCCTGCAGGCGCTCGCGGAGGGCGTCGACCGCAGGCCGCGCCTCGTCGAGGCGGCGGAGCTGCTGCTGCGCGTCGTCGCGGCGGCGCTGCACGCCCTGCAGCCGGAGAACCTCTGCCGCCGCGGCCGCGGCGGCGCGCTCGGCCTCGCGGGCGCGGTCGACCTCGCGGGCGGCCGTCGTCGCGGCGGCGGCCGCGCCGTCGACCGCGCCCCGGAACCAGCCGGCCGTCGGCTCGGCTGGCGCGTCGAGACCCGTGGCCGCGGCCACGCCTCCGGCCTGCAGCGCCACCTCGCGGGCCGCGTCGGCCACCTGCTGCCCGAGCTCGCGGCGCCGCTCGAGCAGGTCGAGCTCGAGGCGCTCGAAGCGGTCGGTGCCGAACAGGGTGCGCAGGAGCGCACGCCGCCGGTCGGTGGGCGCGAGCAGGAACTCCTGGAAGCGTCCTTGCGCGAGCAGGATCACCTGCAGGAACTGGTCGCTGCGGATCGGCAGGATCGCGGCGAGCTCGATGCCGACGTCGCGCGGCTTCGTGGCGATCGGCCGCCAGCCGTCCCCGTCGCGCACCGCGAGCGACGCCTCGGGCTCGGCCGTCGTCGTGCCGCGGCCCGTGCGCTTCGCCCGCTCGTACCGCGGCGTGCGGCGGATGCGGTACTCGGCGTCGCCGAGCACGAGCTCGAGCACCACCTCGCTTCCGTCCTCCGGCAGGCAGTGCTGGCTGCGCACCTGCTTGTCGCGGCCGTCGTACCGGGGCACCTCGCCGTAGAGGGCGAAGCAGATCGCGTCGAGGATGCTCGACTTGCCCGCCCCGGTGCGCCCCGTGATCAGGAAGATGCCGTCGTCGTCGAAGCGGCGGAAGTCGACCTGCTGCGGCTCGCGGTACGGGCCGAACCCGGCGAGCTCGAGCCGCGTGATCCTCACGCGGCTCCCTCGCCGGCCGCGAGCAGGTCGGTGACGAGCCGCTGCTCGAACTCGCTCGGCCCCTCACCGCCTCGCATGAGCGCGAGGAAGTCGGCGACGATCTCGGTGTCGGTGCGGCCGCGCACCCGCTCGGCGTAGGTGGCGGTGCCGCCGTCGTCGACCTGCTCGGGGCGCCACTCGAAGGCGACGCAGTGCGGGAAGCGGCGCTGGAGCAGCCGCATGCCGTCGGTGGGCCGGACCCGGTCGGTGACGACGGCCTTCACCCAGCAGTCGGCGGCCGCGTCGAGAGCGGGATCGCCGAGGAGCCGCTCGAGCGGCCCCTCGAGCACCCGGAGCGCCCGCGGCACGGGCAGCTCGAGCCAGTCGACCGACCGCACCCCGTCGGCGCCGAGATCGATGACCCAGCCGCCGCGCGGCTTGCCCGCCTCGCCGAACGAGTAGTGCAGCAGCGCCCCGGAGTAGCGCACCGTGTCGCTGAGCACCGCGCGGCCGTGGATGTGCCCGAGCGCCACGTAGTCGACGCCGTCGAAGACGGACGCGGGCACGAGGTCGAGGCCGCCGCGGCTGATGTCGCGCTCGACGTCGCCCGCGGGCACGCCCGCGGCGAAGCAGTGCGCGAGCACGACGCTGCGACCGCCGCGAGCCGCCGCGTCGGCGCGCACCCGGTCCATCGCGAAGCGGAGCGCGTCCTCGTGGCTCGCGAGTCGCCGGTCGGGGTGCTCGTGCTTCAGCAGCGACGGCTCGAGGTAGGGCACGCCGTAGACGAGCACCTCGCCGTCGTCGTCACCGAGCACGACCGGCTCGTCGAGCCGCTGCCAGCGGGTGCGGAGGTGGATGCCGGCAGCGCCGAGCCACTCGGCGTGGAGCCCCAGCCGGGTGACCGAGTCGTGGTTGCCGCTCGTGAGCACGACCTGGGCGCCCGCGTGCCGGACGCCCTGCAGCGCCGACTGGAACAGCTCGATCGCCGCCGTCGAGGGGGCAGCCGAGTCGAACACGTCGCCGGCGACGAGCACCACGTCGATCGACTGCTCGCGCACCGCGGTCACGAGCGCACCGAGCACCGCGCCGAGGTGCTCGAGGGTGCTGTGCGTGTGGAAGGTGCGGCCGATGTGCCAGTCGGAGGTGTGCAGCAGGCGCATGCGGGGAACGCTAGGGCCGGGTCCCGACACCGCTTCCCGGCCGGACGCGGCAGGGCAGCGCCGCGACTCCGGCGGCCTGGCGCGGCGGGGCGACCGGTCGGGCGGGGAGGTCGCCCGCATACTGCTCTGATGGTCCGCCGCGCCGTGCTCGCGCTCGCGGCCGTCCTCGCGGCCGCCGCGCTCGGGGTGCTGCCGCGGGCCGCGGTCGAGGCCGCGCCCCGCTCCCCTGCCGCCGCGGTGGAGCAGGCGGTCGCGCCGCACCTCGACGCCGAGGGCTACGACGTCTCGTTCCCGCAGTGCGGCACGCCCCTGCCGTCCGGGCAGGCGTTCGCCGTGGTCGGGGTGAACGCCGGCATCGGCACCTCGACGAACCCGTGCCTCGCCGACGAGCTCGCCTGGGCCGACCTCTCGTCCGGCGCCACGGGTCAGCCGGGCGCCGCCGTGTACGTGAACACCGCGAACCCCGGGCAGCTCGGCTCCTGGTGGCCGCGGTCCGACCGCACCCGCACCGGCGCCGCGGTCGAGAACCCCCGCGGCCGGTGCACCGGCGCCGAGGACGCGGCCTGCGCCTACGTGTACGGCTGGTCGATCGCGGCCGACGACGCCTTCGCCCGCGGCGTGAGCGACCCGGCCGAGCGGTTCTGGTGGCTCGACGTCGAGACGATGAACACCTGGAGCTGGAACACCCGCACGAACACGGCGGTGCTCCAGGGCATGGCCGCGCTGCTGCAGCGCGTCGGCGGCGGGGTCGGCCTCTACTCGACGCACCGGCAGTGGACGACGATCACCGGTGGGGGCGACATGCCCGCCGAGCTCGAGGGGCTCCCCGACTGGCTGTCGGGCGCGACGACCGCGGCCGAGGCCCGGGCGCACTGCACGTCCGCGCCGCTGACCCGGGGCGGCGTCGTCACGGTCGTGCAGTGGGTGACCCCGGAGCTCGACGGGGACCTCGCCTGCCCGCAGCCGACAGCGGGACCCGCCCCGCTCGTGACCGGTCGCGCCGCGGTCGGCGGCGACCTGCTCGCGGCGCCCGGCACCTGGCACCCCCGCGACGCCTCCCTCGCCTTCCAGTGGCTCCGGGACGGCGCGCCGATCCCGGGTGCGACCGGCCGTGACCACGCCGTGACCGATGCCGACGCGGGCGCCGACCTCGCCGTCGTCGTCACCGGCACCCGGGGCGGCGCGGCACCCGTCTCGCGGCGCAGCGCCACCCTCCACGTGCCGGCGCCGGTGACCGCGCCGCACCCCGCGAGCACCGGTCTGCTCGGCACGCGCTAGCGACCTGCGGCGCGCCGCGCAAGCCTGCCGGTGGATCCGCGGAACGGTGCGATGCTGGACCCGTGACCGACGACGTTCACGGAACCCCCGACGTACCCAGCTGCCTCGCCGACGGCACCCGCATGACCGCGACGATCATGGGCTGGCGCTGCTCGTTCTGCGGCGCCTTCGCGCTGCCGTCCGCCGCCTGATCGAGCGGGCCGCCCGCCGCGCACCGAGCGCGTGCGCAGCGGATGCCGGGCGAGTTCTTGTCCGGTGCCCGGAGCTGTGTCAGCGGCGCGCAGCAGGGTGGAGGCCATGAGCCCGATCGCGACCCCGGCGCCCGCTGCGTCCACGTGGAGCATCCCCGTCTGCGCCGCGGACGGCATGCGGATGACGGCGACGATCGTCGGCTGGCGCTGCCCGCTCTGCGGGGCGACCGAGGTCTGAGTCCGAGACCGGATCAGCGACCCCGGTCAGTCCATGCGCGCTCGCGCCGCGCGGACGAAGCCGTAGAGCCCCGCGGCGATCCAGCCGATCGCGATGACGACGAGCGCGATCCCGCCGGCGGGCGCGTGCGCGATCGCGTGGATCGACCCGTCGAGCCCCGTGGCCTTCTTCGGGTCGGTCGTGAGCGCGGCGATGGCGAGCAGCACGCCGACGCCCACGACGGCCACGCCGCGGGCGATGTAGCCGGCCTCGCCGAGCACGACCACGGGCCGGTGCCACTGCCCGGAGGGCACGTCGATGTCCTTCTCGAAGCCGCGCTTGATGCCCTTGACGGCCAGCCCGACACCGATGGCGACGACGACGAGCGCCACGAGCAGCAGCAGCACCGGGCCACCGGGCAGCGAGAGCACGTCGGCGCTGCCCTTCTTCGAGCTCGACGACGCGTTCGACCCCGAACCGGTCGCGAAGCGCAGCGCGGTGAAGGCGATCACGAGGTAGAGGAGCGCCTTCGCCCAGTCCTTCCCGCGCTCCGTCCACCGCTTCTTCGCGTCGGGGTTCCTCACGAGCGCACCGTCGACGGCGTACCAGACGGCCAGGGCGAACGAGCCGAGGACGGCGATCCAGAGCAGCACCGCGCCGCCCGGGGCCTTGGCGATGCCGGAGAAGGCGCCCGTCTGGTCCGGGCTGCCGCCCGACGTCCCGCCGGTGGCGATCTGGAGTGCGAAGACGCCGACGAGCAGCTGGATGAGCCCGGACACGGCGAAACCGGTCCTGGCGGCGGCCTGGAACGCCGGGTTGCGCTTCGCGGCGCTGGCACCCTGCTCGGCCTGCTGCTGGACCTGCTGCGGCTGCGGCATGGCCTCGCTCCCTTCTCTCGTCGTGATGATGGCGGAGCCGGAGGCCTCCGCCCCCGTTCCTGAGGGCAACTCTCAGGGTTCACTCAGGGAGCGCTGGACGCCCTCCCACGGCGGGACGAGCGCTCCGACGCGCCCGAGGCCGAGGAACGGGCCGAGCAGGCGACCCGCGAGCGTGGCGCGGAACGCCTCCGGGTGCAGGCGCACCGTGTGCCGCGTCCGCTGCGCGGCGCTGCGGAGCCGGCTGCCCGAGAGCACCGCGCGCGACGACACCGCGACGGCCGCCCCGAGGTCGAACCGGATGCGCGCCGTCGCCCCGAGGTGCACGGTGAGGTCGAGGTCGTCGTGCACGTCCGGGTCCTCGCGATGCACGACGTCGCGGACGGCACGCCACGCCTCCGCCCGGATCGCGAGGTTCGAGCCGTAGAGGGGCACCCGCCCGAGCAGCAGCCCGCCGACGAGGCCGAAGTACAGGCCGTAGTAGCAGGACGCGGCGAGCGCTGCGAGCGGCCGCGGCAGGTCGACGAAGACGCCGGGCCCGGTCAGACCGGTGAGCGCGGGGTCGGCCACGAAGCGGTCCGCAATGCGGCCGAGCCAGTCGACCCCCGGCACCGCGTCGGCGTCGAACCGCACGAGCACGTCCCCCCGGGCCGCGTCGAAGCCCGCCGCAGCCGCGGGCAGGATGCCCTGCCGCGGCTCGTGGACCAGACGCGCTCCCGCCGCGGCCGCGACCGCCGCGCTGCCGTCGGTCGAGCCGTTGTCGACGACGATCGTCTCGAACGGCGCGGGGTCGAGCGTCGCGACCGCCTCGAGGCACCGGCGCAGCAGCACGGCGTCGTCGCGCACCGGCAGGACGAGCGAGATCCGGGGCGCACGGACCGGGGCGCTCACACCTCGATCTCGCCGCCGACGCGCCGCAGGTGCTCGCGGAACGTGAAGGTCGGGTCGGTGGCCCGCCGCTCCAGGTAGTCCTGCAGGTGCACCTGGTCGCGGAGGGAGACGCCCTCACGGATGCGCGCGGCCTGCCGTCGCTCGGTGTCGCGGATGCCCTCCGCGGCGTCGAGCACCGCCTCCAGGTGTTCGGCGGGGACGAAGAGGACCCCGTCGTCGTCGCCGAGCACCACGTCGTGCCCGTCGACGGTCCACTCCCCCACGCGCGCCGACGAGATCGCCTCAGGCGATCGCTCGAGCACCTGCAGCGGCCCGGTCGGCACGCTGCCGAGGCTGAACAGCGGCAGCCCGATCGACCGGATCTCGGCGGTGTCCCGATGCAGGCCCCAGATCACGATGCCCGCGAAGCCGGCGGCGGCCGCCTCGAGCGTCACGAGGTCGCCGACGCAGCTCTCGTCCTCGCGCCCCCCGTCGTCGACGACGAGCACGTCGCCCGGCTCGGCGCGCTCGAAGGCCTCGAGGAACACGTCGACGCTGCCGACGTGACGCGCGGGGGCGACGCGGCCGGCGAGCCGCATGCCCGGCGCGACCGGCTGCACCCGCCCGGGTCCGCAGCGCACCTCGACCCCGACGCGGAGGCAGCCGTCGGCGACGTGAGCGGTCGACAGCGCCGCGAAGCGTTCGCGCAGGGTGGTCGGATCCATCACTCCTCCTGGGCCGGTGCGGTCACCCTAGCCACGCCGCCCGCTCCCCCTTCTTGAGAGGCACCGCCACACGGGCCGAACGTTCCCTGGTGATCTCCAGGAAGCGGGTCCACCATTCGGCATCGTCCCGGCGACCACGCCGGCGGCATCCTCGAACCCAAGAAGGACTGGTGAGGGACGTGAACACCCTCCTGATCATCGTCGCGGTCATCGCGGTCATCCTGCTCATCGTGGGCGGGGTCGGCTCGGCGCTCCACTTCCTGCTGTGGATCGGCGGCATCCTGCTCGTGCTCGCGATCATCCTGTTCCTCGTCCGCGCCCTGACCGGCCGCCGGACGCTGTAAGAGGAGCGACCCCGGCCGGCACCCACCGGCCGGTCCCGCCGCCCGACCCGGAGCGGCGTACCCAGCACAAGGAGGAACCCATGAGTATCGGCACCGGTGCCGTCCTGTTCGTGATCGGCGCGATCCTCGCGTTCGCCGTGCACGTCTCGGTCGGCTTCATCAGCCTCTCGACCGTCGGCTACATCCTGATGGTCGCGGGCATCGTCGTGTTCGTGGTCGGCCTGCTGCTCGCGATCCGTGGGCGCCGCAGCGTCTCCACGGTCTCGTCCGACGTCGACCCCGCCTCCGGCGAGCGCGTGACGCGCAGCAGCACCAGCGCGGACGACGTCGTCCGCTGAACCGCTGAGACGGCACCGGCCCCGTCCGCCCCGCGAGGGGCGGCGGGGCCGTTCCCGTCGGTGCACACGGTCCGGTGCGGACGTGCCGGACGCCCAGCGGATCCGCACCTGGAAGCCCTTGTGCGGCGCCCCCGGCCCGTGCTGACCTGGATCCTCTTCCGGCGGCGCGGCCGGTGCTCGGGCGCACCCGCGTCGCCGCCGGCCGGGACCAGCGCACGGACGGGGGCTTCGATGATCGACTGGAACGCCATCGTGCTGACGGGCGGCCGCGCGAGCCGCCTGGGCGGCATCGACAAGTGCGCGCTCGAGGTGCGCGGACGCCGACTGCTCGACATCGCGCTCGCCGCCACCGAGCACGCCGCGGCCCGCGTCGTGGTCGGACCGCAGCGCGAGGACCTGCCCGCCGGCGTCCGCGCGGTGCAGGACACGGAGCCGTACGCCGGCACGCCCTCTGCGGTCGAGACGGGCCTCGCGGCGCTCGCCCCGTGGGCCGCTCCGATGACCGCGGTGGTCGCCGCCGATCAGCCCCGCGCCGACGACGCGCTCGCGGTGGTGCTCGCGTCCGTCGCCCCGTCGACCGACGCGGAGGCGTGGGTCGCCGTCGACCCGGGCGGCGAGCCGCACGCGCTGCTCGCCGTCTACCGGACCGAGGCGCTCGCGCGCGCGATCGCCGAGGCGCGCCGCGAGGCCGGTACCCCGGGCCGCAAGCTGCGCGGCATCCTCCCGCGCCTCGCGGTCCAGCCCGTCCGTCTCTTCGGCTACCTCTGCGCCGACATCGACACCCCGGTCGACCTCGTCGAGCACGGGATCGATCCGGCCCGGGTGCTGCCCGCGCGGGTCTGACCGCGGCTTCGCGCGTCCGCGGCGGGGCACCCCCGCAGACGGGGGACGCGCTTCCACACTGGCCGGGTGAAGCGCCGCGCCTCCCTGCTCCTCGCCGCTCTCGGGGCCCTCGCCGCGGTGGTCTGCGCCCCCGCTGCCGCGCAGGCCGCTCCGGTCGCCGGGACGAGCACCACGACCGCGAGGACCATCGGTGCGGACGTGTCGTACCCGCAGTGCGACGGGCACGGCGGCACGGTCGCCGGATCGCTCACGGGCACGCCGGCGTTCGCGGTCGTCGGCGTGAACGGCGGCGTCGCGACCTCGACGAACCCCTGCCTGCGCGCGGAGCTCTCCTGGGCGGCGGAGGCCGCCGGCGACACGACCGCGCCGGCATGGTCGGTCTACGTGAACACGGCGAACCCGGGTCTCGCGGCGAGCTGGTGGCCCTCCTCGAACACGACGAAGGCCGGCACGAGGCTCTCGAACCCGAACGGCACCTGCACCCACCGGGCGGGGGCGGCCTGCGCCTTCGTCTACGGCTGGTCGCTCGCCGAGCAGGACGTGCTGAAGGCCGGCGGCTTCGCGAAGCCGGGACTGACGTGGTGGCTCGACGTCGAGGCGGCGAACACGTGGAGCCGCGACCGCACCGCGAACCGTGCGGTCCTCGAGGGCATGACGGCCGGGTTCCAGACGGCGGGCATGAAGGTCGGGCTCTACGCCCTCCGCACCGACTGGGCCGACGTCGTGGGCACCGTGCCGTGGACCAGTCCGTTGACCTGGCTGCCGAGCTGGCTGGCCGGCGCGTACACCCACTGGGAGGCGATGAAGGCCTGCGCGGGCGCCCCGCTCACCCGCGGTGGCCGCATCGCGGTCACCCAGTACCTGCCGGACGGCGCGCAGATCGACTCCGACGTCGCCTGCGCCGTGCTGCACGGGCCGACGCCCGTCGTCCGCGGCACCGCCGCCGCGGGCACGTGGCTCAGCGCCTCGGCCGGTGCGTGGCCCGCCGGCACGTCCCTGACGTACCAGTGGCGCCGGAACGGCACGGACGTGCGCGGCGCCACGAGCCGCTCCTACTACGTGCACCAGAGCGACCGAGGCGCGGTGGTCTCGGTGCGTGTCACGGGCACGAAGGCGGGCTACTCCCGCGCATCGGCGACGAGCGCCGGGCACCGGATCCCCTGACGGTCGCCGGGCGGGTCGGTCAGCCCGTCGACGAGCTCGACAGGACGTCCGAGCCGGCGATCTTGAGGATCCCGTCCTGCGGCACGAGCCGGTACGACGTGACCTCGGTCGTCACCCGGCCGCTGTCGTAGTAGTAGACGACGGTGGCCTGCGCCGTGTCCGGCGCGGAACCGGACACGTCGCGCACCGACACCCGGTCGACCGGTGCCCAGAACGCGTCGTACGCGGCGCGGCCGCCCGCGTGGTTCTGCTGGTAGTCCGCGGTCATCCGCGGCCACGCCGCGTCGAGGTTCCGGGGGACGAGCGAGTAGTACGTCGTGATCGCGGCGGCGAGCTGCGCGGAGGTCGGCGAGCCCGACACCGGCGCGGACGTGGCGGGCGGCGCGCTCGACGGCGCGGAGGAGGCAGCCGTCGACGTGGGGACCGGCCTCGGTGCGGTCGTGGCGGTCGGCTTCGGCGTCGCCGAGGGGCTGCTCGACCGGCTCGGAGTCGGCGGCGCCGAGTCCTGCCTGGTCGGCGCGCTCCGCTGCGTCGTGGGGGCCGGCGGGCTCGCCGTCCGCCGGTTCGAGAGGATGGCCGGCACCAGCAGCGAGAGCGCGATCACCACCGCTGCGGCCGCGGCGAGCACCAGCAGGGCCGTGCGGCGTGCTCGAGGGTCGTCCGCCGGGACGGCGCCCGAGGGATCGCCGGGTCCGCCGCCGTCGGCGACGGACGGCTCGCTCGCCGGCGGGTCGGCGAGCAGTGCCGGGGTGGCCGCAGCGCGCCCGGCGCGGGCCGGCTCGGCCCGGACGCGTTCAGCGCGGGCGGGTTCGGCGTGCGCGGGTTCGGCGTGCACGGGGTCGGCGTGCACGGGGTCCGCGAGCAGGGCCGCGGCGGCGAGCCCGGCTCCCCCGACCACGGCTGCATCCCGGCCGCGGATCCCGCGCCGCTTCCCGGTCTCGGCGAGGGCCTCCGGCTCGCCCTCCGGCTCCTCGAGGTCCGGCTCGCGCTCGACGGCCGGCTCCGGCTGGTCCACCTGCTCCGGCTCCTCGACCGGGTGCGGCTCGTCCACCGCGTCCGGTTCCCCGACCGGCTGCGACTGCTCGGCGGGCACGGGCTCGGCGACGGCTGCGGCGGGCATCGCCGCACCGGCGGGTTCGCCCTCGTCCGGCGCCCCCGCGTCGCTCGGGAGCACCGCGGGCTCGACCGGCAGCGCCGTCGTCGGATGGGACGGGTCGACCCCGTCGGCGTCGGGCAGGGTGACCGGCAGCAGCGGGACGGTGGGCGTGTCGCCCACGGTGCCGATCTGCGCCTGCAGCGCGCCGAGCCGGGTCGCCACCTGCGTCATCGTCGGCCGCTCGTCCGGCTCCCCCGCCATCATCGCGTGGAGCAGGTCGGTCAGCACGCCGGCACGGGCGGGCGGGGGGAAGTCGCCGAGCGCGACGCGGTGGAGCGTGGCGATCGAGTTCCCGTCGGAGCCGAACGGCGGCGCGCCCTCGACGGCGGCGTAGAGGGTGGAGCCGAGCGAGAAGACATCGGCGGCGAACGTCGACTCATCGCCCCGCGCCACCTCGGGTGCGAGGTAGGCCGGGGTGCCGTGCACGAGCCCGGTCGAGGTGAGGGACGCGTCGCCGAGGGCGTGGGCGATGCCGAAGTCGCTGATCATCGCGCGGCCGTCGTCGTCGGCGATGAGCACGTTGCCCGGCTTCACGTCGCGGTGGACGATGCCGAGCGCGTGGGCCGCGGCGAGCGCCGACGCGATCTGGGCGCCGATGCGGGCGACGTCGGCGAGCGGCAGGTGACCGCGCTCGTGCAGCACGGCCGACAGGGGCACCGACGGCAGGTACTGCATGATCAGGCACGGCTGGCCGTCCTGCTCGATCGCGTCGAAGACGAGCACCGCGTGCGGGTGGTGGAGCCGGGCGCTGATGCGCGCCTCGCGCATGGCGCGGTTCTTCGCGAGCTCGGCCTCCTGGTCGGAGACGCCGACCTCGGTGCGCAGCCGCTTGACCGCGACCGGGCGCTCGAGCAGCTGGTCCCAGGCCTCCCAGACGACGCCCATGCCACCGGTGCCGATGCGCCGCTCCAGGCGGTAGCGCCCGCCGAGGAGCGCAGCGGGGGCAGTCACCTCGGCCCTCCTGGTGTCGCTGATCGGCCGATCCTACGGCGGGATCACGAGCGCGCATCCAGGAGACCCTCAGATGGTGGTGACCCTCGGTCAGCCTCCGGGCAGCGCCACGACCTCGGCGTCCGGGTCCGTCACGGCCTCGCGCTCGAGGCGCCGCAGCTCGGCCTCGGCGGCGCGGGCGTACTCGCCGAACCGGGCGGGATCGATGACCGACGCGGAACGGGGGCGCACGTTGCCGACGCAGAACGTGCCGACGGCCTCGCCGGACGCCGAGTGCAGCGGGAGGCCGGCGTAGAAGCGCATCTGCGTGAAGTCGATGAGCGGGCTGTCGCGGAACCGCGGGTCGTCGAACGAGTTCGGCACGATCAGGAGCTCGTCCTGCCGCACCGTGACATCGCAGTGGCTGAGGGCGCGCGGCACGGACCGGGGCCGGGGGCCGGTGGTCGCGGCGAACACCTGGCGCTCGTCGGACAGCAGGCTCACGTACGCGAGGTCGGCCCCGAACTCCTTCTTCGCGGCGTCGATGAGGCGTCGCAGCTCGGGCCAGCCGCCATCGGGCGCCTCGTCGATCACGCGGACGGCACCGGCCCAGTCCCAGCCCGGCTCGGGCACCGCCGGAGCGGGTGCGGTGCGCACCGCGGCGGCGCGGGCGAGCGCGGGCGCGGCGGCCGCCGCGAGCTCGTCCGCCCAGGCGTCGTAGACCTTCGGCGAGCCGAGGGGACGCCCCAGCTCGGTGCGCCCCGGCGACAGCTCGAGGTACACGGCGCGCTCGAGGCCGCCGACCACCTCGCGGGTCGTGGTGTTCAACCGGTCGGCGACCCGCTGCCCGAACGATCCGTACAGCGAGTCGTAGGGCAGCACGGAGCGCACGGGCTGGATGCCCGCGACCACGAGCTCGGCGGCGGGGGCGCAGCGCGCCTGCAGCAGGTCGAGGAGCGCGACGAGGTCGCGCCGCCACTGGTCGACGGGGGTCCACCGGACCGCGTCGTTCATCCCGGCCACGAGGACGACGAGGTCGACGCCCTCGAGGGGGCGCTCCCCGAGCCAGGACGAGGCGGCGGCGAGGCTCATCGTCTCCTCGCCGACGAGGTCGACGTCGACGGGCCTGCCGGTCCCCCGCTCGAGGGCGCGGCCGAGCGCGCCGGTCAGCGCGAGCTGGTGCGTGAGCACGCCCCAGCCGTGCACCGGGCCGTTGCCGAGCAGCAGCACCCGCAGCGGATCCGCCCCGGGCGACCGGTACGTGGGCGCGTCCATCGGCTGGGGCGCCGTCGAGCCGGCGGCGAAGGTCTTCAGGTACCAGAGCTTGGCGAGCACGCGCAGGGCGCCGGTGGGCATCGAGAGTCCTTCCTGCCGTTCCCGGCGTCGGACCACTGAACCATCCGGGCGTCGCCGCACCGCCGTGACAGGCCGATCGGCGCCCACCAGGGGTCGCCGCACGCCTCATGGCGGGCTCATGGACGGTGCCGAGGACCGAGGCCGCTGCGGTTCGTATCGTCAGGCCGTGATCGAGTCGGTGCGCCCCGGGACGAGCGGGCCCGAGCCCACGAGAGCGGTGCAGCACGTCATGGGCACCGTCGTGTCGTACGACCTGCGCGGTGGCGGCGACCACGCCGGCGCCGTCGCCGCGGCGCGACGCTGGTTCGAGGAGGTCGACGCCCGCTTCAGCACCTACCGGGAGGACAGCGAGGTGCGGCGGTTCTCACGGGGCGAGGTCGCCGAGCCGAGCCCCGACCTCCGGGCGGTGATCGCCGCGTGCCAAGCACTCGCACGCGCGACGGGCGGCCTCTTCGACGCGACCCCCGCGGACGGCTGGTTCGACCCGTCCGCCTGCGTGAAAGGCTGGTCGGTCGACCGTGCCGCACTGCTGCTCGCCGAGCACGGAGTGACGGACTTCAGCCTGAACGCGGGCGGCGACGTGCTCACCCGAGGCCGTCCCGGCCCGGGCGCCCGCTGGCGGGTGGGCATCCAGCACCCCTTCGAGCGCGGCGCGCTCGCGACGCTCGTCGAGGGCACCGATCTCGCCGTCGCGACGTCCGGCACCTACGAGCGCGGCGCCCACCTGCGCGACCCCCGCACCGGGCTCGCAGCCACCGGACCCGCCTCGGTGACGGTCTGCGCCACGGACCTCGCCACCGCGGACGCCTGGTCCACGGCCGCGTTCGCCCTCGGCGACGACGCGGCGGCCTGGCTCGCGGCGCAGCCCGGGCTCGAGGCCCTCGTCATCACCCTCGACGGCCGCACGGTCCGCACCGCGGGCTTCCCCACGGGGTCCCCCGTGCCGATCCGCGCCCTGCCCGCGGCGCCGCCGCTGCCCGGCGTCCGCTAGGCGGCGACGGATGGACCTCTAGGCTCGAGGCGTCCGCCGGTTCCCTCGCGTTGCGCTCCGGCAGCCCTCCCCCGGTGCGCCGCTGCGTCACCGTCCGCCCGAGGAGCCCGAAGTGACCGGTGCCGCGTCCCCCGGCGAGGCCATGCCCTCGCGGCGCCGCACCGCCACGATCGTGATCCTCGGGCTGCTCGTCGCGCTCGGCCCGTTCACGATCGACCTGTACCTGCCCGCGTTCCCGTCGGTGCGGCGCTCGTTCCAGGTGAGCGACGTCGCCGTGCAGCTGACGCTCTCGGGCACGATCCTCGGCTTCGCGGTCGGCCAGCTGCTCGTCGGGCCCTGGAGCGACCGGGTCGGCCGGCGGGTGCCGCTGCTCGTCATGGCGGCGCTGCACGTGACCTCGTGCCTGCTCGCCGCGGTGGCCCCGACCGTGACGGTGCTCGCGGTGCTCCGCGTGCTGCAGGGCGCGGGCGCCGCGGGCGGCGGGGTCGTCGCACAGGCGACCGTGCGCGACCTGTTCGCCGGCCGGGCGCTCGTGAAGATGCTCGCCCGCATGGGGCTCGTCTCGGGAGCGGCGCCGGTGGTCGCGCCGCTCATCGGCTCGCAGCTGCTCCGCGTGCTCGACTGGCGAGGCCTCTTCGTGAGCCTGGCGGTCTACGGCGCGGCCGCCCTCGCGCTCGCCGCGGCCCGCATCGGCGAGACCCGGCCCGCGTCGACGCGCGGCTCCGCCGGGCACGACACGATCGGACGCCGCTACCGCGCCGTGCTCACCGACCGGGTGTTCGTCGGTGCGGCGCTGCTCGGGGGCATGCAGTTCAGCGGCCTCTTCGCCTACCTGTCGACCTCGTCGTTCCTCTTCCAGGAGGTGTACGGCCTCACGCCGCAGCTCTTCGGGCTGCTCTTCGCGACCAACTCGGTCGGGATCATCGTGGGCTCGCAGCTCTCCGCCCGGCTGATGCGCCGCACGGGTCCGCAGTGGGTGCTCGTCGTGACGACGGCCGTGCAGCTGCTGAGCGGCGGGACGATCCTCCTCGTCGGCGGCGCGGGTGCGCCGCTGCCGGCCGTGCTCGTGCCGCTCTGGTGCTTCGTCGCCGCCTGCGGCTTCGCGTTCCCCTGCGTCTCGGTGCTCGGGCTCGCGCACCACGGCGAGGAGGCGGGCACCGCCGCGAGCCTGCTCGGGGCGGTGAACTTCGGTTTCGCGGGGCTGCTCTCGCCGCTCGTCGGCCTGCTCGGCATCGCCTCCGCACGGCCGATGGGGATCGTCATGACCTGCACGGCCGCGGTCGCGGTCGCCGCGCTGTGGGTGCTCGTCCGGCCGCGCACGGTACCCCCGATCGGCGCGTGATGACAGCGGTGGGATTCGGGGGCTGGCGCACGCCGTCCCGCACGGCGAGGATGGCGGCCGTCCCCCGGCGCCGCTCCCTCCCCGCTGCGTCACGCGTCGCCCAGAGATCCGATGCCGGGCTCGGCGTTCGGCAGCCGGTGGACCGGAGCAGCGGGAGGGGGACCTGATGACGACCGATCCGGACCAGTCCGGCGCGCAGCACCGCGCGCACCGCCGCGGCACCGACCGACGTGCGGAGCGACCCGCCCCGGGCGTCGTGCTCGGCGGCCGCTACCGCCTCGGCGACGAGATCGGCACCGGCGGCATGGCGCGGGTGTTCGAGGCGACCGATCTGAGGCTCGGCCGCGCCGTCGCCGTCAAGGTGTTCCGCGCCGACCTCGCCGAGGCGGTCGACCCCCAGCGCACCACTCGCGAGACCCGGCTGCTCGCTGGGGTCGACCACCCGTCGGTCGTGTCGGTGCTCGACGCGTCCCCGGTCGGCTCGCCGATGCGGTACCTCGTCATGGAGCTCGTCGACGGGCGGGACCTCGGCTCGCTGCTGCAGCGGGGGCCGCTCAAGCCCGACCTCGGTCGGCGCATCGCCGCCGACATCGCCGGCGCCCTCGCGATCCTGCACGCGCGGGACGTCGTGCACCGCGACGTGAAGCCCGCGAACATCCTGGTGCTGTCCGACGACGAGATCGAGCGCACCGGCATCACCGCGAAGCTCACCGACTTCGGCATCGCGCGCGCGATCGACCCGTCGCGGATCACGACCGCCGACTCGATCGTGGGGACCGCGGCATACCTGAGCCCCGAGCAGGTGCGGGGCGAGAGCGCCGGGCCCGCGAGCGACGTCTACTCGCTGGGCCTCGTGCTGGCGGAGGTGGTGAGCGGCGCCCGCGCCTTCCCGGGTGCCGCCGCCGAGGCCGCCGTCGCGCGGCTGTCCGGACCACCGCCGCTGCCGCTGCACGCCTCCCCCGGGCTCGCCGCGCTGCTCGCGCGGATGACCGCGACGGATCCGGCTGCCCGGCCGAGCGCCGCGGAGGTCGCGGAGGCGCTGCACGGCGAGCTCGCGGGCGGGATGACCGGCGGCGAGTCCACGGACACCGCGCCGGTGCCGCTGCTGCCCGTGCCGCCGCTCGCTCCCGCGCCCGCCGCGGCCGCCGCGCTGCCCGCCGCCGCGGCGATGTTCGACGGTGCCCCGGCCACCGCCGACGACGGCGCCTTCGCCGCGCTGATCGCCGGCGACCGGTCGCGCAGCGACGAGGCCTCCGAGCCGCACCGGCGCTCACCGCTCGTCGCCGCCGGCATCGGCGCCCTCTCGGTCGCCGTGGTCGCGTCAGTGGGGCTCATCGTCTCCGCCTCGGCCCTGCAGAACCCGCTCGCGGTGCTGCCGGTCACGAGCCCGGCCACCGCGGGCGGCACCGTCCCGGCCGGGTCCGGCGCCACCGCCGGGCCCGGGACCGTCTCGCCGTCCGCGCTCCCGACCAGCGCAGCGCCGACGGCGAGCGCACCCCGACGGGCGCCGAGTCGAGCCCCGTCGAGCCCCGCCGCGGCCGCGCCGCCCGCACCGGTGGCCTCCACGACCACGACGTCGTCCTCCCCGTCCACGTCGCCGACGAGCAGCCCGACGAGCAGCCCGACGCGCACAGCGACGCCGACGCCCACGCCGACCGCGACGGCCACCCCGACGCCCACACCCACGCCGACACCAACCCCCACGCCCACCCCGACGCCCACGCCCACGCCGACCGCGACGCCCACCCCGACGCCCACACCCACACCTACGAAGCCCGGCAAGAAGCGGGTGCCCGGCGGCGTGCAGCCCGGCCCGGGGCCGCACGGCTCGGGCGGCGCGACCCCGTCGGCGTCGGCCCCTCAGTGACGGCGCGCTAGAACCACTCGCCGAGCACGGGGGTCCGCGGCGATCGGAGCAGCACGTCGGCGCGTGCGGCGTCGCCCGGCCGCCCCTCCCGCACCACGCCGGCGCGCGTGAGGGTGTCGACCGGCACACCGCCGAGCAGCAGCGAGCCGAGCGCCGGCGCGTCGAGCGCCAGCGACGGCACCCCGTCCGGCACCGCAGCGATCTGCCGGGCCCTCCCGGTGCGGTCCTCCCCCACCTCGAGCAGCCACCGTCCGGCCGCGTACCCGTCGGGGTCGTCGACGTCGAGCGCCAGGCGTCCGGTCGCCGCGTACCCCCGGGCGCCGAGCGCGCCCGGGACGTCGAGCACGCGTACCCAGAGGTGGTCCTGCTCGGTCTGGCGGATCGCGCGCTGGTCCGACACCATCCAGCGCAGCGGCTCGTCGACGCTGCGCAGCCGCGCCTCGATGCGACCCACGAGGTCGTGCTCGAGCAGGAAGCGCCACAGCGCCGCGTACGCGTCGTCGGTCGCGGCGACGAGGTGGATCACGTGCAGGGTGCCGTCGGCGAAGTCGTCGAGGTTCGGCTCGATGCGGTACGAGCAGTAGCCCTGCGGCGCCCCGGCCTCGTCGTCGTAGCGCACGAAGCGGCGTTCCCGCGTCCGGTCGCCCTCCGAGGGCCGGCCGAGCAGCCCGGTGAGGAGCAGGCCGCCGAGGTCGAGCTCGCCCGGGGTGCGACGCCTCGCCGCATCGAAGATCCCGGGGACGTCGGCGAGCAGCGCGTCACGGCCGACGTACCGGACGCGGCCGGCTGGTGCAGGCCCGGTCCAGCGGATCCGCTTCGTGCGGATCGTGAGGGCGGCCACGCGGACCGCAGGCCCGAAGCCGTAGCGGCTGTAGATCGTGGCCTCGGAGACCGTGAGGATCGCGAGCGGCAGACCGGCCCGCACGGCGGTGCGCAGCTCCGCCTCGAGCAGCTGCCGGGCGATGCCGCGGCGGCGGTGGGTCGCCGCGACGCTCACCGACGTGATCGCCCACGCGCCGACCGGAGCGGGGCCGGGCGCGGTCAGCTCGGCCGGGAACACGCCGATCGTGCCGACCACGGGCTCCGGCGCGTCGTCGTCGACGACCGCGAGGGTGCGGCGCAGGCGGCGGTCCTCGTACTGCTCGGCGACGGACTCGTCGGTCGGCGCCGGGTCGGTGAAGCCGCGGGCGTCGGCCTCGAGCCAGGAACGGACAGCGGGCGCGTCGCCGGGGTCCACGAGCTCGAGCCGGAGGCCCTGCGCGGCGAGGGCGGCGGACGCCTCGGGGTCCGGCGGCAGGGACAGCAGGGGGTCGCTCACTCCCCGAGGCTACGGGCCAGACTGAGGCGCATGCTCGACGCCGCCGAAGCCGACGCCCTCCGCGACCGCTGCACCCGCTTCGTGAACGGGCACGGCCCCGTCCGTGCCGCGTCGCTGCTCGCCGGGATCGCGCCCGACACCGCCGTCGACACCTACGGCGACGGCGGCGTCGTCGCGGAGCTCGAGGCGGAGGTGGCCGCGCTGCTCGGCAAGCCCGCCGCGGTGTTCCTGCCGAGCGGGATCATGGCGCAGCAGGCGGTGCTGCGCGTGCACGCCGACCGGCGAGCGCGGCGCACCGTGCTGTACCACCCGATGTGCCACCTCGCCCGCCACGAGGAGCAGGCGCTCGAGCGGCTGCACGGCCTGATCGGCCGCCCGGTCGGCGAGGCGCACCGGCTGATCGCGCTCGCGGATCTCGAGGCCGTCGCCGAACCGCCCGCGGCGCTGCTGATCGAGCTGCCGCAGCGCGATCTCGGCGGCGAGCAGCCGCCGTTCGACGCGCTCGAGGCGCAGGTGGGCTGGGCGAGGTCGCGGGGCGCGGCGGCGCACCTCGACGGCGCCCGCCTCTGGGAGTCGTCGGCCGGCTACGAGCGGCCACCGGCCGAGATCGCCGCGCTCTTCGACTCGGTCTACGTGTCGTTCTACAAGGGCATCGGCGCGCTGGCCGGGTGCTGCGTGGCCGGCGAGGAGGACGTCGTCGCGGAGGTGCGCGAGTGGCGGCGGCGGCTCGGCGGCACCCTGTACGGGCTGTGGCCCGCGGCGGCGTCGGCCCTCGGCCTGCTGCGCGAGCGGCTGCCGCGCATGCCGCGCTACCTCGAGCAGGCGCGGGCGATCGCCGACGCCGTACGGCCGGTGCCGGGGATCCGTGTCGTGCCGGACCCGCCGCAGACCCCCATGCTGCATCTCCTGCTCGAGGCGCCGGCCGAGGCCGTCGAGGAGCGCATCCGCCGCCTCGCCGAGGAGGACGGGGTCTGGACCTTCCGCGGCGCCGGCGGCACCCCCGACCCGGCCGTGCAGCGCGTCGAGCTGGCGATCGGCGACGCGACCTGCGCGATGACCGCGGACGAGGTCGCGGGCGTGCTCGCACGCCTCGTCACGCCGCGATGACGAAGGGGTGCCCGCGGTCGCTCGCGGGCACCCCTCCTCGATCGTCCGGCTAGCGGGTGACGCCGAAGTACGCGTCCTCGCCGTGGCCGGTGCGACCGCCGAACGTCGCGCTGGTGCGCATGTCGGTCCAGTACGCCGCGACGCCGCTCGGCGTGACCGCGATGTTGCTGTAGTCACCCAGGAACGTGGTCGCGTACGGGAAGGCCGCGTTCGCGGTCGCCGCGAACCAGCGGTCGTTCTTCGTCGGGTCGGACAGGGCGGTGCTGACCAGGGTGGTGGTGAAGCGGAGCGAGCCCGCCGTCGTCTCGGTGCTCACCGAGTAGCCGTACAGGTGGTTCGCCGAGTCGTACGAGCGGTCGAACGCGCCGATGCGCAGCCGGCCCGACGCGTCGTAGGCGCCCCACGGCATGAACTGGTCGTTCGCCCGCGCCAGCGCCGTCGGCGCCGACCAGTGCCGGCCGTAGTCGCTCGACTGGCTGACGACCACGTCGGAGTTCGTCCTCGCGGCGTACGGGTCGGCCGGTGCCGGCGTCACGCTGTTGCGCATGTCGGACCAGACGACCGCGAGGTGGCCGGGGTGCGTCGGGTCGCTCGTGATGTTCCCCGCGGCCCAGGAGCGGAACAGGCTGTCCTGGTAGGTCTGACGCCCGAACGCGATGGGGTAGTCGGTCGCGCCGTCGATCGTGCGCGCCACGGTGAAGGGGCCGGCGACGAGGGCGCCTGTCGCCGGGCTGACCTCGGAGACCACGTAGTCGTCGCGGTAGTTGTCGGAGGCGACGGTGTTCAGGAAGGCGACGAACACGCGCCCGTCCTTCGTCACGGTCGGCACGGACACGAAGGCCTGGTCGAGGGGCCCGGAGACCACGACCGGCGCGGACCACGTCCTGCCGTAGTCGTGCGTGACCGTCGTGTGGATCCGGGCTGTGACGATCGCGCCCTTCTGGGCCTGCCGGAAGTCCCCGAAGCTGACGATCGCGTTCCCTGCCCCCCACGCCGCGATCCACTCCTTGTCGAGCAGGTCGCCGACGCTGCCGGAGTTGCCGCTGCCGGATGCCACCCGGACGGACGTCCAGTTGCGGCCGCCGTCTCCGGAGTTCGCCACGACGATGTCGGGGTTCGTGGCGCCCTTCGCGCCGGTGAACCCGAAGCCCAGCGTGGCGTAGTAGGCGTGGCCGGTCGCGTCGAACGCGATGGAGGGGTCACCGGTCGCCTGGTAGGCCGAGTTCGCGTTGATCGGGTACTCGCTCCACGTGCGGCCGCCGTCGAACGTGACGTGGGCGCGGGACAGGACCGACTCGGCCACGTGACCACCGGGGTTGGAGCGCAGCTGGTAGTCGTTCGCGCCGCCGATCAGGTTGTTCGCGTTCGTGGGGTTCACCGCGATCGCCGTCTCGTTGTGCGGGTTCTGGCCGTCGCAGTCGGTGTTCACGTTCGCGGTCGGCGACCCGGACGTGGTGCAGATCGGGACCCCGGGCTTGGTCGCTGCGCCCTGCCCGAGCGCGGCTCCCGTGACGGGCGCCGCGGCACCGGTGACGTTGTGCAGGAAGTCGACGGGGTTCGTGTCGTCGCCGCCACCGCCGCCGTCCGCCGCGGCGTGGGCGGCGGGCGCGCCGAGCGCGACGAGGAGGGCGCTCGTGGTGAGCGCGAGCAGGAGGCGGGGTGTTCGGGAGGACATGGGTACCCTTCGCTCGAGCGGCTCGCCGGTGAGCCGCCTCGATCCGGACCTTAGGCACGGGTAGAACGACCCGTCAACCGACTACGGACCGGCAGGATGTTCCCCGTGACCGTCCGCTTCGTGCAGCTCTTCTCCGTACCCGTGACCGACCAGGCGAGGGCGCGGGACTTCTACGTCGACGTCCTCGGTCTCGAGCTCGTGCGCGAGCAGCCGATGGGGCCCGGCCGGCACTGGGTGCAGCTGCGGCCGCGGAGCGCCGAGACGGCGATCACCCTCGTCACCTGGTTCGACGAGATGCCCGCCGGCTCCCTGCGCGGGCTCGTGCTCGAGACGGACGACCTCGACGGCGACGCGGCCCGGCTCGCCGAGCGCGGCGTCGACGTCGGCCCGGTCGAGCAGATGCCGTGGGGCCGCTACGTGCAGTTCCCCGATCCGGACGGCAACCGGCTCATCCTGCAGGCGACCGACGCGGACGGAGGGCGCTGATCATGGCCGAGCCGGGCGAGGCGCGCGTCGCCGTCTACCTCGACTTCGACAACATCGTCATCGGTCGCTACGACCAGGTGCACGGCCGCAGCGCCTATCAGCGCGATCGGCAGCGCGCCGCCGCCGACGAGCAGGCCGAGGGCGAGTTCGCGACGCGCCTCGAGCAGGCGACCGTCGACATCGGCGCGATCATCGACTTCGCCTCGTCGTTCGGCACCCTCGTGCTCACCCGCGCCTACGCCGACTGGTCGGCGCCCGTGAACGCGGCCTACCGCGGGCAGCTCGTGAGTCGCGCCGTCGACCTCGTGCAGCTGTTCCCCGCCGCCGCGTACGGCAAGAACGGCGCCGACATCCGGCTCGCGGTCGACGCGGTCGAGGACATGTTCCGGCTGCCCGACCTCACGCACGTCGTGATCGTCGCCGGCGACTCGGACTACATCGCCCTCGCGCAGCGCTGCAAGCGCCTCGGCCGCTACGTCGTCGGTGTCGGCGTCGCCGGATCGACGAGCCGCTCGCTCGGCGCCGCCTGCGACGAGCTCGTCACCTACGACGCCCTGCCCGGCGTCCCCGACCACCGCCCGAAGACGGCCGTCGCCGAGGCCGTCGAGGCGGAGAGCGAGGACCGGCGGCGCGGTCGCCGGCGCGCGACCCGTGCGTCCAGTCCCGTCGACAGCGTGGAGGACGAGGAGTCCGACCCGCAGGAGGCCGCCACCGGCCTGCTGCAGCGCGCGATGCGTCTCGGGCACCAGAAGGACGACACCGAGTGGCTGCACAACTCGGCGGTGAAGACGCAGATGAAGCGCATGGACCCGTCGTTCAGCGAGAAGGCGCTCGGCTTCAAGTCGTTCTCCGACTTCCTGCGCTCCCGCGGCGAGCTCGTCGACCTCGACGAGAGCAGCACCGCGCGGCTCGTGAAGCTGAAGGACGGTCCCGCCCCGGAGGCCGAGGAGCAGGAGACCGTGGGCCGACGGTCGGGCCGCTGAACCGGTCGCGTCACGGCTGACCGCTCCGCGCGGTAGCCGTGGCATCGCGCGGTAGGCATGCGTACCGCGCCACGCCAGAGCCACCGCGCGACATGCGGAAGGGGTCGCGAGGCGCCTCCGGCGACACGCGGAGGAGCGGCGGATCCACTCGGGACTCGCGCCGGAACCTCTCCCACCCCTCCCAGGCGCGGGGGGCACCCTGCACCGATCGAATCCATCGGGGGCCGGCCAGGGGAGGTCGGCTCCTGCCGGCGGACGCCTCACGCCAGGATCCGCGCGCCGGCATGACCGGAAGTGGGAATCGCATGATCAAGCACATCCTCGCGCCACTCGCAGGCGCCGCTCTCGCCGCCACATTGGTGTTCGGTGCGGGCGTGCCGGCCTCGGCGGCGCCATCCTCGCCCGCAGCCGCCACAGCGGCACCCTCGGCGACGCTGACGTCGGTCCCGTCGCCGATCCCCGTGACGGGGACGACGGTCGACGGCAGCGTGCTGAACGCAACCTTCCAGCCGACGAAGTTCGTCAACCAGAACGGGCGGCTCGCTCTGGCCGGGAACGTGGTCGGTACTCTGACCAGCCCGACGGGCACGGTGAGTGCGGTCAACATGGCGGCCACCACCCTGGTGACCAGCGCCCTCGCGAGCGGCAGCTGCAAGGTGCTCGATCTCACCCTCGGGCCGTTGCACCTCGATCTGCTCGGGCTCGTCGTCGACCTGAGCCAGGTGCACCTGACGATCACCGCGCAGTCCGGTCCGGGCAACCTCCTCGGCAACCTGCTCTGCACGGTGGCCAACCTGCTGAACAACGGAGGCGGGGGCGGTCTCGCGACCCTGCTGAACAAGCTGCTCGGGCTCTGACCCGAAGCCGCACACCCCGGCACCCGGGGAGCTCGCCCTGGCGCCTGCTCCCCGGGTGCTGCCGCGTCAGCCTCCGTGCACCTCGACGAAGCGGCTCAGCAGGCGCCGCGGCGCCGTGACCTCGGCCCGGAGCATCGCGGCGGCGACCGACTGCAGCTCTCCTGAAGGGAAGTAGCCGTGCCCCGCGTAGACCGCGGCGCGTTCGACGAAGTCCTGGGGCGTCGGCTCCGGATGGAACTGGCTCGCGAGCACCGAGCCGGCCCGGTAGAGCTGCACGGGCGACACGTCGTTCGTCACGAGCAGCGTCGCACCCGGCGGCGTCTCAGGTGCGGACTCCTTGTGCCCGGTGAGCGCCTGGAACACGGGCGGCAGCTCGCCGGCGACAGGATCCACGGCTCCCGCGTCGGTCAGCCGCTCCTCCGCCGCGGAGGCGATCTCGGGATGCGACCGGTCGACCGTGCCGCCGAGCTCGAGCGTGAGCAGGCCGATGCCGTAGCAGGTGAAGAACACGGGCCGGTCCCGCGCGAGCGCGTCGGCGGCGAGCCGCCGCAGCTGACGCTCCGCGAGCCGCTGGTCGCTGCCTTTGCCGGGCTCGGGGTCGGTCACGTTGTACGGGCTGCCGCCCGTGATCACCCCGGCCCAGCGGTCGAGCGCGTCACCCGGCAGCGGGTCGATGTCGATCCGGAGCACGTCGAGCCGGTCGCCCAGCCGCGTGGCGGCGCGCATCGACGCGGCCTCCCGCGTGCGGGCGTCGTCCTCGGGTCGCGCCTGCAGCAGCAGGAAGCGCGCGGACGACACGGACGAGCACGCTAGCAACGCGATCCCCGGGGCTGTTCGTGGAGTCGTTCGCCGGCGTCATGGTGCAGCCGTCGAACGATGGCCGGCCGGTTGCGGCGTCCGCCCGCACGACAGCGAGGAGGCGGCACGCCCTCGGGAATGCCGAGCCGGTCACTCGCGGACGACCGTGGGGCGAGCAGCGCCGGCGCCGCGCATCGCCCGGTCGAGCGCGGCGCCCACCGTGTGGACCACGCACGGCTCAGGATCCTGCACCTCCGCGAGCAGGTGGCGCACCAGCGCACCGACGGTGAGCACGTGCACGCGCAGCTCGCCCGGGTCCTCCGGCCGCCACCGCGGGTCGTCCAGCACGAGCGGCAGGAACTCGAGCAGCACCGCCGGAGCGAGAACGCGCGCGGCGGCGCCGGTCGGGCGGAACTGCCGCTCCGCGTCGAGCAGGGCGAGCTCGCCGTCGTCGAGCACCGCCTCCGCGGCCTGCTCGACGCAGTCGCGCAGCACCGTCTCCACCCGCTCGACGCGCTCGAGCCGGGGACCGGCGCAGCCCCGCCGCCGCACGGCGAAGAACTCGGTGAGGACCTGGTCGACGTTCCGGCGGAACCAGCGCATGGCGGCATCGTGGCGGCGGCCACCGACACCCCCTGCGTCCCCTCCACCGGCACCTCGCCCTCGGCGCGCCCCGGGCCGGACGTGGTTCGATCGGATCCCGGCGACGGACGAGGAGGCGCAGGTGGCCCGGAACCCGGTCCCCGATCTCCGCCGCCTCATCGACCGCACCCTGCAGCGCTTCGAGCCGCTCGCGCCGGACTGGTTCGTGCGCGTCGTGGCCCCGAAGCAGGCGCCGGTGCCGTGGGCGAACATGGTGCGCTTCGCCCTCTCGGTGGCGGTGCCGCTGCTCGTCGGGGTCGCCATCGGGCAGGGCGGCCTCGGCGGCTTCGCCGGCATGGGCGCGCTGCTCGGCGCGTTCGGCGACGCGGGCGGCCCGTTCTCCGCCCGCTTCCGACGTACGGGGCTCGGCGTGATCGCGGGCATCGTCGGGCTGCTCGCCGGTCGGCTGCTCCTCACGCAGGGGCCGATCGCCATCCCCGTCGTCGGGCTGTTCGGCGCGGTGTCCGCGTTCGTCTCGGCGGTGAACGCGGAGTTCTCGTTCGCCGGCCTGCAGCTGCTCATCTACCTCGCGATCGCGAGCGGCCCCGCGCGCGCCGTGCCGCCCGGCGCGCTGCTCGTCGCGTTCCTGATCGGCGCCGGCTGGTCGATCCTGCTGTCCTTCGTGCAGACCCGCATCGTGCGGGAGCCGGACCGCCCGCCCCTCGCGGTTGGTGCCGTGCTCGACGCCGTGCTCGACCTCATCCGTCACGTGACCGGCACCTTCGGCGGTAGCGGCGGCGAGGAGGAGCTGACGCAGGCGCGGCGCCGCGTGACGGTCGCCATCGGGCGCGCCTACGACGTGATCGCCGACGCCCGCGCCCACTCCCCGGGCAGCCGGGCGGACCTCCGGCGGCTCGCGGGCGTGCTCGCCGCCGTCGCGCAGCTCGCGGCGGTGACCACGCAGGAGGTGCGGGCGCACCCCGGCGAGCTCGCCGCCGCGGCGCCCGATCTCGAGGCCCTCCGCACGAGCATCGTCACGGGCAAGCGGCGGCTGCCCGCACGGCTCCGCACCCCGGAGGACCTCGCGACGCGCTCGGCGCTCACCCGCGCGATCGCGCAGCTCGACCGCGCCGGCGACGACGGCGCCGCCTCGATCGTCGGCATCGGTCGCCGCCCGCTCGGGGCGGTGCTCACCGAGCTGTTCTCCGGCACGTCCACCTGGCTCTTCGCGGCCCGCTTGGCCCTCACCCTGATGGCCGCCGAGGCCCTCACCCTGCTGCTGCCGATCCCGCGCCCGTACTGGCTGCTGCTCACGACCGCCGTCGTGCTGAAGCCCGACTTCGGGTCGATCTTCGCGCGCGGCGTGCAGCGCACCCTCGGCACCCTCATCGGCGTCCTCGTCGGCGCCGTCGTCGTCGAGCTCGTACCGGCCGGTCCGCTGCTGCTGATCCCGGTCGCCGTGTTCGCGTTCCTCTTCCCGTTCGGTGCGAGCCGGAACTTCGGGATGCTCTCGACCTTCCTCACGCCGCTCACCCTGATCCTCGTCGACTTCGGCGGCGCGGGAACGAAGGGCCTCGCCGCCGACCGGCTCCTCGACACCGTGCTCGGCGCCGCCGTCGTGCTGCTCGTCGGCTACCTGCCCTGGCCGAGCACCTGGCGGCCGGACCTTGCCGCCCAGGTCGCGAAGGCGATCGACGCGCTCGCGCACTACGCCCGGGTCGCCTTCGCGCGCCCGTCGGCGGAGGTGGTGCCGGCGAGGCGACGGGCGTACGCCGCGCTGTCCGACGTCCGCTCGAACCTGCAGGGTGCGCTCGCCGAGCCGACGCCGCGGGCCCGGCAGGCGTCGGCCTGGTTCCCGCTCGTCGCGCAGCTCGAGCGCACCGCCGACGACCTCCGCGACGCCTCGATCCTCGGCAAGCGTCTCGCCGAGCGCTCCCCCGCGGAGGACGGCGAGCGGATCGCGGCCGCCCTCGCCGAGCTCGCCGCGGCGATCCGCGAGCACCGGCAGCCGAAGACGGTCAGCGTGCCGGAAGCGGGGCTGCTCGCGACCGTCGGCGCCGACGTCGAGTCGGCGCGCCGGGTCGTCGCGGGCGCCGACGCCTGACGGCCTCCCCTCAGCGCCGCTCGGCCGCGAGGTCGGAGACCGCGTCCTGCCGCGTCACGCGCAGCGCGAGGATCCCGTGCTTCGCGAGCTCCCGGCACACGTCGTCGCGGTCGTCGTAGAACACCTCGATGCCGAGCTCGCGGCATTTCGCGAGCTTCAGGTAGGGCGCCTCGCGGGGGTCGCGGAACACGACCTCGTGCACCGCCGGCACCGGCGTGATCGCCCGCACCTCGGCCTCGACCGTGCCGATGCGGCCCGCGCCGATCGCCGAGACGACGTGCACGGTGTCACCGGCGGCCTGGTGCACCGCGATGAGGTGCCCGATCCGCTCCGGGTGGTGGCTCAGCACCTGCCAGTAGTCGAAGCCGACGATCACGGAGCAGGACGCTACCGGCGCTCACCGGACGTGCGGACGCCGGGCGGAAGGATGGGCAGGTGGACTCCCTCGGTCGGCACGACGACTACGAGCGCGGCGCCCTCGACGAGCGCGACCTCGCCGCGGACCCCATCGCGCAGCTCGCGCGCTGGCTCGACGAGGCCGAGCGCGCCGGCGTCCCGAGCCCGAACGCGATGGTGCTCGGCACGGCCGGCCCGGAGGGGCCCACGAGCCGGACGGTGCTGCTGAAGGACCTCGTCGACGGCCGCCTCGAGTTCGTCACCAACGCGACGTCGCGCAAGGGCCGGGCGCTCGCCGCCGAGCCGCGGGTCTCGCTGCTCCTGCCCTGGTACCCGCTCGAGCGGCAGGTGCTCGTCGACGGCGACGCCGCTCCCGCCGACGCCGAGGTGAGCGACCGGTACTGGGCGACCCGCCCACGCGGCTCGCAGCTCGCCGCGTGGGCGAGCGACCAGTCGCAGCCGATCGGGGGCCGCGAGGCGCTCGAGGAGCGGATGAGTGCGGTCGAGCAGCGCTTCGCCGACGTCCCGGCGCTCCCCCGCCCGCCGCATTGGGGCGCCTTCCTCGTCACGCCGCGGCGCATCGAGTTCTGGCAGGGCCGGCCGTCGCGCCTGCACGACCGGCTCGTCTACTCGCGGGACGGCGACGGCTGGGCCGTCACCCGCCTGCAGCCCTGACCGTCCCCGCCGTCCCGCTCACCCCCACCGTCCACCGACCTCGAACCAGGAGCACCGCCGTGCAGCACATCGGGATCGACCTCGCCTGGGGCGAGGGCACCGACACGAAGCCCGCCAACGAGACCGGCCTCGCCGTGATCGACGACGACGGCCGCGTGGTCGAGGCGGGCTGGACCCGCGGCGTCGACGAGACCGTCGAGCGGCTCCTCGACATCGCGCAGCCGGGCGCGGTCGTCGCGATCGACGCGCCGCTCGTGATCCCGAACGCGACCGGCAACCGGCCGGCCGAGAGCGCCGTCGCCCGCGGCTATGGGCGCTGGCAGGTGTCGGCGAACCCGAGCAACCGGGCGATGCGGTGGCAGGCCGGTGTGACGCTCCGCGAGCGGCTCGAGGCCGAGGGCTTCGTCTACGCCGACGGCACCGCACGGCCCGACCCCGAGGCGCGCACGCTGCTCGAGGTGTACCCGTACACGACGATCGTCGGCATGTGGGAGCTCGGCTACGACCGCGAGCGGCCCCGCTACAAGCGGCTGCCGCCGAAGGCGGACCCCGCCCAGGCGCGCCTCGACCGCGCCGCCGCCTGCGACGAGCTGCTCCGCCGCGTGGCCGCCCTCGCGGTCGCCGAGACGCCGCTCGACCTCTCGACCCACCCGGAGACCGCGCGGCTGCTCGACACCCCGTCGCCGATCGAGGACGGGCCGTACAAGCACCGGGAGGACCTGCTCGACGCGGTGCTCTGCGCGTGGACCGCCGCGATCTGGGCCTCGCACCCCGAGCGCGTGCAGGTGCTCGGCGCCGACAGCGAGCCGGACGAGCAGGGCCGCCGCGCCACGATCGTCGCTCCGGCGAGACCGGAGCAGCGCCCCGGCCGGCACCCCGAGACGAAGCAGCAGCCGTCGCCTCCCCCGGCCGACCCGCTCGAGCGCACCCGGGCACAGCTCCACGAGGTGGCCGAGCTCGCGGCCACGCTGACCGAACGCATCCGACGGCTCGAACGCGACCTCGGCAGGCCCGCGCGACGCGAGCGCTCCGAGCGGCCTCGGGGTGGGAACGGCTAACGTCGACTCCCATGGCCGACAACACGCGTGCCGGCGCGGGCACCACCTACCGCGCGACCGCGGAGGCGAGCAGCTCGCACCCGCAGGACTGGGGCCGTGCGCTCCAGGTCGTCGTGACCGACCTCGCCGAGCAGGCGGAGCGCGACGGGCACGGCGCCCCCGAGGCGAACCTGCTCGACACCGACGTGGTGATCCGCTTCGTGCGCACCGAGGACGGCGTCACCGTCACCGCCTCGGTCACGACGCCCCCCGCGGACGCGCCGGCGACCGAGCACTGAGCCCGGCCGCCGGACGCGACTCCGGCGGCCGCCGCTAGAAGAGGATGCCGCGGGCCGCGAACGCGGCCTTCACCGTGCTCGCCGCCTTCTTGCCGTCACGCGCGAGCGCGGTGTCGTAGGTCGCCTTCGCCGCGGCGCTGAAGCTCGTGGCGGGTGCGAACCGGAACTGCGCGTCGACGATCGTCGTGTCCGCCGCGGCGGTCGTGAGTCCCTGGGCCAGGTAGCCGTTCCGGATGTCCCAGAGCGCCCGGCTCCAGATCTCGCCGTCGTCGTGCACCTCGCCGTCCTTGTCGGCGACGGTCTTGCTGCCGTCGAGGCGGCGCAGGCAGTGCGGCGTCGTCGAGGTGTACGAGGTCGAGTCCCAGTCGGCGACGCACGCCGCCGGGGTCCTGACGGCCCAGCCGTACTGCTTCGCGGCGGCGAGCCCGACGGTCACGCCGAGGTAGTCGCCGAAGGCCTCGCCGATCGCGCCGGCCTCCTCGCTCGCCCCGAAGCCGGGCACCTGCGCCGCGTGCACCGCGTGGCCGTACTCGTGCACGATCACCTCGGCGTCCTCGGCGTCATCGACGCCGCCCTTGCCGTAGCGGATGCGGAACGGCTGGTCGGTCTGGTACGAGTTGTCGCCGCCGTACTGGTCGACCTTCACGTCCTGCTGCTGCGCGTTCACGGGCGGCAGGGTCGAGCCGAACCCGAGCGACTGCAGGTACTCCTGCGCCTGGTTCACCCAGAAGTAGGCCATCACCTGCTCGAACTGGTCCTGGCTGCGGTCGTAGAGGAACGTGTTGGTCGCGCTCGTCGCGGGCGCACCGGTCGCGGACTCCACCTTCACCCATCTGCCGGTCAGGGTGCCGCTGCCGTCGAGGTTCCGCAGCTGCACCGTCGCGTAGGCGGACGACGGCACGGCGGCGGCGCTGTCGCCCGAGTCCGTGAGCGACTCGTCCCCCGTCGACTGCACGGGGTTCACCTCGAAGACCCGCGCGGTGCCGGTGGACCCGGCGGCGCCGACCGTCGACGGCTTCGTTCCGGCGTGCGCCGGCAGCGCGGCGGTCAGCAGCAGGCAGGCGCCGAGCGCGGCGGCGGGGAGGAGACGGATGGGGGTCAATCGAGCTCCTTTGCTCACGTGATCCGGACGCTGCCGGACGAGCGGCGCCGCTGCCGACGATCCGACGGCACACGGGCACGGTCTGTCAAATCCCGCTGACACGGATCGCACGCATGCTCCCGCTCCCGGGCGGCGCCGTGGACGATGGGCACTCGCAGCGCTGCGGCACCTCGCAGGCGGCGCGCAGCAGGATGCCCGTCATGGAACCCCTGCCGCAGGACGTCCTCGAGCTGCTCGCGAAGCCCAACCCGTGCGTGATCGCGGTCCTCCGCGCGGACGGCGCACCCGCGGGGGCCGCCGTCTGGTACCTGTTCGAGGACGGCGAGATCGTCACGAGCATGAGCGCGTCGGGTGCCCGGCGGCGCCGGCTCGAGCGCGACGCCCGCGTCTCGGTGACCGTGCTCGACGAGGCGGACTGGTACCGGCAGGTGACCCTCCACGGCGAGGTCGTGGACCTGCGTGACGACGTGGACGCCGCGGACATCGACCGCATCTCGCGCCACTACACGGGCGAGCCCTACGCGGACCACGCCTCCGGCCACGCGACCGCCCGTATCCGGATCACCGGGTGGAACGGGTTCGGCCTCGGCGTCGAGGGCGCGCGGTGACCGTGCCGACGACCGCGACGAGCCGGCAGTGGCGGCTCGTCGCCCGGCCCGTCGGCTGGCCAACCCCCGACGACTTCCGCCTCGTCGAGGTGCCGCTGCCCGAGCCCGCGGACGGCGAGGTGCGGGTGCGCAACGAGTTCGTCTCCGTCGACCCGTACATGCGGGGCCGGATGGTCGACGCCCCCTCCTACCTGCCGCCGTACCGGCTCGGCGAGACGATGACGGGCGGCGCGGTCGGCCGGGTCGTCGCCTCCCGCGCCCCGCAGGTGCCCGAGGGCGCGCTCGTGCTCTCGCAGTGGGGCTGGCGCGACACGGCGCAGGGCCCGGCCCGCGAGGTGCAGGTGCTGCCGGACCCCGCTCCCCTGCCGTCGTCCGTGTACCTCGGCGTGCTCGGCATGACGGCGTTCGCCGCCTGGGTCGGGCTCGTCGACGTCGCGCACCTCGCCGAGGGTGAGACCGTGTTCGTCTCGGCCGCCGCGGGCGCGGTCGGCTCGGTCGCGGGGCAGATCGCGCGCCGCCTCGGGGCCGCCCGGGTCGTCGGCTCGGCGGGCGGCGCCGAGAAGGTGCGGCGCGTCGTCGAGGAGTACGGCTTCGACGCCGCATTCGACCACCGCGACGGTCCCGCGAGGCGCCGGCTGCGCGAGCTCGCGCCCGACGGCATCGACGTCTACTTCGACAACGTCGGGGGCGAGCAGCTCGAGGCGGCGCTCTCGGTGCTGCGGCGGAACGGCCGCGTCGCGATGTGCGGCGCGATCGCCGGCTACAACACGGCCGAGCCGCTGCCCGGCCCGCGCAACATGGGCGAGATCATCACGAAGTCGCTGACGCTCCAGGGCTACACGGTGCCCGCGTACCTCGCCGGCTACCCCGCGTTCCACGAGCGGATGCGGGGCTGGATGACGGACGGCGGCATCCGTGGCGACGAATGGGTCGTCGACGGCATCGACGCCGCCGTGCAGGCGTTCCTCGGCATGATGCGCGGCGAGAGCACGGGCAAGGCGCTCGTGCGCATCTCGCGCTGAACGTGCACGCACCGCCGGCCCCGGCACCTGACGGTGCGCGGGGCCGGCGGCGTGTCGGGGTGGATCAGAACGAGGTGAGCGCGAGCGGCGCGCCGACACCCGACGGCAGGTCGATGCCCGCCTTCGCCGAGCAGGCACCCGCGACCCAGCAGCGGGTCGTCGACCCGGAGGTGATGTCGCGGAACTTCGCGGCGTTCGTGTAGAGCAGCGACGCGTTGCCGTACGAGCTCGCGTGGCCGGAGCGGACGATCATCGCGGTGATGATCGGGGTCGCGAGGCTCGTGCCACCGACCTGCAGCCAGCCGGTCTGGTTGTAGCTGTCGTAGACGGCGAGGCCCGTGTTCGGGTCGGCCACGGCGGCGACGTCGGCGACGGCGCGGTACGAGCAGAGCCCGGCGGTCTGCCACGTCGGCTTCGTCACGACCGCGGAGCAGCCGGACTGGCCACCCGACCACACGGTCTGCGTCCAGTTGGCGCTGCCGGTGGGCGCCGGAGCGGGCGCCGGCGCGGGCGACGCGGGCGTGGTGCTCGTCGGCGTCGGCGAGGCCGTCGTCGTGCTGGTCGGCTTCGGCGACGCGGTGGTCGTCGTGCCGCCGGCCTTCGCCGAGTCGCTCGCGAGCGTCTTCTTCGCCGCGTTCAGGCTCTTCAGCGCCGAGGCCGACTTCGCCGCGGCGACCGCGACGGCGTGCTGCGCCTTCTGCAGCACGACGCGGGCGTGCACGAGGGCGGCCCAGCCGGCCGTCGTGTGCACGGACTTCGCGTGCACGTAGGCGTTGTGCGCGGCGGTCTTCGCCGCCGCCGCCTTCGCCGCCGCGAGGTACTGCACGTGCTGCGCCTGCTTCAGCGCGGCCGCGTCCTTCGCCACGCGCGCCTTGTCGGCGGCGATCGTCTGCGGCGTGACGCTCGACTCGCTGACGAGCACGCCGTGCTTCGTCGCGGTCGACGCGACCTGCGCGTACGGGGTCGCGGCCATCGCGGTCGCGGTGGTGCCGCCGACGTGCGGCGAGCTCGTGCTCACCGGGTTCAGCGAGGTGCCGCCCACGGCGATCACGTTCGGCAGCGAGGCCGGCATGACCGCGGTCGCGTCGTTGCCGTCTCCCGCGGCGGCGACCATCGGGACGCCCGCGTGGGTGAAGTAGCTGGCGCTGAAGGTGGACCACGAGGCGTTGTCGGCGGCGCCGTAGCTGTTCGACACCGCGGTGGCGCCGAGGCGGACCGCCGTGTTCACGGCCGTGCCGAGGTCGGTGAGCGAGGCGCTGTTCGCCTCGACGACGAGGATCTTGCAGCCCGGGCAGGCGGCGGAGACGGCGTCGACGTCGAGCGAGGTCTCGAGGGCCCAGCTCGCATCGGCCGCCGGCAGGGTGGCCGTGCCGGTCTGGCCGACCTTCGTGAAGCAGCCGTTCGCCGTCGTGCAGGGCGTCATGCCCCACTGCGTGCGGTAGGTCGCGAGGTCCGCCTCGAGGTTCGGCGCGTCGTACGCGTCGACGATGCCGACGGTGCCGGTGCCGCCCGCGGTGATGCCGTAGGCGTCCTGGACGTCGGCCGGGTAGAGGCCGGAGATGGCCGTCCCGGTCGTCGTCGCGGGCGCCGCGGTCGACAGCGGGTGCGCGACGACGGCGTCGAGCGCCGCGGTGCCGGCGGCCTGGGCCCCCTGGGAGCCGACGAGCGCGACGACCGCGAAGGCGGCGGCGGGCACGGCGAGCACCGCGGAGCGGCGGAGCTGGGTGGAGCGGGCGGCACGGTGCCGGCTGCTCGGGATCCCGGTCGTCGGGAATTGCGACCGAGGAGAGTTCGTGAACATGGTCCCCCTATTTCAAGAAGGACACTATTGCTATTCAGGGCAATTTCTCAGTCGCCAATTCGGGGGCATTCCCCATGCGAATTCAATTCGCTTTCGGATGGTCCGATCGTCGAACGGTCTCGCGGATCAGCTCGGCGACCACCTCCGGCGCGTCGAGCGACGGCAGGTGCGCGGAGTCCGGCAGCACCCTGGGCACGGCGTCGCCCAGCCCTTCGGCGATCCGCTCGTACCACGGCAGGTCGGCGGGCACGTCGAGCGCGCCCCACGCCGCGACCACCGGCACCCGGACCGACCCGAGGGCATGCCACGTGTCGAGGCCCGAGTCCCCGGCGCTGTCCGGTGCACCGATGTCGAGGACGCGGCGGTTCATCGCGGCCGCGAGCTCGCGCGCCTCGCCCTGCACGCGCCCCTCCGGCTGGGCCGGCCCGTCGAGCCAGAGGTGCAGCTCGAGCCGCACCTGCTCGCCGATGTCGCCGTCCTGCTCCGCGCGCTCGAGCGCGCCGAACACCTGCGCGGTCGCCGGATCCAACTCGTAGGGCGTCTCCTCGCCCTCGTCGGTCATGCCGCTCACGCCGCCCGACAGCAGCAGCACCGAGGCCACCCGGTCGGGCGCGGTGGCCGCGAGGTCGAGGGCGAGCGCGCCGCCCATCGAGTTGCCGACGAGCACCGCCCGGTCGACACCCTGGTCGTCGAGCAGCGCGACGAGATCGGCGAGGTGGGTGAAACCCTCGTCCTCGCGGTCGAACGGCGTCTCGCCGAACCCGCGCCGATCGTAGGCGATGAGGTCGAGGCCGTCGCCGTCGAGCAGCCGCACGACGTCGCGGTAGGCCCGCCGGTCGGCGACGTTCGCGTGCAGCAGCACGACGACGGGCCCGGTGCCGCGTCCGGCGCGCTCGCCGTGCAGGGCGACGCGGTCGGTGCGGGCGACGGTGAAGGGTTCGGCGACCATGCGCCGACCGTCCCACCGGCCGCCGACAGCGGTCAAGCGCCGGCCGCTCCGCTCAGCGCATCTGGGTGATGCAGAGCACGTTGCCCTCGGAGTCGGTGAACCAGGCCGAGCGCATCTCGTCCGTGCTCACGACCCCGTGATCGGTCCGCATCCCGTCGATCTCGAAGTCGAGGAACTCGACACCCGCCTCGCGGAGCCGGCGCATCTCGCCGTCCAGGTCGTCGGTGATCCAGACCATCTGCGTGTTCTTCGCGGTGCCCGCGTTCTCGGTCTCGTACACCTCGAACTCCGTCGGCCCCGAGCCGTAGACGAGCATCCCGTCGTGCTCCTCGCGCGGGTCGAGCCCGAGCCGGTCGTGGTAGAAGGTCCGGAACCGCCGCAGGTCGGCGGCGGGCAGGATCGTGTGCGTCTCGGTGAGCATGGCGCGACCTCCTCGTTCGCGCGCGACCGTACGCCCGGCGCCGCGGCCGCGACAGGGCGCTCGGCCGGGACCTCCGGCCCTATGCCGTGCCTAGTCCTCCACGGCGGCGAGCTGGCCGCAGGCGCCGTCGATCTCCTTGCCGCGGGTGTCCCGGATGGTCGTCGGGATGCCGGCCGCCTCGAGGCGGCGCACGAACTCGTGCTGCACGGCGGGCTCCGACGCGGTCCAGATCGAGCCGGGCGTGGGGTTCAACGGGATCGGGTTGACGTGCACCCAGCCGGAGCCGCGCGCGTTCAGCTTCTCGGCGAGCAGGTCGGCGCGCCAGCCGTGGTCGTTCATGTCCTTGATGAGCGCGTACTCGATGGACACGCGCCGGCCGGTCGCCTCGAAGTAGGCGCGCGCGGCGTCGAGGGCCTCGTCGACCTTCCAGCGCGAGTTGACCGGGATGAGCTCGTCGCGGAGCTCGTCGTCGGGGGCGTGCAGCGACAGCGCGAAGGTGACCGGCACCTTCTCCTCGGCGAGCCTCTTGATCGCGGGCACGAGTCCGACCGTCGAGACGGTGATGTGCCGCGCGCTCATGCCGAGGCCCTCGGGCTGCGGCGCCACCATCGTGCGGACGGCGTGCATGAGGCGGGCGTAGTTCGCGAGCGGCTCCCCCATGCCCATGAACACGATGTTGCTGACGCGCTCCGGCGTGGTCTCGCCGCGGCGCCTGCCGCCGAGCTCGCCGTTCGCGAGCACCCGGTTGGCGACGACGACCTGCTCGACGATCTCGGCCGCCGACAGGTTACGGGTGAGGCCCGCCTGCCCGGTGGCGCAGAACGGGCAGTTCATGCCGCAACCGGCCTGGGACGAGACGCAGAGGGTGATGCGCCCGGGGTAGCGCATGAGCACCGACTCGACGAGCGCGCCGTCGTGCAGCTTCCAGAGGAACTTGATCGTGTCGCCGCGGTCCGTCTGGAACCGGCGCAGCTCGGTGAGCAGCGGCGGCAGCAGGCCGTGGACGAGCTCCTCACGGCCCGCGACCGGCAGGTCCGTCATCGCCGCGGGATCCGACGTGTAGTGCGTGAAGTAGTGGGTGGCGATCTGCTTCGCGCGGAACGCGGGCAGGCCGAGCTCGACGAGCCGCGCCTTCCGCTGCTCCGGGTCGAGGTCGGCGAGGTGCACCGGCGGCTTCCCGCGCTTCGGCGACGCGAACTGCAGCAGGGGGCGCCCCTCCGCATCGCGCTGCTGCTGCCAGCCCTCGGTCGCGGGACGCACCTGCGGGCGCGCGGACGGGGTGCCGAGATCGACGGGCATGACGTCAACGGTACGGGGCGCGGCGGCATCCGCTGCGGCAGGGTGGGCACCAGGCGTCCGCCCGGAGCGAAAGGAGCAGTCGATGCACCTGGCCGTCACGACGGAGGGCGACGGCCCGGTCCGGGTCGCGCTCGTGCACGGGGTGGTCGGCTCGTCGCTCGGCTGGCACGACCTCGTGGCGGCCGCCGAGGCCGCGGAACCGGGTCGGTGCACGTTCCTGCTGCCCGACCTCCGCGGGCACGGCGCCAGCGCCCGCGCGGATCGCTACCGGATGACGGACTTCGCGAGCGACCTCGTCGAGACGCTGCCGACAGGACTCGACTGCGTCGTCGGTCACTCGCTCGGCGGCCGGGTGCTGGCCGACGCCGTCGCCGCCCTGCAGCCGGAGCGTGCCGTCTACCTCGACCCCGGCTTCACCGTCGGGCTGCCGACGACGGGCCCCGCGGCCGCCCTGTTCTGGCACCTGCCGGGCCTCGGACCGGTGCTGAACCGGCTCTACCGGCAGACGGACCGGCGGTGGGGTGCGGACAACCGGGCGCGCGCCCGGGCCGGGCACCGCCGCTTCGATTCCGCCGCGCTGCTGCCGGTGCTCCGGGACGCGGCGGAGCACCCCGTCGTCCCCGCGCCCCCGGCGGTGCCGTCGACGGTCGTGCTCACCGACGACGGGTTCCGGGTGGTGCCGGATGCGCTGCTCGCCGCGCTGACGGACGCCGGATGGGACGTCCGGCGTCTGCCCGGCGTGCGCCACGACCTGCACCTGCAGGCGCCGGAGCGCACGTACGAGCTGATCCGCGACCTGCTCTGATCCGAGCTGCTCCGTAGGCCGGCTCTCAGGCGGCGCCCGCGTCCTTGCCCTGCCGGAGGCGGCGCCGCTCGTCGGCGAGCTCCGCGGACGCGCGCATCAGCGCGATCCGCACCTCGATCGCCGCACGGCGGGTATCGGTCTCGGAGACCGGCGGGAAGCCGAGCAGGAACGGCAGCAGCCGTTCCGCGAGCACGAGCCGCACCCGTCGGTCGGTGATGTCGTGCCCGAACCACCGCGGCTCCTCGAGGTAGTACGGCAGCACCGCGAGCACCACGCTCGCCGCGGAGATGCGGGCGGCGGCCCCGAGCGGGTCGAACTCGCGCTCCATCGCGAGGATCACGAGCTCGTCCTCGGTGAAGACGCGGTCGACGCGTTCCTCGAGGCACGCGCGCAGGTCGCGCTCCGCCGAGGCGTGCCGCTTCGCGCGCCGGCCGGTGAGGCCGTCGCCCGTCAGCGTGAAGAACGCGGCGAGCAGTTCGTCGGCGCCGGCGTGAGCGTGCACTTCGAGCTCCATGCGGGCACCCTTCCGCGGGCCACCGACAGCGCGCGCGACCGGAGCGCGTCCGGCGCTCAGGTCGGCGCGGAGCGGCGGACGGGAGACTGGGGCGGTGTCCCCCGCCGAGCTCCGCCTCTGGTACGAGGACTACCTCGACACCTGCAACCGGCACGACCTCGACGGCCTGCGCGACCTGCTCGCGCCCGACGTGCGCCGCGCGCACCTGCCCCGCGGCGCCGACGCGTGGCTCGGCGACCTCGACGCCCTCTTCGCCGCGTTCCCCGACTACCAGTGGAAGCGGATCACGCTCGTCGTCGAAGGCGACCGGATCGCGGCGCACCTCCGCGCCCGCGGCACGCACCGGGGCGCGTTCCGCGGGATCCCGGCGACGGGACGGCACGTCAACGCGGCCGAGTTCGGCTTCTACCGCGTCGAGCGCGGACGCATCGTGGAGTTCGCCGGCACGGCCGACGACGCCGAGCTGCTCGCTCGGCTGCGCTGAGACCGGTTGCTGGGAACGCGCTCAGCGGAGTCGCAGCACCATGGCGCCGTGCATGAGGACGCCCGGCTCATCGAGGCCCGCCTCGCCCGCTTCGTCGGGGAGCGCATCGAGCCCGCGGTCGTCCGCGCCCGCGTCGCGCTCGACGTCACCGCCTGGACCGCGCCGGGCGAGCCGGTGCCCTTCGCCGAGGCCGCCGCCCAGGAGTTCGCGCCGTTCGCGATCGGCACACCGTGGGGCGCCGCGTGGGGAACGACCTGGTTCCGCGTCACGGGCGCCGTGCCCGAGGGCTGGCACACCGGAGCAGGAACCCGTGTCGAGGTCGCCGTCGACCTCGGCTTCAGCGCCGCCCAGCCCGGCTTCCAGGCCGAGGCGCTCGCCTACCGCCCCGACGGCACGCCGCTCAAGGCGGTGCAGCCCCGCACCGCGTACGTGCCCTGGCGCGCGTCCGACGGCCCCGTCGACCTGCTGCTCGAGGCGGCCGCGAACCCCGACGTCGCGGGCGGCTGGTTCTTCCGGCCGACCGCGCTCGGCGATGTGACGACCGCGGGCGACGCCCCGCTCTACGTGCTCCGCGCGCTCGACCTCGTCCTCGTCGACGAGACGGTCGACGAGCTGCTCCAGGACGTCACGGCGCTGCGCGGTCTCATGGCCGAGCTGGAGCAGGACCGCAGCCGGCGGAGCGAGATCCTCCGCGCGCTCGAGCGGATGCTCGACGTGCTCGACCCGGTCGACGTCGCCGGCACCGCTGCGGCCGCCCGCGCCGAGCTCGCGGAGACGCTGTCGAGGCCGGCGACCGCGAGCGCGCACCGCGTCGTCGCCGTCGGCCACGCCCACATCGACTCGGCGTGGCTCTGGCCGACCCGCGAGACCGCCCGCAAGTGCGCCCGCACCTTCGCGAACGTCGTCGCGCTGATGGACGAGCACCCCGACCTCGTCTTCGCCTGCTCGTCCGCGCAGCAGTACGCGTGGGTGAAGGCGGCGCAGCCCGCCCTCTACGAGCGGATCCGCGAGAAGGTCGCCGAGGGCCGCTTCGTCCCGGTCGGCGGCATGTGGGTCGAGTCGGACACGAACATGCCCGGCTCGGAGGCGATGGCCCGTCAGTTCGTCGCCGGCAAGCGGTTCTTCCTGCGCGAGTTCGGCGTCGAGTGCACCGAGGCGTGGCTGCCCGACTCGTTCGGCTACTCGGCCGCCCTGCCGCAGATCGTCCGCGCCGCGGGCGCCACCCGGTTCCTCACGCAGAAGATCTCATGGAACCAGACGAACCGGATGCCGCACTCGCCGACCTCGCCCGCTCGGAGCGGCACTTCGCCGACAAGGGCGTCGCGACGACCGCGCTGCTGCCGTTCGGCTACGGCAACGGCGGCGGCGGTCCGACCCGCGAGATGCTCGGCTCGGCGCGGCGGTTCGCCTCGCTCGAGGGCTCCCCCGCGGTCCGCATCGACACCCCGAAGGGCTTCTTCGACGCGGCGGAGGCGGAGTACCCGGAGGCACCGGTCTGGGCAGGCGAGCTCTACCTCGAGCTGCACCGCGGCGTCTACACGTCGCAGCACCGCACGAAGGCCGGCAACCGGCGCAACGAGCGGCTGCTCCGCGAGGCCGAGCTCTGGGCGACGACCGCCGCGGTCCGCACCGGCGCCCCCTACCCGCGCGAGGTGCTCGACCGGTGCTGGCAGACGGTGCTGCTGCTGCAGTTCCACGACATCCTCCCCGGCAGCGCGATCGCCTGGGTGCACCGCGAGGCCGAGCAGCGGCACGCCGAGGTGACGGCCGAGCTCGAGGCCGTGATCGCCGATGCGCTCGCAGCGCTCACGGGGAAGGGCGAGCTGCCGCTCACCGCGAACGCAGCGCCGCACGAGCGGGACGGCGTGCCGGCGCTCGCGATCGCGCCGGCCGTCGCGCCGGCGGATTCCGTCGAGCTCACCGAGGTGCCGGACGGGCGACGGCTCACGAACGGCCTCGTCACGGTCGTCGTCGACGCCGAGGGCACGATCGCCAGCCTCCGGGCCGGGAGCCCCGATCGGCTCGGCCGCGAGGTCGTGCCGCCCGGCGCCCGGATCGCGGCCCTGCGGCTCCACACCGATCTGCCGAACCTCTGGGACGCCTGGGACCTCGACGCCCACTACCGGCGCAGCGTCCGGCCCGCGCCCGCTCCGGAGTCCGTCGCGGTCGAGACCGGCGACGACGGCACGATCGCGGTCGTCGCCGTGCGCCGCACCGCCGCCTCGACGATCGTGCAGCGGGTGCTGCTGCGCCCGGGCGCGCCCGAGGTCGAGGTCGAGCTCGATGTCGACTGGCACGAGCGCGACACCCTTCTGAAGCTGGCCGTCCCCGTCGACGTCCGCGCCGAGCAGGTCGCCGCCGAGACGCAGTTCGGCCACGTGCAGCGGCCCACGCACGCGAACACCTCCTGGGACGCGGCGCGCTTCGAGACCTGCCAGCACCGCTTCCTCCACGTCGCCGAACCGGGCTTCGGCGTGACCGTCACGAACGACGACTCCTACGGCTACGACATCGAGCGCGACACGCGGGAGGACGGGGGGACGACGACGACCGCCGGCATCTCGGTGCTGCGCTCCCCGCGCTTCCCCGATCCTGAGACCGACCAGGGCCGGCACGTGCTCCGGTACGGCATCGCGCCGCACACGGGCATCGCCGACGCGGTCCGGCTCGGGTACCGGCGCGGCGGTCCGGCGCGCGTCGTGCGGGGCGCGCACGGCGTGGCACCGCTCGTGACGAGCAGCGATCCGGCCGTCGTGATCGAGACGGTGAAGACAGCCGAGGACGGGAGCGGGGACGTCGTCGTGCGGCTCTACGAGTCGCTCGGTGGCCGTGCATCGACGGTGGTCCGGCTCGACGCGCACGTGCGCGACGTGCAGGTCACCGACCTGCTCGAGCGCCCGCTGCGCCCGGCCGAGCGGGCCGACGGGGGCGGCGTGCCGCTCGCGCTGCGCCCGTTCGAGATCGTCACCGTGCGCGTGGCGCTCGCCCGCTGATGCCCGCCGTCGCCGCACCGGACCTCGAGGCGCTGCGGCGGGCCTGCTACGCCCCGGGAGCGACCGACCACGATCGCGAGCGGTACCGCGCCGCACTCGCCGCGCGCGAGCCCGCGGCTCCGTCGTCGGGAGGCGCGGCGCCGCCGGCGCTCCGGCAGCGACCACGGCAGCGGCGGCGTCCGGCCCTGCTGCTCGCGCTCGCCGTCGCGGCCGGCGCGTGCACCGCGGCCCTCGCCGCGCCGCACGCGGCGCCGCAGGTCGCGTCGACGCCGAGCGCGTCCGGCTCGACGTTCGCCTCGACCTTCCTGCGCGCGCCGAGGACGGCCGCACCGGCGCCCCGCCCGAGCATCGGGCATGACGCCCGCACCGTCTTCCTCGCGAACCTCGGCCGTGGGCGGGCCGCCGGGATCAGCGGCTTCCTCGCGGCGAACCCGACCGCCGCCCTGCTCCACGCCGACCTGTCGACGATCGTCGAGCTGCACGGCACCGGTGCCGCGACCCGCACGATCGACTCCGACGCGTCGTGGGTGGTCCCCGGCCACGCGACCGTCCTCTTCGTGCTCGGCTCCCCCGCGCGAGCCGGCTGGGCGGCGTATCGGCGCTACACCTCGGGCGGCGGCTCGAGCGCCATCGCCGGCCGCGTCGGCACCCGCGCGGCCGGCGCGCTGACCGTGACGACCTTCGACTACGGCGCGGGTGCGCGACCGGTCCGGCTCACGGTCGAGGCGCCCGATGGCGTGGCGTGGGGCGCCGCGGTGCTGCTCACCCGCTGACCCCCTCGCGCCCGAAACCGCGTCGGGCCCGCGCTCGCGGCGCCCGTAGGTTGCTGCCATGACCCTCGTGCAGCTGCGCGTGTTCCTCGCGGCCGCCCGCCTCGGCTCCTTCACGGCCGCCGCGGCCGCGATGCACATGGCGCAGCCGTCGGTGTCGGAGTTCATCCGGCGCCTCGAGGACGCCTACGGCACCGTGCTCTTCGTCCGCGGCGGCCGCGGGCTCGTGCTCACCGCGGCGGGCGAGGCGCTCCTGCCGATCGCCGAGCGCACGGTCGCGGGAGCCGACGAGGCCGACCGCACGCTCCGCGCGATCACGTCGCTCTCGGGCGGCACCGCGTCCTTCGGGCTGCTGCGGAACGCGAAGTACTACCAGCTCGAGTCGCTCGTCGCCGAGTTCCACGCGCTGCACCCGGAGGTGCGGCTGCGGGTCATCGGGGTCAACTCCGTCGAGGTCGCGAGCGCGGTCGCGTCCGGCGAGATCGAGGCGGGGCTCGTCGTGCTCCCGGTCGACGACGAGGGGCTGCAGATCCAGCCGCTGCGCCGCGACGAGGTGCTCTACGCGAGCGCGGACCCCGCCCGGATCGCCGTGCCGCCGACCACCTCGGACCTCGCCGAGCGGCCCCTCGTGCTCTACGACGCGCACTCCGGCTGGCGCGACCCGACGCGGCGGCAGCTCGCCGACCGCGCCCGGCTCGCCGGGGTCCGGCTCGACGCGGTCGCCGAGGTGGAGCAGGTGGAGTCGGCGCTCGCGCTCGTCGCGGCCGGTGTCGGCGACACCTTCGTCTCGCGCGCCGTCGCGCAGTCGACCCCCGCGCAGTCCGTCGGCTTCACCCCGTTCGCCGAGCCGCTGCACGACACCATCGCGCTCGTGCAGCGCGCCGGCACGACCCTGTCCCCCGCGACCGCCGAGCTGCTGCGCCTCGCGCGGCGCATGGTCGAGTCGAGCCCGCTGCTCGAGCCGGTCGGCTGAACCCCGCCGGGGCGGAGCGGATCCGGGCCTCAGCCCTCGGCGCCCTGCCGCCCGAGCCGGATCGTCGCGGTCGCTCGGTGGGCCGCCATGCCCTCGGACGCCGAGATGACGTCGACCGCGTCGGCGAGCTCGTGCGTCGCCTCCCGCGCGACGCGCTGGTAGGTGAGCGGCTTCAGGAACCGCGCGACCGACAGGCCGCCGCTGTGCTTCGCGCCACCCGCCGTCGGGAGCGTGTGGTTCGTGCCCGCCATGCCCTTGTCCGAGTAGGCCACCGTGCTCCAGGGCCCGAGGAAGAGCGAGCCGTAGTTGCGGAGCCGGTCGTGGTACCAGGCGTCGTCGGCCGTGAGCACCTCGAGGTGCTCGGGCGCGAGGTCGTCCATGAGGGCCGCCGCGGTCTCACGGTCGTCGGCCACGGTGATCGAGCCGTAGTCGCGCCACGCGGCGCCGGCGATCTCCGCCGTCGCGAGCGTCTCGAGCTGCCGTTCCACCTCGGGCGCGACCGCCTCGCCGAGGGCGCGCGACGTCGTGACGAGCGCCGCCGGCGAGTTCGGCCCGTGCTCGGCCTGCCCGAGCAGATCGGCTGCGACGAGCTCGGCGTCCGCGGTGTCGTCCGCGATGACCGCCACCTCGGACGGGCCGGCGAGCAGGTCGATCGCGACCCGGCCGAACAGCTGCCGCTTCGCCTCCGCGACGAACGCGTTCCCCGCGCCGACGAGCATGTCGACCGGCGCGTCGTCGAGCAGCCCGAACGCCATCGCCGCGAGTGCCTGCACGCCCCCGAGCACGACGACCCGGTCGACGCCCGAGCACGCGGCGGCGTAGACGACGGCGTCGTTCGCCCCGCCATCCGGCTGCGGCGGCGTGCACGCGAGCACGGTCGGCACGCCCGCGACCTTCGCGACGCCGACGCTCATGAACGCGCTCGCGGTGAGCGGGAACCGGCCCGCGGGCAGGTACGCCCCGACCCGGCCGACCGGCACGTGCTTCACGCCGGTGACGAGCCCCGGCACGAGCTCCGTCTCGAAGTCGGCGAGGTGCTCGCGGGTGACCCGCGCGAACGCCTGCGTCCGCTCCGCCCCGAGCTCGATCGCGGCGCGGAGGTCGGCCGGCAGGCGCTCCCCGCTCGTCCGCACCTGCTCCGCCGTGAGCTCCGGCACCGACTCCTGGCGGTCGAGCCGCCTCGCGTACTCGAGCACCGCGTCCATCCCCCGACGCTCGATGTCGAGCAGCATCGCCGACACCGTCTCGACGACCTTCGGGTCGCGCTGCGCCGCCGGGGCGTCGACGCCCGGCTGCTTGACGAAGGAGTAGCGGCCGCTGAGGTGCTCGAGCACCGAGGGGGTGTAGCGCATGCCGCGAGCCTAGGAAGCGCATCCCCGACGTCCCAGGCGCACCTGCCGCTGCTCGGCATAGGGGAAACCTCTGCCTCGGCGCCGATGCTCGGCCGACCCGCAGGTTCCGCCTATGACGCCCCAAGGTTCCGGTGGACTTGTCGCACGGGGCCGTCGTCCCTAGCCTGCCCCCAGCGCGCGGAACGCCGACCGGCAGCGACGCCGGCCCGCGCCCACATCGAGGAGGACTGCATGACGGTCGAGACGTCAGGGACGGGCACGTCGGGCGCGGCGTCGGGCGGAGGCCTGAAGCGCGAGCTGAAGGTGCTCGACGCGGCCGCCTTCTCGATCGGCCTCATCGGGCCGGTCGGGGCGATCGCCCTGCTCGGCACCGGCGCCGCCGGGATCCTCGGCAAGGGCGCCACCTGGGCCTTCATCTTCGCGCTCGTCGGCGTCGCGCTCGTCGCCTACTGCTTCGTGAAGCTCTCCCGGTACATCGCGCACACGGGCTCGGTCTACGCGACCGTCGGCCTCACGCTCGGACCGCGCGCCGGGTTCGTCGCCGGCTGGGCGCTGTTCCTCGGCTACTTCGCGATCGGCGCGGGCTCGACGATCGAGATCGGCCTCTTCTTCACCCAGCTGCTGAACGATCTCGGCATCAAGGCGAGCCCCGACTGGCTGCTCGTCGCGATCATCGCGATGGTGCTCGTCGTCGTCGTGATCCGCAGCGAGGTGCACATCATCACCCGCGTGCTGCTCTACGCCGAGCTGATCGGCGCCGCGCTCGTGACGATCCTCTCGATCATCATCCTCATCCGCCTCGGCGTCGGCGCCGCCCCCGGCGACCAGCACCTCAGCTGGCAGTTCCTCGCCCTGCCGCAGGGCACGGACATCTCGACGATCGCCGGCGCCGCCGTGTTCGGCTTCCTCGCTTTCGCCGGCTTCGAGGGCGCGGCGACCCTCGGCGAGGAGACGACGCACCCGAAGCGCGACATCCCGCGGGCGATCATCATCGCGGTCTCGGTCGTCGGCGCGTTCTACCTGCTCACGATCATCGCCCAGACCCTCGGCTACGGCACCTCGGACGCCGAGGTGAAGCACTTCGTCTCTGCCGGCGCGCCCTTCGGCGACCTCGGCCGCGCGTACGTCGGCGCGTGGCTCGCCGACCTGCTCACCCTGTCCGCCACCGTGAGCCTCTTCGCGATCTCGGTCGGCACGCTCTCCGGGGCCGGCCGCGTGCTCTTCGCCCTCGCCCGGGGGGCCGGCATGCAGGGCTCGGTCGCCCGCGTGGCGAAGAACGGCGCCCCGATCGTCGCCCTGTTCACCTCGGCCGGACTCGCGACGGTCGTCATGATCGTCATCCGGATCTTCGGTGCGCCGGTGCTCGACGCGACCTTCTACGCCCTCACGATCGGCACGATCGCGCTGCTCGTCGCCTACGCCCTCGCCACCATCGGCGCGACCCGGTTCCTGTTCTTCGGCGGAAGGACCAGCACGCCGAAGTGGCAGATCGTCGTGCCGATCCTCGCGTTCGCGCTCGTGCTCTACACGCTCTACAAGAACACCGTCGGGGTCACGGGGGCCTACGTGTGGTTCCCCTACCTGGTGCTCGTGTGGCTGCTCGTCGGCATCGGCATCTCGTTCCGGCCCGGCCTCGCCGAGCGCACGCGACAGAGCCTCGAGTCGTCGGACGTGCCGTGACCCGCGTGACCGCGGTGCAGCTCGCGCCGCGGGTCGGCGACCTCGTCGGCAACGTGCAGCGGGCGACGACGGCCCTCCGCGACGCGCTCGAGCAGGGCGCGGACGTCGTCGTGCTGCCCGAGCTCGCCACCTCCGGGTACGTGTTCGAGACCGAGGACGAGGCGCGAGCCGTCGCGGTGCGTCCCGACGCCCCGTTCTTCGCCGAGTGGGCGCGGCTGCTCGGCAGCCGTCCCGGCGCGGTGCTCGTCACCGGCTTCGCGGAGCTCGCCGACGAGGCGCTCTACAACTCCGCCGCGGTCGTCACCGCGGACGGCGTGCAGGCCGTCTACCGCAAGGTGCACCTCTGGGACCGCGAGCGGGTGTTCTTCCGGCCGGGGAACGCCGCGCCGCCCGTGCTCGACACCCCGCACGGTCGCATCGGCGTGATGGTCTGCTTCGACCTCGAGTTCCCCGAGTGGACGCGGATGACGGCGCTCGCGGGCGCCGACCTGCTGGCCGTGCCGACGAACTGGCCGCTCGGCCCGCGTCCCGAGGGCGAGCGGGTGGCGGAGGTGCAGATCGCCATGGCGACCGCCCGGATGAACCACGTGGCGATCGCCTTCGCCGACCGCAGCGGCCGCGAACGCGGCGTCGACTGGTCGGAGGGCACGGGCATCGTCGGCGCGGACGGCTGGCTGCGCGACAGCGCGGGCAGCGGCACGGGCAGCGCCTCCGCCGACCTCGACCTGCTCGAGTCCCGCGACAAGGGCCAGACCGAGCTCGTCGACCTCTTCGGCGATCGCCGTCCCGACCTCTACCGCGGCCTCGAGGGCGCCGGTTCCTAGCGATCGCCGCGCGCCCGGCGCTGGCGCTGCCGAGGTCCGCGCGGCAGGCTGAGGCACCGGCGAGGTGAGGCGGGCTGCATGGCGGGGACGCTCGAGCCGACGCGGGTGCCCACGGCGCTCGGCGAGCTCGCCGTGCACGCGCTCGGCGCCGGGAGGCCGACCGTGCTCTGGCACGCACTCTTCACCGACGGCTCGAGCTGGGGCTACGTGCTGCCCTCGCTGCTCAAAGGGCGACGGCTGCTCGTCGTCGACGGTCCGGGCGCGGGCCGCAGCGCACGCCTGAGGCGCCGCGTGCCGTTCGCTTCGGCGGTGGGCGCGGCGGGCGAGCTGCTCGAGGCGCTCGCGCCGCGCGAGACCGTGGACTGGGTCGGCGACGGCTGGGGCGGCGCCGTCGGGATCGCGCTCGCCGCGGATCGGCCGGAGCTCGTCCGCAGCCTCGTCGCGATCGCCGCGCCGCTCGAGCCGCCCGCGGGCGAGGAGCGCCGCCGCCTCCGCCGGCTGCTGCGACGGCTCTTCCTGCTCGGCCCGATCCCACCCGTCGGCCCGGCGCTGCTCGACCGCCTGGTCGCGCCCGAGGCGCGCTCGGATCCCTCGAGCGTCGGGGTGGTGCTCGACGCCGTGCTGCTCGCCGGCCGAGTCAGCGCCGCCCGCGCCGGGTCGAGCTTCCTGCTCGGGCAGCCCGATCTGACCGCGCTCCTCCCCCGGATCGACGCCCCCACGCTGCTCGTCGCGGGCGGCGACGACCCGTCCTGGGGCAGCGCCGACGTCGACCGCGCGGCCGCGCTCGCACCGTTCGCGCGCTCGGCGGTGGTGCCGCGCAGCCGCGTGCTCGTGCCCGTCGAGCAGCCCGCGGCGCTCAGCACGCTGATCCAGGGCTTCTGGGCCTCCCTCGAGACCCCGGACTGACGGGCGCCTCCTCACGCTCACCGCCCGCTCAACCGCACGGCGGAGGATCGCCGCCATGGACCGCGACAAGAACGACCCGAAGGACCCGCTGCGCGAGGAGCCCGAGGAGCTGCAGGACCCGACCGCCGGCCAGGACGGTGACCTGCCCTTCCCGGGCATGCCGGCCGCGAGCGGGCCGATCACCGGCACCGACCTCGACGGCGAGCAGGACGACGCGAAGCGCTGACCTGAGCGGTTGCGCTAGCCGACGCTGAGCAGCACCGGCGCGCTCGTGCCGGCCGCGTTCACGGCGCGGATCGAGACGGTGTAGCGCTGCCCCTTCACGAGCCCCGCGAACGTGAAGGTGCGCGTGGCCGCGGAGGTGCGGGTGACCGGCATGAGCCGGCCGCTCGTGTCGGTGCCGCTGCGGTGGACCGTGTACCACTGCACCGGCATGCCGCCGGTCGAGCCGACCGCCGACCAGTGCAGCGTCACCGCGTGCGCCGTCGCGCTGCTCGTGACGCGCACCGTGCCGCCCCAGAGCGGCGCGGTCGCGGCGGCCACGGTGCGGACGACGGCGGCGCCGGCGCCGTTCGCGGTGACGGCCCGCACCGTCACGGCCGTCGGCCGTCCGGCGACGAGCCCGGTCACGGTGTACGAGCGCGCGCTGGCGGCCAGCGGCACGCTCGTCGAGCCCGCGGTCACCGTGTAGCCCGTGATCGCGGAGCCGCCGGTCGACGTCGGGGCCTGCCAGGTCAGGGTGACGGCGTGAACGCCGCGGCGGACGCCGAGCGCGGTCGGTGCGGTCGGCACGGGCTGCGCGCCGACGCCGGTGACGAAGCCGGTGGTGGTGGTCGCCTCCTGGCTCTCGGCCTCGACGAACGACCAGTCGAGCTTCGCGCGGCCGGCGGCACCCCACTCGGTGCCCCACGAGTTCTGGATCGTGACGCCGGTCGCGTCGTAGCCGAGCGCGACGACGCTGTGACCGCCGAGGACCTGCTGGCCCGACACGTCGGCCTCGCCGAGGGTCGAGTCCGTGGCGTCGAGCGCCTCGAACGCCCGGTAGACGGGGAACGCGAGGTGCACGGGGTGTCCCGCGGCGAGCTGGGCCTCGATCGCCGGCTTGGCTGCGGCGCCCGGAGCGGTGGTGCCCGCGTAGAGCACGACCTCCGGCGCGAGGCGGTAGCGCGAGGCGGACGCCCGCTCGGCGGCCGTCGGGCCGTGCTGGAAGTCGTAGGCGCCCTGCAGGTAGTCGTCCGCGAGGTCGATGCCCTGCTCGGCCGCGACGCGGTACACGTCGGACGTGTACTGGCCGCCGCCGTCGGACGTCGCGGCGAGGTGCACCTGCGAGTAGAGGTACATCGGTGCGAAGTCGAGTGCGACCCCGGCCTTGCGCGCGTACCAGCCGGCCATCGTCCAGCCGACAGCCCACGAGGTGCAGGAACCGAGCACGCCCTGGTCGCCGACGGGCGGAGCCCAGGCGGTGAGGTCGACGGACGCGGGGAGCGCCGTCTGGACCATCGGCCGCGCGGCGGCCGTCGGAGCGGTCCCCGGACGCAGCACGGCGCCGGTGCCGTGGTGCGCTGCGTCGGACGGAGCGGCGCCCGAGGGCAGCGGCGCGGCGACGGCCGGCGTCGCGATCCCGGCGGGCAGCAGCACCGCGGCGAGCATCGCGAGCGCGCGCAGACCCTTGTTCATCGAATTCCCCCGGCGCGGCGGATCCCGTTCCTCCGCGCGGGGTCGACGTTAGTTCCCGCAGACGATCCGCCGATATGCCGCATCCGAGGGGCAACGCCTGGTGCTCGGCGCGCAGCGCTCATCCGGACCGCTCATCCCGCCTTCTCATCCCGCTCCCCGGCGTGGACGGCAGGCTGCCGCCATGTCGAGCACCGAGCAGCACCCGCCCGAGATCGAGCAGCCCGGCGCGCTGCCCCGTGAGCAGCCGGCGCAGCAGGCCGACCCGCAGGAGCGATCGGGCGACCGGCCCGGGGCCGAGCAGGACACGTACGGCGAGCCCGGCGAGCAGGCGCCGACGACCGGCGACGGCGAGGCCGTGAACGACGAGGACCTGCCGCTGCCGAACCGCCCGGCGAACGAGCGCCTCGCGAGCGACGACCTCGACGGCGAGGTCCCCGACTGATCCCGGACTGATCCCGGGCTGCGCCGACCACGTCGGGCAGGCGCACATCCCATGCGCCTAACGTCGGCGCATGGTGGTCGGGGGCGTCGTCGCGGCGTTGATCGGCGCGGTGGTCCTGGCCCTCGGGGCGCAGTTCCAGAACCGCGGGGTGCGCTCGGTCGACGAGCGCAGCCCGGAGGGCGTGCACTCCGGGTTCAGCCTCCGGCAGCTGCTCACCCTCGTGCGCACCGGCGGCTGGCTGCTCGGCACATCGTTCCTCGTCGTCGCGATCGTGCTGCAGCTCGTCGCGCTGCTGCTCGCCCCGCTGCCCGTCGTGCAGCCGCTGGGAGTGCTGTCGCTCGTCGCGACCGCCCTGCTCAGCCGCCCGCTCGACCACTCCCGCCTGCACCGCCGCAACGTCGTCGGCATCGTGCTCTGCGTCATCGGCATCACGGCCTTCGTGCTCACCGCCGCGGCCTCGACCCGCTCCTCCCCCGCCGGCATCCCGGCGGTCGTGCCGGTGCTCGCGCTGCTCGCCGCCGTGCTCGTCGTCGTCGGCGTCGGCTGGCTCGTCGGACGGAAGCGGATGCCGCCGCTCGCCTTCGCGCTCGGCGGCGGCGTCTGCTTCGGCTTCGTCGCCACCCTCATGAAGATCGTGCTCGACCGCGCGGGCGCCTCGCTGCACCACGGGAGCCTCGTCGACCCGACCACGCCGTTCACGCTGCTCGTCGTCGCTGCGGCGGCGGTCGCGGGGCTCGCGGGCATCTCGCTCGTGCAGATCGCCTACGGCTCGGGCTCCCCCGACATCGTCGTCGCGGCGCTCACCGTCATCGATCCGCTCGTCGCCGTGTCGGTCGGCATCGGGCTGCTCGACGAGGCGCGGGGCGCCCCGCCGTGGAGCTTCGTCGTCTTCGCGGTCGCCGAGGCGGTGGCGATCGGCGGCGTCCTGCTCATGGCGCGCAACCCGCCGACGCCGATCGACGAGCCGCAGCCCGATCAGGCCCGGGACGCCGCCGGATCGCCGGACGCCGCCGAGGCGGCGCCGCCCGCTCCGGAGGCCGCGAGCTCGAGCACGTAGCGGAGCGTCGGGCCGTCGCGATCGACCTCGTGGAAGCCCGCCCGCGCCAGGGTGCGCCGGCAGCGCTCGTTCGACTCCTCGGTCGTCGCCCGGACGATCCGCGCCCCGAGCGACCGCCCCGCCAGCTCGAGCGCCGCGCGGACCATGCGGCCACCGAGGCCTCGGCCCCAGTTCGAGCTCGGTCCGATGCTGAAGCCGAGCTCGATCTCGCTGAGCGAGAGCCGCGTCAGCTCGACGACGCCGACGACGCGCTCGCCCTCCACGGCGCCGAGCCACGTCACGCCGCGCCTCGGCGCCTCGATCGCGCGCTCGAAGTAGCGGAGGTGGTTGTCGCCGTCCGGCAGGGACCATCCGGCCGCCCGCCGGAAGACCTCGTCGCGGCCCCAGGACGCGAGCACCGGGGCGTCGCCGTGGCGAAGCGGACGCAGCACGACGGTGCTCAGGTCCGTCATCCCGGCCTCCCGCATCGCTCGTCGGTCAAGATATCCAAGTCCCCGGACGGATCGACAGCCGATGCTTCCCCGGGCGCTACCGTCGCACCATGGCCGGCCCTCCCGATCCTGAGCGCGCCCTCGCCGAGTTCGAGCAGCGCCTCGACCGCAGCGCCTTCGGCTGGGCGACCCGCGCCTCCTACCGTCGGGAGAGCGCCGAGGAGGACGTCGCGCTCCGCGCCGCGACGAACCTGCTCACGAAGGCGTCGCGGCGGCTCGATCTCGGCCAGGACACCGCGGCGCACGACCTCGCGCGGCGCGCGCTGGCTCAGGGCGCCGGCGCCCTCGCCGCCTCGCTCCTCGTCTTCGACGCCCTCACCGGGCGGATCGCGCGTGGCGGCGACGACGTGCTCGATCCCGTGCTCGTCGAGCTCGGCACCCTGCCGGCGCCGATCGCGCTCGAGCTCGCCCGGAACCTCGACTCCCTCGTCGCACTCGGCGTGCCCCCGGCGCTCGAACGGCGGGTCCGCGCGGTCGTGCCGTCGGCGCCCCGGTTCGACGAGCCGCTCGAAGCCCTTCCCGATCCGGACGAGCGGCTCCGCGCCGTGCTCGATCTCCTCCGTCTCGCCGAGCGGATCCGCCGGGGCTAGACGGCGGTCAGCGCGGCTCGCCCGGCGCCAGACCGAGCGCCGGCAGCACCACGCCGTCGATGATGGACAGCGCCCAGTCGCGGTCGACCGGCTTGCGCTGGACGATGGTGCGGAACGCGGTCATGGACGGGGCGATGTGCGCCACCGTGTCGATGTCGGTGCCCGGGGCGATCTCGCCGCGGTCGCGGGCGCGCTCCATGAGCAGGCGGTTCACGCGGGCACGGGGCTCGACGATGGCCTCGTTGACCGCGTCGGCGAGATGCGGGTCGCGGGACAGCATCGAGACGAGCCCGCCCATGACCTGCGCCTTGCGCTGCGCGTCGTCGAGCGAATGCGGCCGGATCAGGGCGACGAGGTCGCCGCGGAGCGTGCCGGTGTCGGGCAGCTCCTCGAGGGTCGACGGCGCCTGCTTCATGCACGCCACCGCGTCGATCACGAGTTCGGCCTTCGAGGGCCAGCGGCGGTAGACGGTGGCCTTGCCTGCCTTCGCGCGCGTGGCGACCATGTCGACGGTCATGCCGTCGTACCCGCATTCGGCGAGCACGTCGACGGCGGCGGCGAGGATCTCGGGATCGCGGGAGTGGTCCCGCTTGCGGCCCGGCCGGCCGGGCTGGTCTGCCGCGACCTCATCGGGGCCGAGCACCTGATCGGTCTGCGTCATCGCGGACGTCTCCTCCATCTCGGGCCCGATCATACCATATTGCGACACGGACACGTTCAGGAACTGGTCATATCCGGAACCTGACAGTTCCGTATAGTCTTCGAGCATGACCTCGCTCCAACCCCCCGCTTCCGCCGGAGCCCCGCAGCCCTCGAACCGCCGCTGGTGGACGCTCGCCGTCGTGGCGCTCGCCCAGCTCATGGTCGTGCTCGACGCCACCGTCGTGAACATCGCGCTCCCGTCGGCCCAGGCCGACCTCGGCTTCGGCGACGGCGACCGCCAGTGGATCGTCACCGCCTACTCGCTCGCCTTCGGCAGCCTGCTGCTGCTCGGCGGCCGCCTCTCCGACCTGATCGGCCGCAAGCGCACCTTCTTGCTCGGGCTCGTCGGCTTCGCCCTCGCCTCCGCGCTCGGCGGCGCCGCGCAGAGCTTCGGTCTGCTCGTCGCGGCCCGAGCGCTGCAGGGCGTCTTCGCCGCCGTGCTCGCTCCCACCGCCCTCGCGGTGCTCACCACCACCTTCACCGTGCCGAAGGAGCGCGCCCGCGCCTTCGGCGTCTTCGGGGCGCTCGCCGGCGCGGGCGGCGCGGTGGGGCTGCTGCTCGGCGGCCTGCTCACGCAGGACCTCGACTGGCGCTGGAACCTGTACATCAACGTGTGTGTCGCGGTCGTCGCCGTGGTCGGCGGCATCCTGCTCGTGCCGAGCGCCCCGCGCACCGGCCCGCGCCCTCGCCTCGACGTGCCCGGCACGCTGCTCGTCTCGGCCGGGCTCTTCGGCCTCGTCTACGGCTTCTCGAACGCGGAGTCGGACGGCTGGGGCTCCCCCGCCACCTGGGGCTTCCTCGCCGCCGCGGGCGTGCTGCTCACGGCGTTCGTCGCCTGGCAGCGCCGTGCGGGCCACCCGCTGCTGCCGCTCGGCATCCTCCGCGACCGCAACCGCAGCGCCGCCTACGCCTCGGTGATGGTCGCCGCGATCGGCATGTTCGGCGTCTTCCTGTTCGTCACCTACTACGTGCAGACGACCCTCGGCTACTCCCCGATCCAGACCGGCGTCGCGTTCCTGCCGATGATCGGCATGCTCGTGCTCGCCGCGCAGCTCGGGACGAACCTGCTCGTGCCGCGCTTCGGCCCGAAGGTGCTCGTGCCGATCGGCATGGCCCTCGCCGCCACCGCGATGGTGCTCCTCTCCCGCCTCGGCGTGCACAGCGCCTACGCGCCGGACGTGCTCGTGCCGCTGATGCTCATGGGCGCCGGGATGGGCTCGATCATGCCCGCCTCGATGCAGACCGCCACGCTCGGCGTCGACCGCCGCTACGCCGGCGTCGCCGGCGCGCTCGTGAACACGAGCCAGCAGGTCGGCGGCTCGATCGGCACGGCGCTGCTCAACACCCTCGCCGCGACCGCCGCCACGGACTACGTCGCCGCGCACCAGCCCGCGACGGCCTCCGCCGCGAAGGCGGTCGCCGCGGCCGCCGCCGTGCACGGCTACGGCGTCGCGTTCTGGTGGTGCGCCGGCTTCTTCGCCTTCGGCGCGGTGCTCGCAGGCGTCGTGTTCCGCCGCCGCTCGCAGGGCCTCAGCCTCACCTCGACCCCGAGCACCGCAGGGCCGGTCGCCTCGACGCCGAGGCCGGGCACGTCCGTGCCGCAGCCGCGGCTCGAGGCCGCCGCGGAGCCGATGCTCATCGACGTCTGACGGACGAGGACGAGGCCGGGCTCCTCGGAGCCCGGCCTCGTCCTCGCCTAGACCTGCACCGGCACCTCGTACACCTGGTCGGTGGCGTGGCCCGCCCGCTCGTGGATGCGCATCACCGCCTCGCGCGACGGCCCCGAGGAGAGGCAGAACACCTTGCCGCTCTCCGGGTCGAGCCACGCCTTCTCGAAGTGGACGCCCTCGGACGCCTCGATGTCGAGGTCGGCCTGGTGCGCCTCGGCGAGCTGCTCCTGCGTGACGCCCACGAACCCGTCGTGCACGTCGATGAATGTCGGCATGGCGTCAGCGTCCTCCGACAGCGGCCGTCGGGACGGGCCGTCCGGCCCGGGTCGGAGGTCCCGCACGCGGCTCAGATCCGCAGCGACACCTCGACCACGTCACCGACACCGACGCCCTCCGCGTCCTGCAGCAGCTTCTTGATCGGCACCACGTAGCCGCCGTCCTTCGGCCAGAGCGACGTGCGCGCCTCGGTCGAGCCGATCCGCACCCTCGCCGGGATCATCCCCCAGCCGTAGGTGACCGTCGGCGCGAGCCCGGCGAGCACCGCGGCCTCCTCCTCGGGCACCGTCACGAAGTGGAACGGCGCGGGTCCGCGCCAGAACCACACCTCGCCCGAGAACCGGAGGTCGACCACGGGGCCACTCTCGCACTCCGTGGGGTCCCACCATCCGCGCAATAGCCTGACGAGCGGCCGCTGCCCGATCGAGGAGGATCCATGCCCGCCAGCCTGACCCGCGCCGAGGCCGAGGAGCGCGCGGCGCTGCTCGCCGTGGAGCGCTACGACATCGACGTCGACCTCACCGGCCTGCTCGACGGTCCGACGATCCGGGCGACCTCGACGATCGCGTTCACCTGCCGGACCCCCGGCAGCAGCACCTTCGTCGACGTCGTCGCCGACGTCGAGCGGGCGAGCCTGAACGGCACCGAGCTCGACGTCCGCACCGTCGCCGACGGGCGTCTGCCTCTGCCCGGCCTCGCTTCGTTCAACGAGCTCGTCGTTGTCTCGAGCCAGTCGCACACCGACGCCGGGCAGGGCGTGCTGCGGACGGTCGACCCGAAGGACGGGCTCGTCTACCTCTGGACGACGTTCGAGCCCGACGAGGCCCGACGGCTCTGGGCGTGCTTCGACCAGCCGGATCTCAAGGCCGTGCACCGCTTCACCGCCCTGGCGCCCGCGACGTGGACCGTCACGAACAACAGCGCGCCCGAGAAGGTCGAGCCGGAGGGCGACGCGAAGCGCTGGACGTTCCTGCCGACCCCGCCCCTCTCCCCCTACGTCACCGTCGTGAACGCGGGCCCCTTCCACCAGGTGCGCCGCACCGTCGGCGGCTACGACCTCGGCCTCTACTGCCGCCAGTCGCTCGTGCCGTTCCTCGAGCGCGACGCCGACGAGCTCTTCGACCTCACCGCCCGCGGCCTCGCCTGGTTCGGCGAGCGCTTCGACTTCCCGTTCGCGCAGCAGCGGTACGACCAGGTGTTCGTACCCGACATGGGCGGCGCGATGGAGAACTGGGGCAGCGTCACCCACACCGACGCCTTCCTCTTCCGCAGCGCACCGACCTTCCGGCAGCGCTCCGGCCGCGCGAACGTGATCCTCCACGAGATGGCGCACATGTGGTTCGGCGACCTCGTGACGATGCGCTGGTGGGACGACCTCTGGCTGAACGAGGCGTTCGCCTCGTGGGCGGCGACCTGGGCGATGGTCGGCGCGACCGAGTACACGGACGCGTGGGCGACCGACCTCCTCGACTCGAAGCTCGCTGGGTACCGGCAGGACATGGGGCCGGCGACGCACCCCATCCGCGGCGACGTGCCCGACGTGCAGCAGGCGATGGCGAACTTCGACGACATCACCTACGACAAGGGCGAGGCCGTGCTGCACCAGCTCGCCGCCTACCTCGGCGAGGACGCGTTCGTCGACGGCCTCCGCGCCTACTTCCACTGGCACGCCTGGGGCAACACGCGCCTCGACGACCTCATGTCGTCGTTCGCCGCCGCCTCCGGCCGCGACCTCGGCGCCTGGACGACCGACTGGCTGGACCGCGCCGGCACCGACACCCTCGAGCTCGCAGGCTCGACGCTCGTCGCCACCGCCCCGGACGGCGGCCGTCCGCGACCGCACCGGCTCGAGATCGCCGGCTTCGACATCGCGGGCGACGAACTCGTGCCGGCAGGCCGCGTGTCCGTCGAGGTGTCGGGCCGCGAGACGCCGATCGAGCTGCCCGGCGGATCCGTGTCGCTCGTGAACGCCGGCGACCTCACCTTCGCCGCGGTCCGTCCCGACGCCGCGTCGCTCGTCGCGCTCCGCGCGCACGCGGCGAAGCTGCCCGACGCCCTCTCGCGCACCCTCGCGGTCACGACGTTCTGGGACATGCTCGTGAAGGGCGAGCTCGAGGGCGAGGCGTTCGCCCACGTCGTCACGGACGTGCTCGCGGTCGAGACGAGCCCCGCCGTCGTCGAAGGGCTGCTCACCCTGGCGCTCTCGGCCGTCGAGCTCTGGACGCCCACGGACCGGATCCCGGAGCTCGCCGCCCGGCTCGCCGCGACCGCGGAGACCCTCGCGGAGTCCCGGGAGCACCGGCAGCCGGCGCTCCGCACGCTCGCCGCGGTCGCGACCGAGCAGGCGCAGCTCGACCTGCTCGAGCGCGCCGCCGCGGACGACGTCGACCTCGCCTGGCGGGTGCTCATCCGGCAGGCCGAGCTCGGCCGGCTCGACGACGCCGCGGTGACCGCCCTGCAGGAGCGCGACCCCGACCCCGACGCCTTCGCCTCAGCGCTCGCCGCCCGCGGCGCGCGGCCGGACGCCGAGGCGAAGCGCGAGCTCTGGCAGGCGATGATGATCGAGCGCCGCGTGCCCGCCGGCCCAGCCCGCGGCCGCGTCGCCCGCAGCTTCTGGCGGCCCCTGCAGGGGGAGCTGCTCGCCGAGTACCCGATGCGCTACCTCGAGGTGCTCGCCTCGTTCGGCGACGCGGGCATGCTCGGCCAGCTCGGCATCATCCGCGGCATGTTCCCGTTCGCGGTGCTCGACCAGTCGTTCCTCGAGGCCGCGACCGGCGCCGCGCACCAGGACGGCGTGAACCCGACGGTACGCACCACACTGCTCGACGGCGTCGACACGGGCCGCCGCATGCTCGCCGCCCGCGACGCCGGCTAGGAGGCCTGCGCGAGCTCCGTGCCCGGTGGCACCACGACCACCGGCGCGGGGCTCAGCAGCATGCCGCCGTGCGTCACCGGCCGCCGGTCGCGGGGCGCGGCGTCGTCGCGGCCGATGACGAGCAGCGACGCCGACCGCGCCTCCGCGAGCAGCACGTCGGCGGCGCGGCCGCGGAGCACGTGCTTCGCGACCGGCAGCCTCGGGTAGCGCTCCTTCACGGGCGCCAGCGCGTCGTCGACCATCCGCTCGAGGTCCCGCAGCTCGCGGGCCTGCGCGACGGACTCGCCGGGCAGCGCGCCGAGGCCGACGCCGAGCAGCGGCTTCGGCACGTGGACGGCGACGAGCCGCTGGTGCCGCCGCGTCGCCTCCTCCGCGGCGCTGAGCACGACGCACGGGTCGTCGTGGGGACCGGCGATGCCGACGACGACCGCGCTGCCGCCGCGGAACGCCTGCGGCACGACGGCCACCGGCCCCTCGGCATCGAGCACGACGCGGTAGGCGGTCGACGTGCGGTGCCCGAGCCGCGACTCCTCGTGCTCCCGGCCGCCGAGCACGAGCAGCGCGTCGGGCGCCGTCCGGCCGGCGAGGGTCTCGACCAGGTCGCCGTGCTCGTGCGCCACCGCCACCGCCGCACCGGGCCGCTGCCGCCGCAGCGCCTCGGCCGCCGCCTCGGCGTCACGGTGCGAGGGATCGGCGCGGCTCCCCCGCCCGTCGACCTCGACGAGCTCGATCCGCTCCGCCTCCGGGTAGTGCCGTCCCGCCCACTCCAGGGCCTCGCCCGCCGCCGCCGAACCGTTCCAGGCGACCACCACGCGCCGCGTCATGGAGGCAGTGATACGCCCGACCGCGGGCCGTGTCCAGAGCGCGCGGTCGAGCAGGTCAGACGCCGCGCCGCCAGGCGAGCTCCTGCAGCTCGTAGCTGTTGCCGTCCGGGTCGGCGAAGCCGGCGTAGCGCACGCCGCCACCGACGTCGACGGGCTCGCTCACCGCGACGCCGCGCCCGCGCAGCTCGGCGATCGCGCCGTCGAGGTCCGTCACGACGAGGTGCAGATCGCGGATCGGGCCCCCGTCGCGCTCGTAGACGGGCAGCCCCGAGCCGAAGCCGATGGAGCACGCCGAGCCGGGCGGCGTCACCTGCACGACCCGCACCCCGGGCGCCGGCTGCACGTCGTGGTCGAGCACGAAGCCCGCCTGCGCCGTGTAGAAGGCCTTCGCGCGGTCGACGTCGGCGACCTGCACCACGACCAGCTCGAGCAGCATGTCCACCATCTCGTCCTCCAGTTCCTCGGCGTCGTCGCGCCATCGTCAGCACGACGAACGGCGCGCGCCCCGGAGGACACGCGCCGCCCGTCTCGTGCAGATGGTGTCAGTCCTCGACGACCACCTTGCCGACCATCCCCATGTAGTCGTGGAGCGCGCAGATGTAGGAGAACGTCCCCTCCTTCGTGAACGTCACGGTGAAGCTCGCGCCCGGCGGCTGGATCCCGGAGTTCAGGTTCCCTCCGGCGTAGTGCTTCGGGTCACCCGACGGCGGGAACGGGTTCGGGGGCTCCTGACCGAACGTGACGGTGTGGGGAGCGCCCATCCCGATGTTCGCGAACGTGACGGACTGCCCGACGCGCACGTGCACGGTCGGCCGGATGAAGCGCATCACCATCGCGGTCCCGTCGTCGTTGCCCTCGAGCACCCTGTGGTTGCTCGCGTGCTCGGCGGTCTCCTCCCACAGGTCGTAGCCGTCGCTCAGGATCCGGTTCGCGGCACGGACGCCCTGCGCGTCGTACTGACGCTGCGTGTACGGGTAGTGCGCCCCGGCGCGCTGCACGTGGACGACGCCCTTCATGGCGGCGCCGTGGAGGAGGCACCAGTAGGTGAAGGTGCCGCGGTGCGGGAAGCGCAGCGAGTAGCTCTGCACCGGGGTGATGCCGAAGCCGAACTGCGCCTCGGTCGTGAGCACGCCCGAGTTGTAGTAGGAGTGCCCGTCGTACGAGGAGCCGCCGACCACCGTCGTCTGCTGCGGGTTCCCGGGGTTGAACGGCTGCGTGCTCGCGAGGGTCTGCCCGGCGGCGAGGAAGGTCACCGTGTGCGGCTCGGCCGAGTTGGCCACCCAGTGGACGGTGTCGCCGGCGTCGATCCAGATGTTCTTCGGCAGGTACGACATGCCCTGGATGGCGAGGTCGTGCGACTGGTTGCCGGCGAGCACCCGCCAGGTGACGGGATGGTGGTGCGCCGGTGAGGTCGCCGCGCCCATCAGCGCGGCGGGCAGGAAGAGCGCGATCAGGAAGGCGAGGAGGAGCTGCAGGACTCTGCGCTCCCGACGGTACGTGGGAGAAGGCGACATCGGCCTCTACCTCTCATGCTCGAGGTTCTGCGATGCCGCGCCGGCAGAGGGCGGCGCGGCGGAACCGGGCGACCGGATGCTCGATCCGGCGTGGCCGGCGGGCCCGTCTCGAGGGCGGGGACGTCCCAGGTGCTGCTTCGACCCGCCGACGCGTGGTCCCGGTCCTCAGACCGCCGCGCGCGACGCTCCACCCATCCACGCCTCACAATCGGCGCCGGGCACGCGGCCGCGGAGCCGTCGTCACGCTGGACCCGCCGCGCAGGCGCCGCAAGAGGGCCGAAGGTCCCGGGATACGCAGAACCACGTATGGCCTCGCCCTGCGCCGCGCCCCTAGCGTCGGTGCGGCGTGCGGCGACGCGGCCGCACCTGAGCATCGCGGGAGCACGGATGACGGTCGCCATGGCCATCGCGGATCTGCAGGACGAGGTCGAGGGCCGGGTGCTCCGGCCCGGGGACGAGGGCTTCGCGGAAGCCGCGAGGCCCTGGAACGTCGCCGTGCAGCACGAGCCCGACGCCCTGCTCGAGGCCGCGAGCGCCGCGGACGTCGCGGCCGGCGTGCGCTGGGCGGCGGCGCAGAAGCTGCCGATCGCCGCGCAGTCCACCGGGCACGGTGTCACGGACGCGATGTACGACGGGCTCCTCATCAGCACCCGGCTGCTCAAGGACGTCGAGGTCGACATCGCCGCCCGCACCGCCCGCGTCGGCGCCGGCGTGCAGTGGAAGGACCTGCTGCCGAAGATCGTGCCGCACGGCCTCATCGCCCTGAACGGCTCGAGCAGCGACGTCGGCATCGTCGGCTACATCCTCGGCGGGGGCCTGCCGGTGCTCGGCCGCGCGTTCGGCTTCGCGGCCGACTTCGTGCGCAGCATCGACGTCGTCACCCCGGACGGCCGCAGCCGCACCGTCGACGCCGGCCACGACGCCGACCTCTTCGCCGTGCTGAAGGGCGGCAAGGGCAATTTCGGCGTCGTCACCGGCCTCGAGCTCGACCTCATCCCGCTGACCGACTTCTACGGCGGCAGCATCATGTACCCCGGCGAGGACGCCGAGGAGGTGTTCACCGCCTTCCGCGCCTGGGTCGCCGGGCTGCCCGACGACGCGTGCCCGTCGATCGCGCTCCTGCGGCTGCCGCCGGAGGAGTTCATCCCCGAGCCCATCCGCGGCCGGTTCCTCGTGCACCTCCGCTTCGCCTACCCCGGCACCGCCGAGGAGGGCGACCGTCTCATCGCCCCGATGCGCCACGTGTCGACGCCCGTCATGGACATGGTCGGACCGCTCGGCTACGAGCAGGTCGACCTCGTGAGCATGGATCCGGCCGACCCCCTGCCCTTCGAGAACGGCGGTGCGCTGCTCACCGATTTCGACGAGGACGCGCAGCGCGCGCTGCTCGACGTCGCGGGGCCCGGCAAGCAGTTCCCGGCGCTGCTCGTCGAGCTGCGCCTGCTCGGCGGTGCCCTCGGGAAGCCGTCGCCGGTGCTCGACGCGGTCTCGGGCCGCGACGCCGCGTGGATCACGCAGGCGGTCGGGGTGCTCGCGCCGCCGATCGCCGCGATGGTGCCGGACGCCATCGCCGCGTTCCTCGAGGCGCTCCGCCCCTGGTCGACCGGGCGGACGCTCGTGAACTTCCACGGGCGACCGGGAGACGCCGAGGATCGGGCCCGCGCCTGGAGCCCGGACGCCTACGACGCGATCACGAAGGCGAAGCGCCGCTACGACCCGGACAACCTGATGCGGTTCGGGCACGCCGTGCAGCTGCCCTCCGGCGAGCCGGCCGAGGCGGCGCTGCCGCTGCTCTGACGCCGCCCGAACCCGCCGGCGCAGGACCTGCTCAGGGACGCGGGCCGGGCGCGACCTCCGCGAGCCGTCGCTCGAGGAAGTCGCGCTCGGCCCCGTTGCGCACGAGGTCGAGCGCGCTGCGGTAGGCGGCCGCCGCCTCGCCGTGCCGGCCCGCGCGGCGCAGCAGGTCCGCCTCCGCGGCGGGCAGGTAGTGGTTGCCGGGCAGCGCACCCGTCGCGCGGAGCCGGGCGAGCGCGCCGAGGCCCGCGTCGGGCCCGTCGGCGGCCCCGACCGCGATCGCCCGCGCGAGCGCCACGTAGGGCGACGGCGTGAGCGACACGAGTGCGTCATACGAGCGGAGGATCGCGTGCTTGTCCGCCGCGTCGCCGCGGGCGTGCTCAGCCGCGATCCGCGCCTGCAGCAGGTAGGGACCCGCCGGGCCGCCGAGCCGGTCGGCGGCCTCGAGCGCGCGCCGGCCCTCCGCGATCCGGTCCGCGTCCCAGCGGCCGCGGTCCTGCTCCTCGAGCGGGACGAGCGCGCCGTCCGCCGTGGTCCGCGCCGCGCGGCGCGAGTCCTGCAGCACCTCGAGCGCGAGGAGGCCGAGCACCTCCGGCTCCCCCGGCATCAGCGTCGCGAGCACCCGCGTGAGGCGGATCGCCTCGCCCGACAGCGACGGCCGCACCACGTCGTCGCCGCCGCTCGGCGCGTAGCCCTCGGTGAAGAGCAGGTAGAGCACCGCGAGCACGCCGGCGAGCCGCTCGGGCAGGGCGGCGCCGCTCGGCACCCGGTACGGGATGTGCGCGCGCTGGATCTTCTGCCGAGCCCGAACGAGCCGCTTCGCCATCGCGGGCTCGGCGACGCCGAAGGCCGCCGCGATCTCGTCGACCGTGAGGCCGCAGAGGGTGCGCAGCGTGAGCGCGACCCGCGTCTCGAGCGGCAGCGCCGGGTGGCAGCACGTGAAGACCAGGCGCAGGCGGTCGTCGGGCACGTCGTCGGGCTCCACGGCGTCCTCCTCCCCTCCGCTGCCCCGGGTCTCCTGCAGCGCCGCGATGGACTCGAGCGCCGAGCGTTCGGTGGCGGCGCGCCGGAGCCGATCGAGCGCGCGGTTGCGCGCGACGGTCGTGAGCCACGCGCCGGGCGAGCGGGGCACGCCGTCGCGCTGCCAGGTGACGGCGGCCGCGGCGAACGCCTCGGCCGCGGCGTCCTCGGCGAGCGCCCAGTCGCCGGTGACGCGGACGAGGGTGGCGACGACGCGCCCCCACTCGTCCGCGAACGCGGCAGCAAGCGGCTCCGTCACGACGACAGCTTCATGATCCAGCCGTCACGACATCACGAGCGGGCGGACCTCGATCGCCCCGATGCGCGACGTGGGGTGGGTGGCGGCGAGCTCGAGGGCCTCGTCGAGGTCGTCGACGCGCACGAGGTCGAAGCCCGCGATCTGCTCCGCCGTCTCGGCGAACGGTCCGCGGGTGATGAGCGTCTCGCCGTTGCGTACCCGGACGGTCGCGCTCGTGTCGGGCTCGTCGCGGAGCCGGTCGCCGCCGAGCGTGGCGCGGCGCTGCTCGATCCTGCGCACCCACTCCGTCGGGTCGCCGGTCTCCCGGGTCGCGGTCTTGATCAGCTCGCGGTCGGGCACGTGCAGGAAGAGGTAGTCGACGCCGGACTCGCGCGGCGCGGGCACGTCGTCGGCGTCGTCGACGAAGCCCTCCCACACCTGCCGCACCTCGATGGCACCGAACTTCGCGACCGGGTGCTTCGCGGCGTAGGCGACGGCCTGCTCGAGGCTGTCGGCCTGCAACCGGTCGTAGCCGGCGACGTACTCCTTGACCTCGGCGAACGGGCCGTCGGAGACGAGGGTCTCGCCGTCGCGGACGCGCACGGTGGTCGCGGTGCTCGGGTCCTCGGCCGGGTTGCCGTCGAGGCGCATCCCGGTGCGGGCGCCCTCCTCGACCCAGGGCTCGACATCGGCGTCGGCGGCCACGGGCAGGTCGGGGTCGACGCGGACGAGCATCAGGTACTGCATGGGTTCCTCCTCGGATCGTCGCGCCCGCAGGGGCGCTCATCCGTACGACGGACAGCACACCGGCCGGAGGACACCCGCCGCAAGATCGATCTCAGAACGGGCAGTCGTCGTCGGCGAAGACGCCGGTCGGCCAGAGCTCGCGCGGCGCGGGCTCGCCGGGTTCGAGCGGCGGGTCGGTGATCGTCCGCCTCCACGGCGATGTCCAGACCACGGAGCCATCGGGCTCGAGCCGTTCGGACCAGAGACCCATCGACTTCAGCAGGTGCATGCTGCGGCAGATGCCGACGAGGTTCGCGGCGTTCGTGCCGCCGCCGTGCTGCCACTCCTCGGCGTGGTCGAGATCGGTGAGGCGCCCGCACCGAGGGCACCCGGCGTCGCGGCACTCGGGATCTCGAAGGCGGATCCATCTGCGGAGGTCCGCAGGGGGCCGGTAGGTGGTGCGGTCCATCGTGAGGCGGATGCCGCGGATGGGGTCGGTGAGCACCCGGGTGAAGCTGGGGGCCGAGGCGGCGAGCTCGCGGGCCTGCTCGAGGTCGATCGGGCCGTAGCCCTCGAGCACCGCGGGTGCCGTGTCCTTGCCGAGCAGGGAGAGCACCGGCACGGTGAGGAAGAGCTGGACCGCGACACCCCGACGGCACGTCACCATGGCGTCCGCCTCGGGCAGCCGCATGCCGGCCTGCAGCCACTCGTTCACGAGGTCGACGACGATGTCGAAGCGGAGCCGGCCGATCGACCGGGTCTCGCCGGCCTCGCCCTTCGCCGCCACGGCGGATGCGGTGAGTGCGGCGTCGATCGCCACGAGCTCGGGTGCCGGGCCGCGGATCGTGAGCACCGCCTGGCCGTCGTCGAGCGGCTCGAAGTCGACGCGCCGCCCCGCGTCGGCCGCCTTCCGCCGCTCGGTCGCGGTGTCGATGAGCAGGCGCTCGCGGGCGCGGCGCAGGCGGTCCTTGAGCCGCGCGGCGTGCGTGCGCTCGACGAGCTCTGCGGCGACCGCGTCGTACTCCGGCATCCGGTCCCGAGGCACGCCGAGGTTCTGCGCCACGGCGAGGTCGACCGCGCGCCACGGCGCCCGGCCCTCGAGGAACGCGCGCCAGGTGAGCGGCATGGTCGTGCGGACCTCGATCGCGGTGTCGAGCTGTCGCCCGAGCGCGCCCTCGGTGGTGCCGACCTCGGCGGCCGCCTGCTTGAGGAACGATCGCGCGGCGGAACCGCCGCGGCCGCCGTGGGTACGGCCGAACCGCGCGACGACATCGGCGAGGGTGAGGTCGTAGGCCGCCAACAGCGCCTCGACGCGAGTCGCCTCCGCGCGCCGCACCTCGCGCTCGGCGGCCTTGAGCGTGTTGAACACGGCGTGGATCGGGTCGTCGTGGTCTTCGAGCTCGGCCTTCAGCGCTTCCGGGTCGCAGCGCGCGGTGTCGGCCCAGTACGCGAGCTCGATCGAGTGCAGGGAGGCCTCGAGCCAGAGCAGGTCCGAAGGCACGTCGGCGCGCGGCCGCTCGGCCTGCGCAGCCCGTTCTTCGAACATGTGTTCACCTTCTCATCCCCCTCCGACAGCCCTTCGGCTCACCCCCCTGCCCTTCGTCGCGCCCTCGTGGCACTGTTCCTGCATGCCCACGCTCTTCGAGGGCGCCGGCGGCTTACCCGGCCTGCGCCGCCTCGCCGACGCGTGGCATGCGCGCGTGCTCGCCGACCCGGTCGTGTCGCACGCGTTCTCGCACGGCTTCCGGGACGACCACATCGAGCGGCTGGCGGCCTACTGGGCGGAGGCGCTCGGCGGACCGCCGGAGTACACGGAGCGCTACGGCACAGAGGCGGACGTGGTCCGCCTGCACAGCGGCAACGGGCCGCACGACGAGATGAACGAGCGCGCCGTCGCGTGCTTCGACGCCGCGCTCAGGGACGTCGGCCTCGATCGGGACGAGCGGCTCGCGACCGTGCTGCACGACTACTTCGCCTGGGCCACCTGGAACTCGATGTACCGGCACCACGGATCCACCGACGAGGGCCCCCGCGACCTTCCCGTGCAGCAGTGGTCGTGGGACGGGCGGGTCCCGGGTGCGGGCGTCGAGGAGTCCTGACTCAGTCGCGCGGCAGCCCGGCGTCGAGCGCCGCGACCACGGCGCCGACGCGGTCGCGCGCCCCGAGCTTCAGGAGCACCGCGGAGACGTGCGTCTTCACGGTCCGCTCCCCCATCCGCAGCGCGTCCGCGATCTCCTGGTTGCTGTCGCCCCGGCACATGCGTCGCAGTACGTCCGTCTCCCGCGGGGTCAGCGACTGCAGCAGCCGCGCGTCGTGCCCGCCGGGCCCGGAGGGGCGCCGCGCGCGAGCGATGACGCGCGGCAGCACCCGCGGGTCGATCCACGAGCCGCCGGCTGCGACCGCCCGGACCGCCGCGATGAGCGCCTCGGCCGGGCTGTCCTTCAGCACGAAGCCGTCGGCGCCCGAGTCGAGCGCGGCCTCGAGCACCTCGTCATCGTCGAAGGTGGTGAGCATCAGCACGGCCGGGGCGCCCGGCTCGGCCTTGAGGCGCCGCGTCGCCGTGGGCCCGTCGGTGCCGGGCATCCGGACGTCCATGAGCACGAGGTCGGGTGCGTGCCGCGCGACCGCGACGAGCGCGGCCGCGCCGTCGGGCGCCTCGGCGACCACGGTCAGGTCGTCCTCGGCGCGGAGGATGAGCGCGAGACCGGCGCGCACCATCGCCTGGTCGTCGGCGAGCACGAGCCGCAGCCGGCTCACGCCGCGCTCCCGGCCGCCACCCGCAGCGGCAGCGAGCACGAGAGCACCCACTCGCCGGCGACGGCGGCGCCCGTGATGCGGCCGCCGAGCGCTTCGACCTGCTCCCGCAGCCCGACGAGGCCGTAGCCGCCGGCGCTGGGCCGGGCCTCGGACGAACCGATCGGATTGCGCACCAGAACCTCCACCGCATCCCCGCCGACCGCGACCTCGGCCTCGATCCGCTCGCCCTGCCTGGTGTGCCGCGCCGCGTTCGCGATACCCTCCTGCACCACCCGGTAGACCGCGACCCGGACCGCGAGCGGCAGCGCGTCCTCATCGCCGTCGACGCGGAGCTCGACGGACCGACCGGCCGCGCGGTAGGCGTCCGCGATCGAGGCCAGTTCGAGCGTGACGACGGGCCGGTCGCCCTCCTCGCGCAGCAGCCCGACGACGCCGCGGATGCCGTCGAGCGCCTCGCGGCAGACGCGTTCCGCTTCGGCGAGCGCCTCCTCGGCCGCTCCGGGGTCCGCGCGGAGCACCCGTCGCGCGCCGCCGACGTGCAGCACGACGACGGTGAGCGAGTGCGCGACGAGGTCGTGCACGTCGCGGGCGATGCGCTGCCGCTCCTCGCGCGCCGCCGCGGTCGCCAGCCGCCCGTTCACCGCGCGGAGCTCGGCCGCGAGGCGGTTCGCGCGCCGCAGGAGCAACCCGATGAGCGCGCCGAACAGGTCGCCGAACGCGAAGTAGGGCGCTCCGTACGCCCACGGGTCGATGTGTCCGAGCGCCGGCAGGAACGGCAGGACGACGACCACCGCGGTGACGAGCACGAGCAGCCGTCGGTCGTCCGAGCGCACCGCGAAGCGGCTCACCGCACCCGTGGTGAGGAAGGTGACGACGCCGGCGTGGTTCCCGAGCACCACCGGGACGACGGGAGCGATGGCGAGGAGCGTGAACAGCCAGAGGCGCGGGCCGCGGCCGGCGGCGGCGAGCGCCCACGGCAGGAGCGCGAGCGCGATCAGCGGCAGCTCCCACCAGCGACCGGCCGCCTCGACGACCGCGAGGGCACCGGCGAGGCCCGCGAAAGCCGCGTAGATGCGGTCGGTGCGCAGGCCGTCGGCGTCACTCGCGGCGTCGGGATCCTGGCCGTTCATGCGCCCAGCGTCCCGCATCCGGGGCGGATCCGCCTCGTCCCGCAGACGGAGACGCCCCTGCCCCGAGGGCCGATGTGCCCGGTGCGGCGCGAGAGCAGCCTCGCCCCATGACCACCTCGCCCCTGCTGCCGGCCACGGCCGCCCTGCTGCGCGCACGCCGCCTCGAGCCGCGCACCGTGTTCCTCCTCGGCGCCGGCATCGCCGCCGTCTCCCTCGTCGTCGCGCTCGCGGGCCTCGTGCTCGACGCGCGGACGATCCAGGGCGCACCCGCCTGGCTCAAGCCCGCGAAGTTCGGGATCTCGATCACGATCTACATGGCGACGCTGCAGTGGATCGCCTCGCTCGTGCGCGGCCATCGGCGCCTCCTGCTCGCGATCGGCACGACGCTCGGCGTCGGGCTCACGGCGGAGCTCGTGCTCATCGACCTGCAGGTGCTGCGCGGCACGACGAGCCACTTCAACGTGAGCAGCCCGTTCGACGCCGTCGTCTGGGAGTCGATGGGCGGCTTCGTCTCGCTGGTCTTCCTCGCGACCGCGGCGCTCGCGCTGCTCGCGATCCGCATCCGGGGCACCGACGCCGGCATCGCGTCGGGCCTGCGCTGGGGGCTGCTGCTCGCGCTGCTCGGCATGGCCGAGGCCGGCTTGATGATCGCGAACACCACCTGGAACCCGGGCGGCGGCCACACGATCGGCGCGCCCGACGGCGGTCCCGGCCTGCCGCTCACCGACTGGAGCACGCTGCACGGCGACCTGCGCATCGGTCACTTCGCCGGCCTCCACGCGCTGCAGGCGCTGCCGATCCTCGCGTGGCTGCTCGCCGCGTTCACCCCGCTCGACCTGCGGACCCGGGTCCGCCTGGTGCGCGTCGCGGCGGCGGGCTACGCGAGCGTCATCGGACTGCTCGCCTGGCAGGCGCTGCGCGGCCAGCCACTCCTGCGTCCCGACCTGCTCACGGTGAGCGCGGCGACCGCGCTGCTCGCCGCCGTCGCCGCGGCCGTCCTCCTCGTGCTGCGGACCCGTCCCCAGACCCTCGAGGCGCCGCGTCCAGCCGCTGTTCACGCGGACGCCGCAGCCTGACCCCATGTCGATGGCCGAACCGCTGATGCCGCATCCCGAGGACCCGGACACCGCCGGCGACGAGCACCGCGACGCGCCCGTGCAGGAGCCGCACGGCGAGCCCGCCGAGGCGAACGACACGCTGACGAGCGCGGGGCGCTCGCGCGAGGAGCGGGACGAGCTGCCGCTCTTCCCCGGCGGCGCGGCCTCTCCGGAGCGGGTCGTCGAGGAGACGCCGGAGTAGGCGCTCAGGCGGTCAGCAGCTCGAGCAGCGCCTGCCCCACGGCCCGCGAGGCGCCGAAGGTCGCGATGTCGGCGTAGCGCCGGTCCGGGGACGGCCAGCCCATGTCGACGGAGACGACCTCCATCCCGCGCTCCCGCAGGTCGTCGACGATCCAGCGCACCGCCGGGTGCCGGTGGTTGTCGCGGCCGATCACGAGCACCCGCGGAAACGGGCTCTCGATGCGGTGCTCGGTCGTCGCATCCACCGGCACGACGGGCCAGCCGCCGAACCGCCGGGCGGCGTCGGACCCCGGATCGGCGGCGACTGCCGCGAACGGCCCCCAGACCGACTCCCCCACGGCGACGTTCGGCTTCGTCTCGAGCCGCAGCACCGCCCAGTCGCCGCCCTGGTGCAGCCGCCGCCGGGCGCCCTCCGACACGTCGAACGTCGAGGCGATCCGGCCCGGATCGAGCACGCCGGTCGCATCGGACGGGGTGTGCGGTACCGCCAGCCCGCGCACCCGACGCGCGGCATCCGCGAGCCGCTCCTCCGCCAGCTCGCCCGATCCGACCGCCGCGACGATCGCGTCCTCGATGCCCTGGATCTGCTCGTCGGTGTTCCGAATGCCGATGCAGAGCAGGTCCGCGCCCGCGGCGAGCGACCGCACGGCGGCCGCCGGGATCCCGATCTCGCCCGAGGCGCCGGCCATGTCGAGCGCGTCGCTCACGATCACGCCCTCGAAGCCGAGGCGTTCGCGCAGCAGGTCGGTGAGGATCGCGCGGCTCATCGTCGCCGGCGTCGTGGGGTCCAGCGCCGGCAGCACGATGTGCGAGGTCATGATCGTCGCGACGCCGGCGGCGATCGCCGCCCGGAACGGCACGAGCTCACGCGCCTCGAGCACGGACAGCGGCACGCCGACGACCGGCAGCCCGTGATGCGAGTCGACCGCCGTGTCGCCGTGACCCGGGAAGTGCTTCGCGCTCGCCGCGACGCCCGTCGACTGCAGCCCCCGGATCCACGCCGCGACGTGCCGGGCGGCGAGCTCCGCGTCGTCGCCGAAGCTGCGGGTGCCGATCACGGGGTTGTCGGGGTCGACGTTCACGTCGGCGCTCGGCCCGTAGTCGAGGTTCACGCCCGCAGCGACCAGCTCGAGGCCGATCCGCCGCGCGGACGCCTCGGTCGCGACGAGGTCGTCGAGCCGCCCGAGCACCGCGTTGCCGGGCTCCGGCGAGCCGCCGCGGGCGTGGAGGCGGGTGACGTCGCCGCCCTCCTCGTCGATCGCGATGACGGCGTCCGGCCGTGCGGCGCGGATGCGGTCGGTCAGCGCCCGCACCTCCTCCGGCGTGCCGACGTTCTCCGCGAACAGGCAGACACCGCCGAGGCCGTCGCGGAGTCGCCGCTCCACCCAGTCCGGCAGCGCAGCGCCGGCGAAGCCCGGCTGGATCACGGTCGCGGCGTCGCGTCGCAGGTCGCTCGAGTTCCGCGGCATGCACCGATTGTGGCGGGGCCAGTCGGAGGGTCAGCCGCGAGCCCCGTTCTCCTCGGCACGGCTCGTGATGCCGGGCTGCGGGAACGGGCGGCGTCAGTCGGCGGTGCTCCTCGGGGGCGCGGCCACCTCGAGCGCGAGACGCTCGGCCTCCTCCACCGCCGTCGGGAAGCTCGGTGCGAGACCGTCGAGCAGGAGCAGCGTCGCGCGCGAGTGCACGCGCACGAGGAAGGCGCCGGTGGCGGCGCGGTGCTCGAGCGGATCCCGGGCGGACTCGCCGAGGCGCACGAGGGAGTCCGAGAGGGTGCGCCAGCACTCCCTGCTGCGGAGCCCGAGCTCCGTCGCGAGGGCGGCCGCGAGCGCAGGACGCTCCCCCATCGGCGTCAGGGCGACAGCGGCGCGCCAGGCGGCGCGAGCGACCTCGTCCTCCTCGTCGTGCAGCAGCGCAGAGGTGAGCGCGGGCAGCGCCCGCGGGTCGCCGATCTTCGACAGCGTGTGCAGCGACTGGCTGCGCGCCTGCGGGAACGGTGACGACAGCTCCTCGACCAGCAGCGGCACGGTGCGATCCGCGGGGAGGCGCGTGAGCGCCCAGGTGAGCATGTCCCGCACGAAGAAGTCCGGTTCGATGCCGCAGCGCTCGACGAGCAGCTCCGCGGCCGGCGGGTACGGGCTCGAGCCGGCGTCCATCGCGGCGCGCATCCGGGCGGACCCGTCGGCGGCGCGGAGGCGCAGGGCGAGGTCCTCGAGGTTCAACGCTGCCCTGCCGGGGAGGCGGGTCGGACGGTCATCCCTCCATGTTCGACGGAACCGCCGAGGACGCTGCGCGGATGACGCCCTCCGTCGAGCGACGCACGACGAACGGGGGTGCCGTGACCCCGTAGCGTCGACGCCGTGAGCACCCTGACCGAGGTGGGCGACCGCGAGGGCTGGCGTTGCTGGCTGTGCGACGAGCCGGTGGATCCCGACAGAAGCGTGAACGATCCGCGCGGCCCCAGCATCGACGCCGTCACGAGCGCGAAGCCGAAGAAGGGTGCGCCGGCACCGGAGCGGCTCGCGCACCGCGCCTGCAACACCCGCAAGGGTGCGGTGAAGGCGGTCGTGCCGTGGCCGTCGCAGCTCTTCGTCGTCGATCCCGCGCCCATCGTGGAGACCGTGGAACGGCTGTCCCGCAAGGGCGGCCGCGAGGTCGTCGCCCGCTGCCCCACGCGTGACGACGCCGAGCAGGCCGGCGAGTGGCTCATCGACCGGCTGTCCCGGCTCGCGCCCGAGCTCCGCGTCGCAACGACGATCCAGCCCGGCGGCGGCCAGTTCCTGCTGGCGCTCGCGACCGCGCGATAGGCGCGGAGCTCAGGCTTCGGCTGGGGCGAGCTCCTCCGCCGGCTGCTGAGGCTTCTCTGCGACGTCCGCGGGCACCCGGACGGTGAGCCCGCCCGCGGCGACGCGGATGACCAGGCCGACCGCCTTCCCGAAGGGGTCGCCGTCGAGCTCGACCTCCTCGGGACGGCTCAGCCGCATCCGGAGCGTCTTCCCGCGCAGGTAGTTGAGCGCCTTCACCTCGCGGGTGCGGAACCGCCGCCCGAGCGGCGTGCGGCTCAGGACGCCGTTCTCCCAGACCACCTTCACGATCACCTGCAGCCAGCCGATGATCTGCTCCGGGCGGAGGATCACGACGTCGAGCTGGCCGTCGTCGACTGCCGCGTCGGGCAGCAGCAGGATGTTGCCGGGCAGCGAGCCGGCGTTGCCGACGATGATCGTGTGGGCGCGGTACCGCCGCACGCCCTCGTCGTCGAGCTTGAAGCGGAGCCGCAGGACGTTCTTGTCGCGGAGCACCGTGACGAGCGCCTTCACGTAGGCGAGCCAGCCGACCTTGGCCTTCAGCTCGTCGTCGGTGGCGGCGAGCATCTTCGCGTCGATGCCGAAGCCGGCCATCACGAGGAACGCGTGGCGGGTGTGGCTGCCGTCCTCGCGGTACACGTCGGCGAGGGCGACGTCGATGGAGCGGTCGCCGCCCGCGAAGGCCGCGTGCACGGAGTGCTGCACGTCGTTGAGCGTGAGGTCGAGGTTGCGGGCGAGCAGGTTCCCCGTGCCGGAGGGCAGCAGGGCGAGGGACGCCTCCGAGCCCTCCAGCACCTCGGCGACCGCGCGGACCGTCCCATCGCCGCCGGCGGCGAGCACCATGGTCGCACCGGCCTCGAGGGCCTCACGGGCCTGCCCGCCGCCCGGGTCCTCCTCCGAGGTCTCGAACCAGAGGGTCGGCTCCCAGCCGGCCGCGTGCTCCTCCGCCTCGACGATCGGGCGCAGCTCGTTCACCTCGATCTTCACGGGGTTGTAGACGACGGCCGCGAGGCGACGCCGCCCGGAATCGGTCGGTGCGGTCATGAAGGGCTCCTCGTCGTCGTCGCCGGGTGCTGTCCCGACGCGGCAGCCAGTGTTCCGGACCGGACCGGACAAGCAGCGCGCCTCTCCACAGGCGGAGGGGGCTCGCAGCGGACTGCCAGGGCCGAGGCGGGCCGTCGGCCTCTTTCCGGCCGACCTGTCACACCGACGGCTCCGCCGGTGTCTCGTGTTCGAACCCCAAGACAGTCTGGTTCTCAGGACAAGGAGACCCCGTGTCGAACCCCATCTCCGTCGTTGTGATCGGCGGCGGCTATGCCGGCGTGATGGCGGCGAACCGCCTCACGAGCCACCAGGACTTGACCGTGACGCTGCTCAACCCGCGGCCGCGCTTCGTCGACCGGATCCGGCTGCACGAGCACGTCGCCCGCGGTTCCGAGGCCGAGCTCGACTTCGCCCGGATCCTGAACCCCCGCGTGAGGCTGGACGTCGGGAGCGCGACGCGCATCGACAGCGCCGACCGCATGGTGGAGCTGGAGGACGGCGACGCGCTCCCCTACGACTACCTCGTCTATGCCGTCGGCAGCACGTCCGCCGCTCCGCGGGTGCCCGGTGCGGCGGAGCACGCGCTGCCACTCGCCGGCCTCGAGCAGGCCCGCCGGCTCCGGGAGGCGCTGCTGGCGTCCCCGGACGCTCTGGTGACGGTCGTCGGTGCCGGCCCGACCGGGATCGAGCTCGCGGCCGAGCTCGCAGAGTCCGGCCGCCGGGTAACCCTGCTCTGCGGCACCCTGCTGGCCCCCTCCCTGCACACTCGCGGCCGTGACGCTGTCGCGCAACGACTCGCTGACCTCGGCGTGACGGTGCTGCAGGGCGACGGCACCGAGGTGATCGCGGTCGACGCGCACAGCGTCACGCTCGCCGACGGGCGAACAATCCCGAGCGGCATCACGGCCTGGGCCACCGGCTTCGGCGTCCCAGAGCTCGCCCGCCGCAGCGGCCTCGCCACGGATGCCGCAGGCCGCCTCCTCACCGACGAGACGCTGACGAGCATCGACGCCCCGCGGATCGTCGCGACCGGCGACGCGGCGTCCCCCTCGGACGCGCCGTACCGGATGAGCTGCCAGGCGGCGATGCAGCTCGGTCCGCAGGCCGCCGAGACCGTGCTCAGCCGGATCGACGGCAGGGCGCCACGCCCGGTCGAGGTCGCCTTCGCCGGCCAATGCCTCAGCCTCGGCCGCAGAGGCGGGCTCTTCCAGGTGTCGGGGCGGGACGACGTCCCGACGCCCCTCGTGATCCGGAGCCGCGGCGGCGCGGCCTTGAAGCGGACGATCTGCGGCAGCATCCGCTGGGAGCTCGCGATGGAGGCCCGTCACCCCGGCGCCTTCCGCTGGTGGTTGCGCGAGCCCGCCCGCGGGAACCGCGTCGCCGACGTGCAGCACGACGCCACGATCGCCATGCTCGACGTCCATGAGCACGCGGTGGCGACGAGCGGGGACGCATGACTGACCCAGCCACAGACGCATTCGTAGCGCACCGCAACCTGCTCTTCACGGTCGCCTACGAGCTGCTCGGCTCGGCCGCGGACGCGGAGGACGTGCTGCAGGAGACGTGGTTGCGCTGGTCCGAGGTGGACCTCGCGGAGGTGCGCGATCAGCGCGCGTACCTCGTCCGCATCACGACCCGGCAGGCGCTGAACCGGCTGCGGACCGCGCAGCGGCGCCGCGAGACCTACATCGGGCAGTGGCTCCCGGAGCCCCTGCTCACCGGGCCAGACGTCGCCGAGGACGCGGAGCTGGCCGAGCAGCTGTCACTGGCGATGCTGCTGGTGCTCGAGACGCTCGAGCCGCTCGAGCGGGCCGTGTTCGTGCTGCGTGAGGTGTTCGACGTGGGCTACGACGAGATCGCCGCCGCGGTCAACCGCTCCCCCGCTGCCGTCCGGCAGATCACCCATCGGGCGCGCGAGCACGTCGCCGCTCGCCGTCCGCGGGTGAACGTTCCCTCGAGCGAGGTCCGGACCGCGCTCGACTCCTTCCGGCGAGCGATGGAGACCGGCGACGTCCAGGGTCTCCTCGATGTGCTCGCCCCCGACGTCACGCTGGTGGCCGACGGCGGCGGGATCCGACAGGCGGCGCTGCGTCCCATCCTCGGCGCGGACAAGGTGGTTCGGTTCCTCTTCGGCGCACTCGGCAAGGCCGGCGGCATGGTCACCGTCGACGCCGCAACGGTGAACGGCGGCCCGGCTCTCGTGGTCGCGCTCGACGGCGAGGTGGATGGGGTGCTGGCAGCACGAGTGGAGTCGGGCCGCATTTCGGGCCTCTACTACGTCCGCAACCCGGAGAAGCTCGCACGGCTTGCGGCCGAGACGCCGCTCCTACGGCACTGAACGCCACGCTGTCTGCCCTGCTTTCGCAGCAGAAACGCTCCGGGCGCGCTACTCGACTAACGTCAACCGTCTCCTCGCTCACCTCGTGCGTGAGCGCCTCACTTGTCGTAAACCGGGTTGTCGTAGTACTGGTCGCTTTTTGGCCCGTATGTGACGGCGGGCAGTCCCGCGAACGGTCGCACTGCGTCCGCTCCCGCAGCTCCAACCGTGGGCGTCGCCTGTGGCGTCCTCACGGAGCGGAACCTGGAACCCCACGTCTGCCGCACCGCCAGCTCAAAAGCAGCCTGCAGCTTCAAGACTTCACGTAGCCGTGTCGCGCGGACCGGACTGTTGAGCGGGAGCGATTCGCACTGCTTGAGCGACTGCCGGTGCTTATCCCGGACCCATGCGATCGAGTCGGCGGCCGTCCTCGGAGCGCGAGTGGACAGCGCCGTAGCGATCTCCCTCTTCATCGTGCGGTGCCGTCGAGCGCCCTGTTGCTTGCTCTTTGCCTTGCCGCGTCCGGTCGCAGCACTCCTCGCAGCCAGCGACTTGCGCACCCAGGCGACGGCAGACCGTGACAGCGGGGAATCGACCAACCGGACGCTGAACCCCCCGCTGCGGAGGGTACGCAGTATTACTGGTTGAGGAAGGCCAAGCTCTTTAGCGAGGACAGCCACCGTCGTGGCGGGGGCCCGAGGACCGGTCCTCCGTTCGCTCGGCGACCGAGTCGAAAGAACATCCCCGGGCCTCGCTGTCCGACGCACGCGTTGTTCATACCAGGGAACGCGCTTGCATAGAAGAGGCGATTTCAACCTCGACGAGAATTGCTCCTGCACGCTCGCGATCGTGAATGGGGGCGGCGCCGGCGCGGAGCAGGTGCTCGAGCTCGCCCGTCTCACGTCACAACTTGTCGATCCAGGTCTCCTCCTCACGATCCGCCCATGCGTTGCCGGTCGAGACCCGCGTTGCCTGGTCAGCGCGCCGGTTGAGTTGAATCAGGAGCGCCTGGGCCTGTCGGTTGTCGAGATCCTGTGGCGAGGTGATGCGCTGACCCGTGAGTGTCTCAACCAGCGCGAACTGATCCTTCGCAGCTGCCACACCGAGGCGGGCAAACGCATCTCGCAGGGCTGCCCGTTGCCGATCCGACATCCGTTTCGGCGCATTGCCCACTTCCTCCGGGCTCGCTTCAAATAAGGACAGTTCTTCGGACAGGATTTGATCCTCTCAACAGATGGGGTAGACAGGATGGCCAGTACCGGCGCCCGGGCCTTACTCCGTTTCGAACTCGTTGGTGGTGAACTTCAACGTGGATGCGTTCTCCCGGATGGTCCTGAGCTGCTGCTCGGTGAAACCTCCAGGGAGAACAGCGTCAATCGCGAGCGAGATCTTTAATTGCGCACCGGACGCTGCGAGGTTCGCCAGCACCTCGGCTGCGACCTTGGCGAAGTCGGCCGAGTAGCGATCCGCATTGATGGGTACGCTGCCGACGTATCGGGTCGGGACCCGCTTCGCAGGGTGCGTTGGCGGTTGATCGCCGACGAACGACCGTGGCGGAGTACTTGGGTCCGCAGGAGCAACTACATCCCGCTCACGATCGGACGAAATGGACGCGCGGTCAGTGTTGCGCTGTGCCTCGGCAGGCCCCGGCTTGACGATCAGACTCGCATCGGACAACGGGCTTCGTCCGGTCTCGCCAGGGAGCCAGAGCCCCGTGTAGCGGCCTGCTGACTCGTCATACCCATCGGCAACAGCGAATCCCTCGAGCTGCCAGAGCAGCGGTTGACCGTCGATCGCGTCGGTCAGGACGTCACGGGACCGAAGCCGCGGCATGTACGGGTACTGCGCGTAGAGGCTCCACAGCGCGCCGATGGAGATGTGGCCCGTCGACCAAGCCGCTGGCACTTGGGTATCTAGCGCCAGGCGGATCGACCGCGCCGCATGCTGCGTCGAGTAGGCGCCGGCACTGCCGAGCTTTTTGGCGACGCGCTCCGCAAGCGAGCCAGCCTGCCCGTCGACCTTCACCTCCTCCAGCTGGAACGGCGAGCCGGGGTCGGGCGAAACCGGGTTCAGCACCCACACGTAGGTGAGCGCTAGGCGATCGTCCACGGTGCGGCTGAACTGCTGGCACTTCTCCTCGGCCTGAGACAGCTGCTGCGGCGTGAGATTGAGCTCGTTCGCCTTCGCGGTGATCTCCTTCCAGGCCAGGAAGGACCTCGCTGCCTGGTCCAACTCGGCCAGGCGCTCCTCGTCGGGCGCGAGGAACACAACCATGTTGCGGTTGGTCCGGTTCCCCGTTCCGCGCCGCTCCGTCGCTTGCTGAGCGAAGTTGAGGGCCGCGGAATCGGCGATCTTGCGCCGGTGAGGGAACCTCGGGTGCAGGACGACGAGCCTGGCCTGGTCGATGTCCGGGATGTCCGCTGAGTCGGTCGGGCCGACATGCACGCCCGCGAAGTCGGACCGAAGGCGCTCCTCGCTGCGCAGACGCTTGACGATCTCCGCCCAGACGTCCTCCTGGTGCAGAGCCTCCGCTGCGTCCTTCGCTCGGCGGGTGATGTTGGCGTGGGTGTCGTACCAGTGCTTGCCGGCGGACGAGTAGTAGTAGGTCGTCCGATCGCCGAGCTGCGTCAGCGCGGAGTGGAAGTTGCCGACGATGTCGCCAGGGACCGCAGCGCCGATGAACACCCGCTGCGTGTCGATGCCCTTGTGCGCGGTGCCGATGGTGGGTGCCGCGCCGAAGAAGACGGTGCGCGCGAGACGCTTGGTCACCGACCGCTGCCCAAGCACCGGCTTGTCGCCGTCGATGCGCGCCGGCTCGGAGTTCTCGCCGTCCACGTCGGCATCGATGACGGCCTTCCATGAGTCCTGCAGGTACTGGGTCAGCTCAGCGTTCACCGAAGCGACAGCGAGCGGGACGGAGCCCGGCAAGATGAGCGGTCCCTGGTCCTCTCCGGCCCAGAGCGCGTGAATGACAGCGTTCATCAACCGAAGCACGCCGCGGGTACGTTGGAACCGTTCGAGCGATGACCAGTCCTCGTACAGCCGGTCGAACAGCTCCGGATGCAGCGGGTAGGTTTGCTGGATCCGTCGCTCGTACTGCGGGTCGCGCGCCTCCTTCGGAAATTCCAGCTGATTTGCGCGATAGAACTCGCCGAACGCCTTCGATGTCGCGGCGATCTGGGCGAGCGCCTTCGCGTCCTCCGCTTCGAACAGGCGCTGCTTCACGATGCGGTAGGCCTCGTCGCTCGAGGCGGGCCGCCACTGGTCGGCTACTCGACGCACCACATTCTGCAGACGCTTGAGCGCCTCCATGCCGTTCGAGCCGCCTACCTCTTCCGCCGCGCCAGGTACCTCAGCGCTGTCGTCACCGTCGTGCGAGGCAGGGATGGAGATGGCCAGCAGCACGCCCGGAGTGGACTTCGCGGCCTCGGTGAGCGATTGCGCAAAGGTGAACTGCGTGTCGAAGGTGCCGCCCGCGAGATCCTCTCGGCCATAAAGCTGACGTGCGTAGGCGACCCACTCGTCGATCAAGATGACGGCGGGTGCGTACTTCGCCAGCAGCACGTGAAGATCGCCGCCAGGATTCGTGTGCTTCTCGTCATGCTCACGAACGATCTCGTAGCCGTCCCGCCCGCCGAGCTGCCAGGCGAGCTCGCCCCAGAGCGTGTGCACCCGAGTGCCGTCGGCCTTCGCCTCCCCTTGAGGTGCGAAGTGGTTACCAACGAGCGCTACTCGTGTCGCGGCGATGCCCTCGGCGGGATACCCGTTCGCCGTTAGCAGCTCCTGCGCGGCCTGCGGGAACCGCTCAAGCGGCAAGCGACCGGCCAGGTGCCACAGCGCGAGCATCGAGTGCGACTTGCCGCCGCCGAAATTCGTCTGCAGGTTCACCACTGGCGACGCGTTGGCGTCCCCGGACAGCCGACGCACCGCTCGGCCAATCAGGTCCTGCAACCCCTCCGTGAGATACGTGCGTGCGAAGAACTGAGCCGGGTCGGCGTACTCGCCGCTCGTCAAGCCTGAGCCCCGCGCAACCTTGTAGAGGTCCGCCGCGAACTCGCTCGACTGAAAGTTGCCGGTTGCCACCTCGTCTCGCGGCTTCAGCACCTGACGCCAGGGCGCAACGCCGGAAGTGCCTGGCACGACGGTCAACGTCTTCAGCGTTCGGGAGTCCTGCTTCTCCGTAGCGATGCGGCGGAGATCAAGGCGGATGGCATCAACCTTGCCGGCGGCGGATGTTCGTCCGACAGCCGTCAGGAGCAGTCGGGCGTAGTCGAGCGCGCGAAGCGCAGAGTCGTCGTCGAACGAAGCGTTGTGCGCCCATTGATTACGGGTCTCGCGAAGGAGGCTGGCGTACGCCTCATGCTCTCTGGTGACCACACCCTTGAAGGGGTACCAGCCCGGCTTGACTCTGCCCGTCAGCCCCTCAGTCAGCATTCGGAGCTGAAGCCCAGGGTCCTTTCGACTGTAAGACTTGCCGGTGATTCCCTTTTCCTGGTCGGCCAGCTTGACCACGAGAACCCAGTCGGAGTCACCGATCTGCGGTGACAGCAGCTCCGTGATGAAGGGATCGAGTGCCTCCGCAAGAATTTCGAACATCCGTCCGATGCGATCCCGATTTGATGTCGCCATATAGATACTTTCTGCACAGCAGGGCGGTTCATTGCCGCCGAACGTAGTTCGACGACGTTGGGTTGGCAGCGGAGTGGTTAGATCAAGTCACTAAAGTCGAGCGTGGCGTCGGTTGCCGCAGGATAAGCCGTTCGACCCGAATCAAGCAGTTCTGACCATGAGGTCGCCACTCCATTGAACGATATCGCGTCACGCGTCCAGCCGTTCTTCTCGGCTACCTGGAACAGCAAATATGCCAGCTCCTTCACGAGGTCTAGATCCACCGCCCCGTCCGAGCGACGGCTCGCCTCGTGCAGGAACGAGCCCGCTGCCGGGATGCCCTTTGTCTCCTGGATGCGGATCGTGTGCTGCAACGCCTCCCAGGCGGACGTGTGTGGGTCAGTCGCGATGTCGTAATCCTGGGGCAACTCATCGGGCTTGAAGAGCCGCACCTTCCCCGCTCGGGCAACCAGGATGCCACTGCGTTCCATCACCGTCACCGCGGTAGCCCGGGCTCGCGCCAGGTCCTCGGCGTTACCGAAGGCACCTGCCTCGTATCCGTTGCCCCGATACCAAGCTATTGCGAAACGTGTGGTTGAGTCGAAGTCGCCCTCCTGCTCGGTCAGCAACTCATCCAGTACCTCATTTATCCGCCCAAGCGCCGCACGCACGGTCATCTCGGAGCCGTCCGACTCGATGATCTTTGCGTACCGAGAGAACACAGCCATGCCGGGGCCGATAGCAGACTGAGGCAAATCCACTGGCGCGATCCCGCCCTGCTGCAATTCCCGAAGAGCGGGCCCCAACTCCCGCTTCATGGCAGCGATGAACCCACGCCGATCAGTTATGGGAGCAGATTCACCCCGCGGACGTAGTGCCAGCACCACGGAAGATGCAAGGGCGTTCATCCCTGACGCCATCATACGATTGCTCAATTCCGAACGAACTGGCCAAGTCGCGGTCACGGCCCATCCAGCGCCGACCATGCTGCCCAGGATGGTTTCCCAACCGGTCGAGCTGGTACCGGTCGCATCACTCTCGGACTGCTTGAACGCGTAGTAAACAGTGATTGGGTATTCGTCCGATGCCGACCGCCTCGCTCGCTCGAATACGCGCTTGAAGCCAGTCTCGAAGAACTGCTTCGCCGCTTCTTGCGTGCCGTGCCTGTAACGATTGGCTACAAGCTCATCACCCTTCGGCACCGCTACCGTCTCAAACAGAGACGGGTGGGTAGGCCGTAGCGCTCTTCGCAACCACACATAGAAATAGTCCGACAGGTCGGAATACCCTATGTTGTCGTAGTACGGCGGGTCAGTCGAAAGAATCAGGTGGTCATAGTTCCGTGATGACGCATCGGCCTGACTGACGTGAGCAACGCGCCCACCCCTCCACGCCTCAAGCGACTCAACCGTCCACTCGACCTGACTCAAGAAGTTTCCAGTAGACGATGAGAAGATGTTGGCCTCAGCAAAGTCCCATGTCATCGGGATCGCCTGGCGACCAAACGTGTTCCGAATCTTACCCATGGAATTGTCCCATGTACTAATCGTCGACGAGCGGTCGGCGGTCCGGCTCACCGCCATTCCGAGGTAGGTAGCGACCGCTGACGCATACTCGCGACTCAGTTGATCCATCTCATGAGCATGCGGGTGGCCAGCAACCACTAAGTTCTTGCAGTCCCGCTCAATACGGTCCGTCAGCTCATGCACGAGCTGAACAAGCGTCAGAAGCGCTGTCAATTGACGCGGCGTGAACAGTTTGCTGAACGTCGTTAGCCCATAGATGGGAGCCTTGATATCGCGCGGGTAGTATCCGAGAGGTTCATCCGGAGCGCCCTCAGGAATTGGCACATCGGCAGCGGCGGACATTTCGACAGTCGGTGGAATATAGTGACGGCGGCGATCACCCTCCGCAACCTGCGCGATAAGCGTCCTTCCAAGCCCCTCCGAGGACCCCTGCTGACGGATGTACTGCAGAGATGCTGCGCCACCGCAGGCAATGCACACCGCACCAGTTCGACTAACCGTTCCGGCCGCGATGTCAAACGTCGCCGTGGACGGGTCGTGCGATACGGAGTACTGGATTTCTCGAGAGGTGACCAACGGGACTATGAATGACTCCTGCCCGCCCCGTCGAGATAACCACCAGGAACTCACCAGTGGCATCTCGATGCCACATGCCGGGTTCGGACATTTCACGGTGCGTGCCCAGATCCAGGCGATGACGGTCGCGTCCCCACCGCCCCGCAGTTTCGCCTTCGGGTAGAGGCGCCCAATGCGCCTTTGTGCCTCGTCACGCATCCACTTGCCATATCGCCGGACGTCCTCTGCGAGGCCGGTTGCCTCAGGCCAACTGGTACGTGTGGCTGCTGCGCCGGGAAACACAGGCTCGTGCCCAGCAAACCTCGGCGGGATCTCGATAAGAGCCTTGTTGATCAGAACCGCAACTGGGTTCAAGTCACTCGCATGGACTTCGAGCCCAAGGCGTTGCGCTTCCAGCGGAATGGTGCCGCCGCCTGCAAAGGGGTCGAGGATTGCCGGGGGGTTGCCGTTGGTCGACTTCAGAATCTCGGCGCGCACGGCGTCGAACAGGGCGTCATCGCTGAGGTTATCCCAGTTGACCATGCGCGCCATCAGGTCGAACAGGCGCTCACGCTCCTGCTTGATCCGATGACTGGCCCAGCCCGCCGCGTCCTCGTAACCGCTCTCGCGTGCCTCGGCGAGGAATTCGTCCTCACGCACGGACGGGTCGTCCACCAACTGCGCGAACAGCACCGCTCGCGCGGTCGCGAGGGGGCGCCGCGCCCACCAAAGGTGCAAGGTGCTGGGATGCCCATGGCGAATCGACTTCTCACGCGCCGACTGCTTGTTAATTTCATCGAGCGGGATCGATACCTCGATCAGCTTCCGCTTCAGTGCCAATGCGTTCCTCCGATGGCCGCGCGCAGCCGCAGCGCGGGACGTCCGAGCCTACGGGCGCGGTGCGACATTGCCCGGCTGAGTGAGCGTGTCATCAGGACTCGGTCTCGCCGCTCCACGCTGGGCAGCGCTTAAGCGACTCCTGCGCCCGTTGACGTGGCTGCGAATGTCAGAACGGCTGCGCTCCGCGTGCCCACCAGTCGTCCCACGAAAGGTTCTGGGAGACAACGTCGAAGTCGGTGAGCCAGCTGGGCTCGACTCCGTTGAAGGCGTTGCCGATGTACCGCACCTGATCGTGCTGTGGGCCACGATTGCTCACCCGGACCAAGGCGAGCCGGTGGTTGGGTGACGCGTTCAGTGCAGTCAGCACCTCTGTGCGGGTGATCGTGAAGGTGTCGGAGCCTTCGATCCGAGCCTTGACCTCGATCCGGAGACTAGCGCCCTCGGTGGTCCGCGAGAGCACGTCGAAGCCGGGGTTGTTGTGCGCTTGCTCCTCCGGCTTACGCCCCAGAGCACGCTCGGCCGCCAAAACTGCATCGACTCCGCGGCGCTCGATCGCTGCGCGTGCAGCGGCGCTTGCAGCTCCACCGATGGACGCTTCGCTGGTCGCTGCCGGCACAACTAGGGCGATCGCTGTGATGCGAGGCGTGACCGGCGACATGGTGAGCTGCTGGTCGATGAGCGCGACCCGGCTCTCCCTGCGCTGCTCCAGCTCTTCGGCACGCCGGCGGAGGGTGTCGGCGGAGTAGCGGACCTTCTTGCCGGCCGCGGCGTCCGCGTCGGTCTTCAGCGCTTCGGTGTACAGGCGGTTGACCTCCCTGGTCAGCCGAATGATCACCCGCTGGCGCACGCGCTCGTACTCGAAGGAGCGCCGGCTCGTGACCTCCTCAGCGAACACCGGCAGCTGCTCGGCGATCACCCACGAGACGGCGTCCTTCTCGCGGCTGGCGAGCCATGGAAGCCCCACGCCTGCGGAGCGCTCCGCCTCAGTGGCAGGCGCGTAGTCGAGATACGGGGCAGAACCGCCCTCGCGCACCGCTCCATGGGCACCAACGACGGAGTACCCGAAGCGCTTGCTGACGGTCTCGCCAGTGGCGTCACGGACCTCGTTCAACACCCCGACCAGCAGCGTCGGCTCGGTGATCGCATCCGACGTCAGCACCGTGCCGCGATCCAGCATCGGACCGAACTGGTCGATCACGAGTTGCAGCACGGCGTCGTGCAGCGGGTGACCCGGAGCGAGCAGTTCCGCTCGAGGCGTGCCCTGGACATCGATCGTCGTGACGTCGAAGGTGACCCGTTCGTAGCGTCGGGCAACCGGCGCGCGTCCTGCGCGCTCCCGTACCTGCGCCGGAACGTGAGTGATCTCGTACCGGCCGCGCTCGCGCCGTTCGATGCGCCCGCCCGCGCGGTCGAACGCCTCAAGGAACGCGTCGCGGATGAAGTGTGGTTGGAGGCGCTTTGCTTTCGCGTCCTCCATCTGGCGGCGCAGCACCTCGAGTTCGCTCGGAGCCAACGCTTCGGTCGCCAATGCCTCGTCATCGAGCAGCTCGCGCAGCCCGGCGGACACGCCCGCGTCGATGACCTCCCACATCTTCGCCTTGACCTCGGGCTGCTCGCCGTACCGGATCGCCTCGCGGAGCACCGAGGTGAGCGACAGGTTCCCGAGCGAGGTACCAAGGACGTTGAAGATCTCCCCCTGGTACGCGGCGCGCTGCTCCTCGATCTTGTCGAGCAGCCGGATGTACACCTCGCCCTCGCGCGTGTCCTCGGCGACCAGGTTCCAGAGCCGGCACACCTCGGTCTGGCCGATGCGGTGGATGCGGCCGAACCGCTGCTCGATGCGGTTCGGGTTCCAGGGCAGGTCGTAATTCACCATCAGGTGAGCGGCCTGCAGGTTCAAACCCTCGCCAGCGGCGTCCGTCGCGATCAGGATCTGCACGTCAGGGTTCGTCGTGAAGTCAGTCGTGATCCGGCGGCGCTCGTACCGCGGGACCGCTCCGTGAATGGCTACGACGGCGTCACCGCGCCCCAGCAGCGCAGTGATGCGCCGATGCAGGTAATTCAACGTGTCACGGTGCTCGGTGAACACGATGAGCTTGCGCGGCGAACCGTCCTGGTGCGTAAGCACCTCTCCTTCGATCACGCCGCGGAGCTCGCGCCACTTCACGTCCTGCTGGCTTGCGAGGAGCCGACTCGCGAGCCCCTCGAGCCGGCGCAGCTCCAGCACCTCCGTCTGAAGTTCCTCTGCCGTCCGGGCCGCAGTGGCAGCGTCGACGAGCTCGTCCTCGGTGCGCTCGAGCTCCGCGGCATCGAGCTCGTCGACATCGACGTCCTCCCCCGAGAGCACAGGTGCTGCTTCGGGTCCATGGTTTACCCCCTGCACCGCCTCAAGGCGGAGGCGTTCGAGTCGCTCGGCGCGGCGCCGGAGCGACTGGTAGATCGCCTCGGGGCTCGAGGCGAGCCGCCGCTGCAAGACGGTGAGCGCGAAACCGACCGTGTTCCTGCGCTTGCCGTCGAGCCGGTCGGCAAGGTTCATCCCGTTGCGGACGTACTCGGTGACCTCCTCGTAGAGGCTCTGCTCCGCGGGCGAGAGCCGGTAGGCGACCGTGTCGGCGATGCGCTCCGGGAAGAGCGGCCGTCCGTCGAACGTGACGAGCCGCTCCTTGACCATGCGGCGCATCAGCCCGTCGACCGTGCCTGGCTGAGCACGCCTGTCGCCAGGACCGGCAAAACGGTCGCGATCTAAGAGCGAGAGGAAGGTCTCGAAGTCCTCCTCCTTGCCGTTGTGCGGCGTCGCAGTCATGAGGAGGAAGTGCCTTGTGCGCTCGCTGAGCAGCTCGCCGAGCGCGAACCGCTTGGACGCCTTCAGCTCGCCGCTGAACCAGCTCGCGCTCATTCGATGGGCCTCATCGACGACGACCAGGTCGAACTCGGACTGCTCGAGCTGGTCAAGGAGCAGCTCGTTCCGGGCGAGCTGGTCCATGCGAGCGATGAGGAGGGGCTTCTGCTCGAACACCGTGCGTCCTGCGCCGCTGTCCTCCGCACCGGGAGCCAGGATCTCGAACTCGAGGCCAAACTTCAGCGCCAGCTCGTCCTGCCACTGCTCGACCAGCCCACCGGGAGCGACCACGAGGCAGCTGCGAACGTCCTCGCGGAGGATGAGCTCCTTAATGTACAGGCCCGCCATGATCGTCTTACCGGCGCCGGGGTCGTCGGCGAGCAGGAACCGCAGCGGCGTACGCGGGAGCAGCTCGCCGTAGACGGCGCGGATCTGATGCGGCAGCGGCTGCACGTCGCTTGTCGCGACAGCGAGCATGGGGTCGTGCAGGCCGGCGAGCATGATGCGCTGCGCCTCCGCGGCGAGGCGGAAGTCGCGAGCATCTGCGTCGAAGGGACGCCCGGCCTCGAGGTGCGGCTCGACCCGTGACTCATCGGCTCGGTACAGCACGACCTGACCGAGCGCTCCGTTGTCGTCACGGTAGGTGACCTCGAGCGCGTCGGCGCCGTGCTTCATCGCAGCCAGCACCTCCACCGGCCGAGTCGGCACGATGCCGGCCAGGCGAGTGCGCGGCGCAATCTCTTCAAGTCGCACGAGTACCTCTCGATCGTGGGCCGCGGTGAAGGCTAGCGAGCAGTACGGCTCTCACCGTCCCCCACGCCGTCCCGTCTTGCGCGGTAGCGCGCAGCGGCAGCTGAGCGCCATGAATCAGCACACCGCCAGACTCGCGCACTGCAGCCGCTGCATCACTCGGAAGCTTCGAGATCCGGAAGGCCAGTGAACAGGCGTTGCCGCTCCGCCTCGATTACTTCGCGCACGAGCTCTCCCTCCGAGACGTCGTACGCCTCCGGCGCGCTCGCCGCCATATCGCTCACTGCCGCGAAGTCAGCGAAGATTGCCTTCTTCCTCGAGAGGATATTTCGGACATTCAGATCGACGCCCTCCTCCGACAACAGCCGGTGCACTTGAACGGTCAGCACCTGTCCCATGCGCTGCGCCCGTGCGATGGCTTGCCACTCAGTCGTCGGCTTGAGTTGCGGTTCACAAAGAATGACCACGGATGCGGCCTGGATGTTGAGACCGACACCACCAGCGGATATCTGAGCGACCAGTGCGGCGCCCGAGTCGGAACCAGAGAAGTCGTCCACCATCTGCTGTCGCATCTTCGCCGGCACCGCACCAGTCAAAGGGCCGAACACCTTTCCCGGTAGCGCACGTACGACAGCGTCGAGCACATTCAGGTAATGAGAGAAGACGAGCACGCGCCGCCCGTTCTCCTCCGCCTCCTCTACGATCTCGACAAGGCGAGAGATCTTCTCCGACTGAGAGTGCTGCAGCATGCATACCTGCCGCATGGCGTGAAAGTTGCCGGAATAGACTGCTTCGCGATATGCAGTTTTGTCCGCCGACGACATCGGTAACCACTCTTCGACTTCAACCAACTCGGGCAGCTCGGTGAGCACGTCCTCCTGATTTCGCCGCAGGTACGCCGGCGCAACCTGCTGTCTGAAGAGTCGAGGGCGGAGATCGGTAGCGTCGACGGCAAGATCCGGCCTCAAGTAGCGGATGAGATTTCTAAACTCCTCCACCCGGTTCTCAAGCGGCGTCCCAGTCAGCAAAACCGCGCGATCAGCCCGACCCACGAGTGAGGCGGTTCGCCTGGCGCGCAAAGAACTAGGGTTCTTGATGTAATGCGCTTCGTCCACGACGACGACGGGAAGCTCGTCGAGCGATGCGAGGTGAGGCTGCAGCCAGCCCAGGGATTCGTAGGTAGTGACAGCAACGCCGCCCTGACGACGCCAGCTGCGCAGAGCATTCTCGCGGCCCGTGCCGTGGAGCCGATGCGGGCGCAACCTCGATCTCTCCTCCACCTCGCGCACCCAGTTCGTCACCACAGCTGCAGGGCAGACGACCATGGCGTGACCGAAACCCTTCGCTGCAAGGTGCGCCATCACGGCGAGAGATTCGACGGTCTTCCCAAGGCCCATCTCATCCCCGATGATCACCTTGCGTTGCACCAGCGCGAAGCGAGCTGCGAAGGCTTGGTACCCGCGCAGGGAGACAGTAAGATGCCGTGTCTCAAGTTCGAACTCGCGCGCCGCCCTCACGATTTCTTCGGGTAGACCGCCCGCGACGACGTCCTCGTCCTCAGTGAGGAATCCGAGTTCCGCGAGCATCGCGAAATAGTCGGCGGCCCGAGATCTGAAGTCTTGCCATGCGTCTGCCGCCGCACCACGCGCGACGGTTTCTGCGATTGTGCGCGCTCGTGCCACGACGGCGTCGACCGCCTGCAGGAGATCTCCCTCGCCATCGATCGTGGGGCAGATCAACACGAGATGAGTGGCACCCTCCGTCAACGGCTTCACGAGTGGCACTAATGCCTCGGCCCTGGCGATGTCTGTTGCAGCGTTCCTGGTTCGCCTGCTGCCGTCCCAATCGGCTAACGCTCGGACGAGACCCTGCGTCGCCTCCGAAGGCTTGTTGACGTCAATCCGGACCGGCATCTCGTCATAGGTCGACTGCCACAGCGTGCGAGCCGCGCCCCGGATGCGCTGCGCTGTGACCGTCCCGACACCGGGCAGCGAGCCGATCCGAGCCGAATGGATGAAGACGTCGCGCACCGTCTTCATCCCCACCGCCGTAAGCGGTGCGACCCGTATGCGTTCGCGGGTCGCATCCTTCAACCGGTCGATGGGCATCTCTGCGATTACTCGGTCCGTCTCCGCCCTGCGCAAAGCGACGCCAGCCTCCACAGCACGCTGCCTAACCACCTGCTCGCGGCTGACCGCGCCCTCAATCGCTCGTATCGCAGCCGGCAACGCTGCTAGCGAACCCGTTGACATGAGCGTGGGAATTCCCAGCTGTTGAAGGAGCGGTTTGAGACCGACCCACTCAGCCAGTGCCTCAGAGGAAGCGACTGGTGGAAGCGGCGCCAGGCTTGCACGAATTCGGTCGAAGAGTGACGGCACATCGGCGGCTGTCGCCCACGCATGAAACACTGTCAGGAATTCAGCCGCCCGCTCATTCGCATCACGCGACTCGTAACTGCTGAACACGCGGCGTAGTCCAAAGAGCGCCTTCGCCTGGCGCGTAGCCTCCGGCACCGAGGAGACGAACTCGCTTACGCCGATCGCTTCGGCTTCAGTCAAGGCGGTTAGCGCAGCCCGCTGGGCGAGTGCGCCGAGCAGAGGCGCTTCGTCAGGCGAAAGCGGCAGGAATGAGTAGGTACGACCGCTGCCGAGCGCGACAACGCCCACTCGGCTGCGCACCGCTGCCGACGCAGCCTCAGCGGCCCCGGCAACCCTCTTCCGGTCGCTCTCGAGCCCCTGGGCCCGCTGCGACCAGGACTCTAACTCGTCGATGCGGGTGCGCAGCGCTCGAAGCTCGTCTTTATTCAAGAGGCCCTCATTTTGAATTCGGCGATCACACTTGTCCCAGTTCTGCTACTTGTATCCGAGCGCATTCGAGTAGGTCGCCGGTCGCCACCTGGCTTCTCATACGACATCATCATCATCGCGATGACAACCCGGGCTCTTGTGACACGCTGATATGAACGCGAGGTTTTGCGCGACCCGCGCCCGAAGACACACCGCCAGCCCTGCTGTTGCCAGACGTTGCGCGTGCTTGGGATGCCGAGGCTGCCCGGCTCGGGCCCCTGCGGGACCCGGTCATGTGAAGTGGGGTCGCGAGCTGCTCGGCGCCAGCGCGTCGCCGCGCGCATCACCGCTAGCTCGTGGAGGATACAGAGGTGTTCGATCACGACCAAGAGACAAGAGCACGACAGGCCGCTTTTGACTGGCTGAGAACGAAGCTCGAGTCAGGCCAACCTGAATTAAGCCGGGCAGAGCTCGAGAGCTTCGAGTTTGAAGGTGAGCGACTCAAGCTTATTGATCAGAGCCGCGGCATCCGCAATCCAAAGAGTTTCTCTGCAACTCTCAGCGTGCTGACGACACCAAAGGGCCGATACAAGGATGAGGTCGTCGCGAATGGACTCTTTCGCTACGACTACAGGCGCGACGACAGCGCTGACAACGTCAAGCTGCGACGAGCAGCCGAGCTTGCCGCCCCCATGATCTACTTCCGTGGCGTGCGACCCAAGGCATTCGTTGCGCACTACCCCGTGTACGCATACGACATACCTGGAGAGCAGGCGGTGTTGCTTGCGCTCGGCGAAGACCTCAGAGCGTTCGGAGAACCCGAAAGAATGACCGCCCCCCAGCGGTCCTATGTGGAGCGCTTAACCCGGCAACGACTACACCAGCCAGTCTTTCGCGCGAAGGTCATGCACGCGTATGAGGACAGGTGCGCAGTCTGCTCGCTGCGACATGTCGATCTTCTAGACGCGGCACATATCATTCCCGATAGGGACGAGCTGGGGAGACCCGAGGTAAGCAACGGGCTCGCGCTCTGCAAGCTCCATCACGCCGCGTACGACCGTGATGTGATTGGGCTCTCTCCTGACTACACGGTTCACGTGAACGAGGCAGTGATGCGCGAAGTGGACGGACCGATGCTTCGCCACGGCATTCAGGGTATGGACGGGGCCAGGTTCGCGGTTCCGGAGCGAAGAGCTGACAAGCCTGATAGGGACGGCTTAGCGAGGCGCTACGAGAGCTTCCTAGCCAAGTCCTAACTCCCGGAAGAAGTCGCGATTCGCGATGCGCGTCTTCTGAAACCGGGCATGTCTACCCCGTGGGCGGCACTCCCGAGGCGAAGACTGCCAGCCGGGCTCAACCGTGGTGCTCAAGCACGCTGAGGAACGTCGGCTTCGTGCACTATTTGTGACCCGTCTAACTGCTGTGCTCGTCACGAGGCACCCGGAGGAAGCCCGACTACCGTGGTCGCGCCGCGCCTGCCGAAGGAGACCGAGCTGGACCCCTCGCTGCTCGACCGCATGCCCTCGCCCGCAGCCGGCACCGGCCTCGACGAGGACGCCGCGTACACCGCCTTTGCCGACTGGGCCAAGGACCGCGGCTTTGCCCTCTATCCCGCGCAGGACGAGGCGATGATCGAGATCGTCTCCGGCGCGAACGTGATCCTCTCGACGCCCACCGGCACGGGGAAGTCGCTCGTCGCCATCGGCGCTCATGCGGTCGCGTTCGCGCAGGGCCAGCGGAGCTTCTACACGGCACCGATCAAGGCGCTGGTGAGCGAGAAGTTCTTCGCGCTCGTCGACGTCTTCGGTGCGGCGAACGTCGGCATGGTCACGGGCGACTCCTCCGTAAACCCGGAGGCGCCGATCATCTGCTGCACCGCCGAGATCCTCGCGAACCTCGCCCTCCGGCACGGCTCGGACTCACCCGTGCAGCAGGTCGTGATGGACGAGTTCCACTTCTACGGCGACCCCGACCGCGGGTGGGCGTGGCAGGTGCCGCTGCTCACGCTGCCGCAGGCGCAGTTCCTGCTGATGTCCGCGACCCTCGGCGACGTCACCGCCCTCGCCGCCGACCTCACCCGCCGCACGGGACGCGAGACCGCCCGCGTCACCGGGGTCGAGCGCCCCGTGCCGCTCACCTACGTCTACGAGCTCGAGCCGATCCACGAATCGATCGACCTGCTCCTGCACTCGGACCAGGCGCCGATCTACATCGTCCACTTCGCGCAGCTCGCCGCGCTCGAGCGGGCGCAGGCGCTCGCGAGCGCGGGCGTCGCGAGCCGCGAGCTCCGCGATCGGATCGCCGCCGAGATCGGCGGCTTCCGCTTCACCACCGCCTTCGGCCGCACCCTGAGCCGGCTGATTCGCCTCGGCATCGGCGTGCACCACGCCGGAATGCTGCCGAAGTACCGCCGGCTCGTCGAACAGCTCGCGCAACAGGGGCTGCTCCGCGTCATCTGCGGCACCGACACCCTCGGCGTCGGCATCAACGTGCCCATCCGCACGGTGCTGCTCACCGCGCTCACGAAGTACGACGGCACGCGGATGCGGCAGCTCACCGCCCGCGAGTTCCACCAGGTCGCGGGCCGCGCGGGTCGGGCCGGCTACGACACCGCCGGCACCGTCGTCGTGCAGGCGCCGGAGCACGAGTCCGAGAACCGCAAGGCCCTCGCGAAGATGGGCGACGACCCCAAGAAGCGCCGCAAGTGGGTGGCGAAGAAGGCGCCGGCGGGCTTCGTGTCGTGGGGCGACCCGAGTTTCCGCAAGCTCGTCGCGGCCGAGCCCGAGACGCTGACCCCGCACATGCAGATCACGTCCGCGATGCTGCTCAACGTCATCGGGCGGGGCGGCGACGTGTTCGCGAACGTCCACGCGCTCGTGTTCGACAACCACGAGCCGTGGCGGCGCCAGCTGCAGCTCGCCCGGCGCGCGCTCGGCATCTACCGGACGCTCCGGGCGGCTGGCGTGGTCGAGCAGGTGCCGGATGCGGACGGCGGTGTCGCGATCCGGCTCACCGTCGACCTGCAGCCGGACTTCGCGCTGAACCAACCCCTCTCCCCCTTCGCGCTGGCCGCGTTCGAGCTGCTCGACCCCGAGTCGCCGACCTTCGCGCTCGACGTGCTTTCGATCCTCGAATCGACGCTCGACGACCCGCGGCCGATCCTGTCCCAGCAGCAGTTCGTTGCCCGTGGCGAGGCCGTAGCGGCGATGAAGGCGGAGGGCATCGACTACGAGGAGCGGATGGAGCTGCTCGAGGACGTCACGCATCCCCAGCCGCTCAAGGAGCTGCTCGACGCCGCCTTCGAGGCGTACGCCGCCGAGCAGCCGTGGGTGCTCGACTTCGCCCTCTCCCCCAAGTCGGTCGTCCGCGACATGGTCGAGCGGGCGATGTCGTTCGGCGAGTACTGCGCCTTCTACAAGCTCTCGCGCTCCGAGGGCCTCGTGCTCCGCTACCTCTCCGACGCCTTCCGCGCGGCCCGGCAGACGATCCCCGACGAGGTCAAGAACGAGGAGCTGCACGACCTCATCGAGTGGCTCGGCGAGCTCGTGCGGCAGGTCGACTCGTCGCTCGTGGACGAGTGGGAGGAGCTGAGCAACCCCTCGCTGCACGAAACGAACGAGGCCATCGTGCCGCCGGCGCCGCGGCGGCTGACTGCGAACGTGCGCGCATTCCGGGTGATGGTGCGGAACGAGCTCTTCCGACGGGTGCAGCTCGCCGCGCTGCGCAACTGGGACGCACTCGGCGAGCTCGACGCCGCGGCCGGCTTCGACGCGGACGCCTGGGCCGACGCGATGGATCCGTACTGGGACGAGCACGACACGATCGGCACGGGGCCGGACGCCCGCGGGGCGGCGCTGCTGCTCATCACCGAGACGCCGACCGAGTGGCGGGTGCGGCAGATCCTCGACGATCCCGCGGGCGACCACGACTGGAGCATCAGTGCGATGGTCGACCTCGCGGCGAGCGACGAGGCGGGGACGGCGGTCGTGCGGGTGACGGACGTCGGCGCAGTCCCAGCGCTCCCCCGCTGAGTTCGACACCCCCGGGGCACGTTCCGCGGTGGCCCGCGCATCTGCTACTCAATCAGCCCATGGTCCGCGCCCGCCAACGCGCGCACGTTTCTGATGCGCGGCGGATCAGGTGCAAGGATCCGCTCTACCCTCGCCGGATCAGACCGCGGCCAGTGTCGTTGGCTCGGTCTGGTTCTTTCGTAAGTGCTAACTGCTTCCTCAGACACCGCCGCTCGACACAGTGAAGCGAAGGGACCCCGCGTCGGCCTACTAGCAACGCCTGAAATTCGAGTGGCGCTCAAGGCGCCTGGCTGCCGACGCCGCGTCAATAGAGCTCCTTGCCGGCGAGGATGCGGGCAGCGTAGGAGAGCTGCGTCGTGGTGCAGACGCCGCCGTAGCCGAGGTACCCGGCTGAATAGGCAGCGTGGGAGACACAGTCCGCCATGTGCTCAATCGGCTGGGAATGATTCGTGCCGAAGATTTTGGTCGCCTGCTGACTCATAAGATTCCAGCCAGTCCCGCTCGCTCCATAATTCTGCCACTGCAGATGGTGGCCGCACTCGTGCAACATCATCGCTTTCTGGTTGCTGGCGGTCATGGTCACGCGATCACTGCTGAGGACGTCGATCTCATAAAGACCTCGCGGTGTCACAGCCGCCGCCCAAGCGACCGGAAGGGATGAGAGTCCGCGGATCGCGGCATCGGGACAGAACTGGCGCATGTCCAGGTAAAGAGAACGTTTCCAACCCGTGTAAAGGCTCGGGTTCTGGTAATCGACGCGGATCTGAGGAGACACACTCCCCCGCCCGATGACACCACCGGTCGGTACGACGAGTCGGTAGTAGACCGAGACATCGTGCATGGTTGAGCTCGACGAGTACGGATTGATGCGGAAGTCGAATAAAGTCGCCGCAGTGGAGGATGTTTGACCGGTGTCACTCCACGTTCCCGTGCTGCTGTAGCGCTTCTGCAGGCGCCCCACCACCAGCGCTGTCTGGCCGTCTGCGGTTGACGATTGCTTGTAGAAGCCAAATTGCACACGCAGAGAACGAGACATCACTGCCGCTGACGTGCGACCGCTCGTTCCGTTGATCCCGCCCCACGCGAACGAGACCGCCACGCTTCCAGGCGGCGGTGTGACCGTCTGGGCCGACGCCGACGTAGCGGGCAGTAAGGCACTAACGATGGCGGCTGCGGCCACAAGTCCTGCGGCGAGTCGGAGCGAAGAGGAGAGTCGGCCTAGGGAACGCTTTAGGCGCACGGATGTGGCGACGAGGGGCATAAGGGCACGTCCAGGAAGTTGTTGTGATAACGAGGTTCGGCCCGATGGTATTGACTTGCGACCAGCCGATCCGATGGCCCGTTCAGCAATCCCAACGCTTGCCATGAGCAGTGAAGTGTCGCATCAACGGACGTAGCGCTACGCGGTCAACTATCGCGTCACGTAACGACGGCGACGGCCTCCGCGGCTCCTCCCGTCGCTGCGACACTCCTGGCACTCCCACTGCGGCACCTTCCGGCACGCGCGACTCCGGCTCTCGGCACTCCTCGCGCGACACGATCTCCCTGTCCGCCTTGGGGGTGCGGCGGCCATACCGAGGGGGGTCGGATGAACAGGGTTCAACGCGCGGGAGTGGGCGCATGTGCGGCGGTGGCCGCCCTAGCAGGGGCGGTGCTCGTGCCGATGGCGGCACAGGCGCTCGGGCAGTACCCGACAGGGCACAGCGGCATCGACCTCAGCTTCCCGAGCTGCGCCAACGCGGTACCAAGCGGCGAGTTCCGCATCGTGGGCGTGCAGGGAGGCAGCGACTTCACCGACAACGGCTGCGCGAACGCCGAGGCGACGGTCGGCGGGTTCGACCCGGCGAACGTGAGCATCTACGTGAACACGGGCTACAACACCGCGAACCCGAACTACAAGCTCGCGCAGGCGAACTGCCCGGTCGGTGAAGCGAGCTGCGCGGCATACCAGTACGGCTACCTCGCGGGGATCTACGCCTACGACACGTCCGCCACCAAGGCGAACCTGCTGAACGCGCAGACCTGGTGGCTGGACGTCGAGACCACGAATCCCTGGAGCACCAACACGGCGCTGAACGTGCAGGACATCCAGGGCGAGTATGACGCGATCAGCGGCCGTCTGAAGAACGCCGGCTCGACCGCAACGGTTGGCGTCTACGCACGGCCGGCCCAGTGGGCGACAATCACCGGCACCGGCCTCGGGACCAGCGGCTGGCCGGTCTGGTACGCGACCGGCGCACGGAACCAGACCACGAGTCAGCTCCAGCAGGCCTGCAAGGCGACGAGCTTCACCGGTGGCCCAATCCAGGTCGTGCAGTGGATCGGCCAGGGGCACCTGAACGACCTCGACTACGGCTGCTAATCCGCCCGTAGGAACACGAAGGGCCCGGCGTCGCCGCCGGGCCCTTCGCTACTTCTGGTGAGAACTCAGAGCGCGCGGATGTTCGCGGCCTGGGGTCCGCGGTCGCCCTGGGCGACGTCGAACTCCACCTTCTGGTTCTCGTCGAGGGAGCGGTATCCGCCGCCCGTGATGGCGGAGAAGTGCGCGAACAGGTCGGCACCTCCGTCATCGGGAGCGATGAACCCGAAACCCTTCTCAGCGTTGAACCACTTCACGGTACCTGTAGCCATATCGACCTCGTCTCTCTCGACTTGCACGGCGCGGTCGTCCACGCCGTCACACCACGCTGAACACACGCGTTCGAGGACATCGGGAGAATCCCGAGGGAACCTGAGCCACCTGCAACAACTAGAAATGCAGGACCCAGGCTACTCGCTTCACGGCGGTCCGCAACGCGAGGCCTCGTCACCAGTCTCGGGAGGCCTCGCGCTCCTGCCGGTACAGCCACGTGGCGTGCTGCACCGCGGCGTCGACGATCCACGCCGCGCGGGCGATCGCGGGCTCACGGAGCGCTGGCACCCGCAGCACCTCACGCGCCATCGCGTCGGCCAGGCGGATGCGCAGCTTGCGGTCCTCGAGGTCCTCGCCGTGGTAGCGCGGCTCGTCCAGGTAGATCGGCAGCAGCAGGAGCACGGCGTCCACACCCGCGATGCGCGCGACGGCGCCCTCGGGCACGAACTGCCGCTCCAGCGCGAGGAGGGCGAGCTCCTGCCGGGTGAGCAGCTCCCCCGCGAACCGCTCGAGGCACAGGCGGAGGTCCGCCTCGGCCCGCTCGAGGCGTGCGAGCCGCCGGCTGGTGGACTGCCGTCGCTGCTCCGCGAAGAACCAGCGGATCACGTCGTCGGACCGCTGCACGCCTCCTCCGTCGATCATGCCGACGAGTGTGGACCCTTCGGCGGACGCAGCGACACCCCACGCGGGTCGTTCCAGCGGAACCGAAGGCGACGGGTCCGCGTGCTCAGCGCCGCACCCACGCGTCGTCGCTCGCGAGCAGCTGCTGCACGTGCGGTGGCAGGGCGCCGCCCGCGATGTCGGCGAGGGTCGTCGCCTCGAGCACCTCGCGCATCGCGGCGCGCAGCGCGACCCAGAGGTCGCGCAGGCGGGCGGCGGACTCGGGGTACTCGGCGTCCTCGGGCGGCATGCCGCGGACGGCCGCGAGGGGTCCGTCGAGCACCCGGATGACGTCGGCGACCGAGATGGTGTCGGCGGGTCGCGCGAGCTCATAGCCGCCGGCCACGCCGCGTCGCGCGACCAGCAGGCCGCCGCGACGCAGCCGCAGCAGGATCGACTCCAGGAACTTCGCCGGGATGCCCTGCGCGGCGGCGATCTCGCTGCCGCTCGCGCGGCCCTCGCCGGCGGCGATCTCGATCATCGCCCGCACGCCGTAGTCGATCTGGGCGGTCACCTGCATGCACGCGTCCCGCCCGATCGGGCGGCCTCCGGTTCGAAGGCTAGCGCTGCCTTGCGGACCGGCGACGACGGTCGTGGTCACCTCAGCTGCGGAGCGCGCCGAGGCCGCGGCGGGCGCGCACGCCGTTCGTGATCACGGCGAAGACGCGGTCGACGACCATGCCGATGACGAGGATCACGATCATCGTCGCGAACAGGCTCGGGGCGTCCGAGAGCTGCCGGTAGAACGACAGCGCCTGCCCGAGGCTCGTCGCGCTGCTGATGATCACGAGCAGCTCGCCGGCGAGCAGTGAGCGCCACGCGAAGGCCCACCCCTGCTTCAGCCCCGACAGGTAGGCGGGGAACGCCGCCGGCATGATCACGAGGCGATAGAGGTCGAAGCCGTGGGCGCCGAGGCTGCGCGCCGTGCGGAGCAGCGGCGGCGGCACCTCGTCGACGCCGCCGATCAGGCCGTTCGCGATCGAAGGCGCCGCGCCGAGGATGACGACGAAGAGGATCGCCTGCTCGGAGAGGCCGAAGAAGAGGATCGCGAGCGGGAACCACGCGATTGACGGCATGGTCTGCAGGCCGGTGAGCAGGGATCCGATCGCGCTGCGCACGAACGGGAAGCGACTCACCGCGAGGCCGATCGCGGTGCCGATCACGAGGGCGATGAGGTAGCCCACGATGCCGCGGGTCATCGTGGTCGCGACGCCGCCGAGGAACGTCGGGTCGCCGACCATCTGGAAGAGGCGCGCGAACACGGTGGGCGGGTCGGGCAGCACGTACGCCGGCTTCCAGCCGGTGAGGACGAGCGCCTCCCAGACCACGAGCGCGACGACGATCGCGATGACGGGCGGGAGCAGGCGCTTCGGTAGCCCGAGGAGGAGGGCTCGGCCGCGGTTCGTCGCCTCCGCCGCGCGGCCGGGGGCGCGGACGGCGGGTGCGGGGCGCGCTGCGGCGTCGCGATCGGTCACGGCGCTCATCCCTGCACCTCCGTACCGGCGTCCTGGGTCTCGAGCTCGTCGCGGAGGAGGCCTGCGCGCACGGCGACCGCGGGGTCCTCCATCTGCCGGGGCCGCGGCAGGTCTATCCGCTCCTCGTGGACGATCCGGCCGGGCGACGGCTTCATCACGAGCACCCGGTCGCCGAGGCGGGCCGCCTCCCGCACGTTGTGCGTGACGAAGATGACGGTCAGCCCGCGCTCGCGGACGATCCGCTCGAGCTCCGCGTGCAGGGCGTCGCGGGTGATCGCGTCGAGCGCGGCGAACGGCTCGTCCATGAGCAGCACCTCCGCCTCCTGCGCGAGCGACCGGGCGAGCGCGACGCGCTGGCGCATGCCGCCGGACAGCTCGTGCGGGCGCTTCCTCGCGGCGCCGGGCAGGCGGACGACGGCGAGCAGCTCGCGGACCCGCGCGGCCCAGTCGGACCGCGGTACGCCTGAGAAGCGCAGCGCGAGCTCGATGTTGCCCTGCACGGTGAGCCACGGGAACAGGTTCGCGTCCTGGAACATGACGGCGGTGCGCCGGCCGCCGAGGTCGATGACCCCGGTGGTCGGCTCGTCGAGCGCGGCGATCATCGCGAGCAGCGTGCTCTTGCCGCAGCCGGAGGCGCCGAGGAGGCAGACGAACTCGCCCTCCTCGACGGTGAGGTCGACGTTGTCGAGCGCGACCGTCGCGTCGGCGCCCCGTCCGAAGACCTTGCTGACAGCCTCGATGCGGACCGGGGTGCGGACGTCGGTGATGAGCGTCACTCCCCCTTCACCTCGGCCTTCCCCTTCGCCTTGAGCAGCGCGTTCAGCGGCCCGAGGTCGTAGAGGCCCTTGAGATCGACGGTGCCGGTGAGCAGCCCGACGTCCTGCGCGTGCTTCGCCCCCTCGACGAGGCTTCCGGCGACCGGGTCGACCGTGAACTCGACGTTCGACCAGGCGGTCTTCAGCACGGCGGGATCGATCTGCTTGCCGGTCACCTTCTCGAGCACGGCGTTCGTCGTGGTCTGGGCGCCGGCGGGGTCCTTCGCGATGGCGTCCTCGGCGTCGAGCAGCCCCTTCAGCAGGTCGGTGACGCTGCCCGGGTACTTCGAGGCGAAGTCCTTCGTGACGACGAGGTTCGTGACGACGAAGCGGTGATCCGGCCACAGCGACCGCTCGTCGACGAGGACCTTGCCGCCGGCCTTCTGCATGATCGTCGCGTAGGGCTCCGGCACCCAGGCGCCGTCGATCTGGCCCTGCTGGAAGGCCTTCACCGCGTCGCCGTTCGCCTGCGGCTCGATGGAGACGTCGCCGCCACCGGTCGCGGTCGCGGTGAGGTGGTTCTGCTTGAGGTAGTGCCGCAGCGCGATGTCCTGGGTGTTCGCGAGCTGCGGCGTCGCGAGCTTCTTGCCCTTCAGCTGCGCGACCGAGGTGATGGAGGGCTTCACGACGAGCTCGGCGCCGTTCGCGGCCGCGCCGGCGATCACCTCGATCGCCTTGCTCTTCACGTAGGCGTTGGTGGTCGGTCCGGGGCCGATGAACGCGGCGTCGATCGAGCCCGAGAGCAGCGCCTCGCTGGCGGCGGGGCCGGCGTCGAACAGGTTCGTCGTCAGCTTCGTGGCGCCGAGCTCCTTCTGGAAGAGCCCCTTCTCCGCGCCGACGATGGCGGGAGCGTGGGTGAAGTTCGGGAAGTAGCCGAGGCGGAGCGCGGGGGCCTTCGCGCTCGAGCTCGACTTCGTGTCGGCGGCCGGCGCGCCGGCCTTCGAGGAGGCGCCGCAGGCGGTCAGGCCCACGGCGAGGACGGCCGCGGTCGCGACGGCGGCGAGGTGACGGATCCGGATCACGACCGGAACCTATTGGTTCAGTAGGGATTAAGGGAAGGGCCTGTTGGAGTGGACTGACGGATTGCGTACCCCGACGTGTCGGAGCCCCGGCATACCGTGGCTCGACTCGAGAGGGAGGCCGCATGTTCGTGCAGAACGGCACGGTGGTGTGCAGCGCCTCCGATCTCAAGGCGGCGGTCGAGTGCGAGTGGGGCCTGATGCGCCGCCTCGACGCGAAGCTCGGCCGGGTCGATGCGGTGCCCGAGCCCGAGGATCCGATGAACCGGCGGGCCGCCGCGCTCGGCGACGTGCACGAGCAGCGGCAGCTGGAGGCCTACCTCCAGACGTTCGGCGAGTGGACGCCCGGCCGCGCGGGCGGCGTCGCGAGCATCGAGCGGCCGGACGACTCGAGGGACTTCGCGCAGCTCCGGGCCGCGCAGGACCGCACGCTCGCGGCGATGACGGGCGGCGCCGACGTGGTGTTCCAGGCGACGCTGTTCGACGGCTCGTTCCTCGGCTTCGCCGACTTCCTCGTCCGGGGCGGGGACCACTGGGAGGTGTTCGACACCAAGCTCGCGCGACGCGCGAAGGTGACGGCGCTGCTGCAGCTCGCCGCGTACGCGCGGCAGCTCCAGGCGCTCGGCGTCGCGGTCGGCGAGCAGGTGCACCTGCTGCTCGGCGACGGCACGTCCTCGACGCACCGGCTGCAGGACATCGAGCCGGTGTTCGACCTGCGGATGACGCGGCTCCGCCGGCTCGTCGACGACCGGCTGGCCGCCCACGCCGCGATCGAGTGGGGCGCCGAGGGCGTCGCCGCCGATGGTCGCTGCGCGGAGTGCACGGCGCAGGTGGAGGCCACGCGCGACGTGCTGCTCGTCGGCCGGCTGACGGTCGGGCAGCGGCTCCGGCTCCGCGAGGTCGGCATCCGCACGGTCGACGAGTTCGCCGCGAGCACCGGCCCTGTACCGGGCATCGGCTCCGCCGCCCTGCAGCGGCTGCGGCTGCAGGCCGAGCTGCAGCTGCGGGCCGAGCGGTCCGAGACGGGTGAGCACCGCGTCCGCTTCGAGATCATCGACGCCGAGGGCCTCGCGGCGCTGCCCGAGCCGAGCCCCGGCGACGTCTTCTTCGACTTCGAGGGCGACCCGCTCTGGAGCGACGACGGCCGCAACTGGGGCCTCGAGTACCTGTTCGGCGTCATCGACCACGACGGGCGGCGCGAACACTTCAGGCCGTTCTGGGCGCACGACCGCGCGCAGGAGAAGCGGGCGCTGCTCCACTTCCTCACCTACGTGCGCGACCGGCGGCGGCAGTACCCGGATCTGCACATCTACCACTACGCCGACTACGAGCGCAGCCACCTGCAGCAGCTCTGTGCGCGGCACGGCGTCGGCGAGCCGATCCTCGACGACCTGCTCCGCGACCACGTCTTCGTCGACCTCTACCCGATCGTGCTCCGCACCCTGCGCATCTCCGAGCGCTCGTACAGCCTGAAGAAGCTGGAGCCGCTCTACATGGGCGGCCGGCTCCGCAACGGCGACGTGACGAACGCGGCGGCGTCCGTCGACGCCTACGTGGAGTACCGCGCCCTGCTCGAGCGCGGCGCCGAGGCCGAGGCGGAGGCGCTGCTCGGGCAGATCGCCGACTACAACGAGTACGACTGCGTCTCCACGCTGCAGCTGCGCGACTGGCTGCTCGCCCGCGGCGACGAGCTCCGTGTCCGTCGCCGGCCGCCGCTGCCGGACGACGAGCCGGGCCGCGACACGCAGCTCGCCCGGCGCGAGGACGCGGCCCGCGACGCGCTGCTCGCGACGGTCAGCGGCATCCCCGCCGGTGACCGCACCCCCGACGAGACCGCGCTCGCGCTCGCCGCTGCGGCGATCGAGTACCACCGCCGCGAGGACAAGACGTACTGGTGGGAGCACTTCAACCGCGAGGTCGCACCCGTGGAGGAGTGGGCCGAGCAGAAGGAGGTGCTCGTCGCCGACTCGGTCGAGGTCGAGCGCGACTGGGGCCGCCAGGACGGCGACCGCGTCGACGGCCGCGTCCTGCGCATCATCGGCTCGCTCGCGCCGGGCGGCTCGCTCCGGGTCGGTCAGCGCCCGTTCCTCATGTACGACGACCCGGCACCGGCCGGCTGCGGCCCCACGCCCGCCGGGCAGCGCGGCGAGCACGCCCGCACGACCGTGCTCGCGGTCGAGACGCTGCGCGACGGCAGCACCGCGGTGCGCATCGAGGAGCGCGTCGGCGCGGACGACGGCATCCCCGACGAGCCCTGGGCGGCCCTGCCGATCGCCATCACGCCGCCCCCGCCCATCGCGACCATGGCGCAGCGTCAGGCGATCCTCGAGCAGGGCGAGGCCCTCGCCGACTCCCCCACCCGCCGCGACGCGGTGCTCGACCTGCTGCGCCGTCGGCCCCCGCGCCTCACCGGCGACGGCGGCCTTCCGGAGGCCGGCGACGACCGGGCCTCGGCGATCGTCCGTGCCGCGCTGCGCCTCGATGAGTCCTACCTCGCGGTGCAGGGACCTCCCGGCTCCGGCAAGACGCACCTCGGCGCCCGGGTGATCGCCGAGCTCGTGCAGCGGCACGGCTGGCGCGTCGGCGTGGTCGCGCAGTCGCACGCGGTCGTCGAGCACCTGCTCGAGGGCGTCATCGCGGCAGGCGTCGACGCGGGCCGGGTCGCGAAGCGCCCGGACGGCAAGGGCGGCACCGGCCGCTGGACGCCCGTGAAGAGCAACTCGGACGTCCGTGCCTTCATCACGCAGCGGACGTCGGACGGGCTGGTGCTCGGTGGCACGTCGTGGGACTTCAGCAACGCGTCGAAGGTGCCGCGCCGACAGCTCGACCTGCTCGTCGTCGACGAGGCCGGCCAGTACTCGCTCGCGAACACCATCGCGGTCGCGGCCAGCGCCCGGAACCTGCTGCTGCTCGGTGACCCGCAGCAGCTGCCGCAGGTGAGTCAGGGGCTGCACCCCGAGCCCGTCGACACCTCGGCGCTCGGCTGGCTGTCCGACGGGCACGACGTGCTGCCACCCGAGCTCGGCTACTTCCTCGCCGAGAGCTGGCGCATGCATCCGGCGCTCAGCGCGGCCGTCTCCGACCTGTCCTACGAGGGACGCCTCACGTCGAAGAAGCCGGAGACGACGCGGCGGCACCTCGACGGAGCCGAGCCCGGCGTGCACCCGGTCCCGGTGCTGCACGACGGCGACTCCGTGAGCTCCGAGGCCGAGGCGGAGGCGGTGGTCGAGCTCGTGCGGCGGCACGTGGGGCCGCCGTGGACGGATCCGGACTGCAGGCGCCGGCAGGATCCGCTGCGTCCCTCCGACGTGATCGTGGTCGCGCCCTTCAACGCGCAGGTCGCGCTGATCCGCGACCGCCTCGACGCCGCCGGCTACCGGGACGTCCGCGTCGGCACGGTCGACAGGTTCCAGGGGCAGGAGGCGGTGCTCGCGATCGTCTCGCTCACGGCCTCGTCACCGATCGACGTGCCGCGTGGCGTCGCGTTCGTGATGAACCGCAACCGGCTGAACGTCGCGATCTCGCGGGCGCAGTGGGCGACGTTCCTCGTCCACTCCCCCGCGCTCGCCGACTACCTGCCGCACGACGCGGAAGGCGTCGCCGAGCTGAGCGGGTTCCTGCGGCTGACGGCGCCCGAACCCGAGCCGGCGTCCTTGCGCTAGCGCTCTGCCTTCGGCTTCCACACGCCGAACCGGTTGCCCTGCGGATCGCGAAGGTGCGCGAACTCGATCGCGCCGTTGTCGACGAGGGGCATCAGCACGGTCGCGCCGAGGCGCTCCGCCTTCGTGATCGCAGCCGGTACGTCGTCGACCTGGACGTAGAAGATCGCCCAGGAGGCCCCGCCGATGCCGCTCGTGTCCCAGAGGCCGCCCTTGCCGCCGTCGACCGTGCTGTATGCCGCGGGCGACGGCTCACCGATCGCCCAGTCGAAGAGCGATCCGTAGAACGCCTTCGCTCCTTCCGGGTCGGGCGAGCCGATCTCGAAGTAGTTCATGTTCGCGGGCATGTGCAGCCTCCTCGTCGGCGTCACTCGAGCGGTAACCAACTCCGCCGCCGAGCCTCGCCGCAACAGGCCGAGGTGTGTTCTCAGCGCCCGTCGGGCGTCCGCCCCTGGGTCCGCCGCCACACGAGTACGCCCGTCACCACGCTGACCGCGCGCCACACCACGAGCAGCACCGCGAGGAGGCGCAGCGTCGGGTCGCCGCCGATCAGGAACAGGATCGCCAGCACGACGACGCCGCCGTCGAGCGCCCAGCCGATGAACGGCCGCCCCCACAGTCGCTGCTGGAACACGGGCTCGAGGCTAACCGGCCTCGACGCCGGCCCCGCGCCGCTGCGACGGCCACCAGAAGCGGTCGCCGGTGATCAGCACGAGCGCCGGCACGAGCAGCGTCCGCCCGACGAGGGTGTCGAGTCGCACGCAATGCAGACGAGCGGGCCGACCTGCCGCGGTCAGCCTGCGGTCTTGGCGGCGCGCTCGCGCTTGACGCGCGCGTTCTCGGCCATGACCTCGGCGTGCGTCGCGCGCTCCCGGACGAGCCACTCCGGCTTCTCACGGAGCAGCTCCTGGATCTGCTCGGTGGTCATCGGCTCCTCGACGCCGCCGCGCTTCAGGCCGGCGATCGAGACGCCCAGTCGCGCCGCGACGACGGGTCGCGGATGCGGGCCGGTGCGGCGCAGCTCCTGCAGCCACTCCGGCGGCGTCTCCTGCAGCTCGTTCAGCCGGCTCCGCGTGACTGGCGCCGCCCGGAACTCCTCCGGGGTCGCCTCGAGCAGCACGCCGAGCTTCTTCGCCGCGGTCTCGGGCTTCATCGTCTGCTCCTGCGCCACCCCGTCACGCTACCGTCGGCACGGTGACGGACGGACTCGTGGTCGGCGTCGTGCCCGGCGTGACCCCGGACCGCTGGGTGCGCACCTGGGCGGAGCGGATGCCCGACGCGCCCCTCCGCATCGAGGCGCTGCCCGACGACGAGGTCGGACCGGCGCTGCTCGCGTCCCTCGACCTCGCCTTCGCCCGGCTGCCCGTCGCGGGCATCGACGCGGGCGAGCTGCACGTCATCCCCCTCTGGGAGGAGACGCCGATCGTCGTCGCGGCGAAGGACCACCCGATCAAGGTGTTCGACACGGTCATGCTCGCCGACCTCGACGGCGAGGAGCTCTACCCGGGATGGGACGACGGCGTGCTCGATCTGGTCGCCGCGGGCCACGGCATCGCGCGGATGCCGCAGTCGGTGCTGCGCGCCACCGGCCGTCGCGACGTCGTCGGCCGACCGATCAGCGACGCCGAGCCGACGCGCGTCGGGCTCGTCTGGCGCAGGACGACGGAGGGCCCGCTGATCGACGAGTTCATCGGGATCGTCCGCGGCCGCACGGCGAACAGCTCGCGCGGCGCGGCGCCCGTGGAGCCGCCCGCGCCGAAGCCGGCGAAGCAGCCGCAACCGAAGCAGGCCGCGCAGCGGCAGGGGCGCCAGCGCCGCGGTGCGACGTCGACGCGGCGTCGCACGAACGGCCGGTGAGGAGAAGCAGCGCATGAGCCAGGACGAGCAGCGGATCTCCCCGGACCAGGAGCCGGAGGCGTGGTCGGACGCCGCCGCAGCGTACGACGAGTGGTTCGCGCCGCTCACCGGCCGCTTCGCCGGCGACGTGGTCGAGGCGCTCGCGCTCGGGCCGACCGTGCGGTTCCTCGACGTCGCCGCCGGGACCGGGGTGCTCGCGCTCGCGGCGGCGCGAGCCGGCGCGGAGGTGCTCGCCACCGACTTCGCGCTCGGCATGGTCGAGCACCTGCAGCGGCGGTTCGCGCACGAGCAGCTGCATGGCCGGGTCGAGGTGATGGACGGGCAGGCGCTCGCGCTGCCGCCCGCGAGCTTCGATGCCGCCGCCTCGCTGTTCGGGCTGATCTTCTTCCCCGACCTCGCCGCGGGCACGGCGGAGCTGCACCGGGTGCTGCGGGACGGCGGCACGGTCGCGGTCACGGCGTGGGCGCCGGGGGGCTTCCCGCTGCAGGACCTCGCGCTCGAGGCCCTCGATCGCGTCCCGGACCCGAGCCGGCCGACGCCCGCCGCGTTCCGGCTCAGCGACTCCGTCCGGCTGAGGGCGCTGCTCGAGGACGCGGGCTTCCGCGACGTCGAGGTGCGCGAGGTCGAGCACGGCTGGCGGATCGATGACGCCGAGGCGCTGTTCCGGTCGATCCCCGGCTGGTCGGCACCGCTCCGCCCGGTGTTCCGCCGGCTCGATGAGGGCGCGGTGGCGTCCGCCGCGGCGCGGTTCGCGGAGCTGGTCCGCGCGCGCTCCGGCGTACTGCTCATGCGGGCGCTGCTCGCGACCGGAACCCGCTAGAGCGACGGCGCGCGACTGCTCGTCAGGCGGCCGCCGGGACGCCTCGCTCCTCGACGCTCGGTCGAGCGAGCAGCACGACGAGGATCAGCCAGCCGACGAGCGGCACGAGGCCGATGAGGATCCACGCCCAGTGCAGGCCGGCGTCGCGCAGCCGCCGGACCGTGACCGCGAGGGTCGGCAGCAGCACCGCGAGGTTCCAGATCGTCGAGTAGAGCCCGCTGCGCGCGAGCGTGTCGAAGGTGAGCGCGATCAGGGAGACGATGGTCACGAACAGCGTGAACCACCAGTACTCCGGGCGGCTCGCGCGTCCGCGGAAGTCGGCGTACTTGACGAAGCAGATCGAGACGGCCTGACCGATGTGCACGCGACGATTCCAGCAGGTCCCAGGGTCTCATAGGGCCGCTCGGGCCGTGCCCGTCGCCGAGCCGCCTCATGCAGGGAATCCGCCCGAGTGCAGGTGCTGACGCCGCGTGTCGTCCCTGCAGCAGGGTGGATCCCCTGCACGCGGTCGTGCCGTCGATGCGGCTCAGGTCACGAGCACCGTCTGGTGCAGCGCGTTCAGGCCGTCCTTCGCGTCCCAGGTGCCGCTGTTCGCGGCGCGCAGCGCGAGCGCCGGGTCGCGCCGGCTGCGGCGGTCGGCGTACGGCAGCGAGAGGTACGCGCGGTAGGCGCCGGGGCGCAGCCCGCGCACCGTGAGCGTCGCCGTGGTCGTACCGCCGGCCCAGCTCGCGGCATCGGTCCGGAACGCGAGCGTGCGCCGGCGGCCGTGCCGCTCGAGCACGAGCAGCACCGGCCGTGCCGCGAGCCGACCGCCCTCGGTTCGCCAGGTCAGAGCGACGACCGGATGCCGCCCGGGGGTGACCCGGCTGCCGACGAGCACGAGCCGCGGCACGAGCGGTGGCGGTCCCGAGTGCGACGCCGTCCGGTACTCGACGACGCTCGGCTCCAGCGGCGCGACCGGTCGCGCGGCGAGGCCGGCGAGCGACGCGAGCAGCGTCACGGCTTCCTCCTCGCGGGGCGGCGGCAGGGGTCCGCCGCGCCGGGTCCAACGGCGCCGACGCGGCGGAGGTCCTCGATGGGGATCAGGCGTGCTGCGGGACCCGGGGCGCCTCGGGCTGCACCGCAGCGGCGACCTCCTCGACCACCGGGCGGACGAGGCCGTCCACGACCGGCGCGACGAGGTCGGCGACGACCGGGATCGCCGGCACGGGCACGTCGTTCACGATCGGCGCCATCGGCACGACCGGCAGAGCCGGCTTCGGTGCGGGCGTCAGCGCCCGGCCGATCCGCGCGAGCAGCAGGCCGGCGCGCGAGGGTCCGCGCGGGGCGCTCAGGTCGCGTCCGCGGTTGCGCTCGCGGTTGCGCCGCTCGTGCTCGTGCCAGGTGGCCGCGGCGAAGTCCTGGTGGTAGAGGCTCATCGTCCTGCTCCTCCGATCCGTCAGCCGGCGCGGTGCACCGGCTCGTCGACGACGGTAGGAATCAGGCCGAGAGCCGAGGATCGGGGACGGCACCCGAGATCGGGATCCGCGGCACCCCCTCTTGCCACCCGATGTCCTTCGGCCCCATCAGAACCCTGGGCGGACCTGGTCCCCGAGCGCGGCGGGCTCCCCCATCAGCGCGGCCTCCTCGCGGCTGTGCACGCCGAGCTTCGCGAAGACGCTCGTGACGTGGTGGTCCACGGTCTTCATCGAGATGACGAGCCGGGCGGCGATCTCCGCGTTCGTGCGCCCGGCGCGCAGCTCGGCGAGCACCTCCTGCTCACGTGCGGTGAGCCCGGCGGGATGCTCGCGGGCCGCCCCACGGGCTCCGGTCGGGATCGCCCGGGCGCCGATCCCCCGCAGCCGTTCGCGCGCGATGCGCTGCGCGGCCACTGCGTCGAGCTCGTGCAGCACCTCGAGGGCGCGGCGGAGGTCGGCCTCCCCGTCCGAGCCGAGCAGGGAGAGCGCCGCGAGGTAGCGGCAGCGCCGGTCGAACCAGATCCCCGCCGCGTCCGTGAACCGCCCGCGCAGCTCGAGCGCGAAGGGCTCGGCGACGGCACCGGCCGGTACCGGCAGCTCGAGCCGGCGGCACCAGACGGCGACGGCGCCGGCGAGCCACGACGACGAGCCGCGGATCAACGGCACGATCGCGCCCACCTCCTGCCGTGCCTGCGGCACCCGCCGCTCGAGCCAGCACGCCTCCGCCCGCGCGAGCCGCACGTCGATCAGGCGGTCGGGCTCGTCGGAGCCGCGGGCGATCGCGAGGGCTTCGTCGAGGTGCCGCCAGGCGTCGTCGTCGCCGCGACGGGCGGCGATGAGGCCGAGCACGAGCAGCGGCGTCATCCGGTTGATCGGTGACGCCCCGGCGGTGCGCAGCACGTGGTCGGCGATGGCGGCGGCGTCGTTCCACCGGCCACGGCGCAGGGCGACGAGCGCCCGGAGCCCACGGATCACGGTGCCGTACGTCTCGAGGTCGCGGCCCTCGCAGTAGGCGGTCGCCTCGGCGAGCACGGGTCGCGCGTCCTCGAAGCGGTACTCGGCGCACAGCAGCCAGGCGAGGTTCGCGTAGGCGCGGGCAGCCTGGTCCTCGGTGCCGATGCCGACCGCCACGTCGAGCGCGCGGCGCATCACGGGCTCCCACGGGCGCTCCTCGTTCGCGAGCGCGCAGGCCTCGGCGTTCAGCGCGTCGCTCAGCACCGCGGGCAGGTCGAAGCGCTCCGCGAGCGACTCGGCGCGGCGCGCGAGGTCGATGGCGGCCTCGTTGCCGCCGTGCACCATCCGGTGCCCGGCCAGGGCGGCGGTGGCCCACGCGAGCTCGACGGACGGGCCGAGCGGCTCGAGGATCCGGATCGCTCCCTCCGCGGCCTCGACCGCCTCGTCGCTGCGCGCGAGCCGCCAGAGCACCCGCGACAGGTGGCGGAGCGTGTCGCCCTCCCGGTACGGCTCGCCGCGGGCGTGCCAGAGCGCGAGCGCGCGGCGCCGCATCCGCTCGGCCTCCTCGACCCGATCGATCGTGGCGAGCTCGAGGCCGAGCGCGTCGCAGAGCGCCGCCTCCCGCGGGTCGTGCAGCACGGCAGCGGCCGCCACCGCGCGCTCGAGGTGCGTCGCCGCCTCGCGGTGGGAGCGGAGGCGCAGGGCGGCGTCGGCCGCGCGAGGCGCCTGCTCGAGCACGACCGGGTCGTCACCGGCGGCGGCGGCGTGGAAGGCGAGCAGCGTGGCGTCCGTGCTGCCCTGCGCGAGGAGCGCGTCGAGGAGCCGACGGTGGATCGCGACGCGGCGGTGCGGTGGGATCGCCTCCTCGACCGCGCGCCGGGCGATCTCGTGGCGGAAGGTGAGCACGCCGCCCGCGTCGACGAGCAGGCCGACCTCGAGCAGCTCGGCGAGCACGTCGCCGTCGGCGCCCGTGACCGCCTGCAGCGTCGCGACCTCGATGACGCGGCCCATGAGCGCCGCGGTCTCGAGCGCCGTGCTCGCCGCGGGACCGAGCCGGAGGGCGCGGCCGAGCACGAGGTCGCGAGCCGACGGCGGGAGCGTCGTGAGGCCGGAGCGGAGCACCTCGGTGACGAAGAACGGGTTGCCGCCGGTGACCGCGTGCAGCTCGCCGCCGTCGACCCCGGCGAGGTGGGCGAGCCGGGCGACGGCCTCGGCCGAGAGCGGCTGCAGCTCGATCCGCCGCGTCGACTGGCGGACGACCAGCTCACCGAGGGCGAGCCGCAGCGGATGGCGCTCCGCGAGCTCGTCGGAGCGGTAGGTGACGACGACGAGCGACCGCGCGCTTCGGATTCGGCGCGCGACGTAGCGGAGGAGGTCGACGGTCGCCTCGTCCGCCCAGTGCAGGTCCTCGAGCACGACGACGTCGAAGGTGCGGGGGTCCTCCAGGCGCCGGAGCAGGGTCGCGAAGAGGTCGATGCGGGCGGGGCTCCTGCGGATCAGCTCGCCGAGGTCGCCGCCGAGCTGGGCCGCGACCTCGTAGAGCGGACCGAGCGGCAGCGGCGTCGTCAGACCGTCGCAGGCGCCCTCGGACCAGACGGCGTCGGGCACGGCGCGCCGGAAGCGCTCGAGCAGCGCGGTCTTGCCGGCGCCCGCCTCACCCGCGAGGAGGACGAGTCTGCCCGCGCCGGCACGCGCGTCGCCGGCGGCATCGTTGAGTGCCTCCATCGGCACCTGCCGCTCGAGCAGTGCCATCGCGGGTCAGTGTTATCGCGTCCTGACCTCCGCCGCCAGCCCTGGATCCGAAGATCCGTGGTTCCACGGAGTGCGGTGCCCGGCGGTGCGGTCAGCACGTGCGGCCGTCCCAGCGAGCGGGGCCGATGCCCGGCGCAGCCGCGGCACGACCCCGACCGCGTGCAGGTGATCCGCGCTCGGGCAGGTGCCGGCGTCGCGGGTCGCAGCTGCACGAGGAGGAAGCACCGACGGCCCCTATCGGTCGGAGCGGGCGCCCTCAGGCGGCGAGCGCGCTCGGGAAGCGGGTCTCGAAGTCGAGCAGGCCGACCCACGTCGGTCTGACCGTGATCCGGGCCATGGGCATGCCGCGCAGCTGCGACAGCCACGCCTCGCCCTGCTCCTTCCCGAAGTAGCGGATCGCCGCCTGCGCGTACTCGGGCACCACGTCGTCCTGCAGCTCGACCTGCGCCCGGCCCCGCAGCATGAGCTCGTGGTACGGGTACGAGTTGCCGTTGTCGATCGTGACGGCGACCTCCGGCCGCTCCTGCAGCACCTTCAGCTTCGGCGCCCTCGGCGGCGTGCCCATGACGAGCCGCCCGTCGCTCCACTGGAACCACATCGCCACGACCCGCGGCGAGCCGTCCCGCCACGTGTACGCGAACCGCGCCGGGTTCGCCGACGTGAGCAGCTCCTGCGCCACAGGGTCCTCGAGCAGCGCCACATCCCCTTGATCGGTCATCGGTCCCCTCCATCGTCCTCGATCGGCCGTCCGTCTCGATCGGCGCAGCGTAGGACTGCTGCCGCGGCCTGCTCCATACGGGAATCCGCGTATCCCTCCAGTCCGTCGGCTGCAGGATGGCCGCATGCCGGCCCGCCGCGGACTGTTCCTCGCCCCGTTCGACGTGCTCGCCGACCCGCGGCTCGTCGGCGACCTCGCTGCCGAGGCGGAGGCCGCCGGCTGGGACGGTCTCTTCCTCTGGGACCACATGCTCTACAGCGAGCCGGTCCGGGCGATCGCGGACCCCTGGATCTGCCTCGCCGCGATCGCGCTCCGCACCGAGCGGCTGCTGATGGGACCGATGGTGACGCCGCTGCCCCGCCGGCGCCCGCACGTGCTCGCGCGGCAGGCGGCGAGCCTCGACGTGCTCTCCAGGGGGCGCCTCGTCCTCGGGTTCGGCATCGGTGACGACTGGGGCGCCGGCGAGTTCAGCCGCTTCCGCGACGAGGCCGACCCGAAGGTGCGCGGCCGGATGCTCGACGAAGGCCTCGACCTGCTCACCACGCTGCTCTCGGGCGCGCGCGTGCACCACGACGGCGAGCACTACGCCGCGACCGACGTGACGTTCCTGCCGTCGCCGGGCCGGCCGATCCCCGTCTGGGTCGCCGGGCGCCACCCGAACGCCGCCCCGCTGCGGCGCGCGGCGCGGTACGACGGGTTCTTCCCGATCGGCGTGCCCGAGCCCGCGGCGGTCGGGGGGATCCTCGAGTCCGTCGCGGCGCTGCGCGCGAGCAGCCCCGCGCCGTACGACGTCGTGATCGACCTGCAGCCCGGGGTCGACCCGGCGCCGTGGGCGGACGCCGGCGCGACGTGGGTGCTCACCCGGGTCGGCCCCTACGAGCTCGACCTCGAGGCGGTGCGCCGGCTCATCGATGCCGGACCGTGACCCGGACGCCGTCCACAGGCGCGGGTCGACCCTCCGCCGCCCGCCGCGCCGCCGCTACCGTGCTGCAGATGAGACGGGGTGCGCGGCGGCTGGTGCTCGTGCTGCTCGCGGCCGCCCTCGTCGTGGTCGTCGCCGCGGGGGCGACCGCCGTCTGGTACGCGGGCACCCACCCGGCGCAAGCGCAGGGGCCGACGGCGAGCACGAGCCCCACCACCCCGGCCGGCTCGCACTGGTTCAAGCTCACGGGACGCGACGGGAAGCCGCTCGACCCCGACCGCAGCACGTACGGCGCCCGCACCACCGCCTCGGGGCCGCTGCTGCTCTTCCTCGCCGCCACGGGTCTGCGGCCGAAGAACTACGAGCGGTTCCTCACCGCCGCGACGCAGGCCGGCTACCACGTTCTCGGGCTCGACTACTACAACCTCGGCCCCGCCCCCTCCGACGCGTGCGGCGCCGATCAGGCCTGCTACGGCAGGCTCGAGCAGAACCGCTTCGACGGCTCGGCGCCCTCGAAGGTGAGCGCCGTGACGCCGCGCAACGGCGTCCTCGCCCGGCTCGGGGCCGCCCTCGACCACCTCGAGCAGATCGACCCGAAGGGCGGGTGGGACCACTACCGCACGCGCGGCGCGATCGGCTGGAGCGACGTCGTGGTCGCGGGCCACAGCCAGGGCGGCGGCGAGGCCGCGTGGATCGCCCACGAGCACCGCGTCACGGGCGTGCTGCTCGTCGGCGCCCCGATCCTCACGAACGGCACGGGCGTGGCGACCTGGACGGGCACCCCCGGCAAGACGCCCGTCGGCCGCTACGTCGCCTTCGACAACACGGCTGACGGCTACTACTCCCAGATCCGCGCGTCGTGGCAGGCCCTCGGACTCGGCACGCCACGCACGGTGTCCCCCAACGACCGGCTGTCCGGACGCCTGCTGCTCGTCGACGAACCGATGCGCGACGCGCACATCAAGCTCGCCGACGACTCGACCCCGCTCACCGCGGACGGGACCCCGCGGTACCTGCCGATCTGGCGCTGGATGCTCGACCGGTTCGCTCCCCGCGCCTGACCCGGCCGACTGTTCGCGGTCCTGCAGACCGGCCGGGACCTCGCTCGCGGCGACACGCTTGTATCACCTGATTGACACAGGAGCGGGACCGCTTGTACCGTCACGGCAGTACAAGGAGGCCCTCATGGCACTGATCCTGCTGCTCGCCCTCGGCGCCCTCACCGCGCTCGCGGTCGTCGTCGCCGTGCTGCTCGCGCTCGCCGGCCGGCTCGTCGCGGACCGGCCCACGGACCGCGGGCTGCGCCGCGTGCGCCTCGGTCTGCTCTGCGGCCTCGCGACCGGCGGCGTCGTGCTCGTCGCCCTCCTCGCGCTCGGCACCGCGGTGCCGTCGTGGCTCGGACTGCCCCTCGCGGTCGCGCCCGGCCTCGCCACCGCAGCGGGCCTGCTCGTCTTCGCCGCCGTGCCGGCAGCGCCGGTCGAGCCGAGCGCCGTCCGGACGGCGAGTCTCGACACCCGCGGGCCGCTCACGGTCGGCGACCGTCGCGCCTACCTGGTCCCCGCGGCACTCGGAACCCTGCTCGCCGTGCTGCTCGTCCTCACCGGCGCGACCGGCGCCCCCGACGAGGCCGGCCGCCTCCGCGAGTACGCGATCGGCACCGCGGCCGGCGTCGGCACCGCCGGCCCCTACCCCGGCTGGTACTACGCCCTGCCGCTGCTGCTCACCACCGCGCTCGTCGTCGGCGCGACCATGCTCGCCCTGCGACGCATCGCGGCACTGCCCTCCGTGCCGGGCGCTGCCGACGGCGACCGGATGTGGCGCCGCGACGCCACCGCCGCGGTCTCGCTGCTCACGTCCGCCGGCCTCCTGCTCCACCTCACCGGCGTGCTCGCCGCCGCCGGCGAGCCGATGCTGACCGTCGGGCTCACCACGGGCACCGATGCGGCGCGCGTCGGCGGCACCGTGCTGCTCGCGCTGGCGCCCGTGGCGCTCGTCGCCGCCTGCGTGCTCGTCGTCCGGGCGGCAGTCCGTGCGGTCACCGTCCGCGCCGGCCGCCCCGTCCCCGCGGCACGCCCGTGATCCTCGCGGTCGACGTCACGAGCCCGGTGCCGCCGTTCGAGCAGATCCGCGAGCAGATCGCCGGTCGGATCGCGGACGGCTCGCTCGCCACCGGCAGCCGGCTGCCCCCCATCCGGCAGCTGGCGGCCGACCTGCACCTCGCCCCGGGCACCGTGGCCCGCGCCTACGCCGAGCTGGAGGCCGCCGGGCTCGTCGAGACGAACCGCGGCAAGGGCACGCGGGTGCGGGCCACCCGGGCCTCCGACGAGGCGGTGCGCCGCGCCGCCGACGCGTTCGTCGCCGCCGCGAGGGCGCAGGGCCTCGACGCGGCGGGCGCGGTCGCCCTGCTGCGCGCCCGCTTCGGCACCTCGACCTGAACCGGGGTCCCCGTACCTGTTCCGTCCGCCCCGCGGGTGCGGCAGCATCGGGCCGTGCAGGGACGCACCCGTGCGAGCGCCGGTCCCGTCGTCGTGGTCGGCGCGGGGCCGGCGGGCCTCGCGGCCGCCGCCCAGCTGCGGCGCCGCGGCGTCGACGCCCTCGTGCTCGAGGCGGGAACCGCGGTCGGCTCGAGCTGGCGCTCGGCGTACGACCGGCTCGCGCTGCACACCGTCCGCTCGCTGTCGGGGCTGCCGGGCCTGCGCATCCCCCGCGAGGCGGGCCGGTGGGTCGCGTCCGGCGAGCTCGTCCGCTACCTCGAGCGGTACACGACCCGCTTCGCGCTCCACGTGCGGGCCGACACCCGGGCGGCCCGGATCGATGCCGCCCCGTCCGGGACCGGGACGCGGTGGACGGTGACGACCGAGGACGCGGAGGTGCTCCGCGCCCGCACCGTCGCTGTCGCCACCGGCCGGAACGGCGTGCCGTTCCTGCCGCCGTGGCCGGGCGCGGACGACTACCGCGGCAGCCTGCTGCACGCCGCGCAGTACCGGAACGGCGAGCCCTTCCGCGGCCTCGACGTGCTCGTGGTGGGCCCGGGCAACACCGGGACCGACATCGCCGTCGACCTCGCCGAGCACGGCGCCGCCCGCGTCCGGCTGGCGGTCCGGACGCCGCCGCACCTCGTGCGGCGGCAGACCGGGCCGCTGCCCGCCCAGATCGTCGGCCTCGCCGCCGGCAGGCTCCCCGACCCGGTCGTCGACCTGCTCGGCGCCGTGCAGATCCGACTGACGGTCCCCGACCTCGGGACGTACGGCCTGCCCCGAGCGCGCGACGGCCTCGGGACCCGGTTGCGCCTCGACGGAGCGATTCCGACCCAGGACGTCGGCATCGTGGCGGCGATCCGCAGCGGCGCGGTCGAACCCGTACCGGGCGTGACGGCCTTCGAGGACGACGAGGTGCGCCTCGCCGACGGACGCCGCATCTCGCCCTCCGTCGTGATCGCCGCCACGGGCTACCGCCCCGGCCTCGAGCCGCTCGTCGGGCACCTCGGCGTCCTCACGCCGACCGGGCTGCCGCGGATCCGCGGCGGCCGTGCAGCCGCACCGGGCCTCGCGTTCCTCGGCTACACGGTCTCGCTAGGCGGCGTCCTGCACGAGATCGGCACCGAGGCGCGTCGGTTCGCCGCGGAGGTTGCGGCCGACCGCTGAGCCGGCCGCTTCGGCGCGCAGCCACCTCGGCGGGACCCTCGACCCACTCCGCCCACCCGCGCCGCGATCAGCGCGCCGCGCGCTCCCGCTGGCTCGCCTCACGCAGCCCTGGTCGGACGAGCCGCCGGACCAGCGTCAGTCGACTCCGCCTGGTCGACCCACGTACCGGGAGCATCCTCCACCGGCGCGCTCTGGGGTATGGCTGGTATACCGGGCGTCATCATGAGCGACACCAGCGTCCACCTGGTCCTGTCCGGCCGGATGGTGTTCGAGGACGACATCAGCCTGGCGCAGGCCGCGCACATCCTGGCGTATCTGACCGGGCAGGAGCACCCCGCGGGCGTCGGCCAGGAGGCCGTGCTCGACCTCCGCTCCGAGACCTCCCGCAGCGCCGCGACGCCGACGGTCTCCCCCTCCCCCGATCAGCCCGCTCACCCACCCGCACCGGCGCCGGCACCGGCACCCGAACCGGTTCCCGGACCGCCGTCGACGCCTCGCGAGCTGCTGCAGTCGACGGGCGCGAAGACGAACGTGGAGAAGATCGTCGCCTTCGCGGGCTACCTGACGCGGAACGACACGGCGGAGACCTTCACCGTGAACGACGTGCGTCAGGTGTTCCGTCGGGCCCGGGAGCCGCTGCCCGGCAACCTGAACCGCGACGTCGACTCCGCGATCCGGGCCGGCTTCGTCGCGCCGGCCGGTGCGCCGGGCGAGTTCTTCCTCACCGGGCAGGCCGAGACGGCGCTCGAGTCGGGTTTCGGCGCCGTGCACGGGCGGCCGCCTCGGCAGCGGTCCTCCGCTCACGGCGGCCGGGGGCGCCCGACCCCGCCCCCGGAGCTCGAGTCGCTCGACGAGCTGCCCGGGGTGCCGCCGGGCATGCCCGCGTTCCACGAGGTGCCGCTGAAGCGCGACCGGGTGCTCTGGGTGCTCGCCGCGGCGAAGGAAGCGGGCATCGATGCGCTGTCGAACCGAGGCATCGAGTGGCTCACCGACCGCTACGGCGACGGCGTGCTCGCGAAGCACGTCGGCGTGCACCACGACGCCCTCCGGCGTCCCGGCTACGTGACCCGCTCGCTGCGCGACCAGCGGCTGCGGATCACCCCGCAGGGCGAGGCGTACCTGCGGTCGCTGCGCGGGCGCACGGGCTGACGGGACTTCCCACCCCGGCGGGCGAGCAGGCCGTCACCTCCCCGTCGGTATCGATCCGATACCACTCGCCGGGCGTCGACGTGCTGATCGGCTACCGTGCAGGCATCGGCGAGTGCGCACCCAGCGTCCTCCGATATGAATGCTCGGCGCAGCCACCCCACCCCGCGCCGATCGGAGGCTTCCTCATGGAGGACGACCGGCGCCCCGGCCCGGGCGACGTGCTCGACGGCCGCTACCACCTGCTCGATCGGCTCGGGCGCGGCGGCATGTCCGACGTCTTCGAGGCCCAGGACCTCGTGCACGGCGGCGACGTCGCGGTGAAGGTCTACCGGCGCGACGTCGCGGAGGCGCTCGACCCGTCGCGCACGACCCGCGAGATGCAGGTGCTCACCGATGTCGCGCACCCGACCCTCGTGCAGGTGCTGAACGCGTCGGCCGACCCGGGTTCCGTGCCGTACCTCGTCCTCGAGCTCGTCCGCGGCGCCGACCTCGGCGCGCTCGTGCACGAGCAGGGCCCGCTCGAGCCGGAGCGCGTTCGGCGCATCGTCGCCGACGTCGCCGACGCCCTCGCCGCGCTGCACGAGCGCGGCCTCGTGCACCGCGACGTGAAGCCCGCGAACATCCTCGTCCGCGACGGCTCCGACGGCCTGATCGGGCCGTCGGCGAAGCTCACCGACTTCGGCATCACGCTCGAGATCGGCGCGACCCGCGTCACCGGCACGGGCACGATCGTCGGCACCGCCGCCTACCTCAGTCCCGAGCAGGTGCGGGGCGCGACGGTCGGCACCGCCAGCGACGTCTACGCCCTGGGGCTCGTGCTCATCGAGGCGCTGACCGGCGAGCGGGCCTACCGCGGCAGCCTCGCCGAGTCGGCGGTCGCGCGCCTGCACCGCCCGCCCGCCCTGCCCCCGACGGCGTCGCCGGCGCTCGCGCACCTGCTCTCGGCGATGACCGCGCTCGACCCCGACCAGCGCCCTCGAGCCGCCCAGGTCCGCGACCGGCTCGACGCGCTCGTCGGTGCGATGACCGCCGAGGAGGCCGGGCTGACCGGCGGTCTCATGGTCCCCGCCTTCCTCGAGCCGCTGCCGGAGCTCGAGCCGCAGCTCACGGGGTTCCTGCCCGCGCGCTCGACCCGGCCCGCGGCGCTGCGGCTCCTCGGCGCCGCCGCGGCGGTGGCGGTGGCCATCACCGCCGGCAGCGCCCTCGCCCTGGGCGGCGTGCCCGCGCCGACGCAGGGTGGCGCCGCCGACGCCGCCGCCGGTGCCGTCGCGGGCGGTCCGACCGCCCTCCCGAGCCCGTCGAGCGGTGCGCCGTCCTCGATCGCCGCCGTGCCCGCCGTCGCCCGCACCGTCTCCCTCCGCAGCGCCACCTCCACGGGCCCGTCCGCCGCGCGCAGCACCTCGGGCAGGGGCACCGCGGCGGCGACCGCTCACACCGCGCCCGCGAAACCGAAGGCGTCCTCGAAGGGCGGGACCGGCAAGAACAAGGGATCGAAGGGCAAGGGCGGCCACAAGGGCGGCGGCAAGAAGGACAAGGGGCACGGCGAAGGGCACGGGAAGCACCACGGCGAGAGGCACGGGAAGCACGACGGCGCGGGGCACGCCGGGCACCACGCGAAGCACCAGCCGACGACGCAGCACCGGCACGCCGCGAAGACGCACCCGCAGCAACGTCATCCCGCCCGCTCGGCGCACCGGCGCTGATCCCGGCGCGGGGGCCCTCACCAGGCACGGCCCGGCGGTCCGCCGGTAGGTTCCTGCGGTGCTCTCGCCGTACCGTTCGATCCTCGTGCTGCCCGGCGCGCTCGCGTTCTCCGCGGCCGGCCTGCTCGCGCGCCTCGAGATCGCCATGGTCGGCCTCGGGTCCGTGCTGCTCGTGCAGCGGCTCACGGGGTCGTACGCGCTCGGCGGCGCCGTCTCCGCGACATTCGGCGTGAGCTGCTCGGTCGTCGCCCCGTTCGTCGCCCGGCAGGTCGACACACACGGGCAGGCGCGCATGCTCCGCCTCGCGGCCCCCGTGCACGCCGCGATGCTGCTCGCCCTCGTGCTCGCCGCCGTGCTCTCGGCGCCCCCGGTGCTGCTGTTCGTCTTCTCCGCCCTCGCGGGCGCCTCGCAGCTGTCGGTCGGTTCCCTCGTTCGGGCACGCTGGGCCGCGCTCCTCAGCGGCACCGAGCGGATGCAGACCGCGTTCGCGCTCGAGTCCGTCCTCGACGAGGTGGTCTTCATCGTCGGCCCGATCGTCGTGGTGCTGCTCGCGACGCTCGTGCACCCGGCGGTCGGCCTGCTCGTCGCCGCCGCGTCCGCCGTGGCCGGCGGGTTCCTGCTCGCCGCCCAGGCCCGCACCCAGCCGCCCGCCGCCCGTGACCACCCGCACCTGCGCCGGCACGCGGCCGGCGGGTCCGTGCTGCGGATGCGCGGGGTGCTCGTGCTCGTCACCGCGTTCCTCGCCTGCGGCGTGCTGTTCGGCGGCGCGGAGGTGACCGTGGCCGCGTTCACCCGGGCGGAGCACGTGCCGGCTGCCGCAGGTGCGGTGCTGTCGCTCTGGGCGATCGGGAGCATGACGTCCGGGCTCGTCTACGGCGCGATCCGGTGGCGCAGCCGCGTCGACCGCCGCTTCGTCGCCGTGCTCGTGCTGCTCGGCCTCGGCACGGTGCCGATGCTGCTCGTGCCGACCGTGCCGCTGCTCGCGGTCGTCTTCCTCGTCGCCGGGGCCTTCATCGCCCCCGTCATGGCGAGCGGCACGACGCTCGTCGAGGCGCTCGTGCCGCCCGCGCGGCTCACCGAGGGCCTCGCCTGGACCGGCACGGCCCTGAACATCACGTACGCCCTCTCGGCCGCGGTCACCGGCGCGATCATCGACGGCTTCGGCGCCCGCACCGGTTTCGCGGTGCCTGTCGCGGCGGGGCTGCTCGCCGCCGTCGCCGGCGTCGTCGGGCTCCGTCGCCTCCGCCCGGAGGGCGGCGAACGGGGCGGGCTGGGCCGCTCCGCCTCGGGGCCGGACACCGCCCGTCCCGGCCTGCCCTGAGGACGGGACGGGCTCGGCAACTAGCCTGAGCCGTGTGGTGGACGCGGAGGAGAGCCTGGCGGTCAGCACGCTCGGGGCCACGGTCCGCGTGCAGCGGCAACGGCAGGGCCTTTCGGTTCAGGCGCTCGGGCAGCGCGCCGGAGTGAGCTCGGGCCTCATCAGCGAGCTCGAGCGGGGGCACGGCAACCCGTCGTTCACGTCGCTCAGCAGGATCGCCGCGGCGCTCAACCTGCCCCTGCCGAAGCTGCTCTCCGGCGTGGTCGAGGACTCGATGGTCGTCCGCGCCTCGGAGCGGCCGCTGCTCCCCACATCGGCCGACGAGCCGGCGGAGCGGCAGGCGCGCCGCGAGCTGCTCACGCCGCCGAGCGAGACGGTGCTGCAGTTGATCCGCAGCACGCTGCCGCCCGGGTTCAGCAACGAGGGCCGCCCCTACCGCCACCTGGGCACCGAGACCGTGACCGTGGAGTCCGGCGGACTGCTGGTGGTGCACGGCGAGCGCCGGGTCGAGCTCGCGCCTGGAGACACGATCACGTACGGGTGCTCGACGCCGCACTGGTGGGCGAACCCGACCGGCGCCGAGACCGTCGTCCTGGGCGCCGTCACGCCGTTCGAGTCCTGACGCGCCCACGGTCGCCGTGTGACGGTTGTGTTTCGTCCTCGCGTGCCCCTTGCCGCACGTTTCATCGGTCGACAGAATGACGATTCCATCACCGTATTGATGACGAGGGGACGCCATGGCGCGCGTAGCGGTATCGAGAGGACGAGGCCCGGCGGTCATCGCCGGCGCGGTCGCGGCAGCGCTGCTGCTCGCGGGCTGCTCGACGGGATCGAAGGTCGACGTGAAGGGCAGCGGCGGCGCCGGCGGCGCGAGCGGCACCCTGAAGGTCGCCATCGCCGGTGAGCCCGACCAGCTCGACCCGCAGAAGACGTCGTCGTACTTCTCGTTCGAGGTGCTCGAGAACGTCTTCGACACGCTGGTCGAGCCCGACGCGAAGCTCACGATGCAGCCGGCGCTCGCGAAGTCGTGGACGACGAGCACGGACCAGCTGACCTGGACCTTCTCCCTCCGGCAGGGCGTGACGTTCCAGGACGGCAGCAAGTTCTCCGCGAGCGACGTCGTCTACTCGTACAACCGGATCATCGACGACAAGCTGTCGAACGCGTACAAGTTCGCGAACGTGAAGTCGGTGACGGCGAAGGACCCGAGCACGGTCGTCATCAGCCTGAAGCAGCCGACCCCGAACCTCCTGTCGAACCTCGGCGGCTTCAAGGGCATGGCGATCGTCGAGAAGTCGAACGTCACCGACAAGAAGATCGCGACGCAGCCGATCGGCACCGGCCCGTTCTCGGTCGCGAAGTGGACCCAGGGCGACTCGATCACCCTGAAGGCGAACCCGAAGTACTGGGGCGGCGCACCGAAGGTCGCCGGCATCACCTACCGCTTCATCTCCTCCGGTGCCACCGCGATCGCGGCGCTGAAGAGCGGCGAGATCGACTGGACCGACTCCATCCCCGCGCAGCAGGTGTCCACGCTCAAGTCGGCGAGCGGCATCACCCTCGGCAACGTCCCGAGCAACGACTACTGGTACCTCGCGCTCAACGAGAAGCGGAAGCCCTGGAACGACGTGCGGGTGCGCCAGGCGATCGCGTACGCGATCAACCGCGACGACATCGTGAAGGTCGCGAAGTACGGCAACGCCCAGGTCAACGAGCTCGCGATCCCGAAGCAGAGCGCCTGGTACACGTCGTACGACAAGTACTCCACGAACATCGCGAAGGCGAAGCAGCTGCTCTCGCAGGCGGGCGTCTCCGGCACCGTCAAGCTCGACTTCCTCGCCACGTCGGACTACCCCGAGACGGTCTCGGCCGCGCAGGTCATCGCCGATGAGCTGCAGCCGCTCGGCATCAAGGTGTCGATCAGGACCCCCGACTTCGCCACCTGGCTGCAGCAGCAGAACTCCGGGAAGTTCGACATGCTCATGATGGGCTGGCTCGGCAACATCGACCCGGACGACTTCTACTACAACCAGCACCACACCGGCGGTGGAAGCAACGCGCAGGGCTACTCGAACAAGACGGTCGACAAGCTGCTCGACGCGGCCCGGACCGAGACCGACCAGGCGAAGCGCAAGCAGGACTACGCGCAGGCCGCGACGCAGATCGCGGACGACGCGAGCTACATCTACCTGTACAACCCCACCGTGATCCAGGCCTACGACAGCAAGGTCAAGGGCTACACCGTGCGTGGCGACCGAGCGATCCGCTTCAAGGACGTCTCGCTTGGCTGACGCCCGTGTCGCCGGCGGGCCGGGGGACGTCGCTCCCCCGGCCCGCCGGCGACAGGCGCACCCGCTCGTGCGCTTCCTGCTCCACCGTCTGGGCTCGTCCCTCGTGGTGCTGCTCGGCGTCATGGTGGTCGTCTTCGTGCTCATCCACCTCGTGCCCGGCGACCCGGTGCGCATCGCGCTCGGCACCCGGTACACGAAGGAGTCGTACGACGCGCTCCGCGCGGCGAACGGCCTCGACCGGCCGCTGTGGCTGCAGTTCGTCACCTACATCGGCCACGCGCTCTCGGGCGACCTCGGCACGAGCTTCCGCGACGGCGAGCCCGTCACGATGACGCTGCTCGGCCGGCTGCCCGCGACCGCGTCGCTCGCGCTCGTCGGCATCGTGATCGCGCTCGCCATCGCCGTGCCTGCGGGCATCTGGTCGGCGCTGCACCAGGGCCGCGCCTCCGACGCGGTCGTCCGCGCGCTGTCCCAGCTCGGCGTCTCGGTGCCCGACTTCTGGGTCGGCATGCTGCTCATCACCGTCTTCTCGTCGCTGCTGCGGCTGCTGCCCTCGTCGGGCTACGTGCCGATCACCGAGGACCCGGTCGAGTGGCTGCGCCGCGTGATCCTGCCCGGCACCACGGTCGGGGTCGTCGCCGCGGCGATCATGACCCGCTACATCCGCGCGGCCGTCCTCGACGTCGCCGACCTCGGCCACGTCCGCACCGCCCGCTCGAAGGGCCTCGCCCCGCGGGTCGTCGTGTTGCGCCACATCGTCCGCAACGCGCTCATCCCCATGCTCACGATCACGGGCATCCAGCTCGCCACGATCCTCGGCGGCGTCATCGTCGTCGAGGTCGTCTTCGCCTGGCCGGGACTCGGCCTGCTCGTCTACAGCGCCGTCGCCGCACGCGACTACGCGCTCATCCAGGGCGCGGTGCTGCTCATCGCCGCCCTGTTCCTGCTCATCAACTTCCTCGTCGACGTGCTCTACGCCGTCGCCGACCCACGGATCCGGCTCGCATGACGAACGTCGACGCCTCGAAGCCCGTCCCGGTGCCGCTGCCCGAGGCCGCGCCGATCGCCGCCGCCGGCACGCGCATCGCCGCATGGCGGCTGCTGCTGCGGAGCCCGGTCACCGTCGCGAGCGCGGTTGTGCTGCTCGTGCTCGTGCTCGTCGCGGTCGTCGCCGCCCCACTCGTTGCGGCCGGTGTGAACCACACCGACGTGCTGCACGCCCTGCAGGGCCCCTCGGGGAAGCACTGGTTCGGCACCGACGACCTCGGCCGCGACATCCTCGTCCGCACGGTGGGCGCTGCGCAGGTGTCGCTCACCGTCGCGGTCGTCTCCGTCGCGTTCGCCCTCATCGTCGGCACCGCAGCCGGCGTGCTCGCCGGCTACCTCGGCGGCTGGGTCGACACCGTGATCATGCGCATCGCGGACGTGATGTTCGCCTTCCCCGTGCTGCTGCTCGCGCTCGCCATCGTCGCGATCCTGCAGCCCGGGATGGTCACGACGATCCTCGCGATCGGCGTCGTGTACACGCCGATCTTCGCGCGGGTCGCGCGGGCGAGCACCCTCGCCGTGCGCGTCGAGCCGTACGTGGAGGTGTCCCGGACCATGGGCACCCCGACCTGGGCGATCCTCGTCCGGCACGTGCTGCCCGGCATCTCCGGTCCTGTGCTCGTCCAGACGTCGCTGTCGCTCGCGTTCGCGATCCTCTCCGAGGCGGCGCTGTCGTTCCTCGGTCTCGGCATCCAGCCGCCGCAGCCCTCGTGGGGCGGGATGCTCTTCACCGCGCAGGGGTTCCTCGGCCTCGCCTGGTGGATGAGCGTCTTCCCCGGCGCGGCGATCTTCGTCTCGGTGCTCGCGTTCAACCTGCTCGGTGACGGCCTCCGCGACGTCCTCGATCCCCGCCAGCGGACCGTGCTGGAAGCGAGGACCCGCCGATGACCGCTCCCGACCTGGTGCTCGCGGTCGACGGCCTGACCGTCGGCATCGGGCGCACCGGCATCGTGCAGGGCGTGTCGCTCGCCGCGCACCGCGGCCAGACGCTCGGCATCGTCGGCGAGTCCGGGTCCGGCAAGTCGATGACGGTGCTCGCCGCCACCGGTCTGCTCGACGCCCCCGGCGCCGTCGTCGGCGGATCGAGCCGGTTCACCGACGGCGGCCGCGAGCCCGCGCAGCTCGTCGGGGCCCCGCCACGGCTGCTCCGCAGCGTGCACGGTGGCGGCATCGGCTTCGTCTTCCAGGATCCCGGCACCTCCCTGAACCCCGTGCTCACGATCGACCGCCAGCTCACCGAGAGCATCGAGGCGCATCTCGGCATGACCCGGCGGGCTGCGACGAGGCGGGCGCTCGAGCTGCTCGAGGCCGTCGGGATCCCGGATCCCGAGGCGCGGCTCGGCGGCTACCCGCACCAGCTCTCCGGCGGGCAGCGGCAGCGGGTGATGATCGCGATCGCCCTGTCGTGCGACCCGGCGCTCCTCATCGCGGACGAGCCCACCACCGCGCTCGACGTGACCACGCAGGCACAGATCATCGACCTCGTCCAGGCGCTGCAGCGCGACCGGGGCACCGCCGTCGTCTGGATCAGCCACGACCTCGGCGTCATCGGCCGGGTCGCCGACGACGTGCTCGTGCTGCGCAGCGGCCGGGAGGTCGAGCACGCTCCCGTCGACGAGCTCTTCCAGCAGCCGCAGGACCCGTACACGCGGCGGCTGCTCGCTGCGCGTCCCCGCATCCGCCCGGTCGACGAGCTCCCCGAGCCGGCTCCCGCGACGGGCGAGCCGGTGCTGCGGGTGCAGGGGCTCGACGTGCGCTTCCCCGTGCAGACCGCCGCGGGCCGCACGGTCGTGCACGCGGTCGACGACGTGTCGTTCGAGGTGCGCCGGGGCCGAACCCTCGGCATCGTCGGCGAGTCGGGTTCCGGCAAGTCGACGATCGCCCGCGCCCTCACCGGCCTCGTCCGGCCCGACGCCGGCACCGCGACGCTCGGGGGCGCGGACCTCTTCGCGCGGCACGGCCGCGTGCCCCGGTCGCTCCGCCGGCGGATCGCGATGGTGTTCCAGGACCCGTTCGCGTCACTGAACGCTCGCAGCCGCATCGGCACGAGCATCGGCGAGGCGCTGCCGGGGCTCGGCCGCACCTCCGGCGGCCGGCGTCGCGTCGAGGAGCTGCTCGACCTCGTCGGGCTCGATCCCGCCTACGCGAGCCGCTTCCCGCACGAGCTGTCCGGGGGTCAGCGGCAGCGGGTCAGCATCGCGCGCGCCCTCGCGCTGGAGCCCGAGCTGATGATCCTCGACGAGGCGACCGCCTCGCTCGACGTGTCGATCCAGGCGACGGTCCTCGACCTGCTCGCGCGCCTCCAGCGGGAGCTCGGTCTCACCTACCTCTTCATCGCGCACGATCTCGCGATCGTGCAGCAGATGAGCCACGACGTGCTCGTGCTGCAGCGCGGCCGGACGGTCGAGCACCGCCCGGCCGTCGAGCTGTTCGCCGCGCCGCGTGAGCAGTACACGCGGGACCTGCTCGCCGCGGTGCCCCCCGAGCGGCCGGCGGCGCTGACCGGGCACTGAGTCCCGGTCCCGCCGTCCTGCCGTCCCGCCCACCCCTGCCCGGAAGGAGCCCGCGTGTTCGAGCGCGACGAGGAACGCGGCCGACGGCCCGACGATGCACAGGTCGCTCTCAGCGACCGCGCCGCCGAGCTCCGCGCCGTGCTCGCCGCGGCCGAGGCGAGCTGGGCACCCGCACTCTCGCCCGACGGCCGCCGCGTCGCCTACCTCAGCGACCGCGGCGGGGAGCCCACCGTCCACGTCCAGGACCCCGACGACGTCGGCTCCGCCCGCGCTGTGCCCCTCGCGGCGGGCCCCGCCGTCGCGGTCTCGTGGTCGCCCGACGGCACGCTGCTCGCCTGCCAGCTGGCGGTGGCGGGGGTGCGGACCGAGGTGTGGACGGTTCGGGCCGACGGCCGCGACGCCCGGAGGGTCGCCGGCGACGTGGACGAGCACGCCGAGCTCGGACCGTGGAGCGGTGGCCGCGTCGCTGCGACCCTGCTGCCGCGGGTGGCGGGCCGCCCGACGCGGATCGTGCTCGCCGACCCCCGCACCGGTGCGCTCGAGCAGCTGGTCGACGCGCCGATCGCGACCCTGCTCGCGCTGTCGGACGACGGGGCCACCGCCGTCGTCGCCGAGGGCCCGCGCGGGCAGGAGGCACCGGTCGTCGTCGACCTCCGCACCGGTACCCGGTGGGCGCCGCGGACCGCCTCCGGGGTGGTCCAGGCCGCCGCCGTGACGAAGGACGGCGCGGTGTACGTCGTCACCGACGCGGGCGCCGAGCGGATGCGCCTCGCGCGGGCCGTCCGCGAGACCGACGGCGGGCTCACGCTCGAGGACGTCGCCACCGATGCCCACGCCGATCTCGAGGCGGTCTCGACCGACGCCGCCGGCGGGCTGCTCCTGCTGCTCTGGAACGTCGGCGGCTGCAGCCGCCTCGAGCTGCTCGAGCCGAACGGCGGCCGCGAGGAGGTCCTGCTGCCCGCGCCGCTCGTCACCACGGCCGTGCTCGCCCCGGACGGCAGGACCGCGCTGCTCGCGCTCGAAGGGCCCGCGCAGCCGCGGGGCGTGTTCCGGCTCGACCTGGCGGACGGGCGCTCGTCGCGGATCACCCCTGCGCCCACCGTGCCGGAGGGGCTCGTCGAGCCGTCCCTCGAGCGGTTCTCCGGCGAGGACGGCCTGCCGCTGACGGGCTGGCTGTACCGCGCGCCCGGCGCGGGCCCCGGCTCCCCCGCCGTCGTGTACCTGCACGGCGGTCCGGAGTCGGAGGAGCGACCCGGCTTCGCGCCGCAGCTCCAGGCGCTCGCCGCCTCCGGCATCTCCGTGCTCGCCGCGAACATCCGCGGCTCGAGCGGCTCGGGCCGCGCATTCCGCGAGGCCGACGACCGATCCGGCCGCTTCGCCGCCTTCGGCGACGTCCGCGCCTCGGCCGCGCACCTCGTGTCCGCAGGGCTCGCGGCGCCGGACCGCATCGGCGTCACCGGGCGCTCGTACGGCGGCTACCTCGTCCTCGCGGCCCTCGCCTTCCTGCCCGGCGTCTTCGCCGCCGGCGTCGACATCTGCGGCATGAGCGACCTGCGCACCTTCTACCGCGACACCGACGCGTGGATCGGCATCGCCGCCGTCCCGAAGTACGGCGACCCGGCCGCCGACGCGGCGATGCTCGAGGCGCTCTCACCGCTGCCCCGCGCGGACGCCATCGACGTGCCGCTGCTCGTCGTGCACGGCGAGCTCGACACGAACGTGCCCCTCGGCGAGGCGACCCAGGTGGTCCGGCGCCTGCGCGCGGCGGGCCGCGACGTGGAGTACCTCGAGCTGCCCGGCGAGGGCCACGAGTACCGGCGGACCGCCTCCCGCGCCCGCCTCGCCGAGACGATGGTCCGGTTCCTCACGAGGTCCCTCGGCCGGAGCACGTGATCCTCGATCCCCGCGTCCGCGCGGCGGAGCGCAGCCGTCGCTCCGCGGCGTGCGGTACACCGGAGCGGTGACGCCTCCCGCTCCCGCCTCCGGCCTGCTCGACGGTCGCGTCGCCCTCGTCACCGGGGCCGCGTCCGGCATCGGGCAGGGCATCGCCGTCGCGTACGCCCGGGAGGGCGCCGACGTGGTCGTCGTCGATCTCGCGGGCGAGCGGGACGCCGCCGCGACCCTCGACGGCATCCGGGCAGCGGGTCACGAGCCCCTCCACGTGCAGGCGGACGTGAGCGACGCGGCGGCCGTGCAGGCGATGGCCGCCGCGGCGCTCGAGCGCTTCGGCCGCGTCGACGTGCTCGTGAACAACGCCGGGATCTTCCGCGAAGCGCTCGTCGAATCGATGACGGTCGAGGACTGGGACCGGGTGATCGCCGTGAACCTGCGCAGCGTGTTCCTCTGCACCCGCGCTCTGCTGCCCCAGATGCTCGAGCGCTCCGACGGGCGGATCATCACCATCGCCTCGCAGCTCGGCCAGATCGGTGGGGCCGGCGCCGCGCACTACGCGGCCAGCAAGGCGGGCGTGATCGGGCTCACGAAGTCGCTCGCCCGCGAGGTGTCGGCCCGCGGCGTGCTCGTGAACGCGATCGCGCCCGGGCCGATCGAGACGCCGCTGCTCGCCGGCGAGACCGAGGCCTGGCGCAGCACGAAGCTCGCCGAGCTGCCGATCGGCCGGTTCGGCCGGGTCGAGGAGGTGGTGCCGACCGCGGTGCTGCTCGCGTCCGCCGGAGGCAGCTACTACGTGGGCCAGACGCTCGGCCCGAACGGCGGCGACGTGATGCTCTGACGCGCAGGCCTCCTGACGAGCCTCCGAGTGGATCCGATGGAGGATGGCACGCATGTGCCGCCTGCTCGCCTACGTCTCCCGCACCCCCACGACGCTCACCGAGGTGCTCGGCGCGGACGCGCTGCAGCGGTTCGTCGACCTCGCGCGCCAGCACACGGACGGCTGGGGTCTCGCCTGGGCGACCGAGGACGGCGTCGGTACCGCCCGGTACCCGGACCCGGCGCACGAGAGCCCGGAGTTCGCCCGCGTCTCCCAGGAGCACCGCACCGACGCGGCGGTCGCCCATGTGCGGTGGGCCACCGACGGCCTCGCGATCGACGTCCGCAACACGCATCCCTTCACGGACGGCCGGATCGCGTTCGCGCACAACGGCGCGATCCGGCCCGCGACCCGGCTCGACGAGCTCGTCGCCGAGGACGTGCGCGGCCTCCGGGAAGGCACGACGGACAGCGAGCGCTACTACCTCTCGGTGCTCGACAAGGCGCGCCGCATGGACGTCGCCGCCGCGCTCGCGGAGACCACCACCGCGATCGCGGAGGGCGGCTTCGACTACACGTGCCTGAACGCCATGGTGCTGACGAGCACCGAGCTCGTCGTGGCCAACCGCTTCCGGCCAGAGGCCGAGGCGCTCGAGGGTCCCGAGTACTACCGGCTGCGCTACCGGGTGACGCCGGACGCCGTCGTCGTCGCGTCGACCGGCTGGGGCGGCGACGGCTGGCGCTCTCTCGAGAACGGGCAGCTGCTCGTCGTGCAGCGCCACACCCTCGAGGTCGATGTCCGCGACCTCGCCGAGGTGGCCGCCGCCGCCTGAGCCCCGGTCAGCCGCCGACAGGCGCCTCCGTCGTCGACAGGCCCTCGGACCGCGCGAGCAGCTGTCCGGCGCGCACCGCCGCGGCGGGGCGGGCGAGCACGCCCACGAGCGCGACGACCAGCCAGGCCACCGCGAGCCCGGGACCCCAGAGGCCGGCGCCGGTGGGCAGCGGGACGATGTTCCGGAACAGCGTGTACGCCAGCACGAGCAGCGCGAGGATCGGCACGACGATCTCCCACGTCGCCACCTTGCGCGCGCCGCTGAAGAACAGGAGCCGGATCGCCCCGATGGTCGCGAGCACGTAGGCGACGAGCAGGATCAGCGTCCCCGTGGTGCCGGAGGTGACGAACAGGTCGAACGGCTTCACGCGGAGCACGAACCAGGACACCGCGATGAACACGTAGATGAGCACCGCGACCGCCGCGACGGCCACGTTCGGCACCCCGTGCCTCGCCGACACCCGCGAGAACGGCGCCGGGCCGAGGCCGTCGCGCGACAGCGCGAAGATCAGCCGCGAGGCGCCCACGGCGCAGGCGAGGCAGCACGCGACGGCGCTGAACGCGGCGCCGAGGGTGATGAGGTCACCGATCCACGGGGCGATGTACGTCGCGCCGAGGTCGCCGACGAGCGAGCCCGACGCGACGAACGCCTTCACGCCCTTCGCGTCGGTGCCGAAGCCCATCACCTCGATCGCGGTGACGACGATGAAGTACACGCCCCCGAAGATCGCCGTGCCGAGGATGGCCCGCGGGATGTCCCGCCGCGGCTCGCGCGCCTCCTCGCCGAGCGTCGCCGCCGCCTCGAAGCCGGCGAACGACAGGAAGGCGAAGACGACCCCGAGGAACACGGTCGACGGGTCGCTGCCCGGTTCGACCGCGAACACCGACAGGTCGAAGGTGTGGCCCCCGGGCGCGTTGCCGACGAGCAGCCGCACGGCGACCACCACCGCGACGATGAGGATCAGCGCCACCGTCGTCGTCTCGGCGATGAACAGGAACCGGGTGCCGCCCTTGGCGGGGCGGGAGGCGAGGAACCAGACGACCGCGAGCACGATCGAGCCGAGCAGGAAGCCGAGCCAGTCCGGGGCGTCCTTCCAGAACAGGCGCTGCACGAGCGAGGTGAGGAAGATGCCGGAGGCCATGCTCGTCACGGCGCCGTAGAAGATGTAGGTGCCCGCCATCGCCCAGCCGCTGAACGCGCCCGAGCGCGGCCCGAGGGTCACCCCGACGAAGCCGTAGACGCTGCCGGAGTGGTTGAACCGCTGGCTCAGCCGCACGAACGTGTAGGCGATCAGCAGCACCGCGACCGTCGCGATCACGAACGTGAGCGGCACGGCTCGGCCGACGAGACCGGCGGAGCCCTGCGGGTTGATGTTGATCGCCATCGAGGGCGCCATCAGCGCCACGCTGACGCCGATCGCCTCCCAGACGGACAGGTTGCGGCGCAGCGCCGGGGCGCCGTCGCTCTCGGTCGTGCGCGCGAGCGCCTCGTCGGTCACGGAAGGGTCCTTCCTCGTCGGTCGAGCTGGTTCAGGAGTCGGGCAGGCCGTACAGCCGGCGGGCGTTGCCCGAGGCGGAGAGCTCGAGCACGCGCCGGGCGTCGCCCGGCGACCACTCCCCCTCGTCGACGAAGCCGCCGATCACCCGGGTGACGGCGTTCCGCCACAGGCGGGCGCCGAGGTAGTGCAGCTCCGCCGGTCCCCAGGCGTCCGAGGAGTAGAGCACCTTCGCGAACGGCGCGGCCTCGTAGCTGCGGGCGACGAGCGCGGCGGCGCGAGCGCCGAGGTAGTTGAGCGCGAGCCCGACGTCGAGATAGACGTTGCCGAACGCCTGCGCGAGGTACCCCGCCTCCCGCTCGTAGGGGTAGCAGTGCAGCAGCAGCACCGGCACGGCCTGCGCCTCGGGGGTGCGCAGCAGCGGCAGCAGCAGCATCGGGTTCGTGCGGTGCAGGTCGAGGTCGCGGTCGCCGAACCCGACGTGCAGCTGCAGGGGCAGCCCGGCGTCGACTGCGGCGAGGATCCCGAAGACGATGAGCGAGCGGTCCTTGAGCTGCGGGTTCCCCGCCGCCACCTGCGCCTCGGCGGCGCGCTGCACCTCGTCGTCGCCAGGTCGCCGCCAGTCGATGTCGAACCCGGTGCGGTAGGCGAGGACGCTCTTCGCTCCGGCCGCCCCCCGCACCCGCGCGGCGTGCACCTCGGCCCGGAACCGGGCAGGGTAGTCGTCCGCGCCCTGAACGAGCAGCATCGCGGCGATCGCCTCGAGCCGCACGACCTCGTGGACGCGCGCGCCGGTGATGTCACGCACCTCGTCGAGCGAGAGCACCTCGTCCGCGCCGAAGCCCGTGTCGAGCACCCAGTCCGAGACGCCCGCGGCGCGGAGGAAGCGCCGGTTCACCTCGGACTCGCCGAGCTCCGCCCGGCGGCTCCAGTAGTCGTCCGCGGCCGCATGCGGGGGCAGGTCGAGCAGCGGGGCGCACCAGCGGCGGACCGCGAAGCCGAGCTGCGAGTCGAACCCCGAGACGAACTCGGGCAGCGGGTCGGTGCTGCCCTCGTTCAGCGCGTTCTCGAAGCGGCTGCGCGAGAGGTCCGCACGGAACGACCCGTGCACGTGGTGGTCGACGAGCGGCAGCGCCTCGACGAAGCCGACCAGGTCGGCCATCAGATCGACCAGGCGAAGCGGAAGCGGGCCGGCAGCTCCTCGGCGGGCACGTCGCCGTGATGGTCGAGCTCCCATCGGCGCACTGCGAGCACCGCGGCGACGACCGGCTCGCCCAGCACGAGGGCGGCGGACGCCGACGCCTCGAGCGCGTCGAGCGCCGGGGCGAGCTCGGACGGCATGCGCACGATCCCCCGCTCGTCGGCGACATCGACGGGGTTCACCGGCACCTCCGCGGGCAGCGCCGTGCCGGCACGGACGCCCTGGAGCGCCGCGCCGAGCACCGCGGCCGACGCGAGGTACGGGTTCGCGGAGGGGTCGATCGGCTTCACCTCGATGTTCGCGCCGTGCGGGTTGCCGGGCGTCGCCTCCAGGAAGCGGATCGCGGCCTCGCGGTTCTCACGGCCCCAGCACGCGAACGCCCCGGACCAGAACCCCGGCCGCAGCCGGGCGCCGGAGAGGATCGAGCCGCTCAGCACCGCATGGATGCCGGGCAGCGCCTCCACCAGCCCGCCGATCGCGGCGCCGCCCTCCGTCGTGATGCCGTACGGGCCGTCGCCACCGGAGAAGAGGGGCGCGCCGTCCCGGCTGAAGGAGAAGTGGAGGTGCGCGCCATTGCCGCCGCCGCCCGCGAACGGGAACGGCGAGAACGAGGCGAGCAGCCCGTGCCGCCGCGCGATGCGCGAGACGAGCAACCGGGAGAGCACCGCGGCGTCCGCGGCGGCGAGGGGTGACAGCGGGGGCAGCGAGAACTCGAACTGCCCGGGCACGTACTCGGCATGCAGCTGCTCGAGCCCGAGCCCTGCCGCGGTCGCCTCGCCGACCAGGTCGGCGAGGAAGGCCTCGTGGTCGAGCACCGGGCCGAACCCGTAGGGCGTCCAGCCGCGGCGCGGCCAGGCCTCGCCGTCCCCGGCGGTGACGACGAACTCGAGCTCGTGCCCCACGAGCACGTCCAGGCCCGCGGCCTCGACGTCGGCCTGGACGCGCCGCAGCGTGCCCCGCGGGTCGATCGGCAGCGGCTCCCCGGCCTGGTCGAACAGCTCGGTCGGCGCCCACGCGAGGCCGCCGTCGAGCTCGGTGAGCGCGTCGAGGTCGAGGCGGAGGCGGAGGTCGCCGACGACGCCGAGGTCGGGGGTGAAGGCGATGCCGCCGTCGATGCAGAACACGTTCCAGGTGGGCGAGACGCCGAGGCCGCTGCTCGCGAACGCGCCGAGCCGCGCGGGGCTCACCGTCTTGCCGAGCACGATGCCGGCGCTGTTCACGAAGCTTCCCCCGATGAGGCGCACGCCGCGCTCGGTCAGCGCCTCGGCCGCAGCGGTGAGGGCGACCGGATCCGGAGCGGGCAGGACTCGGGGGGTGCTCACGGCGACATGCTGGCAGAGGGCCGCTTCCGGGTGCGTCTCGTTACGGACACGGTCGGCACGAGCGACGCATTCGTTGCCGTGCCATACGAATTGCACGCCCAGGAGGGCGTCGGTAGCGTCGATCCCGGAGCCGGCGCGGTGAGCGCGACGGCAGATCGGGACGAGGGGGTTCGCGTGGCACTGTCCGACGGCACGCTCGGGATCGGCATGGCCGGCTACGGGTTCATGGGAGCGGCGCACTCGCAGGGCTGGCGGAGCGCTCCGGCGTTCTTCGACCTGCCCGCGCAGGTGCGGATGACGGCGGTCGCGGGCCGCAACCAGGAGGCCGTCTCGGCGGCCGCGGCGAAGTGGGGGTGGTCCCGCGCCGAGACCGACTGGCGGGCGCTGATCGACGCCGACGACATCGACCTCATCGACGTCTGCACGCCGGGCGACAGCCACGTCGACATCGCGATCGCCGCCCTCGAGGCGGGCAAGCACGTGATCTGCGAGAAGCCGCTCGCGAACTCCGTCGCCGAGGCCGAGCGCATGGCCGACGCCGCCCGGGCCGCCGCCGAGCGCGGCGTCTTCGCGATGGTCGGCTTCAGCTACCGCCGGGTGCCGGCCGTCGGGCTCGCGAAGCGGCTGATCGAGGAGGGCAGGCTCGGCCGCATCCGCCAGGTGCGCGCGCAGTACCTGCAGGACTGGCTCGCCGACGCCTCCGCCCCGATGACCTGGCGCCTCGACAAGTCGCTCGCGGGCTCCGGCGCCCTCGGCGACATCGGCGCGCACGCGATCGACATGACGCAGTACCTCACCGACTCCCCCATCACCTCGGTGAGCGGGGTGCTCGAGACGTTCGTGACGGAGCGCCCGAAGCTCGCCGAGCGCGCAGGGCTCAGCGGGCGCGCCTCCGACGAGACCGGCACGGTCACCGTCGACGACGCCGCCCTGTTCACCGCCCGCTTCGGCGACGGCGCCCTCGGGCAGTTCGAGGCGACCCGCATGGCGACCGGACGCAAGAACGCGTTCCGGTTCGAGCTCTCGGGCGAGCGCGGCGCGATCGCGTTCGACTTCGAGGACATGAACGTCCTCTGGTTCTACGACGCGACGGACCCCGAGGAGACCCTCGGCTTCCAGCGCATCCTCGCCACCGAGCCGTCCCACCCGTGGGTGGGCGCCTGGTGGCCGACCGGGCACGGCCTCGGCTACGAGCACGCGTTCTCGCACCAGATCGTCGACTTCGTGAACGACATCGCGGCCGGACGCCCGCCGCGCCCGTCGTTCGACGAGGGCCTGCAGGTGCAGCGGGTGCTCGCCGCGATCGAGGAGAGCGCCGCGAACGGCAGCGCATGGACGACGACGGAGGGCATCCGATGACCGACACGAAGAAGCAGGCGCTCGTCGTCCGGGGCGGATGGTTCGGCCACCAGCCGAAGGAGGCGACCGAGGAGTTCATCCCCTTCCTCGAGGAGCACGGCTACGAGGTCCGCATCGAGGAGTCCCCCGCCGTCTACGCCGACGCCGAGTACATGCCGACGGTCGACCTCATCGTGCAGACGATGACGATGTCGACGATCGAGATGGACCAGTTCCTCGGGCTCCGCGCCGCGATCGAGGCGGGCGCCGGGTTCGCCGGCTGGCACGGCGGCATCGCCGACTCGTACCGGAACACGGCCCAGTACCTGCAGATGGTCGGCGCGCAGTTCGCCGAGCACCCCGGCAAGCACCCCGACGAGCGCACCGGCGAGCAGGACGACAACTACCTGCCGCACACGATCGAGATCACCGACCTCGGCCGCAGCCACGAGATCACGGCGGGCATCGAGGACTTCGAGCTGACGACGGAGCAGTACTGGGTGCTGCACGACGACTACATGGACGTGCTCGCCACCACCACCCAGGCGGTGCGCCCCTGGGACCCGTGGAACAAGCCGATCACCTCACCCGCCGTGTACACGCGGCAGTGGGGCGAAGGACGCATCTTCGTCTCGACCCCGGGCCACCGCGTCGAGATCCTGCGCGACCGCAACGTGCGCACCATCATCGAGCGGGGGCTGCTGTGGGCGAGCCGCTGAGGGTCGGGGTCATCGGCGTCGGAAACATCAGCGCTCAGTACTTCGCGTCGTTCCCGCGGCTGCCGGGTCTGCGCCTCGTCGCGGTCGCGGACATGAACGAGCAGCGGGCGCGCGAGGTCGCGGCCGAGCAGGGCGTGCAGGCCCTGACCGTGGACGAGCTGCTCGCCGTCCCCGACGTCGACGTCGTGCTCAACCTCACGATCCCGGCGGCGCACGTCGAGGTCGGCACGCGCGCCCTGCGGGCGGGCAAGCACGTCTTCGCCGAGAAGCCGCTCGGCCTCTCGGTGGACGAGGCGCGGCCGATGCTCGAGCTCGCCGCGTCGCTCGGCCTCCGGGTCGGCAGCGCGCCCGACACGGTGCTCGGCACCGGTGTGCAGACCGCCAGGCAGGTGCTCGACGCCGGCACCGTCGGGGCGCCCGTCTCCGCGAACGCCGTGTGGAGCGCGCCAGGGCACGAGCGCTGGCATCCCGCGCCCGCCTTCTTCTACCAGCCCGGCGGCGGCCCGCTGCTCGACATGGGCCCGTACTACCTCACCGCCCTCGTCACCCTGCTCGGTCCCGTCACGCGGGTGAGCGGCGTCGGTCGGCGGTCGACGAGGGAGCGCGCGATCGCCACCGGGCCGAGCTCGGGCACCACGATCCCGATCGACATCGACACGACCGTCACGGCGGTCCTCGAGCACGCCTCCGGCCCCTTCTCGACGCTCACCGTGTCGTTCGACCGCTGGGCGACGAAGGCGCCCATGCCGCTGTTCGAGCTCTACGGCGAGACCGGCACCATCGCCGTGCCCGACCCCAACCGCTTCGACGACCCCGTCGAGGTGTTCGAGTCGGCGTCCGGCGAGTGGCGCACCGTGGAGCCTTCGGGCGGGTACGCCGAAGCGGCCCGCGGATACGGGCTCGCCGACCTCGCCCGCGCCGTCGAGACGGACCGGCCGCACCGCGCCTCCGGCGACCTCGCCCTGCACGTGCTCGAGATCATGGACGCCGTCGCCGCCTCGAGCAGCACGGGCCGGGCCGTCGACCTCTCGACCACGACCTCGCGGCCCGACGCGGTGCCCGCGGGGGTGACGCCGAGCACCTGGTGAGGTCCGCTCCCACCCGCTGAGCGGCGGCCGATCGGCTCGTGTTCGTGGGGTTTGACACGGCCGAGCCGCCGCTGGTGCAATGCATCGAGCAGCAGGCGCGACCGCGAGGAGGCGGCATGGCCAGGACCGTCGACCGACCGACCAGGGGCCCCGCGCGGCCGCTGCCGTACGTGATCGTGGGGGTGCTGCTCGCGATCGGGATCATCGCGCCGCTGCTCGTGCCGACGTACGCGCGCACCGATCCGACCCTCGCCGGGATCCCGTTCTTCTACTGGTACCAGATGCTCTGGGTGCTGCTCGACACCGGCCTGCTCGCGATCTGCTACTTCATCATCCGTGCCGAGGACCGCCGTCGCCGCGCGGCGGTCGGGGTCGACCGGGTTGCCGCGCGGGCGGAGCAGGACCGATGACGCCCCTGGCCGCGGCGGCGCCCGCGAAGCCGGTCGACGTCGTGCCGCTCGTCGTCGTCATCGTGCTCTTCGTCGTCGTCGCCGGCATCGGGTTCGCCGCGTCCCGCTGGCGTGCCGCCCCCTCGGGCCTCAAGTCGCTCGACGAGTGGGGCCTCGGGGGCCGCGGCTTCGGCGGCTGGGTCACCTGGTTCCTCCTCGGCGGCGATCTCTACACCGCGTACACGTTCGTCGCGGTGCCCGCCGCGATGTTCAGCACGGGCGCGGTGAGCGGCTTCTTCGCCGTGCCGTACACGACGGTGCTCTACCCGATCGTGTTCCTGCTCATGGCCCGGCTCTGGTCGGTGTCGCACCGGCACGGCTTCGTGACCCCGGCCGACTTCGTCGGCGGCCGCTACGGCAGCCGGGCGCTCTCGACCGCGGTGGCGGTGACCGGCATCGTCGCGACGATGCCCTACATCGCGCTGCAGCTCGTCGGCATCAAGGCGGTGCTCTCGGTGCTCGGCGTCGGCGGCGGCGGGAACGCGTTCCTGCAGGACCTGCCGCTCATCATCGCGTTCCTCGTGCTCGCCGCCTACACCTACACCGCTGGCCTCCGCGCGCCGGCGCTCATCGCGGTCGTGAAGGACCTGCTCATCTACGTCGCGATCCTCGTGGCGATCGTCTACCTGCCCCTCAGGTTCGGCGGCTTCCCCGAGATCTTCGGCGCCGCCACCGCGAAGCTGACGGCCACGAGCCCGGTCACCGGCAAGCCGATCGGCTCGGTCGTGCCGCCCGCGGCGAGCTTCAACGCCTACTGGACGCTCGCTCTCGGCTCCGCCATGGCGCTCTTCATGTACCCGCACTCCATCACCGGGGTGCTCGCCACGAAGAGCCGCGGCACGATCCGCCGCAACGCGGTCGCGCTGCCCGCGTACTCGCTCGTGCTCGGCTTCCTCGCGTTCCTCGGCTACGTCGCGATCAAGGCCGGCACGAAGCCGATCGATCTGAACGGCCTGCCGAACCCGCAGCTCGTCGTGCCGCAGCTCTTCCTCGACAACTTCCCGGGCTGGTTCGCCGGCATCGCGCTCGCCGCGATCGCGATCGGCGCGCTCGTGCCCGCCGCGATCATGTCGATCGCGGCGTCCAACCTGTTCACGCGCAACATCTACCGCGACCTGTTCGCGCCGCAGGCGTCGGCGCAGCGGCAGGCCTCGGTGTCGAAGATCGTGTCGCTGCTCGTGAAGTTCGGCGCGCTGCTCTTCGTGATCGGGCTCGACCAGTCGTCCGCGATCAACCTGCAGCTGCTCGGCGGCATCTGGATCCTGCAGACCTTCCCCGCGATCGTCGGCGGCCTGTACACGCGCTGGTTCGACCGCTGGGCGCTCCTCACGGGCTGGGCCGCCGGCATCCTCGTCGGCACGGTCTCGGCCTACAGCGTCGTGAACCCGCTGACGAAGGCGCACTTCGGCGGCTCGATCGCGCCGCTCCCGTTCACGACGACGCCGGTGTACATCGGCATCACCGCGCTCGTGGTGAACGCGCTGGTCTCGGTGGTGCTCACGCTGATCCTCCGGGCGATGCGCGTCCAGCCCGGCACCGACATCACGACGACCTCCGACTACGGCGCCGACGAGCACGACCCGAAGGTCGTGGCGCTCGAGGACCGCGCGACCGAGGCGGAGCCGCCGGTCACGCAGCCGCCGACGGCGTGACGCCGCGCCCGCGGGGTTCGCCGAGGACCCCGCGGGCGAGCAGCGTCGCGCCCGCGACCGCGGCGGGCATGACCACGACGGCGCCGAGCGGCACGAGCAGCAGCAGGGCCACCGGCACGCCGAAGCCGAGCGCCCGTCCGGGGCGCGACCGCAGCACCCGGCGCCGCTCGCGCAGCCGATGACCGCGCGCCTCGAAGGCGTAGCCCGTGAGCTCGACCGCGAGCAGCCAGCCGCCCGCGACGGCGCCCCACACCGCGGCGAGCACCGGGCCCGCGACCGGAACGAGGCCGAGCACGAACGACACGAGCCCGACGGCGAGGCCCGCGACGAGGAGACGGGCGCCGTCGCCGACCGCGCGGGCGACGCCACGCAGCAGCGGGACGTGCGGCTCGGGCGGGACCCGCCCGGCGGTCTCGTCGACCCGCCGCGCGATCCGCTCGTAGCACGGGTCGCCCACCGCGACCGTGACGGCGGCGTACGCGAGCACCAGCACGACCCCGGCGACGACGAGCAGCGCGACCGCGAGCAGCGCCCGGACCGCGTCGCGGAGCCCGGGTGCCCACGGGTCGGCGAACGGCGTCGCGCCGGCGACGATCCCGGGCAGCAGCACCAGCAGCAGCACGACGACCCCGGCGAAGGCGACGAGCACGACGAGCGCCGGCACCGCGCCGAGCAGCAGCAGGGCGGGCGACGTGGCCCAGGCGCGGAAGCCGCCGAGCAGGTCGCGCACGCCGGCACCCACGTCGCGGGCGAACGACGGCCGGGCGCGCTCCATCGCAGCAGTCTGCAGGCCCCGCCGGGGCGCGCGGCGCGATCGGGCCGCGCAGCGTCCGGACGACCTGGCACAGTGACCTCATGAGGGAGCCGACACCGGACGACGAGGGCTCGGAGGCGGACGCCGTGTTCCGCGACATCCTGGCGAGCTACGCCGGTGCCGGCGGGGTCACGACGAAGGCGATGTTCGGCAGCGTGGCGCTGCTCGCCGACGGGCACCTCGCCGCGTTCGTCGACCGGCGAGGCCGGTTCGTCGCGAAGCTGCCCGAGGCGACGCGGGTGCGGCTGCAGGCGGCGGGTCTCGCCGTGCCGATGGAGATGGCCGGGCGCCCGACGAAGGAATGGGTCGCCGTGGCGCTCTCCCCCGACGCCGACTGGTGGGCGCTCGCCGACGAGGCCGTCGGCTTCGTCCGCGATCGGTGACCGCGACGCCCGTCGTCCCCGCGGCTGGTCGCGCCCTCGGCGAGACGGTCGCCCTGCTCGCCTGGGCGGCCGGTGTGCTGCTCGTCGTCTGGTTTGTGGCGTTCCCGCTCGTCCGCGACGACTGGCAGGCCGCCGGCCTGCAGGTCGTCGCCTACGTGGTCACGCTGCTCCCCGCGCTGCTCCTCCGTCCCCCGGCGCGGCTGCCGGCCGGTGCGCGGCGCATCCCCGCGATCGTCGCAGCTGCCGTGCTCGTCGCGGGCCTCGCCGTGGCGGTCGGGACCGGCGGCTGGACGGGCCTGCCGCGGCACGTCGTCACCGCGGGGTCCGCCGGGATCGGCGAGGAGCTGCTGTTCCGCGGGGTGCTCTGGGACCGCTTGACGCGCGTGCTGCCCGGGCCGCTGCTGCTCGTCGCGGTCGACGCCGCGCTCTTCGCGGTGTACCACGTGCCGAGCGTGATCGTCCAGCACGAGCCGGGTCGGCAGCTGCTCATCACCTTCGGCTTCGGCGTGCTGTTCGCGGGGCTCCGGGTCGCCTCACGGGGGCTCGTGCTGCCGACGGCCGTGCACGTCGCCGTGGACCTCAGCAGCTGAGGCCCCGGAGCGACGTCAGCGCGCGGGAGCGATGTCAGCGCGCCGGGCGTGCCCGGTGCCGGCCCGCGGCGGCGTCGGCGGTGGCCTCGGCGCCCGCCCGGTCCTCCCACGGCAGCCGATCGCCCTCAGCGACGGGCTGGATCGGCACGACGACGATCGGCCGGTACTGCCGGTGCGCGAGGCGCAGGGCGACCGAGCCGGCGAAGAAGTTGTGGAGCGCCCCGCGGAACCCGGCGTGGCGGGCGCCGACGACGATCAGGGTCGCGTCGACCTCGTCCGCCACGCGCATGAGCTCGCCCGCGGGCTCGCCGACGAGCTGGCGCACCTCCCACGGCACGGAGATGGGGTCGAGCAGGTCACCGACCTGGTCGAGCCACTCGGGCGGGAAGTCGGGCTCGTCCGAGAAGGTGTCCGGGTCGAGCGGCGCGGCGATCATCGTGCCGTCGGCGAGCGCCTGCATCGCGAAGCGGTTCGCGTCGACGGTGACGATCACGAGGCGCGCGCCGAACTGCCGCGCGAAGTCACCGGCGACCTGCAGCACCCAGAGGGGCTGGTCGGGCAGGACCCCCGCGACGACCACGGGCTGCGACGTCGGATGAGGCTGCGGTGGGGTCGGGATCTCGGCCATGATGCCTCCTTCGGCCGCATCATCCCGCGCCGCCCGCCATCGGTCAACGGTCGAGAGCCCCCTGTGACCTGGGGAGACGTGATGAGCACGGCCCCACGGCCCCCGTATCGGCAGCGCGGTCAGACGAGCAGCTGGCGCACGTCCTCCGCGGTGATGCCGGCGCCCGCGCTGCCCGCGGCGTCGCTCATCACCGCGTCGAAGAGCTCGGCCTTCGCGGCCTTCAGCGCCATCACCTTCTCCTCGATCGTGTCGCGGGCGACGAGCCGGTAGACGAGCACCGACCGGGTCTGCCCGATGCGGTGCGCGCGGTCGACCGCCTGCGCCTCCACGGCCGGGTTCCACCACGGGTCGAGCAGCACGCAGTAGTCGGCCTCGGCGAGGTTCAGGCCGAAGCCGCCCGCCTTCAGCGAGATGAGGAACACGTCGGCCTCGCCGGAGCGGAACCGGTCAATCGCCTCGCCGCGCCGCGTGGTCGAGCCGTCGAGGTAGGCGTAGCCGATGTCGGCGTCGTCCAGGCGCTTCCGCACCCGGCTGAGCAGCCGTGTGAACTGGCTGAACACGAGCACGCGGTGGTGCTCGGCGAGGGCGTCCTCGAGCAGCTCGTCGAGCAGGTCGAGCTTCGACGACGGGATGCCCTCGTAGGCGATGTCGACGAGGGCCGCGTCGAGCGCGACCTGCCGCAGGGTCGTGAGCGCCCGGAAGATCTCGAAGCGGTTCCGGTCGAACTCGCCGAGCAGCCCGAGCACCCGCGAGCGCTCGCGGTTCAGGTACCGGTCGTAGACGGCCCGCTGCTTCGGCGACAGCTCGACCTCGAGGGTCTGCTCGATCTTCGGCGGCAGCTCGGACGCGACGAGGTCCTTCGTGCGCCGGAGCATGAGCGGACGGATGCGGCGCCGCAGCTGCGCGAGCCGTTCGGCGTCACCGTCGCGCTCGATCGGCCGCTGGTAGTACTCGGAGAAGCCGTTCGGCGAGGGGAACAGCCCGGGCGCGGCGAGCGAGAGCATCGACCAGAGGTCCATGAGCGAGTTCTCGAGCGGCGTCCCGCTGATCGCGAGCGTGAACGGCACCTGCAGCCCGCGGATGCGCGCGTAGGTGGTCGAAGTCCGGTTCTTCACGAACTGGGCCTCGTCGAGCAGCAGGCCGGACCACGACATCGAGCCGTACGCCGCGGCGTCGATGCGGGCGAGGGCGTAGGAGGTGATGACGAGGTCGGCGTCGCCGATCGTCTCGGTCAGGGGGCGCTTGGCCTTCCGGGTCGTCTCCGTGACGGCGACCGTGCGGACCGACGGAGCGAAGCGCCGCGCCTCCGCGACCCAGTTGGGCACGACGCTCGTCGGCGCGATGACGAGGAAGCGCGGGCGTCCCTCCTGGCGGCCCTCGCCGCCGACCACCCGGGCGATGAGGGCGAGGGCCTGCACGGTCTTGCCGAGTCCCATGTCGTCGGCGAGCACGCCGCCCAGGCGGTTGTCGTAGAGGAAGCACAGCCAGTCGAAGCCGGACTGCTGGTAGGGCCGCAGCTCGGCGTGCAGCCCCGCGGGCAGCGGCCGGGGCTCGAGCTCGCCCGACTCGGTGAAGCCGTCGAGCTCGGTGACGCTGCGCCGCCACGCCTCGGCCTGCTCGGAGACGACGCCGAGCTCGACGAGGTCATCCCAGAGGGAGGTCTGGAAGCGCGAGATCCGCAGCTCGTCGACGGGCCGGTCGGTGAGCTCGAGCGCCTCGGCGATGACCGCGCGCAGCCTCCCGAACACCGGGTTGTCGAGCGGCACGTACACGCCGCCGGGCAGCACGAGGAACTCGTCGCCGGCGGCGAGCGCGCGGAACACGTCGGCGAGGGGCACGGCCTCGTCGCCGACCGTCACCTCGATGTCGAGGTCGAACCAGTCGCGCTCCCCCGGCCGCTCCTTCGTGCCGACGGAGACGACGGGCGCCTCGGTCGCGGGCCGGTAGTCCACGGGGGCGCCGTGCTCCTCGACCGTCACGTCGTGCAGGCGCTTCAGGCGCGGCAGCACGTCGCGGACGAAGGCGATGGTCGCCGCGCTCGACAGGGAGAACCGCGGCCGCGGCCGGCCGGTCGCCTGCACGACCGCGTCGGGCACCGTGCGGAGCCCGCTGCTCGTCACCTCGGCGAGCAGGCGGCGCTCCTGCTCGGGGTCGCGGTACGGCGCGATGCCGTCGGCGTCGATCGGCAGCCGAACGGGCTCGCCGCCGGACTCGGGCACGGCGTAGCGCCACTCCCAGCGCCCGGCGAGGGCCGCGTTCGGCGCGTGGTCGAGCACGAGCACGAGGCCCACGACGGGTGCCGCCGGCGGCGTGAACGAGCCGTCGGACGACACGACGGGCAGCAGCCCGGCGAGACGGCGGTAGTGGTCGGCGAGGAAGAGCGACTCCTCGCCCCGCGGGATGCGGATGGGCGCCGGCAGCTTCAGGAACTGGTGCGCCTGCGCGGCGACCGGCGCGGCGAAGGGCACGAGCGTGATCGGCGTCTCGGCATCGGGTCGGGCGCCGCCCGGCCAGGTCGCGATGCCGATCGCGGGCTCACCGAGCAGCGCGAACGGCGGCGCGACCGGCTCGCCGAGGTGCGAGATCCGCGGCTCGAGCACGAGCCCGTCGTCGCCGCGGACCACGTCGATGGCGGGCTCGGCGGGATCCTCGTCGAGCACGACGGGCGTCTGCTCCCTGCCGCCCGTGATGAGGCCCATGCCGAGCCGCCGGGCGCTTCGGAGCACCGGCCAGACGCTCGCGTGGCAGCGGTCGAGGGCGAGCCACGTGTCGAGGGAGTAGCGCTGCGCCGAGTCCGCGAGCAGCTGGTGCAGCTCGCGGAGCACCTCGAGCTGCTCGGGGTCCCAGTCGTGCACGGCGTAGCCGGAGGTCACCTCGCGCCAGGAGATGCCGGTGCGCCGCCAGCGGTTCTGCCGCCCGAGCTGCACCGGCCGCACCGCGACCGTGAAGCCCTCGTCCCGGGGGCCCGACCGGGCGAAGCGGCCCGGGGATCCGCGGTGGAGCGTCTCGGGCTGCAGCTCGAACTGCAGGCCGAGCACGGTGCCCACGTCGGCGGGGTCGAGGTCGCCGAGGATCGGGTCGAGCGCCCGGCGCCACGCGGCGGTGCCCGCCGGCTTGACCCCGGCGTGCTCCGGGGCCCGGACCGCCTCGAGCAGCAGCGCGCCGACGTGCTTGCAGCGGTCACCGACGTAGCAGTCGCAGGTGCCGGTGACGAGCTCGGGGGCGCCGGCCGGCCGCAGCCGCACCCGCGGCGAGTAGGGCAGCTTGTCGGAGCCACGGACGTGCCCGGAGAGCACGAGCCGGTCGTCGCTCCAGTCGAAGTCGGCCACGCGCCCCTGCCGCTGGTACGCGTCGGCGCGCGCGAAGGTGGCCTGCCCGACGAAGAGGGCGACGGCGAACTCCGAGAACACGGCGGCTCCCCTCCCCCGGCCGAAGCAACCCTCCATTCTCCCCGCATCCGCGACCCGGTCCGTGCATCGTCCAGGGAGCGGGGACGAGGGTGGGCTCCGGAAGATGGAGGTGCACCGTGGAGCAGCCCGTCATCGTCTTCGACGTGAACGAGACGCTGTCCGACCTGGCGCCGCTCGCGCAGCGGTTCGCCGACGTGGGTGCGGACCCGCGAACGGCGCGGATCTGGTTCGGCGAGGTGCTCCGCGACGGCTTCGCGCTGACCCTCGCGGGCACGCCGGTGCCGTTCGCGACGCTCGCCGCGGAGCGGGCCCGCGCGCTGCTCGCCGGCAGCGACGTCGACGGCGGCGTGGAGCACGTGCTCGAGGGGCTGCGCGGCCTGGCCGTCCACCGCGACGTCGTCCCGGGCATCGCGGCGCTCTCCGGCGCCGGGTTCCGGCTCGTGACGCTCACGAACGGTGCGACGGCGACCGCGGAGCGCCTGCTCGGGGACGCGGGGGTGCTGCCGGCCTTCGAGCGCCTGCTCTCGGTCGAGGAGACGGATGCGGCAGGGGCGTGGAAGCCGTCGCCCGCCGCGTACCGCTCCGCCGAGCACGCCCTCGGGCTGCCGCCGGAGCGGCTGCTGCTCGTCGCGGTGCACCCCTGGGACGTGCACGGTGCTGCCACCGCGGGCTGGCGGACCGCCTGGCTCGACCGGCGGAGCGAGCCCTACCCGGTGTCGATGCGGCAGCCGGACCTCCGCGCGGCGGGCCTCGTCGGGCTCGCCGAGCAGCTGACGGCGGGCCCGCCCCCCGGGTCGGGCGATCAGCCGGCCGGGGCGTAGTCGACGTCGGCGCGACCCTGCACGGTCTGCACGATGCGGATCCGCGCGCCCGGCACGAAGGGCGCGAGCGACTCGAACGCGGCCGCGGCGTCGGCGGCGGTCCCCCTGCCGATCGGGTACCACTCGTCGAGCGGAGCGAGCGGGCTGCCGCTGCGGAGCGTGCCGATGAGCACGGCCCAGTAGTAGGAGTTCGAGTAGATGCCGGTGCGTGCGCCGAGGCCGCCGGAGGCGCGAGGCGCGAGGAAGTACGCGGCGGTGCCCTCGACGAGCGCCTCGTTGTACCGCTGGTCGTCGCTGAAGTCGCGCTCCTCCTCGACGTCGAGCCAGAAGATCGTGTCCGTCGTGACCTCGACTCCGGGCAGCGCGGCGCTGCGCGCGGCGGAGGCCCAGCCGAACACGTAGGCGCAGGCAGCGCTCCGGTGCGAGCCCGAGCAGGTCCCGCCGTAGGCCTTCGGCACGGCGACGCGGTGCCCGCGCACCGTGTTCGAGCTCGGCCAGTCGGGCCGGTCGTGGCGCAGCTCGGGTGCCGCCCACGGATCGGCGACCATCACGTAGTAGGCCACGCGCGGCTGATCGGTGCCGCCGACGGCGGTCCGCGCCCAGGCGAGGGTGCGGGCGAGGCAGGCGCTGCGGGTCCCGGGCGTGCCGTTGTTCACGCCGACGATCGCGAACGCCGGCTTCTGCACGAGCGTGCTGTCGAGGGGGTGGCCGCAGTTCGGCCAGGACGCGTCGCCGCCCTGCCCGTAGGGCGAGGCGACGGGAGCGACGCGGCCGTCGGCGCTCGCGACCGGCCCGGAAGGCGGCCAGGACGTGAGCAGCACCGCGGCGGCGGCGAGGCAGGCGAGAGCGAGCACGAGGTGGGCCCAGCGACGGTCGGGCGCGCGACGCCGCCCGCCGCTCCGCCCACGGCGACGCGTGATCGAGACCCGGCGGGCGGCGCTGGGGCGGCGTCGTCCGGTCACCCGCTCCACGGTGCCAGAGGCCGGGACGCTCGCCCGGCAAGCGGGCAGCGCGTCCCCGCATCCCGCCGGGACGCCGTGCGCGGATCGGCGCGTCGTTCCTCCTCATCCGCTGACGAGTCGCCGAAGGTGTCGCGAGACCACCCTCCAGGGGGTGCGCCGAGGTGCATGCGTGCCCGAGAATGGACGCGTGCGGAGCGGGAACGGGGACGAGCCGGGAGCGGGCGACGTCCTCGGCGGCCGCTACGAGATCCTCGGCGAGCTCGGGCGCGGCGGCATGGCGACGGTCTACCGCGGCCGCGACCTGCGCCTCGAGCGGCAGGTCGCCGTCAAGGTGTTCCGCGGCGGCTACGCCGACGCCGTCGATCCGCGGCGCACGGCGCAGGAGATGCACCTGCTCGCCGGCGTCGACCACCCCTCGGTCGTCTCCGTGCTCGACGCCTCCGACGGCGACGGGAGCTTCGGCACGTTCCTCGTCATGGAGCTGGTCGAGGGCGCCGACCTCGGCGCCCTGCTGAAGCGCGCGCGCGGGCCGCTCGACGCCGATCTCGTCCGCCGCGTCGTCGCCGACATCGCGAGCGCGCTCGACATGCTGCACCGCCAGGGCGTCGTGCACCGCGACGTGAAGCCCGGCAACATCCTCGTGCCCGACGCCGCCATGGAGCGCGGCGAGACCCCGGCCGCGAAGCTCACCGACTTCGGCATCGCGCAGATGGTCGACGGGGCGCGCCTCACCGCGCCCGAGTCGATCCTCGGCACGGCCGCGTACCTGAGCCCCGAGCAGGTGCGCGGCTCGCGGCTGCGCCCCGCGAGCGACGTCTACTCCCTCGGCCTCGTGTTCCTCGAGGCGCTCACCGGTCGGCGCGCGTTCCCCGGGCCCGCGGCCGAGGCCGCGATCGCGCGGCTCACCCGTCCGCCGGCACTGCCCGCCGACGCCTCCCCCGCGCTCGCCGAGCTGCTCTCGCGGATGACCGCGCTCGACCCGTCCGTACGGCCCCGCGCCGCTGAGGTCGCCACGCTGCTGTCCTCCGACCTCGCGGGCGCGATCATGGCGCCCGACGCCGTCCACACCGCCGTGACGCCGGTCGCGGGCATCGCCGCCCTCGCGGCGGCGCCGCTCGTGCTCTCCCCCGACTCGACCGCGCCGCACGCCGCGGCGTGGGCCGCCGCCGGCACCGCCGAGCTGCCCGCCGCCGCGCTGGCCGCCGGCTCGATCCGCCCGGTCCCGCCGTCGACCGTCTCGGGCGACCTGCCGGCGATGCCGGGCGGCCCGCACGTGCCCTCCGGCCGGCTGCGCCGCCGGTTCCCGGCGCTGCTCGCGGTCGGCGCCTCGGCGATCATGGCGGCGGTCGCCGGCGTCGCGGTCGCCGCGAGCACCGGCATCTACTCCCCCGGCCCGGGCGCGACCGCGGACGGCCGCAGCGTGCAGAACGGCGCGACCGCCTCCGCACCCGCCTCCTCGTCCGCCGCGGCGAAGCCGAAGGCCCCCGTCGCGCCGGCCGCCGTCACCGACGACCGCGTCGTCGCGCCCTCGGCCTCGTCGAGCCCGAAGGCGACGGCGACCGCGACGCCGACACCGACCCCCACGGTCTCGGCGACGGCCTCCGGCACGCCGAGCGCGACCCCGACCACGACGCCGTCCGCGACCCCCACGGGGTCGGCGACGCCCACGCCGTCGTCGAGCGGGCCGACCTCCTCGTCGAGCCCCGACCCGACCCAGTCGACCCCCGCGCAGGACCCGACGCCGAGCTCCTCCGCGCCTGCCGGCAGCGGCAACAGCAGCGGCTCCAGCAGCGGCGCCACCTCGGGCAGTACCCCCGACAGCGGCGCGCCGCTGCTCGCGGCCGGCGGCTAGGCCGACGCCTCGAGGGCCTGCTCGAGCGTGCGCGCCGGACGCCCCGTGAGGCGCTCCACGTCGTCGGTGACGCGGTCGAGCGCGCCCTCCGCCGCCGCCGTGTAGGTCGACACCCAGGCGTCGAGCTGCCACTGCGCGTCGGTGAAGACGCGCCGGGACTCGTAGGCCTCGGCCAGGGTCTGGTCCTCGAAGCGGAATCGCCGCCCGAGGGCAGCGGTCATCCGCTCCGCGGCCTCCGCGAAGGAGAACGCCTCCGGGCCGGTCAGCGTGTAGACGGCGCCCTCGTGACCCTCCGGCGCCGCGAGCACGGCGGCCGCGACGTCGCCCACGTCGGCGCGGGCGACACCCGCGACACGGCCGTCCCCGGCCGGACCGCGGATCACGCCCTGCTCGTCGGCGAACAGCGGGAAGAAGTCGCTGTAGAGGTTGTCGCGGAGGAACGTCCAGGCCATGCCGCTGTCGCGGAGCGCCTGCTCGGCGTCCCAGTGGTCCCGGCCGAGCGTGAAGACCGCGTCCGGGGCAGCACCGTCGAAGCTCGTGTAGACGACGTGCCGCACGCCCGCGTCGGCCGCGGCCGTGATGAAGCGACGGTGCGCCGTGCGGCGGTGCTCCGACTCCCCCGCCGACACCATGAGCAGCACGTCGACGCCGTCGAGCGCGGCGCGGGCGGCGTCGCGGTCGTCGTAGTCGGCGGCGACGACCTGCGGGTCGCCGTCGATGCGCGGCGCGCGGGCGGGATCCCGGACGATCAGCCGGGAGACGGCCGGTCCGAGGAGGCGGGCGACGCGGCCGCCGATGTGGCCGGTGGAGCCGGTGAGCGCGAGGACGGTCATAGACCGAGTCAAGACGACGGGGCGCCCGGCTGTTCCTGCCTAGGCTCGATCGGTGCCTCCGATCGCCTCGTTCCCCGTCGCCGCCGTCCTCTTCGACATGGACGGCACCCTCATCGACTCGACGCCCGCTGTGGCGCGCTCGTGGCGGCGCTGGGGCGAGCAGTGGGGTGTCGGCGACGTGTTCTCCTCGCACGAGCACGGCCGGCCGGCGCGCCGCATCGTCGAGGAGCACATGCCGCCCGAGCTCGTCGACGAGGCGTTCGCCTCGATCGAGGCCATCGAGGTCGCCGACACCGAGGGCATCGTGCTGCTGCCGGGCGCGGCCCGGCTGCTCGCCGCGCTCCCCCGCGACCGCTGGGCGATCGTCACGTCGTGCAGCCGCCCGCTCGCCGAAGCACGGACGCGGGCGGTCGGCCTCGAGGCGCCGGTCGTCGTCACGGCGAGCGACACCGCGCTCGGCAAGCCGCACCCGGACCCGTACCTCGCAGCGGCGACGAGGCTCGGCCGGGCTCCCGAGCAGTGCCTGGTGGTCGAGGACGCCCCCGCCGGCGTCGCCGCCGCGCGGGCAGCGGGCAGCCCCGTGCTCGGCGTGCTCGGCACGGTGCCCGAGGGCCGGCTCCTCGCCGACGCCGTCGCCTCGAGCCTCGAGCAGGTCGCCGTCGCGGTGCGGGACGACGGCGTCGTGATCACCGTCGGCGAGCGGGCCTAGGATCCGGACGAGGAGGTCCACATGGCCGAGCTCAGCGACAAGGACCGCAAGAAGCTGAAGGACAGCGACTTCGCGGAGCCCGATCAGCGCAAGTACCCGATCGAAGACGAGACGCACGCGCGCAACGCCCTCGGTCGCGTCGCGCAGCACGGCTCCGAGGAGGAGCAGCGCGAGGTGCGGAGACGCGTCGAGGAGCGCTACCCCGATCTGAAGCAGGACTGAGGCCCCGACCGGTCGGCGCCTCCGGGCGCCACCTCACCAGCGGTCGTGGACGGCCTCGCGGAAGTACCGGTCGTAGAGGCCCCGCACGCCGCGGTCGAAGCCCTCGCCGAGCGCGGGCACCTTCGCCGCTGCCGCGTTCGAGCGCGCCTGCTCGACGTTGCGGGCGCCGGGGATGACGCTCGTCACGCCCGGCAGCTGCGCGACCCATGCGATGGCCGCCTGCGCGGGCGTGACGCCCTCGGGGCCCTCGTCGCGCACGAGGCGGGTGAAGTCGCGGGCCGCCGCGACCCCCTGCGCGTAGTCGACGCCCGAGAACGTCTCCCCGACGTCGAACGCCTCGCCGTGGCGGTTGTAGTTGCGGTGGTCGCTCTCCGCGAACGCGGTGCGCTCGTCGTACCGGCCCGACAGCAGACCCGACGCGAGCGGCACCCGGGCGAGGATCCCGACGCCCTCCCGCTGCGCGGTGGGCAGCACCTCGTCGAGCGGCTTCAGCCGGAACGCGTTCAGGATGATCTGCACGCTCGCCACGTGGGGGCGCCGCATCGCGGTGAGCGCCTGCCGCGACTCCTCGACGCTCACGCCGTACGCGGCGATCGCCCCCTCCTCCACGAGGGTGTCGAGCGCGTCGTAGACGGCGTCGGACTCGTAGACCTCCCCCGGCGGGCAGTGCAGCTGCACGAGGTCGAGGGTGTCCTGACCGAGGTTGCGCCGGGAACGGTCGATCCACTCGCGGAAGTGCTCGAGCGTGTACGCCTCGGGCGTCTGCGGCACGCGGCGTCCCATCTTCGTCGCGACCGTGATGGGCAGCGACGGGTTGGCCTGGCGGAACGCCCCGATGATGCGCTCGCTGCGGCCGTCGCCGTACACGTCGGCGGTGTCGAACAGGGTCACGCCGGCGTCGGCCGACGCCTCCAGCACCTCGCGGGCCTGCTCCTCCGACACCTCGCCCCAGTCGCCGCCGAGCTGCCACGTGCCGAGGCCGACGGCCGAGACCTCCCGGCCGGTGCGGCCGAGGACGCGGGAAGGGAGCGCTGCGGTGTCCGTCATGGGAGACGAATCTAGAGGCGGCGCCTGAGCCGTTCCCACGCCGGGACCGCGGGCAGGACCGCCCGTTCTCACGAGGCTCTTCAGCAGCGCACCGCTCGCGCACGCGCTGCGCCCCTACCGTCGGAGACGCCCCGATCGGGACGGACCGGCGAGAGCAGAGCGCCGGGGTCCTCCCGAGGCTCGGGTGCAACGGGAAGGTGGAGGCCCGGTCGCGCATCGCGCGACCGGGCCTCATCCGTTCCTGCCAGCGCCGGTCAGCCGCCGGGCGTGATCGTCACCTCGGTGTGCTGGGGCGCGGCGCTGCCCGCCGCGGGCGACTGCGAGGCGACCGTGCCGTTCGACGAGCCGTTGATCGCCCAGGCGTAGCCCGCCGCGACCAGCGCGTTCTCGGCCGCGGGGACGCTCAGGCCGACCACGTTCGGTACGGTGCCGTTCGCGCTGGACGTCGGCGTCGGCGTCGGCGTCGAGGAGCTCCCGCCGCTCACGTACTGCGGGTCGGGCGTCGGCCAGCTCGTGGCGCCGCCGTAGACCTTGTTGATCGCGGTCTGGATGCCCTTCCACACGCAGTGGCGCTGCGCGGCGGCCTGCGGCAGGTATCCCGCCGGGCAGTAGCTGAAGTCGACCTTGCGCAGGTTCTGACCGCCGCTCACGTTGCCGACCCAGACCGCGGTCGTGACCTTGGAGGTCGACCCGATCATCCAGGTCTGCACCGCCTCGTCGGTGGTGCCGGTCTTGCCGAACTCGTACAGGCCGTCCGGGGTGTCGTCGCCGGAGGCGGTGCCCTGGTAGCCGGCGTCGAAGACCGCGTGCAGCGCGTAGGCCGCCGCGATGGCCACCGACTTCGAGATGACCTGCTTGCAGTCCGGCTTCGGCACCGAGAGCTCGCTGCCGTCGGTCTGCACGACCTTGTCGATCGCGATCGGCCGGCAGAGGCTGCCCTGGTTCGCGATGGTCGCGTAGGCGTTCGCCATCGACAGGGGCGACACCGCGCTCGCGCCGCCGATCACGAACGGCGCGAAGTCGGACAGCTCGCCGCCGGTGGCGGGGTGCACGCCGAACCGCTCGGCGAGGTTCCGGATGTCGCAGAGGTCGAGCTGCGACGCCATCGACGCGAAGGAGCCGTTGATCGACATCGCGGTCGAGCGCAGCACCGTCTGGTTGCCGCCCTCCTCCTTGGTGTCGTTGCCGAAGGTCCACGGGATGCCCTGGTACGGCTTGCCGCACTCGGTGAGCTGCGACGGCTGCAGCGTGCGGGCGTTGCCGTCGACGACGTCGTCGAGCGAGTGGCCGGTCTTCAGCCACTGCAGCAGCGTGAAGAGCTTGAACGTCGAGCCTGGCTGGAAGCCGCCCGAGCCGCCGTAGGCCTGGTCCGTGTTGTAGTTCACGGCGGTCTTCGTCGCGCTCTGCGTGTTCGCGTAGGTCTTGTTCTGCGTCATCGTGATGATGCGCCCGGTGCCGACCTCGAGCGAGATCGCGGAGCCGCCGACGTTGAACACCGGCGAGCTCGCCGGCACGTAGGTCGAGAGGGTCTGCTTCGCGGCGCGCTCGAGCCCGAGGTTCAGCGTCGTGTAGATCTTCCAGCCGGCGCTCTGCAGGTTCGCGTAGCGGTCGTCGTACGTCTTGCCGAAGTGCTTGTCCGCGAGGATCGTCGAGACGACGTAGTCGCAGAAGTACCCGGCGACGCCCGCGGACTGGCAGCCCGTCTGCGTCTCGGTGATCTTCGGCTTCACCACGGTGTTCAGCGCCACCTCGTACTGCGTGGCGTCGATCATGTGGTACTTCAGCTCGTTCGCGAGCACGTAGTTGCGCCGTGCCGTGTTCGCCGGGATGTTGGCCGGTACGTCGAGCTTCAGGTTGCTCGGGTTGTTCACGATCGAGAGCAGGCTCGCAGCCTGCGAGGTCGACAGGTCCTTCGCGTGGATGCCGTAGTAGTACTCGGCCGCCGACTCGATGCCGTAGATCTGACCGCCGAAGCCGGCGATGTTCAGGTAGCCGAGCAGGATCTGGTTCTTCGAGTACTTCTTCTCGAGCGCGATCGCGAGGCGCGCCTCGCGCAGCTTGCGGCCGACGGACGGGTCGGTGCAGACCGCGTAGGCGGCGTCGACCGCCTTCTGGGTGTGCTTCTGCTCGGCCTCCTGCACGCAGACGTTCTTCACGTACTGCTGCGTGATGGTGGAGGCGCCCTGCATGTCCTTGCCGAGCGCGTTCGCGACGGTCGCGCGCAGGATGCCCATCGGGTCGACGGCGCCGTGCTGGTAGAACCGCACGTCCTCGGCCGCGACCGCGGCGTCCTTCACCGTCTGCGGGATGTCGTTCCAGGGGATGACGTCGCGGTTCTGCGTGTAGAAGGACGCGAGCAGCACGTCCTTCGCCCCGTCCTTCGCGTAGATGCGGGTCTTCTGATCGAGTCGGGCGATCTTGAGATCGGCCGGCAGGTTCTCGAACAGCCCGATCCCGCTGCTGGCGGTGCTGCCGGTCAGCGCGATCGCGGGCGTGACGGCCACGGCGACCATGACGCCGGCGATCACGGCGACGGCGATCATGCCGATCAGCGCGGAGAAGGCGGTTCCGAATCGACGGGTTGCGGAGCCGGGCATCGGAAGATGGTACGAACACATCCGTCGCCACGCCGCGCAGGAGCGGCGCGTCGTGCGCGATCTGTTACGAAATCCGAAGGAAGCGTGTGAGCGCAGGGACGGAACCCGGCGGGGCGGAGGCGGTCGCGCAGCGGCTCTACGGCCTGCCGCTCGGCGACTTCATCGGCGCCCGCACCGAGCAGGTGCGGGCCGCGCGGACCGAGGGCGACCGCGCGCTCGCGACCGCGATCGGTGCGCTCGCGAAACCGACCGTCGCCGCCTGGCTCGTGAACCGCCTGACGCGGGAGCGGGCGGACCAGACGACCCAGCTGCTCGACCTCGGCGCCTCGCTGCGGCAGGCCACCGCGGAGCTCGACGCGGCGGCGCTGCGCGAGCTCGGCGTCCAGCGCCGGCGCCTCGTGAACCGGGTGGCCGCGGAGGCCGCCGACCTCGCCGCGGGCGACGGCCGGCATCCCGCGCAGGGGGTGCTCGACGAGGTCGCCGCCACCTTGAACGCCGCGATGGTGAGCGACGCGGCGGCCGTCGCGGTGGCGACGGGGCGGCTCGTGAAGGCGCTGCCGGTGGAGGGCATCGACGGCGCCGAGCTCGACGAGTACGTCGCGCTCCCCCCGCTCACGCCCGGGGGCGAGGGACGGCAGCGGCTGCGCGCGGTGCCTTCGCCTGCGGCACCGGCAGCACCGGCGGCACCGAGCGCGGAGGAGCGCCGCCGCCTGCGGGAGCGCGAGGAGGCGCAGCGCGCGGTCGAGGCGGCCGATCGGGCGCTGCAGCGCGCCGAGCGTCGCGCCGCCGACACCGGCGACGCGGTGGAGGACGGCGAGGGGCGAGTGGATGCGCTCACGCGCCGCACCGACGGGCTCCGGGAGCGGCTCGACGAGCTGCGCCGGCAGCTGCACGAGGCCGAGGACGAGCTGCAGGACGCCGAGGACGTGCTCACCGGCGCCCGGACGGCCCAGCGGGCGGCGCGGCGCGAGGTGGACGACGCGCGCGAGGCGCTCGATCGGGCGCGGGACGCGGAACGCCGGCTGGCGTGACCTCGGGCGCCGCGGGGCGCCTCAGTCGGCGGCGAGCACGGACTCGAGCTCGGGCAGCCGCTCCTTCGGCAGCAGCACGCGGCGCGGCGCGGTGCCGGCGGCGGGTCCGACGAGCCGGCGCTGCTCGAGGTCGTCGAGGATGCGGCGTGCCCGCGAGTACGGCACATGCAGCTCGCGCTGCAGGCGGGCCGCGGAGGCGTACTGCGTGGCGACGACGAGCCGAGCGGCGCGGGCGACGTCCCGATCGATCTCCGCGGATCGCGCGCCGGGCCGGGCCGGGCCGCTCCGGACCGGGTCGCTCCGGACGGGCTCCACGAGCGGAGCCGGAGCCACGGGCGCCTCGGTCGGCTGCAGCACCTCTCGGCGCTCGGCGGCGAGCGCCGCTGCCAGCTCGGCGCGGCCGGCGGCCAGCTGCTCGTCGGCCTCCCGCTGCAGCGCGGTGCCGATGGCGAGCACGGCCCAGGCGCTGAGGGCGATGCCGGCCAGCGCGCCGAGCGGCCACACGAAGACGAGCAGCACGACCACGACGGCGAGGCCGCCGACGAGGAGCAGGGTGGCGCGGAGATCGAGGATCGGTGCGGGCACGGGCGTCCTTCCGAGGTGCGGGACGACCGCCGAGGGTGCGGCGGCGGGCGCATCGCGCCCTGCACCGGGCCGCCAGCGAAGCCGCGGCACCGGTGGAACGGGTCCCGGGCCGACCCGCCCGTCCCATCCTGCCCACGCGCTCGCCCGGGTCTCCACCCCATCCGGCACCTTCGGAGCGCCCTCTCGGGCTCCGGCCCGGGTCAGGCGTGCAGCAGGCGCAGCAGATCCGCGGCGGCGTCCGGCGCGACGAGCACGTCGCGCGGGCGGTCGCCGCGGGTCGGCCCCACGAAGCCCTCGTCCTCGAGGAGCATCAGCAGCTCGTACGCCCGCGCCGACGGCACGTCGAGCTCGCGCTCGAGCATCTCGGGCGTCGCCCACTGCGAGCGGGTGACGAGCACCGCCGCGTCGGCGAAGTCGTCCCAGTCGTCGCCGAGCCGCACGCGCAGCCGGCGGAACTCCTGCCACAGGTCGTCGTCGCCCGCCTCGTCGAGCTCGAGCGGCTCCGCGAGCGCCTCGCGCTCGTTCCGGCGCTGCACGACCACCCCGACGATCACGGTGGCGGCGATCCCGAGCAGCAGGCCGAGTCCGACGCCGAGCGGCCAGTAGAACCACAGGCCGAGCCCGACGACGCCCACGCACAGGATCGCCACCACCGTCGCAACCCGTTCCGGCTGCGCCTCTTCCGACACGGTTCCCCCCAGATCCGATGTGGACGTCGCGAGGCCGATGGCGCTTCCCCCGAGGCGCCCCCCGCGACAGGTCCAAGCATCCGCCGCGCGGGCGCGGAACGCGCGGCGCGACCTGCCCCCAGAGTGCGGGACCGGACGACGGAGGGCACCCGCGCCGGGGTGCCTACAGGGCGACGACCGGCTCGCCGGGCACCGAGAGGGTGAGCACCGCGCGGAGCACATGGGGGCGTTGCTGGAGCTCCTCGGCGATGCGCCGGAGCGACTGCGCGACGTCCGACTCGCGCTCGTCGCCCTCGAGGTCGACCGCGGCGACGAGGAAGACCGACCCGGGGCCGACGTACTCGAGGTGCAGGTAGGTGACGCCCTTGATGTCCGGGCGCTCCGTGAGCATCGCGAGCGCGGCACGCAGGATCTTCGGGTCGACGGCCTCCCCGATGAGGAAGCGGCGGTTCTGCTGGATGAGGATGACCGCGACCACGCCGAGCACGAGCCCGACGGCGATCGAGCCTGCCGCGTCCCACAGCGCCACGCCGGTGAGCTCGTGGAGCGTGATGCCGATGGCGGCGATCACGATGCCGACGAGCGCCGCGAGGTCCTCGAAGAAGACGGCCCGGACCGTGGGGTCCGAGGTGTTCAGGGTGTACGACAGCAGCTCGCGGTCGGCCGCGGAGGCGGCCCCGCGCACCTGGCTCAGCGCGCGCACGAACGAGACCCCTTCGAGGACGAACGAGACGCCGAGCACGATGTAGTTGACGAGCACCTCCTCGGCCGGCCCCTTCGAGGTGAGCTCGCTGATGCCGTGCTGGATCGACACGACCGCGCCGACCGTGAACAGGCCGACGGCGGCGAACATCGACCAGACGTAGGAGTCACGGCCGTAGCCGAGCGGGTGGGCGCCGTCCGGCGGCTTCTGGGCCCGCTTGCCGGCGATGTAGAGGAACACCTCGTTCCCGGCGTCGGCCCACGAGTGCAGCGCCTCGGCGAACATCGATGCCGAAGCCGTGAGGAGCGCCGCGACGGTCTTCGCGATCGCGATGGCGAGGTTCGCGGCGAACGCGACGAGCACGGTGACGAGCGACTCGCCGCCCTGGCCGGAGCCCGCCTCGGACATCGCGATCCCTCGTCGGTCAGGCGGAGACGGGCTCGGTGACGGCGGAGAGCTGCTCGAGCTCCTGCCGCGTGAGCGTCACCCGGGCCGCCTGCAGCAGGTCGCCCACCTGCTCGGGGGTGCGCGCGCTCGCGATCGGCGCCGCGACGTGGGCCTGCGCGGCGAGCCAGGCGAGCGCGATCGCGGGAACGCTCACGCCCTGCGCCGCGGCGACGTCGTCGAGCACGTCGAGGAGGTCGACCGCGCGGGGGTCGTCGAGGTGCTTCGCGGCGCTGCCGGCGCGCTTCGAGTCGACGGTGGCGCCCGGCCGGTACTTGCCGGTGAGGAAGCCGCTCGCGAGCGAGGAGTACGGCACCTCGACCATGCCGAGGGTCCCGAGGGTCGGCAGCAGGTCGATCTCCGCGTCGCGCGCGACGAGGCTGTACTCGTCCTGCGCGACCGTGTACGGGGTGAGGCCGGCGGACGACGCGACCTCGGCCGCCTCACGGAGGCGGGCGGGGCTGTGGTTCGAGGCGCCGAGCTCGCGCACCTTGCCGTCGCGGACGAGGCGATCGAACGCCGTGAGCGTCTCCTCGAGCGGCACCTCCTGGTCGTCGCGGTGCGCGAAGTAGAGGTCGATCCGGTCGGTCTGCAGGCGCCGCAGCGAGTCCTCCACCGCCGCCGCGATGTTCCTCGCGGACAGGCCGTGGCGCTCGGGGTGGCTGTACACCTTCGTCGCGAGCACGACGTCGTCGCGGCGCCCACGCGAGGCGAACCACTCGCCGATGATCGACTCGGACTCGCCGCCGGAGTTGCCCTCGATCCAGGCCGAGTAGACGTCGGCCGTGTCGATCGACCGACCTCCCCCGTCGACGAAGGCGTCGAGCACGCGGAAGGACTGCTCCCTGTCGGTCGTCCAGCCGAACACGTTGCCGCCCAGCATCACCGGGCCGAAGTCGAGCGCCGTCATGTTCTCTCCCTGAAGGTCTCCGCCCGTCAGTCAGCCAGATCCCGCCTCCGAACGAGCCGAACGTGACGGATCAGCCGCCTTCGAGCGCGGCGCGCCGCGCCGCTCGGCGCAGCTCCATCTCGTGCATGACGACCGCGGCGAGGTCGACGAGGCTGTCGCGCGCATCCGGCTCGAGCGTGCGCGGCCACACGTCGAGCACGCAGAGCATCCCGATCCGCACCCGGTCGGGCGTCGTCAGGGGCACGGCCGCGAAGAACCGCACCCGGTCGGGCCCGGTGACGAGCGGGTCGTCGGCGGTGCGCGGGTCGGCCGCGGCGTCCTCGACCACGGTCGGGCCCGCGTCGTCGAGGGCGAGCGAGGCGAGCGCGCCGCGCGGCACGGCGGGCGAGGCGAGCCCGATGCGCGACTTGAACCAGAGGGCGTCGCCGTCGGGGAAGGCGATCGCCGCGAGCGGTGTCTCGACGATGCGCGCCGCGAGGGCGGTGATGCGGTCGAAGGCGTCGTCGGGCGGCGTGCCGAGCACGCCGTAGGCGCGGAGGGCGTCCGCGCGCTCGCCGTCGCCCTGGCGAGCGGGACGGCCGGGGCGGTGCCGCGCGGTCTCCTCGACGACGAGCTGACGGAAGGCGAGCACGAGGTCCGGCAGCGCCGGCCGGTCCTCGGGACGCCGGGCCAGCATCCCCGCGAGCACGCCCCGCCACTCGGGCGGGAGGTCGGCGGGGATCTCGGGGGCGCGGACGAGCCGTTCCCGGGCCGCCGCGGCGGGCTCGCCCGGGTACTCCATCCGCCCGGTGATGCACTCGAGCAGCACCAGGCCGAGCGAGTAGACGTCGCTCGGCGGTCCGACGGGCTCCCCCGCCACCTGCTCGGGGCTGAGGTAGGCCGCGGTGCCGGTGCGGAGGTCGTCGCCCTCCTGCCCGACGCCGAGCGCGGCGATGCCGAAGTCGGCGAGCTTCACGCGCGGGCGCCGGTCGGCGCCGTAGTCGAGCAGCAGCACGTTCGCCGGCTTCACGTCGCGGTGCACCACGCCGTGCTCGTGCACGTACTGCAGGGCGTCGGTGAGGTCGAAGCCGAAGTGCGCCACCTGCCGCAGGGTGAGCGACCCGGAGCGGAGCAGCTCCTTCAGGTCGTGGCCCTCGACGAGCTCCATGACGAGGAACACCTGCGGCGTCCCGTCGGCGGTGAGGTCGACGCCCGCGTCGAGGAGCATGACGAGGCCGTGCATGCTCAGCGAGGCGAGCAGCCGCGCCTCGGCCTCCTGCTGGCGGATCTCGGCGGCGTCGACGGCCCGTGCCGTGAAGACCTTGACCGCCACCTCGCGGCCGAGCAGCTCGTCCATCGCCCGGTAGACGACGGCTTTGCCCCCGCTGCCGAGCACGGAGCGGAGCCGGTAGCGGCCCTGCAGCACCCGCTGCGGGACCGGGGCGTCCGGTGCTGCCATCGACTCCTCTTCCGCGCTCGGATCCTATCGGCGCGCCCTCCCCGCGGTGCGGGAGGATGCTCGCCATGACCGACGGGCACCACGCCGAGATCGAGCGCAAGTACGCGGTGGGCGAGGCCGCGGTGGTCCCGGACCTCGCGCAGGTGCCGGGGGTGGCAGAGGCACGGCCGGTCGCTGCGGCGCACCTCGAGGCCGTCTACTTCGACACCGCCGACCGCGTGCTCGCCCGCGCGCGCATCGCGCTCCGCCGCCGCCGCGGCGGTCACGACTCCGGCTGGCACGTGAAGCTGCCTGCGGCCGTGGGGCGCACCGAGGTGCACGGCGAGATCGACGAGCGCTCCCCCGACACGCCGCCGCCGGCGGTGCTCGACGCCGTGCGCTCCCGCGTGCGGGACGCCGCGCTCGAGCCGATCGCCCGCATCGAGACGACCCGCACCGCCGTGCTGCTCGTCGACGCGACCGGGACCGAGCGGGTCGAGTTCGCGGACGACGTGGTGCGGGCGACCGACGTCGCCCGCGGCGTGCTGCGCGCCTGGCGGGAGTGGGAGGCGGAGCAGGTCGGCGATGCCCCCGCGGTCTCCGCGCGGCTGCTCGACGCCCTCGAGCCGGTGCTGCTCTCGGCGGGCGCCCGGCCGTCGGTGAGCCCGTCGAAGCTCGCGCAGGCGCTCGGTGAGACGGGCGACGAGGAGCCGCCTGCCGCGAGCACCGCGGGCGAAGCGGTGCGACGCCTGATCGCCGCCCAGGTCGAGCAGCTGCACCGCGACGCCTTCGCGCTGCAGCACGGCGGCGCCGAGGCGGTGCACGGGATGCGCAAGACCGTGCGGCGCCTCCGCGCCCTCCTCGCCCTCGACGACGTGGTCGGCCCCGCGGGGCGCCGGCTGCGGGACCGCCTCCGCCTCGTCGGCGCGACCCTCGGCGACGCCCGTGACGCCACCGTCGCCGCGGCGACCGCCGCCGCCCTGCTCGACGCGCTCCCGGCGACGGTGCCCGGCATCGACGCGGCGCGGCGCCGCCTCGTGGATTCGGCGGACGAGCGGGCCGCCGAGGCGCAGCGTCGCGCCGTCGCCGCCTTCCGGGCCGACGCGCACCTCGACCTGCTCGCCGACCTCGACGCCTTCGCCCGCACCCTGCCGTCGGGGCCGGACGCGCTCGAGCCCCCGGACCTGCTCCCCCGTCTCGCCACCGCGGCGGTCGGCCGGGCCGCGCGCCGCTCGCGGCATCTCGACGAGTCGCTGTCGGCGCTCCACGACGCCCGGAAGGCCGCGAAGCGCGCCCGCTACCTCATCGAGTCGCTCGACGACGCCGGGCTGCTCAGCCGCGGCTCCTCGCTGCGACGGCTCGCGCGGCGGGCCGAGCGCGTCCACGACGCGATCGGCCGGCACCGCGACCTCGCGCTCCTCGTCGACGAGCTGCCGTTCGTGTCGCAGCGGGCCGCGGCGGACGGCGAGAACGCCTACGTCTACGGCGTGGTCGCGGAGCGGGGCGGCCGCGAGCTCGACCGGCTCCGCGCCCGCATCGACCGGGCCGTCGCGAAGCTCGCCGCTGCCGCCCGGTAGCGCGCCGCCTACCCGTCCCCGGGGCGACCCGCCGCGCTCCGGGGCGGGTTGCGGATCCCGGCGAGCGAGACGAGGCCGCCCGCGGCGAGCAGCGCGGCCGTGACGAGCGAGGCCCGGATGAAGCCCGGCACGGCGACGACGCCGCCGAGCACGAAGCCGACGCAGGCCGTGGCGACGAGTCCGGCGACCCGCGCGACGGCGTTGTTCACGGCGGAGCCGATGCCGCTCTCCGACGCGGGCACGGCACCGAGCACCGCGGCCGTGAGCGGCGCGACCGTGGCCGCGACGCCGATCCCGGAGAGCACCACGCCGGCGACGAGCAGCGGCACCGCGCCCTCGGGTGAGCGCACGAACGACATGACGACCGCGCCGGTCGCGGCGACGAGCGGTCCCACGGTCATGAACAGCCGCGGCCCGAACCGGCCGGCGAGCGCCCCGAACCGGCCGGAGAGCAGGATCATCAGCACCGTCGAGGGCAGACCGACGAGCGCGGCGGCCGTCGCGGGCAGCCGCACGACCTGCTGCAGGAAGAGGGCCGGGACGAAGCCGAGCAGGTTGAGGCCCGCGTAGATGAACAGCGTCGCGGCGTTGCCGGCCGCGAAGTTGCCCGACCGGAAGAGCGCCGGCGGCACGAGGGGCGCCGTCGTGCGGCGGTCCACGACCACGAACCCGACGAGCAGCACGGCGCCCGTGACGAGCAGCGCGGTACCCGCCCACGGTGGCAGCGTGCTCCGCTCGGCGCCGAGCTGGATGAGGCCGGTGACGACGCCGGCGAGACCGAGCGCCGCGAGCGCCGCGGAGAGCACGTCGAACCGCGCCGCCTCCTCGGTGCGCGCCTCGTCGCGGGCGCGGCCGAGCAGCAGGAGCGCGCCGAGCGCGGGCAGCACCGAGAGCGCGAAGACGCTCCGCCAGCCGACCGCGTCGACGAGCAGGCCGCCGACGAGCGGCCCGACCAGGAACGAGACGCTCGTCCACGCCGTCCAGCGGCCGATCGCGCGGCCCTGCGCGTCGCCCTCGAACGTCGCGATGATGAGCGACAGCGACCCCGGCACGAGCAGCGCTCCCGCGACGCCCTGCAGCAGCCGCGCGATCACGAGCACGACGCCCGTGGGGCTGATCGCGCAGAGCAGGCTCGTGACGGTGAACGCGACGACCGCGATCCGCAGCACGCGCAGCCGGCCGAAGCGGTCCGACACGGCGCCGGCGACGAGGATCAGCGCCGAGAGGGTGAGCAGGTAGCCGTCGACGACCCACTGCTGCAGCACCACCCCGCCGTGGAGGTCGCGGTCGATCGCGGGGAGGGCGATGTTCACGATCGAGCCGTCGAGGAACGCCACGAACGAGGCGAGGATCGCCGCCCAGAGCAGGCGCTGCGCGGCCGGTCCCGTCGCGGTCGCCGGAACCGTCGCCTCGCTCATCGGGATCAGTATCGGCCCGCGGAGCAGGATGGGCGCGTGCCGAGCCTCGGAGACGTGCCGCTGCCGACGATCCGGGCCGGCAGCCCGAGGCTGACCGGGGTGCTCGGCGTGCCCGACGGCGACGGCCCCTGGGCCGGCATCGTGATCGTGCACGAGGCGTTCGGCGTGACGGACGTGATGCGCCGTCAGGTCGAGCGGTGCGCCGCAGCCGGGTTCGTCGTGCTGATGCCCGACCTCTTCGCCGACGGCGGGCCGCGTCGCTGCCTCCGCGCCACCTTCCGCGACCTCGTCCGCGGCGCGGGCCGCGCGTTCGACGACGTCGATTCGGCCCGCCGGGTGCTCGCCGGCCGCGACGACTGCACGGGGCGCGTCGGGGTGCTCGGCTTCTGCATGGGCGGCGCGTTCGCGCTGCTGCTCGCGCAGGGCACGGGGTACGGCGCGTCGGGCGTGAGCTACGGCCGGCTCCCCCGGCGGCTCGACGAGCACCTGGTCGGCGCGTGCCCGATGGTCGGCTCCTACGGCGCCCGCGACCTCAGCCTGCGCGGGTCCGCCGCGCGGCTCGAGGCGGCCCTCGTGCGGCACGGCGTGCCGCACGACGTGAAGGAGTACCCGGGCGCCGGGCACGCGTTCCTCGACGACGAGCCGCCGCGGACCGGCAACGCCGTGCTGGATCTCGTGATGCAGCAGGTGCTCCACCTCGACCCCGCCCTGGAGGCCGCCGCAGACGCGTGGCGCCGCATCGACGGCTTCTTCCGGCAGCACCTGGGCGCGACGGGCTAGCGGGTCGGCGGGCCGCCGCGCGGATCCTGGGGCAGCCGCTCCTGCAGCGCGGCGATCTGCGCGGTGAGCTCCTCGACCCGCGCGGCGAGCGCGTCGACGTGCTGGGCCGTCACGGCCTCGGAGGCGCGGTCGGCGTCCGCGACCCGCTCGACCATCCAGCTCGCGATCGTCGCGGTGATCACCCCGAGCAGGGCGAGGCCCGCCACCATGAGCCCGACCGCGACGAGACGCCCCTCGAGCGTCACCGGCACCCGCTCGCCGTAGCCGACCGTGGTCACCGTCTCGCACGCCCACCAGAGCGCATCGCCGAAGTCGCGGATCTGCGAGCCGGCCGCGTGCCGCTCGGCCTCCAGCTCGGCGAGCGAGGCGAGGTAGACGAGGAGCGCCGCCGTACCGAGCACGTACCCCGTCACCCGGCCCCGCAGCCACGTGCCGGTGGCGCGGCGCAGCAGGTCGAACAGGGTGAGCAGCCGCAGCAGCCGCAGCGGCCGAAGCATCGGCAGCACGACCACCAGGAACTGCGGCACGTGCTGCGCGAACCAGAGCAGGCGGTGCTCCGCGAGCGCGAGCATGACCACGTAGTCGATGACGAAGACGATCCAGATCCCCCACATCGTCCACTCGGCGACCTCCGCCGCGCCCCCGTGGAGGTCGGCGAGCACGCTCACCGAGTAGACGACGAGGAAGAGCAGCGCCGCGAGCGTGATCGGCCAGTCGGTGCGCCTGCGCCACTGCTCCTGCGTGAGCCGCCCTGCCATGCCCGGAGTGTAGGGACCGGGTGGCGGACACGGAACGCCCGGGACCGGAGGGGCGGGCACCCAGGCCCACATGGTCGGATCGCCGCGATGACCGACACCGAGATCGAGATCGAGACGATGCGCAGCGAGGCCTCCGGGCGCCGCGGCGCCGAGATCGAGCGCGTCGCCCGCGACGTGTTCGGCTGGGACCCGCTGCGGCCCGGCCTCGAGCGCTGCGTCGCCGCCGTGCTGAACGGCCACGACGTGCTCGGGGTGATGCCGACCGGGTACGGCAAGAGCGCCGCCTACCGCATCGCGGGGGCGATGCTGCCCGGCACGACGGTGATCGTCTCGCCGCTCATCGCCCTGCAGGCCGACCAGCTGCGGCACCTCGACGAGACACCCGGTACGCGTCCGGCCGCGATCGTGAACTCGACGGTGCCGCAGGGGAAGGTCGAGCGGGCCTGGGAGCAGCTCGACTCGGGCGAGCTCGGCTACCTCTTCCTCTCCCCCGAGCAGCTCGCGAACGACGAGGTCGTCGAGCGCCTCGCGCGCGCCGACGTGTCGCTGTTCGCCGTCGACGAGGCGCACTGCGTGTCGTCCTGGGGACACGACTTCCGGCCCGACTACCTGCGGCTCGGCGAGGTGGCCGAGCGCATCGGGCGCCCGCCGGTGCTCGCGCTCACCGCGACCGGCTCACGCCCGGTGCGCGAGGAGATCATCGACCGGCTGCGGATGCACGACGTCCGGATCCTCACCCACGGCTTCGACCGGCCGAACATCCACCTCGCGGTCGTCCGGCACGCCGAGGCGTCGGAGAAGCGGCAGGCCCTGCTCGACGAGGCGGCGGGCTCCGAGCACCCGGGGCTCGTCTACGTCGCCACCCGCCGCGACACCGAGGAGTACGCCGCGGCCCTCGCCGGGCGGGGCGTCGCCGCGGAGGGCTACCACGGGGCGCTGCCGGCGAAGCGACGCCGGGCGCTGCACGAGGCCTTCGCCGGCGGGGAGGCCGCGGTGATGGTCGCGACGAGCGCGTTCGGGATGGGCATCGACAAGGCCGACATCCGCTTCGTGCTGCACGACGCCCCACCGGAGAGCGTCGACGAGTACTACCAGGAGCTCGGCCGCGCCGGGCGCGACGGCGATCCGGCGAGGGCCGTGCTGCACTACCGCCAGGAGGACCTCGGCCTCCGCACGTTCTTCACGGCCACCGTGCCGAGGAAGGGCGATCTCAAGAAGGTCCTCGCAGCGCTCGGCACCACCGCCGACCTGAAGGAGGCGGCCGCGCAGGCGGGGATGAGCGTGCGGCGCGCGACCTCGCTCGCGAACCTCTTCGAGGAGGCGGGCGTGCTCCGCATCGTCGAGGGGCGCGCGCTGCCGCTGCAGGACGAGATCCACCTCGACGAGGCCGTCGCCGCCGCTCAGGAGCGGGCCGAGTCGCGGCAGCGCATCGACCAGTCGCGCCTCGCGATGATGCGCTCGTACGCCGAGACGACGCAGTGCCGCCGGCAGTACCTGCTCGCCTACTTCGGCGACGAGGAGACCGGGCTCTGCGGCGCCTGCGACAACTGCGAGAGCGGCCAGGCCGAGCGGTACGCCGACGAGCGGGCGCCGGAGTCCGGCGACCAGCCCTTCCCCGTCGACGCGCCCGTGCACCACGCCGAGTGGGGCGACGGGCGCGTGATGGGCGTCGAAGAGGACCGCATCACGGTCTTCTTCGAGTCCGAGGGCTACCGGGTGCTGTCGATCCCCGCCGTGCAGGAGCACGGCCTGCTCACCGTGACGGATCCTTCAGGCGCCGCCGCCTAACGTCGTCGAGCATGAGCGACCCCAACACGCAGGGCCCCGACGACGACCTCGGCTCCGCCGACCCGATCACGGGGATCCCCGGCGGCGACACGAGCAGCGACCTCGACGACGACGCGGCGCTGCCCGACGACGGCTCCGACGACGAGGTCTCGGCGTCCGCCGACCCGCTCCGGCTGCGCGCCGAGGCGATGGACACCGTCACGAACGACGCCGTCGCCGGCGAGACCGTGCTGCCGGGCGCCGGCGACGCGAACCAGGGCCCGACGGGTGGGGCGCCCGGCGAGGTCGAGCCGATCCTTCCCCACAACGATCTCGCGGACGACGAGGTGGTCGGGCTCGACGATCAGGCCTAGCGCCGCCGCAGCCGCGTGAGCTGCAGGGGCGGCGCCGTCGCCTTCGGGAAGTCGCGCCGCACCGAGCGCTTCAGCGCCGACTCGATCGAGTCGAAGTCGCCGAGCACCGCCTCGATCACGCTCTCCTCGTAGCGGCCCTCGCGCCGTGCGTCGAGCACCGCGGACCGCTCCGACTGCAGCATGAGCAGACGCAGCCGGGCGTACGCGTCGGGCTGCGCGCTCATCGCGGCCTCGTCGCTGCCGATGACCCGCCGGTACTCGGCGGTCTGCCGCAGGCTCGCGACGAGCTCCTGCGGGTCGTCCTCGGTGATCTCCGTCTCGAGCCGCTCGATGGCCGCGGACTGCGCCTCGGCGACGAGCGTGCGGATCTGCACGCGGTCCTGCTCGGGGTTCGGCAGCGGCAGCCGCAGCCGGCGCACGAGCGGGGCGAGGCCGAGCCCCTGCAGCAGCGAGACGACCACGATGCAGAACGCGGCGAGCTGCAGGAAGCCCGCCGCCGGGATCTCGTCGGCCGGCAGCAGGAACACCGCGGCGAGCGTCACGACGCCGCGCACGCCGGTGAACGAGATCGCGAACGCGGTGCGCCAGTCCCAGCGGCGCTCACGGAAGCGCTCGGGCCCGAAGCGGTAGAGCAGCGTCGCGCCGTAGACCCAGAGGTAGCGGGCGAGCACCATCGCGAGGTAGAGGGCCGCGATGAGCAGCGCGCCCTGCAGCAGGCCGATCCGGGTGCGCGCGGCGGCCCGGACGATCGCCGGCAGCTGCAGTCCGATGAGCAGGAAGACGCCGTTCTCGAGCAGGAACGACACCGTGCGCCAGTTGATCCGCTCCGCGATGCGCGACTCGGCCGACTGGAACGACGGCGCCCGGTTGCCGAGCCAGATGCCGGCGAGCGCGACGGCGAGGAAGCCCGAGCCATGGATCGCGGACGCGGGCAGGTAGGCGACGTACGGCGCGGCGAGCGACAGCGAGGTGTCGAGCACCGGCGCCTTGAGGCGACGGCGGAGGCGCACGAGCAGCGCCGCGGCCACCGCGCCGATGACGAGACCGCCGGCGACCGCGAGCGCGAAGTTCGCGAGCACCTGCAGCGGGCCGATCGGGTCCGTGATCGCGACGAGGGCGCTGTTCAGCGTGACGAGCGCGGTGGCGTCGTTCAGCAGGCCCTCGCCCTCGAGCAGGGTCGCGAGCCGGCGAGGCAGCCGTCCGGAGCCGGCGATCGCGTTCACGCTCACGGCGTCGGTCGGGGCGAGGATCGCGCCGAAGGCGACCCCCGCGGCGAGCGAGAGGCCCGGCACGAGCGCCCAGGCGACGACGCCGACGGCGAAGGCCGAGAAGACGACGAGGCCGACCGAGAGGGTGAGGATCGAGTCGCCGCGGGAGCGGACCTCGGTGAACGGCGTCTGCAGCGCCGCGGCGAAGAGCAGGGCGGGCAGCACGCCGGTGAGCACGACCTCGGGCTCGAGGCGCACCTCCGGCACCCAGGGCAGGAACGCCGCCCCGACGCCGACGGCGACGAGCACGAGCGGCGCCGACCAGCCCACCCTGCGGGCGAGCCCGGTGACCCCGACGACGAGCAGGACGGCGGCGAGGGTCCAGGCGATCCCGGCGGTGAACGTCATGGGATCGTGGTCGGAGCGGCGGCCGGCACGACCCCGAGCCTACCGGCGTGCCCCCTTGCGCCCTCTCGAACACGTGTTCGAAGATGAGGCGTGCCCTTCTCCGCCCTGCCCAGCGAGGACCGGGCCGAGACGGTGCAGCAGCTGCAGGCCCGCATCCGGGCGATGCAGGCGACCGGGCTCGGCGCCCGGACCCTGCCGACGCATCCCGCCGTGGCGCCGCTGCTGCCCGGGGGCGCGCTGAAGGCGGGGGCGGCCTACTCGGTGCCGGGCTCCCCCGCCCTCGCGATGCTGCTGCTCGCGGGTCCGGGGGCCGCGGGCGGCTGGTGCGGGGTCGTCGGGATGCCCGAGCTCGGCATCGAGGCCGCCGCGGGGCTCGGCGTCGACCTCGACCGGCTCGTGCTCGTGCCGCGCCCCGGCGAGCAGTGGCTCTCCGTCACCGCGCAGGTCGCCGAGGTGCTGCCGCTCGTGGTCGTGAAGCCGCCACGCGCCGCCTCCGCCGGCGAGACCGCCCGGCTCGCGTCGCGCCTGCGGCAGCGCGGCGCGACTCTCGTGGTGCTCGGCACCTGGCCGCAGGCCGAGGCGGTGCTCGAGGTGGAGTCGAGCGACTGGACCGGCATCGGCACTGGCACCGGCTACCTCGCGGGCCGCGACGCGGTCGTCGCGGTCACCTCGCGGCAGATCCGCACCCGGCACCGGCTGCGCATGCGCGACGACGGCTGGGGCCTCGACTCGGTCGTCCCGACCGATCTCGAGCCGTCCCTGCTCGAGGAGGAGGCGACCCGTGCCGTCCTCCGCGCCTGAGCGCACCCTCGTCCTCTGGTGCCCCGACTGGCCCGTCCGAGCGGCGGCGGCCGAGGCCGGCGCCCCGCGGGACGCCGAGATCGCCGTGATCGAGAAGGGCTTCGTCGCCGCCTGCTCGGCCGCGGCGCGCGCCGCCGGGGTGCGGCGGGGGCTGCGCATCCGCGAGGCGCAGTCACGCTGCGCGACCCTCGTGGTGCTGCCCGCGAACCCGGCCGCCGACGCCCGCCGGTTCGAGCCGGTGCTCGTCGCGCTCGAGGCCGGCATCCCGACCGTGCAGGTCGTCCGGCCGGGCGTCGTCGTGATCCGGGCGCAGGGACCCACCCGCTACTTCGGCGGCGAGCAGGCGGCGGCCGAGGCGGCGCTCGGCCTGCTCGCCGACGCGGGCGTGCCCGAGGCGCGCGCCGGCATCGCCGACGGCCCCTTCGCGGCCGAGCAGGCGGCGCGCACCGCCGACCCCGCCACCCGGGTCCGGCTCGTCCCCCCGGGCGGCAGCGCCGCGTTCCTCGCCCCGCTGCCGGTGTCGCTGATCGGCCTGCCGCAGGTCACGGCAGTGCTCGCGAAGCTCGGCATCCGCTCCCTCGGCGCCTTCGCGGCGCTCGACGCCGACCAGGTGCGCGACCGGTTCGGACCGGAGGGTGAGGCGGCGCACCGGGTCGCTCAGGGCCTCGACCCGCGGCGGCTCGTGCCGCGGGTCAAGCCGAAGGAGTACGCGCGGCAGGTCAACTTCGAGCCGCCGCTCGACCGCGTCGACCAGATCGCGTTCGCGCTGCGGCAGCCCGCCGAGGCGCTGCTCGACGGGCTCGCGGCCGACCGGCTCGTGCTCACCGGCCTCCTCGTCGAGCTCACCGCCGACGACGGCGGCGGCCACGCCCGCACCTGGCTGCACCCGCGCTCGTTCACGCCGCTCGACGTGATCGACCGGGTGCGCTGGCAGCTGCAGGGCGCCGGGCTCGCCGCGCCGGTGACGTCGGTGCGGCTCGTGCCCGACAGCGTCGACCTCGCCGCGAGCCACGAGGAGGGGCTCTGGGGCGGCGGTCCCGACGAGCGCATCCACCACGCCCTGTCGCGGGTGCAGAGCCTGCTCGGGCACGAGGCGGTGCTCACGGCGCAGGTCGGCGGCGGCCGGCTCGTCGCCGACCGGCGGGTGCTCGCGCCGTGGGGCGAGCGGCGTGCGCCCGCGCGGCCCGCCGACCGGCCGTGGCCCGGCCGGCTGCCGGGGTTCAGCCCCGCGACGGTGTTCGAGGACCGGCCCGAGGTGCGCCTCGTCGACCCGGCGGGCGTCTCCGTCTCCGTCGACGAGCGGGGGCTGCCGTCCGGGCCGCCCGCGGGCTTCACGGCGCCGGACGGCGGCCACGCGGCGATCACGGCGTGGGCGGGCCCCTGGCCGGTCGAGGAGCGCTGGTGGGATCCGCAGGGCGCGCGCAGCCTGTCGCGCATGCAGATCGCGGCCGACGACGGCTCGGCCTGGCTCGTCTGCTTCGAGGACGGGGGCTGGTGGGCCGAGGCCCGCTACGACTAGGGCTGCCGCACTACCCGACCACCGCCGCCGCGGTGCGCAGGTCGGTGACGAGCGACTCGTACGCGGCGTCGTAGCCGGGGTCGCGCTGCATCCGCAGCACCGACGACGGATGCGCCGTCAGCAGCGACCTGGCGGTCGAGTCGGGGATCGCGCCCTCGAGCACCCGGCCGCGCTCGGCGCCGATGCGCACGGGGCGGCCGAAGAGGCTCCGTCCCGCGGTCGCGCCGAGGGCGACGACGATCTGCGGCGCGAGGTCCTGCAGCTCGGCGTGCAGCCACGGCCGGCAGGCGGTGATGTGCACCGTCTCGGGCGTCTTGTGCAGCCGCCGGGCGCCGCGCAGCTCGAAGCGGAAGTGCTTCACCGCGTTCGTCCGGTAGACGCTCGCGGGGTCGATGCCGGCGTCCCGGATGGCCTGCACGAGCAGGGTGCCGGCCGGCCCGACGAACGGCTGGCCACGCCGGTCCTCCTGGTCGCCGGGCTGCTCCCCCACCATCACGATCGACGCCGACGGCGGCCCCGCCGAGAACACGACCTGGCTCGCCGGCTCCCAGAGCTCGCAGCCGCGGCAGGCGGTCGCCGCCTCGCGCAGCGCGGGGATGTCCGCGCCCTCCGGCACCCACTGCTGCGCCCCGGGGCGCTCGATCTCGGTCATCGTCGGCCTCCGCGGCCACCGTACGGCGCGGCCCTCCACGGCGCCTGCCGACCGTGCTCCGGCCTCTCGGGCGGCAGCGGGCGCTCCGTGCCGATCCCGGCCCGCGCGCCGGATCGCGGTCGGCCTTCCGGGCGCATAGGCTGGTCGGCCCCGAATGCCACCGATGTAATTCGGCCCCTGATCAGCGTTTCCCTTTGCGCTTCTCGAACACGTGTTCGATACTGCTGCCGTGGCCTACAGCAACCCCCCGATCCCCTGGTCGGAGTTCGAGCGGCGCCTGTCCGACTCCCGGCGGCCGGGCGGCCCACCCGTCGCCGCGGACGGCGGCGACAGCCCCGCCTGGTCGCTGAAGCGCCACCCCTACCGGGCGCAGGACGTGCCGCCGCCCGAGCCGGCGGTCGACGCGGTGCCGTACGCCGAGCTGCACGCGCACTCGAACTTCAGCTTCCTCGACGGCGCCTCCTCCCCTGAGGAGCTGCTCGAGCAGGCGAGCCGGCTCGGCCTCGCAGCGCTCGCGCTCACCGACCACGACGGCTTCTACGGGTCCGTCCGGCTCGCCGAGGCCGCCGAGCAGCACCCCGTCGACACGGTGTTCGGCGCCGAGCTCTCCCTCGGGCTCGGCGCGCCGCAGAACGGCGTGCCCGACCCGGACGGCTCGCACCTGCTGCTGCTCGCGCGCGGCGCGGCCGGGTACCACGCGATGGCCGCCGCGATGACCGAGGCGCACCTCGCGCCGGGCGCCGAGAAGGGCAGGCCGGTGTACGACGAGGCGTCGCTCGTCGAGCGGCTCGCGGGGCACGTGATCGCGCTCACCGGCTGCCGCAAGGGGCGGGTGCGGCAGGCGCTCGTCGCGGAGTCCGGGCTCGATCCCGCTGCCGCTGCCCGCGAGCTCGACCGGCTCGTCGACGCGTTCGGGCGCGACGCGGTGGTCGTCGAGCTGTTCGACGGGGGCGCCCCGCTCGACGCGGCGGCGAACGACGCGCTGTTCGCGCTCGCGGGAGAGCGGCGGCTGCCGGTGGTCGCCACCGCGAACGCGCACGCCGCGTCGCCCGAGCGGCGGCGGCTCGCCTCGGCGCTCGCGGCGGTGCGCGCCCGGCGCAGCCTCGACGAGATGGACGGCTGGCTGCCCGCCGCCCCGTCACCCCTGCGCAGCGGCGCGGAGCAGCGCCTCCGCTTCGCCCGCTACCCCGGCGCGGTCGAGCGCACCCTCGAGATCGCGGCCGAGACCCGGTTCGCGCTGAAGAGCCTGAAGCCGGGCCTGCCGAAGGTGCCGGTGCCGGAGGGGCACACGCCGATGAGCTGGCTGCGGCGGCTCGTGCTCGACGCGGTGCCCGTGAAGTACCCGCGCGCCTCACCAGCCGACCTCGCCCGCATCGACCGCGAGCTCGCCGTCATCGAGGAGAAGGACTTCCCCGGCTACTTCCTCATCGTCCACGAGATCGTCCAGTTCGCGAAGAGCCGCGGCATCCTCTGCCAGGGCCGCGGCTCCGCGGCGAACTCGGCGGTCTGCTACCTGCTCGGCATCACCGCGGTCGACTCGATCTTCTTCGACCTGCCGTTCGAGCGGTTCCTGTCGAGCCTCCGCGACGAGGAGCCCGACATCGACGTCGACTTCGACTCCGACCGCCGCGAGGAGGTCATCCAGCACGTCTACGAGCGGTACGGCCGGCGCAACGCGGCGCAGGTGGCCAACGTCATCACGTACCGGCCGAAGAACGCGGTGCGCGACATGGCGAAGGCGCTCGGCGCCTCGACCGGGCAGCAGGACGCGTGGAGCCGCCAGATCGAGCGCTGGGGCGGGTTCACGCAGAGCGACGACCACGACATCCCCGCCCCCGTCGTCGACCTCGCCTCGCAGGTGCTCACCTTCCCGCGGCACCTCGGCATCCACTCCGGCGGCATGGTGCTCACCGACCGGCCCGTCGGCGAGGTGGTGCCCGTCGAGCACGCGCGCATGGAGGGCCGCACCGTGCTGCAGTGGGACAAGGACGACTGCGCGTGGATGGGCCTCGTGAAGTTCGACCTGCTCGGCCTCGGCATGCTCGCGGCGCTGCAGTACGCGTTCGACCTCGCGGCCGAGCACACCGGCGAGCGGTGGACGCTCGAGACGATCCCGAAGGAGGAGGCGGGCGTCTACGACCAGCTGTGCCGCGCCGACACGGTCGGGGTGTTCCAGGTCGAGAGCCGCGCGCAGATGGGCACGCTGCCGCGGCTGCAGCCGCGGCGCTTCTACGACCTCGTGATCGAGGTGGCGCTGATCCGCCCGGGCCCCATCCAGGGCGGCGCGGTGCACCCGTACGTGCGGCGGCGGCTCGGCGACGAGCCCGTCACGTACCTGCACCCGCTGCTCGAGCCGGTGCTCTCCCGCACGCTCGGGGTGCCGATCTTCCAGGAGCAGCTCATGCAGACCGCGATGGCGGTGGGCGGCTGCACGGGCGAGGACGCCGACCTGCTCCGCCGGGCGATGGGCTCGAAGCGGGGCATCGAGCGCATCGAGTCGCTCCGCGACAAGCTCTACGCGGGCATGGCCATGAACGGCATCGACCCGGAGACGGCCGACGAGATCTACCTGAAGATCCAGGCGTTCGCGAACTTCGGCTTCGCCGAGAGCCACAGCCTCAGCTTCGCGCTCCTCGTCTACGCGAGCGCGTGGATGCGGCTGCACTACCCGGGGGTGTTCCTCGCCGCGTTGCTGCGGGCGCAGCCGATGGGCTTCTACTCCCCCGCCTCGCTCACCGCCGACGCGCGGCGGCACGGCGTGCAGGTGCGGCGCCCCGACATCAACGCCTCGCTCGCCGACGCGGGCCTCGAGCCGCTCGACGCCGACCGGACGACGGAGTCGCCCCGCACGACCGGCCTGGATCGGCATCCGGCTGCCGAGACTCAGGATCTCCGTCGTCCGGTCGGCGGCAGCGACCGGTGCCTCGACCCGGAGCAGCCGCCGGTGCCACCGCGGTTCGACCGCGAGGCGCCCGTCCGCGACGCCGAGCACCGGCGCGACGGCGCGTTCGCGGTCCGGCTGGGGCTCGCGGGCGTCACCGGCATCGGGCAGGCGCTCGCGACCCGCATCGTGCTCGAGCGCGAGGCGGCCGGGCCGTACTCGGGGCTCCGCGACCTCGCCCGAAGGGTCGGGCTCTCGGCGGCGCAGCTCGAGGCGCTCGCCACCGCCGGCGCCTTCTCGGGCTTCGGGCTGAACCAGCGCGAGGCGCTCTGGGAGGCCGGTCCCGCCGCCGAGGAGCGGCCCGAGTACCTGCCGCACACCTCGATCTCGGTGCAGCCGCCGCTGCTGCCCGAGCCGACCGCGATGGACCTGGTCGCCGCCGACCTCTGGGCCACCGGCATCTCGCCCGACGACCACCCGCTCGCGCACGTGCGGCCCGACCTGGCGCGCCGCGGGGTGCTCACCGCGCTGCAGCTGCGCAGCACCGAGACCGGCCGGCGCATCGAGGTCGGCGGGGTCGTCACCCATCGGCAGCGGCCCGCGACGGCGAGCGGCATCACGTTCCTCAACCTCGAGGACGAGACCGGCATGATCAACGTCATCGCGAGCGTCGGCGTGTGGCAGCGCTACCGGCGGGTGGCCCGCGAGGCGCCGTCGATGATCGTCCGCGGCATCCTCGAGCGCTCGCCCGAGGGCGTCGTCAACATCGTCGCCGACCGCTTCGAGCGGCTCGTCCTCGGCGTGCGGCACGCCTCCCGCGACTTCCGCTGACGCCCTCGCCCTCGCCGCTCGCCCTCGCCTTCGCCCTCACCTTCGCCCTCGTCGCGCGGTAGCTGTGGCATGACGCGGTACGCATGCGTACCGCGCGACGCCACGGCTACCGCGCGTCGGCCGGACGCGGCGTCGGCTAGTGCGTGAGGGCGTCGAAGCCGAGGCCGAGCAGGTAGGTGACCGCGGCCGCACCCCAGCCGATCGACAGCTGCCGCAGCGCCCGCGCCACCATCGGCGCGCCCGAGAGCAGCCCGACGACCGCGCCGGAGCACAGCAGCACGATGCCGACGAGGGCTGCGGCGAGCAGCACCGCGGGCAGGCCGGACATGCCGAACACGTACGGCAGGATCGGCACGATCGCGCCCGAGGCGAAGAAGGCGAAGCTCGACAGGGCGACGCCGAAGGGCGTGCCGATCGTCTCCACGTCGACCTCGTCGTCCGGCAACCCGGACGACCGGCGCTCGGTGAGCAGCGCCCGCGCCTCGGCATCCGCCTCGGCCGCCGACATGCCGCGCGCCCGGAAGACGAGCGCGACCTCGTTCTCGTCGAGGTCGATGAGGTGCAGCGCCGCCCGCGACGCCGCCGACGGGGTCGACGCCCGCAGCAGCTCGCGCTGCGACGACACCGAGACGTACTCGCCCGCGCCCATCGACAGCGCGCCCGCGAGCACCCCGGCCACACCCGTGAAGAGCACCACGCGGGTGTCGACGCCCGTGGCGCCCACACCGAGCACGAGCGCGAGGTTGCTGACGAGGCCGTCGTTCGCCCCGAACACCGCCGCGCGGAACGTGCCCGAGATGCGGTTGCGGCCCCGCATCGCCAGCGAGCGGACGACCTCCTCGTGGATCCGCTCGTCCGCGGCCATCTGCGGGGTCGCGTCGAGCTCGTCCGCGTACGGCGAGCGGCCCTCGGCGCGCTGCAGCAGCGCGAGCACGAAGACGGTGCCGAACCGGCGGGCGAGGAAGCCGAGCAGTCGGGTGCGCAGGCCGACCCGGGTCGGCCGCGTGGCCTCCCCGCCCAGCAGCTCGACCCAGTGCTGCTCGTGGCGGCCCTCGGCGTCGGCGAGCTCGAGCAGGATCTCGCGGTCGGGGCCGGTGCGGCGCGAGGCGAGGTCCCGGTAGACGGCGGCCTCGGCGCGCTCGTCGGCCAGGTACCCCCGCCAGCGACGCACCTGCTCGGAGGTCGGCCGGCGGACGTCGGTCATGGATGCAGTATCGCAGCCGCGGCGAAGGGGTCCCGGCTCCGGGGCGGCTCGACGGCGAACAGCCGCCGCGGGTTCTGCAGCGCAGCGGGCACCGGCAGCGCGCTCCGCTCCACGTTGCCCTCCCAGCGGGCGGCCCGCGCGGCGAAGTCGACCCCGTCGATCGTGACGGTGGCGAGCGGGCCGGTGATCTCGGCGAGGTGGAGCAGGCCCGGGTCCTCGCCGAGCACACCGACGACCGTGCCGGGCTCGAGGCGCTCCTCGAGCTGCTGCAGCTGCTGCCGCCACGCGGGCGACGAGCGGAGGACGGGCGGCTGCTCCTCGCCGGTCTCCGGATCCGGCGGCTGCGCGCGGAGCGTCGCCCGCGGGTTCAGCAGCGGGATGCCGACGAGGCCCGCCTCGCGCCACGTCGGCAGGTCGTCGACGCGGAGCACCCAGAGCGGCTCGTCGGGGACGGTCGGCGCGGCGTGGTCCGGGTGCGGCCAGAGGTAGTCGAGATCGTCAGGAGTGCCGGGGAACGCGGGGCCGTAGAAGGCCGGGTCCTTGGCGATCAGCTTCGAGCGGTGGCTGCGGTGCAGCTCCTCGTTCCCGAGCCACGGCGGCATCAGCCCGTCGGCGGCGAGCTCGTCCTGGGGGCGGCCGTCGACCTCCGGCGCGAACTCGACGAGCTGGTCGCGCACCGTGTCGCCGTAGCCGCGCTCCCGCCAGGTGTCGGTCATCACGAGCCCGTAGGCCGTGAGGGCCGGGACGTAGCCGCGCCACATCTGCACGGCGGGGTGCCGCTGCCAGCCGTACGTGGGCACGATCAGGGCGCGGAGGATCTGCAGGGTCTCGACGCGCTGCTTGCCGAGGCGCGGGCTGTCGAGCACGGCCGCGCTCTCGGCGAACGACGGGTACGGCAGGAAGGTCTGCATCGCCCGGGACGATACGGCCGCCACCTTCGCGGATCCGGAAATCTCTCGCGGGTCCGGAGTTCCTGCGCGACACGCCGTCTCCGTGGCCCCCGGCTCGGCGTGTCGCCGAGTTCTTCCGGATCCGCGTCAGAACTCCGGATCCGCGAACGTGGAGGGGTCAGCCGTTGATGCGGCGGCGCAGCAGGTCGATGCGCGCCTGCAGCTGCTCCGGCGAGGCCTGGGCGACCGCGGGACCGCCGCAGAGCCGGCGCAGCTCGGAGTGGATCGAGCCGTGCGGCGCGTTCGTGCGGTGCGACCAGAGCCCGACGAGGTCGTTCAGCAGGGCCCGCTGCTCCTTGAGCCGCCGGTGCAGGGGGATGTCCTGCAGCGGCCCCGGCGCGGGCGCCGACGGCGGCGCGGCGCGCGTCGAGCGCTTCTGCTGCCGCGCCTGCCGATGCTTCAGCAGGTCGCGCACCTGGTCGGGCTCGAGCAGCCCGGGAAGCCCGAGGAACTCGAGCTCCTCCTCGCTGCCGACCTCGGCCTCGAAGCCGAACTCGCCGCCGTCGTAGAGCACCCGGTCGAACTTCGCGTCGCTGCCGAGCGCCTGGAACGAGCCGTCGAGCGTGAGCGACTCGGACGCCTTCTCGAGCCGGTTCGCGGCGGTGAGGGCGTCCTCGTCGAGCCCGCGGTTCTCGTCGGGGTCGCCGTCCTCGCGGCGATCGAGGGCGTGGTCGCGCTCGAGCTCGAGCTGCTCGGCGAGCTTCAGCAGCACGGGCACGTTCGGCAGGAAGACGCTCGCGCTCTCGCCCCGCTTGCGGGCCCGCACGAAGCGGCCGATCGCCTGGGCGAAGAAGAGCGGCGTCGACGCGTTCGTCGCGTACACCCCCACGGAGAGCCGCGGCACGTCGACGCCCTCGGAGACCATCCGCACCGCGACGAGCCAGCGCGAGGTGCCGGCGGAGAACGCGGCGATCCGGTCGCTCGCCTCCTTCTCGTCGGAGAGCACGACCGTGGCCGGCTCGCCCGTCATCGTCTGCAGCAGCGCGGCATAGGCACGGGCGGCGGTCTTGTCGGAGGCGATGACGAGGCCGCCCGCGTCGGGCACGTGCCGCCGCACCTCGGTGAGGCGCTGGTCGGCGGCCTGCAGCACGGCGGGGATCCACTCCCCCTCCGCCGAGAGCGCGGTGCGCCACGCCTGCGCCGTGATGTCCTTCGTCGTCGCCTCGCCGAGGCTCGCGCTCATCTCCTCGCCGGCGGAGGTGCGCCAGCGCATCGAGCCCGAGTAGACGAGGAACAGCACCGGGCGCACGACACCGTCCTCGAGCGCCCGGCGGTAGCCGTACGTGTAGTCGGCCATCGACGTGCGGATGCCGTCGGAATCCGGCGCGTAGCTGACGAACGGGATCGGGGCGGTGTCGCTGCGGAACGGCGTACCGGTGAGCAGCAGGCGCCGCGTCGCGTTCCCGAACGCCTGCCGCATCGCGTCGCCCCAGCTGAGCGCGTCGCCGCCGTGGTGCACCTCGTCGAGGATCACGAGGGTCCGGGCCTGCTCGGTGATCCGCTGGTGCACGGCCGCGTCGACGCCGACCTGCGCGTAGGTGAGCGCGGCGCCGTGCCAGTGCCGGCCGAGCCAGCCGTCCGCGTTGCGGAAGACCGGGTTCAGGTGGATCGCGACGCGCTCGGCCGCCTCGGCCCACTGGCGCTTCAGGTGGTCGGTCGGCGCGACCACGATGACCCGGTCGACGGTGCCGCGGGCGAGCAGCTCCTTCGCGAGCCGCAGGGCGAAGGTCGTCTTGCCGGCGCCGGGCGTCGCGGCGGCGAGGAAGTCGCGGGGCTCGCGCTCGAAGTACTGGCGCAGCGCCTCCTCCTGCCACTGCCGCAGCTTCGGCGCGGACCCGCGGGGAGCGCGGTCGGGGAACGCGGGAGGCAGGTTCGCGGCCTGGTGGGCGCCGGGCGCGGCATCGAAGAGTGCGCTGGACGTCATGGGCGGAAGGAAGGCTAACCCGGCCCCGGTGGACACGCCGAGGCACCCGGTGCTCGGGCGTTTCTCCTGGACCGGGGTACGCGCGCGAGCCGCCCATAATCGATGCCGGAGGACGCATGGACGAGGTGATCGAGGAGGTGCCCGTCTCGGGCATCGACCTGGGCGAGGCCCGGCAGGTCGAGAGCGGCGGCCCCGGCGTGCCGTGGCGCCGATTCGTCGCGATCGGCGACTCGTTCACCGAAGGCGTCGGCGACCCCGATCCGGCGAGCCCGGGCGGCCTGCGCGGCTGGGCCGACCGGGTGGCGGAGGTCCTCGGCGCCCAGGTGCCCGACTTCGCGTACGCGAACCTCGCCGTGCGCGGCAAGCTGCTCGCGCAGATCGTCGACGCGCAGGTCGAGCCGGCGGTCGCGCTGCAGCCCGACCTCATCACGGTCTCGGGCGGCGGCAACGACGTGATCCGCTTCGGCGATCCCGACGCCCTCGCCGCCCGCCTCGATCCCGCGCTCGGCCGCCTCGTCGCCACCGGCGCGACCCTGGTGCTCTTCACGGGGGTCGACGTCGGCTTCTCGCCGGTGTTCCGCCGGATCCGCGGCCGCATCGCGACCTACAACGAGAACCTCCGCGGCCTCGCGGCGAAGCACGGCGCGCTCGTCGCCGACCAGTGGTCGCTGCGCGCGATCCAGACCGCCGACCACTGGTGCGACGACCGGCTGCACCTGAACCCGCTCGGCCACCACGAGGTGGCGCGGATGGTGCTCGACCTGCTCGGCGTCGAGCACGCCCTCGAGCCGAGCAGGCCCGAGCCGCGGGCCGTGCGCACGTGGCGCGAGGCGCGGGTCGACGACCTCGCCTGGACGCGGCAGCACCTCGTGCCCTGGGTCGTCCGGCGCATCCGCCGGGTCTCCTCCGGCGACGCCGTGCAGCCGAAGCGTCCCGGCTTCGAGCGCGACCTCAGCGGAGCGGGTGGGTGAGCCGCCACCAGAACGGCGCGGCGAGCACCGAGCGGTCGAGGACCAGCGTCACCGGCACGGACTGCGAACCGATCCGGTAGACGGCGGTGCCCACGGCCTGCCCCTTCCTCCCGCCGCGGATCGGCGCGACGCTCGCCGTGCGCAGCACCGTCTGCCGCCCCCACACGAGCACGTCGGCGTCGGTCTTCGCGACCGCCTTCGCGACCCCGCCCCACTTGGTGTGGTAGATCGCGAGCGACTGACCTCTCGCGGCGAGCGTCACGTCGTGCAGGCCCTTGCGCACGCTCGTGAGCAGGTCCGGCACGGTCGCGTCGAGCTGCGCATGCGTCGGGGCGCCGAGGATCACGCCCACGATCTCGACGGTGCGCGAGCCGACCGATGCCTGCGCGGAGAACAGCAGGCAGGCACCCGCCTGATCCGTCGTGCCGGTCTTGATGCCGTTCACCCCGAGGGTGCCGAGCAGCGCGTTCGTGTTCTGGATCTGCCCGACGTTCGGCTCGGTGGCGACCGACTGCTTGACCGCCGCGGCGATGACCGGGGAGGCGAGCGCGAGCTTGCCGAGCGCGACGAGGTCGCCGGGCGTGCTGCGGTCGCCCCCGTTCAGGCCGTTCGTGTCGACGAGGGTCGTGTGCGTGAGGCCGTGGGCCTTGAGGAACGCGCGCGCCGCGGCGAGGTACGTCGGCACGGAGCCGTACGCCCAGACCGCGAGGGACTCGGCGTAGTTGTTCGCCGACGGGATGAGCATCGTCTCGATGGCGCGGCGCTCCGGCATCTTCCAACCGGCCTGCACGGGCTCGGACGAGCCGTCCTGCGCCATCACGTCGGACAGGTAGGCCACGTCGCGCTCGGTGAAGGTGAGCGTCGGACCGTCGCCCTTGCCCTCGATCGGCTTCTTCTCGAGCACGACCAGCGCGGTGACGACCTTCGTGATGCTCGCGATCGGCCGCGGCGCCTGGCTGCCGGAGGTCGCGAGCACGCCGGGCATCCCGACGACGCCGACCGCGGCGTGCCCGAACGACGGGAAGACGACCTTCGCCGCCGGGGTCGTCGTCGGCTGGGCGGCGGGAACGGTGGCCGCGGCCTGCGGCACGGGCCCGAGCACGGCGACGGGCACCCCGATCGCGACGATCAGGATGAAGACGGTGAGGATCGTGACGAAGAGCCGGCGCACGGCGAAGTTCGGCGTCTCGGCGGTCGGCACCGCAGAAGGGTACGGGATCCGCCGCCCCCGATCGGGGGTCACCTGACGCGTGTCGCCCAGAGCGCGACGGCGGCCGCGGCGGCCACGTTGAGCGAGTCGACGCCGTGCGCCATCGGGATCCGGACCACCAGATCCGCGTTCCGCAGCGCGGCGCGGCTCAGTCCGTCGCCCTCGGTGCCGAGCACGAGCGCGAGCCGCTCGGGCGGGTCCGCGGCGAGGTCGTCGAGGTCGGTCGCGTCGTCCGAGAGCGCGAGCGCGGCGATCCGGAAACCGGCGGCGGCGAGCAGCGGACCGGCCTCGCGCCACTCCGGCAGCCGCGTCCACGGCACCTGGAGCACCGCGCCCATGCTCACCCGCACGCTGCGGCGGTAGAGCGGGTCGGCGCAGCGCGGGGTGACGAGCACGGCGTCCGCGTCGAGCGCGGCGACGCTGCGGAAGATCGCGCCGACGTTCGTGTGGTCGACGACGTCCTCGAGCACGACCACGCGGCGGGCGTCCGCCAGCACCGTCTCGACGGACGGCAGCGGCGGCCGGTGCATCGAGGCGAGCGCTCCTCGGTGCAGGTGGAAGCCGGTGAGCCGGGTGAGCACGTCGTCCTCGCCGACGTGCACGGGCACGTCGGGGTACTGCTCGAGCAACGGCTCGAGCTGCGGCAGCCACTCGGCGCGGGTGAGCACGGCGCGCGGCACGTGCCCTGCGGCGAGCGCGCGCGCGATCACCTTGGTCGACTCGGCGAGGTAGAGGCCGCCGGCGGGTTCGAGCCGTCGCCGGAGCGCGACGTCGGTGAGCCGCACGAAGTCGTCGAGCGCGGGGTCGTCGAGCCCGGACTCGGGTAGGGGCAGCACGCGCAGCGCGGATCTCCTTCGTCTTTTCCGGGGCGGTCGGGTGCCCGGTTTATGCTCGGCCCCATGCTCGCAGGCGCCGACGCGGGGGCCGCGACGGAGTCCGCTCCCGGAGGGATCCTCTTCGAGGAGGCCCTTCCCCTGCTCTCCGGCCGGGTGGCCGTGCTCACGGGCGCCGGCATCAGCACCGACTCGGGCATCCCGGACTACCGCGGCAAGGGTTCCGCGCCGCGCGACCCGATGACGATCCAGCAGTTCCTGTCGGGCGAGTCGTTCCGGCAGCGCTACTGGGCGGGCAGCTACCTGGGCTGGCAGCGGTTCACCGCTGCCGAGCCGAACGCCGGCCACGAGGCGCTGGCGGCCCTCGAGACCTCGGGTCGCGTCACCGGCGTCGTCACGCAGAACGTCGACGGCCTGCACGGCAAGGCCGGGTCGCGGCACGTCGTCGAGGTGCACGGCTCGGTGCACCGGGTCAACTGCCTCGACTGCGGGCAGACCTTCGCCAGGTCGAGCATCGCCGCGCGCATCGAGGCGGCGAACGGCTGGTTCGTGAGCGGGACGCCGTTCCGGCTCAACCCGGACGGCGACGCCGACGTCGGCGACGTGAGCGGCTTCGTCGTGCCCGACTGCACGGTCTGCGGCGGCGTGCTGAAGCCCGACGTCGTGTTCTTCGGCGAGTTCGTGCCCTCCGAGCGGTTCACCGAGGCGGCGGCGATCGTCCGCCGGGCCGACGCGCTGCTCGTCGCCGGCTCGTCGCTCGCGGTGAACAGCGGCATCCGGCTGCTCGAGCAGGCGCGCCGCCGGCGGCTGCCGATCGTCGTCGTCAATCGCGGCGGGACGAAGGGCGACCGGGTCGCCACGGTCAAGCTCGACACCGGCACCACCGAGTTCCTCGTCGCGCTGCGGCATGCGCTCCAGCCCGCCGGGACGAACGCCTGAACTAGGGTCGAAGGTCCCGCCAGGAAGGACCCGCATGACCGACCTCGTCCTCGTCCGCCACGGCGAGACCGAGTGGAACCGCACGAACCGGGTCCAGGGGCTCACCGACATCCCGCTGAACGAGACCGGCCGGCGGCAGGCTCGCGAGGCCGGGCGCCGGCTCGCCGCCGAGCGCTGGGACGCGATCGTCGCGAGCCCGCTCTCGCGGGCGGCGGAGACGGCGCGGATCATCGCGGACGAGGTCGGCCTCCCCGGCGTCGAGCTCGTCGACGCGCTCGTCGAGCGGAACTACGGCGAGGCCGAGGGGATGACGGGTCCGGAGATCGACGCCCGCTGGGGCGGCCGGCTCGAGGCGCAGGAGAGCCGCGAGCAGGTGCTCGAGCGGGTGAAGCCCGCGCTGCTCGCGCTCGCCGAGCGGCACCCCGACCAGCGGGTGCTCGTGGTGAGCCACGGCGGCGTCATCGGCAGCGTCGTCCGCGACGCGACCCGCTGGGTCTGGCCGGAGCACGGCGTGCGCATCGAGAACGGCTCGGACCACGTCTTCCGCGTGACCGACGGCGAGCTCGAGCTCGTGTCGTTCGCGGGCCGGCCGTGGTCCGCCGACCTGCTGCCGCCGGCCGAGCCGGTCCGCACCCGCGACTGAGCGCTACCGGCGTCGCCGGTACGTCGCGGCGGCCCGCTCGAGCACGGGCAGCAGGCGCCTCGCCGACGCCTCCCAGCTGAACCGGCCGGCCTGCAGCAGCGCCGCGGCGGAGCGCTCCCGCCACTCCTCCGCGTCCTCGAGCCGCCGGGCGGCCGCCGCGAAGGCGGCCGCGTCGCCGACGGGCGCGTAGAGCGCCGCGTCGCCGCCCACCTCGCGGAAGATCGGGATGTCGGAGAGCACGGTCGGCACCCCGCGGCTCATCGCCTCGACGACCGGGATGCCGAAGCCCTCGTCGCGGGACGCGGAGACGAGCGCCGTCGCCCGGTCGAGGAGCGCCGAGTAGGTGTCGTCGTCGACTCCGCCGTGGAAGACGAGGGCGGCGCCCCCTGCCGTCGCGGCGACCTGCTCGAGCGCCGCGCGCTCCTTGGGTCCGATCCGGCTCGCGAGGTGCAGCGTCCAGCCGGGCAGCAGCGCGGCGGCCCGCACGAGGGTCGCGACGTCCTTGTAGCCGATGAAGGCGCCCATGTAGACGAGCGAGCGCTCGCGCTCCCCCGGCGCGGCGGCGGGCAGCGGCGCGGCGTCCGCGGCGTTCGGCACCACGCTCACCGGACGCCTGGTGAGCCGGTGCGCCCGGATCTCGCGGGCCACCGCCTCGCTCACCGTGACGACCTCGTCGGCCCGGTCGAGCAGCAGCCGCTGCGGCAGGTAGCTGAGGTAGAGCAGACGCCAGCCGAGCCGCACCCACCAGGCGAACTCCGTCGGCGGGGTGCGGTGCCGGTAGTAGATGAGGTCGTGCAGCGTGAGCACGAGCCCGTAACGGCGACCGACCGAGCCCGAGGTCTGCAGTGGGCTGAACACGACGTCGGGGCGCAGCCGGTTGATCACCCGCGGGATGAGCGGCTCGAGCGGCGACGCCGGCGGCCTGGTCCGCACCCAGGGCAGGTCCGGCAGCAGCGCGAGCTGCCGCTCGTCGTCGATGAGCATCGTGATCGGGACGAGTCCGCCGAGCCCGGTGGCGATGCCGGCGGCGAAGCGGCTGATGCCGTCGTGGCGGCCGTCGCGCCGCACGTAGCGGCAGTCGACGACGATCCGGAGCGGCTCGCTCATCCGACGGGCACGGCGGCGACGCGGGCGATCTCGCGCGCGGCCGCCTCCGGCGTCTCGTAGTGCACGAGGTGCCCGACGTCGGGGATCACGGTGAGCGTCGCGTCGGGCAGCAGCCGCTGCAGCTGCTCGACGTCCTTCACGAACGTGATGTCGTCGTGCTCCGCGGCCACGAGGTGCACCGGGAGGCGGAGCTCGGCGGCCCACTCGGTGACGTCGTGGCCGACGCTCGCCCGGAACGCCTCGAGCACGACGCGCCGGTTCGCGTAGCCGGAGAAGTAGCGGTCGTGCTGGTTGTGGATCCAGCGGCGCAGCGCCTTGTCCTTCGTCTTCGCGAGCACGATCGAGGAGCCGCGCACGACGAGCCGGTTCTTCAGGAGCGCGCCGCCGACCGACTCCGGCAGCATGCCGCCGACGAAGTAGTAGAGGTTCGCGAGGCGCGTCCCGAGCGCGTTGGGCCCGGAGAGCGCCGGGGCCGCGATCGGGTTCACGAGGATGGCGCGGGCCGCGGGCAGCCCCGCGGCGAGCGCCCGGGCGACGACGATCGTGCCGAACGAGTGCCCGAGCACGATCGCGGAGCCGTCGAGGCCGAGCGCGGCGCCGAAGGCCCGCACCCAGGCGGCGTAGCCGTCGATCGAGTGCTCGCCCGGCAGGGGCTCGGAGAGCCCGAAGCCCGGCAGGTCGGGCGCGATGATGTGCACGCCCGGCAGGAACGCGATGACCGGCTCGAGGCCGTGGTGGTCGCCGCGGAAGCCGTGCACGAAGAGCAGCGTCGGCCCCGCCCCCGGCGTGCCGTACTCCCAGTACGAGGCGGAGGCCCCGTCGATGTCGATCTCGTGCTGGCGCACGGGGGTGCGAGCGAGGCGGGACGCGTACGGGGAGGGGACGACCTTCACGGACGATCAGCCTAAGGAAAGCGCCAGGGGGCGCCCTCCTAGGATGAGCGCGTGGCGGCGGAACGGCTCGTCCTTCACGCTCGCTCGACGACCTGCTGCACGTCCGCACGACCGAGAGGACGCCGTCCGTGAGCTTCACCGCGCCCATCCAGCTGCCGGGTCTCACCCGCGACCCCGTCTGGTACAAGCGGGCGGTGTTCTACGAGGTGATGGTCCGCTGCTTCGTCGACAGCAACGGTGACGGCACGGGCGATCTCGGCGGTCTCGCGTCGCGCCTCGACTACCTGCAGTGGCTCGGCGTCGACTGCCTCTGGCTGCCGCCGTTCTACATGTCGCCGCTCCGCGACGGCGGCTACGACATCTCCGACTTCAAGGCGGTGCTGCCCGAGTTCGGCACCATCGACGAGTTCCGCGACCTCGTGCGCCGCGCCCACGAGCGCAACATGCGCATCGTCATGGACTTCCCGCTGAACCACACGTCGGTCGACCACGACTGGTTCCAGCAGAGCCGCGCCGACCCGGACGGGCCGTACGGCGACTTCTACGTCTGGAGCGACACCGACGAGAAGTACAAGAACATCCGCATCATCTTCGTCGACACCGAGGACTCGAACTGGGCCTTCGACCCGGTGCGGCGGCAGTACTACTTCCACCGCTTCTTCTCCCACCAGCCGGACCTCAACTACGAGAACCCCGCCGTGCAGGAGGCGGTGATCGACATCGTGAAGTTCTGGCTCGACCTCGGCGTCGACGGCCTCCGGCTCGACGCGATCCCGTACCTCTTCGAGAGCGACGAGGGCAACGGCGAGGGCGAGCCGCCGACCCACGAGTTCATCAAGCGGCTGCGCGAGTACGTCGACCGCGAGTACCCCGGCCGCATCCTGCTGGCGGAGGCGAACCAGTGGCCGCGCGAGGTCGCCGCGTTCTTCGGCACGGCCGAGGAGCCGGAGTGCCACATGGCGTTCGACTTCCCCGTCATGCCGCGCATCTTCTACTCGCTGCGCTCGAAGACGGCGACCGAGCTGGTCCGCATCCTCTCCGAGCAGACCGACATCCCGGCCTCCTCGGCCTGGGGCGTCTTCCTCCGCAACCACGACGAGCTGACGCTCGAGATGGTCGACGAGGAGTACCGCCAGGCGATGTACGGCTGGTACGCGTACGACCCGCGGATGCGGTCGAACATCGGCATCCGCCGCCGGCTCGCGCCGCTGCTCGACAACGCCCGCGCCGAGCTCGAGCTCGCGCACGCGCTGCTCTTCTCGCTGCCCGGCAGCCCGTTCCTCTACTACGGCGACGAGATCGGCATGGGTGACAACATCTGGCTGCCCGACCGCGACAGCTCCCGCACGCCGATGCAGTGGACGCCCGACCGCAACGCCGGGTTCTCGACCGCCGATCCCGGCAAGCTCTACCTGCCGGTCGTGCAGTCGCTCGTCTACAACTACTCGCTCGTGAACGTCGAGACGCAGCTCGCGCAGTCCCGCTCGCTGCTGCACTGGGTCCGGAACGTCATCCACACCCGCAAGGCGCACCCCGTCTTCGGCCTCGGGGACCTCACGGTGCTCGAGGCGGACCACGAGTCGGCGCTCGCCTTCACGCGCACCTTCCCGGGCACGCAGCAGCCGTTCAACGACCCGGCCGAGGAGGTGCTCTGCGTGTTCAGCTTCGCGCAGAACCCGATCTCGTTCACGGTCACGGCGCCCGAGTACGCGAACGCCGGCCTCACCGACCTGTTCGGCGGCGCCCGGTTCCCGAGCTTCGACGAGCAGGGCCGGGTCACGCTCACGCTCGGCACGCAGTCGTTCTACTGGCTGAAGATCACGCGCCCGATGCAGGAGCCGACGACGGCCACGACCTCGATCCCGGTGATCAAGCCGAACCCGTGACCCGCGAGCCGCTCCGCTCGGCGGGGCTGCCGCTCGCCGTCGGCGCCCTGCTCGCCCTCCTCACCGGCGGGCGGCGCTCCCCCGCGGCGCGGTCGGTGGCCGTCCCTACGATCGCCGGCATGGGGGAAGCAGCGGGTGCCGGCGCGGCGCTCTTCGATCTGGCGGAGCTCGAGCCGGAGCCGCCCGCGCCGCCGCGGTGGGCCGAGGTGCTCGGGGTGTTCGACCTCGAGACGACGGGCGTCGATCCCGCCACGGCGCGCATCGTCACCGCGTCGGTCGCGCTGCTCGATGAGCAGGGGACCGTCGTCGAGCGGCACGACTGGATCACCGACCCGGGCGTCGAGATCCCCGCCGGCGCCGCCGCCGTCCACGGCATCGACACGGCGCGGGCGCGGCGCTTCGGCCGTGCTCCGGCCCAGGTGGTGCCCGAGATCCTCGCCGCGATCGCGACCCTGTTCGACCGGGGCATCCCGCTCGTCGTCTACAACGCGCCCTACGACCTCACCCTGCTCGCCGCCGAGGCCGAGCGGCTCGGCCTGCCGCCCCTGCCGCAGCCCGCGCCGGTGATCGACCCGCTCGTGCTCGACAAGGCCGTCGACCGGTACCGCAAGGGCAAGCGCACCCTCACCGCTGCCGCCGCCGAGTACGGCGTCGACCTCAGCGACGCCCATGACGCCGCCGCCGACGCGATCGCGGCCGGCCGCCTCGCGCAGGCCATCGCCCGCCGCCATGCCGCCGAGCTCGACGTGACCGCCGCCGAGCTGCACGAGCGTCAGGTGGCGTGGTGCGGCGAGCAGGCGGCGCGGTTCCAGGAGTACATGCGAGCGACCCGCGACCCCGCCTTCACGACGTCGGGCGCCTGGCCCCGCCGCTGACACCCCTCCGCTCTCGGACGTGCGTCAGCCCAGGTGCGCGGCCTGCGACCAGATGGTCGACATCGGCGCGATGCGGCCGGTGCAGACGCGCACCGGGGCGTTCTGCTCCTCGCTGTGCACGTCGAGGCCGCTGTCGAGCCGGGCGGCGACGAAGCAGGTGCGGAACGACTTTTCGATCCACTCGAGGCCGTAGCCCACGGTGACGACCGTGGTGGTGGACGCCGGCGGGTCCGGCAGGCGCTGCAGCTCGTTGTGGCCGCTGTACACGCGGTCGCGCAGCGTGGGGTCGAACCGGGCGATCGCGCCGGCCTCGCCGTAGTTCGTGGTGAGCAGGATCGTGTCGGGTCTCGAGACCGCGGGCACGGCCGCGATCTCCTTCGCATACGCGGGCCAGCCCACCTGGTCCCGGAGCGTCTGGTCGATGGCGGGCACCGGGGTGAGGCCGAGCAGCTGCAGCGGCACGATCGGCAGGCCGACGACGGCGCTGGCGAGCGCGTTGACCGCGATCGCCGCCTGCACGAGACGCAGCCGGCCGGTGGCGATCGTCCACTCCGCGAGCGGCACGCAGCCGGCCGCGTAGACCGCGCTGAGCACGCCGTAGCAGTAGTAGAACTGCGCCCCGATGACGACCACGAGCGCGACGCAGGCGATCAGCGCGACGCCGAGGAACCGCACGGGCCGCCACTCGGGGCGGCGGAGCAACCCGACGAGCCCGGCGATCCACACCGGGACGAGGCTCGGTCCGAGCAGCACGAGAAGGAACGGGATCACGAACGGCCGCACCGCGAATCCGTTGTGGGCCGACAGCGCGGCGCCCATCTGCAGCTGCGGGAAGCCGTTCTGCACCTGGTAGATCAGGTTCGGCAGGCCGACCACGACGGCGACGAGGCAGCCTGCGGCCGCCCACGTCCAGGTGCGGACGGTGCGGGGAGCGGCGACGAGCAGGCCGACCGCGATCGCGGCCAGCAGCACCGCGACGAGCAGCTTGTTGTAGAGGCTCAGGCCGGTGACGAGGCCCGCGACGAGCCACCACGCGGGCCTGTCCCGTCCGACGGCGCGCACCGCGCAGAGCAGGACGAGCGGCCATACGAGCAGGTCGAAGGTGGAGGTGAGCAGCACGTGCCCGACCTGCAGGGTGAAGTTCGCGAAGGCGTAGCCCCAGACGGCGAACAGCTGCGCGCGGCGCGTGCCGCCGACCTCGGCGGTGATCGCGCCGACGACGACGACGCTCGCGGCGGCGACGATCGCGGCCGGCACCCGCAGGGCCCAGACCTGGTCGATCACGGCCGAGATGCCCCGGGCGATCAGCGGCGCGAGGGGCGGCTGGTCGATGTAGCCCCACGCCGGGGGCAGCATCCGGAAGTACAGCTCGTCGCGGTGGTAGCCGTACGCCGGGCTCGCGACGAGCAGCACGACGAGCAGCAGCCCGGCAGCGAGCAGCACCGGCCGCCAGGCGACCGGTGCTGGTTCGAGGGTGCCGAGACCCTCGGTCGCGGCGACCCTCGGTGGTGCCTCCTCGGAGGCGTGGAGCTCGAGGGCGCCGCTGTCGCTGAGGCTCAGCGACCGAAGTTCTTGAAGCGCTGGTTGAACTTCTCGACGCGGCCGGCCGAGTCGAGGATGCGCTGCTTGCCGGTGTAGAAGGGGTGCGAGGCCGAGGAGATCTCGACGTCGATCACCGGGTAGGTGTTGCCGTCCTCCCACTCGATCGTCTTCGAGGAGCCGACGGTCGAGCGCGTGAGGAAGGTCTCACCCGACGCGAGGTCGCGGAACACGACGGGGCGGTAGTCGGGGTGGATGCCGGTCTTCATGGGGACGCTCTTCTCGTTCGTGCGGATGACGTTCGTGGGGGCAGGCGGGAACCGCCGAGCCGACCGGCGAGTCTACCAGGCGGTCCAGGGCGAGCCGGGGTGTTGACAGGCGCTGGTCAGCCCAGCCGAGCACGGGCGTTGTAGCGCCCGTCGGTCTCCGAGATCTCGACCGGCAGGCCGAAGGTCTCGCCGATGCGCTCGGAGGTGATCGTCTCGGCGAGCGGCCCTGCCGCGACGACCTGCCCCTGACGGAGCAGCAGCGCGTGCGTGAAGCCGACCGGGATCTCCTCGACGTGGTGCGTGACCATGATCATGCCGGGCGCCGAGGGGGCGCTCGCGTAGCCGCCGAGCAGCTGCAGCAGCTCCTCGCGGGCGCCCAGGTCGAGGCTCGCGGCCGGCTCGTCGAGCAGCAGCAGCTCGGGGTCGGTCATGACCGCGCGGGCGATCTGCACCCGCTTCTGCTCACCGTCGGAGAGGTCGCCGAAGCGCCGGTCGGCGAGCTGGTCGAGGTGCCACTCGGCGAGCACGCGCTGCGCCCGGCGCACGTCGATGTCCTCGTAGCGCTCGCTCCACCGACCCGTCACCGAGTACGCCGCGGTGAGCACGACGTCGAGCACCGGCTCGGACGCGGGGATGCGCTTCGCCATCGCGGTCGAGGCGAAGCCGATGCGCGGCCGCACCTCGAACACGTCCGAGCGGCCGAGCTTCGAGTCGAGCACCTCGACCGAGCCGCGGGTCGGGTGCATCTGCGCGGCGGCGAGCTGCAGCAGGGTCGTCTTGCCGGCACCGTTCGGCCCGAGCACGACCCAGCGCTCGGCGCTGTCGACCGTCCACGAGACGCCGTCGAGGATGGTGGTGCCGCTGCGGGTCAGGACGACATCGGACAGCTGCAGCACCACAGGCATGCCGTCAAGCCTATCGAGCCGCGACCGGGCGGTCCTCGCCGCCCGCCCCTTCCCCGCGCGCGTCCGAGGTGGTCGACTGGGCGTCGGGACGAGGAGGTTCGGTCGATGGCTGCGGGCACGAAGGACGATCCGTGGGTGCTCACCACGGCGCCCGGCACGTCGGAGTACCGGATGTGGTCCGAGCCGCAGGCCGAGCCGCCCGCGCTCGTCTGCCAGGTGGGATCGACGGCTCTGCGCTACCGCGCGCAGGCGGTCGAGGACCTGCACGCCTGGCTCGTGGAGCAGGACGACTGGGTCCCGCTCGGCGCCGCCGACGAGCAGAAGGCGGCGCAGCCGGGCACCGTCGAAGCGTTCGGCCGCGATCCCGGGAACCCGGTGGGCGGCTGGTACGGCCTGCGGAAGGGCTACCGCGGACGGTTCGGGATGTACCTGCCGCCGCTGCTCGAGGCGCTCGGTCTCGCCGAGCTCACGCACGACGCGCGGAACAACCGCATCCGGGCGAGGCGTCAGCCGACGAGCGACCGGTAGATGCCCACCGTCTGCTCGCCGATGGCGTCCCAGTCGAAGACCTGCTCGGCCCGCTTCCGGCCCGCCTCGCCGTAGCGCTGCGCGGTCGCGGGGTCCGAGACGACCTCGGTGAGCACGTCCGCGAGGTCCTGCACGAACCGGTCCGGATGGAGCGGCGTGCCGGTGCCGTCCTGCATCTGCTCGATGGGAACCAGGCGTCCCGTCTCGCCGTCGACGATCACCTCGGGGATCCCGCCCGTCGCCGTGCCGACCACCGCGGTCGCGCAGGCCATCGCCTCGAGGTTCACGATGCCGAGCGGCTCGTACACCGAGGGGCAGATGAACACGGTGGCCGCGGTGAGCAGCGCCGAGAGCTCCTCCTGCGGCAGGATCCGCTCGATCCAGACGACGCCGCTGCGCTCCGCCGCGAGGTCGCGGACGAGGCCCGAGACCTCCTCCATGATCTCCTTCGTGTCGGGCGCCCCGGCGCAGAGCACGAGCTGCACGTCGGCCGGCAGCCGCTTCGCGGCACGCAGCAGGTACGGCAGACCCTTCTGACGCGTGATGCGGCCGACGAAGATCACGGTCGGCCGGTCGGGGTCGACCCCGAGCGACCGGACGAGGTCGGGATCGTGCTTCGGGCGCCAGCGCTCGAGGTCGATGCCGTTGTAGACCACGTGCAGGCGCGACGGGTCGACCCCCGGGTAGGACCGCAGGATGTCGTCGCCCATGCCGCGCGAGACGGCGACGACCGCGTCGGCGGCCTCGTAGGCCGTGCGCTCGATCTCGCTCGAGATCCGGTACCCGCCGCCCAGCTGCTCGGCCTTCCAGGGGCGCAGCGGCTCGAGGCTGTGCGCGGTGACGACGTGCGGGATGCCGTGCAGCAGCTTCGCCAGGTGCCCCCCGGCGTTCGCGTACCAGGTGTGCGAGTGCACGAGATCGGCGCCGCCGACGGCCTGGGCCATCTGCAGGTCGACGCCGAGGGTCGTGAGGCTGCCGTTCGCGCCCTCGAGCTCGGCGGGCGGCCGGTAGGCGAACACGCCCTCCTCGTCGCGCGGCGCGCCGAAGCAGCGCACCTGCACGTCGATGCGGCGCCGCAGGGACTTCACGAGCTCGGCCGCATGGACCCCGGCGCCGCCGTAGATCTCCGGCGGATACTCCCTGGTCAGCAGATCGACTCGCATGGGCGTCACGATAGCCCCGGGCCTCGGTCGGGCACACGGGCAGCCGAGGACGGGGGCCAGCCGAGCGGATGGCCCGAGCGCTACGGTTCACCCATGCCATCGAAGAAGATTTTCGGCATCGTCCTCGCCGGCGGCGAGGGCAAGCGGCTCATGCCGCTCACCGAGGACCGGGCGAAGCCGGCCGTGCCGTTCGGCGGTGCCTACCGGCTCATCGACTTCGCGCTGTCGAACCTCATCAACTCGGGCATCACGCAGATCGTCGTGCTGACGCAGTACAAGTCGCACAGCCTCGACCGGCACGTCGCCGAGACGTGGCGCCTGTCGAGCCTGCTCAACTCGTACATCGCGTCGGTGCCGGCGCAGCAGCGCCTCGGCAAGCGCTGGTACCTCGGCAGCGCCGACGCGATCCACCAGAGCCTCAACCTCATCGGCGACGAGGAGCCCGACATCGTCGTCGTGGTCGGCGCCGACCACGTGTACCGGATGGACTTCCGGCAGATGGTCGACGCCCACATCGCGTCCGGGCGCAGCGCGACCGTCGCCGCGATCCGGCAGCCCATCGAGCTGGCGAACCAGTTCGGCGTCATCGACGTCGACAAGAAGGACCCCTCGCGCATCGCGCGCTTCCTCGAGAAGCCGACGCAGATCGACGGCCTGCCGGACTCGCCGAACGAGATCCTCGCCTCGATGGGCAACTACGTCTTCAACGCCGACGCGCTCGTCGCAGCCGTGAAGTCGGACGCCGACCGCGAGGGCTCGAAGCACGACATGGGCGGCGACATCGTTCCCGCGTTCGTCGAGGCCGACGACGCGGGGGTCTACGACCTGAACCGCAACGAGGTGCCGGGCGCCACCGACCGCGACCGCTACTACTGGCGCGACGTGGGCACCATCGACTCGTTCTGGGAGGCGCACATGGACCTCGTCTCCGCCCTGCCCGTGTTCAACCTGTACAACCGGGCCTGGCCGATCTACACGCAGACCCTGAACTCGCCGCCGGCGAAGTTCAACCGAGACGGGTGGGGCAACAACACCGTCGTGCACGACTCGATCGTCTCCCCCGGCTCGCTGTTCTCCGGATCCCGCGTCGTGAACAGCGTCATCGGACCCTGGGCGATCGTGGAGTCGGGCGGCGCGGTGAGCGACTCGGTGCTGTTCGACCGGGTGCGCATCGGCCGCGGCGCCGTCGTGCACCGCGCGATCCTCGACAAGAACGTCGTCGTCGAGGAGGGCGCCCGCATCGGCATCGAGCGCGAGCGCGACCTCGAGCGCGGCTTCACCGTCACCGACAGCGACATCACGGTGGTCGGCAAGGGCGTCCGCGTCCGGCCGTGAGCGCGCGGTGGAGCTTCGAGCGACGGCCGTCTTCAGCCGCCGCCGCGATCACGGCGCCCCGCGCCGGCCGGGTGCGCGGCACCCGACGGCCGCTGTGACGGGCGGCGGTCTCCTCGTCGTCCTCGACGTCGACTCGACGCTCATCGGCGAGGAGGTCGTCGACCTGCTCGCCGATCAGGCGGGGGTCGGCGCCGAGGTCGCCGCGATCACCCAGGCCGCGATGCGCGGCGAGCTCGACTTCGCCGCGAGCCTGACCCGCCGCGTCGCGCTGCTCGAGGGCCTGCCGACGTCGGCGCTCGACGAGGTGCGGCGCCGGCTGACCGTGACCCGCGGCGTGCCGGAGCTGATCGCGGCCGTGCACGACGCAGGGGGTCGCGTCGCCGCGGTGTCCGGCGGGTTCACCCAGGTGCTCGACCCGCTCGCCGGCGCGCTCGGGCTGGACGCGGCGCGGGCGAACCGCCTCGAGGTCGCCGGCGGCCGTCTCACCGGCCGGGTCGACGGCGCGATCGTCGACGCCGGGGCGAAGCGGGCCGCGCTGCTCGAGTGGGCCGGGGGCGCCACGACCGTCGCCATCGGCGACGGCGCGAACGACCTGCTGATGATGGAGGCCGCGGCCCTGTCGATCGCCTTCGACGCCAAGCCCGCGGTGCGCGCCCGCGCCGACGTCGTGCTGCCGGGCAGGGACCTCTCCCCCGTGCTCGCCGTGCTGGGGCTCCGCGCTCGCTGACCGGACGACGAAGATCCGAGGCCTCGCGGGCGCTGCCAGGCGGGGCGGGACGGACCGGCGGACGGTCCTCCGTCGTTGGTCGGGTGCCTCGTTCGGTCAGTGCCCCATGCCGAGGCCGCCGTCGACCGGGATGACCGCGCCGTTGATGTAGGCCGCCTCGTCGCTCGCGAGCCAGAGCGCCGCCTGCGCCACCTCCTCGGTGGTGCCGAAGCGCCCGGCGGGGATGCGTCCCTTGTACTCGGCCTGGGTCTCCTCGGGCAGCGCCGCGGTCATGTCGGTCTCGATGAACCCCGGCGCGACGACGTTCGCGGTGATGCCGCGGGCCCCGAGCTCGCGGGCCAGCGACCGGGCGAAGCCGACGAGTGCGGCCTTCGACGACGCGTAGTTGATCTGTCCCGCGGAGCCGAGCAGGCCGACCACGCTCCCGATGAGGATCACGCGTCCGAAGCGTGCGCGGAGCATGCCCTTCGACGCCCGCTTGACGAGCCGGAACGTGCCGCCGAGGTTCGTGGCGACGACCGAGTCGAAGTCGTCGTCGCTCATGCGCAGCAGCAGGGTGTCCTTCGTGATGCCCGCGTTCGCGACCACCACCTCGACCGGGCCGAGCTCGGCCTCGATGGCCCGGAACGCCGCGTCGAGACTCGCCGCGTCGGTGACGTCGGCCTGGACCGCGAGCACGCCCTCGGGTCCGTCGCCCGAGCGGACGGTGACGGCCACACGGTGTCCGGCGGCGGCGAAGGCGACCGCGATGGCGCGGCCGATGCCGCGGTTGCCACCGGTCACGAGAACGGTCCGAGGGGTCATGCCGTGATCCTTCCGTGAACCTTCCGCGAGCCTAGCGGCGACCGCGCAGGCGCCCCCGTTCGGGGGCGTACGCTCGACTCACAATGGCTCGTTCCGCCGTACAGTCCGCCACCGCTCTTCCCGCGTCTCCGCAGGACGACCGGCGCAGACGGATGCGGCAGTACTCGATCGCGATGACCATCCGCACGATCTGCTTCCTGCTCGTCGTGATCGTGCCCGACTGGTGGCGGTTCGTCTTCGCCGTCGGCGCGATCGTGCTGCCGTACTTCGCGGTCGTGCTCGCCAACGTCGGCGCCGGCGGCGCGGTCGACCCGATCACGCCCGCGCCGGCACCGGTGCAGCGCGAGCTGGAGCAGCGCCAGCAGTGACCGACGCGCCCCGCTGCTCCCGCGCGGGCTGCCGGGCTCCGGCGACCTCTCGGATCCTGTGGCGGAACCCCGCCCTGCACGCGCCGGACCGTCGCAAGACCTGGCTCGCCTGCGACAAGCACCTCGGGTTCCTCACCGATTTCCTCGCCGCCCGCTCGTTCCCGCTCGAGGTGGAGCCCTTGACGGTGCAGGCTTGAGGGCATGGGCCAGCTCATCGCGATCGTGCGTACCGCGGTCGGCGACGGGCGCTGGCGGAGGTCCCTCGCCCTCGCGGTCGCGTTCGCGATCGGCTGCGGGCTGCTCTCGTGGTGGCAGTTCGCCCGCCGCGAGGAGTCGGCGCACCAGAACGCGCTCGTGCAGGCGAACTACGACCGCGCGTCCGCCGTTCCGCTGAGCGACGCACTCCGCACGCTGGGCGCCTACGACGACGGCCGGCAGAAGTGGCTGCCCGTCGAGCTGCGCGGCACCTACCTGGTCGACCACCAGCTGCTCGTGCGCGACCGGCAGTCGAACGGCAACCCGGGCTTCGAGGTGCTCACCCCGCTGCGGCTGCAGGACGGCGACGTCTTCGTGGTCGACCGCGGCTTCCTGAACGTCGGATCGAAGCAGGACCGCCCCGACACGGTGCCCGCTCCCCCGCCGGGCACGGTGACCGTCGTCGCCAGGCTGCAGAAGGACGAGGGCCCGATCGCCGGGCGCACGGCCCCCGTCGGCGAGATCCCGTCGATCGACCTGCACGCGGTGGCGAAGCAGGTGGGCGCCCCGACCTACACCGCCGCCTACGGGCAGCTGAAGTCGGAGGACCCCGCGCCCGCGATCGCGCCGCAGCCGCTGCAAGCGCCGTCGTTCGGCGACGAGGAGGGCACCCATCTCTCGTACGCGATCCAGTGGATCCTGTTCGCCGTGATCGGCTTCGGCGCCCTCGGCTGGTCGGTGCGCCGCGATCTGCTCGACGCCGGCGACCCCGAGGTCACCGAGGCGGACACCCGGGCGGCGGAGCGCAGACGGCGCCGCCCCCGCGACGAGGACGTGGAGGACGCGCTCCTCGAGCGCTGACCGACGAGCGACGCGCCGCCGCTCGATCCGCGGAAGCGCTGATCAGGGGGCTACGTACTCCGTAGGAGTGTCGGACCCCGCTGGCACGATTCGAGCATGGAATCGACGGCGAGGGTGCGACAGGCGACGGATGTCCTCCGCATCACGAGCGCCGCCGACCGCCGGTCCACCGACCGCGATCTGCTCGCCGACGCGCAGGCGTGGGAAGAGCTCGGACGTCTCGTCGACGCTCGTCGTCTCGCCGTGGCCGCCGAGGTCGAGTGGCGATCGCGGCCCGGTCTCGGTTCAGACGGCCTGGCCGCCCGCGAGGAGCAGAAGGGCGGCAAGGAGCTCCTGGCGGAGCGGCTGCTGATCAGCACGAGCGAGGCGAAGCGGCGCATCTCGCTGGGCAGCGCCCTCGCCCCGCGGTGGTCGTTCACCGACGAGCCGCTGCCGGGGCGGGCGCCGATGCTGGCGGATGCCGTGCAGCACGGCACCGTGCCGCTGGAGTCCGCGCGGCTGATCCTCGTCACCCTCGACAGTGCTCGGCGCCGGGCGGCGGACGAGGACCTCGAGGCCGCGGAGGCGTTGCTCACGAACACCGCGCGCACCGCCCCGGTGGATGTGCTCGCGGTGGTGGCACAGATGTGGACGCAGGCGCTGGATCCGGATGGGGCGGAGCCCGATGAGAAGGAGCAGCGGCGCAAGGAGTCCCTGAAGCTCGGCCGGCTCCGCCTCGATGGATCGTCGACCCTGTCCGCCGTGATCTCGGCCGAGACCCGCGCCGAGATCGAGGCGTTCCTCAACGCCCACCGCCGCGGCACCACCTTCGTCCGCAACCCGGACGACGGGGAGGACCTGGAATGGCACGAGGCCGCCCAGGACGGCCGCACCCGCGCCCAGCACCACTCCGACGCCCTCTGGTCGGCCTTCCGCGCCGGCGTGCGCGCCGAGCAGGAAGGCACCGGTGGATCTCCGGCGAGCCCGCACGAGGTGATCACCGTGATCACGATCGACGAGCTCGAGCGGCGGCAGGGCGCCGGGCACCCCGATGGAGTCCTGGCCCGCTTCTCGGTGCCGACGGTCGAGCGGCTGCAGTGCTCCGGTACTTCGCGCTTGCTCGTCACCGACCTCTCCGGCGAGCCCCTCGCCCTCGGGCGCAGGACCCGGCTCTTCTCAGCGGCGCAGAAGAAGGCCCTCGCCGGCCGCGACGGCGGCTGCGCCTGGCCCGGCTGCACCGCACCGTCCGCGTGGTGCGAGGCGCACCACATCGCCTGGTGGAACCGCGACGGCGGCGCGACGGATCTTGAGAACGGTGTGCTGCTGTGCAGCCACCACCATCACCTCATCGACGAACCGATGAGCCGATGGCAGATCGTCATCCACCACCACGAGCGGTACCTGGTGCCGCAGCTGCGGCAGGGCGACCCGCTCCCGAAGCACCGGATGCAACGCCACCGGCGGCACGTGCGCGGACGGCCGGCGACCGAAGCCGCCTAGCTGACGGAGATCAGCTCCGCGTAGTCGGGGTTCCAATGGTCCTCGGTGCCGTCCGGCATGATCAGCACCCGCTCCGGGTTCAGTGCCTCGACGGCGCCCTCGTCGTGGCTGACGAGCACGACGGCCCCGCGATAGCCGGCGAGCGCGCCGAGGATCTCCTCGCGGCTGGCCGGGTCGAGGTTGTTCGTCGGCTCGTCGAGCAGCAGCACGTTCGCGCTCGAGACCACGAGCATGGCGAGCGCGAGCCGCGTCTTCTCGCCGCCGGAGAGCACGCCCGCGGGCTTCGCGGTGTCGTCGCCGGTGAAGAGGAACGAGCCGAGCACCCGGCGCGCCTCCGTCGCCGAGAGCGCCGGGGCCGCGGAGAGCATGTTCTCGAGCACGCTCCGGTCGACGTCGATCGTCTCGTGCTCCTGCGCGTAGTAGCCGATGCGCAGGCCGTGCCCCGGCTCGATGACTCCGGTGTCGGGGCGGTCGACCCCCGCGAGGATGCGCAGCAGCGTCGTCTTGCCGGCGCCGTTCAGGCCGAGCACGACGACCTTCGAGCCGCGGTCGATCGCGAGGTCGACGGCGGAGAAGATCTCGAGCGAGCCGTAGGACTTCGACAGGTCGCGCGCCATGAGCGGCGTGCGACCGGACGGAGCCGGATCCGGGAAGCGGAGCTTCGCGACGCGGTCCGACTGCCGCACGTCCTCGAGGCCGGACAGCATCCGCTCGGCGCGGCGCACCATGTTCTGCGCCGCGACCGCCTTCGTGGCCTTGGCGCCCATCTTCGCGGCCTGCAGCTGCAGCGCCGAGGCCTTCTTCTCGACGTTCGCGCGCTCGCGCTTGCGGCGCTGCTCGTCGGTCTCGCGCTGCTTCAGGTACGCCTTCCAGCCCATGTTGTAGACGTCGAGCACCTGCCGGTTCGCGTCGAGGTAGAAGACGCGGTTGACGACCTCGCCGACGAGGTCGACGTCGTGGCTGATCACGATGACGCCGCCCTTGTAGGCCTTGAGGAAGTCGCGCAACCAGACGACGGAGTCGGCGTCGAGGTGGTTGGTGGGCTCGTCGAGGATCAGCGTCTCGGCGTCGGAGAAGAGGATGCGGGCGAGCTCGATGCGGCGCCGCTGGCCGCCCGAGAGCGTCGACAGCGGCTGCGCGAGCACCCGGTCGGGCAGGGCGAGGTTGTTCGCGATCGACGCCGCCTCGGCCTCGGCCGCGTACCCGCCGCGGGCGAGGAACTCCTCCTCGAGCCGCGCATACCGGCCGATCGCCTTCTCGGCGACCTTCGGGTCCGTGGACCCCATCCGCTCGGTGGTCTCGGCGAGCTGCAGCGAGATGGTGCCGAGGCCGCGGGCGTCGAGGATGCGGGTGCGGGCGAGCTGCTCCGGATCCCCGGCGCGCGGGTCCTGCGGCAGGTAGCCGATCTCACCGGACTTCTCGACGCGGCCGCTCGTGGGCGCCATCTGGCCGGCGAGCACCTTCGTGAGCGTGGTCTTTCCGGCGCCGTTGCGCCCGACGAGGCCGACCTTGTCGCCGGCGGCGACGCGGAAGCCCACCTCGCTCATCAGGGTGCGGGCACCGAGCGTGATCTCGAGGTCGTGCACGGCGAGCACAGCGATACCTCGATCCGGTGAGAGGGAAGCGCCAGGAGGGCGCGGAAACCAGCCCTCTAGTGTAGTTCGAGAGCGGGTGGTGCCCTCGCCCGCCCTGCCGATCGCCGACCGGAGGACCCTTGTCGACCATCTCCCTCGCCCCGCGCCGTCCCGTGCTCGCCGACCGGGTGCTGCCTCGCTCCCTGGCCGTCGACGCCGGCCTCGTCGTCGCCGGTGCCGCGCTCACCGCCGGCCTCGCCCAGCTCGAGATCCCGCTGTGGCCCGTGCCCGTGACCGGGCAGACGCTCGCGGTGCTGCTCGTCGGGGCCTCGCTCGGCGCCACGCGTTCGGCGCTGTCGATGGCGCTGTACGCCGTCGCCGGGCTCGTCGGCCTGCCGGTCTACTCCGACCACACCTCGGGCGCGGCGGTCCTGCTCGGTCCCACGGGCGGCTACATCGTCGGTTTCGTCCTCGCCGCCGCGTTCACCGGATGGCTCGCCGAGCGTCGCTGGGAGCGCCGTCTCGTCGGCGGGATGCTCGCCTTCGTCGCCGGCTCGGTCGTCGTGTTCCTCGTCGGTCTCCCGTGGCTGAAGGTCGCGCTCGGCCTCACGTGGGCGCAGACGCTCGCCGCCGGTCTCTACCCGTTCGTGATCGGCGGGATCATCAAGGCCGGGATCGCCGCGGCGGTGCTCCGCGGCGCGTGGGCCCTCGTCGCGAAGGCGGACGCGTCGAAGGCCGAGTAGCTCACCTCATCGAGCGGAGACGCCCGCTTCCAGAACTCGGCAGCGGGCGTCTCTGCTCGGTGGAGCTGCTCAGATCTGGAAGCCGATCGCGCGCATCATCTCGCGGCCGTCGTCGGACATGCGCTCGGGACCCCACGGCGGCATCCACACCCAGTTGATGCGGAAGCGCTCGACGTGGCCGTCGAGGGCCTGCGCGGTCTCGTCCTCGATCACGTCGGTGAGCGGGCAGCCGGCCGAGGTCAGCGTCATGTTGATGACGAGCGCGTCGTTCTCGTCGTCCCAGCCGAGGTCGTAGATGAGGCCGAGGTCGACCACGTTGACGCCGAGCTCGGGGTCGACGACGTCCTTCAGCGCCTCGGTGATCTCATCGAAGCGGTCAGGAGCCAGGGAGACGGTGCTCATGACGCCGGCACCTCGTCGACGAAGCGGTCGTAGCCCTCCTCCTCGAGCCGCTCGGCGAGCTCGGGGCCGCCCTCCTCGGCGACGCGGCCCGCGACGAACACGTGCACGAAGTCGGGGTGGATGTAGCGGAGGATGCGCGTGTAGTGCGTGATGAGCAGCACGCCGAGACCCGTGTTCCCCTTCGCACGGTTCACGCCCTCGGAGACGATCTTCAGCGCGTCGACGTCGAGGCCGGAGTCGGTCTCGTCGAGCACGGCGAAGCGCGGCTTCAGCAGCTCGAGCTGGAGGATCTCGTGGCGCTTCTTCTCGCCGCCGGAGAAGCCCTCGTTCACGTTCCGCTCGGCGAAGCCCTGGTCCATGCGCAGCGCGCCCATCGACTCGCGCACCTCCTTCACCCACGTGCGGATCGCGGGCGCCTCGCCGGCGATCGCGGTCTTCGCGGTGCGGAGGAAGTTCGAGACGGTGACGCCCGGGATCTCGACCGGGTACTGCATCGCGAGGAAGAGGCCCGCTCGGGCGCGCTCGTCGACGCTCATCGCGAGCACGTCCTCGCCGTCGAGCTCGATGCCGCCGGACTCGACGTGGTACTTCGGGTGCCCTGCGATCGTGTACGCGAGGGTGGACTTGCCGGAGCCGTTCGGGCCCATGACGGCGTGGGTCTCGCCCTCGCGGATCGTCAGGTCGACGCCGCGCAGGATCTGCTTCGTGCCCTGGTCGGTCTCGACGCTGACGTGGAGGTCGCGGATGGAGAGCGTGGACATGGTTCCTTCCGTGGCCCGCGCCTAGGCGGGCAGTTCCGATGCGGGGACGGGCGTCGGGTCGACGAGCACGTCGCCACCCTCCACCGTCACCCGGAAGACGGGGACCGGCTGGTACGCCGGCAGGGTCAGGGGACGGCCGGAGCGCAGCGAGAACTTCGAGCCGTGCGCCCAGCACTCCAACGTGTCGTCCTCGACGAAGCCCTCGGACAGCGAGATGTCGCCGTGCGTGCAGGTGTCGCCGATCGCGAAGACGTCACCGTTCGCGTCGCGCACGACGGCGACGGGCGTGCCGTCGACGACGACGCGGAGGGCGGTGTCGGTCTCGAGGTCGTCGATGCCGCAGACCCGCTGCGCGCTCATCGGACTCCCCCGGCGAGCTCGGCCTCGATGGCCGCGGAGACGCGGGACTGCAGCTCGGGCACACCGATCTTCTGCACGATCGACTCGAGGAACCCGCGCACGACGAGGCGCCGCGCCTGCTCCTCGGTGATGCCCCGCGCCTGCAGGTAGAACAGCTGCTCGTCGTCGAAGCGGCCGGTGGCCGAGGCGTGGCCGGCGCCTTCGATGTCGCCCGTCTCGATCTCGAGGTTCGGGACGCTGTCGGCGCGGGTGCCGTCGGTGAGCACGAGGTTGCGGTTCTGCTCGTACGAGTCGGTGGCGACCGCGTCGCGCCCGATGAGCACGTCGCCGATCCAGACGGTGTGCGCGCCCTCGCCCTGCAGCGCGCCACGGTACTCGACGCGGCCCTTCGTGTGGTCGGCCTGGTGGAACAGGAAGACCTGGCTCTCGAGGTGCTGGCCGGCGTCGGCGAAGTAGACGCCGAGCAGCTCGCCGTCGGCGCCGGATCCGGCCAGCGTGACCGCGGGGTTCACGCGCACGACCGAGCCGCCGAGCGAGACCACGACGTGCTTGAGCCGGGCGTCGCGCCCGACGCGGGCGAAGTGCGTCGCCACGTGCACCGCGTCGTCGTCCCAGTCCTGCAGCGTGACGAGCGTGAGGTCGGCGCCGTCGCCGACGAGCACCTCGACGTTCTCGGCGAGCCGTGCGGCGCCGGCGTTGTCGAGCACGACCACGCCGCGGGCGAACGGGGCCGCCTCGACGATCGTGTGCGCGGCCCGCGGGGTGTCGCCGAACCGGTCGCGTCGCACGGTGACGCGCGTGTACTCCTCACCCGTCACCCGGATGTCGAGCGCCTCGGTGAAGTGCGACCACGCGTTCGCGGAGGCTCGGTCCTCGGGGATGCCGGCGGTGCCGACGCGCGCGTCGGCACGGGCCGTCCAGCCGGCGGTGGAGGCGCCGTCACCCTGCACGGTGAACTCGTAGCGGCCGCCGTCGAGCTCGCCGTCGAGCAGCTCGCCGAGCCGGTCGACCGGGGTGAGCTTCCAGCCGGCCTCGCGGCCGGTGACGGCCGGGAAGTCGGCGACGTCGGTCGAGGTGAAGCGCTCGTTGCGGGTCTGGACCGGGATCGTGCCGCCGTGCTGCGCCGTCGCGTCCGCGATGATCGCGGGTCGGGTGCCCGTGCCGGTCACCACGGGGCTCGTCTCGCCGGAGGGGGTCGACAGGGTCTGCGTCTCGTTCGTCATACGGGTACCGGCGCTCAGCCGACGCTGCCTTCCATGCCCATCTCGATCAGCTTGTTCAGCTCGAGCGCGTACTCCATCGGCAGCTCGCGCGCGATCGGCTCGATGAAGCCGCGCACGATCATCGCCATGGCCTCGTCCTCGGGCATGCCGCGGCTCATCAGGTAGAACAGCTGCTCCTCGCTGACCTTCGAGACCGTGGCCTCGTGGCCGAGCTGCACGTCGTCGACGCGGATGTCGATCGCCGGGTACGTGTCGGAGCGCGAGATCGTGTCGACGAGCAGCGCGTCGCAGCGGACGGTGTTCGCCGAGTGGTGCGCGTTCGGGTCGACCCGGACCTCGCCGCGGTAGCCGGCGCGGCCGCCGCCCCGCGCGATCGACTTCGAGACGATCGACGACTGGGTGTACGGCGCCATGTGGATCATCTTCGCGCCGGCGTCCTGGTGCTGACCGGGCCCCGCGAAGGCCACCGACAGCGTCTCGCCCTTGGCGTGCTCGCCGACGAGGTAGATCGAGGGGTACTTCATCGTCACCTTCGAACCGAGGTTGCCGTCGATCCACTCCATGGTGGCGCCCTCGTGGGCTATGGCCCGCTTCGTGACGAGGTTGTACACGTTGTTCGACCAGTTCTGGATGGTCGTGTACCGGACGCGGGCGTCCTTCTTCACGATGATCTCGACGACCGCGGAGTGCAGCGAGTCGCTCTTGTAGATCGGCGCCGTGCAGCCCTCGATGTAGTGCACGTACGAGCCCTCGTCGGCGATGATCAGGGTGCGCTCGAACTGGCCCATGTTCTCGGTGTTGATGCGGAAGTAGGCCTGCAGCGGGATGTCGACGTGCACGCCCTTCGGCACGTAGACGAACGAGCCGCCGCTCCACACCGCCGTGTTCAGCGCCGCGAACTTGTTGTCACCCGCCGGGATGACCGTGCCGAAGTACTCGGTGAAGAACTCCGGGTGCTCCTTGAGCGCCGTGTCGGTGTCCATGAAGATGACGCCCTTGGCCTCCAGCTCCTCCTGGATCTGGTGGTAGACGACCTCCGACTCGTACTGCGCCGCGACGCCCGCGACGAGGCGCTGGCGCTCGGCCTCCGGGATGCCGAGGCGCTCGTACGTGGTGCGGATGTCCTCGGGGAGGTCCTCCCACGACTGCGCCTGGCGCTCGGTCGACTTCACGAAGTACTTGATGTTGTCGAAGTCGATGCCGGTGAGGTCGGCGCCCCACATCGGCATGGGCTTGCGCTCGAACATCGAGAGGCCCTTGAGCCGGTTCCGGAGCATCCACTCGGGTTCGTTCTTGCGCCCCGAGATGTCCTTCACGACATCGGCGGAGAGACCGCGGCGCGCCGAGGCGCCGGCGGCGTCGGAATCGGCCCAGCCGAACTCGTAGACGCCCAGGCCCTCGAGCTCGGGACGGTCGATCAGCACATCCGACACGGTGCTCCTTCTTCGTTCTGTCGCACGAGGGCCAACCGGCGCTGCGCGCGGCTTGTTCCCGAGCCGCGGCCGCCTGCGCGGGCCGTGGCGGGCCCTCCGGCCGGGCCGGCGGGGAGGTCGGCTCGCGCATCCCCGCGAGGCGCGCGCAGTCCGCGGCGCCGCCGTTCGATCACCTCGATGGTACTCGTGACGTCGTCGGCCGCTGCGGCCTCCCGGCGATCGCCGAGGCGGGCTCGCGCACGGGCGTCGCCTCGACCGCGAGCGGCCGCACCCGGCCGAACAGGTCGGGACGCACGTCGAGCAGCACCCGCAGGACGCCGACCCAGACGAACGCGGCGCCCGCGAGGTGCACCACGACGAAGACGGCGGGCAGCCCGGTGAACGCCTGCACGATCCCGACGGCCGCCTGCGCCGCGAGCACGCCGAGCAGCACGACGACGCGCCGACGGGCGAGCGCGGCGCCGGCGCCGGCCCGGCGCAGGACGACGAGCAGCACGAGCGCGAGCACGATCGTCGCGATCGCGACCGAGCCGTGCACCGCGGTGATCGCCGTCCAGCTCACGTCCATGCGCGGCACGGCGGCCGAGTCGCCGGAGTGGGGACCGGCGCCCGTGACGACGGTGCCGAGCACCACGAGCGCCGCGGCGACGGCGGTGAGCACCCAGGTGATCGGGCCGGCCGGCCCCGCGACCGTCGCCGCCTCGTCCGACTGCCGCGCCCGGTGCCAGGTGAGCGTCGTCGTGGTGAGCAGCGCGAAGGCGAGCAGGAAGTGCAGCGCGACGACGTAGGGGTTGAGCCCGGTCCACACCGTGATGCCGCCCGCCACCGCGTTCCCGACCACGAGCCAGAACTGGCTCCAGGCCAGCCGGGTGAGCGGCCGCTGCCGCACCGGCTGCAGCCGCGCGGCGACGATCGCCCAGCCGACGGCGAGGCAGAGCACCGTCGTGAGCAGGCGGTTGCCGAACTCGATGACGCCGTGGATGCCGAGCGCCGGCGTGGTGGCGAGCGACCCCGCCTCGCACACCGGCCACGTCGGGCAGCCGAGGCCGGAGCCGGTGACCCGCACCACTCCCCCGGTGACGACGAGCAGGATGCTGACGAGCAGCGCCGCGGTCGTGCCCCAGCGCAGCGCCCGGCCGCCGAGCACGACGTGGTCCGCGAGCACCGCGAACGGGGTGCGGATCCTTCTCGGGCGGCGGTTCCCGACCGTGCTCATCGGAAGAGCAGCGGATCGATCGCGACGGCGAGGAACAGCACCGACAACGAGCCGATCGAGGCGTGGAACACCCGCATCGGCGCCACCCGCTCGCCGCGGATCGCGCGGTCGTAGAGGCGGTGCGTCTCCCACACGAACCAGCCGCCGGCGAGGAGCGCGACGACCGCGTAGAGCGGGCCCATGTGCGCGACGGGGATGAGCAGCAGCGAGCACGCGAGCGTGGCCCAGGCGTACAGCACCGTCTGCAGCCCGACCTGCTCGTTCGAGCGGACCGCGCCGAGCATCGGCACGTTCACCGACGAGTAGTCCTCGGCGTACCGCATCGACAGCGGCCAGTAGTGCGGGGGCGTCCAGAGGAAGATCACGGCGAACAGCACGAGCGGCGTCCAGGTGAGCCCGCCCGTGACGGCCGCCCACCCGATGAGCACCGGGAAGCAGCCCGCGATGCCGCCCCAGATGATGTTCTGCGTGGTGCGCCGCTTGAGCCACAGCGTGTAGATGAAGATGTAGAACCCGATCGCGGCGAGCGAGAGCCCCGCGGCGAGCCAGGTGGTGCCGAGGCCGAGCACGAGGGTCGAGGCGACGGTGAGCGCCGAGGCGAAGAGCACCGCCTGCCGCGCGGTGAGCGCACCCGTGACGAGCGGGCGGTGCCGCGTGCGGTGCATGACCCGGTCGATGTCGCGGTCGATGACCATGTTGAAGGCGTTCGCCGCACCCGCGCTCATCGTGCCGCCGAGCAGCGTCCAGAGGACGACGCCGAGGTCGGGCACGCCGTGCTTCGCGAGGATCATGACCGGCAGCGTCGTCACGAGCAGCAGCTCGACGACACGCAGCTTCATGAGCGCGACGTAGGCGCGCAGGCGCCCGGGGCGCGGCGCGGGGGAAGGATCGGGTCCGACGGCGGTGCCGCCGGCAGCCGGGACTGCCGTGCTCATCTGGATGCAGATTCTATGTGAATGGTCCGGACCCGGTCGTCGCTCCCCGGCGCCCGCGGGAACATTGCAGGCAGGAATCCTTAGACTTGCGGGGGGTTCTCACACGGCCCGCACACAGTTGACCGACGGACGGAGACGGACGTGACCGACCTGCAGACCCGGGGCTCGACCTCGCTCGAGTGGAGCGAACTCGACGAGAAGGCGGTCGACACGGTCCGCGCCCTCGCCGCCGATGCGGTGCAGAACGCCGGCAACGGGCATCCCGGCACCGCCATCAGCCTCGCGCCCCTGGCCTACCTGCTGTTCCAGAAGGTCATGCGCCGCGACCCGTCCGACAGCACCTGGATCGGCCGCGACCGGTTCATCCTCTCGGCCGGGCACTCGTCGCTGACGCAGTACATCCAGTTCTACCTGGGCGGCTACGGCCTCGAGCTCGACGACCTGAAGCACCTGCGCAAGTGGGGCTCGAAGACGCCCGGCCACCCCGAGTACGGGCACACCGACGGCGTCGAGATCACCACCGGCCCGCTCGGGCAGGGCTTCGCGTCCTCGGTCGGCTTCGCGTACGCGTCGCGCTTCGAGCGCGGTCTCTTCGACCCCGACGCCCCGACCGGGCAGAGCCCGTTCGACCACTTCATCTACTGCATCGCGAGCGACGGCGACATCGAGGAGGGCATCACCAACGAGGCCTCCTCGCTCGCCGGCACGCAGCAGCTCGGGAACCTGATCGTCTTCTACGACCGCAACCGCATCTCGATCGAGGACGACACGAACATCGCCCTCTCCGAGGACACCCCGGCCCGCTACCGCGCGCTCGGCTGGCACGTCCAGGAGGTGTCGTTCATCCAGCCCGACGGCTCCTACAAGGAGGACGTGGAGGCGCTGCACGCCGCGATCGTCGAGGCGCAGTCCGTCACCGACAAGCCGTCGTTCATCGTCGTCGACACGATCATCGGCTGGCCCTCGCCGAAGCTGCAGAACACCGGCAAGATCCACGGCTCCGCGATGGGCGACGAGGAGGTCGCGGGTCTGAAGCGCGCGATCGGCTTCGACCCCGACACGACCTTCGACGTCGCGGCCGACGTGCTCGAGCACACGCGCGGCGCGATCGAGCGAGGCCAGGCCCAGCACCGCGAGTGGGACGAGCGCCTCGAGCAGTGGGCCGAGGCGAACCCCGAGCGCAAGCAGCTGCTCGACCGCATCGTCGACTACCGGCTGCCCGACGACGCGTTCGCCGACCTCCCGCAGTTCCCCGCGGGCAAGGCGGTCTCCACGCGCGTCGCCTCCGGCAAGGTGATCAACGCGATCGCGGGACGGGTGCCCGAGCTGTGGGGCGGCTCCGCCGACCTCGCCGAATCGAACAACACGACGATCGAGGACGCCGGCTCGTTCCTGCCGCCGGACCGCGGCACGAAGATGTGGACGGCGAACCCGTACGGCCGCGTGCTGCACTTCGGCATCCGCGAGCACGCGATGGGCGCGATCCTGAACGGCATCGTGCTGCACGGCAACACCCGCCCGTTCGGTGCGACCTTCCTCATCTTCAGCGACTACATGCGGCCCGCGGTCCGCCTCGCCGCCCTGATGAAGGCGCCGACCATCTACGTCTGGACGCACGACTCCATCGCGCTCGGTGAGGACGGCCCGACCCACCAGCCGGTCGAGACCCTGTGGGCGCTCCGCGCGATCCCGCAGCTCGACGTCGTCCGGCCCGGCGACGCGAACGAGACGGCGGTCGCCTGGCGCACCGTCCTCGAGCGGCGCAAGGGCCCCGCCGGTCTCGCCCTCACCCGCCAGAACATCCCGGTGTTCGAGCGCGGCACGGGCGACGCCGAGGGCGACACCCTCGCCTCCGCCGAGGGCACGGCGAAGGGCGCCTACGTCCTCGCCGAGGCCCCGGGCGGCACCCCCGACGTGATCCTCATCGCCACCGGCTCCGAGGTGCAGATCGCGGTCGACGCGCGCCAGCAGCTGCAGCAGCAGGGCATCAACGCCCGCGTCGTGTCCGCGCCGTGCCTCGAGTGGTTCGAGGAGCAGAGCGACGAGTACAAGGAGTCGGTGCTGCCGTCGGCCGTGAAGGCCCGCGTCTCGATCGAGGCCGGGCTCTCGCTGGGCTGGCGTCGGTACGTCGGCGACCAGGGTCGCAGCGTGTCGGTCGAGACCTTCGGGGCGAGCGCCGACTACCAGACCCTGTTCGAGAAGTACGGCCTCACGACGGAGCACGCCGTCGCGGCCGCCAAGGAGTCCCTGGGCCGCTGAAGCGCGACCAGGACGGATGCGAGGAGGAACCATGAGCATCACCGAGACGAGCACCGAGCGTCCCACCGCGGCCCTGTCGGCCGCGGGGGTCAGCATCTGGCTCGACGACCTCTCGCGCGAGCGCATCAAGGGCCACGGGCTCGAGAAGCTGATCGCCGAGCGCGACGTCGTGGGCGTCACGACGAACCCGACGATCTTCGCCTCGGCGCTGTCGAAGGGCGAGGCGTACGACGAGCAGGTCCGTGAGATCGCGGCCGCCGGCAAGGACGTCGCCGAGGCCATCTTCGAGATCACCACCGCCGACGTCGGCAACGCCGCGGACATCTTCCGCGACGTGTTCGAGAAGTCGAACGGGTACGACGGCCGCGTGTCGATCGAGGTCTCCCCCGAGCTCGCGCACGACACCGACGCGACGATCGCCGAGGCGAAGCGCCTCTGGAGCACGATCGAGAAGCCGAACGTCATGATCAAGATCCCGGCGACCGTCCAGGGCCTGCCCGCGATCACCGCCGCGATCGCCGCCGGCATCAGCGTCAACGTGACCCTGATCTTCAGCCTCGAGCGCTACGGCCAGGTCATCGACGCGTACTTCGAAGGCCTCGAGCAGGCCGCGAAGGCGGGCATCGACCTCTCCACCATCCACTCGGTCGCGTCGTTCTTCGTCTCCCGCGTGGACACCGAGGTCGACAAGCGTCTCGACGCGATCGGCTCCGACGAGGCGACCGCGCTGAAGAGCAAGGCCGCCGTCGCGAACGCCCGGCTCGCCTACAAGCTGTTCGTCGAGCGCTTCGCCACCGAGCGCGCCATCGCGCTGCAGGAGCAGGGCGCGAACCGGCAGCGGCCGCTGTGGGCCTCGACCGGCACCAAGGACCCGAGCCTGCCCGACACGCTCTACGTGACCGAGCTCGTCACCCACGGCGTCGTGAACACGATGCCGGAGAAGACGCTCGAGGCCGTCGCCGACCACGGGCGGATCGAGGGCGACACGGTCGTCGACCGCTACGACGACGCGCAGCAGGTGTTCGACCGGCTCGCCGCCGTCGGCATCGACATCGCCGAGGTCTCGAACCAGCTCGAGCGCGAGGGTGTCGAGAAGTTCATCCAGTCGTGGCACGAGCTGACCGACACGGTGACGAAGGCTCTCGAGACGGCCAAGGCTTGAGCGTTCGCTTCTCGCTCGGCGCCGTGGCCCGCGAGGCCGTGGACCGGGTGCTGCCGCGGCTCGTCGACGAGCGCATCGCGTCGGCCATCACGGCGCAGGACGACTCCCTCTGGGGACGCGACACCGAGCCGGGGGCGCTCCCCCGGCTCGGCTGGACCGAGGCGGTCGCGCGGTCGCGCCCGCTCGTGCCGCGCATCGTCGCGCTTCGCGATCGCGCCCGGCGCTCCGGGGCCGAGCGCGTGCTGCTCGTCGCGCCGCCGGCCACCGCGCTCGGCGCCGCCACCGTGGTGCGCACGCAGGGCCTCGAGCTCGACGTGCTGACGGAGCCCTCCCGGCTCGGCGAGGTGCTGCCCGCCGGCGGTGCCACCACCGCCGTCGTGCTCGCCCAGCCGGCCGATGCCACCCTGCCGGCCGGACTGGTCGGCGCCGCGCGGCGGCTGCTCGCGGAGGCGGGCGCCGACCCGGCCCAGCGTCTGGTCGTGGTCGCGCCGTCCGGCTCCGCGCTCGAGCGCGAGGCGCAGGAGGCGGGCGCGGCCGTGCTCGCCGCCGAGCCCGACGTCGGCGACGCGTTCTCCGTGCTCACGCCAGCCGGCCTCGTGGCCGCCGGGCTCGCGGGCGCCGACCTCGGCGAGCTGCTCGACGAGGCGGAGTCCGAGCTGCTCGACCTCGCGATCGACGCTCCCGCGAACAACGGGCTCGTGCTCGCCGCGGCGCTCGCCGGCACCGATCCGCGCCGCACCCGCATCGCGATCGTGGCCGCCGGCACGCACCTCGTGGGCTTCGCCGAGTGGGCGGCGCACCTGCTCGTCGCCGCCACCAGCGCCCTCGGGCACGCCGGTCTCGGGGCCTTCGTGCTCCCGCCGGAGCACGACCTGCCGCCCGGCGACGACCTGCTCGTCGTGCGCCTCGTCGCCGACGCGGGAGACGGCCGGGGGCAGCGCCCCACCGACGACGAGCTCGCGGTGAGCGGCACGCTCGGCGAGCTGCTGCTCGTCTGGCAGACCGCGACGGCCGCGGCGGGCTGGCTGCTCGGCACCGACCCCTTCGCGACCGATCGCGCGGTGGCGCCGTGAGCGGCTTCGAGGGCGGCAACCCGCTCCGCGACCCGGCCGATCGCCGGCTCAACCGCATCGCTGGCCCGTCGAGCCTCGTCATCTTCGGTGTGACGGGCGACCTCGCCCGCAAGAAGCTGCTGCCCGCCGTCTACGACCTCGCGAACCGGGGGCTGCTGCCGCCGGGGTTCGCCCTCGTCGGGTTCGCGCGGCGCGACTGGGCGGACGAGGACTTCGCGCAGGTCGTCCACGACGCGGTGCGGGACCACGCCCGCACGCCCTTCTCCGAGGACGTGTGGCGGCAGCTCGCGCAGGGCATCCGGTTCGTGCAGGGCACCTTCGACGACCCGGAGGCGTTCCGGCGCCTCCGCGAGACCGTCGAGGCCCTCGATCGCGAGCGCGGCACGATGGGCAACCACGCGTTCTACCTGTCGATCCCGCCGAAGGCGTTCCCGCAGGTCACCGAGCAGCTGCGCGCCTCGGGGCTCGCCGACCCGCGGCCGGGTCAGTGGCGGCGCGTCGTCATCGAGAAGCCGTTCGGCTCCGACCTGCAGACGGCCCGTGAGCTCAACCAGGTCGTCGAGAGCGTCTTCCCGGCCGACTCGGTGTTCCGCATCGACCACTACCTCGGCAAGGAGACGGTCCAGAACCTGCTCGCCCTGCGGTTCGCGAACATGCTGTTCGAGCCGATCTGGAACGCGAACTTCGTCGACCACGTGCAGATCACGATGGCCGAGGACATCGGCGTCGGCGGCCGCGCCGGCTACTACGACGGCATCGGCGCCGCGCGCGACGTGATCCAGAACCACCTCCTGCAGCTGCTCGCCCTCACGGCGATGGAGGAGCCCGTCTCGTTCGAGGCGGCGTCGTTGCGCACCGAGAAGGAGAAGGTGCTCTCGGCGGTTCGGCTGCCCGCCGACCTCGCGACCGCGACGGCCCGCGGCCAGTACACGTCGGGCTGGCAGGGCGGCGAGCGGGTCGTCGGGTTCCTCGAGGAGGACGGCATGGACCCCGCCTCCACGACCGAGACCTACGCGGCGCTGAAGCTCGAGATCGGCACCCGCCGCTGGGCGGGCGCGCCGTTCTACCTGCGCGCCGGCAAGCGCCTGGGGCGCCGCGTCACCGAGATCGCCGTCGTCTTCAAGCGGGCGCCGCACCAGCTGTTCGCGCAGGAGCAGACCGCGCAGCTCGGGCAGAACGCGCTCGTCATCCGCGTGCAGCCCGACGAGGGCGTCACGATCCGCTTCGGCTCGAAGGTGCCGGGCGCCGGCATGCAGGTGCGCGACGTCACCATGGACTTCGGCTACGGCCACGCGTTCACGGAGGCCAGTCCCGAGGCGTACGAGCGCCTCATCCTCGACATGCTGCTCGGCGACCCGCCGCTCTTCCCGCGGCACGAGGAGGTCGAGCTGTCCTGGCGGATCCTCGATCCCGTCGAGCGCTTCTGGGCCGAGAGCGGGCGGCCCGAGCCGTACCGCCCCGGCACGTGGGGTCCCGCGTCGGCCGACGCGCTGCTCGCCCGCGACGGCCGCGTCTGGAGGCGCCCGTGATCGTCGACCTGCCCGCGACCACCGTGGCCAAGGTGCAGCGCGCGCTCGTGAAGATCCGCGAGGAGGGCGGCGCGGTCGCCCTCGGCCGCGTGCTCACCCTCGTCATCAGCACCGGCGTCGGCGCGGAGGAGGAGGCGATCGAGGCCGCGAACGCCGCCTCCCGCGAGCATCCCATGCGGGTGCTCGTGCTCGCCCGCGACCTCACCGCTGCTGAACCGCGCCTCGACGCGCAGATCCGCGTCGGCGGCGACGCCGGCGCGAGCGAGGTCGTGCTGATCCGCGCGTTCGGCGACGCCGGCAGCGACGAGGAGGGGCTCGTCACCGGGCTGCTGCTCCCCGACGCACCCGTCGTCGCCTGGTGGCCGCACGAGGCGCCCGAGGTCGTCGCTGAGTCGCCGCTCGGCCGGCTCGCCCAGCGGCGCATCACCGACGCGTCCACCCAGCCCGACCCGACGGCCGCGCTGCACCACCTCGCGGCGACCTACCGCCCCGGCGACACGGACCTCTCCTGGACCCGGCTCACCCTGTGGCGCGCGTTCCTCGCTGCGGCCCTCGACCAGCCGCCGTTCGAGCCGGTGACGCGCGCCGAGGTGACGGGCGCGGCCGACTCCCCCTCCACGCGGCTGCTCGCCGCCTGGCTGGGGCTGCAGCTCGGGGTGCCCGTGAGCGTCCCCCTCGCCGGTCGCTCGACGGGTTCGGGCGGCATCCACGCGGTACGGCTGCTCCGCGCCCCGGGCCCGATCGCGCTGGAACGCGAGGTGCCGAACATCGCTACGCTGTCCCAGCCGGGGCAGCCGACGCACACCGTCTCCCTGCCGCGGCGGAGCCTGCGAGACTGCCTCGCCGAGGAGCTGCGGCGCCTCGACCCCGACGACCTGTACGGGGAGGTGCTGATCGACGGCCTCGCGCTGCCCGAGCAGGCCACGGGAGCGCCGGGCCGACCGGACGGAGGATCGTGACGAACGAACGACGCGTGCTGGTGCACCCGGACGGCGACGCCCTGGCAGCCGCGGTCGCAGCACGGTTCCTCACGAAGCTCGTCGACCTGCTCGACGAGTCGGACACGGTCAACGTCGTGCTCACCGGCGGCACCGCCGGCCACGACGTGCAGCAGGCCGTCCTCGCCTCCGGCATGCGCGACACCATCGACTGGACGCGCGTGCACTTCTGGTGGAGCGACGAGGTGTTCGCGCCGAAGGCCGACCCGGAGCGCAACGAGCGGCAGGCCCGCGAGGCGCTGCTCGACCACCTGCCGACGCCCGAGGCGAACATCCATCCGTTCCCCGCGTCCGACGAGATCGACGACATCGACCGGGCAGCCGACGCCTACGCCGACGTGCTGCGCCAGCACGCGCAGAGCGGCCACGACGTGCCCCGCTTCGACATCACGTTCCTCGGGGTCGGACCGGACGGCCACATCGCGGCGCTCTTCCCCGAGCGCGACCGCGCCGGCGAGCAGCAGCGCACCGTCGTCGCGGTCCACAACGCGCCGAAGCCGCCGCCCGACCGGCTCACGCTCACGATGTCGGCGCTGAACACGTCGCGCCGCATCTGGCTCGTGCTCGCCGGAGCGGAGAAGGCCAGCGCCCTCGGTCTCGCCCTCGCCGGTGCGAGCGAGGACGAGGTGCCCGTGGCCGGCTCGACGGGCCGCAAGCGCACCGTCTTCTTCGTCGACGCCGGCGCGGCCGCGAAGGTGCCGCAGAACCTCATCGCCTCGCAGTACTGATGCTGCACGACGAAGGGCCCGGCCGATCGGCCGGGCCCTTCGTCGTCGTGGATCAGCTGTCCGCCGGGATCTTCCCGCGACGGATGCGGAGCTGCTTCAGCGCCTCGTCGAGGAGCTGCGCGGCCTCCTCATCGGTGCGGCGCTCCTTCACGTAGGCGAGGTGCGTCTTGTACGGCTCGGTCTTCTGGACGGCCGGGGGGTTGTTGCGGTCGCGGCCCGCGGGCAGCCCCGTGCTCGGCGAGTCGATGACGTCGGGGATCTCCTCGGCCGGGAGGTTCGCCGCGAAGTACCGCACCGTCTCGTTGCCGCGGGCGTCCCAGTAGGAGACCGCGACGCGGTCCGCGTGGTGCCCGTGGTCCTGCTCGCCCATCGGGCCGGCGCCCACTCGGGAGCCGCGGATCGCACTGCCGCCAGATGCCATGGAGTCTCGCTTCGGGTCGGGGGCGCGTCAGGCGCCGGAGGAGAACCGGGTGATGAGGCCGAGCACGACGATCGAGGCGAACCACACGAGCCCGAGGACGACGGTGATCCGGTTGAGGTTGCGCTCGGCGACGCCGGAGGCGCCGAGGCTCGAGGTGACGCCGCCGCCGAACATGTCGGAGAGGCCGCCGCCGCGCCCGCGGTGCAGCAGGATCAGCAGGGTGAGCAGCAGGCTCGTGATCGCGAGCACGATCTCGAGGACCACTTCGAGTACGGCCATGCCTGCTCCTCCCATCGCTGTCGCAGCCGGATTCCAGCGCGGCCCAGTATACGGGGGCGCCTCCGGCGGACGGTCCTTCCCTTCGACTGCGGCGAGCCGGAACCGGCGCCGCTGCCGCGGCCGGGCTCAGTCGATCGAGACGTGCTTCGGGAAGCGGGCGATCGCGGCGAACTCACCAGGGTCGAGGCTGGCGCCGCCCACGAGGGCGCCGTCGACGTCGGGGCGATGCATGAACGACGCGATGTTGCCGCTCTTCACCGAGCCGCCGTACAGCAGCCGGGTGCGGTCGGCGAACGCCTGCCCGTGGTCCTCGGCGATCGCCGCGCGGAGCGCGGCGCACACCTCCTGGGCCGTGTCGGGCGTCGCCGCCCGCCCGGAGCCGATGGCCCAGACCGGCTCGTAGGCGACCACCACGTCGGCGTCGTCGGGGACGCCGAGCAGCGCCGTGCGCACCTGCGCGACGGGCACCGCGCTCGAGCCGTGCCGCTCGAGGTCCTCGGCGGTCTCGCCCACGCAGACGACGGGCACGAGGTCGTGCTTCAGCGCAGCGAGCGCCTTGGCGTTCACGATCTCGTCGGTCTCGCCGTGCATCGCGCGCCGCTCCGAGTGCCCGACGATGACGTAGGCGGCGGCGAGCGCCTTGAGGAAGGCGCCAGACACGTCGCCCGTGTAGGCCCCGGACTCGTAGGGCGACAGGTCCTGCGCGCCGAGGGCGAGCTCGAACCGCTCGGCTGCGATGAGCGTCTGCACGCTGCGGAGGTCGGTGAACGGCGGGAACACGGCCACCTCGACCGCCTTCGGGTCGTGCCCCGAGTCCTGCAGCGTCCACGCGAGCTTCTGCACGAGCGCGATCGCCTGCAGGTGGTCGAGGTTCATCTTCCAGTTGCCGGCGATGAGCGGCGTGCGCACGGGTCAGCCCTCCCGGCCGAGCACGGTGAGCCCCGGCAGCTGCTTGCCCTCGAGGAACTCGAGGCTCGCGCCGCCACCGGTGGAGATGTGCCCGAACCGGTCGTCGGAGAACCCGAGCGCGCGGACCGCGGCAGCGGAGTCGCCGCCGCCGACGACCGATAGGCCGTCGACCTCGGTGAGCGCCTCGGCGACGCGCTTGGTGCCCGTCGCGAAGGCGGGGAACTCGAACACGCCCATCGGTCCGTTCCAGAACACGGTGCGCGAGCCGGCGATCGCCGCGGCGAAGGTCTCGGCGGTCCGCGGTCCGATGTCGAGGCCGATGCCGTCGGCGCCGAACGACGACGACTCGATCGCGTCGGCGGCGACCGTCTCGTGCTCGGCGTCGGCCGCGAACCTCGACGCGACGACGACGTCGGTCGGCACGACGAGGCGCACACCGAGCTCGTCGGCGCGGCGCAGGTACTCCTGCACCGCGGGGATCCGGTCTGCCTCGAGCAGGCTCTTCCCGACGGCGGAGCCCTGGGCGGCGAGGAACGTGAACAGCATCCCGCCACCGATCAGCAGCGTGTCGACCCGCGGCAGCAGCGCGTCGATGACCGCGAGCTTGTCGCTCACCTTCGAGCCGCCGAGCACGACCGTGTAGGGGTGCTCAGGTCGCGCCGTGAGCCGCTCCAGCACGTCCAGCTCCGCGGCGATGAGCAGGCCGGCTGCGCTCGGCAGCACCTCCGCGAGCTCGTAGACGCTCGCCTGCTTTCGGTGCACGACGCCGAAGCCGTCGGAGACCATCACGTCGCCGAAGCGGGCCAGCTCGCCGGCGTAGGCCCGGCGCTCCCCCTCGTCCTTGCTCGTCTCCCGCGGATCGAACCGCAGGTTCTCGAGCACGGTCACGTCGGCGTTCCCCGGCGCGGCCGAGGCGGGCCGCTCGTCGACGAACGCGACCTCGCGGTCGAGCAGCTCGCCGAGCCGCACCGCCACCGGCCGGAGGCTGTACTTCGGGTCCGGAGCGCCGTCCGGCCGCCCGAGGTGCGAGATCACGGTGACCTTCGCGCCCGCGTCGAGCAGCCGGTTCAGCGTCGGCACGGACGCGCGGACGCGCCCGTCGTCGGTGATGCGGCCGTCCTGCAGCGGGACGTTGAGGTCGCACCGGACGACGACGCGCCGCCCGGCGAGGTCCCCGAGGGAGTCGAGGGTGCGCAGCGGCATCGACGGAGTCAGAGCCGTGCGGCGACGTACTCGGCGAGGTCGACGAGCCGGTTCGAGTAGCCCCACTCGTTGTCGTACCAGGACGACAGCTTGACCTGGTCGCCGATCACGCGGGTGAGCTCGGCGTCGAACAGCGACGAGTGCGGGTCGCCCACGATGTCGGACGAGACGATCGGCTCGTCGACGTACTTGAGGATGCCCTTCATCGGGCCGTCGGCCGCCTCGCGGTACGCGGCCTTCACCTCGTCGACGCTGACCTGGCGGCCGGCCGTGACGGTGAGGTCGGTGATCGAGCCGACCGGCACCGGCACGCGAAGGGCGAAGCCGTCGAGCTTGCCCTTCAGCTCGGGCAGCACGAGGCCGATGGCCTTCGCGGCGCCGGTGGAGGTGGGGATGATGCTGAGCGCGGCGGCGCGGGCGCGGCGGAGGTCGCTGTGCGGGCCGTCCTGCAGGTTCTGGTCGGCGGTGTACGCGTGCACCGTGGTCATGAGCCCGCGCTCGATGCCGAACGCGTCGTTGAAGACCTTCGCGAGAGGCGCGAGGCAGTTCGTCGTGCACGACGCGTTGGAGAGGATGTGCATCGTCTCGGGGTCGTACGAGCCCTCGTTCACACCCATCACGAACGTGCCGTCCTCGCCGCTCGCGGGCGCCGAGATGATGACCTTCTTCGCGCCGGCCTCGATGTGCTTGCGGGCGTCCTGCGCCTTCGTGAAGCGCCCGGTCGACTCGATGACGATGTCGACGCCGAGGTCGCCCCAGCCGAGCTGGGCCGGGTCGCGCTGCTCGAGGACCTGCACCCTGTGGCCGTCGACGACGATGCTGTCGCCGTCGACCGAGACGGACTCCTTCAGCGGACCCGCCGTCGAGTCGTACTTCAGCAGGTGCGCGAGCGCGTTGTTGTCGGTCAGGTCGTTGACCGCGACGATCTCGAGATCGCTGCCCTTGGCGAGAGCCGCCCGGAAGTAGTTTCGGCCGATCCGGCCGAAGCCGTTGATCCCGACGCGAACGGTCACGTTTCCTCCGCTGCTGTTCGGCGCCCGGGACGGACGCCGTTCTTCGGTGTCCCTGGGTGCGGCGCCGGAAGGACCTGTCGGTCCCCCGGCGCCGCGGCGGCTACGACAGTAGCAGCAGGCCTGCGGTCTGCTTCTGGGCGGCGGCCAGGCGCTGCTCGACGTTCGCCCAGTTGACGATGTTCCAGAACGCCTTCACGTAGTCGGCGCGGACGTTCTGGTAGTCGAGGTAGTACGCGTGCTCCCACACGTCGAGGAGGAGCAGCGGCACGACGCCGACCGGGAAGTCCTGCTGCTGGTCGTGGAACTGCACGATCAGCGGGCGCTGCCCGATCGAGTCGTAGACGAGCGCGGCCCAGCCCGAGCCCTGCACGCCGAGCGCGGCCGCGGTGAAGTGGGCCTGGAACTTATCGAAGCCGCCGAAGAACTCGTCGATGGCGCTCGCGACGTCGCCGGTCGGCTTGTCGCCGCCGTCCGGGGACATGTTCGTCCAGAACACGGAGTGGTTGACGTGGCCGCCGAGGTTGAACGCGAGGTCGCGCTCGAGCTTGTTGACGTTCGCGAGGTTGCCGCTGTCGCGGGCCTCGGCGAGCTGGTCGAGCGCGGTGTTCGCACCCGTCACGTAGGTCTGGTGGTGCTTGTCGTGGTGCAGCTGCATGATGCGGCCGCTGATGTGCGGTTCGAGCGCGCTGTAGTCGTAGGGCAGCTCGGGCAGCGAGTACACAGGCATGGGACGTCCTTCCAAGAGGGAACGCTCGAGAGCCTAGGACCGGCCCTTCAGGGGCGCCTTGGACCGGGCTGAGTGCCGGTCACGACCGACCGCCGGGACGGCGGTCGGCGCTGGCGTCGCGGCGACGACCAGAAATGGTCGTCGCTCCACGCTCCAGCGCGCTACGCGTCGACCTCTTCGGGGAGGTTCGCGTCGGTGCCCGGGATGCCGAGGTCCGCGGCCCGCTTGTCGGCGAGGGCGAGCAGTCGCCGGATGCGGCCGGCGACCGCGTCCTTCGTCATCGGCGGGTCGGCGTGGTGGCCGAGCTCGTCGAGGCTCGCGTCGCGGTGGTCGAGCCGCAGCTTGCCCGCGTACTGCAGGTGGTCGGGCACGCTGTCGCCGAGGATCTCGAGCGCCCGCTCGACCCGCGCGCACGCGGCGACGGCGGCCTGCGCGCTGCGGCGCAGGTTCGCGTCGTCGAAGTTGACGAGCCGGTTGGTGTTCGCCCGCACCTCGCGGCGCTGGCGGAGCTCCTCCCAGTTCTGCACGCTGCGGCGGGCGCCCATGTGCCCGAGCATCTCGCTGATGGCCTCGCCGTCGCGGATGACGACGCGGTGCACGCCGCGCACCTCGCGCGCCTTCGCCGGCACCTGGAGGCGCCCGGCGGCGCCGACGAGCGCCATGGCGGTCTCGTTGCCGGGGCAGGTGACCTCGAGCGCGGCCGAGCGGCCCGGGTCGGTCAGCGAGCCGTGCGCGAGGAACGCGCCGCGCCAGACCGCCTCGAGCTCCTCCTGGCCGCCCGTGGTGAGCCGGTTGGGCAGCCCGCGGATCGGGCGCCGGCGCGCGTCGAGCAGGCCGGTCTGCCGGGCGAGGGTCTCGCCGCCGTCGACCACGCGCACCAGGTAGTGGTTCGTGCGCCGGACGCCGGACGCGGACAGCACCGTCATCTCCGGTCGCACGCCGTAGAGCTCGGCGAGGTCGCGCCGGACCCGCTTCGCGAGCTGCGGGGTGTCGAGCTCCGACTCGACCGCGATGCGTCCGGAGATCAGGTGCAGTCCCCCGGAGAACCGCAGGATGGTCGCCAGCTCGGCCGCCCGCACGGAGGTCTTCCCGACCTCCATCTGCGTCAGCTCGTCCTTCACCTCGGCGGTCAGTGCCACATCCGCTCCCCGTTCTTCCCCCGCCGGAACCGCTCCCGCCGGTCGCGGCGGCCCTCAGTCTCGCATCGACTGCCTGTCCCCCGCACACGGGGGACGGTGCTACTCGCGACCGAGGTCGCGGTGCTTCACGTTCACGACCACGCCGGGCTGCTCCGCGAGCAGCGCCGCGAGCCGCTCGACGAGCGCGACGGAGCGGTGCTTGCCGCCCGTGCAGCCCACCGCGATGGTCGCGTGGCTCTTGTTCTCGCGCTGGTAGCCCTCGAGCACGGGCGCGACCGCCGCCGCGTACCGCTCGACGAACTCGCTCGCGCCCCGCTGCCCGAGCACGTAGTCGCGCACCTGCGCGTCCCGGCCCGTGAGCGGCCGCAGCTCGGGCACCCAGAACGGGTTCGGCAGGAAGCGGGCGTCGGCCACCATGTCGGCGTCGGTCGGCACGCCGTACTTGAACCCGAAGCTCGTGATCGTGACCCGGACCCCGGGCGTCTCGTCGTCGGCGAACAGCTCGTTGATGGCCGATGCGAGCTGATGGATGTTCAGCTCGGACGTGTCGATGATGATGTCGCTCTGCTCGCGCACCGCGAGGGTGAGCGCCCGCTCGGCGGTGATGCCGTCGAGGATCGTGCCGCCCTCCTGCATCGGGTGCGGCCGGCGGACCGCCTCGAAGCGGCGCACGAGCGCGGCGTCGTTCGCCTCCAGGAACAGCAGACGGATCTGCGGCCGGCCGTCCTGCTCGGACGCGACGTCGCGCAGCTCCGACAGCAGCTGGCCGCCGCGCACGTCCACCACGACGGCGACGCGGGAGAGCCGGCCGCCCGAGTGACCGGCGAGGTCGAGCAGCGGCTTCAGCATCTGCGGCGGCAGGTTGTCGACGACGTACCAGCCGAGGTCCTCGAGCGCGTTGCCGACCGTCGACCGGCCCGCCCCGGACATGCCGGTGACGACGAGCACGGACTGCTCCGGCGCGGCGCCGGCCGCCGTGCGGAGGTCCGCCACCGTCTCGGTGGTGCTGCCGTCGCTGCTCAAGCGTTCGATCTCCATCCAGCCGCCGGAAGGACGACGTCCAGCCTACCGGGCGACGGCGGGCTCACCCTGATCGAGCGGGAGTCCGCCGCCCGCATCGTCGTCCTGCGCGAGCACCGCGTCGCCGTCGACACGGGCGGCCGTCGCCGCTCCCCCGGGGTCGTCCGCCGCCTCGTCGGCCTGCTGCGGGGCACGCAGCCGGTCGAGCACGGCGGCGGCGAGCACCGCACCGAAGCCCGGCACCTCCTCGATCTGCTCGAGGGTCGCCTGGCGCAGCTTCGCGACGGAGCCGAAGTGCTTCAGCAGCACCTTGACACGGGCGTCGCCGAGGCCGGGGATCTCTCCGAGCTGCGAGCCGATGTCGCGCTTGCGGCGGCTGCGCTGGTGCGTGATCGCGAAGCGGTGCGCCTCGTCGCGGAGGCGCTGCAGCAGGAACAGCGCGTCGCTGTTGCGGGGAAGGATGACGGGGAAGTCGCTGCCGGGCAGCCAGATCTCCTCGAGACGCTTCGCGAGCCCGCAGATGGCGATGCCGGTCACGCCGGCGTCGGCGAACGCCCGCGCGGCGGCCGCGACCTGCGGCTGGCCGCCGTCGACCACGAGCAGGTTGGGTCGGTACGCGAACCGGTCGCCCTGCTGCGCCGGTGCCGCGTCCTCGTCCTCGAGGTGCGCGAGCCGCCGCCGCAGCACCTGGTACATCGAGTCGGTGTCGTCGGTCGACGAGGCCACGTTGAAGCGCCGGTACTGGTCCTTGCGCGGCAGGCCGTCCTCGAACACGACCATCGACGCGACGATGTTCGTGCCGCCGAGGTGCGACACGTCGAAGCACTCGATGCGCAGCGGGGCGTCGTCGAGCCCGAGCGCGTCCTGCAGGTCGGCGAGCGCCTGCGACCGGGCCGTGAAGTCGGCGCTGCGCCGCGTCTTGTAGAGCATCAGCGCCTGCGCGGCGTTGCGCGCCGCCGTCTCGGCGAGCGCCGCCTTGTCGCCACGCTCCGCGACGTGGAGCCGCACCCGGCCCGCGCCGCGGAGCCCCTGCGCCTCGCGTCCCGCGGTCCGCCGCTCGGTGAGCAGCGCCTCCAGCTCGGTCACGTCGTCGGGCAGCTCGGGCACGAGCACCTCGCGCGGCGGGTACGCGTCGTCCTCGTACGCGCCGAGCAGCACCGTCTCGATCAGCTCGCCGCGCGAGACGTCGAGCTCCTTGTCGACCACCCAGCTGCGCGTGCCGCGGATGCGGCCGCCCCGCACGAGGAACTGCTGCACGCTCGCCGCGAGCTCGTCCTCGGCGACGCCGAACACGTCGGTGTCGACGTCCTCGTTCAGCACGACGGCCGACTTCGACACCGCAGCCTCGAGCGCGCCGAGCGCGTCGCGGTACTTCGCGGCGGCCTCGTAGTTCTGCGCCTCGGCGGCCTCGCGCATGCGCTTCGTCAGGTCGCTGCGGAAGCGCTGGTCGCCGCCGGCCATGAACGACGCGAGGTCCTCGGCCATCGCGTGGTGCACCGGCAGGGGCACGCGCCCGACGCACGGCGCCGCGCACTTGCCGATGTCGCCGAGCAGGCACGGGCGGCCCGTGGCTTCGGCGCGCTTGTAGGTGGTCTCGGAGCAGCTGCGCACCGGGAACACCTTGAGCATCAGATCGAGCGTCTCGCGGATGGCCCACACCTTCGTGTACGGCCCGTAGTACTTCGCGCCCCGCAGCTTGCGGTTGCGGGTGATCAGCACCCGCGGCACCTCGTCGCCGAGCGTGATGGCGAGGTACGGGTACGACTTGTCGTCGCGGAACTTCACGTTGAAGGGCGGCGCGAACTCCTTGATCCAGCTGTACTCGAGCTGCAGTGCCTCGAGCTCGCTGCCGACGACCGTCCACTCGACCTGCGCGGCCGTCGTCACCATGCGGCGCGTGCGCTCGTGCAGCGAGCGCAGCGGCTGGAAGTAGTTGCTGAGGCGGGCGCGGAGGTTCTTCGCCTTGCCGACGTAGAGCACCCGGCCCCGACCGTCGCGGAACCGGTACACCCCGGGCGACGTCGGGATCTCGCCCGCCTTGGGGCGCCAGGAGACGGTGTCGCTCACCGCTCCCCCGCTGCCTGCCTCACGCGACTGCGCCGCCTCACGCGCTCGCCGCCAGCGCCGGCTGGCGCAGCACCTCGGCGAGGAAGCGCCCGGTGTGGCTGATGCTCGAGTCGGCGACGTCCTCGGGCGTGCCCTCGGCGATGACGGTGCCGCCGCCCGCGCCGCCCTCGGGGCCCATGTCGACGACCCAGTCGGCGTTCTTGATGACGTCGAGGTTGTGCTCGATGACGATGACCGTGTTGCCCTTGTCGACGAGCCCGTGCAGCACCTGCAGCAGCTTGTGGACGTCCTCGAAGTGGAGGCCCGTCGTGGGCTCGTCGAGCACGTAGACCGTGCGGCCGTTCGAGCGGCGCTGCAGCTCGGTGGCGAGCTTCACGCGCTGCGCCTCGCCGCCGGAGAGCGTGGTGGCGCTCTGCCCGAGCCGCACGTAGCCGAGCCCGACGTCGACGAGGGTCTTCAGGTAGCGATGGATCGCGGAGATCGGCTCGAAGAACTCGGCCGCCTCGGCGATCGGCATGTCGAGCACCTCGGCGATGTTCCTGCCCTTGTAGTGCACGGCGAGGGTGTCGCGGTTGTACCGGGCACCCTTGCAGACCTCGCACACGACGTAGACGTCGGGCAGGAAGTTCATCTCGATCTTGATCGTGCCGTCGCCCTGGCAGTGCTCGCAGCGGCCGCCCTTGACGTTGAAGCTGAACCGGCCCGGCAGGTAGCCGCGTGCCTTCGCCTCGGGGGTCTCGCTGAACAGCGTGCGGATGCGGTCGAAGACCCCGGTGTAGGTGGCCGGGTTGGAGCGCGGGGTGCGGCCGATCGGCGCCTGGTCGACGTGCACGACCTTGTCGAGGTTCTCGAGCCCGGTGACGCGGCGGTGCTTGCCCGGCACCTTGCGGGCCCCGTTCAAGCGGTTGGCGAGCACCCGGTAGAGGATGTCGTTCACGAGCGTGCTCTTGCCGGAGCCCGAGACGCCGGTGACGGCCGTGAGCACCCCGAGCGGGAAGGACGCGGACACCGACTTCAGGTTGTTCGCGTTGGCCCCCACGACCTCGAGGCGACGCTTGCGATCGATCGGACGCCGCTGCGCCGGCACCTCGATGGCCCGGCGCCCGGCGAGGTAGTCGCCGGTGATCGACTCCTCGTCGGCGACGAGCGACGCGTAGTCGCCCGAGTGCACGACCCGGCCCCCGTTCACGCCCGCCCCCGGACCGATGTCGACGATCCAGTCGGCCGTGCGGATGGTGTCCTCGTCGTGCTCGACGACGATGAGCGTGTTGCCGAGGTCGCGCAGCTTCACGAGGGTGTCGATGAGCCGGCGGTTGTCGCGCTGGTGCAGGCCGATGCTCGGCTCGTCGAGCACGTAGAGCACACCGGTGAGGCCCGACCCGATCTGCGTGGCGAGCCGGATGCGCTGCGCCTCGCCGCCGGACAGGGTGCCGGCGGACCGCGAGAGCGTGAGGTAGGTGAGGCCGACCTCGGTGAGGAACTCGAGGCGGGCCCGGATCTCGCGGAGCACCTGCGCGGCCACCTTCGCGTCGCGCTCGGACAGCCGCACGGTCTCCATGAACCGCTGGGCGTCGGCGATGGAGAGGTCGGCGACGTCGGCGATGCTGTGCCCGTCGACGGCGACGGCGAGCACCTCGGGCTTCAGCCGCTTGCCGCCGCAGACGGCGCACGGCACCTCGCGGAGGTACTCGGCCCAGCGCGCGCGCTGCACGTCGGTCTCGGCCTGCAGCCAGTTGCGCTCGAGGTACGGGATGACGCCCTCGAAGCCCTGCGTGTACGACATCTCGCGGCCGTAGCGGTTCTTCCACCGCACGCGCACCTCGAAGTTGTTGCCGTGGAGCACCGCGTCGCGGATCTCGTCGGGCAGCGCCTCCCACGGGCTGTCGAGCGAGAAGCCGAGGTCGCGGGCGAGGCCGTTCAGCATGCGCTCGTAGTACTGGAAGAGCTGCTTGCCCTGGTTCGTCCAGGGGATGATGACGCCCTCGCTGATCGACAGCGACGGGTCGCCGAGCAGCAGGTCGGGGTCGACCGCCATGCGGGTGCCGAGGCCCGAGCACTCGGGGCAGGCTCCGAACGGCGCGTTGAACGAGAAGGTTCGCGGCTCGATCTCGGCGAGCTGCAGCGGATGGTTGTTCGGGCACGACAGGCGCTCGGAGAAGCTGCGCCAGGCCGCGGGCCCCTCCTCGTCGACGAAGTTGATCTGCACGACGCCCTCGGTGAGCGACAGGGCGGTCTCGAGCGAGTCCGTAAGGCGCGTGAGCAGCTCGGGACCCGCGACGAGCCGGTCGACGACGACCGCGATGTCGTGCTTGTACGACTTCTTGAGCGTGGGCGGGCTCGAGAGCGACTCGGTCCTGCCGTCGACCACGATACGCGAGTAGCCCTTCGCCGACAGCTCTTTGAAGAGGTCGACGAACTCGCCCTTCTTCTGCTGCACGACGGGGCTGACCACCTGGAATCGCGTTCCCTCGGGCAGCTCCATGAGCTGGTCGGCGATCTGCTGCACGGTCTGGCTGGCGATGACCTCGCCGCAGATCGGGCAGTGCGGCACACCGATGCGGGCCCAGAGCAGCCGCATGTAGTCCCAGATCTCGGTGATCGTGCCCACCGTGGACCGCGGGTTGCGGTTCGTCGACTTCTGGTCGATCGACACCGCGGGCGAGAGGCCCTCGATGAAGTCGACGTCGGGCCGGTCGACCTGACCGAGGAACTGGCGCGCGTACGCGGACAACGACTCGACGTAGCGGCGCTGGCCCTCGGCGAAGATCGTGTCGAACGCGAGGGACGACTTGCCGCTGCCCGAGAGCCCGGTGAAGACCACGAGGGAGTCGCGTGGGATCTCGACCGACACGTCCTGGAGGTTGTGCACCCGGGCTCCCCGGACGCTCAGCCTGGCGTTGGTCCCCACCCGCGAGATCGGCACCTGAAGAGGATACGGAAGCGCTCCGACAGCCCGTGCGGGTTCGCCGTGAGCGAGCGCGAGCCCCCGTCGGGGGGCCGGGCACGGCGGCCTAGACGCCGGTGGCGCCCTCGGCGACGAGGCGAGGCCGCAGCGAGTCGCGGAGGGCGATCACCTCGCCGCACACCTCGACGAAGCGCTCGGTGACGCCGTCCGGCCAGTACGGCGACAGGTAGTGCGCGACGAGCTCCCGACGCACCTCGCGACCGGGGTCGTCGGCGAGCTCCTCGGCGATCACCTCGGCGATGCGGTCGGCGTGCTCAGCGGCCAGCCGCGGCACGCGCGTGAGCATGCCGGAGTCGGCCGCGACCGCTTCCTCGCCCGCCGGCTTCGTGACGACGATCGGCTTCAGCGAGGGCAGCCAGCCGGTGGCCACCGCCGAGACGTCGCAGACGAGCGCGGACGCCTTCGCGAAGGAGGCCTCGAGCGGCTCGGCGTCGGCCGGCACCACGGCGGACCCGTCGCCGGCCTCCTCGACGGCCGCGCGGATGGCCTGGTCGGCGAGCGTGTAGGCGCGGGACGTGACCCCGATGAGCGGGTGCGGGCGGTAGAGCACGCGGAACCGGCCGTCGGCGAGCAGCGCGCGGACCATCCGCTCGCCGTGGCTCAGCACCGAGCTGTAGGCGACCGACGGCTGCGCGCCCTCCCAGGTGGGCGCGTAGAGCACGACGGGCGCGCCCGAGGCGGAAGCGGCGGGGACGACGGGCGCCGACAGGGTGAGCGGCTGCCCCACGATGCGGCAGCGCTCGGCCGTGTCGAAGCGCATGAGCCGCTTCGCGATGCGGTCGATCGCGGCCTGCCCGGGCGTGAAGACGAAGTCGTAGGCCTTCAGCTGGTTGGACGCGGAGACGCCCTTGTCGCTGTCGCCGTGGCCGATGTACGCATGCAGGAGCGAGGTGAAGCGCAGCGACTCGAAGTTGCGCGGCAGGTGGCTCACGTAGAGCGCGAGCTTCACCTCGCTGCGTCCGAGCAGGCCGTCGAGGGTGCCGTAGCGGGCGACGGTGAGCACCGGGAGGGCACTCGTGTCGCGCAGGTGCGCCGCGACCCGCGAGTCCTGGCAGACCACCACGACGCGGTGCACGCGGTGCAGCGCCTCGAAGGTCGGCAGCCAGGGCTCGATCTGGTACAGCGTGTCGAGCGCGCCCGGGAAGTAGACCATCACCGCGGCGTCGGTGCGCGCCGTCGCGAGACGCTCGTCGTCGCCGAGCCGGTTCACGAGGGTCCGCGGGAAGAGCCGCGAGCGGCGGAGCCGCTTGATCACGTTCGACTGCGCGCGCCGGCGCAGGTCGATGAGCAGTCGGCGCACGGAGCCATTATGGCGAAACGCCCGCCCGGCTCCGGAGCGCCCGCCGCCCGCGGCGTCGTCGGCGCGTCGTGGCCGGTCGCGCGCCGGGCCTCCTTAGCGTTCCTTGAGGACTGACGCACGCCCCCCGATCGGGGCAGGGAGGGACCGCGAGCAGATGACGCTGGTGAACGACCGTGACCGCCTCGGTGCGGAGCGTCCCGCTGCCGCGGGACCGAAGGCGCTGCCCGCCGTGCCGTCCCGGCCCGCTCCCGTCCCGGCCCGCGTCGCTGCCGGCGGCCAGGCCGGCTCCGGCCCCGAGTTCGACGAGGCGCGCACCGCCCCGATCGCCCTGCCAGGCGTCAACCCCTCGCCGGTGGCCGCCCCTTCGAGGCGCCGACGGCGCACCCTGCGGCTCGGCAACATCGTCCGCTCGGGCCTGCTGCACCAGGCCGCGGCGGTGCTCGCCGTTGCGGGCTTCGTCACGGCGGTCGTCGGGCACGTGCCGGCGGTGGCGCTCGTGACGGCCGTCGTGGCCGTGGTGCTGCCGCTGCTGCCGCCCGAGCAGCTCCGGGCGCTCCGCCGCGGCATCGGGCCGGTCGGCGCCGACGTCGTGCCGCGGACGCTGCTCGCGCTGTCGGTCGTGGTGCTGCACCCCGCCGCGCCCGTCGTCGGCGCGTTCGTCAGCTGCCTGCTCGCCGCCGCCGTGCTCGTCGAGCAGATGCTGCCGAAGGTGGTCGTCGCGACGCCGCCGTACGCGCTGAACCTGCCCGGCATCGACGTGCCGAACGCGGCGCGGGTCGAGCCGGGCAGGGTGTTCGTGACGAACACCGTCGCGGTCGTCGGCATCGCGGTCGCGGCCGCGCTCGGCGGCGCGCTGCCGGTCCTGCTCGTGGTCGCGGCGGTCGCCCTGCTCGTCCCGGTCGGGGTGCTCGCCGAGACGATGCTGCGCCTCCGTGCGCGGAAGCTCGCCGAGCGCCGGCTCGCCCGCGCCGTGGCGGACTACGCGCCGGCGTTCGCGCTGCACTGGGACGCCCAGCCCGGCACCGAGTACCAGGTGACGATGTGGCTGCCGTACCTCGAGCGCATCGGCGAGCGGTTCGTCGTCATCGTGCGCAACCCCGAGTCGTTCGCGAGCATCGCGCCGGTCACCTCGCGCCCCATCCTGGTCCGGCAGGAGCACGGCGACCTAGACGCCGTCGTCCCGCCCTCGATGCGTGCGGTCTTCTACGTGAACAACGCCGCGAGGAACACGCACCTGATCCGGTTCGCGGGCCTCACGCACGTGCAGCTGAACCACGGCGAGAGCGACAAGGCCCCGAGCTACAGCCCGGTCTTCCGGCTCTACGACAAGGACTTCGTCGCCGGCCAGGCGGCGATCGACCGCTTCGCGGCGAACGGCGTCCACGTGCCCGCAGAGCTGTTCGAGATCGTCGGACGCCCGCAGATCGAGGACGTGCTCGTCGGGCGCTCCACCTCGAGCGTGCCGACGGCCCTCTACGCACCGACCTGGGGCGGCTCGAACGCCGACTCCGACTACTGCTCGCTGCCGATCGGCGTCCCGATCGTCGAGGCGCTGCTGAAGCGCGGGTACACGGTGCTCTTCCGCGCGCACCCCTACACGGACCGCTACCCGGCCCATGCCCAGCAGGCCGCGCGCATCGTCGAGGTGCTCGACGCGGACCGGCGCGCCACCGGCCGCGAGCACCGGTTCGGCGCGGAGGCGACGACCGGGATGAGCCTCGTGGAGTGCTTCAACTCGGCCGACCTGCTCGTCTCGGACGTCTCGAGCGTCGTCCCCGACTTCCTCTACTCGGAGAAGCCGTTCGCGGTGACCGCGATGCAGGGATCGGTGTCGGACTTCGCGCGCACCTTCCCGATCGCGAAGGCGGCGTACGTGCTCGACCGGAAGGCCCGCAACATCGACGCGGTGCTCGACAGCATGACCACCTTCGACCCCGTGCAGCCCGCGCGGCGCGAGGCGAAGTCGTACTTCCTCGGCGACTTCGGCGCCGAGCGCTACGCCGACCGGTTCCTCGCGGCCGCGCGGAGGGTCGTGTCGGGCGAGGGGTGAGCGCCCTCCCCGGGATCCGCCGAGCGCATCCCGGGGGTCAGGGCACCAGGTGTCCCGCCTTCTCCATCTGGCGCAGCTCGCCCTTCAGCTCCGAGAGCTCGTCACGGAGCCGGGCGGCGAGCTCGAACTTCAGCTCGTTCGCGGCCTGCAGCATCTGCTGGTTGAGGTCGGCGATGATCGACTCGAGCTCGGCGGCGCCGTTGGCGGCGAGGCCCGAGCGTCCCGAGCCGCGGAGCGCCGGCACCGGCGACTTGCCCTTGCCGCCGCCGCCGCTCGCCGCGAGCATGCGGTCGGTGTCGGCGGCCTCGCGGACGAGCTGGTCGGTGATGTCGGCGATGCGCTTGCGCAGCGGCTGCGGGTCGATGCCGTTCACCCGGTTGTACTCGACCTGCTTCTCGCGGCGCCGGTTCGTCTCGTCGATCGCCTGCGCCATCGACGGGGTGATCGTGTCGGCGTACATGTGCACCTGGCCCGACACGTTGCGGGCGGCACGGCCGATCGTCTGGATCAAGGAGGTCGACGAGCGGAGGAAGCCCTCCTTGTCGGCGTCGAGGATCGCGACGAGCGACACCTCGGGCAGGTCGAGGCCCTCGCGGAGGAGGTTGATGCCGACGAGCACGTCGAAGACGCCCTGCCGCAGCTCGGTGAGCAGCTCGACGCGGCGGAGCGTGTCGACGTCGGCGTGCAGGTAGCGCACGCGCACCCCCGCCTCGCCGAGGAAGTCGGTGAGGTCCTCCGCGCTCTTCTTCGTGAGGGTGGTGACGAGCACGCGCTCGTCGCGCTCGGCGCGCTGCCGGATCTCCTCGAGCAGGTCGTCGACGCGGCCCTTCGACGGCTTGATGACGATCTCGGGATCGACGAGGCCGGTGGGCCGGATGATCTGCTCGACGACGCCGTCGGCCATGCCGAGCTCGTACTTGCCCGGGGTCGCCGAGAGGTACACGGTCTGCCCGACCCGGGCGGAGAACTCGTCCCAGGTGAGCGGCCGGTTGTCGAGCGCGGACGGGAGCCGGAAGCCGTGCTCGACGAGGGTGCGCTTGCGCGACGCGTCGCCCTCGTACATGGCGCCGATCTGCGGGACGGTGACGTGCGACTCGTCGATGACCGTGAGGAAGTCGTCAGGGAAGTAGTCGAGCAGGCAGTTGGGCGGCTCCCCCGGCATGCGGCCGTCGATGTGCCGCGAGTAGTTCTCGATGCCGTTGCAGAACCCGATCTGCTCCATCATCTCGAGGTCGAACGACGTGCGCATGCGCAGCCGCTGCTCCTCGAGCAGCTTGTTCTCGCGCTTCAGCGTGCCGAGCCGGTCGCCGAGCTCGTCGCGGATCGTGCCGATGGCCCGCGTCATGGTCTCGGGGCTCGCCGCGTAGTGCGTGGCCGGGAACACCGAGACGGCGTCGAGTCGGGCGATCACGTCGCCGGTGAGCGGGTGCAGCGAGTAGAGCGCCTCGATCTCGTCGCCGAACATCTCGATGCGGATCGCGTGCTCCTCGTACACGGGGATGATCTCGATCGTGTCACCGCGCACCCGGAAGCGCCCGCGGGAGAAGTCGATGTCGTTGCGCTGGTACTGCATGTTGAGGAACCCGCGCACCAGCGCGTCGCGGCTGATGCGCTGACCGACCTGCAGCGCGACCATGGCGCCCACGTACTCCTCGGCCGCGCCGAGGCCGTAGATGCAGGAGACGGTGGAGACGACGATCACGTCGCGCCGGCTGAGCAGCGAGTTGGTGGTGGAGTGGCGCAGGCGCTCGACCTCGGCGTTGATCGACGAGTCCTTCTCGATGAAGGTGTCGGTCTGCGGGACGTACGCCTCGGGCTGGTAGTAGTCGTAGTACGAGACGAAGTACTCGACCGCGTTGTTCGGCATCAGCTGCCGGAACTCGTTCGCGAGCTGGGCGGCGAGGGTCTTGTTGTGCGCGAGCACGAGGGTGGGCCGCTGCACCGCCTCGATGAGCCAGGCCGTGGTGGCCGACTTGCCCGTGCCGGTCGCGCCGAGGAGCACGATGTCGGGCTCGCCGGCCTTGACCCGCCGGGCGAGCTCGGCGATCGCGTGCGGCTGGTCGCCGCTCGGCGTGTAGTCGCTGACCACCTGGAACGGGCGGACGGCGCGCGTGGGGGTCCTGCTCATGGATCAACGGTACGCACGTGCACCGACAGCGCTGCGCGGATCCCTACGTCCTCACCGTCGGCTCCGGCCGGAGCCCGCTCCGGCGTGTCGAGCCGGCGCCCGCCCCCCGTTGGGGTGTCCTGGAGCGGCAGCGGCGGGCACCCGGTCCGCCCGCGCCCACGCCCGAGGACCACCATGAGCACGAGCCCGCAGCCCGACCGCGCCGGACGGGTGACGCTGAGCCTCGTCGTGCCCCTGTACGACGTCGAGCGCTACCTGCCCGATCTGCTCGACTCGATCGCCGCGCAGGAGCCCGGACCGTACGACCTGCAGTGCGTCTTCGTCGACGACGGCTCCCCCGACGGCAGCGCGGACCTCGTCGAGCGGTGGATCGACGAGGCGAGGCCCGCGGGCGTCGACGCCCTGCTGATCCGGCAGGCGAACGCCGGCGTCAGCGCGGCGCGGAACCGCGGTCTCGCCGCCGCGACCGGCGAGTGGGTCGGCTTCCCCGACTCCGACGACGCGCTCGGCGAGCGCTGGTGTGCCGAGGTCGCGGCGTTCGTGCTCGAGCACGGCGACGCGGCGACCGCCGTCGCGACGAACCTCGTGAAGCACATCGAGGCCGAGGGCCGACTGCTCGACAACCACTCGCTGCGCTTCAAGTTCCAGGACGGCGCACGGGTCGTCCGCCTCGCCGACGAGCCGCACTTCCTGCAGATGCACGCCGCGTCGACGTGCTTCCGGCGCGCCGACCTCGAGCGCTCCGGCATCCGCTTCCTCCCCGGCCTGCACGCGTCCGAGGACGCGCTGTTCGTCGCCGACGTGCTCGCCGCCGCACCCGATCCGGCGCTCGGCGTCGTGCCCGGCGCGGTCTACCGCTACCGGAAGCGCGCGAGCGCCGACTCGGCCGTCGACCGCTACCGCACGCGCGCCGAGACCTGGTTCGAGCGCTTCGACCTCGGCTACCTCCCGGCGCTCGCCCGCCTCGCCGCCGAGCGGGGACATGTGCCCGCGTGGTTCCAGAACCAGGTGCTCTACGAGCTGAAGTGGCTGCTCGTCGCCGAGGAGCGGGAGGCCACGAAGGCGCACGTCCTGACCCCCGAGCAGCGCGTCGCGTTCCTCGGCCGGGTGTCGTCGGTGCTCGCGCACATCGACGACGCGCTGATCCTCGACTACCGCGTCACCCCGCTGAACCGCGAGACGCGCGCGCTGCTGCTCGCCCTGAAGGGCTCGCCCGTGCCGCCGCTGCCGCTGCTCGCCCGCGGTGCACGCGGCACGGTCGAGGTGCGATCGCTGTTCGTCGGGCGGGCGCCCGAGGAGGAGGTCGTGGTGCGCGGCCGGGTCGTCCGCCCGCTCGGGACGACCGCGGCGCCGCTGCACCACTTCGACCAGACGCTCGTGCAGGAGCGCCGCACCGTCCTGCCGGCGACGCGCCGCGCCGAGGTCCGCCTCGACGGGGAGCGGTTCGACCTCGCGCTCCCCCGCCTCCGCGACCCGCTGCCGGTCCGGGGGCTGCGGCTGCTGCGGCGCACCGCGGGCCGGGCGCTGCGACGGGTCGCCCCCGCCGGACGCCGCCGCGGAGGGCGCGACACTCCGCTCCGGATGCCGGGCGTCCGCGACATCGTTTCTTAGCATCCACTGACCCCCGAACGGGGGGCTGGACGGTCGGGCCGTCCGACCCGCCCCTGGTCGCTCCGGCATCGGCGCCGGACGCGTCCTCCTCCCGCATTGGAGCACCCGTCCTTGCCAGCACCCCTCGTCAGCGTCATCGCACCCATGTACGGCGTGGAGCGCTACCTCCCGGACTTCCTCGCCTCGATCGAGGCGCAGACGGTCGGCCTCGACCGGCTCGACGTCGTGCTCGTCGACGACGGCTCCCCCGACGGCTCCGCAGCGCTCGCCGAGGCGTTCGCCGCGCGGCATCCCGGGTCGGTGCAGGTGGTCCGCAAGGAGAACGGCGGCCAGGCCTCGGCGCGCAACGCCGGGATCGAGCGCGCCCGCGGCGACTGGCTCTGCTTCCTCGACCCGGACGACGTGATCGAGCCGCAGCTCTTCGCCGAGCTGTTCGCGTTCATGGAGCAGACCGCGCACCTCGACATCGCGCTCTACGCGGGACACGTCGTGTTCTGGGACGAGGTCACCGGCGAGATCGCCGACACGCACCCGCACGGCTTCCGCTTCAAGTCGGGCAACACGGTGGCGAACCTCGCCGCGCGGCCGAACTTCATCCACGGCCAGCTGCTGTCGAGCCTGTTCCGCGCCGACATCGTGCGCGACCACTCGATCCGCTTCGACGAGCGCCTGCGCTCCGCGTTCGAGGACGGCAAGTTCGTCGCCGAGTACCTGCTCCTCGCCGACGAGCCGACGCTCGGCCTCGTCGACCGGGCGGTCTACCGCTACCGGAAGCGCGCCGACGGCAGCTCGACGAACCAGAACTACCGGTACGACCCGCGCACGTACACCGACGTGCCGCGGTACGGCTACCTCGAGCTGCTGCGGACGGCGCGCGAGCAGCGCGGCAGCGTGCCGCACTGGCTGCAGAACCTCGTCGCCTACAACGTGTTCTGGCTGTTCAAGATGGACTGGCCGGAGAACCGCATCTCCCGCGCGGTCGACCAGGCCGTGCTGGACGAGTTCGCCCGCATCATGCGCGACGTCGTCGGCTACCTCGAGGACGAGGTGATCTTCGGCTTCGACATGATGGCCGTGCCCGGCTGGATGAAGCAGGCGCTCGCGCACGGCTACCGCGACGAGCCGTTCGTCGACCGGGTCACCGTCTCCGCGGTCGACGACCGCCAGGACCTCGCCCGCCTCGTCTACTACTTCGGCGGCCCGCTCCCCTCCGAGCGCTTCTGGTCGCACGGCCGGTCCGCGGAGCCGAGGCACTCCGCCGTGCGCCCGGTCCGCCTCGTCGGCACCGTGCTGCTGAAGGAGCGGATCGTCTGGATCGACTCGGCCGGCCAGATCCGCGCCCGCCTGAACGGCGCCCCGGTGCGGTTCGCGAACTGGAGCCGCTCGGGGGTGAGCGACTACAAGCTGCGGGTGCCGGACATCCGGCGAATCGCCCGCCGTACCGCCGATGCCACCCCGGCGCGCTTCCGCCAGCAGACGCGGCCGACTTGGCGCCTCGCCGGCTCCGTCGTCAAGCGCGCGCTGCTCGGTGCGATCGGCTGGGGCCGTCGCGAGCTGTCGCTGCACGGCATCAAGGACATCCTCACGTGGCTCGCGCTGCGCTCGCCGGTGGTGCGCGCGCGCTACGGCAAGGCCTGGCTGCTCATGGACAAGAACAACGAGGCCGGTGACAGCGCCGAGGAGCTGTACCGCTGGATCCGCGCGAACCACCCCGGCCGCAACGTCTGGTTCACGCTCGACAAGCGCAGCAGCGACTACCGGCGGCTGCAGCGCGACGGGTTCCGGATCGTGCCGTTCCGCTCGTTCCGCTGGCTGCTGCTGATCCTCTCCGCGACCGTGGTCGCGTCGAGCCACGCTGACGCCTACGTGACGAACCCGCTCGATCGCCGGCGCTTCGGGCCGCCGCAGTTCCGCTTCGTGTTCCTGCAGCACGGCGTCATCAAGGGCGACCTCTCGCCGTGGCTCAACCGCAAGTCGATCGACATGATCGTCGCGTCCACCGAGCCGGAGTACGGCTTCCTCGCGGGCGACACCCCCTACGCGCTCACCACGAAGGAGGTCCGGCTCACGGGCCTGCCACGGCACGACGCGCTGCGGCGCCGGAGCGCCGCGATGCCCGAGTCGGCGGTGCGCGACATCCTCATCGCGCCCACGTGGCGCGAGCACCTCGTCGGCAAGGCACGCACCTCGTCGACGGACCGTCACCGCAACGCCGACTTCATGCGCAGCGAGTACGCGCAGGCCTGGGGCGACGTGCTCCGCTCCCCCCGGCTGCTCGAGCTCGCGCGCCGCGGCGGGTACCGGATCGTCTTCCTGCCGCACCCGAACATCCAGCCGTACCTCGACGAGTTCGACCTGCCGAAGCAGATCGTGCTCGGCCGGTACGGCGACATCGACGTGCAGGACGCGGTGATCCGCTCGGCGGTCCTCGTCACCGACTACTCGTCGATGGCGTTCAACGCCGCCTACCTCGAGCGGCCGGTCGCGTACTTCCAGTTCGACGAGCGGGAGTACATCGCGAACCACACCGAGGGCCCCGGCTACTACGACTACCGCACGGACGGCTTCGGTCCCGTGGCGACCACCGCGGACGAGCTCGTCGCGGGCATCGAGTCCGTGCTCGAGGACGCCGACGTGCGGCGCCGCTACGCCGAGGTCGCCCGGCGCACCTTCCCGGTGCGCGACGGCCGCAACAGCGCCCGCGTCTACGACGCGATCCTCGACCTCGGACGCCCGGTGCCGCGCGCGGTCGCGCACACCCGCGCCGTGCCCGAGACGTGGGCGGCGCTGACGGGCACCGCGCCGCGGCCCGCGATCGAGCGCGTGCGCGACGAGGCGTCGGACGACCGCGAGCGCGTGCTCGCCGGACGGGCGTAGCGCCTCCTGCTCCCCGAGTGCGCCGGCGGGTCCCGTCGGCGCACTCGGTCGTCCGGCTGCCGCGGCTATCGTGAGCGGTGGCGGGCCTCCGCCGGACCGAGGGGGCTGCAGCCATGACGAGCGCGGACGGGCGGCGCCTGCGCATCGCGGGGGTCGTCGGCAGCGCCTCGTCGGTGCAGGTCGGCGCCGCGATCGGCGCGACCGTGTTCCCGCTCGTCGGACCGTTCGGCGTCGCCGCGATGCGCCAGCTCGTCTCCGCCGTGACGCTGCTCGCGATCGCCCGGCCGCCGCTGCACCGCATCGGCCTGAAGCGCCTGACCCCGGCGCTGCTGCTCGGCGTCGTCCTCGTCGGGATGAACACGACGCTGTACGCGGCGGTGGAGCGGATCGGGCTCGGTCTCGCCGTCACCGTCGAGTTCCTCGGGCCCCTCGCCGTCGCGCTCGCCGCGTCGCGTCGCGCTGTCGACGCCGCGTGCGGGGCCCTCGCGCTCGCCGGCGTGGTCGTCCTCACGGGAGCGGTCGGCGGGCCGGCGCCGGACCCGGTCGGCCTGCTGCTCGGGCTCGGCGCGGCTGCGCTCTGGGCCGCCTACATCGTGCTCAGCCGCGTCGCCGGTGCGCTGCCGGGCGTCACCGGCACGGCCGTCGCGGGCCTCACGGGCACGGTCCTCACGCTGCCCGGCCTCGTCGTGCTGCTGCTCGGGCTGCCACCCGCGCAGGCCGGGCACGTGCTGCTCGTCGGCGCCATCACGGGCGTGCTGTCCTCGGCGCTGCCCTACTCGCTCGACCTCGTGATCCTGCGCACGCTGCCGGCGGGCCTCTTCGGGATGCTGCAGAGCGTCCACCCCGTCGCCGCGGCCGTGTTCGGTCTGCTGGTGCTCGGACAGCGGCTCGACGCGCTGCAGGTCGCCGGCATCGCCGCGGTCTGCCTCGCGAACGTCGCCGCGGTCGCGGCCCACCGCGGTCGCGGGGGCTGACGCGCCGCGGATCAGCCCTGCAGGCGCGCCCAGAGCGCGTCGACCTGCGCGAACGTGTCCGCGAGCGTGCCGGAGGTGTCGACGACGTCGGTGGCGAGCGCGCGGCGGGCGTCGTCGTCGAGCTGCGCGGCGATCCGCGCGCGGGCGTCGTCCTCGGCCATCCCCCGGAGCGTCACCAGGCGGCGCACGCGGACCTCGACGGGGGCGTCGGCGACCACGATGCGCTCGAACTCGCCGGTGCCACGGGCGTCGAGCAGCGGCACGTCGTAGACGACGACCCGCTGCGGGTCCTGCTCGAGCGCGGCGCGGAACAGGGCCTGCGAGCGCTCGACGACGGCGGGATGCACGATGCCGTTCAGGCGGTGCCGCGCGTCGGGATCCGCGAACACGATCCGGCCGAGCGCGGGCCGGTCGAGGCGCCCGTCGGGCAGCAGCATCCCGTCCCCGAACGCCTCGGCCACCGCCGCGAGCGCCGGCTCACCGGGCTCGACGACCTCGCGGGCGAGCACGTCGGCGTCGACCACCGTCGCGCCGAGCTCGGCGAACCGGGCCGCGATCGTCGACTTGCCCGACGCGATGCCGCCGGTGAGCGCGAGGAGAGGCACCGCGCCAGCCTAGGGAACGCCGAAGGGCGGCTCCCGGGATCCGGGAACCGCCCTTCGGGTGGTGTCGCTACCGCGTCAGCGGCTCGTGAGCCGCTCGCGCAGCGCGGCGAGGGACTCGTCGTCCGCGAGACGGCCGGACGAGGCCGAGTCGCTCGAGTACGTGCCCGCGGTGCCGGCAGCGGCCTCGTCGGCCTGCTGCTTGGCGATCTGCGCCTTGTGGGCCTCCCAGCGGGCCTGCGCCGCCGCGTACTCCTGCTCCCACTTGTCGCGCTGCTCCTCGAAGCCCTCGCGCCACTCGTTGGTCTCGGGGTCGAAGCCCTCGGGGTACTTGTAGTTGCCCTGCTCGTCGTACTCGGTGAGCATGCCGTAGAGCGCCGGGTCGAACTCGGTGCCCTCGGGGTCGACGCCCTCGTTCGCCTGCTTGAGCGAGAGGGAGATGCGGCGACGCTCGAGATCGATGTCGATGATCTTGACGAAGACCTCCTCGCCGACCGACACGACCTGCTCCGCGAGCTCGACGTGGCGGCTCGAGAGCTCGGAGATGTGGACGAGGCCCTCGATGCCGTCCGCGACGCGCACGAACGCGCCGAACGGGACGAGCTTCGTGACCTTGCCCGGCGCGACCTGGCCGATCGCGTGGGTGCGGGCGAAGACCTGCCACGGGTCCTCCTGCGTCGCCTTCAGCGACAGGGAGACGCGCTCCCGGTCGAGGTCGACCTCGAGCACCTCGACGGTGACCTCCTGGCCCACCTCGACGACCTCGCTCGCGTGCTCGATGTGCTTCCAGCTGAGCTCGGAGACGTGCACGAGCCCGTCCACGCCGCCGAGGTCGACGAACGCGCCGAAGTTGACGATCGAGGACACGACGCCCTTGCGGACCTGGCCCTTGTGCAGGTTGTTGAGGAAGGTGGTGCGGCTCTCGGACTGCGTCTGCTCGAGCAGCGCGCGCCGGGAGAGCACGACGTTGTTGCGGTTCTTGTCGAGCTCGAGGATCTTGGCCTCGAGCTGCTGGCCGAGGTACGGCGTGAGGTCGCGGACGCGGCGCAGCTCGATGAGCGACGCCGGCAGGAAGCCGCGGAGGCCGATGTCGACGATGAGGCCGCCCTTGACGACCTCGATGACGGTGCCGGTGACGACGCCGTCCTCCTCCTTGATGCGCTCGACGTCGCCCCAGGCGCGCTCGTACTGGGCGCGCTTCTTGGAGAGGATCAGGCGACCCTCCTTGTCCTCCTTCTGGAGGACGAGGGCCTCGACGGTGTCGCCGACGGTGACGACCTCGTTGGGGTCCACGTCGTGCTTGATCGAGAGCTCGCGCGAGGGGATGACGCCCTCGGTCTTGTAGCCGACGTCGACGAGGACCTCGTCGCGGTCGATCTTGACGACGGTGCCCTCGATCAGGTCGCCGTCGTTGAAGAACTTGAGGGTCTTCTCGACCGCGGCCAGGAAGTCGTCCGCAGATCCGATGTCGTTGATCGCGACCTGCTTGGGGGCCGAGGCGGTCGGTGTGAGAGTCATGTAGTGGTTGCTTCCGGATGGGGTGTTCGGGCCGGGCGCACAGGCTCGTCCGAGCCTTCCCGCGACCGGCGGATGGAGTTGTGCGGGCGACCCGACGGATCGACCGGCCGCACGGAGGCGGCGGACCGCGCGCGCAGAAGCGGGCGGACGGCTGCCCAGTCTAGCCGACCCGTGCAGATCGGTACCCGGGCTGTTTCACCGTGATACGGAACGCGCCGAGGCGCCGCAGGATTCCCGAGCGGGGTCAGGGCACGAGCGCCGCGCGCAGCGTGTCGAGCCCGACGCCGCCCATCGCGAGCGCGTCGCGGTGGAACGCCTTCAGGTCGAAGCGGTCACCGCTCCGCCGTCGCACCTCGTCGCGCACCTGCTCCCAGATGCGCTGCCCCACCTTGTAGGAGGGCGCCTGCCCGGGCCAGCCGAGGTAGCGGTTCACCTCGAAGCGGAGGAAGCCGTCGGCCATGTGCACGTGCTGCCGGAAGAAGCCGAGCGCGCTCTCGGCGTCCCAGATCCCGCCGCCGTCGGGCCGGGGCTTGCGCAGGTGGATGCCGAGGTCGAGCACGACGCGGGCGGCGCGCATCCGCTGCCCGTCGAGCATGCCGAGGCGGTCGCCGGGGTCGTCGAGGAAGCCGAGGTCCGTCATGAGCCGCTCCGCGTACAGCGCCCAGCCCTCCGCGTGGCCGGAGGTGCCCGCGAAGCGTCGCCAGGTGTTCAGCTCCGCCTTGTTCGCGACCGCGGTGCCGAGCTGGAGGTGATGCCCGGGCACGCCCTCGTGGTAGACGGTCGTCGCCTCGCGCCACGTGTTGAACGCGGTGACGCCCTCCGGCACCGACCACCACATGCGCCCGGGGCGCGAGAAGTCGTCGGAGGGCGACGTGTAGTAGATCTCGCCCGAGGTCGTCGGGGCGATGCGGCACTCGAGGCGCCGGAGCGGCTCGGGGATGTCGAAGGCGGTGCCCGCGAGCGCGGCGATCGCGGCATCGCTGCGCTGCTGCATCCACTCGCGGAGCCGCTCGGTGCCCTCGAGCCGGCGGCCCGGGTCGTCGTCGAGGGCGGCGATCGCGTCCTCGACGCTGCCGCCCGGCACGATCCCGCGCGCGATCGCCTCCTGCTCGCGCACCATGCGGTCGAGCTCCTCGATGCCCCACTCGTAGGTCTCGTCGAGGTCGACGGTCGCGCCGAGGAACGCGCGGGAGGCGAGCGCGTAGTGCTCGCGGCCGACCGCGTCCTCCGGCGTCGCGGCGGGGGCGAGCTCGTCGCTGAGGAAGCGCGCGAGCCCCTGGTAGGCGTCCGCGGCGGCCTCCGCCCCGGCCTCGAGGTCGCGCCGCAGCCCCTCGTGCCGGGTTGCGCCCCTCGCGGCGAGCGACCGGAAGAACCCGTCGGCGGCGGCGTGACCCGAGACGTCCTCGGCGACGAGCCGGACCTGCCGCACGGCGGGCACGACGCCGCGGCGGATCCCCTCCCGCAGCGTCGCCACGAAGCCGTCCACGGCGCCCGGCACCGCCGCGAGGCGCTTCGCGATGGTCGCCCAGTCGTCGTCGGTCTCGTCGGGCTCGAGGTCGAGCACGTCGCGGATGCTCTGCGCGGGCGACGCGATCACGGCGAGGTCCCGCAGGTGCAGCCCGGCCTCGTAGCGCTCCACGGCGAGCCCGAGCTCGCGGCGCAGGTCGAGCAGCGTGACCTCGTCGACGCGATCGGCCGGCTGCGCGCCGTCGAGCTCGCGGAGCGCCGCCCGGGCCGCGTCGGCCCGCGCGGCGTGCCCGTCGGGCGACAGGTCGCCGTAGCGGCCCTCGTACCCCGGGCGGCCGAGCCAGACGGCGTACTCGGGCTCGAGCTCGACCTGGCGGTCGACGACCTGCTCGGCGATCGAGTCGATGTCGGTCGGGGTCCGCGAAGCGCTCACCCGATCGACCGTACTCCCGGGCCCGTGGCGGGATCGGCGCCGTGCGGCGCGGACGCCCGGCATCCGGGCGGTGCCGTCGTAACGTGGACGGGGTCCGCGATCGGGCCGCGACACCGCGGCCACCACGACGAGGAGACCGCCCTTTGTGCCGACTGCTCGGGCTCGCCGCCCGCACGCCCACCACCGTGACCGCCGCGCTCGGCCGGGACGGCAGCGCCGTCTTCCGCAGCATGGCCCGGCTGCACCGGGACGGCTGGGGCACCGCGTGGCACGGGCCGGAGGGTCTCGAGGCGTCCCGGGTGCCCGGTGCGGGGCACGTCGACCCGGTGCTCGAGCGGATGCTCGAGCGCGACGCCGCCGCCGCCCGCCTCGTGCACCTGCGGCTGGCCACGCGCGGCATGGCCTGCACCGCCGACAACACGCATCCGTTCACGGACGACGGGCTCGCCTTCGCCCATAACGGCTCCGTCCCCACCGACGGACCGCTCGAGCGGCTCGTCTCCCCCGCGCGGGCCGCCGGGCTCACCGGCACCACGGACAGCGAGCGCTACTTCGCGGCGATCCGCTCGCGCATGGACGAGGGCGCGTCGGCCGTCGAGGCGGCGGCCGCCACCGCCGCGGCGCTGCGGGAGGCCTTCCCGACGCGGAGCGCCAACGCGCTCCTGCTGACGCCACGGGAGCTCATCGCGGTGCACGCGAGCGACGGCGTGCCGGTGCCGCTGCACGAGTTCCGCGCCAGCGGGCTCACGAGCGCCGAGCTGCCGCGGCACCACGAGGAGGGCTACTACCTGCTGCGCTGGCGCCGCACGGAGGAGGGCGGCGTGCTCGTCGCCTCGACGGGGCTCGACCCGGCTGGTTGGGCGGCGCTGCCCGCGGAGTCGGTCACCCGGATCGATCTCGCGACGCTCGACCTCGAGACGACGCCGCTCGCGGCGGAGGCGGCCCGGCTCGTCGCCTGATGGGCGCCCCCGGCGCGGCTACTCCTTGTCGAGGTCCGTGCTGAGCAGCTGGACGAGCGAGTCGAGGGCCGCGTCGGCGCCGTCGCCGTCGGCCGAGAGCGTGACCTCCTCGCCGTGCCCGATGCCGAGCGACAGGATGCCGAGGATGCTCGCGGCGTTGACGCTCTTGCCGGCCTTCGTGGTGAGGGTGACGGGCACCCCCGCCTTCGCGGCGGCCTGGCTGAACAGCGACGCCGGCCGGGCGTGCAGCCCGACGCTCGAGGCGACGGTCACGGTGCGCTCTGGCATGGTCCTCCCCTAGCTGAACGGCGATCCCGGACGGGTCGCGCTAGTCCTCGTCGGGCGTCAGCAGGTCGTACACCTGCTGGGCGTCCGTGGCCGAGCGTAGCCGCTCCGCCTTGGCCGGATCGAGGAGGATCTCGGCCAGCTGGGACAGGATCGCGACGTGTCCGCCGCCCGCCGCGGCGATGCCCACGCAGACCCGGACGTCGTTGCCGTCCCAGTCGACGCCGTCGGGGAAGCGGAGCACGACGAGCGCGTCGCGCTTCACCGACTCCTTGCCCGCGAGCGTGCCGTGCGGGATCGCGACGCCCTCACCGACGAAGGTGGAGACGCTCTGCTCGCGCTGGAGCATGGCGTCGACGTAGGTCTCGTCGGCGGCGCCCACGGCCACGAGGGCCTGACCGCACTGCCGCACGGCGTCGAGCCGGTCGGTGGCGGTGCAGTCGAGGCGGATGGACTCCTCCTGCAGGAGGTCGGTCAGTGCAGCCTGCGCCATCGGTTCAGACCTCGACGCTCGTGCCGTCCTGGATGGCCTTCACGATCTTCGCGACCTTCGGGTCTCCGAGGAACAGCTGGAACGGCACGACCGGCACGTCGGGCACGACGCCGCGGGCGCGGTCCGCGAGACCGGCCTGGGTGACGACGAGGTCGGCGTCCGCCGGGATGTGCGCGACCGGCGAGTGCTCGACCGTCACGCCGTTCTTCTTCAGCTGCTTCTTCAGCTGTCCGGCGAGCATCACGCTGCTGCCCATACCGGCGTCGCACGCCACGATCAGCTTCTTGATGCTCGACCCGTCGATCGTTGTCATGGTCTCGTTCCGCCCCTTCGCTCGGCTGGTTCCGAACACTACTCCGGCGGGAACGGCGAAGGCCGGGCGAGGGATCGCTCCCCCGGCCCGGCCTCCTCGAGGTCGTCGGTGCGCTCAGGCGCCGGCGACCGCGGTCTTCCGGCCCTTGTTGCGGGCGTTGGTGGCGTTGGCCTCGTCGAGGTCCATCGCGGTCTTCTCGTTGCGGCCGAAGCCGAGCAGCAGGGAGCCGACGACGAACGACACGATCGCGGCGACCAGGATCCCGATGATGTTCACGAGGATCTTCTGGGGCGGCGACACGAGGATGTAGGCGATGATCGAGCCCGGCGACGCCGGCGCGATCAGGCCGCCGTTCAGCAGCACGAACGTGGCGACACCGGCGGCCCCGCCGAGGATCGCGGCGATGATGAGGATCGGCTTCATCAGCACGTACGGGAAGTAGATCTCGTGGATGCCGCCGAGGAAGTGCACGACCATCGCGGACGGCACCGTCGGGCGCACGGCGCGCGGGCCGAACAGCATCATCGCGGTGAGGATGCCGAGGCCCGGGCCGGGGTTCGACTCGATCATGAACAGGATCGAGGTGCCGCCGCCGTGCGCCTGCTGGGCGCCGAGGGGGACGAGCACGCCGTTGCCGATGGCGTTGTTCAGGAACAGCACCTTCGCCGGCTCGACGATGATCGACGCGAGCGGCAGCAGCCCGGTCTTCACGAGGAAGTCGACCACCGTGCCGAGGCCGGTGTTGACCGCGATGATGAGCGGGCCGAGCACGTAGATGCCGACGACCGCCATCGCGCCGCCGATGATGCCGGCGGAGAAGTTGTCGACGAGCATCTCGAAGCCGGAGGCGAGCTTGCCGTCGACCACCCGGTCCCAGAGCTTCAGGATCAGGGCCGTGAGCGGGCCCATGATGAAGCCGGCGAGGAAGTTCGGGCCGAGACCGGTGATGTCCTTCGGCGCCGCGAGGCCCGCCGGGGCGAGGTGCAGCGCGACCGGGGCGACGACGGCGCCCATCGTGGCGATGGCGCCGACGACGGCGCCGCGCTGACCGTGGACGAGGCGGCCACCCGTGTAGCCGATGAGGATCGGCAGCAGGAAGACGATGATCGGCCCGACGAGGGTGCTGATCTGATCGGCCGCGGCGACCGTGCCCGTCGCGGGCACCGCGTGCACCGCGCGCGCGATGAGGTTGATCCAGCCGTTCTGGATCGTCAGCGCGGTGATGAGACCCCAGGCGATGAACGCACCGAGGTTCGGCATGATCATGCCGGCGAGGAAGGCGCCGAAGCGCTGGACAGCCGCTCTCGGGCCCGTGCCCGTGACTGTCGGTGTGTAGGCGGACATGGGTCCTGAGTTACCCCTTTGGCGGAGCCGGATCGGAAGGCGGATGCGTCAGGCAACGGGACGGTCCCCGTCGACCTCGACGTAGTGAACACTGCACCGCCGACAAGGTCAACAGCGCGTTCGACGCGCCCGGAGCGCGCTCGCAGCCCCCGTTCCGGGGGTACCCGGTCAGTGCGCGGCGGCGTCCCAGTCGTGCCCGAAGCCGACCTGCACCTCGAGCGGCACCCGCAGCGTGGCCGCGGCGGCCATCCGCTCGCTGACGATGCGCGCGAGCTCGTCGTGCTCGCCCTCCGCGGCCTCGATGACGAGCTCGTCGTGCACCTGGAGCAGCATGCGGGAGCGCATCCCGTGCTCGCGGAGGTCGGCGGCGACACCGATCATCGCGAGCTTCATGATGTCGGCCGCGGTGCCCTGGATCGGCGCGTTCAAGGCCGCGCGCTCGGCGTTTCCGCGGAGCACCCGGTTCGGGCTGTTCAGGTCGGGGAACGGCCGCCGCCGACCGAAGATCGTCTCGGTGTAGCCGTCGACGCGGGCCTGCTCGACGACGTTGCGGAGGTAGTCGCGCACCCCGCCGAAACGCTCGAAGTAGCCGGCCATGAGGTCCTCCGCCTCGCGGCGGTCGATGCGCAGCTGCTGCGCGAGCCCGAACGCCGAGAGGCCGTAGGCGAGGCCGTACGACATCGCCTTCACCTTCGTGCGCATGAACGCCGTGACCTCGGCGGGCGGCACCCCGAACACCCGGGAGCCGACGAAGCGGTGCAGGTCCTCGCCAGAGTGGAACGCCTCGATGAGCCCCGCGTCCTCGGAGAGGTGGGCCATGATGCGCATCTCGATCTGCGAGTAGTCGGCGGTGAGCAGCGCCGGGTACTCCTCCCCCGCCACGAAGGCCGCGCGGATGCGCCGGCCCTCCTCGGCGCGGATGGGGATGTTCTGCAGGTTCGGGTCGTTCGACGAGATGCGGCCCGTCGTCGTGCCCGTCTGCACGTAGGTCGTGTGGATGCGCCCGTCGGACGAGATGCCGCGCTGCAGGGTCTCGAGGATCTGCTTCAGCTTCGACGCGTCGCGGTGCTGCAGCAGCACGTCGAGGAACGGGTGCGGGTTCTTCGCCTGCAGGTCGAGCAGCGCGTCGGCGTCGGTGGAGAAGCCGGTCTTCGTGCGGCGGGTGCCCGGCATGCCGAGCTCGCCGAAGAGCACGTCCTGCAGCTGCTTCGGGGAGCCGAGGTTCAGCTCGTGCCCGACGATGAGGTACGCCTCGTCGGCGAGGTCGGCGATGCGGGCCGACAGCTCGGCGTTCAGGGCGTCGAGGGCGCCGGCGTCGACCGCGACCCCGGCGCGCTCCATCTGCGCGAGCACGCGGAGCGTCGGCAGCTCGATGTCGCGGAGCACCTGCAGGGTGCGATCGTCGATGCCCTCCTTCAGCGCGTGCGCGGCACGGAGCACGTACCACGCGTGGGTCGGCGCGGGGCTGGCGCCGTCGAGGTCGGCGACGAGCTGGTTGGGGTCGGTCTCGGGCAGGCGCTCCTGCAGGAACCGGTCGACGACGTCGGCGAGCGACTTGTCCTGGCCGCTCGGGCGCAGCAGCCACGCGGCGAGCACCGTGTCGAACGCGACGCCGTCGAGCGGGAGCCCGTTCGCGGCGAGCACCTTGAGCTGGCTCTTCGCGTCGTGGAGGAGCTTCGGCGCCGCCGGGTCGGCGAGCCACGCCTCGAGCGGCGCGTAGTCGCGGCGGCCCGCCTGCCAGGGCAGGTCGACGGTCTCGTCGGCGCCCGCGACGCCGATGCTCACGATCGTGCTGCCCTGCGCCTCGATCTGCAGGCCGAGGCCCTCGGGGTGCGCGGCGCGCATGCGCTCGAACCACGTCTGCAGCTCCTCGTCGAGCAGCTGCTTCGGCTTCGGCGCGGGCGGCGCCGCGTCGGCGTCGTTCTCGGCGACGGGCGCGGAGCCGGCCGCGCCGCCGCCCTCGAGCTTCAGCACCCGGTCGAGCAGCGTGCGGAACTGGAGCCGCCCGAACACCTCCCGGACGGCGTCCTCGTCGATCGGGCGCCGCACGAGGTCCTGCGGCCCGACGGGCAGCTCGACGTCGGTGAGCAGCCGGTTGAGCCGGCGGTTGCGCTCGGCGTTGCCGCGCTGCTCGCGGAGGTTGTTGCCGACGACGCCCTTGATCTCGTCGGCGTGCTCGAGGAGGTTCTCGAGCGAGCCGTACTGGGTGATCCACTTGACGGCGGTCTTCTCGCCGACCTTGTCGATGCCGGGGAGGTTGTCGCTCGTCTCGCCGACGAGCGCGGCGATCTCGGGGTACTGGTACGGCTCGATGCCGTAGCGCTCGCGGACCCGGGCCGTGTCGTAGCGCGTGAGCTCGGAGACGCCGCGGACCGACGGGTAGAGCAGCGTGACGTCGTCGTTCACGAGCTGGATCGTGTCGCGGTCGCCGGAGACGACGAGGACCTCGAAGCCCTGCTCCTTCCCCTGCGTCGCGAGGGTGGCGAGGATGTCGTCGGCCTCGAAGTCCTCCTTCGTGACCGTGGGCACGTTCATCGCCTTGAGGGCCTCCTGGAGCAGGGGCACCTGGCCCTTGAACTCCGGCGGCGTCTCGTTGCGCGTGCCCTTGTACTCCGGGTACTCGCGGCTGCGGAACGAGAAGCGCGAGATGTCGAAGGCGACCGCGAGGTGGCTCGGCCGCTCCTTCTGCAGGAGCAGGAGCAGCATCGACAGGAACCCGTGGATCGCGTTCGTGTGCTGCCCGTCGGAGGTGGTGAAGCTGTCGACGGGGAGGGCGTAGAACGCCCGGAACGCGAGCGAGTGCCCGTCGACGACGAGCAGCGTAGGCTTCGAACCGTCCGGCACCCGGCCAGCCTAGTGAGCGGGTCCGACCCCCTCCGGCCGCCCGAGGAAGGTCCGTCCGTGCTGCTGCCCGAAGGTCTCGACCCGGAGCTCGTGGCGCGCCTGGTCGAGTCGGGCGGGGGCGAGCTCGCGGTGAAGATGGGCATCGAGTTCCTCGAGATCGGCGCCGAACGCTCCGTCGCGCGGATGCCCGTCGAGGGCAACCGGCAGGTCGTCGGGCTGCTGCACGGCGGCGCCCACGTGGTGCTCGGCGAGTCGCTCGGCAGCGTCTCGTCCGCGGTGCACGCGGGTCCCGGCCGCTACGCGGTGGGCATCGAGATCAACGCGACGCACAGCCGCGCCGCGACCTCCGGCGTCGTGACGGCGACCTGCGAGGCGCTCGTGCTCGGCCGCACGCTCTGCACGCACCAGACGGTGATCCGCGACGAGCAGGGCCACCGCCTCTCGACCGTGCGCATGACGAACCTCCTCCGCGACAGCTGACGCACCCTCCTCCCCGCCGCCTCGAAGCGACCCGAGTCGCGACTCGAGTCGGTCCCCCGTCGTCACGTCGCAGTTCGCGTCGCTCCCCCGGCGCGATTCCGACGCCGAGTGCGACTGGATCCGCTCCGCAGCGCCCTGTGGATGAGCGACGTCGCGGCGGCGCCCCTGTGAACAGCGCGGTCGCGAGGGCGCCCGCAGGTCACCATCACCCGATGCGACGACCCGCACCGCTCCCCGAACCCCTGCGCTCAGCCCCCTTCTCCTCCGGCGAGGCGCGGGGCGCGGGTCTCGACAAGAACCGGCTGCGACGTCGTGACCTGCACTCGCCGTTCCGCGGCGTGCACACGCTCGCGCCACCGGAGACGTTGCTCGACGCGTGCTCCGCCTACGCCACGCGCATGCGTCCGGGCCAGGCGTTCAGCCACACCACGGCAGCGCAGCTGCTCGACCTCCCGCTCCCCCGGACGCTCGAGACCGCGACACCGCTGCACGTCGTCGCGGTGCGCCCGCGGAGCCGCGAGCGGCCGGCGTCGTCGGGCACCGGCTCGCGCGGCAGCCGCGCGTGGTGGAGGCCCGCGGCCTGCCCGTCTGCGCTCCGGAGGAGGTGTGGTGCCAGCTCGGCTCGATGCTCACCGTCGACGACCTCGTGGTCGCCGCCGATGCACTGCTGCACATGGCCGACGGCCGGGCCGACGAGTGGCGCACGGCGCTGCGAAGCGCTCTCGACGAGGGGCGGTGGGCGGGTTCCCCGGCCCTGCGTGAGGCGCTCGCGTTCACCCGGCCGAGGTGCTGGCCGCCGGGTGAGACCCGCATCCGTCTGCTGCTCCTGCGAGCAGGCCTGCCCGAGCCGGAGCTCAACGGGGTCATCGTCGGCGACGACGGGTCCTTCCTGGGCACCGCGGACCTGGTCTGGCGAGATCGGAAGGTGCTGCTCGAGTACGAGGGCGCCCGGCAGGGCTCCGACGAGGGCCGGTTCCGCTCCGACGTCGAGCGGTACGAGCGGTTCCGCGATGCCGGCTGGATCGTGCTGCGCGCCACGGCCGACGACCTCCGCACCGCGGCTCGCCGCGCGGCCCTCGCGCGACGGGTCGCGCGCTACGTCCTCGGTTGATCAAGGACCGGTCGCACGTCGAGTCGCTCAGAGCTCGCGATTCCGACGCGAACTGCGACCCCCGAAGGCCCCGGAGCGGCTACTTCTTCGGCGCGAGCTGCTCGATGACCGCCTGGGCCACGTCGTGCATCGTGAGGCGGCGGTCCATCGAGGCCTTCTGGATCCAGCGGAACGCCTCGGGCTCGCTGAGGCCCATCTTCTCGTTCAGCAGACCCTTCGCGCGGTCGACCAGCTTGCGGGTCTCGAAGCGCTCGACCATGTCGGCGACCTCGGACTCGAGGGCGACGATCTGCGCGTAGCGGGCCAGGGCGATCTCGATGGCGGGCAGCAGGTCGTTCGGCGTGAACGGCTTCACCACGTACGCGAGCGCACCCGCCTCGCTCGCCTGCTCGACGAGCTCCTTCTGGCTGAACGCGGTGAGGAGCACGACGGGTGCGATGTGGTCCTTCGTGAGGCGCTCCGCCGCCTTGATGCCGTCGAGCTGCGGCATGCGGATGTCCATGACGACCACGTCGGGCCGGAGCTCGGTCGCGAGCTGGACCGCCGTCTCACCGTCACCGGCCTCGCCGATCACGTCGAACCCGTTGTCCCGCAGGATCTCGACGATGTCGAGCCGGATCAGGGACTCGTCCTCCGCGACGACGACGCGGCGGGGCGCGCCGGTTGCGTTCTCTGCCACGGCACCGAGCCTAGGGTATGGACCACGCCTCCCGGCTCGGCCGGGAGCGCGGGCCGGTGTGGCGGAATGGCAGACGCGGGGCACTCAAAATGCTCTGTCGCGAGACGTGTGGGTTCGAGTCCCACCACCGGTACTGCGCCAGGGCTAGTCCCCGCGTCGCGCTCCGGGGCGACGGCTCACCGACGGACGCCGCGGCGCCCTCCTCCGCGCCGACCTGCGATGCCGAGCCGGCGACTTGCGCGGTGTGCGGCGATCGGCGATGCGGATGGCGCGACCGATCGCGAGCGCGAGCACCACGCTCAGCGACAGCCACCCCGCGATCACCGCGAGCAGCACCGTTCCCCCGACCGGCATGCCATCAGGATGCCACCTGTGGAACGGTCGGTCTACACATGTCCCCCTGACGGGGGGCGACGGGGTACGGCCCTCATCCCTTCGGCCCTACGGCTCGACGTCAGCGAGGGCTAACGTCCGCGACGGGCGGACCGCCTCGGTCCGTCGTTCCAGACCGACGACGTTCAGGAGCGATCTCATGTCCCCACGCAGCCTGCTGCTCGCAGCCTGTCTCCCCGCAGTCCTCGCGGTGGGCGCCGCGCCACCGGCGCTCGCCGCGGGGAACGGCCACTTCATCGGCAGCGCCACCGGCGCCTCGCTCAACGGCTCGTCCCTGGTCACGACCTTCAAGGAGGCCGGCCTCGCCGCCGGCTCCGCGGAGTCCGTTCTGACCCGCGCGACGGCGGTCACCACCTACGAGTGCGTGAACGGCGGGAACAAGAACCCCTCCGCCTCGAACAAGACCACCACGGCGTCCGACGTCTCGAGGGACGGCACGTTCACCGCCGACAAGAGCGGCAACATCCGCGGCACGGAGACGCTCACCCCGCCGACCGCGTCCGCCCTCGGCTTCAGCTGCCCGAGGGGCCAGACCACCACCTTCGTCGGCGTCTCGTACTCGAACGTCTCGATCGCGGACACCACGTCGCATGCGACCTACTCGATCCCGGGCACGTTCTCGTACACGAACCCGACGGCGCCGTAGCGACGGCGCCGTCCGACCCCCGAGAGCCCCGGCTGGTCCAGCCGGGGCTCTCGACGACCACCACCGACGCCCGGGCCCGCCTCGCCGCCTACCGCTGCGCCCGCTCCGGGACGAGCCGCGGCGCGGCACCGTGGGGTCGGCTGCTCTCGCACGCGTCCCGACCGGAACCGCCACCCGGTCCTGCCGGCGCCGCGGCGACCCCTATCAGCGACGCGGCCATCTCGAGCCGCGCCCCACCGGCGTGTCACAACTCCGCCTTGCCCCCAATCCGCGTGTCACGGCGGCAGGGAGCGGGTCCGCGCGCACACTCCTCCGCGATCCCCCTCGACCGACCGGTTCGTCCCCCGGTCGTCGGCCGTCCTCGTCGTCAGGAGCGAAATGACCCCCCAACGTCTCGTCGTCGCCTCGGCGCTCACCGGCGCCCTCGTCATCACCGGGGTCGGCATCGCCGCCGCCGAGACCCCGCCGATCGTGCGCGCGCCCCAGGGCGAGGCCCTGGGGCACGCAAAGCTCGACCGGGCGCAGCGCGGGATGCACGCCGGTCCGATCGTCGCCAACGGCTCCCCCGTCGACGCCGACGACCAGGGCGAGGCGGAGGCGAGCGCGAGCGACGACGACGCGACCGAGACGCCGAGCACCACCGAGCGCATCGACGCCGGGCCCTCGTCGCGCCCCACCGAGCGCTCGAGCACCGCGACGGTCGGCGACCGGAGCGGCGACGCGGCCCCGACCCCGCCGTCCGTCCCGGCGCCGCCGTCGGATCCCGCGCCGCATCCCACCGATACGAGCACGACTCCGGCGAGCCCCAGCCCCACGCCGACCGCTCCGACGACGAGCGCACCCGCGCAGGGCGGTGTGCCGCAGTTCGACCACGTCGTCGTCGTGGTCGAGGAGAACCACGCCTACGACGAGGTCGCGAACCAGCCGTATCTGAACAGCCTCATCGCGAGCGGCGCGAACTTCACCGCCGCCCACGCGGAGGGGCACCCGTCGCAGCCCAACTACCTCTCCCTCTGGTCGGGGTCGAACCAGGGCGTCCTGGGCGACGGCTGCACGTCGTTGAGCGCGAACAACCTCGGCGCGCAGCTGCTCGCCGCCGGCCGGACGGTCGCCGGCTACTCGGAGTCCCTCCCGAGCGCGGGCTCCACCGTCTGCGAGGCCGGCCCCTACGCGAAGAAGCACAACCCGATCGCCACCTTCACGCAGACCGCCTCGGCATCGACGAACCTGCCGTTCTCGGCCTTCCCGAGCGACTACGCGACGCTCCCGCAGGTATCGCTCGTCGTGCCCGACGAGAACGACGACATGCACGACGGCTCGGTCGCAGCGGGCGACGCCTGGCTCAAGACGCACCTGTCGGGCTATGCGACATGGGCGGCGACGCACAACTCGCTGCTCGTCGTCACCTTCGACGAGGACGACCAGACCGCGGGCAACCACATCCTCAACGTGTTCTCCGGAGCCCACGTGAAGCCCGGCGCCTACAGCGAGGCGGTCGACCACTACAGCGACCTCGCGACGATCGAGGCCTCGTTCGGGCTGAGCCCGCTGACCACGACCGCGCCGATCACCGACGTGTGGCAGTAGGCGGGGCTTCCCGGCTCAGATCGTCGTGGTGATGCGGACGACGCGGTTCTGCGCGGCCTTCGCCGGGTCGAGCACGCCGTTCACGCGGTCGGGCGGGTCCGCGATGTAGCCCTTGCCCGTCGCCTCGATCGTGGCGGGATCGGCGCCGAGCGTGACGAGCAGGTCCTTCACCGCCTGCGCCCGCGCCTGGGAGAGCGCGAGGTCGTCCTGCTGCGAAGCGGTGCCCTCGGAGCTCGTGGTGCCGACCACGGAGGCGCGGTGCGTGCTGCCGGGAGCGAGCCAGCGGGCGAGCGGCTGCAGGAGCCGGCGGGCGGCGGCGGGATCGCGGAAGGTCGCGGTGCCGGCTTCGAAGCCGACGGAGCTGCCGTCACCGAGCGCCGAGGTGCCCCCGAGCGCGACGCGGTCCTGACCCGTGTCGACCGCGGTCACCGGGAGGTCGGTGGCGGCGGCGCGACCGGACCGCACGAGCGGGGTGACCTCCGCGGTGCCCCCACCGGCCCGGACGACCGCCGTGTAGACGGCGGTCAGCGCCGCGACCTGGCTCGCCGGCAGCCGCTTCTGCGGTGCCGCGATCGTCGTGCCGAGGCCGACGAACTCGACGGTCAGCCCGTGGAAGGTGCTCGGCGTGAGCACCTGCCGCTTCAGCAACGCCGCCACGACGTCGCCGGGAGCCGCGTCGGTCATGCCGGGCTTCGTGAAGTCGAGCGCGCCGTGGTCGCTCAGGCCGTTGTCGAGCACGACGACCCGGTCGACGGGGTCCGGAGCGGAGCGTGCGGCCTTCGCCGCGGTCACGAGGGACGCCAGCAGGTCCGCGCCGGCCGTCGTCGGCCGCGCCGCACGGACGAGCGCGTCGACCGCGTCGACGTTCCGTCGATCGGCGTCCACGCGTTCCTGCGACGTCGTCTCGGTCAGCGACATCGGCAGCGCGGGCTGCAGCACGCGAGGGGCGCCCTCGACCGTGACGAGGCCGACCGCGCGCTCGCCCGCGACCGCGGCCTGGACCTGCGTGCGCACGGAGGCGGGCAGCAGCGGCGCTGGCTGTCCGGCGTGCACACCCACGACGAGCTCCAGCCCCGAGCCCGGAGCCGCGGCGGCGGCCGGAGCCGCGGCCGGATGCGCGCTGCAGCCGGTGAGGCCGAGCGATGCCAGCCCGGTGAGCGCGGCGAGGACCACCGAGACGCGTCGCGCGCCTGATGCACCTCGCCGCTTCGTCAGCATGGTTCCGATCCGCCTCCTGCCCGGCCTGCGGGCGAGCTGGGCGCCGCCCTGCTGCGGCACGCCGAAGCAGGTTGCCGGGAGGCTCTCTCGGCGAGCAAGGAATCGTTCAGATCCTGAACGGGGCCGCGGGCGCGCCATCAGGCGGGGGTCCCGGTCGCGACCACGTCCCTGGGGTCGACGGCTCCGGCGGGGACCACCGCCCCGCCAGCAGGCGCACGACCGCTCGTCCGCGCCCTGCCCTTCAGGCGGAGCGCCGGCCGCTCCACGAGCAGGTAGGTGGCGGTCGCGAGCGCCAGCGTGACCGGCAGCACCACCCCGACGTTCGCGACGAGGCCGAGCGGCCCCGGACGTGCCCACCCCGAGACGACGAGCCAGGTGATGACGGGCAGGTGCCAGAGGTAGACGCTGTAGCTGATCTCGCCGAGCCCGCGCAGGGCGCGCGTGTCGAGCAGCCGCGTGAGGAGCGACGCGCGACCCGCCGACGTCGGCAGCACCACCGTGTAGAGCACGACGGCGGCGGCGACCCCGAGGACGTTGTTGCCGACGAGGTCCTCGAGGACGCCGCGCGCGGCGACGGCGAGCGCCAGCGACAGGAGGAGCCCACGCATCAGCGGCGCCAGGAAGAACCGTCCCGAGCGACGCCGCACCTCGACCGCCCAGGCGACGAGCATGCCGAGGCCGAAGAGGGCCGCCTGGGTCAGCAACGACCGCTCGAGCACCGCGCTCCCGGTCGGCCCCCAGGAGGCGTACCAGGACGCGGTCTGGTCGAGATGGGCCTTCGTCGCGGTGAGGGCGAGCACGAACACCGCGCCTGTGGCCAGAAGCAGCACGGCGGGCGCCAGCGCCGCGATCCGCGGCGCCAGCGCGCGACGCGCCAGCGCCGCGGCCCCGGCCGCGAGCAGCGGCAGCACCAGGTAGAAGGAGACCTCCGTCGTGAGCGACCACGCCGTCGCGATCCCCGTCAGCATCGTCGCGGGGAGAAAGGTCTGCACGAGCAGCAGGTTCGCCGCCGCGGTGAGCGGGTCCGTGAGGCGGCCCACGTCGCCCGGCCGGGTGAAGTACATCGTGTCGCCGTGCAGGTAGGCGAGCCCGAGCACGAAGCCGGCGAGCAGGAGCACGACCCAGTACGCCGGGAGGATGCGCAACGCGCGGTTCCGCAGGTACCGGCCCGTCGCGGGCAGCGGCGCGCCGTCGAGGACCGCGGCCGCGAACGGCCGGTAGAGCAGGAAGCCGGAGAGCACGAAGAAGACCGTCAGGCCCTGCGCCCCGAGCTCGAGCAGGATGCGCAGCGGACCGGCGTCGACGCCGGACGCGTGCTCGGCGGTGTGGTTCGCGAGCACGGCGACCGCCGCGAGCCCACGCAGCCCGTCGAGCCCCACGAGCCGCACAGCGCGGGGGCCCTCGGGGGCGCGGTCGCTCGACATGCCACGGACGGTAGGGCCTGCCGAGGGCGAGGAACGGGCCCCTGAACGCAACTTGAACGCCGGCCTGAACGGCCGCTCAGCGCCGGACGAGCAGCACGGCGGCCAGGTCGTGGCCGAGCGGCCGCCAGGCAGGGTCGGCGCGGAGGGCCGCCGCGAGCGGCGCCCGGGCCGGCAGGACGGCGCACCCGGCTTCAGCCGGGACCACACCGGGATCGGCGGATGCGACCGCGCGCACGTCGCTCAGCACGGCGTCCGCGCCGTACAGGTCGTTGCGCGAGTCGACGGAGACGCGCACATCCGGGCGCTCGAGCACCAGGTATCCGCCCTGCTCGTAGCCGTTGAAGAGCCGACAGCCGGACGGGATCGCGGAGGTCACCGCGCGACCCGGGTACAGCGACGGCTCCGGGTGCCCGAGGTGCGTCAGTGCCGGCGCGGCGAGCAGGAGCATGGCGAGCGATGCCGCAGCCGCCGCCGCGGTCACCAGCCGGCGCCTCGAGCGCAGGTAGCCGAGCGCCGATGCCGTCGAGCAGGCCGCGGCGATCATCGGCGCGGCGAGCAGCGCGAGCACCGGCAGGAGCCGGATCGCGGTCACCCCGCCCGCACCGGCGACGAGCAGCGCGGCGGCGAGCACCGGCTCGCTCCGGCGGAGGGCGAGCAGCAGCGCCGCGGCGCCGAGCGCGAGCAGCAGCAGCTGGCCGGCGTTCGCCGGGTCGACGTGCTGCCACTCGGCGATCAGGCCGCTCGAGGCCGACCGGACCGTCGCGGTCTGCGTGAAGACCCCCGCCCCGTAGGGGTTCAGCAGGCACGCGACCGCCCCGACTCCCAGCGCGAGCAGGAGGCGGCGGCTCCGGCGTCTGGCCGAGGGCGCCAGGGCGGCCAGCGCGGACGCAGCCCCCAGAACCCCGACCTCGAACAGGGCGGCGGCGTGGGCGTTCACCCACACCACCGTGAGCGCAGCGATCCCGACGAGCACGAGGGAGGGACGCCGTGCGGCGAGGAGGGCGCGAAGCAGCAGGACGAGCGCGAGCGTCGCGGCGTAGTCGACGAGCTGCGGCCGGATCGAGAACCAGCCGACGAGCAGCACCGCCGCCCCCCACAGCACGGCACCGGCTGGTCCCGCCGCCGCCCCGAGCGATCGCGCGAGGCCCAGAGCGAGCCCCAGCACGAGCAGCACCAGCGCCGCCCCGGCGAGCGCGACGGCAGGCAGTCCGCCGATCCGGTGGATGAGGCCGAGCGCGAGATCGAAGCCCCAGGAGTTCAACGTCCACGGCGACCCGTAGGCGGTCCAGGAGAACGTGTCGACCGTCGGGATCCGGCCCTGCCGGAGGATCTCGAGCCCGGCCCGGATCTGCCAGAAGGTGTCCGACTCGGTCAGCGTGCCGGCCCGGACGATCGCGATCGGCACGAGCGCGAGCCACGCGAGCGTCCAGGGCGATCGGCCGAGCGCCGCGGAGACGGGCCACCCGATCGCAGGAGCGTCGCGCCGGGTCGCCGCCCGACCGTGGGTGCCCGCGGCGACGGTCACGCCGGTCCCCGCACGTACAGCACCGCGGCGGCGTCCGCCCGCTCCCGGTGCCAGCCGCTCTCCGCGGCGAGACGGTGCGCGATGCCGCTCCGGGCGGGGACGAGGACGCAGTCGACGCCCGCGAGCGCCTCGCCCGGGTCGATGCGCCCGGCCTCGAGCGCGCTCTGCCGGGCGACGGCCGCGGCGCCGTACAGCTCCGCGCGGGAGTCGATGGAGACCGGCACATCGGGACGCTCGAGCAGCACCTCGCCACCGAGGTCGTAGCCGTTGAGGATCCGGCACCCCGGGGGGATCGCCGCGACGACCGCCGGCGAGAAGCGCGCCGGGTCGGGCTGCCCGATGTGCAGCAGGTTCGGGAACGCGACGACGGCGAAGGCGCCCACGGCGACGGCTGCCGCACGACGGAGCAGCCGGCGGCGGCTGCGGAGGTAGTCGGCGACGGGAGGGACCCGGTCGAGCGTCGCGAGCACGGGCAGCGCGAGCAGCACGGCCAGCGGCAGGAACCGGATCGCAGCCACGGACGCGACGTCGGCGACGGCGAGCGCGGCGACGAGCACCGGCTCCCGCCGGCGCACGGCGAGCACGAGCCCCGCGACCCCGACGAGGAACGGGACGACGTGCACGAGGTCGAACAGGTTCAGGGGCTGCCATTCGACGAGACCGCCCGCGGCGGCACGGACGTCGGCGGCCTGCACGAGCACCGCCGCGCCGTACGGGTTGAGGAGCGAGGCGACCGGCACGACGACGGCCGCGGCGAGCAGCCAGGCGGCCCTCCGAGGCGTCCGCAGCGACGCCGGCGCGGCGAGCGCGAGCACCGCCGCGCCGAGCAGCGTGCCGGGGTGGAGGTTCGCCCAGACCACCGCGATCACCGCGACCGCGACGAGCCGGAGCAGCGGACGCCGTCCGGGCGCCTCACGGGCGACCAGCACGAGGCCGAGCACCGCGAGGTAGTCGGCGAGCTGCGGCCGCACGGTCAGCCACTGGATGAGCAGCGGGACGCCCGCGACGAGCACGAGGCCGGCGGGGAACGGCGACGCCCCGAGCCGACGGGCGAGCTCGAGCACGAGTGCCGCGATCACCAGCACGAGCAGCGCGCCGAGCACGGCGACCGCGGGCAGGCCGCCGAGGCCGTGGGCCATCGCGAGCAGCACGTTGAAGCCCCAGGAGTTCTCGCGCCACGGACGACCGGCGGCGGCGCCGGGAAAGGGGTCGACGGCCGGCACCACGCCGTGCGCGAGGATCCACCCGCCGGTCCGGATTTGCCAGAAGGTGTCGGATTCCGCGAGGTCCCCGGCGCGGAGCACGGCCGCGGGGAGCATCGCCACGGCGGCGAGCACCCACCCCGTCCGGGTGGAATCGCGGAAGCGGACCGTCGGCGCGGCGGCGTCGATGTGGAGGGACGTCAGCACTCGGGCTCCCGCGCTCCTTCCTGCCGGTCGCGGCGGGCGCTCACTCTGACAGCGCGGCGCCCGGCTGCGAAGGACCGCGTTCAGAAGCGTTTAGGTCGCGGGACGGCCCACGCCGGCCTGGGCTAGGTATGGGGTCCCGCCTGCGACCAGAAGGACCCCGATGCTCGACGACGCGCGCGCCGTGCTGCCTCCTCCCGGCTGGTACGCCGACCCGGAGGACGGCAGCCGCCGCTGGTGGAACGGCATCGCCTGGGCCGAGCGCGGCAAGGGGCCCACCGGTGACCGGAGTCGCGCGGCCTGGGGCGTCAGCACGGACACCTGGCCGGTGCGGCTGCTCGTGCTCGTCCCGCTGGTCGTGCTCGTGCCGATGATGGTGCTGGACCTGGGCGGCTGGTTCAGGGCGGCTTCTGCGGCGCCGGACGCGCCCACGGGCGCGCTGCTGCCGGTGCTCCTCGCCCTGCAGGTCGCCGGCCTCGTGCTCTGGGCGGTCCGGGTCGCTCTCGCGGCCGCCGACCGCCACATCCTCCGTGCGCGCGGCATCGTGGCGCCCTTCCACTGGGCCTGGATGATCCTCTCCCCGACGGTCTACTTCATCGGCCGCGCCGTCGTGCTCCGGCGCCGCACCGGACGCGGGGCGGCGCCGCTGGTCGCGTACCTGCTCGTGTCGGTGGTCGGCGGCATGGCTCTCGGGCTGCGGATGCTCGCGGTCCTGACGCCGCTCATGCTCGAGATCGCCGCGACGCAGCGCTGAGTCGGGCCGCTCCCCCGTTCACCTTCTGAACGATCCGTTGCCGCCGGTCGCCGTGGGCGGGGACGATTCCCCTACCCGCACTCCGCCGATCCTCCTCCGGCGCTCCCGACGAAGGCCTCCCATGCCCGCTGCTCCCGCGTCCCGCCCGTGCTCGCGCTGCTGAGCGCCGCGTGCGGCGGCGCTGCCGGACCCTGGCTCGTCGGCGTCGCCCACCGCAACCTCCGGACGCCGCTGCCGCTCGGGATCGCCTGGCGGGTCGCGGCCGCGGCAGCGACCGCCCTGCTCTTCGCGGTGCTCACGCTGCGGCTCGGCCCGGCGCCGGTCCTGCCCGCGTACCTCGTGCTCGCGGCGGCGGCGGTCGTGCTCTCGATCGTCGACCTCGCCGAGCGTCGCCTGCCGGATCGGATCGTGCTGCCCACGGCGGTCGCGGTCGGCGGCGCGCTCGTCCTCGACGGCTTCCTCGACGGCCGGCCGGGCGTCGCTGTCGGCGTCCTGCTCGGCGCGGCCGGCATGTTCACGCTGTTCCTCGCTCTCGCCGTCGCCAGCCACGGGCAGGTGGGCATGGGGGACGTGAAGCTCGCGCTCGTCGTCGGCGCGGCCGCGGGCGCGCTCGGCCTGTCCACCTGGCTGCTCGCGCTCGTCTTCGCGGTGCTCCTGAACGGCGTCGTGGCCCTCGTGGCCCTGCTGACGAAGCGCGTGGGGCTGCACGGCGCCATCCCGTTCGGCCCCTCGATGCTGGCGGGCGCGCTGCTCGCCGTCGCGCTCGCATGATCGCGGTCGAGGCCGCCGGGGCCGTCGCCGGATCGCCGTCCACCCGCAGCCGGCACGGCCTGCGCACGCGCTACGAGGCCTGGGCGCTGTTCGCGGTGGCGCACCTGCTGCTGTCGGTCCTGTCGCCGCTCGCGAGCGACGTGACCGTCGTCTACCGGCCCTGGTTCGAGACCTGGGCGCAGCACGGCACGCTCGTCGGGATCGACGGCCCGTGGGTCTACCCGGTGCTCGCGCTCGTCCCGATCCTCGCCGCGGGCGCGGTCCCCGGCGCCTACCTCCTCGGCTGGGTGCTGCTCGTCACCGTGCTCGACGCCGCGGCCTTCGCGATGCTGCTGCGGCGCAGCCGCCGCGCCGCGATCTGGTGGATGGTGCTCCTGATCGCGCTCGGGCCCGTCGCGCTGACCCGCCTCGATTCGGTGACCGCCCCGATCGCGATCGCGGGGCTCCTGCTGCTCGCCGAGCGGCCCGCGGTCGCGTCGACGCTGCTCACGGTCGCGGCGTGGATCAAGGTCTGGCCCGCCGCCGCGGTGCTCGCCGCCTGGACCGCCACGCGGTCCCGGCGGCTGGTGGGTCTCGCGGCCGCCGCGACGACCGCGGCCGTCGTCGCGCTCGACGCGGCGCTCGGCGGCCTGCCGCACCTGCTGTCGTTCCTCCCCGAGCAGTCGACCCGTGGACTGCAGATCGAGGCGCCGGTCAGCACGGTCTTCCTCTGGCTCGGCGCGTTCGGCCTCGGCCACGTGCGCACCTACTTCGACCGGCACCTGCTCGACGTGCAGCTCGTCGGGGACGGCAGCGCCGCCGCCGGCGAGATCGTCACCGCGCTGACGGCCGCGCTCGTCGTGGCGCTCGCCGTGGTCGCGCTTCGCGGCTCACGCCGGGGATCGTGGGCGGGCACCGGACGGTTCGCGCACCTCGTGCTCGCCCTGCTGCTCGTCCTCATCACCTTCAACAAGGTCGGATCGCCGCAGTACGTGATCTGGCTCGCCGCACCCGTCGTGCTCGGCCTCGTCGTCGATCCGGCCACGTTCCGGCGCACCGCGACGACGGTGGTCGCGCTCGCGCTGCTCACGCAGCTGTCGTCCTACGCCGCCGCGCTGAACCTCGGCGCGCTGCCGCTGCTCGGCCTCACCGCCCGCAACGCGCTCTACCTCGTGCTGCTCATGGGATCCTGCCGGCGCGTACTCGCCGGGACGCGGCTCGGGTCGATCGGATCGCGCCCGGCGACGGGCAGCGCGGCCGTCGTACGCGCGTGACCACGGCGGCGATGCGGCGCCTCGGCAGCCCCTGGGCCCTGTTCGCCGCGACCCACCTGCTGCTCGCCGCGCTGGCGCCCTTCACCGGCTTCGGCGACGTCACCGAGGTGTACCAGGGCTGGTTCCGCGACTGGGCGCAGTCCGGCGTCCTCGTGGGCGTCCAGAGCGACTGGGTCTACCCGGTCCTCGCCCTGCTGCCGATCCTGCTCGCGGGGGCGCTGCCCGGCGCCTACCTCCTCACCTGGCTGCTGCTCGTGACAGCGCTCGACGCCGTCGCCTATGCCGCCGTGCTGCGGCGGAGCCGCCGGGCGGCGACCTGGTGGATGGTCCTGCTGCTCGCGCTCGGGCCCGTCTCGCTCGCCCGGCTCGACTCGATCGCCGCGCCGCTCGCGATCATCGCGCTGCTCCACCTCGCCGATCGGCCGCGCTTCGCCGCGGCGCTCCTCGCACTCGCGGCGTGGATCAAGGTCTGGCCCGCGGCCGTTCTGGTGGCGGCCCTGCTCCGCGGTCCGCGGCGCCCGGCCGTGGCGCTCGCGGCCGCGGGAACGACCGTCGCGGTCCTCTGCGCGGACGCGGCATTCGGCGGAATCGGGCACGTGCTGTCGTTCCTGGCTCAGCAGTCGCAGCGCGGCATCGAGCTCGAGGCACCGATCGGCACCCCGCTGCTCTGGCTTCGCGTGTTCGGGCTGAGCGACGCGCGCGTCGTGTTCGACCCGCGCATGCTCGACCCCGAGCTCGTCGGTCCCGGCGTGACGCAGCTCGCGTCGGCGAGCACGCTCGCCATGGCGCTCGTGGTCGTCGGCATCGTCGTGCACATCCTCCGGCGCCCCCGCGACGGCAGGCGGCAGGATCTCGCCGGCATCGTGCTGGCGCTCGTCCTCGCGCTGATCGCCTTGAACAAGGTCGGGTCGCCGCAGTACGTCACGTGGCTCGCGGCGCCCGTGGTGCTCGGGCTGATCGAGGACCCTGCGCGCAGCCGCCGGCTCGCCGCACGCGTCCTGCTGGTCGCCCTGCTGACGCAGCTGTGGGTGCTCCCACCCGTGCTCGCCCTCGGCCCGGTGTCGCTGCTCGCCCTCACCGCGCGGAACGCGCTCGAGGTCGTGCTGCTCGTGCAGGCCGTCGCGTCGCTGCGCGGCGGCGCCGGTGAGCGTGCCACGTCAGACGGACGGACCGCCCTGACCGAGGTCCCCCTCGGCTGAACCGCGTGCTCGGGCGACCGCCCCAGGACCCTCGGTCCGGGTGCCGGCGCCCCGCAAGGCGTTCGCAGCTCGCGGAGCGCCCGCCGAGACCCACGCCATCCTGGGCGACGGCCAAGGGCAAGCGGCGCGACGACCACAGTCCATGCAGCGAGAGGTCGGGGCGGTTCACACGACCGCGACAGCATCGCAACCGAGCACGCCCGCACCCGAGGGCGGCTGCCTCGACGCGTGGGCAGTCGCGGCACCGGAACGACGGAGGGCCCGCGGCACCTGCCGCGGGCCCTCCGGTGTGATGCGCGAGGATCAGCCGAACGCCTTCAAGGCGTTCAGCGCCGCCGGCGCGAGGATCACGATGAACAGCACCGGCAGGATGCAGAACATGAGCGGGAAGAGGACCTTGACCGGCACCTTCATCGCCTGCGCCTCGGCGCGCTGCCGGCGCTTGATGCGCATCTCGTAGGCCTGCACGCGCAGCACGTCGGCGATCGCGATGCCGTAGACGTCGGCTTGGATGACCGCCCGGACGAAGCGGCGGAGGTCCACCGAGGAGGTCCGCTCGCCGAGGGCCTCGTAGGCCGAGCGACGGGCCCGCCCGATGCTGAGGTCCTGCAGGGTGCGGATCAGCTCGTCCGCGAGCGGCCCGCTGCCGTTCGTCGCCGCCTTGGCCATGGCCGACTCGAACCCGAGGCCCGCCTCGACGGAAATCGTCATCTGGTCGAGCGTGTCCGGCAGCGCGAGGTCGATCTTCTGCCGGCGCTCGATGCCGCGGCTCCAGAGCAGCAGGTCGGGCGTGAAGAACGCCACGCCCACCGCGATGAGGGCGAGAGCGACCCGGAACGGCGCCGGATCCATCCGGATCCACACGAGCGCGAGCAGCGCGACCGGGAGGGCGATCGCGGGCTTCGCGAGCAGCACCTTTCGCGGGGTCCAGCTCGCGGGGCGGCCGGCGTGCATGACCAGGCGCTCGAGCATGCGCCGGTACCCGGGGGGCAGGGTGTCGAAGGCCGTCCGGCGCGGGCCGCGCGGGTGCGGCGCTGCCCCGGGAACCTCCGGGACGCCGGCGGTCCTCGCGGGTCGGAGCGCGAGGAGCAGCACGGCCGCGGCGAGCCCGCCGGCGACGGCGAACGAGGCGAGGAGCGGGAACAGGGCCATCAGAACTTCACCTTCACCATGACGCGCATCCAGAGCGAGCCGACGATCATCAGCACGACCGCGACGCCCATCGCGACGAGGCCGAGCGGGTTCGAGAAGAAGCCGGCGAAGTACTGGGGCCTGATCAGCAGCAGGATCCCGAGCACACCGACGGGCAGCGCGAGGAGCACGAGCGCGGAGAGGCGGCCTTCGGCGCTCAGCGCCTTGACCTGGCGCCGGATCTCGCCGCGCTCACGGATCGTCCGGCTCGCCTGCTCGAGCACCTCGGAGAGGTTGCCGCCGGCCTCCTGGTTGATGGCGACCGCCTGCGCGACCCAGCGGAAGTCCTCGCTCCGCATCCGGTCGGCCGTCTGGTTGAGCGCGTCTCCGAGGTCCCGGCCGATGCGGGTCTCGTTCACGACACGGGCGAACTCCTCCTTCGTCGGCGACTCGATGTCCTGGGACACGCTGTCGATCGCCCGCAGCAGGCTGTGCCCGGCGCGGAGACCGCCGGACAGCAGGCCGAGCGAGTCGTCGAGCTGGTCGGCGAACGCGGCGCGGCGCCGGCCGGTGCGGAAGGAGAGCACGACGCGGGCGCCGATCGGCGCGAGCGCCGCGAAGATCACGGCGACCGGGATCGACCACAGCGTGACGCCGCTCAGGAGGATGCCGAGCGCCGAGAGCACGGCTGCCGCGCAGACCACGAGGAGCACGAACGCGGCCGGCGGCGTCGCCACCCCCGCGATGTCGAGCCCGCCGGCGAGGGTCTGCTGGCCGCCGCGCCGGCGCATCATGCCGTCGATGACGCCGACGGTCCGGTCCGTGATCTTCGTCAGCGTCGACACCGGCACCGCGCCGGGAGCGCGCCGGCGAGCGGCGGGGATGCGGGGCCCGGAGGGCGCGAGCACGAGGAGCACGAGCACGAGCAGCGCGCCGAGGACGAGGAGCAGGCCGAGCAGGCCCATCAGCGGGCTCATGCCGGGATCCGCGGGGGCGCGGGGAGGAACAGGGTGCTCGGCAGCTCGATGCCCTGGTCCTTCAGCCGCTCGGCGAAGCGGGGGCGGACGCCGGTGGGCACGGCGTGGCCGCGGAAGCGGCCGCTGCCGTCGATGCCGGCCGAGTAGTCGAAGACGAAGGCGTCCTGGAGGGTGACGATGTCGCCCTCCATGCCCTGCACCTCGGTGATCTGGGTGATGCGCCGGGTGCCGTCGCGGAGGCGGCTGATCTGCACGATCACGTCGACCGCGGAGGCGATCTGCTCGCGCACCGCGCGGAGCGGCAGATCCATGCCGGCCATGAGCACGAGCGTCTCGAGGCGGGACACGGCGTCGCGTGGCGAGTTCGCGTGCACGGTCGAGAGCGAGCCCTCGTGGCCGGTGTTCATCGCCTGGAGCATGTCGAGGGTCTCGCCGCCGCGGCACTCGCCGATGACGATGCGGTCGGGGCGCATGCGGAGCGAGTTGCGGACGAGGTCGCGGATCGTGATCTCACCCTTGCCCTCGATGTTCGCGGGGCGCGACTCGAGCCGGACGACGTGGTCCTGCTGCAGCTGCAGCTCGACCGCGTCCTCGATCGTGACGATGCGCTCGTCCTCGGGGATGAAGGAGGAGAGCACGTTCAGGAGGGTGGTCTTGCCGGTGCCGGTGCCGCCGGAGACGATCACGTTGAGCCTGCCCTGCACGCAGGCCTCGAGCAGCGCGGCCATCTCGTCGGAGAGGGTGCCGAAGCCGATGAGGTCGTCGATGCCGAACGGGTCGCGCGAGAACTTGCGGATCGTCAGCGACGAGCCGTTCACCGCGAGCGGCGGGATGATCGCGTTGACGCGCGAGCCGTCCTCGAGGCGGGCGTCGACGAGCGGTGAGGACTCGTCGATACGACGGCCCACCCGGGAGACGATGCGCTCGATCACGCGCCGGAGCTGCGCCTCGCCGGTGAACGCCGACGGGTCGAGTTCGATGCGGCCGCTGCGCTCCACGTAGATGCGGTCGGGGCCGTTCACCATGATCTCGGTGATCTCGGGGTCCTCGAGCAGGGGCTCGATCGGCCCGTAGCCGAGCACGTCGGCGCCGATCTCGTCGATCAGCAGGCCGCGCTCCTCCTCGGTGAGGGGCATCTGCTCCTCGCCGACGATGTTCAGCAGCTCCTCGCGGGCGACGGCGTGGAGCCGGTCCTCGCTCAGCTCGGCGTCGTTCATCCGGCCGCCGATGCGCTCGAAGAGCGCCTGCGCGGCCTTCTCCTTGAACTCGGCCAGCGGGTCGACCGGCCGGATCGGCACCGGTGCGACCGGCTGACGGTCGCGCCCGGCGGAGGAGCGGCGGACCGCGCGCTTGGGCCCGGCGCCGGCGAGCGGCGTCGCGGTGCCGAGCACGGCGCCGCTGCGGGCGGCGTCGATGCGATCGCTGAGCTTCATCAGGCGCTCCTCTTCATGCTGGCGCGGAGGGTCTTCGCGTCGGTCGCGGTGATGCGGGCGATGAGGTCGACGACGGCCTTGGCGGCCGGGTCGCGGGGCGAGTCGAGCAGCAAGGGCACGCCCCGGTTCGTGCTGACGGGCACCGACCTCGAGTGCGGGATGACGACGTCGAACGGCTCCTGGAGGATCGCCTCGGCATCGCGCGGCAGGAGGCCGCCGGGGTCGACCGCCTGGTTCAGCACCAGGTGGCGCGCCTGCGGCGCGAAGCCGATGCGGCGCAGCACGGCGAGCTCGGTGCGGAGCGCCCGGAGGTTCGGCACCGCGAGACCGGAGATCGCGATCGCGTCCGTCGCGACGTCGAGCGCCGTGAGCGTGTGCTCCCCGAGACCCGGCGTCGTGTCGACGATCACGTAGCGGAACGTGGCGGCGAGCCGCTGGACCAGGGCCCCGAGCTGCTCCGGGGAGACGCGCTCCGCGTCCACCGGCGACTCGGCGCCGGGGGCGACGAAGAAGCCGGCGGGGTGCGGGGCGAGCAACGCCTTCAGCACGAGGTCGTCCGACGCGGCGAGGCCGTTCACGAGCTCGGGGATGCGGTGCGGGGCGTCCAGGTCGAGCACGTTCGCGATGTCGCCGAACTGCAGGTCGGCGTCGACGAGCACGACCGAGTCGGGTGCGATGCGACCCAGCCCGACGGCGAGGTTCGCCGCGAGCGTGGTCTTGCCGAGGCCGCCCTTCGGCGAGACCACGACGAGGATCCGCCCGGGACCGCCGGGAGCACCGGCGGCGTCGACGATCCGATCCACGGCGACAGGCGCGGGCGCGTCCAGCCCCGCGACCGCGGCGGGCGCCTGCTCGCGCTCCTGCTCGAGAACGGGCTGCGAGCGATCAGTTCGAGGCATCGAAGGTGCTCCCTCCGAGGACGGCGGACCCGTCCACCTGCGAGTTGGACGTGTGGTCGGTCGTCGACTGCTCGAGCGTCAACCACACCGTGCCGTTGGCCTGGGTCCAGATCACCTGGGTGGCCGGGTCGACCTCGAGCGCGAGGGTGACCGACACGTTGCCGGCGTTCGACGAGCCCGACGCCGCGGCGGAGCCGGGCGCCACGGCCCCGTCGACCTGCAGGACCTTGACGTTGTGCAGCTTCTGCCACGCCGTCGGCCCGTTGCTCGAGCCCTTCGGCGTCGCGAGCAGGATGACCCCGACGATGTCGCCCGCCTTGAGCCTGCCGCCGACGGCCTGCTGCGCGGGCACGGAGATCGTGACGGCCTCCATGTCCTTGCCCATGCCCATGGGCGTGCCCGCAGCGACCTTCGCGGCGCTGCTCCACCGAGCGGTGATGAGCTGCTCACCGGCCTCGATGGCGGAGTTCGCCTTGAGGCCGTGGAGCTGGCTGAGGCTCGTGACGCGGCCGGCGACCGCGGCGACGGCCGGGATGTGCTTCACCTCCAGGTAGGGCGCGACGGAGTCGCCGGAGGTGCGGACGGGGATGGTGGTCTTCGCGACGTACACGTCCACCGTCTTCGTGCCGGCGAGGGCGCGGGCGTCCGCGCCGCTCACGTAGCCGGTGAGGGCGATGCCGCCGAGGAGGGCGAGGACGACGGCGAGGACGATGCCGAGGATGCGTTTGGTGGTCATTTCGCTGCTTCAGGGGGTCGGGAGCGGGGAGGGGTTGGGCTGCGCCTGCACGGTGGAGACACCCGTGGTCGTCGGGCCGCCGTAGGCGGTGACATCGGCGCCGGTGAAGGTGAAGTTGATGAAGCGGCCCCAGATGCCGTTGCAGGAGCCCTGGCAGCTCGGCGTGAGCGACGAGGCGTTCGAGCTGCTGTTGCCGGGGAAGGTCCAGCCCTGGATCTGGAGGGCCGCGAATCCGTAGATGTGGAACTGGGCGTTCGCGCCGGTGCCCTGGTAGCCGTCGTAGAGCGGGACCAGCGCCACCTGGCCGATCGTCAGGGTGCAGTTCTGGGGCGGCGAGTTGCCAGGAACGGCGTTCACCCAGTTGTTGTCGACGGCCGCGACGCCGCACAGGTTGTTGGAGAGCCAGCCGAAGCCGCCCGGGTAGGTGGTGACCCCGTTCGGGCACGTCACGTTGCCGCTGTTGCCGTTCCCGTTGCCGTTCCCGTTGCCGTTCGACTGGCCGCTCGACTGGTTCAGCTTGTAGAGCTGCACGGTCGAGGTGTTGCTGAGCGCGGTCGTCGGGAACTGGCAGTAGGCCATGGCGATCGGGAACGTCGTCGTGGCGGCGGACGGGGAGCCCCAGGAGGCAGAGCCCCACGCCGTCACCGGGGTGGTGCCGAGACCGAACGCGGAGAGCAGCGGATGCGGCGAGTTCGCGCGCTGCGCGAACACCGTCGTGAAGCCCCCGCCGCACTCGGCGAGGGTGCCGCTCGTGCCGAAGAAGGGCTTCGCGACGATCGCGCTCGACGGGGCGCTCTCGTTGCCCGTGACCAGCTGGTTGGCGATCGCCTGCGACGTCGTGCCGGCCTCGTTCGTGGCCATGCAGTGCTTCGCGATCGCCACGGCGGACGCGTCGGCGGTGTTCTGCAGCTGGGCGTTCTCCCAGTACAGGCTTCCCGCGTCGATCCCGGCGCCGGCGAGGGCGATCAGCGGGATCATGAGCAGTCCGACGACGACCGCCGTCGCCCCGTGCTGCTCGGACAGCAGCCTCTTCAGCCGTCGCATCGCATGACCGCCGTTCCGGTGAGTGAGGACGGCACGGGGAGCAGGGACGAGTAGCTGAGGTCCGTGCTGCTCACCGTGATCGTCGCCTTCATGTAGATGGTTTGTCCCGCGACCGGAGAGGTGCAGCTCGTCGGCGTGAAGGCCGTGTAGGAGCTGCCGTTCCAGTAGACGGACGAGATGGTGACCTGCGACGCGGCGACGGTCGGCATGACCGTGGCCGCCGCGGCTGCGGACTGCGCGTCCGCGATCGCCCCGGATCGGTTGGCGGCCACCTCGATGGCGGCGGTGCGGGCACCGATCCGTGCGGCGTTGGTCAGGGAGTTCTGGCGGAGGAAGACCTGCCCGTAGGTGACGATCCCGATCAGCAGCATGAGCAGCGGGATCGAGACGAGCGCGAACTCGACCGCGGCTGCGCCTCGGTCGTCGCGCAGGCGCAGACGACGCATGTCGTTCCTCCAATGCCGAAGCGGCGTCACCGACTGGGATGACGCCGCTTCGCGGGTGGTTCGGTTCAGACCCGGCCGGCGACCGTGTTGAACAGGGTGCTGAGGTTCGTGCCGACGAGGGCGACGGCGGCGATGATCACGATGGCGATCAGGGAGACGATCAGGCCGTACTCGACGGCGGTCGCGCCCTTCTCGTCCGAACGGAGGCTGTTGAGCAGGGCCTGGAGGGTGACGAGGAGCTTCATGGTGGGTGGTCCTTCAAGGGGTAGGAGGAGGGGGTAGCCCGGCTCGTTGAACCGAACGAGGGAGAACGTACGGTCGGGTCCACCGCGGCGCTCCCTCCGCGTTCAGACCTTTGAACGCCGCCTCGAGGGGCCGGCAGCTGCGGCACCGATCGCGCAAGGGCCACTGCCGCTGAGCCACCCGCGCTGCACCGGCGCCGGCACGACGCGAGGGGCCGCTCGACGATCAAGCGAATGTTGGGACTTCTGAACGCGCCCGTCCACGGCTCCCGACGCGGCCATATGTTGCCCGGGACGTCCGGTGCCCCCGGCACGCCTCCTCGCACCCCTCGAGTGAACGGAACCCACGTATGAAGCTCCTCCTGTCCCTGTCCACCCTCCTGTCCGACCTCCGCACCAAGGAGACCGGGGCGACCGCCGTCGAGTACGGCCTGATCGTGTCGCTGATCGCGATCGTGATCATCGCGGCCGTCGCGCTCGTCGGGACGAACCTCAGCACGCTGTTCAACACGGTCGGCGGCGCGGTCTGATCTGCGTCTGACAGGGCCGCGCTCCCGCCACGAGCGGGAAGCGCGGCCCTTGCCGCTCCATCTCTCGACGACCTGGAACCCGATGACCGCCACCCTGCCCGCGCCGTCGCCCGCCGCGACCCGGGCCGCCTCCGCGCGCGTGGGCGGTCTGCGGATCGAGCTGGCCGGCGCCGCGATCGCGTTCGCGCTCGCCCTGCTCGCGGTCTGGCACGTCACCGTCACCGCGCGGTCGTGGATGCTCTTCTCCGACGCCGACTCGGTGCTGCCCGCGCTGATCCGCGGCTCGCTGCTGGACGGCCGCCCGCAGGACTGGTCGCTCTCCGCGGTGCTGTTCCTGCCGGAGACCGCGATCTACCTCGCGATCGCCGCCGTGATCCCCGGCGTGCGCGCCGCCCTCGCCGCCAACGGGGTCGTCAACCTCCTCCTCCTCTACGCCGCGCTCCGGCTCGTGCCGCGGATGCTCGTCCCCGCGATGTCGCGGTCGCGGCAGGTCGCCGGCGCCCTGCTCGCCCTCGCCGTCTTCGTCGGCCTCGGGCTGCTCGACTCGAGCGCGTCCTGGGACGCCGCGGAGCTGCCCTCGCTCATCACGACGACGACCTACTACAGCGCCACGCTGATCGCCGCGATCGCGGTGGTACCGCTCGCCGTGCGGGCCACGTCGCCCGCGCGCCGACGGCTTCCGGTGGCGCTGCTCGCGCTCACCACGGTCTCGGTCCTCACGGACCCGCTGTTCCTCGTCTGGGCCGTCGCGCCGCTCGCCGTCGCGATGCTGCTCGCCGCCGGCCGGAACCTGCTCCCCTGGCGCGGACTCGGCCGGGTCGTCGTCCTGCTCGCCGCGGGCTCGGTGCTCGGGCTGCTGCTGCGGCTCCCGTTCGCCTCGCACATCGCGAAGGACACGAGCGGGTACGCGGATCCCGGCCAGGGCCTGCACGTGCTGTTCGGCTACTACCTGCGGCTCACGGTCGAGCACGCGGCGACGCCGGCCGGCGCCGTCTCGATCGCCGTGGACGCCCTGCTCCTCGCCTTCGCCGCGTGGTCCACGGTCCGTGCCGTCCGCCGAGGTGAGGCCGGTCCGATGGTCGCGGCCACCTTCGGCTGGCTCGCGCCCGTGCTCGTGCTCGTCGTGGTGGTCGCCGCGGGGACCCCCGCCTACCGCTACCTGCAGCCCGCCTACTTCGCGCCGCTCCTCGCGGTGGCGCTGCTCCCCCGCCTGCTGCCGGCGCGGCTCCCCCGGCTGCCGCGCCGCCTCGTCGCGGGTCTCGTCGCGCTCGCGCTCGTCGGCACGGCGCTGACCTCCGGCGGGGTCGCCGTCGCCGCGTCGCAGCAGGATCCGTCGATCCGCTGCCTCGACAGCTGGATCACCGCCTCGCACCGCGTGGGTGCCGGCCGGTTCTTCACGATCCGCGGGCCGAAGGCGTACCTCGCCGACCCGGCCCAGCTGCTGCAGGTGAACAAGACCTTCCACGCCTACCTGTGGCTCGTGAACCGCGACGACTACCGGCCGCGGCTCGTGTCCTTCGTCGTCACGGACGACGCGACACCGGGGGCCGTGATCGAGCCGATCGCCGGCGCCCCGGCACCGGTGGCGATCCAGTGCGGCCGCTACACGATCACCGACTACGGCCGCGACGTGCTGCCCGTCGGCTCCCCGACCACCGCCTACGACCCCTGAATCCGGGACGGTCGCGAATGTTCAGACCCCTGAACAGGAGCCTGTCTCAGCCGCCCTTCAGCCCGTAGCGTCGATCCGGGCCCTCCCCAGCCCTCTGCGTCCTCACCCAAGGATCCCCATGCGTACCCCTCTGCGTCTCCCCCGTCTCGTCCGCGCGCTGAAGCTGCGTTCGAGCCGCCGCCTCGCCGTCAGCGCCACCGCGACCCTCGCCCTCGTGGTGAGCGGTTTGCAGGTGACGCCGGCGTTCGCGGTCAACAACAACCCCACGATCGCCAGCGCGGTGTACAGCGGCCAGAACGGGACTGCCGGCACCTACACGGCCACCGGCGGCGCGTTCTTCGCGAAGAGTGGGGTGTTCCTGAACCTGACTGTGACGACGTCGGGCGACGCGGGATGCGTCAGCGTGAGCACCTCGAGCACCGGAAACGCGACGCTGCTCGGCATCCAAACGGGGACGCCCGGATCGGCCGGTACGCCCAAGACCTGGACGTTCCCAGGTGTCACGAAGAGCCCGGCGGGCGCCGACGGCGTACAGAGCGTCTACGTCGCCATTTCGAGCGCTGCGAACAATAAGGTCACCGCCTGCACCACTGGTGGCGCAACCTCAACCCCGGCCTACACCGTCGACAACACGGGACCCGTGGTCGGGTACACGCTGAGCCCCGCCGCGAACACCGCCGGCTGGACGAAGGCCAGCACCGACATCGTCTGGTCCGCGACCGACGGGGGATCCGGCGTCTCCTCCGCTCCGGCGAAGACCACGGTCAGCACCGACGGCACGTCGACGAAGAGCATCACCGTTGCGGACAACCTCGGGAACTCGACGACGCAGTCGGCCACCGTCAAGCTCGATCAGGTCGCGCCGACCATCACACCCTCGATCACCGGCACCGCGGGGAGCAACGGTTGGTACACGAGCGCCACCACCGTGAAGTTCACCTGCTCCGACGCCCTGTCCCTCATCGCGAGCTGTCTCGCCGACGGCACGAGCGGCGACTCGAAGACGATCACCTCGAGCGGCACCGTCACCGGTACCGCCATCGACAACGCCGGCAACACCACGACGGCGACCTCGGGTGCGCTCAAGGTCGACACGACGGCGCCGACGCTGACGTCCGCAGTCGCGGTGTCGCCGAACGCGAACGGCTGGTACCGGAACGACGTCGTCGTCCAGTGGACCGCAAAGGACCCGGAGTCCGGCATCCCGACCGCGCCCGCCGACTCGACGATCACCGCTGAGGGCTCCGCGGTCACCGCGAGCCGGACCGTGACGAACGGCGCGGGCGTCAGCACCACAGCGACCAGCGGCGCCGTCAAGATCGACCGCACGGCGCCGACCACGAGCGTCTCGGGGACGTCGAACAGCTGGACGAACAGCAGCAGCGTGACCGTCACCCTGACCCCGAACGACGGCCTTTCGGGCGTCGACTTCACCAACTACTCGATCGACGGCGGTGCGCTGCAGCGGGGCACGAGCTTCGCGCTCTCCTCCGAGGGCGACCATGTCATCAGCTTCTTCAGCACGGACATGGCCGGCAACGTCGAGACGGCGAACACCGCGCACGTGAAGATCGACCGGACCGCCCCGACGATCGCGCACGCCTTCACCCCGCTCAGCTACAAGGACGGCGCCTGGACGAACCAGGCCGTCACCGTGACGTTCAGCTGCGTCGACCAGGGCTCGGGGGTCGCGAGCTGCTCGCCGCCCGTCACGAAGTCCACCGAGGGCAGCTACACGGTCACCGGCACCGCGACCGACAACGCGGGCAACTCCGCCACCGACAGCGCGAACGTCCGCATCGACACGACCGCGCCGGTCGTCACCGCGAAGGCCGACGGCCCCGCGAACGACAACGGCTGGTACAACCGCGACGTCACGATCTCCTACAGCGCGACCGACGCGCTCTCCGGCGTCGCATCCACCTCCCCCGCGAAGGTGCTCGTCGAGGGCGCGGACCAGTCCGCCACCGGTTCCGCGACCGACGTCGCCGGCAACACCGGCAGCGCCGGCGTCAGCCACGTCAACATCGACAAGACGGCGCCGATCCTCACCGGCAGCGTGAGCGACGGCTGGCACACCGGGGACGTCACCGTTCACTGGACCTGCACCGACGCCCTCTCCGGCGTGCCGACCCAGCCTGCCGACAGCGTCGTGACGGGCGAGGGCAGCAACCTGTCCGCCTCGGCGACCTGCACCGACCTGGCCGGTAACACGACCACGAAGACCATCAGCGGTATCCAGATCGACCGCGGAGCCCCGACCACCACGGCCGACGTGCCCGCCGCGAACGCCAACGGCTGGTACGGCGCGCCCGTCAAGGTCACGCTGAACGCGGTGGACAACCTGTCCGGCATCGCCCACACCTACTACTCGGTCGACGACGGCGACGCCGCGACCTACTCGGGTGCCTTCTCCTTCAGCACCGAGGGCACCCACGCGATCCGATTCTGGAGCGTCGACGTGGCGGGCAACGTCGAGCAGTCCGGCACGCCGCTGACGCTGCGGGTCGACACCACCGCGCCGGTCACCTCGATCACCGACCCGATGGTGCCCGACAGCGGTTGGTTCGTCACGAACGGCATCCCCTTCGCCCTCTCGGCGACGGACGGCGCTTCCGGCGTGGCGAAGATCTACTACCGCATCGACGCGGGCGACACGAACACCTACGGCGACCCCTTCACCGCGAACCTCTCCGACGGCCAGCACACCGTGACCTACTGGAGCGTCGACCTGGCCGGCAACGTCGAGCGGTCGCAGACGAAGGCGCTCGCCGTCGACGCGACAGCGCCGACCATCACCGGCGCCGCAACGGCGACCCCGAACGGCAACGGCTGGTACAAGCAGCCGGTCACCGTGCACTTCACCTGCAACGACGTCACCTCGGGCATCAAGTCCGCCATCGTCACCGGCGTCGCCGGCTGCAGCCCGGACGCGGTCGTCACCAACGAGGGCGCGGACCAGTCCGTGACGGGCGACGCCTTCGACAACGCAGGCAACCACAGCTCCGTCAAGGTCGGCGGCATCAACCTCGACAAGACGGCCCCGACGCTGACCGGCGTCCCGGCCACCCAGCCCAACGCGAACGGCTGGTACAACTCCGACGTCACCGTGAAGTGGCAGGGCGACGACGGCCTCTCGGGCATCGACTCGAGCACGCAGCCGGCCGACACGACGGTGACCGGTGAGGGCGACTCGCTCACCGCGACTTCGGCGCCGATCCAGGACAAGGCCGGCAACGCCAGTGCGCCTGGTCTCTACGGCCTGAGGATCGACCGCACCGCACCGTCGATCTCCGGTGGCGCCACCTCCGACCCGAACAGCAATCACTGGTACAGCGCACCCGTGACGGTGCACTTCACCTGCGCCGACGCTCTCTCCGGCGTGCAGACCTGCGCTGACAGCACGACGCTGTCCGAGGGCAAGGCCCAGTCCGTGAGCGGCTCCGCGAGCGACAAGGCCGGGAACACCGCGAGCGCGAAGGTCTCGGGCATCAACGTCGACATGACCAAGCCGGTCGCGGGCTATCTCCTCTCGGAGGCGCCGAACGCAGCAGGTTGGTACCACGGCGACGTCGTCGTGACCTGGACCGGCGATGACACGCTCTCCGGTGTCGACCCGAGCTCGATCCAGGCCCCGACGACCATCACGGCCTCCGGCACGGACGTCGGCACGGGCCCGGTGACGGTCAAGGACCTCGCGGGTAACGAGAGCGACGCCGTCGCGGTGCAGCACCTGAAGATCGACCGCCTCGCGCCCACCATCTCGGGTGCACCGACCACGAAGCCGAACTCGGCTGGCTGGTACCGCAGCTCGGTCAAGATGCACTACTCCTGCACGGACGATCTGTCCGGCGTCGCGAGCTGCCCGGCAGACCAGGTGCTCTCGAGCGACGCCGCGAACCAGTCGATTACGAGCGACACGGCGACGGACGCCGCCGGCAACGTCACCGCCGGTGGCTACACGATCAGCGACATCAGCATCGACTCCACGAAGCCGACGCTGATCCCGGTCGTCGACGCCGCGAACGCGGCCGGCTGGTACAACTCGCCAGTGACGGTGACTTGGAGCGCCGCGGACGCGCTGTCCGGCATCGACAAGACCACGCGGCCCAGTGACGTGACCTTCGACACGGAGGGCACCGGCTTCACCACCGGCGCCCAGACCGTGAAGGACGCCGCCGGCAACACGAGTGACGCGGCTTCGGTCAGCGGTATCAACATCGACATGACGGGCCCGACCATCAGCGCTAAGGCGACCACCGACCCGAATGGTGCCGGTTGGTACAACCACGCCGTGACGTTCGACTACACCTGCACTGACCCGCAGCTTGCGGACGGCAGCGCCGGCTCCGGCGTGGCCGGCTGCCCGACCAGCGACACCATCTCGGGCGACGGCGCGGGCCAGTCCAAGCCGAGCTCCGACGCGACCGACAAGGCCGGCAACACGACGCCCGGCATCACGACGCCGAAGGTGAACATCGACGGCACGGCCCCCGTGTCGACGGCCTCGCTCGGGTGCTTCGCGAACGACGGCTGGTGCAACGGCTCCAACGGCTCGTCGGTGCAGGTGAACGTCGGCGCGAAGGACCAGGAGAACCTGTCCGGTGTGAAGGAAATCCGCTACTCGGTGAACGACGGGGCCGAGCAGGTTGTCGCCGGCGACAGTGCGACAGTCGAGGTTCCGTTGAACGGTTCCGGGACGGGAACGCTCACGTACTGGGCGGTCGACAACGCCGGCAATGCCGAGCAGCCGAACACGGCGCACCTGAAGTGGGACACGATCGCCCCGGCTGTCACCCACACGATCAGCCCGACGCCGAATGCCGACGGCTGGACGAAGGACGACACCACCGTTACCTTCAGCGCCACCGACGACGCGAACGGCTCCGGTCTCGTCGCGAGCAGCCTCACCGCTCCGTGGATCCAGAAGAACGAGACAGCCGTCGACGGTCTCGTGGTGAACGGCTCGTCGACGGATGTCGCCGGCAACACCGGCACCGACAAGGCCATCGTGAAGCTCGACCACACCGCGCCCACGATCACCTCGGATCTCATCGGTACGCAGGGGACCAACGGCTGGTGGACCACCCCGGTGAAGGCCCACTTCACCTGCTCCGACGCCCTGTCGGGCATCGCGAAGACGGGCTGCCCCGATGACGCGACGATGAGCACGGAGGGCGCGAACAGTACCACCCGCACCGTCGACGACGTCGCCGGGAACACCGGCTCGACGACGGTCAGTGGCGTGAACATCGACACGGTCGCTCCGACCACCGGTCACACGATGTCGAGCGCCCCGAACGCCGCTGGCTGGTATAACTCCCCGGTCACGGTGATGTTCACCGGCATCGACGCGACCTCGGGCGTCGACACGACGACCCCGGACGTCACGGTCTCTCAGGACTCGTCGACGACCGACGGCACAGTCGTGCGCGGCACGGTCACGGACAGGGCGGGCAATAGCAGCGCCGAGTCCGTGACGGTCAAGCTCGACCAGGCCGCGCCGACGATCACGGCCAAGGTCACGAGCGGCCGAATGGGGAACAACGGCTACTACACCGGCCCGGTCACCGTCTCATTCACCTGCTCGGACGACCTCTCCGGCATCCCCACCGGCACCTGCCCCGGAGACCAGACGATCACCGCGGACGGCCAGACCAGTGTCACCGCCTCCGTGAGCGACGTCGCCGGCAACACCGCCAGCAACAAGGCGCTCATGGTCAACATCGACCAGACCCCGCCGACGGTGAGCCACACCACGGGCAGCTACACCGAGGGCGGCTGGACGAACAAGCCGGTCTCGGTCACCTTCACTGGTGACGACCACCGCGGCTCGGGTATCGATTCCGTGACCGCTCCGGTCACCGTCTCGGCCCAGACCGACGCGAACGGCACCACGCTGTCCGGCACGGCCACCGACAACGCCGGCAACGTCAGCGCGACCGACACCGCGACGGTGAAGATCGACACGACCAAGCCGACCATCTCAGCGACGGTTACGAGCATCAGCACCCCGAACGCGGACGGCTGGTACAGCAAGGGCGTCACTGTGACGTTCAAGTGCGCCGACGCACTGTCTGGCGTCGCGAGCTGCACGACCCCGACCCCGGTGACCGCGAACGGGAAGACCACGATCACGGGCACCGTGACCGACGCGGCCGGCAACACCGCGAGTGTTGACGTCCTCGTGAAGGTCGACACCACCGCACCGACGATGGGAGCGGTCAGCGTCAAGGATGGCGGCATCTACACCCTTGGTGCCGTTCCTGCACGGACCTGCGCTGCGACGGACGCCGGCTCCGGTCTCAGCTCCTGCACGGTGAACGTCACCGGCGGCAACGCCAGCGGTGTCGGGACCTTCACCTATACGGCGACGGCGACCGACAACGTGGGCAACATCACCACGCTCACCGGCACCTACACGGTGAAGTACCGCTGGGACGGCTTCCTCCAGCCCGTCAACGACACGGCCCACCAGGTCGGCACGTCGACGAGCGTGTTCAAGGCCGGCAGCACCATCCCGATGAAGCTGCAGCTGAAGAACGCGGCCGGCCAGGTCGTGAAGGCGGTCACAGCTCCCGAGTGGCTCACGCCGAAGCAGCAGACGACGATGAACGTGCCGGTGAACGACACGGCGCCGACGGCGACGGCCGACAGCGGCAGCGCCTTCAGCTACGACGCGACGGGTCCGCAGTACCAGTACAACTGGAAGACCCCGAGCACGAGCGGCTACTGGTACAGCGCGGGCGTCAAGTTCGATGACGGGCAGGTCTACACGGTGACCATCGGTCTCAAGTAACCGCGCCAGTCGCACGGCGACGGGGTCCCGCTCCTCGAGCGGGGCCCCGTCCCGTACCCCCTCCCCCAGCATCACCACGACACAGGAAGCACGCCCGACGATGAACCACCAGATCTCACCCTCGACGACCGACTGCCCGGCGTCGCAGAGCTGCCCGCCGTGGTGCGTCGTCCCCCACGGCACCCAGGACGGCGAGGAGGACTGGCTGCACCTCGGCGCTCCCCTGCAGCTCGCGGACGGCGTCACAGCGCGACTCTGCATGTCGCGGGACCCCGAGACGGGCGAGACCGACGGCCCGTTCGTCCTCATCGCTGAGCGGGAGCACAGCCTCGAGGAGGCGGCTGCGCTCGGCGCCGACCTCACCGCCATGGCGGGCGTGGGAGCGGTACCCGCCTGCTGAGCAGAACGGCCGGCCCGAGCGGGACCGGCACCACGACGAGGGCGCGGCCCGGCGTTCAGCCGGCCGCGCCCTTTGCAGATCCGCGGGGGTGTGAGGCTCCGGGAGACTGACGGGGCCCCCGCTCGGCCCGAACGACGAAGGCGCGGCCGGGCATGATGCCCGCCGCGCCTTCGGCAGTCGGAACGACTAGGACGTCTTCAGCAGCTGGATCGCGCTCGCGCGGTCCTTCACCTGCAGCTTCCGCAGCACCGTCGAGACGTGCACGCGCACCGTGGTCGGCGAGACGAACAGCGTCTTCGCCACCTCGTCGGTGGAGCGGCCGTCAGCGAGCATCGACATGATCTCCCACTCGCGGGCGCTCAGCTTCGCGCCGGCGGGCGACCGGCGGGCGAAGAGGCCCTGCTTCGGGTTGCGGAACTCGCCGAGCACGCGGGTGACGAGCGACGGCGCGATCGCCGCCTCACCGCCGACCGCGCGGCGGAGGGCGGCCGGGAGCGCCGCGGCGTTGCCCGCCTTCAGCACGTAGCCGGCGGCACCCGCGCGGAGCGAGTCGAACAGGTCGGCGTCGTCCTCGGACTGCGTCAGCATGACGACGACCGTGTCGGGCAGCGATTCGCTGATCCGGCGAGCGGCCTGGATGCCGCTTCCCGGCATGTGGATGTCGAGCAGCGCCACGTCGGGCTTCAGCCGCTCCGCGGCCTCGACGGCGGCATCCGCGGAGGCCGCCTCGCCGACGACCTCGAGGCCGCCGGCCACGAGCACGTCGGCGACGCGGCGCCGCAGACCGGCGTGGTCGTCGGCGACGAGCACACGGATGGTCGGGTCTTCGTTCACCAGGTCACCTCCACAGTCGTGCCGGCACCCGCGGTGGACCGCATGGTCAAGGTGCCGGGGAGCGCTTCGGCACGCTCGCGCATGCTCGTCAGGCCGTAGCCGCCCGCGGTCGCGGCGGCCGCCGCGATGTCGAATCCCGCGCCGTCGTCGACCACGGAGAGCACGCGCTGGTCGTCGTGCCGGTCAAGCCGCACGTCGATCCGCCGCGCGCGCCCGTGGCGGGCGGCGTTCGAGATCGCCTCGCGGACGATGCGGATGAGCGCGTGCTGCTGCTCGGCCGAGACGTCGACGTGCGCGTGGGTCGCGACCACGACGGACACGTCGAACCGGCGCGAGAGATCGTGCGCGGCGCGCTGCAGCTGCCGCTCGAAGCGCTCGTCGTGCGTGGTCGCGAGCGCGTGCACCGCGTCGCGCGCCTCGTCGAGGGCCCGGTCGCAGGCGTCGAGCAGGCGGTGCGCCGCACCGTGCTCCGGCAGCATCGCCTGGCTCTCCATGCGGATGTAGACGATCTCCTGGACGACGCCGTCGTGGATCTCACGGGCGAGGCGGCGGCGGTCCTGCAGCACTGCCGCCTCGGTGCGGACGGTCCAGTAGCGGCGGATCTCGAGCACGGCACCCACGAGGAGCAGCAGGTAGCAGACGGTGCGGAGCACGTCGCCGGCGGACAGCCAGTCGCTGTAGATGGACGGGAAGAGCGCGTAGTTGACGAGCGCGAAGGTACCGAACGCGAACGCCGGTCCCAGCAGCCGCACGAAGACGTCATCGGTCGCGCGGCTCGCAAAGGCGACGGCCGCGAGAGCGAAGCCGGTCGCCGCCGCGAGCTGGAGCACCGCGAACGGTCCCGACGCCACGAGCTCGGGCACCCCGGGGAAGCCGGCGGGAGTCGGCACCAGCGGATCGGGCAGCGCGGGGGCGGCGAGGTGCACGAGCACGAACACGAGCAGGACCATCACGACCGGGCCGATCGTGGACACGAGGCGGGGAGCGAGCACCCGACGCTGCACGGTGCCGGCGAGGGCACCGCCCGCGATGAGCAGCGCGGCCGTGAACCGCACCGCCGCGCTCGTCCAGATGTCGGCGCCGTGCACATCGGCGAGCCCGAGCAGGCGGCTGAGGTTCGGCAGCAGCAGCGCCGTGACGCCGAGCAGGGCGAGGCCGTGCGCCATCAGGCGATCCCGCAGGTGCCGCTCGCGGAGGTAGCGGCCGTGCGCGAGGTACGCGACGAGCAGGGCGACGCAGCCGTCGATGGTGTTCAGCACGACGCTGCCGGTGCCGCTGCGGTGACCGGCCGCGAGTCCGCCGAACGCGAGGATCGCCGCGGTCAGACCGGCGCCGACGAGGCCTGCGGCCACCGTCGGGACGGCAGGGTGCGTCGCCGCTGCGCGGGCCGCGGGCGCGATCCAGTCGCGTTGCTCACCGGAGGGCTGCCGGTGCTGCAGAAGGAGGCGGGGGGACGCCATCGTGTCTTCCAGCATGGGTACTGCCCCGGGAACGCCGTTGGGTCGACGGCGCTCCGCCTTCGGGAGCGGAGGGGCAGTCCGCAGTCTAAGCACGCGGGCGCGGAGCGCAACGCCCCCATTTCCGGGCACGGACCTGGGATTCCTCGGCTCGTTCCGGGCCGGTCCGAACGCAGATCAGGGACCGAAGCCTCTGGTGCCCGGGGTCGGGGACCGCCGAGTGCTCAGCTGCAGACGGTCGACGTGGAGTCGAACTGCACCCCGTTCGCCGTGACGTGGTAGCGCACGCCGATCGTGCACGTCCGTCCGCCGACGTTCTGGGAGCCGAGCGAGATCGACCGCTGCACCTTGGTCGTCTGGGTCGCGATCGAGATCACGGAGGAGGAGTGGATCGCGCCGGAGTCGGTGCTCACGACGGTCGCGCCCTGGCTGATCGTGTTCGAGTAGCGCTGGTTGAGCTGCACGATCAGGTTGCCGCTCGGCGTCTGCACGGTGTTCGTCGTCCCGTGGATCACCGCGCAGTCGACGTAGTCGGCGAAGAGCGGGTCGCACGAGGAGTAGTGCGTCACCGAGGCCCCGCCGGTCGTGGCCGCCACGGCCGGCGCGGCGAGGACGGCGGTGAGCGCAGCGGCGACGCCGAGGCCGGCGGCGGCGAGGGGAACGGTCCTGGGCATGGCGGACTCCTTGCGACGGCGGGCGATGGGAGGCAACCGTACGCGACCGACGGCGTCGGCGACGGCGAGCACCGGATCGATACGCAGCGTCAGCGCATGACCCGGAGCACGGACCGCCCCGCCACGAGCACACCGACCGCGTCGCACCACGGGCAGACGATCGCAACGCCCTCGCGCACACCCGCCAGGTCGATCGGCATGTCGCAGAAGGGGCACGCGACCGGCGGGGTCATCGAAGCCCGTGGCACCCCGTCACGGTAGGCGGGCAGCCTGGGGCCGGCCTTCGCGACGCCGATGGAACGACGAAGGCCGGCCCGCCGCGAGGCGGACCGGCCCGGTGGGGCTCAGCCCCGGAACTGCTGGTAGGCGGGGGCGGCCCCGCCGATCGCGTCACCCATGATGTGGACGCGCATGTCGTTCGTCGAGCCGGAGATGCCGGGAGGCGATCCGGCGATCACGACCACCTTCTCGCCGCGGGCGACGCGCCCGATGCTGAGCAGCACGTCGTCGACCTGGTGCATCAGCTCGTCCGTCGTCGTCACGCGCGGCACGAGGAACGTCTCGACGCCCCAGCTGAGCGCGAGGCGCGAGCGGATGCCCGGCTCCGGGGTGAACGCGAGCACCGGGATCTGCGAGCGCAGGCGCACCATGCGGCGCACGGAGTCGCCCGACTCGGTGAAGACGCAGAGGAACTTCGCGTTCACGAAGTCGGCCACCTCGGCGGCGGCCAGCGTGATCGCACCGCCCTGGGTGCGCGGCTTCGTGCCGAGCGGCAGGATGCGGTCGAGCCCGTGCTCCTCGGTCGACTGGATGATGCGCGCCATCGTCTTCACGGTGGTGACGGGGTACTCCCCCACGCTCGTCTCGCCGGAGAGCATCACCGCGTCGGCGCCGTCGAGCACGGCGTTCGCGACGTCGGAGGTCTCCGCTCGAGTCGGCACGGGCGACGAGATCATCGACTCGAGCATCTGCGTGGCGACGATCACCGGCTTCGCGAGGCGCCGCGAGATCTCGCACGCCTCCTTCTGCACGATCGGCACGGCCTCGAGCGGCAGCTCGACGCCGAGGTCGCCGCGGGCGACCATGACGCCGTCGAACGTGTCGATGATCGCCTCGAGGTTGTCGACGGCCTGCGGCTTCTCGATCTTGGCGATGACCGGGATGCGCCGGCCCTCCTCGTCCATGATCTCGCGCACGCGCACGACGTCGTCGGGGCTGCGGACGAAGGAGAGGGCGATGAGGTCGGCACCGAGGCGGAGGCCCCAGCGCAGGTCGGCCTCGTCCTTCTCGCTGAGCGCCGGCACGTTCACGGCGACGCCCGGGAGGTTGATGCCCTTGTTGTTCGACACGGTGCCGCCGACGACGACCTCGGTGCGCACGCGCACGCCGTCGGTGTCGAGCACCTTCACCCGCACGCGCCCGTCGTCGATGAGCAGCGGGTCGCCGGGCTTCACGTCCTGCGGCAGCCCCTTGAAGGTGGTGCCGCAGACGTCCTTCGTGCCGGGGACGTCCTCGGTCGTGATCGTGAAGACGTCGCCCTCGGCGAGCTCCTGCGGGCCGTCCTTGAACCGGGCGAGCCGGATCTTCGGCCCCTGCAGGTCGACGAGCACGGCCACGGCGCGGCCGGAGTCGTCGGAGGCGCGTCGCACCTCGCGGTAGACCCCCTCGTGCACCTCGTAGCTGCCGTGGCTGAGGTTCATGCGGGCCACGTCGACGCCGGCGTCGATGACGGCCCGGATCTGCTCGTAGCTCGACGTGGCCGGACCGAGCGTGGCGACGATCTTCGCGCGTCTCATCGGTGGGTGGTCCCCCGCTTCCTTCGTGATTGCCCTGAAGAGGCTAGTGCGCTCCGGACCCCGGTCCCGACGGCGGCCGCCGCAGGGCCCGCGGAGGCGGGGGCCCTCGCGCCGCGCCCGCCTCCGAGGGGGTCGGTCAGAGCGTGAGCGCCCGGTCGGTGGGGGCGACCGGCGCGGGCAGCGCCGTCTCGCCCTCGAGGTAGGCGTCGACGGCCGCGGCGACGCTGCGGCCCTCGGCGATCGCCCAGACGATGAGCGACTGGCCGCGGCCGGCGTCGCCGGCGACGAACACGCCGGGCTCGTTCGTCTGGTAGTCGGATCGGCGGCCGACGTTGCCGCGCTCGTCGAAGGCGAGCCCGAGCTGCGCGTCGAGCAGGTCCCGCTCCGGCCCGGTGAAGCCGAGGGCGAGCAGCACGAGGTCGGCGGGCAGGACCCGCTCGGTGCCGGCCTTCGGCACGCGGCGGCCGTCGACGTACTCGGTCTCCGCGACCCGGAGGGCGTTCACGCGGCCCGATTCGTCGGCGAGGAACTCGACGGTCGAGGCGAGGAACTCGCGCCGGCCGCCCTCCTCGTGCGCGCTCGCGACCTCGTACACCGTGGGCACCATCGGCCAGGGCTGCGCGTCGCTCCGCGTGAGCGGCGGCTGCTTGCCGATGGCGAGGTTCGTGACGCTGCGCGCGCCCTGCCGGTGCGCGGTGCCGATGCAGTCGGCGCCGGTGTCGCCGCCGCCGATCACGACGACGTCGCGGTCCTCGGCGGTGATCTGCCCCGGCACCTCGTCGCCCGCGACGGCCTTGTTCGCCTGCGTGAGGTACTCCATGGCGAAGTGGACACCGTCGAGGTCGCGGCCGGGGATGGGCAGGTCGCGTGCCACCGGCGCGCCGGTGGCGACGACCACCGCGTCATAGCGGCGCCGCAGCTCGTCCCATGGCAGGTCGACGCCGATCTCGACGCCCGCGCGGAACCGGGTGCCCTCCGCGATCATCTGGTTCAGCCGCTGGTCGAGCCGCGCCTTCTCCATCTTGAACTCGGGGATGCCGTAGCGCAGCAGGCCGCCGATGCGGTCGTCGCGCTCGAACACCGCGACGGTGTGCCCGGCGCGGGTGAGCTGCTGCGCCGCGGCGAGGCCGGCGGGGCCGGAGCCGACGACGGCGACGGTCTTGCCGGTGAGCCGCTGCGGCGGGTGCGGCTCGACCCAGCCGCGCTCGAACGCCTCGTCGATGATCGAGAGCTCGACCTGCTTGATCGTGACCGCGGGCTGGTTGATGCCGAGGACGCACGACGACTCGCACGGGGCCGGACAGAGGGTGCCCGTGAACTCGGGAAAGTTGTTCGTGGCGTGCAGGCGCTCGATCGCCTGCCGCATGTCCCCGCGCTGCACGAGGTCGTTCCACTCGGGGATGAGGTTCCCGAGCGGGCAGCCGGAGTGGCAGAAGGGGATGCCGCAGTCCATGCAGCGGCCGGCCTGGCGGCGGAGCACGCCCCGCTCCTGCGACTCGTACACCTCCTTCCAGTCCATCAGGCGCACGGACACCGGACGCCGGGGCGGCAGCTCGCGCTCGCGGGTCTTCAGGAAGCCCTTGTGGTCGACCATGTCGTCTCCTGCCTCAGCCGTTCGTCGCCTGGAGGATCCGGCCCCACACGACGTCGCCGTCGGGGTCGAGCCCCTCGTCGGCGGCGCGGGCCCGGGTCTCGAGGACGGCGGCGTAGTTGCGGGGCAGCACCTTCACGAACGCCGCGGCGGTGGCGGCGAAGTCCTCCAGCATCCGGGCGGCGAGCGCCGACCCGGTGAGCTGGACGTGGCGCTCGAGCAGGTCGCGGAGGATCTCCTCGTCCGCGGAGCCGAGCGGCAGCAGATCGAGCTCGTGCGCGGTGAGCGCCCCCTGGTTCACGTCGGCCTCACGGAGCCCGTGCACGTAGGCGGTGCCGCCCGACATGCCCGCACCGAGGTTGCGGCCGGTGGCGCCGAGGATCACCGCGAGCCCGCCGGTCATGTACTCGAGCGCATGGTCGCCGACGCCCTCGACGACGGCGGTGGCGCCGGAGTTCCGCACGAGGAAGCGCTCACCGACGATGCCGCTGATGAACATCGTGCCCTGCGTGGCGCCGTAGCCGATCACGTTGCCGGCGATCACGTTCTCCTCGGCCGCGAAGGCCGCGTCGGGGTGCGGGCGCACGACGATCTCGCCGCCGGAGAGGCCCTTGCCGAGGTAGTCGTTGCTGTCGCCGATGAGCCGCAGCGTGATGCCGGCGGGCAGGAACGCGCCGAACGACTGCCCGGCGCTGCCGCGCAGGGTGACGTCGATCGAGCCGGACGGCAGGCCGTGCTCGCCGTGGCGCATGGTGAGGTGGTGGCCGAGCATCGTGCCGACCGCGCGCTCCGTGTTCTTCACGGGCAGGTCGATCTCGACGCGGCCCCCGTGCCTGAGCACCTCCGCGGCCTTGTGCAGCAGCACGGTGTCGAAGTGCTCGTCGAGCTCGTGGTCCTGGCCGACCCGGCGCGTGCGGGCCTCGTCGTCGGCGAACGTCGGCCCGACGAGGATCGGGGTCAGGTCCATGCCCGACGCCTTCCAGTGCTCGATCGCCGCGTCGACGTCGAGCAGCTCGCGGCGCCCGATCACCTCGTCGAGCGAGCGGTAGCCGAGCTGGGCGAGCAGCTCGCGCACCTCCTGCGCGATGAACTCGAAGAAGTTCACGACGAACTCGGGCTTGCCGGAGAACCGGGCCCGCAGCTCGGGGTTCTGCGTCGCGACGCCCACGGGGCAGGTGTCGAGGTGGCAGACGCGCATCATGATGCAGCCCGAGACCACGAGCGGCGCCGTCGCGAAGCCGAACTCCTCGGCCCCGAGCAGCGCGGCGACGAGCACGTCGCGCCCGGACTTCATCTGCCCGTCGACCTGCACGGTCACCCGGTCGCGCAGCCCGTTCAGCATGAGCGTCTGCTGCGTCTCGGCGAGGCCGAGCTCCCAGGGGGTGCCGGCGTGCTTCAGCGAGTTGAGCGGGCTCGCGCCCGTGCCGCCGTCGTGGCCGGAGACGAGCACGACGTCGGCCTTCGCCTTCGTCACGCCGGCCGCGACCGCGCCGATGCCCGACTGGGAGACGAGCTTCACGTGCACGCGTGCCGACGGGTTCGCCCGCTTCAGGTCGAAGATCAGCTGCTTCAGGTCCTCGATCGAGTAGATGTCGTGGTGCGGCGGCGGCGAGATGAGCCCGACGCCCGCGGTCGAGTGCCGCGTGCGCGCGATCCAGGGGTACATCTTCTGCGGCGGCAGCTGACCGCCCTCGCCGGGCTTCGCGCCCTGCGCCATCTTGATCTGGATGTCGTCGGCGTGGCTCAGGTACATGCTCGTCACGCCGAAGCGGCCCGACGCGACCTGCTTGATGCGGCTGCGCCGCTCGGGGTCGAGCAGCCGGTCGACGTCCTCGCCGCCCTCCCCCGTGTTCGACCGGGCGCCGAGACGGTTCATCGCGATCGCGAGGGTCTCGTGCGCCTCCTTGCTGATGGAGCCGTACGACATGGCACCGGTGTTGAACCGCTGCACGATCGACTCGATGGGCTCGACCTCGTCGAGCGGCACGGGGTGCCGGTGGGTCGGCGCGAAGCGGAACAGGCCGCGGAGCGTCATGAGGTGCGCCGACTGGTCGTCGACCGCCTTCGTGTACTCGCGGAACACGTCGTACCGCCGCGCACGCGTCGCGTGCTGCAGGCGGAACACCGTCTCCGGGTTGAAGAGGTGCGGCGGTCCGCCGCGGCGCCACTGGTACTCGCCGCCCGTGGCGAGGCGCATGTGCGCGCCCGGGGCGTCCTCGTCGGGGTACGCGGCCGCATGCCGGGCCGCGCTCTCCGCGGCGATGACGTCCATGCCGACGCCGCCGAGCTTGCTCGTCGTGCCGGTGAAGTAGTCGTCGACGAAGTCCTGCGCGAGGCCCACGGCTTCGAAGGTCTGGGCGGCCGCGTACGACGACACGGTCGAGATGCCCATCTTCGACATGATCTTCAGCACGCCCTTGCCGAGCCCCTTGATGAGGTTCTTCACGGCCTTCTCGGGCGTGATGCCGGTGATCTGGCCGCTGCGGACGAGCTGCTCGACCGTCTCCATCGCGAGGTACGGGTTGATCGCCGAGGCGCCGTACCCGATGAGCAGCGCGACGTGGTGCACCTCGCGCACGTCGCCCGCCTCGACGATGAGACCGACCTTCATGCGGTTCTGCCGGCGGATGAGGTGGTGGTGCACCGCCGACAGCATGAGCAGGCTCGGCACCGGCGCGAGCTCGCGGGTCGAGTCGCGGTCGGAGAGCACGATGTACTCCGCCCCGTGCTCGATGGCGGCGTCGACCTCGCGGCGCATCTCGGCGATGCGCTCCTCCATCGCCTTCTCCCCCGCGTCGACGCGGTAGAGCCCGCGGATCACGGTAGTGGTGGCGCTGCCGGGCCTCGGGTCGAGGTGCAGCAGCTTCGCGAGCTCGTCGTTGTCGATGACCGGGAAGTCGAGCACCACCTGGCGGGCGTGCCGCGGCGTCGCCGACAGCAGGTTGCGCTCCGGGCCGAGGCCGAGCCGCAGGGTGGTGACGACCTCCTCGCGGATCGAGTCGAGCGGCGGGTTCGTCACCTGGGCGAACTGCTGCACGAAGTAGTCGAAGAGCAGGCGCGGCCGGCTCGAGAGCACGGCGATCGGGGTGTCGGAGCCCATCGCGCCGAGCGGCTCGGCGCCCGTCTCGCCCATCGGCCCGACGAGGATGCGGATCTCCTCCTCGGTGTAGCCGAAGGTGCGCTGGCGGCGCACGACGGACGCCGGCGTGTGCACGACGTGCTCGCGCTCGGGCAGGTCGGCGAGGTTGATCCGCGCCTGCTCGAGGTACTCGCCCCACGGCGCCGACGACGCGAGGGCGCGCTTCAGCTCGTCGTCCTCGATCAGCCGGCCCTCGGCCGTGTCGACGAGGAACATGCGCCCGGGCCGCAGCCGGCCCTTGCGGGCGATGCGCTCGGGCTCGATGTCGAGCACGCCGATCTCCGAGGCGAGCACGACGAGCCCGTCGGTCGTGGTGAGCCAGCGCCCTGGGCGCAGCCCGTTGCGGTCGAGGGTCGCGCCGACGAGCGTCCCGTCGGTGAAGACGATGGCCGCGGGGCCGTCCCACGGCTCCATGATCCCGGAGTGGTACTCGTAGAAGGCGCGCAGCTCGGGGTCGAGGTCGGGCTGGTTCTCCCACGCCTCGGGCACCATCATCATGATCGCGTGCGGCAGGCTGCGGCCGGCGAGCTCGAGCAGCTCGACGACCTCGTCGAACGAGGCCGAGTCGCTCGCGCCGGGGGTGACGATCGGCAGGATCGGCTCGAGCGGGCCGAGCACGTCGCTCTCGAGCTGCGACTGGCGGGCGCGCATCCAGTTGCGGTTGCCCTGCACCGTGTTGATCTCGCCGTTGTGCGCGATGAAGCGGAACGGCTGCGCGAGCGGCCACGACGGGAACGTGTTCGTCGAGTAGCGGGAGTGCACGAGCGCGAGCGTCGAGGCGAACCGCTCGTCGGAGAGGTCGGGGTAGAACGGCTCGAGCTGCAGGGTCGTGACCATGCCCTTGTAGACGAGCGTGCGCGACGACAGCGACGCGAAGTAGGCGCCGTGCGCCCGCTCGACGCGCTTGCGCAGCCGCATCGTCTGCCGGTCGAGCGCGATGCCCGACGGCCGCTCGCCCGCGTCGGTGCGGCGGGTGGACGCGACGAACAGCTGCTCGAACGCTGGCATCGCGCCACGGGCGAGGGTGCCGATGGCGGAGGCGTCGGTCGGCACCGCGCGCCAGCCGAGCACCTCGAGCTCCTCCTCGTCGGCGAGCTCGGCGACGCGCGCCTTCAGCGCGTTGCGCTCCCGGGCGTCGGTGGGGAGGAAGCCGAGGCCGACGGCGTAGGCGCCCGCCTCCGGCAGGTCGAACGGGACGACGGCGCGGAGGAACGCGTCGGGCACCTGCGTGATGATGCCCGCGCCGTCGCCGGTGCCGGCGTCGGAGCCGACCGCGCCGCGGTGCTCGAGGTGCCGCAGCGCGTCGAGCGCCTGCACGATGATGTCGTGCCCCGCGGTGCCGCGCAGCGTCGCGACCATGGCGAGGCCGCAGGCGTCGCGCTCCGCGGCGGGGTCGTAGAGACCGGTGGCCGCGGGCAGCGCGGAGAACGGCGGCGGGGTGGGGGCGTCGGTCATGGCGTCCTCCTGGTCGGCTCGGCGAAGAGCCCACGGTGCGGATGCGGGACGCCGTCGTCCCCTTGGAGCGTGTGCGGGAACGGGCGGGACGTCGGTGCGTCCGGTGGCCCTGCTCCGGGTGCGGCCTATCGCGTGCCGCTTGTGGCGGGGAGCGCAGCCTCGTCCGCGGGCCGGTCCTCGAGGTCGGCTGCGGTGTAGCGGGATCCTACCTGTGAATCCGGCACCCACTGGCGTCCCGGGCGGTACACGCTCACCTCGGCGCCGGGGTGGCGGCGCCGCGACCAGAGGATGATCGCGATGCCGAGCACGACGGCGGCGAGCGCGGCCCACACGTTGACGCGGAGGCCGAGGAACACCTCGGTCGGATCGACCCGGATCGACTCGAAGACGCTGCGGCCGATGCCGTACCAGATGAGGTAGAAGCCGAGCGCGCGTCCCCAGCGCATCGCGACGCGGCGCTCGATCAGCAGGAGGACGATCGCGCCCGCGAAGTCCCAGATCATCTCGTAGAGGAAGGTCGGGTGGAACAGGGTGCCCGGGGCGAGCCCGGCGGGGAACGCGGGGTTGTCGCTCGGCACCTGCAGGCCCCACGGCAGCGTCGTCGGCATGCCGAAGAGCTCGGTGTTGAACCAGTTGCCGAGGCGTCCGATGCCCTGCCCGACGAGCAGGCCGGGCGCGAGCGCGTCCGCGAAGGAGAGGAAGCGGATCCCGGTCCAGCGGCTGCCGATCAGGATGCCGATCGCCCCGCCGATCTCCGAACCGAAGATCGCGTTGCCGCCCTGCCAGATCGCGAACACCTGCCAGAACGGGTGGCCGGCCGTGGGCCAGTAGTCGCCGGGGTGCGTGATCACGTGGTACAGCCGCGCGAAGAGCAGCGCGGGCACGATGATGCAGATCGCGAAGTCGACGGCGACGCCGGGCTGGCCGCCGCGCCTCGTGAGGCGCCGCGACGTGAGCGCGGTGCCGGCGAGGATGCCGACGAGGATGCAGATGGCGTAGCTGTGGATCGTGAAGATCCACACCTGGAACGACGCCCAGTCGCTCGGCGGGCTGGGGATGGACTGCAGCACGGGCAGGGACTCTACCGGGCGCCGGGCGTCGCGCCCGGCTGCGCGCGCTTGCCGGCGGCGAGCCCGTCCGCGACCTCGGCGAGCCGCTCGAGGCCGTCGCCGAGCGCCGACACGAGCGCGGAGCCGACGATGGCGCCGTCCGCGTAGGTGAGCACCTCGGCGACCTGGTCGCCGTTCGAGATGCCGAGACCGACGGCGAGCGGCTCGTCGGAGACCTGCCGGAGGCGCTCGACGAGCGTGCGGGCGGCGCTGTCGACGCCCTCGCGGGCGCCGGTCGTGCCCATCGTCGAGACGACGTACGTGAAGCCGCGCGAGAGGCTCGTCGCCTGCCGCAGCCGCTCCTCGCTCGACGTCGGCGCGGCGAGGAAGACCCGGTCGAGCCCGTGGGCGTCGCTGGCCGCGAGCCACTCGCCCGCCTCGTCGGGGACGAGGTCGGGCGTGATGAGGCCCGCTCCCCCGGCCTCGGCGAGCAGCCCGGCGAACCGGTCGCTGCCGAACTGGAGCACCGGGTTCCAGTAGGTCATGAGCAGCACGGGCACGTCGGACGCCGCGGTGATCTCGCGGACCGCGTCGAAGGCGTGCCGCAGGCGGAAGCCCTGCTCGAGCGCCCGGGTCGTCGCGGCCTGGATCGTCGGGCCGTCCATCACGGGGTCCGAGTACGGCAGGCCGAGCTCGAGCACGTCGACGCCGTGGCGCGTGAGGGTGATCGCGCCCTCGATGCTCGTGGCGAGGTCGGGGTAGCCGACCGGCAGGTAGCCGACGAGGGCGCCGCCGGTGGCGCGGATGCGCGTCTCGACGGGCGAGGAGGTGGCGGGTGCGCTGCTCACTCCTGCTTCGCCCCCTTGTCGAGCAGGTCGAACCAGCGGGCGGCGGTGGTGGTGTCCTTGTCGCCGCGTCCGGAGAGGTTCACGAGGATCGTCGCGGTCGGGCCGAGCTCGCGGCCGAGCTCGAGCGCGCCGGCGAGCGCGTGCGACGACTCGATCGCGGGGATGATGCCCTCGGTGCGCGACAGCAGCCGCATCGCGTCCATGGCCGCCGCGTCGGTGACCGCGCGGTACGAGGCGCGGCCGGAGTCGGCGAGGAACGCGTGCTCGGGGCCGACGCCCGGGTAGTCGAGCCCGGCGGAGATCGAGTGCGACTCCTGCGTCTGGCCGTCCTCGTCCTGGAGGAGGTAGCTGCGGGCGCCGTGGAGCACGCCGGGGCGGCCACGGCCGATGGTGGCCGCGTGCCGCTCGGTGTCGACGCCCTCGCCGCCCGCCTCGAAGCCCCAGAGCTGCACGTCCGCGTCGTCGAGGAACGCGGTGAAGATGCCGATCGCGTTCGAGCCGCCGCCGACGCAGGCGGCGACCGCGGTCGGCAGCGCGCCGGTGCGCTCGAGCAGCTGCTCCCTCGCCTCGTCGCCGATGATCCGCTGCAGGTCGCGCACCATCGCGGGGAACGGGTGCGGGCCGGCGACGGTCCCGAAGACGTAGTTCGTCGTGGCGACGTTCGTCACCCAGTCGCGCATCGCCTCGTTGATCGCGTCCTTGAGCGTGCGGGAGCCGCTTCTGACCGCGACGACCTCGGCACCGAGCAGCCGCATGCGTGCGACGTTGAGCGCCTGCCGCTCGGTGTCGACCTCGCCCATGTAGATCGTGCACTCGAGCCCGAACAGCGCCGCGGCGGTCGCCGTCGCGACGCCGTGCTGCCCCGCGCCGGTCTCGGCGATGACGCGGTGCTTGCCGACGCGCTTCGTGAGCAGCGCCTGCCCGAGCACGTTGTTGATCTTGTGCGAGCCGGTGTGGTTCAGGTCCTCGCGCTTCAGGAACACCCGCGCCTCGCCCGCGTGCCCCGCGAACCGCGGCACCTCGGTGAGCGGCGACGGGCGTCCCGTGTAGTCGCGGTGCAGGGCGGCGAGCTCCTGCTGGTACACGGGGTCGGTCTTCGCGAACTCCCACGCGGCGGTGAGCTCGTCGAGCGCGGCGACGAGCGGCTCGGGGACGAAGCGGCCGCCGTAGGCGCCGAAGTACGGACCGGGCTGCGAGTAGCCCGCGGTGGCGACCGTGGTCATGGGTTCAAGCCTCCAGGAAGGCGGAGAGGAGCGCGGCGGGGTCGCCCGTCACGAGGGCCTCGCCGACGAGGACGACGTCGGCACCGGCCGCGCGGTAGGCGGTGACGTCGGCGGGGGTGCGCACCGCCGACTCGGCGACGCGGATCACGTCGTCGGGGATTCGCGGGGCGAGCCGGCCGAACAGGGTCCGGTCGAGCTCGAAGGTATCGAGGTCGCGGGCGTTCACCCCGACGAGCCGGCCGCCCGCCTCGAGTGCGGCGTCGAGCTCGCGCTCGTCGTGCGCCTCGAGGAACGCCGTCATGCCGAGCTCCTCGACGAGGGCCTTGAGCCGGCGGAGCGCGGGGTCCTCGAGCGCGGCGACGATGAGCAGCACGAGATCGGCGCCGGCGGCGCGCGCCTCGAGCACCTGGTACTCGGACGAGACGAAGTCCTTGCGCAGCACCGGCACGTCGACCGCGGCGCGCACGGCTTCGAGGTCGGCGAGCGAGCCGCGGAAGCGCCGCTCCTCGGTGAGCACGCTGATCGCCGAAGCGCCGGCGGCCGCGTACCGGGCGGCGAGCGCAGCCGGATCGGCGATCTCGGCGAGCGCGCCCCGGGACGGGCTCGCCCGCTTCACCTCGGCGAGCACGCGCACGCGGCGCGGGTCGCGGGCGAGCGCCGCGAGGGCGTCGCGCGGCGGTGGCGCGGCGGTCGCGGCGGCCTCCACCTCGGCGAGCGGCGCGCGGAGGCGGCGGAGCTCGGCGTCCTCGGCGGCGCCGGCGGTGAGCTCGGCGAGCAGGCCGCCGGTGCGGACCACCCGGGTCAGTGCGATCCCCCCACGCGCGAGCCGCCGGCCCCGAGGCCGATCCGCTTCATGACGAAGCCGACGATGAGCCCGATCGGCACGAGGATCGCCCCGAGGTAGACCATCACCGTGACGTCCAGGAAGAGGAACACGGCGATGATCGAGAAACCGACGAGCATGATCACGACGGCCGTCCACGCCGCCGGCGAGGAGCCGTGACCGGGGTCGTTCGACGTGTTCGCGGTGTTCGCCATGCCCCGAAGTCTAGGGCGTCGGCCCGGGTGGGGCCGGGGGGTCGGACGGCGCCGTGGGGTCGCTGCCGCGGGTGAGGGCGTCCCACTCGTCGACCGGGTCGCCGGTGCTCGCGGTGCGCTCCGCGCTTCGGAACCGGCGTCCCGCCGACGCCCAGCGCCGGCCGCGGAGCACGATCCAGGCGCCGGTGAGCACGACGAGGACGCCGGCCACGGCCGCGAGCCCGGGCCAGGCCGTCCCGGCCGCGCCGCGCTCCGCCGACGCCGCGCCGCTGCCGCCGACCCCCGTCACCGCGGTGACCGCGCCGCGGGTGCCGGCGAGCGGGTCGAGCACGCTCGGCACCGCGAGCACGACGACGACCGCGCCGAGCAGGGCGACCGCCGCGCCGAGCACCGGCCGCGCGACCCGGCCGGCGAGCGGGAGCGCCGCCGCGGCGGCGAGCAGCACGATGCCGAGCGGCGCGAACGCGGGCGCGACCTGCTGCCCGGTCACGGCGACGGGCTTCGCGCCGGGCACCGCGACGGTGGCGAACACCTGCGTCGAGGCGAGCACAACCGCCGCGCCGAGCACCACGAGGGCGACGACGGTGAGGAGCCGCTCCCGCCTCATCTGGTGCCGACGGCGCGCATGGCCGAGGCCACCGCCACCGCCTTGAGCGGCGCCATCGCCTTGTTGCGGCTCTCCGCGTACTCCGACTCGGGCACCGAGTCGGCGACCAGGCCACCGCCCGCCTGCACGCGGGCGACACCCTCGCTGAGGTAGGCGGTGCGGATCGCGATGGCGAGGTCGAGGTCGCCCGCGAAGTCGAAGTAGCCGACGACGCCGCCGTAGACGCCGCGGCGGGCGGGCTCGAGCGCGTCGATGATCTCGAGCGCCCGCGGCTTCGGCGCACCGGAGAGGGTCCCGGCGGGGAAGGTCGCGCGGAGCACGTCGACGGGCCCGGTGCCCGCGGCGAGCTCGCCCTCGACGCTCGAGGTGATGTGCATGATGTGGCTGAAGCGCTCGATGCGCATGAACTCGGTGACGTCGACGGTGCCGGGGACGCAGACCTTCGCGAGGTCGTTGCGGGCGAGGTCGACGAGCATGAGGTGCTCGGCGCGCTCCTTCTCGTCGACGCGCAGCTCGGCGGCGAAGGCCTCGTCGGCCTCGGGCGTCGCGCCGCGCGGCCGCGAACCGGCGATCGGGTGGCTGAACACCCGGCCGTCCTCGACCTTGACGAGCGCCTCGGGCGACGAGCCGACCACCGCGAAGGGGGTCCCGTCCGGGCGCTCGTGCGCGAGCAGGTACATGTACGGCGACGGGTTCAGCTGCCGCAGCACGCGGTAGACGTCGAGCGGCGAGGCGGCCGTCGGCAGGTCGAAGCGCTGCGCGATCACGACCTGGAACACGTCGCCGTCGCGGATGTGCTCCTTCGCGCGCTCGACGGCCGCGAGGTAGTCCTCCCGAGCGGTCCGCAGCTCGGGCTCGGGCACGATCCCGAGGTCGACCTCCGCGAGCTGCGCCTCGACGGGCGCGCCGAGCCGCCGCTCGAGCGCGTCGAGGCGCCGCTGCGCGTCGGCCCAGAGCGCCTCGGCGGCGTCCCTGCCGTCGTTCAGCACCGTGACCAGCAGCGAGACGGTGCCCTTCAGGTGGTCGACGGCGACGACCTCCGAGGCGAAGACCATGCCGAGCTCCGGCACCGGGTAGTCGGCGGGCGGCGCGTCCGGCAGCCGCTCGAGGAGGCGCACGGCGTCCCACCCGATGTAGCCGACGAGGCCGCCGGTGAGCGGCGGCAGGCCGTCGACGGGCGGGCTCGCCCAGTGCGAGTGCAGGTCGTCGAGCGCCTCGAGGTAGTCGCCGGTGATGCCGCCCGCCGGGAAGACGCGGGAGGCCGGGACGCCCCAGTCCTGCCAGACGGGCCGGCCGCGCTGCTCGGTGAGCGCGCCGAACGCGGCCACGCCGACGAAGGAGTACCGCGACCAGATGCCGCCCTGCTCCGCCGACTCGAGCAGGAACGCGCCGGGCCGCGTCCGTCCGTCGGCGCGGAGCGCGAGCTTGCGGAAGATCCCGAGCGGCGTCTCGCTGTCGGCGAAGAGCTCCCGGACCACGGGCACGACGCGGCGCCCGTCGAGGAGCCCGTCGAACGCCTCGCGGGCCGTGGTGCCGGGCATGGCGGTCATGCGGCATCCTCCGTCCGCGCGGCGATCGGATGGGTGTCGAAGCAGGAGTGCGCGCCGGTGTGGCAGGCGGGGCCGACCTGGTCGACCGTGACGAGCAGGGCGTCGGCGTCGCAGTCGAGCGCGGCGCCGCGCACGTGCTGCACGTGGCCCGACGTGTCGCCCTTGCGCCAGTACTCCTGCCGGGAGCGCGACCAGAACGTCACCCGCCCCTCGGTGAGCGTGCGCCGCAGCGCCTCGCGATCCATGTAGCCGACCATGAGCACCTCGTTCGTCCCGGCCTGCTGGATCACCGCCGGGAGCAGGTCGCCGGGGCCGAACCGGGCGGCACCGAGCGCCGCATCGACGTCGAGCACCTCGCTCATCGCACCACCACTCCTGCCTCGGCGAGCGCCGCCTTCACCTGGCCGATCGTGAACCGCCCCGAGTGGAACACGCTCGCGGCGAGCACCGCGTCGGCACCGGCGGCCACGGCCGGCGCGAAGTGCTCGAGGTCGCCCGCGCCGCCGGAGGCGATCACGGGCACGCTGCTCGCCGCGCGCACGTCGGCGACGAGCCGCAGGTCGTAGCCGGCCTTCGTGCCGTCCGCATCGATCGAGTTGACGAGCAGCTCTCCCGCGCCGAGCCCGATCGCCGTGCGGACCCACTCGATGGCGTCGATGCCGGTGTTCGTGCGGCCGCCGTGCGTGGTGACGGCGAAACCGCTCGGGCAGCGCGGGTCGTGCAGCACGTCGAGCGAGAGCACGCAGACCTGCGCGCCGAACCGCTCGGCGATCTCGGTCAGCAGCGCCGGGCGTGCGATCGCGGCGGAGTTCACGCCGATCTTGTCGGCGCCCGACTGCAGCAGCCGGTCGACGTCCTCCACGCGCCGCACGCCGCCGCCGACGGTGAGCGGGACGAACACCTGCTCCGCCGTGCGGCGGACGGTGTCGAGCATGGTGCCGCGGCCCTCGACCGTCGCGGTGACGTCGAGGAAGGTGATCTCGTCGGCGCCCTGCTCCGCGTACCGGGCGGCGGCCTCGACCGGGTCGCCGGCGTCGACGAGGCCCTGGAAGCGCACGCCCTTCACGACGCGGCCGTCGGCCACGTCGAGGCACGGGATGACGCGGACCGCGAGCGTCATCGTCAGATCCGCGCCGCGTGGATCGGGGTGACGAAGATCGCCCGGGCGCCGAGGGCGTAGAGCGCGTCCATCACGAGGTTCATCTCCTGGCGCGGCACCATGACGCGCACCGCGGCCCAGGCCGGGTCGTGCAGGGGCGAGACCGTCGGCGACTCGATGCCCGGCGCGATGCGCGCCGCCTCGTCGAGCAGGTCGCGGGGCAGGTCGTAGTCGACCATCACGTAGCGCCGGGCGACGAGGACGCCGTGCAGGCGCTTCTCGAGCACCGCGAGCCCCTCGGGCGCGTTCGCGCCCGCGATGAGCACGGCGGTCGACTCGAGGATCACCGGGCCGAAGATCGTGAGGCCCTGCGCGCGCAGCGTCGTGCCGGTCTCGACCACGTCGGCGACGGCGTCCGCCACCCCGAGCCGCACGGCCGTCTCGACCGCGCCGTCGAGGTGCACGAGCTCGGCGCGCACGCCCTCGCGCTCGAGGAACGCGCCGACGAGGCCGGTGTAGCTCGTCGCGATGCGCAGGCCCTGCAGCGCGGCGAGGTCGTCGAAGCGACCGGCGGGCCCCGCGAAGCGGAACGTCGACGCGGCGAAGTCGAGGGCGGCGACCTCGCGCGCGGCGGAGCCGGAGTCGAGCAGCAGGTCGCGGCCGGTGATGCCGACGTCGAGCGCGCCGGAGCCGACGTAGGTGGCGATGTCGCGCGGACGCAGGTAGAAGAACTCCGCGTCGTTGCGCGGGTCCGCGACCGTCAGCTCCTTCGGGTCGCGGCGGAGGCGGTAGCCGGCCTCGCCGAGCATCTGCGCGGCGGTCTCGGCGAGCGCGCCCTTGTTGGGCACGGCGATTCTCAGCATGGCTTCTTCTCGAGGACGTCGGATCGGGCGGGCGGGCGAGCCGTCAGAGATGTCGCTCGACGTCCGCGAGGGTGAGCCCCTTCGCGAGCAGCAGCACCTGCACGTGGTACAGCAGCTGCGAGACCTCCTCGGCGAGGCGGTCGTCGCTCTCCCACTCGGCCGCCATCCAGACCTCGGCCGCCTCCTCGACGACCTTCTTGCCGATCGCGTGCACGCCCGCGTCGAGCTCGGCGACGGTGCGGGATCCGGCGGGCCGCTCGACGGCCCGCTGCGCCAGCTCGGCGAACAGCCCGTCGAAGGTCTTCATGCCGCCAGGCTACCGGCTGCGCTCCTGCGCCTCCGTGGCGAGGGCGCGCAGGCGCTCGACCGCCGTGTCGGGGTCGTCCTGCCCGAACACGGCGCTGCCGGCGACGAACGTGTCGGCGCCCGCGGCCGCGGCGTCGGCGATGGTGTCCTCGCCGATGCCGCCGTCGACCTGCAGCCACACGTCGCGATCGCCGATCGCCGACCGCACGGCGCGGATGCGCTCGAGCGTCGGGGGCAGGAACGCCTGGCCGCCGAAGCCCGGCTCGACGGTCATGACGAGCACCTGGTCGAACTCGTCGAGCAGCCCGAGGTACGGCTCGACGGGTGTGGAGGGTCGCAGCGCGAGCCCCGCCTTGGCGCCCGCGGCGCGGATCGCGCGCGCGGTCGCGATGGGCGCGCGCGCGGCCTCGGCGTGGAACGTGACGACGGCGCCCCCCGCCTCGGCGAAGCCGGGCGCCCAGCGGTCCGGGTCCTCGATCATGAGGTGGACGTCGAGCGGCAGCGCGCTGACCTGGGCGAGACGCTCGACGGTCGACCGACCGAACGTGAGGTTCGGCACGAAGTGCAGGTCCATGACGTCGCAGTGCACGAGGTCGGCCGACGGGATCCGCTCGATCTCGGCGGCGAACGCGGCGAAGTCGGCGGAGAGGATGCTCGGCTCGATGCGGACCCCGCGGTCCGTCACGCCTGGCCCTCCTTGGCGCTCGGGCGCCCCTCGCCGGCGGTCGGGACGTCCTCGCGGATCGACAGCTCGGGCTTGCGGCCGCGAGCGATGTTGATCGCGAAGATGATGGCGCCGATGACGAGCCAGACGAGGCCGCCGATCTTCGCGAGCGGGTCGGCGTTGATGAGCACGTAGCCGATGATCAGGAAGCCGAGCACCGGCACGACGCCGTGCAGCAGCCAGTTCTTCGACCGCTGGCGCACGATGTAGTGCCAGAACACCGCGACGTGGAGCAGGCAGAACCCGAACAGCGCGCCGAAGTTCACGAGCGACGTGATGAGCGGCAGCTGGCCGACGAAGAACAGCACGAGCACGACCGTGAGCGCGGTGACGACGAGGATCGCGTAGAGCGGCACCTGGCGGTGGCTGATGCGGGCGAGGAAGTGCGGCAGCTGCCGGTCGCGGGCCATCGAGTAGAGCAGGCGGCTCGTCGCGGCCTGCGCCGCCATCGCGTTCGCGATGCCGACGGCGAGGACGTTGACCACGAAGAACGCGTTCTGCCACCCCGTGCCGGCGGCCGCCTTCACGAGCAGGAAGAACGCGTTGTTGGTGTCCGCGGCGGAGAACGCGGTGCGACCGCCGGCCATCAGGCTCGCGAGCCAGGTCTGCACGATGAACAGCGCCGCGACGATGAGGAGCGCCAGCACCATCGCCCGCCCGGCCGCGTTGTGGCGCCCGGTCGACTCCTCCGCGAGCGTGGAGATGCCGTCGAAGCCGAGGAAGCTGAGCACCGCGATCGAGAGCGCGCCCGCGATGAGCGGCCCGGTCACCTTCGACGGGGTCAGGAACGGCTCGGTGCCCCAGTGGGCGCCCGGCAGGGTGCCGCCGTTGATCGCGAGGACGGCGATCACGAGGAAGATCAGCACGAAGATCAGCTCGATCACGAGGAAGATCCGGTTCGCGAGCTTGATCGAGCTGATGCCGAGCAGGTTGATGACGGCGTTGATCGCCACGAAGATCAGCGCCCACAGCCAGGCGGGGCTGCCGGGGAAGATGCCGACCATGGACGACGCCGCGAACACGTAGAGCAGGGTCGGCACGAGCAGGTAGTCGAGCAGGATCGCCCACCCGGCGAAGAAGCCGAGCGACCAGTGGATGCCGCGGCCGACGTAGGAGAACACCGAGCCGGCGAGCGGGAACGACTTCGCCATCTGCGCGTAGGCGAGCGCGGTGAAGATCATCGCGACGAGGCCGATGATGTAGACGAGCGGCACCATGCCCGCGGCGCTGTTGTAGACGGTGCCGAAGATGGCCCACGGCGCGATCGGCACCATGAAGATCAGGCCGTAGATGAGCAGGTCGACGGTCGACACCGACCGCTTCAGCTCCTGCTTGTACCCGAACGACTCGAGGGTGCGCTCGTTCTCCGACGTCGCCGACATGGTCGATCTCCCTGGTCCGGGCACGCGCCGTGCCGGGAGCACACTATCGGCCGCCCGGGACGCCGCTCAGGCGCTGGTCAGCAGCTGCACGAACATGGCATCGGTGCCGTGCAGGTGCGGCCACAGCTGCACCGCGGTGCCGCGGCGTGCGGCGTCGAGACGGCCGCCCGTGATCCCGTCGAGCACCTCGGCGGTGTCGAGTGCGACGAGGTCGCGGTGCGCCTCGAGCGCCCCGGCGACGACCCGCTCGGTCTCCGCGGTCACGGGCGAGCAGGTGACGTAGGCGAGCAGGCCGCCGGGTGCGAGGGCGGCGATCGCGGCGTCGAGCAGATCGCGCTGCAGCGCGGCGAGCGCGGGCACGTCGGCCGGCGACTTCCGCCAGCGGGCCTCCGGCCGTCGGCGCAGCGCGCCGAGCCCGGTGCAGGGGGCGTCGAGCAGGACCCGGTCGAAGCGCCGGCCGCCGTCAGCGAACCGGGTGCCGTCGCCGACCTCGACCGTGTGGTGGCCGGGCACCGCGGCGAGGGCGCGCTCGGCGAGCCGGGCCCGCGCGGGCACGAGCTCGTTCGCGAGGAGGGAGGCGCCACCGAGCGCCGCGTCGGCGGCGAGCACCGCGGCCTTGCCGCCTGGGCCGGCGCAGAGGTCGAGCCACCGCTCCCCCGCGGCGACCGGCCGGGCGCGGGTGAGGGCGAGTGCCGCGAGCTGCGAACCGGGGTCCTGCACGCGGACGACGCCGCGGCGGACGGGCTGGAGCGCCGCGGGGTCGCCGCCCGGCAGCTCCACCCCGATCGGCGACAGCGGGTGCGGCGGCAGGTCGAGGTCCTCCCGGTCGGCGAGCCCGGGCAGCGCGGCGAGGCCGACGGGCGGCGCCGCGTTGTCGACCTCGAGCAGCGCGTCGAGCCCGTTCCGGGCGTCCGGGGTCATCGCGGCGAGCGCCGCCTCGAGCTCGCCGACGACCCACGCCGGGTGCGCGGCGGCGATCGCGCGCCGCTCGACGGGGTCGGGCGTGGCAGCGGCGAGCCGCTCGGTCCAGCCGTGGTCGTCCGTCTCCCCGACCCGGCGCAGCACCGCGTTCACGAAGCCGGCCGCGCCGCGGCCGCCGACGGCCCGGGCCTGCTCGACGGCCTGGTGCACCGCGGCGTGGGGCGCGGTGCGGGTGGCGAGCAGCTGGTGCGCGCCGAGCCGGAGCACGTCGAGCAGCGGCGGGTCGATCCGCTCGACCGGCCGTCCTGCGGCCGCTGCGACGATCGCGTCGTAGCGGCCGAGGCGGCGCAACGCGCCGTAGGCGAGCTCGGTGGCGAAGCCCGCCTCGGCCCCGCTGACCCCTTCGCGCGTGAGCAGCGCGGGCAGCAGCAGGTTCGCGTAGGCGTCGCGCTCGCGGACCGCGGTGAGCACCTCGAGCGCCACGCGGCGGGCGGGGCTGACCGCGCCCCCGCCCCGTCGTGCGGAAGGGCCGCCCGCGCGATCCGGACGGGCGGTCATCCGAGCCGCACCGGAGCGCTCGTGCCGCGCAGCCACGCGTCGGCCGGCATCGGGGTGCGCCCGGCGGGCTGCACCCGGACGAGCTCGACGGGCGCGTCCCCGGTGCCGGCCAGCACCCGGCGCCCTTCGGCGCGCACCTCCCCCGGCGGCAGCGCAGCGGCGTCACGAGCCGGTGCGGCCTCGAGGACCTTGAGCCGCACGCCGCCGACCTCGGTGAACGCACCGGGCTCCGGGGTCGTGCCGCGGAACCGATCGAGCACGCGCCGCGCCGGCTGCGTCCAGTCGAGCCGGCCGTCCTCGAGCACGAGCTTCGGTGCGAGCGTCGGCTCGCCCTCCTGCGGCGCGGCGACCGCGCGGCCGGCCGCCAGGTCGTCGACCGTCCGCGCGAGCACCCCGGCGCCGAGCCCGGCGAGCCGCTCGAGCAGGTGCCCGGCGGTCTCGAGCGCGCCGATCGCGGTGCGCTCCATCGCGAGCACCGGCCCGGTGTCGAGCCCCGCCTCGAGCCGGAACACCGCGACGCCGGTCTCGTCGTCGCCCGCGATCACGGCGTGCTGCACGGGAGCCGCGCCCCGCCACCGCGGCAGCAGCGAGAAGTGCAGGTTCACCCAGCCGAGGCGGGGGGCGGAGAGCAGCGGCTCCTTCAGCAGCGCCCCGTAGGCGACGACGACCCCGAGGTCGGCCTCGTCCGCGGTCAGGGTCTCGATCGCGGCGGGGTCGAGGCGGGCGGCGTGCAGCACCGGCAGCCCGAGCGCCGTCGCCCTCGCCTCGACGGGCGACGGCGTGAGCACCCGCTTGCGCCCGAGCGGCGCCGGCGGCCGGGTGACGATACGGACGAGCTCGTGCGGTCCCGCGGCGAGCGCGTCGAGGGCGGGCACGGCCGCGGCCGGGGTGCCGGCGAAGAGCAGCCGCATGGCGCTCGAGCCTAGGCCGCGCCGCGGCGCCCGATCGCCGCGCGCCGTCTGCGGGAGCCGTGCGGCACGCAGGCCCGGCCCGGCGGGGCGTCCTGCGGCCCGCACACGGTCCTGCACATGGCGCGGACCGGGCGGGGCTAGATCGGCTCGTGAGGGTCGAACCGCACGCGCAGGGCGGGCGGCGGCGGGGCAGGCGGCTTCGGCCGCCGCGCGGAGCCGGCTCGGATCAGCCCGGCCTTCGCGACCGCGGCGACGCGGGACCCGGCCGCGTAGTCGAAGCGGACCGTGACGCGGACGAGGCCGTCCTCGTCGGCACGGCCGATCTCCTGCGCGCCCTCGGCGACGAGCTCGGCGACGAGCGGCTCGACGGCCGCGAGCGGTCCGGACACCGCGGCGAGCCGCACCGCGGGCGGGAAGCGCAGCGCCCGCCGGTCGGCGAGCTGCCGGTCGGCGAAGTCGGTGAGGCGCCACGTGGCGAGCGTGGTGGCGACGTGGCCGCCGACGCCGACGAGGTGCACCGGCGCCTTCGGCGCGGCGAGCGCGGCGGCCGCGGCCCACCAGCGCAGGCAGTCCTCCTCGACCCAGAGCGACTCGCGGGCGAGCATGCGGCGGCCGTCGAGCAGCAGGACGGCCGCGTAGCCGCCTGGCGCGATCGGCTCGGCGCCGCGGGTGGCCACGACGAGCCGAGGGCCGGCCTCGATGCGGTCGTGCACGTGCTCGCCGTCGGCGACGAGCACCGGTACGCCGGGGAACGCGCGGCCGAGCTCGTGCGCGGTGCGCCCGGCGTCGATCGGCGGCGGCGCCTGACCCGCGGCGAGCGCGACGCGGGCGGCGTCGCCCGGACGGGCGACCTGCACGAGCACCGGGCCGGTCGCGAGCGCCGTGCGCACCGCGCGCCACGTCGCCGACGGGATGCGGGTCGCGGGCACGTCGTCGGGCGGGAGGACGACCTCGGGCCGGTACCGGGGTGCGGGCCGGTCGGCGAGCCAGCCGACGCGGACGAGCCGCTGCACGGTCGAGCTGCGCGTCGAGCCGAGCAGCAGCAGGCCGCAGCCGGACTGCTCCTGCCGCAGCAGCGCGACGTCGCGCGTCGACGCGTAGGGGGCGAGCGGCTCGAGGTGGAAGGGGTCGGCCTCCTCCCAGACGAGGATCGCGCCGAGGTCGGCGGCGGGCGCGTACACCGCCGCGCGGTTGCCGATGACGACGTGCGGCCCGGGCGTCATCGCCGCGAGGTGGGCCCGCTCGCGCTCGGCGGGCGTCTGCGTCGCGTCGACGCGGAGCACCGCGTGCGCGGCGGGACCGTGTGCGAGCGCCAGCGCGAGCTGGTCGAGGTCGCGGCGGTCCGGCACCGCGACGATGGCGCTCCGGCCGAGCGCGGCGATCCCGACGGCGGCCTCGGCGAGCTCGGCCGCCCAGCCTCCGACCGTCGTCCCGGCGACCTCGACGGGGCGCGGTGTGGGCAGCGCCGCGAGACGCGAACCCGTGACGAGCGCCTCGCTCGCCGCGGACGGTTCGGCCTCGACCGGCGTCGCCTCGGGCGCCCCGTCCTTGAGCCACCGGTGCTCCACCCGTGCCTGCCGCTTCGGCACGGCGATGCGGAGCACGTCGCTCGCGACACCGGCGCTGCGGTCGGCGACCGCGCGGGCGAGGCGCCAGACCTCCGGCGCGAGCACGACGACCGGCGAGACGACCTTCTCGATGTCGCTGAGCCGCCCCGGTGCGTCGCTCGTGTCGCCGACGTCGACGACGTAGCCGTCGGCGGAGCGTCCGGCGACCCGCAGCGGCACCTTCACCCGCACCCCCGGCCGCACCTCGTCCGCGAGCGCGGGCGGGACGCGGTAGTCGAAGAGGTGGTCGAGCCGCGGCAGGGGCGAGTCGAGCACGACCCGCGCGATGGCGCCGGGCGCCGGGGCGGCCCCGGCGGCGTCGCTCACAGCCCGGCGGCGGCCGCCAGGGCGTCGGCGCGGTCCGTCCGCTCCCAGGTGAAGTCGGGCAGCTCGCGGCCGAAGTGGCCGAACACCGCGGTCTCGGCGTAGATCGGCCGGAGCAGGTCGAGCGCGTCGATCACGGCACGCGGACGCAGGTCGAACACCTCGCGGACAGCGGCGACGATGCGGTCCTCCGGCACCTGCGCGGTGCCGAAGGTCTCGACGTAGAGACCGACGGGCTCGGCGGCGCCGATCGCGTAGGCCACCTGCAGCTCGACCCGGTCGGCGAGGTGCGCGGCGACGATGTTCTTCGCCACCCAGCGCATCGCGTAGGCGCCCGAGCGGTCGACCTTCGACGGGTCCTTGCCGCTGAACGCCCCGCCGCCGTGGCGGCTCGCACCGCCGTAGGTGTCGACGATGATCTTGCGGCCGGTCAGTCCGGCGTCGGCCTTCGGGCCGCCGACCTCGAAGCGCCCCGACGGGTTCACGTACACGCGCGGAGCGTCGTACGCGAGCCCGCTCGTCTGCAGGACCGGGTCGACGACGAGTCGCCGGACCTCCTCCTGCAGCGTGCCCTGCTCCACCCAGGGGGCGTGCTGCGTGGAGACGACGACCGCCTCGACGCTCACGGGCGTCGTGCCGTCGTAGCCGATGGTCACCTGGGTCTTGCCGTCGGGCCGCAGGTACGGCAGCAGCTTCTCCTGCCGCACCTCGGTGAGCCGGCGCGAGAGCCGGTGCGCGAGCGCGATCGGGATCGGCATGAGCTCCGGCGTCTCGCGGACCGCGTAGCCGAACATGATGCCCTGGTCGCCGGCGCCGAGCTGGTCGTACTCGTCGCCGCTGCCGGCCCGCGCCTCGATCGCCCGGTTCACGCCGCCCGCGATGTCGGCGGACTGCGAGCCGACCGAGACGGAGACGCCGCAGGTCGAGCCGTCGAAGCTCTGCTCGGAGGAGTCGTAGCCGATCCTGCGGATGCGGTCGCGGACGATTCCGGGGATGTCGGCGTAGCCGCTCGTCGAGACCTCGCCAGCGACCTGGACGAGGCCGGTGGTGACGAGGGTCTCGACGGCGACGCGGGCGTCGGGGTCCTCGGCGATCAGGGCGTCGAGGATGCTGTCGGAGATCTGGTCGCAGATCTTGTCGGGATGCCCGGGCGTGACCGACTCGGACGTGAAGAGGCGCAGCGGCATTGGGGGGTCTTCCGGCTTCAGGCGCCCGCGGGGTGCGGGACGACCACGTCGAGGATGGCGTCTGCCACCGACCGCTTGTCGCCGGCGGCCTCGCCGGCGATGACGCCACCCGCCGCGAGCACCACGACGCGGTTGTCGGGCGCTCCGAAGGTGCGGTCGAGTCCGACCTCGTTGACGACGAGGAAGTCGGCGCCCTTCGCCTGGAGCTTGGCGCGGCCGAGGGCGAGCAGCCGCTCGCGGTCGGGCTCCGTCTCGGCGGCGAAGCCGACGACGAGGCGCCCGGGCCGCCGCTCGGCGGCGACCGTGGCGAGCACGTCGGGGTTCCTCACGAGGTCGACCGAGAGCCGGTCGCCGAGGTCGGCCTTCTTCAGCTTCGCCTCGGCCACGGACGCGGGCCGGTAGTCGGCCACCGCGGCGGCCATCACGACGAGGTGGGCGCCGTCGGCCTCGCGGAGCACGGCGTCGAGCATCTCCTGCGCGGTGCGCACCGGCACGGTGCGGACGCCGTCGGGCGCCGGCACCTCGAGGTGCGCGGCGACGAGCACGACCTCGGCGCCGCGGTCGCGGGCGGCCTCGGCGATCGCGACGCCCTGCCGGCCGCTCGATGCGTTGCCGAGGAACCGGACGGGATCGAGGGGCTCGCGCGTGCCGCCCGCGGTGACGAGCACTCGGCGACCGGCGAGCGGACGGCGCTCAGCGCGGCGGACCGCGTCGAGCGCCGTGGCGACGATGTCCTCGGGCTCGGCCATGCGGCCGGGACCCGAGTCGGAGCCGGTGAGCCGTCCGGAGACGGGGCCCACCACGTGCACGCCGCGCGCGACCAGGGTCGCGACGTTCGCGCGGGTCGCCGCGTTCTCCCACATCTCGGTGTGCATCGCGGGAGCGACGACGAGCGGGGCCCGGCTCGCCAGCACCGTGGTGCCGAGCAGGTCGTCCGCGAGGCCCGCGGCGAGCCGAGCGAGGGTGTTCGCGGTCGCCGGCGCGACGACGATCAGGTCGGCGGACTGCCCGAGCGCGACGTGGCGCACCTCGGCGACGCCGTCGTAGAGGTCGGTCTCGACGGGGTTGCGGCTGATGGCCTCGAGGGTCGGCCGCCCGACGAACCTGAGCGCGGACGCGGTCGGCACGACGTGCACGTCATGCCCCGCGAGCACGAGGCCCCGGACCACGCCCACGGCCTTGTAGGCCGCGATGCCGCCCGAGATGCCGACGACGACCCTCATGGGCGCGAGTCGCGCTAGGACTGCGGCTCGGCGGTGACCCGCAGCTTGTCGTCGTTGATCTCACGGAGCGCGACGGAGATCGGCTTGTCGTCGATCGACGACTCGACGAGCGGGCCGACGTTGTCGAACAGGCTGCCCTCGTGCAGGTCGGCGTAGTAGTCGTTGATCTGCCGCGCGCGCTTGCTCGCGAAGATGACGAGCGCGTACTTCGAGTCGACCTTCGTCAGCAGCTCGTCGATCGGCGGGTCGATGATGCCCTGGCCACGTGCCATGAGGACTCCTTCAGTCACGGGTACCCGGCGGCGTCGATCGTGCGCCGGGAAGCGGATGGTCGCGTTCCGGACGCGACGACGCCGACCGCGGGCGCGGTCAGACCGACATCAAGGATACGACCTCACGTGCCGCGTCCTCGACCCGCGTGTTGACGACGGCCGCGTCGAACTCCTCCTGGGCGGCGAGCTCGGTCTGCGCCGTGTCGAGGCGGCGGGTGCGCTCCTCCTCGTCCTCGGTGCCGCGGCCCTCGAGCCGTCGCACGAGCTCCTCCCACGTGGGAGGGAGCAGGAACACGAGCCGCGCCTCCGGGAACGCCTGCCGCACCTGCCTGGCGCCCTGGATGTCGATCTCGAGCAGCACGCTGCGGCCCCCGGCGAGCGCGGCCTCGATCGGCTGCCGCGGGGTGCCGTACCGGTAGGCGTTGTGCACCTGAGCCCACTCGAGGAACTGCCCGGCCTCGACCATCCGGTCGAACTGCTCGTCGGAGAGGAAGTAGTAGTGCACGCCGTCGACCTCGCCGGGCCGCGGCGGCCGGGTGGTCGCGCTCACCGACAGGAGCACGTCCGGGTAGTGCTCGCGGATGTGGGCGGCGACCGTGCCCTTGCCGACCGCGGTCGGACCGGCGAGCACGACGAGCCGGCTGCGTGGCGCGTCCGGCTCGGGCAGCCGGCGCGGCGCCTGCCGGCGCACGAGGAACTCGTGGAGGCGCTGGTACTGGTGCACGCCGAGGCCGCCGAGGCGCTTCGACGGCGAGATCCGCAGCTCCTGCATGATCTTCGCGGTGCGGGTCGGCCCGAGCCACGGGATGCTCGCGATCAGCTCGCTCACCCGCATCGTCGCCTCGGGCTGCGCGCCGTCGCGAGCGGCGGCCGAGAGCACCTCGCTCGCGCTGCGCTCCCCCGACGAGACCTGCCGCTTCACCTCGGCGCGGGCGCGCCGCGCCGCGACCGCCGCGCGTGAGCCGGCGAGCCGATCGACCTCCGGAGGGTTCACCACGGCCTGCATCCGTCCGTCACGCGATGGCCTCCCCGAGCAGCTCCGCCTGGCGGGCGATCGCGTCGCCGAGCCCGTCGGGTCCGGCGGCCAGGATGCTCCGCGAGGCGGTGACGATGGTCGTGGCGGCGGCGACCCCGAAGAGCCGCTTCACGTCGGCGAACTGCGCGCCCTGGTAGCCGAAGCCGGGCGCGAGGATCGGGGCGGCAGGGGCGGACGCCAGCTCGGCGAGGTCGATGCCGAAGTCGGTGAAGTCGACGGTGGCGCCGAGCACGACGCCGATCGAGCCGATGGGGCCCTCGGCGTGCGTGCGGTTCCAGTTGACGACCCGCGAGGCGAGGCCACCGGCGACGGACTTGCCGCGCTGGGTCTCGCGCTGGATGACGGCGGTCTGCACGGCGAGCGCCTCGGGGTTCGACGTCGCGGCGAGCACGAAGAGGCCCTTGCCGTACCGGCCGGCGAGGTCGAGCGGCGTGCGGAGCGCGCCGAAGCCCTGGAAGGCGCTGATCGTCATCGCGTCGGCCTCGAGCGGGGCGCCCGGCGTGAGCCAGGCCTGCCCGTAGGCCTCGATGGTCGAGCCGAGGTCGCCGCGCTTCACGTCGGCGATCACGACGAGGCCGGCGTCCCGCGCCTCCTTGAGCACGTCCTCGAGCACGCGGTAGCCGGTGGAGCCGAAGCGCTCGTAGAACGCGACCTGCGGCTTCACGATGCCCACGCGTCCCGCGGAGGCCTCGACGACCCGCAGCCCGAACTCGTGCGCGCCGACCGCGGAGACCGGCAGCCCCCACTCGGCGAGCAGGTACTCGTGCGGATCGATGCCGACGCAGAGGTGCCCGTGCTCGGCGAACGCCGTGCCGAGCTTGTCGGCGAACGTGGGCGTGCTCATCTCCCCGCCCTTCCCGCCGCGGCCTGCTCGCGGCGGCGCTCGTAGGTCTGCAGTGCCGTCACATCGAATCCTGCCCGAATCGCCTCGATGGATGCCACCGCAGCGGTCAGCTGAGCCACCGTCGTGAACAGGGGTTTGTCGGCCGCGACCGCCGCGGCGCGGATCTCGTAGCCGTCCGCACGGGCCGACCGGCCGCTCGGCGTGTTGATCACGACGTCGACGCGGCCACGGCTGATGAGGTCGACGACGTCGGGACCGACCTCGCCGGACTCGCTCAGCTTGCGCACCACGCTCGCGCGGATGCCGTTGCGGTGCAGCACCTCGGCGGTGCCGGCCGTCGCGAGCAGGGTGAAGCCGAGCTCGGCGAGGCGGAGCGCGGGCAGCACGACGCTGCGCTTGTCGCGATCGGACACCGAGACGAACACGGTGCCCGACAGCGGCAGGCCGCCGTACGCGGCCTCCTGGCTCTTCGCGAAGGCCCGCGGGAAGTCGCGGTCGATGCCCATCACCTCGCCGGTCGAGCGCATCTCCGGCCCGAGCAGCGAGTCGACCACCTCGCCCTTGCGGTCGCGGAACCGCTTGAACGGCAGCACCGCCTCCTTGACCGCGACGGGCGCGTCCTCGGGCACGTCGCTGCCGTCGCGCTCGGGGAGCACGCCTCGGGCGACGAGGTCGCGGATCGGCTCGCCCGCCATCACGAGCGCGGCGGCCTTCGCGAGCTGCACGCCGAGCGCCTTGCTCACGAACGGCACGGTGCGCGACGCTCGCGGGTTCGCCTCGAGCACGTGCAGCACCCCGGCGGCGACGGCGAACTGCACGTTCAGCAGTCCGCGCACCCCGACGCCGCGCGCGATCGCGAGGGTCGCCTCGCGCACCTCCCGGATGACCGAGCGGCCGAGCGTGACGGGCGGCAGCGTGCACGAGGAGTCGCCGGAGTGGATGCCGGCCTCCTCGATGTGCTCCATGACGCCGCCGATCCAGAGGGTCTCGCCGTCGAACAGCGCGTCGACGTCGATCTCCACGGCGTCGTCGAGGAAGCGGTCGACGAGCAGCGGGTGATCGGGCCCCACGATCGCCTGACCCGCGATGCGCTCGAAGTACCCGTCGAGGCTGGCCGAGTCGTAGACGATCTCCATGCCGCGGCCGCCGAGCACGAACGAGGGGCGGACGAGCACGGGGAAGCCGATCTCCTCCGCCACCGCGCGGGCGCTCGCAGCGTCGGTCGCGGTGCCGTTCCGCGGCGAGACGAGGCCGGCGTCGTCGAGGATGCCGGCGAAGAGCCCGCGCTCCTCGGCGAGGTCGATCGCCGCCGGCGACGTGCCGAGGATCGGCACGCCCGCGGCCTCGAGCCCCTTCGCGAGGCCGAGGGCGGTCTGGCCGCCGAGCTGCACGATCACGCCGGCGAGGGTGCCGCTCGCCGATTCCGCGGCGACGACCTCGAGCACGTCCTCGAGCGTGAGCGGCTCGAAGTAGAGCCGGTCCGAGGTGTCGTAGTCGGTCGACACCGTCTCGGGGTTGCAGTTCACCATGACGGTCTCGTAGCCGGCGTCGCGCAGGGCGAAGGCGGCGTGCACGCACGAGTAGTCGAACTCGATGCCCTGCCCGATGCGGTTCGGCCCGCTGCCGAGGATCACGACCTTGCGGGCCTCGGACGGCGCGACCTCGGTCTCGGCGTCGTACGTCGAGTAGTGGTACGGCGTGAGCGCCGGGAACTCGCCCGCGCAGGTGTCGACCGTCTTGTAGACCGGGCGGACGCCGAGCCGGTGCCGCAGCGCGCGGACGTCGGCCTCGGTGCCGCCGGTGAGCTCGGCCAGCTGCGCGTCGGAGAAGCCCTCCTCCTTCGCGTACCGCAGGGCGGCCGGATCGAGCTCGCCCTCGGCGCGGATCGCCTCGGCGGTGGCGTTGATCGCGGCGATCTCCTCGAGGAACCAGGGATCGATGCCGGTGGCGGCATACACGGCCTCGACGGTGGCTCCCGCCCGGAGCGCCTGCTGGACGGTGACGATCCGTCCATCGGTCGGCTCGCGCGAGGCCTCGGTGAGCGCGAGCGGATCGCCCGGCTCCCCCGCCCAGGTGAACGAGCTGCCGCGCTTCTCGAGCGAGCGGAGCGCCTTCTGCAGCGACGCGCCGAAGGTGCGGCCGATCGCCATCGCCTCGCCGACGCTCTTCATCGTGGTCGTGAGCGTCGGGTCGGCTGCCGGGAACTTCTCGAAGGCGAAGCGCGGCACCTTGACGACGACGTAGTCGAGCGTCGGTTCGAAGCTCGCGGGGGTGACGCGCGTGATGTCGTTCGGGATCTCGTCGAGCCGGTAGCCGATCGCGAGCTTCGCAGCGATCTTCGCGATCGGGAAGCCCGTCGCCTTCGAGGCGAGCGCGCTCGAGCGCGAGACCCGGGGGTTCATCTCGATGACGATCACGCGGCCCGTGTCGGGCTCGACGGCGAACTGGATGTTGCAGCCGCCGGTGTCGACGCCGACGAGCCGGATGATGTCGATGCCGATGTCGCGGAGCCGCTGGTACTCGCGGTCGGTGAGCGTCATCGCGGGCGCGACCGTGATCGAGTCGCCGGTGTGCACGCCGACGGGGTCGACGTTCTCGATCGAGCAGACGACCACCGTGTTGTCGGCGGCGTCGCGCATCAGCTCGAGCTCGTACTCCTTCCAGCCGAGGATCGACTCCTCGAGGAGCACCTCGCCGACCGTGCTCGCGGCGATGCCGGCGCCCGCGATACGGGTGAGCTCCGCCGGGTCGTGCGCGAAGCCCGAGCCGAGGCCACCCATGGTGAAGGAGGGGCGCACGACGACCGGGTAGCCGAGCGCCTCCGCGTGCGCGAGGGCCTCGGGCACGCTCGTCGCGATGGCCGACTTCGCCACCTCGGCCCCGGCCTGGATCACGAGGTCCTTGAACAGCTGGCGGTCCTCGCCGCGGCGGATCGCGTCGGTCTTCGCACCGATCAGCTCCACGCCGTACTTCTCGAGGACGCCCGCCTCCTCGAGCGCGATCGCCGCGTTCAGCGCCGTCTGGCCGCCGAGCGTCGGCAGCACCGCATCCGGGCGCTCCGCGGCGATGATCGACTCGAGCACCGGCGTCGTGATCGGCTCGATGTAGGTGGCGTCGGCGAAGCCCGGGTCGGTCATGATCGTCGCCGGGTTCGAGTTGACGAGGATCACGCGGATCCCCTCGTCCCGCAGCACCCGGCACGCCTGGGTGCCGGAGTAGTCGAACTCGGCGGCCTGCCCGATCACGATCGGCCCGGAGCCGATCACGAGCACGCTGGTGATGTCGCTTCGCTTCGGCATCAGCTGGCTCCCTCGGTCGGCGCGGTCTCCACCGCGATGGCTGCGTGCTCGGCTCTGCGCTCGGCGAGCACCATGTCGCGGAAGCGGTCGAACAGGGCCTCGGCGTCATGCGGGCCGGCGGCGGCCTCCGGGTGGTACTGCACGCTGAACGCGGGCAGGTCGAGGCAGGCGATGCCCTCGACGACGTCGTCGTTCAGGTCGACGTGGGTCACCTCGGCGCGGCCGAAGCCGGCCGGGGTCTCCACGGGGCCGCCGCGCGGGGCGTCGACCGCGAAGCCGTGGTTGTGCGCGGTGATGCCGATGCGGCCGCTGCGGAGGTCGACGACCGGCTGGTTGATGCCGCGGTGGCCGAACGGCAGCTTGTACGTGCCGAAGCCGAGCGCCCGGCCGAGCAGCTGGTTGCCGAAGCAGATGCCGAAGAACGGCGTGCGGCGCCGCAGCACCTCCTGCAGCAGGCCGACGTGGTGGTCGTTCGCCTCCGGGTCGCCGGGGCCGTTCGAGTAGAAGACCGCGGAGGGCTCGAGGGCGTACAGCTCGTCGATCGTCACCGACTCGGGCACGACGTGCACGTCGAAGCCGCGGTCGGCGAGGGCGTTGATGGTCGCCGCCTTGATGCCGAGGTCGACGATCGCGACCGAGCCGATCCGCTCGCCGCGCGCCTCGACCGTGTAGGTCTCCGGCGTCGAGACCTCGGCCGAGAGGTTCTGCCCCGTCATCCGCGGCTGCTGCAGCACGAGGTCGAGCTGCGCGTCGGCCCCGAGGACCGCGTCGTCGCCGGAGAAGATGCCGGCGCGCATCGCGCCCCGGTCGCGGAGGTGCCGGGTGAGGGCGCGGGTGTCGAGCCCCGCGATCGCGACGATGCCGTCCCGCTCGAGGTCGTCGTCCAGGGTGCGCAGGGCCCGGAAGCTCGACGCGGTGCGCGACGGCGCGTGTGCGGCGTACCCGGCGACCCAGATGCGCCGCGACTCGGGGTCCTCGTCGTTCATCCCGGTGTTGCCGATGTGCGGCGCGGTCTGCACGACGATCTGGCCGGCGTACGACGGGTCGGTCAGCGTCTCCTGGTAGCCGGTCATGCCGGTGGCGAAGACGGCCTCGCCGAAGGTGCGGCCGCGGGCGCCCCAGGCACGGCCCGGGAAGCGCCGGCCGTCCTCGAGGACGAGCACGGCGGGGTCAGGAATCGGCATGGGGCGTCTCCTTCGGCTGCCCCGCCGTGATCGCCTGGACGGCGGCGATCAGGCGGGCGCGGGGCTCGGGGTCGATGCGGAACGAGGACTCGACGGCGACCGGGCCGTCGGACGAGTCGAGGGTGAAGCCGAGCACGGTGAGGCCGCCGGGCTCGACCCCGCGGTCGAGCGTCCACGTGGCGGTGCCGGCACCGGTGAGCCGCCCGGCGGGCAGGTGCAGCGGGTGCCCGCCGTCGCGCTCGATCCGCACGCCGCGATCCGTGACGACGATGCGCGCGCGGAAGCGGAAGCCGAGTCCGGCCACGACGACCCGCTCGAGCGGCCGGCCGGCGAAGGTGGTGGCGAGGTGGAGCCCGTCGACGGCGATCCGCTCCTCCCCCTGCTCGGCGGGCGCGTCCGGCAGCGCGAGCCCCTGCTGGTCGCGCTTCCGGCGGCGCCACGAGACGCCCATGCCGGCGATCGCGGCGAGCAGCGCGACGGAGACGGCCGCGACGGCGGGCACCGGGATCACGCGTCGCCCCCCGCGGGCTCGAGCTCGACGACGGCGCCGTCGAGCACGGTGGGGGTGCCGCGGAACAGCGTCGCGACCACGCGACCGGGCAGGTCGCGGCCGAGGTAGGGCGAGTTGGTGCTCCGGCCGACGAGGTCCGAGCTCGCGAGCACGCGACGCGCGGCGGGGTCGACGAGCACCAGGTCGGCCGGATCGCCCGGCCGCAGCGCACCGCGGGAGGCGTCGCCGCCGATCTCGGCGGGCGTCGTCGAGAGGACCCGCTGCACGTCCGCCCAGCCGAGCAGGCCGGTCTCGACCATCGCCGCCTGCACCACCGACGCCGCGGTCTCGAGGCCGACCATGCCCATCGCGGCGGTCTGCCACTCGCTGCGCTTCGCCTCGGCGGAGTGGGGCGCGTGGTCGGTGGCGACGACGTCGATCGTGCCGTCCGCGAGCGCGGCCCGCAGCGCCTCGACGTCCGACGCGGTGCGCAGCGGCGGGTTCACCTTGAAGCGGGCGTCGTAGCCGCGGGCCGCCTCGTCGGTGAGCAGCAGGTGGTGCGGCGTGACCTCGGCCGTGACGCGGACCCCGCGGCGCTTCGCCCAGCGGATCAGCTCGACGCTGCCCGCGGTGGAGACGTGGCAGACGTGCAGCCGGGCACCCGCCTCGGCTGCGAGCAGCACGTCGCGGGCGATGATCGCCTCCTCGGCGACGGCGGGCCACCCGGCGAGCCCGAGCTCGGCGGAGACCGCGCCCTCGTGCAGCTGCGCGCCGCGGGTGAGCCGCGGCTCCTCGGCGTGCTGCGCGATGACCCCGTCGACGATGCGGGCGTACTCGAGCGCGCGGCGCATGAGCAGCGGGTCCGCGACGCACGAGCCGTCGTCGCTGAACATCCGCACCCGGGCGCGGGAGCGCGCCATGGTGACGAGCTCGGCGAGCTCCTCGCCGCGCCGTCCCTTCGACACCGCGCCGATGGGCCGCACGTCGACGTAGCCGGCGGCGCGGCCGAGGGCGGCGACCTGCTCGACGACGCCGGCCGTGTCGGCGACCGGCTCGGTGTTCGGCATCGCGTGGAGCACGGTGAAGCCGCCTGCGGCGCCGGCGCGCGAGCCGCTCAGCACCGTCTCGGCGCCCTCGCCGCCCGGCTCGCGGAGGTGCGTGTGCAGGTCGACGAAGCCGGTGAGCGCCACGAGCCCGTCGGCGTCGATCACCCGCTCACCCTGCCGCGCGGTGAGGCTCCCGTCCTCGACGACGCGGTCGCCCACGATGCGCAGGTCGGTGCGGACGCCGTCGCCGGCGCGCTCCGCGCCTCGGATCAGCAGATCGGTCACGCCGTCCTCTCCCCCGCCAGCACGTCGTACAGCACCGCCATGCGCACGGCGATCCCGTTCTCGACCTGCTCGAGCACGGTCGAGCGGGGCGAGTCGGCGACGCTCCCGGCGATCTCGAGCCCGCGGTTCATCGGTCCCGGATGCATGACGAGCGCGTCGGCGCGGAGCCGGTCGGCTCGGGCGGCGGAGAGCCCGTAGAGCGCCGCGTACTCGCGCGCGCTCGGGAAGAACGCCTCGGTCATGCGCTCGCGCTGCACGCGGAGCATCATGACCACGTCGGGGCCGTCGGCGATGGCCGCGTCGAGGTCGGTGCCGGCTTCGACGGGCCAGCTCTCGATGTGCGTCGGCAGCAGGGTCGGCGGCGCGACGAGCCGCACCGTCGCCCCGAGGGTCGTGAGCAGCCAGACGTTGCTGCGAGCGACCCGCGAGTGCAGCACGTCCCCCACGATGACGACGTCGAGCCCGGCGAGGTCGCGGCCGCGGGAGCCGGCGCCGAACCGCCGCTTGCGGATGGTGAACGCGTCGAGCAGCGCCTGCGTCGGGTGCTCGTGGGTGCCGTCGCCGGCGTTCACGACCGCGGCGCGGGTCCAGCCGCTCGTGGCGAGCACCGCGGCGGCGCCGGAGGCCTGGTGCCGGATCACGATGCCGTCCGCGCCCATCGCCTGCAGCGTCTGCGCGGTGTCCTGGAGGCTCTCGCCCTTCGAGACGGACGAGCCCTTCGCGCTGAAGGTGATGACATCGGCGGAGAGCCGCTTCGCGGCGGCCTCGAACGAGATGCGGGTGCGGGTCGAGTCCTCGAAGAACAGGTTCACGACGGTCGTGCCGCGCAGCGTCGGCAGCTTCTTCACGGTGCGGCGCTGGGTGTCGGCCATGTCCTCCGCGACGTCGAGCAGCGCGACGGCGGCGTCGCGCGAGAGGTCGCGGGTCGACAGCAGGTGGTCGCTCACTCGATCGTCACCTCGTCGCGGCCGTCGGTCTCGGTGAGCAGCACGCGGACGCGCTCGCTCTTCGCCGACGGCAGGTTGCGCCCGACCGAGTCAGGCCGGATCGGGAGCTCGCGGTGGCCGCGGTCGACGAGCACGGCGAGGCGCACCACCGCGGGGCGGCCGAGCGCGGTGACCGCGTCGAGCGCGGCGCGGACGGTGCGGCCGGAGAAGAGCACGTCGTCGACGAGCACGACCGTGGCGCCGTCGACGTCGGCGGGCACGTCCGTGCGGCCCGTCGCCCGGGTGGGCTGCGTGCCGAGGTCGTCGCGGTAGAGCGTCACGTCGAGGACGCCGACGGGCACCTCGCGGCCGGCGATACGGGCGACCTCCGCGGCGAGCCGGCGGGCGAGCACGGCGCCGCGGGTCGGGATGCCGAGCAGCAGCAGGCGGTCGGCGTCGGGGTCGTGCTCCACGAGCTCGTGCGCCATGCGCGTGATCGCGCGTCGCACGTCGTCGGCCTGCAGCAGGGTGCGCAGCGGCATCCGACCTCCTTCCCCGCCTCACCGGACGGTCCTTAAAGGTGATCGCCCGTCACCCTACCGGAGCCCGGCCGACCGCTCCCCCGGGTCGGAAGCCGCGCGGACGGATCAGGCCGTCGCGCGCGGGGTCTTCGCGATCGCGCCGAGCACGCCGTTCACGAACCGCGGGCTGTCGTCGGTCGAGAGCTCCTTCACGAGCTCGACCGCCTCGTCGATCGCGACGCCGGCGGGCACCTCGGGGTTGTGCTCGAGCTCCCACGTCGCGAGCCGCAGCACGGCGCGATCGACGGCGGGCATCCGGTCGATCGGCCAGCCGTTCGCGTGCTCGGCGATGGCGTCGTCGATCTCGTCGGCGTGGTCGATCACGCCCTGGACGATCTGCCGGGCGTACGGCCAGCTCGAGGCGCGCTCGGGCCGGGCGTCGGCGCGCTCCTGCTCCACGGCGAGGGCGCGCTCGAGCGGTTCGCCGCGGACGTCGGCGGAGAAGAGGATGTCGAGGGCGCGCTTGCGCGACTTCGTCCGCGCGGACACGTCAGCTCACGCGGCCGAGGTAGTCGCCCGAGCGGGTGTCCACCTTGACCTTCGTGCCCGTCTCGAGGAACAGCGGCACCTGGATCTCGGCGCCGGTCTCGAGGGTCGCGGGCTTCGTGCCGGCGCTCGAGCGGTCGCCCTGCAGGCCGGGCTCGGTGTAGGTGACCTCGAGCACGACGGACGCGGGCAGCTCGACGTAGAGCGGGTTGCCGTTGTTCATCGCGATGGTGGCCGACTGGTTCTCGAGCAGGTAGTTCGCCGCGTCGCCGACGACGCCGGCCGGGACGGGCGTCTGCTCGTAGGTGTCGGTGTCCATGAAGACGAAGTCGTCGCCGTCGCGGTAGAGGAACTGGAAGTCGCGGCGGTCGACGTTCTCGATGTCGACCTTCGCGCCCGCGTTGTAGGTGCGGTCGACGACCTTGCCGGAGACGACGTTCTTCAGCTTCGTGCGGACGAACGCCCCGCCCTTGCCGGGCTTCACGTGCTGGAACTCGACGACGTTCCAGAGCTGGCCGTCGATGTTGAGCACGACGCCGTTGCGGATGTCGGCGGTGGACGCCATGGCGGATCTCCTCGCAGGTCGATGGGGGCCGCGCGCGGCCGACCCAGCAGTCTACCCGCCGCGCGACGCCCGGCTCCCGCCGTCAGTCCCGCGGCAGCCGGTCCGCGATGTACTGCAGCGCGAGGCGGTAGCCGTCGACGCCGAGGCCAGCGATCACGCCCGTCGCGACGCCCGAGACGACGCTCGTGTGCCGGAACTCCTCGCGGCGGTGGGGGTTCGAGATGTGCACCTCGATGAGCGGCAGCCCCGCCTCGGGCACGAGCACCGCCGCATCGCGGAGCGCGTACGAGTAGTGCGTGAAGGCGGCCGGGTTGAGGATCACCGGCGACCCCGTGTCGACGGCCTCGTGCAGCCAGCCGAGGAGCGTCGCCTCGTCGTCCGTCTGCCGCAGCTCGACCTCGACGCCGTCGGGCGCCGCTGCACGGAGGTCCCGCTCGACGTCGGCGAGCGTCGCGGTGCCGTAGATCGCGGGCTCCCGGGTGCCGAGCCGCTGGAGGTTCGGGCCGTTCAGGACGAGGACGCGAGGCACGATCCGACCCTATCCACTGACCGTACGACGCAAGTCGAGCCGTCGTGGTGCTGGTTGCGACCCGACGGCCGGGACGGCCCTCGGCGAGATGGGCGCGCGGAGCCGAGCAGTCGGCTCCGCCCCGAGCGCCCGCTCGCGGTCAGGTGGCGATCTCGCTGTACGCGCTGTAGAGCAGGTCGTCCTCGGGGCCGTTCAGGACGCTCGTGCGCCCGATGCCGTCGAGGAGGATGAAGCGCAGCATGCCGCCGCGGGCCTTCTTGTCGCGGCGCATCGCCGCGACGAGCGTGGGCCAGCGGCCCGCCGGGTAGCCGAGCGGCAGCGTGAGCGAGCCGAGGATCTCGCGGTGCAGCTCGACGCCCGCGTCGTCGAGGCGGCCGACGAGGCGGGCGAGCTCGGCCGCGAACACCATGCCGACGGCGATCGCGGAGCCGTGGCGCCACTGGTAGCGCTCGGCGTACTCCACGGCGTGGCCGAGGGTGTGCCCGTAGTTGAGGATCTCGCGCCGGCCGGACTCGCGGAAGTCCTCGCTGACCACCTCGGCCTTCACCCGGATGGCGCGCGCGACGAGGTCGGCGAACACCGGCGAGCCCGGGTCGGTCGCGGCCTCGACGTCGCGCTGCAGCGCGTCGAGGATCGCGGTGTCGGCGATGAAGCCGCACTTCGCGACCTCGGCGAACCCGGCGAGCACGTCGTTGCGCGGCAGGGTCTCGAGCACGTCGAGATCGGCGAGCACCGCGGCCGGCGCGTGGAAGGCCCCGACGAGGTTCTTGCCCTCCGCGGTGTTGATCGCGGTCTTGCCGCCGACGGCCGCGTCGACCATGCCGAGCACGCTCGTCGGCAGCAGCACGAGCCGAACGCCGCGCAGCCAGGTCGCGGCGACGAACCCGGCGAGGTCGGTGACGGCGCCACCGCCGAGACCGATCACGGCGTCCGACCGGGTGAGGTCGGCCTGGCCGAGCACCTGCCAGCAGAACGCGGCGACCTCGATGCGCTTCGCCTCCTCGGCGTCGGGCACCTCGGCGAGCAGCACCTCGACCCGGCCAGCGAGCCGCTCGCGGATCGCCTCGGCACGCCGGGTCTGCACGGGCTGGTGGATGAGGAGCGCCTTGCGCACCTGCGGCCCGAGCGCGTCGGCGAGCAGGTCGCCGAGGTCGTGGCCGACGACGACGTCGTAGTCGCCGGCGCCGCGGATCGGGATGCGGACGGGATCGGTCATGAGGTCCCCTGGGTCAGGGCGGCGGCGAGCTCCTCGACGAGGTGCGCGACGGGGCGGTGCGACGTGTCGACCGTGCGGTCGGCGAGGGAGGCGTAGAGGGGCGCGCGCTCGGCGCTGATGCGCCGCCAGGACGCGAGCCCGTCGACGAGCAGGGGCCGCTTGCCGCTCGACAGGCGGTCGGCCACCGCGTCCTCGGAGACGGTGAGCAGCACGACCTCGCACCGGGCGAGGTCCTGCTGCGTGTCCGGGTCGAGCACCGCTCCCCCGCCCAGGGACACGACCCCGCCTGCGGCGAGCGCCTCGGCGACGACGACGCGCTCGATCGCCCGGAAGCCGGGCTCGCCCACGGTCGCGAAGAGGTCGGCGATCGGGCCGTACGCGGCGACGATGCGCGCGTCGGTGTCGGTGAACGGCACGCCGAGCCGCTTCGCGAGCTTGCGGCCGATCGAGGTCTTGCCGGCGCCCATCGGCCCGATGATCGCGACGGTTCCGGTCACGGGCCGGGCACCGCGGCGCCGGTGCGCAGGTGCTCCGGGATCGCCGCGACGTACGCCTCGAGGTTCCGCCGCGTCTCGGGCAGCGAGTCGCCGCCGAACTTCTCGAGCACCGCGTCGGCGAGCACGAGCGCGACCATCGCCTCGGCGACGACACCGGCCGCGGGCACGGCGCAGACGTCGGACCGCTGGTGGTGCGCGGAGGCGGCCTCGCCGGTGGCGACGTCGACCGTGCGCAGCGCCCTCGGCACCGTGGAGATCGGCTTCATCGCGGCGCGGACCCGGAGCACGGTGCCGGTCGTCATGCCGCCCTCGGTACCGCCGGCCCGGTCGGTCATCCGCTCGATGCGCCCGTCGTCGTCGCGGACCAGCTCGTCGTGCGCCGCCGAGCCACGGCGGGCCGCGGTGCGGAAGCCGTCGCCGACCTCCACCCCCTTGATCGCCTGGATGCCCATGAGGGCCGCGGCGAGGCGGGCGTCGATGCGCCGGTCCCAGTGCACGTACGAGCCGAGCCCCGGCGGCAGGCCGTGGACGACCACCTCGACGACGCCGCCGAGGGTGTCGCCGGCACGGTGGGCGTCGTCGATCTCGGCGATCATGAGCGCGCTCGTGGCGGCGTCGGCGCAGCGCACCGGGTCGTCGTCGATCGCGGGCAGGGTGCCGCGCGCGGGCACGGGGGCGTCCTCGGGCACCGCGACCGGGCCGATCGCGACGACGTGGCTCAGCACGTCGGCCCCGAGCTCGGCGAGGAACGAACGCGCAACCGCGCCGAGCGCGACGCGGGCCGCCGTCTCGCGGGCGCTCGCCCGCTCGAGCACGGGACGGGCCTCGTCGAAGCCGTACTTCTGCATGCCGGTGAGGTCGGCGTGGCCGGGGCGGGGCCGCGTGAGCGGGGCGCCGCGGCCTCGGGACGCGTCGGTGAGCGGCACGTCCTCGGCCGACATGACCTCCTGCCACTTGGGCCACTCGGTGTTGCCGATCGTCAGCGCGATCGGGGCACCGATGCTGCGGCCGTGCACGACGCCGCCGACGACGCCGAGCTCGTCCTGCTCGAACTTCTGCCGTGAGCCGCGGCCGACGCCGAGCCGGCGGCGGGCGAGGTCGGCGCGGATCGCGTCGCCGGTGACCGGCACCCCCGCGGGGAGGCCCTCGAGGATGGCGGTGAGGCTCGGGCCGTGCGACTCACCGGCTGTGAGCCAGCGCAACATGCGTCCGATTCTTCCAGACGAGGCGGGCCCGCATCCGCCGCGGGTCGCTCCGCTACGCGAGCGCGGCCGCCATGGCGTCCCGCACGCGCTCCTCGTCGGGCAGCGGCGCGTCGGGGTCGCCCTGCGTGAAGACCCGCACCTGCAGCACCGCCTGCTCGAGCAGCATGTCGAGCCCGTGCAGCAGCCGGCCTCCCGCGGCCGACCAGGCGGCGCCGAGCGGGCTCGGCCACGGGTCGTAGGCCACGTCGAGCAGCGGCACTCCGGGCACCGCGGGCGGCACGGCCACGGCCGCGTCCGCACCGCCGGGCAGGGTCGCGATCACCAGATCGGCGGCCGCGAGGGGCGCCGCGGCGAGCGTCGTGAACGCCGTCGCGAGGTCGCCGAGCGCCTCACCGGCGCGCTGCGGGTCGCGGGCGGCGGCGATGCGCTCCGTCGCGCCGGCACGCCGCACGGCCTCCAGCGCGCTCGCCGCCGTGGCGCCCGCGCCGAGCACGACGACGCGCAACGGCGTCACCCCGTGTCGCGCGAGCACGCGCTCGATGCCGCCGACGTCGGTGTTGAAGAGCCGAGGGCGCTCGCCGAGCAGCACGGTGTTCGCGAGCCCGAGCCGCGCGACGAGCGGATCGCGGTCCGGCACGAGGCGCAGCACCTCCCGCTTCAGCGGCATGGTGAGCGACAGCCCCCGCCACTCCGGCCCGAGCCGCGCGAGGAAGTCCGCGAGCCCGGCAGCGTCGACCTCGGCGCGCCCGTACTCCCAGTCGAGACCGAGCACACGGTAGGCGGCGGCCTGCAGCTGCGGTGACCTCGAGTGCGCGATCGGGGCGCCGAGCACGGCGAGCCGGGTGGGGGCGGCCACTACTTCGCGTAGTTCGGGTGGGCCTTGAGCCAGGCGTGGAACCGGGCGGCGGCCTTCTCGTGCTCCGTCTCCGTCGTGCTGAACACGGTCTCGCCGGTCTCGAGGTTCACGGTGACGAAGTAGAGCCACTTGCCGTAGGCGGGTTGCAGGGCCGCGGTGAGCGCGGCGTCGCCCGGGTTGGAGATCGGGCCCGCCGGCAGCCCCTTGTGCAGGTAGGTGTTGTACGGGTTCTTGTCCGCGTACTCCTGCGGCGTCGGCACCACCGTGGTGCCGCCCGCGCCGTAGCTGACGGTGGCGTCCGACTGCAGCGGCATGCCCTTCGCGATGCGGTTGAGGAACACCCGGGCGACCTTCGCGTCGTCGCTGCCGTTGCCCTCCTTCTGCACGAGGCCGGCGAGGGTGAGCACGTGCTCGCGGTCCTGCGGGGCGACGCCGTGCGCATCGAGCGCCTGGAACATCCGCTCCACCATCGCCTTCAGCATCGCCTGCGGGGTGGTGCCCGGCTGGAACTGGTAGGTGGCGGGGAACAGCCAACCCTCGAGGCTCGGGGCTCCGGCCGGCACGCCGAGCGCGTGGAAGTCCGCGGCCGCGGCCTGCAGCTCGGCGAGCGGCTTGCCCGTCGCCGTGGCGGTGATCGCGAGGATCTGCTTCACCGTGCTGCCCTCGGGGATCGCCACGTCGGAGATCACCCGGTTCGCCGGGTTCTGCAGCGCCTCGAGCGCCGACTTCGCGCTCATGTGGTGCGCGAGCCGGTAGATGCCGGGGACGAGGGTCGGCTCGGGCTTCGTCTGCAGCAGCAGCCTGTAGAAGGCCTGGCTCGTCTTCGTCACGCCGCGCTCGGCGAGCGTCGCAGCGACGTCGGAGCCGAGGTCGCCGTCCTTGATCGTGATCTCGACGGTGCCCGTGCCGGCCCCCTCGTAGTCGTCGCTCCAGCCGAGCAGGGTCTTCACCTGGTCGGGCCACACCGCGTAGGCCGCACCGGCACCGCCGCCCACGACGAGCAGCACGACGACCGCGGCGACGACCCACGGCCACACGCGACGCCGGCCGCGGCGGCGGCCGTGGCGAGGTCGCTCCGGCTCCGAGCCGTCGTGGATGTCGCGGGGCGCGAGCAGCACCGTGAACTCGTCCGGGCGTCCCTCGGGATCGCGCTCGGCGGTCGCGCTCCGCCCACGCCGGAAGCGGCTCCGGGTATCGGCCAAGAGTCAGCTCCGCTTCGGTTCGACGAGGGCGCCGGGGGCTTCGCCGCGGCTGCGCTCGGCGTCGAGGGCGTGCTGCAAAAGTATCACCGCGGCCACCTGGTCGATCACGGCGCGCGAGGAGCGCGAGGATCGTCCGGCCGCGGTCAGCGCGCCGGCGGCGCTCACCGTCGTGAGCCGCTCGTCGACGAGCCGGACGGGCAGCGGGCCGGCCGCGAGCAGCGAGGCGACCGCGCGGGCGTCGGCGGTCGAGGCCGTGTCGGTGCCGCGCATCGACAGCGGCAGCCCGACGACGATCTCGACCGCGCCGACCTCCTCCGCGAGCGCCGTGATGCGCGTGACGACCTCCCCGACGTCCTTCCGTCGCTGCAGCGTCTCGACCGGCACGGCGAGCATCCCGTCGCGGTCCGAGCGGGCGATCCCGACCCGGACCGTGCCGACGTCGACCGCGAGGCGCACCCCGGGCCGGAACCCCTCGCTCAGGCGAGCTCCCCGCGCACCGCCTCGAGGGCGTCCCCGATGCGGGCGGGATCGCTGCCGCCGCCCTGCGCGACGTCGTCGCGACCGCCGCCCCCGCCGCCGAGCACCTGCGCGGCACGCTTCGCGAGCGGCCCCGCCTTCACGCCCGCGTCGCGGGCCGCCGCGTTCGTGGCGACGATGACGACCGGACGGCCGCCGACGGTCGCCGCGAGCGCCACCACCGCGGGCGCCGCGCCGAGGCGGTCGCGCACCTGCGTGACGAGGGCGCGCAGGTCGTCCGGGCTCGCGAGGTCGCCGACCTGCTCGAGCACGGCCGTCACCCGGCCGGCGCTGCTCGCCTGCTGCGCGAGCGCGGGCACCCGCTGCGCGAGCGCCTGCCGCTCGAACTCGGCGATGCGCCGCTCCGCGGCCTTGAGGCTCGCGGCGAGGTCGGCGACGCGCGAGACGATCTGCTCGCGCGGCACCCGGAGGCTCGAGCCGAGCTCCGACACGAGCGCCCGCTCGGCGGCGAACTCGCGGAACGCCTCCGGCCCGACGAGCGACTCGATCCGTCGGCTCGTCGCCCCGACGGAGGACTCCCCCACGACGTTGATGAGGCCGATCTCCGAGGAGTGCGCCACGTGGGTGCCGCCGCAGAGCTCGCGCGACCAGGGGCCGCCGATGTCGACCATGCGGACGACGTCGCCGTACTTCTCGCCGAAGAGCGCCATCGCGCCCATCGCGCGGGCCTCCTCGAGCGGCAGCACGCGGGTGACGACCTCGAGGTCCTCGTTCACCCGGAGGTTCGCGATGTCCTCGACCTCGCTGCGCGTCTCGGGCGACAGCGGCGAGCTCCACGAGAAGTCGAGCCGCATGAAGCCGGCGCGGTTGTAGGAGCCCGCCTGGTGCGCCTCCGGGCCGAGCACCTGCCGGAGCGCCGCGTGGATCAGGTGGGTCGCCGAGTGCGCCTGCGTCGCGCCGCGGCGGTACAGCGGATCGACGACGGTCTCGGCCTCGTCGCCGACCGCGACCTCGCCTCGGGCGACCTGCACCCGGTGGCTCACGAGACCGGCGACGGGCCGCTGCACGTCGAGCACCTCGAGCAGGTAGCCGGGTCCGCGGATCTCGCCCTGGTCGGCGTCCTGGCCGCCGGACTCGGGGTAGAGCGTCGTCTCGGCGAGGATCACCTCGGCGATGTCGCCGAGCGCGATGCTCGGCACGCTCGCGCCGTCCTTGACGAGGCCGAGCACGCGGCTGCCGGTGACGAGCTGGTCGTAGCCGAGGAACGCGGTCTCACCGCGCTGCCGGAACTCGCTGTAGACCGACAGGTCGGCGAGCGCGCGCTTGCGCTGCTTCGCGTCGGCCTTCGCCCGGCTGCGCTGCTCGGCCATGAGGCGGTCGAACGCCTCGCGGTCGACCGTGAGCCCCGCCTCCTCCGCGACCTCGAGGGTGAGGTCGATCGGGAAGCCGTACGTGTCGTGGAGCAGGAACGCGGTGTCGCCCGCGAGCGTCGACGAGCCGGCCTCGCGGGTGCGCTGCACCGCGGTGTCGAGTATCGCGGTGCCGCCCGTCAACGTTCTGAGGAAGGTCTCCTCCTCCGCGCTCGCGAGGCGCTGGATGCGCGAGAACTCGGGCACCAGCTCCGGGTACGCGGGCGCCATCGCGTCGCGCGAGGTCGGGAAGAGCTCGCCGAAGGTCGGCTCCTCGACGCCGAGCAGGCGCATCGCGCGCACCGAGCGGCGGAGCAGCCGGCGCAGCACGTAGCCGCGGCCCTCGTTGCTCGGCACGATCCCGTCGAGCATGAGCATCATGGCGGAGCGGATGTGGTCGGAGACGACCCGCATGCGCACGTCGTCCTCGTGGTCCGCGCCGTACGGCTTGCCGCTGAGACGCGACGCCGCGTCGATCACGGGGCGGATCTGGTCGATCTCGTAGATGTTCTCGACGCCCTGCTTGAGGAAGGCGACGCGCTCGAGCCCCATGCCGGTGTCGACGTTCTTGTTCGGCAGCTCGCGGACGACGTCGAAGTCCTCCTTCGACCGGATGTTCGCGATCTCGTACTGCATGAACACGAGGTTCCAGATCTCGACGTACCGGTCGTCGCCGGTCGCCGGGCCGCCGTCCGCGCCGTAGGCGGGTCCGCGGTCGAAGAAGATCTCGGAGTCGGGACCCGCCGGGCCCGGCTGCCCCGTCATCCAGTAGTTGTCGGCGTAGCCGAGCCGCTGGATGCGCTCGGCGGGCAGGCCGACCTCGTCGCGCCAGATCGCCTCCGCCTCGTCGTCGTCCTGGAAGACCGTGACCCAGAGGTCGGCCGGGTCGAAGCCGAAGCCGCCGTCCGCCTCGGCGGTGGTGAGCAGCTCCCACGCCCACTTGATGGCGTCCCGCTTGAAGTAGTCGCCGAACGACCAGTTGCCGAGCATCTGGAAGAAGGTGCCGTGCCGCGGCGTGCGACCGACCTCCTCGATGTCCAGGGTGCGGATGCACTTCTGGCTGTCGACCGCGCGCGGGTACGGCGGCGGCACGGTGCCGTTCAGGTACGGGATGAACGGGACCATGCCCGCGACCGTGAACAGCAGCGACGGGTCGGGCGACACGAGCGAGGCGCTCGGCACGACGGTGTGGCCGCGGTCGGCGAAGAACTCGATGTACCGACGGCGGATCTCTGCGGTCTCCACGTCAGCTCGTGCCCGCCTCGTCGCGGCGCGCGCGGTAGCTGTCGGCGACCGTCTGCGCGAACTCGCCGGCCGTGCCGTTCACCGCGGCGAGCACGCGCCTGCCCTGCGGGTTGCGGGAGAGCTGCTGCGCGGCGACGGCGCCGAGCAGGACCCCGATCAGCAGCCAGAGCACCTTGGCCATCGCCCCTCCTTGTTCCAGCCGTCGAGCCTACCGGGGTCCCCGGAGGCGGCCCGTCGAGGGTCTCGCCGGCGACCGCGATCAGGCACGGGCACCGGGATCAGGCAGGTCGACGGCGTTCCTGCCTGGATCCGTCCACAGTGCCTGATCGCGGCTCAGGAACGACGAAGGCGCCGCCCCCTGGGGGACGGCGCCTTCGATGCTCCAGCGCGCTCAGCGCGCGGCGTAGTACTCGACGACGAGCTGGACGTCGACCTGCACCGGCACCTCGGCGCGCTTCGGGCGGCGCGTGAGGCGGGCCTGCAGGCGGTCGATCTGCACGTCGAGGTAGCCCGGCACCTTGGCGAGGACGTCGGCGTGACCGCCCGCGGCCGCGACCTGGAAGGGCTCGAGCTGCTCGCTCTTCTCCTTGACGTGGATGAGCTGGCCGGGCTTCACGCGGAAGCTCGGGCGGTCGACGATCTTGCCGTCGATCAGGATGTGGCGGTGCACGACCAGCTGGCGCGCCTGCGCCGTGGTGCGGGCGAAGCCGGCGCGGAGCACGAGCGCGTCGAGGCGCTGCTCGAGCAGCTCGACGAGGTTCTCACCGGTCAGGCCGGCGGTGCGGCGCGCCTCGTTGAAGACGATGCGGAGCTGCTTCTCGCGCAGGCCGTACTGGGCGCGGAGGCGCTGCTTCTCGCGGAGGCGGACGGCGTAGTCGCTGTCGGCCTTGCGCTTCGTGCGGCCGTGCTCACCGGGGGCGTACGGGCGCTTCTCGAGGTAGCGCGCGGCCTTCGGGGTGAGCGCGACGCCGAGCGCGCGGGAGAGGCGGACCTTGCCGCGGGTGCGGGACTTCGTGGACATGCGTTCCTTCCAGGAACTCGAGATCGGACTCGCTCGCGCGTAGGCGAGCGAAAGCATCGCGAGGGTCGGGCTGTGCGGGAACCGGTCGGCTACAGACCACGATCCCCTCGCGCGTCCGGTGTCGCAGCCGCACGACACGATGGACCCGCTCCAGGCCGCCGACGATCCTAGCAGCCGCAGCGCTGACCGTCAGGCGTCGGGCTGGTCCTCTGATCCGCCGCGGATCCGGCGCCGCAGGCGCTCGACGCGCGCCGCGGTCTCGCGCTCGAAGCCGTTGCCGGTCGGCTGGTAGTAGTCGCGCCCGACGAGCGGGTCGGGCGGGTACTGCTGCTCCACGACGCCGTGCTCGCCGTCGTGCGCGTACCGGTACCCCTTGCCGTGCCCGAGCCGCTTGGCGCCCGGGTAGTGCGCGTCGCGGAGGTGCACCGGCACCCGGCCGATGTTGCCGGCGCGCACGTCGGCGATGGCCGCGTCGATGGCCAGGTAGGCGGCGTTCGACTTCGGCGCGAGCGCGAGGTACACGACCACCTCGCCGAGCGGGATGCGCCCCTCCGGCATGCCGAGGAACTGCACCGCGTCGGCCGCGGCGACGGCGAGCGGCAGCGCCTGCGGGTCGGCGAGACCGATGTCCTCGGCGGCGAGCACCATGATGCGCCGGGCGATGAACCGCGGATCCTCCCCCGCCTCGATCATGCGCGCGAGGTAGTGCAGCGCTGCGTCGGCGTCGCTGCCCCGCACCGACTTGATGAAGGCGCTGATGACGTCGTAGTGCTCGTCGCCGTCGCGGTCGTACCGCAGCAGCGCCCGGTCGACCGCGGTCGCGACGAGCTCGGCGGTGACGTGCGGCTTCGGCGCCTCGTCGCCGCCGCTCTCCTGCTCCCCCTCGGCGTCGACGGCGAGGATGCTCGCCGCCTCGAGCGCCGTGAGCGCGCGCCGGGCGTCGCCGGAGGCGAGCCGCACGAGCGCCTCGCGCGCCTCGGGCTCGAGCTCGACCCGGCCCGCGAGCCCGCGCGGGTCGTCGACGGCCCGGTCGACGAGCAGCCCCAGGTCGTCGTCGGACAGCGGCTGCAGCGTGAGCAGCAGGGAGCGCGAGAGCAGCGGCGCGATCACCGAGAACGACGGGTTCTCGGTCGTCGCGGCGATGAGCGTGACCCAGCCGTTCTCGACTCCCGGCAGGAGGGCGTCCTGCTGCGCCTTCGTGAACCGGTGGATCTCGTCGAGGAAGAGGACCGTCGACAGCCCGTACAGCTCGGCGCTGGTCCGCGCCTGCTCCATGACCTCGCGCACGTCCTTGACGCCCGCGGTGACGGCCGACAGCTCGACGAACCGGCGGCCGGAGCTGCCGGCGATCGCCTGCGCCAGCGTGGTCTTGCCGGTGCCCGGCGGTCCCCAGAGGATCACGGAGACCGCGCCCGTCGAGCCGTTCGCCGAGGCGAGGCGCCGCAGCGGGGACCCCGGCCGCAGCAGGTGCGCCTGCCCGGCGACCTCGTCGAGCGACTTCGGCCGCATGCGGACGGCGAGGGGCACCGGCCCCGACCGCAACCCGACCTGCGCCTGCACGAGAACGAACCCTAGGCCCGCGCCACGACAGGGCGTCGCCGTGGCCGCGCTGCGTCCGCTCACTACGATGGCGGCCGTCCGATCGCCGGGCCGCTCGCGCAGGGCGGTCCCTCGAGGCTGCAGGAGGCCGCGTGCCCGCACGAAACCCGCGCGACCGCGCCGACCGCGAGGCGCGCCGCCGCGCCCGCGAGTACGCGGCGAAGCAGGCGGTGCACGCCCAGCGCCGGAAGCGCCGCCGCCGCGACGAGCTGATCGGCCTGATCGCCTTCCTCGTCGTGCTCGCCCTCGCCACCGCCGCGCAGATCACCTATGCGACCGTCGGGCCCGGCAAGCCGGTGGCGAAGCCGACGACGAGCGCCACCGCGGCACCCACGCCCACCCCGACGCCGACCGCGACGGTGCCGCCGAAGGCGCTGTCCGAGAACCGCACCTGGACCGGGAGCATCACCCTCGACTCGGTGCGGCTCGGCTTCACGCTCGACGGCAAGGCGGCTCCGCAGGCGGTCGCGAACTTCGTGAGCCTCGTGAAGAAGGGCTTCTACACCGGCCTCACCTGCCACCGGCTCACCACCGGCAGCTCGCACGTGCTGCAGTGCGGCGACCCGAAGGGCGACGGCACCGGCGGTCCCGGGTACTCGTTCGGCCCCATCGAGAACGCCCCCAAGAACCAGATCTATCCGACCGGCGACCTCGCGATGGCCCGCGTCGGCGGCAACGCCGACAGCCAGGGCAGCCAGTTCTTCCTCGTCTACAGCACGAGCGGCTTCCCGAACGACGCCGCAGGCGGCTACACGGTGTTCGGCCACGTGACGAGCGGCCTGCCCGGCCTCCGGTCGGCGATCACGAGCAAGGGCACCGACAACGGCACGAACGACGGGAAGCCCAAGGTGCCGACGAAGATCACCGCCGTCACCGTCAAGTAGGCCCGGATGCGCGCCCCCGGGGGTGCAATAGGCTGCACCGTCGAGGGGAGCACCGTGACGACGCCTGATCCGTCCGCCGAGCGCGACGACGCCTCCATCGAGCGCGCCGACGCCGCCGTGGAGACCGAGACGACCGAGCCCGACGCGCCCGTGGCCGAGCCCGACGCGGCCGTCGCCGAGCCGGAGGCGGCCGCCGCCGAGGCGGAGAGCGCCGAGCCCGAGCCGGAGGCCACTGCCTCCGAGCCGGGGAGCGCCGAGCCCGAGCCGGACGCCGTCGTGTCCGAGGCCGACGCCCCCGCAGCGAGCGACGAGACCACGGCTGAGGACGGCACGGGCGCGTCCGAGGTCCCCGGGCCGACGTCTGCCGCCGCACCCGCGTCGGGCGACCACCCGTGGGGCCGGGTCGACGAGTCCGGAGCCGTGTTCGTCCGCGACCGTGGCGTCGAGCGCCAGGTCGGCGAGTACCCCGATGCCCCGGCCGATGAGGCGCTCGCCTACTACGAGCGCAAGTTCGCCGACCTCGCCGCACAGGTGGGGCTGCTCGAGCAGCGCGCCCGCCGCGGCGCCCCGCCCGCCGACATCGCGAAGGCCGTCGCGCGGCTGCACGACACGCTCGAGACCGCGAGCGCGGTCGGCGACCTGCAGTCGCTCCGCGACCGGCTCGGCGCGCTCGGCGGCACCGTCGAGGACCTCTCCGCGAAGCGCTCCGAGGAGCACCGCGCGCAGGTCGACGCCGCCCGCGCCGACCGCGTCGCGATCGTCGAGGAGGCCGAGGCCCTCGCCGCCCGCGACCCCGCGAGCGTGCAGTGGAAGGCCACCGGCCAGGCGATGGACGCGCTGTTCGCCCGCTGGCAGGAGGCGCAGCGCTCGAGCGCCCGCCTGCCGAAGGGCGAGTCGAACGAGCTGTGGAAGCGATTCCGCGACGCCCGCTCGAGCATCGACAGCCAGCGTCGCGCCTACTTCGCCGAGCTCGACGGCGTGCAGTCCGCAGCACGCGAGGTGAAGGAGCGGCTCGTGCAGCGGGCCGAGGCCCTCGCCGGCAGCGGCGGCGGCGACACGATCAACCAGTACCGCGGCCTGCTCGACGAGTGGAAGCGCGCCGGCCGGGCCGGCCGGAAGGCCGACGACGCGCTCTGGGCCCGCTTCCGTGCCGCCGGCGACGCCGTCTACCAGGCACGCGCCGCGGAGCAGAGCGTGCAGGACGCCGAGTACGGCGAGAACCTCACGGTCAAGCTCGCGCTCCTCGACGAGGCCGAGCCCCTGCTGCAGGCGACCGACCCGCAGGAGGCCCGCCGCACGCTCACAGGCATCCAGCGCCGGTGGGACGCCGCGGGCCGCGTGCCGCGCGAGCAGGTGCGGCCCCTCGAGGAGCGGCTCCGGCGCATCGAGCAGGCGGTCGGCAAGCTCGAGCAGGAGCACTGGCGCCGCACCGATCCCGAGGTCAAGGCACGCTCCGAGGGTCTCGCGGCGCAGCTCAGCGCGGCCATCGGCAAGCTCGAGTCCGAGCTCGACGAGGCGCGCGCCGCCGGCGACGCCCGCCGCATCAAGGACGCGGAGGACGCGTTGAACGCGCGCCGCATCTGGCTCGACGCGATCGGCTGATCCTCCCCAGGGCACGACGCCTGCGGCGGTTGTCCACAGGCCCCGGGTGCAGCGATCAGCACCGCTGCGCACGCGGCACCCTGTCCGCGTGCATCTGCCAGCGCTGCTCGACACCGCCCTGTTCGCCGAAGCCGAGCTCTCGGCGCTCCGGCTCGACGGCGACTGCCTGCCGCTCGGGCCGGCGGTCGTCGCCCTCGACGAGCCGATCGATGCCGCGCTGCGCGCCGCGGTGCTCGCGCCCGAGGCGGCCCGCTACGACCTCGTCGCCGCCGACCGGCTGGCGGCCTGGGTGCACGGCGCGGGCGACCTGCCCGCGCCGCCGTTCCGATTCACCGTCGACCGCAACGACGGGGTCCGCACGCGCGTGCTCGCGGTGCCCCCGCGGGAGGTGCTGCTCTCCCCCGGCGACGTCGCCCTGATCGCGGGGCTGCGGGTGACGACGCCGCTGCGCACCGCGCTCGACCTCGCGCGGCTCGAGGACGAGTTCGGCGAGAGCGAGCGGCTCTCGGTGCTCGCGCTGCTCGCGCTCGCCGATGTGCAGCCCTGCGACGCCGCCGCCCTGCTCGAGGTCGCGCCGATCCTGCCCGGCAAGCGCCGCGGGATCGACCGGCTGCGCGACTGCGGGCGAGGGCGTCATCGCGCCCCGTGCCGGCTCGCCGGCCCGCACTCGTCGGTCAGCGCGGCCTAGCCCGCGCTGACCCTGTACACGTCGTAGACGGCGTCGATGCGACGCACCGCGTTGAGCACCCGGTCGAGGTGCGTCGTGTCGCCCATCTCGAACAGGAAGCGCGACAGCGCGAGGCGGTCGGTCGAGGTCGACACCGTCGCGGAGAGGATGTTCACGTGGTGCTCCGACAGCACCCGCGTGACGTCGGACAGCAGGCCGGCGCGGTCCAGCGCCTCGACCTGGATCTGCACGAGGAACACGCTCTGCGAGGTCGGCGCCCACTCGACCTCGACCATCCGCTCGGGCTCACGGGTGAGCGAGGCGACGTTGTTGCAGTCGGAGCGGTGCACCGACACACCGGCGCCGCGCGTCACGAAGCCGACGATCTCGTCACCCGGAACCGGCGTGCAGCACTTCGCGAGCTTCACCAGGATGTCGGGCGCGCCGCGCACGAGCACACCGGAGTCGCTCGTGCGCATGACGCGCTGCTTGCCGGTGGTGGGCGCCTCGAACTCGGGCTCGTCGGCCTCTTGCGTGCCCTGCAGCTGCTGCAGCACGCGCTCGATCACCGACTGCGTCGAGACGTGCCCCTCACCGATCGCCGCGTAGAGCGCCGAGACGTCCTCGTAGCGCATCGACGTGGCGATGGCGGCGAGCCCGTCCTGGGAGACGAGCTTCTGCAGCGGCAGGTTCTGCTTGCGCATCGCCCGGGCGATGGCGTCCTTGCCCTGCTCGATCGCCTCGTCGCGGCGCTCCTTGGTGAACCACTGGCGGATCTTCGCCCGCGCCCGCGGGCTGCGGACGAACTGCAGCCAGTCCTTGCTCGGACCCGAGTCGGGGTTCTTCGAGGTGAAGATCTCGACCACGTCGCCCGAGGCGAGCGACGAGTCGAGCGGCACGAGCCGCCCGTTCACCTTGGCGCCCATCGTGCGGTGACCCACGTCGGTGTGCACGGCGTAGGCGAAGTCGACCGGGGTCGCGCCCGCGGGCAGGCCGATGACCTTGCCCTTCGGGGTGAAGACGTACACCTCCTTCGCGCCGATCTCGAAGCGGAGGCCCTCGAGGAACTCGCGCGGGTCGGCGGTCTCGGACTCCCAGTCGGAGAGGTGGGCGAGCCACGCCATCTCGGTGTCGTCGCCGAGGCCGCGATCGCCGGAGCGACCGCCCGTGACCTGCTCCTTGTACTTCCAGTGCGCCGCGACACCGAACTCGGCGCGCTGGTGCATCTCCTGCGTGCGGATCTGGATCTCGACCGGCCGACCCTCCGGTCCGAGCACGGTCGTGTGCAGCGACTGGTACAGGTTGAACTTCGGTGTGGCGATGTAGTCCTTGAACCGCCCCGGCACCGGCGTCCAGCGGGCGTGGATCGCACCGAGCACGGCGTAGCAGTCGCGCAGGCTCTCGACGATCACGCGGATGCCGGTGAGGTCGTAGATCTCCTCGAACTCGCGACCGCGCACGATCATCTTCTGGTAGATCGAGTAGTACTGCTTCGGGCGGCCCATCACCTTGCCCTTGATGCGCGCGGCCCGCAGGTCCTCGGTGACCTGGCTGATGACGTCGGCGACGAACTCCTCGCGCTGCGGCGTGCGCCGGCGCACGAGCGACTCGATCTCGAGGTAGAGCTTCGGGTAGAGCACCGCGAACGAGAGGTCTTCGAGCTCGAGCTTGATGGTCTGGATGCCGAGCCGGTGCGCGAGCGGCGCGTAGATCTCGAGCGTCTCCTTCGCCTTGCGCTGCGCGCTCTCCGCCGGCACGAAGCCCCACGTGCGCGCGTTGTGCAGGCGGTCGGCGAGCTTGATGATCAGCACGCGCACGTCCTTCGACATGGCGATGACCATCTTCCGCACGGTCTCGGCCTGGGCGGAGTCGCCGTACTTCAGCTTGTCGAGCTTCGTGACGCCGTCGACGAGCAGCGCCACCTCGTCGCCGAAGTCGGCGCGCAGCTCGTCGAGCGTGTAGTCGGTGTCCTCGACCGTGTCGTGCAGCAGGGCGGCCGCGATGCCGCGCGGACCGATGCCGAGGTCGGCGAGGATCTGCGACACCGCGAGCGGATGCGTGATGTAGGGCTCGCCGCTCTTGCGCAGCTGGCCGGAGTGGGCCCGCTCGGCCGTGGCGTAGGCGCGCTCGATCACGGCCGTGTCGGCGCGCGGATGGTGCGTACGCACGGTGCGGATGAGGGCCTCGACCGCGCCGGCCTTCTGCGACCGCATGAAGAGCCGCGGCACACGGCGCCGCAGCGACGCCGTGGTCGGCGCTGCCTCACGCGTCTCGGTCACGAGCACCCCCTTCGGTGAACCGTAACATCGGGGCGGTTCCCGGCCTTCCGCGGGCGGTCCGGCCTGCGCACGCCGTCGGCGAACTCCCCCGCCGGACGGCTACGCGCGCGCCCGGGCGGTGAGGGTCCGCTGCGTCCGCATCCGGATCGCCGGTTCCGTGGAGCGCAGGTCGGTGTAGATCGGGGCGGCGAGGAAGATCGTCGAGTAGGTGCCGACGATGATGCCGATGAACAGCGCGAGCGAGATGTCGCGCAGCGTGCCGGCGCCGAGCACGAGCGCACCGATGAAGAGGATGCCCGCGATCGGCAGCAGCGCGACGATCGACGTGTTGATCGAGCGCACGAGGGTCTGGTTGACCGCGAGGTTCACCGTCTCGGCGAAGGTGCGGCGGTCGTCGGCCGTCATGCGCCGCGTGTTCTCACGGACCTTGTCGAACACCACGACGGTGTCGTAGAGCGAGTAGCCGAGGATCGTGAGGAAGCCGATGACCGCGGCGGGCGTCACCTCGAAGCCGACGATGCCGTAGATGCCCGCGGTGAGGATGAGGTCGTGCGCGAGCGCGATGAGCGCGGAGACCGACATCTTCCAGGTGCGGAAGTAGAGCGCCATCACGAGCGCGACGAGCACGAGGAAGATGACGAGACCGCGGACGGCGCTCGCGGAGATGTCCTGGCCCCACGTCGCCCCGATGAAGGAGAAGGCGACATCATCCGTGGAGACCCGGTAGGCCTTCGCGAGCGCGCCCCGCACCTGCTCGCTCTGGCTCGAGGTCAGCTGCGCGGTCTGCACCCGCACCGAGTTCCCGCCCACGACCGCGATCTCGGGCGCGAGGGTCGGGACCACCGACTGCACCGCGGCCTTCGCCGGGGACTGATCGAGCGTCGCCGGGTGCGAGACCGTGTACTGCGAGCCGCCGGTGAACTCGATGCCGAAGTGGAAGCCGCCGCGGAGGAACGGCACCACGATCGAGAGCACGATCGCGAGCGCCGCGATCACGTACCAGAGGCGGCGCTTGCCGATGAAGTCGATCGACCGCCGACCCGTGTAGAGGTCGTTGCCGAAGCGCGTGAAGCTCGCCATCAGTCGCGGTCCTCCCGGCCGTCGGGCCGCTCGATGGTGCCGATCGCGGTGCCGCCCTGGGCGGCCTTGCGCTCGGCGATGGTCTGTCGGCGCTGCGCCTCGCCGCGGCTGCGGAGCGCGGCGGCGGGCGCGGGCGAGCGGAACGAGCCGCGGCCGCGGTAGACGGCGCCGAGCGCGCGCGGGTCGAGGCCGGAGAAGCGGTGACCCTCGGCGAAGAACGGGCGCCGGGCGATCAGCTGCAGCAGCGGGTGCGTGAACAGGCTGACCACGACGACGTCGATGATCGTCGTGATGCCGAGCGTGAGCGCGAAGCCGCGCACGTCACCGATCGCGAGCACGTAGAGCACGGCGGCGGCGAGCAGGTTCACGCCGTCGGAGGCGAGCACGGTGCGGATCGCGCGGCGCCAGCCCGCTTCGACGGCGCCGACGAGGGCCTTGCCCTCGCGCAGCTCGTCGCGGATGCGCTCGAAGTAGACGATGAACGAGTCGGCGGTGATACCGATCGAGACGATGAGGCCCGCGACGCCGGCGAGCGACAGGCGGTAGCCCTCACGCCACGACAGGAAGTCGACGACGAGGTAGGTGAGCAGCGCCGAGACGACCAGGGACCCGATGGTCACGAGGCCCAGGGTGCGGTACTGCAGCAGCGAGTAGCCCACCACGAGCACGAGGCCGATCAGACCGGCGAGCAGCCCGCTCAGCAGCTGCTGCGAGCCGAGCGTCGCCGAGATCGTGTCCTGGCTCTGCACCGCGAAGCTGACCGGCAGGGCGCCGAACTTCAGCTGGTCGGCCAGCGACTTCGCGGAGTCCTGGGTGAAGCTGCCGCTGATCTCGGCACGGCCGTTCGTGATCGCCGAGTTCACCGACGGGGCGGAGATGACCCTGCCGTCGAGCACGATGGCGAACTGGTTCTGCGGCGGCGTCAGCGACACGAGCCGCGTGGAGACCTTGCCGAACTGGTTCGTGCCCGTGCCGTCGAAGGACAGGTTGACGACCCACTCCCCCGTCGTCGCGCCCTGGCTCGTGGTGCGCAGACCGCTCGTCGCGTTCGAGATGTGCTTGCCCTGCACCTCGACGGGCCCGAGCAGGTACTTGGCGGTGCCGCTCGGGTCGCAGGTGACGAGCGGCTTCGACTGCGGCGCCGCGGCGGCGCCGGTGTCCTGGCTGCAGCGGTAGTTCCGGTAGAGGTCCGCGAGGTAGGGCGTGACCTGCGCGAGGTCGCTGCCGCTCGTCGGCTTCGCCGAGGGCGTGGTCGCGAGCGACGCGGGCGGTGTGTAGGCGCCCTTCTTGCCGACGCTCGAGGTGCTCACCGCGCTCGTGACGAGCACGGGCCGGAAGTCCATGCGGGCGCTCGACTTGACGCTGTCGATGGTCGCCTGGCTGGGCTTGCCCGGCAGCGACACGATGATGTTGTCGGCCCCGGAGGTGCTGATCTGCGCCTCGCTGATGCCGCCCGCGTCGACGCGCTGGCGGATGATCGCGACGGACTGGTTCAGCTGGTCGCTGGTCGGCGGCTTGCCGTTGTCGCTCTGCGCCTTGAGGATGATCTGGGTGCCGCCCTCGAGGTCGAGGCCGAGCTTCGGCACCGCGGAGGCCACCTTCGCGGTGAACGTGCTGCCCGGCGCGAGGAGCACACCGACGGCGTTCAGGGCGACGAGGGCGAGCACGAGCACCACCAGGCCGACGAGCGAGCGGCGCGCCCGGCGCTGCGGGGTCAGGGCTTTGGCCACTACGTTCCCTCGGGTCTACGGAGGCGGCGGTTCCGCCGGGGTACGGCGCCGCGATGCGCGCACGCCTGCAGCCGCCGCGGAGGGCGGCGGGCGCGAAGAAGACTAACCGCTAGTCGCGCGGCTGCTCGGAGGCGCGGCGGGCGGGGGCCGGCGGCACGTCCTGCTGCTCGGGCTCACCCTGCACCCGCTGGCCGAACTCGGGCTCGGCGGCCGCGTCGTCGAGCAGCACCGGCTCGGGAGCGGCCTCGTCGACGACCGGCGTCACGACGCGGCCGACCGCCTGACGGTGGATCGTGAGCGTGGAGCCGGGACCGGTGCGCAGCACGATGCGGTTCTCGGCGTCGTCGACGGACTCGACCGTGCCGAAGATGCCCGAGCTCGTCATGATCTCGGCGCCCGGCTTGAGGCTCTCCGTGAGCGCCGCGGCGTCGCGCTGGCGCTTGCGGCCGTTGCGGAACATGAAGAGGACGACGATCAGGATGATCGCCCCGTAGAAGAGCAGGGTGGTGGGCTGCATGGTCATGCCTTCCGGAGTCTGGGGGACGATCCGGCCCGCACCCGCAGCGCGCAGGGGACCCGTGGATCGGCGGCCCGGCGCATCTCGCCGGGTGCGGCGATCATACCGGGTCGTCGAACAGGGCCTGCGCGGCCTCGAGCGGCGCCTTGCCCGCGTGCCGCCAGGCGGAGGCCGTCGCGATGCGGCCGCGGGGGGTGCGGGCGACGAGCCCCATGCGCACGAGGAACGGCTCGACGACCGACTCGATGGTCTCGGGCTCCTCCCCCACGCTCGCCGCGAGCGTGCCGAGGCCGACCGGTCCGCCGTCGAACCGGACGAGGATCGCGTCGAGCACCGCACGGTCGAGGCGGTCGAGCCCGCGCGCGTCGACGTCGTACAGCTCGAGCGCGGCGTGCACGGCCTCGGAGTCGGGCGAGCCGCCGCGCACGAGCGCGAAATCGCGGACGCGGCGCAGCAGCCGGTTCGCGATGCGCGGCGTGCCACGGCTGCGGCCGGCGATCTCACGGAGGGCGTCGCGGTCGATCGGCAGGTCGAGGAGCCGCGCCGCGCGGTCGAGCACCTGCTCGAGCTCGCCGGTCTCGTAGAACTCGAGGTGGGCGGTGAAGCCGAAGCGGTCGCGGAGCGGGTTCGGCAGCAGGCCGGAGCGCGTGGTCGCGCCGACGAGGGTGAACGGCGCGAGGTCGAGCGGGATCGACGTCGCGCCGGCGCCCTTGCCGACCATGATGTCGATGCGGAAGTCCTCCATCGCGAGGTAGAGCATCTCCTCGGCGCTGCGCGCCATGCGGTGGATCTCGTCGATGAAGAGGATCTCGCCCGGCGTGAGCGACGAGAGGACCGCCGCCAGGTCGCCGGCGTGCTGGATGGCGGGGCCGCTCGACATGCGCAGCGGCCGGCCCGACTCCTCGGCGACGATCATCGCGAGGGTCGTCTTGCCGAGTCCGGGTGGGCCGGCGAGCAGGATGTGGTCCGGGGTGCGGTTCTGCAGCCGCGCCGCCTCGAGCAGCACCTGCAGCTGTCCGCGGACCTTCGCCTGGCCGACGAACTCGCCGAGGGTGCGGGGCCGGAGCGCGCCCTCGAAGGCGAGCTCGGCCTCGGACTCGGGCGTGGGGCGGACGGTCACCGGACCGCCTGCGGGCCGAGCAGCGCGAGGGCGGCGCGGAGGAGCACGGGCGTCTGCCGCTCGTCTGGACGCGCGGCGAGCACGTCGTCGACCACCGCCTTCGCGTCCCGCTCGGTGTAGCCGAGGCCGACGAGGGCGACGAGGACGTCCTCACCGCGCGACGCCGGCACCGGCACGGGCGCGGCGAAGCGGACGTGCGCGAGCTTGCCCGTGAGCGAGACGACGATGAGCTTCGCGGTCTTCGGACCGATGCCGGACACCTTGCGGAAGACCGCGTCGTCGTCCTCGGCCACGGCCTGCGCGATCTCGGCGGGCGACAGCGCCGCGAGCACGCCGATCGCGGACTTCGGGCCGACACCGGTGACCCCGCGGAGCAGGTCGAACACGGCGAGCTGCTCGCGGTTCTGGAAGCCGAAGAGCGACATGTCGTCCTCCCGGACGACCATCGCCGTGTGCAGGAGCACCAGCTCGCCGGTGCGTACCGACAGGGCGTGCTCCGGCGTCACGGTGACGGCGTAGCCCACGCCGGCGACCTCGACCACGAGGGTCGACCCGGCCGCCTCGAGCACGGTTCCCCGGAGCGACGCGATCATGCTCTCAACGGTAGGCGGAGGTGACGACACCGCCGACAGCGACGCCCGGCGTGTCGAACACTCCTTCGAGCACTGCCGGCGTCACGCGGCGGCCACGAGCGACCAGCGGGTCCCCGCTTGGCGCCGCAGCTGCACCTCGAGGATCTCCGCCTCGGTGCCGGCCGCCTCGGCCGCGGCCCGCGCGACGGGACGCGCGGAGCCGTCGTCGGCGGCCTCGAACCGGACGATCGCCTGACCGCGTCCCTTCACGACGCCGACCGACCGCGCCTCGACGACCGCGAGCTGCTCGACGGCGGTGGCCGCCCGCGGCAGCACCGCCTGCGCGTTCGCTCCCGGATGGATGCGCCCCAGCGTCAGGACGACTCGATACGACGGCATGACGGTCCCCCGCGTTGATCGGTCCGTGATGCGCGAGCGCCTCACCGACGTCGTTGACAGTCCGGCCGGGCGCGTGCGAGCGCCCGGCCTCCCGGTCCGAGGCACGCGTCGCGTCACAACCGGGCGCCGCTGCTTCCCGTCAGTGGCGCCGGGTCCAGTATCCGTCGCCGGACCGCACCTCAGCGCGGATGACGGGCGGCTCCGGTGTGAGCACGGGCGTCCTCGGCCGATGCGGGCGACTCCTCCCGCCCGGGACGGCCGTACCCGCCCGTCGGCGGATCCTCAGCGGGCGCGGGTCGCGGCCTCCGCCGCGCGCCACGCGCGCTGCGCCGGCGTCATCGCCGCGTCGGACCCTGCCGGCGCGGACGCCGGACCGCCGCGCCACGCGTGGCAGATGGCGATCGCGAGCGCGTCCGCCGCGTCGGCGGGCTTCGGGGCGACCTCGAGGCCGAGCACGCGGGTGACCATCGCCGTGACCTGCGCCTTGTCGGCGGCGCCGTAGCCCGTGACGGCCGCCTTCACCTCGCTCGGGGTGTGCAGCCCGACGCGCAGCCCGCGCTCGGCGGCGAGGTGCAGGGCGATGCCGCTGATCTGCGCGATGCCCATCACCGTGCGCACGTTGTGCTGCGCGAACACCCGCTCGATGGCGAACGCCTCGGGGCGGTGCTCGTCGAGCAGCACGGCGAGCGCGCGGCCGACGGTGAGCAGCCGCTGCTCGAGGGCGAGCTCGGGCGACGTGCGGATGACCTCGACGTGCACCAGGCGCGCGGTGCGGTCGGGGGCGACGTCGACGACACCGACGCCGCACCGCGTGAGACCCGGGTCGACCCCGAGGACCCGCATGGAGCGGCTACTCCTCGTCGAGCGCGGCCTCGACCTCGCCGGACAGCTCGAAGTTCGCGTAGACGTTCTGCACGTCGTCGCTGTCCTCGAGCGCGTCGACGAGGCGCAGCACACGGCGGGCGAGGTCGACGTCGTCGATCTCGACGCTGACGCCCGGCACGAACTCGACGTCGGCGGACTCGTAGTCGATACCCGCCGACTGCAGGGCGGACCGGGCGGCGACGAGGTCGCTCGGCTCTGTGACGACCTCGAAGCCCTCGCCGCGGTCGGTGACGTCCTCGACGCCGGCGTCGAGGACCGCGCCGAGCACGTCGTCCTCGGAGAGCCCGTCGGTCTTCTCGACCCGGATGACGCCCTTGCGGGTGAAGTTGTAGGCGACCGAACCCGGGTCGGCCATGGTGCCGCCGTTGCGGCTCATCGCCGTGCGCACCTCGGCCGCGGCGCGGTTGCGGTTGTCGGTGAGGCACTCGATGAGGAGGGCGACGCCGTTCGGGCCGTAGCCCTCGTAGGTGATGTTCTGGTAGTCGATCGACTCGCCGGTGAGGCCGGCGCCGCGCTTGATGGCGCGGTCGATGTTGTCGTTCGGCACCGAGGTCTTCTTCGCCTTCTGCACGGCGTCGACGAGGGTCGGGTTGCCGGAGAGGTCGGCGCCGCCGATCTTCGCGGCCACCTCGATGTTCTTGATGAGCTTCGCGAAGGACTTCGCGCGGCGGGCGTCGATGACCGCCTTCTTGTGCTTGGTGGTCGCCCACTTGGAGTGCCCGGACACGTGAACCTCCTCGGGGAGCGGATCGGATGCGGAAATGCCGCCGACGATTCTACGGGCGGCGCCACAATGGTCAGCGGCGGCGGCCCAGGAGGGACCGCCGCCGCCGTTCGAGGACCCCGATCAGCCGTGCAGGCGGTGCTCGGTCCAGTCGCCGACGGTGCTGCTCGTGCTCGCGGCCACCGCGCGCAGGAGCTGCGCGTCGTGCACCGGCACGGTCACCTCGGCGACGCCGCTGCTGTCGGCGACGTCGGTGGCGACGGTCTTCCAGCCGGCTGCGGTCTTCACCTGGAAGGCGATGGACTCGCCGGTCCAGCCGACCCAGCCGCCTCGGTCGCCGTTCGCCGTGGCCGAGAAGCGCTTCGCCGTGACACGGAGCTGCTCGCCCGTCGCGGTGCGGTGCGTCGCGACCCACGTGACGTTCGCGTTGGTCTTGACCGTGAAGGAGGTCTTCGCCAGCGGCGACGCGACGCTCGGGTCGGCGCCGGACGCCCAGACGGAGATCGAGTAGCGGTCGGCGGTGGCGCCGGGCATCGCGAAGACGACGTCCCGGGTGCCGGAGGCGCCGACAGAGACGCCGGACCGGTAGAGGCCGCCGCTCTGGCTCCCGCTCCAGACGATGTCGACCTTCGTGTTCTTCAGGCCCTTGAGGTGGAGCACGACGCCGTCCTTGGAGAGGTGCCAGAGGCTCGGCGAAGCCGGGGTCGCGCTCACCGCGGGGTGCACGGCGACGGTCGAGGCCGCCGGACCGGGAACGACGGCGGGCTTCGCGGTCGCGGCCGGCGACGCCGTGGTCGCCGCGTCAGGCGTGGTGGTCGCGCTGGGCGTACCGGTCGGCGTGGTCGCGGGGACGGCCGGTTGCAACCCGTTCAAGATCCAGCCGTCCTCATCCGGGATCGCCGGCATGCTCGAGGAGACGATCGGCTGCGGCTGGATCGACCCGACCCAGGGGAAGCAGAGGTCCAGGCTGAGCAAGGAGAGAGGGCTGTCGCAGCGGTCGTCCCAGTTCAGCAGGTCCCAGGGCAGGGAACCGGGGAACGACACGGTCCCGGGGAGGGTCGGCGCGGACCCTTGAGGGGCGGGGACGAAGGGGGGCGCGACGGGCGCTGACGACGCCGACTCGCTCGACTCGACGCCGGCCGACGAGGACTCGGCCGGTGCCGAATCGGACGTGGCGGGATCCGGGACGGCCGGGGTCTCGGCGGGTACCTCGGAGGCGGACTCGCTCGGCTCGACATCGACCGACGAGGACTCCGCCGGTGCCGGCTCGGACGCGGCAGGAGCCTCGGTCGCCGGCGACGAGGCATCGGCCGCCCCGACGCTCACAGCGGTCGAGCCGCTCGGGTCGACGGCGGCGCCGTCGCCGACGTCGGAGGCGAGGGCGTAGGCGGGCGCGGCGATCAGGGAGAGCGCGACTGCGGACGCCCCGGTGAGCGCGGCGATGCGGGCGGACTTCTTCAAGGGGGCTCCAGGGGTTCGGGGGGAAGAGCGTCCTCGGACCGTATTGACCGCTGGTGCGGGCGCCCCCGCCGCCGCGCCGCCCCCCGGACGCGGGTGCGACCCCCAGAACGGGTGCCGTCAGGGCCGGGCCACGCCCTCCCGCTCCCGGAGCCGCACCCCGGCGGCGCGCAGCTCGAGCGCGGCGAGGCGGCGGATGACGTCGGGATCCCCGCGGCGCCAGGCCGCGGTGGCGTGCGGGTCGACGCGGGTGACCGCGCGCGGCGGGCGGGTGGCCAGCGCACGCAGCGCGAGCAGCTCGAGGTCGGCGTCCGAGCCCGCGAGCCGAGCGACGACGGCGCGGCGCACCGCCCCGACGAGGCGCGGCCGCACCCACCCGACGAGCACGACGAGCAGGACCCCGAGCACCACCGCCCACCCGGACAGCGTCGCGACCCGCTCGACGCCGTCCCGCCACTGCGCACCCGCGGAGGCGAGCGTGGCGCCGGCGCCGCTCGCTGCGTCGAAGGGAGCCCGGATCCCGCCGCCGATGAGCGGCACCCCGCCGAGCTGCTTGCCGATGCTGCCGAGCGTCGACGAGAAGTCGCTGCCCGAGCGCTCGACCTGCGTGCCGACGTCCTCGAGCCCGGCGATCGCGTCGTGCAGCGACCGGCCGAGCAGGATCCCCGCGATCACGACGAGCAGCGCGACGACGTCGCCGGCGATCTGGTAGGCGCGGGCGCCCCAGAAGTCCGAGTAGAGCCTCACCCGGTCATCCTCGCGGGGGCAGCCGTGAGCGGCCCGGACCACGACGCAGGCGTGAGGCAGCCACGCAGGCGTCAGGCCGCGGCGACCGCGTCGAGGAAGGCCCGGTGGAAGCGCAGCTCCCCCGTGATCTCGGGGTGGAACGACGTGCCCATCAGGTTCCCCTGCCGCACCGCCACGACGCGGCCGTCGTCGAGGGCGGCGATCGCGGTCGCCCGCTCCCCCACCTCCTCGACCACGGGTGCCCGGATGAAGGCCGCGTGCACGGGCGGCCCGTCGAAGCCGTCGACGTCGAGGTCGGTCTCGAACGAGTCGAGCTGGTTGCCGAACGCGTTGCGCCGGACCGCGACGTCGAGGCCGCCGAGGGTCTGCTGCCCCTCGATCGCGTCGAGCACCGTGTCGGCGAGGAAGATCAGGCCCGCGCACGTGCCGTAGACGGGCAGCCCGTCCCCGATGCGGCGCTTGAGCGGCTCGGCGAGCCCGAAGGCGCGCGACAGCTTGTCCATCACGGTGGACTCACCGCCGGGGATGATCAGCCCGTGGACCTGGTCGAGCTCGGACTCGCGGCGGACGGGCACCCCCTTCGCGCCGAGCTCCGCGAGCACGGCGAGGTGCTCGCGGAAGTCGCCCTGCAGTGCGAGGACCCCGACGGTGGGACCGGCTACCACCCGCGCTCGGCGAGACGGTGCGGGGCGGGCACGTCGGCGACGTTGATGCCGACCATCGCCTCGCCGAGGCCGCGGGACGCCTCCGCGATGACGGCCGGGTCGTCGAAGAACGTGGTCGCCTTGACGATCGCGGCGGCGCGCTTGGCCGGGTCGCCCGACTTGAAGATGCCGGACCCGACGAAGACGCCGTCGGCGCCGAGCTGCATCATCATCGCCGCGTCGGCCGGCGTCGCGACGCCGCCCGCGGTGAAGAGCACGACCGGCAGCTTGCCGGCGGCCGCGACCTCGGCGACGAGCTCGTAGGGCGCCTGCAGCTCCTTCGCCGCGACGTAGAGCTCGTCGGGCTTCTTCGCGGCGAGCGCCGCGATCTCGCCGGCGATCTGACGCATGTGGCGGGTGGCCTCGGAGACGTCGCCGGTGCCGGCCTCGCCCTTCGAACGGATCATCGCCGCGCCCTCGGTGATGCGGCGCAGGGCCTCGCCGAGGTTCGTGGCGCCGCAGACGAACGGCACCGTGAACTGCCACTTGTCGATGTGGTTCGCGTAGTCGGCGGGCGAGAGCACCTCGGACTCGTCGATGTAGTCGACGCCGAGCGACTGCAGCACCTGCGCCTCGACGAAGTGGCCGATGCGCGCCTTCGCCATGACCGGGATGGAGACCGCCTCGACGATGCCCGCGATGAGGTCGGGGTCGCTCATGCGCGCCACGCCCCCCTGCGAGCGGATGTCGGCGGGCACGCGCTCGAGCGCCATGACGGCGACGGCACCGGCGTCCTCGGCGATCTTCGCCTGGTCCGCGGTGACGACGTCCATGATGACGCCGCCCTTCAGCATCTCGGCGAGGCCGCGCTTGACGCGGCTCGTGCCGACGCCCGTGGTCGTGGTGTCCGTCATGAGGGTTCCTTGCTGCACATCAAGAGGTCCGGCGCTCCGCCGGAGCGATCAGCCAGTCTACGGCGGCCCCGGACGCCCCTTCACGGATCCGGAGAAACGCGGCGACACGCCGCAGCAGGACGCACGGAAGCGGCGCGTCGCGCAGGAATTCCGGATCCGCGAGAGAACTCCGGATCCGCGACGGGGGGCGGCGGGGGTCAGGCGGGCCAGGCGCGGGCGAGCGCGTCGCGGGTGTCGCCGAGCAGCACCGGGAGCGCCTTCGTCTGCGCGACGATCGGGAAGAAGTTCGCGTCGCTCGCCCACCGCGGCACGACGTGCTGGTGCAGGTGGTCCGCGACGCCGGCGCCCGCGACCCGGCCCTGGTTCAGCCCGATGTTGAAGCCGTCGCAGTTCGAGTCCGCCCGCAGCACCCGCATCGCGGTCTGCGTGAGCGCGGTGATCTCGCCCGTCTCCTCGTCCGTCGCCTCGTCGAGCAGCGCGACGTGCCGGTAGGGGCAGACGAGCAGGTGGCCCGAGTTGTACGGGAAGAGGTTCAGCAGCACGAACGCGTGCTCGCCGCGGTGCACGATGAGCGCGTCCTCGTCGGACAGGCCCGGCGCCGCGCAGAACGGGCAGCCGCCCTCGGGCGTCTTCTCGCCGTCGTGGTTCGAGTGGATGTAGGCGATGCGGTGCGGCACCCAGAGCCGCTGGTACGCGTCGGGCACCCCGACCGCGCCGTCGAGGCGCGGGACGTCGTCGAACTCGTGCGGCCCGTAGGCGCCGCCCGCGTCGGTCACACGGCCCCCACGGCCGCCGCCCCCGCGCCGCCTGCGGGCTCGAGGTCGGCCTCGGTGGAGACCTGGATGCGGCTCGTGATCGCGCGGGTGATGAGGGCGACGGCCTCGTCGACGGGGACGCCGTTGCGGGTCGTGCCGTCGCGGAAGCGGAAGCTGACCGCGCCCGCTGCCCGGTCGTTCTCGCCCGCGATGAGCAGGAACGGCACCTTGTCGGTCGTGTGGGTGCGGATCTTCTTCTGCATCCGGTCGTCGGAGACGTCGAGGTCGGCGCGCACGCCCTCGCGCCGCAGCCGGTCGACGACGCCCCCGAGGTACTCGGCGTACTCCTCCGCGACCGGGATGCCGACGACCTGCACGGGCGACAGCCAGACCGGGAACGCCCCCGCGTAGTGCTCGAGCAGCACGGCGAAGAACCGCTCGATCGAGCCGAAGAGGGCGCGATGGATCATGATCGGCCGGTGCTTCGTGCCGTCCGGGCCGGTGTACTCGAGACCGAACCGCTCGGGCTGGTTGAAGTCGATCTGGATCGTCGACAGCTGCCAGGTGCGACCGATCGCGTCCCGCGCCTGGACGGAGATCTTCGGCCCGTAGAACGCGGCGCCGCCCGGATCGGGCTCGAGGCGCAGGCCGGACTCCTCGGCCACCTCGGCCAGGGTGGCGGTCGCCGTCTCCCACAGCTCGTCCGGGCCCATGAACTTCGGCCCGTCGTCCCGCGTCGACAGCTCGAGGTAGAAGTCGTCGAGGCCGTAGTCGCGCAGCAGGTCCAGCACGAAGTTCAGCGTGCGGGTGAGCTCCGGCTTCAGCTGCTCCGGGGTGCAGTAGAGGTGCGCGTCGTCCTGGGTGAGGCCGCGCACGCGGGTGAGGCCCTGCAGGGTGCCCGACTTCTCGTACCGGTAGACCGAACCGAACTCGAACAGCCGCAGCGGCAGCTCCCGGTAGCTCCGGCCGCGCGCTCGGAAGATCAGGTTGTGGAAGGGGCAGTTCATCGGCTTCAGGTAGTAGTCCTGGCCGGGCTTCACCACCTCGCCCACCGCGTCGACCTCCTCGTCGAGGCGCATCGGCGGGAACATGCCCTCCGCGAACCACTGGAGGTGGCCGGAGGTCTGGAAGAGGTTCGCCTTCGTGATGTGCGGCGAGTTCACGAAGGAGTAGCCGCCCTCGGTGTGGCGGCGCCGCGAGTAGTTCTCCATCTCCTGCCGGACGATGCCGCCCCTCGGATGGAACACCGCGAGGCCCGAGCCGATCTCGTCGGGGAAGCTGAACAGGTCGAGCTCGGCGCCGAGCTTGCGGTGGTCGCGCTTCGCGGCCTCCTCCAGCCGCTGCTGGTACTCGCGCAGCTCGTCCTTGCTCGGCCACGCGGTGCCGTAGATCCGCTGCAGCTGCGCGTTCTGCTCCGAGCCCCGCCAGTAGGCGGCCGCCACACGGGTGAGCGCCCAGCCGTTGCGGATCACGCCGGTGTTCGGCACGTGCGGCCCGCGGCAGAGGTCCTGCCAGACGACCTCGCCCGTGCTGCGGTCGACGTTCGCGTAGACGGTCAGCTCGCCGCCGCCGACCTCGACCGACTCCCCCGATCCGCTGTCGGCGTCGCCGCCGCCCTTCAGCCCGATGAGCTCGAGCTTGTACGGCTCGTCGGCGAAGAGCGTGCGGGCCTCGTCCTCGGTGACGACGCGGCGCTCGAAGCGCTGCCCGGCGCGCTGGATGCGCTCCATCTCCTTCGCGAGGCGCTTCAGGTCCTCGGGCGTGAAGGGCTGGTCGACGTCGAAGTCGTAGTAGAAGCCGTCGGTGATGGGCGGCCCGATGCCGAGCCTCGCCTCGGGGTTGACGGTCTGCACCGCCTGCGCCAGGACGTGGGCCGTGGAGTGCCGCAGGATCGACAGCCCGTCGGGCGACGACAGCGGTACGGGCTCGACGACCGCGCCGGCGGGCACGGGCCGGTCGAGGTCCCACAGCGCACCGTCGACGCGCGCGGCGACGACGGTGCGATCGTCGCCGAACAGCGAGCGTCCCGTGACGACCTCGGGTCCGTCGGCGGTGCGGTCGGCGGTCGGGGTCGGATCGGTCACGAGGTGCCTTTCGACGTCACATCCAGGGAGCGGTTCACTGTATCGCCGCGGGTCCCGCGGCCCCTCCGCCGCCGTCAGCGACGGCGGCGCAGCGCCCGGGCGATGCGCCGAAGCGGACCGCGCCGCGGCGACGCGGTGCTCGCCGCCTCCCGGGCGGCCGCGAGCGCCGGCAGGTCGACGTCGGTGAGCAGCCGGAGGCGCTCCTGCAGCACCGCGGCGTCCTCGATCCGGTTGGGCGCCGGTTCGAGCGACGCCGCGAGCGCGGCGTTCACCTCGCGGGCGGCATCGGCGCGCGCGGCGGCCAGCAGCGCGTCGACGCGGTCGCGGTCCGCGCTCCACCGGAGCAGGCCGCGGGCGACCTCGCGGTAGACGAGACGGCGCCGCTCGAGAATCGGTGCGTCGACCGTGCGGTAGTCGTGCTCGTGGCGGCCCCGGCCGCCTGTGCCGGCAGCGACGTCGCGCTCGCGCTCCATCCGCCGCGCCGACTGCTCCGCCTCGACGCGCAGGTTCCCGAGCGACAGCAGCACCTCCTCGCGCCATGCGTCCTCGTCCACGCCGTCGGCGGCGGTGAGCGTGTCGACGATGATGCGGTTCTTCAGGCGCATGCGGGTCGCGAACTCGGCGAGCAGGAGGCCCTCCTCGGCCTCCGCGCGGATCTCGTCGGCCGTGGCGCCGAGCATCGGGTCCTGCGACATCGGCCCCCCTCCGCGATCCTGCCCCGACCGCGATTCTCCCGGACGGAGCCTCGGGTCGTCAGGACAGCCGGTCGAACGCCTCGCGTGCCTCCGCGAACGGCATGCCGGCGCGGAACGAGTCGGTCAGGAGGAACACGGCGAGCCATCGGGCGTACCGCTCCGCCCGCTCGCGAAGCCCCGGATCGGCCGGCCCGCCGTACCGCTCGAGGACCATGTCGAGGAACGGCCTGCCGTAGATGCCGAGGTCGGCGAGGTCGACCGCGGGATCGCCGTGGGCGAGGTCGCTCCAGTCGATCAGCGCGGGACGGCGCCCGTCCCAGAGCAGGTGGTCGGCGTACACGTCGCCGTGCAGCAGCACCTCGGCGGGTGCCTCGGCGACGAGCGCGCGCGCATCGTCGAGGATCGCGAGGGCGGTGGCGACCTCGGCCGCCGTCATCAGCCCGGGCAGCCGCTCGCGGGCGACGCGTCCGGCCGCCTCGTTCTCCTCCGGCAGGTTCCAGAGCGCTACGGACCCGTCGATGCGCACCCGCGTGTGCATCGCGGTGAGCACCTCCGCGAGCTGCACGGCGATCGTCCGACGGTCCGCGTGGGGCAACGCGTCGAACCGCGCGCGGGTCAGCGGCTCCCCGGGCAGCAGCGGGTAGCCGGCGAACGACCCATCGCGCGCGACGTGGGTGTAGCGCGGGACCGCGGCGGCGACCGTGCCGTCGAGCTGCCGCAGCACGTCGATCTCGAGCGGCAGCACGTCTCGGTAGTACTGCTCGTTCGGGAAGCGGAGCAGCAGCCGCTCGTCGAGCACGATGACCTGGTGGTCCCAGCCGCCGTCGATGCTGCGGACGCGCGACCAGGTGAGGTCGGGGAACGCCGCGCGGACGGCCGCGAGCAGCTCCGTCAGGGGCCGCGGGGCCTCCTTGGCGTCGGTCACGCAGCGGACGCTAGCCGACGCCCGTGCCGGCGAGCAGGACCGTGAGCACGGGCACCGCCGCGACGACCGCCGCAAGCAGGACGACCGCGGTGTCGGCGGCGCGCCACGGCGAGTCGGCCGCCCAGGTGCGCCTCGTCGCGGTGCCGAAGCCGCGCGCCTCCATGGCGACCGCCATCCGCGCGGCCTGCCGGAGCGTCGCGACGAGGATCGCGGCGGTGAGCGCGGCGAGCTCGCGGACCCGGCCGATCGGACCCGGGCGGGCGAGGCCGCGGATCCGTCGGACGCCCCGGAGCGTCCGCCAGCCGTCGGCGAGCTGCCCGAAGCGCAGCCACGCGGCGGTGGCGGCGACCACGGGGCGCGCAGGCAGCCGGAGGCGCTGCCCGAGCGCGTCGCCGAGTGCCGAGGGGTCGATCAGCGCGGCGAGCGCGACCCCGGGCACCGCGAAGAACGCGATGCGCAGCGCCGCGGTGAGCGCTGCGGACACGTCGTGGACCGTGCCGAAGAGCAGGGTGGCGATCCCGAGCGAGAGCGCGGCGACGAGGGGCGGCAGGAGCCGGCGGGCCGGCACGCCCCCACCGACGACGAAGGGCGCGCAGGCGGCCACGGCGAGGAGGCCGAGCGCGCCCGGCAGCGGCGAGGTGATCGGCGCTGAGCCGGCGAGCAGCAGCGCGCCCGAGAGCAGGAGGCCGAGAGGACCGGCTCGTCGTCCGAGCGCGCGGACCCGTGGCGCGAGCTGCTCCGGCTCGGGCGCCCGGCCGGGCAGCGCGAGCCGGTCGTCGGCGAGCGCGGCGAGCAGCGGGTCGTGCGTCGCGACGACGACGGCCACGCCCGCGTCACGCGCGGCGAGCAGCACACCCGCCACGGCCGCCCAGGTGCCCGGATCCTGGCCGACGGTCGGCTCGTCGAGCACGAGGACGGCGGGCCCGTGCGCGAGCGCCGCGGCGAGCGCGAGCCGCCGCTGCTCGCCGCCTGAGAGCACATGCGGGTCCTCGTCGGGCTCGTCGAGGCCGAGCACCGCGAGCAGCTCGTCGGCACGCTCCTCCCGACCCATGCCGAGCGCGCGCGGCGTCGCGAGCACCTCGTCGCGGACGGTCCGGGCGACGACCGCGAGCTCGGGCTCCTGCGGCACCCAGCCGACGAGCCCCGCGAGCCTCGTCGACGACAGCGCGCTCGGTGCCACGGCCGGTTCCGCGAGGGGCGGCTGCAGCGCGACCGCGCCGGATGCCGGAGGGGCGAGCCCGGCGAGCACCGCGGCGAGGGTGCTCTTGCCGGCGCCGCTCGGCCCCTGGACCGCGAGGATGCTGCCGGCGCGCACCTGCACGTCGAGGTCCTGCACGACGGCGGCTCCCCTCCCGGTCGACGCCGGGACCGCGGCGACGCGCTCGGCCCGGAGCACGACGGTGCCGGGAGAGGCGACGGCGGCGGGTGCGAGCAGCGCGGGGGCGAGCTGCAGGGGGCGCGGCGCCGGCCGGCCCGGCTGCCACACGCCGTCGGCCTCGGGCAGGGCATCCCCGGCGCCGTCGAAGGCGAGCCGACCGCTCGCGTCGAGCAGCAGCACCCGCTGCGCGAACGGCGACCACGGCTCGAACCGGTGCTCGACGACGACCACGGTCGCGCGGGAGGCGTCCGCCGCCGCGAGCACGGCGTCGCGGACGGCCGCGGCGCTCGCCGGGTCGAGCATCGCGGTCGGCTCGTCGAGCAGCACCAGCCCCGGCTCGAACACGAGCACCCCGGCGAGCGCGAGCCGCTGCGCCTCACCGCCGGACAGCGCCTGCACCCGGCGCGACGGCCCGTACGGGAACCGCACGGCGGCGTGCGCGGCGGCGACGGCAGCGGGCATCGTGGCCGCGGGCACGCGGGCGTTCTCGAGCCCGAAGGCGGTGTCGCGACCCGCGCGCTCGGCGACCTGCGCATCGCGCGGGTCCTGCAGCAGCAGGCCGGCACGCCCACCGACCTCGACGTGACCCGCGAGCTCGCCGTCCTCCGGGTCGAGCACGCCGGCGAGCACCCGCAGCAGCGTGGACTTCCCCGAGCCGCTCGGGCCCGCGAGCACGACCCGCTCCCCCGGCGCGAGCACGAACCCCACGCCGGCGAGCACCGGCCGCGCACGTCCGAGCGGCCGCCAGGTCAGGTCCGCGACGGTGACGGCTGCGCCGGCGGCCGGCTCAGCGTCCGCCACGGCCGGTGGCGCGGACCTCCCGGCCGGCGGGGAACGCCGCGAGCGCTCCGGTGCGGGCGAGGCCCCGGACGAGCAGCCAGCCGAGGAGGCCGGCGATCACGGCGCCCGAGACCACGCCGGCGGCGAGGTAGAGCAGCTTCGCCGGCCACGAGAAGCTCGGCACGTAGGACCACCATTCGTAGGCCACGATCTCGGCGACCGCGGAGAGCGCGCCGCCCGCCATCGCGACCCCGACCCCGAACCGGCGCCACCGGGTGAGCAGGAACACGAGCTCGACGCCGACGCCCTGGAGCAGGCCCGAGGCGAGCACCGTCACGCCCCACTGGTTGCCGAGCAGCAGCTCGACGTTCGCGGCGACGAGCTCGGTGAACAGGGCCGCGCCGGGCCGGCGCACGATCAGGCCGCCGACGACACCCGGCAGCAGCCAGACCCCCAGGGAGAGCTCCGCGAGCGGCGGCACCGCCGCCGTCGCGAGCCCGATGGCCGGGTAGACGAGGGTGTCGTACCCCCAGAAGACGACGCCGAAGGCGACCGCGACCATGGCGGCCGTGACGAGGTCGACGACTCGCCACGATCCAGGACGGCCTGCGGCGGGCACATCGGTGCGGCGGTCGAGCACGGCGGCGCGGTCGGTCATCGGATCTCCTCCTCGTGGGATCGGGCAGGAGATCCGGTGGTCCCACCACCGGATGATCGATCTCGACTTCCTTCGCCGGCATGACCCGGATCAGGTTCGAGGGTCTGCGTTCCCGCACTCTCAGCGCCCCGACGGCGCTCCCCTGTCGCTGCGGCCCACGGTACACCGCGGCCGCGGCGGATCAGGCTGGGAAGAGCGCCTCGACCGCCGCCCGCTCCTCCGCCGTGAGCGGTTCCGCGCCGGCCGCGGCGGCGTTCTGCCGCACCTGCTCGGGTGTGGTGGCGCCGGCGATGACGCTCGAGAGCTCCTCGTGGGCGAGCAGCCACGCGACGGTCACCTCGAGCAGGGTCGAGCCGCGGCCGCGGGCGAGCGCGTCGAGCGACTCGATGGCGTCCCACGGCGCCTCGTCCAGGATGTGCGGCCGCTGCCGCACGATCCGGCTGTCGGCGGGGCCGCCGTCGCGGGAGAACTTGCCGGTGAAGAGGCCGTTCACGAACGGGAAGTAGGGCAGGAAGCCGAGCCCGAACCGCCGGGCCGCGGGCAGCACCTCGGCCTCGGCGCCACGGGCGAGCAGGTTGTACTCGTTCTGCGCGGACACGAACGCGCGCCGGTTCCGCAGCAGCGAGGTGAGGTGCGCCTCAGCGATCTGCCATCCGGCGAGGTTCGAGTGGCCGAAGTAGCGGATCTTGCCCTCGGTGACGAGCTCGTCGAGCGCGTCGATCGTCTCCTCGATCGGCGTGAGCGGGTCGGGCGTGTGCAGCTGGTACAGGTCGATCCAGTCGGTCTGCAGTCGCTGCAGCGAGCCCTCGACGGCGAGCCGGACGTAGCGCCGCGACCCGCGCGCACCCCAGGCCGGGATCGGGGACGGGATGTCCGCGTGGCCGAACTTCGTGGCGAGCACGACCTGGTCGCGGCGACCGGCGAGCGAGGCGCCGAGCAGCCGCTCGCTCGTCCCGTACTCGGCCCCGTAGACGTCGGCGGTGTCGATGAGGTTCACCCCGGCCTCGAGCGCGGCGTTCACGACCGCGTCGGTGCCCTCCTGCGTGATCGTGGCGGTGCCGGTGCGGCCGAAGTTGTTGCCGCCGAGACCGACGGCGGAGACGCGCAGGCCGGAGGCCCCGAGGTTGCGGTACAGCATCGGCGTCGACGGTAGCGGCCCTCCGCTCGGCGCCCGCATGAAGCCCGACGCGCGGGACCGTCAGCGCGACTCGATGAAGTGGTCCGGCGGCACGTCCGGACGCCCGGGCACCGGCCGGACCGCCTCCACCCAAGCGCCGCGGCCGAACGCCTCGTCGGCCACCCTGCGCCAGAACGCGCCTGCCGTCTCGTTGTCCTGCTGGAAGCCGATCGACCACGGACCGGGATGCGCCGCGAGCGCGTGCAGCGCGAGCGCCCGGCCGACGCCGTCGCGGCGGACCACCGGGGCGACCCAGAACCCCACGATCGAGCGCCGCTCCCCCGTCAGCCCGTCGACGAGCGCGAAGCCGATCGGCGCGTCCTCGCCGGTCCGAGGGTGGGGGCGCCGGGCGAGCCAGCCGGCGCCGTCCGGCGAGGGGAAGGCCGCGAGCGGGCCGGCCTGGTAGCGACCGTCGGTGTACGGCAGACCCTCGACGATGGGTGCGAGGTCCTGGCGGAACGCCTGCCACAACCACGCGACCACGTCCCACTCGTCGTCGGCGACCCGGTCGATGCGCGCAGCGGCGTGCGCTCCGCGGTCTCGGCCGATCACAGGCTCGCCCATCCGAGGACGACGAGCTGCACGGCCTCGTCGCGGTTCTCGAGGACCCGCTCGGGCCCGTCCCCGCGCCGCGCGATCCGCGACCCGTCGTCGCGCTCCCTCACGTCGCCGAGCATGGGATGCGGCCTCGACTGCGACTGCGACTGCGATTCCGGGCCGAACCGCACGGTCCACCTCTGCTCGCCCGCCACCCCGAGGCGGGCTGCTGCGCGTCGCTCATGGGCGCCACGGTAGTCGGCATGATCTCCCGCGCGCCGAGCTGGAGCCGATCGGACCTCGAGCAGTGCTGCGGTGTGCCACCCGTTCTACGTGTTTCGCCGTATGGAGCGCGGACGTTAACTCGAACTAACGTGCGCCCCGGCACATCTCCGTGCCCGTCGATCCCACAGAGAGGTGGCATCACATGGTCAAGGTTCTCGCGCGCTTCGCCGGAGGACTCGTCGTCGGAACTGCGCTCGCTCTCACGGCCGCCGGTCCTGTTCTCGCCAGCAGCAGCGGCGGTGCCGCGAGCACCGGCGACCACTGCTTCTCGCTCGGCGGACCGTTCTCCGCGTGCTTCCACGGCCACGAGACCTTCAACCAGGTGTCCACACCCTCGGGGAACCACATCTTCACCGACAACTACAAGGGCGTGCTCACCTTCTACCTCGACGGCACGGCGATCGAGACCGACAGGACGTCGGGCCACTCGCATGTGCTCTACAAGTCAGCGACGGACTACCTGCAGGAGCAGCATTACGCCTTCTCCGACACCTACACGCAGGACGGCGTCAGCTGCACCGCTTCCCTGCACTACCACTTCGCCCACGGGCGCATCCAGTTCGAGCGACCTTCCGGCGACTGCGAGTAGGGGCGCGACCCTGGTCTGCGTCCGGGCCGCCGACCCCCATCCTTCGGACGCGAGTTCAGCGCCTGCCGAAGCGGAAGGACAGCCCGCGAGCGATGCGGATGGAGCCGCCGCCGCGTGAGCTGAGCGTGAGCCGTCCGATGCGCTGGGACAGCGATGCCCCCCGCTTGGAGAGGTTGAGCCTGGTGCCGCGGCCCAACGAGACGCTGCGGCGGAAGACGAAGCCCATCAGCAGGGCACGGTGACGCTGTCGGCCACGCTGCCCCAGCGGCACGTGCTGTTGAGGTAGCCGGAGGCGGTGCGCAGGTAGGCGGTGTCGCCGGTGTTGTTCCAGATGTACGCGCCGGAGCCCCAGTAGAGGTTCGCGCTCGTGTTCGTGCCTGAGCCGGTGTGCACCTCGACCGACTTGCGCGGGGCGAGGCGGAAGCTCGTGGGAAAGCGGTATGTGTGCCCGGACGCGTCCTTGAGGGTGTAGCCGGACAGGTTGTAGCTGGTCGTGTAGCTGTAGTTGCCGATCTTCACCCACTCGTCGTTCAGGCTCGTGTTCGTGCGGGTGTCGGAGCCCGCCGAGTTCGGGTGCGCCCAGCTGAGGTGCAGCGGCGAGCTCGACGCGTTCGCCGGGAGCGAGCCGGCGAGGCCGAGGGCGAGCGCGGCGAGCAGGGACACGGGGACGAGCGTCCATCGGGGCACGGTCTGCTCCTCGTTCGGCACGGATGCAGCGCATCGCTGCTCCCGTGAACCGTAGGGCGCGGAGGAAGCCGAAGGAAGCCACTGAGCGGGACTTGAACGAGAACCGCGCTCCTCACCGAGAACGCAGCACCGCCGCCCGGGGCGTGACGGCCGGCGCCCCTTCAGCGTGCGCAGGGCCCATCAGTCAGCGGACTGCTCCGCCGGAGTCGCTCACGATCTCCGGCTGTCGGGATACGTAGTTCTCCGTATGTCCGGCGCTGGACCGGCTGCCATACGTTTCGCGCAGCCCGGACCTCTCGTACCCACGGACGTCCGGCACCGTCCATTCGAAGAGGAAGGGTGCAGTTCCCTCATGTCACCGCTCAGGAGGCGCATTCGCGCCGTCGCTCTCGTCACCGCGCTCACCGGCGCGACCGTCGTCACCCCGCTGCTCGCTGCCCCTGCCTTCGCCGCCGGCGGAGGGAACGCAGGCGTGCAGGTGTGTCGGCAGATCCAGGCGAACTTCTCGGGGGTGAACATCTATGGGAACTGCGTGGGGTACATCCAGAGCAACGGCAGCTCCGCCGGCTTGGCTTCGATCCTCTGCAAGGTGCTCGGCGGTCCGTACTTCCCCAACTACGGCACGTGCGTCAGCACCCTGAGGAACGACTACGGGCTCTGAGATCCAGCAGGGCCGGTCGCCGTCAGGTCATCGCCCGGCGATCTCAAGCCCGCCGTGACGATGATGTCGGACGCGGTGACTGCGCCGGCCGGGTCACCGCCGAGCACGGCGACGCCCGCCCCGGCCCGATGCCCCGCGGTGGAGCGGAACCACCGGGGTCCTGGGGCGGCTCGAGGTGGGCGACTTCAGGCCACGCAGGGCGCGTCGCACGTGTACTTCACCGTCGTCCCGTACAGCACCTGGTTGAAGGGGCCGCTGTAGCCGGCCTCGTCGGTGAAGGTGAAGTCCACGACATACCTCCGGCCGGTCAGGACCGTGGTCAGCGGCGAGCCCGCCTTCGAGACCGTCGTCACCCCGCAGTGCGTCCCGGCTGAGATCGCGGCGATCTGAGCACTGCTCGCGCTCGCCGGGGTGTCCACCCCGAAGCTGATGACCGGCTGCGACGTCGTGTTGCAGGTGGAGTAGCTCACGGCGACGGACGTGACTCTGGCTCCGACCGGAAGGTTCACGCTGAACTCCACCGCGTGGATCAGGGCGGGCCCCGAGCTGGTGACCACGGCGCCCACGCCGCCACCGCCGGTGTACTTCGGCTGCATGTTCGGGTCGAGCGTGTGAGCATCGGTACCGGCGTAGGTGACGCTGTAGGCGGTCGCGGCGGACGCCGAGGGGACGCCGCCGACCACGACGGCGGCGACGGTGGCGGCCGCGGCAGTGGCGGCGAGGACGAGGTGGGAACGGCGGAGGAGTCGCATGCCGTTCGGGCTAGCGCACCCAGCGGCGACGTCGCATCCGGGAAAACACGTACCTCACACGGTGAGCGTCGGTCGTGGCGTGAGCGCCGGCCTCCCGGCCGTTCGCCCCCACGCCAGGAGCACCTGGGACGACATGACGGAGACGATGCTGCACGCCTGTGCCGCGCGCACTCCTCGCAACGAGAGAACCCCCGGCCATCGGCCGGGGGTTCTGTCTGTGGGCGATACTGGGTTCGAACCAGTGACCTCTTCCGTGTCAGGGAAGCGCGCTACCGCTGCGCCAATCGCCCGCTCCGCCCGTCGCCGGGCGGTGGAGGTGGGGACGGGATTCGAACCCGCGTACACGGCTTTGCAGGCCGTTGCCTCGCCTCTCGGCCACCCCACCAGGTTGTGGTGACCCAAGTGACACGCCAGGTCGGGCCTGGTCCCACCGAGCGGATGACGAGATTCGAACTCGCGACCCTCACCTTGGCAAGGTGATGCGCTACCACTGCGCCACATCCGCGTCGCCCCTCGCGGGGCATCCAGAACTGTAGCCGATCGTCGCGGGGGTGTCGAACCGATCGGGGCGGCGTGGCGGCCCGATCCCCTGTGGCATAGTGGTCGACCGACGGGCGATTGGCGCAGTTGGTAGCGCGCTTCGTTCACACCGAAGAGGTCGTCAGTTCGAGTCTGGCATCGCCCACCGTCCGCCCCTCATCGGGCCTCCTCCCGGGTCCGGGAACGCGAACGGGCGCGGCTCCCGAAGGAACCGCGCCCGCCGCGAGCGGTCCGCCCGTCAGACGCCGAGCGCCTCGCGCTCGCGCTCGTCGAGCAGGTAGCTCTCCTCGCCGTGCATGGCGAGGTCGACGCCGGCGACCTCGTCCTCGTTCTTGATGCGGAAGCCCAGGGTCTTCTGCAGGATCCAGCCGAGCAGGGCGCTCGTGAAGAACGAGAAGAACATCACGGAGAAGGCACCGATCGCCTGCGCTCCGAGCTGCGCGAGGCTGCCCGTGTAGATGAGGCCGATGCCGTTGCCGAAGATGCCGATGTAGAGCGTGCCGATGAGGCCGCCGACGAGGTGGATGCCGACCACGTCGAGGGCGTCGTCGAAGCCGAGCCGCCACTTCAGGTCGATCGCGAGGGCGCAGACCGCGCCGGTGATGAGGCCGAGCACCATGCCCCAGAACGGCGTGAGGATGTTGCAGGCCGGGGTGATCGCGACGAGGCCCGCGACGGCGCCGGAGGCGGCGCCGATCGAGGTGGCCTTGCCGTCCTTCAGCTTCTCGACGATCAGCCAGCCGATGGTCGCGGCGGCGGGGGCGGCGAGCGTGTTGATCCACGCGAGCGCCGCGATGCCGTCGACGGCGGCCTCGGAGCCGGCGTTGAAGCCGAACCAGCCGAACCAGAGCAGCGCGGCGCCGAGCAGGGTGAGCGGCACGTTGTGCGGCTTCACCATGCCCTTCGCGAAGCCCACGCGCTTGCCGAGCACGATCGCGAGTGCGAGGCCCGCGGCGCCGGCGTTGATGTGCACGGCGGTGCCGCCGGCGAAGTCGTTCACGCCGAGGCCGTAGGTGATCCAGCCGCCGTCGGAGTAGCCGTGCGGGCCCTTGCCGACGGTGAAGTTGAAGACCCAGCTCGCGACCGGGAAGTAGACGAGCGTCACCCAGACGCCGGCGAACACCATCCAGGTGCCGAACTTCGCGCGATCGGCGATGGCGCCGGAGATCAGGGCCACGGTGATGATCGCGAAGGTGGCCTGGAAGCCCGAGAACGCGAGGTCGTGCAGGTTCGGGCCGCCGTTCGCCCCGCTCGTCAGCTGCGGGATGAGGCCGGCGCTCGCGAGCGGGTTGCCGATGACGTGCGGGATGATCCAGTCCTTGCCGGAGCTGAACGACATCGAGTAGCCGTAGAGCACCCAGAGGACCGCGACGAGGGCGATCGCGCCGAAGCTCATCATCATCATGCTGATGACGCTCTTCGCCTTGACCATGCCGCCGTAGAAGAAGGCGACGCCGGGGGTCATGAGGAGGACCAGGGCTGCGGCGACGAGCAGCCACAGCGAGTTGAGGGAGTTCGTGAGTTCGGCCATGAGCTGTGCGGGGACCTCTTCCTAGCGGGGTTCCGGATCCCGCCCCCTGGCGCCCTCGGCCCATCCGCAGAGCGCCGCGCCGGTGCGGGATGGGGCCACAGTGTTCCGACACCAGGTTTCGCCGGTGCGCGCGCCCCGTTTCCGGGGTGTTACGGATCGGTCCCACACGTGAATTCCGCGTTTCGGCGGCCGTGCCTGCCCGAGCGCTGCTACTCGACCGGCCCGCCCTCCGCCGTCATCGCGACGAGGCGGGAGATCGCGCGGAGGTACTTCTTGCGGTAGCCGCCCGCGAGCATGTCCTCACCGAACACCTGGTCGAGCGGCGTGCCCGTCGCGACGATCCGCACCTGGGCGTCGTAGAGCCGGTCGACGAACGCGACGAAGCGGAGCGCCTCCGCCTGCCCGGGCAGCGGATGCACGTCGCGGAGGCCGACGATCCGCAGATCGTCGACGAGGCCGACGTAGCGCGCGGGGTGCACGGTCGCGAGGTGCTCGACGAGCGCCCCGAAGTCGTCCGTCGTCACGTCCCGGGCGTCGGGCAGCGCGTCGACCTCGGCCTCGGTCGCGACCCGGGCGTCGCCCTCCACGGCCCGCCGGCGGTAGTCGAGGCCCTCGATCCGGACGGTCTTGAACCGGTCCGAGAGCCCCTGGATCTCGCGGAGGAAGTCCGCGGATGCGAACCGCCCCTCCCCCAGGGCGTTCGGCGGCGTGTTCGACGTGGCGCCGATGCGCGTGCCGCTCGCGGTGAGCTCGCCGAGGAGCCGCGACATGAGCATGGTGTCGCCCGGGTCGTCGAGCTCGAACTCGTCGATGGCGAGCAGGCTCGAGCCACGGAGCAGCTTCACGGCCTCCGCGTAGCCGAGGGCGCCGACGAGCGCTGTGTACTCGATGAACGTCCCGAAGTACTTGCGCCCGGGAGCGTTGCGCCAGAGGGCCGCGAGCAGGTGCGTCTTGCCGACGCCGAACCCGCCGTCGAGGTACAGGCCGGGCCGCTCCGGCGGCTTCGGGCCGCGCCGGAAGAGCCCGGCGGGCGGGGCGGTCCAGTCGGCGGTGAACGCCTCGACCTCGTCGACCGCGCCCTGCTGCGACGGGTAGTCGGCGTCGGGTCGGTAGCTCTCGACGCTCGCGGTCGCGAACTGCCGCGGCGGCACGAGCGAGGCGGCCATCTGGTGCGCGTCGACCGCAGGCACCCGGTCGACGAGGTGGGAGGTCGTGCTCATGCTGGACGTCGGCCGTTCGGTTGCATCGGTTACGGCCTCCGGGACAGAAGGTGCGGCCGAGTTGCGTATCGTCGCAGGGAGCGGCCGCGGACGGCTGCAGCAGTGTAGACCGCGCCTGGATCCCCCCCCCTGACCGGGCTCGGTCCGAACGGAAGGAAGCGCACGTGTCCACGCACACCGACCCGACCCCGAAGTTCCGGGAGTACGCGCACCCCGAGCGCCTCGTCTCGACGGAGTGGCTCGCCGAGCACCTGAACGACTCGTCGCTCGTCGTCGTCGAGTCCGACGAGGACGTGCTGCTCTACGAGACCGGCCACATCCCGGGCGCCGTGAAGGTCGACTGGCACCTCGACCTGAACGACCCGGTGACCCGCGACTACATCGACGGCGAGGCGTTCGCCCGCCTCCTCGGACGGCTGGGCATCGGCCGCGACACGACCGTCGTGATCTACGGCGACAAGAGCAACTGGTGGGCGGCGTACGCCCTCTGGGTGTTCACCCTCTTCGGCCACGACGACGTGCGGCTGCTCGACGGCGGCCGCGCGAAGTGGATCGCCGAGGACCGGCCGCTCACGACCGATCTGCCGGAGCGCGCGCCGGTCGACTACCCCGTCGTGCAGCGCGACGACTCGGCGGTGCGGGCGTTCCGCGAGGACGTGCTCGCGCACTTCGGCCACCCGCTCATCGACGTGCGCAGCCCGCTCGAGTACTCCGGGGAGCGCACCACGGCGCCCGAGTACCCGGAGGAGTCCGCGCTCCGCGCCGGCCACATCCCCTCCGCGCAGAACGTGCCGTGGGGCAAGGCCGCCGCGGAGGACGGCACCTTCCGCTCGCGGCAGGAGCTCGAGGCCCTCTACCAGGACCAGGCGGGACTCTCCCCCGACGACGACGTGATCGCCTACTGCCGCATCGGCGAGCGGTCGAGCCACACCTGGTTCGTGCTCACGCACCTGCTCGGCTACGACCGCGTGCGCAACTACGACGGCTCGTGGACCGAGTGGGGCAGCTCGGTGCGGGTGCCGATCGTGAAGGGCGCCGAGCCCGGCGAGGTCCCGGCGGTGCCGGTGTCCGCATGAGCGGACCCGCCGCGAGCACGGCGCTCCCCGCGTCGCTGCAGGAGATCCAGGAGGAGTTCCTCGCGCTCGAGACGCGCGACCGGCTCCTGCTGCTGCTCGACTACGCGAACGACCTGCCGGAGCTGCCCGCGCGCTACGGCGAGCACCCCGAGCGGCTCGAGCGCGTCACCGAGTGCCAGGCGCCGGTGTTCGTCGCGGCCGAGGCGCCGGAGGGCGTCGTGCACGTCTACGCGCAGGCCCCGGCCGAGGCCCCGACGACCCGCGGGTTCGCCTCCGTGCTCGTGCACGGCCTCGGCGGCCTCGCGCTCGAGGAGGCGCTGGCGGTGCCCGATGACTTCCCGAACACGCTCGGGCTCGACGCCGCGGTCTCCCCGCTGCGCCTGCGCGGCATGAGCGGCCTGCTCGGCCGCATCAAGCGGCAGCTCCGAGCCGCCTGATGCGGGTCACGGGCCTCGTGCCCGCGACCGAGCCGGCCGAGGTCGAGGGCGAGGCGCTCCGCGACCTGCTGCGCGACCGGTACGAGCGGCCGGGCGACGTGGTCCGGCTGAACCTCGTCACGGCGCTCGGCGGCGCGATCACGGGACCGTCGGGCACCTCCGAGGACCTCACGGGCGGCATCGACCGCACCCTGCTCGGGGTGCTCCGCTCGCTGTCCGACGTCGTGCTCGTCGGCGCGGGCTCGCTCCGGGCGGAGGGGCTCGGCCTGCCGAGACGGGTGCCGCTCGCCGTGGCGACCGGGTCCGGCCGGCTGCCGGCACCCCCGGAGGGCGCGACGCCCGAGCGCTTCCTCGTGCTCTGCCCCGCCGGCGCGGTCGGCACCGCGCGGGACTCGGTGGGCGACGCGGCGACGATCGTGCCGCTGCCGGCCGACCCGAGGGTGGACCCCGCCGTGCTCCTCGCGGCGCTCCGCGAGCGGGGGCTCGGGCGCATCGCCTGCGAGGGCGGCGGCCGGCTCGCCACGGCGCTGCTCGCTGCCGGGCTCGTCGACGAGTTCGACCAGACCCTCTCGCCGGTGCTCGCGGCCGGGTCCCCGCTCGTCGCGGGCGACCTCGCGCCGGTGCCCGCGCGCCTCGCGGGGCTGCTCACCGACGCGACCGGACGGCTCTACGCGCGCTGGGACCTGCGCGCCTGACGCCGGTGCGGCCCGGGAAGGGCCGCGACGGCGGCGCCGTCCGTGCGCAGCCATGCCGAGACGGCGCGCTCCCACCGCGGGCGGTCCTGGTTCCAGAGGCGCGTGTGGCGGCCACCCGCGAACGGCACGAGCGTGACCAGGTCGGGCCGCTCCTCGGCGAGGCGGCGCGACGCCTCGAACGGGGCCCGGCCGTCGTCGTCGCCGTGCAGCACGAGCACCGGCAGCCGGAGGTCGGCGGGGCGCACCGACGCCGGGCGCGGCCTGTCGAGCGGCTCGTCATCACCGAGCACGCGCGCGCCGATCCGGCTCGCGGCCAACGAGAGCGCTCCGCGGCGCACGGGCCGCGGCAGCCGATCGACGCGCGCGGCATGCGCGACGGCCTCGGCGGGATCGAGCACCGGCGAGTCGAGCACCAGGCCGGAGAGCACCGATGACAGCCGCGAGCGCGCCGCCGTCTGCAGCACGAGCTCGGCGCCGGTCGAGAAGCCCATGAGCACGACCTCCCGCGCCCCCTGGTCGAGGGCGTGCAGCACCGCGGCCTCGACGTCGAGCCAGGCGCCGTCGTCGAAGCCGATGCGGCCGGGCGGCGAGCCGGGCGCCTCGCCGTCGTCGCGGTACGACGGCAGCAGCGTCGACCAGCCGGCCGCGTGGAAGGCGGGCACCGCACGGAGCGCCTCCTGCCGCACGCTGGAGCGGCCGTGCACGAGCACCGCCCAGCGGGGCGAGTCGAAGCCCTCGGCCGGGATCTCCCACGCGGGCGCCGCGCCGACCGTCGTCTGCAGCCGCACGTCGTCGGAGAAGACGTCGAGATCGTCCGGGGTCAGGTACACCCAGCCGTTGAACCGGCCCTGCCCGCTCGGCGGCGGGTCGCCCTCGACGTCGAGCAGCGCCCGCACGACGCCCTCCCCGCGCCGCTCGAGCACATCGCCGACCCGGAGGAGCCCGCGGGCGCCGTCGAACCAGAAGCTGTACACGCCCGGCAGCAGGGCGTCCTCGGTCGCCTCGAACCGCACCGTGCGCGTCACCCGGTCGAGGTCGAGCACGGCGGTCGCCGCCGGCTCGCGGTGCGCGGTGCCGAGCATCCGCCGCGCCGCCCGTGTGGTCACCGCGCCGGCGACGGCCGCGCCGGCGACGAGCACACCGCCCGCCGCGACGGCGCCGCCGACGACGCCGCGGGGGGTCCGAACGCTCACCGCCCCATCCTCACCCGGCGCGGCCGCTGCGGCTCGAAGCGGCACGCGTTCCGCGGAACGCCGCGCGCGGTTCACGACGTGTTCCCCCGAACGGGGCACAGTGCGTGCTGTGAGGCCGTCGACCGCGGCGAAGATGCTGCCGCTCCTCCTGCTCCCCGCCCTGCTCTCCGCGTGCACCGCGTCCGCCCCCGACCCGACCGTGACGGTCGCGATCCCGGCGCGTGCGGCCGTCCAGCACTACGACGTCTGGATCCACGACGCCGCGCACCGGGTCGTCGCGCACCGCGAGATGGCGAGCGGGCAGCGCGCCACCTTCCCGGCCCCGCCCGGCTGGGTCACGGTGCGGGTGAGCGGGCTCTGCGTCGTGCCGCACGAGCTCGACGGCGGCTCCGTGAAGGTGACGGTGGCCCCGGACCGCTGCACGGTCACGTGACCCGCCTGCGGCTTCCAGGCCGTTCCCGCACGCCCGGCCTACCCTGAGGTCGTGCCGAACGGTCCCACCACGCCGCCGGCCCCCTTCGAGAAGGCGCGGGCCTCCCTTCAGGCAGCCCGGATCCGGAGCGAGCTGGTCGTGACGGAGATCCCGTCGCCGACGGAGGTCGCCCCGTACTCGATCGCGCTCGCCGGCGATGTGCGGCAGAAGATCCACGGCGAGGACTCGGAGCTCGGCACCGGGCGCTTCATCCTCCTGCACGACCCCGAGGGCCAGCCCGCGTGGGACGGCGAGTTCCGGGTGGTCTGCTTCGCGCAGGCACCGCTCGAGACCGAGATCGGCACCGACCCGTTCCTCGCCGAGGTGACCTGGTCGTGGCTCACCGACGCGCTCGAGACGCGGGGCGCGAGCTACACGGCCGCGGCCGGCACCGCCACCACCATCGTCTCGTCCGGCTTCGGCGACCTCGCCGACCAGGGCACGGGGGCGAAGATCGAGCTCCGCGCCTCCTGGACGCCGGCCGACCTCGACCTGGCCGCGCATGTGGAAGGGTGGGGCGAGTTGTTGTGCATGCTCGCCGGTCTCCCCCCGGCGGCCGAGGGAGTGAGTGTGTTGTCCGCACGTCGAGCAGGGCGTGGCTGACCCGGCCGAAGAGCCCGTCGTCCACGACGCGGTGCCGGCCGAACCGGTCGAGGTCGTCGCGAGCCGCGAGGGCTATCTCGACGCGGTGGAGCGCATCCGCGCCGGCCACGGGCCGATCGCCGTCGACGCCGAGCGCGCCTCGGGGTTCCGCTATTCGCAGCGCGCGTACCTGATCCAGCTGTTCCGCCGCGGCTCGGGCACGATCATGCTCGACCCGCCCGCGCTCGCCGCGGTCACCGACTTCGCCGAGCTCGCCGACGCGATGCGCGGCGAGGAGTGGGTGCTGCACGCGGCGAGCCAGGACCTGCCCTGCCTCCGCGAGGTGGGGCTCGACCCGGATCGCGTCTTCGACACCGAGCTCGCCGCCCGCCTGCTCGGCTTCGAGCGCGTCGGCCTCGGCGCGGTCGTCGAGCAGCTGCTCGGCCTGCACCTCGCGAAGGAGCACTCCGCCGCCGACTGGTCGACGAGGCCGCTGCCCCGCTCCTGGCTCGTCTACGCCGCCCTCGACGTCGAGCTGCTCGTCGACGTGCGCGACGCCGAGGCGCGCCTGCTCGACGAGGCCGGCAAGACCGCCATCGCCGAGCAGGAGTTCGAAGCGGTGCGGACGCGCGCGGTCCGGGCGGCACCCGCCGAGCCCTGGCGCCGCCTGTCGGGCGTGCACGCCGTGCGCGGCGCGCGCAACCTCGCCGTGGCGCGGGAGCTGTGGCTCGCCCGCGACGCCTACGCCCGCGACGTCGACTCGGCGCCCGGCCGCCTCGTGCCCGACGCCTCGCTCGTCGCGGTCGCCCGGACGCCGCCGTCGAGCAAGCGCGAGCTCGCCGCGATGCGCAGCTTCAGCGGCCGCGCGAGCCGCAACGAGATCGACCGCTGGTGGGCGGCCGTCGAGGCCGGCCTCGCGACGGAGGACCTGCCCGCCGCCCGCGTGCCGTCCGACACGCTGCCGCCGCCGCGCGCCTGGGCCGACCGCAACCCCGAGGCCGACCGCCGGTTGAAGGCGGCCCGGCCCGCGATCGCCGAGCTCGCCGAGCACCTGAACCTGCCGACGGAGAACCTGCTCACCCCCGACGTGCTCCGCCGGGTCGCGTGGGAGCCCCCCGTCGAGGTGGACGCCGACGCGATCGCCGAGGTGCTCCGCGCCCAGGGGGCCCGCGAGTGGCAGATCGCGCTGACCGCACCGGTGATCGCCGACGCGTTTGTGCGCGGCGGCCAACCGGATCCGGCGTCCGACGCCGACGCGTCGTAGGTTCCCGCGGTCGATTCGACTTCCTCAGGGCGGCCCAGCAGGATCGTCCGGGTTCCGCCGTCGGGTCCCGGCGGCGTCGTTCTGAACGGAGGCGCGTGGTCGAGCGCAGCGAGGTCGTGTTCGTCGACGGGGTCCGCACCCCGTTCGGCCGGGCCGGCGAGAAGGGCATGTACTGGGGCACGAGGGCCGACGACCTCGTCGTGAAGGCGATGGTCGCGCTGCTCGAGCGCAACCCGCGGCTCCCGAAGGACCGCGTCGACGACGTGGCGATCGCGGCCACCACGCAGGCCGGCGACCAGGGCCTCACGCTCGGGCGGACCGCGGCGCTGCTCGCGGGTCTCCCCCGCTCGGTCCCGGGCTACGCGATCGACCGCATGTGCGCGGGCGCGATGACGAGCGTCACGACGGTCGCCGGCGCGATCGGCTTCGGCGCCTACGACGTCGCGATCGCCGGCGGCGTCGAGCACATGGGGCACCACCCGATGGGCGCAGGCGCCGACCCGAATCCGCGGTTCGTGAGCGAGCGGCTCGTCGGCACCGACGCGCTCGTCATGGGCGCGACCGCCGAGCGGATCCACGACCGGATGCCCCATCTCACGAAGGAGCGCTCCGACCGGTTCGCGATGCGCTCCCAGCAGAAGGCGGCCGCCGCCTACGAGGCCGGCCGCATCCAGCCGGACCTCGTGCCGGTCGCCACCCGCAGCGAGACGGGCTGGGGCCTCGCCGTGCGCGACGAGCTCATGCACCCCGACACGACGATGGAGGCGCTCGCGACGCTCCGCACGCCGTTCCGGCCGCACGGCCGCATCACGGCCGGCAACGCGGCGGGCCTCAACGACGGCGCGAGCGCGTCCCTGATCGCGAGCGAGGCCGCCGCGAAGGAGCTCGGCCTGCCGGTGAAGATGCGGCTCGTCAGCTTCGCCTTCGCCGGCGTCGAGCCCGAGGTGATGGGGCTCGGCCCGGTGCCGAGCACCGAGAAGGCGCTCCGCAAGGCGGGGCTCACGATCGACGACATCGGGCTCTTCGAGCTGAACGAGGCGTTCGCCGTGCAGGTGCTGAGCCTGCTCGACCACTTCGGCATCGACGACGACGACCCGCGCGTCAACCCGTGGGGCGGCGCGATCGCGTTCGGGCATCCGCTCGCCTCGTCCGGCGTGCGCCTCATGGTGCAGCTCGCCGCGCAGTTCGCCCTGCACCCCGAGGTGCGGTACGGGCTCACGGCGATGTGCATCGGCCTCGGCCAGGGCGGCAGCGTGATCTGGGAGAACCCGCACTTCGACCCGAAGGCCGCGCGGAAGGCCCGCAAGCAGGAGAGGAAGGCGGCGTAGATGACCGGCACCGTCGAGCAGGACCTCGCTGCGCTCGCCGCCGACGAGGTCGTGACCGAGGCCTACAGCCGCGACGTGCCGCTGCCGGACGGCGGCGTGCTCGTGCTCGTCACGGTCGACAACGGGCGCGACCACAAGCGGCCGAACACGTTCGGCCCGCGCAGCCTCGCCGCCCTGGAGCGCGAGCTGCTCGCGGCGAAGGCACGTGCCGCACGGGGTGAGATCCGCGGACTCGCCGTCACCGGCAAGCCGTTCATCCTCGGCGCGGGCGCCGACCTCAGCCAGGTCGGCGTGGTGCCGGACCGCGCCACGGCGAAGCGGATCGTGTCGACCGGCCACCGGGTGCTCGGGATGCTCGGCGAGCTCGGCGTGCCGAGCTTCTGCTTCATCAACGGCCTCACCCTGGGCGGCGCGCTCGAGCTCGCGCTGAACGCCGACTACCGCACCGTCGCCGAGTCGGTGCCCGCGATCGCGTTCCCCGAGGTGTTCCTCGGGCTCATCCCGGGCTGGGGCGGCTGCTTCCTGCTGCCGAACCTCATCGGCATCGAGAACGCGCTCCGCGTGATCGTCGAGAACCCGCTGAAGCAGAAGACGCTCACCGGTCCTCAGGCGTTCGAGCTCGGCATCGCCGACGTGCTGCTGCCGAGCGCGAGCTTCCTCGAGCGCTCGATCGCCTGGGCCGGCGACGTGCTCGCCGGGCGTGTGAAGGTCGAGCGCCCGCACGCCCCCGGACGCCTCGAGCGCCTCGCGAAGTGGGACATCGCCATCGGCGTCGCGCGCAAGCAGCTCGAGTCGCGCATCGGCACCGTGCCGAGGTCGCCGTACGTCGCCCTCGACCTGCTGAAGGGCGCGAAGCGGGCCACGAAGGCCGAGGGCTTCGCCGCCGAGGACGAGGCGCTCGCCGACCTCATCGCCGGCGACCAGTTCGCCGCGAGCATGTACGCGTTCGACCTCACGCAGAAGCGGGCGCGGAAGCCCGCCGGCGCGCCCGATGCGGCACTCGCCAAGAAGGTGACGAAGGTCGGCGTGATCGGCGCCGGTCTGATGGCGAGCCAGTTCGCGCTGCTCTTCGCCCGCCGGCTGAAGGTGCCGGTGCAGATCACCGACCTCGACCAGGCGCGGGTGGACGCGGGTATCGCCCGCATCCATGAGGAGATCGGCACGCTGCTCGGCCGCGGCCGCGTGAACCAGGACGAGGCGAACCGCCTCACCGCCTCGATCACCGGCACCACTGACCTCGCCGACTTCGCGGACTGCGACTGGGTCATCGAGGCCGTCTTCGAGGAGCTGTCCGTCAAGCAGCAGGTGTTCGCGGACGTGGAGCCGCACCTCTCCCCCGAGGCCGTGCTCGCGACGAACACCTCCTCGCTGTCGGTCGAGGCGATCGGCGCGCGGCTGCAGCACCCGGCGCGGGTGGTCGGATTCCACTTCTTCAACCCCGTCGCGGTGATGCCGCTGATCGAGGTCGTGCGCACGCCCGCCACCGACGATGCGACGCTGTCGACGGCGATGACCGTGGCGAGGACCCTGAAGAAGAACGCGGTCATCGTGCGCGACGCCCCGGGCTTCGTGGTCAACCGGATCCTCGCGAAGGTGCTCGGCGAGGCGATGCACGCCGTCGACACCGGCACGCCGTTCCCGGTGGTCGACCGGGCGCTCGACGCCTTCGGACTGCCGATGAGCCCGTTCGAGCTGCTCGACCTCGTCGGCCTGCAGGTCGGCGCGCACGTGCTCGACACGCACCACGCGGCCTTCCCCGAGCGGTTCTTCGACTCCGCGAACCTGCACGCGCTCGCCGATGCGGGTGTGCTGCTCGCCAAGGACGACACGGGCACGGTCAAGGGCTTCGACAAGCGGGCGATCGCGATCGTGCAGCGGACCGTCCCGAAGGGCGCGACGCCGCTGACCGCCGAGCAGTTCCGCGAACGGGTCGAGGACGGGCTCGCCGACGAGATCCACCGCATGCTCGAGGACGGCGTGGTCGCGGCACCCGAGGACATCGACCTCTGCCTGGTCCTCGGCGCCGGCTACCCGTTCCAGGCGGGTGGCATCACGCCCTACCTCGACCGGGTCGGCGCCTCGGAGCGGGCGTTCGGGGCCACGTTCCACTCCCCGCCGATCCGCGGGGCGGCCTCGCGGTCCTGATCCGGACCGGGGCGCCACGCACCGGTCGCACCTCGCGCCGCCTCGGCTCCGGCTGACCGACGCGAAGTGCGACCGTCGGAGCCGACACCGACTCGGGTCGCGACTCGAGTCGGTGTCGGGCGGTCAGACCAGCGACTGCTCGACGAACGCGCGCTCGTCCGAGAACACGAGGTGGGCGAGGGCGCCGTTCACGAGCGCGGCCTGCGGCGGCACGTGCCCGCAGTCGACCTCGCCGATGATGGGCACGCCGAGCGGCAGCAGCGCGTCGCGGACGGCCTCGTGCTGCGTCATGGTCGGCGCGTCGGGCGCGTCGGTTCGCCCGACGAGCACGGCGACGGCGTCGTCGAAGAAGCCGGCGAGCCGCATGCCGTGCAGGGCGCGGCAGACGGCGAAGGCCGGGTCCTCGGCCGCCTCCACGTAGACGATGCGGGGTCCGGGCAGTCGCCTCACGTCGGCGAAGGGCGTGCCGGCCAGCGGTCCGAGGGTCTCGATGCACCCGCCGATGAGACGCCCCTGCACGTCGACGGGCTCCGTGCCCGAGTCGAGCCGCACCCAGCCGCCGTCGCCGTTCCAGCGGCGCTCGCGGATCGCGGGCTCGGCGGTCCAGTCGTCCCACTCGCCGCGCCGTGAGACGCCGGCGCTCGCCTGCCGGAACCGCTCCCCCGCGCGGCCGGTCGCGACGTCGAGCCAGTGCAGCAGCGGCGGCGGGACGCTGTAGGGGGTGTCCATCAGGTTCGAGCCGTGCAGCGTCGCCGTGCCGGTCAGCAGCGTGAGCGGCACGAGCAGCGTCGAGAGGTCGGAGTAGCCGACGAGCCACGTCGGCTCGGCCTCGGCGAGCGCGGCCCAGTCGAGCAGCGGCACGAGGTCGATCGCCGTCTCGCCGCCCCACGGCGGCACCACGGCGCGCACCTCGGGGTCGAGCAGCAGCTCCTGCAGCTCGGCGGCACGGTCCGCCGCTGGCGCGCTCACGTGACTCGCCCCGTCCATGCACCGGCCGACGCGCACGTCGTAGCCGAGGTCGGTGAGCAGCAGCACCGACGCCTCGAGCCGTGCCAGGTGCCGGGTGCCGACGCCGCTCGACGGCGACGTGACGCCGATCCGGTCGCCGGGCTGGAGGGGGCGCGGGTACCGCACCGGGGTCTCAGCGGACACGCGCGTCGGCGGCCCGGGCTGCGGGCAGCTTCGCGCCACGCATCTGGTCGACGATGTCGCGCGCGATCTGCGCCGGGGCGAGACCCGCGTCGGCGAGGATCTCGGCGCGCTCCGCGTGCGGGAGGAACGCGTCGGGCAGCCCCACCTCGTTCAACGCGGTGTCCACCCCGGCGGCGCGGAGGTCCTGGCGCAGGCGGGTGCCGACGCCACCGACGCGCACACCGTCCTCGATCGTCACGACGAGCCGGTGCTGCGCGGACAGCTCGATGAGGCTCGGCGCGATCGGCACCGCCCAGCGCGGATCGACGACCGTGGCGCCGATCCCCTCCTGCTTCAGCAGTCCGGCGACCTCGAGCGCCTGCTGCGCCATGACCCCGACCGCGACGATGAGGACGTCCCCGCGCTCGTCCCGGGTCAGCACGTCGACGCCGTCCTCCAGCCGCTCCAGGGCCGGGATCGCCGCAGGCACGCCGCCCTTCGGCAGCCGCAGCACCGTCGGCGCGTCCTCGACGGCCACGGCCTCGGCGAGCTCGGCCGCGAGGGTGTCGGCGTCGCGAGGCGATGCGATGCGGATCCCGGGCACGATCTGCAGCACGGCGAGGTCCCACATGCCGTGGTGGCTCGCGCCGTCGGGCCCGGTGATGCCGGCGCGGTGCAGCACGAACGTCACGCCGGCCCGGTGCAGCGCGACGTCCATGAGCACCTGGTCGAAGGCCCTGTTGAGGAAGGTCGCGTAGACCGCGAACACCGGATGCAGGCCGCCGAACGCGAGGCCGGCCGCTGAGGCGGCCGCATGCTGCTCGGCGATCCCGACGTCGATGACGCGAGCCGGGAAGCGTTCCGCGAGCGGAGCGAGCCCGACGGGGCGGAGCATCGCCGCCGTGATGCCCACGATCCGCGGGTCGTGCTCGGCGAGCTCGAGCAGGTCCTGCCCGAACGCGTCGGCCCAGTCCTTCCGCGCTCCCGTCGCGAGCGAGAGGCCGGTATCGGGATCGATGACCCCGACCGCGTGGAACTGGTCCGCCTCGTCGTTGCGGGCGGGCGCGTAGCCGCGGCCCTTCTCGGTGATCACGTGCACGAGCACCGGCAGCTCGTACTGCTTCGCCTGACGCAGCGCCTGCTCGACCGCTGCCTCGTCGTGCCCGTCGATCGGGCCGAGGTACTTGATGTCGAGGTTCGAGTACATGCGGTCGTTGTAGGCGAACCGCCCGAGGAAGCCGTGCAGCGCGCCGCGGGCGCCTCGGTAGAAGGCGCGCCCCGGACGGCCGAATCGGTCGAACAGCTGCTTCGAGCCCAGGTACATGTCGCGATAGGTGCGACGGGTGCGCACCTCGTTGAGGTAGTGCGCGAGGCCGCCGATCGTCGGCGCGTAGGAGCGGCCGTTGTCGTTCACGACGATCACCAGCCGGCGGTTGTTGTCGTCGCTGATGTTGTTCAGCGCCTCCCACGTCATGCCGCCGGTGAGCGCGCCGTCGCCGACCACCGCGACGACGTGCCGGTCGCGCTGGCCCGTCACGTGGAAGGCCCTGGAGATGCCGTCGGCCCAGGACAGGGACGACGACGCGTGCGAGCTCTCGACGATGTCGTGGACGCTCTCGGCACGGCTCGGATAGCCCGCCAGGCCGCCCCGCTGCCGCAGCCGGGAGAAGTCCTTCCGACCGGTGAGGAGCTTGTGCACGTACGACTGGTGCCCGGTGTCGAACACGATCGCGTCGCGGGGCGAGTCGAAGACGCGATGGATCGCGATGGTGAGCTCGACGACGCCGAGGTTCGGACCGAGGTGGCCACCCGTCTTCGACACCGACCGGATGAGGAACTCGCGGATCTCCGCGGCGAGCCGCGTCAGCTGCTCGCGGGTCAGTCCGTCGAGGTCTCTCGGTCCTCGGATGCTGTCCAACACGCTCATGGTCGTCCCCACAATACGGGTGATGCCCGCCCCGTTCCGGGGCGGGCATCGCACCTGTCAGTGGTTCCTGAGCCTCCGGATCACGCCTCCACGAGGCTGCGGAGCCGCGCGGTGGAGCTCAGAGCGGAGACCCTTCCGGGTCTCCGCCGCGACCCCAGCGCCGAGGCCCGTCCCGGGCCTCGGGAGCA
>NZ_JARVWQ010000001.1 GCF_029846255.1 Amnibacterium sp. CER49 | reverse complement strand
TCCCCGAGCCGCCGCCCTGGCGCGGCGCCGCGACGGGCGGCGGCGTGAACGGGGCGGGCGTGCCGACCAGCTCGACGACGGCCGGCGAGGCCGACGTCACCTGCTCGCCCGGCACCTGCAGGCCGGCCTTCTTCAGCAGCATCGTGACGTCGCGGCGCTGCTCCGGCAGCACGAGCGTGACGACGGTGCCCGAGGCGCCGGCGCGGGCGGTGCGGCCGGAGCGGTGCAGGTACGCCTTGTGCTCGGTGGGCGGGTCGGCGTGCACGACGAGCGCGACGTCGTCGACGTGGACGCCGCGGGCGGCGACGTCGGTGGCGACGAGCACGCGCGCCTCGCCCGAGGTGAACGCGGCGAGGTTCCGGTCGCGCGCGTTCTGCGACAGGTTGCCCTGCAGGTCGACCGCGGCGATGCCGTCGGCGACGAGCTGCTTCGCGATCTTCTTCGCGACATGCTTCGTGCGGACGAAGAGGATGCGGCGGTCGCTGCCGGAGGCGAGTGTCGTGAGCACGCGACGCTTCGCGTCGGCGTCGGCGAGCTCGAAGACGCGGTGCGTCATCGCCTCGACGGGCGAGGTCTCGTCGTCGACCGAGTGCGTGACCGGCTTCGCGAGGAAGCGCTGCACGATCTTGTCGACGCCGTTGTCGAGCGTCGCGGAGAAGAGCAGCCGCTGGCCGCCCGCGGGCGTGCCGCCGAGGATCCGGGTGACGCCGGGCAGGAAGCCGAGGTCGGCCATGTGGTCCGCCTCGTCGAGCACCGTGATCTCGACCGCGTCGAGCGTGAGCACGCGCTGGCCGAGGAGGTCCTCGAGGCGGCCGGGGCACGCGACGAGGATGTCGACGCCGTCGTGCAGCGCCTTCACCTGCCGCTGCTGCGAGACGCCACCGAAGACGGTGGTGACCGTGAGGCCCGCGGCCGCGGCGAGGGGCTCGATCGTCGCGGCGATCTGCGTCGCGAGCTCGCGGGTCGGGGCGAGCACGAGGCCGAGGGGGCGGCCGCTGCGGCGGGATCCGCCGGCGAGGCGGCCGGACAGGCGGGCGACCATCGGCAGCGCGAAGGCGAGCGTCTTGCCGCTGCCGGTGCGGCCGCGGCCGAGCACGTCGCGGCCGGCGAGCGAGTCGGGCAGCGTCGCTGCCTGGATGGGGAACGGCTCGGTGACGCCCTGCGCCGCGAGCGCGGTGACGAGACGGGTGGGCACGCCGAGATCGGCGAAGGGAGCGGGCATGGTGCTCTTCCGGATACGGGCGGCTCGTGGCCACCTGGAGGCGACGGTGCCGGTCGGCACGTCGTTCGCCGTGGTCACGAAATCCGAAAGCAGCAGCCCGGTCGCGAGCGCTGGATCGCGCTGCACGAGGGCGGAGGGAACGGGTGTCCTCGACGCCGGCGCGATCGTTCGCGCCTCGACCAGTCTACCGGGCGCGCACCCTCGGTGTCGCGCAGGCACAATCCGTGTGTGGATCCGGTGCCCGAGCTCGAGCGGCTGCGCGATCAGGCGACGGCCCAGATCCGGTCGCTCGACGAGACGGTCGCCGCCGTCACAGCGGCCCGCGCCGACGCGAACAGCGACGACGAGCACGACCCCGAGGGCGCGACGATCGCCTTCGAGCGGTCGCAGGCCGATGCGCTGCGCACCGCGGCGCGCCGCCGCCTCGCGGAGGTGGACGCGGCGCTCGAGCGGGTCGCGGCCGGCACCTACGGCGTCTGCGCCGTGTGCGGCGAGCCGATCCCCGCGGCCCGGCTCGCGGCGCGCCCGTTCACGACGACCTGCGTCCGGCACGCCTGAGGTCCGCGGGTTCCCCCGTGGCGCCGGGCGTCGTCACGGCGCCGGATGCAGGGGATCCACCGGCGCGCACGACGGAACCGCGCCGTCGGCCCTGCATCCCGGCGGATCCCCTGCGTTCCGGGAGCGTCGATACCGGCCGTAGGTGATCCGCCCCCGTGTAGGTGCAGAAGCCGGATCCGCACCTACACCAGGGCGAAGTACCTACACGCGGTCGTGCGCCGCCGGCTGCGGCCCCTGCATCCGGGCGGATCCCCTGCGTCCGGGGAGGGCACCACGGCTAGCGTCCCCGCATGAGCGATGCGGACGTGCTCGTCGTCGGGGCGGGGCTCGCCGGGCTCGCCACCGCTCTGCGCCTCACGGCCGCCGGGCGCTCCGTGCGGGTGCTCGAGGCGTCCGACGGGCCGGGCGGCCGGGTGCGCTCGGATGTCGTCGACGGCTACACGATCGACCGCGGCTTCCAGGTGCTGAACACCGCGTACTCGGAGCTGCAGCGGCTCGACGTGCTCGACTCGCTGCAGCTGCGCGACTTCGACCGCGGGGCGCTGCTGCGCCGCAGCGACGCCCTGCACCTCGTCGCCGATCCGCGCCGCATCCCGACCGGTGTCCGCGGCCTCGCCACCGGCGTCGCCGGCTCCCCCGCCGAGCTCGCGCGGCTCGGCGCCTTCGTCGCCGCCGTCTCCTACGGCCCCGTCGAAGCGCTCCGCCGCCGGCCCGATCGCGCGTTCCTCGAGGTCCTCGAGTCCGCGGGCCTCGACGGCGCGCCGACGGAGCACTTCCTGCGCCCCTTCCTCTCGGGCGTGCTGCTCGAGGACCGCCTGACGACCTCGAGCCGGTTCGTCGAGTACGTGCTGCGCACCTTCGTCCGCGGCCGCGTCGTCGTGCCCGTGGGCGGGGTCGGCGCGCTGCCGGAGCGCCTCGCCGCGCGCCTGCCGCCGGGCGCGCTCGGGTACGGCCGCCGCGTCGTCGCGGTGCGCCCCGGCGAGGTGGACGTCGAGGGCGAGGGCACGCTCAGGGCGCGCGCGGTCGTCGTCGCCGCGGGCCCCGTGCAGGCCGCGACCCTGCTCGGCGAGGCACCGCCGCGCGTGCACAGCGTCACCACCGTCTGGCACGCCGCTCCCGAGGCACCGGTGCAGCGGCCGATCCTCGTGCTCGACACCGAGCGCGGCCCGGTCGCGAACACGGTCGTGATGAGCAACGCCGCGCCCGAGTACGCGACGGGCCGCGGCGCCCTCATCGCCTCCTCGACGCTCGGCCCCGAGCCGCTGCCGCCCGACCTGCTCCACGCGACCCTGACCCGGCTCTGGGGCGTCGACACCCGCGGCTGGACGGAGGTCGCCGTCTCCCGCGTGCCGGAGGCCCTGCCCGACCACCCCGGCGGCAGCCCGCTGCGGCGCCCGGTCCGCCTCGCCCCCGGGCTGCTCGTCGCGGGCGACTGGCGCGACACCCCGTCGTCGCAGGGCGCGCTGCTCTCGGGGCGCCGGGCGGCCGACGCGATCCTGCTGCGGCCCTGAGCCCGCACGCGCGGCGTCAGGTGGGCGCGCCCGGCCGGACGACGTCGGCGAGCGCCGTGCGCGGCCCGGGGGCGCACGGGGTCCGGGGCCCCTGGAAGCGGGGAAGCCCGCGGGGGCCGCCGCTGCCAGGGTGGCCCCATGAGCACCGCCGAGCGCCCGGCGACCGCGCCCGCGCGGCTTCGGCGCCTGCCGCGCCGGTCCTGGTTGCACGCCCTGGTCGCGTTCGTCGTCGGCGCCCTGCTCGGCGAGATGATGCAGTACGCGCTCGTCGCCCTGCTCTTCGGCGTCTGGCCCGTCGCGCTCGTCACGCTGCTGCTCGCGACCGCCGCGTTCGGCGTGCTCGGTGCGGCACTGCACCGCCGTCGCTTCGGCTGGCTGCTCCTGCTCACGCCCGCGCTCTGGCTGCCCGTGGCGGTCGCGGCGCCCTACCTCGCCGCAGCCGCGCACCACGGCGAGCTCGATCTCGCCTCCCCGCTGCCCGCGGTGCTGCCGGGCGCGGCGGCCGCCCTCGTCGCGCTGCTCAGCTGGGCGCGACGCCGCGACTGACCGCCGCCGGCATCCGTCACGCCGCCGTCATCCGGCGTCACGGAGCGCACAGGGGCCCCGAGCCGCCGAAGGTACCGTCGGGTCATGGCTGATCGTGAGTACGGCTTCCGCACCCGGGCGATCCACGCGGGCAACATCCCGGACCCCGTCACCGGTGCCCGCGCCGTGCCGATCTACCAGACGAGCGCCTTCGTCTTCGACGACACCGCGGACGCCGCGGCCCGCTTCGCCCTGCAGAAGTACGGCAACATCTACAGCCGTCTCGCGAACCCGACCGTGGCGAGCTTCGAGGAGCGCATCGCGAGCCTGGAAGGGGCGCTCGGCGCCGTCGCGACCTCGTCGGGGCTCGGCGCGCAATACATCACCTTCGCCGCGCTCGCCGGCCAGGGCGACCACATCGTGGCGTCGTCGCAGCTCTACGGCGGCTCGCTCACGCAGCTCGACATCGCGCTGCGCCGCTTCGGGGTCGAGACCACCTTCGTCCGCTCGTCGGACCCCGAGGAGTACGCGAGGGCGATCACCGACCGCACGAAGGTGGTCTTCGCCGAGAGCGTCGCGAACCCGTCCGGCGAGGTCGCCGACGTCGAGGGCCTCGCCGACGTCGCGCACGCCGCGGGCGTGCCGCTCATGATCGACGCCACCATCGCGACGCCGTACCTGTCGCGGCCGATGGAGTGGGGCGCCGACATCGTCGTGCACTCGGCGACGAAGTTCCTCGGCGGCCACGGCACCACGCTCGGCGGCGTCGTCTCGGAGTCCGGCCGGTTCGACTGGCACAGCGAGCGCTTCCCGCTCTTCGGTCAGGCGGTGCCGACCTACGGCGGGCTGCAGTGGTCCGGCAACTTCGGCGAGTACGCCTTCCTCACCCGCCTCCGCGCCGAGCAGCTGCGCGACATCGGCCCGGTGCTGTCGCCGCACTCCGCGTTCCTGCTGTCGCAGGGCGTCGAGACCCTGCCGTTCCGGATGCAGGCGCACGTCGACAACGCCCGCGTCGTGGCGGAGTGGCTCGAGCAGGACGACCGCATCGAGTACGTCCACTGGGCGGGCCTGCCGAACCACCCGCACCACGAGCGCGCCGCGAAGTACCTGCCGAAGGGCCCGGGCGCGGTGTTCGGGTTCGGCATCAAGGGCGGCCGCGACGCGGGCCAGACGTTCATCGAGTCGGTGGACCTCGCGAGCCACCTCGCGAACATCGGCGACGCGAAGACCCTCGTCATCCACCCCGCATCGACCACCCACGCGCAGCTGAACGAGCAGCAGCTGCTCGACGCGGGCGTCGACCCCGGCCTCGTGCGTATCAGCGTCGGCATCGAGGACGTCGAGGACATCGTCGCCGACCTCGACCAGGCGCTCGACGCCGCCGTCGAGAAGCGGTCCGCCGCATGACCGCGCTCGAGACCGACCCCGGGTACAAGCCGGGCGACGTCGTCCACATCGTGCTCTTCCGCCTCCGTGACGACGCCACCGACGCGGATCGCGCCGAGGTCGAGCGCCGGTTCCGGGCCCTCGCGGACAGCGAGCGCGAAGGCCGCCGGTACATCCGCCGCATCCGCAGCGGGCCGCAGACGAGCCCCGAGGGCGTCGGCCGCGGGCTCGAGCTCGGCTTCGTCGTCGAGTTCGCCTCCGAGGGCGACCGCAACTACTACCTCGGCCGCCCCTTCGTCGGCGAGGGCGTGCCGTTCGACGAGCCGCACGACGCCTTCAAGGCCTTCGTCGGGCCGCTGCTCGCCGAGGACGGCGTGCTCGTCTTCGACTTCGACGCGGACCACGACGGCGGCCCGGCGGGCGCAGGATGGAACGAGGAGGAGCGGCGATGAGCGACACGATCTCGAACGCGGCAGGTCCGGGCACGGTCACCGAGAGCGCCGCGGGCGCGCAGGACGGCGCGGTCGTCACCGACCTGCACGGAGGCCCGCAGGCGCCGGCGATCGCCGAGACGGTCACGGCGACGCTCTCGAACGGCCTCACCTGCGACATCCCCGCCTCGAGCCCGCTCGCGAAGCGGCTGAAGGCGGCCCGCACGTGGCACGGCCCCGACGCGAAGCAGCGGCTCGGCATCCTGCGGCGCGCGAAGAGCGTCGCGATCGTCGGGGCGAGCCCGAATCCGGCACGCTCCAGCTACTTCGTCGGCACCTACCTGCTCCAGTCGAGCGACTACCGCGTGTACTTCGTGAACCCGAACGCCGCGGAGATCCTCGGCCAGCCCGCGTACCCGGACCTGCAGTCGCTGCCCGAGGTGCCCGACATCGTCGACGTGTTCCGCAAGGGCAGCGACATCCCGGCCGTCGTCGACCAGGTCGTGGAGATCGGGGCGCCGACGATCTGGGTGCAGCTCGGCATCTGGAACCAGGACGCCGCGTACTACGGCGAGAGCAAGGGCCTCACCGTCGTGATGGACCGCTGCATCAAGATCGAGCACGCCCGCTTCCACGGCGGCCTGCACCTCATGGGCTTCGACACCGGCCAGATCTCGGCACGGAAGACGCTGCGCTAGCCGCGAATGTCGGGTCCCGCGACCTCGACCGGCGACGGGTGCGTCTTCTGCGCGATCGCGGCCGGCGAGGCCGAGGCGAGCGTCGTCCACGAGGACGACGAGGTGATCGCGTTCCTCGACCTGCATCCGGTGACGCCGGGACACCTGCTCGTCGTGCCGAAGCGGCACTCGGTGGGTCTCGACGACACGGATCCGGACACGGGCAGGCGGGTCTGGTCGGTCGCGCACGACCTCGCCCGCGCACTGCGCCGCTCGAGCCTGCGCACCGACGGCGTCAACCTCCTCCTCTGCGACGGTGCGGCCGCCTTCCAGACGGTGCTCCACCTCCACCTCCACGTCGTCCCGCGCTTCGAGGGCGACGGCGGGGAGCTGATGTTCCCGATCGGGCCCGCCCACGACCGCGCGCTGCTCGAGCGCGACGCCCAGGCGATCCGGGAGGCGCTCGCCCCGTAGCACCTGCGCGCCCTGCAGGACCCGACGCGACGCCTCCGCCCGCGCACCGCGGATGGTCTCCGCACATGGCGCGGGCGGGTCTCGAGGAGGACGATCGCGGCATGCCGGACGCAGCCCCCGCTCCCGTCGACGACGCCGTGCTCGACGACCTCCGCCGACGGCTGCGGGCCACGAGGACCGTCGACGTCGTACCGGGCGGCCCGGAGCGCGGGGTCGAGAGCGGATACCTCACCGGGCTCGTCCGGTACTGGGCCGAGGAACACGACTGGCGCGCCGCGGAGGACCGGATCCGCGCGCTGCCCTGGGTGCGCTCGAGCGGCGGCCTCCGCGCCGTGCACCAGCGGGCCGCGGATCCCGCCGCCCCGGTCGTGGTGCTGCTGCACGGCTGGCCCGACTCGGTGCTCCGCTTCACGCGGGTGCTGCCGCTGCTTCCCGACGTGCACGTGGTGGTGCCCGCGCTGCCCGGCTACCCCTTCAGCGACCTGCCCGCCTCGTCGGGCGCCGCGATGGCCGACCCGGTCGCGGCGCTGCTCGACGAGCTCGGCTACGGCGCGTGCACCGTCTCGGGGGGCGACATCGGCACGAGCGTCGCGGAGTCGCTCGCCCGCCGGCATCCCGAGCACGTCGGCGCCCTGCACCTCACCGACGTGCCGTCGCGGGCGCTCGCGCTGGTCGACCGCTCGGACTGGACGCCCGAGGAGCGGGCCTTCTCGGCGGAGATCGCCCGCTGGCAGGCCGGCGAGGGCGCCTACCTGGCCGAGCAGGCCACGAAGCCGAACACCCTCGCGGCGGCGCTCGGCGACTCCCCCGCGGGGCTCGCGGCCTGGATCGTGGAGAAGCTGCGCAGCTGGAGCGACTGCGACGGCGACGTGGAGGCCGCCTTCCCGCGCGACGACCTGCTGACCTGGGTCACCGCCTACTGGGTGACGGGCACGATCGGAACGTCGTTCGGGCCGTACGCGTTGCGCGAGCCGCCGGTGCCCGGCCGGGTCGCGGCCCCCCTCGCGGTCCAGCTGTTCCCCCGCGACCTGCTGCACGCGCCCCGCGGGTACGCCGAGCGCACCTTCGACGTCCGTGAGTGGGACGTCGCCGAGTCGGGCGGCCACTTCGCCGCGTGGGAGCGCCCGGAGGCGTTCGTCGCGGGCCTCCGGAAAGCCGTCGCGCTGGCCACGTAGCCCGATGCGCCCGGATCCGGGTGGCGGCGGCTACTTCCGCAGCTCGAGGTACTTGCGGATGAGCGACTGCGTCGAGGCGTCCTGCGACTCGAGGGCCGAGGTGTCGCCCTGCAGCGCCGGCGTGATCTGCAGCGCGAGCTGCTTGCCGAGCTCGACGCCCCACTGGTCGAAGCTGTCGATGCCCCAGACGGTGCCCTCGGTGAACACGATGTGCTCGTAGAGCGCGATCAGCTGCCCGACGACCGAGGGCGTGAGCGACGGAGCGATGATCGACGTCGTCGGCCGGTTGCCCTCGAACGTGCGGGCGGTGACCACCGACTCCTTCGCGCCCTCGGCCCGCACCTCGTCGGAGGTCTTGCCGAAGGCGAGCGCCTGCGTCTGCGCGAAGAAGTTCGCGAGGAACAGCGCGTGCACGTCGGCGCCCGGCTTCACCGCGCCGCCGTCGCCCTGCTCGTCGACGAGCGCGTGCGCCGGGTTCGCGACCGTGATGAAGTCGGCCGGGATGAGCCGGGTGCCCTGGTGGATGAGCTGGTAGAAGGCGTGCTGGCCGTTCGTGCCCGGCTCGCCCCAGAAGATCTCGCCGGTGTCGGTGGTGACGGGCGAGCCGTCCCAGCGCACCGACTTGCCGTTGCTCTCCATCGTGAGCTGCTGCAGGTAGGCCGGGAAGCGGTGCAGGTACTGCGCGTACGGCAGCACCGCGTGCGTCTGGGCGCCGAGGAAGTTCGTGTACCAGACGTTCAGCAGGCCCATCAGCACGGGCACGTTCCGCTCGAGCGGGGTCGTGCGCATGTGCTCGTCGATGGCGTGGAAGCCCGCGAGGAAGTCCTCGAAGCCCTCCGGCCCGATCGCGATCGCGACCGAGGTGCCGACGGCGGAGTCGACCGAGTAGCGGCCGCCGACCCAGTTCCAGAAGCCGAACGCGTTGTCGGGGTCGATGCCGAACGCCTTCACCTTGTCGAGCGCGGTCGAGACGGCGACGAAATGGCGGCTGACCGCCGTGGTGCGCGCGTCGTCGGAGTCCTCGAGCACGCCCGCCGCCGACAGCCGCTCCCAGAGCCACTGCCGCGCGAGGCGCGCGTTCGTGAGCGTCTCGAGGGTGCCGAAGGTCTTCGACGCGACGATGAAGAGCGTCGTCTCCGGGTCGAGGTCCTTCGTCTTCTCGTAGATGTCGGACGGGTCGATGTTCGACACGAACCGGCACTCCAGCCCCTCCTGCACGTAGGGCTTGAGGGCCTCGTAGACCATGACCGGGCCGAGGTCGGAGCCCCCGATGCCGATGTTCACGACGGTCGCGACGCGCTTACCGGTGACGCCCTTCCAGTCGCCGCTGCGCACGGCCTTCGCGAAGCCGTAGATCTTGTCGAGCACGGCCCGGACGTCGGTGTCGACGTCCTGCCCGTCGACCGTCAGCGGCTTCGCGGGCTCGAGCTCGCCCTGCGCGGGGCGGCGCAGCGCGGTGTGCAGCACGGCGCGGTCCTCGGTGACGTTGATGTGCTCGCCCGAGATCATCGCCCGGAAGCGGCCGGCCACGTCGACGTCGGTGGCGAGCTGCAGGAGGTGCTGCAGCACCTCCTCGGTGAGCAGGTTCTTCGAGAGGTCGACGGTGAGGTCCCCGGCCTCGAAGGTGTAGCGCGCGGCGCGGTCCTGCTCCTTGTCGAACCAGCCGCGCAGGTCGGGCCGGAAGCCCGCCTTGATGCGGCCGAGGGCCTGCCAGGCCTCGGTGCCGGTGGGGTCGACGGGGCCGTTCGACGCGGCCTGCGGGGTGTCGGAAGTCGTGGTCATCGAGGGCTCTCCGTGCTGAAGGTCGACGCTCGGACGCCGCGCCGGGAACGGGGGCGTCGCTCGGTCCGACCGTATCGCCGTCCCCTGGTGATCTCAGGAGACGCCCGGCGCCTTCCCACCGCGCTGCTGCGTGGCGCCGAGCGCCTCGACCGCGACGCGGAGCGCCCAGCCGGCGGCGGCCGCCGCGTCCCCGCCGGGCCACTGCGGCGCCCGCCGCCACAGCTCGAGGAACGCCGCGAGCGTGGCCTCCGCGGCGCCCTCGCCGGCCACGGACCGCCCGATGGCGAACACCCGCGGGGCGAGCAGGTCGTAGAGCGGCCCGAACGCCTCGCGGCGCCCTCGGCCCGCCTCGCGGAGCAGGACGGCGACGTCCGCGCGGCCGTTCGCGACCGCTCCGACGGCGGAGGCGCTGCTGCCGGCCGGGCCGAGTGGTCCGGCGAGCGGCGAGGAGCCGGAGAACGGGGCCACGGATCCTCCAACGCCGGCCGGGAACCGCACCGGAAGGGTGCGGCGCTCGGGGTGAGGCGTGGCACCCGGAGCGGATCTGGTCCGAGCGTAGAACGATCGTTCTCCAAATGGAAGAACGATCGTTCTCCGAATGCCGGACCGTCGGCCGGGACCGGGCGGCCAGCCGAGGGCTGCGATGGTGGACGGGTGCGCCTGCTGCTCGTCCGCCATGCCCAGATCCCCTCGAACGTGCTCGGCGTGCTCGACACCGCGCGGCCGGGACCGTCGCTCACCGAGCTCGGTCGCACGCAGGCGGTCGCCCTCTCCGGCACGCTCGCCGACGAGCCGATCGATGCGGTGTTCGCGTCCACGCTCATCCGGACGCAGGAGACGATCGCGCCGACCGCGGAGCAGCGCGGACTCGAGCCGCGACTGCTCGAGGGGCTGCGCGAGATCCGCGCCGGCGACCTCGAGGGCGAGCGGACGCGCGAGGCGCAGCGCGCCTACATGGAGACGGTGTTCCGCTGGGCGAACGGCGAGCGCGACGTCGCGATGCCGGGCGGTGAGACCGGCGAGGAGTTCTTCGCGCGGTTCGACGCGGCGCTCGCCGAGGTGGCGGAGTCCGGCGCCGCCGACGCCGTGGTCGTGAGCCACGGCGCCGCGATCCGCTGCTGGTCGGCGACGGTCGCGGGCGCGGACCGCGACTTCCTCGCGACCCATCCGCTGCCGAACACCGGCATCGTCGCGCTCGAGGGCGAGCCGGGCGGCTGGCGGATGCGCGAATGGCGCGAGCACCCGGCGGGGCAGCCGGTCCTCGTTCCCAGCGGAACGGACGACCCCGCCGGATCCGGCGGCTGATCCGGCCTCAGGCGCGCCGGCCCGCGGCGAGCACCGCCGCGCTCGGCAGCTCGAGCAGGCCGTCGCGCTCGAGGTCGACCGCGAGGCGCTCGTAGGCGGCGCGCATGGCCCCGCGTCCCGCACGATCCTGCTGCCGGTAGGTGAGCCCGACGGTCGCGAGCCCCGCCTCGACGCCCCGCCAGAGCCGGTCGCCCTCGACGAGCCAGGTCCAACCGACGGTCGTGGCGCGCACGTCGGCGAGGCCGGCCTCGGCGAGCAGCCCGGCGAGCCCGTCCTCCGTGCGCGCGAAGTCGCGCTGCGGCGGCAGCCGCATCCCGGGCGGCGGCGTGACGCCGGCCTCGGCCATCACCTCGGTCCAGAGCCGGTTCATCGCGCTGACCTGCGACGCCCAGATCGTGACCGCGACCGTGCCTGCCGGCCGGACGACGCGGGCGAGGCCGCGGAGGCCGCCTGGCGGGTCGGGCAGGTGGTTCACGACGAAGTTCGCGACTGCCGCGTCGAACGCCGCGTCCGGCAGCGGCAGGTCGGGGGCAGGGCGCCCTCGACCAGCGCGACGCCGGGGGCGTTGCGGGCGGCGCGCGCGAGCATCGCGGGCGACGGGTCCAGCGCCGTCACGGCCCAGCCACGTGCGAGCGCCGCAGCGGCCACCGTGCCCGGTCCGGTGCCGGCGTCGAGCAGCGAGGCGCCTGAGGCGGGTGCGCCGGCGGCGTCGAGCAGCGCGGGCACCGCGCCGGCGCAGAGCGGCGCGAACGACTCCTCGTACGCGGCGGCCGCGCTCCAGACGTCCTCAGGACGTCCGGCGACCGCCATGGACACCCATCTTCGACGCCTCGCGCGGGCGCTGACGCACGAGCGGCTCGGTGCGGGGGTGCCGGGGCCCGTCGATGCCACCGGAGCGGCGGACGGCGAATCGGGTCCAGAGGGCGAAGAGGACCAGCAGCGCGCCGACGAGGACGACGGCGACGACCGAGTCGAGGAACGGGTTCATGGGGCGCTCCGCATGGGTGTGGGCGGGAAGGAGCGCTCGCACTCTCCCACTGCGCTCAGGAGACGTCCACCCCTTGTTCGGGATCCGCAGCCTTCCTGCCGCTCTGCACCGGTGGTCTCCCGCCGCCTTTCGAACCGGGCGGCGATCCCGTGAGACGTTCCGATGCCCGGTGCACACGAGGAGGGAGAGGCCGATCCGGCTTCAGGACAGGGAGCACGACGATGAGGCGACGGAGCGGGCCACGGCTGGCTGCGGTGACGGTGCTGGTGGCGCTCGCCACCGGGCTGCTCGCGGGCTGCACGAGCGGTGGAGCGAACGATTCGGCCGGCGTGGGGTCGGGCAGCGCCGCATCGAACGGCGGGAGCCGGGGCGTGGCCGACGCCGCCGGGTCCTCCTCGACGGCGAAGGGGACCGACGCCGTCGTGCCGTCGACGCAGCAGGTCGTCACGACGGGCGACCTCGACCTCGTCGCGACGGATCCGATCGGCGTCGCGGCCCGCATCACGAGCATCGTGATCGGCGCGGGCGGCCGCATCGACGCCGAGGAGGAGCAGCCGTCCGGCAAGGTGACCGCGTCGCTCACCGTGCGCATCCCCGCCGCGGGCTTCGCCACCGCACGCGAGCAGATCGCGCACCAGGGCCACGTGCGCACCCTGACCCTGCACAGCACCGACGTGACCGGTCGCACCGCCGATTACGCCGCCCGCATCTCGGGCCTGCGCGCCTCGATCGCCCGGCTGCAGACCCTGCTCGGCCGCGCCGGCACCTCGAGCGAGCTCGTCGATCTCGAATCGAGCCTCACCACGCGCGAGACCGACCTCGAGCAGCTGCAGGCGGAGCAGCGCATCCTCGCCGACCAGGTCGCGTACGCGACCCTCGCCATCACGGTGACGGCACCGGCCGTCGCCCGGCACGCCCCTCCCCCGGACTTCGTCAGCGGCTTCCTCGCGGGTCTCGCCGGGCTGCTCGCGACGGGTCGCGTGCTGCTCGTCGCGCTCGGCGTGCTGCTGCCGTGGCTCGTCGTGCTCGGCGCGCTCGTGGGCGCCGGCGTGCTCGTGCGTCGGCGCGTCCGCGCGAGCCGCGGCGCGGACGCCCCGCCGGACGCCCCGCCGCCATCCGCGTGACCGTCGTCGCCGTGGCGCCCGCCCCGCCGCGGCAGGCTGCGCCAGGGTGGGCGGGGACGGGAGGTGGCGTGGACGCTGAGCCGACCGACCGCGCCCTCCTCGCCGCGACGGGGCCGGGCGCGCAGGCGCACTTCGCCCGGGTGCTGCGCCGCCACAGCGGCGTGCTCTACGCGGTCGCCTACCGGCAGATCGAGTCCGTGCCGGATGCGGAGGAGCTCGTGCAGGACGCCTTCGTGCTGCTCTGGCGCAAGCGGGCGCGGCTCGGCCTCGTCGGCGACTCCGCGCTCCCGTGGCTGATCGTGACCGTGAAGCACCTCGCGGCGAACCGGCGGCGGGCGAACCAGCGTCGCGGGCGGCACGAGACGTCCGCGCCCGAGGTGCTCAGCGCCGCGGACGAGCCGGCAGGCGAGGTGCGCGACCTGCTCGATCGCGCCTTCGCGAGGCTGCCGGCGATGGACGCCGAGATCGCCCGGCTCTGTCTCGCGGAGGACCTCAGCTATGCCGAGGCGGCCGAGCGGCTCGGGCTGACCGAGGGCGCGGTGCGGAACCGGCTGAGCCGGGCCCGCGCCCGGCTGCGCGACGACCTGACCGAAGGGAGGCGGGACCGATGAGCGAGGAGCCGATGCGCGACGACCTGCCCACCGAGGAGCGCCTCGACCGCATCGAGCGGGCGGTGCTGAGCCGCATCCGCCTCGAGGAGGACGCGCGGCTCCGGCGGCGCCGGCGGCTCGTCGGCGGCGGCATGGGGCTCGCGCTCGCGGCCGCGGTGGTGGGGCTCGTCGTGGTCGTGCATCCGGTCGGGCAGTCCGGGGCGAGCTCGGGCAGCGCCGCTGGTGGGTCCGCCTACAGCGGCCCGTCGTCCGCCTCCGGCGGGAACACCGCCGATTCCAGTGGCGGCGGCGCCCCGGCCGTCGTCTGCCACGCGGGCGCGACGACGACGTCGCCCTCAGCGAAGGCGACGGCGACCGACCCGACGCCGGTGCGGCTGGCCGACGCGTGCGCGAAGGCGCTCGGGCCGGAGGCGGCACCCCGCACGACGAGCACCCCGACGACCGCGGGCCTGCCCGGGCCGGCGGTGTGCCGCGACCGCGCCGGCGTCCTGCACGTCTTCCTCACCGACAGCCCCGCGAGAAGGGTCTGCCCGGCCAACGGGATGACACCGCGCTGAGCCCTCCTCGGGTCCCGGGACGTCACCCGGCTGAGGGAGCGGCCGCGCGTGCCCGAGGATGGAGGACGACCCGGACCCGCCCGATCCCCGAGGAGCCCCATGCCGGACGCCCAGCAGCCCCTGCACGTCGAGACGCGCGTGGTGACCCTCGGGCGCCCGTCGTCGGAGCCGGACCAGCCGCTGAACGTCCCCGTCACGCTCACCTCCACCTTCATCGCGGGCGGCGACCTCGAGTACGGCCGCTACGGCAACCCGACCTGGACCGCGTTCGAGGACGTGCTCGGCGACCTCGAGGGCGGCCGGTGCATCGCGTTCGCCTCCGGCATGGCGGCGATCGCCGCGGTGCTCGACCTGCTCGACGCGGGATCGAAGGTGGTCGCGCCGCGGCACTCCTACACCGGCACGATCGGGCAGCTCCAGGACAGCGAGCGCCGTGGCCGCATCACCGTCGAGTACGTCGACATCGCGGACACCGAGGCCGTCGTGGGCGCCGCCGAGGGCGCCGCCCTCGTCTGGATCGAGACGCCGACGAACCCGGCGCTCGAGGTCGCCGACGTCGCCGCGATCGCCGCGGGCGCGCACGCGGCCGGCGCGCTCGTCGCCGTCGACAACACCTTCGCGACGCCGCTGCTGCAGCGCCCGCTCGAGTCGGGCGCCGACCTCGTCGTGCACTCGGCGACGAAGTACATCTCAGGTCACAGCGACGTGCTCATGGGCGCGGTCGTCACGGCGACCGCGGAGCACGCCGAGGCGATCACGAGCATCCGGACCCTGCGCGGCGCGATCCCCGCGCCGCTCGAGACGTTCCTCGCGCTCCGCGGCCTGCGCACGCTGCCGGTGCGGCTCGAGCGGGCGCAGTCCACGGCGCAGGAGCTCGTCCGCCGGCTGTCCGGGCTCGAGGGGCTGCAGGAGGTGCGCTACCCCGGCTTCGGCGCGATCGTCTCGATCGTGCTCCCGACCGCGGAGGCGGCGGACGCCCTCGCGTCGTCGGTACGGCTCTGGCGGCACGCGACGAGCCTCGGCGGCGTCGAGTCCACCCTCGAGCGCCGTCGCCGCTGGCCCGCGGAGGCCTCGACGATCCCCGAGGGGCTCGTGCGGCTCTCCGTCGGCCTCGAGCACGTCGACGACCTGGAGCGGGACCTCCGGAGCGCGCTCGGCGCCTGACCGGATGCGGACCCGCGCTCAGCGGCGGCCGTCGCCGACCATCACCCCGGCGAGCCGGGTGAGGAGCGCGCGCGGCACGAGGCGACCGCTCCGCGCCGACAGCGTGTTCAGCAGACCCGAGACGACGCTGGGGCCCCGCCCGCGGTCGAGCGCGGCGAGCGCGACCCGCACCACCTGCTCGGGCGTCTGCCGGCGCCCGACGCTGCCCCCCTCGCCCGCGACCTCGAAGAACTCGGTCTCGGTGGCACCCGGCGCGAGGGCGAGCACGCGGACGCCGCGCCCGGCGGTCTCGGCCCACAGCGCCTCGGTGAACGACAGCACGAACGCCTTCGTGGCCGCGTAGACCGCCATCGACGGCACGGCCTGGAACGCCGCCGTGCTCGCGAGGTTCACGATGTAGCCCTTGCCGCGCTCGAGCATGCCGGGCAGCAGCGCCCGGGCGAGCAGCACCGGCGCCGTGACGTTCACGGCGAGCTCGGCGGCGATCCGCTGCGGGTCCTCGTGCTCGAAGCGGCCGTGGCCGCCGAAGCCGGCGTTGTTGATGAGCCCGCGGACGACGACGCCGGCCGCCTCGAGGTCGGCGAGCAGCCGCTGCACGGCGCCCTCAGCGGCGAGGTCGGCGACGAGCACCGAGGCCCGGATCCCGTGCCGCCGCTCGAGCTCTGCCGCGAGGGCGCGGAGGCGGTCCTCCCGGCGCGCGGTGAGCACGAGGTCCTCACCCCGTTCGGCGAGGGCGCGGGCGAACGCCTCACCGATGCCCGAGCTCGCGCCCGTGATGAGGGTGGTCCTGCCGGTCCGCGCTGCCATGGGGTCCAGTCAACACGGGCCGCCCCGGACGCCTCGTGAGCGCGGTCAGCCGAGCAGCTCGCGCACGTCGTCGGCGTCGAGCAGCGACCCGAACAGCGCCTCGTCGTCGATGACCGCGTCGAACACCGCCGCCTTGCGCGCCTTCAGCTGCATCACCTTCTCCTCGATGGTGCCGGCGGCGACGAGCCGGTAGACCATCACCTGCTTGTCCTGCCCGATGCGGTGCGCGCGGTCGATCGCCTGGTCCTCGCTCGCCGGGTTCCACCAGGGGTCCAGCAGGAACACGTAGTCCGCCTCGGTGAGGTTCAGGCCGAACCCGCCCGCCTTCAGGCTGATGAGGAAGACCGGCGCGTCGCCGTCCTTGAACGCGGCGATCGCGGCGTCGCGGTCGCGGGTGCTGCCGTCGAGGTAGGCCGTCTGGATGCCCGCCTCGGTGAGCCGCTGCTGCACCCGCGACAGGTACGAGGTGAACTGGCTGAAGACGAGCGCCCGGTGCCCCTCGGCGAGCACGTCGTCGAGCTGCTCGAGCAGCGCGTCGAGCTTGCTGCCGGTCGCCTCCTCGCCGATCAGCGCGGGGTCGAGGGCGAGCAGCCGCAGCAGGGTGAGCGACCGGAACACGATGAACCGGTTGCGGTCCATGTCCGACAGCAGGTTGAACAGCTTCCGCCGCTCCCGCTGCAGCCAGACGTCGTAGAGCGCGCGGTGGTCGGGCGCGAGGTCGACCGTGAGCACCTGCTCCTGCTTCGGCGGCAGCTCGGCCGCCACGGTCTCCTTCGTGCGCCGCAGCAGGAACGGCCGGATGCGCTGCCGCAGCCGCGCGAGACGATCGGCGCGCAGCCGGGCCGCGACCTCGGGCGCGTCCCCCGCGCCGACGCCCTGCTGGACGCCGGCGCGGACCTCCTCGATCGGCCGCACGTACTCCTCGCGGAACCGGAGCGCGGAGGCGAACAGCCCGGGCGCGACGACGGCGAGCACCGCGTGCAGCTCGGTGAGCGAGTTCTCCATCGGGGTGCCGGTCACGGCGAGCTTGAACGGCACCGGCAGGTCGCGCACGACCTCGTGGATGCGCGACGCCGCGTTCTTCACGAACTGCGCCTCGTCGAGGATCAGCCCCGCCCAGCCGTCGCCCTCCGCGACGCCGCGGTAGCCTTCCGCGTCGAGCCGGAGCAGGGCGTAGCTCGTGACGACGACGTCCGCGCCCGCCGCGAGATCGGCGATCGGCGATCCCGCCTTCGCCTCGGTCGCCGTCACCGTGCGGACCCTGAGGCCCGGTGCGAACCGGGAGGCCTCGGCCGCCCAGTTCGACACGACTGAGGTGGGCGCGACGACGAGGAACGGCCGGCGCACCTCCTCCGACACGGAGAGCATCAGCGCGAGGCACTGCAGCGTCTTGCCGAGGCCCATGTCGTCGGCGAGCACGCCGCCGAGGCGGTGCCGCCAGAGGAACGACAGCCAGGCGAGGCCCTCCGCCTGGTAGGGCCGCAGCTCGGCGCGGAGACCCGCGGGCGGCCGCACCGGAACGGGCGCGCCCCGCACCTCGGCGAGCAGCGCCCGCCACTCCACCGCGGGGTCGGCCTCGTCGGCGAGGTCCTCGAACTCGCTCCAGAGCGCGGTCTGGTAGCGGCTGAGCCGGGGGCCCGCGCGCCATTCGTCGAGGTCGCCCGCGTCGGCGATGAGGTCGGCGAGCGGCGCGAAGGCCGGGTGGTTCAGCGAGAGGTAGGCGCCATCGGCGAGCAGGATGCGGCGCCGCCCGGCCGCGAGCGCCTTGAAGAGCGGGGTGAACGGGATGCGCCGGCCGTCGAGCAGCACCTCGATGCCGAGGTCGAACCAGTCGGCCTTCTCGGCGGGCACCGCCCGGACGACGAGCCGAGGGGCGCCGGAGAGCTCGCGGTAGTCGGGCCGGGTTCCGGTGGTGGTGACCCGCAGGCCGGGCAGCGCCTCGAGCCGCGGCAGCACCCGGGCGCTGAACTCGGCGGCCTCGAGCTCGGTGAGGACGGCGGGGCGCGGCAGCCCGTCGTCGTCGCCGAGCAGCGACTCCGGCAGCAGGCCGGGCGGCAGCACCGTCGCGAGCGGCGGCGGGGTCGCGCCCCGCCGGACCTCCCACGCCCACCGGAGGGCGAGGCGGTGCCCGGCACCGAAGGCGGCGGTGAGCACGAGGCGAGGCGGCTCGACCTCGGGCAGGGCGACCGAGCCGTCGCGGCTCGCGACGTCGACGCGGTCGCGCAGCTGCGGCACGTACTCGCGCAGGAACTCGTCGACCGCCTCGGCCGGCACGACGACGCCGTCGCCGCCGAGGCTGCGCAGCAGTCGCTGCCGCTCGGCGTCGAGCGGCACGTCGAGCTCGGCGAGCACCACCTCGCGCGGCTCGGCCGGGTCGAAGAGGTAGAGGCCGGACGCGCCGATCGGCTGCGCGCGCCGCACGGCGACCGGCTCGCCGCCGAGCACGAGCAGCGGCCCGGCGCGCAGGGCCTCGCCGTCGCGGGCGACGTCGAACGTGAGCGACGCGGGGCCGGCGACCCGGACGACGGTGCCGGCGCTGCCGACGAGCGGCACGCCGAGCTGCTCCGCCTGCTCGAGCAGCCGCCACAGCACCGGGTTCGCGAAGTCGTCGAGGAACAGCCAGTCCGGGTCCTGCCCCGGCGCCGCGGGGACGCCCGCGCGGTGCAGCGCGCCGAACTGGGTGAACCAGCGGTGCTGGTCGACGTCGAGCTCGAGCTGGCGCTGCTTGTGGGGCAGGTTCGACCAGGTGAGGCCGCCTCGGGCCCAGCCGCGCTGCGTGCGGGTGACGGGACGGACGCCGAGCCGGTACTCGCCGCTGCCCGGCTGCGCGTCGCGCCGCTTGCGCGGCGTCACCGCCTGCGAGGTCGGGCCGTTCCAGCGGTAGGTCGTGCGGGGCAGCAGCTCGCGCAACTCGACCTGCAGGGCGAGCGCGGTGGGCGCGGACTCGATGCGTGGCGCGGGGGGCCGCAGGAAGCCGTCGAGCGCCTCGCGCCAGTCGGCGGGCTGCGGCTCGGGCTCCTGCACCGGGCGATGGTTCCACACGCCGCCGACGGCACCGACGTGCGCGGTCCGGCTGCGCATCATCCCGCCGGGGTCGGCCGGACGCCGTCCGTCGCCCTAGCCTCATGCGAGAGGTCCGGGAGGGCGCCGCGGACCGGCACGACGGCGACGACGCAGCTCGCCGTTCGGCCGGCGTCGCGCTGCCCCGCGTCGCACCGCACCGGTGCGACGAGCGCACCACGTCCTCCGGAGGAAGGGATGCACATGAAGGTCACGGTCGTCGGTGGCGGGTCCACGTACACACCGGAGCTCGTCGACGGGTTCGCGCGGATGCGCGACATCCTCCCGATCGACGAGCTCGTGCTCGTCGATCCGGATCCCGAGCGGCTGCGACTCGTCTCGGGCTTCGCGCGCCGCATGTGGGCGCACGCCGGTCACCCCGGCACCATCACCGCGACGGACGACGTCGTGCGCGGGGTCAGCGACGCCGACGTCGTGCTGCTGCAGCTGCGCGTGGGCGGGCAGGCGGCTCGGCACGGCGACGAGACGTTCCCCCACGAGGTCGGCTGCATCGGCCAGGAGACGACGGGTCCGGGCGGGTTCGCGAAGGCGCTGCGCACCGTCCCGGTCGTGCTCGACATCGCCGACACGGTGCGCCGGCACGCGAAGCCCGACGCGTGGATCATCGACTTCACGAACCCGGTCGGCATCGTCACGCGCGCCCTGCTCGAGGCGGGCCACCGCGCGGTCGGGCTCTGCAACGTCGCCATCGGCTTCCAGCGGCGCTTCGCGAAGCTGCTCGACGTGGCGCCCGGGGCCGTCTCGCTCGGCCACGTGGGGCTGAACCACCTCACGTGGGAGCGGTCGATCACGGTCACGCGCGACGGGGTCCAGGAGGACGTGCTGCCCTCCCTGCTCGCCACGCGCGTCGACGAGCTCGCCGACGAGGTCGGCTCGCCGCGCGCCCTGCTCGAGCTGCAGGCGGCGGTGCCGTCGTACTACCTCCACTACTTCTACGCCCACGACGAGGTGCTCGCCGAGCAGCTCGTCGCCCCCACCCGCGCGGAGGCGGTGCAGGACGTCGAGCGGCGGCTGCTCGCCCAGTACGCGGACGAGTCCGTGGTCGAGAAGCCCGCCGAGCTCGCGCTCCGCGGCGGCGCCTTCTACTCGGAGGCCGCCGTCGACCTCATGGCGTCGCTCATCACCGACCGCGGCGACGCGCAGGTGGTGAACCTCCGCAACGACGGCGCCCTGCCGTTCCTGCCCGACGACCACGTGATCGAGGTCCCGGCGACCATCCGCACGAGCGGTGTGGAGGCGCTGCCGATCGCGCCGCTGTCGGCCGAGATGGAGGGGCTCGTCGCGCACGTCGCGGCCTACGAGCGCCTCGCGCTCGACGCGGCGGTCCTGGGCGGGGTCGACCGGGTGCGGCGCGCGATGCTCGCGCACCCGCTCGTCGGGCAGTGGGACAAAGCGGTGCGGCTCACCGACCTGCTGATCGCGCGCAACGCGCAGCACCTCGCGTGGGCGCGATGAGCGCACCCGTGATCGTCGCCGTCGACGGCGGCGGCTCGAAGACGGACGTCGTCGCGGTCGGCCTCGACGGGAGCCTGCGCGCCCACGTCCGCGGCCCCGGCTCGCAGCCGCAGGTGATCGGGCTCGAGCCGGCGCTCGCGATCCTCGATCGGCTCGTCGGCGAGGTGCTCGCCGCGGCGGGCGACGCGCCCCTCGCCCGTGCGGGCGTGTACCTCGCGGGGCTCGACCTGCCCGCCGAGTACGCGGCCGCTCGCGCGGGCATCGCCGCGTGCCCGGCGTTCGGCGACGCACCGGTCGAGGTCGAGAACGACCTGTTCGCGCTGCTGCGCTCGGGGGCGGCGAACCCCGACGCGGTCGCCCTCGTCTGCGGCACGGGCATCAACGCGATCGCCCGGCGCTCCGACGGCGCGACCGTGCGCTACCCGTCGCTCGGCACCATCTCGGGCGACTGGGGCGGCGGCGGCGACCTCGGCCCGCAGGCGCTCTGGCACGCGGCGCGGTCCGCGGACGGCCGGGGGCCGAAGTCGCTGCTCGAGGAGCTCGTCGCCGAGGCGTTCGGCCTGCCCGACATCGCCGCGGTCATCGAGGGGCTCCACTTCGGCCGGATCCCCGAGCGGTCGCTCGTGCACCTCACGCCCGTGCTCTTCGAGGCCGCGCACCGCGGCGACGCGCCGGCGCTCGGCGAGGTGCGGCGCCAGGCCGAGGAGATCGTCGTCATGGCCGCAGCGGCGATGCGGCGCCTCGGTCTCGAGCAGCTGGCACCGCAGGTGGTGCTCGGCGGCGGCGTGCTCGCGGCCGCCGACCCGCTGCTGCTCGACCCGGTGCGGGAGGGTCTGCTCGCGGTCGCCCCGAGGGCCACCGTCGACCTCGTCCACGTGCCGCCGATCCTCGGCGCCGTGCTCCTCGTCCTCGAGGCGGCGGACGCCGAGCAGGCGGTGCTCGACACCGCACGGCGGGCGGTCCTCGAACGGTTCGCGGCGGGGATCACCGACTACGCGGACAGCGCCCCGCTGGCGCGCTAGCGCTCAGGCCGGCAGCGGCTCGACCCGCTGCCACGACGGCTTGTGCTCCCACACGAACCGGTAGTAGTCGGCGAGCTCCAGCTCGGCGGCGGCGGCCTCGTCGACGACGACCGTCGCCGCCGGGTGGTGCTGCAGGATCGACCCCGGCCAGCGGGCCGAGACGGGTCCCTCGACGATCTGCCCGATCGCGGTCGCCTTCGCGGCGCCCTGCGCGACGAGCACGACGCGGCGCGCGGCGAGGATCGTCGCGAGCCCCTGCGTGAGGCAGTGCGTGGGCACCTCGTCGGGAGAGTCGAAGAACCGGGCGTTGTCGGCCCGCGTGCGCTCGGCGAGCGTCTTGATCCGGGTGCGCGAGCCGAACGACGACGTCGGCTCGTTGAAGCCGATGTGGCCGTTCGCGCCGACACCGAGGATCTGCACGTCGACGCCGCCGGCCGCGGCGATCGCCTCCTCGTACTCGCGGCAGGCCCGCTCGAGGTCGTCGGCGCGGCCGTCGGGCACGCGCACCCGCGCGGGGTCCATGCCGAGCGGCTCGACGACCTCGCTGCGGATCACGGCCGCGTAGCTCTGCGGGTGGTCCTCGGGGATGCCGACGTACTCGTCGAGGGCGAACCCCGAGGCGCGGGAGAGGTCGAGCGCGCCCGACTCGACGAGCCGCCGCAGCTCGCGGTAGGTGCCGAGCGGCGAGGAGCCGGTGGCGAGCCCGAGCACGGGCTCGGCCTTGCCCCGCACGGCGTCGGCGACGAGCGCCGCCGACAGGCGGGCGACGGAATCCGGGTCGGGCAGGACGACGATCTCCACGAGAGGAACCTATTGGGCTCCCGGCTAGAAGTGCGTCTGCACCAGGTCGACCACGCGGGGGTCGGGCAGGGCGGTGGACTCGAGCACCGGCACGAGGCGCCACTTGTCGAAGGCGGTGCACGGGTGCGAGAGCCCGAACCGCACGACGGCGCCGACGGGCAGGGCGGCCCGGCCGGGCTCGAGCCGGAGGAAGGCGTGCTGGTCGTTCAGCGCGACGACCGCGGCGCCCGCGACCGCCTCGTCCGGCGCACCGAGCACCGCCTGCGGCACCGGCAGGCCGAGGTCGAACGGCACGTCGCGGCGGCCCGCGTCGAGGATCGCGAGCCCCGGCTCGGGCCGCGACAGCACCCGGGCCCAGGCGTGGATGCCGGCCTCGAGCCGCATGCCCGTGCCGGCCGCGCCGAACGGCGAGAGCGCGGCGTAGTGGCCGTCGTCGTGCACCTGGTAGGCCCCGGAGCGGAGGATCGCGCGGGCCGCACCGGCCTCCGGCGCGAGCGCGTCGGCGACGAGATCGGGGTAGGTGCTGCCGCCCGCGGTGAGCAGCGGCACGCCGTCGATGCGCTCGCGCAGCCGGGAGTGCAGCGCGACGAGGTCGGCGAGGAACGCGCGGACAGCGTCGACCGAAGCGCTCCCGCGGTCGGAGCCCGCGGGTCCCTCGTACCCGGCTGCGCCCGCGAGCCGCAGGGCGGGCGCGGCGGCGACCGCGTCGGCGACGTCGAGCGCCGCGTCGAGGCCGCGGGCACCGGCGCGGCCGCCCGGCACGCCGAGCTCGACGAGCACGGGCAGCGGGCGACCGGGCCCCAGCCCGGCGGCGAGCAGCGCGACGCCCTCCCGGCTGTCCACCCAGCAGGCGATCTCGAGGTCGGGGTGCGCATCGAGCGCGGCCCGCAACCAGCGGATGCCGACCGGGTCGGTCACCTCGTTCGCGATCAGGATGCGCCGCACCCCGGCCTCGACGGCGACCTGCGCCTGCCAGGCCGTGGCGAGCGTGACGCCCCAGGCGCCCGCGTCGAGGAAGCGCCGCCACAGCGCGGGCGCCATCGTCGTCTTGCCGTGCGGAGCGAGCAGCAGGCCGCGCTCCGCCGTCCAGGCGGCCATCGCCGCGGTGTTGTGCCGGACCGCTTTGTCGTCGACCGTGAGCAGCGGGGTCTGCAGGTCGGACAGATGCGGCCCGGTCGCGAGGAACGCGGCGACGGTGCTCCCCCACGCGGACGGCGGCAGCGACTTGTGCTGCGGGCCGAGGACGAGGTCGGCGGGGTCGGGAAGCGGCATCCGGCCATCCTGCCGCCGGTAACGTGCGAGCCATGACTGAGAAGCAGCGGATCGTCCCGCCCGGCACCGGATCGGCCCTCCCGTTCAGCGCGGGCGTGCGGAAGGGGCCGCTGCTGCAGGTGTCGGGCCAGGGCCCGACCGATCCGGACTCCGGCGAGTACCTGTTCCCCGGCGATGTGGCCGGGCAGACCACCCGGGTGCTGCAGAACGTGCAGGCCGTGCTCGAGGCGGGGGGCGCGACGTTCGACGACCTCGTCATGCTCCGCGTCTACCTGACGACGCGCGACCACTTCGCGCCGATGAACGAGGCGTACGGCGCCTTCGTGCGGGAGCACAGCACGAGCGGCGTGCTGCCCGCGCGCACGACCGTGTTCGTCGACCTGCCGCACCCCGCGATGCTCGTCGAGATCGACGGGCTCGCGGTGACGGCCACGTCCTAGGCTGCGGCGATGGACCGCGGTCGCTTCTACGAGATCGTCGAGACGGCGCGCGAGGGCATCGTCCCCGAGTCGCCGAGCGCCGACGGCGAGTCGCTGCGCACCGCGCTCTCGAACCTGTCCGACGACGAGGTCGCCGACTTCGTGCGCACGTTCGAGGAGGAGCTCGTGCGGCTGAACCGCTGGTCGGTGCGGGGCGCCGGCGCCGCGGCGAGCGGCGGGATGAGCGACGACGCGTTCCACTGGTTCCGCTGCTGGCTGATCGGCAAGGGCGCCGACGCCGTCGACACCGCGCTCGACGACCCCGACGGCCTCGTCGCGTACCTCGACACCCGGATGGAGAACGAGCCGCTCGAGTACGCGGCGCTCGAGGAGCTCGACGAGCGCGGCCTGCCCGACCCGCGCACCGAGGACGGCCCGCGCCCCGACGACGAGCCCGAGGGCGAGCGCATCGACCCCGACTCCGTCGAGGAGCGCTACCCGCGGATCACGGCAGCGGTCACCGGCTCGGGTCTGTGACCCCGTCCGCCAGGATGGGATCGTGACCGCCATCCAGAGCACGCTGCCGCCCGTCGCCGCCGACGTCCCCGCCGCGGTGGTCGAGGAGAACGTCGCCGAGCTCGACGAGATGAACAGCGACAGCTGGTCGTCGCTCGAGTCGAGCGGCATCGACGCCGAGACCGAGCTCGAGCTCGAGTTCGCCTTCTCCGCGCCGAACGAGGCCGCCGCGCGGGAGCTCGCGGAGTACCTGGAGAACGCCGACTACGACGTCGAGGTCGGCGAGCCGGGCGGCGAGCTCGACGAGTGGGCCGTCACCGGCACCACCCCCGACGTGACCGCCGACGAGGACGGCCTCGTCGAGTGGGTGCGGCGCATGGTCGCGATCGGGTGGGAGCACGGCGAGTGCCGCCTCGACGGCTGGAGCGCCGCGGTCGTCTGACAGCCTGGGGCGCGTGTGGATCGGCTGGATCGAGTTCGACCTGCTGCTCGGCGACGTGCACTCCCTGAAGGGCAAGCGCTCCGTGGTGCGCCCGCTCGTCGCGGAGCTCGACCGTCGCTTCCCGCTGTCGGTCGCCGAGGTCGGCGACCAGGATCTCCACCGCAGGGCCCGGATCGGCGCGTCCGTCGTCTCCGGCGACGGTGGGCGCGTGCAGCAGGTCCTCGACGAGGTGGAGCGGTTCGTCGCCGCGCGGCCCGAGGTCGACCTGCTGTCGGCGCGCCGCGGACTCGCCTCGAGCGACGACTGAGCGCGGGCGCGCTAGGGCCGCAGGTACGCGTCGACGAGCAGCCCGCCGCGGATGGCGCGCAGCTCGTCGAGGATGCGCCCGGTCAGCCGCGCTGAGACGCCGGCAGCCTCGACGTCGTGCGGGCCGATCGCCGGCAGGTGGCCCGTGCGGATGCGCACGACCTCCCAGCCCGCCTGCCGCAGCAGCCGGTCCTTGCGCGCGTCGACCTGCTCCCGGCGGCCCGTGTGCTCGAGGCCGTGTCGCCCTGTGGTGTCGTACTCGATCGCGACCCGCAGCTCGGGCAGCAGGATGTCGGGCCACGCCTCGAGGTGATCGAAGAACGGCTGCCGCAGGCGCACCGCCGTGAAGCCCTGCTCGAACTCGAGCCGCTCGACGAGCCCGGCGCGCAGGTCGGCCTCGGCGGCGGAGGCGGGCGCGGGCGCACAGGTGCTGACGAACGGCTCGCCGACCGGCAGGTCGGGCGTCCTCGGGCAGAGGTCGCGCGGCTTCCTGGGCTTCCGCGGCGGGGGCTGGACCCGGACCGCCTCGCGGACGACCGGTCCCTCGGCGAGCGGCGTCGGCACCATGGGCAGCGCCCGCGGTCGCCTCCCGTTCGCCTGGTCGGAGCAGGTCGGGCACCAGGAGGAGCGACGCCGCTCGCGGCCCGGCCGCATGCGCTGCTCCTCGGGCGTCGCGACGAAGTGGTGGCCGGCCTCGCACTCCCACTGCAGCCAGACGTCGGCGGCGAGAGGCACCTGGCTGAGCACGATCCCGCGGTTCAGCTCGGGGTGGTACTGCTTCACGAGCGCCGGGTAGCGCGCCCACTGCTCGCGGTATGCGCCGACCGCGTAGGGCACGTCGCGCCCGGTGGAGGCGCGGCGGCGCTCCCACCAGGCGTCGATCGGCTCGGGCACCGCGGCAGGCTACGTCGCCGCACCGTCACCGGTGCGCGGGCGGATCCTCGCGGTGCCCGCCTACCGGCCGGCGTCGCGCGCCTGCGCCGCGAGCACCCGCTCGACGTCGGCGAGGTGCTCCACCACGATGCGGCGGAGCGGGGTCGCGTCGGGGTGCGCGTCGAGCCAGCTCCGGGTCGCCTCGACGAGCCGCGGCGACGCGGCCGCGCCCGGGTAGAGCCCCTCGGCGAGCGCCTCGGCGATCGCGAAGCTGCGCGTCTCCCACAGCCCGTCGACCGCGCTGAAGTAGCGCTCGACGTACGGCTCGAGCAGTCCGGGATCGCTGCCGCGGCCGAGGCCCGTCGTCACGGCGCGCACCTGGCTGTTCGGCAGGGCGTCGGAGTCGACGACCGACGCCCAGGCCGCGGCCTTCGCGTCCGCGGTGGGCCGCGCCGCGCGCGCCGCGAGCGCGGACTCCCGCCCCTTCGCGGTCGCGTCCCGCGCGAGCTCGGCGTCGACCGCCGCGTCGTCCGCCCGGCCGCCGGCAGCGAGGCCGGTGAGGAGCCGCCAGCGCAGGTCGGTGTCGACGTCGAGCCCCGGCAGGATCGCGGTGCCGTCGAGCAGCCCGGCGAGCACATCGAGCTGCGCGGCGCTGCGGGCGGTGCGCGCGAACGCGCCGACGAGCTGCAGCTGCGCGTCGGATGCCGGCTCGGCGGCGCGGGCGAGCCGCAGCAGGCCGTCCGCGAGCGCCTCGAGGGTCGCGGTCCGGTGCTCGGGGGCGACGAAGTCCTCGGCGGCCGTCACGACCTGCCCGAGCAGCGACTCGAGCACCGGCGACGACGTCTCGACGCCGGCGTGGTCGAGCACGAGCGCGACGAAGTCGCGCGCGGGCAGCTCGGCGTCGCGGGTGGCGTCCCACACCGCGCCCCAGACGAGCGCGCGGGCGAGCGCCGAGTCGATGCGCGAGAGGCCGGCCGTGGCCGCCTCGAGCGACGCGGGGTCGAGCCGGAGCTTCGCGTAGGCGAGGTCGTCGTCGTTCAGCAGCAGCAGCGCCGGGCGCTCGCGGCCGGCGAGCTGCGGCACCTCGGTGCGCTCCCCGTCCACGTCGAGCTCGATCCGATCGGTGCGGACGAGCCGGCCGTCGCGCTCGTCGTACAGCCCGACGCCCACGCGGTGGGGCCGCAGCGTCGGCTGCGCCGCCGAGGCCTCCTGCCGCACCGCGAACCGGGAGATGCGGCCGTCGTCGCCGACCTCGAGCTCGGGCCGCAGCGTGTTCACCCCGGCGGTCTGCAGCCAGACCCGGCTCCAGGTGTCGAGATCGCGCCCGCTGGAGCTCGCGAGCTCGGCGAGCAGGTCGGCGAGCGTCGCGTTGCCCCAGGCGTGCCGCTTCAGGTACGCGGCGACACCGGCGAAGAACGGGTCCCGCCCGACGTAGGCGACGAGCTGCTTCAGCACGCTCGCGCCCTTCGCGTAGGTGATGCCGTCGAAGTTCACCTGCACGTCCTCGAGGTCGCGGATCTCCGCGACGATCGGGTGCGTCGAGGGCAGCTGGTCCTGCCGGTAGGCCCAGTTCTTCTCCGTGACCGTGAAGGTCGCCCAGGCGTCCCGCCAGGCCGTGACCTCGGCGGTGGCGAGGAACGACATGAACGTGGCGAACGACTCGTTCAGCCACAGGTCGTCCCACCAGCGCATGGTGACGAGGTCGCCGAACCACATGTGCGCGAGCTCGTGCAGCACGACCATGGTGCGGGCCTCGCGCTGCGCGTCGGTCACCTTCGAGCGGAAGACGTACGCCTCGTTGAAGGTCACCGCCCCGGCGTTCTCCATGGCGCCCCAGTTGTACTCGGGCACGAAGATCTGGTCGTACTTCCCGAACGGGTAGGGGATGCCGAAGGCGCTCTCGTAGAAGGCGAAGCCGCGGCGGGCGGCCTCGAACATCGCCTCGGGCTCGACGAACTCCGCGAGCGACGCCCGCGCGAGCACCCCGAGCGGCACCGCGCCCCCGGCGCTCTCGAGCTCGCCGTCGAACCGCACGTACGGCCCCGCGATCAGGGCGACGAGGTAGCTCGACAGCGGCGCGGTCGGCTCGAACGCCCAGGTCGCGGCGCCCTCCCCCGTCGGCCGCGGCTCGGGCGTCGGCCGGTTCGAGACGATCGTCCAGCCCGCGGGCGCCGTGACGGTGAGACGGTAGGTCGCCTTGAGGTCGGGCTGGTCGAACACGGCGAACATGCGCCGGGCGTCCGGCACGGCCATCTGCGTGTAGAGGTACGTCTCGCCGTCCGCGGGGTCGACGAAGCGGTGCAGCCCCTCACCCGTGTTCGTGTAGCGCATGTCGGCGACGACCGTCACCTCGTTCTCGGCCTCGAGGCCGTCGAGGCGGATGCCGGCGGCGTCGGCGACCTCCGCCGGGTCCAGGTCGCGGCCGTTCAGGCGCACGGCATGCACCTGCGCGGCCAGCGCGTCGAGCACGGTCGACGCACCCGCTTCGGCGCGGAAGCGCACGGTCGTGGTCGAGCCGAACAAGGCGTCGCCGCGGGTGAGGTCGAGGTCGATGTCGTAGCCGTCGATCGAGAGCAGGCGCGAGCGCTCCTCGGCCTCGTCGCGGGTGAGGTTGGTACCGGGCACGGGATCAGTAGAGCACCACCGCCGCGGCTGCCCGGAATCGGGCGACCGCCGGACGCGAGGGGCAGAATGCGCCGGTGACCCTCGACTACGCAGCCGCCCGCGACCTGCTGCTGCGCACCCGCACCGACTACGCCGCGGCGCGGACGGCGTTCGCGTGGCCCGAGCTGCCGGACCGGTTCGACTGGGCGGTCGACTGGTTCGACCGGCTCGCGGAGGGCCCCGCCGGGCAGCGGCTCGCGCTGCGGATCCTCGAGGCCGACGGCACCGAGGAGCGCCGCACCTTCGCGGAGCTGTCCGCGTCGTCGGAGCGGGTCGCCGCGTGGCTCGCGGCGCAGGGCGTGCGGCAGGGCGACCACGTGCTCGTCATGCTCGGCAACCGGGTCGAGCTGTGGGAGTCGATGCTCGCGCTGATGAAGCTCGGCGCGGTCACCTGCCCGACCTCGACGATGCTCGGCCCCGCCGACCTCGAGGACCGCATCACGCGCGGCGGCATGCGCCACGTGATCGCCGAGATCGCCGACACCGGCAAGTTCGACGGGCTGGATGCCGCGCTCACGCGAATCGTGGTCGGCGGCGACCGGGAGGGCTGGCGCTCCTACACGGACGCCGAGGTGGCGACGGGTGCGCGGCCCAGGGTCTCGGTGCACCCGGACGACCCGTGCCTCATGTACTTCACCTCCGGCACGACGAACCGGCCGAAGATGGTCGTGCACACCCACCGCTCCTACCCCGTCGGGCACCTGACGACGCTCTACTGGATCGGGATCCAGCCCGGCGACGTGCACCTCGCCATCAGCTCTGCCGGCTGGGCGAAGCACGCCTGGAGCTGCTTCTTCGCGCCGTGGATCGCCGAGGCGACGGTGCTCGTCGTGAACAGCCCGCGGTTCGAGGCGGCCGCGCTGCTCGCCGCGCTCGACGCCGCAGCGGTCTCCACGTTCTGCGCGCCTCCGACGGTGTGGCGGCTGCTGCTGCAGGCGGACCTCGGGCGGCGGCCGAGGGCGCTCCGCGAGGTGGTCTCGGCGGGCGAGCCGCTGAACCCCGAGGTGATCGCCCGCGTCGAGGAGGCGTGGGGGCTGACCGTGCGCGACGGCTACGGGCAGACCGAGATGACGGCGGTGATCGCGAACCCGCCCGGGCGGCCGCTCGTCCCCGGTGCGATGGGCGTGCCGATGCCGGGCGTCGCGGTGACGCTCGTCGATCCGATCACGGGCGAGGAGGCCGACGAGGGCGAGGTCTGCATCGACCGGCGGGGACGCGCCGACAACCTCATGGCGGACTACCGGTCCGGCCCCGGCGACCTCGATCCGATGCCGGACCGCGACCTGTTCCACACGGGCGACGTCGCGGTGCGCGACGCTGACGGCTCGCTCACCTTCGTCGGCCGCACCGACGACATCTTCAAGTCGTCGGACTACAAGGTCTCGCCGTTCGAGGTCGAGAGCATGCTGCTCACGCACCCGGCGGTCGCCGAGGCCGCGGTGGTGCCCGCGCCGGACCCGACGCGGCTGTTCGCCGTCAAGGCGTACGTCGCGCTGGCCGGGGGCTTCCCACCGGACGCGGACACGGCGCGCGCGATCCTCGCCCACGCCCGCGAGCACGCCCCGGCGTACCAGCGGGTGCGCCGGGTCGAGTTCTTCGAGCTGCCGAAGACGATCTCGGGCAAGATCCGCCGCGTCGAGCTGCGCGAGCGCGAGCAGGCGGCCGCGTCGCGTTTGCCCGACGAGTTCCGCGACGACGACTTCCCCGAGCTGCGGGGCGCCGGCCGGGGCTGAGCCCGGCCGGCGCCCCGGCACGACGGCTACTTCGCGAGGAAGCGGAGCAGCACCTCGTTCACCTCGGCGGCGTGCGTCGTGAGCATGCCGTGCGGGGCGCCCTCGATCTCGACGTACTCGGCGGCGGGCAGCGCCTTCGCGAACCGGCGGCCGGTCGCGTCGATCGGCAGGATGCGGTCCTCCGTGCCGTGCACGATGAGCGCCGGGACGTCGATCTTCGCGATGTCGCCGCGGAAGTCGGTCGGCCAGGTGAGGGGCGCGGCGGCCGAGGCGATCGCGCCGCTGCCCGCGGCGATGTTCCAGGCGTTGCGGACCGCCTCCTCGCTGATGCGCGAGCCGAGGTACGTGTCGAGGTTGTAGAAGTCGTTGTAGAAGGCGCTGAAGTACGCGTAGCGGTCCTTCTTCACGGCCGCGACGATGCCGTCGAAGAACGCCTGGTCGCCCGCGCCGTCCGGGTTGTCCCCGGTCTTCAGCAGGTAGGGCTCGAGCGAGCCGAGGAAGGCGGCCTTCGCGACGCGGCGGGAGCCGTGGGTCGCGAGGTAGCGCGCCACCTCGCCGGTGCCCATCGAGAAGCCGACGAGCACCGCGTCGGTGAGGTCGAGGGTCTCGAGCAGCGTGTTCAGGTCGCCCGCGAACGTGTCGTAGTCGTAGCCGACCGCGGGCGTGCTCGACCGGCCGAAGCCGCGGCGGTCGTAGGTGATGACGCGGAAGCCCGCGTCGAGCAGCGCCGCGGTCTGCGCCTCCCACGAGCTGCCGTCGAGCGGGTAGCCGTGGATGAGCACGACCGGCTGCCCTGCGCCGTGGTCCTCGTAGTGGAGCTCGATGTCGGTGCTGTTCTCGGTGCCGACCGTGATGGAACCCATCGGAGTCCTTCCTTCCCGAATGGGAGAACGATCGTTCTCCCCCGTCTGCCGCTACGCTAGAGAACGATCGTTCTCGGCGCAACCGGCGCTGAGGGTATGCTCAGGCGAGGAATGGGAATGGTTCAGCAGGAGGCGGATCCGCGCACCCGGGTGATCGCCGCCGCGGACGAGCTGTTCTACCGGCGCGGCATCCAGGCGACCGGGATGGACGAGGTGCGCGCGGCCGCCGGCGTCTCGCTGAAGCGCCTCTACGCCGAGTTCCCCGGCAAGGAGCAGCTCGTGCTCGCGGTGCTCGCCGCTCGGCACGAGATGTGGGAGCAGGGCATCGCGGGAGCGGCGGCGCACGCGCACGACGCGCGCGGCCGGCTGCTCGCGATCTACGACTTCCTCGAGACGTGGTTCGGCGACGACTCGTTCCGAGGCTGCGGGTTCATCAACGCCTTCGGCGAGCTCGGCGCCTCCTCGCCCGCGGTCGCCGATGCGGCGCGGGAGCACAAGGCCTCGTTCCAGCACTACGTGCAGGGGCTCGCCACCGAGGCGGGCGGCGACGCGGAGCTCGCGGCGCAGCTCGCGCTGCTCGCCGAGGGCGCCCAGACGACGGCGGCGATCGCGGGCATCGTCGAGCCCGCGCTGCACGCCCGCCGCGCGGCCGAGGTGCTGATCCGCGTCGCGACCGGCCGCTAGGTCCGCGCGGCCGCGAGCGCGGCCATCTGCGCCGCGAACAGCGTCGCGCCGCCCTGCGCCGGATGCCGCACCGCGACCGCCTCGATGCCGGCCGCCGCGAGCGCGCCCTGCGCCTTCCGGCCGACGGCGACGACGTCGCGGATGCCGAGGGCCGCGAGCAGCTCCAGCGCGACCGGGGCTCCCCCACGCACCTCGGCCGGTCGCGGCGTCCGGTTGGTGCGCGGGTCCCCCGAGACGAACGGGTGGTGCGGGTAGGCCCCCCAGCAGACCGGCGGGCGGCCCGGCCAGGCGGCGAGGGCGCGCTGCACGAACGCGGCGGACGCCTCCCACTCGGCGGCGGGCTGCGGCGGCACGAGGAAGCCGTCGCCGTCGGCACGCCCGGTGAGGCGGCCCGGTCGCACCGTCAGCTCACGGACGCTCACGAACGGCACGCCGGTCACCGTCGCGCCGCGCCAGCCCGGCGCCTCCGCGATCAGCGCGGTGCCGGTGCCCGCGACGAGTGCGAGGTACCGCTCGAGGTTCGCACGCCGCAGCGCACCCTGCGGCGTGGTCGCGTCGTAGAGCGCCTCCGCGTCGGCGGGCGCCGGCAGCGCGTCGAGCAGCGCCCAGAACCGGGTGAGATCCATCCGCGGCAGTCCACCACGTCGAGCGCGGCAGGATGTGGACGTGAGCGACGTCCTGCCCGCCCCGCGCTTCCCCGACCCGCGCCGGGCGCCGTCGCTGCGCTGGGGCGTCCTCGGTCCCGGCGGGATCGCCGCCGACTTCACCGCGGCCCTGCAGCGTCACACGGGTCAGCGGGTCGTCGCGGTCGGATCGCGCAGCGCGGACCGGGCGACGGCGTTCGCGGAGCGCTTCGGGATCGAGCGGGCGCACGGCTCGTACGAGGCGCTGCTCGCCGACGACGAGGTCGACGTCGTCTACGTCGCCTCGCCGCACACGGAGCACGCCGCGCACGCGCTCGCGGCGATCGCCGCCGGGCGGCACGTGCTCGTCGAGAAGCCGCTGGCCGTCACCGCCGCCGAGGGGCGCCGCATCGCGGAGGCCGCGCGCTCGGCGGGCGTGCTCGCGATGGAGGCGATGTGGACGCGGTACCTGCCGCAGACCGACGTCGTGGCGCAGCTGCTCGAGCAGGGCGCCATCGGCGAGCCGACCCTCGCGCTCGCCGACTTCGCGGGCGGACCGGCGACGGATCCGGGGAGCCGCCTGCTCGACCCCGCGCTCGGCGGCGGCGCCCTGCTCGACGTCGGCGTCTACACGGCCTGGTGGGCGTGGTTCGCACTCGGGCGCCCCGAGCGGATCACGGCCACCGGCGTCCTCGCCCCGTCCGGTATCGATCTGCAGGCCGCCGTCGCGCTCGTCACCCCCTCGGGCGCCCTGGCGCACCTCACCACCGGCATCCGCGGCCGCACCGCGTGGCGGGCGACGGTCGCCGGCACCGAGGGGCGCATCGAGATCACCCCGCCGTTCTGGGGTCCGAGCGGCCTCACCGTGCTCGACGCGGCGGGCGACGAGCGCGCAGCCTGGACGGACCCCTACGGGCGCCCGGGCCGTGACGGCCTCTGCTACCAGGCGGCCGCGCTCGCGCGTCTCGTGCACGACGGCCGCACCGACTCGCCGCTGCACTCCCTCGACGACGCGGTCGGGGTGCTCGAGGTGCTCGACGAGGCGCGGCGGCAGCTCGGCTACGTCGAGGGGTGGGGTCCGCGGGCGTGACGGACGACGACACGGTCGCCGCGGCCCGCGCGGCCTTCGCCCGGGCCGCCGGCCGGCTCGCCGCCGAGGGCGGGCGGGTGGAGGCCGTGGCGGAGTTCGTGCCCGCCCGACGGGTGCTCGGCATCCAGCGCAAGGCGGCGATGCGGCCGCTCGGGCACGCGTGGCACCTCGGCGTGCTGCTGCTGCAGCCCGACCTCGTGGTCCGCGCGGTCGGAGGCATCACCCGCGCGGTCGAGCCGGGGCACCCGGGCCACGTCGCGCTGTCCATCGAGGACCGGCGCGACCACCGCGCCGCGGCGTTCCGCGGGCCGTTCGAGCGCGGGGCGACCGTGCACTACGACGCCGCCGTGGTCCCGCTCGACGCCGACGCGCTGCGGGCCTCCGACGGCCCGCTGCTGCTCCGCGACGGGCGCGTGCTCGTGGTGTGGAGCGCGGCGATCGGCGCCGCGGGAGCCCGCGACCTCGAGCCGTACCTCGACGAGCGCGTCGAGCTGCTGCTGCATCCGCCGCAGGGCGCGACCTGACGGCGCTCAGCCGACCGCGCGGATCCAGTCGAGCGCGACCGGCAGCGCCCGCAGCACCGAGATGTGCCCGTCCCGGGGGCGGAGCCAGAGCTCGGCCGCCGGCAGCCGGTCGAGCAGCCGCCTGGCGTGGTGCTCGGGGATGACGCGGTCCTCGCCGCCCTGCACGAGCAGCACCGGGCAGCGGACGTCCTCGAGCGCGACGCCCCACGGCGTCACGAAGGCGACGTCGTCGTCGACGGCGCCGTCGGCACCGTCCGCGCTCGCCCGGCCGGCGTCCTCGCCGAGCGACGCCCAGTCGTGCTCGAGGGCGTCCCAGTCGGCCGCGATGAAGACCGACTCGTCGAACGCCTCGACCTCGGCGTAGCGGGCCCGGGCGTCCCGGCCCTCGAGGGAGGCGCGGAGCCCCCGCGGATCCCGCATCCCGGCGAACCAGCCGTCGGTGCCGTCGAACGGGGCGACACCGGCGAAGGTGACGACCGCAGCGACCCGCCCGGGCAGCAGCGCGGCGCAGGCGAGCGCGTGCGGGCCGCCGCCCGAGCTGCCGAGCACGGCGAACCGATCGATCCCGAACGCGTCGGCGACCGCGGCGAGGTCGGCCGCAGCCGCCGCGACGTCCCGGCCGGGCAGCGGCGTCGAGCCCGGGTACGCCGGCCGGGCGGCCGACAGCCACCGGATCCCGCGGGGCGCACCCGCCTCGAGCAGCGGCGGCAGCACCGCGCCGGTCTGCGGCGAGCCGTGGTGCCAGATCGCGGGAACCGGCCCGTCCCCCGCCGCGAAGGCGTGCACCATGCGGCCGTCGGGGAGCGCCACGTCGCGTTCGGTCGCGTCCATCCCCCGATTGTGGCCCCCCTCGCGGCGACCTCCCGAGCGGGCCGGGCGGAGTGGCCCGGTGACCAGCGACAGCGACCAGGGGCGTCCGGCGAGCTGCGCGACGCTGCGGTCGTGCTCGTGCTCGTCGTCGGCGCCACCCGCGTCGTGCTCGGCGCCCACTGGTTCACCGACGTGCTCGCGGGCTGGCTGCTCGGGGCCGCCTGACTCGCGGTCGTGATCACGGCGCATCGGCTGGACCTGACCGCGCGGCACCGGGGAGCGCCCCGGCGTCATCGCGCGGCCGGCCGCCGTCGCCTACCGGCGGCGCTGACTCACGCCGCGGCCGCAGTCCGCTTGCGGATGCGCCGCAGCTGCGCGTCGAGGTGCGGCCGCGCACGGCGCTGCCCGCCGCGCTCCCCGATCGCGGCGGCGAGCGACTCGAGCACCCCGCGCACGCGATCGGCGTCGGGCGCCCAGCCGCGGCGCTCGCACTCCTCGAGCCACTCGACGGCGCCGCGGTGCCCGCGCTCGCCGTTGCACCGTCGGCAGGCCGGCACCTCGTTCTCGAGCCACGAGGGCCCGCCCTTCACCTTCGGCACGAGGTGGTCCGTCGTCGCGCGCGTGCGGTCGGAGAAGGCCTGCCCGCACCAGATGCACGCGTCCCCGTCGCGTCGCCGCGCGACGACGAGCCGTTCGCTGCGCCCCAGCTGCACCATGTCGCCCTGATCAACCGCCTGCTGCGGTGAACTCTTCCGCCTCCTCTTCCGTTGCAGGGGGTGGACGGGCAGGATCCGTGCACGCGAGACAGGAGGCGCCATGGCGGCCGAGACGCACGGCGCGCCCGCGCTGCTCGCCGCGCTGCAGGCGGAGCATGCCGCGGACCTCCTCCGCTACGCCCTGCGGCACACCCGCGACACCCAGCTCGCCGAGGACGTGGTGCAGGAGACCTTCGCTCGCGCCTGGGCGCATCCGTCGCGGGTGCAGGGCGACCGCGACCGGACCCGCGCGTGGCTGTTCACCGTCGCGCGCAACCTGCTCGTCGACGACCTGCGCAGCGCCCGCTTCCGGCGCGAGCAGGCCGTCGAGGCGGTACCGGAGCGGGCGCGCGGCGACGACACCGACCAGGTGCTCGACCGGATCCTGCTCACCGACGCGCTCGCCGGGCTCTCGCCCGAGCACCGCGCGGCCGTCGTCGACGCGTACTACCTCGGGCACTCGGTGCGTGAGATCGCGGAGCGGCAGGGCGTCCCCGAGGGCACCGTGAAGTCGCGGCTCCACTACGGGCTGCGCGCGCTGCGGCTCGCGCTGCAGGAGCGCGGGGTGACGCGATGACGCACGAGCAGTACCGGGATTGGGACGGCGCCTACGTGCTCGGCGCGCTGTCGCCCGAGGAGCGGCTCGAGTTCGAGGCGCACCTCGCCGCCTGCCCCGCCTGCGGCGAGCAGGTCGCCGAGCTCGCCGGTCTGCCCGGCCTGCTCGGCCGGCTCGACGCCGCGACCGCGCTCGCGGTCCGCGACCTGCCTGCGCTCGAGCCGGTGCTCGAGCGGGCCGCTCCGGCCCCCGACTTCGTCGCGCCGCTCGCCCGACGGCTCGTCCGCCGCCGCCGGCTCACGGCGCTCGCCGCTGCCGCTGCGGTCGTCGGCGCGCTGGCCGGTGGCACGGCCATCGGGACCGCGCTGCAGCCCACCGCCCCGGCGGCGGCGGCGACCGTGCTGCAGCCGGTGTCGGGCTCGAACGTGCGCGCCACGCTCACGGCGATCGGGGTGCGCTGGGGCACAAGGCTCAGCTGGTCGTGCAGCTACCCCGCCGGCCACGGGCGATACGCCCCCACCGGGTACCGGCTCGTCGTCACCACCCGGGAGGGCGTCGCGCACGTCGTGGCGACGTGGGCCGCCGGCGGCGAGGGCGCCAAGGGTCTGAGCGCGGCGACCGAGGTGCCACGGAACGACATCGCCACGGTCGACATCAGGACCGCCGGATCCGACGTCCCGCTCGCGGCGGCGCGCCTCGACGGGTAGGAACGGGGGCATGGCCGTCGTCGTCTGCCCCGCGACCACCGTGCCCTTCTCCGACGTGGAGCACGCGCTCACCGGCGGCGGCGACGGCGGAGGCTGCTGGTGCCAGTGGTTCCTGCTGCCGCGCCGCGACTTCGACGCCGCCGGACGCGAGGGGCTGCGCGAGCGCCTGCGGGTCGAGCTCGCGGAGGCCGAGGTCGCCCCGGCGCTCGTCGCGCATGTCGCGGGTGAGGCGGCGGGCTGGGTGCGGGTCGCCCCCCGTACGACGCAGCCGGTGCTCGCCCGCTCGCCGATCGTCCGCCGGGGCAGCGTCGAGCCACCGACGGCGGCGGACGTCTGGGCGATCACCTGCCTCGTCGTCCGGCGGGAGCACCGCGGGCAGGGACTCGCGCACCGCCTCGTCGAGGCCGCGACGGAGCACGCGGCGGCCTCGGGCGCGCGGACGATCGAGGCGTATCCGATCGACACCGGCGTCCGGGCGCCCACGAGCACCGCGCTGTACCACGGCTCGATCGACCTGTTCGAGCGCGCCGGCTTCACGGTGGTGGCCCGGCCGACGCCGGGTCGGGCGGTGATGTCCCGCCCCGCCTCGCCCTCCCCCTCCTGACCCGGGCCGGGTGTCGCCACTGCGTGCGGGTCAGTAGCCGAGGAAGCGGTCCGTGCGGATGCGGTGCACGCCCGCCGAGCGGGCCAGCCGGCGCGCGGCGGCGACGACGCCGGGCGAGCCGGCGAGGTACGCGGTGCGGCGGGCGGCGTCGGGCACGAGCGAGGCGAGGTCGAGCCGATCGAGGCGGTCCGCGACGAGGGTCCATCCGGGCGGCAGGGACTCCTGCAGCCGCGGCGGCCCGACGACCAGGGCGCGCACGCCCGCGCCCGTGAACGCCGGCGCGAGCAGCAGGTCCCCCGGCGTCGACGCCACGTGCACGAGCACGACGTCGCGATCCTCCCCGCGGGCGCCGAGGTCGTCGGCGAAGCTCGCGAACGGGGTGATGCCGATGCCGCCCGCGATCCAGAGCAGCGGCACGGCGGCCGAGCGCGGCAGCACGAAGTCGCCGCCGACCGCGCTGCCGGCGACGACCGCGCCGGGCTCGAGCGCCGCGAGGGACCGCTTGAAGGAGCTGCCCTTCGTCGCCCAGCGGGTGACGACGCGGACCTCGTCGGTCCCGGGCCGGTTCGCCGGGCTGAACATCCGGCGGGCGCCGCGGCCGTCCTGCCGCCGGTGCGGCAGGCTCAGCTCGACGTACTGCCCTGCGCGCAGGTGCAGCGGGTGCTCGGCGCGGAAGACGAGGTCGCCGATCCCGCCCGTCACGGTCCGCCGGTCGTGCAGCACGAGGCGGACGCGACGCCTGGGCCCGAAGGCGAAGGCGACGGCGTTGCCGACGACGAGCGCGATCTCGGGCGCCATGGCGATGTAGGCGACGTGGAGGGGCACGAGCGCGACCACCCCGACGATGACCCCGACGAGCAGCCGCTGCCATCGCCGCGGCGGCAGCGTGAGCGGCTCCGTGGCCATGAACGCGGCGAGGAAGAGGTAGGGGTAGGAGGCGATCGCGCTGCCGGCGGCCGGCAGCAGCGGCGTCCCGAGGCCGGCGAGCAGCGCCGTCGTGCCGGCGACCGGGATCGCGGCGACCGGCAGGGCGACCTCCGGCGTGCGGGTGCGGAGCACGACGAGCGCACCGCCGACGAGGATCAGGGGCAGCAGCGCCGGCGTCGCCACCCACCAGGTCGCGCCGCCGAGGTGCAGCACCGTGACGAGCACGGCGCCGATCGCGACGGGGTTGAAGACGTGGCGGCCGCGCCACGCGAGCAGCACCTTCGACGCCGCGGCGAACGCGGCGGCGGCGACGAGCGCCACGAGGTCCGGCGCATCGAGCACCGGCAGGAACAGCAGGAACACGAGCAGGCCGGTGATCAGGCTCGACTCGGTGTGCGGCCGGATGCGCACCACGAGCGCGAGCAGCCGGGTGACCGCGACGACGACCCCGACCGCGAGCAGCGCCGTGACCGGCAGCGCCAGCGGGTCGAACGCGATGGCTCCCACGACCGCGGCGATCTCCGCGGCGACCGCGATCGCGAGCAGCACGAGCAGCACGAGCCGGTACATCGTGACCCGGCCGAGCACCGCGTCGAGGCGGTGCACCTGGCGTCAGCCCTTCGCGCGGGCGGCGATGGCCTCGACCGCGCGATCGAAGCCCTGGCTCGTGAGCGACGAGCCGGAGACCTTCGTCACGTTCAGCTCGTCGAGCCGCCGTCCGACCACCTGCGCGGAGACCCCTGAGGCGAAGCGGGACTCGTAGGACTGCGCCGTCGAGTTCTCCGCCTTCGGCACGACCTTCACGGCCGAGACGACGTTCTTCTTCAGGGTGAGCGTCACGTCGACCGCGGAGGGACCGCCGGGTGAGACGTACTTGCCGAGCGCGCTGTACGTGCCGTCCTTGAACGACGCGGCGGCGGGGCTCGACGCGGGGGCCGGGGCCGACGGGGTGGTCGAGTCGGCCGCGCTCGAGGAGGCCGAGGCGCAGCCGGCGAGCGCGAGCGCGGTCAGCGAGGTGCCCGCGAGGGCGAGGACGGTCTTCGGCACGGTCGGCTCCTTGTCGGGAAGGGGCCCGACGGGCCCGCACCTTGGTATACGGAGCGGACGCCTCCGCGGTTCAGCGCAAGGGCAGCGGCGCCCCGAGGCGCAGCGCCGACTCCTGCGGCAGCAGCCCGAGCGGCGCCGGCCGCCAGGCGGTGCGGAACGTGTCGCCGCCGGCGGCGAGCTGCAGCCGGAGCCGGTGCGGCGCCTCGAGGAAGACCAGGTCGAGCAGGAGCTCGTCGCCCTCGAACCCGCCGCTCACGGCGAGCGGCGCCTGCCCGTCGCCGCCCTCGACGACGGTCCAGCCCGGACGCCCGATCGGCAGCGCGACGCGGTCGGCGCCCGCCTCGACGGTCGCGGTCCACCCCTCGACGCCCGGCTCGAGCACGACGGCCGAGAACGCGGCGTCGGCGTGCGCGGGCCGGTAGCGCCCCTCCCCACGGCCCCCGCGGGGCCGCGCTTCGCCGCCGGACGCGGGCAGCTCGAGCGCGGCGAGCCGCCGCCGCAGCGGTTCCTCGAGCGGGCTGTCGACGGGCCCGTCCGAGAAGGCGGGCAGCAGGTGCTCCCACACCGCGTCGAGCACCACCTGCGCGGTCTCGGTCGCCTCGGTGATCGCGACGACCGCGTCGTGCTCGGGGATCACGAGGCTGAACTGCCCGAACGCGCCGTCGGCGCGGTAGCCGTGCCGCGAGCGCCACACCTGGAAGCCGTAGCCCTGCGCCCAGTCGACGCTCTCCTCGTCCGGGGTGTCGACGTGCTTCGTGCGCACCTGCTCCGCCCAGCCCTCCGGCAGCAGCTGCCGCCCCTGCCAGCGCCCCTCGTCGAGGTAGACCTGGCCGAGCTTCGCCGCCGCCTCGGTCGGCGCGTGCAGGCCGGTGAAGCCGACGTCGCGGCCGGCGGGGAACTGCTGCCACCCGACGGGGCCGATGCCGAGCGGGTCGAGCAGCCGCGGGCGGAGGTAGTCGACGAGCGTCGCGCCCGACTCGCGCTGCACGATCGTCGCGATCGCGTAGGTGCAGGGCTGGCTGTAGGCGAAGACGCTGCCGGGCTCCTCCTCCGGCGGGTTCAGCAGGAACCCGCGCACGGGCTCGGCGGCGTCGGTCTGCAGCGCGAGCTCGAGCTGCTCGCCGCGATGGCCGCTCGCCATGGCGGCGACGTGCCGGACGAGGATGCCGCGGCTGCGCTCGGGCAGCTCCGCCGCGAACTCGGGGAAGTGGTCGGCCACCGGGTCGTCGAGCCCGACGAGCCCCTCGGCGATCGCGAACCCGAGCGCGGTGATCGTGAACGTCTTGCTGAGCGAGTAGTAGAGGTGCAGCCGCTCCGCCGTGTAGGGCCGCCACCAGCCCTCGGCGACGACGTGCCCGTGCCGCAGCACCATGAGCCCGTGCGGCTCGATCGCCGGATCGCCCTCGAGGGCGTCGAGGAGCGCGAGGAGGCCGGCGGGGTCGACGCCCTGCTCGCCGGGGGTGCTGCGCGGAAGACGGGGAACGGTCACGGCCGCACGCTACCCACCGCGATCGCGGCCCCGCCGTGAGGTTCCGGAGGCGGGCGTGCCGCCCTCCGCCGGAAGGGACGGCCCTAGAAGGATGGAGGCATGACGGCCCCCTCCTCCGAGCTCTCCGACCTCGCCGCCGCCCTCGGCGTCGCCACCTCGTTCACCGACTGGCAGGGGACGACCGTCGAGGTGCCCGCGGAGTCGATCGAGGAGATCCTGACCGCGCTCGGGGTCGACCCTCAGGACCCGGCGGCCGCCCTCGCCGAGCACGCCCTCGGTCCGTGGCGGCGCATGCTGCCGCCCGTCGTCGTCACGACCACGGGCGCGGAGCGCGACGTGCCGGTGCACGTGCCCCACGGCGACCCGGTCGAGGTCGAGGTGCGGCTCGAGACCGGCGGGTCGTGGGTGCTGCCGCAGGTCGACCGCTGGGTCGACCCGCGCGAGGTCGACGGCGCGCTCGTCGGCGAGGCCACCTTCCGCGTGGCCGGCGACCTGCCGCTCGGCTACCACACGCTCGTCGCGACCTCGGGGTCGACCGTCGCCGAGGCGGCCCTCATCGTGACGCCCGCCCGCCTCGAGCTGCCCGAACGCGGGTGGGGCGTCGCCGCGCAGCTCTACAGCGTGCGATCGCAGCGCTCCTGGGGAGTCGGCGACCTGACCGATCTCACCGACCTCACGGTGTGGGCGGGCGCCGGACTCGGCGCCGACTTCGTGCTCGTGAACCCGCTGCACGCCGCCGAGCCGGTCGCGCCGCTCGAGCCCTCCCCCTACCTGCCGTCGTCGCGCCGGTTCTTCAATCCGCTCTACCTCGACGTCGAGGCGGTGCCGGAGTTCGGCGAGCTGCCCGCGGCCGACCGGGCCCGCATCCGGCGCCTCGGCAGGACCGTGCGCGACCGTGCCGCGCACGCCGAGCGGATCGACCGCGACCGCGCCTGGACCGCGAAGCGGAAGGCCCTCGAGCTGGTCGCGAGCGTGCCGCGCCGGGCCGGCCGCGAGCTCGATCTGCAGGCGTACCGCCGTCGCAGCGGCCGCGCGCTCACCGAGTTCGCGATCTGGAGCGTGCTCGCCGAGCAGCACGGCAACGACGCGCGCGCGTGGCCGACCGAGCTCCGCGACCCGCGGTCGCCCGCCGTCGCCGCCTTCGCCGCGGAGCACGCCGACGGCATCGCGTTCGCCGAGTGGCTGCAGTGGCTGCTCGACGAGCAGCTCTCGGGCGCACAGGCGAAGGCGCTCGACGCGGGCATGCGGATCGGCACCGTGCACGACCTCGCCGTCGGGGTCCATCCGGGCGGCGCCGACGCGTGGCGCCTCGGCGACGCGTACGCCACGGGCATCACGGTCGGCGCGCCGCCGGACCCCTTCAACCAGGTCGGCCAGGACTGGCTGCAGCCGCCGTGGCGACCCGACCGGCTCGCCGAGCTCGGCTACGCGCCGTTCCGCGACCTGCTCGCCGCGGTGCTGCGGCACGCGGGCGGCGTGCGCGTCGACCACGTGATCGGGCTGTTCCGCCTCTGGTGGGTGCCCCAGGGCCGCCCGGCGTCCGAGGGCACCTACGTGCACTATGACCGCGAGGCGCTGATCGGCATCCTCGCGCTCGAGGCGCAGCGCGCGGGCGCGGTCGTCGTCGGCGAGGACCTCGGGGTCGTCGACCCGGACGCCCGCCGCTACCTCGGCGAGCGCGGGATCCTCGGCACGTCGATCCTCTGGTTCGAGCGGGGCGAGGGCGGCGGTCCGCTGCCCGCCGAGCGGTGGCGGGAGGCCTGCCTCGCCACGGTGACGACGCACGACCTGCCGCCGACGGCGGGCTACCTCGCGGGCGCGCACGTGCAGCTCCGCGCGGTGCTCGGGCTGCTCACGCGCCCCGAGGAGGAGGAGCTCGCCGCCGACCGCGCCGAGCAGGACGTGTGGCTCGCGGAGCTGCGCCGCCGCGGCCTGCTGCCGGAGGGCGCGGACGTCGAGGCGACCGTCGCCGCGCTGCACCGCTACCTGACGCTGACGCCCGCCCGGCTGCTCGGTGCGTACCTCACCGACCTGGTCGGCGACACCCGCACGCAGAACCAGCCGGGCACGCGCGAGCAGTACCCGAACTGGCGGGTGCCGCTGTCGGGGCCGGACGGCGAGCCGATGCTGCTCGAGGACGTCTTCGCGTCCGCGCGGGCCGCGGCGCTCGCCCGCGTGCTCGGCGGGTAGCGGTCAGGCCGTCGGGCTCCCGACGCCGCCGGCGGCCTCGTTCACGACCGCGGTGCACGACTCGACGAGCTCGACGATGCGCCGCGCCTCGTCGGCGGGGATCGAGGTGAGGACGTCGTCGAGCCGGTGCTCCGTGTCGCCGACCGCCTCGTCGATGCGGCGCCGCGCGTCCTCGGTGAGGCGCAGGACGCGGGCGCGGCGGTCGGCCGGGTCGCGCGGCTTCTCGATGAAGCCGGCGGTGGTGAGACGGTTCGTGATCGTGGTCGCCGCCGCGCTCGAGACGCCGAGGCGGCGGCGCAGATCGGTGGCGCGGGCCGGCTCGCCCTGCTTCTCGCGGCTGCGGATGTAGCGCAGCGCGGCGAGGTCGGTGGCGCCGACGCCGAGCAGCGCGCGGAAGCGGCCGCGCATGAGCGCCTCGGCCTCGTCGAAGTCGCGGAGCGCCCGCACGATCTCGGCGGCCTGCGGCTCGAGGGCGTCGGCGAGGAGGTCGACCGAGGTCGCGGACGCGTCCTGCATCGCGGCTCCTTCCGCCGGGCGGCGAGGCTACCGGACGCTCCCCGAACGTGCGCTGGTCCAGGTCTGGGAGCGCGTGTCAAGCCCCTGCGACGGAGCCACGCGGCACCGGCGATTCGCTCGAAAAGGGAGACAATTCCGTTACCATGACCTCACCAGGTCGTCACGTAGCGTGGCACCGTCGGTCCGCACTCGAGCCATAGGTGGTCCATGTCCGACCAGGTGCCCGTCACGCCGCTCCCCGCGGTGCTGCAGGGGCGCTACCGGCTCGGCCCCGTTCTCGGCCGCGGAGGCGCCTCGATCGTCTACCGCGCGCACGACGACCTGCTCGGTCGCGATGTCGCGATCAAGGTCTTCACGGCTCGCGCCGCCGATCCGCAGAACGTCCGCGCGCAGGAGGCGGAGGCCCGTCTGCTCGGCGCGCTCACGCACCCGAACCTCGTCACGCTGCTCGACGCCGGCATCGACTTCACCGACCTCGAGAGCCCGCAGGCGTTCCTCGTGATGGAGCTCGTGCGCAACCCGGACCTCCGCGAGCGCATCCGCCGCGACGGGCCGATCGACCAGCACCAGGTCGCCTACCTCGGCTTCGACCTCGCGGGCGCCCTCGAGTACGTGCACGAGCACGGCATCATCCATCGCGACATCAAGCCCGCGAACGTGCTGCTGCTGCCGACGGGCGTCGAGCGCCCGTCGCGCGGCAAGCTCGCCGACTTCGGCATCGCCATGCTGCGCGCCCAGAGCGACATGCCCGAGGAGTTCACGACCGGCACGGCCGCCTACCTCTCCCCCGAGCAGGTCGAGGGCCGCGAGGTGATCACGCCCGCGACCGACGTCTACTCGCTCGGTCTCGTGCTGCTCGAGGCGCTCACCGGCCGCGTCGCGTTCCCGGGCGGCGTGCTCGACTCGGCGCTCGCCCGCCTCGACGCGGACCCCGAGATCCCCGACTCCGTGCCACCGGCGCACGCCGCGGTGCTCCGCGCGATGCTCGCTCGCAAGCCGGAGGACCGGCCCACGCCCGCCGAGTGCGCCCTCGCCTGGCGGCAGATCGTCGTCGACAACCTCGGGGCCAAGCCGACCGCCCACGACACCGAGACGGCCCGCCTCGAGGCGCTGCGCCGGTACAACCTGCTCGACACCCCGCCCGACGGCGCGTTCGACCGCATCACGTCGCTCGCGGCGCGGATCTTCGACGTGCCGGTCGCGCTCGTCAGCATCGTCGACGCCGACCGCATCTGGTTCAAGTCGCACTTCGGTGTCGAGGTGACTGAGGTGCAGCGCACGCAGGGCATGTCGCAGACCGGCGGCCTGCACGAGAAGACGCTCGTGATCGAGGACGTCGACTCCGACCCGCGCATCGCGAACAACCCGTACTTCGAGCGCCCGGACGGTGTGAAGTTCTACGCCGGGGTGCCGCTCAAGACCTTCGACGGGCACAACCTCGGCAACCTGCAGATCTTCGACTACCAGCCGCGCACCTTCACGTCCGAGCAGGTCGCGATCCTCGAGGACCTCGCCGCGATGGTGCAGCACGAGATGGAGCTGCGCCTCGCCGCGCGGCGGGTGGTGCTGCAGCGCGACAGCTGAGCGACACGGGACGTCACGGACACCTCCGGCACCGGCTGCGCTCGGTACGGTCCCCGCGTGACCCCGCTCGCCGCCGCTGGAGTGCTCGCGGCCCTCGTCGTGCTCTGCACGGCGGCCGGCCTCGTGGCGCGGGCGCGCGGCGGCCGGGTGCGCTCGGCGGACGCGCTCGTCGTCGCGGTGGAGGACGTCGCGCCGCAGTCGCTCGGCGCGCGGGCGACGCTGCTGCAGTTCTCGACACCGACCTGCTCACCGTGCCGGGCCGCGGGACGGCTGCTCGCGGGCGTCGCCGCCGGCGCGGACGGCGTCGCCCACGTCGAGCTCGACCTCGCCGCGCGACCCGCCCTGGCCGCGCGGTACCGGGTCCTCAGCGTGCCGACCGCGTTCCTCCTCGACGCGCAGGGCGTCGTCCGCGCCCGCATCACCGGCGTGCCGCGCGAACCCGAGCTCCGTTCCGCCCTCGCCGCCCTGGAGGCCGACCATGCCCGCTGACCGTCCCGGCATCGACCCGCGGGGGCCGCGCTTCGGCGCGGCGATCACCGCCGTCCTCCTGCTCGCCGACGCGCTCCTCGGCCTCGTCGGTGCGGGCGCGGCGGCGCTCGTCCTGCTCGCTGTCGTCGCGCTGGTCTTCGCCTGGGGCGCGTTCGCCGGCATCGAGCGGCACCCGTACGGCGCCCTCTACCGCGCACTGGTCCGCCCGCGGCTCGGTCCGCCGGCCGAGCTGGAGGACCCGGCGCCGCCGACCTTCGCGCAGGGCGTCGGCCTGCTCGTCACCGCCATCGGCGTCGCGCTCGGCCTCGCCGGTGTCGCGGCCGCGGTGCCGATCGCCGCCGCCGTCGCGTTCGTCGCGGCCTTCCTCAACGCCGTCTTCGCCTTCTGCCTCGGCTGCCGGATCCACGCCCTGCTGATCCGCGCGGGCCTGCTGGGGCGGCGCGCGGCCGCCTGAGCCCTAGGCCTCCGCGGGCTGCGGGGTCGGGCGGCCGAGGAGGAGGATCGGCGCGCTCGCGATCCACGGCAGGGCCGCGAGCGCGAGCAGCAGCGGCGCCGGCAGCCCGGTGAGCGCGCCGGCGAGCGCGGAGCCGATGCTCGAGGCCGCCACCCGCAGGCCGGAGCCGACGACGAACACCTGCGCGCGGACGGCGCCCGGGCTCTCCTCCTGCCGGATGCGCAGCATCGCGGCGACCGCGGGCGCGTCCCAGAGCCCCGCGAGCACGAAGGCCGCGAACGTGAGCGGGTAGCCCGGCACGACCGCCGCGACGAGCTGGAACAGGCCGGTCAGCGTGAAGCCGACCGCCATGGTCAGTCTCGCGGGGATCGCGGCGAGCCGGGCGGAGATCCTCGGCACCGTGACCAGCACCGCGCCGGTGATGCCGCCGATCGCGAAGGCGGTGAGCAGCCAGCCGCCGCCGGCCGCGCTCGTGCCGCGGGCGAGCGCGATCAGCACGGCGATCACGGGCAGGCCGCCCGACCCGAGCTGCGACAGCGTGCCGGCCGCGGTCGCCCGGGTGAGCGGGCCGTGCCCGAGCAGGTGCCGGGTCGCGGCCGCGATGCCGCGGGCGAGGTCGGCCGGGTGCGCCGAGGCGCCGCGCGCCGGCATCGGCAGCGTCTGCAGCAGCAGGCCGCCCGCGAGCGCGACGACCGCGAGCGCGAGCAGCGCCCCGGTCGGGCTGAGGAGGGCCGCCGCGACCGAGACGAGCGCCGGTCCTCCGATGCCGGCGATGTTGTAGGCGAGGGCGTCGACCGCGAAGCCCCGTGGCCCGCTGCCGGGCATCGCGTCGTCGACGAACGACGAGAGGCCGCCCATGAACACGGGCAGGGCGCAGCCGCCGGCGAGCAGCGCGACGAACACGAGGGGCAGCGGCACGACCGGCAGGAACGCCGCGACGGCGAGCACCGCGGCGGTGAGCACGGAGGCACCGAGCATCGCGCGCTTCGGCGACGGCACCGCGTCGATGAGGGCCCCGATGAGCGGCGCGGCGACGACGGAGGGCGCCGTGAACACCGCGATGAGGGCCCCGGCGATCGCGACGTCGTGCAGGTCGATCGCCGCCGCGAGCGCCAGGGCGACGTTCGTGCCCTCGGTGACGAGCCGCACCGGCACCGCGGCCGACAGGTACCGCACCTCGTCCCGCCGCCCGCTCACGTGGAGCAACGATCCCAGGTTCCGCCTCCACGCTTCGCCTACGCTGCTGCGGCCATGCTCGGATCCGTCGCCGTCTTCTGCGGATCGAGCCCGGGACTCGACGAGGTGTACCTCGACGCGGCACGCGCGGTCGGGCGCTCGCTCGCCGGGCGCGGCATCACCGTCGTCTACGGCGGCGGCGGGGTCGGGCTCATGGGCGCGGTGGCCTCGGCGGCGGTCGATGCGGGAGGCCGCGTGATCGGTGTGATCCCCGAGGCGCTGGTCGACCGCGAGGCCGCCTCGCCCGAGCTCGCCGAGCTGCACGTCGTGCAGACGATGCACGAGCGCAAGGCGATGATGGCGGACCTCGCCGACGCGTTCGTCGCGCTGCCCGGCGGCCCCGGGACGCTCGAGGAGATCGCCGAGCAGTGGACCTGGGCGCAGATCGGGGTGCATCGCAAGCCGTGCGGCTTCCTCGACGTGGCCGGGTACTGGTCGCCCCTCGAGGCGATGGTCGCGCGGATGGTCGACCAGGGCTTCGTCCGCCCGCATCACGCCGGGCTCGTCACCTTCTCCGACTCGCTCGACGCGCTCCTGGAGGCGTTCGCGCAGGCGCCCCCGGCGCCGCCCGCGGCGCCGCCGCCGCCCGTATGAGCGCACCCGTCGTCCGCGTCGTCGCCGCCCTCGCCGCCGATGCGGACGGACGCCTGCTGCTCGTCCGCAAGCGCGGCACCGAGCGCTTCATGCAGCCGGGCGGCAAGCCCGAGGCCGGCGAGACGCCTCGCGCCGCGCTCGTCCGCGAGCTCGAGGAGGAGCTCGGGCTCGTCGTCGCCGAGGGTGCGCTCGAGCCGGTCGGCGCCTACGTCACCGACGCCGCGAACGAGCCCGGGCACCGGCTCGAGGCCGACGTGTTCCGGCTGCGCGTCACGGCTCCGGTCGCCGCGGCGAGCGAGATCGCCGAGCTGCGCTGGGCGACGCCCGCCGAGGCGGACGCGCTCGGCGATCGCCTCGCGCCGCTCGCGCGGCTGCTGCTCGCGGTGCTCTGACCCCGGCTGCTCCGGATCCTCGCCGCTTCGGCATCCGCAGAGCGGCGAGGATCCGGAGCACGCGGGCGGGTCAGGGGGTCTCGGGCAGCTCGCGGGTGCGGATGACCTCGGCGAACCAGTCCGCGCTGTCCTTCCGCGTGCGCTCGAGCGTGTCGTAGTCGACGCGGACGATGCCGAACCGCTTCGTGTAGCCGAACGCCCACTCGAAGTTGTCCATGAGCGACCAGACGAAGTAGCCGCGCACGTCGACGCCGCGGGCGATCACGTTCTGGACCGCCTGCAGGTGGCGCCGCACGTAGTCGATGCGGTCGGCGTCGTGCACGCGGCCGTCCCGCACCTCGTCGGGGAACGCGGCGCCGTTCTCGGTGACCATGAGGGGCAGGCCCGGGTAGCGCTCCGACAGCGCGGTGAGCAGGTCCTCGAGCCCGGCGGGGTCGATGTTCCAGCCCATGTCGGTGTGCGGGCCCTCGGTCGGCAGGAACTCGACGTCCTCCGCGCCCGGCCACGGCGTGGCGGTGCCGGCGTTGTGGCCGTCGGCGCGGGACCGCTCCCCCGCGCCGTCCCACAGCCGCACGTTGCTCGACGAGTAGTAGTTGACCCCAAGCACGTCGATCGGCTGGTTGATCGTCTCGAGGTCGCCCTCCTCCACGAACGACCAGTCGGTGATCGACCTCGTCACCTCGAGCATGTCGGTCGGGTAGACGCCCTCGAGCATCGGACCGAGGAACGCGGCGTTGCCGAGCGCGGCGACCCGGCGCTGCGCGTCGAGCCCCGTGTCGCCGACGGGGCGGAAGACGTGCAGGTTCAGGGTCACCGAGAACTCGGCGTCGGGCTTCACGACCTCGCGGAGCGCCTTCAGCGCGAGCCCGTGGGCGAGGTTCAGGTGGTGCACCGCCTTCAGCGACGCGAGCCGGTCGGTGATCCCGGGGGCGTGGACCCCGGCCGCGTAGCCGAGGTAGGCCGCGCACCACGGCTCGTTCAGCGTCGTCCAGGTGTGCACCCGGTCGCCGAGCGCCTGCCCGACGACACGCGCGTAGTCGGCGAACGCCTCCGCCGTGCTGCGCACCGTCCAGCCGCCCTCGTCCTCGAGCACCTGCGGGAGGTCCCAGTGGTAGAGCGTCGCGACCGGCCGGATGCCGCGGGCGAGCAGCCCGTCGACGAGCCGTGAGTAGAAGTCGAGCCCCGCCTGGTTCACGGCCCCGCGGCCCTCGGGGATCACGCGCGGCCAGGCGATCGAGAACCGGTAGGCCTCGAGGCCGAGCGAGGCCATGAGGTCGAGGTCCTCGTCGAGCCGGTGGTAGTGGTCGTCGGCCACGTCGCCGGTGTCGCCGTTCACGACCTTGCCGGGCGTGCGGCTGAAGGTGTCCCAGATGCTCGGGCGCCGGCCGTCCTCGTCGACCGCGCCCTCGATCTGGTACGAGGCCGTCGCCGACCCGAAGAGGAACCCGTCGGGGAACGCCATCGCTGCTCCTTCGCTCGCCCGGCCGCGCCCGCCGCCGCCGCGCTCTCACCCTAGGACGGCGCCCCGACCGCCTCCCTCGGGGCCCCGCCTCCCCGCCTGCTCCGGATCCTTGCCGCTCTGCGCGCGCCGGAACGGCCAGGATCCGGAGCAAGACGGCGGAGGAAGCGCGGGCTGTGCACAACCACCGACGGCGACAGCCCCGACGCGCCACCATCCCCGGCCATGCGACGACCGCGGCCCCTCCCCGACGACCTGAGCACGCGTCCGTTCGACCGGGGCGCGGCCGACCGCGCACGGGTGTCCCAGGGCCGGCTGCGGCGTCGCGACGTGACCCGCCCCTTCCACGGCGTGCAGGCGGTGGCCGAGCCGAGGACGATCGACGAGCGGTGCACGGCCTACGCCGTGCGCCTCAAGCCCGGCCAGGCGTTCAGCCATGCGACAGCGGCGCAGCTGTTCCGGCTGCCGTTGCCCGCGCGGCTCGAGAAGGCCGTCGAGCTGCACGTGTCCGCGACGATGCCGGCGCCGGCACCGCAGACGCGCGGCGTCATCGGGCATCGCCTCCGCATCGCCCCGCCGCTCGTGACCGTTCGCGGCTTGCCCGTGGTGCGGGTCGACGAGGTCTGGTGCCAGCTCGCCGGCGTGCTCGACCTCGACGAGCTCGTGATCGTGGCCGACGCGCTGCTCAACCGCTCGGAGGGGCGCCTCCTCGCGGCGCTGCAGCACGCGGCGGGAGCGAAGCAGCGCGTCGGGCAGCGGAAGCTCGCCCGAGCGCTCACCCTCGCCCGCGTCGGTTGCGCCTCGCCGGGCGAGACCCGCGTCCGGCTCGTGCTCATGCGCGCCGGTGTCCCGGAACCGCTGCTGAACGCCCCGGTCACCGATGCGGACGGCCGCGTGCTCGGCCGCGGCGACCTCGTCTGGCCCGAGGCGCGCGTCGTGCTCGAGTACGAGGGCCTCGACCACGGCCGCGACGACGGGCAGTTCATCTACGACGTCGGACGGTACGAGCGGTTCCGCGACGCCGGGTGGGTGGTGATCCGCGTCACCGTCGACGACCTCACCGGTGCGCTCGCGGAGGCGCTGATCGCTCGAGTACGCCGGTACGTGCTCGCCGCCTGATCCTGCTCCGGATCCTCGCCGCACAGCCCACGACGAAGCGGCAAGGATCCGGAGCACGCAGCCAGGAGGAGGAGAGCGCTTGGCGAGGTCGTAGGAATCACCCCTTCCGCTCCCACCCCCGCTCGATACGCTGCGGTCCTCTTTCACGAAGGGACCAAGAGGAGCGATGAGACTTCGCCGGATCACGGCGGGCCTCGCCATCGGAGCGCTGCTCGCCCTCGGCGGTGCGACCGCCGCCGACGCCACCGCCCCGCTCGACACGAACGGCAGCGCCGTCGTCGACCAGGCGAACGCGCTCTCGTCGAGCGACGAGAGCCGCATCCAGAGCGCCCTGACCACGCTGCACGACGACACCGGCGCGACCATGTCGGTGGTCTTCGTGCCGACGTTCACCGGCGCCTCGAGCAGCGAGGACTGGGCGATCCGGACCGCGAAGGCGAGCGGAGTCGGCCAGGGCGACCTGCTGCTCGCCGTCGCCGTGCAGGACCGGCAGTACGGCTACGCCCGCTCCAAGAGCTTCCCGCTCGACCGCACCGAGGTGCAGAGCCTGAGCCGCAGCGACCTCGTCCCGGACCTCTCCGCGAAGCGCTACGCGGATGCCGTGGTCTCGTTCGCGAACGCGCTCGACAAGGCGGCCGGGAGCACGGCCGGCTCCTCGCAGAGCAGCGACGGCAGCAGCACCGCGGACTCGCCGCGCACGACCGCGTTCACCGGTGTCATCACCGTCCTCCTGCTGATCGCCCTCGTCGTGGTCGGCCTCGTGCTCTGGCGCGTGCTGCGGCGGCGCCGCGCGGTCGCGGCCGGCGCCGGGCCCGCCCCGGTGGGCGGTCCGGTGACGCCGCCGGTCGACCAGAAGGAGCTCGACCAGCGTGCGAGCCGGGCGCTCATCGCGCTCGACGACGAGCTCACGACGAGCGAGCAGGAGCTCGGCTTCGCGGAGGCGGAGTTCGGCGGCGACACCGTCGGCGCGTTCCGCAGCGCCCTCGAGTCGGCCCGGGGCAGAGCGAAGGAGGCCTTCGCCATCCGGCAGCAGCTCGACGACGACAAGCCCGAGACGCCCGATCAGCGCCGCACGATGACGGAGCGGATCCTCGCGCTCTGCGAGCAGGCCGACAAGGTGCTCGCCGACCAGAAGCAGTCGTTCGACGACCTCCGCAGGCTCGAGGCGCAGCTGCCGAGCGGCGTCTCCGCCGCTGAGGCGGAGCGCACGCGGCTCACCGCGCAGGCCGACCAGGCAGGAGCGGCCCTCGCGGCGCTCACGAAGCAGTACGGCGACGAGGCGGTGCGCGGCTCCGCGGACGACCTGACGCAGGCCCGCTCGCTGCTCGGCTTCGCTCAGGAGGCGATCGGACGGGCCGCGAACGCGGGTGACAAGCCCGGCGAGGGCGCGGTGGCGCTCCGCGGCGCCCAGCAGGCCCTCGGCCAGGCGAGCACGCTGCTGACCGGCATCGTCGCGGCTCCCGGCGCGTTCCAGGCCGCCAAGCAGCGGCTCGACGCGACCCTCGCCGACACGCGCAGCGACGCCGACGAGGCACGTCGCCTCCTCGCGCGCGCCGGCGCCGACCGGCCCGCGCTCGAGCAGGCCATCACGAACGCGGAAGCGGCTGTGGCCACCGCGGCCACCCGAGCGCCGACGGCCGCCCTGCCGCCCCTCGAGAAGGCGAACGCCGAGCTCGACGAGGTGGCGGGCCGCGTGCGCGACCGCGCCGATCGGTTGAAGCGCGCCCAACAGTCGCTTCCCCGCACGCTCGACTCGGCGCAGCAGTCCGTCGAGGCGACGCGGCGCTTCATCGACACCCGACGCGGCGGTGTCGGCGCCGAGGCGCGGACCCGCATCAGCGAGGCGCAGCGCCAGCTCGACCTCGCCATCGCGGCGGAGCAGGACGACCCGCCCGCCGCGCTCACCGCGGCGCAGCGCGCCCAGGTGCTCGCGAACGAGGCGTACGAGCTCGCGCAGCAGGACGTCGACGACTTCCGCTCCGGTCCCTGGGGCGGTGGCGGCGGCTACGGCAGAGGGGGCTACGGGGGCGGTGGCTTCGGCGGCGCCCTCGGCGGTGCCGTGCTCGGCGGCGTGCTCGGCGGCATCCTCACCGGAGGCGACCGCGGGTGGGGCGGCGGCTGGGGCGGCGGTCCGTACGACGGCGGCTGGGGTGGCGGCGGCTGGGGCGGCGACGTCGGTGGCGGGGGCGGCTTCGACGGGGGCGGGGGCGGCTTCGACGGCGGTGGCGGCGGCTTCGGCGGCGGCGACTCAGGCGGAGGCGGAGGAGGCTTCTAGATGATCTGGAGAAGGAAGAACGGAGCGAACCCCATGGTGAAGCAGTCGATCCTCGGACGGATCTCGACCCTCGTGCGCGCGAACGTCAACGCGCTCATCGACCAGGCCGAGGACCCGCAGAAGATGCTCGATCAGCTGGTGCGGGACTACTCGAACAGCATCGCGGAGGCGGAGGACGCCGTCGCGGTGACGATCGGCAACCTGCGCCTGATGGAGCAGGACCACGAGGAGGACGTGGCGGCCGCCGCGGACTGGGGCCGCAAGGCGCTCGCCGCGAGCTCGAAGGCCGACGAGCTCCGCTCGGCGGGCAACGCCGCCGACGCCGACAAGTTCGACAACCTCGCGAAGGTGGCGATCGGCAAGCAGCTGCAGTCCGAGCGCGAGGCGAAGACCGTCGAGCCGACGATCGCGTCGCAGAACGAGGTCGTGGAGAAGCTGAAGTCGGGCCTCGAGCAGATGCGCGAGAAGCTCTCCGAGCTGACGGCGAAGCGCAACGAGCTGATCGCGCGGTCGAAGACGGCGCAGGCGCAGTCGCAGGTCCACGACGCGATGAAGAGCATCGACGTGCTCGACCCGACGAGCGAGATCGGCCGGTTCGAGGAGAAGGTGCGCCGCGAGGAGGCCCGCGTCGTCGGGCAGCAGGAGCTCGACGCGTCGAGCCTCGACCGGCAGTTCGAGAGCCTCGAGGACCTCGGCAAGCAGTCCGAGATCGAGGCGAGGCTCGCGGCGATGAAGAACGGCGGCGAGCTGACGGCGACGCCGCGACGCGCGCTGTCCGAGTAGCCCTGACCCCGACGACCCGCCCGCGGCGCGCGCCGCGGGCGGTTGCGCTGCCGTGACCCTGCTCACCCGGGTCCGGGACACGGACGACTACCGGTCGCTCGACTACCGGCCACCGCCGGAGGTGCGATGGGGGCTGCTCGCCGCCGCCGTGCCGATCGCGTTCTTCGTGCTCGAGCCGGTGCTCATCGGCGCGCTCGCCGTCGCCGGCGTGCGCGTCTCCGGGATCCCGTCGCTCGTGCTCGGCGTCGGCGCCTACCTGCTCACCGTGGTGTGGGCGGTGCTCGTGTCCCGCCGGCGGGGGCTCGGCAGCCTCCGCCGCGACTTCGGCTTCGCGTTCCGGTGGATCGACCTCGCGATCGGGCTCGGCGCGGCGATCGCGGTCGAGATCATCCGGGTGATCATCGGCATCGTCCTCGTGTCGGTGACCCCGGCGCGGCCGACGACGAACGTGCACCTGTCGTCCGACCCGCTCGCGAACGTGGCGCTCGGCGTCGTCGCGGTGATCGTGGCCCCGGTCGTCGAGGAGCTGCTCACCCGCGGACTGCTCATGCGCGCGATCCGCAACGCGATCCTCCGGCGCCGGCCGGAGCCGTCGGAGGGCCGGCGGCACTGGGCGGCGGACGCGAGCGTGCTGCTCTCCGCCGCGATCTTCACGGCCCTGCACCTGCACGAGGCGCCGGACCTCGTCTCGGCGGTGAACCTCGTGCTCGGCATCTTCCCGATCGGGCTCGTCGTGGCATGGCTCGCGACGCGGACCGGCCGCCTCGGGCCGGGCATCGTCACGCACGCGCTCGTGAACGGGCTCGCGCTCGCGGTCGCGCTCGCCGTGCAGCGGTGATCGGCGGGTGACGCCCGCCGCGCCCGCTAGCGTCGGGGGTGTGAACCGGAAGGTCCTGATCCGCCTGCTGATCGTCGCCGCGGCGTTCTGGATCGCCCGCGTGCTCGCCTAGCGCTGCCTCCGGAGGCGGCCGCCTAGCGCTGCTTCAGGGGGTCGTGACCCCAGTTCATCAGCGAGTAGCGCCACTTCGAGTGCTCCTTGTCGTGCTCCGGACCGCCCTGGGCGAGGTGCCGGTGCACGTAGCCGACGACGCGGCGCATCGCCTTCACGTCCTCGTCGTCGAGGTCGTCCTTGCGCTTGCCCTGCAGCTCGAGGATGAGGCGGCCCTCCCTGTGCCCCGTCGACTCGCCCTCGCCGCCGGTGTCGCCCACCGACTTCGACTCGTCGGTGTCGAGCCAGCGCTTCAGCTCGCTGCCGGACATGTTGACCGCGTCGTGCCAGTCCTTCAGGACGTCGTCGACGCTCTCCTGCTTCGCCATCCCGGCACCCTGGCAACCGGGCCTGGGCGGCCTCGGTGCACCGCCTGAAGACGCATACGGCCGGCGGGGGCGCCCGGGACCGGGACATCGACCGCGTGTAGGTACTTCGCTCCGGCGTAGGTACGGAAGCCGCGTGTCGTACCTACACCGGGGCGGATCACCTACACGCGGTACGGGGGCCGAGGTCCGCGGATATCACGTTCGCGCCTGCTCGAGCAGCGCGGCGGGATCCGTGACCGGGAGACGGCAGACGAAGTCGCGGCAGAGGTACGCGGCCGGCGCGCCCGCGACGGTCGTCCGGCCCTCGAACAGCTCGAAGCCCGCCTCGGCGAAGGCGGCGACGGCCCGCTCGGTCAGCACCGCGGTGACGGACGTCGGCAGGGTTCGCGCGGCGGCGGCGAGCGGCGACGCCGGGTCGTCCGTGACCACGACGAGCTGCCGCACCGGCTCGAGCTGGGCGAGCGCGACGCCGAGCATCGCGCCCGAGCCGATCGGCCGCTGGGCCGCCTGCGGCAGCACGGGTGCGAGCGCGGCGGCCGCCGCCTCGCGGTACGACCGCTCGCCGGTGAGCAGGAACAGCCGCTCGGCCGCACGAGCCATCGACGACAGCCCGGAGGGCGCGGCGCCCTCGCTCACGTCGGCCTCCGCGGAGAGGCCGAGGCCGAGGCCGGCGAGCGTCGGATCCCCGCCGCCCGGCACCGCGAAGCGGCCGTCGACGAGGCAGCGGTCGACGAGGTCGCGCGCGGCGACCGCCAGGTCGGGCCGGCCGGCCGCGAGGGCGAGCTCGAGGAGCCCGTCGGCGAGGGCGCCGTAATCCTCGAGGGTCGCGGCTGCGGTCGAGGGGCGCCCGTCAAGCGAGGCGCGCAGCAGCGTCCCGTCCGGACGCCGATGGGACGCCAGCAGGAACTCCGCCGCCTCCTCCGCGAGCACGACCCACGTGGGCTCCCCCAGCAGCGCGCCGGCCCTGGCCAGCCCGCCGATCGCGAGGCCGTTCCAGCTCGTGAGCACCTTCGCGTCGACCGCGGGCGGCGGCTGGTGGCGACGCTCCTCCGCGGTCAGCCGGTAGTAGCCGCCCTCGCTGCGCTGCCCGTCGACGAGGCTCTCGGAGTCCTGCGCCGAGGCGAACCCGCCCTCGGGACGGCGCAGCACCCCGCGCAGGAACGCGGCGATGCCGGCGGCGGTGTCGCGGTCGCCGACCTCGGCGTAGGCGCGGAGCAGCAGCGCGTTGTCCGACAGCATCCGCTCGTAGTGGGGCTCGGACCAGTCGCGACGCGTGGCGTAGCGGAAGAAGCCGCCCTCGACGGCATCGCGCAGCCCGCCCTCGCGCATCGCGGCGAGCGCCCGCTCGGCGACGCCGCGGATGCGGTCCGCATCCTCCGGCTGCAGCAGGGGCGACCGGCCGAGCGCGAGCATCGTGAGCAGCACCGTCGGAACGGGGAACTTCGGCGCTCCGCCGAAGCCGCCGTGCTCGCGGTCCTCGTAGGCGACGAGGGTGCCGGCCGCGCGGCCGAGGTCCTCGAGCCCGATCCCGCTCCCCCCGGAGGCGCCCTGCCTGGCCGCCTCCGCGAGCGCGTCCGCGAGCCGCCCCGCGGAGGACTCGACGTCGTCGCGGCGCGTGGTCCACGCGTCGACGACGGCCTCGAGCACCTGCCGGAACGACGGGTTGTCGGGCATCGGCCGCGGCGGCGAGTAGGTACCGGCGTGGAACATGCGGCCCTCGGGGGTGAGGAACACGTTGAGCGGCCAGCCGAGGTTCGGGGTGAACGCGCCGGCGCCCGCGAGGCACGCGGCGTCGACCTCGGGATGCTCCTCCCGGTCGACCTTGATCGCGACGAGGTGCTCGTTCAGATACCCGGCGAGCGCCGGATCGCTGAAGCTCTCGCGCGCCATGACGTGGCACCAGTGGCAGGTGGCGTAGCCGATCGAGACCAGCACGGGCACGTCGCGCCGCCGGGCCTCGGCGAACGCCTCGTCGCCCCACGGGTACCAGGCGACGGGGTTGTCCGCGTGGCTCCGCAGGTAGGGGCTGACGGCGTCGGCGAGCCGGTTCACCGGCCTCCGCTGGACCCCGGGTCGATGTCGTCGACGTCGGTGGTGAGCTCGGGGCCCTCGTTGTCGCTGATGTCCACCACGTCGTCGTCCGGCAGTCCCGTGTCGATCGGGTCGTCCTGCGACGCCTCGACCCCGGAGAGGTCGCCCGGGTCCTCCGGGCCGAGGTCGTCGGGGCCTGGGCGGTGCGGGTCGGTCGAGCTCATGCGGCGCCTCCTTCTCTGCGGCTCCCGGTCTACCCCGGCGAGGTGGGAGGCCGCAGGGGGCGCCGCTAGCGTGAGCAGGCGGGCGCGGACGGGCCCACGTCGACGGGGACGGAGCGGGCATGGACGAGCAGCCTCCGATGCTGCAGGATCCGGCGCTCGCCGGGCTGATCACGGTGATCGCGGGCGGCGCCGATGCCGGCGCGCTCGCGCACCTCACCCGCGTGGTGACCGTCGACCGGCCTGGCGACGCGGCGCGACTGGCCGCGGTCGTCGCGCGGCTCGCCGACGCGAGCGCCGACCCGTCCGCAGCGCTGGCGGCGCTTGCCGAGGACGACGACGTGCGCTGGTTCGTCGAGACCGTCGTCGAGGGGCTGCTCGCGAACCCGGAGGACCGTGGCGGCGAGCCGTCACCCGTGTGGCGGTCGATCGACTGGCGCCGCTGGCCCGACGGCGACCGGCCGCTCGAGCCGCTGATCCCGGAGCACCGGGACGCGGTCGTCGCGCCGGCGGACCTCGGCGACCGGTACGACGCGATCGTCATCGGGTCCGGGGCGGGCGGCGGGGTCGCGGCGGAGCAGCTCGCCCTCGCGGGGCGGCGGGTGCTCGTCGTCGAGGCGGGCGGCTGGCCGGCGCTCGCGGACACGACGCTCGACCATCTGCGCAACCCGCGACAGGTGCGCGGGCTGCAGCTCTTCTCCGGACCGCCGATCGGCACGCCGCGCGTCGTCGCGGACGCCGTCGTCGACGACCCCTCGGACTGGACCTGGAGCAACAACGCCGTCTCGTTCGGCGGCGGCACGCGCTTCTACGGCGCGCAGGCCTGGCGGTTCGCGCCCGAGGACTTCCGGATGCGAAGCGTGTACGGGCGCCCGGACGGCAGCGATCTGCCCGACTGGCCGTTCGGGTACGACGAGCTCGAGCCGTACTACGTGCGCGCGGAGCTCGGCATGGGGGTGAGCGGGGACTCGACCGGCGACACCGCCGCCGGGCCGCGCTCGCAGCCGTACCCGATGCCGCCGCTGCGCGGCGGCCGGAGCGCGGCCGTGCTCGCCGGCGGCGCGCGTCGCCTCGGCTGGAGCACGACCACGGTGCCGCTGCTCGTGAACTCGACGACCTACGACGACCGGCCGGCGTGCGTGCAGTGCGCGCAGTGCATCGGCTTCGACTGCCCGGTGCAGGCGAAGGCCGGCAGCCACAACACGACCATGCGCCGCGCCCTCGCGACCGGCCGCGTCTCCGTCGTGCTCGACGCCGCCGCGACCCGGCTGACCACGGACGCCTCGGGTCGCGTGATCGGCGTCGCGATGGCGGGTCGGCACGGGTCCGGCGTCTGGCGCCGGGAGGTGCGCGCCGAGACCGTCGTGCTCTCCGCGGGCGCGGTCGAGACCGCGCGACTGCTGCTGAACAGCCGCACCGAGCGCGAGCCGGACGGCATCGGCAACGGCACCGACCAGGTCGGCCGGCGGCTGCAGGGTCACCTCTACGGCGGCGCGCTCGGGATCTTCGACGACGCCGTGCAGGACCTGCTCGGGCCCGGACCGTCCATCGCGACCGGCGACTTCCGGCACGGCAACGAGGGGATCATCGGCGGCGGCATGCTCGCGAACGAGTTCGTGCCCACGCCGGTCTCCGCCTACTGGTACCTCCGCGCGGCCGGGCTGCTGCCCGAGTCCGGCAGCGCGATGCGCGACGCGCTCGCCGCCCTCTACCCGCGCATGCTCCGCGTCGTGGGGCCCATCCAGGAGGTGACGAGCGCCGAGAGCCGGGTGCGCGTCGACCCGGCGGTCGTCGACGCGCTCGGCACTCCGGTGGCCCGGCTCACCGGCGGTGTCCACCCGAACGACCTCGCCGCGCGCGCGTTCCTCACCGAGCGCGCGGGCGAGTGGCTGCGGGCGAGCGGGGCGACGACCGTGCGACACGACGTCGTCAACGGCTCCGGTCGGCAGACGACGCCGAGCGGCGGCCAGCACCAGGCGGGGACCTGCCGCATGGGCGACGACCCCGCCACGAGCGTCGCCGATCCGGAGGGCCGGATCTGGGGCCACGACGAGCTGCGCATCGCGGACGGCTCGCTGCACCCGACGAACGGCGGCGTGAACCCCGTGCTCACGATCGTCGCGAACGCGTACCGGGTGATGGACCTGCTGCTCCGCTGACCGCCCCGCGCGGGATGGGAGACTGGACGGCTCATGTCCCTCGCCGCCCCGGTCGTCGCGTACCCGCCCGAGCTGCCCGTCAGTCGCATGCGCGACGAGATCGCGGCGGCGATCGCGGCGAACCCGGTCGTGATCGTCGCGGGCGAGACCGGCTCCGGCAAGACGACGCAGCTGCCGAAGATCTGCCTCGAGCTCGGCCGGTCGGTCATCGCGCACACGCAGCCGCGGCGGATCGCCGCCCGCACGATCGCGGAGCGCGTCGCCGAGGAGCTCGAGGTGCCGCTCGGCGGCCTCGTCGGCTACGCCGTCCGGTTCACCGACCGATCCGGGCCCGAGACGCGCATCCGCGTGATGACGGACGGCGTGCTGCTCGCCGAGATCCGCCGCGACCGCGACCTGAAGCGCTACGACACGATCATCCTCGACGAGGCCCACGAGCGCAGCCTCAACATCGACTTCCTGCTCGGCTACCTGAAGCAGCTGCTCCCCCGCCGGCCCGACCTCAAGCTGATCATCACCTCGGCGACGATCGAGGTCGAGCGGTTCGCGGCGCACTTCGCGGCACCGGACGGCACGCCGGCGCCCATCATCGAGGTCTCCGGCCGCACCTATCCGGTCGAGATCCGGTACCGGCCGCTCGTCGCGGAGGACTCGGGCGAGGAGGACCCCGACGACCCGGACGACGGCCCCGGCGACCTGCGGCCGTCGGAGGACCGCGACCTCGCCGAGGGCGTCACCGCCGCGCTCGACGAGCTCGAGCGGGATCTCGACGGCGACGTGCTCGTGTTCCTCTCGGGTGAGAGCGAGATCCGCGACGTCGCCGACGTGCTCCGCGGGAGGTACGCGGGTCGCGCGCGGCCGGTCGAGGTGCTGCCGCTCTACGGGCGCCTCTCCGCGGCGGAGCAGCACCGCGTGTTCGAGCGCAGCGGCGTGGCCGGGGTCGCGCGCCGGATCGTGCTCGCCACGAACGTCGCCGAGACGAGCCTCACCGTGCCCGGCATCCGTGCCGTGATCGACGGCGGCACCGCCCGCATCTCCCGCTACAGCACCCGCGCGAAGGTGCAGCGGCTGCCGATCGAGCCGATCTCGCAGGCGTCGGCGAACCAGCGGGCCGGCCGCGCGGGCCGCACGAGCGACGGCATCGCGATCCGCCTCTACTCCGAGGAGGACTTCGGCAAGCGGCCCGAGTACACGGACCCCGAGATCCTCCGCACGAGCCTCGCCTCGGTGATCCTGCAGATGCTGTCGCTCGGGCTCGGCGACCTCGCGGCGTTCCCGTTCCTCACCCCGCCCGACCCGCGGGGCATCAAGGCGGGCACCGATCTGCTCGTCGAGCTCGGCGCGATCCGCGAAGGCCGCGGCGGCGCTCCCGCGACGCTCACCCGCATCGGCCACGACCTCGCGCGGCTGCCCCTCGACCCCCGCTTCGCCCGGATGCTGCTCGAGGCGCGTCGCCAGGGCGTGCTGCGCGAGGTCACCGCGATCGTCGCGGGGCTCACCATCCAGGACCCGCGCGAGCGGCCGGTCGAGAAGCGCGAGCAGGCCGACCAGTCGCACGCGCGCTTCACGGATCCGACGAGCGACCTGCTCACGCTGCTGAACCTCTGGCGCTACCTGGAGCAGACGCAGCGCGACCTCTCGTCGAGCGCGTTCCGCCGCCGCTGCCGGGCGGAGTTCCTGAACTTCGTGCGGATCCGCGAGTGGCAGGACCTCGTGCGGCAGCTCGAGTCGGTGCTGCGGGAGCTGGAGCAGCGCGCTGGAGCTCAGAAGCGGAGCCCATTTCTGGGCTCCGCCGCGACGCCAGCGCCGCGGTCCGTCCCGGACCGCGGTCGCCGAGACCGTGCAGGCGACCAAGAGCAGGACAGCGCGGAGCCCGGCCAGCGCGCCGACGCGATCCACAGGTCGCTCCTCGCGGGCCTGCTCTCGCAGATCGGCCTCCGCGACGACCGCACCGCAGCCCCCGCGGGCCGGGGCGGCAAGCCGACGCCGCGGCGCGGCGCCGTCGAGTTCCTCGGCGCGCGACAGCTGCGCTTCGTGCTCTTCCCCGGCTCCGCGCTCGCGAAGAAGCCGCCGCGCGCGGTGCTCACGGCCGAGCTCGTCGAGACCTCGCGCCTCTTCGCGCGGATGAACGCCGCGATCGACCCCGCCTGGGCCGAGCCGCTCGCCGGCGACCTCGCGAAGCGCACCTACGGGGAGCCGCGCTGGGAGCAGCGGCAGGGCTCCGCCGTCGCCGACGAGCGGGTCACGCTGTTCGGGGTGCCGATCGTCGAGAAGCGGCGGGTGCAGTATGCGCGCATCGACGCGGCCCACGCGCGGCACCTGTTCATCGAGCACGCGCTCGTGGGCGGCGAGTGGCCGCGCGACATCGCCCGCGACCGGAACTTCGACTTCGACCGCGCGAACCGGCGCCTGCTCGCCGAGCTCGACGAGGAGGCCGAGCGGCTCCGGCGGCCCTCGGTCGACGAGCAGGACGTGCTCGACTTCTTCGACGGCCTGATCCCCGCCGACGTGACGACCGTCCGCGGCTTCGAGACCTGGTGGAGCGACGCGCGCAAGGAGGCGCCCGACCTGCTCACCCTGCGCCGCAGCGACCTCGTGCCCGAGGACGAGGCGGCGGACGTCGACCCGCGCGACTACCCGCCGTTCTGGCAGCAGGGCGACCAGCGGCTGCGGCTGCGCTACCGGTTCGCGCCCGGCGCCGCCGATGACGGCGTCACCGTGCAGGTGCCGCTGCCGCTGCTCGCGTCGCTGTCGCCCGCCGGGTTCGACTGGCAGGTGCCGGGCTTCCGTGAGGACCTCGTCGCCGCGCTGCTGAAGACGCTGCCGAAGCCGCAGCGCCGCTTCGTCGTGCCGACGGGCGACTGGGCGAGACGGCTGCTCCCGGAGCTGCCGGCCGGACCGGAGACCGGCGCGACGCCCGGGCCGCTCATCGACTCGCTCGCCCCGCTGGTGCGCCGCGTCGCCGGAGCGAACCCCGCGCCCGCCGACTTCGACGCCGAGCGGATCCCGGCGCACCTCCGGATCGCGTTCGAGGTGCTCGACGCCCGCGGTCGCGCGGTCGGCCGCGAGACCGACCTCGCCGCGCTGCAGCGCCGGTTCGCCGACCAGGCCCGGACGTCGGTCGCGAAGGTCGTCGCCCGGCCCGCCGTGCGCCAGGCGATCGAGCGCACCGGGCTCACGACCTTCGACCTCGACGATCTGCCGCGCGTGCTCGACACCCGGCAGTCCGGCGGCGTCGTCCGCGCCTACCCCTCGCTCGTCGACACCGGGAGCGCGGTCGACGTGCGGCTGCTGGCGACACCCGAGGAGGCGCTCGCGTCGACCCGCGCGGGCGTGCGGCGCCTGCTGCTGCTCGCGACCCCGTCACCGGCCGGGTACGTGCGCGACCACCTCTCCGGCGCGGAGAAGCTCGCCCTCGGCGCGAGCCCCTACCCGTCGACCGAGGCGCTGTTCGACGACGCCCTCCGCGCCGTCATCGACCGGGTGATCGCCGAGCAGACCGAGGACGGCACCGTCCGCACCCGTGAGGAGTTCGAGCGGCTCCGCGACGCGCTCGCCGGTCGCGTCGTCGACGACCTGTTCACCACGGTGGGGGCCGCCGCCGCCGCGCTCGCGGGGGCGCGCGAGGCCGACCGCGCGATCCGCGCCGCGACGAGCCTGCCGCTCGTGCCCGCCCTGTCGGACGCCCGCGCGCAGCTCGACGCCCTGATCCACCCGGGGTTCATCGGCCTCGACGGCGCGACGCGCCTCCCGCGTCTCGCCGTCTACACGGCGGGCATCGTGCGCCGGGTCGAGCGGCTGCCGCAGCAGGTCAACCGCGACCGCGTGTGGATGACCGAGGTGCAGACGGCGACCGACCTGTACCGGCAGGCGGGCGGCCCGCTGCCGCTCGTCGCGGGAACCCCGGAGCGGCTGGTCGCGGTCCGCTGGCTGCTCGAGGAGCTGCGCCTCAGCCTCTTCGCCCAGGGTTTGCCGACGAGCGAGCCGGTGTCGCTGCAGCGCATCCGCCGCGCCCTGGCCTGACGTCCGGGATCGCCCGCATCGGCGGGGATCGCGCTCCTGGCGCTACGGTCCCGGCATGGCGGAGACGTGGCCCGGCACCGGTCTGCTGCTCCGCTCTCCGGCGGTCGAGCTCGCGCCGATGACCGCGGAGCTGCTCGACGCCCTGGCGCTGCTGCTGCCGGACGACATCGAGCTCGACCCCGCGGTCCCGCTGCCACCCGGTGAGGTGCGCGCAGCACGCCGCGAGGCCTACCGCACGGCCGTGCGTCGGGACCGGGAAGGTTTCGACCCCGACGGCTGGAAGCTGCACCTCGCGGTGCGCCTGCCGACCGGCGCGCTCGCCGGCGTGCAGACGATCGAAGCCGAACGGTTCGCGGCGGAACGCACCGTGGACTCCGCCTCGTGGCTCGTTCCGGAGGCACGTGGGCGCGGTATCGGCATCCGCATGCGCGAAGCGGTGCTCGCGCTCGCCTTCGGCCCGCTCGCCGCGGATGCGGCGATCACGTCGGCCTGGCGCGACAACGCCGCGTCGCTCGGCGTGAGCCGCCATCTGGGCTACCGGTACGAGCGGACCTCGAGGCTGGTCACGCCGGAGCGCGACGGCGAGCTCGTGCACCTCCGCCTCTCTCGCGCCGCCTGGCTCGCCTCCGGGTCCGGCCAGGACGTGCTCGTCACCGGCGCGCGGCCCGAGCTGTTCGGGACCGGGCCGTGAGGCGGACAGCGCGACGGCCCGGCTCCTGCGGGACCGGGCCGGACGGTCGCGATTCCTCCGCCCTTCGGTCAGGTGCGGGTCAGGGCTCGGCGCCGGTCGCGACCGGCAGGTCGTCGCGGTTCGACCACTGGCTCCATGAGCCCGGGTAGAGGGCCGGCTCGAAGCCCGCGATCATGAGCGCCGCGACCTCGTGGGCCGCCGTCACGCCGGAGCCGCAGTACGCGGCGACGGGTGCGTCGGGGCGCACCCCGAGGTCGAGGAACCGCTGCCGCAGCACCTCGGGCGGCAGGAAGCGGCGGTCGTGGCCGAGGTTGCCGGTGGTCGGCGCGCTCACCGCGCCCGGGATGTGGCCGGCGCGGGGGTCGATCGGCTCGGTCTCGCCGCGGTAGCGCTCCCCCGCGCGGGCGTCGACGAGCACTCCCTCGCCGGGCAGCGCCGCGGCCTGATCGAGGCGGAGCACCGGCATCGCGCCGTAGGTGAGCTCGACGTCGCCGGGCACGGGCTCGACGTCGCCCGTCTCCGTGGGCAGCCCCGCGTCGCGCCACGCGGTGAGGCCGCCGTCGAGCAGCTGCACGTCCTGCAGCCCGGCGTGCTTCAGCAGCCACCAGGCGCGGGCGGCGGACATGCCGCCGAGGTCGTCGTACGCGATCACGCGACTGGTGGCGCGGACGCCCCAGCGCTGCGCCGCCGCCTGCAGGACCTCGATCGGGGGCAGGGGGTGCCGGCCCGCCTGGCCCGAGGGCGGTGCCGCGAGCTCGCCGTCGAGGTCGACGTAGACGGCCCCGGGGACGTGCGCCTCGCGGTACGCGGGCCGGCCGTCCGGCGCATCGAGGCGCCAGCGCACGTCGAGGAGCACGAGACGGGGATCGCGGAGGTCGGCCGCGAGATCCGCGGCGGAGACGAGGACGCTCACCGTCCCATCGTCCCTCCGGCCCCCGACGACGTCAGCGGGCTGTCGATCGGCCCCGTGTCGACGCCGGTCAGCTCGGCCTGCGCGAGCAGCGCGAGGTCGCGCAGCACGTCGAGGTTCACCGCCTCGGCGGCTCGCGGCTCGGAGTCGTAGATGCAGAGCGAGCCGACGCGGTAGCCGTCGGCGCTCTCGATCGGGTACGCCGCGTAGAAGCGCACCGCGCGCGGCCCGCGCACCGCGGGCGCGAGACGGAGCAGGGGATGCAGCCGGGCGTCCTCGATGACGGTCGGCTCGGCCGACTGGATGGTGAGGTTGCAGAAGGACGTCGAGCGCGGCTGCTCGCCGCGCTCGGCGCCGGCGACCGCCATCTTCCACTGCCGGTCGCGGTCGAGGAAGTTGATCTCCGCCGACTGGGCGCCGAACGCCGTGCGGGCGAGCTCGACGAGGTCGTCGAACCGTGGATCGGGCGCGCTCTCGACGATGCCGAGGGCGTCGAGCGCCCGCTGCCGCTCGGCCTCGTCGTCCGGCCGGTCGCGCAGGGCTGCGGCGCTGTCGGGGGCGGGGGCTCTGTCGGGCGCGGGCAGGAGCGGCGCGAGCCGCTCGGCCACGGCGGCGGCCCAGGCGCGGGCGTCGTCGGCCTCGAGGACCGGGCAGGCCACGATCCGGTCGCTCGGTGCAGCACCCAGCAGCTCCTCCACCGGGAAGGGCTTCGCCGCGTGCCTCGAGCGCGGCACCGGCGAGGCGAGCACGAGGCTCGCGGTGCCGGCGGCGTCGGCGAGCACCTCGTCGAGCAGCTCCGACAGGTGGTGGCGCAGGCGCACGTGCTTCAGCGCCCCGGGCTCGGCGGGCAGCGCGATCACCACGGCGTCGTAGCGCCACAGCCGCCAGGCGTCGAACGCGCCCCGCACCGCGCGGAGCACCGGGGTGAGGTCGGTGAGCACGTCGAGGTCGACACCGCGGCGCAGGGTGAGCCACAGCCGGTCGACGAGGCGGTCGGCGAGCGTCTCGGCGTGCCGGGGCCCGGGATCGCCGACGACCGCGCGGTCGCCGAGCAGCAGCACCCGGAGCGGCCGGGGTCCGCTGTGGTGCAGGCGGCGCACGGCCAGGCGGCCGGAGCGGGCGGCGGGTGGACCCTCCAAGGCGACCTCCGGGTGCGGGATCCGCACAGTCTCGCCCCTGCGGCTGCGGAAGTCCCCCGGGTTCCGCCGCCGGGGTCGCGGCACTACGGTCCCGATGGCATGGGGTGGTTCGCGGCGACGGACGCGGAGCTCGCGCGGCAGGTGCTGCAGCGCGGCGTCGCCGCCGTCTTCATCGTGTCCTTCGTGAGCACCGCCCTGCAGTTCCCGGCGCTGCTCGGGGAGCGGGGCCTCCTGCCGGTGCCGTCCGCCGACCGGCGCTTCTGGCGCGGCTTCACGCTGTTCCGCTGGGGCTACACCGACCGCCGGCTCGCCGCGGTCTGCTGGACGGGCGTCGTCGTCGCCGCGCTCCTCGTGCTCGGACTGCCGCAGACCGGACCCGACTGGGTGCCGATGGTCGCGTTCCTCGCGCTCTGGTTCCTCGCCATGTCCGTCGTGAACGTGGGCGGCACGTTCTACGGCTTCGGCTGGGAGAGCCTGCTGCTCGAGGCGGGCTTCACGGTCGCGTTCCTCGGCGCGGACGGCAGCCCGCCACCGCGGCTGATCCTGCTCGCCGTGCTCTGGCTCGTGTTCCGGCTCGAGTTCGGTGCGGGTCTCATCAAGCTGCGCGGCGACGTCGCCTGGCGCGACCTCACGGCGCTCTACTACCACCACGAGACGCAGCCGATGCCGAACCCGTTCAGCCGGCTCGCGCACCTCGCGCCGAGGTGGTGGCACCGACTCGAGGTGCTCGGCAACCACGTCGCGCAGCTCATCGCGCCCGTGCTGCTGTTCCTGCCGCAGCCGATCGCGTCCGTCGGGGCGGCGGTGGTGATCCTCACCCAGCTCTGGCTCGTCGTCACCGGCAACTTCGCCTGGCTGAACTGGCTGACCATCGTGCTCGCCTTCGCGGGGATCGGCGACGCGCAGGCCCGCCTGCTCCTGCCGGTCGCCTCGCCGCCGGCGGGCACGGCGCTGCCGACGTACTGGCTCGTCGTCACGACCGCGGCCGCCGCCCTGCTGCTCGTCGTCGCCTACCGCCCGGCGGTCAACCTGCTCTCCCGGGACCAGCTCATGAACGCGAGCTTCAACCGGTGGCACCTCGGCAACGCCTACGGCGCCTTCGGCAGCGTGACGCGCGACCGCGACGAGGTGCTGATCGAGGGCGCCGCCACCTCCGAGCCCGGCGAGGGCGACTGGCGGGAGTACGAGTTCTTCGGCAAGCCCGGTGATCCGCAGCGGCGCCCCGGATGGTTCGCGCCGTACCACCTGCGGCTCGACTGGCTGCTCTGGTTCGTGCCGCTCGGCGCCGCCCGCGACCGCTGGTTCGCGGCGCTGCTGCTGCGGCTGCTCGAGGCCGATCCGCTGATCCTGAAGCACGTGCGCGTCGACCCGTTCGGCGGGCGTCCACCCGCCCTGATCCGGGTGCGGATGTTCCGCTACCGCTTCGCGAACCGGCAGGAGCACCGCGAGACCGGCGCGATCTGGATCCGCCGGCCGCTGTACACGCTGGTGGCACCGGTCGGGCGGCGGGACCTGGAACGGCTCGTGCGGTGAGCCGCCGCTGCCACGACGATCAGCAGCGCGAGGGGCGGCGCCGAGCGGACGGGCAGCCGGAGCGTCCGCCCCTGCTTGGATCGTGCGATGAGCCGCACGATCACCGTCCCCGCCGACCTCGCGGCGCCGAACGAGGACGCCTTCGCGCTCGGGAACGGGATCGGAGTCGTCGTCGACGGCGCCGGGCTGCCGAAGGAGCTGCGGGCCGGGTGCCGGCACAGCGTCGCCTGGTTCGCGCGTTTCCTCGCCGACGAGCTCGCCGCTCGGCTCGCTGAGCGGTCGGGGACGATGGGGGACGCGCTCGGGGACTCCATCGCGTTCGTGCGCGATGCCCACGCCGGCACCTGCGACCTCAGGGCCGGCTCCCCGAGCGCGACCGTCGCCGCGTGGCGCGTCAGCGGTGATCGTCTCGAGCACCTCGTGCTCTGCGACGCCTCGCTGCTGGTCGTGCCGCGGCACGGGCCGGTCGTGCCCATCACCGACGAGCGGCTCGAGGGGGTCGTGCGCGCCGCGGTCGCCGCCGAGGTCGCGGCCGGCATCGCGGCCCGCGGCCCCGCGGACCGACGGCATGCCGCACGGCGGGCGGTCGAGGCCTCGCGCAACCGGCAGGGCGGCTTCTGGTGCGCGCAGGACGACCCGGACGCGGCGCGGCACGCGCTGACCGGCGCTACCCCACTGACGGCACTCACCGGCGTGATCGCCTGCAGCGACGGCGCGACCCGCGCCTACGACCTGCTCGGCGTGGCGACGCCGCAGGACCTCGCGCGCCGATCCCTCGTCGGCGACCTGCGCGGGATCGCGGACATGGTGCGCGCGGCGGAGACGGAGCAGGCCGATCGGCTGCAGGACGCCGGCAGCAAGGTGCACGACGACCTCACCATCGTCGCCGCGCGGCTGTCCGCCTGACGCGTACCCAGGCGCTCGCCTCGGCGGTCCACGGTCGCCGGTCCCCCGCTCCCCTAGCGCCCGCTCCGTACTCGGGCAAGGCCCAGCCCGTTCCCCTCGAACATTCCTACGGTGGAACCATGCCCGCCACCTTGCTCCACGACGACGTGTTGCAGCAGCGCCCGATGCCGCTCCCCGCACCCCGGGGCGCAGCGAGCGGCGCGGTCCTCGACGCCCTGCAGGGCGAGGCGAACGGTCTCGACGACGCCGTCGACCGCGCCCTCGCCGACACCGCCGACATCCTCGGTGACGAGGACCTGCAGCTCGCCCTCCTCCTGCTCTACGAGCTCCACTACGGCGGTCTCGCGGGCGTCGACGACGGGCTCGAGTGGTCGCCGCAGCTGCTCGCTGCACGAGCCCGCATCGAGCGCGACCTCGAGGCCGCGATCCGCGCCGTCGTCCGCGTGCCCGAGCGGCCGGAGCCGACAGCCGCGGCCGTCGCCGAGGCGCTGTTCGCCCTCACCGGCGAGGACTCCGGCCCCAGCCTGTCCCGCTACGTCGCGCGCAAGGCCACGCTCGAGCAGCTGCGCGAGTTCCTCGTGCAGCGCTCCATCTACACGCTGAAGGAGGCGGACCCGCACAGCTTCGGCATCCCGCGCCTCACCGGCCGGGCGAAGGCGGCCCTCGTCGAGATCCAGTCCGACGAGTACGGCGGCGGCCGCCCCGGCCGCATCCACTCGGCGATCTTCGCCCGCACCATGCGCGCCCTCGGCCTCGACGACGCGGTCGGCGCCTACCTCGACCTCGTGCCCGCCGTCACCCTCGCGTCCCTGAACACCATGTCGCTCTTCGGGCTGCACCGGCGCCTCCGCGGCGCGAACGTCGGCCACCTCGCCGCCTTCGAGATGACCTCGTCGCTGCCGAACCGGCAGTACGGCAACGGCTTCCGCCGCCACGGGTTCGACGAGGAGGCGACGTGGTACTTCGACGAGCACGTCGAGGCCGACGCGGTGCACGAGCAGATCGCCGCCCGCGACCTCGCCGGCGGCCTCGTCGAGGGCGAGCCTGCGCTGCTCGACGACGTGCTCTTCGGCGCGGCCGCCTGCCTCGAGATGGACGGCCGGGCGGGCGCGTGGATCCTCGAGCGCTGGACGGCGGGCGAGTCGTCGCTGCGCGCACCCGTGCCGTGAGCGAGCGGCTGCGGGCGGAGGTCGTGGTGCCGCTCGCCTGGACCGACGACACGGCGCTCCGCGACCTCGTGGGGCACCTCGAGCGGCTCGTGACCATCGCGGAGGTCACCGTCGTCGACGGCTCCTCCCCCGCGCTGTTCGCCGCCCATGCCGTAGCGCTGCCGCCCGCGGTGCGGCACCTCCCGGTCGAGCCGTGGGCCGGCCCGAACGGCAAGGTCGCCGGCGTCATGACCGGCGTGCGCGCAGCCCGCCACGACGCCGTCGTGCTCGCGGACGACGACGTCCGCTACGACGCGGAGGGGCTCGCGGCCGTGGTGGGCGCGCTCGACCATGCCGATCTCGTCCGCCCGCAGAACGTGTTCGACCCGATGCCGTGGCACGCCCGCTGGGACACCGGCCGCACGCTGGTGAACCGCGCATTCGGCGGGGACTACCCCGGCACCGTCGGGATCCGGCGCGCGGTGCTGCTCGCCGCCGGCGGCTACGACGGGCACGCGCTGTTCGAGAACCTCGAGCTCATCCGCACGATCCGCGCCGCAGGCGGGCGGGAGGCCCGCCTCGACGGGGTGCCGGTCGTGCGGCGTCCCCCGACCCTGCAGCACTTCCTCGAGCAGCGGGTGCGGCAGGCGTACGACGACCTCGCGCAGCCGCCGCGGCTCGTGACGGAGCTCGCGCTCCTGCCGGCGGCGGTCTGGGCCGGCCGCCGGCCCGTCCGGCTCCTGGCGGGCGCGGTGGGGGTCGCGCTGCTCGCCGAGGCCGGCCGCCGCCGCGCCGGCGGCACCCGCTTCTTCCCTGCCACCGCGGCGCTCTGGGCGCCGCTCTGGCTCGCCGAGCGCGCCGTCTGCGTCTGGCTCGCGGTGCTCGCCCGCCTCCGCGGCGGCGTCCCGTACCGCGGCCGGCGCATCGTGCTCGCCGCGCACTCCGCCCGAACCCTGCGAGCAAGGAGCAGCCGTGCCTGACGTCCCCGTGCAGATCGTCGCCTGCCCGAACGGGCCGCTGCTCGTCCGCGGCGAGATCGAGATCCGGACCCCCGACGGCGCCCGCGTGCCGCAGCGCCGCCGCACGGTCGCGCTCTGCCGCTGCGGCAAGTCGACGATCAAGCCGTTCTGCGACGGCACGCACAAGGCGATCGGGTTCGTCACCGAGCCCGAGGGCGACGCCTAGTCCCGCACCGGACGAGCGAGCGCCTCGTCGAGCGCGGCCAGCGTGCGGGCATCGGCGAGGATGCGGAAGTGCCCGGCGACCGGCAGCCGCACGTTCGTCGCGTCCGGCAGCTCCGAGCCGCCCGGGATGTGCGGGTCGAACTCGCCGAAGACCGAGGTGATGCGCCGGTTCACGTTCCGGTTGGCGCCGAGCAGCACGGTGGTGGGGTCGTCGGGCGAGAAGGCGTGGAGGCTCTTCAGGGGCAGGTGACGGGCGTACGCGGAGCCGTTGAAGGGGGTGACGATCGCGACCATGCGGGCGAACCGGCTCTCCGGGTCGTCGAAGAGCATCGCCCACTTGCCGATGAGGCCGCCCTTGCTGTGCGCGACGACGATGACGTCGCGCAGGTCGTGCTCGCGCACGTAGGCGGCCGCGGCCCTGCCGCTCGCCTCGACGGTGGCGCCGTTCCAGCCGAGCGAGGCGAGCACGTGCACGGGGTGCCCGGCGGCGTTCAGGTGCAGCGCGAGCGGGCGGAGGAAGTGCCAGGTCTCCCAGATGCCGGGGATCAGCAGCACCGGGTCCTTCGCGCCGCCGAGGTAGCGGCCCGGGTCGGTGCGGTCGAGCAGCCCGGCGAGCTGCCATCGGACGGCGAAGACGTAGTCGAGCGCCCAGAAGCGCGCCTTCTGCAGCGGCGTCATGCGTCGCGCCCCAGGATCGCGGCCGCGACGGCCTCCGGCCGGACGAACATCGCGACGTGCGGGGCGCCCGGCACCTCGACCAGGCGACCGTGCGGCAGCAGGTCCGTGACGCGCTGCGCCCACGGCCGCGGGGCGATCGGGTCGCGGCTGCCGCGGATCACGACGGCGGGCGCCTGCACGCGCGGCAGCGTGCCGAGCATGTCGTACGTGAGCATCGACGGCAACGTCTTCAGATACCAGGACGGCCCGGTCCGCGCGTAGTCGCTGAACACGATCCAGTTCGCGAGCGGCGGCTCGCGGAGCGTGTCGCGCCCGAGCCGCAGGCCCTGCTGGACCGCGGTCGGCGCCACCGGGTCGGTGACCGGACCGATGAGGACGAGCCGCTCGACGAGCTCCGGACGGCGCGCCGCGACCTCGGTGACGATCTGCGTGCCCATGGAGTGCCCGACGAGCACCACCGGGCGACCGAGCGGCGCCACGAGGGCGGCGACGGTCTCGCCGTGGTCCTCGACCGACTGCACCCGGCCGGGCTTGGGCGCGTCGCGGAAGCCCGGCAGCTCGACGGTCAGCACGCGACCGGCTGTGGCGAGCACCGGCGCGAGCCGCCGGTAGTAGCGCGAGCCGACGCCGATGCCGTGGACGAGCACGAACACCGGACCGGGTGGCCCCTGGTCGTCCCACACGAGCATCGTCCGCCCGTCGTACCGGAACCGATCGGCCGCGCGGCGCCTGCGCCGCACCTCAGGCGTGGGCGACGGCCCCGGACGGCGCGTCAGCCGGACGGGTGATGAACAGCGAGAACACCGCCGTCAGGGCGAACACGATGGCCGCGAGCACGAAGGCGAGCCGCACCCCGGATGCGGCAGCCGCAGCAGCGGGCTGCCCGTCGAGCCGCGCCGCCGCCGTCTGCACGGCGAGCACCGTGACGACGAGCGCGGTGCCGGCCGCACCGCCGACCTGCTGGACCGTGGCGAAGATCGCCGATCCGTACGACGTGTAGCGCTGCGGCACCGCGCCGAGCCCCGCCGTGAACAGCGGCGTGAGGATCGTGGCGAGGCCGACCGAGAGCAGCATGTGCGCGCCGAGCACGAACCAGAGCGGGGTGGTCTCGGACACGAACGCGAGCAGGACGAGGCCCAGGGTGCCGATCGCCGTGCCGGGCAGCAGCAGCGCCCTGGGACCCACCGAGTCGTAGAGCCGACCGATGACGGGTCCGAGCACGCCCATCAGCACACCGCCCGGCAGCACGAGCAGGCCGGTGACGAGCGGCGTCGCGTGCAGCACGTTCTGCAGGTAGATGGGCAGCAGGATCGCGCTGCCGAGCAGCGCGAGGAACGACACCGCCCCGCCGGCCACGCTCGCGCTGAAGACGCGGGAGTGGAACGCCCGAAGATCGAGCAGCGCCCGGTCGGTGCGCTGCAGCCGCACCTGGCGCAGCAGGAACGCCGTGAGCGCGAGGGCCCCGGCCACGATCGGCACCCAGATCTCGAGCGGTGAGTGACCGCGGGAGCCGGCGCTCTCGCCGATGGCGTTCAGGCCGTAGACGAGGCCTCCGAAGCCGAGCGCGGCGAGCGGGATCGACACGAGGTCGATGGGCGCCTTGCGGGTCTCGCTGATGTCGTGCATGAGCCAGGCGCCGAGGATCATCGCCCCGACCGCGACGGGCAGCACGAGGAAGAAGATGAACCGCCACGGCAGCACGCTGAGGATCACGCCGGAGATCGTGGGCCCGAGCGCGGGCGCCACCGAGATGACGAGCGAGACGTTGCCCATCACCTTGCCCCGACTGCGCTCGGGCACGAGCGTCATCACGGTCGTCATGAGCAGCGGGAACATGACCGCCGTGCCCGTGCCCTGTACGATGCGGCCGAGGAGCAGCACGGCGAAGCCGGGCGCGAGCCCGGCGATGAGCGTGCCCGCGCTGAACAATCCCATCGCGAGCAGGAACGCCTGCCGTGTGCGGATGCGCTGCAGCAGGAACCCGGTGACGGGGATGACGACGGCGAGCGTGAGCACGAACCCGGTCGACAGCCACTGGCCCGTGCTCGCATCGACCGACAGGTCCTTCATGAGCACCGGGATCGCGACCGTCATGATCGTCTCGTTGAGCACCACCACGAAGGCGGCCACGAGCAGCACGGCGATGACCGTGCGGTCGCGGACGGAGAGCCGCTCGATCGGCGCACGCTGCGGGGAGCGCTCGCCGGTGACACGTCCCGACCTGCCGCGGCCGGCCTTGGCGCGCTGCACGCGCTCGGCGGTTCCGGTCATGGGGGGCCTCCTCGAGCACCGTGGGATGGGTCAGACGCAGCGGTGCGCATGAAGACGGGAGGGACGACCGCGGAGAACAACGTCGTATTCCCGCTTGCGGTGACGTTCGCCTCGCCCGATCCCCGTCGGGGCTCAGTCTTGCAGACACCTCCGACAACCTCCCCGGACCGCCCGACCGCGTCGTTCAGCAGCGTCAGGCGATCGGGAGGACCTGTCCGCCCGTCAGGGCGACGAGCTCGGCGAACGAGGTGCGGAAGACCGAGTGCGGCGTCCCGGCGGCCGCCCACAGCTCCGGATACCGCTCGAGGTCCTCGTCGACCACCGCCCGGAGCGGCGACGGGTGGCCGACGGGCGAGACGCCACCGACGGTCTGGCCGGTGGCCGCACGGACCTGCTCGGGCGTCGCCCGCTCGATGCGGCCGACGCCCAGGCGGGCTGCGAGTCCCGTCGTGTGGACGCGATGGGCACCGCTCGCCATGACCAGCAGCGGCGCTCCGTCGGCGAGGAAGACGAGGCTGTTCGCGATGGCACCGACCTCCACGCCGAGTGCGGCCGCCGCCTCCCCCGCGGTGCGCGTCGAGTCCGGCAGCGTCACGGGCTCGCTCGCGCCGGCGGTGCGCAGCGCCTCGGCGACGCGGTCCGCAGCGCTCATGCCCGATCCTCGCCGGCGAGGATCTTCTCGAGGGTGTTCAGGTTCCTCGTCGTCACGACGCCGGTGCGCTGCTGCCCGCCGTAGTGCCTGCCGAAGGCGGTGGTGAGCGTCTCGCCCTTGGGCGCGTCCCAGTAGAGGACGCCCTCGCCCGGCTGCACCCGCTCGACGGCCGGGTCGAGCGCGCCCGCCGACTCGAGCAGCGCCGCGAGCGCGTCCGGCCGCTCCGCGAAGACGACGTAGGCGTGACGGTCCGGAGCGCGATCGAACGGGTACTCGTCGACAGCGGTCGCGACGAGCGGCATGGGAAGCGCGATCGCCGCGACGTCGAAGCCGAAGGCCTGGCGGATCACCCCGCTCACCGCCCGGCCGATGGCCCGTGCGTCGTCCTGGTCGCCGGTGAGCACGACGTTGCCGCTCGCCAGCACGGTGCGCACGTCGGTGAAGCCCGCCTCCATGAGGCGCGCGGCGAGCTCCTTCATCGGGAAGCGCACACCGCCGACGTTCACACCCCGCAGCAGGACGACGGCACGCACCCGCTCATGCTGCCGCGACCGCGGCTGCCGGCGCCACTCGGGCGTCCGTGTGCCGTCGGGACGCCTGCAGGCCTCGTCGGGCTACTCGAGGTCCCGACGGCATGCATGCGCGGCGCGTGGAACGCCGCAGCGGCCGCACAGGGGCGGGGACCCCGTGCGGCCGCTGCCGGATGGACGAGCTCAGCGCGAGGAGACCGTCGCCTGCGCGTTCGACTCGTAGGAGGTGTTCGTCGACTCGAAGAAGTTGACGAGCTGCAGCGTGTCGTTCGCCGTCGCCATCCACTTCGCCGGGTTCGACACCTTGTAGTGCGGCTCGAAACCGAGCTCCTCGAGGCGCCGATCGGCGAGGTACTTCACGTACTGGTTGATGTAGTTCGCATTCAGACCGAGGATGCCGTTCGGCAGGAGGTCGCGGTTGTACTGCTCCTCCATCTCGACGGCGTTCAGGATCATCGAGCGGATCTCGTCCGCGAACTCCGGCGTCTGCAGATCCGGGTTCTCGTCGAGGACCGTGAGGATCAGGTTGATGCCGAACTTCAGGTGGAGGCTCTCGTCGCGCACGATCCAGTCGACGAGCGACCCGAAGTTGCGCAGCAGGTTCCGCTGCCGGAACGACAGCGCCACCATGAACCCCGAGTAGAACCAGATGCCCTCGAGGATCACGTTGTAGGCGACGAGATTCCGCACGAAATCGCGCTTGCCCTCGGTGGTCGAGATGTCGAGCGTCTGCTCCGTCATGCGACGGATGAACTCGACCTCGAACTCCTCCTTCTTGCGCATCGACGGGATGTCGACGTGCGAGTTGTAGGCCTCGTCGCGGTCGATCGGGAACGTCTCGAGGACGTACTCGAACGACATGCAGTGGTTGGCCTCCTCCCACATCTGCTTCGCGAGGTAGAGGTGCGCCTCGGGCGCGTTCACGTAGGGGTAGACGCCGAACGCGAGCGCCTTGTTCACGAGGAGCTCGCTCGGGTTGAAGTAGCTCATCAGGAACGTCACCGCGTGACGCTCCTCGTCGGTCATCCGCTTGAAGTCGGCGATGTCCTCACCGAGCTGGATCTCGTTGGGGAACCAGGTGTTCGCCACGGCCTGCTCGTACAGATCCATGGCCCACTGGTAGCGGACCGGCTTGAGCAGCAGGCCCTCCTGGATCCCCGTGCCGAGGATGCTCATCTCGTCCCTCTTCCTTGTGTACTCGAGCGATCGTGCCGCCGCCCGGGACGGGCGTCGGCGCCGGCGTCGCGGGGACGGCCGGAAACGGCCGTCCCCTCAGCTCCCGCGCGCTACTGGCACGAGTCGCACTGCAGCAGATCCATCGGGTCCATGGGCACGGCGTAGCCGCCGACCTGGTCGATGTCGTTCATGAGCGAACCCCCCTCGTTCATCGTCATTCCCCCTTCGCGACGCCGCCGAAGCCGAACCCGCGGCGAGCGGGTGCGGCAGGCGCTGAAGGCGCGACCGCGGCCGCCGGCTGCGGCGCACCGAAACCGCGGCGTGCGGGCGCCCCGGAGTCGATGGTCTCGGCCTTGTTCACGCGGACCGTGGACTGCTCGGCGGTGTGGCGCGGCTTCATGTGCAGGTAGTACGTCGTCTTGACGCCGCGCTCCCACGCCCCCGCGTAGATCGCCATCATGTCGCCGAGGTCGCGGGTCTCGAGGTACATGTTGCGGCTGATGGCCTGGTCGATCCACTTCTGCGCACGCGCCGCGACCTCGAGGAACGCGTACGGCGAGAGCTGGAAGCTCGTCTTGTACGCGTCCTTGATCTCGTCGGGGATGTCGGCGACGTGCTGGATGTCGCCCTGGCTGCGGAGGATCTGCTCGCGCACGCGCTCCCAGAGCCCGCGCTCCTGGAGCGCCGTCACGAGGTTGCGGTTGACCTCGAGGAACTTGCCGCTCGACGTGGCACGGCTGAAGATCTGCGAGAACTGCGGGTCGAGGCCGGGCGTCGTGCCGGCGACGAGGCCGATCGACGCGGTCGGCGCGATGGCCATGAGCGTCGCGTTGCGCATGCCGCCCTTGACCCGCGCGCGGAGCGCGTCCCAGTCGAGGCGCGTGGTGCGGTCGACCTGGATCGGCACGCCGCGGTCGGCCTCGGTGAGCGCGATCGTGTCGAACGGCACGAGGCCCTGCGACCAGCGCGAGCCCGCGAAGTTCGGGTAGGCCCCGCGCTCGGCGGCGAGGTCGACCGACTCCTCGATGGCGGCGTAGGAGACGTGCTCCATGATCTCGTCGATGAGGGCGTAGGACTGCTCGCTCTCGTACGAGTAGCCGAGGCGCTCGACGACGTCGGTGAAGCCCATGACGCCGAGGCCGATCGCACGGTTCAGCTCGTTGGAGTTGTCGGCCTCGTCGACGCTCGACAGCGTGATGTCGATGAGGTTGTCGAGCTGGCGGACGGCCAGCTTCGCGCTCTCGGCGATGCGGGCCCAGTCCATGCCGAGCGAGCCGTCCGCCTGCACCACGAGGTGCCGGGAGAGGTTGATCGACGCGAGGTTGCAGACGGAGACGTTGTCGCGGTCCTGCGGCAGCGTGATCTCGGTGCAGAGGTTCGAGGAGTGGATCGTGCCGGTGTTGTTGTTGAGCGCCCGGTTGTTGATCGTGTCCTTCCACGTGAGCCACGGGTGGCTCGTGGTCTGCAGCGCGATGAGGATCGACTTGAACTGCTCGCGGGCGCCGATGCGCTTGAACGCCCGCATGCGGCCCGCCTCGGCCTCGGCGATGTAGTGGGCGTACCGCTCCGAGAACGCCTTGCCGGTGAGCTCGTTGAGGTCGGGCACCTCCAGCGGGTCGAACAGGTACCAGTCCTGGTCGTCCTGCACCCGCTTCATGAACTCGTCGGAGATCCAGACGGCCGTGTTCGCGGTGCGGGTGCGCCGGTACGGGTCGCCGGAGTTCTGGCGGAGGTCGAGGAACTCGGGGAAGTCGAGGTGCCAGTTCTCCATGTAGAAGCAGAGGGCGCCGAACTTCTTGCCGCCGCGGCTGACCGCGCGGAGCACCGAGTCGATGGTGTGCATGAACGGGATCGGGCCGGTGGACATCGTGTTGTTCGACCGGATCGGCGAGCCCTGGGCCCGCAGCTTGGTGACGGAGAGGCCGATGCCGCCCGTGCCCTTCGTGAGCCACATGACGTCGCGCACGCTCTTCGCGATGTGCTCGATGTCGTCCTGCATCTCGAGCACGAAGCAGTTCGAGAGCTGCGGGTAGCGGGTGCCGGCGTTCACGAGCGTGGAGCCCGCGGCGAGGTAGTCGAGGCTCGACATCTTGCGGTAGAAGTCGAGCGCGATCTCGGTGGGCTGCTGCTCGTTCAGCGCGAGGCCCATCGCGATGCGCATGAAGAAGTACTGGGGCACCTCGAGCGGCTCGCCGTTGCGGGCCTTGATGCCGTAGCGGTTGTTCAGCGTGACGACGCCGATGTACTTGAGCAGCTCGTCGCGCTCGGGGTCGAGCGCCGCACCGAGCGCCTCGAGGTCGAAGCGCGACCCGAGGCGCGGGTCGAGCAGGTCCTCGGCCACGCCGCGCTCGATGTAGCGGCGGAAGTGCTCGGCGTGGAGCGCCCGGACGTCGGCGTCGCTGTCGTAGTCGCCGAGGACGCGCTTGTAGATGGTCTTCAGCAGCAGCCGCGCGGCGACCGTGTCGAACGCCGGGTCGTCCTTGACGTTCTGCAGCGCCACCTGGATGACGGCCTCGTCGAGCTGCTGGGTGGTGATGCCGTCGAAGAGCGTGAGCTCGAGCTCGGACGCGATCTGGGTGACCCACGTGATGTTCGGGTCGAGACCGGCGCTCGCGTGCTCGATGGCCAGGTTGATCTTGTTGGCGTCGTACGGCTCCCTCGTGCCGTCGCGCTTGACCACCGTGATGCCCATGGAATCTCCTCTCGAGGCGGTCGCTCCGCCGTCCCCCGGCCGGAGGAGGACTCGCCCCCGTCGAACCGGCCATCACTATATACAGGGGTGCCCGAAGGGCAAGAGCCCTACATGTTGTGGAAACCCCCGGCGTGTCGTCCACATGCCCTGGGGATGGCTGTGGACAACGAGGGGGTCGCTGGGGAGACCGTAGGCCGAGGCCCGGACACTGGGCGGGACCTAGGATGGAGGGCCTGTGAGCGGTGGGTACGGCGGGCTGTTGAGAACCCGGGGCGTCGCGCGGATCATCGCCGCGCAGCTCGTCGCCCGGTTCCCGAGCGGCATGCTCTCGCTCGGCCTGCTCTTCCACGTCGAGCGCTCGACGCACTCCTTCGGCGCCGCCGGCGTGGCGCTCGCCGCGCTCAGCATCGGGCAGGCGCTCGCGGGACCGGCCACGGGGCGGCTCATGGGGCGGGTGGGGATGCGCCCGGTGATCATCGTCACGGCGATCGCCTGCGCCGCGGGGGTCGCGGTCATCGCGCTCGTGCCGATGCCCCTCGCCGGCGTCGTCGCGCTCGCGTTCCTCGCAGGGCTCGCGTTCCCACCGATCACGTCGGCCGTGCGCACGATCTACCCGAAGCTCGTGAACGCGCGGATGCTCACCCCGCTCTACTCGCTCGACGCGTCGCTGCAGGAGCTCATCTGGATCGGCGGCCCGGTCGCCGTCACCTTCGTCGCGACCACGCTCAGCACGGCGCTCGGCCTGCTGCTGTCGGTCGCCCTGCTGCTCGGCGGCGGCGCGTGGTTCGCCGCGTCGCCGGAGGTCGGCCGCGTGCGGATCCCGCGCAGCAAGCGCCGCTTCGGCGCCGTGCTGGCGCGGCCGCCGGTGCTGCTCTCGACGGTCGTCGGGTTCCTCATGATCGCGGCCTGCGCCGACGTCGAGGCGAGCGTGCCCGGCGCCTTCGGCACGACGAACCCGCTCTCCGGGGTCGTGCTCGCCATCTGGTCGCTCGCCTCGCTCGTCGGCGGGTTCGCGCTCGGGCGCCTGCCGATGCGCCGGTGGTCGCTCACGCTGCGGCTGCTCATCGTGACGGCCGGCTCGGCGCTGCTCCCCTTCGTCTCCGGGTTCGCGGGCATCTCCGGCGCGCTCGTGGTCGCCGGCTTCGGCATCGCCCCCGCCCTCGGCGTGATGTCGGCGATCGTGTCGTCGTCCGTGCGCTTCAGCGACACCGCGGAGGCCTACGGCTGGACGAACACGGGCCAGCTGATCGGCGGTGCGCTCGGCGCTGCGCTCGCCGGCTGGTTCCTCGACGTGGCGGGCCCGCCGGCCGCGTTCGGCTGCGGCGCCGTGCTCTCCGCGGTGGCGCTGGGCGTCGCCGCCGCGGCGCACCGCGCGACGCCCGACATGCGAGGCCGCGACGCGGGCCCGGTGCCGGAGACCGCGCCCGTCCCGGTGCAGCCGGCCTAGCCCCGGTCGTCCTCGTCCGGGTCGCGCGGCCGGCGGGGACCGCGATCCGGCACGAGCAGGAACGCGACGACGCCCGCGACCGCGGCGATCGCCGCGACCACGGCGGCGACGGTCGTCATGCGAGCGCCGACTCGACCTCGGCGAGCACCGCGAGCGCGTAGGCGTCCTCGGCGGTGTCGGCGGCGTGCTCGCGCGGCTCGCCGCGGAACACGGTGCGGACGACGAAGCGCCCGGCGTCGTCGCGCTCGAGGCGGAGGAAGGTGCCGCGCAGCGCCTGCCGCAGCTGGTCCTCGCGCGGGAACCAGAGCGCGTCCTCCAGCGCGACGGAGTCGAGCGCCCACTCGGTGGTGCCGTTGAACCCGAGCACCACGCCGGTCGGGTAGTGGTGCGCCTCGATCGTCATGTCGCTGACGGTGAACAGCTCGGTGCCGGTCGACTCCATGTCCTGCTTCAGGAACTGGAAGCGATCCCCCGCCTCGGGTCGCCAGACGAGTCCGGCCTCGCGCAGCCGCAGCGCCAGCTCCCGGGAGATCATCCGGACAGGATACGAACGCCCGCCGAGCGTTCCTCCCGGGAACGACGGGAGGGCCCGGCGCGGATCGCTCCGCGCCGGGCCCTCCCTCTCGATCGGCCGTCAGTTGGCCGCGTTGTACGCCTCCTGCACGTTCGACGGGATGCGACCCCGGCTCGAGACGTGGAAACCGTTCTGGTTGGCCCATTCACGGACCACCTTGAGGTCGCCGCCGCTCTTCGCGCCGCCGCGCGAGGAGGAACCGGTGGACGACTTGGCCTTGACTGCGACGTCGGCCTTGCGAGCAGCGTTCACGTACTGCGAGAGCGCGTTCCGCAGGTCGTCGGCGTGCTCACGCGTGAGATCGATGGTGTAGCTGACGCCGTCGAGCGCGAATCGCACGCTCTCGCCGGCCCCGTCCTCGATGGGCTGCTGCGTGAGGTCGTCGACGAGCTGCACGATGTACTTCTGTGCCATGTTCGGCGTTTCTCCCCGGAAGTCGGAATCGGATGACGCGGAGCGGGGGCTGCGCGATGCACATGACTGTAGCGGGAATTCCGTCTATTCCGCGCGCAATTCGAAGGCGTTTTCAGCGTTTTTTCGGCTGGGCGTTTCGAAACGGTGATCGATAACGTTCGAGAGGCGCTTGAAGGAGCGCCTATTCGATCTCCGACACGTCGGGCGCGGATCCGCGGAAGGGCAGTCGGACTCTGGTAGAAAGCCGTCGGCCTTCCCCGCGCCACGTGCCGGCCCACCCCCGGCTTCCTGGGTAGACCGACCCGGTTTCCGCTGGAATGACGGGCGATTCGGTCGCCGAACCTACGGGATCCGCAGCAGGAGATCGGCGGAGGCGCGCGTTCCCTGCACGAGGACGGCGTTCGGCTCGTCGCTGCGCGACACCCATTCGGCGGCCGCGTCGGGCGCCTTGCCGAACCGCACGTGCCGCGCGAGGAGCCGCTCCCGCCGCAGGTCGCCGTCGACCTCGACGAACCAGGTCTCGTCGAGCGCCGCCCGCGCGTGCGACCACGGCGCGTCCGGCAGCAGCAGGTAGTTGCCCTCCGTGAGCACGAGCCGCGTCGCGGGCGGCACCGCGATCGACCCGGCGATCGGCTGCTCGAGGTCCCGCTCGAACGCCGGCGCCCACACGATGCCGTCGCCGGCGCGGATGCGCTGCAGCAGCGCCGCGTACCCGCCCGCATCGAAGGTGTCGGGCGCGCCCTTGCGATCGAGGCGGCCGAGGGCGGCGAGCGCCCGGTCGGCGAGGTGGAAGCCGTCCATCGGCACGACCGCCGTGGCGATGCCGGCGTCCTCCGCCGCGCCCGCGAGCGCCGCGGCCAGCGTCGACTTGCCAGCGCCGGGGGCACCGGCGATGCCGATGAGCACCCGCGGGCGCCCCGCGAGCAGCCGCGCGACGCGGGCGAGCAGCGCCGGCGGGTCGGTCATGCACCCATCCTCCCCGTCCGGGCAGCACTCAGCCACGCGCGGGTAGACCGATCCGCGGTCCGCCAGGACCGACACGAGGGAGGAACGCGATGGACACGCGCACGCTCGGCGGGCAGGGGCTCGTCGTCTCGGCCGAGGGACTCGGCTGCATGGGGATGAGCGCCTTCTACGGCGCGCACGACGATGAGGAGTCGACCGCGACGATCCGCCGCGCGCTCGACCTCGGCGTCACGTTCTTCGACACCGCCGACGTCTACGGCCCGTGGACGAACGAGCGGCTCGTCGGGAAGGCGCTCGCCGACCGGCGCGACGAGGTCGTGATCGCGACGAAGTTCGGCAACGAGATCGACGAGCAGGGCAACCGCACGGGGAAGGTGAACGGGTCGCCCGACTACCTGCGGCGAGCGGTCGACGGATCGCTGTCGCGGCTCGGCATCGACGTGATCGACCTCTACTACCAGCACCGGGTCGACCCGGACGTGCCCGTCGAGGACACCTTCGGAGCGCTCGGCGAGCTCGTGCAGGCCGGCAAGGTGCGCTTCCTCGGCATCAGCGAGGCGTCGCCCGCGAGCATCCGGAAGGCGCATGCGACGGCCCCGCTCACGGCCGTGCAGACGGAGTACTCGCTGTTCACGCGCGACGTGGAGGACGACGGGGTGCTCGAGACCGTCCGCGAGCTCGGCATCGGCTTCGTGCCGTACTCGCCGCTCGGCCGGGGCTTCCTGTCCGGGAGGATCCGCTCGGTCGACGACTTCGCCGAGGACGACTTCCGTCGCACGAGCCCCCGATTCCAGGGCGACAACTTCCGGAAGAACCTCGAGCTGCTCGATGAGGTCGGGAAGATCGCCGAGGCGAAGGGCGTGACGCCGTCGCAGCTCGCGCTCGCCTGGGTGCTCGCGCAAGGCGACGACGTGGTGCCGATCCCGGGCACGCGGCGCATCCCGAACCTCGAGGAGAACGTCGCGGCGCTCGAGGTGACGCTCACCGCGGAGGACCTCGCGGAGATCGACCGGGTCGCGCCGTCGGGCGCGGCGGCCGGCGACCGCTACGCCGCGCAGGGCATGGCGACCCTGAACCGCTGAGACGGAGGGCGTCCGCCTCGCCGTGGTGCGGGGCGGACGCCTACTGCGCCATGGTCGGCGGCCACGGATGGCGCCCGAGGTGCGGGGACGCGGCCTCGATCTCATGGTCCGCGACGCCGACGATCGCCTCGCGCAGCGCGTCGATCGCGTCGACCTCCGGCTCCCAGCCGAGCACACGGCGCGCGCGCTCGGTCGACATGACGGGCACGCTCAGGGCGATGTCGAGCCAGCCCGGGTCGACGCGGATGAGGTGCAGCTGCCACGCGAGCCAGATCGCGCCGCGCACGGGGGCGATGCGCACCGGGATCCACCTGGCCTTCAGCACCTCCGCCACCTCCTCGGGGCCGACGCGCGGCTCGGTGGCGATGTTGAAGGCGCCGCCCGCGCGCCGGTCGACCGCCCGCCAGAAGGCGTCGCCGAGGTCGTCCACGTGCACGACCTGCGAGACGGTGCGGATCGGCATCGGCAGCACCCCGAGCGGGACGCGGGTCATCCACCGGGTCGGCACGAACGGCCCGACGAAGAGGCGGACGAGGTCGGCGCCCGCCTTCCTGTTCATGACGAGCCCGGGCCGCAGCCGGGTGACGACGATGTCGGGATGGGTGCCCTCGAAGGCGTCCAGCATCCGCTCGACCCTCGCCTTGTGCCGCCCGTAGTGCGAGCTCGCGATCGAGCCGGTGGGCCAGGTCTCGTCGACCCGCGCGGTCTTCGGCCCCTGGCTGTACGCCCCGACCGACGACGCGACGACGACCTGGGGGACCCCCGCCGCGGCGACCGCCTGCAGCACGTGCCGGAGGCCGCCGACGTTCGTCGCGGCGAGCACCCGCTCGTCGTGGTTCGGCTGCAGCAGCCACGCGAGGCTGATCACGGCGTCGGCGCCGGACAACGCCAGCGTGAGGTCACGGACCGCCGTGTCCTCGGCGATGTCGATGGCGTGCCAGGAGACGCCGGCGTAGGGCGGGGGCGCGTCCGGGCCCGGGACGCGCCGGGCGACCCCGACGATCTCGATGTCCTGCTCCCGCTGGAGGCGCCGCAGCACCCCGAGCCCCACGTTGCCGGTCGCCCCGACCACCACGATGCGCATCCGCTCCCCTTCGCCGACCGACCTCACGCTACGGAGGGGCCGTCGGGCGGCACCGCGCGGGCGGCCCGGTTCCCACGGGATGCTCGGCGGGATGTCGGCGGCCGTCGAGCGGACGGGTCAGGCGGCGCGGCCGCCGTCCTCGGTCTGCTCGGCCCCCGCCTGCTCCGCACGGCGAGTGGCGGCGAGCAGCTCGGTGAGCCGGTCGCGGAGCTCCTCGAGCGCCGCGAGCGGCATCCCGAGCCGCTCGACGATACGAGCGGGCACCTGCTCGGCCCGACGGCGCAGCGCAGTCCCGCGGTCCGTGAGGCCGACGGCGAGCTCGCGCTCGTTCGCCCGGTTGCGCTCGCGGGTGACGAGGCCCGCGGCCTCGAGCCGCTTCAGCAGCGGGGTGAGCGTGGCGGGCTCGAGGTGGAGGGCGTCCGCGAGTGCCCGCACGGTGCGGGGGCTGCGCTCCCAGAGGGCGAGCATCACGAGGTACTGCGGATGGGTCAGCCCCAGCGGCTCGAGCACGGGCCGGTAGAAGGCCACGACGCTGCGGCTCGTCGCCGCGAGCGCGAAGCACACCTGCCGGTCGAGCGCGAGGGGATCCGTCATGTCGCCAGCGTAGCGCGATCGTTAGTGCACGAAGGATTAGACTGCTCGACATGGTGAAGGATCGGCTGTTCGGGTGGGCGCGGCGCATCGACCGAGGCCTCCTGCCCTGGGTCGGTCCCGCGCAGGTCGGCATCGGCCGCCCCGAGGCGCCCTACGTGCCGCCGGCCGACCCGTCCTGCCCGATCTGCGGACGACCGCTCGCGCAGCACACGTTCGAGCGCGGCCGCGACCAGTTCTCGGCGACCCGCATGCTCTGTCCGACGGACGACGGGCCTGCGGCCTGATGCGCCTCCGCTCGAGCCGCTAGCCGAAGAGCCCCGCTGCGATCGCGTACCCGATCACCGCGACCGCGCCGAGCCCGAACGCGCTCGTCACGGTGAAGGCGGTGCGCTCGACCACGACGCGCACCGGGCGGGGCGCCGGCAGCGGCGGACCGCCGTGGTGCGCGGCGAGCGCGGCCATCGCGGTGTCGAGGCCGTCGTACCGGCCGATCGTGCCGCCGTCGACGTCGAGCGCGGTGTAGCGATGACCGTGCTCGACGGTGCCGAGCGGCCGCCCCTGGCGCGACGCGGCCCACAGGCGGCGGTCGAGCCGACGCCACGCGACCTCGTCGATCGCGTCGTCGCCGTGCAGCGTGCCGGATCCCATCGGGCGCAACCTAGCCGACGGGCCTGACCCCGCGGGGGTGCGAGGATCGCCGCATGGAGCTGTCGGCGAAGCTGCAGCTGCGCCCCGGCGTCGCGCTCGAGGTGGTCGGAGCGCCCGACGGGCTCGAGCTCGACGGCGTGGCGCTCGGCGCCCCGGGCTCCCCCGCGGTCCTCGCCTTCGTGCGCATGCGGTCCGATCTCGACGGCATCGGCGAGGCCGTCGAGGCCGCCCGGGCGGACCGCGTCGCCTGGATCGCGTACCCGAAGGCGGGCGCCCTCGGCACCGACCTGAACCGCGACCGTCTCGCGGCGGCGGCCGAGGCGCTCGGCATCCGCCCGGTGCGGCAGATCGCGCTCGACGCGACGTGGTCGGCGCTGCGCTTCAGGCCGGCGACGCCCACGCCGTCCCCGGCCTGACCGCGCGTCGGCGCCCGGATCGGCCTGCCCCGGGGTGCTAGCCTGGTCCGCGCACACGGGCCCATGGCGCAGTTGGTAGCGCGTCTCGTTCGCAATGAGAAGGTCGGGGGTTCGAATCCCCCTGGGTCCACGACGCAGAAGGCCCCGTCCAGTCGGACGGGGCCTTTCTCGTTCCCGCCACCGATTCGGACGGCAGCAACGGATCCTGCTCACGAGCCGAATCGGTGGCGGATCGGCCGCTGAGCCGAATGCGTGAGGGACGCAGAGAGTCAGACCGGAGACGGTGCGACGCGGTGCGCCTCCGACGTCGGCGACTCCGCATCGGGGGTGCGGTCGCGGCGCAGCAGCGCCCCGACCGCGGCCGCGACCCGGCCGTCGCGGAACGGCTGCTCCACGAACCGGTACGAGACCCAGGCCAGCAGCACCGACAGGGCGAGCGCCGACAGGATCGCGGCGGGAGTGACCCCGAGGAAGCCGCAGACGAACGCGAGCACCGGCAGGTGCCAGAGATAGAGGGAGTACGACAGGTCGCCGACGACTCGGAGTGGCCGGATCGCGAGCACCCGCGGCGCGGCGACGAGAAGCGCCGCAGTCCCGAACACCGGCAGCAGCGCTCCCGGGAACGGGTACACGAACGCCTTCGGCATCAGCAGAGCGGCCACCGCCATCGCACCCGCTCCGACCAGGCCGAACCCGAGGCGGCGCGTGCGATCCGGCGCTCCCACCGGGAGCAGCGCGAGCAGGCCGCCGGCAGCCAGCTCCCAGCCCCGCGAGGCGGTCGAGAAGTACCCGAGCCCGACAGCACCGGCGGTGTCCGTCCGGCTGACGAGCAGCGATGCCACGAGCACCGCAGCGACCGCCACGGCGGCGCCGCCCACGGGCCGGTTCCAACGCCGGCCGACGGCGGTGCCGACGAGGATCAGCAGGGGCCACACGAGGTAGAACTGCTCCTCCACCGCCAGCGACCAGTAGTGGCCGACCGGGTTGAAGTCGCTCGAGGTCAAGGCGCCGATGCTCATCTGCCTCCAGTTCTCGCCTCCGAGCAGCGCCCAGAGCAGGTCGTCGCTCACCTTCCCCCGGACGGTCGGCGGAAGCAGCAGCGCGAGCAGCCCGACGACGCCGAGCAGTAGCAGCGACGCCGGCAGGATCCGCCGTGCCCGCCGAAGGTAGAACCCGGGCAGCGCGATGCGTCCAGACCTCGACACCTCGCGCATCAGGCCCGAGGTGATCACGAAGCCGCTGATCACGAAGAACATGTCGACGCCGACGAAGCCACCGCGTGGCTCCCCCAGTGCATGCAGCCCGACCACGAGCAGCACGGCGACGGCGCGGAGCCCCTGGATGTCCGGTCGCCGCGGCTCGCTCACGAGGTCGCACGCTAGGAGCACGGAGCCCGGGACGTCGAGCGATGTTCAGCCCGTTGAACCCGGGACGTCGTGATGCGCCGGGGTCAGCCGGCGCGGCGACGGCGCAGCACCGCGTCGAGGTCGGTGAGCACCGGACCCGACTCGTGCACGACGCCGGGCGCGGGGTAGCCGATGCGGATGCCGCTCGTGTCGATCGACACGACCTCGGGCGCCCCCTGGGCCGCACGCAGGGCGCTGTCGGACCGGCGGGCGGCGGCGTCGAGCCGGGCGGCCGCGGCGGCCGGATCCTCGCGAGGCCCGCGGGCCTCCTCACGGTCGAGGTAGAGCGGTCGCGGCACGGGCACCGGCGTCCAGGTCGGCCGCACCTGCTCGCCGCGCTGCCAGTCGACGAAGCTGCGCTGCGCCTCCGGGACGACGACGGTGCGGTCGACGGCGTCGACGAGGCGGTGCGCCGCGGCGACCGTCGCGGCACGCTGCAGGAGCGCGAGCGCGCCGAGCAGCCCGACGATCCCGAGCACGAGCGGGAGCCAGGTGCCGCCCGACATCGCGGACGGCAGGCCGAAGGAGGCGACGGCGACCGAGACGAGCAGCACGCCGCCAGCGAGCATCCGCGACCGGCGGAGTCGCGCCGCGGCGAGCGCGGAGACCGCACGGGCGCGCTGCCGAGGCTCGCGCGGCTGCCGGCTGCGGCGACGCAGCGCACGCTCGGCGGCGGCTTCTCGCGGCCGGGACACGCTCTCGGCCTGCCGGGCGGCCTCGCGGAGCGCACGGTGCTGGTCGGCGATGCTCCGCGCGGTCACCTCGGCCCGGACCTCGTCCGGCACCTCGGTGGTCTCCGCGAGCACGCGGAGCGTCTGCTGCAGCCGGACGGCGGTCCGCTCGGTCTGCAGGTAGCGGCGTCGCTGCACGAACGCGGGCGTCAGGTAGAGCAGCCAGAGCACGGCCGCGAACGCGAGGATCACCCCGCCGCCGAACCCGCCCGCCATACCACGACGCTACGGTCAGCGCGGGTTCCGCACCGGGAGCGCACGAGCGCGTGTCGCGCCAGCCGACACGCGGGCGTGTCCCCGGCACGCGGGACTCCCCAGTCCTGGCCGCCGGCATGTCGTAGCGGAACCGCGCGTAGGTGATCCGCCCGGGCGTAGGTCCAGAAGGCGGATCCGGACCTACACGAGGGCGAAGTACCTAGACGCGGTGGTCGGACGGGCGGGAGCGGCGGGTCAGGGGAAGCGGCTGCGCGCGAGCTCCTGGTCGGACTCCGGCACCGCCGCGGCGTCCACCGGCACCGAGCCCTCGCGCCAGCGGCGGAGGACGCCCTGGGGCACCTCCTCGGTGACGAGCGCGAAGCAGAAGTGGTCGCGCCAGGCGCCGTTGATGTGGATGTAGCGCCGGCGGAGCCCCTCGTAGCGGAAGCCGAGCTTCTCGACCACGCGCAGGGACTTCGCGTTCTCGGGCCGGATGCAGATCTCCATCCGGTGCAGTCCGAGCGCCTGGAAGCAGTGGTCGGTCGCGAGCGCGACGGCGGTCGGGGTGGCGCCCCGGCCCGCGAAGCGCTCCGCGATCCAGTACCCGATGGTGGCGGACGACAGCGACCCGTAGGAGATCGACGTGACGTTCAGCTGGCCCGCGACCTGCCCGTCGACCTCGATGACGAACGGCAGCCCCTGCCCGTTGCGCGCGTTCTGCTGCAGCGCGCGGATGCTGGAGCGCGTGTCGAAGCCCACGGAGCCGCGCGGGCTCGTCGCCTCCCACTCGCGCAGCCAGGAGCGGCCCTCGACGAGCTCGCGCTCGACGGCGCGCGCGTCACGCAGCCGGATGGGCCGGATCGCGATCGCGCCGCTCGCCAAGGTGGGGATGGGCACGGCTGCCTCGTCGCTCAGTCGAGACCGGCCGAGAACTGCTTCAGCCAGGGCCGCAGCTCGGGGCCCAGGTCGTCGCGCTCGGTCGCGAGCTGCAGGATCGCCTTGATGTAGTCGATCTTGTCGCCGGTGTCGTAGCGACGGCCGCGGAAGACGACGCCGTACACGCCGCCCGTCCACTCCGGCGCCTTCGCCATGCGCTGCAGCGCGTCGGTGAGCTGGATCTCGCCGCCCTTGCCCGGCTCGGTGTGCTCGAGCACCGAGAACACCTCGGGGCGCAGCACGTAGCGGCCGATGATCGCGAGGTTCGAGGGCGCGTTCTCCTTCGACGGCTTCTCGACGAGACCCGTGATGCGCACCACGTCCTCCTCGTCGGTCGGCTCGACCGCGGCGGCGCCGTAGAGGTGGATCTGGTCGGGGTCCACCTCGAGCAGCGCGACGATCGAGGCGCGCCGCTTCGTCTGCTCGGCGATCATGCGCGACAGCAGCGGGTCGCGCGAGTCGATCAGGTCGTCGCCGAGGAGCACCGCGAACGGCTCGTGCCCGACGTGCATGCGCGCCTGGAGCACCGCGTGGCCGAGGCCCATCGGGTCGCCCTGGCGGAAGTAGTGGATGTCGGCGATGTTCGTCGACTCGTGCACGCGCTGCAGCTTCGCGTGGTCGCCCTTGCGCTCGAGCGTGGCCTCGAGCTCGTACACCCGGTCGAAGTGGTTCTCGAGCGCGTACTTGTTGCGGCCCGTGACCATGAGCACGTCGTGCAGACCGGCGGCGACGGCCTCCTCGACCACGTACTGGATGGCGGGCTTGTCGACGACGGGCAGCATCTCCTTGGGCATCGCCTTGGTCGCGGGGAGGAATCGGGTCCCGAGTCCCGCGGCCGGGATGACGGCCTTCGTGATGTGGTGCTGCGCCATGGCGCCAGGCTAACCGAGCGTTCCTTTTTAGGATCCTGGTATGAGCGCCGATGCCATGTCCCAGAAGAGGGCACTCCGGGCCGAGCTGCGCGAGCGTCGGCGCACCCTCACGCAGTCGGAGCGCCGCGCCGCGACCGAGGGCATCACGGCGCAGCTGACGGCCCTCGTGCAGCGGTTCGGCGCGCGCAGCGTGTCCTGCTACCTCTCCGCCGTCGACGAGCCGAACACGCGCCCCTTCCTCAACTGGGCGAAGCAGCAGGGCGTGCGGGTGCTGTTCCCGATCTCGCGCGCCGACGGCCTGCTCGACTGGACGACCGCGACGCCGGGCGAGGAGGAGTTCATCAGCGCGTACGGCGTGCCCGAGGCGGTCGGCGAGCCGCTCGGGCCGATCGCGATCAACGACGTCGACCTGATCGTCGTACCGGCCGCCGCCGTGGACAGGTCCGGGATGCGCATGGGCTGGGGCCGCGGCTACTACGACAAGACGCTCGGCTCGATGGAGCGGTGCCCGCCCGTCTACGGGGTAGTCTTCGACGGCGAATTCGTGGACGAGGTGCCCCGCGAGCGTCATGACGAGGCGCTCGACGGCGTGGTCACCCCCACTCGCACCGTGGACTTCTCCACGCGTTCCGGTCACCGACGGAGGACGTGAGCATGCCCGTGTACGCCTACAAGTGCCGTGACTGCGGCACCCCGCTCGAGGTGCACCAGGAGTTCAGCGACGCTGCGCTGACCGTCTGCCCCACCTGCGGCGGCACGCTCCGCAAGCAGTACGGCTCCATCGGCGTCACCTTCAACGGCTCCGGGTTCTACCGCACCGACTCCCGCGAGGGCGCGAAGAAGGGTGACGGGGCCGCGAAGGCCGATGCCGCCACGAAGTCCGACGGCGCGTCGACGAGCCCCACGTCGGCGCCCGCCGCGCCCGCGAAGTCCGACAGCGGCACGAAGACGGCGAGCACTCCCGCCTCCTGACGCACCGCGGTGCTAGACCTGGGGTCCGTGAAGGGCTTCCGGGACTTCCTGCTGCGCGGCAACGTGCTCGACCTGGCGGTCGCCGTCGTGATCGGCGCCGCGTTCACCGCGATCGTGACGTCGGTCGTCACGAACGTCATCACGCCGCTCATCGGCGCGCTGTTCAACGCGAGCAGCCTCGACAGGACGCTCATCGTGGCGATCCCGACGCTCACGCACAAACCGGCGGAGCTCAAGTTCGGCGCCGTGCTCGGCGCGGTGATCAACTTCGTGATCGTGGCCGCGGTCGTCTACTTCGCCCTCGTGCTGCCGGCGAACTGGGCGATGAAGCGGGCCTTCCAGCGCAAGCAGGAGGAGCCGACCGCGACCCCGGCCGACACCCCGCCGACCGAGGCCGAGCTGCTCATCGAGATCCGCGACCTGCTCGCCGGGCGCCCGTCGCCGGAGGGCGACCACGCCCAGCCACCGACGCGGCCGGCGGTCCCGCCGACCTGAGCCTCCTGCTCCGGATCCGTGTCGCTGCGGCCGCCGGAGAGCGGCGAGGATCCGGAGCAGCGCGGCCGGTCAGCCCCAGTGCGGCGGCACGTCCTCGCGCAGGCGCGCGTCGTTGCCGTCGCCGCGATCGCCCCACGCTCGCGGCTCGTCCTCGGCCGCGACGTCGCCCGACTGCGGCGCCGGGTCCGAGCCCGGCGCCGGTGGGGTCCGCACCCGTCGGTGCCGCCGCCCTGCGGTCAGGGGCGGACCTCGACGATCGGGATCGTGTTCGTGAGCGGCGACGGCTCGCGCGCCCCGAGGGCGATCGCGATGCGCTGCGCGACGGCGTCGGGGTCGGAGAACAGGTCGAAGCTGTGCACACGGAGGTAGTGCCAGCCGAGGCGCTTCAGCATCTCGGGCTTGAGGCGCAGGCTCTGCCGCAGGGTGCCCGAGCCGAGCGTCGCGTCGGTCTCGACGGTGATCGCGCGGGAGCCGTACGAGGCCACGAGCGCGAGCTTGCCGTGGTAGCCGAGCGAGGCGCGCATGCCGAGCACCCGGAGGCGGCGCGCGAGGTCGACGAGCATCGCGTCGCGCTCGTCATCGGGTGACGTGTCGGCGACGCGCGCCTCGGCGTCGGCGAGCAGCCGTCGGAGCGCGAGCACGCCCTGCGGCATCCGCTCGCCCTCGAGGTCCTCGGGCCGGAAGCAGGAGACGACGGCGAGGCCGCGGCGGGCGCGGGTCGCGGCCGCCGCGAGGAGCCGCTCGCCACCGGGCTGGGCGAGCGGGCCGAGCGAGGCGAGCACGCGCCCGTGGGGCGTCCGCCCGTACCCCACGCTGAAGATCACGCGGTCGCGGCTGTGTCCCACCGCCTCGGCGAGGGTGACCGCCATGAACGGCTCGGGCTGGTCGCGCACGAAGAAGTCCATGAGGTCGCCACGCCGCACGAGCGCCTTCAGCACCGCCTGCTGCACCCGCACCGCGTGCTTCGCGCTGCCGGAGATCACCATGAGCGACTCGCGCGGCCGGTGCTGCGCGTGCTCGATGACGCGGTCGACGACGCGCTGCACCTCGGGCTCCACCGCCTCGACGGTGCCGGTCTCGGCGTCGGGCAGGCCGTGGCCGTTGTCGACGTAGTCGAGCACGAGGCTGCCGTGGCCGAGGAACGTGCCCGCCCACGGCACGCTCTCGATGCGGCCCTCGTAGAAGCGGCGGTTCACGGCCTCCGCGAGGTCCTCGCCGCCGGCGCGGTAGCTCGTCGTCAGCTCGAGCGACGGCACGAGGTCGGCGAGCCGGGAGAAGACGGAGTCGGCCGCGCGCTCGTCGAGCCGGCGCTGCGTCTCGCGCGGCGGCTCGGTCTCCCGCACCGCGATGTCGAACGGGCTCGGCGTCTGCGTGACCGGGTCGCCGAACGCGACGACCTGCTTCGCACGGCGGACCGCGCCGATGCCCTCGGCGACCGACAGCGCGGCGGCGTCGACCACGAAGACGGTGTCGAACGGGATCGCGTCGCCGAGCTCGTGCACCTCGTACGGCGAGGCGAGCCACACCGGGGCGAGCAGCTTGAGCAGGTGCGGCGCCTCGCGGTGGAGCACGACCGGGTCGTCGATCTTCGCCTGCAGCAGCTGCCGCAGCGCCTCGGCCTCCCCCGGCCAGTCGGTGACGCCGAGCCGCCACGCGTCGGCGAGCTGCCAGGCGAGCCGCTTCCCGTTCGACTTCTGGTGCGCCTCGTCGACGAGCCGGAAGTCCTGCTCGAGCCGGTCGAGCACGGTCGTGTTCGCGCCGAGGAGCGCCGGGTCGTCGGCGAGCATCCGCTCGAGCACGCTCTTCCACCAGGCGAGCTCGAGCTCGACGGCGACCTGCTCGGGCGCGACGTGCCGCCCGGCGAGGTCCTCGAGCAGCGGCGCGAGGTCGAGGTCGCGCAGCTCGGCGACGAGCTGGGTGCGGTCCTGCAGGTTGTGGAGCACCTCGGAGTCCGCGGCGAGCGCGGCGAGCCGCTCGGGCAGGAAGTCGATCGGCATCTGCAGCAGCGAGTCGGGCGTGTTCGCCGTGCCGAGCGGCTCGTCGAGCGAGGTGAGCTCGGACGCGGCGCGCTGGTAGTCCGTCCAGAGGTCCGTGATGCCGGCGGGCACATCGGGCGTGACGCCGCCCGTGACGAAGCGCTGGTGGAGCACCCGCTGCTGCTGCACGCGCACGAGCCAGTCGTTGAGGTCCGCGATGTGCACGCCGGGGCGCACGTACTCCCGGGCGAGCTTCTTGAGGCGGCGCCGGTTGACGCTCGACATCTCGCGGGCGTCGCGGCGCGGCCCGGTGGCGACGATGAGCTCGCCGAGCGAGCGGTCGAACACCGCGGGCACGAACTTGTCGAGCGTCTCGCGGATGTCGAGCAGCAGCCGCAGGTAGATGCCGAGCTCGGCGAGGGTGGTGAACGGGCGGAGCCGCGTCGAGGCGAGCAGGGCGTTCGCGCGCTCGAGCAGCCGCGGCACGTCGGCCTGGGAGAGGCGCTTCGCGAGCCGGTGCGCGGTGGCGGCGGCGTCCGCCGTGGAGAACATCGCGCCGTACCAGGGCGAGTCGCCGGGGCCGTAGCGGAACTCGCCGAGCGCCGCGGCCCGCTGCAGCGCGGCGGCGACCGACGCGCGGTCGATGGCGAGCGCCTCGACCGCGCGGGTCGAGAGCCGGGCGGTGGTGGCGGGCGGCTCAGGCAGCAGCGCGAGGCGCGACAGCTCGCCGAGCGCGTCGAGCACGCTGACGCGCAGCTGCGGGTCCCGGCGGGTGAGCGCCGAGCGGTAGTCGAGCAGCACGGAGCGCAGGCGCACGAGGGCCTCGTCGACCTCACCGGTCTCGGGCTGGGCGGCCTTCTCGTTGCGGGAGATCGAGGCGATCAGGTCGCGGCGCAGCGTCCTCGGCGACACCGCGAGGCCGCCGAGGCCCACGTCGGCGAGCCGCGTGGCCACGCCGCGGAGCGTCGCGTGCCGGGGGCTCACGACGAGCACCCGCCTGTGCTTCGCGACGAGCGCGCCGAGCGCGTTCACGATGGTCTGCGTCGCCCCGGTGCCGGGCAGCGTGTGGACGGCGAGCGTGTCGCCCGCCGCGATCTGCGCGACGATCTGCTCCTGCTCCGGATCGGCGTCGAGCACGGCGGTGTCGAACGTCGGAGGCCTCTCGTCCTGGCCGAGCACCTCGACCCGCTCGACGCCGTGCGTGAGCCGTTCGATCGCCGCGGGGTTGCCCGCTACCGCGTCGAGGACCGGGTGGCCCAGGTGCTCGGCGTCGGCGAGCAGCGCGGGGCCGACCTCCGCGAAGGAGGAGATGAGCAGCCGGGGCTGCACGCTGAACCGCTGCAGGTGCGCGGTGAGCTCACGGAGGCGGTCGATGACCGGCTGCGGCTTGAAGGCACCGGCCTGCAGGGCGAGGGCGACGAAGGCAGCGGGGTCGAGCACGATCCCGTACTGCTCCTCCATCGCGCGGACGAGCCCGGGGTTCAGGGTGAGCGCGCCCTTCAGGCGCAGCTCGAAGTCGCGGCCGTAGCGTCGGATCGCGAGGGGCCGCAGCAGGACCGGGCCGCGGAACTCCTGCTTCTCGAACCGCCATTCGGCGAGGCCGATCGCGAGGTGCATCGAGTCGATCCCGCGGGTCGCGGCGAGCTCGACCGCCTTCGCGGTGAGCGTCGAGGCGGCCGCGCTCGCGGTGCGGAAGGCGATGTCCTCACGGATCAGGTTCGACAGGAGCGTCGTCTTGCCGGTGATGAACTGCGCGAGCCCCGACGGGTGCGTCGTGGACAGCTCGATGCGGGTGCGCGGGGTGTCCTCGAAGTGGATGAGCGGCGAGGTGCCGCCGATCCGCTCGAGCTCGTCGCGCCACCGCTCCCACGAGGGGGCGGCGATGTTCACGGGCTGGAAGCGGGCGTCACCCACCGTGACGGCGTGCGGGCCCGTGACCGCGGAGGTCGGCCCCGTCACCGGCACCTTCACGGGGTCGGTGCGGGTCGACTGCTCGTCCTCCGCGGAGAGGTCCTCGGCACGCCACACGAGTAGCCACTGTAGGCACCGGGCGTCCCCCGTCCGGGTGACGCGCCGGTGAGCGTCCGATCGTTCCCCGGGCGCCCGGCGTGGCGTGGCGGGCGCACGGATGCGGCCCGCGAGACTGACGGGTCATCGCGGGCCGCACCGTGCTGGATCGGGCCTACCCGAGGAGCAGGATCTGCCCCGGCGCCTTGCCGCCGGTGACGGCCGGCGCAGTCGAGGCGTACAGGTGGTTGTTCGCCCACTCGACGCCGACGACGCCGGGGATCATCGCCGCGGTCGAGACGCGGCCCTCGTGCACCTTCGCGATGGCGCCTGCGCCGAGCTGCGCGACGTAGACGTCGCCGTTGCCCGCCACCGCGATGTTCGTCGCGAGCGCGAAGCCGGTCGCGAGGCGGGTGAGGTGGCAGTCGTGGATGCGCCAGACGCTGCCACGCGCCGGCACGCCGGGAGCCTCCGGACCGCCGGGCAGCGTCGACACGTAGATGCCGCCGGGGCCCGTCTCCACATCGGTCGGCACGGGCTCCGTGCGGTAGTCGATGCCCGCGCAGTCCGGCGCGCCGAGCGCCTTCGCAAGATCCGCCGTCACGTGCAGCGTCTGCGGCGGCAGCACCGCGACGACCGAGATGGCGCCGTGGCGGTCCACCTTGAGGATGTCGTTGCCGCCCGCGTCCGCGACCAGCCAGGCGTCGTGATCGAGAGCCGCGACCGCGTAGGGGTGCGAGTCCACCTTCCCGCGGTACCGCACGCTTCCGGTGCCCTTCGTGAGCTCCGCGGAGCACTTGGCGTTCACCGATCCGACGGCGCCGTAGGTGTTGCGGTGGTCCGGGTTGTGCTGCGCCTCGAACGTCGACAGCGACACCCGCAGCTTCACGTGGCCGTCCTGCAGCACGGTCAGCCGGGTGTCCTTGTGGTCGCCGGTGCTCTGCGTGTAGGCGACCGCCTCGTCGGATGCGGCCACGCCGGCGAGGTCGCCGCTCGCCTCGGGGTTCGACGTCGGTGTGCCGCCCCGGGCGATCACGTGCTTCGGGTTGTGGATCTCGGTGAGGGTCGACATCGCGGAGTCGGCGACGTAGACCTGGCTGCCCCTCACGGCGAACTGCAGCGGCGCCACGTAGGCGCTCGAGAGGACCTTGGTGACCTTCAGCTGCGGGGTCGCGGCGCTGGCGCCACCGGCCCCGGTCGCGACCGCGATCCCCAGTCCCGCGGCCGCTGCGACGGCCAGGGCTTTCCGAACAGACATGGTGCTCCTCCGATGGGGCATGGATGGATGGACCCGCGCTCGGCGTCCATCCGGGTCCCCTCAGCGTCGACCGGGCACGGGGCGGATCGCCATACGTAGAAACACGCAGATGCCCCCGGAAACTGGGGAGACAGCCGCACTCCGCCGGGAGTACGGTGCGCTCGGCGCGGGAGCGGACCGCGCCGTGGAGGCGTTCGAATGCGCATTCTCGACGACGAGGTCGCGCCGGTCGACTACCATTCCGTGCTCGATCTCGCGCTGCGGCTGCACGCCGCTCCCACGCCGCGATCGTTCATCACGGTGCTGGCCACGGACCTCGGCTCACTCATCCCCTACGAGCACGCCGACTGGGGTGACCTCGTCCGCGGGGGCATCGAGGTGGAGCGCGACGAGTTCGCGGCGCTGCTGCGCGGCGCCCCCGGTCCCCGCACCGCGTCGCCGCCGCTCGAACCGGTGCCGTCACCGGAGCACCGGCTCGCGCTCAGCATCGCCACCGGTTCCCGGGTGCTCGGCTTCGTGCTGCTGCGGGTGCGCTCCCGGTTCGCCCGGCGCGACCGGGTCGTCGCCGACCTGCTGCAGCCGCACCTCGGCGCCGCGTTCGACCACGTCCGGCTGCGCGCGGCGGACTCAGCATCGCACCGCTCGCTCCCCTCCCTGACGGTGCGCGAGCAGGAGGTGCTCGCCCTCGTCGCCGATGGCCGCACGAACCGCGACATCGCGACGACGCTGGTGATCGAGCCGCGCACGGTCGAGAAGCACGTGGAGAACATCCGCGCGAAGCTCGGCGCGCGCAGCCGCGCCGAGGCGGCGGCGAAGTGGGCGCGGAGCGCCGGGATGGTGCAGGTCTAGGCCACCGGCGTGCCCTGGTGGAAGCGGAGCCGCCACCCGGTGGTGCCGCGCACCCAGATCGAGCTGCGGTTGGCGCGCAGCACCTCGCCGCCTGCGGCGACCTCGCTGACGTAGACGGCGAGCACGACGTCCTCGGCGAGGGCGGACAGCCGGTACCCGGGGAGCGGCAGCGTCGCGGTGAACGGCTCGGCCTCGGCGCCGAGCGTCGCGGCGAGGTCGTAGGTGCGGCCGGACCTGCCGAGCTCGAGGAAGTCGGGCGTCAGCGCGGCCCGCATCCACTCCCGGTCGAAGCGGGTCGCGGACCGCCACATCCCCTCCTCGAGCCGGCCGATCTCGCGCTCGTCGTCGGCGTCCATCCCGATCCCCTCTCGTCCCGCTCCTCTACACTGTCGGAACCCGGCGCACGCCTCTGTAGCTCAATGGAAGAGCAGTTCCGTCCTAAGGAAACGGTTGGGGGTTCGAGTCCCTCCAGGGGCACGACGAGTGGCTGACCGGAGGGCGGCGACTCGGCGTGCCGGTGGGTGGCCTTCGCGGAGCCCTCGGGTGCGCCCCTGGAGCCGGTACCGGCGCGCCCCCCAGCGGCGTGACGGCCGTGCGACAGGGATGGAGTCCCTCCAGGGGCGGAGGGCCCGATCCGCTGCTCGAGGAGCCGCCGCAGCCGACGGCTCGAGCCCTGCGTGGGCGGCATTCACCCGCAGATCCGTGGTCACGAGGCGGCCGAGCCCCGCGTGCCCGGCCGTGACGTGGTGAGTGTCAGCGACGCCGCGACGATCAGCATCAGGACGGCGCCGCACGCGAACGACGGCACGTATCGCAGGGCCGCGGGGAGAGCGGACGCCGCCGCGATGCCCGTCGCGTAGAGCGCGACGCCGACGACGGAGCCGGCCGTGAAGGCGATGTTCTGCAGGGCGCCGGCGGCCCCGGCGTCCGCCGGCGGAACGGCGAGCAGCGACGCGTTCGACCCGCCGACGTAGGCGGGCCCCATGCCGACCCCGAACAGGACGAGCCCGGGCGCGAGCAGCAGGGTCGGGGCGCCCATGGCCGTCGCGGCGAAGCAGACGCCCGCCGCGCCGAGGGCGAGGAGCCCGATCGCGGCGAGCGCGGGTGCGCCGAGCCGCGGCACGAGCCGGCCGGCGAGCCACGACGATCCCACCGAGGTCACGGTCATCACCGCGGCCGCCGCGGCGAAGCCGAGGGCGTTCCACCCGAGCTGCCGCTGGGTCAGCAGGGTGAGAGCGAACAGCAGGCCGTCGACGGTGAGACCCGCGGCGCCGAGCGCGACCAACCCGCCGGCCACGCGAGGCTGCCGCAGCAGCCGGAACGGCAGCGCGGGCGCAGCCGTGCTGCGCTCCACGAGCACGAACGCGACGAGCGATGCGACACCGAGCCCCGAGGTCGCGAGCGGAGCCGCGGTGAGCCCCTGCTCGGGGATCTCGCTGAGGCCGTCGATGACGGCGGCCGCGCCGAGCGTGAAGGTCAGGAGGCCTGCGACGTCCAGCGGCTCCCGCCCGCGGCGGGGCGTCCGCGGGAGCAGGGTCGCGGCGGCGAGCCCGAGCAGCAGACCGCCGGGCACGTTGATGAGGAACACCCACCGCCACCCGATCACACCGCTCAGCACCCCGCCGAGCAGCAGTCCGGCCGTCGCCCCGACCCCGCTGACCGTCGACCAGACCGCGAGCGCCTTCGTCCGCTCCGTCCCGTCGGTGAAGGTGGCGAGCAGCACCGCGAGCGACGCGGGGACGAAGACGCCGGCCGCGACGCCCTGGACCACCCGGCAGGCGAGCAGGACCGCGTAGGAGCCGGTCACCGCGCAGCCGAGCGACCCGAGCGTGAACGCGGCGAGGCCGAGCAGGAACGTCCGCCGTCCCCCGTACCGGTCGGCGAGGTTCCCGCCGACGAGCAGGACCGCTCCCCCGGGCAGCGTCGCCGCCGTGAACAGCCACTGCAGCGCCGTCGCGTCGAGTCGCATCGCGCCGCCGATCGCGGGCGACGCCGCGAAGACGCTCGTCGACCCGAGCACGTCGAGGAAGAAGGCCCCGCAGAGCGTCAGCAGGAGGCCACGACGGCGTCCTCCCCCGGCGACGACGACCGTGTCGTACGCGATGGGAGTGCCGTCCGACGACAGCGCGAACTCGGGCATGCGGGCTCCTTCCGTGCGGGCCGCACTCCGGCCCTCGCAGTACGACGCGCGGAACGCGACGTCGAGGACACCCTCCGCAGCGCTCCGCTCGGCGCTCGAGAGGGGGCGCACCGGAGGCGCGGCTGGTCGCCGGCTGCAGATCCTCATCCGCCGAGCGGCGCCCTCGACCGCGCGGGGACGCCCGGGGAAGGAACGGCGTCGTTCGCCTGAGCCCTTCTCCTCTTCCGGCGCCGCGGCGTCGGAGGACCGTCGTCCTCACAGGCGGCCGGAGCACCCGCCGCGGCGCTCCGCCACCGCTGGCGCGGCACGAGGACGGGTCGAGCACCCGGACGGGAGCGATGCGATGGACGAGCACCCACTCGTGCAGCGGGCGGCGGGGATCGCGCTGCTCGCCGCCCTGGTCGGCACGACCAGCGGCTGCGCTCCCGGCACGTCGGCCGGGGCCGGCATCGACGCGGCCCTGCGGCAGGCGAGCCACGACGGCCTCCCTGCGCTGGTCGCGCTGCGCGGGGATCCGGTGACCGACTGCCGCTCCGCGTGCTTCGCCGGGCTGCGGCCCCTGCGTGCGGCGGCCGTGCCCCAGGGGCTGCGTCTTCCCCCGCGCCCGGTGGCGTGGCCACGGCTCCGCTGAGCCCTGCGGCTCGGGTCCGAGCCCGCAGCGCCGCCCGCTCGCTGCCGGCGGCGCCGCGATCCGGGTCGAGCCCATGACCGTGGACGCCGGCGCACACCTCGACGCGCTGCCGCGCACCTCGCCGTTCAGGAACGACCGACTCCGTTGTTTCTACAATCGCTGTAGGCGATCCTCGCGCCGCGGCCGCACGGACCCGCGACGCTTCAGGACCCCGGAGCGCGCGAGGAGACGGCATGGCGGCATCGGCGATCCCCTTCCGCCCGTGGGCGCGACGGATGCTCACCCCCACCGTCGAAGCCCTGCTCGCCCTGATCTGCCTGCTGGCGGTCGTCGGCCTCGGCCTGCTCGCGAAGACGGCGTTCGTGACGCGGCACGATCTCCGCGTCGACGTCCGCGCCGAGGCCCTCCGCTCGCCGCACGGCACTCAGCTCGCCCTGGCGCTCACCGACGCCGCATCCGAGGTGGTCGGGATCGGGGTGCTGCTCCTCGCCGTCGTCGTGCTCGTCCTCCGCCGCCGCCGCTGGGACGCGGCCCGGCTGGTGGCGGCCGCCGGCACCGCCTGGGTGCTCGGGATCGTCCTGAAGTCGCTGATCGGCCGGACCAGGCCGCCCGCGACGCTCGAGCTCCTGAAGCCCGACTCCGCCGCCAGCTTCCCGAGCGGCCATGACACGACGGCGTGCATCACGATCCTCGTCGCGCTCGTCGTGCTGCGGGGGCTGCCCCGAGCACGCCTCGTGGTCACCGCGCTCGCCGTCGTGTTCGCCGCGGCGGTGGGCGCGAGCCGCGTGTACCTCGGCGACCACTACCCCACCGACGTGCTGGGCAGCTGGCTCACCGTCGCGACCGCCGCGCTGCTCGTACGCGCCTTCACCGACCTCCGCCCCGTCCGACGCGCCGCCACGCGGCTGCTGCGCGACCCGGCCCCGGAGCCGATCGGCGCCCGATCCTGAGCCCGTACGACGACGACTCCGGCGAGGAGCGGGCCGGGAGCCGACGAGCGCCCCCCGTCGCGGCTGCGCGCACGACGCGACGCGAGCACATCCTCGACCTCCTGAGCCGGGTGCGCAGGTCCCTCCCATAGGGCTTCGCCCGGATGCGGGAGGGGACGCGGCTACGCTCGCCCGGGCAGGAGGGGACGACATGAGCGACGAGCAACGGATGCGTAGGCGGCACGGCTCGCTCGAGGCCTCGGTGCTCGGCTTCCTGCAGGAGTCCGAGGGGCCGCGCACCCCCGCCGAGGTGCGCACCTGGCTGAACGAGGAGGGCGACGGCGCCCTCGCCTACACGACGGTCGTGACCGTGCTGTCGCGACTCCAGGAGAAGGGACTGCTCGACCGGGTGAGGACAGGGCGCTCCTACGCCTACCTCGCCGTCACGGACGAGGCTCGGCTCACCGCCCGGCGCCTGCGCAGCCTGCTCGACCACGGCCCGGACCGCGAGTCGGTGCTGGCGCACTTCGTCGGCGATCTGCCGGCCGGCGACGCCGCCCTGCTCCGCCGCCTGGTCGAATCCGCCCCCGACGAGACGGGGCGGCGCTGATGCGCTTCGCCGTCTACCTCCCGATCGCGATGCCGCTCGTCGCCGCGGTCGCCGCCCGGCCGATCGCCGAGCACCTGCGTCCCCGGACCGCGGCGTGGATGGTCACCGCCGCCGCGCTCGTGCTCGCCGTCGCGAGCCTCGGCGCGCTCGGGCTCCTCGCCGCCGCCGGTCTCGCGCAGCTGCCCGCGCTCGCGGCGATGAAGGGCTACCCGATCCGGCTCGTGCAGCACGAGGACCCGGCGAGCCTCTCCCTCGGCGCGCTCGCGGCGGTCCTGCTCGCCGCCGCCGTGGGGAACGGTCTTCACGCCGGGGCGCGCCGGCTCGTGGCCCTCCTCGACGTCATGGATCGCGCCGCGGGGCTCGACGCCCCCGGTCAGGTCGTCGTGCTCGACGACGGGTCGTGCGACGCCTACGCGGTCCCGGGCCTGCCCGGACGGATCGTCGTCTCCCGCGCGATGCTCGAGGCCTTGCGCCCCGAGGAGCGGGTCGCGCTCATCGCGCACGAGCGCGCGCACCTCCAGCGCTGGCACGTCGCGTTCGTCGGCGTCACCCGCTGCGCCGCCGCCGCCAACCCCTTCCTGCGCCCCCTCCAGCGCACCGTCGAGTACGCCGTCGAGCGCTGGGCCGACGAGCTGGCCGCCGACGTGACCGGTGACCGCCGGCGCACGGCTGTCGCGATCGCGAAGGCCGCCCTGGCCCGGGACGGCCGCTCGAGTGCCGCCCCGATCGCGTCGCTCGGCATCGCCGGTGCGGCGTCTGCCGCGGGCCAGGGCGGTCCGGTGCCCCGCCGGGTCGCCGCACTCCTCGCTCCCCCGGTCCGCTCGCACCCGGCCGCGCTGCTCCTCGCGGTCGTCGGGCTGCTCGTCGCAGTGGGCTGCGCCGCAGAAGGTGCTCGCGACCTGCACGCGCTGTTCCTGATGGTGGGCCTGCTGCACTAGCACCGCACGCCGTGGACGCGGGACCCGCACCTCGGATCCTGCCCCCGACGGCGCTCGCGATCCTCGAGGGCTAGCTCGCCATGATCGAGATCATCTGCACCCCGGCGATGAAGACGCCACCGGCACCGCAGATGACGGTCAGCACCACGAGCGCGCGGACCTCGAACTTCCAGCGCCGCCCGATGGAGAGCAGCACGCCGACCCCGATCAGCACGATGGTCGACAGCACCGCGAACGCGAGCGGAACGGTCCCGAATCGCATGGCACCGCTCCCTCCGCCCGAGCCGGCTCTCGGCGGCCGTGGACCCAACCTAGGGCGGAAGAGGGACGCCACCTCCGGACTGCGTAGACCGGCGCCCGGCGGCGCGTCGCCTCACGTGTTGCCGGTGCGGTGCAGCTCGGCGGCGAGCGCGGTCCCCACGAGGCGGACGTGCCACGGCTCGACGGCGATGCCGGTGATGTGCTCCCGATCCGCGGGGTGGCCGAGCAGGAAGCCGTGCCGCCACGCGTTCGCCGCGAGCCGCTCCCCCTCGTCGGTGTCCGCCATGCAGGTGTCGAGCTCGCACCGCGCGTGCGGGTCGTCGATGGAGCGACTCACCCCCAGTGCTGGGGCGAATACTCGCCTTTCTCCCAGAGATTCCATATCGTCTGCTTCTCCGGCCGAAATCCTGGCCACAACATTCCTTGGGGGAGGAATTCATGTCTCTGTTCACATCTCTGCTCGCGGGAAAAGCGGTCTTCGCGATGTCCGCCGGGCTGATCGCCGTCGGCGGCACCAGTGCTGCCGCCTACGCGGGCGTGCTGCCGTCCGACCTGCAGAGCAGCGCCCACGTCCTGATCGGCGCGCCCGCGCCGACCGAGACCGCGCAGCCGGCCGACACGGCCGCCACTGACGCGCCCACCGCGAGCGCCGACCCGACCGAGTCGGCCTCGCCCGAGCCGACCGAGACCGTCGACCCGGCGCCGACCGAGTCCGCGTCGCCCGAGCCGACCGAGACCGCGGCCCCGCAGCCGAGCGACACCGCGTCGCCGGAGCCGACCGATTCGGCCGCCCCGGCGCCGACGGAGGCGACGCAGCCCGCGCCGCAGCAGTCCGACTCGACCGAGAGCGGCGACGACCAGGGCCAGCACAAGGACCACGGCAAGCACCTCGGCGAGCTGAAGCACGCCGACGACCAGCAGGGCGACTCGACCGACCAGCAGGGCGGCGACTCGAGCGACCAGCAGGGCGACTCGACCGACCAGCAGGGCGGCGACCAGGGCGACTCGACCGACGTCAGCGTGACGGTGTCGGGCCACGACGGCCAGCACGGCCACGACGGCTCGGACTCGACGGACTCGTCCGGCGACTCGTCCAACGGCAACGACTGAGCGCAGCCGCACCATCCCGGAGGAGGGTCGTCCGCATCGCGGGCGGCCCTCCTCCGTCGTCTCCGGGGCCCGACGTCGTCGCGGTGAGGTCTACGTCGTCGGCTCGGCGCGCCGGAACAGGTACACGCCCTGCACGACGCCCCGCGTCACGACGCCCTGACCGGTGTTGAACATCCGGTTCGTGGTGGTCGCGCCGGTCTCGACGAACACGTATCCGACGTGCTCGAGGTGCCAGCCCTCCCGCTCGACGAGCGCGAGCACGTGGGGGTCGCCGGCGCCCTCGATCCGGTTCTCCGACGAGCCCAGCAGCGACGGCTCCCCGGCGAGCCCGCCCGCCGGCATCATCGGCTGGAAGAAGCCGTCGCCACGGGCGAAGGCGGCGCGGGCGAGACCCTCGGCGCCTCGGCGGACCGCGCCTGCCGATCGCGCTCGTCCTGCTGGGGATCGGGCTCGAGCCACGTCACGGGCGGAGCCGAGCGAGGGCTCCCGAGGTCGCCCGCAGGACGAGCGCCCGAGCCGCGGTCAGCGCGGCTCGGGCACGACCCCGTTCGCGCGGGCAGCGCGGCGGAACACCTCGGCCTCGGCGGTGCTCCCCCGCCGTTCGAGCAGCTCGAGCAGCCGGGCGAGGGCGGCGCCGCTGTGGGTCCATCCCCGGCGGAGCAGCGGCTCGGCGGCGTCGTCGTCGCCGGTCTCGAAGCGCAGGATGCCGAGCGTCGCGGAGGCGTGCTCGCCGACCTCGTCGTCGCGCTGCGCGAGCGGCTCGAGCAGCAGCACCGCCTCGAGGATCTCGCCGCGGTTCGCATGCACGACCGCGAGCGCGAAGGTGCTCTCCGGATCACCGTGCGCGGCGAGCTCGGTGTAGATCGCCTCTGCGGCGGCGACGTCGCCGTCGTGCTCGAGGATCTGGGCCAGCTCGTACCGGCAGTCGTCGCTGCCCGCCGCGGCGCCGGCCGCGAAGGCCCGCCGCGCGGCCTCGAGGTCGCCCTGCTCGAGCAGGCTGAGCCCGAGGTTCAGGTTCAACGGCGCCGCGCCCGCGTCGACGAGCGCCCGGAAGAGCGGCACGGCCTCGTCGTGCCGGCCCGCGTCGGCGAGCAGGTTCGCGTGCGCGAGCACCTCGTCGAAGCGGTCGTCGTCGATCTGCACGGGACTCCTCTCGCTGCCGGACGGGTGGGACCTCCAGCAGACCACGGATCGTGGTGCTGGGGCGACGATGGCCGGATGACGGACGACACGGTCGAGGTGAGCGCCCTCGCGATCAACGTGACGGTGCCCGAGGCGCTGCGGTGGCGGGACGTCCGCCGCGGCGAGGAGTTCGAGCTCACGACGCTGAACGTGCGCATGCTGCCCGACGGGCACCTCGCGGTGAAGGCGTACGGGCGCCCGACGGCGGGCGGCCGCGGGGCCTACGTCGCCTTCCGGGTGCCCGACCGGCCGGAGCTCGTCGCCCTCGTCGGCGCGGCCGCCGATCAGGCGGCGACGCGCTGGCGCGAGCACCGAGGGCTCCGGTGACCAGGCCCGCTCAGCCGAGCAGGTGGCCGAGGCGGCGCCGCTTCGTCTCGAGGTAGTCGTCGCTCGGGCCACCGCTCTCGAGCACGAGCGGCAGTCGCTCCGCGATCCGGATCCCCGCCGCCTCGAGCTGCGCGAGCTTGTCCGGGTTGTTCGTGAGCAGCCGGACGCGCTCGATCCCCAGGTCGCGCAGCACCGCGGCCGCGGCGCCGTAGTCGCGGGCGTCGACCGGCAGGCCGAGCGCGGTGTTCGCGTCGACGGTGTCGAGCCCGTCCTGCTGCAGCCGGTAGGCGCGGAGCTTGTTCAGCAGGCCGATGCCGCGGCCCTCGTGTCCCCGCAGGTACACGACCGCGCCGCCCTGCGCGACGACGGTGCGGATCGCGGCATCGAGCTGAGGGCCGCACTCGCACTTCGCCGAGGCGAGGACCTCGCCGGTGAGGCACTCCGAGTGCACCCGGACGACCGGCACCGGGCCGATCGGGTCGACGACGAGCGCGAGGTGCTCGGCACGCGTGACGAGGTCGCGGTAGCCGCGCACCCGCAGCGGGCCATGGGCGGTCGGGATGGTGGTCTCGACGGCGAAGCGCACGCGCCCGTCGATCGCGTGAGCCGGCAGCACGGCGCTCATGCCGCGCCGTCGGGGCGCTCGAGGGCCGACGCCACCGTGGCGAGCAGCTCCTCGCCGGAGCGGGCGAACCGCGCGACGCCGTCCCGCTCGAGCTCGGCGGTGATCTCGTCGAGCGACACCCCCGCCTCCGCGAGGCGCTCGAGCACGTCCCGCGCCTGCGCCGCCCGCCCGGTCACCGTGTCGCCTGTGATCCGGCCGTGGTCGACGAGCGCCTCGAGGGTCGCCGCGGGCATCGTGCTGATCGCTCCGGGCAGCACGAGCTCCTCGAGGTAGCGGGTGTCGCGCATCGCCTCGTCCTTGACGCCGGTCGAGGCCCAGAGCAGCCGCTGCGGCGTGGCGCCGGCGGCGAGCAGCCGCTGCGCCCGCGGCGACGCGAACGTCTCGGCGTGGATCGCCGCGGCGATCCGGCAGCCGGCGACGGCGACGCGCCCGCGCAGGGCGAGCGCCGCCGACGAGCCGAGGGCCTGGAGCCGCGCGTCGACGGCGCTGTCGACGCGCGACACGAAGAAGGACGCGACCGAGCGGATGGCCCCGAGGTCGCGCCCCTGCTCGAGCGCCTGCTCGAGACCTGCGAGGAAGCCGTCGAGCACCTCGCGGTACCGCTGCAGCGAGAACACGAGCGTGACGTTCACGGGGATCCCCTCGGCAAGCGCGCCGGTGATCGCGGGCAGCCCGGCACGGGTCGCCGGGATCTTGACGAACACGTTCGACCGGGCGACGGCCGCCGCGAGCCGCCGGGCCTCGTCGAGGGTCGCGGCGCTGTCGTGAGCGGCCGACGCGCCCACCTCGATCGACACCCAGCCGTCCCGGCCGCCGGTGGCCGCATGCAGCGGAGCGAGCACGTCGGCGGCCGCTGCGACGTCATCGGTGGTGACGGCGAACGCCGCCTCCTCGGGGCTCGCGCCGCTGCGGGCCAGCTCCGCCAGCTGCTCGTCGTAGGCGTCGGTCCCGCTGACCGCGGCGGCGAAGATCGTCGGGTTCGTGGTGATGCCGGAGACGAGCCGCTCCTCGACGAGGCGGGGCAGGTCGCCGCTGCGGATGCGGTCGCGGCTCAGGTCGTCGAGCCAGATGCTCATCCCCGCCTCCACGAACGCGCGGATCGCCGGGGGCACCGCGCCCCTCGGCCGGGCGGGTCCTCCGCCGAGGTCGAGCCGCACGTCCGCGCCGGTCATCCGCTGCTCCTTCGCCGTTGCAGGTGGCCCGACGGTAGGTCGGTGCGCTTCTAAAGTCAAGAGTACTAGCAATAGAAGTGCGCACCGGACGTCCGGACGGCCGTGCCCGTGTGCGCACGCGAGCCGCACCTGGCATACCCTCGCCGGGTGCCTCTGCACGCCGCGAGCCCGCGACGACGAACGAACCGCACGCCCGGGTCGAACCGCCCGGTGGGAAGGAACGGAAGCCGATGACCCTCCCGGTCGAGTCCGACGGGACGGCCGCCCCCGGCGCCGCCGACGCCCCCGCCGAGTCGGGCGGGCACGGGCACAACGGTGCCGTCGCCGTCGCGCTCGCCGCCCTCGGCGTCGTCTTCGGCGACATCGGCACGAGCCCGCTCTACGCGCTGCAGACCGTCTTCACGATCGACAACGGCGCCGTCAAGGCGACCCAGGGGGACGTGTACGGCGTCATCTCGCTCATGTTCTGGAGCGTCACGATCATCGTGTCGATCAAGTACCTCGCGGTGCTCATGCGCGCGGACAACAACGGCGAGGGCGGCGTCATGGCCCTCGCGGCTCTCGCCCAGCGCCTCTACACCGGCGCCGGCAAGCGGGCCGGTGTCCTCATCGTGGTCGGCGTGATCGGCGTCGCGCTCTTCTACGGCGACTCGATCATCACGCCCGCGATCTCGGTGCTCTCCGCGGTCGAGGGCATCGAGGTCTCCGCGCCCGCGGTCTCGCACCTCGTGGTGCCGATCGCCGCGGTCATCCTGACCGGGCTGTTCGCGATCCAGCGCTTCGGCACCGGCCGGGTCGGCAACCTCTTCGGGCCCGTCATGGTGCTCTGGTTCGCCGTGCTCGCGGCGGCCGGGCTCGTGATGGTCGTGCAGCACCCCGCGGTGCTGCAGGGGCTGCTGCCCACGTACGCGATCGCCTTCATCTTCGCCCACCCGTACATCGCGTTCGTGGCGATGGGTGCCGTCGTGCTCACCATCACGGGCGCCGAGGCGCTCTACGCCGACATGGGCCACTTCGGCCGCTCGCCGATCCGGCGCGCCTGGTTCTACCTCGTCTTCCCGGCGCTCACGCTGAACTACCTCGGGCAGGCGTCGCTGATCCTGAGCTCCCCGAAGGCCGTCGCGAACCCGTTCTTCCTGCTGTTCCCCGACTGGGCGCGCATCCCCGTCGTCGTGCTCGCCACCGCGGCGACGATCATCGCGAGCCAGGCGGTCATCTCGGGCGCGTTCTCCCTCTCGCGGCAGGCGGTGCAGCTCGGCCTGCTGCCACCGCTCACCATCAAGCAGACCTCGCAGCGCGAGAGCGGCCAGATCTACCTGCCGGTCGTGAACGCCCTGCTCTTCCTCGGCGTGCTCGCCGTCGCGCTCACGTTCCAGTCGTCGAGCCGTCTCGCCACCGCCTACGGCGTCTCGGTGACGGGCGCCCTCGTCGTCGACACCGCCCTGCTGCTCATGGTCGCGCCGAAGCTGTGGCACTGGAAGCCGTGGAAGATCGCGCTCGCCGCGCTGGCGTTCGGCGGCCTCGAGCTCACGTTCCTCGCCGGCAACCTCTCGAAGATCCTCCACGGCGGGTGGGTGCCGCTGCTCATCGCGGTGCTGATCCTCATCGTGATGACCACCTGGCGGCGCGGCCGCCAGCTCGTGTCGGACGACCGGCGCGACAAGGAGGGGTCGCTCGAGCAGTTCGTCGAGGCGGTGCGCGCGAAGCGCCTGCCCCGGGTGCCGGGCGTCGCCGTGTTCCCGCACCCGAACCGCGACACCACCCCGCTGGCGCTCCGCGCGAACGTGGAGCACAACCACGTGCTCCACGAGCACGTGATCATCATCTCCGTCATCGTGCTGCGGGTGCCGTTCGCGCCGCCCGAGAAGGCGTTCACCTACGACGACCTCGGCTACTCCGACGACGGCATCGACCACCTCACGATCCGGTTCGGCTTCTCGGAGGCGCCGGACGTGCCGCGCGCCCTGCAGGCCGCGAGCGCGGCGGGCGCGATCAACCTGACCCCCGAGCAGCTCGAGCAGGTGTCGTACTTCATCTCCCGCGGCGCGATCCGCACGATCCCGCACCACGGCATGGTCGCGTGGCGCAAGGCGCTCTTCGTCGGCCTCGCGCACAACGCGGCCGACCCGGCCGGCCGGTTCCGCCTCCCCTCCACCCGCACCGTGACGATGGGCAGCGACGTCGAGATCTGACCGGCCTCAGAGGTCGCGGGCGAGCGCGCGGCCGACGACGCGGCCGGTGAAGAGGCAGCCACCGAGGAAGGTGCCCTCGAGCGCGTTGTAGCCGTGGGCGCCGCCTCCGCCGAACCCGGCCGCCTCGCCGGCGGCGAAGAGGCCGGGGACCGGCCGTCCGTCGGCGTCGAGCGCCCGGCCGTCGAGGTCGGTCTGGATGCCGCCGAGGGTCTTCCGCGTGATCACCCGCAGCCGGACCGCGACGAGCGGGCCGGCTGCCGGGTCGAGGACCCGGTGCGGCTTCGCGACGCGGAGCAGGCGGTCCGACAGCGCCCGGCGGCCGTTGCGGATGCTCATCACCTGCAGGTCCTTCGTGTAGGGGTTCGCGAGCTCGGCGTCGCGCTCGCGCATCTGCCGCTCGATGGCGGCCGCGTCGAGCAGCGGTTCGCCGACGAGGGCGTTCATCCCCGCGACGAGCTCGTGGAGCGTCCACGCGACGACGAAGTCGCTGCCGCGGCGCAGGAACGTCTCGAGGGCGGGCGGCGCGCCCCGGCCGAGCCGGGTGCGGAGCACCTCGCGCCGGCTGCCCCCGGTGAGGTCGGGGTTCTGCTCCGAGCCCGAGAGCGCGAACTCCTTCTCGAGGACCCGCTGCGTCGTGACGAACCAGGAGTGGTCGTAGGGCTGCAGCTCAGGTGTCGTGCGCAGGACCCGGAGCGTGCCGAGCGTGTCGTGCCCGGGTGTCGCGGGGAACGGCAGGCGCCGGCCGAGCGCGTCGAACCAGAGGCTCGAGGGCCCGGGAAGGATGCGGATGCCGTGCCCCGGCCAGACCGGCGAGTGGTTCTCGATGCCCTCGGTGTAGTGCCACATGCGGTCGCGGTTCACGAGCCGCACACCGGCGCGCTCGGCGATGTCGAGCATCCGTCCGTCGACCGATGCGGGCACGCCGGTGAGCATCCGGGCAGGGGGCGTGCCGAGGCGGGTGGGCCAGAGCCGGCGCACCTGGTCGTGGTCGGCGCCGATGCCGCCGGTGGCGATCACGACGGCGCGCGCGGTCAGCGCGAACTCGTCGAGCACCGTCCGGTTGGTCGGGGCGCCGCGGGGCGCGTCGTCCGGAGCGAGCACGGTCCCGTGGACGCCTGTCACCGCGCCGCCCTCGCGGACGAGGCCGTCGACGCGGTGCCGGAAGCGGAGCGCGAGCCGCCCGTCGCTCGCGGCGGCGCGGATGCGGTCGGCGAAGGGCTCGGAGACGCCGGTGCCGGTGCCCCACGGCACGTGGAAGCGGGGCACGGAGTTGCCGTGGCCCCCGGCGCTGCCGCTCCCCCGTTCGGCCCAGCCGACGATCGGCGTGAAGCGCACACCGCGCGCCTCGAGCCAGGGGCGGGCGTCGCCCGCGGCGAACTCGACGAACGCGCGACCCCACCGCTGCGCGTGCAGGTCCTCGGGGTGCTCGCCCTCGAGCCGGTCCCAGGCCGCGCTGCCGCGCCAGTCCTGCCAGGCGAGGTCGAACGAGTCCCGGATGCCGAAGCGGCGCTGCTGCGGGGTGTCGACGAGGAAGATCCCGCCGAACGACCACCAGGCCTGGCCGCCGAGGTTCGCGGCGCTCTCCTGCTCGACGATCGTCACGCGGCGGCCGGCCCGCAGCAGCTCGTCGGCGGCGACGAGGCCGGCGAGCCCGCCGCCGACCACGAGGACGTCGGCGTCCATCAGGCGGCGAGCCCGGGCAGCTCGGGCGCGAGACGCTCGATGGCGTCGAGCACGTCGCCGCCCGCGACACCCGGACCGGCGAGCTGGATCGCGACCTCGTCGGCCGCGTCGAAGTCCTTCAGTCGCGCGCGGATCGCCTCGGCGACGACGGGCGCCTCGCCGAGCAGCAGCTCGAGCCGCTCGGCCGCGTCGGCGAAGGCGGCCGTGTCCGGACCGCCGGCCTCGACGCCGAGGTACCGCCGGGCGTAGTCCTGCACGAACGGCGCGGCGAGACGCCGGGTCTCCGCCGCCGAGCCGGCGACGAAGCCCGCGGCGAAGTGCGCGACGCGGCCGTCGGGCACGACGGCGCGGTACGCGCGCGCCAGCTCGACGCGTGCGGGCAGCGGCATCGGCCGCGGCAGCAGCAGACCGGTGCCGTAGCGCTCCGCCAGCTCGAGCGCGTGCCGCCCTGCGGCGGTCCAGACCCGCTCGATCAGCGGTCCGGCCGGCGGCGGATCGAGCTCGAGCGCCCGGCCGTCCAGCTCCGGCACGACCCCGGGGGCCACCTTGGCGAGCAGCGCGTAGAGGTCGGCCGTCCGCTCAGCCGGCTCGTGCTCGCCGACCCCGAGCACGTCGAGGATCGGCCCCGCCTCGGAGCCGCTGCCGATGCCGAGGTCGACGCGGCCGCCGGAGAGCGCATCGAGCTGCAGCACGGACTCGACCGCGAGCACCGGGTCGTGCACCGCCGCGGGCAGCACGCCCGTGGCCAGGCGGATCCGCGCGGTTCGAGCGGCGAGGAACGCGAGCGCCTGGAGCGAGTCGGGCACGCGACCGCGGGCCGAGAGGTGCTGCTCGGTCAGCCAGAACCGCGCGTACCCGGCGGAGTCGGCGAGCGCCGCCTGGTCCGCGATGTCGCGGTAGAGCCCGCCGACCGGACCGGTGAGCGCGGCGTCGGCGTAGCAGAACAGCGAGACGGTGGCCACGATGGCGTCAGAGGTCGAGCGGCGAGCCCGCGATGTCGAACTTCAGGCTGATCATGTCGCCCGACAGCAGCGGGAGCGCCTCGCGCATCGCGGCCAGCACGCCCGGCCGGCCGAGCGAGTCGCGGTGCGCCTCGGGCGACACCCACACCTCGAGCACGTAGACCCGGTCGGGGTAGTCCTCGTTGCGGCCCACCTCGTAGACGAGGCAGCCGCACTCCGCGAGCTCGGGCTTCGGCCGCGTGAGGATCTCGATGAGCCGCTCGCGGTCGTCCGGTCGCACGGTCAGGGTGCCCATGTTGCCCCACGTCACGGATCCATTCTCCCGGTCCGGGCGCCGCGGTGCCGCTGTCCGCCGGCCGCCCGTGCCCTCTCCCACCGGTCAGGCGTGCAGCTCCGGGCGGAGCGCCTCGAAGCGCGAGGCGGCGGCCGCGACGCTCGCGGGCACCGGGACGCCGCGCGGTGCGTCCGCGGAGGCCACGGGCTCGAGCGTCGCGAGGGTGAGCGGCACGACGCCTGCCCACACCGCGCGGTCCTCGCCGTCGTCCGGCTCGGTCGAGGCGCCCGTGGCCCGCACCTTCACGCTGACCTCGTCGAGCGGCACCCGCAGCACCACGGTGGCGGCGAGCTCGCGGCGCGTGGGCGGTCGCACCTCGTCCCACCGGCCCGGCATCAGGTGCTCGGACAGCCGCCGCAGCGCCTCCTCCTTCAGCGCGTCGGGGACGGCCACGGCCGTCCCGAGCACCATCACGCTGCGGTAGTTCATCGACGAGTCGAACAGCGAGCGGGCGTAGACGAGGCCGTCGAGCAGCGTGACCGTGACGGCCACGGGCACCCCGGAGGCCGCGGCACGCAGGAGGCCCCCGCCCGTCGAGCCGTGCAGCAGCACCGACTCGCCGTCGCGGGCGTACCCGACCGGCAGCACGATCGGCACCCCGTCGCGGACGACGGCGACGTGCGCGACGAGCCCGGCGTCGAGCACGTCGTGCAGCACCTGCCGATCGACGACCTGCCGGTCGGCGAGCCGGGTGACGCGGGTGCGATCGGTGACGGGCACTGGTTCCACCCCGTCAGGATGCCGTGGACGGCGCGGTCGCGCCGCGAGCCCGGCGTGAGCGCACGTCGTCGACGAGGTGCGGCGCCTCGCATCCATGCCGAAGGACTGTGGCGAAGCGGGGTCGCAGGCCCTACCCTGCGCCGATGAACCTTCAGGGGGTCGCACGGGTGTGCGCCTCGGGCGCCGTGGGCGCTCTGCTTCTCGGCCTGCTGGCGGCCTCCCCCGCAGGCGCCGCCCCTGGCGCGTCCGTCTCGCGGGCGCAGCAGACCGCCGCCTCGATGACCGACGCCGAGCTCGTCGGGCAGCTGCTCATGATCGGCTGCTCGAGCACCACCTCGTCCCCCGACTGCGGCAGCGCGATCAGCCGCTACCACGTGGGATCCGTGATCCTCGACGGCAACAGCTCCCTGAGCATCAGCCAGGAGCACGGGATCACGGCCGCGCTGCAGCGGTACGCGCCGGCGCACGAGAAGCTGCTCGTCGCCACCGACCAGGAGGGCGGCTACGTCCGCCGGATGCGCGGCCCCGGCTTCACCGACTACTCGACCGCGCTCGTGCAGGGCACCTGGTACACGTCGAGCCTGCAGTACTGGGCCACCACCTGGGGGCAGCAGCTGAAGGCGGCGGGCATCAACCTGAACCTCGCGCCGGTGCTCGACACCGTGCCGAGCGGGGCCTACAACCCGCCGATCGGCTCGTACGACCGTGAGTACGGCCACACCACGTCGGTCGTCGCGCGGCAGGGCCGCGCCGTGCTGCTCGGCCTCCTCGCGGGCGGCATCGACGCGACGATCAAGCACTTCCCCGGCCTCGGCCGCGTGACGGCGAACACCGACACCACGTCCGGCGTGAAGGACACCGTCACCACGAGCACGAGCTCGTACCTGGACCCGTTCAAGACCGCGATCGCGGCGCACGCGCCGTTCGTGATGATGTCGACGGCGATCTACACCCGCATCGACAGCCACAACCCGGCCGCCTTCTCGCACACGATCGTCGCCTCGCTGCTGCGCGGCACGCTCGGCTTCAAGGGCGTGGTCATCAGCGACGACCTCGGCGCGGCGCGGCAGGTGTCCGGGTACTCCGTGGGCGACCGGGCGGTGCGCTTCATCAAGGCGGGCGGGGACCTCGTGCTCACCGTGAACGCGAGCCAGGCCGGCTCCATGACCTCGGCGATCCTGTCGCGGATGCGCTGGGACAGCGGCTTCGCCGCCCAGGTGCGCGCCTCCGCGGCGCGCGTGCTCGCCGCGAAGCAGCACCTCGGCCTGCTGAACTGACGGCCGACCACGATCCGGGCACCGCCTCGCGCGGTGCGTCAGCGGGGCAGGGCGAGGATCCGCTCGGCGAGCAGGTCGCCGAACCCGTCGGGCGTCTCGAGGACCACGCGGTGCCGGGCGCCGGGCACGGCGGACACGTCGCCGTGCACCGCGCCGATGCCGAGGAGGTCGGCCCCCGCGGCGACCCGGTGGGCGAGCGCGAGCGCGTCGTCGATGCCGGGGCGGCAGTCGAGGGAGAGCGGGACCTCCGTCACGCGGCAGGCGCCAGGTACTCCCGCCAATCCGGCTGGGGCCGCTCGACGCCGCGCACGAGCCACGCGGTGCCGTGCGGCGCCCTGGGCGTGGTCCGCATCGACCAGCCCATCTCGGCGGGCGTGCGGTCGCCTTTCGTGTTGTTGCACGCGAGGCAGCAGGCGACGAGGTTCTCCCACGAGTCCGCGCCGCCGCGCGAACGGGGCAGCACGTGGTCGATCGTCGTGGCGCCCTTGCCGCAGTAGCAGCAGCGGAACTCGTCGCGCCGCAGCACCCCGCGCCGAGTGACCGGCACGTGCCGGGTGTGCGGCATGCGCACGTAGCGGGTCAGGATGATGACGCTCGGCCGGTCCCACGCGCCCGACGAGCCGAACACCGGGTGGCTCTCGTCGGCGGCCACGACGGTCGCCTTGCCGTTCAGCACGAGCACGATCGCCCGTTTGAACGAGACCACCGCGAGCGGCTCGTATCCCGCGTTCAGGACCAGGGTGCGCATCGGCGCTCCTCTCGGCGGAGCCCGCACGGCTTGCGGGCGATCGACCGGGACCGACCTGCCGGCGTGCGAGCGTCTGCGAGCGCGAGGCGCCCCGAGAACGAGAAAGGGCGCCGTCCGACGGACGACACCCTGCACGACGACGACAGCGGACTGACCGTCGACCGCGCGCAGCACGAGGCGCTCAGCGTGGCCCGCTGCCGCCTCGCTCGTCGCATCGCCGTTCTCCAGTCGCCGCCTGGTCTCGGGCACAGGCTAACCGCATCCGACGACGGGTCGGTACGGGACGGAGGGGAAGAGCGGCCTACTTGATACCGAAGCGGACGAAGTGCACGTTGGTCGTCCAGATCGGCTGCACCCGCACGTTCTCGCCGGGGTACGGCGCATGCAGGATCATGCCGTTGCCGGCGTACAGGCCGTCGTGCTCGGCCGCGTAGCCGTTGCCGGCGTCGCCGTCGAAGACCACGACGTCGCCGGGCTCGGCCTGCGACTCGGGGATGCGGGTGCCCATGAGGTCCTGCTGGCGCACGGAGTGCGGCAGCGAGACGCCGTACTGGGCGTAGACGAACATGACGAAGCCGGAGCAGTCGAAGCCGCTCGGGTCGGCGCCGCCGAACACGTACGGCACGCCCTGGTACCTGAGGGCCGTCTGGTACAGCGCGGACAGGCCGAACGCGGGATGCGCGGGGTTCTTCACGAAGCTCGCCACGTAGTCCGACGCGGTCGGGCCGGTGTACGAGGCGTACTGCTTCGCGAGCGCGGCGCGCTTCAGCTCCGCCTTGCTCGTGGCGCTGAACGAGTCGCGGGTGATGGTCGCGGTCGCGACGTCACCCGCGATCCGCGGCAGCTGCTGGGCGCCCGACTTCGTCGTCTCCCGGCCGGCGACCTGGACGGTCGCGCTCGCCTTGTGCGGGTCGAAGGCGTACGAGGGCAGCGCGAGCGTGGCGACGAGGCCGGCGGCGAACGTCATCACGAAGCCGGAGAGCACGATGCGCGCGGCTGCGCGGCGGCCACGCCCGACACCCGCCGGCTGGGCCGGAGCGGTGCGGGTCGCCGCGGCATGCGCGCGATGCGGCGCGCCGTACGGCCGGACCGGCTCGACGCGGCGGGCACCCTGCCGCGGGGCGCGGACGCCGGCGGATCCGCTCGTCCTCGTGGGTCCGACCATCGGCGACACCTCCTGCAGCTGCTCGTCCTGGCCCGTGCGATCAGCACGGCGCGGCCAACGTAACGAAACGGTTGCGGCTGAGCGTGGAGGACGCGCGGGGAGTCGCGAGGAGCGTCGGCCGCTCAGCGGGCGACGAAGACGTGCGCGGCGATCTCGCCGGGCAGCTCGAGCGCGTCGTCGAAGCCGTCGACTTCGAGCCGCACGCCACCCGGCACCGCCGAGGCCGTCGCGGTCGCCCCGGGCATCACGCCGGTCTGCTTCAGCTGCGCGAGCAGCTCCGGCTCGAACTGCACCGGCTCGCCGAGCCGGCGGATGACGACCCGGCCGCCCTGCGGGCGCTCGCGCAGGAAGGGCACGAGCGAGACGACGCCGTCGAGGAAGCGGCCGGACGGCGGGCCCGAGAGCTCGTCGAGCGTCGGGATCGGGTTGCCGTACGGCGACTCGGTCGGGTCTCCGAGCAGGTGGACGAGCCGGCGCTCGACCTGCTCGCTCATCACGTGCTCCCACCGGCAGGCCTCGTCGTGCACGTACTCCCAGTCGAGCCCGATGACGTCGCTGAGCAGCCGCTCGGCGAGCCGGTGCTTGCGGAGCACGTGCACCGCCTTGCTGCGGCCCGCGGCGGTGAGCTCGAGGTGCCGGTCGCCCCCGACGATCACGAGGCCGTCACGCTCCATGCGCGCGATCGTCTGCGAGACCGTGGGGCCGGAGTGGCCGAGCCGTTCGGAGATGCGGGCCCGGAGGGGGACGATGTCCTCCTCCTCGAGGTCGATGATCGTGCGCAGGTACATCTCGGTGGTGTCGACGAGATCCGTCACCGCCGACCTCCCGATTCCCTCGTCCGGCTGCGTCAGTGTACGGGCGTGGTCGCCCCGGCTCGCGCCCGACCCCTACAGTGCTGTGCCTGTGACGAGCCTCGCGATCCCCACCGAGTTGCTGCCCGCCGACGGCCGGTTCGGCTGCGGCCCCTCCCGTGTGCGCCGCGAGCAGGTCGACGCGCTGCTCGCCGCGAGCCGCGACCTGCTCGGCACCTCGCACCGCCAGCGGCCGGTGAAGGCGCTCGTCGGCTCCGTGCGGCGCGGCCTCGCCGAGCTGCTCGGCGCACCGGACGGATACGAGGTGGTGCTCGGCAACGGCGGCTCCACCGCGTTCTGGGACGCCGCCGCCTTCGGCCTGATCGAGCGCCGCAGCCAGCACCTCTCGTTCGGGGAGTTCGGGGCGAAGTTCGCGAAGGCGGCGTCCGCGCCGTGGCTCGAGGCGCCGTCCAGGATCGCGAGCGAGCCGGGCACCCGCCCGGCGCCCCGGCCCGAGGACGGCGTCGACGTCTACGCCTGGCCGCACAACGAGACCTCGACCGGGGTCGCCGCGCCGGTGCGACGGGTCGACGCCCCGGGCGCGCTCACCGTCGTCGACGCGACGAGCGCCGCGGGCGGCATCGCGTTCGACGCGGCCGAGGCCGACGTCTACTACTTCGCCCCGCAGAAGAACCTCGGCTCCGACGGCGGCCTCTGGTTCGCGCTCTGCTCGCCGGCCGCGATCGAGCGGATCGAGCGCGTGGCCGCGAGCGGCCGATACATCCCCGAGTTCCTGAGCCTGCAGGCCGCGGTCGAGAACTCGCGTCTCGACCAGACCCTGAACACCCCGGCGATCGCGACGCTCGTGCTGCTCGACGAGCAGGTGCGCTGGATCCTCGAGCGCGGCGGCCTCGCCTGGGCCGCCGGGCGCACCGCCCAGTCGTCGACGATGCTCTACGACTGGGCCGATCGCACGACGTTCGCGAGGCCCTTCGTCGCGGACCCCGCCGACCGCTCCCCCGTCGTCGTCACGATCGACTTCGAGGGCGTCGATGCGGGACAGGTGGCGTCGGTCCTGCGCGCGAACGGGGTCGTCGACGTCGAGCCGTACCGCAAGCTGGGCCGCAACCAGCTCCGTGTCGGCACCTTCGTGTCCGTCGAGCCGGCCGATGTCGCGGCGCTCATCGGCTGCATCGACTACGTGGTCGAGCGGCTGCCGCAGGCCGCGCCTGCCCTCGCCTGAGCGGCCCGATCGCCCCCCGCCGGCACCGCACGGCACCCGGCAGCCGGATGGCGCCGGGGTCAGGCGCGCTCGTCGGCCTCCGCGGCGTCTGAGCCGGCGTGCTCGGAGTCCGCCTCGTCGGGCTCGTCCGCCTCGTCGGGCTCGTCCGCCTCGTCGGTCGGCTCCGCGTCGTCGGCATCGTCCTCGGTCGGCTCCGCCTCGTCGGCGGCCTCCTCGAAGTCGACGCCGTCGATCTCGAGCGCGTCGTCGGCGGGGTCGAGGTCGGCGTCGTCGAGGTCCTCGTCGTCCTCCTCGTCGTCCTCGAGCTCGTCGTCGAGGTCCTCGTCGAGGTCCTCGTCGTCGGGATGCGTGCGCCGGTACTCCGCGAGGCGCTCGGCCCACGGCACCCACGGCGGCGCGAGCAGCGCGCCCTCACCGGGCAGCAGCTCGAGCTCGAGCACCGTCGGCTCCTCGCCCTCGACCTGCCCGGTGGAGACCGTCCAGCGCCACGCGGCGTAGCCCGGTAGCCGGCAGGCGAAGATCAGGTCGCGGACGCCCTCGGCGGGCTCGGCGACCTCGACGAGGTCGCCGACGCTTCCCGGTTCGGTCACCTCGGCGAGCGCCGCGAGGGCGAGCGGGGCGCGGTCGTCGTGCAGGGCCGCCACGATCAGGCGTCGAAGTCGTCGGCGATACGACGCAGCAGCGCGGCGATGCGCTGGCCGTGAGCCGAGTCGGGGTAGCGGCCGCGGCGCAGGTTGCCGCCCTCGCGATCGAGCAGCTTGATGAGGTCCTCGATGCGGACGGCCATGTCCTCGGCCGGCGTGCGCTGCAGGCGGTGCAGGCTCGGCGGGGCGTCGAGGACGCGCACGGCGAGCGCCTGGCTGCCGCGCTTGCCCGCGGCGACGCCGAACTCGAGCTTCGTGCCGGCCTTCACCTTCGCGCCCTCGGGGAGCGCCGACGCGTGCAGGAAGACCTCCTGCCCGTCGTCCGAGGTGATGAAGCCGAAGCCCTTCTGCTCGTCGTAGAACTTGACTCGACCGGTGGGCATCGGAGACCTCGAAGACTGGGGACGGTGCGACCGGGAATCCGGCCGGTCAAGTGTACCGAGCGGTCGCGGGAGCGGCGCGGGCGGGTCCACACCCCTCGCTACGCTGCTGCCGTGCCTCCGACCACGCCCGCCGGCCGCGCCCAGCGCGTGCTCGCGGTCATGGCCTTCACCGTGATCGGCGTCTCGGCGCTCGCGATCGTCGTCCTGCTCGTCTGCCAGGCGGTCGGCGTGCCGGCGTCGGCCTTCACGACGGGGCCGCTGAAGGTGCTCGGGGTGCTGCCGCTGCCCGGGCTCGCCATCGGGCTCCTGCTCGTGATCGCCTCGCTCGTGACGGCCGTCGTCGCCCGCTCCCGGGCGAACCGCGGCTGACGTCGCGCGGTCCTCGAGGGGCACCTCAGGACACGCGCGGAGGAACCGGAACTCCCGGTCAGCACGCTCTCCGACGGACCCTCCACCGCGCACGATGAAGCACCAGCAACCTCCCAGGCAGCGCGCAGACAATTGCCCGCATGGCCGACCAACCACGCATTCTCATCGTCGACGACGAGCCGAACATCCGTGACCTCCTGACGACGAGCCTGCGCTTCGCCGGCTTCGCCGTACGCGCCGTCAGCAACGGCGCCCAAGCGATCTCGGCGGTGCTCGAGGAGGAGCCCGACCTGATCATCCTCGACGTGATGCTGCCCGACATGAACGGGTTCGGCGTCACGAAGCGGCTGCGCTCCTCCGGGTACACCTCGCCGATCCTGTTCCTCACCGCCAAGGACGACACCGAGGACAAGATCACGGGTCTCACGGTTGGCGGCGACGACTACGTCACGAAGCCGTTCAGCCTCGACGAGATCGTCGCCCGCATCAAGGCGATCCTCCGCCGCACCATGCACGCGGAGGAGGACGCGGTCATCCGCGCCGGCGAGCTGACCATGGATCAGGACACGCACGAGGTCACGGTGGGCAACGAGCCCATCGAGCTCTCCCCCACCGAGTTCAAGCTGCTGCGCTACCTCATGCTGAACCCGAACCGGGTGCTGTCGAAGGCGCAGATCCTCGACCACGTCTGGGAGTACGACTTCAACGGCGACGCCGGCATCGTCGAGTCGTACATCTCGTACCTGCGGCGCAAGCTCGACGCGCACAGCACCGAGCCGATCATCCAGACGAAGCGCGGCTTCGGCTACATGCTGAAGGCGGCGAAGGTCTGAGACCGCTGAGGACTCGGGGAGGGCGGTGCTCCGCCTAGCGGAGCGCTGCCTACACTTCGCTCATCATGCACGCGTCGCTGGCCGAGTGGTGGAACACCATCTCGCTGCGCACGAAGATCACCGCCGTCACGGTGCTGCTCATGACGGTGGGTCTCGTCGTCAGCGGGTTCGGCACGATGACGGTCCTGCGCGACTACCTCGTCGAACGCACCGACAAGCAGATCGAGTCGGCCATCGACACCGTCAGCGCGCAGACGACCGCGGTGAACGCGCGCTCCGCCGCGACGCAGTACGTGTACGCCCACTTCTCGCCGAGCGGGCAGCTCACGAACATGAACGGCAGGTGGCGCGCGCTCAAGCCGCAGATCTCGTGGAGCACGGTCGAGAGCGCGCCCGAGGAGAAGGCGTTCACGGTCCGCGACCCGAGGGGAGCGGCCGCCTTCCGCGTGGAGGTGAAGAACACGGGCGACGGCCGGGCGGTGCTCGGCCTGCCGCTGTCGGAGACGAACGGCCTCATCGCGCGGCTGTTCACCCTCTTCTTCGTGTTCGGCATCATCGTGGTGCTGCTCGGCGCGATCCTCACGTGGTTCCTCGTCGGCTCGGCGTTCCGGCCGCTCCGCCAGGTCGAGCGCACAGCGGCGGCGATCGCGGCCGGTGACTTCGGCCAGCGGCTCGGCAACGCGACGCCGAACACCGAGGTGGGGCGGCTCAACCGCTCGCTGAACCGCATGCTGAACCGCATCGACTCGGCCCTCGCCGACCGGGCGCGCACCATCGAGCAGATGCGCCGCTTCGTCGGCGACGCGAGCCACGAGCTGCGCACGCCGCTCGTCTCGGTGCGCGGCTACGCCGAGCTGTACCGCATGGGCGCGCTGCAGAGCCGTGAGGACATCGCCCAGGCGATGGACCGCATCGAGCGCGAGGCGGTGCGGCTGGGCGCGCTCGTCACCGACCTGCTGGCGCTCGCCCGGCTCGACGAGGCCCGCGAGCTGAAGAAGACGCCGGTCGAGCTCGTGCCCCTGGCCCACGACGCCGCGCTCGACGCCCGTGCGCTCGCGCCGAAGCGGGTCATCCGCGTGATCGCGCACGACCCCGACGTGCCCACCGGGGCGATCGAGATCCTGCGCCCGGTGCTCCCCCCTGCCGAGGACACGCAGGACGCGGCGCTCACGACCGCGTCCCGGCTGTTCCGCCGCATGCCCGCTCCCGGCGACGCGAGCATCACGGGCTCCATCCGCCTCGCCAGCGCGCGTCTGCTGCGCGCACGCCGCCGCGCGGGCGAGCTCGACCCCGAGGACGGCGCGGCGCAGTCGACCCCGGCGGCCGGGGCCGCGCGCCCGGTCGTGCTCGCCGAGGAGGACAAGCTCCGGCAGGTGCTGACGAACCTCATCGGCAACGCGATGCGGTACACGCCGGACGACTCGCCCATCGAGATCGCGACCTACGCCGACAAGGCGCGCGGTCTCGCGGTGCTCGAGATCATCGATCACGGCGAGGGCATCCCGCCCCAGATCCGCGAGAAGATCTTCCAGCGGTTCTGGCGCGCCGACTCGTCCCGCACCCGTGACACCGGCGGCAGCGGGCTCGGCCTCGCCATCGTGGCAGCGATCGTGCAGGCGCACGAGGGCAGCATCGGCATCACCGAGACCGCCGGCGGCGGTGCGACGTTCCGCGTGGCCCTTCCTCTCCTCCCCACCGACGACGTCGAGCCCGACGAGGCCGACGACGAGGTCGAGGTCTCGGAGTCGGCCTACAGCTGACCTACCGTCCTCCCCGTTCCACGACGGATGAAGGAGGACGGACGATGACCAGGTTCACGGTCGACAGCGAGGCGGTGAACGCCGCAGCCGCAGCGATCACGGGCACCACCGGGCGGCTGCAGGGCGAGATGACGTCGCTCCACGGGCAGCTCGAGCAGCTGCAGGGCGTGTGGACGGGCCAGGCGGCGCAGGCGTTCCAGGGCGTGGTGCAGCAGTGGCGCACGGCGCAGACCAACCTCGAGCAGGTGCTCACGAGCATCGACCGCTCGCTGCGGCAGGCCGCCGACCAGTACGCGCAGATCGAGCTGGCGAACCTCCGCCTGTTCGGCTGAGCCGCCGGAACGGCAGGAGCCGGGCATCCCGAAGGATGCCCGGCTCCTGTGACGTTCAGCAGGTCGGACTAGAAGTCCATGCCTCCGCCGGCGTCGGCGCCGGCGGCGACCGGCGTCTTCTCCGGCTTGTCGGCGACGACGGCCTCGGTGGTGAGGAACAGGCCCGCGATCGACGCCGCGTTGAGCAGCGCCGAGCGGGTGACCTTCACCGGGTCGTTGATGCCGGCGGCGAGCATGTCGACGTACTCGCCCGTGGCCGCGTTGAGACCGTGGCCGGGCTCGAGCGAGCGGACCTTCTCGGCCACGACACCGGGCTCGAGACCGGCGTTCAGCGCGATCTGCTTGAGCGGGGCCTCGACGGCGACCTTGACGATGTTCGCGCCGGTCGCCTCGTCGCCCGTGAGCTCGAGGCTCGCGAACGCGCGCTTGCCGGCCTGGATGAGGGCCACGCCACCACCGGGCACGATGCCCTCCTCGACGGCCGCCTTCGCGTTGCGGACGGCGTCCTCGATGCGGTGCTTGCGCTCCTTCAGCTCGACCTCGGTCGCCGCGCCCGCCTTGATGACGGCGACGCCGCCGGCGAGCTTGGCGAGACGCTCCTGGAGCTTCTCGCGGTCGTAGTCGCTGTCGGTGCTCTCGATCTCGTTGCGGATCTGCTGCACGCGGCCGGCGATCTGGTCGGCGTCACCGGCACCGTCGACGATGGTCGTCTCGTCCTTGGTGATGACGACCTTGCGCGCCTGGCCCAGCAGGTCGAGCGTCACGTTCTCGAGCTTGAGGCCGACCTCCTCGGAGATCACCTGGCCGCCCGTGAGGATCGCGATGTCCTGCAGCTGCGCCTTGCGGCGGTCGCCGAAGCCCGGCGCCTTGACGGCGGTGGACTTGAAGATGCCGCGGATCTTGTTGACGATCAGGGTCGCGAGCGCCTCGCCCTCGACGTCCTCGGCGATGATCAGCAGCTGCTTGCCGGTCTGGATCACCTTGTCGACGATCGGCAGCAGATCCTTGATGTTCGAGATCTTGCTGTTCACGATCAGGATGTACGGGTCCTCGAACACCGCCTCCTGACGCTCCGGGTCGGTGACGAAGTACTGCGACAGGAAGCCCTTGTCGAAGCGCATGCCCTCCGTGAGCTCGAGCTCGGTGCCGAAGGTGTTCGACTCCTCGACGGTGACGACACCCTCCTTGCCGACCTTGTCGATCGCCTCGGCGATGATCTCGCCGATCTGCGGGTCGCCGGCGGAGATGGACGCGGTCGCGGCGATCTCCTCCTTGGTCTCGACCTCCTTGGCACCGGCGAGCAGCTCGGCCGACACCGCGGCCACGGCCTTGTCGATGCCGCGCTTGAGGCTGATCGGGTCGGCGCCGGCAGCGACGTTGCGGAGGCCCTCGCGGACCAGCGCCTGCGCGAGCACGACCGACGTGGTGGTGCCGTCACCGGCGACGTCGTCGGTCTTCTTCGCGACCTCCTTGACGAGCTCGGCCCCGATCTTCTCGTACGGGTCCTCGAGCTCGATCTCCTTCGCGATGGAGACGCCGTCGTTCGTGATCGTGGGGGCGCCCCACTTCTTCTCGAGCACGACGTTGCGGCCGCGGGGACCGAGGGTGACGCGCACGGCGTCGGCGAGCGTGTTGAGACCACGCTCGAGGCCGCGCCGGGCCTCCTCCTCGAAGGCAATCATCTTCGCCATAAGTGGTCGTCCCTCCTGGACGGGTGACGGATGGATCGCGGAGGCCCATGGCACCCCGCCTGGCACTCGACTGAACCGAGTGCTAAAGCAATCTTGGCAGTCCACCCGAGCGAGTGCAAGCCGCGCAGGGGCGGCACGCCGGGCCGTCCGGACACGACACCGCCCCCGGACCGCGACGGTCCGGGGGCGGTGGAAGGCGTGCTCAGTGCTTGGCGGCGTAGTCCGCGCCGAGGACGACCGTGAGCCGGTCCTGCCCGGGCACGGCGAAGCGCTCCGACTGGAGGGTGCGGGTCACGCCCAGCGACTTCGCGAGACCGGCGGCGGCACCCGCATCGCCCGACTTCGCGTAGTAGACCGTCGTCCGGGTCACCGATGTCGAGTTCGCGTTCGCGAGCGAGCCGATCCTCCAGCCCGCCTGCTTCAGCGTCGTCGACGCGCTCTTCGCGAGCCCCGTGGTCGACGTGGCGTTCAGCACGACGACGTCGATCTGCGGGTCGACGGTCGGTACGGGCGCCGCGCGCGTCGCGGCCGTGGTCCCCGTCGCGGAGACGCGGCTCTCGATCGCGTTGAGGCCGAGCACGCCGGCCGTGACGAGCACGCCCGTGGCGAGGGCGGCCCAGGCGAGGACGACGAAGCCGCGGCGCGGCGGCACCGGCGCGCGGTGGGCGCCCACGCGGGCGAGGTCCTGCGGGATGTCGTCGAAGCGATCGCGCGGGTAGGAGGTGGGCATGCTCTTCCGGGTGTCGGCGTACGTCGCTCCGGCCATCACCGGCAGTGCCCCTGTCGCGGTCAACTCGAGTGGCGGCGCAGGAGGTCCGCGCGCCGGACGGTCCGGGCGTCACGGAGACGCTGCAGACGCTTCACGAGCATGGGATCCTCGCGCAGGGCGGCTGGGGTCTCGATGAGCGCCCCGAGCAGCTGGTAGTACCGCGCGGCGGAGATGCCGAACTCCTCACGGATGGCCTCCTCCTTCTGCCCGCCCCTGCGCCACCAGGCGCGCTCGAACGCGAGCATCGCGAGGTCGCGGGCGCCGAGCGCGCTGCCGCGGCCTGCGCCGGTCGCCGTCTCGTCGTCGGTCACGTCACATGTCCTTCCGCGACGTCGACGCCGCACTCGGGAGAGGAATACGAGCGATGCTAGGAGCGCTGCATCCGACAGGGACGGAGCGACAGGCCGTCTTCGGCAACAACTCCTAGCCCGCACGGGGCGGGAGCGGAAGAGAAGGACGTCATGACCTACGAGGTGACGAAGAGCGACGCCGAGTGGCGCCAGACGCTCGGCCCGCAGGAGTTCGAGGTGCTGCGGCACGCCGCCACGGAGCGGCCGTGGAGCGGTGCGCTGCTCGACGAGCACCGCGACGGCCTGTTCCGGTGCCGAGCGTGCGACGCCCCGCTGTTCAAGTCCGCGGCGAAGTTCGACTCCGGGTCCGGCTGGCCGAGCTTCTTCGAGCCGGTGTCGGCCGACGCGGTCGAGCTGAAGCAGGACCGCTCCTGGGGGATGGCGCGCACCGAGGTGCTCTGCGCCCGCTGCGGCTCGCACCTCGGCCACCTGTTCGACGACGCCCCGCAGACCCCCACGGGCGAGCGGTACTGCATGAACAGCGTCTCGCTGAACTTCGACCAGGGCGACGGCGCCTGACGCCGTCCCACCGCCGTCCGGCCCCGGTCCCGCTGCTCGCGGCACCGGGGCCGATTCCTTTTCTTCCGGTCGCTCACCCGAAAGGGGACATCCCTTTCGATCGCCGAATAAGTAGATTCCCTTTCAAGATTTCCATTTCGGGGGAGGAATCGTGAGAGGCCTGCTGCGCGTCGGCGCTGCGCTCGTCGTCGCCGCTGCCGTGTTCTTCACGGTGTCCGCGCCGGCGGCCGCCACGACGCTGCCTGCGAGCGGGACCGTCACCTGGACGGTGTACGCGGCGGGCGCTCCGGGCACCGCGACCATGTCGTGGCACCGCGACGCGGCGTCCGGGGACTACCTCGAATTCGTCGTCTCCGTGCGTGCGCTGAGCCGCCTCAAGAGCCTCTGGTACGCAGGTCGGGGCCCGATCTCCGTGGTGCAGGCCCCGTCCGACGTGCCCGCCGTGCAGAGGACCAAGGCCTTCACCAGCACCGCGGCGCTGAAATCCTTCTTCCAGGCTCGCCTGCACTTCAGCAAGGCGCTGACCCCGATGCTCGGCATGAAGGAGACCGGCGGCGGCAGCGCAGTCTGCACCGGCGTCGACAGCGGCGCCGGGAAGCCCTCCGCCACCTGCTCGAGCATCGACCTCTTCGGGTCGGAGCTGCTCGTGCCGGGCCGGACGCAGAAGATCATCACGCTCACGATCACGAACACCGGGGTGCTGCCGGCGTCGACCTTCACCCTTCGGCCCGGGGCGTGCACCCAGTCGGCGTCGTTCGCCCCGTCGGGGCGCGCCACCGACATCTGCGCCCGCGCGCACCTGTCGATCATGACGGCGACGACGGTGGTGTTCCGCGGCATGCTGACCGACCTGACGGCCCGGGGAACCGTTCCGCTCGCGCCGCTCCCTGCCGGCGCGACGCGCACCTACCGGTTCTGGCTGACGCTCGACCCGAGCGCCGACAACAGCTATCAGGGCCTCGCGCTCCGCATGCCCTTCACCTGGACGTTCAACAGCTAGGGCGGTGCTCGCGGGCTAGCGGGCGAGGCGCCGCTTGACCCGCCGGAGCACACCCGAGGCACGGGAGCGGGCCCGCTCGAGCAGGACGACCGCCTTCGGCCGCCGCTCTGACGGCCGCTCCGAGAGGTGCCAGTACGGCGATCGGGTGATCGTGCTCGCGTCCGGCTTGTAGTACGGGCGGACGAGCGACAGGTGCGGCCGCTCCCAGGCGGTGTCGTACCGGACGGGCCGCGCGGGGACGCCCACGGCGACGCAGTTGTTGGGGATGCGGCCGGTGACGATGCTCCCGTAGCCGATGACCGTGCCGTTCCCGATCGTCGCTCCCCCGAGCACGGCGGAGAGGCGCCCCAGCCAGACGTGGTCGCCGATCGTGATCGACTTCGACACGTTGACCCGCTTGCCCGTGGCGACGTCGAAGATGGGATGGCCGTCGTCCGCCCGGATCTCGTTCCCGCTCGCGAACATCACGTCGTCCCCGATGCTGACGGTCGTGCCCTCCGTGGCCGAGATGCTCACCGCGGACGTGGTCGACACGTTCGCGCCGATCCGCACGCTCGAGTCCTGGCCGATCCGCATCGTGGTGGAGAGCGCCGGGACCCCGCTGCTCGCGCCGATGGTGAGCAGTCCGTTGTCGCAGTCGAAGTCGACCTGCAGCTTGCCGATCCGGACGGGATGCGCGATCCGCACGCGGTTGTTCGACCCGGTGAACTTGATCGCCACGCCCTGCTCGACGGGATCGCCGGCGTACTCGATCGCGTTGCCGCGCTCGTCCTCGTAGGGGGCCAGTCGGGTGATCACCTCGGGCATCGGGGAAAGACTAGCGGCCGGACTCGGCGCCGCTCACCTGGGCGCTCGGCAGCTGGAGGGCCGCCTCAGGACCCGGCGAGGAACCCCGCGATGCGCTCGCCCCAGCCGCGCACCCCCTCGGCGTCGTCCGCGACCTCGAGCACGGCGGACGGCAGCACCGCCGCGACCGCCCGGGCGCCCTCGACCGGGTGGCTCGGGTCGCTCCGCCAGGTGAGCACGAGCGTGGGGAGCCCGAGCGCGGCGAGCGCCTCGTCCTCCGGGTAGACGCTCGCCGCTTCTGCGCGGACGACGAGGGGCAGCAGCGACTCCGGCACGGCGGCCTCGGCCGGACGCCGCCAACCGCCCTCGACGAGGACCGGCACCGGGGGCATCGCCGCGGCGCCGCGCGCCCACCCCTCCGCCCCGCGCAGCTCGGCGAGCGCCGCCGCCGCGCGGTAGAGCTCGGCCTGCCGAGCACGGGCCTCGCCGACCGGCGGCGGGATCACGAGCACGAGGCGACGGAAGCGATCGGGCGCCGCGACCGCCGCGTGCAGCAGCGTCCCGCAGCCGCCTGCGACGGCGAGAGCGTCGACGGGGTGCTCGGGCGACGTCGCCTCGGCGAGGGCGAGCAGATCGCCGGCGAGCGCGGACCAGCGGTAGTCGTCCTCGACGGCGCGGCCGGTCGAGGCCCCGTGCCCCCGTGTGTCGTAGCGGAGCACCCGCTCCCCCGCCGCGACGACCGCGCTCCAGCGCAGCACGCCCCACGCGTCGGCGTCCCGCCGCGAGGCGGTGGGCTCGTGCGTGACGAGGAGCAGCCGCTCCGACTCCGCGCCGTCGACGGCGTAAGCGATCTCGGCGTGCGGCCGGGCGAGGAAGGCGTCCATCCAGGGGTCATCCTACGAAGCGCCGCCGGGGCGCGGAGATGGAGCCGACTGCGGGACTCGAACCCGCAACCCCCGTATTACAAGTACGGTGCGCTACCAGTTGCGCCAAGCCGGCATTCCGCGGCGTCCCGGGCCTTCAGCGAGTCAGGTGCGAGGCCCACCCCGCCCTGCCCCCGCACGTCGGCTCCGGAGCCGCATGCTCACGGTACTCGCGGACGACCAGATCCAGGGCTCGGGTTGCGGGGATGCGTCCGCCTTTCCTCGCGGCGATCGTCGCCGGCGATGACGTGCCGCTCGACCCGTCTCCGTGGCCGGCCGTGAGCGGAACGACCGTGGCAGCGCGCGGATCGAGCTCGTCATGCTGCCCGCAGTGGCGCCTAGCCGCTCTGGCGTCGCCCGCAGTCGGGGCACTGCCACTGCCGGCGTCCCGTTGACGAGGACGCCCGGACCATCGTCGTGTTGCAGCGCTTGCAGACGCGCGTGCTGTACGAGTCCGGGTCGATGAAGAAGCCGACGGAGGTCACGAGGACCCGCTCACTCGAGGTTCGTAGCCTCGATGTCAAACCCTGGGACGGAGTGTGCGGAGCGCCGCGGAAGGGGCCGCAGATCATCGCCGCGGCCGAATGTCACACCGGGGTCGAGATGCAACCTAGCGGCCCGCCCCCGCCGTTGCCAGTCTCTATCCGAAGAACGCGGCCGGCGCAGGGATTTCTTGCAGCCCGCCGTCTTCGCGACGGCCCACCGGACGGCGTTCCCCGCAGGGCCGGGGTGGGCTTCCCTCCGCTCGAGGCGTGGACGGGAACCCCTGCGCTCCCGGCCTCGGTGACCTCACGGACCCCCGGGACCGGCGCCGTCCGAAGTACGAGCACGGTGCGCCACCGGTTGCGCCGAGCCGGCCCGGCACGAGGAGTCTCCGGACGCCCGCTGGAGCCGACGAGGGGGACGACCTGTCCCACTCGTCCCCCTCGCGGCGCGGGTCGTCGGCTACCTGGTGGCGGTCGGAGTCGGGGTCGGCGTGGCCGACGGCGTGTAGGCGTCGGTCTTCAGCACCGCGGTCCGGAACGCGTTCGCGTCGGTGAGGCTGCCGGTGAAGTACTTGCCGTCGACGAAGACCATGGGCGTGCCGATACCGGCCTGCGTGCTGCCGAGGGCCTTCTGGATGTCGGCCTCGCTGTGGATGTTCGTGCCCGCGAAGCGCGCCTTGAGGAACCGGTCGGTGGCCGACTGCACCCAGCTGAAGTAGGTGTGGTCCTTGATGGCCGTCGTGATGGCGGCGAGGTCCTGCACGCCCGCCTGCTTCGCGTAGCCGATGAGCTGGTCGTCGGAGAGGCCCGGACCGCCCTCCTTCGGCTGGTTCGCGTAGAGCAGGTCGTGGAACGCGGAGAAGCGGTCCGGCGACCAGTTCGCGACCGCGGCGGCGGCGTTCGCCGCGCGGGTCGAGTACTGGGTGCCGGCGAAGTTGTTGTCGAGGATCGCGACCGGATAGACCTGCAGGGTCGCCTTGCCGCTCGTCACGAGCGACTTCACGTACGCGCCGTTCGTGGTCTCGAACTGCTCGCAGTAGGGGCAGCCGAAGTCCTCGTACACGCGGATCGCGACCTTGCCGGCGTCCGCTGCGCGCTGCTGCGGCGTCGCCCCCGCGGCGAGCGCCGCGGTGCGCTCGGCGGCGAGGCCGGTCGTGAGCCGGATGCCGTCGTCCGCCATGTTCTTCGGGCCCGGGCCCGCCGGACGCACCGAGTTGACGAGCACGACGGCCACGATCGCCACGATCGCCAGCACGACGAGGCCGATGCCGCCCTGCAGGAAGAGCCGGTTGCGCCGCTCGCGTCGCTGCTGCTTCAGGCGCGCCTCGCGGGCCTTCTCGCGCGCCACGTCGCGGCGCTCGTTCTTCGACGGTCGCACCTGGGTCACGTTCGACATCCACCCTCCGGGAACCCGCGCTGGACAGCGGATCGGCGAGCATGGTAACCGCCGGTGCTATGCCGCCCTGATCAGGCCCGCCGTGACGTGTTCGACCCGGTGTGCTGGCGGATGGCCCCGTGACATACTGACCGCGCCGGCCGACGACGACCGGCTGACCCCTGAAGGTCATCCTCACCACGGATCGTCCGGCACGTACCTGCCGGTGAAGGAGAAGCAGTCATGGCAACCGTGACGTTCGATCACGCGACCCGCCTCTACCCGGGCGGCACGCGCGCGGCCGTCGACCAGCTCAACCTCGACATCGCCGACGGCGAGTTCCTGGTGCTCGTCGGCCCCTCCGGCTGCGGCAAGTCCACCTCGCTCCGCATGCTCGCGGGCCTCGAGGAGGTCAACGACGGCCATATCTTCATCGGCGAGAAGGACGTCACCGACATCCCGCCGAAGGACCGCGACATCGCGATGGTCTTCCAGAACTACGCGCTCTACCCGCACATGACCGTCGCCGAGAACATGGGCTTCGCGCTCAAGATCGCGGGCGTCGGCAAGGACGAGCGCGCGCAGCGCGTGCAGGAGGCGGCGAAGCTGCTCGACCTCGAGCCCTACCTGTCGCGCAAGCCGAAGGCCCTCTCGGGTGGTCAGCGCCAGCGCGTCGCGATGGGTCGCGCGATCGTCCGTCAGCCGCAGGTGTTCCTCATGGACGAGCCGCTGTCGAACCTCGACGCGAAGCTGCGCGTGCAGACGCGCACGCAGATCGCCTCGCTGCAGCGCCGCCTCGGTGTCACCACCGTCTACGTCACGCACGACCAGACGGAGGCCCTGACGATGGGCGACCGCATCGCGGTGCTGAAGGACGGCGTGCTCCAGCAGGTCGGCACCCCGCGCGAGCTGTACGAGCGCCCGAACAACGTGTTCGTCGCCGGCTTCATCGGCAGCCCGGCGATGAACCTCTTCCCCGCCGACCTCGGCGAGGGCGGCGTGAAGTTCGGCAGCTACCTGATCCCGCTGACCCGCGACGTGATCTCGTCGACGAACGGCAAGCAGGTCACCATCGGCGTGCGGCCGGAGGACCTCGAGGTCTCCAGCACCCGCAGCGAGGGCCTGCCCGTCGTCGTCGACCTCGTCGAGGAGCTCGGCGCGGACGGCTACCTCTACGGTCACGCGGAGGTCGACGGCCGGCGCACCGACATCGTCGCGCGCGTCGACGGCCGCTCGCACGCCGACGTCAACGACACCGTGTACCTGCACCCGTCGCAGAACCACACGCACGTCTTCGACGTCGACTCGGGCAACCGTCTCTCGGCGGCCGTGCACGACTAGGCCCTCATGAGCGGCTCGCTCTCCATCACCGCGGCGACCGTCGACCCCGGGTTGCTCGATCTGCCCTGGCACCTGCCCCTCGAGGACTGGCCCAGGGACGCGATCGCAGCGCTGCCGAAAGGCATCTCGCGGCACGTGGTCCGCTTCGCGAACCTCTCGGGGTACGTGATCGCGGTGAAGGAGACGTCGGGCGAGCTCGCGACGCGCGAGTACGACATGCTCCGGACGCTCCAGCGTCTCGAGGTGCCGTGCGTGGAGCCCGTCGCCGTGATCTCCGGTCGCACCGACCGGCACGGCGACGGGCTCCCGCCCTGTCTCGTCACGCGTCACCTCCGGTTCTCGCTGCCGTACCGGGCGCTGTTCTCGCAGACCCTGCGGCCCGACACCGCCACGCGCCTCGCCGACGCGCTGGCGCTGCTGCTCGTGCAGCTGCACATCACCGGCTTCTTCTGGGGCGACGTCTCGCTCTCGAACACGCTGTTCCGGCGTGACGCGGGCGCCTTCGCCGCGTACCTCGTCGACGCGGAGACCGGCAAGCTCTACGCCGGCGGCCTGTCGAAGGGGCAGCGCGAGAACGATCTCGAGATCGCGCGGGTGAACATCGCCGGCGAGCTCATGGACGTGGCCGCCGGCGGCCACGCCGACGAGGACCTCGACCCCCTCATCACGAGCGAGCGCATCGTCTCCCAGTACCGCATGCTCTGGAACGAGCTGATGGGCCGCGAGTCGTTCGCCTCGAACGAGCGCTGGCGCATCAACGAGCGCGTCGACCGTCTGAACGCGCTCGGCTTCGACATCGAGGAGCTGTCGATCCGCACCGACGAGGGCGGCGACAGCGTCGTGATCCAGCCGAAGGTCGTCGACTCCGGCCACCACACCCGCCGGCTGCTGCGCCTCACCGGACTCGACGCCGAGGAGAACCAGGCCCGCCGCCTGTTGAACGACCTCGACCAGTGGCGGCACGCCTTCCGGCCGAACGCCGACGAGGAGGTCGCCGCGCACGAGTGGGTCGCCGGCGTCTTCGAACCGGTCATCCGGTCGGTCCCGCGCGAGCTGCGCGGCAAGCTCGAGCCGGCCGAGATCTTCCACCAGCTGCTCGAGCACCGCTGGTTCATGTCGCAGGCGCAGTCGCGCGACGTGCCGCTCGCCGAGGCGCTCGGCTCCTACATCGACGACATCCTGCGCCACCGCCGCGACGAGGCGACGATGCTCGAGCCGATCACCGGCGCGATCACGCTGCCGGTGCGCGTCTCACCGGGCCCGGAGGACTGGCGCGCCACGGTCTGAGTTCCTGGTCGTTGAGAGTCCGGCTGCGCGAGAGCGGCCGGCTTCCCGACCCGGCATCGGCTCATCTCGAGCCTCGGACCGGCGCCGAAGCGGTCGGCACACCCGTGCGGGGGCGGCTACTCGGATCCAGCCCGCGTCGTGGCGATCTGGTAGAGGGCGACGCCCGTTGCGACCGAGGCGTTCAGCGACTCCGTCGCGGCGCTGATCGGGATGGACACGATGACGTCGCAGAGCTCGCGGACGAGCCGGGAGAGCCCGGCGCCCTCGCTGCCCGCCACGACCACGAGCGGCCGGTCGGCGAGGTCGAACGCCGGCAGGGGCACGTCGCCGTCGCCGTCGAGCCCCGCGACGAAGAGGCCCTGCTGCTTGTAGGCGGTGAGCGCCTGCGCGAGGTTCGACGCCATCGCGACCGGGGTGCGGGCGACCGCGCCGGCCGACGAGCGCCAGGCAGCGGCCGTCACGCCCGCGGACCGGCGCTGCGGCAGCAGCACGCCGTGGCCGCCGAACGCGGCGACGGAGCGGATCACGGCACCGAGGTTGCGGGGATCCGTGACGCCGTCGAGCGCCACGATGAGCGGCAGCTCGCCGCGCCGGGTCTTCAGCAGGTCGAGCGGGTGCGCGTACTCGTACGGCTTCACGGCGAGGGCGATGCCCTGGTGCAGCAGGTCGCCCCCGGTCAGCCGGTCGAGCTCGGGCCGCATGACCTCGAGCACCGGCAGCTCACGGTGGTTCGCGATCGAGAGCGACTCGCGCATCCGGTCGTCGAGCTCGGCCCGCGCCGCCACGTAGAGCGTCGTCGCCGGCACCCGTGTGCGCAGCGCCTCGAGCACCGCGTTGCGGCCCGTGACGAGCTCGTCGCCCGACGGCTTGCGGCGTGGCGCCTCCCGACGCGGCTCGCCGCGCTTCGCCGCGAGCCGCTCGGCGGCCTGCTTGCGCTTGTGGGCGGCGTGGTAGACCCGGTCCTCGGCCTTCGGCGTCGGGCCCTTGCCCTCGAGCGCCTTGCGCCCGCGCCCCCCGCTGCCGACCTTCGTCCCCTTGAGATTGGCGCTCTTGCGCCGTGCGTCACCGGCCATCGATGCTCCACCTCGTCCCTTCGGCGCCGTCCTCGAGCACGACGCCCGCCGCCGCGAGCTCGTCGCGCACGCGGTCGGCGGCTGCCCAGTCGCGGCGCCCGCGCGCGTCCGCACGCTCGTCGATCAGACGGCCGACCAGCGCGTCGAGCACCTCGCGCGCATCGTCGCGGCCGCCGTGCTCCTGCCACTGCTCGGGATCGATGCCGAGCACGCCCGTCATCGCCCGCACCGCGCCGAGCGCCGCGCCGGCCGCACCGAGCTCGCCCGCATCGATCGCCTGGTTGCCCCGGCGGATCGTCTCGTGCAGCACCGCGAGCGCCTGCGGCACGTTCAGGTCGTCGTCCATCGCCGTCGCGAACGCCTCGGGCACGACCGTTCCCCCACTGGCCGCGCCGACGTCCTGCGCCCGCTCGAGGAACCGCTCGATGCGTCCGACGGCCTCCTCCGCCTCGACGAGCGCGCCGTCGTGGTGGTCGAGATCCGAACGGTAGTGCGCGGCACCGAGCGCGTAGCGGACGACGACGCCGCGAGCGGAGCCGAGCAGGTCGCCTGCGAACACCGAGTTGCCGAGCGACTTCGACATCTTCTGCCCGCGCACCGTGACGAGGCCGTTGTGCACCCAGAGCCGCGCGAACGGCGCGCCCGACGCGGTCGACTGCGCGAGCTCGTTCTCGTGGTGCGGGAAGCGCAGGTCGAGGCCGCCGCCGTGGATGTCGAACTCCGCACCGAGGTAGCGCTCCGCCATCGCCGAGCACTCGATGTGCCAGCCCGGGCGCCCCGCGCCCCACGGCGCCGGCCACGACGCGGACGCCGGCTCGGTCGGCTTCGCGCCCTTCCACAGGGCGAAGTCGCGGGGGCTGCGCCGTGCGCGCGGGTCGGCGTCCTCGCCGCTCACGAGCTCGTCGCCGGTCTGGCGGGTGAGCGAGCCGTAGTCGGGCCACGACGCGACGTCGAAGTAGACGTCGCCGCCGCCGTCCGCGGCCGGGTACGCGTGACCCAGGTCGATCAGGCGCTGGATGAGCACGATCATCCGGTCCACGTGCCCGGTGGCGCGGGGCTCGTAGGTGGGCGGCAGCACGCCGATCGCGCGGTAGGCCGCCGTGAACTCGAGCTCGACGCGGTAGGCGTGCGCCCACCAGTCGACGCCCTCGCCGTCGGTGCTCGCCGCCCCCGGGGCTGTGCCAGCGGAGACATGCCCGCGCCCGGCGGCCACGTCAGGGCCCGTCGGACCCTGCGCGCCCACGGCAGCCAGGTCAGAGCGCGTCGGAGCCTGCCCGCGCACGGCGGCCAGGTCAGCGCCCGTCGGATCCTGGCCGCGCACGGCGGCCAGGATCTTGTCGTCGATGTCGGTGACGTTGCGGATGAGCGTGACCGCGAGGCCGCGGTGCTCGAGCCAGCGGCGCAGCAGGTCGTAGCCGAGGGCGGAGCGGAGGTGGCCGATGTGCGGCGACGACTGCACCGTCGGGCCGCAGACGTAGAGGCCGACCCGCCCCGGCACGACCGGGACGAGCTCCTGCAGCGACTGCGACCTGGTGTCGTAGAGGCGCACGGTCACGCAGGCCAGCCTACCGACCGGCCGGGCGCACCCCTCCGGGGATGACGGGCAGCACGAGAGCGGTGGCCACCGCGGCGATCCCCTCGCCGGTCCCCAGGAATCCGAGACCGTCGGTCGTGGTGCCCGAGACGGCGACCGGCGCGCCGACCGCAGCGCCGAGCACCGCTTCGATGTCGGCACGGCGCCGGGCGATGCGCGGTCGGCGGCCGATGACCTGCACGGCGACGTTCACGGGTCGCAGCCCGGACTCGCCGAGCAGGGCGACCGTGCGGGTGACGAAGTCGAGGCCCGGCCGCCCGGCCTCCTCGGGGCGGTCGACGCCGAAGCGGCTTCCGAGGTCGCCGAGGCCCGCGGCCGAGAGCAGCGCGTCGCTCACCGCATGGCAGACGGCGTCGGCGTCGCTGTGCCCCGCGAGACCGGGCTCGTCGGGCCACAGCAGACCGCCGAGCCAGAGGGGCCGCGCGGGGTCGACCGCGTGCACGTCGATGCCGATGCCGGTGCGGATCGCGCCCGCCGGTGCGAGCAGCGACTCGGCGCGCTGCAGGTCCCACGCGGTCGTGATCTTGAACGCGGACGGGTCGCCCGGCACGACCCGCACGGCGCCGCCGGCGGCGGCGAACAGCGCGGCGTCGTCCGTGTGCTCGGCGTCCGCGGCCTCGTAGGCGGCGCGGAGCGCGGCGGCAGGGAACCCCTGCGGCGTCTGCACGGCGGCGAGCCGGCGACGGTCGATCGTCTCGAGCACGGCGCCGTCGTCGTCGACGCGCTTCACGGTGTCGGCGGGCGCGAGGCCCGGCACCACGCCGCCGCCGCTTCCGACGACCGCGGCCCGGACCGCGTCGAGCTGGGCGGACGGCGTGAGCGGCCTCGCCGCGTCGTGCACGAGCACGACGTCGTCATGGACCACGGCGAGCGCGGCGGCGACCGACGCCTGCCGGGATCCGGCGCCCGCCACGACGGTGACGGGCACCCGCGGGGCGTGCGCGGCGACGAGCGCCTCGACCTCGCCCACCCGCGCGGGCGGCGCGGCCACGACGACCGCCTGGACGTCGGCGGCGAGCACGCCGTCGAGGCACCAGTCGAGCATCGTGCGGCCCGCGAGCGGCACGAGTGCCTTCGGCACCCCGCGGCCGAGGCGCACGCCGTCGCCTGCGGCGACGACGACGACGGTCGTCAGGAGGCGAGCACCTCGTCGAGCACGGTGGAGGCGCGCTCCTCGTCGGTCTTCTCGGCGAGCGCGAGCTCGGAGATCAGGATCTGGCGTGCCTTCGCGAGCATGCGCTTCTCACCGGCCGACAGGCCACGGTCCTGGTCGCGGCGCCACAGGTCGCGGACCACCTCGGAGACCTTGATGACGTCGCCGGAGGCGAGTTTCTCGAGGTTCGCCTTGTAGCGGCGCGACCAGTTGGTCGGCTCCTCGACGAAGGGGGTGCGGAGCACCTCGAAGACGCGGTCGAGGCCCTCGCGGCCGATGACGTCGCGAACCCCCACCAGATCGACGTTCTCAGCGGGGACCTCGATGGTGAGGTCGCCCTGCGCCACGTTCAGCTTGAGGTAGGTCTTCTCCTCGCCGCGGATCGTGCGCTTCTTCACCTCGACGATCTTGGCGGCTCCGTGATGCGGGTATACGACGGTCTCGCCGACCTCGAACTGCATGGGTGTCCTTCCGAAAGCGGCCTTTATGGTAGCACAGCGATCATTCAGGCAGGCGGGCGAGGCCCCGGGCCGGGGTCCGGAGGGGGCCCGTCCGCTAGGCTGCACGCGGTTCCGTCGCCACCGTCCCCGGTTCCTCCGGGACCGCGGGCGACGGGCGAGCGAAGGGAACCCAGGTGAAGATGCGCCGAGCGGCATCCGTCGTTCTGGCGGGGCTCGTCCTCGTCGGCGTGAGCGGCTGCGAGTTCATCACGCCGCAGGACACCGTGCGCATCAACCAGGTCTCCGACGGCGTCGACTACTCGGTCGGCTCGGTCGACGTCCGCAACGCGATCCTGTTCTCCCTCGACGGCCGCACGGCCACGCTCGTCACCTCGCTCATCAACCGCAGCGGAGCCGCTGTGCCGGTGGAGCTCGCCTGGACCGCGAAGTCCGGGCCGGCGAGCACGTCGGTGCAGGTGCCGGGCAACGCGCTCGTGAACATCCGTCCCGGCTCGGGCGGCACCCCGGTGCAGCTGTCGGGCATCACCGCGCCGGTCGGCTCGAACTTCCGCATCCGCGTCACGGCGGGCTCGACGACCGCCGACATGGACGTGCCCGTGCTCGACAACACCCTGCCCGGGTACTCGACGCTCACCCCGACCCCGCCTGCGCCCTCCGCACCCGCGACCGTGGCCCCCGCGCCCTCCGGGAGCGCGACGCCGGGGGTCACCTCGAGCGCCGCCCCGACGCCGACGCCGACCAGCACGCCCTGACGGCTCCTCGAGCCGGCGAGCGCGCTCCGGGCGGCGCTCAGACCTCGGGGGGCAGGTCCTCGAACCGGTAGCCGAGCCCGCGCACGGTGAGCAGCATGCGCGGCTCGCCCGGGTCGTCCTCGATCTTCGCCCGGATGCGCTTCACGTGCACGTCGAGCGTCTTGGTGTCGCCGAAGTAGTCGGAGCCCCAGATGCGGTCGATGAGCTGCCCGCGGGTGAGCACCCGGCCGGCGTTGCGCAGCAGCAGCTCGAGCAGCTCGAACTCCTTGAGCGGCATCGCCGTCTCACGGCCGCGGACGAAGACGGCGTGCCGGTCGGCGTCGAGCCGCACGGTGCCCGACTCGAGCACGTCCGGGGCGCCGGCACCCGAAGCGGCCTCGACGCGGCGCCGCAGCACCGCGCGGATGCGGGCGAGCAGCTCGCGGCTCGAGTACGGCTTGGTGACGTAGTCGTCGGCGCCGAGCTCGAGCCCGACGACGATGTCGACCTCCGAGTCCTTCGCCGTGAGCATGATGATCGGCACGTCGGACGAGGTCCGGATCCGCTTCGCCACCTCGGTGCCCGGCATGACGGGCAGCATCAGGTCGAGCAGCACGAGATCGACCCCGCCCCGCCCGAACCGGACGAGCGCGTCGCCGCCGTCGGCCGCGACCTGCACCTCGTAGCCCTCCCGCTCGAGCAGGTAGAGCAGGGGCTCCGCGATCGCCGGTTCGTCCTCGACGAGCAGGATCCTGGTGGTCATACGCGTTCCCTCTCTCGGCGCCGCGGACGGGCGGCGTCGGGTGCTGCCGCCTCGGGCAGCCGGATGGTGAAGGTGGACCCACGGCCGACGCGCGACCAGACGCGCACGTCGCCGCCGTGGTTCTCGACGATGTGCTTGACGATGCTGAGGCCGAGCCCGGTGCCGCCGGTCGAGCGGGACCGGGCGGGGTCGCCGCGGTAGAAGCGCTCGAAGACGCGCTCGAGGTCGTCGTCGGCGATGCCGACGCCCTGGTCCGACACCGAGATCTCGACGACGCCGTCGCGCACCCGCGCCCCGACGCCGACGTGGCCGCCAGGCGGCGAGTACTGCACCGCGTTCACGATCAGGTTGTGCAGGGCCGTGGTCAGCAGCGCCTCGTCGCCGAGCACGTGCAGCGCGCTGCGCTTGCCCCGGACCACCTCGACCGATTTCGCCTCGGCGGCCACACGGCTGCGGTCGATCGCTGCGGCGAGCAGCTCGTCGAGCGCCACGGGCTGCGGCTCGTGCAGCGGGTCGCGGGCCTGGATGCGGGAGAAGTCGATGATCTCGCGGGTGATCGACGCGAGGCGTCCGGCCTCGGCGGTGAGCCGGCCCGCGAATCGGCGCACCTGGGAGGGGTCGTCCGCGGCGGAGTCGAGCGCCTCGGCGAGGAGCCCGACCGCGCCGATCGGCGTCTTCAGCTCGTGGCTCACGTTCGCGACGAAGTCGCGCCGCACGGCTTCGAGCCGGACGGCGTCGGAGCGGTCCTCGACGAGCAGCAGCACGAGGCTCACGCCGAGCGGCGCGGCCCGCACGGTGACGTGCAGCGACGCGGTGCCGACCGCGCCCCGGCGGAGCACGAGCTCGGCGCGGCGGGGCTCGTGCGCCCCGCGGGCGTCGTCGACGACCGCGGCGACCTCGGGGTGCGCGAGCAGCCGGCCCGCCACGAGGCCGAGGGACTGGGCCGCGTCGGTGGCGAGCAGCACGCTCGTCGACCCGTCGAGCACGACCGCGGGCTCGTCGAGGGTCTGCAGCACGGCGGCGACACCGTCGGGCAGGTGCTGCTCGAGGACCGCGGTAGCGGCGGCGGCGCGGGCACGCGCCGCCTGCACGAGCACGGTGAACACGACGCCCATGGCCGCACCGAGGAGCAGGGCCACGAGCACGAGGTCCGCCGTGCGCATGCGGCTCACACTAGGGGCCTGCTCACGAGCGCATTCACCGCGGCACCCCGGCTGCCGACGAATACATGCGACGTTCGCCGTGGTGGCACCGCGTGTTCATGTTCGACCCCCAGACTGGAGGTCCGTCTTATGGGAAGGGGCGACCTGTGCGCGAGGTCTTCCAGCAGGAGCTGCACGAGGTGCGCGAGCGTCTCGTGCGCATCGCCGACCTCGTGGCGGACGCCATCGACAAGGCCACAACGGCCTTCAGCAACCAGGACGTCACCCTCGCGGAGAGCGTGATCGCCGACGACCACCTCATCGACGACCTCACGCACACGCTCGACGAGCTCGCCATCGACATCCTCGCCCGGCAGCAGCCCGTCGCCCGCGACCTGCGCATCGTCGTCGCCGCCCTCCGCATCAGCGCGTCGCTCGAGCGCATGGGCGACCTCGCCGAGCACATCGCCCAGCTGTCGCGCACGCGCTTCCCCGAGAAGGTGGTGCCGAAGTCGCTGCGGCCGACGTTCAAGGAGATGGGGCGGCTCGACGTCGCGATCGCCCGCAAGCTCACCCGTCTGCTCGAGAGCGAGGACGCCGACCTCGCGGAGGAGATCCGCAACGAGGACGACCTCGTCGACGAGCTGCACCTGTCGGTGTTCGACAAGGTGCTCGGCGAGACGTGGAAGGGCGCCGCGAGCGACACCGTCGACGCGACGCTCGCCAGCCGGTACCACGAGCGCTTCGCCGACCACGCGGTGTCGATCGCGAAGAAGGTGCAGTACCTGCAGACCGGCGACTGGGTCGTCTCCGCCACCTGACCCGATCCCGACCTTCGCGGATCCGGACTTCTCCCGCCGTTCCGGAGTTCTTGCGCGACACGCCGGGCGCAGCGGTGTTCCTATCGGCGTGTCGGGGGATTCTTCCGGATCCGCGATCGGTGGTGGATCGGGACTACTCCGCCGCGGCGAGGGCCGCGAGCCGGCGGATGCCGGTCGTCCGGCGGCGAGCGCCGCCTCGTCGGCGGACCGCACCGGCCGGGATCCGGGCGTGCCGTGCAGCCCGATCACCGGCCGGCCGGCGGGATCGTCCCACTCCGCGCCCCCGAGCCGTCGCCCGCCTGCAGGTGGACGAGCGTGCGACTCACGCCTTGGCGGTGCCCTGCGCCGCCACCGCGGCGGCGCCGGCCGCGGCCGCCTCGGGGTCGAGGTACTCGCCACCCGGCACGACGGGCCGCAGGTGCTCGTCGAGGCGGTAGTGCAGCGGGATGCCGGTCGGGATGTTCAGCTCGGCGATGTCGTCGTCGGAGATGCCGTCGAGGTGCTTCACGAGCGCCCGCAGCGAGTTGCCGTGCGCGACGACGAGCACCCGCTGCCCCGCACGGAGCCGCGGCGCGATCTCGACGTCCCAGTACGGGATCATCCGGTCGACGACGTCCTTCAGGCACTCGGTGCGCGGCACGTCGGGGCCGAGCAGGGCGTAGCGCGGGTCGGCCGACTGCGAGTACTCCGCACCCGGGTCGAGCGGGGGCGGCGGCACGTCGTACGAGCGGCGCCAGGTCTTGAACTGCTCGGGGCCGTACTCGGCGAGCGTGGCGGCCTTGTCCTTGCCCTGCAGCGCCCCGTAGTGCCGCTCGTTCAACCGCCAGTGGCGCGTGACCGGCAGCCACGCGAGATCGGCGGTGAGCAGCGCCTCGTCGGCGGTCTGGATCGCGCGGGTGAGCACCGACGTGTAGACGTGCTCGGGGACGAGGTCGGCCTCGCGGATCAGGCGACCGGCGCGGCGTCCCTCCTCCACACCCCGATCGGTGAGCCGCACGTCGACCCAACCGGTGAACAGGTTCTTCTCGTTCCACTCGCTGGAGCCGTGGCGGAGGAGCAGGAGCGACGATTCGGCCGGCATGCGGCCAGTGTACGGGCGGCCTGCGGGCGGCTCCCGGGCCGTAGGGTCGAGCACATGCCGGAGGGCAGGGTCACCCGCGGCACGACCGGCACCAACCGCCTGCGCCGCGTCGACCGCTACCTCGCCGCCCTGCCCGTGCTCCGCGCCGCCCCACCGGCACCGCTCGTCGTTGATCTCGGCTTCGGGGCGCGCCCCTGGACCGCGCTCGAGCTCGCCGAACGGCTGCGCCGGGTGCGGCCGGACGTGCGGGTGCTCGGTCTCGAGATCGAGCCCGACCGCGTCGCCGCCGCCCTGCCGGCCGCGGGCGACGGCGTCGACTTCGCCCTCGGCGGCTTCGAGGTGCCGGCACCGGGTGGCGAACGGCCGCTCCTGATCCGGGCGATGAACGTGCTGCGCCAGTACGACGAGGCCGAGGTGCCGGACGCCTGGAGGCGGATGACCGACCGGCTCGCCGACGGCGGCGTGCTCGTCGACGGCACCTCGAACGAGGTCGGCCGCATCGCCTCCTGGGTCGACGTGACCGCCGACGGCCCGCAGCGCTTCACGCTCTCGCTGCGGCTGACCGGCCTCGAGACGCCGGCCGAGGTCGCGCCCCGCCTGCCGAAGGCGCTCATCCACCGCAACGTGCCGGGCGAAGGGATCCACGCGTGGCTCACCGCGCTCGATCTCGCGTGGGCGCGGGCGAGCCCGCTGTCGGTCTACGGGCCGGCGCAGCGCTTCCTCGCGACGGCGGAGGCGGTGCGCGCCGAGGGCTGGCCCGTGCAGGGCGACGCCAGGCGGTGGCGGCTCGGCGAGCTCACCGTCGACTGGGACGCGGTCGCGCCGCGCTAGGTGCTGAGCGGAGCGGGGCGCTCAGTCGCGCCGCACGGCGCCGAGCCGCGGGAGCCGCGGCACGCTCACGGCCGGTCCCGCGTCGGCCGGGACGATCACCCGCTGCGCTGCGGTGACCGCGCCGTCGTCGGTCGGCACGGTGAGGACCGCGTCGGAGGCCACCGAGCGCTTCACCACGGCGAGCGCGATCGGGCCCTCCTCGTGGTGCAGCGCGACGCTCGTGACGGCGCCGACCTCGCGGTCGCCGTCGAGGACCGACGCGCCGGGCGCGGGCAGCACGCCGGCCGACCCGTCGAGGTCGAGCTGCACGAGCCGGCGCGGGGGCCTGCCGAGGTTGTGCACCTTCGCGACGGTCTCCTGACCGCGGTAGCAGCCCTTCGCGAGGTGCACGGCGCTGCGCAGCCAGTCGAGCTCGTGCGGGATGGTGCGGGCGTCGACCTCCGCGGCGAACCGGGGTCGCCACGCCGCGACGCGCAGGGCCTCGAGCGCGAGCGTGCCCGCGACCGTCAGCTCCCCCGCACGGGCGCGCCCCGCGAGTCCGGCGAGCGCGGGCCGCGGCACGAGCGCGAGCGACAGCGGGAACGCCTCGCCCGGGTGCTCCCCCTCGGCGCGGGTGACGCCGCCGGCGGCGCCGGTCGACCAGGGGTCGGCCCAGAGGGCGGCCGCGACGTCGGCGACGGCCTCGGGCGGCGCGCCGAGCGAAGCGACCACGGCGGTGTCGCCGGTGCGGTCCTCCACGGTCACCTGCTTCAGGAAGCGCATCCGGTCGAGGAACGTCGCGAACGGGGCGGCCTCGTCGGCCTCGACGACGAGCCAGGCGCCCTCGCCGTCGTCGACGACCGCGGCGGCGTGCTCGATGCGGCCGGAGGGATCGAGCAGCAGCGTCTCGGCGGATCCGCCGGGCGCCAGCCCGATGAGGCGCTGGCTCGTGATCGAGTCGAGCCAGGTCAGCCGGTCGGGGCCGGAGACCCGCAGCACGCCGCGGCTCGACAGGTCGACGACCGCACGGCCCTGCGCGAGCGCGCGCTGCTCACGGACGGGCTCGCCGTAGTGCGCGGCGACCCCCGCGTCGGCGCCGGTCGCGGCGACGGCGCCGGGCAGCGCGAGGAACGGGCTCGGCTCGTGCAGGGCCTGCTCCTGGGGCTCGGGACTCGACACCCGACGAGTGTAGGTATCGCGATCGCACCCGCTGCGCCCCGCCGGGGTCCTGGGCGGTAACGGAGCGGAGAGGGTCAGTCGACGCGGCGGAGGCGTCCCGAGGCGTGGGTCTTCAGCTCCTGGCCGAGCGCCGCGATGTCCCAGGCCCAGAGCAGATCGCCCTCGACGAGCCCGTAGAGCCGGGTCGCCGCCGAGTACTCCTTCGCGCTCTCGGTGCGCATGACCGCGTCGGTGGCGAGATCGACCCGCGGCCCCTTGACGCGGCCGAGGTAGAGCTCGGTCACGCCGGTCGGGTGCACGAGCGACACCTCGACGTCGAAGCCGTCGGCGGCGTTGCGCAGGGTCTCGACGCTCGTCGCGGTCGAGAACGGCCGCGGCCCGGTGCCGGGCAGCATGCCGGGGCCCGGGTCGCCCTCCGTGGGCGGGCGGCTGAGCCGCCAGTAGCCGGACTCGGAGACGAGCGGGGTGGTCGAGCCGTCGTCGTCCTCACCGCGGTTGGGCAGCCAGGTGTACGAGCTGTAGTTCAGCCACGGCACGCCGTCCTGGCTGAAGCTGACCCGCTGCCCGAACTCGTGCCGCCGGACCGTGTCGCCGACCTCGTACTCGACGAGGCCGGTGCCCTCCCACACGCCGATCAGCCACGACAGCGGCACGAGCTCGGCCGGCAGCCCGGTGGGCAGGTCGATCATGAGCGCTCCGGTGAGGTGCGGCGGGGGTGCGTCAGCGCTGGCCCCGGAAGAGGTTGTAGAGCACGACCAGCGACACGAAGGCGATGGCGAGCGAGGCGAGGCCGAGCAGCCCGAGGTAGAAGATCTCCAGAGCGAGCTGCATGGCTCGGAAGTCTACCGATCGCCCCCTCCGGACCCGCGCAGGCTCACCCGCCGGCGACGGCGCGGATGGCGGCGCCCACGAGCACGAGCGCGAACGCGCCGCACGAGCTCGCCATCACGCGGGCCACGAACCCGTGCTGCTCCCCCACCGCGAGCTGCACGGTCATCGCCACGGCGACCGCGATCATCGCGACGAGCGCGAGCACCGCGTAGACGACCGGGCCGTGCACGAGCGCGGCGACGAGCACGACCGCGACGAGCACGCCGGCCCACACGGCGACGACGGCCGTCCGCTTGCGATCCACCGCTCGATCCTGCCGCAGGAGCGCCCGCCCGCGCTGATGCTCGGCCCGGAGTCGAAGGCGGCGGGTCCAGGGACGTGGCGCTCCTCTACTATGAGCGCACGCCATCCGCCTGGAGGAACCCCCGTGGCGCAGCTGCTGATCCTCACCCCGCAGGTCGATGACGACGTGCTGCCCGCCCTGAGCCTGCTGAACCACCGGGTCCGGGCGATCCCGGCCGAGCCCGCCGAGCTGATCGGCGCGCCCTCGGCCGACGTGATCCTCGTCGACGCGCGCCACGACCTCGCGAGCGCGAAGTCGCTCTGCAAGGTGCTCACCACCACCGGCATCACGGTGCCGCTGCTGCTCATCCTCACCGAGGGCGGCCTCACCGCGGTGAACGCCGAGTGGGGCGCGAACGACGTCGTGCTCGTCACCGCCGGCCCCGCGGAGGTCGACGCGCGCATCAAGCTGGCGATCGGGCGCCTCGCGCAGCCCGAGGTGAGCTCGAAGATCCAGACCTCCGGCGTCGTCATCGACGAGGCGAGCTATTCCGCGAAGGTGCACGGTCGCCCGCTCGACCTCACCTACAAGGAGTTCGAGCTCCTCCGCTTCCTCGCCACGCATCCGTCGCGGGTGTTCACGCGCGAGCAGCTGCTGAGCGAGGTGTGGGGCTACGACTACTTCGGCGGCACACGCACCGTCGACGTGCACGTGCGGCGTCTCCGCGCGAAGCTCGGCGACCTCGAAGGGCTCATCGGAACCGTGCGCAACGTGGGCTACCGCTTCAACGTGACCGAGGACGAGGAGCGGCTCGCGTCCACCCGGTAACCGTTCCTGAGCGGATCCCGGGTTCCGTCTGGCGCTCCCCTGCGAGGGCGGGTCCGCGATGGAAGGATGGCGCCATGGACTCGGATGACGCGGCCGACACCGCCCGCTCGGTGACCGACGTCCTCGACGACTACGACGCACCGCCCGCCGCGCTCGACGACGCCGGGGACCTTCCCGCAGACCGCTTCCTCGACCGCGAGCTGTCGTGGCTCGCCTTCAACCGGCGGGTGCTCGACCTCGCGGAGGACCCGTCGCTGCCGGTCCTCGAGCGGACGAACTTCCTCGCGATCTTCGCATCGAACCTCGACGAGTTCTTCATGGTGCGCGTGGCGGGCCTCAAGCGGCGCATCGTCACGGGCCTCGCCGTGCCGACGAACGTGGGCACGGCACCCAAGGAGGTGCTCGCCGACATCAACGCGGCGGCCCACGTGCTGCAGGTGCAGCACGCGAACCTGTTCCAGCAGCAGGTGCGCCCCGCGCTCGAGCAGGCCGGCATCCGCATCGTCGCCGTCGACGACCTGCCCGAGCCCGAGCGCGACCGCCTCGGCGAGGTGTTCAGCACCGAGATCTTCCCGGTGCTGATGCCGCTCGCCGTCGACCCCGCGCACCCGTTCCCGTACATCAGCGGCCTGTCGCTGAACCTCGCCGTGCAGGTGCGCAACCCGAAGGTCGGCCGCACCGAGTTCGCGCGGCTCAAGGTGCCGACCGGGGTCCTGCCGCGGCTCGTGCCGGTCACCGCGGGCGACGTGCGTCGCGGCGCCTCGTTCGTGCTGCTCGAGGACCTCATCGCGCACCACCTCACCGACCTGTTCCCCGGCATGGAGGTGCTGCAGCACCACGTCTTCCGGCTCACCCGCAACGAGGACGTGGAGATCGAGGAGGACGAGACCGAGAACCTCCTGCAGGCGCTCGAGCGCGAGCTGCTGCGGCGCCGGTTCGGGCCGCCGATCCGCCTCGAGATCACCGCGGACATGGACGACACGGTGCTCGAGCTGCTCGTCTCCGAGCTCGGCATCACGCGCGACGAGGTCTACAACCTGCCGGGGCCGCTCGACCTCGCCGACCTGTTCGAGCTGAACCGCCTCGACCGGCCCGACCTGCACTACCCGAACTTCGTGCCGGCGACGAACCCCGCGTTCCTGCCTGGTGAGCCGAACGCGAAGCCCGACCTCTTCGCGGCGATCGCCGCCGGCGACGTGCTCGTGCACCACCCGTACGAGTCGTTCGCGACGAGCGTGCAGGCCTTCCTCGAGCAGGCCGCCGCCGACCCGGACGTGCTCGCGATCAAGCAGACGCTCTACCGGACCTCGGGCGACAGCCCCATCGTCGAGGCCCTGATCGATGCGGCCGAGGCCGGCAAGCAGGTGCTCGCGCTCGTCGAGATCAAGGCGCGCTTCGACGAGCAGAACAACATCGACTGGGCCCGCAAGCTCGAGCGCGCCGGGGTGCACGTCGTCTACGGCCTCGTCGGGCTGAAGACCCACTGCAAGCTCGCACTCGTCGTCCGGCGCGAGGACGGCCGGCTGAAGAACTACTGCCACATCGGCACCGGCAACTACAACCCGAAGACGAGCCGGATCTACGAGGACCTCGGCCTCTTCACCGCGAACGACCAGGTCGCGAGCGACCTCACCCGCCTGTTCAACGAGCTCTCCGGCTACGCCATCGAGAAGAAGTTCCGGCGGCTGCTCGTCGCCCCGCTGCACCTGCGCAAGGGACTGCTGAAGCGCATCAACACGGAGCGCGCCCACGCGGAGGCGGGCCGGCCCTCCCGCATCCGCATCAAGGTGAACTCGATGGTCGACGAGGCGATCATCGACGCCCTCTACCGCGCGAGCCAGGCGGGCGTGCAGGTCGACATCTGGGTGCGCGGCATCTGCAGCCTCCGGCCCGGGGTGCCCGGACTCAGCGAGACCATCCGGGTGCGCTCGGTCCTCGGCCGCTACCTCGAGCACTCGCGCATCTTCGCCTTCGCGAACGACGGCGACCCGTTCGTCTACATCGGCAGCGCCGACATGATGCACCGCAACCTCGACCGCCGGGTCGAGGCCCTCGTGCGGCTCGGTCGGCAGAGCCACATCGACGAGCTCGAGGCGCTGTTCGACCTCGCGATGAGCGACACCACGTCGTCCTGGCATCTCGACGACATCGGGGTCTGGACCCGGGTCGCGAAGGGCCGCAACGGCAAGGCGCTCGCCGACCTGCAGTCGACGGTGCAGCAGCAGCTCGTCACGAGGAAGCGCCCGGGCCGGTGACCGACGCCGCATCGGGCCCGGTACTCGCCGCGGGTGCGGTGTGCTGGCGGCGGCGCCACAAAGCGATCGAGATCCTCCTGATCTCGCGGCCGAGGCACGGCGACGTGAGCCTGCCGAAGGGCAAGGTCGACCCCGGCGAGTCCCTGCCGGAGGCCGCCGTGCGCGAGATCTCCGAGGAGACCGGCTTCGCCGTGACCCTCGGCATGCCCCTCGGCACGGCGCAGTACACGCTGCCGGGCGGCCGCGACAAGACCGTCGTCTACTGGGCGGCGAAGGTGCCGAAGACCGAGCTCGAGCGCGGCCGGTTCAGCCCGAACGCCGAGGTGGACGAGATCGAGTGGGTGCCGCTGGCGAAGGCGCGCCGCCGCCTCACCTACGAGCGCGACGGCGAGGTGGTGCAGCGCTTCGCCGAGCTCGCCGTCACCGGCGACCTCGACAGCTTCCGCCTGATCGTGCTCCGGCACGCGAAGGCCGAGTTCGACTCGCCCTCCGGCCTCGACGCCGATCGGCAGCTCACGACGCGCGGCCGCGCCCAGGCACGCGCGGTCGTGCCGGCGCTCGCCGCCTGGGGCCCCACCCGCATCGGCAGCAGCCCCGCCGCGCGCTGCCTCGCCACCGTCGCACCGTTCGCGAAGGCCTCGGGGATCCCCGTGAAGGAGGTGCCGGCGATCAGCCAGGAGGGCTGGGAACGCAGCGGCCACGACGCATCCGGCATCCGCGCCTACGTCGAGCGCCGGGTGGGCAAGGGACGCACGACGGTGATCTGCAGCCACGCGCCCGTGCTGCCCGAGATCCTCGAGCAGATCGCCGAGGTGACCGGCAGCCCGAACGGCGGCCGGATGACCCGGGCCGGCATCCTCGCGACTGCGGAGTTCACGGTCGTGCACCTCGCGTCGGCCGCTCCGCACCGGATCCTCGCCATGGAGACGTACGCCGTTCCGGAGTGAGCGGGGCGGGAACACCACAGGAGGCCTGTTCACCTCCCGTTCACCGGAGGGCCCGCACCGCGCCATCCGCCTTCCGTACCGTCGCAGGCGCCCACCCAGCAGGTTGCACCCTGCCCGGGCACCTGCCATCACTCCTCCTCGGAAGGAACCTCTTGAAGCACATGCGCGCAGGCCTCGCCCTCGGCACGGCCCTCACCGCAGCGCTCGCGCTCTCGTCGTGCGCCAGCAACGAGTCCAGCAGCGGCTCGTCGTCCTCCAGCACCCCGAGCTCGTCGTCGTCCTCCAGCACCGCGCCCGCCGCGAACCTCAACGGCACCCTGAACGGTGTCGGCTCCTCCGCGCAGTCCAACGCGCAGACGGCGTGGCAGAAGGGCTTCCAGACCGCCAACAGCGGCGTGACCGTGAACTACGACCCGCAGGGCTCCGGCGCCGGCCGCACGGCGTTCGAGGGCGGCGGCGCCGACTTCGCCGGCAGCGACGCGGCCCTGAAGCCCGAGGAGCTCGCCGGCTCGTTCAAGATGTGCAAGTCGGGCACCAAGGGCATCGACATCCCGGTGTACGTCTCGTCCGTCGCGCTGGTCTACAACCTCGCCGGCGTGAAGACGCTGAACCTCGACGCGACCACCACCGCGAAGATCTTCTCCGGCAAGATCACGACCTGGAACGACCCGGCCATCGCCGCGCTCAACAAGGGCGTCTCGCTGCCGAGCTCGAACATCACCCCGGTCTACCGCTCGGACAAGTCCGGCACCACGAAGAACTTCACGGACTACCTGCACCAGGCCGCCGGCTCGGTGTGGACCGCCGCCGCCGACGACGTGTTCCCCTTCAAGACGGGTGAGGGCGCCGCCAAGGGCTCCGGCGTCGTCAGCGCCGTGACGAACGGCAAGGGCTCCATCGGCTACGTCGACAACTCCTCGGTGGGCACGCTGTCCGTCGCGAAGATCAAGGTCGGCTCGTCGTTCGTCGCGCCCTCGGCCGATCTCGCCTCGAAGACCGCCGAGACCTCGCCGCTCGACTCGACCCACACGGGCAACGACGTCGTCGTCAAGGTGAACCGCACCACGACCACGGCGGGCGAGTACCCGCTGACCCTGGTCAGCTACCTCATCGCGTGCACCGACTACCAGGACGCCGCCAAGGGCGCCCTCGTGAAGGCCTACGCGCAGTACATCACCAGCACCGAGGGCCAGCAGGCCGCCGCCACCACGGCGAAGTCGGCGCCGATGACCGGCACGCTCGCCTCGAAGGCGCAGGCCGCGGCGGCCTCCATCAAGTAGCCGCACCCGCACGGCCGACCGCCCCGGACGAGATCCCGTCCGGGGCGGTTAGCATCTCCCCACCCGGGCCGTCCAGCCCTCCACGACGAACAGGATCGAATGACCGCGACCGCCACGCCGGCCACCGTCCGGGCGCCGAGGCGACTCGGCGACAGCGTCTTCTCCGGAGCCGCCCTCGTCGGCGGCCTGCTCATCCTCGTCGCGCTCGCCGCCGTCGCGATCTTCCTGGTCGTTCAGAGCCTCCCCGCGTTCGGGGTGAAGGCGTCCGACCTCAACAACGGCTTCTCGAGCTTCTGGGCCTACGTCGTCCCGCTCGTCTTCGGCACCGTCTGGGCCGCGCTGCTCGCCCTGATCGTCGCCGTGCCGTTCTCGATCGGCATCGCGCTGTTCATCTCGCACTACGCGCCGCGTCGCATCGCCCGCGGCCTCGGCGCCATCATCGATCTGCTCGCCGCGGTGCCGAGCGTCGTCTACGGCGCCTGGGGCATCTTCGTCTTCTCGCCGTTCGTGCAGCCCTTCTACACGTTCCTGACCCACGTGCTCGGCTGGTTCCCGCCGTTCTCCGGGCCGGTCTCCCCCACGGGCCGCACGATCCTCACGGTCGCGATCGTGCTCGCCGTCATGATCACGCCGATCATCACCGCCCTGTCGCGTGAGATCTTCCTGCAGACCCCGCGACTGAACGAGGAGGCGGCGCTCGCGCTCGGCGCCACGCGCTGGGAGATGATCCGGATGACGGTGCTGCCCTTCGGCCGCGCCGGCATCGTCTCGGCCGCCATGCTCGGCCTCGGGCGCGCCCTCGGCGAGACCCTCGCCGTCGCGATGGTCCTCTCCCCGAGCGTGATCATCTCGCCGTTCCTCGTCCGCAGCGAGAACCCGACGACGATCGCGGCGAACATCGCCTTGAACTTCCCCGAGTCCTTCGGGGTGAACGTCAACGTCCTCATCGCGACGGGCCTCATCCTCTTCGTGATCACCTTCGTCGTGAACGCCGCCTCCCGGGCCGTCGTCGGCCGCCGCGCAGCGGGGAAGGGCATCTGATGGCCGCGACCACCACCGCCGTGCCGGCCGGGCTCCGCGCCGGGCAGCTGCCGCGCTACTCCCCCGTCGGCCTGCTCGGCCTCAGCCTCGCCGTCACCGGGGCGCTGTTCCTGCTGTTCCTGCTCGCCGGGATGACCGCCGCCTACAACGTGACGGGCGCGATCTTCTTCGGGCTCGTGCTCTGGGTGGTCGTCGTCTACATCGCCTCGTTCATCGTCGAGGGCTCGCGCCGCGCGAAGGACCGGCTCGTCACGGCGCTCGTCTGCACCGCGTTCGGCATCGCGCTCCTGCCGCTCATCAGCCTGCTCGTGACCGTGGTCACGAGCGGGCTCGCGCGGTTCGACGTCGCCTACTTCAGCGAGTCGATGCGCAACGTCACGGACGCCGGCGGCGGTGCGATCCACGCGATCGTGGGCACCCTCGAGATCACGCTCATGGCCACCGTCATCTCGGTGCCGATCGGCCTCCTCGCCGCCATCTACCTCGTCGAGTACGGCCGGGGCGTCATCGCCCGGGCGATCACCTTCCTCGTCGACGTGATGACCGGCATCCCGTCGATCGTCGCGGGCCTGTTCGCCTTCTCCCTGTTCGAGCTGCTGACGAACAACCCCGGCTACCGCGCCGGCTTCGGCGGATCCGTCGCGCTCAGCCTGCTGATGATCCCGATCGTCGTGCGCTCGAGCGAGGAGATGCTGAAGCTCGTGCCGAACGAGCTGCGCGAGGCGTCGTACGCGCTCGGCGTGCCCCGCTGGCTCACCGTCATGAAGATCGTGCTGCCGACGGCGCTCGCCGGCATCGTCACCGGCGTGATGCTCGCCATCGCCCGCGTCATCGGCGAGACCGCCCCGCTGCTGCTCGTAGCCGGGTTCACCGACTCGATGAACTACAACCTCTTCGACCAGCGGATGATGACGCTCCCGGTGTTCGTCTACACGCAGCTGACCCAACCGGGCACGCACGTGAACGACTTCTTCAACCGGGCCTGGACCGGCGCACTCGTGCTCATCCTCATCGTGCTGCTGCTGAACGTGATCGCCCGCGTCGTGGCGCGCTTCTTCGCGCCGAAGCTCTCCCGCTGACGCGGTCCCCGCACCGCTTTCGAAAGGCTCCTGTGTCCAAGCGCATCGCCGTCAAGGATCTGAACGTCTACTACGGCAAGTTCCGTGCCGTCGAGGACGTCTCGCTCACGATCGAGCCGCGCTCGGTCACCGCCTTCATCGGCCCCTCCGGCTGTGGCAAGTCCACCTTCCTGCGCACGCTGAACCGCATGCACGAGGTCATCCCCGGCGCCTACGTCGAGGGCCAGGTGCTGCTCGACGGCAGCGACCTCTACGGCTCCGGGGTCGACCCCGTGCTCGTGCGCCGCCAGATCGGCATGGTGTTCCAGCGGCCGAACCCGTTCCCGACGATGTCGATCCGCGACAACGTGCTCGCCGGCGTGAAGCTGAACAACAAGCGCATCTCGAAGAGCGACGCCGACGACCTCGTCGAGCGGTCGCTGCGCGGCGCGAACCTCTGGAACGAGGTCAAGGACCGCCTGAACCTGCCGGGCACCGGGCTCTCCGGCGGTCAGCAGCAGCGGCTCTGCATCGCCCGCGCGATCGCGGTGTCCCCGGAGGTGCTCCTCATGGACGAGCCGTGCTCGGCCCTCGACCCCATCTCGACGCTCGCGATCGAGGACCTCATCGAGGAGCTCAAGCAGGAGTACACGATCGTCATCGTGACCCACAACATGCAGCAGGCCTCGCGGGTCTCCGACCGCACCGCGTTCTTCAACATCGCGGGCACCGGCAAGCCGGGCAAGCTCATCGAGTACGACGACACCCGGATCATGTTCTCGCGCCCGAGCGTGCAGGCGACCGAGGACTACGTCTCCGGCCGCTTCGGCTGATCCCGGCGGCTCAGGCCGCGACGGGCACGACGACGATCGGCTTCGTCGTCGGCTGCGACGAGCCGCCCGCCGGCTCGACCGAGACGGCGACCGCCTGGTCGGGCTTCAGCGCGCCCTTCATCAGCTCGTAGCGCTCCCCGCCCCGCGGGGCGTAGAGGCCGGCGCTCGCGGCGCGGCCGCCGGTGACGACCCACATCTGCAGCGACTTGCCCGCGGGCTGCGCGACGCCGTCGAGCACCACCGCGGACTCGTCGAGCGACTTCGACCAGTAGACGACGGCGGTGCCGCCACCCGCGACGGACGCCGTCTGGCGCTGCACGTCGCGAGCGGACCTGAGCTGGTCGAACGCCGACGCGCTCGTGCTCTGCGGCGCCGGGTTCACGAGCTGGTCGAGCATCATGCCGCCGCCGAAGAGCACCGCGGCAGCGGCGACGAGCGCCCCGGCGAGCAGTGCGGGGCCACGCGTCCAGCGGCGCCGGCGACGCGGCGCCACGTGCCGGGAGTCGGAGCGGAGGACGGCGACCCCGGGCGCGGGCGCCGGCTGCTCGGCCGCGATCGGGACGGCGCGCTCGGCGTCGGCCTCGACCTCGGTGTCGGCCAGGGGCGGCAGCTGCGGCGTCTGCTCGATCAGATCGAGCAGACGGGCGCGCAGCGCGGGCGGCGGGTCGGCCGCCGGCACGGACATCCCGAGCAGCACCGCGGTGTCGGTGAGCTCGGCGATCTCGCCGCGGAGCTCCTCCGAGTGCGCCATCGCCTCCTCGACGGCGGCCGCCTCGTCGGGCGTCACGGCGTCGAGCGAGTAGGCCCCGGACAGCAGGTGCGGATCGCGTCGTGTGGTCATGTCCCTACCCCCAACTCATCACGGAGGCGGATCATGCCGTCGCGCAGGCGTGTCTTCACCGTGCCGACGGGGACGTGCAGCAGCTGCGCCACCTCGCTGTGGCTCAATCCGCGGAAGTAGGCGAGCGTGACGGCCTGGCGCTGCAGCTCGGTGAGCTTCGTCAACGCGGCCTGCACGCGGCGGGTCTCGACGGTGATCTCGACGGTCTCGGCGACCGAGTCGTACTCGCGCTCCTGGTCGCGGATGCCGACCTTCAGGTCGCGGTCGCGGCTGGCCTGGGAGGCCCGGATGCGGTCGACCGCGCGACGGTGCGTGACGGTGAGCATCCAGGCGAGCGCCGTGCCGCGGGTCGGCTCGTAGCGGGTCGCCGTCTGCCAGATCTCGAGGTACACCTCCTGGGTGACCTCCTCCGCCTGCGCCGGGTCGACGAGGAGCCGGCGGGCGAGACCGAAGAGCCGCGAGGACGTGGCGTCATAGAGCTGCGCGAACGCGCGCTTGTCCCCCGTGGCGACTCGGGCGAGCAGCTGCTCGTTGGAGTCCTGCGTGCCGGGGAGCGCCCCGGCGTCGGGGTCCATGACGGCCAGCATGCCACGCTCCTTCCCGCTGCTCGCGCGACGACGCCGCACCGTGCAGGATCGATCGGCGGCCTTCAGAGAGGTGTCCGGAGCCGAAGCCGGAACGGATTGCCGCAGAAGCCCATGAGCCTGCTGGGAGAGCACCGGACCGCAGAAACGCCTCTCGGCGCGAGGCCGCTCGAAACGGCGAGAAATGGAGCCCGGGGTTACTGCGGCCCGGTGCGCGGCCCGAAGGCCGTCCTCAGTCTAAAGCGCCGTCCCGCCAGAGCCTCGCGCTCGCTGAGAGCTCCTCGGCGAGTCGGGCGAGTCGAGCCGCGCGGGTCGTGAGCGCGCCGGCCCGCCCCGGCTCCGTGGCGTCCGCGTCGTCCGCGAGGTCGGTGCAGCCGGAGGCGGTGACCCGCGCGAACGCCGCCGCGCGGTCGAGGGCGAGCGCGAGGTCGCCCTCGAAGACGCCGCGGAGGATCTCGTCGGCGACCGCGAGCAGCTCCTCGGGGCCGGCCGGGGTGGGCGCACCCGCGACGAGGGCGTCGATCGACTTCAGCCGTTCGGTGCCGCGAGCGAAGGCGAGGCTGACGAGCTCCGCGTCGCGGCGGGTCATCTCTCGCAGCAGGTAGAGCCGCCAGAGCGCCCCGGGCAGGCTGTGCGGCGCCGCACGCGACCACAGCTCGGCGACGGCGTCGATGCCCTCGCGCTCGGCGAAGGCGACGAGGCGCTCGACGATCTCCGGATCCGGATCCGCCCGCACCCGGCTCACGAGCGCCTGCGCGGTCTCGTGCGCGGTGCGTACGAGCACGGCCGGGTCCTCGCCGCCCTTCACGAAGTCGAAGTGCTCCGCGGGCATCCGGACGGGGCGGTGGAAGTCGGCCATCCGTCCACGATACGAAGCGGGGCTCGAAGCGAGGGCCCGTCTCCGAAGTCCGGGAACCGGCCGTGCGCACTCTGGTCGTCTCCAGGGAATCGGCTTACGCTCCAGCCATGGCTGGACTCCTCATCACCCTGCTGGTCATCGGCGTCGTGCTCGCGATCCTCGGGCTCGCCGTGAAGGCGATCTTCTTCCTGTTCTGGATCGCGATCATCCTGATCATCGTGGCGATCATCGGCTACATCTTCAGGTACATCCAGAGCCGGGCCTGAGGCGCCCTCCCCCGGTATCCTGACCGGCACGGGCCTCTAGCTCAGTCGGTAGAGCAAGGGACTTTTAATCCCTGGGTCGTGGGTTCGAGCCCCACGGGGCCCACAGAGGGAAACGCCTGGTGGACCGCCCTTTTGTTGGCGCTCATCGCTAGTCCGGCACGGCCGGCAGAGGTGTCGCGCTAGGCGGATGCGAGGCGGCGCCCGGCAACTGCACCGGAATCGCCGCCGAAAGGGCCTGCGCCGCCCGCGCTCCGGCGTCGCCGAGCGCGTGGCTGTAGACGTTCGCCGTGATCGACGGAAAGCCGAGGGTAGGGGGTGAGTGACGGAAACAAGGCGCCGGCCTCGCAGTCGCACCCACCGCAGACCATTCCGAGCAGCACTCCGAAACGGGGACGACGATGACCGCACCGCGCACGGCCCGGCTGTCCCCGCTCGGTCAGCCCATGTGCTTCCTCTGTGGGCAGCGCTTCCCTTCCGCTGCTGAGCGTGACGAGCACGAGCGCCTCGAGCGCGACGCCTTCCAGCAGGAGCAGCTCGAGGCAGCGGAGCTCATCAGCTACGACCTGCGCGAGCAGCAGCTCGAGCTGCTCGACCTCGAGGCCAAGGCCGCGTGCCGCGCCCCTAGGGCAGGACCCGCCGCGCGCGACTAGCGCGAGCTCGCGAGCTTGCGCAGCTCTCGAACCAGCTTCCGCGTCACGGCGGACCGCCGGTCCGCCCGCAGTCCCTGATGCAGGAGGCCGGCTCGCAACTCCTCGGACGGCCGGCCACGCGGATTGAGGAGGAGGTCGGCGGTGATACGAGTGGCGCCGACCTGAGTCGGCTGGTCGGCGAAGTCGCGGCCGAGGTCGCTCATGCGCTTGCCGAACACGCGCCGGCAGCGGCGCCGGACGAGTACCGCACGCCACCAGACCAGGTTCTCGGCCGCCGCGTGCACTTGCGCGGCGCGAACGCCGTCCTCCGCATGTGCGGCATCCTCCGCTCGGTGGAAGCCGTTTAGCTGTCCGCGGCGGTACCGCTCGATGTCGCGCACAATGGGCATCACGGCCGCGCGCACGGCCCGACGCGCCGCCACCTGCTCCTCCGCTTTCATCCTGCTCACGGTGAGCCGGCCCACCGTGAGCAGCGTGAGCAGCGTGCCGAAGACGCTCACGAGCAGCGAGAGCGCGGCGGAGCCGACCGCGTCGCTCATCCGTGCGACCAGGGCTGCTGACCGAAGGCCGAGAGGACGCCGCCGACGGTTGCCAGCAGCACGCCGACTTGAGCCGCGAGCAGACGGCGCCGCTGCGCACGCTGCTCGACGCGCGCCTCCGCCTCCGTCGGCAGGTTCAGCTCGATCGTGCCGTCGCCGGGTTCACGCACGGTGGGCCCCAGGCGCACGCTCCAGCCGATCCCGACAACCGACACGACAGCGCCGGCTACCAGCAACACAAGGCCGAGGGCCCAGCACAGCACCACGCCGCTACTTCCGCTCCTGATGGCCGCAGGACCGACACACCCACTCGTGCGCGGCGGCGTCAACCATCGGGTAGCTATCGACCGGGCACTGCTTCGCCTCGTCCGCCCGGGTCCACTGGTGGAAGCTGAACTCCCTTGCTTGAGCGGACCCGAACGCCGCGGCCACGAGCTCCTCGAGGTCGCCGAGGGAGCTGGCGGACTTGCCCAGCGCGAAGACACCGCCGACGATCCTCGCCCCGTCCGTCCACCCCGCTTCGGCGAGCTGTCGCAGGACGTGCTGCGTCGACGTACGGCCGAACGCCTTCCGACCCCAGCCGTTGTTCCCGGCGAAGGCAATATGCTCGATCGCCTCACGCACCTGGTCGGTGGCCGGATCCGGAGTCGGCCCACCCGTGCCGAGATTCACCGCCCCAACCGCCTGCGCCCAACCACGCAGCACCGATCCCGGGTCCTCAACGGCCACGAGCGAGCCACTACGAGCGCTGCGGACGGCGAGCTCGAGCAGCTTCCAATCGGGCACGAAGGCGAGCACGTCGCTGCCCTGCAGCGCGCCGGCGCTCGTGCGGTTCGTGATCACAGTCGCTCGCTGTGCGAACCGACGAAGAGCCGGCGTGGAGTCGACGTCCGGCTTGACGTGCACGGCGACGACCTTGCCCCGGCCAGTCGGTCGTGCAGCGAAGGCGACAGCCGGCTGCACAGCCAGCTCGTAGTCAATGACGCGGTACGGCACCCACGCCGCCTCGAATTCCACTGACACCACAGAAGGGACGCTAGGACGCGGGTACGACAGCGAGCACTGCTAGGCGCCCGCTAGGCGACGCTCCTAGCACCCCCAAGTACGCTGACGACCGAGTGCGACGACGAAATCCGCGCCTGACCGGCGAAGCTGTACCGGTTGCGAGCGCGGTCAATACGCGCAAAACCAGGGCCCCTGAGACTTTTAATCCCTGGGTCGTGGGTTCGAGCCCCACGGGGCCCACGTCCCCGCGCGTCTGCGCGGATCTGGACCCGGTGCACGATCCGGGCGTGCAGCAGGGCGGCGGCCTCCCGCGGCGACCCGGAGGTCCCTCTCGAGGTCCCGGTCCTGCCGTGCTCCTCGATCGAGAGACCTTCGCCCTTCGTCCGAACGACCGTGGCCACGAAGGCGACAGTGGCGCCCCCGAGGAACGTCCGGCCCGCCAGGCCGTTGCGGGACGCGAAGTCGCGTCTCGGCCAGCTCCTCGTGACTTCCACCGGCGACGAGGACCGACGCGTCACGCAGCACGCTGTCGGCGGAAGACGTCCGCCAGGGAGAGCACCGGGCGAACCCGACGAGCAGCGCCCGAGTGGGAGACGTACTAGTCGATCGCCTCGACGGCGGCGATGAGGTTCCGCTTACCGTCGAGGACCACCTCGGTCATGGCGTCGGCCGCGGCGTCGGGCGCACCGCGGGTGATGCCGTCATAGACCACGCGGTGCCGGGCGGCGTCCTCGGTGAAGTCCACCTCGTTCGTGCGTTCCAGCAGGACCTTCTGCTGCATGTCGAACGTCAGCCGGAGGAAGTCCGCGACGAGGCTGCCGAACCGCTCGAGGAAGACGTTGTGCGACGCGGCGAAGACGGCCAGGTGGAAGGCGACGTCGTGCTCCGCGTAGGCCTCCCGGTCGGCGGTGGCCGCGGTCATCGCCGTCAGGGCGGCGTCGATCCGGGTCGCGTCCGCCATGGTGGCTCGGCTGGCCGCGAGCCGAGCGGCCGATGGCTCCAGCAGCAGCCGGAGCTCGATGAGGTCACTGATCGCCGCCTCGCTCCCGCCGTGTTCCATCGACCACGCGAAGAGGTCGCTGTCGAAGACGTTCCAGCTGGATCGCGGCCGCACTCGCGTTCCGGATTTCTGCCGGATCTCGATGAGCCCCTTCGCGGCCAGCACCTTCATCGCCTCGCGCAGCGAGGTCCGGCTGACGCCGTACTCCTCCATGAGCTCCGCTTCACGCGGCAGAGAGGCCCCCGGGACGTAGCGACCACCGACGATGGCCCGTCCGATGCTGTCGATGACACGCCCCTGGACACCCCGGAGGACGTATCCCGAACCGAGGTTCACATCAGCCCCGGCCGCCGGTCGGGGAAGCCGGACTCAGGCAAACACGCTCGGTCCACTCGAGAACACCTCCGCGCCACCGACTTCGATCCGCACCGGCACACCGTAGGTGGCGATTGCGGCCGTGCTCACTTCGATGCCGAGCCCCGGCGCATCGGGCGCGAACACGAGGCCGTTCTGATCGGGACGCAGGGCATTGACGGTCATGTCGATCGCCAGCTGCTTCGGCTCGGCCGGGTACTCGCAGATGCGGTGGTTCTCGAGGCCGGCGAAGGGCTGCAACGAGGCCGAGAGCGCGAGATGGGACGTGAATGTGTGGTTCACGTAGACGACGCCGGCCCCGACCGCGTAGTCGGCGACCTGCTTCGCAGGCCCGAGGCCGCCGATCCTGCCGCAGTCGATCTGCACGTAGCCGATCCTGCCGTAGTCGATCAGATTGAGTGCCATGCGCGCGTTGTGGGCACCCTCCCCACCGGCCAGTCGCAGCGTGCGCCCGCGCGCGGCCAGCTGGGCATATGCCTTGTAGGAGTCGGCGAGGAAGGGCTCCTCGAGCCACGTCACGTGGTTCTGCTCGAGCGACTCGATCCGTTCGGAGGCGGCAGCGACGTCCTCGATCCAGATCTGGCCCGCGTCGACGAGCAGGACGCCGTCGTCACCGAGGCCCTCACGAGCGGCCGCGAGATGGTCCGCGTCGCTCGCGGCGTGGCCGGCGCCGAAGCCCTCCCAGCCGACCTTGACCGCCCTGAAGCCGCGCTCGACCGCGCTCAGCACGTTCACCCTGGTCTCCTCGGGGGTCTCACCGAAGAGCATCGACGCGTAGGGCTGCTTGCCGTGACTCGACGCGTAGCCGAGCAGCGACCAGGCCGGCTGCTCCCTCGTCCTGCCGAGCAGGTCCCAGAGCGCCATCTCCACCCCCGAGAAGGTGTGCGCGGCCTGCAGCAGATCCATGCTGTTGCGCTGCACCTGCGCTGTGATGCGGGTGATGTCCTCCGGGCCATCGATGGTCTCGCCCAGTACGGAGTCCGCGACCGGCCGGCAGACGCCATGGGATCGGGGGGTCACGAAAGCAGCGATCGAGGTCAGGGGCGACGCCTCGCACTCGCCCCATCCCACCACCCCGTTGTCGCCTGCCACGCGGACGAGGAGCGCGTCCTGGCTCCCGTCCGCTTCGAGCGTGACCTCGGGCATCGAGAGGTAGAAGAAGTCGACGGCATCGATGCGCATGGGAACCAATCGTCATGGCGGGCGCGCGAGAGCCCCGCAGGAGCAGAAGAACTCTACAGCAAAGATATTACTTTTCAGCAGAAGCCCGAAGGCGGTAGTCGACGAGGAAGGGGCGCCCCGGTTCCAGCGCCACCGACGTCGGGAAGCCGGCGCGGGAGATCGGGTTCGGGCTGGTGGACACCTCTGCAGCGAGGTCGAAGGCAGAGGCGATGGGTTCCACACCGAGCGCTCGGTAGCGGCCGCGCCAGGGATCCCCCTGCAGCATGCGATCGGACAGCCAGAGCTGAACGGAGGGCAGCTTGGACCGATCCCAGTCGATCTCGAGCGAGGCGCCCTCGTCCGCGAAACGCAGGACGACGGGACGGCGTACTCCCGCGAGCTGCACGATCTCCTCACTCGCCCGCTCGAGGGGCAGACGCGACAGATCCTCCGTGCCCGATGTCGACGGCACCGCCTCGAGCGCGCTGAACCGCTGCCCGCACCGGATCCGAGGAGCCGTCGGCTCGCCAGGGGAGTCGGTCGGTGTCGGGGCCGGGTAGGTGAAGCCGACGTCGAACTCGGCTTCCACAGCGAGGCTCCGAGGCGCATCCGGGAGCCGCACGATGGGATGCAGGCCGAGCGAGGTGCGGCTGCGGCGACGTGCCCAGATGACCAGCTGAAGGCGGAGCGTGGGCTCGCCCGGGACGCCATCGATACGACGTTCGATGGCATCGATCGGGTGGTCCTCGGGGAGCTGGAGCCTCAGCGTGAGTCCGTCGGGGCGGCCTTCAGCCACATCCCACTCCGCGTCGGCCGGGATCCCGTGCCCGGGCGAGTTCGCCGGCCGGTCGAGCAGGGGTTCCCACTCGGCCACCGCACCTTCGAGCGGGCCCCCCTCACCGAACGGGACGCAGACGAACTCCGCGCCGAGCACACGAAGGTGACCCGGAAGGCGCGCGAAGTCGTCGGGGCCCCACCAGGGCGTGGCGAACGGTGCGAATGGTCGGCCGTCGACCTGAAAGATGCATTCGGTCAGCATCGCGGCGGTGGTCGAGACGACGGCGGTGCCGTGAGACCAGGAGAACCGGACCTCCGTCATGCCGCGATCCGGCACGCCTGCGGGAGCCGTCCCCGCACTCCGACCTCGGCGACGAACAGTGATCCCGACGGCAGCCGCCGTTCCCCGCCTTCATACGGGTCGCGAGCGGTCGTGATGTAGAGCGACGACAGGTCCTCGTTCCCGAAGGCGACGCTCGTGACATTCGGCGTCGGGACCTCGATCTCGCTCATCCGCGTGCCGGAGGGATCCCATCTGGAGACCCGTCCCCCTGCCCAATGCGCCACCCAGAGCGCACCCTCCGAGTCGACGGCCAGCCCGTCCGGCAGCCCGTCGCCGGCGGCGAAGCGCGCGAAGACCCGTCCGTTCGCTACACCGAAGGTGTCGACCACGTCGAAGACGCGCACCAGGCCCGCAGCCGTGTCGCTCACGTACACCAGGGCCCCGTCCGGGCTGAAGACCGGGCCGTTGCAGATGACGAGTCCCTGGACCGCAGGCCGCCACGTGCCGTCCGTCTCGACGACGAACAGCTCTGCAGACGGCCGCGTCTCCGACTCCTCCACGGTGCCGACCCAGAGCCGCCCCGCTGCGTCGACGCCGGCGTCGTTGTAGGCGAGATCGGTCCGTCCGTGCAGGGGATGCGCCACCAGACGCTCTCGCCCGTCGCGGAGATCGAGCAGATGCACCCCCTCGCGCTTCACCAGGACCAGCTCATGCGGGGAGGCGGCGCAGGCGAGAGCGCCGAGCGGTACCGCCCCCGCGAGCCTCCGACGCTCCACGGCTCCTGAGCCCGGATCCAGGGAGAACAGAGCGGGGTCCGCGAGATCGAGCCAGTAGAGACGACGACTCGGCGCATGCCACAGCACGGACTCCCCCAGCACGTTCTGGCACCCCACGACTTCGTTCGCCCTCACCTCGACCCCTTCCTCCCGTAAAATATGACGAATGTACGCGAGTGCGAGTGCCGGTTCCCGCAGCGAGCAACGGAACGCCTTGGTGACGGGAGCGGGAAGCGGCATCGGAGCCGCGATCGCGGAGGCGCTGGCCCGGTCGGGGTGCGCAGTGGTCTGCACGGACCGGAACGAGGCGGGGGCCGACGCGACAGCGGCACGGATCAGGGCGGCCGGCGGGAGTGCCGCCTCGTTGCCGCTCGACATCGCCGACGATTCCGCGGTGGCGACGCTTCCCGAGAAGGTCGTCGCCGGCCTCGGTGCCATCGACGTGCTCGTGAACAACGCCGGCGTCGGCGGTGAGGTGCCGACATCCGGCCTGACCATGGCGGATGTCCGAGCGGTCCTCCGGGTCAACCTGGAAGGAGCGGTGGCCGTCACCCTGGCGCTGCTGCCGCAGCTGCGAGCGTCGGGGTCGGGGCGCGTGCTCAATGTGGCTTCCATCCAGGGCTTCCGGGGAGCCCGTGACTCGCTGGCGTACGGAGCGTCGAAGGGGGCGTTGGTGAACCTCACCCGCGACCTCGCCTGCGATCTCGCCGACGACGGCGTTCTCGTGAACGCGCTCGCCCCGGGCTTCGTGAACACCCCGATGGCCCGCTACGCCGACGGCACGACCGAGTACGAGACCGACTGGTTCCGCACGATCTACGTCGAGAACGCTCGTATCCCGCTGAGGCGCCCAGCAGAGCCGGAGGAGGTCGCAGAGGCTGCACTGTTCCTGTGCTCCCCCGCGAACACCTACGTGACGGGCCAGGTGCTCGCCGTCGACGGCGGCATGACCGCCACCTTCTGACGAGCGCCGACGACGGCCGCGGCCCCGGCCCAGGTGCAGTCGTCCTCCTCCTCGCGAGCCGACCGCGCGCACGCACGCACGGCGAACCGAGCGCACATGAGAAGAGCGGACGCGCCCGCTCGAGCTCCGAAGCGGGCGCGCCGACCCGACTAGTCCGCCAGCGCCTCGGCGAGGAGCAACCAGGAGGTCGCGCCCGTCTCCTGCAGCAGGCTCACGCCCTCCAGGAGGTCCCGGCCGGTCACCACGCGCGCCTCGGACCTGCCGCCGAGCTCGCTGACCCGATATCGGCGTTCAGCCACCAGTGCGCTGTCCGGCGCCCACCGCGCCACGGCGGAGAACTCTCCGCCAGGGAGGACGAAGACGCCCAGAACATGCGCCGAGTCGCCGCTCAGCTGGAATACGGGGCGTCGTTCCCCCGCACCATGCCGTCGCGGCTGGCCGTTGACCGGACGGAGACGGCCTTCACGGACGAGCGGAGCCAGGGTGCTCCGGTAGATCTCGATGTGCTGCCCGAGTCGCTCCAGCAGCTCGCGCCGCAGCTCCGGCAAGCGGAGCGAGACGCCCCACCGGTGGAGCATCGCAGCTCGGATGGTCGTGTCGAAGTCGTCGACCGAGATGCTGCCGAAGTCGAGCTTCTGATCCGGGTGGTCGTGCCGCCACTGCGACCAGGTGAAGTGCAGGATCGCTGCGGGCGGAAGCATCCTGCTGACACCCCAGAGCGTCTGGAGATGGTGCTCGGTCCAGTCGGGGTCGGACAGGAACATGCAGTGCACATGCTTCGCGAGGCCGAGATCGATCCGGAGCCCCCCCGAGGAGCAGGCCTCGAAGATGACGTCGGGATGGCGCTTCCGGAACTCGTCGAGCACCTCGTACAGCGCCTGGTAGTGACGGAACAGGCCGTCGCCGGCACCGTGCCCGTGGTCCGTGCGATTGCATCCGGGGCCCGGGTCGATGTTGAAGTCCAGCTTCAACCATTCCGCGCCGGTGCGAGCGATGACGTCGTCCAACGCCGCAGCGACATAGGCGCGGCCGGCCGGGGAACCCATGCAGACGTACCCGAGGAAGCCGGGATCATCGGGGTCGAGTCCTACGCCGTGCACCACGCGGACCGGCTCTCCCCCGATGCGGCGCGCCAGGATCTCCGGCTGCTGCGTACGGAGCCGAGCGCGGGCGCCGACCGCCTCGGCCTCGAGCCAGATGCCGAAGGCCAACCCCTCGGCACGGGTCCTCTCGGCCAGGTCCCGGAGCCCTGACGGGAATCGCGCATCGTTCACCGCGTCCCAGTCGCCGCGCTCGAAGGTCCAGTCGCTCTCGGGATCCGAGGCGCCGAACCAGCCGGCGTCCAACGTCGCGTACTCCGCACCGACCTGCTTGGCCAGGCGGGCGTTGGCGGTGAAGACCCGCTCCTCGATCTCCTGGTCCTCGTACGGCCACCAGCTGTTCCATTCCACCGCGAGACGCTCGGAGGCAGCGGATCGAGGGATCACGTGCTTCCCCACCGCGTCCGCGAGCTGCGAGACGGCTTCATCCGCGTTCGCGCCCACCGACACGTAGACCACCGGTGCCGAGACCGAGTCTCCGGGCGCCAGCGTCAGCTGGAGCTGATCGGGCGACACTCCCGCCCGGAGCGCCCCGTCGCGCTCGATCCGGATCGACCAGTTCCCGCTCCACGCCGGGCAGATCAGGACGGCCTGGCCGACGCGTTCGAGCAGGAGCCACGGGTGCACCCCGTGGGAGGAGCGTCCTGCCGTCCCGACGAGCGACACGCCCTCCGCGACCGGACGACCCTCCGGCTCGAACTCCTCGCCCCAGGCCGACCGGAACCAGCTCGCGTTCCAGCCCTCTCCGGCGAGGCGTCCGTTCAAGGGCTCGAGGCCGCGCACGTCCAGCGGATCCGTGGAGGTGTTGCGCACGGACAGGCCGAACTCCCACACCTCACCCGTGTCACCGAGGCGCTCGGCGTGCTGCGTGCGCTCACCCGGCCCATCGGGCGTGGAGAGCCCGGCGATCGCAGGCACCCCCGCGGCCGAGAGCGTGTCGTCGAGGTGACCCTTGGGCATGGAGACTTCCAATCTTCCGGCGGCGTCGGAGGCCGAACCGGACTACTTGCCGATGCCCGCTGACAGGCCGGCGACGAGGTAGCGGGACGTGAAGGAGAGCAGGATCAGCGGCGGCAGGGCGGTGACGATCAGGCCGGCCGAGACCAGGGGTTGATTCCCGACGAGGTTGGTGCCGATCTGTGACACCGCCGGGGTGACGAGCGTCAACGCCGTGTTCGGCAGCAGGATGTACGCGAACAGCAGCTCGTTCCACATCGTGAGGAACTGCAGCACCGCGAGGGTGGCGATACCGCCTCCGGCCATGGGCACCACGACGGACGTCAGGGTCCGATGGAACCCCGCGCCGTCGATGCGGGCGGCCTCGAGCACCGCCTGGTCGATCGACCGGATGGTGATGGTCAGGAAGAAGACCGCGAACGGAAGGCCGGTCGCGACGTACACCAGGATCAGCCCGACCAGGTTGCCGACGAGGTGGACGCGTGACAGCAGCAGGTAGACCGGGATGATCAGGACCTGGCTCGGGATCAGCATCACGGAGACGAACGACGCACTGATGACCCGGCCTCCGGGTACCGCCATCTTCGCCAGCGCGAACGCGGCCAGCAGGGCGACGACGACCTGGAGGATCAGTCCCGACCCGACGACGATGAAGCTGTTGACGAGGGCGCGGCCGACGCCGTAGCCGTTCCACAGCACGTCGAAGTTCTGCATCATCAGGGACGACGGCAGGCCGAGGGGGTCGCGCAGGTACGCCGCGTTGCTCCGGAACGCCGCGAGGGCGAGGTACACGACGGGGTACACCACGCTGAACGCCACGATGAGAAGGACGACGAAGACGGGGATGCGCGCCTTTCGGGGCAGGGTGACGCTCGTCATCAGCTCTCCTCCGCGACCTTGAACATGCGGAGCTGCAGCACGGTCAGGCCGCCGATCAGAACGAACACCATCACCGCGAGCGCGGCGCCCTCGCCCATGTTCCCGGAGGAGAAGGCCAGGCTGTAGATGAAGTAATCGAGCGTGGTGGTGTCATATCCCGGTCCCCCCGCCGTCATGACGAAGATGAAGCCGAACAAGGACGTGAACGTGTACAAGACGTTCAGGATCGAGACGAGTGCGAGTGGACCGCGCAGGTTCGGGAGCGTGACTGCGAAGAGGCGACGCCACCAGCCCGCCCCGTCGATGCTCGCCGCCTCGAAGATCTCCGGGTTGATGGCGCTCAGGCCGCTGAGGAGGATCAGGTTCTGGTACCCGAATCCCGACCACACGAGCGCGAGGATGATCACGAAGATCGCGGTGCCGGCGCTCGAGAAGAAATCGATCCTCGGGAGACCGCTGGCTGTCAGGACCGCATTCACCGGACCCGAGTAGCCGAACACGTTCCGGAAGATCAGCCCGACGACCGCGGTCGACAGCACGTTCGGGACGAAGTACAGCACGCGGAACAGTCGCCATCCCCAGCACCGCTCGTAGAGCAGCACTGAGCAGATCAGCGAGGTGATGATGACGAGGGGAACCGATATCAGCATCACCAGGTTGGTGAGGAAGACCTGGTGGAGGACAGGATTGGCGAGGAGGTCCGTGTAGTTCTGGAGGCCGACCCACTCGAACGTGACGCCGTCCGAGCGGTTGAGGGAGATCCAGAGCGCGTACCCGACCGGGTACAGCATGAAGCCGCCGACGAGCAGGACGGCGGGCATCACCGCGAGCAGCCCGACCAACCTCTCTCGCCGCTGCCAGGCCGCCCGCCGCGGAGGGCCGGCTACTCGCGCGGGGCGGGCCGGCCCCTCCGCGACCGTCATTGGCCGGCCTTGTCCTTCTTGAACTCCGCCTCCAGCTGCTGAGCGGCACTGGCGGGAGTGACGGTCCCGGTGAAGACGCCGGCGTTCACCTTGTAGAAGAGATCGATCGTCGGCTGCGGCATGATGTTGTCGAAGGGGAACGTCTTCGCGTCCGCCGCCTTGATGGCCGGGGCCTCAGATTTGAGCAGCGGGTTCGTGATGACGCTCAAGTCGGCCTTGGCGCTGTTCGACGCCTCTTTCTGGGCCATCTTGACGTACATGTCGATGGTCGACGGCTCGGCCAGGAATCTGAGGAAGTCCTTGGCCTCCGACTGGTGGGACGAGTAGTTGGTGATCGAGATGGCCTCGTTCGGTCCTCCGGCGACCGCCGTGGGGTACTTCGAACCCTGGAGCGTGGGGATCGGGAAGACACCGACGTTGTCGCCCATCGACTTGTAGAGATCGGCGTTGTCCCAGTCCCCGGCGATGGTGAAGACGCTCTTCCCCTGGGCGAATCCGCTCAGCTGGTTGGCGTTGGGCGTGCTGCTCGCGTCGTTGTTCGTGACGCCGGCCGAATGCAGCTGCGCGTAGGCGGCGTACGCCTTCCGAACCGCGGGATCGTCGATCGAGGGGTTCCCGTTGTACATCTCGGTGAACGCGTTGCTCCCGAGCTGACCGCCGACCAGAGCCGCGACGATCCACGCCCCGGGGTAGCCCTCCTGGTTCGCGATGAAGAAGGGCGTGAGCTTCGTCTTGCTCTTGACCTGCTGACCGAGCGCGATCAGGTCCTCCCAGCTCTTCGGTGGCGTGGTGAGGTCGAGGCCCGCCTGGGCCGCGAGCTTCTTGTTGTAGAAGACGTAGAAGTACGACCCCGCACCGTAGGGAAGGGCCAGGAGCTTGCCGTTGGGCTTGTATCCGAGCCGCACCGTGTTCCAGCCGGAGAGGTCCTTCATCGTGGCGGGGCTGAAGGTGCTGCTGAGGTCGAGCAGGAACCGCGCGTACGAGTCCGTGTTGCCACCGGTGAACCCGACACGGATGTCGGGCCCGTTACCTGCGATGGACGCGGCCTGGAACTGAGCGGAGGACTTGGTGATGTCGCCCGACGTCTGGACGACGTTCACCTTCACGTTCGGGTGGCGCTTCTCGTAGGCGACCGCCGCCGCCTGCATGAAGGAGGTCTTCGCATCCAGCTTCCCGGACGTGCTCAGGTGCGTCAGCAGAGCGGGGTCCCACACCGTCAGGGTGACCTTCCCGCCCGAGCCGCTCGAGTCGCCCGAGCAGGCGGAGAGGCTTACGAGGAGGGCTGCAGCGGCGAGGAACGCAGCTGGCTTCTTGAACGGCATCGTTCTTCCTTCTTGCGTCGGGCGAGTGGAGTCCTTGTGCATCCGCGGGGCGGGAGTCGCTCCCTCCATCGCTGCGTCCGCGCCATCCGACGAGTCGGCATCAGGGGCGAGGGCTCTGCTCAGGAACAGGTACGGCACCGGCCACGTCGGCGGTGTCGCAATCGTAGTACCTTTGACGCGAAAAATACTACCTTAACAAACGCCCGTGTCGCCCGAGCCTCGGCCCCCTAGTCAACCGGTACGCGGTCGCCCGGAGGCTTCCGCTCGCCCGCGCTTCTCCGCGACCCGGCTTGACCGCGGGGCCGCCACGGCCATAGATTCTGTACTGAACCGGTTCAACGACGGACGTCGGTACGGACCAGGCAGAGTTGCCGACTCACTCGTTCGAAGCGGGCGCAGGCATCGAGATGCAGGAACGGTGTAGCGGTGGAGCGACCTCGACGCGGACCCCGCTGGGCCGTCCTCGGGGCAGGGAAGACCGCGGGGATCTTCGCCCGCTCGCTTCCCGCCAGCGCACGCGGCCGGCTCTTCGCCGTCGACGGCCGATCCGCCGCGTCCGCCGCCCTCGACCAGCGGCGCAACCACCTCGCGCTGCGGTTCGACGACGCCGCGGAGCGGACCATTCCCGCACTGGACATGATGCGAACTGAAAGGAACAGCGAGTGAAGCGTCTGAACGATCGGACCGTCGTGGTGACGGGGGGCGCCTCGGGGATCGGGGCAGCCACGTCGCGTCGCCTGGCCTCGGAGGGCGCGGCGGTGATCATCCTGGATCACGACGCCGACCGCGCCGCGACCGTGGTGGGCGAGCTGCAGAGCGGAGGGACGACTGCGTCCTTCCTGCAGGTCGACCTCAGCAACCGCGACGCGATCCGCGAGGTCGGGGCTCAGGTGCGTTCTCAGGCGCCGGTGCTGCACGGGCTCGTCAACAACGCCGGCATCATCCGTGCGACGCCCTTGGAACAGCTCGACGACGCGAACTGGGACAGCCAGATCGCGATCAACCTCACCGCCCCGGCCTGGATCGTTCGCGAGCTGCTTCCCTCTCTGCAGGCGGGCCCGGGATCGATCGTGAACATCTCCTCCGAGGGCGCGTTCCGCCCGCGACCGCTGAACGCGGCGTACGACGCGAGCAAGGGAGGCGTCCTGGGCCTCACCGGGTCCTTGGCCGCTGAGCTCGCGCCCCACGGGATCCGGGTGAACAGCATCGCCCCGGGCTGGATCGCGAGCGAGATGCACTTCGGGACCGGACCCGACGCCGACGCGCGGAAGGCGGCGCTGCTCAGCCAGGAGTACCCGCTCACGCTGATGAACCGCCTCGGTCGTCCCGACGAGATCGCGGCCGTGATCGCCTTCCTGATCAGCGACGACGCCTCCTACATCACCGGCTCCTGCCTGCACGTCGACGGCGGGCAGGGCCTCGGGTAGATCCGGCCGCCGACGGCGCAGTGGAGGCTCATCCACGGCAGCGCGTCGGCCGAAGTGAGGAGCTGACCCGATCCGTGTCCGGGGCCGGTGCGCGAGCCGGCCCCGGATGAACGAGGTCATCCCGACGCCATCCCGGGCGCCGGGAGCGGCAGGCCGCGAACCCGCTACCTCATCGCAGCACGATGAGCGCGTACGCCTCGAGGACATCGACGCTGATCGTCAGGCGACCCTGCGAGACGGCGGTTCGAGGCTCGATCGCCCCGTCGAGCGTCCGCAGGCTGGCCGCGGCGCTCGCCCCCTCCCAGTCCAGCTCGATCGTGAAGTCCCTGGCTGCCGCGATGCTGTCGTCGTCCTCGCGATAGTCGTAGTTCACGAGGTGCAGCGCCACCTCACGGCCCGAATCGCGCCGCACCACCCTGACGGTCGACAGGGAGCTGACGATCCTCGCTCCGTCCAGTGGAGGCACTGCCGCGAGGATCCGGTCCCGGTCCGAGACGCGGTAGTCGAGCCAGAAGTCGGACAGCAGGGTCCGATCCATCGCCCCCTCGCTCCCGGCACGCGACGCGGCCGGAGCGAACGCGACCAGCTCGTGGCCCTCCTGGCCGGAGTAGGCATCGAGCGCTGCGAGCTGCCGGCTGGTCGCGGCCGCGGTGTGAGGCGCCATGACGACGGCGTACCGATCGAGACGGTCCGCCGGCAGCGCGTCCGACGCGAGACCGCCGTCCCCGCTGTAGACGACGTCGAACTGATAGCCGCCCTCCGCGAGGGCTTGCGCCAACGCGACGAAGTCGAAGTGGACCGCGGGATCGTCGAGAACGCAGCTGTCGAGATAGAGCACCGCGAGCGCGTTGCTCCGGACGGTCCCCTCGAAGTAGCGACGGTTCTCGGTGATGAACCGGGTGTATGCGGCTGTCTCGGGCGGGACCGTCGTGTGCAGTCGGGTCTCGTCGTCGACGCCGGGCCACCAGAAGTACCCCCATCGTCCGCCGTTGACGTACGCCTCGAGGAACATCAGGAGGTAGTAGCGACTGCGGGACCGTCCGGCGAACTGCTTCGGCACGATGATGCTGGGACAGATCCACGTCGGCGCTCCGCTCACCGCCGCCCCGAGCCGATACCAGGGGACGAACGTCCCCCGCGGGAGGAGGAGGTGGGGTGCCGAGCCGCTGGACGGCTGGTAGGCGTTCTCCATCATCACGAAGTCCAGCAGGGACCCCCAGTTGGCCGCCCACAACCGGCCGTTGTCCGCCACGCGGTTCCCGAGGTACGCCACGTTCGCCGTGATCGCGAAGTCGGGGTTGCTGTCTCGGGCGATCGTCCGCAGCTCGCCGATGAAGTCGGCGATCACGGCGAAGGCTTCTTCCTCCAGGTGGCTGCGGTAGCGGCCGTAGAGGTCGTCGTCGTTCTTGAGCCTGGCGCGCAGGCCCGCGTCGTCGAGCGCTTCGACGTCGTCGGGATGCCGTCCCGAGGAGGACAGGTGAGTGCGGAACCGCTGGAGACAGCGGTGGCAGAACCCGGAACCGCCCCGCTCACGGCTCATCAGCCCGATGCTGGTGTTGATCTCATCGAGGTCGACGACATCCGCCCCGACCTCGATGCCGTGCCGACACAGGTCCCGAAGGTGATCGCGGAACTCGTCGCTGAAGATGCACGCCGACAGGACCGGCTCGTCCTCCCAGTAGTACCAGCCGACCTCGGCCGGGCGGCCGTCGATGTCCCGGCAGACCTCCTCGGTGAGCCGCGACGAGGACGGATCGTTGTAGACCTCCGCCGTCAGCGCGGTCAACGGGACGGAGAAGAGGACGCGCCGGCCGTCCCGGTGCGCCGCCGCCACGCCCTCGACGGTCAGCGCACCTGGCGACGCCCACATCCCGTTGACCGTGGTGCCGAGTGCTCGGACGTAGGTCTCGGGCATCGGCACAGCGGCGAGGAACTGCAGCTCGTCGTACCACGCCATCTCTTCGCTCCTCCTCGTCGCTGCGCCTGTCGCCTGAGCGGATGCTCCGTCAGCTCAGGTGCACGACCCCGTAGACCGGCACGTTCTGGAGCCGCAGGACGTGCCGGTCGCCGGCCGCCTCCTCGAGCTCCGCGGTGAAGCCGGACGCGGGACTGTGAGCGGTCGCCCGGCCGAACGTCTTCGGGAGACGGACGTCCAGGCGCAGCTCCGGGAGAACCGGCACCTCGTCTGCCGGCTCGTCGAAGTCGTAGCGGATGAAGTGCAGGGCGATGCCCTCGTCGCCGAGGTCGTGCAGGTTCACCGCCATGTCGACGTCGCGGTCGACGGTGACCTGGGCCTCCTCCTCGACGAGGGCCGCGATGGCCTCGTCGGACGGGTCGATCCGACGGAACCGTTCGTGCCGCTCGATCCGGTCGACCTGGTCGCGTGACAGGTTGGAGCCGAGCTCGCCCAGCACGACCAGCTCGCCGCCCGTGTTCATGAAGTCGAGGACGAGCTCCACCTGCCGGCTCGTCAGGAACACGCACTGCGGGAGGACGATCCGCTTGTAGCGAGCGAGCTCCGACTCGGTGAGCGTGTCCTCACGCAGCTCGCCGTCCGGGAACCAGACGACGTCGTACGGCTGGTGCCTGCTGGCGAGCGTCTCTGCCACCCGCCAGAAGACGCTGTTGCGACCAGAGGCACGACCGGCGCCCTCCTCGGTGCGGAACGCGCTCTCCGCGCTGAAGACGACCGCCGTCTCCGACACCGCCTGGTTGCTGTAGAGGTGGTCGAACTGCTTGAAGAACGACTGCACCTCCATGCTGAGGTCGTGGGGCGGGTGGAAGGAGTCCTTCACCACGCTGCCCATCCACGCGCCGTACGGGAGGCTCATGTTCACGCCGAGCGCGGCGGCCTCGTACTGCATGATGCGGAACAGGTCGTACGCCTTGCCCCGCTTCAGCCGCTCGGACAGGTCGAGGACCACCCCGCCGTAGGGGTTCTCGACCGCGACGACCGACTTGCCTCGACCGAATCCCGCGGCGTACCTGTTCCATGCGGGCTGCCGGAAGGTCTGGTCGTCGACCTCGGTGACCACGACGTCCACATAGGGCTCGAAGGGGAAGTACTGGGGATAGAGGTTGAAGAGGTTCGCCGTCACCCGCACCTCCCGGCCCTTGCTCTGGGCGTAGGTGCGGACGTACTGCGCGATCTCCGCGAAGTACTGCGCGATGGCCGAGCGCTGGAACCGTGTGTAGACATCGAAGAGCGGCGTGCGCGGCTGGCTCTCCGGCGCGAAGTCGTAGCCCTGGTCCAGCAGCCATCGCCCGTAGTGGAAGTCGCTCAGGTCGACGCCGACCAGCTCGGAGGGCAGCTCCGCCTCGTCGAGGCGCTGGAGGTACGCCCGGAACTGGGTCATGCACTCGGTGCAGAAGCATCCCCCGTACCCGAGAGCGGTGTACGGCAGCTCGGCCTCGTCCAGCTGGACGCCCTGCACGCCGGCGTCGATCTGGATCCGGATGATCGCCTTCAGGTACTCCCGCCACACCGGGTTGTTGCGGTCCATGAGGTAGCAGAAGTGCTCACGGTCAGGGCATTCGACCCACTCCGCGTGGAGCGCCCTGCCGTGGATGTCCCGGGAGACGCATTCCTCGAGGATGTTCGTGACGCGCTCTCCCGCACTGTTGAACAGGCCGTCCGGGAAGTACTCCTCCCACGCCTTCCACAGCTTCGGATAGGTGTTGGCGTTGAACTCGCGCAGCCCCAGGGTGGTGGCCTGACCCTCACCGCGAAGCTCGTTCAGCGCGAGGACCTCGTCCTCGCCGGCCGACAGCTCCGCCGGGAACTCCCAGCCCTGCACCTCGAACACGATGCCGAAGACGTCGATCCCCCGGCGCCCGCACTCACGGATGAACTCGGCATCGTTCATGTACCCGTACATGCGCATGCGCGCGGGTATGGCCTCGTAGGCCTCCTGCTCGAGGTAGGGGAGCGACAGGCTGCCCCCTCCGAGCGCGGACCAGACGAGCATCGTCGCGCCGAAGGCTTCGAGGTCATCGACCATCGAGAGCCTGCGGGTGGGGAGGCTCGGGTGATAGCAGTGCTGGCGGGGAAACCATCCGTCGAAGTAGACGCTGCGTTCCATGGTCGTGTGTCTTCTGCCCTTCTATTGACGTCGGTCCGAGCCGCGCGACTTCGCGGCTGCGTGCGGGAGAGGAGGTCCGTCAGTGGTTGCGGCGCCATCGGCACGCGGAACGCTGCGACGCGCGACCCGCTCCACCGGGAGCCGCGGCGACGGGTGCGACGGCGACGTGCCACCGCGGCGCGCGCCTCGTCCGGCGTCGTCGCCCGGGAGGGTGGCGGGTCGGGTCACCTCGGGACCGTGCTCCTGCATCCGCCCGCGGCCGCGCTCGCCCCGACGGGCGCCGGCACGCTGCACGTGGGACCGTGTCCGGCAGGCCACCGGTTCGACACCTGGATGCTGCGGCTCCGTGGCGACGATGCGCCGGAAGCCGGCGTTCGCGCCGCTGTCCTGCATCAGCAGCGTCCTCCTCGACGTCAGCTCTGACCCCGCGGCGACAACCGCGTCGTGAGGGCAACATAGCAGCCCTTTATACGTATAAGAGAAGGCGCGACGAGTTCCGGTCGAACTCGTCCACCCCTCTGCCCGGCCCTGACGTGGTCACCGATCCGAAGCGGCTCGAAGCACACCGGCCGGAGACCAACGCTCCGGTTCCGCCGTCCAGGATCGGGGCTCGCGGGCGAGCCCCGATCGCCGGCCGGCGTCAACGGATCGTGTTGTAGACGTCCCTGCCGAAGGTGTTGAGGCCCGGGCTGCTCGCGTAGCCGAGACGGCTCAGCCCGAACGCGTCCTCGATGGAGCCGAGGAGCGAGTAGTGGTTGTAGGGCGTCGTGCTCCAGCTGCCGGCCGCCGTCCACCGGGAGAGGACGAGCGCGCCGACACGTCCTCCTCCGGGGCCGGTGATGCCCGGTTGCGCGGCGTTCGGTCCCGGGCCCTCTCCGCAGCACGCGGAGGAGTCGGAGGACGGCGAGTCGGACTCGTCGCTCGTGATGACGAGGACGCCGTCCTTCTTGAACGCGGGCGACGCGAGGATCTTCGGGACCCAGACGCGCATCCAGGCGTCGACCGAGACCAGGCCCCCCGGGCGCCCGTCGACGCAGGGCGAGTCATGCCCGTCATCGCAGAGGTTCGGGACGATGAAGCTGAGGTTCGGGGTGGCCCCGGTCGTGCCGAGGTCGCGCGGGAGCGCGTTCAGGTCGACCACGTGCCGGGCGCAGCTCGGCGAGCCGGTGATCGACGCGAAGTACATGAACGGGTCGTGCCGGGTGGCGTACTGGTCCCCGACCTTCGCCTTCTGGGTGTCGTCCTGGGTGTTCAAGGCCGGATGGCGGCAGGGCGTGCCCATGTCCTCCATGTAGCCCTTCCAGGTCAAGCCCTTCGCGGTCAGCTGGTCCGGCAGGCTCCGCACGGAGGCCGGGAAGACGCAGCCGTCGCCGACGGCCTGGCCGGGTGGCACGGTGCCGGCGCCGATGAAGCTCGAGTAGATCTGGCAGTCACCCTGCATCTGCGGGTTGGGGCCCTGACCGGAGATCTGCGCGACGTAGTTCGGCTGGGAGTTGTGCGCCGTCGCGAAGTAGGCCGTGAGGAGCGCGCCCTGGCTGCGCAGGGTGGTCGCCAGGTACGGCGCCGCGGAGCCGGGGCCCCAGGTGGCGTCGTAGCCCTTGTTCTCGATGTCGATCACGAAGACGTGCCCGACGTGAGGAGCGGAGACGGCGGTCGCGCCGCTGGCGCCGCCGGCGGCTCCGAGCACGCCGGCGCTCACGGCGAGGGCCGCGACGACGACGGCGACGACGGTGCGCGCAAGATGACTCATGAGGGGAGGCTCCAACCGAGCTGGATGGCGAGGGCTTTCAGGTCCGACCACTCGCTCTTCTCGGGGCCGGCGACGGCGCCCGGCGTGCACACGGTCGGGGTGAACGGCGGGACGGTGAACCGAGGCGCCGTCAGGTTCGGGCTGTGCCCGAAGTCGAGCGTCTGCACGATGTTCGCTGCAGCCGCGTCCCTCGGCGTGAGCGCGGGCAGACCCCAGCGCCATTCGATCGCCCGGAGCACGGAGGTGTGGTCGTAGACCGTGTGGTCGACGACGCCGCGTCGCGCTCGAGGGGAGACGACCAGCGCCGGCACGCGGAAGCCGCGCAGGGCCGTCGTCGGGCTCACGTCGGGGGCGGAACCGGGCGCCACGTGGTCGAAGAAGCCGCCCCACTCGTCGAAGTTGATCACGAGCATCGTGTTCGGCCAGTTCGGGCTCGACACGACCGCCTCGTAGACCTGGTTCAGGAACGTCTCACCGGCGCGGATGTCGGCGTGCGGGTGATCGTCGCTGGAGGTGCCCGAGTCCTCGTCCTCGAACCGGGGATCGATGAACGAGACCTGCGGCAGCCGGCCGGCGGCGGCATCCGCGTAGAACGCGCTCACCGGCTGGGAGATGCCGACGTACTTCGAGCCCCAGAGCGCCGTGAAGGGCACGTCGGAGAAGTAGTACCGACCCGTGAGCCCTGCGGCGGCGAGCGAGTCCCAGATGGTGGGCAAGGTCGACGTCGTCGTGGAGTTGTGGATGCGGTCCGTCTGCGCGGCGTGCTGGTAGAAGCGGTTCGGGTAGGTCTCCGCCATGACGGCCGAGAAGTACCGGTCGAAGGTCGTCCAAGCCGTCGCCGCCTTTCCGAGGAAGGCGAGGTCCGGCTGCTGGAAGTAGCTGATCGAGAGCACGTCGTTGCTGCCGGCGCGCAGCCAGCCGTCGCAGCGGCCGCCGTCCAGCTCGATCCGGCCGCCCTCGTAGGAGTGGTCGGGATCGTTGAAGCCGCAGCTCGCGTAGGCCGTCTGGTGGAACGTCCTGTGCTTGATGCCCTGCCGGTCGGTGAACACCAGGCCCGCTTGCTTGCCGTCGGCGTTCGGCAGCCAGCCCAGGAAGTGATCGAAGGACCGGTTCTCCATCATCACCACGACGATGTGGTCGATCCCCGACGTCGCCGGGTCCGGGAGCCTGGGCGCGGCGGCCGCCGCCGGCTCACCCGTCCGGACGGCGCCGAACGCGGTCGTCCCGAGGGCCGCGGCCCCAGCGCCGACGGCCGCGGACGTGAGGAGGTGCCTCCGACTCAGATGCATGCGGTGGACGGTAGGAGCGACCCGGGAACGACGCGCGCCGGAGGAGTGACCGGCAGGTGAACCGAGCCTGCGAAAGCCCCGGGCGCCGCGCGGCCGACGACCCGCCCGCGCGGGCGCAGGATCCCGAGGACGTCACCCATCAGGCTCCTGGCGGGTCCCCGTCGGACGAGCTGCGGAAGCGCTGCTGCGCACCCTGCTTGCTGAGGCCGTAGAGCGCGCCGATCGCCTTCCAGGTCACCCCCGCATGACGCGCGGCCTGCACCGCCTCCACCTCGAGCTGCTCCATCTGCTCTCGAGCGACCCGAGCGGCATCGAGGCGGGCCAGCGGGTCGGCGATGAGCCGCAGCGCGGAAACAGCCCTGCTCAGGCGTCTCAGCGCGGGGTCACCACTCACGGTCGTCGAGCGTATCGACGAGGTCGCCATGTCAACAGCGGGTTGCCGGATGGGTCAATGAGGTGTTGACTTCCGTGGCGGCGGCACGGGGCTGCCCGCGCGGACGGAGGGAGGCGAGATGGCGAAGAAGAAGGACAAGAAGGACAAGAAGAGCAAGAAGAAGGGCAAGAAGTAGCCCTCGGGATGGAGCACCCGTCGGCGATGCGAGCGACGGGTGCTCCCGCATCCGCTCCCCCGTCGCAGCGGGGCCGCGCTCGTCGGGGCCGGAGGGATCTCGGCGCGGACAGCCGGCTTCGCGGAACCCGCGGGCGAAGAGGCGGGGTCGGGCAGGTGAACGATGCCGTCCGCAGGGCTCGGATCGAGGCGGCGCCGCGGATTCGCGGCAAGAGTGGGCCGGTGACCGAGTGGCTGGCGTCGTCGAGGTGGATCATGACCCGCGAGATCGCGAACGCGCTGCGGTCCGGCACGTCCGGCGCACACCTCGCACAGCTGGTCATCGGACGGGAGCCCGACACCCCGTCGGCCGGCACGAGGGGTCGGGACCTCGGCGGCGGTGCGCCGGACGGATCGCCCCGGCGCTGATCGAGACCGGTCACGGCCCGAATCGGCGCGGACTGAATCGAGCGTCGCTCCACCGCCGCTCACGGTGTTCACCCCGCTGCGGTACCGTCCTGGCTCGAGTGGGTTGAGCGCGGTGATCAGCCGCGCCGGGCGCTAGGGAGTCCAGCCATGCCGACCTCGTTCATCGAGCGGGAGCGGAAGTTCGACGTCGAGCACGATTTCGACGTGCCCGACCTGCTCGCGGTGGTTCCACCCGGCAGCGTGCTCCGGTCGTCGATCGAGCACCTGCGGAGCGACTACTTCGACACGCCGACGGGATCGCTCAGGCGCGCGGGACTGACCCTTCGCCGACGGACCGGCACGGACGACGTCGGCTGGCAGCTCAAGCTGCCCTCCGGGGAGCATCGCGAGGAGATCCGCTTCGCCCTCACCGACGAGGTACCCGCCGAGCTCGAGGACCTCCTGCTCGGCGTCACGCGTGGAGCGCCGCTGCGGACCGTCGCCACCCTCGACACGGAGCGCCACGTCACGCGCGTCGTCGATGGTGCAGGGGCACCGGTCGCCGACGTCGACCTCGACCACGTGCGAGCGAGCACCAACGTCGACGGGGAGGCTCGCGTGTCGGGCTGGACGGAGCTGGAGGTGGAGCTCGCCGGACCGAGCGTGTCGGACGAGCAGCTCGCCGTGCTCGCCCGCGCGCTGCTCGACGCGGGTGCCCGACCCGCGACGACGAGGTCGAAGCTCGCCCGGGCGCTCGACGAGGCGTCCACGGGTGCCGCGACCGCGGGTTGGCGGTCCGAGGAACACCCCAAGAAGGGCAGGAACGGCAAGAAGAAGCGCGAGCGCGGGCGCCTGGAGGCGGGGAGCGCGCTCGTGCCGTACCTCGCCGAGCAGGAACGCGCTCTGCTGCTCGGCGACCTCGCGCTGCGGCGCGGCGACGACGGCGCCATCCACCCGACGCGAGTGGCGACGCGACGGCTGCGAAGCGCGATCCGCGTCTTCGCTCCGCTCTTCGACGACGAGCGCAGCAGGTCCCTCGACGAGGAGCTGAGCTGGTACGCCGAGGTCCTCGGCGCCGTACGGGACAGCCAGGTGCTCGAGCAGCGCCTCCATCGCGATCTCGACGAGATCCCGTCCGAGCTCGTGCTCGGTCCCGTCCGCGACCGCATCGACTCCCGCCTCCACACGCAGCGCAGGACGGATCGGCAGCACCTGCACGAGGCGCTCGCACACACGCGCTACCTCGACCTGCTCGCCCAGATCGCCGCCTGGGTCGACGAGCCGCCGTTCACCGGTGCGGCACACCGCCGGGCGGACGGGCTCGAGCGCTTCACCCGCCGCGCGAACAAGAAGGTGACGCGGGCCCTGTCCGCGGCGAACAGCAGCGGCGACATCGAGCTGCTGCACCGCGCTCGGAAGCGCGCCAAGCGAGCGCGGTACGCAGCCGAGGCCGCGTCACCCGTGAGCGGGCGCAGGGCGCTTCGTCACGCCGACCGGTACAAGCGACTGCAGGACCTGCTCGGCGAGCACCAGGACAGCGCCGTCGCGGCCCAGCTGCTCCGCGAGCTGGGGGCGGCCGCCGGCGTCACCGCCGGCGAGAACGGCTTCACGTACGGGCTGCTCTACCAGCGCGAGCAGGAACGAGCGGCTGCCGCCCGTGCGAAGGCGCAACGGGTCGCCAGGAAGTACCGCTAGATGACGGACGGACGCGCCCGAGCAGAGGCGACCCCGGGGTCCTCCGCGCTCATCCCGCACGCGCGCGGTGCCGCCCGCTACCTGCTCACGGGGCTGGGCGACGGCGGACGACGATGGCGTCACACGCAGGCTGTCGCCGATCGCGCAATGGAAGCGGCCCGCATCCTCGCCCCACCTGACGCGGAACGCCTGCAGGCGGCCGCCTGGCTGCACGACATCGGTTACGCCCCCGCGCTCAGCCGGTACCGGTTCCACCCCATCGACGGCGCCCATCACGTGCAGCGGGTCCTCGGCGACCCCGTGGTCGCGGGTCTCGTCGCCCACCACTCCGGCGCTCGCTTCGTCGCTGCCGCCTGCGGCCTCGCGCACCTCATGGTCCCGTTCGCGCACCGCGGCTACTGGGCCGGTCCCCTCGCCGACGCCCTGACCTGGGCCGACCAGACCATCGGACCCGACGGCCGGCCGATGGACGTCGAGGAGCGGATCCGCGAGGCGCTCCGGCGCCACAGCTCCGACGGCGCCGCCGCCCGCAGCCAGGCGCAGCGTGCGCTCGCTGTCACCGCCGCCGTCCGGGCCACGGAAGCACGCCTCGCCCGCTCGGGTCCCGCCGGCTGACGTCCTCGGGCCGCAGCGGTCGGAACCCGATCAGGGCGGGGGTGCGGTCCGGTCGAGGAGCTCCACGAGCTCCGCAGCCGGCGCGGGACGATGCAGGTGGTACCCCTGCGCGGCGTCGCACCCCAGACGGACGAGCGCGTCGAGCGTCGCCTGATCCTCCACACCCTCGGCGACCACCCGGAGCTCGAGCCGGTGCGCGAGGGCGATCGCCGTGGCGACGACCGCGGCAGCCCGGTCGTCCCGCACCATCGGCAGGATGAACGACCGGTCGAGCTTGATCGTGTCCACCGGGAGCTCACGCAGGTAGGCGAGCGAGCTGTACCCCGTACCGAAGTCGTCGAGCGCGACCCGGACGCCGAGCCCGCGGAGCCGCGTGAGCACACGCGCGGCTCGGACGCGATCGCGGATCAGCAGGTCCTCGGTGATCTCGACCTCGAGCCGCTCGGGCGCGAGGTGCCGTCCGCGCAGCGCGCTCGAGATGCGCTGCGGCAGCGACTCGTCGATGAGCGCGTCGGCGGAGAGGTTGACCGCCACCCCGACCGGGCGGTCGTCTCGCGACCACTCCGCAGCCTGGTCGAGCGCCGCCCCGAGCACCCAGTCGGTGATCTCGGGCATCAGGCCCGCCGCCTCGGCCACGTCGAGGAACGCGTCGGGCTGGAGCAGCCCGCGGGCGGGATGCGTCCAGCGCAGGAGCGCTTCGAGGCCGAGCAGCTCGCCCCGGGGAAGCCCGATCTCCGGCTGGAAGTAGAGCTCGAGCTGATCCGCGCGCAGCGCCGCGCGGAGGTCCTGGATGGTCTGCAGCCGGTCCGCGGCCGCCGCGTCGTCCTGCATGTCGGCGATGCCGATCGGAGCACGGGCCTGCCGCGCCCTCCGCGACGCACGCTCAGCGCGCCCCAGGAGGAGGTCGGGGTCCGTGCCGCCCCCGGCGCTCGTCGCGATACCGATCGTGGCCATCGCCGCGACCTGCCAGCGGTCGAGCGTCACCGGCTCCTGCAGCGCCGCCTGCAGGGCGCCCGCCGTCTCCTCGGCCTCCGTGCGGGAGGCACCCGGCAGCAGCAGGGCGAACTCGCTCCCGCCGACCCTCGCCAGCCGCGTCCCTGCCGGGGCAGTGCCGACCAGTCGCTTCGCGATCTCCACGATGAGGACGTCGCCGAGGTGCCGCCCGAGCGCGGTGCGCACCTCCCGGACGTCGTCGACGTGGATCAGCAGCACGGCGACCGGGTCGCCTGCCGCGCGCCGGGGCCGGTGCTCGGTGAAGTCGCGGAGGTTGGGGAGCCCCGTCAGCTCGTCGGAGTGGGCCTCGCGCCGGAACACGAGCGCACGCCGCTGCTGCACGAAGGAGATCTGGATCCTCGCCGCCGCGGCGAGCAGGGCCGCCACCGCGAGCACGGCTGCGGGGCCGGCCGATGCGCTCCGTGATGCGACGGCGAGGACGACGACGGCGACGGCGACGACGGTGGAGGCCGCCGGGACGACGACGGCCAGGGACTCCGCCACCCTGGAACGGTCCGGCCGCGAAGCACGACGTCCGAGCCCGATCGTCATCAGCGCCAGTCCCAGGCCCCAGGTCGCGTCGAGCAGGGTCCCGACCATGTAGTCGTCCCTGGCGATGCGCAGGTCGTACACGATGTCACCGAGCAGGAACACGCACAGCCCCGCGAAGAGCGGGGCCAGGGCGACGTTCACCTGCGCGCTCGACAGCGTGGCGATCGCCGCGACCGCGGCGATCAGCACGAGATCGAGCACCGGGTAGGCGAGCGAGATCACGTTGCCCAGCGACAGGGTCCCGTCGGACTCCGCGAAGGTCGGCGCGAGCAGCAGCGCGACGAGCGCCGCGCTCGCGAGGGCGGCGAGCGCTCCGTCGAGCCGGACGCCGCTCCGGCCGCTGCCCGACGAGCGGGCGGACAGGAGCAGGGCGACGAAGACGGCAGGGTAGAAGGCGAGATAGCCGACATCGGCGAGCGACGGCACGGGAAGCCGCGATCCGGCCGCGAGGGCGCTGACGAGGACGAGGTTGCCGAGCGCGAACCCGGTGGCACCGATCGCGGTCCAGACGATCGAGCCGCGCGGTCGGCCGGCGGTCGCCGCCGCCGTCAGCCAGCACACGGCTGCGGGCAGCAGCTGCGTGCCGACGTCGAGGACCCCGTCGACCAGCGGCTCGAACCCCCTGCCGTGCACCAGCAGCAGGACGACGTAGAGCAGGAGCAGCACCCACATCGCGCCCTGCGCGACCCGGAGCGCACGCGAGAGCCCGGCCTCCGTCGGGGCACCGCTGCCGCGCACTGCCGCCGACGTCTTCCCGGCCTCGGTCTCGCGCTCGTCCACGCCCACCTCGTCCCATCGACGCGACCGGTACCGCTGCAGGTGTCAGGCGCCCTTCCGATTGTCCCGCCGCTGCGCGCAGGCGGCCATCCCGTGTGCCCGGGGAATCGTGATCCGCTCGGACGCCCGGAGTGGCGGCCGAGTCCTTCTGGGCCCCGGCAGTAGCGTGCCGCTCGAGTCGTCGCCACCACCGGCCCCCGGTCAGCGGAGCGGACGCCAGCATTTCCTCGCAGCATTCCCCCGAAACGGCAAACCCGGCGCGAGCCGGGGACGCAAAGCCACGGGACCCACGTCGGTCAGCCGGGCTACCGAACGAGAGAGCAGCCATGCCTCCCCTCCGCGACTCCGCGCCGACCTCGGACGCCGTCGCCGTCCTGGTGCACGACCTCCAGGCGCTCGCCCACGAGTACAACGCCCTCGTGCGCCGTTCCTGGCGGCACCTGGCGCTGCGGCCGTCGGAGCTCGAGGCGCTCACGATCGTGGCGTTCGCGACGGAGCCCGTCACGCCGACGCGGCTCGCCGCGGACCTGAACCTCACGACGAGTGCGGTGACCGACCTGCTCGACCGTATGGCCCCCGCGGGCCTGCTCGAGCGCCGACCGCATCCGCAGGACCGCCGCAGCGTCCACATCCGGCTCGCTCCGACCGGGGAGCGACTCGCGGCCGAGCTCGTCGCGGTGCAGGAAGCGGCGGTACGACGAGTGGTCGGTGACCCGTCGCGGGCGGCGGACGACGGACCCCGCTCGCTGCTCGCCCGTCTCGGCTCCGCGCTCCGCGCGGCGAGCGCCCAGGCCCTTCCCGTCGATCCCCTCCTCGTCCGGACGCCATGAGCCCGAGGAGGCGATGGCGCGAGATCGGCGCGAATCCATTTCCGGAATCAACCCCCCGACCGGGATTCCTTCTCGAATATCGAATTCGAATATCCTGAGAACGCATCGGGATATCCGCTGCATCGGGGGCTCCGGGGCCCCTTCACCAGAAAGGTTCCGGTGCGCGTTCCATTCCGGCGGGTGGGGCCGACGATCGTCCTCGCGCTCTGCGTGCTGCTCGCCGAGAGCGCGACCGCTGCCGCCTCCCATCCGCAGACTCCGGGCACGACGGCGGCGCGGCACCGCAGCACGACCGGATGGCGGGATCGGGCCATCACGGTTCCCGCGGCGGCGCAGCCGGTCGGCGCAGCCGGCACGACCGACCTGACGAGCCTGCAGTCCGCCCTCGTCGCGGCGAAGGGCCGCGTGAGCGCCGTCACCGTGCAGCTGAGCGCCGCCCAGGTGCCGGTCGCGCGCCTCACCTCGTCGGTCGGCACCTTCACGGCGAAGGCGGCGGCGCTCTCGCACGACCTCACGTGGGCGACCGCCACGGTCGCCCAGCTCGCACCGCGTGCGGCCGCGCTGCAGGGCCGCATCCAGGCCGACCGCTCCGCCGTCGCCACGGACACCGGGACCACCCAGCAGCGCTTCACCGCCTACAACCACGCCGCTCCCGCCCAGCGCCCGGCCGCGCTGGCGGCGCTGCGGTCCGCCGGCGCGCAGCTGGCGGCCGCGCAGGCCGCGCTCAGCGCCGATGCGAGCGCCTACAGCACGGTCCTGTCCCAGCTGCTCGCCGCTCGGCAGACCGTCGCCTGGGACACACCGCTCCTCGCCGCCGCGGAGGCGAGCGAGGCGTCCTGTGCGACGCAGCTGCGAGCGGCGATCGAGCAGGCGGACCAGCTCGGGCGCGCGCTCATCGTGGCGCAGCAGCAGGTCGCCACGCTCGCGCGACAGGTCGGCGACGCCGAGCAGCGCCTGCGGGCGCTCGGCGCGGCGGGCCGGCCGATCGCCGCCGTCTAGCGCCTCGCGGGCTGCGCTCCGACGCCGTACCGCCCGAGCAGGACGGGCAGCGCGGTCATGTCCGTGAACACCTCCGTGGCGAGCGGCTCGAGCCTCGCCCGCGGCGTGAGCCCGCCGACGTAGCCGAGCACCGCCATGCCCGCTGCCCGGGCCGCGGTGACCCCGGCGACGCTGTCCTCGACGACGACGCAGCGCTCGGGCGGGTACCCGAGCGTCGCGGCGGCGTGGAGGAACAGGTCGGGCGCGGGCTTGCCACGTGCCACCTCGATCGCGCTGAACATGCGCCCGGCGAACCGGGGCAGCAGCCCGGTCAGCGACAGGACGGCATGGAGATGATCCGGCGTGGAGTTGGACGCCACGCACCGGTCGACGTCGAGCCGGTCGAGCGCGTCGAGCACGCCCTCGACGCCCGGCACCGACGTCAGCTCCCGCTCGTAGGCGCGCGTGTACCGGTCGCCGAAGCGCTCGTGCCAGTCGAAGTCGAGCGCGCTGCCGAGGACGCGTGCGAGCTCCGCCGCGAAGTGCTCCCCCGTGCCCCCGGCGAACCGCTCGGCGATCTCCTCGACCGTGAGGTCGACCCCGAGCTCGGCGAACGCCTGCTGCTGGACGCGCGCGTCGACCGCCTCGGTCTCGACGAGCACCCCGTCGCAGTCGAAGACGACGAGCACCCCGTCGGGGCCGCTCTCAGGCATCGTTCGCGCCGCACCGCGCCGGGCGGGCGGGCGGCGCCGCGATCACCGCCACCGGCTCTGGTCGATGGTGCCGTTCCACGAGTTCCAGTGGCCGCCCGCGTCGAGCCGGTCGAGGATCGCGCGCTGCAGCGTGGTGTCGCGGGGCAGGGTCGCCCGGTCGACCTCGCCGCGCTTGCGGAACACGAAGTAGATCGCGTCGGCGTCCGCGACGGTGCCCTCGCCCTCGAGGGTCCACCGCTGCTGGAACCGCACCATGTTCGACTCCGGGTCGAGCACCTCGGCCAGCTGCGGATCGAGCAGCCAGGAGGAGCAGTGGAACCGGTCCGCGGGGCGATCGCTGAAGTGCTCGGCGAAGAAGTCGGTGGCCTGCGCGAAGGACTCGTCGACGGCGGCCGGGGTCAGCGGCCCGGTCTCGGGGATGTGCGTGGAGAGCACCCAGCCGCCGTCGTGCTGCACGAGCTCGTACTGCAGGCGGCCCAGCCAGTAGAGGTTGCCCGACCACGGGAGGGTCTCCCAGTCGTAGGTATCCAGCCCGAAGGCGCCGTACGTGCGCCGGTGCACCCAGATCTGCTGACCGATGTCGGCGAGCGTCCGCTCGGACACCGCCTCCGGGATTCCGCGGGACCGGTGGAAGGCGCGCACGTCGTCGGCCGTCGCGAGCAGCGCGAGCACCGGCAGGACGCCGATGCCGTGCCAGTCGCTCTTGGCGATCGGGGTGTCGAACGGCTGTGGCCCGGAGCCCCCGATCACACCGATGCTCTCCCGGAGCCGCTCCGTCAGCGCAGCGACGTCGGCGAGCCGGTCGTCGTCCTCGAGCGCCGCCGCGACCGCGCGCTGCACGTCGGCGCGGTCGTCCTCCCGGAGGCCCAGCGACTCGAGAGCCGCGTCCTGCGTCGCGTCGACGAGCCGGGAGGACACCTCTGCGGCGGCGCTCACGCGGCGGAGCCCACGAGGTCGGCGGCCCTGCCGAGCTCCTCCGACTCCGCTCCCCGGCCCACCCGGTCGGCCGCGACGTGGCAGGCGACCTCGTGCCGGGGCTGCAGCTCGAGCAGCGGCGGGGTGGTGGTGCGGCACACCTCCTTCGCGAGCGGGCAGCGGTCGGCGAACCGGCAGCCGGGCTTCGGGTCGATCACCTTCGGCGGCTCGCCCGCCGCCTGCTCGGCCGTCATCGTGGGCATGGCGCGCGGATCGGGCACCGCCGCGACGAGCAGCTGCGTGTACGGGTGCTGCGGCGACTGCAGCACCTCGTCGACGGGACCGGACTCGACCACGTGTCCCGCGTACATCACCATCATGCGGTCGGCGATGTAGCGCGCGCTCGCGATGTCGTGCGTGATGTAGAGGAGCGAGACGTGGTCCTCGTCGCGCAGCTTCGCCATGAGGTTCAGCAGCCCGATGCGCACCGAGATGTCGAGCATCGACACCGGCTCGTCGGCGAGGATCACCTTCGGCTTGTAGGCGAGCGCCTGCGCGAACCCGACCCGCTGCCGCTGGCCGCCCGAAAGCTCGTACGGGTACTTCCTCAGCGCCTCGCTCGCGGGCCGCATGCCCACGGCCTCCATGACCCGCTCCGCCTCGGAGCGGCGCCCCTCGGCGTCGAGGTCCGACCGGTGCAGCTTGAGGCCCCGCTCGATGCCGTGCGACACGGGATACGACTGGTTCAGCGAGCTGAAGGGGTCCTGGAACACCATCGGCACCGCGGCGCGGTACCGCATCTGGTCGGCGCGGCTCCGCAGCTTCGTGAGCGGCGTGCCCTCGAAGAGGATCTCGCCCGCGCTCGGCGTGTAGACCTGGGCGAGCAGCCGGGCGATCGTCGACTTGCCGCTACCGCTCTCCCCCACGAGCGCGAGGATCTCGGAGCCTCCGATCGCGAAGCTCGCGTCGTCGACGGCGTGCAGGTCGTGCCGGTTCAGGAACCCGCCGACGCGGAACACCCGGGTCAGGCCTCGCGCCTCGAGGATCGGCGTGCTCACAGGACCTCCTCGTCCGTCACGACGGCGACCACCGGCTGGCCCGCCGGCGGCTGGTGGTCCGGCGAGTGGAGCAGGCAGCGGGCCCGCGACCCGCCGACCTGGTACAGCGCCGGAACGACCGTCTTGCAGTCCTCGTACGCGAACGGGCACCGCGGCTCGTACCGGCACCCGGGCGGCATCGCGTTGAGGGCCGGCGGGGCGCCGGGGATCCCGACGAGCGGCACCTTCGGCCCGCGGATGGACGGGAACGCCTCGAGCAGGCCCTTCGAGTAGGGATGGGCCGGGCGGTCGAACACGGTCCGGGTGGCACCGAACTCCACCTCCTGGCCCGCGTACATGACGAGCAGCCGGTCGGAGAAGTGGCTGACGAGCGACATGTCGTGCGTGACGAAGAGCACCGCGAAGCCGAGCAGCCGCTGCAGCTCCTTGATCTGGAGCATCAGCGAGCGCTGGGCGACCACGTCGAGCGCGGAGGTGGGCTCGTCCATGATGATCAGCTCCGGCGCGAACAGCAGCGCCATCGCGATCATCGCGCGCTGGCGCATGCCGCCCGAGAGCTGGTGGGGGTAGCTGCGCAGGTGGATCCTGTCGATGCCGACGAGGGCGAGCACCTCCTCCGAGCGCTTCGTGATCTCGGCCTTCTCCTTGACCCCGTGCGCGCGCATCGTGTCCGCGTACTGGTCGCCGATGCGCTTCACCGGGTTGAGCGCGTTCATGGCGGACTGCATCACCACGGAGAGGTTCTTCCAGCGGATCGGCGCCAGCTGCTTGTCGTTCATCGCGACGAGGCTCTGGCCGCGGAAGACCACCTCGCCGCCCGCGATGCGGGCCGGCGGGCTGAGCAGCTGCGCGACACCGAAGAGCATCGTCGACTTGCCGCAGCCGGACTCGCCGACGACAGCGACGAACTCCCCCGGGTTCACGGTGAGGTCGACGCCGTCGACCGCGGTGACGGGCCCGCTCGCGGTGTCGTAGACGACCTTCAGACCGCGCACCTCGAGCACGGGGGCGTCCCGCCCGGGCTCGTCGGCGCCCGCGCGCTCCGTCGTGGTGGTCCGGACGTCGGTGCTGGTTCCCGTCACGATGCCTTCCTGGGCCGCCGAACGCGCCGGAGCGCGGGGTTCGAGATCTCGTCGAACGCGTAGTTGAGCAGCGCGAACGCCGCGCCCAGCAGCGCGATGCAGAGGCCGGGCGCGATGATCCACCACGCCTGCCCCGTCTGCAGCGCCTCCGCCGACTGCGCCCAGTGGAGCATCGTGCCCCAGCTGACGGAGTTGGGGCTGCCCAGCCCGACGAACTGCAGGCCGGCCGCGGTGAGCACCGCGTAGAGCGCCGTGCCGAGGAAGTTCGCCGCGATGAGCGAGATCATCGTCGGCAGCATCTCGAAGACGACGATGTAGATCCAGTTCTCGCCGCGCACCCGCGCGGACTCGAGGAAGTCGCGTCGGCGCAGCGACAGCGCCTGCGCCCGGAGCTGCCGGGCGCCGTAGGACCAGCCGGTGACGACGAGCACCGCGATGATGACGGCCAGGTTGCCGCCGTTCGCGTACGCCGCGATCACGATGATGAGCGGGAACGCCGGGATCACGAGGAAGACGTCGGTCAGCAGCGAGAGGGCCTCGTCGGCGACGCCTCCGAGGTACGCCGCCGCCACCCCGATCAGCACCGACAGCACGGTGGCCGCGAGCCCGGTCGCCACCGCGACGATCAGCGTCTCGCGCGTGCCCCAGACCAGCTCGGCCCAGATGTCCTGGCCGAACGCCGTGGTGCCGAGCGGGTGCCCCGGGCCCGGCGGCAGGCTGAGATCGTAGGCGCGCTCGGCCGGGTGGGCGACGCTCGTGAAGAGCTGCGGGAAGACCGCCGCGACCAGGAACACGAGCAGCAGGGCGGCACCGAGGAGCGCCTTGCCGCTGCGGCGGACGGCGTTCCACACGGCGAGCGCGCCACCACCCCGGCGCCGGCGGGCCTTGAGCGCCGGCGGCTTCATCGAGCCGGCTGTGATCGAGACCATGGTCAGCCCTCCGTCCGGGCGCGGGGATCGAGCATCACCGTGAGGAAGTCGCAGATCAGGATCGCCACGAGCACGGTGATCGTGATCATCACGAACATCGCCTGCATGAGCGGGTAGTCCTGGTTGTTGACCGCCTGCAGCAGCATGTACCCGACCCCCGGGTAGTTGAACGTGTACTCGACGAGGATCGCGCCGGAGACGACGAACCCGAGCGACATCGCGAAGCCGGCGAGGTTCGGCAGCACGGCGTTGCGCGCGGCGTAGCCGTACATGATCCGCCGGTTCGACAGACCCTTCGCCCGCGCCATCCGGATGTAGTCGTCGGCGAGGATCGTGACGACGTTGTTGCGCATCGTGAGGATCCATCCGCCGACGGAGATGATGAGGATCGTCACCGCGGGCAGGATCGCGTGGCTCAGCACGCTGCCGATGAAGTCGGCGCTGAAGTCCGGCGCGAGGGTCACGTCGTACGCCCCCGCGTTCGGCAGCACGTTCATCGTGACCGAGAACAGCAGCACGAGCAGCAGGCCCACCCAGAAGAACGGGAGGGCCCCGGTGATCACGAACACCGGTGGCAGCACGCTGTCGAGCACGCCGCCGCGGCGCCAGCCGGCGACGAGCCCGATGAGGGTGCCGACGAGGAACGCGACCACCGTCGTCACCCCCACGAGGCCGATGGTCCACGGCAGCGCGGTGGCGAGCACCTGGCTGACGGGCTGCGGGAAGAACGTGAGCGAGCTGCCGAAGTTGCCGGTGAAGGTGTTGCCGAGGTACTCGATGTACTGCTGCAGCAGCGGCTTCTGGGTGTTGATGCCGAACGCGGCCTCGAGCGCCTTCAGCGCCGCCGGGTTCACCCGCCCGCGGAAGCGCGCCATCATCGCTTCCGCGGGGTTGCCGGGCATGAGCCGCGGGATGAAGAAGTTGATCGTCAACGCGACCCACAGCGTGATCACGAACAGCACCAGCCGGCGCAGGACGTACCTCACGCCGCCCTCCCTCTCCCGCGGCTCAGCATCACTTGCCCTTCAGGTTGATCAGCACCTGCTCGTTGTCCGGGATCGCGTACGGCGCAGGCAGCGCGTACGGGTTCGACGGCGTCGGCCAGCCCGTGAGGCTCTTGGTGCTGTACTGGAACCAGTACGCGGACTGGGTCATCGGGATCGTCGGCACCTGCGTCAGCATGACCTTCTGCAGCTGGCTCACGATGTTGTGCTGCTCCGACTCGGACGCGGCCGAGTAGTCGTTCAGCAGCTTGTCGACCGCCGGGTCGGAGAACCGCATGTAGTTCGTCGTCGCGTTCTGCCCGAGCGGCGCGGAGTTCGCGCTGAGCAGCTCCTGGCGCATCTCGTAGTAGGGCGCCGGGCCGCCGGTCTCCGAGATGTAGGCGAGGTCGAAGTCGCCCTTGTACAGGCGGGTGTTGTAGGTCTGGCCCGCGAGGTCCTGCACCGTGAGGTCGACGCCCACCTGCGCGAGCTCCTGCTTGATCTCCTGCAGCGAGGCGTCCCAGTCGGTGAACCCGCTCACCGTGATGACGTTCAGCTTGAGCGGCTTGCTCGCCGAGTACCCGGCGGAGGCGAGCAGCTGCTTCGCCTTGTCCTGGTTCGGGGTGTAGTCGTACTGCTTGGCGAGGGCGTCGTCGAACCAGGACTGGAACGTCGGCAGCACGATGCCGGACTGGTTCGAGCCCGACTCCTGACCGTTCTCACCGACCTTCGCGACGGTCTTGCGGTCGATCGCGTACGCGAGCGCCTGCCGCACCTTCACATCGCTCGTGACGGGGTGCTTGAGGTTGAACGCGAGGCTCACGTTCGCGACGGCCGGAGCCCAGTAGTGGTTGTGCGCCTTGTCGCGGGCCGCGTAGTACTTGTCGATGTTCGGGATGAACTGCCCGCCCCACTGCGCCTTGCCGGAGGCGAGGTCCTGGTTCGCCGGCGAGTTGTCGGTGTACGCCGGGTAGTTCACCGTCTTCACCGAGGGCTTGCCCTTCATCCAGAAGCCGGTGTTCGCCGCGTACTGGATGTTCTGCGGCGTGCACGACGCGACCTTGTAGGGGCCCGTGCCGACGGGCTTCGAATCGGTGTAGGTCACCGGGTCACCCACCGCGCTGGTCGACCAGATGTGCTGCGGCACGATTGGCGTCTGCCCGGCGATGTAGTAGAGGTAGGGCTGCGACGGCGCCTTGAACTGGAACACGACCTGGTCGGTGCCGGACTTCGTGACCGACTGCAGGCCCGAGGACCAGACCGCGTTGATGTCGAGCCCGGCGTGCTTCTTCAGCAGCTCGAAGGTGAAGACCACGTCGTCGGCGCTGAACGGCTTGCCATCGCTCCACTTGACGCCCTGCCGGGTGGTCACCGTGAGGGTCTTGAAGCCGTTCGACCAAGCCGTCTTCGTCGCCAGCATCGGCGTCTGCGCGGCGTTCTTCAGTGCGTTGACGTAGACGAGGGGCTCGTAGGCGAAGCCGAACGACTCCCCCAGCACCGCCGGGTTGAAGGGGTTGAAGCCGCAGGTCCAGGTCGCGCCGCTCGTGTTGGCGATCGTGACCGAGCCGTTGACACCGCCTGCGCCACCGGAGGATCCGCCGGACGCGCAGCCGGCCGCGAGCAGCGCGACCGCCGCGGCTGTCGCCAGGGCCCCTCCCAGTCGAGGCCAGCGGGGTGTACGGGTGGATCCCATTGCTCGTCCTTCCGGGTTCTGAACGGGCGACGCGCCGGCCCGGGCCCGCAGCGACCTGCGGACACGAAAGCCTCGAACACGTGACCACGTCGGCACGAGCGCACTCTCGCAGCCCCTGCTCCCGGCGGTCAAGTTGCGATGCCGGAATGAAACCTTTCGATGATCGGACTCCGCATGGCTAACATCGCGACATGCATCGTCGCTACCAGGACCGGGCGTCCGCTCCCGGGTCCTTAGGCGACGTGCTGCGCCTCATCCGCTCGCACGGCGCCGTGTCGCGCTCCGGTCTCGCCAGGATGACGGGGCTCGCGCCCTCGACCGTGGCGCTCCGCGTCGACGCGCTCGCGGCGGCCGGCCTCGTGCACGAGGTGGGCTCGATCGGGGCGCTCGGCGACCGCCGCGGCCGTCGCGTGGCCCTCGACGGGTCGCACGGGTTCGTGCTCGCCGTCGACCTCGGCGCGAACCACGTGCGGGCCGCGATCGCCGACCTCACCGGAGCGGAGCTCGCCGACACGGGCGTGCTCGAGCACGGCGTGCCGTTGACGGGTGCCGTGGGGGCCCGCGAGACCGTGGCCCAGCTCTGGCGCCGGTCCGTGACGCTGATGCGGGACTCCGGCCTCGACCCCGCCGCGCTGCGGGCCGTGGCCGTCGGGGTCCCGGCTCCCGTCGCGCACCCGGACGACCGCCTCGTGGCGCCGAGCTTCGCGCCCGACTGGGACGGCATCGTGCTCGCCGACCTCTTCGCCGAGCACACCGCGGTGCCCGTCCTCGTCGAGAACGACGCGAACCTCATCGCGCTCGCCGAGCGGTCCGACCAGCACGAGCCCGAGCAGTCGCAGCTGATCGCGGTGAAGCTCGGCACCCGGATCGGCAGCGGGATCATCGCCCGCGGACGGCTCCATCGCGGCATCGGCGGCGCGGCCGGCGAGCTCGCGCACACCGCCGTCGACGGCACGTCGGCGATCGGCTGCACGTGCGGCGTCCCGAACTGCCTCGAGTCCGTGGCCTCCGGCGGCGCCCTCATCGCGCGGCTGCAGAAGGCGGGGGTCGCGGTGACCTCGACCGCCGACCTCCTCGCGCTGGCGGCGCAGGGCGACCCGGCGGTGGTCGACGAGCTGCGCGACGCGGGCGTCCGCATCGGCCGCGTCCTCGGCGTCGTCGTGAACTTCTTCAACCCCAAGGAGATCGTGCTCGCGGGATCGATGTCCGCCGCTCCCCCGCTCGTGTCCGCGATCCGCAGCGAGCTCTACCGGATGTGCCTGCCGCTCGCGGCGGACGCGCTCGAGGTCCGGGCGAGCCGCGCGGCGCAGGACGCGGCGATCCGCGGTGCGAGCATCCTCGCGCTCGACGAGTTCCTCGCGCCGGCGCGCGTCGACGAGCTCGCCGGTCGTGCCGCCCTGCGGACGGCGAGCGCAGGGTGACGGCGGGCACGCGGGTCCTGATCGCCGTCGACATCGGCGGCACCACCATCAAGGCGGGGCTGTACCCGGAGGACGGCCCGGCGCTGGCCCTGCTCGGCGCCCCGACCTTCCTCGAGGGGACGCCGTCCGATCCTCCCGGCGACCGCGCCGTGGCGGCGGTCCTCGCGGTGGTGGGCGAGCTGGCCGAGCTCGCCGCCCGCGACGGGCACGTGCTCGTCGGCATCGGGGTCTGCTCCCCGGGGGTCGTCGACAGCGGGTCGGGCGTGGTGGTGCTCGCCGTGAACCTCGGCTGGGCCGACGTCCCGATCGCCGCACTGCTCCGGGACCGGTTCGGCGTGCCGGTCGCGCTCGACCACGACGCGCGGGCCGCTTCGCTGGCCGAGCGGCGCGCCCGAAGCCTCCGTGGACGGGACGCGGACGACTTCGTCTTCATCCCGATCGGCACCGGCGTCTCGGCGACCGTCGTGAGCGGCGGCGCCGTCCTCACCGGAGCGGGCGGCGCGGCCGGCGAGTTCGGCCACGTCCCCGTCGTGCCGGGGGGCGAGCGCTGCAGCTGCGGGCAGCGCGGCTGCGTCGAGGTGTACGCCTCGGCGAGCAACATCCTCCGCCGCTACCGCGAGGCCGGCGGCGCCCACGCGGCCGACACCCCTGGCGTCGTCGAGCGCATCGAGACCGACGAGATCGCCGCGCTCGTTTGGCACCAGGCGGTCTCCGCGCTCGCCACCGGCATCGTCATGCTCACGGCGGTGCTCGACCCGACCGCCGTCGTGCTCGGGGGCGGTCTGAGCGAGGCCGGGGACCGGCTGCTCGCCCCCGTGCGGCGCTCGGTGGCCGACCTGCTCACCTGGCGGCCACCGCCGGCGGTCGAGCGCTCGCTCGTCGGCCCCGCGGCCGCACTCGCCGGGGCGGCGCTGCTCGCCGGCACCGCCGCCCGATCCCCTCTGGAACAGGAGACCTGATGTCCCCACCCCGCATCCGCATCGGCCTCGTGGGCGCCGGCGGCATCGCCCGCGCCCACCTGCCGAACCTGCTCCGCCTCGGCGAGGTCGTCGTGCACTCGACCGCCGGCGCCCCCGCTCTCGTCGCGGCCTTCGGCGGCGGCGAGGTGGTGGACTCGCTCGAGGACCTGCTCGAGCGCGTCGACGTCGTCGACGTCGCGGTCCCCACCTTCGCGCACGCCGAGATCGTCCGGGCGGCGCTCGCCGCCGGCAAGCCGGTGATCTCGGAGAAGCCGCTCGCGCTCACCGACGAGGACGCCGCGGACCTCGCCGCGAGAGCGGAGGCCGCGCGGCTGCCGCTCTACCCCGCGCACGTGGTGCGGTACTTCCCCGAGTACGTGCGCCTGAAGGAGGCGGTCGATGCGGGCACCCTCGGCGACCTCGCGGTGCTGCGGTTCTCGCGCTCGGGCGCGTTCCCGATGCACACGCCCTGGTTCGCGGACCACGCGCTCTCAGGCGGCATCGTGATGGACCAGATGATCCACGACCTCGACATGGCCCGCTGGATCGCCGGCGAGGTCGTCCGTGTCTCGGCCGTGACCGCACGGGTCCCGGACGACCGCGACCCCGTCGAGGCCGCGCACGTCCTGCTCACGCACGCGTCCGGCGCGATCAGCCATGTCGCCGGCCTGTGGGGCCCGCAGCACCTGCCGTTCACGACCGAGTACTCGGTGACGGGGACGGGTGGGACCCTCGCCCACTCCTCGGCCGCCGAGCAGAACTACCGCTCCGAGCTCGCCGCGGCGGTCGCCGCCGACGGCTTCCTGCCCGCGGTCGACCCGGCCGAGGACCCGTACTTCGCGGAGCTGCACGAGTTCGTCGACGCGATCCAGGGCGGTCCGACACCTCGCGTGAGCGCCGCCGACGGGGTCGCGGCCGTCGCGCTCGCGAACGCCGCCCGCCGCTCCCTCGAGACCGGCCAGCCGGTCGAGCTCCCCTCGTTCTCGCGGGTCGGCGCATGAGCGCCCTGAGGATCGGCGTGCTGTCGTTCGCGCACGTGCACGCCGTCGGGTACCTCGCCTCGCTCGCCGCCATGCCGGATGTCGAGGTCCGTGGCTCGGATCCGGACGGGACGTCGACCGGCAGATCGGTCGACGAGCTGCGCGGGCGCGCGCTCGCGGACGCACTCGGCGTCGGCTACGCGGACACCTACGAGGAGCTGCTCGCCTGGCGCCCCGATGCGGTCGTCATCACGAGCGAGAACGCCCGCCACCGAGAGCTCGTCGAGCTCGCCGCGGGCGCCGGGGCGCACATCCTGTGCGAGAAGCCGCTCGCGACGAGCTGGGAGGACGGCCTCGCCATGCGCGACGCCGCGGCGTCGGCGGGCGTGCTGCTGATGGTCGCGTTCCCGGTGCGGTTCGCCTCGGTCTTCCAGCGGCTCCGCGCCGAGCACGCCGCCGGGGCCCTCGGACGCCTCGTCTCGGTTCGCGGCGCGAACAACGGCATGCTGCCGACGGCCCGGGACTGGTTCACCGATCCCGCGCTGGCAGGCGGCGGCGCGCTCGTGGACCACATCGTGCACATCGCCGACCTGCTCGACGGCCTGATGGGGTCGGAGCCGCTCACGGTCACCGCCGTCGCGAACCGGGTGCTGCACGCCGGCCGCGCCGCCTCGGAGACCGCGGGCCTCGTGACGATCACCTATGCGAACGGGGTGATCGCCGCGATCGACTGCTCGTGGAGCCGCCCGGACACCTCGCCGGTCTGGGGCGGCCTCACCCTGAGCCTCGCCGGCACGAGCGGCACGGTCGAGATCGACTTCTTCGGTCAGGCCGCGCGCGGCATCGTCGCCGGCACCGGGCGGCCTCTCGAGGCGCGCTACGGGCCGGACTTCGACGACGCGCTGCTCGCAACGTTCGTCGACGCGGTGCGCACCGGGACGCAGCCCCAGCCGGACGTGCACGTCGGGCTGCGCACCCTGTCGATCGTGCTCGCCGCGCAGGAGTCGGCCCGGACCGGGCGGACGGTGCACGTGCTGCGCGAGGAGGCCGCCCCGGCCCCCTGAGCCCCGGGCGTCCAGGCACGGACGCGCTCCTGCCGCGCGCACCGGCCGGACGTGCCCGTCCGCCGCTCGTGCCCGGGGCCCCGCGCCCGGGCACGAGCGGCGAGAGGTGGTCACGACACGATGTTCGCGACCACGCTCCGGATGTAGGCCTCGCGCTCCTCGCGGGTGCTCGGCCGGCCGACGATCCCCGGTCGGCGCTGCCAGGGCAGCGGTCCCGACGACCGGCGGTACTCGACGCCGATCGCGTCGAGTCGCTCGAGGTGCGTCGCGAGCCGTCGCGTGAAGTCGCCGAAGTCGCCGGGCCCCTCCCGCCAGAGCGCCTCGGCCAGCGCGCAGAGGCGCGGGAACACGAGGTAGTCCACGGTCCGCGGGCTGTCCATGTGCTCGGTCCAGACGTTCGCCTGGCCGCCGAGGACGTGGCGGGCCTCGGCCTCGGTGAGCTCCGGCGGCACCGGGTCGAAGCCGTAGACGTCCTCGAGCGACAGGACGATCGACACCGGGATGGGCTCGTCGGGCGAGTCGGACTGCCGGTAGTCGAGGTAGACGAGGTCGTCGGGGCACGACACCACGTCGTGCCCGCGCCGGGCCGCCACGAGCGCCCCCGCACGGCCGCGCCACGACGCGACGGTCGCGCCGGCGGCGAGGCCCCCTTCGAGGATCTCGTCCCAGCCGAACAGCCGGCGGCCGCGCGAGGTGATGTGCTGGTCGAGCCGCCCGATCCACCAGGCCTGCAGCTGCTCCTCGTCGCCGACGCCGAGCTCGCGCATCCGCTCCTGGGTGCGCGGGTCCTCGTGCCACTGGTCCTTCGGGCACTCGTCGCCGCCCACGCCGATGTACGAGGACGGGAACAGCTCCATCACCTCGTCGAGCACGTCCGTGAAGAAGTCGACGGTCGACTCCTCCACGTTCAGCACGTTGTCGTTGATGCCCCAGCGCGTGAACACGTCGTAGGACCTCCCCGCCAGGCCGAGCTCGGGGTAGGCGGCGAGCGCGGCCTGCACGTGGCCGGGCGACTCGATCTCGGGCACGACCGCGATGAAGCGGTCGGCCGCGTACTGCACGATCTCGCGGATGTCGTCCTGCGTGTAGAAGCCGCCGTGCGGGCGCCCGTCCGTCGGCGACTCGCGCGATGCGCCCACCTGGGTCTCGTGCCGCCAGGCTCCGACCTCGGTGAGCCTCGGGTACTTGCGGATCTCGATGCGCCAGCCCTGGTCGTCCGTGAGGTGCAGGTGCAGCGTGTTCAGACGGTGCATCGCCATCAGGTCGATGAAGCGCAGCACGTCGTGCTTCGGCATGAAGTGCCGGACGACGTCGAGCATGACCCCACGCCACCCGAAGCGCGGCCGGTCCTGCACCCGCACCCCGGGGATCCGCCAGGTCTCCCCCGTCACGCGGGCGCGACGGTAGACGGACGGCGGCAGCAGCTGCAGCAGCACCTGGCAGCCGGCGAAGACGCCGGCGGCCGAACCGCCCTCGATCCGGACCCCGGCGGGACCCACCTCGACGCGGAACCCCTCGACGGCGAGTGCCGGATCGATCGCGAGGCGGATGCCGCCGTCGCCGTCGCGCCGGTGCAGCGGCAGGCCGGTCGCGGGCCGGAGGGCCGACTGCAGCCAGGTGAGCACGCCCTCGAGCTCGTCCGAGGCGGCGATGCCCGTGCTCGCGTCGAGGACGAACCCGTCCTCCCCGGTCTCGGACAGCGCGGCGGCCGGGACGAGTGTCGAGACCATCAGATGCTCCTCCCGTTCAGGTGCGCGGGCTGCACGACGGCGCCCGATGCGGCTGCCTCGTAGAAGGCGAGGCAGGCGGACAGGTTCTCCCAGGCGTCCTCGACACCCGCGAGCGGTTCGCCCTCCCGGGCGACGGCCGCGAGGATCGCGTCGACGCCGACGGCGTCGTCCGACGGTGCGGTGAGGTGCACCCAGCCGTCGTACTCGCCGTCCTCGTCGAGCACGGAGAGCAGACCGGTCGCGGTGTCGTGCGAGAGGGCGCCCTTCGTGCCGATGATGCTGGTCGTGATGCGCCACGCGTCGCGCGGTCCGCTCCAGGTGTCCTCGATGGAGGTCATGGTGCCGCCGTCGAAGCGCAGCACGGCGTGGCCCCAGTCCTCGAGCCCGAGGTCGTGATGCACGAGGTTCGCCACCCGCCCGCTGATCTCGGCGACCTCCTCGCCGAGCAGCCAGCGCATCCGGTCGATCTGGTAGAGGCTGTGGTCGATCCAGCCGCCGCCGGGCGCGCGTGTCGGGTCGGTCCACCACCCGGGCGAGTCCGCGCCCGGCCAGGCCTGGGGCAGCGAGCCGCTCAGGCTGAAGGACGCCGAGGTGATGCGCCCGAACCGTCCGCCCGTCACCCAGCGGTGCAGCAGCCGGTTCAGGTCGGAGGTCCGCGACCGCGACTCGGCGGGGACGAAGACGACGCCGGCCTTCCGCACCGCGGCGACGATGGCGTCCGCCTCGGCGAGGCTGCGCGCGAGCGGCTTCACGGACACGATGTGCTTGCCGGCCTCGGCGGCGGCGACGCAGATCTCCGGGTTCTCATCGACGCTCACGAAGCTCGCGATCACGTCGATCGAGGGGTCCTCGATCAGCTGCGCGAGGTCGGACGTCACGGTGCCGGGCCTCGTGCGGGCCGCGATCTCCTCCGCGCGCCCGAGGTCCCGGTCGGCGATGCCGGCGAGCTCGACGTCCGACCGCGCGGCGAGCTCCTCGGCGAGCGGCACGGCCGAGTACCAGTGATCGAGCCCGACGACGCCGAACCGTACGGGTGCGGACATGGTTCCTCCTTGGGTGGGTGCCACGTGCGTCAGAACGTGGTCGCGAGCTCGACGACGCGACCCTCGCGGGAGGAGGTCGTGACGGCGATCATGATCTCGAGCGCGTGCCGGGCGTGCTCGGCGGTCAGCACGTTCGCCTCGCCGTGGAGCAGCACGTCGGCGAGGTGGTCGACCAGGATGGCGCGCTCGAGGAGCGCACGGCGCTCGTCCTCGATCTGCGGCCAGCTCTCGGGCGAGACCCAGCCGTCGAGGCCGGGGGCGATGTCGGTGCGGAACAGGTCGAGCGCGTCGCCCCCGGGGTGGTCGAGGTTGTCGGGTCCGTAGACGTTCAGCACGCCGCGGCGGCCGAAGACCTCGACCTTCGGGCTGCGGGTGGCGAGCACGTTGAAGGTGCCGTCGATCACGGCGAAGGTCGCCCCGCCGAAGTCGAGCATGAAGAGGCAGTTGTCGTCGGCGGTGACGTCGATGACCTTGCCCGCGAAGGGCCCCTCGCCCCGCACGGTGCGGGTCGGCTCGGTGATCCCGGTGAACGCGCTCACCCGCTTCGCCGGCCCGAGCAGGCCGGTGATCTCGTGGATCCCGTACACGCCCATGTCGAACAGCGGGCCGGAGCCGGCCTGGTAGAACCACGACGGGTCGAGCGGCCAGCCCTGGGGGTCGCCGCCCGGGCCGCCGTGCGAGCTGCGGACCCGCGCGAAGGCCACCTTGCCGATCGTGCCGGCGGCGATCAGCCGACGCGCCTCGATGTAGGACCTGAAGAGCATGTCGGGCGGCGCGCAGATGATCGTGAGCCCCTTCGCCCGCGCCGTCTCGATGATCGCGTCGGCGTCCTTGAGGGTCGTCGCGATCGGCTTCTCGACCACGAGGTGCTTGCCGGCCTGCAGGATCTGCATCGCCGTGCGCGCGTGCGCCGGGATGGGCGTCAGGTTGACCACGGCGTCGATGTCCGCGGTCTCGAGCATCTCCTCGAGCGAGCCGTAGCACTCGGGCACGTCGTACTGCCGGGCCACGCGCGTCGCCCGCTCCAGGTCGAGGTCCGCGACGGCGACGAGCTCGACCTTGTCGGCGATGTGGTGCAGGTTGGGCAGGACACCCTCGGGGATCGTGGCGATGCCGCCCGTGCCGAGCACGCCGATGCGCACGCGCCGCGTGGAGCGCGACGCCCCGGTGCGGGGGTCGCCGCCGGCTTCCGCTTCAGCGGGTCCGGCTGAGTCGAGGACGTCGGTCATGGGGTTCCTTCCGTTCGTGATCGTGGAGCGGCGCCCTGCGGGGACCGCGGCGCCGGGTCGAGGTGCGGCGTCAGCCCGGGCAGCGCCGTGCGGCGGTCGTGGTCGTCGCCGGCCGTGCCCTGCCTGTCGCGCGCGTCATGACACCCCGATCAGCGCCGAGAGCACGAGGACCGCGGCACCGAGCAGGACGAGGTCCTCGCCGTCGATCGCCCTGCTGATGCTCAGCTGATCGCTGATGACGGCCATCGTCCGGAGCCGGATCGTCGTGCGGGCGCTCTCGAGCAGCGGCCCCGCGATGATGTCCTCGGGACCGCGCAGCACCACGCGGTTCAGGTTGAGCGCGCTGATCACCGGCGCCAGGGCGATGCCGAGCGCCCGCCCCGCCGCGGCGAGGACCTCGTCGCGCTGCGCCACGCCGGCCACGGACAGCCGCCGCCGGATGTGAGGCACGGCGATCGCCAGCTCGAGGCAGCCGCGCCGGCCGCACACGCAGGGCTCGCCGTCCTCGTCGATCATGACGTGCCCGATCTCGCCCGCCGCCGACTGCTCCCCCTCGAGCAGCGCCCCGCCGAGGACGATGCCCGCGCCGGCGCCCTGCTCGAGGTTGACGACGATCAGGTCGCCGGCGCCGACCCCGCGGAACGTGTTCACCGCGAGGGCGGCGACGTTCGCGTCGTTGCCGACGTGGACGGGCAGCCCGAAGCGGTCGGCGAGCCGGGCGCCGAGCGGGAAGCGGTGCCAGTCGAGGTGCGCGGCCTCGACGATCGTGCCGCCGGGCACGACGATCCCCGGGGTGCCGACCCCGATGCCGAGGACCCGCCGGTCGGTGCGGCCCGCGATCTCGGCGGTGAGCGCGGCGACCTGCTCGAACGCGGCCTGGCCGGTCGCGCCGCCGAGGGAGACCTCGGTGCGGTACGCGACCACCCCGCGCAGGTTGATGACGGCGCCGATGAAGCGGTCGTCGGCCGAGAGGTCGAGCGCCAGGATGTGGGACGAGTCGGCGTCGAGCCCGACGAGCATCCCCGGCTTGCCGACGCCCGTGCGGGCCGCGAGGCCGAGCTCGGCGAGCACGCCCTCGCCGACCAGCTCCGCGACGAGCGTCGACACGCTCGCCCGCGTCAGCCCGCTGGCCCGGGCGATCTCGGCGCGGCTCATCGCCTCGGTCTCGAAGAGCATCTGCAGCACCAGGGACCGGTTGTTGACCCGGCTGTCCTGCGGAAGCGCTTTCGTGGTCACCCGGGGGGCGAGCCGGACGGTGCGTGGCGGCGGGACGGCGCCGAGCGCATCAGTCACGAAGGCGCTCTCCCCTCGGCGTCGTCGCCACGCGACCCTGCTCGGCCGTCGGTGCGGCTAGTACAGCGGGTGAACAAACTCATGTCAAACCGGCTCGGCGTCGTCCCCGTACGCTCGACCGAGGACGACCGATGACCACACAGCCGCAGCAGCACGCCCCGGAGCGGGACGACGCCGTGCTCGTCGCCTGCGCGGGCGACGAGTCCACCGGCGGCCTCTTCCGCCTCTCCCTCCGGGACGGACGGGCGCAGCGCGAGGCGACGATCGCCGCTCTCGCCTGCGTCGTGCGGCACCCCTTCCTCCCCCTCGCCTACACCGTCACCGGTCCGGGAACCGGCGCCCTGCAGACCTGGGCGGTCGGCGACGGGCTCCGGCTGCTCTCGGCACGGCCGACGGAGGGCACGGAGCCCTGCCACCTCGCGGTGCACCCGAGCGGCACGGCGCTCGTCGTCGTGAACTACGGCAGCGGGAGCCTCCTCACCGTCGCGCTCGACGAGCACGGGATGCCCACGGACCCCGCCGCGCTCACCGCGCTGGAGGGCAGCGGCCCCGACACCGACCGGCAGGACGCCGCGCACCCGCACCAGGCCGTCTTCGTCGGCGACGGGCACGTGCTGCTCGTCCCCGACCTGGGCGCCGACCTGCTCCGCGCGTTCGCGCTCGATCCCGTCGATGCGTCGCTCACCGCGATCGGCGCCTCGCCGCTGCCTCCCGGCACGGGGCCACGTCACCTCGCGCTGCCCGCGGAGGGGGTCGTCGCCGTCACAGGTGAGCTCGCGGAGACCCTGTGCGTCGGCGCGCTCGACACGGCGACCGGTGCGGTGACCGCCTGGCGGACGATCCCGAGCACGACGCGGACGCCCACGTCGCGCAACTACCCCGGCGACCTCGTCGCCGTCCCCGGCACGGCCACGGTCCACGTCGCGAACCGCGGCGCCGACACGCTCGCCCGGTTCGACCTCTCGGGCGCCGAGCCGCGCCTGCTCGAGGAGCGGGACGCCGGGGTCGCGTGGCCGCAGCACCTCGCGGTCGCCGGGGACGCGCTGCTCGTCGCGGGAAGGGAGTCCTCCCGGGTCGCCCGCCTGCCGCTCCCGTCCCGAGGCGCGCCGGCGGCGCCCACGGCGCTCATCGAGCTGCCGCGACCCGTGTGGCTCGCGCCCTGAGCGCCTTGCCCGCCACACGCCCGATCGCTGGAGGATCACCTCAGGTGCTGTCGGGCTCCCGTCCAGAACGGGTGGAGGCGTTGCTCAGACCGCCTTCCTACGGTGTCCGGATGCCTGCGACCGAGGTGGAGCGTCTGCTCCTCGCCATCGAGCGGAACCGCGTCCGGCCGTTGCGGTACACGCGGCGGTCGCGTCGCCCCCTGCTCGCGGTCGTCGTCGCGGCGATCGCCCTGCTGCTCCTGCGCCGCTGAACGGATCCGATCGGTCGATCGGCACGAGCGCTCCGGACACGCTGCGCCGCGGACGGCGACGCCCGCTCCCGCTCGATGCTGCATGCTGAGCGATGTCGCTCCTCGCCGACGGGGCCGGGGCGGACGTGCTGAGGGAGGAGGGCGTCCTCCGTCGTGCGGTTGCTGAGTCTCGCCCTCGAGGGTCTGTGGTGGCGCCGGGCCACCTCCGTGATGCTCCTCGTCGTCGCGGCGTGCACGGCCGCCGCCGCCGCTGCCGCGCCGTCCTACGCGGCCTCGGCGAGCGACGCCGTCCTGCGCGCCGCCGTCGCTCGGGCGCCGACGGGCGGCGACGGGACGGGCATCGAGGTGCTGGCGCTGCAGAGCGGTGCGGTGTCGACGTCCGCGCTCGAGTCCGCGGTGCACGACGCCTTCACCGGAGCGGCCGGCACGGCCTATCCGAGGGCCGTGCTGCAGCTCTCCGCGGTGCAGCGACCCGCGGTCCAGCGACCCGGCGGCGTCCAGCGCATCGCGCTCGACAGCCGCAGCGGGTTGTGCGGCGAGCTCCGCGTCCTCGAGGGATCCTGCGTCAGCGAGACCGACCGGACGGGTGTCGTCGTCGAGCGCGCCGTCGCTCGGGCGCTCCACCTCGCCGTCGGGGCGAAGGTCGCCGTCGCGCCGTTCCGCGGGGGTCGCCCGATACCGCTGCACGTGCGCGGCATCGCGGTGCGCCGGGACGCGGCCGCGCCCTACTGGTTCGGCAGCACCCCCGACGTCGGCCAGGTCACCCTCGCCGCGTGGACCCCCGCGTCGTACTTCTCCGCCTTCCGGGTCGAACCGGTCGACGGGGTGACCGCGTCGGCGGAGCTGGCGCTCGATCGGTCGGTCGTGCACGTCGACACGGCGGGGCCGATGCTCAAGGCGGTCGGCGCGGCCGTGCGCCGTCTGCAGGACGGCGGGGCGACGAGCCGGCCGGACGTGACGAGCGCCCTGGAACGGGTCGTGCAGAGCGGGACGGCCGCCGGCTCCCGGCTGATGCTGCCGATCGTGGTGGTCATCGCGGAGCTCCTCGCGCTGGGCTGGTACCTCCTGCACGCCCTGGTCAGCGGATCCGTCGAGGGACGCGGCGCCGAGGTCGCGCTGAGCAAGGTGCGGGGCATGTCCGCGAGCGGCACGCTGGTGCTCGTCCTGCTGGAGCCCGCGCTGCTGCTCGGCGCGGCGATCCCGCTGGGGGTGCTCCTCGCCGCGGCCGGCGAGCGGTGGCTGGCGCCCGCGGTGCTGGGTGCGGGCGTCGACATCCGCATCGGCTGGCTGTCCTGGGCTGCGGCCCTGGTCGCGGCGGCCGGGGGGCTGATCGCGGCGGCCGCCGCGAGCGCCGCCGTGCTCCGGCGCCCAGTGCTCGAGCAGTGGCGGCGCACGAGCCGGGCCGGTTCCCGGCGGAGCGCCGTCGTGGAGATCGTCCTGGTGGCGCTCGCGGCGGCGGGGATCACCCAGCTGGAGCTCTCCGGCTCGCTCGCTGCGGGTTCCGGCGGCGGCATCGCGATCCTCGCGCCGATGCTCCTCATCGTCGCCGGGGCGCTGGTCGCCAGCCGGCTGGTCGTCCTGCTGGCCCGCCTCGGCTTCGGCCCGACGCGCGGCACGGGAGCCGTGTCCGCGTTCGTCGGCCTGCGGCAGCTGGCGCGGCGCCCCGCCGGGCGCCGGACCTTCGGGGTGCTCGTCGTCGCCGTCGCGATGGCCGCCTACGGCGTGAGCAGCGCGGCCGTGCTCGCGCAGAACCGGGACGAGCGCGCGCTCACCGACGTCGGGGCGGCGACGGTGCTGCACATCGCGCCGGATCCGCGCACCGACGCGCGGATCCGCTCCGTGGACCCGACGGGCCGGGCGCTCACCGGCGTCGCCCAGGCGGACATCGGCCTGGCGTCCGACTACAGCGGCTTCGGCACCGCGCCGAGCGCGAACGGCTCGCCGTCGGTGCTCGTCGTGGACCCCCGGACCTTCGGAGCGGTCGCCTACTGGCGCGACGACTTCGGCTCCGCGACGCTCCCCGCCCTGCTGAAGCCGCTCTCCGCGGCCGCGCCGCGGATCGCCGTGATCACCGGCACGCGCATGACCCTCAGCATCACCACGCCGCACGATCCCGGGCTCCTGGGGCTCGCCGCGGACCTGACGGACATCCGGGGCGCGCCGATCACGGCTCGGCTGGGCGTGCTGAAGCGCGGCACGGAGGACTACACCGCCGACGTGAAGGGCTGCGCGGGCGGGTGCCGGCTCCGCCGCATCTACCTCACCCGGCCCATCGACCAAATCGGCGCCCTCGTCATCGACTTCACGATCCGCAGCGTCCACGTCACGGGCGCGGGATCGTCCGCGCAGCCGACGCTCGACGGGATCGGATGGTCCCCGCTCAACCCGACGCCCGTCGGCAGCATCACCGCCGCCGAGAAGGTCACGGCCGAGCCGGACGGGCTCCGCATCGCCGTCTCCGTCGTGGGGGCGCCGAGCGAGACCGCGCCCGGCTTCGGCGTCGTCGCGGGCACCGGGCCCCACCCGCCCGCGCTCGTCGCGGCGCACCTGACGGGCGGTTCCAGCGACGCGACCGTGCAGACGCCGGACGGCGACGCCTTCCAGGTGCAGCGGCACGGTGTCGTCGAGGTCCTGCCCCGGGCCGGGGACGCGGGAGTCGTCCTCGCACGCGACTGGGTGGAGGCGGCGTCGCCCTCCGGGTACTCGCACCTGCTGGAGAACCAGATCTGGGTCGGCCGGGACGCCCCCAGCGGGATCGTCGACCGCCTCCGCGCCGCCGGGGTCCGCGTGCTGTCCGTCGAGACCGCGGCGGATCGCGCGTCGACCCTGGCCTCGACGGGTCCGGCGTTCGCGACGCCCTTCACCGTCGCGGGCGGCGCCGCCGCGGTGCTGCTCGCCGTCGCCGCGGTCGTGCTCGGCATCACCCTGCTCGCGCGGCGCCGGGTGTTCGAGCTCTCCGCCATGCGGGCGCTCGGGATCCGGACGCGCAGCCTGCGCGGATCCCTCCTCGTCGAGCAGGGTGCCCTCATCGTCACCGCGACGGTCTTCGGCCTCGTGCTCGCCGTCGCCGGGGTCCAGCTCGCGCTGCCCGCGCTGCCCGCCTACGTGGACGACCCGGCGTACCCGGCGTTCCTCGTCCACCAGCCGCTCGGGACGCTCGTCGGGGTGGGTGCGGCGATCGCCGCGCTGCTGCTCGTCGCGGTCGCGGCGACCGCCGTCGTCCTCGAGCGGCGGACCTCGGTGGGTGCCCTCCGGGAGGCGGAGCAGTGAGCGTGCTCGTCGACGTGGAGCAGGCGGTCTGCATCCACCGCACCGCGGACAGCGAGGTGGTCGCGCTGCGGGGGGCCGACCTCCTCGTCGAGGAGGGTGAGCTGGTCGCGCTCGTCGGCCCCTCCGGGTCGGGGAAGTCGACCCTCATGGCGCTGCTCGCCGGCCTGCTGCGACCGAGCGCCGGCCAGGTCCGGGTGCTCGGCCGCGACGTCGCCCGCGCGACGGAACGCGAGGCCCTGCTCCACCGGAGCCAGGACATCGGGATGCTGATGCAGGGACCGGAGCGCAACCTGCTGCCCTACGCGACGGTGCGCGCGAACGTCGAGCTCGCGCAGCTGGCCGCCCGCGCGCCCCGCCGGGAGCGCCACCGGCGGGCCGCGGAGCTGCTCGAGGCGGTGGGCATGGGGTCGGCGTCCTCCCGGCGCGCCGGCACCCTCTCCGGCGGGGAGCAGCAGCGGGTGGCGCTCGCGGCCGCGCTCGCCACCGGGCCGCGCCTCCTGCTCGCCGACGAGCCGACGAGCCAGCTCGACCGCGAGAACGCCGCCGGCATCGCCCGCCTGCTGCGGACCGCCCGGGACCGCTGGGGCACCACCGTTCTCGTCGTCACCCACGACGCCGAGCTCGGCGACGCCATGGACCGGCGCCTCACGATGCGCGACGGCCGCATCGGGACGGAGGCCCGCAGCGGCGAGCAGTACGCCGTCATCGGCCGGGACGGCACGGTCCAGCTCCCGGCCGATGTCGCGGACCGGTTCCCCGCGGGCGGGCGCGCCCGGGTCGTCCGCCGGCCGGGCCACATCGAGCTGCATCCGCTGACGGACGAACCGGGGAAGCGGTCATGACCGGCGCGCTGCACGTGACGGCGGCGGGCATCGCGCTCCGCCGCGGTCGCCGGACGATCCTCGACGGCGTCGACGTCGATGTCCCGGCCGGGCGGATCGCCGCCCTCACCGGACCGTCGGGCTCGGGCAAGACCTCGCTGCTGACGGTCCTCGCCGCCCTGCAGGCGCCGGACGGCGGCGAGGTGAAGTACGACGGACGGGTCGTCACGCCACGGTCGCGCGACGACTGGGCCGGGCGGGTGCAGATCGCCCACCAGTCGTTCGGGCTCCTCTCGCTCCTCACCGCCGCGGAGAACATCGAGCTCGCCGCCCAGGGGCTGCCGGGCGCCCGGCGTCCGGGGCGCGCCGCGCTGCGCGCCGCCGCCGCCGACGCGCTGAGCCGCGTCGGCCTGGCGGCACGGGCCGACCACCTCGTCGACGAGCTCTCGGGGGGCGAGCAGCAGCGCATCGCCCTCGCCCGCGCGATCTCCACCGGGCCCGGCCTGATCCTCGCCGACGAGCCGACCGCGCAGCTCGACGCCGAGAACCGCGGGCGCATCACCGACCTGCTGTTCGAGCGGGCCCGGAGCGGCGCCACCGTCATCGTCGCGACCCACGACCGGGAGATCACGGAGCGGTGCGACCTCGTGCTCACCCTGCGCGACGGGGTCCTCCAGTAGCGGATCCCATCCGCCCGCTGCTCGTCGAGCCCTCGCCGGCGCTCCCCTCGGCGTCAGCCGCGCTGCCAGCCACCAGCCAGGCCCGGGTGCCGCCAGCCGGTGCCGGCGGGCGCGGCCGGGAGGCTCGCCTCGAGCCGGCAGAGCGCCACCGAGTGCGGCGGCAGCTCCACCGTGCCGTCCTCCCCCAGCGGGACCTCGACCGGATGCACCGCGTCGGGCGCCGCGACGCCGTTGAAGGCGTCGGGCGAGTCCCCCGCGAGCAGGGTCGCCGGGATGCGGCCGGCGGGCAGCAGGCCGTCGATCCGGATCTCGCACCGGATCGACTGCTCGGGGCTCTTGTTCACGAGCGCGACGGTCACGGCCCGGGTGGCGGAGTCGACGGTCGCGACCGCGTCGACCACCGGCACCTCGTTGCCCGCCGCGAGGAGCGGCGCGCTCCAGACCGCGGTGTCGAGCACCTCGTCGGCGAGCAGGTTCGCGTACATGGCGAGCACGTGGAAGGTGGTGCGCCGTACCACGCCCTCGGGGTGGACGAACAGCGGGCCGCGCGTGTTCACCGTCGGTGCGATGTTCGCCATCCGCACGGAGGAGGCGTGCCGGAGGCACGCGTTCAGGAACGACGCGGAGAAGACGGCGTCGGCCATCGTGTAGGTGCTCTCGTCGTCGTTGAGGTCGCGGGCGGCGATCGACGCGGCGCCGGGCTCCCACGGGTGGTGCCAGCCCCGCAGGTTCCACTCGTCGAAAGCGATGCCGACGTCCTGGCCGCTCGCCCGGATGATCGCCTCCATGCGGGCGATGGCGCGTTCGGGCTCGAGGGTGCGCGCCATCACCTCCTCGTAGCCGGACGGCTCGTTCACCGAGTCGAGGCGGTCCCAGTACCCGTGGATCGAGACGAGGTCGAGGTACTTGCCCGCGCTGCGCAGCAGCGGAAGCGTCCAGTCGAGGTCGTCGAGCGCGGCGGTCATGAGCGTCACGGACGGGTCGGTGCGGCGCATCATCTTGGCCGACTCGGTCACGAGCCGGGCCCAGTCGGGGCCGGACTTCGCGCCGATCTCCCAGTCCCCGTAGTTCTCGTTCCCGATGCTCCAGAACCTGACCCCGTGGGGGTCCGGATGCCCGTTCGCCGCCCGGCGGTCCGCCCACCGGCTGCCCTGCGGCAGGTTGCAGTACTCGAGCCAGTCGGCCATCTCCTCGGCCGTCCCGGTGCCGGCGTTCGTGCAGATGTAGGGCTCGGCACCGAGGCGGCGGCACCACGCGATGAACTCGTCGGTGCCGAACGTGTTCGGGTCCGTCACGCGCCAGGCCTTGTCGTAGCTCGGCTCGCGGTTCGGGCCGACGCCGTCGAGCCAGTGGTAGGCCGACACGAAGCAGCCGCCGGGCCACCGCACGTTGGGGACCCGCAGCTCGCGGAGCGCCTCGAGCACGTCGAGGCGGAAGCCCTGCTCGTCGGCGAGCGGCGAGCCGGGCTCGAAGATCCCGCCGTAGACCTGCCGGTGGAAGTGCTCGATGAAGTGCCCGAACACGTCCCGGCTGTAGCGGACGGAGGGGCGGGCGGCCGCGATGTCGATCCGGGCGGCGGTGGCAGCAGGCATCGGGCTCCTCGTCGTCGAGTGGCCGCTTCCCGACGCCCTGGAGGGGCGGGAGCAACGGCGGCGAGGCGAACGTACAACGTTCTACACGACCTGCCAAACCTTGTTCACGCGCGCGGCGCCGCCGTGGTGCTCCTCGGGACGAGCGTCGGCGCGAGCAGCACGGAGCGCGGCTCGGTGCGCCCCGCCATGCGCTCGAGCAGCAGGTCCGCGGCCCGCATGCCGAGCTCCCCCGCGCCCTGCTCGACGGTCGTCAGCGAGATCGGCGCGAGCATCCCGATGGGCGAGTTGTCGTACCCCGCCACCGACACGACCCCCGGCACGTCGATGCCGCGGGCCCAGAAGTCGCTCAGCAGCCCGAGGGCGGCCACGTCCGCCCCCGCGTGCACCGCGGTCGGCAGCCCCGGACGGCTGAGGAACACCTCCGCGGCGTCGAACCCGCCCTGATGGCTCCAGGCGGTGGTGACGATGTCGATCCGGTCCTCGAGCCCGTGACGACGCATCGCCGCCTCGTACCCCCTCGCCCGCGCGCGGAACGGCAGCGTCGGGTCGTCGCCCGACCAGCCGAGCGTGATGTGGGCGATGTCGCGATGGCCGAGCCCGACGAGATGGTCGACGATCAGGGCGGAGCCGGCCTCGTCGTCCGTCGTGATCGTGTCGTAGCCCTCCGCCGCCCCGCCGCGGGCCACCACGACGACGGGCAGGATCGCGGCGATCCGCTCGAGCTCGGCGCGCGGCACCAGGGGCGTCACGAGGACGAGGCCGTCCATGCGGTGGTCGACCATGCCCTCGACCGCGGCGAGCTCGGACTCCATCGTGGTGCCCGCCGGCGCGATCAGGACCTTGTGGTCGGCGGCGCCGAACACGGGCGTGAGGCCGGACAGCACCTGGTCGTAGAACTGGTTCTGGACGTCCGAGATCACGACCCCGACCGTGAAGGTCTTGCCGCGCATCCCCCGCGCCGAGGTGTTCGGCCGGTAGGACAGCGCCGTCATCGCCTCCTGCACGCGCTCGCGCATCCCGGGGCTCACCCCGTAGGCGCCCCGCAGCACCTTCGACGCGGCCGCGGTCGAGACCCCGGCGCGACGCGCCACGTCGCGGAGGGTCGCACGGCGCGCGAGGCCGGGAAGGTCCGGCACCGGGTCCGCGCCCGTCTCCGCCTGTTCGCTCACGTGCACATATTGCCGCCACCCCGCCGTGATGGAAGCCCCTGTGGACGACGCGCCCCGATCTGGGCCGTTACCGGATCGAGACCTCCGCGAACCCCCGGCCGGGGTGTATGGTCCCGGCGTATAACGTTCTACGAATCGCTTCGGAGGACGCCTCGCGCATGTGGCGGAGGAGCACCGCTCCGCCTCGGCCCCGTAGGAGCAAGCACAGTGACGTGCACGTTGCAGGCGACGTTCACGCCCGTTCGAAGGAGAACGCAGTGAAGCAGACCAGGTCCCTTCTCGCGGCCGCCGCCATCGGCGGCCTCCTCACCGCGCTGGTGGGCTGCTCGCCCAGCGGCGGCGGCGGAGGAGGAGGCGGCGGGGGCGGCAGCGCCGAACACGCCACCAACTGCACCAACAAGATCGTCGTGAAGAGCGCTCCCACCGTCACCGTGTGGGCGTGGTACCCGAACATGGCGAAGGTCGTCGACAACTTCAACAACGCGCACAAGGACGTCCAGGCGTGCTGGCGCAACGCGGGCGCCGGCGGCCCCGAGTACGACAAGTTCCAGACCGCCGTCTCGGCGGGCAAGGGCGCGCCCGACGTGGTCATGCTCGAGGCGGACCACCTCACGAACTTCGAGATCCAGAACGCGCTCGTCGACATCAGCAAGTACGGCGCGGACAAGATCAAGGGCAACTTCAGCGCCGGCGCCTGGAAGGACGTCTCGGCCGGCTCCGCGGTCTACGCGGCCCCGATCGACGGCGGCCCCATGGCGATGATCTACCGCACCGACATCTTCAAGAAGTACGGCATCACGACCCCGCCGAAGACGTGGGCCGAGTACGCCGCCGACGCCGCGAAGGTGAAGGCCGCCGGCGGCCCCGCGTTCGGCGACCTGGGCGGCAACGTCCCGGCCCTGATGATGGCGCTGGAGATCCAGAAGGGCGCGCAGCCCTTCGTCTACGACTACAGCAAGAACCCGAAGGACATCAGCATCAAGCTGAACGACCAGCCGTCGAAGGACGTCCTCGACTACTGGGCCGGTCTGTCGCAGAAGGGCCTCGTCGGCAAGCAGGACCAGTTCACGACCGACTACATCTCGGGCGTCGTGAACGGCAAGTACGCCACCTACATCTCCGCGGCCTGGGCGCCCGGCTACCTCACCGGCGCCGGTGTGGGCAAGGGCACCGACAAGGGCAAGTTCGCCACCGCTCCGCTGCCGCAGTGGGACCCGGCGAACCCGGTCTCGGTGAACTGGGGCGGCTCGGCGCTGGCCGTGACCACCCAGGCGCACGACAAGGCGCTCGCCGCGAAGGTGGCCATGGGGCTCTACGCGGACGACGCCTCGCTCACGGACGGCTGGAAGACGCAGACGATCTTCCCGCTGAACCAGAACGTGCTGAAGTCGAGCGACTTCATCAACGCGAAGATCGACTTCTTCGGCGGTCAGACCGCCAACAAGGACGTCTACGTGCCGGCGGAGAACGCCTACAAGGGCTTCGTGTACCCGCCGTTCACCGTGTACTACTACGCGCAGCTCCAGAACCAGCTGACCGCCATCAACGGCGGGAAGATCGGCGGGGCCGCCGCGGCGGACGCGCTGCAGGCGACGATCGTGAAGTACGCGAAGAGCCAGGGGTTCAACGTCAAGTAGCCCGAGAGGGGCGGGCCGGCATCGGGAGATGCCGGCCCGCCCCGCGATCGGCATCGGAAGGGGACCCATGACTCACACCGCCACCGCGGTCGACACCCGCGGCTCTGCCACCCGCGCAGCCCGCACCACCACCCGGCGCAACCCCTCGCAGCGCCGGGCCGCCCGCCGCCAGGCCCTCATCGGCTGGGCGTTCGTCCTGCCCTTCGCGGTCGTGTTCGCGGTCTTCCTCGTCGCGCCGCTCGTCTACGCCTTCTACCTCAGCCTCTTCACGAAGGGGCTCGCGACCGGCACGCAGTTCTCCCTCGCGGGCAACTACGTGCAGGCGTTCACCGACCCCGCGTTCCTCAAGGGGCTGTGGTTCGTCGTCCGGTTCGTCGTCGTGCTGATCCCGGTCCAGATGGCCGTCTCGCTCGCCGCCGCGCTCGTGCTCGACGCCATCACCACGCGCTTCGCCCGGTTCGCGCGGCTCACGATCTTCCTGCCGTACGCGGTGCCCGCCGTGATCGGGGCGCTCATGTGGGGCTTCCTCTACAGCCCGATCTTCGGGCCGACGCAGCAGCTCGCGGCGCTCGTCGGCGCGAACGCCCCGGTGCTGCTCGGACCCGACACGATCTTCGGGAGCCTCGTCAACGTCGTCACCTGGCAGTGGGCCGGCTACTACATGATCATCATCTACGCCGCGCTCCAGGGCGTCGACGCGACGATCTACGAGGCCGCGCGCATCGACGGTGCGAACGCCTGGCAGCTCGCCTTCCGCATCAAGGTGCCGATGGTCGCGAACTCGCTGGTGCTCATCCTCGTGTTCGCGCTGATCGGCACCCTGCAGTTCTTCAGCGAGCCGCAGATCCTCCGGCCGATCGCGAACGGCTCGATCACGCCGGACTTCACGCCGAACATCTACGCCTACAACGTCGCCTTCTCCTACGCGCAGTTCAACTACGCCTCAGCGATCTCGTTCGCGCTCGGGTTCGTGGTGTTCCTCTGCGTGTTCGTGTTCCTCTTCTTCACGCGCAAGCGAGGGAGTGTCTTCGCATGACCGCCGTCTCATCCAGGGTCCGGCCCGGGGTCGCCGCCCGCGGGTCGCGCGCCCGCCGGCATCCGCGCAACGTCGTCGCGCACCTCTTCCTCGGCGCGCTGATCGTCTACTTCCTGATCCCGCTCTGGTGGCTCGTCGTCGCGAGCTCGAAGGACCCCGTCGCGCTCTTCAGCGGCTCGGGCGCCCTCTGGTTCAGCGGCGCCATCAACTACGTCGCGAACCTGCAGGACCTCTTCACCTACAACGGCGGCATCTACCTGCGCTGGCTCGGCAACTCGGTGCTGTACGCGGTGGCCGGCGGGGCGGGCGCCACCGTCATCGCGGTGCTGGCCGGCTACGGCTTCGCGAAGTTCCGCTTCCCCGGCCGGAACTTCATGTTCGCCGTCGTGCTCGGATCGGTGATGGTGCCGCTGACGGCGCTCGTCATCCCGACGTTCATCATGTTCTCCGACCTGCACCTGACGGACACGATCTGGGCCGTGATCCTGCCGTCCCTGCTCAGCCCGTTCGCCGTCTACCTGATGCGCGTCTACATCGCGGACGCGGTGCCCACCGAGCTGCTCGACGCCGCGCGCGTCGACGGGGCCGGCGAGATCCGGACCTTCGTGTCGGTCGCGCTGCCGCTGCTGCGGCCGATCATCGTCACGGTGCTGCTGCTCGGCGTCGTCGCGACGTGGAACAACTACTTCCTGCCGCTCGCGATGCTGTCCGACTCCGACCTCTTCCCGATCCCGGTGGGCATCGGGCTCTGGGAGGGGCTGGCCGCGAACAACAACGGCGGCGGCCACTCCCTGTGGAGCCTCATCATCGTCGGCTCGCTCATCTCGGTGATCCCGCTCGTGATCGCATTCCTCAGCCTGCAGAAGTACTGGCAGGGCGGGCTGTCCATCGGCAGCCTGAAGTAGCGGCGCGCCGCACCCGACCTCCCGCACCCTCGAACCGGAAGCACAGCCATGCCTGCAGCACGCCTCACCCTCGATCCCGCCTTCGTCGTCACCTCGCTCGACCGCCGCATCTTCGGCAGCTTCGTCGAGCACCTCGGCCGGTGCGTCTACGACGGCCTCTACGAGCCCGGCCACCCCACCGCGGACGGCGACGGGTTCCGCGAGGACGTGGTCGAGCTCGTCCGCGAGCTCGGAGTCTCGACCATCCGCTACCCGGGCGGCAACTTCGTCTCCGGCTACCGCTGGGAGGACGGGGTCGGGCCCCGGGACCAGCGACCGAAGCGCCTCGACACCGCCTGGCACTCCCTCGAGACGAACCAGGTCGGGCTGCACGAGTTCGCGAAGTGGTGCGACAAGGTCGGCAGCGAGCTGATGCTCGCCGTCAACCTGGGCACGAGGGGCGTGCAGGAGGCCGTCGACCTGCTCGAGTACACGAACATCTCCTCGCCGTCGGCCTTCTCGCAGCAGCGGGTGGCGAACGGGGCGGAGAAGCCGTTCGACGTGCGCATGTGGTGCCTCGGCAACGAGATGGACGGGCCGTGGCAGCTCGGCTACCGCAGCGCCGAGGACTACGGCGTGCTCGCGAGCCGCACGGCGAAGGCCATGCGACAGCTGGACCCCGACCTGCAGCTCGTCGCGTGCGGCAGCTCGCACCGGCACATGCCGACCTTCGGCGCCTGGGAGCGCACGGTGCTCGAGCACACGTACGACGACGTCGACTACATCTCCTGCCACGCCTACTACTTCATGAAGGACGGCGACCTCGGCAGCTTCCTGGCCTGCGCCACCGACATGGACGCCTTCATCGAGGAGGTGGCGACGGCCGCCGACCACGTGAAGTCGGTGACGCGCAGCGACAAGACGATGGCGATCACCTTCGACGAGTGGAACGTCTGGTACCAGGAGCGCTACCGCGACGTCGACCGGATCACCGCGCTGGACGAGTGGCCGGAGGCCCCGCGCCTGCTCGAGGACGTCTACTCGGTGGCCGACGCGGTGGTGGTGGGGAACCTCCTCATCTCGCTGCTGAAGCACGGCGACCGGGTCCGCTCCGCGTGCCTCGCGCAGCTCGTGAACGTGATCGCGCCGATCATGACCGAGCCGGGCGGCGCGGCGTGGAAGCAGACGACGTTCTTCCCCTTCGCCCTCACCTCACGCCTCGCGCAGGGCGAGGTGCTGAAGCCGGCCCTCGAGGTCCCGACCTACTCGACCGCGCTCTACGGCGACGTCCCGCTCGTCGACGCCGTGGCGACCCGCGACCCCGAGACGGGTGCCGCGGCCGTCTTCCTCGTCAACCGCTCGACCGAGGAGCCCGTGACCGTCAGCATCGACGTCGAGCGGCTGGGGGCGCTGCGCATCGCGGAGACGCACACGCTCGCCGACGCGGACCCGCTCGCCGCCAACACGCGGGAGGACCAGGAGCGGGTCGCCCCTGCCCCGAACGACACTGCGAGCCTCGACGACGACGGCGTCCTCACGATCGAGCTGCCGCCGGTGTCCTGGACGGTCGTCGCGCTCAGCCGCTGACGGCCGGCGAAGGGCCGGGCACGGATCGACTCCGTGCCCGGCCCTTCGCCGCGTCGAGGCCCCCGACGCTCGTGCCTGAGCGCGGTCAGGCCGCGTCGATCCCCCGGGTGCGGGCGTGCAGCGCGAGCACCGGGAGCAGCAGCACGGCGAGGCAGCCGGCGACGAGGGAGAGCACGGCGTAGCTCGATGCGGCCATGACGACGCCCGAGGCGGCGCTGCCGCCGGCGCCCGCGAGGGCGACGAGCACGTCGATGCCGCCCTGCACCCGCGCGCGATCCGCGTCCGTCGTCGCGTCGACGACCATCGCGGTGCCGGCGATGAGCCCGAGGTTCCACCCGAGCCCGAGCAGCACGAGCGCGAGGATCGTCGACCCGAGGGAGGCGTCGAGGGTCGCCGCCGCGAGCCCGGCGAGCGCCAGGGTGACCGCGCAGGCGACGGCCGTCGGCACCCGCCCGAACCGGTCGACGAGCGCCCCCGTCAGCAGCGACGGCAGGTACATCGCGGCGATGTGCAGGCCGATCACGAGCCCGACCGCGCCCAGCGACTCGTCGTGCAGGCGCATGTGGACGGGCGTCATCGTCATGATCGCCGTCATCGCGAGCTGGCCGACGAGCATCACGGCGGCGCCGGCAGCGACCCCGCCGCGGATGCGGCCGGGAGCCGCGACGGCCGGCGCGGTATCCCCCGTGCGGTCGTGGAGCCGGCGCGCGAGCAGCAGCGGGTCCGGCCGCAGGAAGACGGTGAGCACGAGGCCGGCCGCGAGGTACGCGATCGCCGCGAGCAGGAACGGCCCGACGAGCGCCGGGAGGCCGAGCGCGACGGCGACGGCCCCGGTCGGCGTGACGAGGTTCGGCCCCGCCACCGCGCCGAGCGTCGTCGACACGAGCGCGACGCTCACCGCGGAGCCGCGCCGCCCGGGCGGGGCGAGATCGGTGCCGGCGTACCGGGCCTGCAGGTTCGTCGCGGTACCGGCGCCGTAGACGAGCAGCGACACGAGCAGGAGCACCGGGGAGGCGAGCGCACCGGCGAGCACGACCCCGAGCGCGCCGGCGCCGCCGGCGAGGAAGCCCGCACCGAGCGCCGGGCGCCGGCCGTGGCGCTGCGCGACCCGGCCGACGAGGTAGGCGGTGAGCGCCGACCCGAGCGTGAGGACCGCGGCGGGGAGCCCGGCGTAGCCGGCACCCCCGAGCAGCTGCGCGGCGAGCAGCGCACCGACCGTGACACCGGCGGCGAGCCCCGCACCACCGAGCACCTGGGTCGCGACGACGACGCGGAGCGTTCGGCGCTGCACCGCGGCGGCGTCGACCACGGGCTCCGCCCGCCACGGATCGGTCGTCGTCATCGCACCTCCGCTCCGCAGTGTGCTGCCACGGTTCGGTGCCGTTCAACCCGCGCTCTCGGACGCCCGGCGCACCCTCCCGCCGGGGCCCAGCGCGACCCGGTAGACAGGACCCCGCAATGCCCGTGCTCGCCGTCGTCCTCACCGCGCTCGCGGTGCTCGGCGCCGTGGTGGCCGTGACGGTCGCGCTGCGGGCAGGCAGGTCCGGCGGACGCCCACGGCGCACCGCCACCGCCGAGCGGGGGCGCCTGCGCATCGCCGCGACGGTGCACACCGGCTGGGAGCAGACCGTCCTCGGCCTCGTCCGTGAGATCGGGCTGCCGCTGGAGCCCACCGACCTGCCCTACGGGCGCCTCTACCTGCAGCGCGTGACCGAGGAGCGCACGCTGATCCGCAGCCGCTCCGAGATCGGCCGGGGCTTCCTCGGCGCGATCGACATCACGCCGGCGCGGGGCTCCACGCAGGTGCAGTACGCGATCCTGCGCCTCCCGGGCGACGAGCGGCTGAACACCGCCGTGCTCGACCTCGAGCTGCGCATCGTCTCGGCGCTCCGGCGCGTCGACGCGCACGTCGATGTGCAGCTGTCGGCCGACGCGCTCCGCAACCTCGACGGGGTGCGCCCCACCGACGACCGTCAAGACGGGACCGAGCGGTGAAGCAGGCGCCCCCGTCCGCTGCACAGGAGCCGCCGCTCGGCCGAGGGGCCCTACCCTTCCAGGCGGCCCCAGCACGTCGCCGCGGATCCGCCGCCCGCCTGAGAAGGACCTGCCCATGATCCAGCCGCCCTGGACGCAGTCGCTGTCGCAGTCCGAGCACGACCTCGTGCTGTTCGGGCTCGTCGCCGCAGGGCTGGCCCTGCTCGCCACGCTCGTCCGCATCCGCTTCACCTCCCGCGAGTCGTACGCGACCTACCGGGTCGCGAGCCTCACGGCGAACGCGGTCGTCGCGATCGCCTTCGCGTCGTACGTCGGTCTCGTCGCCGCCTTCCTGCTGGGCTACCGCGCGACCGGGTCGCTCGAGCACGTCGTGTACGTGCCGCTCCCGGCCGCCCGCTACGCGTGGGCGATCCGGTACATGGACTGGGTCGTGACGGTGCCCCTGCTCGTCGTCGAGCTGCTCGCGATCAGCGCGCTCGGCGAGCGCACCCTGCGCAACGCCCGCCGCATCGGGATCGTCAGCGCCATCGGCATGATCGTGAGCGGCTTCCTCGGCGCGTTCGTCATCGCGTCCGGCCGCTCGATCGTCGCCTACACCGTGTTCGGCCTCCTGGGCGCCGCGTTCTTCGGGGTGCTCTACGCGGTGTTCTTCCGCGCGCTCGTGATCTCGCTCCCCCGCCTGCCGCTCGACGCGCGCTCCTCGTACCGCTCCGGGCTCGTGCTGCTGCTCATCACCTGGCTCGCCTACCCGATGGTGTACGGGCTGGTGGGCGCGTTCAGCGGCGCGGTGGTCGTCGTGATCGGGCAGCTCGCGCTGTCGGGAGCCGACCTGATCGCGAAGGTCGGCTTCGGCACGCTCGTGCACCGCACCGCGGTGCTGCTCTCCCGCCACGAGGAGGAGCTCGACCCCGGCCGGCCGCGCCGCCCGCGAGCGCCCGAGAACGAGTCGGTGTACGTGTCCGACATCCGCACCGTCGCGCACGAGCAGGACTGAGCCGTGGCGATGCACGATCCCCGCGCCGGGGACGGTTCCGGCGCGTCCGCGCCGACGGTGCTCGGGGGGCGCTACGAGCTGACCGCTCCGCTCGGCAGCGGCGGCGAGGCGACGGTGTGGGTCGCCCGCGACCTCGTGCTCGGCCGGGACGTGGCGGTCAAGGTCTTCCGCCGGCGGTCCGAGAGCCCCGCGTCCCCCGACCTGCAGACCATCGAGGCGCGGGTCGCCGCCTCGCTGAACCACTACGCGCTCACCACGCTCCTCGACGTCGGCGTCGGAGAGGGCCCGGACCCCTCCCCGCAGCTCTACCTCGTCATGGAGTACATCCGCGGGGAGTCGCTGAAGCAGCGTCTGGCGCGGGGCCCGATGGAGGTCTCGGAGGCGTGCTGGCTCGGCTTCGACGTCGCGGAGGGTCTCGACTACATGCACCAGTCCGGCTACCTGCACCGCGACGTGAAGCCGGCGAACGTGCTCATCGCCGAGGTGCGCAGCGCCCGCCCGGTCGTCGCGAAGCTCACCGACTTCGGCATCACGTCGCGCATCGGCGAGCCCGAGCTCGGCCAGTTCACGGTCGGCACGGCCGCGTACCTGAGTCCCGAGCAGGTCGAGGGCCGCGACGCCACGGCGGAGTCCGACATCTACTCGCTCGGTCTCGTGCTGCTCGAGGCGATCACGGGCCGCGTCGAGTACCCCGGGCCCGTCGAGCGGTCGGCGTTCGACCGCCTGGTGCGCGACCCGGTGGTGCCGGACATCGTCCCGCGGCCGGTGGGCGAGATCCTCGAGCGGATGACGGCGCGGGCGCCGCGCGACCGCATCTCGCTGCACGACGTCGCCGTGGGGCTGCAGCAGTTCCTCGTCGACGACCTGCTGCAGCGGCGCGGGGAGCCGGCGGCGGCCGCCGCAGTGGCGGCGCCGGCCGCGCAGTCCGCGCCGATGTCGCTCGAGGGGCTCACGGCACCCGAGCAGCTCGCACCGCCGCTCGAGCTGGCGACCCTCGCGCTGCGTGCGAGCCGCGCGATGCTCGCCTTCGAGGACGGCACGCTCGTCACCGAGAGCCCGGCCGACGGCAGCCGGATCCGCACCCGCTGGCTGCAGGCCGCGGACGACGCGACCTCGCCCCGGCTCGCGCCGGCGGACCCGGCCGAGCTGCTCGGCGGGCAGGCGGACCCGCGCGGCCTCGTGCTGCAGCGGCCGCTCACCGCCTCGGACGGGCGGCACATCGCCACGCTCACGGTGCTCGGCCGCACCGGGGCACCCCTCGCGCCCGCCGACGACCAGCTGCTCGACCGGGCGCTCGCCGTGCTGCGGCACGACGTCGAGCTGCGCCTCGCGATGCGGCGGGCGCTGTTCCGCGAGTAGCGGGAGGCAGGACCGCTCAGCGGGAGCCGACGAGGGCGCCGCTGCCGTCGAAGTGCAGCCAGTGGCCGCCGGACACCACCTCCGGCTCGGCGTCCGGATCGCGGACGAGCAGCGCACTCGTGTTGTCGAGGTACCAGATCGGGGCGCCGAGCCGCGCCGCCCGCTCCGCCGTCCAAGCGGCGTCCTGGTGGGCGACGAACGGCGCACCGAGATGCGCCAGCAGCACCCAGTCGAAGAGCGGCACCGCCGGCGCGACGGAGTCGAACCCGAACAGCTCGAGCTCCTCGTGGTCGTCGAGGGCGTCGACGGCGGCCGCCTGGTTGCGCGAGAAGATCATCGACCCGGCGCTCATGCCGACGTAGACCTGCGCGTCCAGCAGCTCGCGGAGCACCGGCGAGAGCCCGGACGAGTTCCAGGCGTGCGAGAGCCAGTGGTTGCTGCCGCCGTAGCAGAACAGGACGTCCGCCTCGCGGAGCCGCGACTCGACGAGTCCGCGGGGACCGGCGAACGGGGAGACGACGTCGAACTCGGTCCAGCCGAGGGCGCGGAGGCCCTGCAGGTGCTCGAGCATGCGTCCCTTGTCCCCCGGGAACGGCAGCATCGCGTCGATCACGACGGCGATGCGCGACTCGGCGGTCGGCTTGCCGAGCAGGTCGAGGAACGTCTCCTGGACGGGACCGGGCTCGTTGACGCCGTTGGACGTGAGCAGCATGCGCATGGCCGCATCCTGGCACCCTGCCCGGACGCCCAGGAAGCCGACGACCCCGCGGAACGGGTCAGCGGGCGACTGGTCCGTCGTCCTCGAGGGCGCCGGCGACCGCGCCGCAGCGCCAGCACGGCGCGCGGGCGACCTCGTTGAAGGCGCCGCACCGCTCGCACACGTCCGCGAGCCAGCAGGCGGCCTCGCCGCCCTCCTCCGACGGCGGCAGGCCCACGGGCCGCACCATCCCGTCCACTGCGCCTCCTCGATGCCGGGCGTCCATGGTCGGTCGCGCGGCCGGCGGAGGCAAGGCCGGGGACGGTCAGGACGGCGGGGTGCCGGGACCGAACCACCGCGCGAGCGCGTCGAGCAGGCCCGCGTCGTCGCCGTGCCCGGCCCACGCGACGTGCCCGTCGGGACGCACGAGCACCCCGGTCGGTGCCGGCACCGGCCCGACGAGCGGCAGCTCCCACGGCCCCGCGGCGCGGGCGGCGACCAGCCGCACCCCCGGCGCCCACGCCGGCACCGCCCGGATGCCGCCGCCGAGGTCGAGCAGCAGCGGCCGCGCGTCGTGCAGGAGCGCGTGCACGCGCGTCCGGCCCGCTTCGGTGTCGAGATCGAGGTCCGGCACCCGGCGCCCGACGAGCGGCGACCCGCCGCCGAGGTCGTACGCGAGGTCGAGCCCGTGGATGCGCGCACCGAGCAGCCGCCGGGGCTCGTCGAGGGCGAGCAGCTCGCCGACGGTCGCGGCGAGCGCTGCGGTGCGCGGATCGGCCCGCTGCAGCACGGTCTGCGCCATCGAGTGCTCGAGCGCCCGGGCAGCCGCCGGGTGCCGCTCGGCGGTGTACGTGTCGAGCAGCGCCTCGGGCGACGTGCCGTGCACGACCTGCGCGAGCTTCCAGCCGAGGTTCACGGCGTCCTGCAGCCCGAGGCCGAGCCCCTGGCCGCCTGCCGGGTAGTGGATGTGGGCGGCGTCGCCCGCGAGCAGCACGCGGCCGGCGCGGTAGGTCTCGGCCTGCCTCGTCGCGTCGGTGAAGCGGGAGATCCAGACGGCGCCGTGCACGCCGAAGTCCGTGCCGAAGACCGCGGTGAGCGCACCCCGCAGGTCGTCGAGCGTCGGCTCGTCCGGCGACCCGAGCACCTGCTCGGTCGTCACCACCCGGTACAGGCGGCCGTCGGGCAGCGGGGCGAGGCCGTGCACACCCCGCTCGTCCTGGCGCATCCCCGCGGGCGGCGGCTCGGTGACCTCGACCTCCGCGATCAGGTTGCTCCGGGTCGCGTCGACGCCGGGGAACGGGATGCGCGTGGCCCGGCGGATCGCGCTGCGGCCGCCGTCCGCCCCGACGAGGTACCGCGCGCGCCGGACCGACCCGTCGTCGAGCCGCGCGTCGACGCCGTCCGCGTCCTGCTCCAGGCCGACCACCTCGCGCCCGCGCTCGATCGGAGCCCCGAGCTCCTCGACCCAGCCGGCGAGGATCGGCTCCATCCGGTCCTGCCAGAGGCCCAGCCCGTACGGGTGCCGCGTCGGCAGGTCGCCGATGTCGAGCACCGAGGTGCCGAACCGTGCGGTCTGCGCGATCCGCCCCGCCGCGAGGAACCGATCGGCGATGCCGCGCTGGTCGAGGATCTCGATCGTGCGCGAGTGGAAGCCGCCCGCGCGCGAGCCGACGAGCGCCCCCGTCCCGCGGCGCTCGACCACGAGGACGTCGACCCCGGCGAGTGCGAGCTCGCCGGCGAGCATCATGCCCGTCGGACCGCCGCCGGCGATCAGCACATCGGCCATGGCGGACCTCCTCCGCTGCCCGTGCGCCGAGGGTCGACGCGCGCTCGGCCATGATGCCGTTGCCGGCGCGCGGCAGAAAGCAGCACCGTCCCGCGTTGCAGGAGGCATGGGACGGCAGTCGCGCACGGCGATCGAGGCCTCGGCCGCGGCGCACGCGGAGCGCACCTGCGCGTCGTGCGGGCGGCGGATGCCGCTGTCCGCGGCGCCCGAGTCGACGCACTGCTCCGACGCCTGCCGGCGCCACCGGGTGGACGCGACCGACCGGGCGCTCGAGGCGGCGATCGACTCGCTGCTCGACGCCCGCGCCGCGAGCGCGACGATCTGCCCGTCCGACGCCGCTCGACGGGTCTCCCCCGACGACTGGCGACCGCTCATGGAGCCCGCCCGCCGGGCCGCCCGGCGCATGGTGGCGCGCGGCGAGGCCGAGATCACGCAGGGCGGGTCGGTCGTCGACCCCTCGACGGCGAAGGGGCCGATCCGCATCCGCCGACCGCGCTGACGTATCGGGTGCGAGCCACGGCCTCCGCATCTACGGTGAGGCGAGGGCGCTGCCGCTCGCGCCCGCGAAGGAGCCGTCATGAGCCACACCGTCGACTGGACCGACGTCTCGACCGCGGGACTCGAGTCCTCACCCGTCGCCGAGGCGCTCGCGGGGCTGCGCGCCAACGAGGCGCGCTACTTCAAGAACAAGTACGACCTCGTCTTCACGACCGTCCCCGCCGAGGAGGCGCGGGAGGCGGTCGAGCGGGCCGAGCGCATCCTCAGGGAGGAGCGCGGCATCGAGATCGCGTCGCCGGTGCTCGAGGTCGCCCGCTTCGAGGTCGAGGGCGTCGACTGGACGTACCTCTTCTACGAGAGCGGCCTCTCGATCAACGTGCTCTGGGCGCTCGACGACCAGGGCAAGCGGGCGGTGGGCTTCAAGCTCTCCGACGACATGGAGGTGCCCGAGGAGCTGTCGGCGTTCAAGTTCGCACGGCAGCGCTCGAAGCTCGCGGGCACGATCCGCGGCTCCTACTTCGTGATCAAGGGGCAGTACTAGAGCCGTCGCGGCTCACGGCGCCGCTTCGCCCGCCGGCGCTCCCGCCACGACATCGCGGCGAGCGCCGCGGCCTCCCGCTCGCGCTCCGCGTCGTCCTCGCGCCGGCGCGCCTCGCGGCGCTCGCGGGCCCGCTCGTGCCACGCGGCGACCTCGGCCTCGACGTCGCGGTACGCGACGAGCACGGGAGGGCCGCCGAGCAGCTGCAGCCGCGCCTCGCGCACCCGTCGGTTGAAGTCGACGAGCGCCTCGCGCACCGCGCTCTCCGTGTGGAGCCCGTCGAGCCGCTCGCGGAGCGCCGCGTCCTCGTTGCGCAGCAGCAGGGCGGGCGGACCGAGCCCGGTGAGGCCCTCGCGCTCGATCTTGCGCCGGATCCACCAGTCGGGGTCGTGCACGCGGTCGAGCCCCTCGATCGGCTTGCCCCGGCCGGGCAGGTCCTCGAAGTCGCCACGCCGCATCGCCTGCTGGATCGCGATCTCGACCATCTGCCCGTGCTGGTCGAGCGTCGGCCGGCCCGGATCGGTCTCCTCGCCGGGTGCCTGCTCCTCGGGCGGAGCCGCGTGCTCGACCGCGTAGCGCGCCGCCGCCAGTCGCGCGTCGGGTGGTCGTCGTCTCGTCGTCATGATCGCTGCAGCCCTCGCGGACCACGCTAACCCGGGCGCTTCGACGCCCGGTGCGGGTCCCGCTCAGGCCGCGGGCGGCGCCGTCGACGCCCGGACGACGAGCTCCGTCGCCAGCTCCTCGCGCGGCACGGCGGCGAGGCGACCGGTGCGCACGCGCAGGAGCATCCGCACCGCCGCGGCACCGAGCTCGGCGATGGGCTGCCGCACGGTGGTGAGCGGCGGCGACCCCCACGCGGCCTCCGGGACGTCGTCGAACCCGACGACGCTCAGGTCGTCGGGGATGCGCAGGCCGAGCCGGCGCGCCGCCTCGTAGACCCCGATCGCCATGAGGTCCGAGCACGCGAAGACCGCCGTCGGCCGGTCCGGCACATCGAGCAGGGCCTCCGCCACCAGGGCCGCCGGTTCCCTCCGCCAGTCGGCGTGCTCGACGAGGACGGGGCCGCCGCCGGCCTGCTGCACCGCCGACTGGAAGCCGTCGAGGCGAGCCCGGCTGTAGCGGTGGCCGCGAGTGCCGCCGATCGCGGCGAAGCGACGGTGGCCGAGTGCCAGCAGGTGCTCCGCGGCCACCCGTCCCCCGTCCCAGTTCGTGACGCCCACGCTGGCGACGTCGCTCGGCGGCCTGCTCATCGGGTCGATGAGCACGAGCGGGACACCGCCGGCCCGCAGGGCCGCCAGCTGCGCCGATGTCGGGTCGACGAGCGTGATGATCGCACCCGCCGAGCGTCGCCGCAGCACGTGCTGCACCCACGTCCCGTCGCCACGAGCGATCGTGAGCACCACGTCGTGGCCCGCATCGGTCGCCGCCTCCTCGACGCCCGTGAGGGCCTGGTTCGCCCAGCTGCCGTGGACGTCGCTCAGCACGAAGTCGAGGAGCACGGGCGCGTCCGAGTCCGGGCGCCGGGGCTCGCGGGGCGCGTACCCGACCGACTCGACCGCCGCCATGACCGCGCGGCGCATCGCGAGGGAGACGTCGGTGCCGCCGCGCAGCACCTTCGAGACGGTCGGCACCGACGTGCCCGCGATCGCGGCGACATCCGCGAGCGTCGGCCGCCGGGGCTCGATCGATGAGGGGTTCGGCACGGCCACACGCTAGACGCGCTGGGGAAGTTGCGCAACAAGACGAGCGAGTGTCGGCGTTGCGCCCGCGGATACGAGATGCGAGACTGCCGACGTCGCGGGATACCTCCGTGCCTTGTTTCGCAAGGTCGAGTGGCGACGGCAGTGCTGCCAGCAGAAGGGGAACAACGATGTCCACCTCCAACACCGCACTCTCCCGGCGAGCGTTCGCGGGCCTCGCGGGCGGCTCCCTCGCCTCGCTCGCGCTCGCGGCCTGCTCCTCGGGCGGCGGCTCAGGATCGAGCGGCGGGACGATCCAGTTCTGGAACATGCCCTGGGGCGGCACGGCCTTCAACCCGCTCGACCAGAGGATCACGCTGGCCTACAAGCCGAAGAGCGGGCTGCCCGCGGTGAAGTACCAGGCGATCGCCTGGTCGAACTTCGTCGCGAAGTTCTCCACCTCGGTCGCCTCGCACACGAACCCCGCCGTGAGCAGCGGCGGCGGCACGCAGGCGTTCCAGTTCGCGAAGCAGGGCGCCATCGCGTACGCCGACGACCTGCTGTCGTCGTGGAAGAGCAACGGGCTGTACGACGACTTCCTGCCCGGCACCCTCGAGGCGATGAAGACCGAGCAGGGCACGGTCGCGATCCCCTACAACATCGACATGCGGATCCACTGGTACAGCAAGTCACTGCTCCAGAAGGCCGGCGTGCAGCCGCCCACCGACTGGCAGTCGTTCGAGAGCGCCTGCGCCGCGCTCAAGAAGATCGGCGTGTACGGCCTGGGCCTGAGCGGCGGCTCCGGCGGCAACGCCTTCCAGGGCATCGTCGGCTGGATGATCAACAACGGCGGCGGCATCTTCGACCAGTCCCACAAGCCGAACCTGGTCACGCCCGAGAACATCGAGACGCTCACGTTCCTGCAGGGACTGATCCGCAACGGCTACGCCGATCCGCGCAGCACCGGTTACACGACGCAGAACACGCAGGACCAGTGGAAGGCCGGCAAGTTCGGCATGCAGGTCGAGGGCCCGGGCCTCGCGTCGAACCTCGGCGGCAGGTGGGCGACCGACGTCGTGGTCGGCGAGCCGCTGACGAGCGCGTCCGGCAAGAAGGGCGCGCTCTTCTTCCCGAACAACATCATGCTCTACAAGAACTCGTCGAGCCTGAAGGGCGCCGAGGCGTTCCTCACCTACTACTACAAGGCGATGAAGCCGCTCTGGACGAAGCACACGGGCATCGGCCTGCCGGTGCTCAAGTCGATCGCCGCGACACCCGAGTTCAAGCAGGACCCCAACGCGGTGAAGTGCGTCGAGGCGTGGCAGCCGATCTGCCGCACGTGGGCCGCGCCCGGCGGCCAGGCGCTCTTCGCGAACGTCTCGCTCGTCGACAGCACGACCCCGATGACCGTCTTCGGTCAGGACGTCATGTCGCTGAAGGAGACACCGAAGGGTGCGCTCACGAAGCTGCAGAACACCCTGATGCAGAACCTCAAGGGCTAGGCACAACCGATCAGCACCGCACGGACGCCGCCCACGCGGCGTCCGTGCGATACATCCGGGCGTGCGCGGCGAGCTCGGGCCGCTCCCCCGCGCGCGCCTCCGTGAACGCGGCGAGCTCGAGCAGCCGCTCCGGCACGACCGCGAGCACCGCCTCCGGATCGACGTCGCCGTACGCGGCGCAGAGCAGTGCGAGCCGTCGCCGCAGCTCCGGCGCGGACGGCGCGGGGAGGTCCGGGTTGCCGGGCGACGCGATCGGCACGAGCCGGTAGGCGAGGTAGGCGAGGTCCCACACCCGGGGACCGGGCGACGCGGTGTCGATGTCGATGAGACCGGTGACCCGGCCGTCGACGAAGACCATGTTGTACGGCGCCACGTCGTTCAGGCAGACCACCTCGACGGGCTCGTGCGCCGGCAGCTGCCACGTCCGCCCCGCGAGCTCGAAGCCGGCGGTCGCGTCGTGCACCGCGCGGAGCAGCCGACCGGACGCCTCGAGGTTCTCGTCCGTCCAGACGAAGCCCGGCATCGGGTAGGCGGGCACGACGCCCGGCAGGAACGTGAGCACCTCGCGGCCCTCGTCGTCCATGCCGAGCACCTCCGGGAGCACCACGACGCCCCGGTCGCGGACGTGCCGCAGCAGCGCGTGCACCGTCGGCGTCCACGGTCCTGCGACGCGGTGCACGCGGTCGTCGAACCGGACCGGCGCGTTCATGCTGCCGCCCGCGAGCGGCTCGCCCACCTCCGGCACGTCAGCCCTTCGGGAGGCGCGCGGCGGGGCCCGCCGCGATCCGCGGGACGGTCGGCACGAGGGGCGCAGCGACGGTCATGAGAGGGCCCCGAGCGAGGACGGCAGCGGCATGCGGCCTGTATAGCAACGCGGCGCGCGCACCGCCGCCACGGCCGAGCCGGCGACGGGTGGGCTCCCGCGTGGCACTCCTCGCGCCCGATACGCTCCCCTGGCCCCCTGCATCACATCCCCTGAAGAAGAAGAAGGCCCGACGCACCAATGCGCCCCCGCTCCCTGACCTCCCTCGTCGCTCTGGCCGCCGTGCCCGCGCTGCTGCTCACCGGTTGCGTCGACAACTCGACGCCGTCGTCCGGCTCGACCTCGAACGCGCCCGCGGTGAAGAAGAACACGAGCCTCGCCGACCAGGTGCCGGCGAGCGTCAAGAGCGCCGGCACGCTCTCGATCGGCATGGACGACACGTACCCGCCGAACGAGTACAAGGACGACAACGGCAACCCCACCGGCTGGGAGGTCGACCTCGCGAACGCCGTCGCCGGCAAGCTCGGCCTGAAGGCGACGTTCAACGTCGCGAAGTTCGACAACATCATCCCGAGCATCACGGGCGGCAAGGACGACCTCGGCATGTCGTCGTTCACCGACACCACCGAGCGCGAGAAGCAGGTCGACTTCGTCAACTACTACTCCGCCGGCATCCTCTGGGCCTCGAAGAAGGGGCGCACGATCAACCCCGACGCCGCCTGCGGCCTGAAGGTCGCCGTGCAGGCGACCACGTACGAGGACACGGACGAGGTGCCCGCCAAGTCGAAGGCGTGCATCGCGAAGGGCAAGCCCGCCGTGCAGGCCGTGCGGTACGACACGCAGGACGAGGCCACGAACGCGGTCATCCTCGGCAAGGTCGACGCCCTCAGCGCCGACTCCCCCGTCACGCTCTACGCCATCTCGAAGACCCAGGGCAAGCTGCAGGCCGCGGGCAAGACCTTCGACGAGGCGCCCTACGGCATCCCCGTGCAGAAGGGCTCGAAGCTCGCCCCGGTGCTGCAGAAGGCCCTCCAGGCCCTCATCGACGACGGCACCTACAAGAAGATCCTCGACAAGTGGGGCGTGGCCGACGGCGCGGTGACGAGCGCGCAGATGAACGCCGCCTCCAAGGGCTGACCCGCGTGTCCGAGAGCATCCAGGCGCGGCAGGCGGGCGCGGTCCCGCCGCCCGCCGGGGCTCGGGCCGAGCCCATCGAGGCCGTCAAGCTGCGGCACCCGTGGCGGATCGTCTTCGCGATCGTGCTGGTGCTCGCCGTCGTGCTGTTCCTGATCGACGCGGCGCAGCGCACCGCCTACGGCTGGCCGTTCGTCGGCAAGTACGTGTTCGACAAGCGGATCAGCGCCGCGGCGTTCGTGACGCTGCAGCTCACCGTGTACTCGATGGTGATCGGCGTGGCCCTCGGGCTCGCCCTCGCGGTGATGCGGCTGTCGCCGAACCCGGTCGTGAAGAGCGTCGCCTGGCTCTACGTCTGGATCTTCCGCGGCACGCCCGTGTACGTGCAGCTCGTGTTCTGGGGCCTGTTCTCGCTCATCTACCCGCACGTGTTCCTCGGCGTGCCGTGGACGAGCCTCGGCTACTCGCTGAGCCTCTCGTTCATGCAGAACGCGTTCGTCATCGCCGTGATCGGCCTCGCCCTGAACGAGGCGGCCTACATGGCCGAGATCGTGCGCGCGGGCCTGCTGTCGGTCGACGCGGGCCAGGAGGAGGCGGCCACCGCGCTCGGCATGTCGTGGGGGCAGACCATGACGCGGATCATCATCCCGCAGGCGATGCGCGTGATCATCCCACCGACGGGCAACGAGGTGATCTCGATGCTGAAGACCACCTCGCTCGTCGCGGCCATCCCGCTCACGACCGACCTCTACGGCGTCGCGCGCGACATCTCGGCGGTCACCTACACGCCGATCCCGCTGCTCATCGTCGCCTCGCTCTGGTACCTGCTGTTCACATCGATCCTCATGGTCGGCCAGTACTTCCTCGAGAAGCGGTTCTCCCGCGGCGTGAACGCGCGGCGCCCCGCACGCGGCCGGGCTGCCGGCTCGCTCGCCGCCGCGGGCGCGCCCGACGGCAACGACCTCGGAGGCAAGGGATGACCGCGACCGGCACGCCGATGGTGAAGGCGGAGGGCGTCTCGAAGAGCTTCGGCTCGAACGAGGTCCTGAAGGGCATCGACCTCGAGGTCGGCGCGGGTGAGGTGCTCTGCATCATCGGGCCGAGCGGCTCCGGCAAGTCCACCTTCCTGCGCTGCATCAACCACCTGGAGCGGGTCGACGCCGGCCGGCTGTCGGTCGACGGCGAGGTGGTCGGGTACCGGCAGCACGGGCAGAAGCTGTACGAGCTGAAGCCGAAGGAGGCGGCCCGCCAGCGCCGCGAGATCGGCATGGTCTTCCAGCGGTTCAACCTCTTCCCGCACATGACCGCGCTCGAGAACGTGATCGAGGCCCCGCTGCGGGTGAAGCGCGTGCCGAAGGCGCAGGCGGTCGCCCGCGCCCAGGAGCTGCTCGTGCGCGTCGGTCTCGGCGACAAGGGCTCGTCCTACCCCTCGCAGCTCTCGGGCGGCCAGCAGCAGCGCGTCGCGATCGCCCGGGCGCTCGCGATGGACCCGAAGCTCATGCTCTTCGACGAGCCCACGAGCGCGCTCGACCCCGAGCTGGTCGGCGAGGTGCTCGACGTGATGAAGGGCCTGGCCGCGAGCGGCATGACGATGATCGTCGTCACCCACGAGATGGGCTTCGCCCGCGAGGTCGCCGACGAGCTCGTCTTCATGGACGGCGGTGTCGTCGTCGAGGCGGGCGACCCGCGCGAGGTGCTCGCGGACCCGAAGCACCAGCGCACCCGCGCCTTCCTCTCGAAGGTGCTCTGACCCCGCTCCCCGCCCTCCCCTCAGTCAGGAAGGACCCGCGTGACGCGCACCGCCGTCGTCCTGCAGCACGACCCGAGCATCCACCTCGGCAACATCCGCCCGGTGCTCGAGGAGCACGGCTACACGCTCCGCGTCGTCGACGTGCGCACCGAGGACGTCGACGCGATCGATCCGACCGAGGCCGACCTGCTCGTCGTGCTCGGCGGCGAGATGGGCGCCTACGAGACGGAGGCCTACCCGTTCCTCGCCGCGGAGCAGCGGCTGCTGCGGGCCCGCCTCGGCGCCGAGCGCCCCACCCTCGGCGTGTGCCTCGGCGCCCAGCTCATGGCGGGCGCCCTCGGCGAGCGGGTCTACCGGGGCGACTCGACGCAGATCGGGTTCCGCAGCGTCGAGCCGACCGAGGCGGGCCGGACCTCCCCGGTGCGGCACTTCGCCGGGGTCCCCGTCGCGCAGTGGCACGCCGACACGTTCGAGCTGCCCGCCTCGGCCGTGCGCCTCGCGTCGTCGAACGACTACTCGAACGAGGCGTTCGCGATCGGCGACCACGCGCTGGCGGTGCAGTTCCACCCGGAGCTCACCGACGAGATGCACGAGCAGTGGGTCGCGGACGGCTACAACGAGCTCGACGAGCTCGCCATCGACCCGGACGCGCTGCGCCGCGAGCGCGAGCAGCACTCCGCCCGGATGCAGGAGGCGTCGCGCGCCGCGTTCTCCGAGTGGCTCGACGGGTTGGACCGCTAGCCCGCGGCGCTCACCCCCGGGTGTCGAAGGTCGCGGCGAGGTCCGCGGTCGCGTCGGCGCCCACCCAGACGTCGAACACGGACGCCTCGAGGACGGCGTCGCGCGCGGCGGTCGACCAGTGGCGACGCAGGTCGGGGCCGACCTCGAACCGCACCTCGGCCGACTCGCCCGCGGCGAGCTCGAGGCGCTGGAAGCCCTTCAGCTCGCGCACGGGGCGGATCGCGGAGCCGAAGCGCTGGTGCAGGTACAGCTGCGGCACGGCGATCCCGGCGCGCTCCCCGGTGTTCGTCACCGTGGCCGTGACGATCACGGTGCCGTCGACGGGCACGGAGACGCGGTCGACCGCGAGGTCCGAGTAGGCGAAGGTCGTGGTGGCGAGCCCGAAGCCGAACGGGAACAGCGGCGTGCTCGCCTCGTCCCAGTAGCGCCGGCCCTGGTTCTGCGGCTCGTGCGAGATCGCGTGCGCGTAGACCATCGGCACCTGGCCGACCGTGCGGGGCCAGGTGAAGGGCAGCCGCCCGCTCGGCGCGACGTCGCCGAAGAGCAGGTCCGCCACGGCCGTGCCGCCCTGCGTGCCCGGGTACCAGACGTCGAGGATCGTGGGCACGTGCTCCGCCGCCCAGCGCAGGTCGAGCGGGCGGCCGTTCATGAGCAGCAGCACCGTCGGCGTCCCGGCCGCGACGACGGCCTGGAGCAGCTCGAGCTGCCGCCCGGGCAGCTCGAGCGAGGAGCGCGAGGCGTTCTCGCCGATCATGTTCTGCCACTCGCCGAGCACGACGACGGCGACGTCGGCGCGGCGCGCCGCCTCGACCGCCCGCGCGAGCTCGGCCTGCTCGTCGAAGCCCTCCGGGTCCTCCGGGCGGTTGCCGCCGAACATGTCGAACAGCGACGGGAACTCCCGCTGCACCACGGGGATCCCGCGCGCGTGCTCGACCCGGACGGCGTCCCCGACCCGGTTGCGGATGCCCTCGAGCACGGTGACGGTCTCGTCGAGGTCGAAGTCGAACACCCAGGGACCGATCGTGTCGCGCCTCGAGTCGGCGAGCGGCCCGAGCACCGCGATGGAGGGGGTGCCCGGGTCGAGCGGCAGCAGGCCGCCCTCGTTCTTCAGCAGCACGGCGGAGCGCTGGGCGGCGACCCGCGCGACCTCGCGGTGCGCGGGGTCGCGCAGCACCTCGCGCGCACGCGCCTCGTCGACGTACGGGTCGTCGAGCAGCCCGAGCCGCTGCTTCGCCTCGAGCACGCGGCGCACCGCCGCGTCGAGCGTCGCCTCCGAGACGGCCCCGGACGCGACCGCCTCGGGCAGGTGGTCGAACGCCGGCTCGGCGATCGCCATCTCCATGTCGAGGCCGGCGTTGATCGCGCGCGCCGCCGCGTCGGCCGCGTCCTCCGCGAAGCCGTGGGTCACGAGGCTCTTCACGGCGTTCGCGTCGCTCACGACGAAGCCGCCGAAGCCCCAGCGCTCCCGCAGCACCTCGGTGAGCAGCCAGGGGTTGCCGGTCGCGGGCACGCCGTTCAGGCCCATGTAGGCGCTCATGACGTTGCCGGCACCGGCCGCGACCGCCGCGGCGAACGGCGGCAGGTACACGTTCCAGAGCTGCGGCTCCGACAGGTCGACCTCGTCGTAGTCGCGGCCGCCGAGCGCGGCGCCGTAGCCGGCGAGGTGCTTCGGCCCCGCGATCACGTGCTCGGGCGCCCCCAGCACGTCGCCCTGGAAGCCGCGCACCTGCGCGGCCGCGACGAGGGCGCCGAGGAACGGGTCCTCCCCCGCGCCCTCGATGATGCGGCCCCAGCGCGGATCGCGGGCGATGTCGAGGTTCGGCGCGAACGCCCAGTGGATGCCGACGGCCCGCGCCTCCCTGGCCGCGACGGCCTGCCCGCGCTCGATGGTCTCGAGGTCCCACGACGCCGCCATGGCGATCGGGACGGGCAGGATCGTGCGCAGGCCGTGGATCACGTCGAAGCCGAACAGGGCGGGGATGCCGTGCGGGTTGCCCTCGACCACGAGCCGCTGGAGCCGGTTGATCTCGGCGGGATCCGTCACGAACAGCAGCGAGCCCGCCCCGCCGCGGGCGAGCGCCGCCTCGACCTGGCGCGGCTGCTCGGCCGCGTCCGTCGGGTCGGGCAGCGCCGCGTCGGTGTCGGGCAGCACGAAGTAGAAGTACTGGGTCAGCTGTCCCGCCTTCTGCTCCACGGTCATCGCCGCGAGCAGCGCGTCGATCCGGGCGGCGCCGTCCGCCGTCGTGGTCGAGGGATCCGTCATGGTCGCACGCCCTTCCGCCTCCGCGCGGCCGCGCCGGTGCGCCCGCCCGTCAGCAGGCTCCCACAGCGGGATGGCCCCGCGGTGAGCGCCCGCTCAGGAGCGCACCCCTAGCGTCGAGCGTCGTGCGCCCGATCCCAGAAGGAGCAGCAGTGGCCCTCGAACGAACCCCGCAACCGCTCCGTGTCGGGGTCGTCGGCCTCGGCTTCGCCGGCACCACCGCCCTCGACGCGTTCTCGTCGCTGCCGGGCGTCGAGGTGGTCGCGCTCGCCGGGCAGGAGCAGCCGCGGCTCGACGAGCTCGCGGAGAGCCGCGGGGTGCCGAACCGGTACCACGACTGGGAGGACCTCGTCGCCCGCGACGACCTCGACGTCGTGAGCATCGGCGTGCCGAACCACCTGCACCACCCCATCGCGCTCGCCGCGCTCGGCAGCGGCAAGCACGTCTTCTGCGAGAAGCCGCTCGCCCCGACCGGCGCGCTCGCGCAGGAGATGGTCGACGCGGCCCGCACGGCGAACCGGGTGCTCGAGATCGCCTTCAACCACCGGCGGCGGGCCGACGTGCAGTACATCCGGCGCTACCTGGACGAGCACGACATCGGCCGGATCTACCACGCGCGGTCGAGCTGGCGGCGCCGCGCCGGCATCCCCGGCCTCGGATCCTGGTTCACGAACCGGCAGATGGCGGGCGGCGGCCCGATGGTCGACCTCGGTCCGCACATGCTCGACATCGCCCTGCACCTCATGGACGAGCCCCGGGTCACGAGCGTCAGCGCCGTGGCCTACGAGGAGCTCGGCCGTGCCGGACGCGGCGGCCGCTCGGGCTCGACCACGACCGGCGGCACCCGCACCTTCGAGGTCGAGGACTTCGCGAGTGCCCTGCTGCGCCTCGACACCGGCGGCAGCATCCACCTCGAGACGTCGTGGGCGAGCTACTCCGCGGACGAGGAGGACATCGCCGTCGAGCTGCTCGGCGCCACCGGCGGCGCCCGCCTCTTCGTGCGGAACTACGCCACCGACGACACGGTGCGCCTCTACTCCGACGTCGCGGGCGCGCCCGCGGTGACGGCGCCCGAGGTGCACGTGCCGGCGGGCCACCACCTCGCCGTCATCGAGGAGTTCGTGGCGACCGTCCGCTCCGGCGAGTGGGCGGACGCGTACGGCGACTACGCCCTGCACCGCAGCCGCGTGATCGACGCCGTCTACCAGTCCGCCGCCGAGCACCGGGAGGTCGAGGTCCCGTGAGGATCACGGTCTGGAACGAGCACGTCCACGAGACCCGTGGCGACGAGATCGTCCGCGGCAACTACCCCGACGGCATCCACAGCGCCATCGCCGAGGGACTGCGGGAGCACTTCGGCGCATCCGACGACGTCGTGCGCACGGCGGTGCTGCAGGACCCCGAGCACGGCTTGACCGAGGAGGTGCTCGACGACACCGACGTGCTGCTCTGGTGGGGCCACATCGCGCACGATCAGGTCGCCGACGAGGTCGTCGACCGCGTCCACCGGCACGTGCTCGCCGGCATGGGGCTGCTCGTGCTGCACTCCGGGCACTACTCGAAGATCTTCCAGCGCCTCACCGGCACGACGAACTCGCTGCTCTGGCGCAACGACGGCGAGCGCGAGCTCGTCTGGACGATCGACCACACGCACCCGATCGCCGCGGGCGTGCCCGACCCGATCGTGGTCCCGCGGCAGGAGATGTACGGCGAGCCGTTCGACATCCCGGTGCCCGACGAGCTGATCTTCGTCTCGAGCTTCACGGGAGGCGAGGTGTTCCGCTCGGGCGTCACGTACACCCGCGCGCTCGGACGCATCTTCTACTTCTCCCCCGGCGACCAGGAGTACCCCGTCTACCACCAGCCGGAGATCCGCCAGGTGCTCGCGAACGGCGTCCGCTGGGCGGCGCCCCGGCAGCCGCGGCGCGGCCAGACCGCGATCCACAAGCCCGAGCAGGGCTGGTTCGCCTAGCCGCTGCCGTCAGCGGAGGAGCGCGGCGGCGTCCGGGCAGCACCTCGCGGGCTCGAGCCGCGCCGGGCGGAGCCCCGTGCCGCAACCGGCCTGACGACCGCGGCACGGCGTCCGCCCCGCCTCGTGCGGACCCGACCTCCAGAGCGCGGATGACACCCTGGTGGGGTGCGGCAGCCGACTCGACAGCGACCAGGGGCCGTGGTGGCGGCAGCGGAAGGCCGACGGGAGCGGCTCCCCGCAGCGACCTGGGTGCTCGCCGCCGGCACGTTCCTCATGGGCACGAGCGAGTTCGTCGTCGCCGGGCTGCTGCCCGAGGTCGCTCGCGACTTCTCGGTCGGGATCGCCCAGGCGGGGCTCTCCATCACGGTGTTCGCCCTCGGCATGGTGCTCGGCACGCCGCTGATGGTGCTGCTGACGCTGCGGCTCCCCCGGCGCACGACGCTCGCCGTCGCCCTCGCGGTCTACGCCGTCGGGCATGTGCTCGCCGCCCTGACCGGGGTGTTCTGGGTGCTGCTCGCCGCGCGCTTCCTCACCGCCGTCGCCACGGGCGCGTTCTGGGCGGTCGCCTCGCTCGTCGCGGCGGACACGGCGCCCGAGGGCTCCGGCACGCGGGCGATCGGCGTCGTGCAGGCGGGCGGCATGCTGGCGAACGTCGTCGGCGTGCCGCTCGGCTCCTTCGCGGGGCAGCTGATCGGCTGGCGGGGGCCGTTCTGGGCCCTCGCGGCGCTCGCCGCGGTCGCCGTGATCGCGGTGCTGCGGGTCGTGCCGGCAGGGCACGCGTCGCGCGAGGCGCCGCGGCTCGGACCCGAGCTGCGCGCCCTGCGCTCCGGCCGGCTCTGGCTCGTGCTCGCGACCTGCGGGCTCGTCACCGGCGGGGTGCTCTCGGTGTTCAGCTACATCTCGCCGCTGCTCACCGACCGCACGGGCCTCCCCGAGGTCGCGGTGCCCGGCGTGCTCGTCGTCTTCGGAATCGGCGCGCTGGTCGGCTCGCTCGTCGCCGGTCACCTCGGTGACACGCGACCGGCCACCACGATGCTCGGCACGGCCGCGATCACCCTCCTCACGGTGCTCGCGCTCGCGGCGTGCTCGACGCTGCCGATCCCGACGGTGGCGCTCTTCGCGCTGCTCGGCCTCACTGGCCTGTCGGCGAACTCGATCCTGATCGCCGCCGTCATCCGCTTCGCCGGGTCGGCGCCCACGATCGCCATCGGCATCACCCCGTCGGCGTTCAACGTCGGCACCACGATCGGCACCGGCATCACCGCCGTGGCGCTCGGCGGTCCGCTCGGCGACCTCGCGCCGCTCGTCGTCGGGGCGGTCGCCGCCGCGCTCGTGCTCGTGGTGTTCGGCGGCCTGACCCTCCGCGAGCGGCGCGCGAGCGCGTGAGGTGCCGCACACCGGACGCCCACCGCACGCTCACGCGGGTCGCCGAGACTGCCCGACGGGGTCCGGCACGAGCCGGGCCGCCGCGAACGGAAGGGGATCCCCATGGCCGACTTCGGTGACCTCGGCGGGAAGGCGAACGACTTCCTGCAGTCCGACAAGGGCGAGCAGCTGAGCGACGACGCGCTGCAGAAGGCCGGCGACGCGGTCGACGACCGCACCGGCGGCAAGTTCGACGGCCAGGTCGACAAGGCGGAGCAGGCGGCCGACGACCGCATCGGGCAGTAGCCCCTCGCTGCGGCCCGCACCGTCCTCAGCGGGGCGGTGCGGGCCGCAGCGGTGCCTGCCCCTGACTGACCGCGGACACCGCGGCCGCCACGTCGTGCGTCGCCACCCGGTCGGCCCAGCCGTCGAGCCCGACGATCGACGCGATCACGATGCCGGCCACGATCGCACCGGTGGTGAGCGCCCGCCCGATCCTGCTGCGCGCCGCGATCCTCGTCATCCCTGTCCCTCCCGCCTGCAGCGTGCAGGGGGTCGCTGTGGCGGGTCGATGAGCCGTCGATGAGGAAGCGACGCGTGGACGCCGTCCGCGGGACGACGGCTGGAACGCGCCCCGCCCCGTCGCGCTCCGCGCGCTCCGCGCGCTCCGCGCAGCCTCGTGCATCAGCGGAACCGCAGCGCGCCGCCCACGAGAATGACGACGATGTCCGCTCCCCGCGCCGAGGCCTACTTCGCCCGCACCGGTCCGAACCGCTTCGTCCCCTCCGAGCACGTCGGCGGCGCGTGGAACGAGAACGAGCTGCACTTCAGCCCGCTGGCGGGCCTGCTCACGCATGCGATCGAGCAGCACCCGCGTCCCGCCGGGCTGCTGCTCGCCCGGATCTCGTTCGACATCCTCGGCCGGCTCGACGTCGGCTCCCTCGAGGTCGAGGTCGAGACCGTCCGCAGCGGCCGCACGATCGAGCTCGCCGAGGCGACTCTGCGGCTGCACGGCCGCGCGGCGGTGCGCGCCCGCGCCTGGTACCTCGCGGCGGCCGACACCGCGGCCGTCGCCGAACCGGTCCGGCCGCTGCTGCCGCCGCCCGGCGAGCTCGACCGCAGACCCTTCGACGCGGTCTGGGGCGGTGGCTACGTCGCCTCGCTCGACTTCCGGCCGGTCGCACCGCCCGCGCCCGGCCGCACCACCGCGTGGCTCGCCTCGACGGTCGGCCTCGTCGCCGACGAGGAGGTGAGCGACGTCGCGACCTACCTGGCGCTCGTCGACACCGCGAACGGCATCGCCGTGCGCGAGGACCCGGCACGCTGGCTGTTCCCGAACGTCGACCTCACGATCCACCTGCTGCGCACGCCGCGGGCGCCCTGGGTGGGCCTCGACACCACCGTCACCTTCGGCTCGACCGGGCTCGGGGTGACGAGCAGCGTGCTCCACGACGTGGCGGGACCGGTCGGCCGGGCCGAGCAGTCCCTCACGGTGCGGCCGCGGCCGGCGCCCTCGGCGCCGTAGGCGCGAACGGGCGGGCTCAGGCGGTGCGGAACGCCTGAGCGGCCGGGCAGTCGAACGGATCGGCCGCGCGGATCCCGACGCGGTGCAGGTGCCGGATCACGATGCCGCCGGCGGTGAGCACGTCGTTCTCCTCGTAGGGCACGCCGAGGTCGAGGCAGTGCTGCCGGACGAGGGGACGGACCCGACGCAGGTTCGCGCTCGGCATGTTCGGGAAGAGGTGGTGCTCGATCTGCAGGTTGAGCCCGCCCATGACGTGCTCCATGAGGCGCCCGCCCGAGATGTTGCGCGAGGTGAGCACCTGCCGGCGGAAGTAGTCGACCTTCTCACCGCGCTCGATCACGCGCATACCGGTGTGGTTCAGCGAGAAGGTGCCGCCCATGTAGAGGCCGAAGGCGGCGAGCTGCACAGCCATGAACGCGGCGCCGAGACCCGGACCGAGCAGCAGCACGACGACCAGCGGGAAGCCGAGCAGCCGGATCGCGATCAGGGCCGCCTCCGTGAAGCGGTGCTCGACGTGCTCGCCCGTGACGATCGCCTTGACCGCGTTGATGTGCAGGTCGAGCCCCGAGAGGGCGAGGATCGGCACGAAGTACCACCCCTGGTGGGCCGTGAGCCAGCGCCGCAGGCCGCGCCGCTTCGGCGCCTCCTCCGTGACGAACACGATCGCGCCCGGCACGATGTCGTCGTCGCGGCCGATCGTGTTGGGGTTCGCGTGGTGCCGGCTGTGCTTGTTCATCCACCAGCCGTAGCTGAGGCCGATGCCGAGGTTGCCGATGATGCGGGAGAACGCCTCGCCGACCCGTCCCGAGGTGAAGATCTGCTTGTGCGCGCTGTCGTGCGCGAGGAACGCGATCTGCGTGAACACCACCGCGAAGTAGACGGCCACGAGGAGCTGCCACCAGGTGCGCCCCAGGGTCGCGAGCAGCACGAACCCCCCGGCGAGCAGCGCGGTGAGCACGATCCCGCGCGTGAGGTAGGAGCCGGGGCGCCGCCGCAGCAGGCCGGCCTCCTTCACCTGCTTCGCGAGCGCGGTGTAGTCGCTCGCGTGCAGCGAGCGCGCTTCCCCGACCGGACGCGTTCGGGGCCGGGTGGTGCGCACGCCCGGTGCGTCGACAGTCGTGGTCATGATCGAACGCTACGGAGCGGACGCGTCGGCCGCGTCCCTCCTGGGAGCGCTTCTCTCCCCCTACCCCGGTACTGGGCGGGGGCCGCCAGGAGGCAGAATGGGCTGGCGGTCGACCCGACCGGACGGAGCCCGCGGTGCCGCGCTCGGCTCGCCGGAAGGAGGCCAGGATGGCGGCAGGTGCCGTGCGGCCCCTTCTCGTCCGCGGCCGTCGGCCGCTCGGCGCCGTCGTGAGCGCGGTCGCCCGCGCCCAGCGCGCCTTCGAGGAGACGGTCTCGAGCAGGCCTCTGCAGCGCGTGCGGCTGCGCCGGCTCGCGTTCGCGCTGCTCCTGCTCGCCGCCATCGCGCTGGCCCTCACCGAGCTGCCCTTCGCCGCCGGCGCCTACCGGGTGCCGATCGCGCTCGCGCTGCTGCTCACGGCCCTGCAGGCGGCCTCGCTGCCCCTCGCGGCGCTGCAGCCGCACGTGGCGGCACCGCTGTCGACCGCGGCGTCGCTCGCCCTCGCCGCGATGAGCGCGCGCACCGAGCTCGCGTGGCCGTGGTGGATCGTGCTCCTCGTGGGGCAGGCGGCGGTCCTCGCCGTCGTCGCCGCGCGCGTGCGCTGGTTCCTCGGCCTCGGTCACTGGCTCGTCGCCATGGCGGCGGCCGCAGGGCTGGCCGCCGCGCTCCGCCCGGGGGACGGCGACGAGGTCGCCGTGAACCTCGTCATCGCGGGCGGCGTCACCGGGGCCGTGATGCTGCTGTCCCTGCTGCTGTCCCAGTGGAGCCGCATGGGGGCGCAGCTGCTCGTCGAGCGGCGCGCGAACGAGGGCGAGGTGGCGCGGCGGGTGCTCGCCGAGGAGCGCACCCGCATCGCGCGCGAGCTCCACGACGTGGTCGCCCACAGCATGTCGATCATCACCGTGCAGTCGACGACGGCCCGCTACCGGCACCCGGACCTCGACCAGCGGGCCGTCGACGAGCTCGAGCAGATCGGCGAGCTCTCGCGGCAGGCCCTCGACGAGATGCGCGGGCTGCTCACCGTGCTCCGCGGCGACGACACCGACGCGCCCATGGATCCCCAACCCGGGATCACCGGGGTCCCCGACCTCGTGCAGCAGGCGGAGCGCGCCGGGATGGCGGTGACGCTCGAGCCGCTGCCCCGCAGCGACGCCGCCGCGGTCCCGGACGTGGTCGGTCTCGCCGCCTACCGCATCGTGCAGGAGGCGCTCAGCAACGCCATCCGGCACGCGCCGCACGCCGCGGTCCGGGTGGCCTGCGCGCAGAGCGGCGACACCCTGACGATCCGCGTCGAGAACGGCCCCAGCGCGACACCGCGACTCGTGCCGCCCACACCGCGAGGCCGGGGCCACGGCCTCGTCGGCATGCGCGAGCGGGCGATCAGCGTCGGCGGCCGGCTGACGGCGGAGGCCTCGCCCGACGGCGGCTTCCGGGTCCTGGCCGACCTGCCGCTCCCCGTTCCCGGAGGGACGCCGGCATGACCGTTCGGGTGCTCGTGGCCGACGACCAGGCGATGGTGCGTGCCGGCTTCGTCGCGCTGCTCGCGGCGCAGCCGGATCTCGAGGTGGTCGGCGAGGCGGCGGACGGAGGCCAGGCGGTCGCGCTCGCGCTCGCGGAGCGCCCCGACGTCGTGCTCATGGACGTCCGCATGCCCGTGCTCGACGGCATCGCGGCGACGCGCGCGATCCTCGCGAGCCCGGGCGTCACCGCGCGCATCGTGATGCTCACGACCTTCGACATCGACGAGTACGTGCTCGAGGCGCTCCGCGCGGGCGCCAGCGGATTCCTGCTGAAGGACGCGCGCGCGGACGACCTCGTCGACGCCGTCCGCGTCGTCGCTCGCGGTGACGCGCTGCTCGCGCCGAGCGTCACCCGCCGCCTCATCGAACGGTTCGCCTCCGAGCCGGCCGTGCGGCCCCCGACCACCGACTTCGGGGCCCTGACGCCGCGCGAGCGGGAGGTGCTGACGCTGGTGGCGCGAGGACGGAGCAACGCGGAGATCGGCACCGACCTGTTCATCGCGGAGCAGACGGTGAAGTCGCACGTGTCCCGCCTGTTCGGCAAGCTCGGCGCGCGGGACCGCGTCCACGCGGTGATCATGGCGTACGAGTCGGGCCTCGTCCTGCCGCGCGCCGACTGAGCCGGAGCGAGCGGCCGCACCCACCGCGGCACCGCGTCGCCGTCGGTGCCGCCCGGTACGGTCGAGCGAGTGACCGAGGTGTGGAGCAGCGAGCGCCTCGCGGTCGGGCGCCGCGCCTGGCGCCTCTCGCTCGCCGGCACCCTCGTGTCGTCGCTCGGCAGCGGGCTCACGCTGCCGTTCCTCATCGTGTACCTGCACGCGGTGCGCGGCGCGAGCCTGCCGGTGGCCGGGCTCGTCGTGGCGCTCTCCTCCGTCATCGGCATGGTCTCGAGCGCGGCGAGCGGATCCCTCGCCGACCGCATCGGCCTCGGTCGCATGCTCGCGATCGGCCTGCTGCTGCAGGCGATCGGCACCGGCCTGCTCGCGATCGGCGGCTCCATCGCCGAGGCGGCGATCGCGGTGACGATCAACGGCGCCGGCAACAGCGCCGCATGGCCGTCGATGAACGGACTCGTCAGCAACCAGGTGCCGCCCGAGCGCCGGGCCCGCGCCTACGCGCTGCGGTTCGGGCTGCTGAACGCGGGGCTCGGCGTCGGCGGCATCGTCTCCGGCTCGGTCGTCTCGCTCGAGCACCCGGGCAGCTTCCAGCTCGTCTACGCGGTCGACGCGATCAGCACCGCGGCGTTCGCGGCGATCGTGGTCGTCGGGCTCCGCGGCACCCCCGGCTACCTGCCCGATCCCGGGAGCGTGCACCCGCACGAGGACGCGGGGCCGCGCGGCTACCGGTCGGTGCTCGCCGACCGGCGGTTCCTCGGCTTCCTCGCCTGCGGCCTGCTCTTCTCGACCTTCGGCTACGGCCAGCTCGACGGGCCGTGGGCGGCCTTCGCGACGCTCGTCGCGCACGCGAGCCCGCAGGTCGTGGGCATCGGGTTCGCGGCGAACACGGCCGTCATCGTCGTGCTGCAGCTCGCGGTCGAACGGGCGACGAGACGGTGGCGGCGCAGCCGCATGCTGCTCGTGACCGGCGTGCTCTGGTCGGTCGGCTGGCTCTTCTCGGGCCTCGCCGCGCTGCCGGCCTTCGCGGGGGTGCCGGCGGGCATCGCGCTGGCCCTCTCGCTCGGCGTCTTCGGACTCGGTGAGACCTTCTACAGCCCGGTGAACGGCGCGCTCACGAACGCGCTCGCGCCGGCGCACCTCCGCGGGCGGTACAACGCCCTCGCCTCGAGCACCTGGCCCCTCGGCGGGCTGATCGGCCCGCCCGTCGCCGGCGTGCTGCTCGGCAGCGCGGCGCCCGTGCTCTGGGTGCCGGTCATCGCGGTCGGCACCGCGATCGCGGGTCTCGGCGGGCTCCGCCTCGGCCGCGTCCTGCCGCCCGAGGCCGACCGCCCGCCGCTCGAGCCGGTCGACGCCTCCTGACCGCGCGCCCGGCGGCGCTCAGAACGTCTCGCCGCCCGGGTCGGCGTCGAAGTGGCTGCAGCTGCTGCATTCCCAGAACGGATGCGTGGACCCGCCCAGCCGGCGCATCGGCGCCCCGCAGCTCGGACAGGCCCGGGCCGGGGAGTCGTCGCTCATGGCAGGACGCTACGGCCGCGGGCGCGGCTGCCGACAGTGCGGGAACCACGAACTTCTGAAGGATGCGCGGGCGGCTCAGCCGAGCTGCACGCGGGGGTCGAGCAGGCCGTAGACGATGTCGACGACGAGGTTCGCGATCGTGATGAGGAAGGCGGAGAACAGCGTCACCCCGACGACGACCTGCAGGTCGAGCGCGCCGATCGAGTCGACGAGCAGCGCGCCCATCCCCTGCATCGAGAACACGCGCTCGGTGATCACCGCACCGCCGAGCAGGCTGCCGAGGTCGAGCCCGAAGACGGTCACCACCGGGATGAGGGCGTTGCGCAGGCCGTGCCGCACGATGACCGCCGGCTCGCGCAGCCCCTTCGCCCTCGCGGTGCGGATGTGGTCCTGGCCGAGCTGGTCGAGCAGCTCGGACCGGGTGAGGCGCGCGTAGACGGCGGCGCTGATGATCGCGAGTGCGCACCACGGCAGGATCAGGTGCACGAACCAGCCGGCCGGGTCCTCGGTGAGCGGCTGGTAGCCGCCGGTCGGCAGCCAGCCGAGCCCGAAGCCGAACAGCAGGATCGCGAGCAGCCCGACGAGGTAGGCGGGGGCCGAGACCCCGGCGATCGCGGCGGCCATGACGACGCGGTCGGCGGCGCGGCCGCGACGGATCGCGGCGACGGTGCCCGCGGCGACGCCGGCGAGCAGCCAGAGCACCGCGGCGCCGACCGCGATCGACGCGGTGACGGGCAGCCGGGCGACGATCAGCTCGGTGACCGGGGTGCTGCGCAGGAACGAGTAGCCGAAGCACGGCGCCGCGCAGTCGATCGCGCCGCCGCCCGAGCCGAAGGTGCGGCCGGCGACGATGCCCCTCAGGTAGTCGCCGTACTGCACGTACCAGGGGCGGTCGAGCCCGAGGAAGCGCTTCGCGAGCGCGAGGTGCTCCGGGGTGCACGGCTTGCCGCAGGAGGACTGGGCCGGGTTCGCGGGCAGCAGGAAGAAGATCACGTAGGTCGCCGCGGTGACGACGAGCAGCACGATCACGACCCCGGCCAGGCGGAGCAGCACGAAGCGGAGCAGGCGCATCAGACGAGCTCCTCCGTGGGCACGGGTGCGGTCCGCCGGCGGTGGCTCCCCCGCCTGGAGACGCGCGGGTCGAGCGCGTCGCGGAGGCCGTCGCCGAAGACGTTGAACCCGAGCGTGACGAGGAACAGCGCGGCGCCGGGGAAGACGAGGTAGGCGGGGTCGGTCGAGAACCAGGCGACGGCGTCGCCGATCGATCGGCCCCACGAGGGCGTGGGCGGCGGCACCCCGACACCGAGGAACGACAGGGCCGCCTCGGTGCCGATCGAGGCGGGCACGAGGATCGCGGCGTAGACGAGCAGGGTCGAGAAGACGTTCGGCAGCAGCTGCGTCAGCAGCACGTGCCCGGGGCCGGCGCCCATCGCCTCGGAGGCGACCACGAACGTGCGGCGCTTCAGGGTGAGCACCTGCCCGCGGATGACGCGAGCGACGGCGGGCCAGCCGAAGAAGCCGATGACGAGCACGATGAGCGCGGGCCGCGGGAACGAGGCCGCCACGATCGCGGTCAGCGCGATCATGAAGATGAGGCTCGGGAAGCCGAGCATCACGTCGACGACGCGGCTGACGATCCGGTCGGTCCAGCCGCCGAAGTAGCCGGAGACGAGGCCGACGAGCGCGCCGAGCAGCACCGACACGACGGACGCGGCGATGCCGACCGCGATCGACACCTGCGACCCGTAGACGACGATCGCGAACAGGTCGCGACCGGTGAGCGGCTCGACGCCGAACGGGTGCTGCGCCGAGATGCCGCCGCCGAACCCCTTCGGGGCGCCCGAGCCGTCGAGCGTCGACAGGTGGTAGGTGTACGGGTTCTGCCCGACGACGCCGGTGATGAGCGGCGCGAAGAGGGCCGCGAGCACGAACAGCACCACGACGACGGCGCCCGCGAGGGCCCAGCCGTCGCGGCGCAGGGAGCGCCACACGTTCACCGGACCTCCTCGAGCTGGCGCCACGCCTCGCGCCGCTCGGCCTGCGCGGCCGGATCGGCGACGGGCGCCGCGGCGAGCAGCCGGGCCGTGTACGGGTCGGCGGGCGCGGTGAGCACCTGCTCGGCGGGCCCCTGCTCCACGACACGGCCCTCGCGGAGCACGACCACGGTCGAGGCGAGCTCGCGGACGACGGCGAGGTCGTGGCTGATGAAGAGGCAGGCGAAGCCGAGCCGCGCCTGCAGGTCCTTCAGCAGCTGCAGCACGGCCGCCTGCACCGAGACGTCGAGGGCGCTCGTGGGCTCGTCGGCGACGAGCAGGTCGGGATCGAGGGCGAGGGCACGGGCGATCGCGACCCGCTGGCGCTGGCCGCCGGAGAGCTCGTGTGGGTAGCGGCCGGCGAAGTCGCGCGGCAGCTGCACGTCGTCGAGCAGGCGCGCCACCCGGTCGGCCCGCTTGGCCCGGTCGAGGCGCCCGGCGAGCTGCAGCGGCTCCGCGATGCTCCAGCCGACGGTGTTGCGCGGGTTCAGCGACGAGGCCGGGTCCTGGAAGACGGTGCCGATGCGCCGGCGCACCGCTCGCCGCCGTCCGCGGCCGGCGCCGGCGAGCTCGACACCCGCGACCGTGGCGCGGCCGCCGCTCACCGGCACGAGGCCGAGCAGCGCCCGGCCGACCGTCGACTTGCCCGAGCCCGACTCCCCGACGAGCCCGACGACGCGTCCGGCGTCGACCGAGATGCTCACGTCGTCGACCGCCCGGACGACGGCGCCGCGGCGGCGGTAGGTGACCGAGGCGTGGTCGAGCACGGCGACCGCCCGGTCCGTCGGCGCGGCCGCCGCGGCGCCGGACGCCGCACCGGGTCGCGGCACGGCGCGGAGCGCCGCGAGCGACGGCACCGACGCGAGCAGGGCCTTCGTGTACGGGTGCTGCGGGGCGGTGAGCACCTGCTGCACCGGGCCGCGCTCGACGACCTCGCCGGCCCGGAGCACGAGGACGTCGTCGGCGAGATCGGCGACGACGCCCATGTCGTGCGTGATGAGCAGCACGGCGGTGCCCCTCGTGTCGCGCAGGGCGCGGATGAGGTCGAGGATCCCGGCCTGCACCGTGACGTCGAGCGCGGTGGTCGGCTCGTCGGCGATGAGCGCGACGGGGTCGCAGCTGATCGCCATCGCGATCATGGCGCGCTGGAGCTGGCCGCCGGAGAGCTCGTGCGGGAACGACCGCGCGATCCGCTCGGGCTCGCGGAGGCCGACGGAGGTCAGCAGCTCGACGATCCGCTCGGCCGTCTCGGCTCGGGAGCGCCGACGGCCGTGCGCCGCGAGCGCCTCGGCGATCTGGTCGCCGATCGAGTAGACGGGGTCGAAGGCGCTGCCCGGCTCCTGGAAGACGGTGCCGATGCGGCCGCCCCGCACCTCGCGGAGGGTGCTCGCGTCGGCGCCGAGCAGCTCGCGGCCCTCGAGCCGGATGCTGCCGGTGACCGCGGCCGTCGGAGGCAGCAGCCCGAGCACGCTCATCGCGGTGACGGACTTGCCCGAGCCCGACTCGCCGACGAGGGCGAGCACGCGCCCGGCGCGCAGGTCGAGGCCGACCGAGTGCACCACCCGGTCGGCCTCGTCCTGCCCGAACGCGATCGAGAGGTCGGCGACGGACAGCACCGCCTCGTCCTGCGCGTTCGTGCCGGTCACTTCGTGAGGGTGACCGTCATGTAGTCCGGGTACGCGGGGAACGACGGGATGAAGAAGTTCCCGACGCCCGACCCGTGGAGGAACGACTGCTTCGCGTAGATCAGCGGGACGACCGGGGCGTCCTGCATGATCCGCTTGTCGATCGCCGCCCACTGCGCCTGCGCCTTCGCCTGGTCGACCTCGGCCTGCGCGGCCGCGATCGCCTTGTCGACGCCGGCGTTCGAGTACTGCGAGATGTCGTAGTTGCCGCCGCCGATCTGGTTCGACTCGAACAGCGGGGAGATGTTCGAGTTCGCCGACGGGAAGTCGGGCTGCCAGCTCGTGAGCGAGAGGTCGAACTTCGGGTTCGTGGCGGTGAGGTCCGAGTAGTAGGAGTTCTGGTCCTCCGGCTTGAGCGTCACCGCGACGCCGACGCGCTGCAGGCCCTGCTGGATCGCCTGGGCCTGAGCGAGGGACCCGGTGTCGTTCTGCGTGAGCAGCGAGAGCTTCAGGGCGCCGACGCCCGCGCTCTTCAGCAGCGCCTTCGCCTTCGCGACGTCGCCGCCCGCGGGGGCCGGGTAGAGGTCGTACGGCTGCCGGCCCGCGATGCCGGGCGTGATGAGCGTGCTCGCGAGCACGCCCGCCTGGCTGCCGCCGGAGGCGACGAGGTAGGCCTGCTTGTCGACGGCGTACTCGAACGCCTGCCGCACCTTGAGATCCTTCAGCGCGCCCTTCTGCGTGTTCATCGTGAGGTACTGCAGCGGGCCGGCCTGGCTCGTGGCGAGCCGCGCCTTGGCCGACGCGTTGCGCGTCACGGTCGCGAGGTCGGAGGCGCCGAGGTACTGCACGTCGAAGGCCTTCGCGTACGCGCCCGTGTCCTGCACGAGGTTCTGCACGGCCGTCGTCTGGTTCTGGCCCTCCTGGAACACGACCTTGTCGGCGGCCGCGGTACGGATCGAGTCCGTCTTCCTCGACCAGTAGGGGTTGCGGGTGAGGGTGAGCGCGTTGCCGTCCTTGATGGACTGCACCTTGTAGGGGCCTGTGGTGATCGGCGCCTTCACGTAGGTGGAGGGGCTGCCGTTGCTCTTCTTGACGGGGGTGAAGGCGGGCTGCGAGACGATCCACGGCCAGTCGCCGAACGCCTTGTTCAGGTGGAAGACGATCGTCGTCGCGTCCGGGGTCGCGATCGAGGCGAGCTCCTTGCCGCTGAACGGCCCCTTGTAGGACTCGGCGCCCGCGAGCAGCGTCTTGTGGTACCCGAGGCCGCCCTGCAGCTGGTCGCTGAAGGAGCGCTCGACGCCGTACTTGACGTCGGCGCTCGTCACGGGCGAGCCGTCGGAGAACTTGAGACCGCTCTTCAGTGTGTAGGTCCAGGTCCTGCCGCCGTCGCTGGCAGTGCCGCTGTTCGTCGCGAGGTCGGGCACGACCTTCGCGTCCTTGCCGGGCTTCACGTCCCACGTCGTGAGGCGGCGGTCGAGCAGGCTCAGAGTCGTCGTGGCGAGGTTCTGGCTGGCGGCGGGGTCGAGCGAGATGGTGCTCGCGGGGGTCAGGATCGTCAGCGTGCCGCCCGTGGAACCGGCTTTGCCGCTCGACCCCGTGGGGGAGCAGCCGGCCAGCAGGAGCGTCGCGCCGACGACGGCGGCAGCCGTCGCGGTGAACTTGTGCATGTGTCAACTTTCGCGGATCGCGGCGACGCCTCCGTGCACATGACGACTCATGAAGCGCCTCTGCAGGAACGGAGGATCGCCTTCGGGTATAGGGGGCGAGCGGGTGCGTAGCCTCGGGAGCGGAGCCTTTCGGAGGTGGCGGTGCAGGCGCTCGTGGTGCATGGAGCCGGGGATCTGCGCCTCGAGGAGCGGCCGCTCGAGCCGTCGACGGGGCCGGTCGTCGTGCGGGTCGCGTACGGCGGCATCTGCGGCTCCGACCTCCACTACGTCGCGGAGGGGCGGGTGGGCGCGTTCGCGCTGCGCGAGCCGCTCGTGCTCGGTCACGAGGTCGTCGGGACCGTCGAGGCCGATCCGACGGGCTCCGCGGCGCCGGGGACACCCGTCGCGATCCACCCCGCGACGGCCGACGGCACGTGCGCGGCCTGCCGGTCGGGCGCGCCGAACGTCTGCGTCGCCGGCCGCTACCTCGGCAGCGCGGCGACCCTGCCGCACACGCAGGGCGGGTTCGCCGAGCGGATCGCCGTGCGGGCCGATCAGCTGCGTCCGCTGCCGGACGGGCTGCCGCTCGTCCGCGCGGTGCTCGCGGAGCCCCTCGCGGTCGCCCTGCATGCGATCACGCGGGCCGGCGGGGTCGCCGGACGGCGGGTGCTCGTCACGGGCGCCGGCCCGATCGGCCTGCTCGCGGCCCGCGCCGCGGTCGCGCTCGGCGCCGCGTCCGTGACGGTCACGGACCTGCTCGAACGACCGCTCGCCGCGGCGCGGGCGCTCGGCGCGACCCATGCGGTCCGGCTGCCCGGCGAGGCCGTCGAGCCGGAGTCCGCGGACGTCGTGCTCGAGGCGTCGGGCGCCCCGGCCGCGGTCTCGGCGGCCGTCTTCGCCGCCGCCCGGCACGGCGTCGTCGTGCAGATCGGCATGGTGCCCGGCGAGGCGCGGCCGGTGGCGCTCGCGCCGCTGATCGCGAAGGAGGTCGCGCTGCTCGGCTCGTTCCGCTTCGATCGGGAGCTCGACGACGCGATCGCGCTGCTCGCGCGCGACGGCGGCTTCCACGGCGTCGTCTCGCACGTGCTGCCGCTCGGTGAGGCGGCCGCGGCGTTCGCGCTCGCCGCGGACCCCGCCGCGTCGAGCAAGGTCGTGCTCGAGCTCGCGGGCGGCTGACCGGACGGAGGATCCGTCGCCGCCCTGCCTCGGCATCCGGATCCGGTTCCGTCGGGACGCCGGGTCTTCGTCGTCCGGTCGGTGCCGCTTGTTCAGGACAGCGCGCGGATGAGGCCCTCGGCCTCGAGCTCCTGCCAGAGCGCGTCCGGCACGGCGGCGCGGTCGCGCTGGACCGTCTCGGCGACCTGGTCGACCCCGCGGACGCCGACGACGACCGAGACCACCGCGGGGTGCCGCCGCGGGAACGCGAGGGCCGCTTCCGGCAGGGTCGTGCCGTGCGCCTCGCACACCGCGGCGATGCGGCGAGCGCGCTCGACGCGCTCCGCCGGCGCCGCCGCGTAGTCGTAGGTGGTGTCGTCGGACACGGTCGCCCGGCTCGTGAGGCCCGAGTTGTAGACGCCGACCGCGACCACGCCGACGCTCCGCTCGAGCGCGAGGGGCAGCAGATCGTCGAGGGCGCTCTGGTCGATGAGGGTGAAGCGTCCCGCGAGCATGACGAGGTCGACGTCGGTCTCGCGCACGAACCGGGCGAGCATCGCCGACTGGTTCATGCCGGCACCGACGGCGCGGACGACGCCCTGGTCGCGCAGCTCGATGAGCGCCCCCACGCCGGTGGTCGAGGCCTGCTCCCAGTGCTGGTCCGGGTCGTGCAGGTAGAGCACGTCGAACCGGTCGAGGCCCGTGCGCTCGAGGCTCTGCTCCACGCTGCGGAGCACCCCGTCGCGGCTGAAGTCCCACTCCCGCCGCAGCGTCGCGGGCACCGCGAAGCCCTGGTCGTCGAGCCGGCCGGCGCCGCTCGGGTCCGGCACGAGCAGCCGTCCGACCTTGGTCGAGACGACGACCTCGTCGCGAGGCCGGCGCGCGAGCGCGGCACCGAGCCGACGCTCCGACAGGCCGAGCCCGTAGTGCGGCGCGCTGTCGAAGTAGCGGAAGCCCGCGTCCCAGGCCGCGCCGAGGGTGGCCGCGGCCTCCTCGTCGGTCGCCGCCTCGTAGAGGCCGCCGATCGGTGCGGTGCCGAAGCCGAGCCGTGGGGGACGGAAGCGGTCGGGTCCCATCGGCAGCTCCTCCTCGCGGGCGCCGGCGCCCGGCCCGGCCACGCTACTGGAGGGCGGGTCCGACCGAGCCGGGCGGTCCCCGGTCAGGCGTCCTCACTCCAGGCAGCCGCCAGCTCGGCCGCCGCGAACGTGCTCGCGACCACGCACTGGATCACCGCGGCTCGGCGCCGAGGCGGGTCGAGCAGCGCCAGCAGCACCATCGAGCCGGCGTGCAGCACGTCGACGACGCCGGCCAGCCGGTGCGCGCGGGGTCCGCCGGTGGCGCGGGTGAGCAGCGCCTGCACCACCTGGCGCGCGCCGAGCACGCGGTAGGCGGTCACGGTGACGTCGTCGGCCCGGTGCCCCAGCTCGAGCGGGGCGACCGCGGGCGCGGCGACGAGGTCGACGACGCCGATCGCCGCGCGGACGAGGTCGATGCCGCCCCGCCGCGCGCCGGTCATCGCGCCACCGCCTTCGCGAGCGGCTTCACGACGGCGGGCAGGGCGCGGATGCCGGCCGCGGCGAGCGCCGCGGCGCCCGCGTACACGAGGGGCCGGTGCCGGATCGCCCACGTCTGCGGCGTGATCGACCTCGCGCGCGAGTCGAACCCCCCGTGCGCGCCCCGGTCGCCCGCGTTCGACGGCTCGTAGAGGTTCGGCCGCAGCGTCGTCAGTCCCGGCTCGTCCGTCTGCTGGCCGGAGTAGCCGCTGCGGGCGAGGTACCAGTCAGCGACCCGGGTCGCGAGGCGGTTGCCCACGATCGTGAGCACCGTCGATCCGCCCACCCAGGTGCGGCGCCGCGGGCGCTCGACGACGTCGACCACGACCTTCGCGCAGATCTCGGGCTGGTAGATCGGCGGCACGGGCTGCGCGTGCTTCGGCAGCTTCGACTTCACCCAGTCGAACTGCACCGTGTTCATCGCCGGCATGTCGACCTCCGACAGCGTGACGCCCGACTTGTCGTGCAGCAGCTCGGTGAGCACCGACTCGGTGAAGCCCTTGATCGCGTGCTTCGACGAGCAGTACGCCGACTGCAGCGGGATGCCGCGGTGCGCGAGCGCGGAGCCGACCTGCACGATGGACCCGCGATCCCTGGGCTTCATCCGCGTGAGCGCGGCGCGCGTGCCGTTCACGAAGCCGAAGAAGTTCACGGCCACCGCGCGCTCGAAGTCGTCGGGGTCGGTGTCGAGGAACTCGCTGAACACCCCGGTCATGGCGTCGTTGACCCAGGCGTCGATCGGCCCGAGCTCGCGCTCGACGCGATCGGCGGCGGCCTCGACGGCGGCGCGGTCGGCGACGTCGGTCGGGATCCCGAGCCCGCGGCGGCCCGCCTGCTCGACGTCGCGCACCGCGCCGGCGAGGCCGTCCTCGCCCCGTGCGAGCACGGCGACGTCCCAGCCCCGCGCAGCGAGCTCGCGGACGACGGCCCGGCCGAGACCGGCGCTGCCGCCCGTCACGACGGCGACCCGTGCACCTGCTGTCATGGCACTCCCCTCTCGTGGGCTCCCCATCCAATCCCGTGCGCTTGGGCAACAGTTGCAGAAGGGCGGAGAAAGGCATGGGACGCGGGTGCGCGACCGCACAGCGCCCGTGCCCCACCATTGCAGTGGGGCCGCTCCCGGCGCTCCCCCTTCCCGAGGAACGCCATGACGAAGCACCTGACCGAGCCCTCCCCCGCCCGCACCGGGGTGGCGTGGGGCGCGCTCGCGGTGTTCCTCGTCGCGCTCTGCCTGCGGCCGTCGATCACCGCCGTCGGGCCGCTCGTGCCCGTGATCGGTCACGACGAGCACGTGAGCGAGGGCCTGCTCGGCCTGCTCGGCGCGCTGCCCCTGCTCGCCTTCGCGGCGGTCTCCCCCGTGGTGCACCGCGCCACCGGGCGCATCGGGCCCGAGCGCACCCTGCTCGTCGCGCTCGTGGTGCTCACGGTCGGCACCGCCGTCCGCTCGCTGGGCGGGGTGCCCGGGCTCTGGATCGGCACCGCGCTGCTCGGCGCGGCGATCGCCGTCGGCAACGTGCTCGCGCCGGTGCTCGTGCGGCGCGACTTCCCGCGCCACGTGTCGGTGGCGACCGGCGCGTTCTCGGCGTTCATGGCGATCGCCGCGGCCGTCGCCTCCGCGGTCGCCGTACCGATCGCCACGGCGACCGACTGGCGGGTCTCGCTCGGCATCTGGGCGGTGCTCGCCGCCGTCGTCACCGTGATCTGGCTGCCCCGGGCCCGTGCCCGGGGCGCCGACGACCCCGACGGGCTCGAGCCGGTCGAGCCGCACGCGTCGGTCTGGCGCCGGCGGGAGGCGTGGCTCGTCACCGCCTACATGGGCCTGCAGTCGACGACGTTCTACGTCTTCGTCACCTGGCTGCCCTCGATCGAGCAGTCGCTCGGGGTCGCCCTGCCCACCGCGGGGCTGCACCTCTTCCTCTTCCAGATCGTCGGCATCCTCGGCGGGCTCGTCATCCCCGGCCTCCTGGGGTCCGGCCGTGACCAGCGGCTCGGTGCCGTCGCGCCCGTCGTCGCGGTCGCCGTCGCGGTGCTCGGGCTGCTGCTCGCGCCGCAGCTCGTGCTGCTCTGGGCGCTGTTCGCCGGTCTCGGGCAGGGCGCCTCGCTCGTCGTGGCGCTCACGCTCATGAGCCTGCGTGGGCGGTCGCACACCGACACCGCGCAGCTCTCCGGCATGGCCCAGTCGCTCGGCTACCTCCTGGCCGCGTTCGGGCCCATCGCGGCCGGCGCGATCGCGGAGGCCGCCGGCTGGCCCGCGGCCCTGCTCCTCGTGGCGGGTGTCGTGGTCGCCCACGCGGTCGTCGCCGTGTTCGCGGGCCGTCCGCCGCGCGCCGCCGTCCCGGCCGACGACCGCGCGTAGCCCGGGGTCACCGCGCGACGCGGAGGGCGAGCAGCACCGCGAGACCCGCGAGCACGACCCCGCCCGCGACCGCCGCCACCGGCAGCGCGGCGACGTGCCCGGCCGCGACGAGCACGAGGGCGCCGAGCGCCTGCGCCGGCACCTGCACGAGCACGAGGCCGCGGAGGGAGGGCAGCACGGCCGCGAGCGCGAGCCGTCCGGTCGCCGGGACCGCCGCAGCGAGCGCGGTGAGCACCGCGAGCAGGTGCACGCCGAGCAGCGCGACGAGCAGCGGCCAGCCGATCCGCGGCTGCAGGCCCAGGCCGAGCGCGAGCAGGGCGATGAGCAGCCAGGTCGCGCCGGTGCGCGGCCGGACGGCGGCGACCCCGGTGAGCGCGAGCCCCAGCCAGACGGTGCCGCCGCGCAGCAGCAGGCCGACCAGCACGAGCGCGACCAGGGCGAGCGCGACCCGGAGCGCGACGGCGGGCACGGCGGGTCCGATCGCGAACCGCGGCGCGATCGGCGTCCTGCCGCTCATCGCCGCCCCGGCCGCGCCGCGGCGAGCAGCGCCGCCGCCCGGTCCTCCCCCGCCCACGGCACCACCTCGACGCCGAGCGCGCCGAGCCGGCCGAGTCGCTCGGTCCGCTCGAGCAGCACGATGCGGTGCGCGCTGCGCACGTGCGCGTCGGCGCCGCGCAGGTCGGCCGGCGGCAGCACGTCGATGCCGAGCACGCGGTTGCCGGCCGCGAGCTGCAGCCGCGCGATCCGCAGGGGCTCGTCGTCGAGGAACGTCGAGAGCAGCAGCACGACGGACGCCGAGGGCAGCGGCGGCAGCGCGACGATCCCGGTGTCGCGGGCGCTCGTCGCGGCGACGGCCGCGCGGATGCGCTCGAGCTGCCGCCGGCCGCCGCCCGAGCGCACGGAGCGCGCGCTCGACGCCACGTCGTGGAACGCGACCCGGTCGCCCGCGGCGAGGTATGCGGCGGCGAGCGACACGGCGGCCGACCGCGCGACGTCGAGCGCCGAACGCCCCTTCCGTCCGGCGCGGTTGCGGGACCACTCGGCGATGACGGCGCCGACGTCGACGCGGCTGTCGACGAGGATCACCGCCGCGGCCTCCGCGGTCGCCGCGGTCCGGCGCACGAGCAGGTCGACCGAGGCGAGCCGCGCGGTCGCCCGCCAGTCGATGCGCCGCAGCCGGTCGCCGGGCGTGAACACGGCGAGGTCGCGGAACTCGACGCCCTCGCCCGCGCGGCGCGCGGTGTGGCTGCCGGGGCGGCCGGTGAGCACCGAGGGCAGCGGCAGCGCGGGCAGCGGCTCGGCGTCGACGCCGATCGTGGTGCGGGCGACCGCGGGAGGGAGCACCGCGACCGCGGCGGCCGCCGGCGCGACGAGCGCCGCCTCGGCGCGGAGCACGTCCTGCGGGCCCGAGTGCAGCACCGGCAGCGCGGCGTCGAGGACCGCGTGCGACGGCGGCACGACGAGCACGCGTGGCGGCTCCCCGTAGGCCGCGACCCGGACGACGACGAGCTCGACCCCGGCCGGCGCGACCACCTCCACACGGGCGCGCAACGACCCGCCCGCCCCCTCGACCTCCGTGCGGACGCCGGCGAGCCCGGCCGGCCGGCGGATGCTCCCGGCGGCGAGCAGCACGAGCGGCGCCCCGAGCACCGCGATCTCCGGATGCGCGAGCACGAGGCCCACGGCGAGCAGCAGGACCCCGGTGACCGCGGCCCCGGCCGGCGCGCCCTGCCGTCGCCAGGCCCAGCCGTCCCCGGGTGCCGTCACGCGGGCACCCGGCGTCCGACCGCGGGCGGCCCCGGCACCTCCGCGAGCGCCTGCGCCACGACGGTCGCCGGGTCGGTGCCCGCGGCCCAGGCCTGCGGGGTGAGCGTGAGCCGGTGAGCGAGCACGGGCACCGCGCAGCGCTTCACGTCCTCCGGCGTCACGAACTCGCGCCCGTCGAGCACGGCGAGCGCGCGGGCGACGAGCAGCAGCCCCTGCGAGCCGCGCGGCGAGGCACCCACCTGCACGCGCGTCTGCCGCCGCGTGGCGGTGGCGAGGTCGACGCAGTAGGCGAGCACGTCGTCCTCGACGAACACCGACTCGACGGCGCGCTGCATCGCGGCGAGCGTCGTGGGATCGACGATTGCCTCGACGCTCGTCGCCTCCTGCCGGCGCGCGACGCGGTTGCGCAGCACCTGCGTCTCGCCGTCGCGGTCGGGGTAGCCGACGGAGAGCCGGACGAGGAAGCGGTCGAGCTGCGCCTCCGGCAGCGCGTAGGTGCCCTCGTACTCGATCGGGTTCGCGGTGGCGACGACGTGGAACGGTCTCGGGAGCGGGAAGCTCGTGCCCTCCACCGTGACCTGCCCCTCAGCCATCGCCTCGAGCAGCGCCGACTGCGTCTTCGGCGAGGTGCGGTTGATCTCGTCGGCGAGGAAGAGGCCGGTGAAGACGGGTCCCGGCCGGAACTGGAACTCCTGCCGGTTCGGCAGGTAGACGAACGAGCCGGTGATGTCGGCGGGCAGCAGGTCGGGCGTGCACTGCAGGCGCCGGAAGTCGAGGCCGAGCGCCGCGGCGAGGCTGCGGGCGGCGAGCGTCTTGCCGAGGCCGGGCGCGTCCTCGAACAGCACGTGGCCACCGGCGAGCAGTGCGGCGAGGGCGAGCTCGAGCGGTTCCCGCATGCCGACGACGACGGCGCCGACCCGGTCGAGCACGGTGCGGCCGAGCCGGGCGACCTCGGGCAGCGGCAGGGGGTTCTCGGTCGGCACGGTGCTCCTATCGGATGGGACGGTCGGGATCGGCGAGCACCCGCTCGAGCGCGGCGAGCGCACGGTCGAGCCCCGCGGCGGTGACGGGGCGCGTCCGGTCAGGGCGGAGCACCGCCCAGGCCTCGGCGCCGAGCAGCGCCTCGATCGCCGGCGTGTCCGCGGCGCGTGCGGGATCGAGGCCGGCGTCCTCGAGCCGGCGGGCCGCGAGCCGCTCGACGCGGGTCACGGCCGGCCCCGAGAGCGCGCCCCAGCGCTCGCCGAGCGACCACGCGAGCCGCTCGACCTCGGTGCGGCCACCGGCGGGGCGCTCCTCGGGCGACGCCCAGTCGGCGTCCTCGGCGCCCGCGGTCCGCGCTGCCGCGAGCACCTCGACGAGCGCGCCGGCGGCGGCGCCCAGGGCGACGGCGTGCGGCACGTCGACGCCGATGACGGCGGCGACCGCGAGCACGAGCACGGCGACGAGCACGGCGGCCCCCGCGCGGCCGACCGCGCCGGACCTCATCGGGCCGCCCGAGCGGGCTCGGCGCGCCAGCTGTCCCCGATCGCGGTGAGCGCCTCGCGGGCGGCGGCGGCGTCCGCGGGGGCGACGGGGGCGTCGTCGAACCGCGCCCGCAGGTAGAGCCCGAGCAGGGTGCGCACCGCGGGCTCGTCGGCGCTCGAGCGCGCGAGCACCCGCACCGCGAACTCGGTCGGGGTCTCGGCGGGCGACCGGGCGAGGCCCGACTCCTCCGCGGTCTGCTGCACGCCGAGCCACGCCCGCACGACCGCGTCCCCCGGCTCGCGGTCCTCCGCGAGCACGGCGAGCGCGGCGCGGATGCCGCGGCGGACCGCGGGCGCGTCGACCGTCTCCGCGGCCTCGACGGAAGACCCGCCCTCGAGCGGCGGCGTGCGGGGGCGCCGCCGCAGCCGCGTCAGCCCCTCGAGCAGCGCGCGGAGCAGCACCACGAGCAGCAGGAGCAGCGGGATCGCGAGCAGCAGCCCGAGCAGCGTCAGGAACACCGTCGAGATCACGGGGCTGACCGGGTCGAACGGGATCGGCCGACGTGTCGCACCCGGCAGCCGCGGCACGGCCGGCAGCGCATGGGGCGGACCGTCCGCGCCCCGCATCGTCGGAGGCCCGGCGAGCAGCGCCGCGAGCACGACGACGGCGACGCCCACGAGCACGGCGAGCGGCACCAGCACCCGGCCGGACAGCAGCGCGCGGACTCGCGATCCCCCGCCCGCGCGGGCTGCGGCGAGCGTCTCGGGCACGCGGTGACGCTACCCGGTGGGCCACCGGATCCGGCGGTCGCCGGGAGCGGACGAGATCTGTACCCTGGTCGCGCAAGTCGTGTTGAGCATTCGGTTGGCACGGTCCGGGACCCCGGATCGTGAGGCGGGCGGTTCAGCAGTACTCGAAGCCGCATCCCGCGGCGCCCGACCAGAAGGAGTCCCCGATGCCGAACGGCACCGTCAAGTGGTTCAACGCCGAGAAGGGGTTCGGTTTCATCGCCCCCGACGAGGGCGGCCCCGACGTGTTCGCTCACCACAGCGCGATCCAGACCCGCGGCTACCGCACCCTCGAGGAGAACCAGCGCGTCTCCTACGAGGTGACGCAGGGCCAGAAGGGCCCGCAGGCGGCGAACATCCAGCCCCTGCAGTAGAGCCTCAGCACGAACCGCGAAGCGGCGCGACCCCTTGGGGGCGCGCCGCTTCGTCGTTCCGCGAGGTGGTGTCAGCCGATCGCGACCGGTCTGCCTGCGCCGACTCGCGCCAGCGCGTCCGCGAGGTCCTGCTGCAGATCGGCGACGTCCTCGATGCCGACGGAGAGCCGCACGAGGTCCTCGGGCACCGCGAGCGGCGTACCGCGCACGGACGCGTGCGTCATCGCGCTCGGGTAGCCGATCAGCGACTCGACGCCGCCCAGCGACTCCGCGAGGGCGAAGACGCGGGTGCTCTCGGCGAGGGCGCGGGCCGCGGCCTCGCCGCCGGCGAGCCGTACCGAGAGCATGCCGCCGAACGCGCTCATCTGCCGCGCCGCGACGTCGTGCCCCGGCGAACCGGGCAGGCCCGGGTAGTGCACCTGCGTCACCGCGGGGTGCTCGGCGAGCGTCCGGGCGATCGCGGCGGCGTTCTCGGAGTGCTGCCGCATCCGCAGCGGTAGCGTCTTGATGCCGCGGGTGAGCAGCCACGCCTCGAAGGGCGCGAGCACGGCGCCCGCGGCGAACTGCAGGAAGCGCACCCGCTCGGCGAGCTCCGGCTCGCGGAGCACGACGACGCCGGCGAGCAGGTCGGAGTGGCCGCCGAGGTACTTCGTCGCGGAGTGCACGACGACGTCGGCGCCCTGCGCGAGCGGCTGCTGCAGCGCGGGCGACGCGAACGTGTTGTCGACGACGACGAGCGCGCCGTGGTCGTGGGCCACCGCAGCCACCGCCGCGATGTCGACGATGCGCATCAGCGGGTTCGTGGGGGTCTCGACCCAGAGCAGCCGCACCGGCCGGGCGAACGCCCGCTCGACCTCGTCCGGGTCGCTCAGGTCGACCGCGTCGAGCTCGACGCCGGCGGGCTCGTGGATGCGCTTCAGCAGCCGGTAGGTGCCGCCGTACGCGTCGTTGCCGAGCACGACCCGGTCGCCCGGCTTCAGCACGGCCCGGAGCAGGCCGTCCTCCGCGGCGAGCCCCGACGCGAACGCGACCGCGTCGACGCCGCCCTCGAGCGCGGCGACCTGCTCCTCGAGCGCGATCCGGGTCGGGTTGCCGCTGCGGCCGTACTCGAACCCGTTCCGGAGTCCGCCGATCCCGTCCTGCACGAACGTGGAGGTCTGGAAGATCGGCGGCGTGATGGCGCCGGTGGTGGCATCGGGCGCCTGCCCGGCGTGCACGGCGCGGGTGGCGAAGCGGTGCTGGTCCTCCATCGGGGGTTCCTTCCGTTCAGGCGACGGCGACGTCGAGCAGGTCGGACCGCGTGAGCAGCCCGACGGCCCGGCCACCGAGGGTGACGAGCAGGGCGTCCGCGTCGCGGAGCGCCGCGCGGGCGTCGGCGACGGGCTCGGCGGCGCCGACGAGCGGCGGTCGCGGCCCCGCGAGCGGGCCGACCTCGTCGTCGGCCCCGCCGCCGTCCGAGAACAGGTGGTCGAGGAGGCGGCGCTCGTCGAGGGTGCCGAGCACCTCGCCGATCGCGACGGGCGGCTCGGCGGTGAGCACCAGCAGCTGCGACACCTCGTGCCGGCGCATCGCCTCGATCGCCTCACGGACGGTGGCGGTCGGCGGGACGCCGAGGAGCTCCGGCAGCGGTGCGCGGGCCGCGCGGCGCTTCGCGCGGAGCACCTGGTCGACGTTCGCCTCCTCGGTGAGCTCCTCGAAGCCGTGCACGCGCATCCACGCCGGGTCGAAGATCTTGCCGAGGTAGCCGCGGCCGGAATCCGGCAGCAGCACGACCACGACGTCGTCCGGGCCCAGCCGCTCCGCGAGGCGGACCGCACCGACGACGGCCATCCCGCTCGAGCCGCCGACGAGCAGGCCCTCCTCGCGGGCGAGGCGGAGCGTCATGCGGAACGCGTCGGCGTCGGACACCGGCAGCACCTCGTGCGCCACCTGCCGGTCGTAGGCCTCGGGCCAGAAGTCCTCGCCCACGCCCTCGACGAGGTAGGGGCGCCCCGTGCCGCCGGAGTAGACGGAACCCTCCGGGTCGACCCCCACGATGCGCACCCGCCCGTCGGACACCTCGCGCAGGTACCGGCCCGTGCCGGAGATGGTGCCGCCGGTGCCGACACCGGTGACGAAATGGGTGATGCGGCCGTCGGTGTCGCGCCAGATCTCGGGACCGGTGGTCTCGTAGTGGCTGCGGGGGCCGTTCGGGTTCGAGTACTGGTCGGGCTTGAAGGCGCCGGGGATCTCCTGGACGAGCCGGTCCGAGACGCTGTAGTACGAGTCCGGGGAGTCGGGCGGCACCGCCGTCGGCGTGACGACGACCTCGGCGCCGTAGGCGCGCAGCACCTGCCGCTTCTCCTCGCCGACCTTGTCGGGCACGACGAACACGCAGCGGTAGCCGCGCTGCTGCGCCACGAGCGCGAGGCCGACACCGGTGTTGCCGCTCGTGGGCTCGACGATCGTGCCGCCCGGCCGCAGCCGCCCGTCCCGCTCGGCGGCCTCGATCATGCGGAGCGCGACACGGTCCTTCGCGGAGCCGCCGGGGTTGAAGTACTCGATCTTCGCCAGCACGGTGGGGCGCAGCCCGGCGGCGACGGCGTTCAGCTTGACGAGCGGCGTGTTGCCGATCAGGTCCAGGACGGACTCGGCGTACTGCATGACTTCCTCGATCGGGACGGCGGCGGACGGTGGGCTCAGGTCCCGCGACAGCGTCCGCGCAGCAGCACGAGCCGAGCCTAACCCGCACTCCCCTGCTTCCGCGCCACCAGGTCGGGATGGTGGATCGCGGCGACGTCGGGGTGCGCGCGGAGCCGGTAGCGCAGCGCGTTGTCGCCGTAGACGTCGAGGATCGGGCTGTGCGTCGGGTCGGCGGACAGCCCCCGCGCCTCGGCGGCCAGCTCGGGCGCGAGCGGGATGCGGGGCATCCGGGTGTCGAGCGCCGGGTTGAAGAAGAACGGCACCGAGATCCGGTCGGTACCGGCGGCCGGAGCGACGACCCGGTGCAGGGTGGCGCGGAGGTAGCCGCCCGTGGCGAGCTCGAGCATCTCGCCGATGTTCACGACGAACGCACCGGGCCGGGGGACGACGTCGATCCACTCCCCCGCATGCTCGACCTGGAGCCCCGCCTTGCCCGGTTCGACGAGCAGGAGGGTGAGCACGCCGCCGTCGCGGTGCGCGCCGACGCCCTGCGTGCGGTCGTCAGCCGTCGCCCCGGGGTACCGCACGATCTTCAGCAGGGTGAACGGCCGGGTCGCGAACGCCTCGTCGAAGGCGTCGGCGGGCGCACCGAGCGCCTCGGACCAGGCCCGGAGGAGCCGCAGGGCGACGCGGCCGAGCTCCGCCTGCCAGCGCTCGACGACCGGCCGGAGCTCGGGCAGCGCATCCGGCCAGAGGTTCGGCCCCTCGAGCCGCAGGTAGTCCGGGACGTCCTCGCCCGGGTCGACGGTCGGCCGCTCCGGCGCGATGTCGATCTGCTCCCGCCAGTCGACGTCGCCGTGAGTGCGCTCGCCGCCCACGCGCGTGTAGCCGCGGAACTGCGGGCTGCGCCTGTTCTCGATCGCGAGCTTGTCCTGCTCGGGCAGCGCGAAGAAGCGGCGCGAGAGGCCGAGGATCTCGTCGATCAGTCCGTCCGGCACACCGTGGCCGACGAGCTCGAAGAAGCCGACCTCGTGCGCGGCGCGCCGCAGGTCCGTTCGGAACGCGGCGGCCTCGGCGTCGCCGCGGTCGAGTCGGGAGAGGTCGAGGACGGGCAGCGCATCGGGCACGGGCCAAGCCTGCCCTGGCTCTCCCCGACATCGGGCAGTGTTACGCGCGCGGCACGTCCCGAGCCCCGGCGCGCGACCAGGACACCTGTCCGCCGCCGGGACATCGGTATGGGTTCGAACGCCTGCAGATGTCCCGACGGCATACGGGAGCCCGAGCCGATCGCCTCAGCGGCGCCCCAGCACCGCCTTCGTGAGCCGGTAGCCGACCCAGCCGGAGACGACCCACGGCGCGAGGACCACGACGGGGTCGAGCCACTGGTGCTTCACGTCGGAGCGCCGCTGCCCGAACCGCGAGCGCAGGCCCTCGCCGTGCACCTCGGCAGCGACCACGGCGCCGACCTTCACCGGCAGATCGGGATGCAGCGTCGCGAACGAGCGCACGTGCGCCCCGAACGCCTCGACGCGGTCGCCCACGATGAGCAGCAGCCAGTGCGCGAGCCGCCCCTCGCTGTACCGCGCGTACGCGTACCGCTTGATCGCTCCGGAGACCCCGTGCAGCGGCGCGACCGTGCCGAACACCGGCGGCAGCATGCCGTGCTCGATGGAGCGCTCGCGCGGATACGTCTCCTCCTGACGCTCGGGCAGCTCCCAGTGGGCACCGGTCTCGATGCCGGGCTGCTCCCGCGGGTAGCCCGGCCGGTCCTGCGGGTCGAGGTCGACGCCCCAGCCCGGGATCCGCGCCCGGAGCTGCTCGTTCGTCTCACGCTGCGCCGGCTTGTCCGCCACATAGGGGCGGTGCACCTCGGTCATCTCGGCCTCCTTCAGGCGGCTGCCGGCTCGACGAGCACCTTGATGCAGTTGTCGAGCTTGGCGGAGAACAGGTGGTACGCCTCGGGGATCTCCGACAGCGGCACGCGGTGCGTCACGATCTCGTGCGGCACGAGGTAGCCGTTGCGCACGTGCTCGAAGAGCCGCGGCCACTCCCGCTTCACCGGGGTCTGGTTCATGCGGAGCGTGAGCCCCTTGTTCATCGCGTCGCCGAACTTCACCGCGCTGAAGACCGGGCCGTAGGCACCGGCCACGCCGACCGTGCCGCCCTTGCGCACCGAGTCGATCGCCCAGTTCAGCGCGGTCGGGGACCCGCCCTGCATCTTCAGCTTCGAGCTCGTGAGCGTCTGCACGAGGTCGCCGTCCGCCTCGGCGCCGACCGCGTCGATCGCGACGTCGGCGCCGAGGTAGTCCGTCGTCTGCTTCATGAACACGACGACGTCGTCCACCTGCGTGAAGTTGAGCGTCTCGGCGTAGGCGAACTCACGCGCCTTCTCGAGCCGGTAGTCGAGGTGGTCGACCACGATCACGCGGCCGGCCCCCATGAGCCACGCGGAGCGCGCCGCGACGAGGCCGACCGGTCCGGCGCCGAACACCACGACGGTGTCGCCCTCGCGGATGCCGCCCAGCTCGGCCCCGAAGTAGCCCGTGGCCACGGCGTCGGTGAGCAGCACCGCGTCCTCATCGGCCATCCAGTCGGGGATGATCGTCGGCCCGACGTCGGCGAACGGCACGCGCACGTACTCCGCCTGGCCGCCGTCGTAGCCGCCCGTGGTGTGCGAGTAGCCGTAGATGCCGCCGACCGCCGTCGCGTTCGGGTTCACGTTGTGGCAGTTCGAGTAGAGGCCCCGCGCGCAGAAGTAGCAGGACCCGCAGTACACGTTGAACGGCACCATCACCCGGTCGCCGACCTTCAGGTGCTGCACCGACGACCCCACCTCGTGCACGACGCCGATGAACTCGTGCCCGAACGTCGTCCCGATCCGCGTGTCGGGCATCATCCCGTGGTACAGGTGCAGGTCGGACCCGCAGATCGCGGCGAGCGCGACTCGGATGATCGCGTCGTTCGGATGCTCGATCCGCGGCACGTCCTTCTCCTCGACGCGGATCTTGAACGGCCCCCGGTAGACCATCGCCTGCATGGCGGCCCCTTCCTCCGACCGGACGTCCCGGCTCGTGCCTCGAGCGTCCTCGGGTCCCCTGGACGTCGTCCGGGCTCCCAGCGGATCCGGGCCGAACGGTCAGCGCCGGCGCGACGCCCGGACGGCGCGGACCGCCAGCTGCGCACTGACGGCGAGCAGCAGGATCGCGAAGAGCACCCGGGAGAGGCTCGCGGGCAGCAGGAACGCGAGCGCGGAGCCGCCGATGGACGCGACGGCCGCGGGCGCACCCACGAGCGCTGCGGCGCGCAGGTCGACGAGACCCGCCCGGCGGTTGCGGAGCGTGCCGGTGAACCCGGCGGGCACGATGACGAGCAGCGAGGTGCCCTTCGCGACGAGCTCGGGCAGGCCGAACAGCAGGCCGAGCGCCGGCACGATGAGCACGCCACCGCCCACCCCGAACAGGCCGGAGGCGATGCCGACGGCCAGGCCGACCGCGACGAGCACGACGAGCAGCAGCGGGGTGAGCGGCGCGGGACGTCCGACGGGCACGGCGAGCAGCAGCCGGACGGCGACCGCCACGAGCAGCGCGAGGAACGCCCAGCGCAGCACCGGGACCGGCAGCCTGCGCAGCAGCGCGCTGCCGATCACCGCGCCGACGACCGAGCCGACGATCAGCGCGGCGGCCGCCGGCACGTCGACGGCGCCGCGCGCGAGATAGCTGAGGCAGCCCGCTGCGGACGAGAGCACGAGCGCTGCGAGCGACGTCGCGACCGCCCGCCGCTGGCCGAGGCGGGCCCAGAGCGTGAGCAGCGGCACCATGAGCACGCCGCCACCGACGCCGAAGAGCCCCGACAGCAGCCCGCCGACGAGGCCCGTGAGCACGAGCGGCAGCGGCCGGCCGGCCGCGGGCGCCCCGTCAGGCACAGGGCAGGGTGCCCGAGCGGTCGAGGTGGATCTGCCGCACCGCGGTGGTGGTGCGGCCGACCGCGTCCTTCATCGTGAGCCGGGCGGTGTAGGTGCCCGGCCGGAAGCGGCCGTTCACGAGGGCGTTCCAGTGCACGGAGAACAGCATGCGCCGCACGAGCCGCGGCAGCGGGACCGTGGCGACCGTCGTGCGGCCGGAGGACACCGTCATCGTGCCCGTCGTGGCGAGGGGGCGCTGCGCGGAGTCGCGCATGGTCAGCGGGTGCACGGCCCCCACGTACGCCGGGAAGTCCCACGAGTTCGGGGTCCAGCCGGGGTGGGCGACGGGCGTGCCGTTCAGCACGCTGACGGCCCAGGGCACGTTCCCGCCGCCGCTCGCCAGCACCGTGCAGCCGAACCCCTGCACCGCGAAGCTCGGCGGCAGCACGACGAAGCCCCGCTGCGTGGTCGAGGCGCTGCCGCCGCCACCGCGCGCGACGACGGTGAGCACGGCCGAGCCGCCGGACAGCGTCGAGGTCGGCACCGGCACGATCAGCGAGCCGGTCGTGCTCGAGACGGGGACCGTGGCCTGCGTGCCCCACGTCCGCAGGGTGACGGCGGCGGAGAACGGCACCGGGTCGCCGGCCGCGTCGAGCGCGATCACCTCGACCTGCACGGGGTCCGTCAGATAGGGATCGGCGAGCACCGCGACCACGGAGCGCACGGCGGGCGTCGCCGCGGAGGCCGGCGCGGCCACCGCGGGGCCGGCCGCCAGGACGGAGGCGGTGAGCACTGCCGCGAGAGCGAGTCGGCGCACGGCCTGCCCCTTCCGGACAGGCGTCCCGCTCCTCCCCGGGACGACGCTACGGGCGCGGCGCGGCGGGCCGCTCCCCCACCTTCGGGACGCTCAGCCGAGCGGCGCGACCACGGAGGCGACCACCCACGCGAGCGCGGCGCCCGAGACCGCCAGCACACCGAGCGCGAGGGCCGCGGGGAGGCGATCGGTCTGCTTCACAGGGGTCACTGTGCACCGCGAACCCATAACCCGGCTATGAAGGGCGGGGGAATCGGCTGCGGATCCGAGCGAGCGGATCGCCGGCAGGATCCCGCCTCGGCCGGCGGGGACCCCCTCGCCGTCCTGACCGTCCCGTCCCGCATCCTGCGAGGATCGCCGCATGCAGGAGAGCAGCGGCGCCACCGCCTGGGAGCGCGATCGCACCATCGTCCGGTTCCCCGACCCCGCCATCGAGGTCGTCGACGAGCGCTTCCGGTCGCTCATCGTCTGGCAGGAGGTCGTCGAGCGGCTCTGGACCGGCGGCAGGTGGCTCGAGGGCCCGGTCTGGTTCGGTGACGGTCGTTACCTGCTGTTCTCCGACATCCCGAACGACCGGATGCTCCGCTGGAGCGAGGAGACCGGGCAGGTCACCGTGTTCCGGCAGCCGTCGGAGCACAGCAACGGCAACACCCGTGACCGGCAGGGCCGGCTCGTCACCTGCGAGCACCGCACCCGCCGCGTCACCCGCACCGAGCACGACGGCACGATCACGGTGCTCGCCGACCGCTTCGAGGGCAGGCGGCTGAACGCGCCGAACGACGTGGTGGTCGCCGCGGACGGCGGGATCTGGTTCACCGATCCGGGCTACGGCAGCGACGGCGACTACGAGGGCGACAAGGGGGAGCACGAGCTGCCGCGGTACGTGTACCGGATCGACCCGGACACGCTCGCGCTCGAGCCGGTGGTGCGCGACATGGACCGCCCGAACGGCCTCGCCTTCTCCCCCGACGAGCGCCTGCTCTACGTCGTCGACAAGGACATCCGGGTCTACGACATGGTCGACGGACGACCCGAGAACGGCCGCCGCCACATCGACATGGGCGCCGGCACCTCGGACGGCATGCGCATCGACCGCGCCGGCAACCTCTGGACCGCCGCGTTCGGCGGCGGCGCGGACTACGACGGCGTGCACTGCTTCGACCCCGACGGCGTGCTGCTCGGCCGGATCCACCTGCCGGAGAACACCGCGAACCTCACGTTCGGCGGCCGCAAGAAGAACCGCCTGTTCATCACGGGCGGCCGGTCGCTCTACTCGGTGTTCGTCGACGCGCACGGCGCCCAGACGCCCTGACGCCCTGACGCCCTGACGGTCGCGGGTGGGAGGATGGGACGGTTGCCTGACACCCTCCGCGCCCGGCCCCGATGGGCGCTGCCGCTGCTCGTCGCGGCGGCGTTCTTCATGGAGAACCTCGACGGCACGATCCTGTCGACGGCGGCGCCCGCGATGGGTCGCGACCTGGGGGTGCCGGCCGTCCAGGTGGGCGCGGCGATCACCGCCTACCTGCTCACCGTCGCGGTCCTCATCCCGCTCTCCGGCTGGCTGCCCACCCGGTTCGGCGCCCGGAGCGTGTTCGTCGCCGCCGTGGTCGTCTTCACCGTCGCCTCCGCCGGATGCGCGGCTGCGCCCTCGCTCCCGGTGCTCCTCGTGCTTCGGGTGCTGCAGGGCGCCGGCGGAGCCCTGATGGTGCCGGTCGGACGCCTCGCCGTGCTCGCGGTCACCGAGCGCCGGCACGTCGTCTCCGCGATCGCGTGGCTCACCTGGCCGGCGCTCGCCGCTCCCGTGGTGGCGCCGCTGCTCGGCGGCCTGCTCGTCACGGTCGCGTCGTGGCGGTGGATCTTCCTGATCAACCTGCCGTTCGGCGTCGTCGTCGTGATCGCCGCGCTCGCGCTCGTGCCGGCGGAGCGCGGCGAGGACCGCGGCCGCCTCGACGTGCGGGGCCTGCTGCTGACCGCAGGCGCGATCGCGGCCGTCACCGTGCTCGGCTCCCTGCTCGCCGGTACGGATGTGGACGTACCCGCCGCCCTCGTCGCGGCGGGCGCGGGCGTCGTGCTCGCCGTCGCCGCGACCGTCTCCCTGCTGCGGTCCTCCGCGCCCCTCTTCGACCTGCGCATCCTGCGGGTCGAGACGTTCCGGGTGACGCACGCCGGCGGCAGCCTGTTCCGCCTCGCCGTGAACGGCGTGCCGTTCCTCGTGCCGCTGCTGCTGCAGCTCGGCTTCGGCTGGAGCGCGGTGCAGGCCGGCGCGACCGTGCTCTGGCTGTTCGTCGGCAACCTCGCCATCAAGCCGGTCACGACGCCCGTGCTGGCGCGGTTCGGCTTCAAACCGGTGGTGCTCTGGTCGTCGGCCGGGGTCGCCGCGTCGATCGCGCTGCTCGCCGTCGTCGGCCCGGACGTGCCGGTGGTGCTGCTCGTGCTGCTGCTCGTCGCGGGTGGCGCGGCCAGGTCGATCGGCTTCACCGCCTACAACACGATCGCGTTCGCCGACGTCGAGCGCGCGGAGCTCGTGCACGCGAACACGCTGTCCTCGACCGTGCAGCAGCTCGCGGCGGGGCTCGGCGTCTCGGTGGCGGCCGTCGCGCTGCGGCTCGGGCAGGCCGTGCCGGGCGCCGGGGATCTGCTCCCCTACCGGATCGCGTTCCTCGTGCTCGCGCTCCTCACGCTCGGCGCGGTCGTCGAGGGCGCCCTGATGTCACCCTCGGCGGGCGACCGGATCCGGCCCGCCGCCGGTCGACGCGCCGCTGCCCGATCCGCCGGAACGCGGACCTAGCCCTCCGGCGGCGCGGGGCGCGTCGGGCGGCGCAGGCGGGCCGCCTGGATGGGCTCGGTCTGGTCCGACTCGGACAGCGGGGCGAACAGCCGGTCCATCGCCGCCTGGCGGTCGACGTCGGACTCCTCCTGGACCGGACGCCGCTCGTCACGGCGACGGCGCTCCTCGACCGGCGGCTGGGAGGGCGTCTCGACCGGGCGCTCGGCGCGGCCGAACAGGTTCGACGCGCGCGGCGCGCGGTGCGGCTCACCGGGCTCGGGCTGCCCCGCCTCGGGTCGCGGCGACGGCGCGGCGGTCATCCGCCTCGTCGGCGGCTCCGCGCCGCGGACGGGCTCGGCCGCACGGGCGGGTGCGGGCTCGGCGGGGCGCTCACGCACCGGCTCGGGACGGGCGGGGTCGGCCGAGCGGGTCGGCGCCGGACGCAGCGACGCCACCGGCTCCGGTGCGCGACGCGGCGCGGAGCCCTCGTGCGGGGTCCGCGGCGCGCGCGGCTCGCGCGGCGCGCGCGGCCGCTGCCGGACGGGCCACCAGTAGTGGCGCTCCTCGGCGCCGTGCGACTCCGCCCACACCTGCAGCGCCACGGTGGCGACGAGCATCAGGCGCACGAGCACGATCACCACGACGAGCAGGACCACGAGCAGGATCAGCAGGAACACGAGCCACATGGCGGTCAGCAGGCTCTCGAGCACGATCGGCGGCATGGAGCATCCTTTGAGTCGGAAGGCTCCAGCATCCCACCGGACCCCGCGACATGCCCAGCCGGGGTCAGCTGCCCGCGATCCAGTGGCTCTGCACCTGGGTCGAGGTGAGCACGGTGCTGTTGTAGAACGCTGCGAATCGGACGCTGCCGGTGAAGTAGTTCTTCGTCCCTCCGGTCCAGCCGGAGTCGTCGTCGTAACCGACGCGCCAGTACTGCGAGGACCTGGCCACCAGCGTGGTCGAGACCGGCATCGTGCCGCTCAACGTCATCGTGGCCGCGGCGCCGTCGATGTAGACGGTCGTCGTGCTGCTCGACACGGTGACGACGACGTGGTGCCAGACGCCGTCGTTGAGCTTCGTCTGGGACGTCAGCGTCGCGCTGCTCGAGCTGGTCCTCGCGCCGAAGACGAGGTAGCCGGTGGCGTTCAGGTAGAGCACGCGGTCGAGGGCCGTGGATGTCGAGAGCTTGTTGCTCGCGGACTGGTAGCTGTCACCGATCCCGAGCAGCTGACCACCGTTCGTCGTGCTGGCCGCCGCCTTGAACCAGATCTCCTCACTGAACGGCAGCGCGCTCACGCTCGACAGCGCCGAGTACACGTAGTTGCCCGCGGTGCCGGTCGTCGACACCTGCAGGGCGCCGCCCGTGTCGCGGGCGCACGGCGCGCCCGTCGCGCTCGAGGTGATGGTGGCGCCGTACGTCCCGGCGAGGCTGTGGCCCGACCCGTCGGCGGCGCTCGTTCCCGTGGACTCGTTCAGCGCCCACACGAAGGAGCCGGACGCGGAGCCGTCCGCCGTCGTGGCCCCGGCGCACGTGAAGTACGGCGCGGTGCCGGCGGTGTTCGTGCTGTTCGTCACCTTCGCGACGAACCCGCCCGTCGTGCCCGGTGTGGTGAGCGCGAGGGCGGCGGCGACGACGGCGCCCGCGGCGAGCGCGTAGAGCGGCGCGCGCCCCCGTCTCACGCCGCCTCCCGGTCCGCCTTCGGCGGCCGGATCAGCACCGCGCAGGCGAGCAGCAGCGGCGCCGCGCAGGCGAGCGCGACCCCGGCCCAGCCGACGACCGGGAGGTGCAGGGCGGACTGCAGCGCGAAGTGCCCGGCCGACGCGGTGTCGACCGGGATGTGGAGGCGTCCGACCTGCCCCGGCGTGAGGTCGACGGATCGTCCTCCCCCGCTGACCCGGATGGGCAGCAGGCCGGTGGCGACCACCGTCGCCGTGGCGATCCGATCGGTGACGCCCGTCGAGAGCAGCACCATCCCGGTGAAGGGGTGCAGCCACGCCGCGGCGAGCCCGACGGCGAGGCTGCCGCCGAGCAGCCGGGTCGCGCGCCGGGCGGCCGCTGAGCGGAGCAGGCCGCCGATGAACCAGGCCAGAAGCGCACCCGGGACGATGATCGGCAGCGCGCGGAGGCCCCAACCGATGCCGGGGAGGATCACCGTGACGCGGCCCACGATGTCGCTCGTCCGCAGCTGCCAGCCGTCCGGAGCGCCGTTGATGTCGCCACGGGTCGTGATCGCGCCCGCCGGCGCGATCGCGACGATGCGGTGCGTGTAGAGCTCCTTCGGCGCCGTCGGCGGGTGGAAGGAGACGATGTCGCCCACCGCGACCGCGGCCCGCACCGGCACGTCGAAGACGAGCGAGCCGACCGGCGCCGTGGTGCCCATCGAGGGGGTCTCGACGACGTACCACTGGCCGCCGAGCAGCCGGAAGGTGCCGCCGGCCGCGACCAGCGCGAGCACCACGACCGCGAGGACCCGGAGCGCGACCACGCTGCGCGGAACGGCGCGGGCGTGCCGCACCGCCGCGAGAGCGAGCGTGGTCGCGGTCACCGGTGTCCTCTCAGCCGGAGCGGGAGCGGGAGGAGGGGCGCGGGCCCCTCCTCCCGAGAAGGGGGCGGATCAGCTGTTGAACGTCCAGGTCAGGGGCACCGTGGCCTTGAGGCCCTGGTAGGCGTTCGCGGCGGTACCGGTCCAGCTGTTGTCCATCTGCACGGTGATGACGTAGGTGTTCGAGGTGTTGGCAGCGAGGGTGCCGAGTCCGAGCGCGCCGGTGCCGCCATAGGTGGTCAGCGAGGTCGTCGACGATCCGTACACGGTCGAGCCGCCCTGCAGCGCGATCGTGATGAACATGTGCGCGCAGAGGTCGGTGGCGCTGCCGTTCACCGCTCCGTTGGCGCTCTGCACGCAGGCACCGGGGGTGAGGGTGAACGAGTTCGCAGGCACCGTGCCCGTGTTCTTGATGGTGACGGTCGTCGTCACGATCTTTCCCGGGACGAACTGCAGGTTCCCGCTGAACCCGTCGAGCGTGGTGCAGGTCGCCGAGTTCGTCGACACGGTGGTCGCGTCCGTGCTCGTGCACACCGGCGTCGCGTTCCCGTTCGTGGTCTCCTGCATGGTCAGCACACCGCTCGCGGCGGTGTTCGTGCTGTTCTGGATCGACGCGACGAACCCGGACAAGGTGCCCGTGGTCGATGCGGCGAGGAGGGCGGCGGCGAGCGCGCCGCCGGCGACGACGACCGGTGCGAACCGCAGCCGGCGGAGTGCTGGGCTCTTCGTGAGCTGCGGCATGAGCTTCTCCAAGATGACGGGCCCGAGCGTCGGGCATCCCTGATCGGTGGGCCGAAGGTAGTTCGACGATCGAGCATTCCGGCTCTCCGGCAATCCGTTTCGCGCGCAAACGCCCGTGAACTGGGGGCACGAGGGCGTGTCTCCGCTCCCTAACGTGGACCCGCACGATGCAGGCCTTTGGGGGAAGGGATGCCCGCATGCTGTTCGACACGGTGCCGGTGAGGAACGAGCTCGTCCGCTCGCTCGCCGACTCGGTCCGCACGCTCGACTTCGAGTTCCGGCGGCTGCGCCAGCGGGTCGCCATGAGCGCCCGCATCACGCTCGCCGAGTTCGACGCGCTCGTCACCGTCTCGCAGTCCGACGATCCGGTCACCCCGAAGCAGCTCGCGGCGGTCCTCGGCCTCACGACGAGCGCCACCACCGCCGTGCTCGACCGGCTCGAGGCCGCCGCGCTCGTGGCGCGCCGCCCGCATCCGCACGACCGTCGCAGCCTCGTCGTCGCCCTGCAGCCGCGGGGCGAGGAGATCATGACGGACCTCTACGCGCGCTTCGTCGAGGCCTTCGAGCCGATCGCGGCCGGCGACGCGTGCCCCGGCGACATCGCGGACCTCGTCGCGCTGCTGCGGTGCATCACCACGACCGTCGCCGACGCGCACCTCGAGACCGCCGAGCCCACCCGGCTCGCCGGCTGAGGGTTCTCCCGGCGTTCACACGAGCGACGCGGAGACGACACATGGGTGCACCACGCTTGACGCGTGGACCCGAAGCACACCCCGCCGCCCGTGGAGGACGAGGGCGTCCCGCTTCTCGTCGAGGAGATGGGCCGCCGCCCCCGCGCGCGGCGGCGAGCCCGGGACGACCGCTGGCGCCGGTTCGACTGACCCCGGCGACCCTGCCGTGACTCGGCCCCTCGTGCTCGGGCACCGCGGCGCCTGCGGATACCTGCCGGAGCTCACGTCCCCGGCGCTCGAGCTCGCGCTCGCACAGGGCGCGGACGGCGTCGAGGTCGACGTGGTCGCCTCCCGGGACGGCGTACCCGTCGTGCGGCACGAGCGCGAGCTGTCGGCGTCGACGGACATCGCTGCGCGACCCGAGTTCGCGGACCGGCGGCGAGAGGGCCTCCTCGACGGCGTGCCCGCCGTGGGCTGGTTCGCGGAGGACTTCGACTGGGCGGAGCTCGCGACCCTGCGCGCCCGGGAGCGCATGCCCGCGCTCCGTCCGCGCAGCGCGGCGCACGACGGCGAATCGGCGGTGCTGCGGCTCGCCGACGTCGCCGCGCTCGTCGCGAAGGCCGGATCGCTGCTCGTCGTCGAGCTGAAGGAGCCGGCCTTCTCGGCGGCGCTCGGCCTGCCCCTGCCGGAGCTCGTGCTGGGTGAGCTCGCCGGAGTCCCGGCGTCACCGCGGATCGTCGTCGAGAGCTTCGAGAAGTCGGCGCTCGCGGACCTCGCGGCCCGCGGCGTCGCCTGGCCGCTCGTCTACCTGCTCGACGACCACGGCGCGGCGGCGGACGAGCACGGCCCGGTCCGTCGCACCTACGCCGACGAGCTCGCCGACCTCCGCCCGCTGACCGCGTTCCGCGGCGTGAGCGTGCCCATCCCGCTCGTCACCGACGCGCTCGTCCGCCGCGCGCACGAGGCGGGCCTCGAGGTGTGGACCTGGACGCTCCGACCGGAGAACCGCTTCCTGCCGCACCGCTACCGGCGCGGGACCGACGCCGTCGCCACCGGCGACTGGCGCTCGGCCTGGACCGCGCTGCTCTCCACCGGCGTCGACGCGGTCTTCGCCGACCACCCGGACCTCGCGGTCCGGGCCCGGTCGCACGTGCGCGAGCGCCCCTGACCGTCCGCAGCCCCTGCGAGGATCGGAGCGTGGACCCCCGTATCCGGATCGCCGGCGCCGCCCTCGCCGACCTGGTCCTCGTGCTCGTCTTCGTCGGCATCGGTCGCGAGAGCCACCGCGAGGCGATGTCGGCCGGCGAGCTGCTGGGCACCGCGTGGCCGTTCCTCGTCGGGCTCGCCGTCGGCTGGGCCGTCGCGCGCGCCTGGCGGGCGCCGATCGCGATGGGCCGCACGGGCGTGCCGGTCTGGCTCGGCACCGTCGTCGTCGGCCTGCTGCTGCGGGCGGTCACCGGTCAGGGCGTCCCGGTGCCGTTCCTCGTCGTCGCCACGTTCGTGCTCGCGGCGCTCCTCGTCGGCTGGCGGGCGCTCGTCGAGGTGCTCGACCGTCGCTCCCGTCGGCCGCGGGCGTACCGCCGGTTCTGATCAGGTCGCGGGCAGCAGCCGGATGCCCCACGAGACGACGAGCTGCTCCCCCGGCTCGAGCCAGGTGAGCCCGCGGCCGTTGTTGAGCGCGTCGGGCGCACACGTCATCGGCTCGATCGCGACGGCGTCGATGCGGCCCTCGTCGGTCTCGTAGATGCGGCTCGTGAACACCTGTGCGAAGGCGAACCCCGGGTCGGCGTGCAGCTCGACGGCGCGGCCGTCGGGCGCGACGACGCGGTGCCGCACGCGGCCGTCGACGAGCGCGAGATCGGTGAAGGGGGTGTCGAGGTCGGCGTCCGCGAGCGGGCGTCCCGATCGCAGGTCCTCGGCGGTGCCGTCGACGGGGCGCGTCCCCGTCGGGATGCCACCGTCGGTCTCGAAGACGGTGTCGGCGAGCACCTGCACGGAGAGGTCGCGCATCGGTGTGTCGCCGACCCGCAGGTAGGGGTGCACACCGATGCCGACCGGCGCCCGGCTGTCACCCGTGTTGTGCACGCCGTGGGTGACCGCGATGCCGTCCTCCACGAGCTCGAAGCGCACGGAGACGTCGAGGAGGAAGGGGTAGCCGTGCTGCGGGAAGACGCGCGCCGCGAGGGTGATGGCCGACTCCGAGCGGTCGGTCACCCGGTAGCCGGCGTTGCGGAGCAGCCCGTGGATCGCGTTGCCCGCCTTGGGCTCGGTGAGGTCGAGCTGCTGCGGCTCCCCGTCGAGCGTCCAGCGACCGCCGGCCACGCGGTTCGGCCACGGCACGAGCGTCACGCCCGACGCCTGCGACGGGATGCCGTCGCTCGTGTAGTCCTGCACGATCGGGGTGCCGCCCACCACCAGACGACGGAGGCTGGCGCCCAGCTCGGTGACCGTCGCCGTCACCTCGCCCCCGGCGTTCGGAAGGGTGAGGACGTGCTGCTCGCCGGTCGCCGGGATGCCCATCCCGTCAGCCTAGGAAGGCTCCCCGAGCGCCCGCTCCGCGGCTGACACGACGTTCGCGACGAGCATCGCGCGGGTCATCGGCCCGACACCGCCGGGGTTCGGCGAGAGGACCCCGGCGACGGCGGCGACGTCCGGATGCACGTCGCCGAGCAGGCGCGGGCGTCCCCCCACGGGATCGATGACGCGCGCGGCGCCCACGTCGAGCACCGTGGCGCCCGGTCGGACCCAGTCGGCCTCGACGAGCCACGGCACACCGGTCGCGGCCACGAGCACGTCGGCCTCCCGGGCCACCGAGGCGAGGTCCGGGGTGCGCGAGTGGGCGAGCACGACCGTCGCGTCGATCCCCCGGCGCGTGAGCAGCAGCCCGAGCGGCCGGCCGACCGTGAGGCCGCGGCCGAGCACGACGACACGGCGTCCGGCCACGGCGACGCCGCCGCGCACGAGGAGCTCGAGGAGGCCGGCGGGCGTGCACGGCACCGGGCCGGGCGGCGGCCCGTCGACCGCGAGCACGAGGCGACCGAGGTTCAGCGGGTGCAGGCCGTCGGCGTCCTTCGCGGGGTCCACGGCCTCGAGCACGCGGCGCGCGTCGATCCACGGGGGCAGCGGCAGCTGCACGAGGAACCCGGTGATGCCGGCGTCCGCGTTCAGCAGGTCGACGGCGGCGAGCACCTCCGCCTCGGTGGCGGTGCCGGGGAGGTCGATCCGGTACGAGTCGACACCGACCTCCGCGCAGTCGCGATGCTTGCCGGCCACGTAGGCGCGGGAGCCGGGGTCGTCGCCGACGAGCAGCGTGCCGAGCCCCGGGGCGATCCCCGCGGCGCGCAGCGCGGCGACCCGGACGGCGAGCTCCCGCTTCACCGCCGCGGCGGTGGCGACGCCGTCGAGCAGCCGGGCGCCGGCCCCGCCGCTTCCCGCGGGCGGGACCGGCGCCTCCTGCGTCACCAGTCCTCGAGGCCCTCGTAGAGCGGGAACCGGCCGGCGAGCGCCGCGACCTGCTCGCGCAGCGCGGCGACGTCGGCGCCCGGCGTGAGCGCCTGCGCGATGAGGTCGGCCACCTGCCGGAACTCGGGCGCCGCGAAGCCGCGGGTGGCGAGCGCGGCGGTGCCGATCCGGACACCCGAGGTGGTCATCGGGGGCCGCGGGTCGAACGGCACGGCGTTGCGGTTCACGGTGATGCCGGCCTCGTGCAGCAGGTCCTCGGCAGCGCGACCGTCGATCTCGGAGTCGCGCAGGTCGGCGAGCACGAGGTGCACGTCGGTGCCGCCGGTGAGCACGTCGACGCCGGCCGCGCGGGCGTCGGGCGCCGTGAGCCGCTCGGCGAGCAGCTTCGCGCCCTCGACGGTGCGGCGCTGGCGCTCCGCGAACTCGTCGGAGGCGGCGATCTTCAGGGCCACGGCCTTCGCGGCGATCACGTGCATGAGCGGGCCGCCCTGCTGACCGGGGAACACCGCGGAGTTCAGCTTCTTCGCGTACTCGTCGTCGCGGGCGAGCAGCAGACCGGAGCGGGGACCGCCGAGCGTCTTGTGCACGGTGGTCGAGACCACGTCGGCGTACGGGATCGGCGACGGGTGCAGCCCCGCGGCGACGAGGCCCGCGAAGTGCGCCATGTCGACCCAGAGCTTCGCGCCGACCTCGTCCGCGATCGCCCGGAAGGCGGCGAAGTCGAGCTGCCGGGGGTAGGCGCTCCAGCCGGCGATGAGCACGGCGGGCCGGTGCTCGAGGGCGGCGTCGCGCACGCGGTCCATGTCGATGCGGAACGTCTGCGGGTCGACGCCGTAGGCGACCGCCTTGTAGAGCTTGCCCGAGAAGTTCAGCTTCATGCCGTGCGTGAGGTGGCCGCCGTGCGCCAGCTCGAGCCCGAGGATCGTGTCGCCGGCGTTCGCGAGCGCGGCGAGCACCGCGGCGTTCGCGGTCGCGCCCGAGTGCGGCTGCACGTTGGCGTAGCCGGCGCCGAAGAGCGACTTGGCCCGGTCGATGGCGAGCTGCTCGGCGACGTCGACGAACTCGCACCCGCCGTAGTAGCGGCGCCCGGGGTAGCCCTCGGCGTACTTGTTCGTGAGCACGCTGCCGGTGGCCTCGAGCACGGCGCGCGGCACGAAGTTCTCGCTCGCGATCATCTCGAGGGTCGTGCGCTGGCGGTCGAGCTCCTGCCCGAGCACGGCGGCGATCTCGGGATCGACCTGGCTCAGCGGGTCGGCGAAGGTGGAGGGGCGGACGGCGACGTCGGTCATGACCTGGCTCCTAGGGTTCGAGCGCGAGGCGCTCCGGGTTCGGACGGGATTCGGCGCACGGGTGCGTGCGGTTCGTGGCCGGCCCAGGCGTGCGGCAGGTCCGTCTCAGTCGCTCCCCGGTGGTTTGGTCCACCTGAACGCCAGTCGCGACGAGCCGATCCTACGTGCCCGCGGACGCCGCGCGGCAGGCCGTGTGCGCAGCAGCAGCGACCGCGGCGCGAGCGCGGCCCGAACCCTGGCCGGCAGCGACGCGCGGTCGCGGAAGCCCTCGATCACGGCGTCGACGTCCTCGGGCGCCACGGTCGCGGTGCTGGTGCCGTACGAGGTGCGCTCGTAGGCGCCGCGCACCCGGGCGAGGGCGGGCGCGGCGCGCGGCGCGAGGTCGCGCTGCAGCGCCTGCTCGGCGCCGCGCGGGCTCAGCCCCTTCGGCGGCGGCAGCCCGAGATCGGCACCGGTGTCGAGGATCTCGCGCCAGCCGACCTCGGCGGGCCCTGCCCGTCTCAGCCGGGCGAAGCGGCGGCGCCGCAGCAGCACGCGGAGCAGCGCGGGCAGCAGGAGCAGGACGACCACGCCGGCGCCGATGCCGACGCCGCGGAGCACCGGGAGGACCACGGAGGCCGGGTCGCTGCGGTGGCCGCCGTTCACACCCGAGGCCGCCGCGGTCGGGGCGACGGTCGGCGCGGCGCTGCCGCGCTGCTTCGGGTCGAGGCTCGCCTCGGCGGACTGCTGCGGCACCGGCGCGTAGGTCGGCACCGTTCCCCGCCCGGGTGTCGGCTCGAACCGCACCCACCCGATCGCGTCGAAGTACAGCTCGGGCCACGCGTGCAGGTCGTCGCTCGAGACGGAGTAGGTCGCGGTGCTGTCGACGATGGTGCGCTCCCCCGGCTGGTAGCCGACGACCACCCGGGACGGGATGCCTTCGAGGCGGGCCATGACCGCCATCGTCGACGCGAAGTGCACGCAGTACCCGGCCTTCACCTGCAGGAACTTCGCGATCACGCCGAGGCCGTCACCGTCGTAGCCGTTCTGCGCCGGTGTCTGCTCGTCGTAGAGGAACGTGCCGCTGCGGAGGTGGTTCTGGATGGCGAGCGCCTTGCCGTACGGCGTGCGGGCCGCGCCGGTCCAGCTGTCGGCGGTCTGCCGCACCACCGTCGGCACGTCCTTCGGCATCCGCAGCGTCTCGGGGTCGCCTGACGGCACGGAGGTGCTGGCGCCGCGGAGCGCAGGGGCGCTGGTGTCGACCTCGGCGGTGACGACCGTGTAGTGCTCGATGGGCGCCGACTCGTCGCGCCGCAGGAGGGTCAGCCCGTGGCTGTCCCACGCGAAGCCCTGCACGCCGAGCACCTGCTCGGCCGGGTACGGCAGCGGCAGCCGCTCGCCGATCGCCGATCCGTCGGCGGCGGTGACGCGGGTGACGGCGGTGCGGACGGCCGACTCCTTCAGCAGGCCGGGCGCGGACGGCGCGGCGGTGTCGCCGGCGAAGCGGTCGGCGCCCTGCGGCGACCACGTCGACCCGGTGAAGTCCTCGAGCACGGCGAGCCGCAGGTAGACGTCCTGCTTCGACGTCGTCTCGTACGAGAGCACCGGGGTCTTCGGACCCCGCCGCAGGTTGTCGCCGAGGCGGATGAGGGGGTCGGCGCCCGGCCCGAACAGCGGCTGGAGCGGCAGGCCCTCGGCCGTCTGCACGAGCGGTGCGGGCAGCACGACCTGCGCGAGCAGAGCGAGCACGAGCGCGAGGGCGCCGCCGCCCGCGAGGCCGGAGAGCCGCGGGGCTGCGCCCCGCGCCCAGCGGTCGGCACCGATGACGAGCAGCACCGTCGCGGCGACCGCGACGAGCAGCCAGCCGTTCGTGCCGGTGCGCAACGCCTTGCCGGGCACGATCGCGAGGGCGAGCACGATGAGCATGGCCGGCAGGGGGGCGCGGAGGCCGACGGCGACGAGGTCGACGAGCACCGCAGCCGTGGCCGCGCCGGCCGCGATGAGCAGCTCGATGCCGGGGGTCGCTCCGGCCGGCACGGTGTCGGCGTAGATCTGCGCGGAGGCGTCGGCGAGCGTCTGGTTCACCGTGAGGGAGGACGCCGTCGTCGGCAGCACGAGCAGCAGGCCCTGCCCGGCGCCGTCGACCGCGGTCGCGAGCATCGGGATCGTCGTGAGGCCGAGGATCGCCGCGGCCGCGTGCGTCGCCCCGAGCGCCCGGGAGCCCGCGCTGACCGCGACCGCCACCGCGCAGAAGACGATGGAGAGCGTCCACCAGCCGGTGCCCTGCACGATCGGCAGGAACGAGAGGGTGGCGACGATCACCGCGATGGTGCCCGCGGCGGAGAGCGATCCGGTGCGCTCAGGCACGGGACCACGCCTCCTCCACGGGCCGGCGCGGGTCGAGCACGGTGACCCGCCAGCCGCGCGGCACCCTCACCTGCTGCGACACCGCACCGACCACCGAGACGAGGCCGACGAGACCCTGCCCGGCGGGCGGCAGCTGCTCGAGGTCACCCGCGCCGCGAGCGCCCGTGACCACGTGGAGCACCTGCACGTGCTCGCCGCGCACGCGGCGCACGAGGTCCGCGGGCTTGACGTTGCCGTCGGCGGTGGCGACCGTCGCGAGGGCGAGCAGCGCGGCGTCGCCGTCCGTGGCGATCGGGCCTGCGAGGTCGGTGGCGAGCCGGACGGTCGAGCCGCGGGCATCGACGGCGGCGACGAGCGACGCCACGCACTCGATCGCCCACTCGAACACGAGCGGGTCGTTCCAGATCATCTCGCGCACGTCGAACACGAGCGCGGTCGACAGCGCTGCGGCGGCGGCCTCGGAGCGCACCATGAGCTCGCCTCGGTGGGCGGTGGCCCGCCAGTCGACCTGCCGCATCGGGTCGCCGGCCCGGTACTCGCGAGCGATGATGTCGCGCTGGTCGCCGGTCAGGCCGAACACGGCCACCGCGTCGGGATCGAGGTCGGCGCGGGTCGCGGCGCCGGGGGGCACGAGCTCGTGCACCGTGGGGAGCACGGTGAGGCTCGCGCTGCCGCCGCCCCGCCGCATCGCGACCGCGACGCCGAGCGCGTCGGTGCGCTCGAGGCGCAGCGGCCCGATGGTGGCGATGCCGCGCCGCTTCGGGGTCACGACGTACTCGGCCTCCGTCGCGGCGAGGCCGGCACCGAGGCGCGGCAGGCGGCCCGAGGCCCGGCCGGTGAGCTGCAGCGACACCGGCACGATGTCCGTCCACTCGGATCCCGCGGCCACCGACCCGCCGATCGTGAGCCGCACCGTGACCGGCCGCCGCGGCTCCGTCACGTCGGGCGCGATGCGCCGCTCGACGTCGATGCTGATCGGGGCGAGCATCGTCACGACCACGCCGGCGGCGACCGCGGCGCCGCAGAAGAGGGAGACCGCGAGCAGGGCGGGCCACCCGGCGATGTAGGCGACCAGCAGGCCGACGATCGCGGCGCCGGCGAGCAGCCAGCCGCGCGCGGTGAGCCGTACGGGCGGCAGGTCGTCGAGGCGGGGCCTCGCGAACCGGAGCCTCACTGCAGGGGGACGGGCGTGGTCTTCACCACCCGCTCGACGATCTTGATCGCCGCAGCGGTCTGCCCGTCGCGGGAGTCGACCCCGGTGCGGCGGAGCACGAGCCGGTGCGCGAGCACGGTGGGCGCGAGCGCCTCGACGTCGTCGGGCAGCACGAAGTCGCGGCCGTCGAGCAGCGCGGCGGCCTTCGCGGCGCGCACGAGCTGCAGGCTCGCCCGCGGGCTCGCGCCGAGCCGCACCTCGGGATGCGTGCGGGTGGCGGCCACGATCTCGAGCACGTAGGTCTCGACGGCATGGGAGACGAACACGTCGCGAGCGGCGATCGCGAGCCCGGCGAACCGGCCGGGCGGGAGCACCGGCTCGAGAGCGTCGATCGGGTCGACCCGGTCGTGCGAGCGGAGCATCGCCCGCTCGGACTCCTGGTCGGGGTACCCCATGGAGATGCGGGCCATGAAGCGGTCGCGCTGCGCCTCGGGCAGCACGTAGGTGCCCTCCATGTCGACCGGGTTCTGGGTCGCGACGACCGTGAACGGCTCGGGCAGCGGCCAGGTGGCGCCGTCGACGGTGACCTGGCTCTCCTCCATGCACTCGAGCAGGGCCGACTGCGTCTTCGGGGACGCGCGGTTGATCTCGTCGCCGATGACGACGTTCGCGAACACCGCCCCGGACTTGAACTCGAAGCGTCCGCTGCTCTGGTCGAAGACCGAGACGCCGGTGACGTCGGAGGGCAGCAGGTCGGGCGTGAACTGGATGCGGCTCACGGTGCCGCCGGTGGCGCGGGCGAGCGCCTTGGCGAGCATCGTCTTGCCGACGCCCGGGACGTCCTCGATGAGCAGGTGACCGCCCGCCAGCATGACCGCGAGGGCCGCGCGGATGACCTCGTCCTTGCCGTCGATGACCGTGGCGACCGCCGCCAGGATGCGCTCGGCGATCGGGCGGACGTCCTCCAGCGTCTCGGCATCGAGTGCGGGACGGTCGATGATCGGGCCCTTCTCTTCGTCAGAGTGGGATCACACTAAACGCTCCCGGTGACGCGCCTGCGTCCCACGGATGGAGAAGGGCTGTGGATACAGTGAGCGCCGTGACCGGGAGCACCCACTGGGTCCTGACCCTCGTCTGCCCCGACCGGCCGGGCATCGTGCACGCGGTCAGCGGCGCCGTCGTCGCGGCCGCCGGCAACATCACCGAGAGCCAGCAGTTCAGCAGCGCCGACACCGGCCGCTTCTTCATGCGCCTCCAGGTCGAGTCGGCCGCGACGCGCGAGCAGCTCGCTGCGCACCTCGGCCGGGTGGCCGCCGAGTTCTCGGCCGAGTGGCGGCTCGACGTGGTCGGCCGGCCGCTGCGCACCCTCGTGCTCGTCTCGACCGCGGCGCACTGCCTGAACGACCTGCTGTTCCGGCAGCGCTCGGGGCTGCTGCCGATCGAGATCCCGCTGGTGCTCGGCAACCACGCGACGCTCGCGGGGCTCGCCGGGTTCTACGGGGTCCCGTTCGAGGCGCACGCGGTCGCGGATCCCGCGACGAAGCAGGCCTTCGAGGAGCGCGTGGTCGCCGCGGTCGAGGAGCACGACGTCGAGCTCGTGGTGCTCGCCCGGTACATGCAGATCCTCTCCCCCGCCCTCTGCGAGCGCCTCGCCGGCCGCATCATCAACATCCACCACTCGTTCCTGCCGGGCTTCAAGGGCGCGAACCCGTACAAGCAGGCGCACGAGCGCGGCGTCAAGCTGATCGGGGCGACGGCGCACTTCGTGACGAGCGACCTCGACGAGGGGCCGATCATCGAGCAGAACGTGGTGCGGGTCGACCATGCGCACTCCGTGCGCGAGCTCGTCGCCATCGGTCAGGACGAGGAGAGCCGCACGCTCACGCAGGCGGTGCGCTGGTTCGCGGAGGACCGCGTGCTGCTCGACGGCCGCCGCACCATCATCTTCCGGTGACCTCGGGGCCACCGAGGGGCGGCGCCGGGACGCCGGGTCGAAGGCTGTCCTTCCGGGCCTGCGCCGCGTCCTGAAGCGGGGCGAGTGATCCCTCCCGGCTCGGCCAGGGATCCGGCTCGCGTCCCCGACCCGCTCGACCACGGATGCGGACGACGGCACCCGATCCGGACCCTGGTCCGAATGGGTCGCGGATCCGCCGCTCTGCCGGATCCGCGGCGGCGCGACGCCGTTCCCTCCCGCGGCGCGCCGCGGTCGGTGGCGGCGTCGGCGAGGCATGTCGCTTCAGGAGCGCCTGAAGCATCCTTCGAGTTCGCCAGGACCTGGCACTCCACCACGCCGAGTGCTAACCTCGTGCGTGTTGAGCGAGGTCCGCTCAACCCGGCTCCCACCCCGGGAGCGCAGCGAGCGAAAGGACGAGCAATGGCGATGAACTTCGACCCGTTCCGTGAGCTGGACCGCATGACCACCGCCCTGCTGGGCAGCGCCCAGAGCCCGCGGGTCATGCCGATGGACCTGTACCGCGACGGGGACCACTACGTGCTGAACGCCGACCTGCCGGGGGTCGACCCGGGCAGCGTCGACATCGACGTCGACGGGCAGCTGCTGACCATCCGCGCCGAGCGCACGCTGCGCGACGCGCAGGGCGTGCAGTGGCTCGCCCACGAGCGGCAGAGCGGCTCCTTCCTTCGGCAGCTGAGCCTCGGCGACGGGCTCGACACCGAGCGCATCACCGCCACGTACGAGAACGGCGTGCTGTCGATCACCATCCCGGTGAGCGAGCGCGCGAAGCCGCGGAAGATCGAGGTGTCGAGCACCGGCTCGACCCAGCAGGTCGGCACCCAGCAGGTCGGCACGCAGCAGCAGGGGCAGTCGGCGATCCGGAGCTGACCGCCTCCGACGACGAGCGAGGGCCGGCGGACGCGAAGTCCGCCGGCCCTCGTGCCGTTCCCGTCCGGCCTCAGCCGAGGCGGGTCCTCAGGTTGTCGGCGATCGTCGCGAGGAACTCCTCGGTGGTCTGCCACTGCTGCTCGGGCCCGACGAGCAGCGCGAGGTCCTTCGTCATCGCACCGCCCTCGACCGTCTTCACGACGACGTCCTCGAGCGTGTCGGCGAAGTCGATCAGCGCCTGGTTGCCGTCGAGCTTCCCACGGTGGGCGAGCCCCCGCGTCCACGCGTAGATCGACGCGATCGGGTTCGTCGACGTGGGCTTGCCCTGCTGGTGCTGGCGGTAGTGCCGCGTCACGGTGCCGTGCGCCGCCTCGGCCTCGACGACCTTGCCGTCGGGCGTCGTGAGCACGCTCGTCATGAGGCCGAGCGAGCCGAAGCCCTGCGCCACCGTGTCGGACTGCACGTCGCCGTCGTAGTTCTTGCACGCCCAGACGTAGCCGCCCTCCCACTTCAGGGACGAGGCGACCATGTCGTCGATGAGCCGGTGCTCGTAGGTGAGCCCGGCCGCGTCGAAGCGCTCCTTGTACTCCGCGTCGAAGATCTCCTGGAACAGGTCCTTGAAGCGGCCGTCGTAGGCCTTGAGGATCGTGTTCTTCGTCGACAGGTAGACGGGGTAGTTGCGGGCGAGGCCGTAGTTGAAGCTCGCGCGGGCGAAGTCGCGGATCGAGTCGTCGAGGTTGTACATCGCCATCGCGACGCCGCCGCCCGGCGACTGGAACACCTCGAACGAGCGCGCCTCGCCGCCGTCCTTCGGCTGGAAGCTGATGGTGAGGGTGCCCTCGCCCTCGAACGTGAAGTCGGTCGCGCGGTACTGGTCGCCGAACGCGTGGCGGCCGATGACGATCGGCTTGTTCCAGCCCGGCACGAGCCGCGGGATGTTCGAGATGACGATCGGCTCGCGGAAGATGACACCGCCGAGGATGTTGCGGATCGTGCCGTTCGGGCTGCGCCACATCTTCTTCAGGCCGAACTCCTGCACGCGCGCCTCGTCGGGCGTGATCGTGGCGCACTTGACGCCGACGCCGTGCTTCTTGATGGCGTTGGCCGCGTCGATCGTGATCCGGTCGTCGGTCTCGTCGCGCTTCTCGATGCCGAGGTCGTAGTACTCGAGGTCCACGTCGAGGTAGGGGTGGATCAGCGTGTCCTTGATCGACTGCCAGATGATGCGCGTCATCTCGTCGCCGTCGAGCTCGACGACCGTGCCCTCGACCTTGATCTTCTCCACGCACCGCTCCTTGTCCTGCCGTCCCGCGCATTCGCGGGCGGCGATCACTCTAGTCACGGCGGTGGTGCGGGAACTTCGGGCCCACCACTAGCCTGACCCCATGCCGACGCTCCGCCTCGAGCCGCTCAGCGCCGCGAACATCGTGGCCGCGAACGCGTTGACGCTGAAGAAGGGGCAGGAGGCGTACGCCACTCCCGTCAGCTACTCCACCGCCGAGCACACGGTCAACCCGGCCGCCGCGTGGCCCCGCGTGGTGCTCGACGGCGACGAGGTCGTCGGCTTCATCAAGGGCAACCTCGACCCGGACGAGCCGCGCGAGGAGTTCCGCTGCTGCCTCTGGTCGATCAACGTGAAGGCGAGCGCCCAGGGTCGCGGCGTCGGCCGCTTCGCGGTGCAGGCCCTCGCCGACGAGGCCCGCTCACGTGGGTTCGAGCGCCTCACGGCGATCTGGGAGCGCGGCGAGGGCGGCCCCGAGGAGTTCTTCCTCCGCCTCGGCTTCTCCCCCGTCGGCGAGACGCAGTACGGCGAGGTCCTGGGCGCGACGCACCTGTGAGCAGCGGTCTTCGACGCGTGCACGCGTCGGAGACGTCGTGGGCGGTCCGCCCGGGCTCCCGCGAGGGCCCGGGCTCCCGTTCCCGAGACCGGCTCGCCATCGGGGTTCGGTCGGCGCGGTTCGAGACCAGGGGTGATCCCTCGTGACGCGGGTGTTCTCCGCCTCCGGCGACTACACGGATGCCGTGCTGCAGGTCGTCGCCGAGATCCCGGCCGGACGCGTCATGACCTACGGCGACGTCGCCTGGGTGTTCGGGCGTCCCGGCGCACGCGCCGTCGGCATGGTGCTGCGCTATCACGGCTCCGCCGTGCCCTGGTGGCGGGTGATCCGCGCCGGCGGCCATCCGCCGTCCGGGCACGAGGCCGCGGCGCGTGAGCACTACGAGGCGGAGGGCACACCGCTGCTCCCCGCGCCCACGCCGGCCGGCTACCGCGTCGACCTCGCGAAGGCGTCCTGGTCCCCCGACCGAGCCTGACTCGGCATCGCTCGGGCAGCGGTGCTGGGGGGGGGGGGGGGGCCGGCCCTCCCCAGCCGGGAGCACCGGCTGTGGGCCCAGCGCGGGCCGGGCCGGACTGCTAACGACGTCTTCTGCGCAGAAGACCATGAACTCAGACGAGCGACTCGCGCCAGGCCGCGTGCAGGGAGGCGAAGCGGCCGGTGCCGGCGATGAGATCCTCCGGCGGCCCGTCCTCGACGATGCGGCCGCGCTCCATCACGAGCACCCGGTCGGCGATCGCCACCGTCGAGAGCCGGTGCGCGATGATCAGCGCCGTCCGGTCGGCGAGCAGCGTCTGCAGCGCCTCCTGCACGAGCCGCTCACTCGGGATGTCGAGCGACGCGGTCGCCTCGTCGAGGATCAGCACCGCCGGGTCGGCGAGGAACGCCCGCGCGAACGAGATCAGCTGCCGCTGCCCCGCCGAGACGCGGCCGCCGCGCTTGTTCACGTCGCTGTCGTAGCCGTCCGGCAGACCGCGGATGAACGGGTCGGCCCCGACCGCGCGCGCCGCCGCGACGATCTCGTCGCGCGACGCCCCCGGCTTGCCGAGGGCGATGTTGTCGGCGACGGTGCCCGAGAAGAGGTACGCCTCCTGGGTCACCATGACGACCGCGGCGTGCAGGTCGGCGCTCGAGAGGTCGCGCAGGTCGACCCCGTCGAGCGTGATCCGCCCCTCCGACGGGTCGTAGAAGCGCGCGATGAGCTTCGCGAGGGTCGACTTGCCGGCGCCGGTCGAGCCGACGAGCGCGATCGTCTGCCCCGAGGGCACGTCGAGCTCGAAGCGCGGCAGCACCTCGCGGCCCTCACGGTACGAGAACCGCACGTCGTCGAAGCGCACGTGGCCGTGCCCCGCGCCCGGCACGGACGCGGGCAGCGGCTTCGGAGCGAGCGGCTCGGGGACGCTCGGGCGCTCCTCGAGCACGCCCGACACCTTCTCGAGCGCCGCGGCGGCCGCCTGGTAGGCGTTGTAGAACGTCGCCAGGTCCTCCATCGGGTCGAAGAACCGGCGCGTGTAGAGCACCGCGGCGAGCAGCACGCCGATCGCCATCCCACCGGTCGCGACGCGGAAGCCGCCGATCAGCAGCACCACGGCGACGGTGAGGTTGCCGATGAGCGTGAGGCCGGGGTCGAGCACCGCGAACAGCTTGATCGCGTCCGCGTTGATGCGCCGGTAGTCCTCGGCGAGCGCCCCGTACTCGGCCTCGTTCCGCTGCTCCTTGCGGAACGCCTGCACCGCGCGGATGCCGGTCATCGTCTCGACGAAGAACACGATGAGCTTCGCCGACGCCACGCGCGACTCACGGAACACGGCCTCGCTCCGGCGCTGGAACCAGGCGAGCAGGGCGGCGAGCGGCACGAACGAGCAGGCGAGCACGAGGCCGCTCTCGGGGTCGACGAGCACGAGGCCGACCGCCGTGAACAGCATGTAGAGCACGCTCATGACGAGCTGGTTGATGCCGCCGTCGAGCAGCTCGCGGATGGAGTCGAGGTCGCTCGTCTGCCGCGAGATGATGCGGCCCGAGGTGTACGTCTCGTGGAACTCGAGGCTCAGCCGCTGCGTCTGCAGGAACACGCGCTTGCGGAGGTCGATGAGGATCGCCTGGCTGATCCGCGCGGTCTGGATCGTGTACGCCGCGATGGTGGTGCCCGCGAGCACCCCGGCGACGAGGTAGACGACCACAGCGCCCACGAGCGGCAGCGGGTGCGCCTTCATGAGCGACGGCAGCCCCGTGTCGATGCCCCACGCGATGATCGCCGGGCCGAGCGCCTGCAGCGCCGTGCTCAGCACCACGACGAGCACGGTGAGCACGAGCCGCCCCTTGAGCGGCTGCAGCAGGCTGCCGAGCAGGCGCACCGAGCGTCGGCGCAGCTGCCGTCGCTCCGCCTTCGTCAGGTCCGCGCCGCGCTCCTCGCCGGCGACGCCCAGGACGGTCACGCGCCCACCTCCTCTGGTTCGCGCTCCTCGCGCTCGTCGAAGCTCGAGATGACGAAGCGGTAGCGCTCGCTGCGGGCGAGCAGCTCGGTGTGCGTGCCGACGTCGATGATCCGCCCCTCCTCGAGCAGCGCGACGCGGTCGGCGAGCTGCACGGTCGACGGCCTGTGGGCGACGATCAGCGCCGTCGTGCGGGTCAGCACCCGGCGCAGCGCCGCCTCGACGAGCGCCTCGGTGTCGACGTCGAGCGCCGACAGCGGGTCGTCGAGCACGAGCACGGCAGGATTCGCCGCGACCGCGCGGGCGAGCGCGAGGCGCTGCCGCTGGCCGCCGGAGAGGCTGAGCCCCTCCTCACCGATCCTCGTGTCGAGCCCCTCGGGGAGGTCGTGCACGAACGACGCCTGCGCGATGTCGAGCGCCTCGGCGAGCACGTCGTCGCCCGCGTCCGGACGGCCGAGCAGCACGTTGTCGCGGACGGTCGCCGAGAACAGCGTGGCGTCCTCGAACGCCATCGCGATGTGCGTGCGCAGCTCCTCGCGGGTCAGGTCGCGGATGTCGACCCCGTCGAGACGCACGGCACCGCCCGTCACGTCGTACAGCCGTCCGGCGAGCTCGACCATCGTGGTCTTGCCGCTGCCGGTGAGCCCGACGAGCGCCATCGTCTCGCCCGGGCGGATGTCGAGGTCGACGCCGCGGAGCAGCTCGGCATCCGCCGGCGCGTCCGGGTAGCCGAAGCGCACGCCGTCGAAGGTGAGCCGGCCCCGCGCCTCGGTGAGGTGCTCGGGGCGCTCCGGGTCCGTGATCGTGTTCTCGCTGTCGAACACCTCGTGCAGCCGGTCCGTCGCGGCTCGGGTGTCGAACAGCATGGACATGAGGAAGCCGATCGACTCGAGCGGGAACCGCAGCACGGTGCCGGTCGCGAAGAACGCGACGAGGCCGCCGACCGTGATCGCGCCGAGCGACGCCTGCCAGACGCCGGCGAGCAGGCAGAGCGCGAAGGCGACGTCGGGCACGAGCAGCAGCCAGAGCCAGATGCCCGCGAGCGCCTTCGACTTCTCGATCTCGGTGCCGCGCAGCTCCTCGGCACGCGAGGCGAACTGCTCGAGCGCGGTGCGGCTGCGGCCGAACGCCTTCAGCACGCGGATGCCGTGCACCGACTCCTCGACGAGCGTCGCGAGGTCGCCCGCCTGGTCCTGGCTGCGCCGTGCGACGACCGTGTACCGGCGCTCGAAGCGGAAGCCGTTCACCCAGAGCGGGATGGAGCAGACCGTGAAGAGCGCGGCGAGCAGCGGGTTCAGGACCGCGAGCACGACGACGCCGATCACGACGGTGACGACGTTCACGACGAGGTAGACGACGCCGAACGCGATGAACCGGCGGATGAGGCTCAGGTCGCTCATCGACCGCGACAGCAGCTGCCCGCTCGGCCAGCGGTCGTGGAAGGCGACGGGGAGGTCCTGCAGCTTGCGGTAGAACGCGAGCCGCATCGAGGTCTCGACGCCGGTGGCGGGGCCGATGATGTAGCGCCGCCGGAGCATGTAGAGCAGGGCCTCGACCGCGCCGAGCACGGCGATCAGCACGACCGCGCCGGGCACCGCAGCGGGGTCGCCGGCGCGCAGCGGGCCGTCGACGAGCCGCTGCAGGACCTGCGGGATCGCGAGCGAGACGAGCGAGGCGGCGAGCGCCATCACCATGGCGATGAGCACGCTCGGGATCGCCGGGCGCGCGAAGGGCAGCAGTCGTCGCATCGCCTGGAGGGTCGATGGCGCACGAGGCGGACGGGTCACAGGTTTCCTCTCGTCCTCACCGTGGGCAGGGCACGGCGAGGACCGCTGCGGGACGCCGTCGTCGGCGTCGGCAGGGTGCGCCCGGCGTGGGCGCGGTCGTTCGAGCGAGGGTCGGGCGCTAGGGCCGGACGGGGCGGGCCGCAGCTCCGAGGGGAACGATCATCGCGAGCCTCCTGTCCCTCGGTCGGCCGCGGGCGGCCGGTGCTCCGCACTTCCGGCGAAGCAGCCTTCCACCCTAAGCAGAACCCCCTTCGGGGCACAACCGCGACCAGCGCGGATCGCCTGGGTATTCAGTGGAAGAAGTGGCGCTCGCCCGTGAGGAGCATCGGGATGCCCGCCTGCTCGACCGCGGCGATCACCTCGGCGTCGCGCACCGAGCCGCCCGGCTGCACGATCGCGCGCACCCCGGCCGCGAGCAGCACCTCGGCGCCGTCCGCGAACGGGAAGTACGCGTCGGACGCGGCGACCGCACCACGGGCCCGCTCCCCCGCCCGCCGCACGGCGAGGTGGCACGAGTCGACCCGGTTCACCTGACCCATCCCGATGCCGACGGCGGCGCCGCGGTCGGCGAGCAGGATCGCGTTCGACTTCACGCTGCGGCACGCCTTCCAGGCGAAGACGAGGTCGGCGAGGGTCGCCTCGTCGACCTCCGGGCCCGTCACCTGCCGCCAGGTCGCGGTGTCGAGCGTGTCGAAGCGGTCCGGCTCCTGCACGAGCACCCCGCCGGAGACCTGCCGGAACTCGCGCGTCGGCCGGGCGAAGCCCTGCGGCAGCTCGAGGATGCGGAGGTTCTTCTTCCCCGACAGCACGGTGAGCGCCTCGGGCTCGTACCCGGGCGCGACGATCACCTCGGTGAAGATCTGCGCGACCGCCTCGGCCATGCCGAGCGTCACGGTTCGGTTCGCGGCGATCACGCCGCCGAAGGCGCTCACCGGGTCGCAGTCGTTCGCGCGGCGGTGGGCGGCGGCGACGGGGTCGGGGGCCCGGGGCGGCGCGACCGCGATGCCGCACGGGTTCGCGTGCTTGATGACGGCGACGGCGGGCTCGTCGAAGTCGAGCACGGCGCGGACGGCCGCGTCGGCGTCGACGTAGTTGTTGTACGACATCTCGCGCCCGTGGTGCTGCACCGCCTGCGCCAGGCCGGCGTCGCCGGGGCTGCGCCAGAGCGCCGCGGCCTGGTGGGCGTTCTCGCCGTAGCGCAGCGGCGCGACCTCGAAGCGGTAGGACCCCCGCTCCTCCTGGTCGCCGGCCGGCGCGAACCAGTCGGCGATGGCGCGGTCGTACTCGGCGATGCGGATGAAGGCGGCTGCGGCGAGCGCCCGGCGCTGCTCGAGCGTCGTGCCGCCGGCGGGGAGCGCGGCCACGACGGCGTCGTACTGAGCCGGGGCCGTGACCACGGCGACGTTCGCGAAGTTCTTCGCCGCGGCCCGCACGAGCGCCGGGCCGCCGATGTCGATCTGCTCGACGATCTCCTCGTCGCCCCGCCCCTCGGCGACGGCCCGCTCGAAGGGGTAGAGGCTCGAGACGACGAGCTCGAACGGCGCGATGCCGAGCTCCCGCAGCTGGTCGGCGTGCGCGTCGCGGCGGAGGTCGGCGAGCAGCCCGGCGTGGATCGCGGGGTGCAGCGTCTTCACGCGCCCGTCGAGCGACTCGGGGAACCCGGTGACCTGCTCGACCGGCGTCACCGGGAGGCCCGCGGCCACGAGGGTCGCGGCCGTCGATCCGGTCGAGACGAGCTCGACGCCGGCGTCCGCGAGCGCGCCGGCGAGCGGGACGAGACCGGTCTTGTCACTCACCGACAGCAGCGCGCGGGCGATGCGCACTCGTGCTCGAGTCATGCGGCTCCTTCGAGGTCGAGGGTCCCGTCGGCGACGTCGCGCAGCACCTGCGCGAGCAGCCGCCGCTCGACGGGCTTGATCCGGTCGTGCAGCGTGCCCTCGGTGTCGCCGGGCAGCACCGGCACGCGCTCGCGGGCGAGGACCGGCCCGGTGTCGACGCCGTGGTCGACGAGGATCACGCTCGCTCCGGTCTCGGTCGCTCCGGCCGCGAGGGCGTCGCGGACGGCGTGGGCGCCCGGGAACTCGGGCAGGTAGGCGGGATGCGTGTTGATCAGGCGCGGGCCGAGCGCGTCGACGACCGCATCCGGCAGCAGCCGCATGAAGCCCGAGAGCACCACGACGTCGGGGGCCCACTTGCGGATCTCGCGGAGCAGCGCCTGCCCCCACTCCTCGCGGCTGTCGTAGTACGGGAACGGCACGAGGAAGGTCGGCACGCCGAACTCGTCGGCGTGCACGATCCCCGGGGCGTCACGGTCGGCGCCGACCGCCACGACCCGGGCGGGGAACCCGGCCTCCTCGCAGCGCTGCAGCAGCGCGCGGAGGTTGCTGCCGCCGCCCGAGATCAGGACGACGACCGACAGCACGCTCAGAAGCCTAGCGACGCAGGCTCCTCCGGCTCCGGGGCGGGCGCCGCCGTCCGGACGCGACCGACGAGCGCCCCGAGCGTCGCGGGGATGCCGACCTCGAGCAGCACGAGGCCCGCGACCTGCAGCGCGTCCGGTCCGACGGCGCTGAGCCGGCCGGGCCCGGCGGACCCCGAGGCGAGCGCGGCGAGCACGCCGGCGCAGCAGGCGGCGACGAGCCCGGCGACCGGACCCGTGACGAGCGGCGGGGCGTCGCCGCGGTCGCGGCGCTGCGCGACGAGACCGCAGCCGAACCCGGCGAGCACCGGCACGAGCAGACCGAGCAGCCCGAGCGCGGGATCCGGGTGCGGCAGGGCGCCGAGCAGCGGCAGCGACGGCAGCGGGCCGACCGCGGTCCCGAGCGGCCCGACGGATGAGCCGGCGCCGAGCACGAAGCCCGCGCCGCTGAACCACGCGACGCCCCACAGCACCACGGTGGGCAGGAGCAGCACCTGGAGGGCGGTGAGCGCGACCCCGCCCGCGGGGCCCGCGCCGAGCGACTCGTAGAGCCCGAGGACGGGGGCGAGCGAGAGCAGCAGGAGGGTCGTGACGGCGACGCCCGAGGCGGCGACCACGACGGCGACGGCGCCGGTGCCGGCGCGCAGCCCCGCGCCGAGGCGGCCTCCGGGCAGCAGCGGACCGCGCTCGAGGCGCAGCCCGGCGAGGAGCCCTGTACCGAGCAGGGCGGCCGGCAGCAGCGCGGCCTGCACGAGCGAGGGCCGGACCGCCGGAGCGGTGCCGAGCGCGGCCACGGCGGTGGAGGCCGCGGCGGTCGTGAGCAGGGCGGCGACGGCGGCGGGCGCCGGCGCCCCTGCCGCCGCGCGGCGACCCGCTCGGACCCCCAGCCCGACCGTGACGAGCGCGGGCCCGAGCGCGGCGAGGGTGACCGGGAACGCGTGCCCGGCGACCGTCACCTGGAGGTCGACGCCGTGCCCGAGCAGCCAGGCGTCCGCCGCGGCGCCGACGAACGCGGACCAGGGCGCCGTCGCGCCGAGGGCGGCCCAGGCGATCAGAGCAACGACGACGAGGGCGCCGAACGGAAGGGCGACCGCGGCGAGCGCGTCGACCGCGCCCGCGACGACCGCGAGGACGCGGACGGGCCGGGCGATCGAGGAGCGCGGCGGGGCCGCGAGGTCGGAGGTCACGATGCGGGCGATGCTAGGCAGCGCCCCGCGCGGGACGCGGGACCGACTCCGGCGATGCGCCGATCCGGCCGTCGCTGCTCGCGACGGCCGGATCGCGGCGGCCTCAGGAGGCGGAGGCGCCGATGCCGAGCGAGGCGACGACCTCGCGCATCAGGGAGGCGGTCTCGCTCGGGGTGCGGCCGACCTTGACTCCCGCGGCCTCGAGGGCCTCCTTCTTCGCCTGAGCCGTGCCGGCGGAGCCCGACACGATGGCCCCGGCGTGACCCATGGTCTTGCCCTCGGGCGCCGTGAACCCCGCGACGTAGGCGACGACCGGCTTCGTGACGGACTGCCGGATGAAGTCGGCGGCGCGCTCCTCGGCGTCGCCGCCGATCTCGCCGATCATGACGATCGCCTTCGTCTCGGGGTCGGCCTCGAAGGCCTCGAGCGCGTCGATGTGCGTCGTGCCGATGATCGGGTCGCCGCCGATGCCGACGGCCGTCGAGATGCCGATGTCGGCGAGCTCGAACATCATCTGGTAGGTCAACGTGCCCGACTTCGAGACGAGTCCGATCGGCCCGCTGCCCGTGATGGTGGCCGGGATGATGCCCGCGTTCGACTTGCCGGGGCTGATGACGCCCGGGCAGTTCGGGCCGATGATGCGCGTCGTGCCGCCCTTGCTCTTCGCGAGCGCCCAGAACTCGGCGGTGTCCTTCACCGGGATGCCCTCGGTGATGACGACGACGAGCGGGGTGCCGGCCTCGATCGCCTCGACGACGGCGGCCTTCGCGAACGCCGGTGGCACGAACACGACGGAGACGTCGGCGCCGGTCTCGGCGAGCGCCTCGCGGACCGAGCCGAAGATCGGCAGCGTCGCGCCGCCGATCTCGACGGTCGTGCCCGCCTTGCGCGGGTTCACGCCGCCGACGACCTGCGCGCCCGAGGCGAGCATGCGCGTCGCGTGCTTCGTGCCCTCGGAGCCGGTGAGGCCCTGGACGATGATCTTGGTGTCGGAGCCGATCAGGATCGACATGGTGGTGTCCCTTCCGCCTCAGGCCGCCGCGAGCTCGGCGGCTCGGTCGGCCGCCGCGTCCATCGTGTCGACGAGCGTGACGAGCGGGTGCGCCGCGTCGGTGAGGATGCGCCGCCCCTCCTCGACGTTGTTGCCGTCGAGCCGCACGACGAGCGGCTTGTTCGCCTCGTCACCGAGCTTGGCGAGCGCGCCGACGATGCCGTTCGCGACCGCGTCGCAGGCGGTGATGCCGCCGAACACGTTGACGAAGACGCTCTTCACCTGCGGGTCCGACAGGATCACGTCGAGCCCCGCGGCCATGACGTCGGCGCTCGCGCCGCCGCCGATGTCGAGGAAGTTCGCCGGCTTCACGCCGCCGTGCCGCTCCCCCGCGTAGGAGACGACGTCGAGGGTCGACATGACGAGACCGGCGCCGTTGCCGATCACCCCCACCTGTCCGTCGAGCTTCACGTAGTTGAGGTCGTGCTGCTTGGCCTTGGCCTCGAGCGGGTCGACGTCGCCGGCGTCGGCGAGCGCCTCGTGCTCGGGGTGCCGGAAGGCGGCGTTGTCGTCGAGCGTGATCTTGCCGTCGAGCGCGATGATCTCGCCGGACTCGGTGCGCACGAGCGGGTTGACCTCGACGAGGGTGGCGTCCTCGTCGCGGTAGACGTGCCAGAGCCGCTCGAGGACCGGCGCGACGTCGTCGAGCAGGTCGTCGGGGAACCGGGCCGCGCGGGCGATCTCGCGGGCCTTGTCGAGCGTCACGCCCTCGATGGGGTCGACCTCGACGCGGGCGAGCGCGTCGGGCCGTGTCGAGGCGAGCTCCTCGATCTCCATGCCGCCCTCGTAGGAGGCGAGCGAGAGGTAGGAGCGGTTCGCGCGGTCGAGCAGGATCGAGACGTAGAACTCGCGCTCGATGCGGGCGCCGGCGGCCACCATGAGGCGCTTCACGACGTGGCCCTTGATGTCGAGCCCGAGGATCGCCTCCGCGGCGGCGGCGGCCTCGTCGGGCGAGTGGGCGACCTTGACGCCGCCGGCCTTGCCGCGGCCACCGGTCTTCACCTGCGCCTTGACGACGACGGTGCCGGCGAGCCGCTCGGCGGCGGCCCTGGCCTCCTCCGGCGTGTCGGCGACGACGCCGGCCAGCACCGGTACGCCGTAGTGCTCGAACAGGTCGCGAGCCTGGTACTCGTAGAGGTCCACCGCTGACGTCCTCCCTGCCCGGTTTCGGGCGCCGATCAGCCTAGTGCGCAGCGCCTGCGCCCCTCCTCGGAGGCGTCAGCCGTCGACGACGAGACGCTTGCCGAGCCCGGTCGCGCTGTCGGGGGCGAAGCCGAGGCGGGCGTAGAAGGCGGCGACCGCCTCGTTGCCGCCGCGGATCTGCACGTTCACCTTGGGGCAGCCCATGGCCAGGAGCCGCGACTCGACCTCGGCCATGAGCCGCGTGCCGACGCCGCGGGACTGCAGCTCCGGCAGCACGGCGACGTAGTAGACCCAGCCGCGGTGCCCGTCGTACCCGGCCATGGCGGTGCCCACGACGGCGCCGTCGGCCTCGGCGACGAGGAACAGCTCGGGCTGCACCGCGAGCTTGCGCTCGATGTCGCGCCGCGGGTCGTTCCAGGGCCGGGTGAGCCCGCACGCCCGCCAGAGCGCGACGACCTGCTCGGTCTCCTCCGGCCGGAACGGGCGGACGACGGCGCTCACAGCTTGGTGATCGGCGCGACCTTGATGAGCAGGCGCTTGCGACCGGCCGTGTCGAACTGCACCTCGGCGATGCGCTTCGCCTCGACGCCGGTGACGGCGACGACCCTGCCCTCGCCGAAGTCGTCGTGGCGCACCCGGTCGCCGACGGCCAGCTGGAGGTCGCCGTTGTCGCGCACCTTGCCGGTGACGCGGTTCGCCCACTCGGTCTTCGGCTTCGTCGACGCCGCTTTGTCGCCGGTGCCGCCGGACCACGCGAGGCTGCCGGCGACGCGGGCGCCGGGGCCCGCCATGCCGGGCGCCTGGCGCCACTCGATGAGGTGTCCGGGGATCTCGGCGAGGAAGCGGCTCGGCGCCGACACCGAGGTGTCGCCGAACGTCGTCCTGGTCATCGCGAGCGACAGGTGCAGCCGCTCGCGGGCGCGCGTGATGCCCACGTAGAACAGCCGCCGCTCCTCGGCGGGTCCGCCTGGCTCGTTCGCGCTCATGCGGTGCGGGAGCAGGTCCTCCTCGATACCGGTGAGGAACACGGCCCGGAACTCGAGTCCCTTCGCGGTGTGCAGCGTCATGAGCGACACCGAGCCGGTCGAGTCGTCGAGCTCGTCGGCGGCGGCCACGAGCGAGACGTCGGTGAGGAAGTCGACGAGCGTGCCGTCGGGGTTGTCGCGCTGGAAGTCCTTCGTGACCGCGAGGAGCTCCTCGATGTTCTCGACCCGCGCCTCGTCCTGCGGATCGCGGCTCGCGCGGAGGGCGTCGACGTAGCCGCTGCCCTTCAGCAGCGTGGCGAGGATCTCGAACACCGGCACCGGGGCCATGCCCTCCGCGGGCGGCGCGGTGAGCGCGGTGGCCTCGTCGAGGAGGTCGGACAGGGCGGTGATGGCGCCGGACACCTTCGGCCCGAGGCCGAGCTCGCGGGCGCCGCGCAGCGCCTCGCGGAACGTGAGGTGGTTCTTCTCGGCGTGAGCGGCGAGCTGCGCCTCCGTCGCCGGCCCGATGCCGCGCTTCGGGGTGTTGAGGATGCGGCGCACGGCGAGGGTGTCGGCCGGGTTCGCCACCGCGATGAGGTAGGCGAGGGCGTCCTTGATCTCGGCGCGCTCGTAGAACTTCGTGCCGCCGAGCACCCGGTACGGCACCGCGGAGCGGACGAGGATCTCCTCGAGCGCACGCGTCTGCGCGTTCGTGCGGTAGAAGACCGCGATCTCGCGGTACTCCATGCCCTGCTCGTGCAGCGTCTCGATCTCGTCGGCGACGAACTGCGCCTCGTCGTGGGCCGAGTAGCCGGTGAAGCCGACGATCTTCGCGCCCTCGCCGTCGACCGTGAACAGGTTCTTCGGCTTGCGGTCGAAGTTGTTCGCGATGACCGCGTTCGCCGCGTCGAGGATGGTCTGCGTGGAGCGGTAGTTCTGCTCGAGCAGCACGACCTTCGCGTCGGGGAAGTCGTGCTCGAACTCGACGATGTTGCGGATGTCGGCGCCCCGGAACGCGTAGATCGACTGGTCGGAGTCGCCCACGACGGTGAGCGCGGCAGGCGGCAACCCGGCCGGCGGACGGGTCAGCTCGCGGATGAGGGCGTACTGGGCGTGGTTCGTGTCCTGGTACTCGTCGACGAGGATGTGCCGGAACCGCCGCTGGTACAGCTCGGCGACGTGCGGGAACGCCCGGAACAGGTACACCGTCTGCGCGATGAGGTCGTCGAAGTCGAACGCGTTCGCGGCCGACAGCGTGCGCGTGTACTGCCGGAAGATCTCGAGGAACGTCGCCTCCTGCGGGTCGGCGAGGTTCGCCTGCCGCGCGTAGCTCTCGACGTCGACGAGCTCGTTCTTCAGCTTCGAGATCTTGGCCGCGGTGTTCGCGACGCCGAAGCCGAGCACGTCGGCCTCGAGCTCCTTGATGATCCGCTTCAGCAGCGCGCGGGAGTCGCCCGAGTCGTAGATCGTGAAGCCCTTCGCGTAGCCGAACAGCTCGGCCTCGCGGCGCAGGATGCGCACGCACGCGGAGTGGAACGTCGAGATCCACATGCCGTCGGCGTTCTGGCCCACCAGCTGGCGCACGCGCTCGCGCATCTCGCCGGCGGCCTTGTTCGTGAAGGTGATGGCGAGGATCTGGCTCGGCCAGGCCTCGCGGCTCTCGAGCAGCGACGCGATGCGGTGGGTGAGCACGCGGGTCTTGCCCGAGCCGGCGCCCGCCACGATGAGCAGCGCGTTGCCGCGGTGCAGCACCGCCTCGCGCTGCTGCGGGTTCAGCCCTTCGAGCAGCGCGGACGGCTGTTCGAGGAGCTGCGCCATGGACAGAGATGGTAGGCGCGACCTCGGACGCTCCCGGTCGGGAACCGCTGTCGGCGAACGGTCGCTGCGTGGTGCCGTGGCCGGGACGCCGGCGCCCGGTACCGTTCGGTCCCGTGCCCCGCCTGGTCCCGCGCCGCAACGCGGCCCCGGAGCCGACGTCGCGCCTGCCGATCGCCTGGGGCGACTACTCCGGCCGCTACCTCACCGGCGTCGTGCTGCTCGTCGGCGGCGCGGCGCTCGTCGTGCAGACGACGGCGGCCACGCTCGCCCTCGGGATGCTCGGCTCCCTGCTGCTGCTCGCCAGCTGGGCGGTGCAGCCCGGCCGCCCCCTCGTGCGCGCCGCGGTGGCGCTGCCGTCGTTGCTGCTCTGCTGGTGCACCATCACCGGGCCGAAGTCGATGTGGGTGCTCGCGCTGATCCTGCCGTGCTGGCTGCTCGTGCGCCGCCGGCCGCCCATCACGTACTGGACGACCCTGATCCCACTCGCGCTCGGGCTGCTGCTCGCGTCCTGCACGTCGCTCGTCGCCGACAAGGACGCCACCTTCTGGGTGGTCGTCGGCGGGGTCGTCGCGGCGGCGTGGCTGTCCCGCGAGTACGCCCTGAAGCTCCGGCTGGTTCATACGGATCGCATAGCGAGCCGACCCGGCGGCCGACCCCGGACGCCGTAGAATTCAAGGCTCCCGGGAGCGTGCTCGCTCCCGGATCCCTCCCCTAGAGAAGGAACCATGGCGAATCCCGCCCTCTCCAACAACCCGGCGTTCCGCGGCACCTCCCCGGTGAGCGCGTCGACGCTCGAGGAGATCTACCAGCGCCCGTCGGCGACCCCCGCCGAGACGGGCCGCATGAGCTACGAGGACACCGCGGTCAAGACCGTCGTGCTCTTCGCGGTGCTCATCGCCACCGGCGCCGTCGGCTGGTTCGTGCCCGCGCTCGCGTTCATCGGCGCGATCGGCGGCTTCGTGCTCGCGATGATCAACACCTTCAAGCGCGAGCCGTCGGTGCCGCTCATCGTCGGCTACGCCGCGCTCGAGGGCCTCTTCATCGGCGGCGTCACCGCGATGTTCGAGCGGGCCTACCCCGGTGTCGCCGTGCAGGCGGTGCTCGCGACGCTCGTCACCGTCGGCGTCACGCTCGCGCTGTTCGCGAGCGGCAAGGTCCGCGCCTCGGCGCGCGCCACGCGGATCTTCATGATCGCGTTGGTCTCCTACATGGTGTTCCGGCTCGTCGAGGTCGTCATCACGCTCTTCGCCGGCACGAGCGGCGGCTTCGGCGCCTCGAGCGACGTGCTGGTGTTCGGCATCCCGCTCGGCGTGCTCATCGGCGTCGTCGCGGTCCTGCTCGCGGCGTACTCGCTCGTGCTCGACTTCGACCAGATCCAGCAGGGCGTCCGCCGCGGCCTGCCCGCCAAGTACGGCTGGACCGGCGCCTTCGGCCTGATGGTCACGATCGTCTGGCTGTACGTCGAGTTCCTGCGGATCTTCGCGATCCTGAACCGCCGCTAGGCGGCCGATCCCGAGAGCGCCCGTCCCGGTCCGGGGCGGGCGCTCTCGTCATCCCGGGCGAGGAGGACCGATGCCGGACCGGCGGGACGACCCCCTGCGCGCCCTGCGCGAGCAGGTGTACCGCCGCGACCCGGACCCGGCTGCGGTCGCCCGGTACGCCGCAGCCCTCGAAGCGGCGGAGCGCGAGCGCCCCGGGGCGGACGCCGAGCGGGACGCGCCCGCTCCCCCGCGGCCGCGGCGCCCGCCGCTGCTCGCCGTCGCCGGTGCCGGAGCGGTCGTCGCGGCCGCCGCCGTCGCCGCGTCGATCGCGCCGCACGGCCCCGTCCGGACCACGGCCCCGACCCCCGTCGACACGAAGGTGCTCGTCGCGCCGATCCCGTCGGGGGACGGGCGTGCCGTGCTCCGCACCCAGGTGCTCGGCGACCCGGAGCACCTGGCGGCGCAGGACTACTACGCGTTCTTCCCCGCCGACCTGCCGGAGCCGTTCGGCGTCGCCGGCACCACCCCCCTCGGCTACGAGGCGCTCCACGGCACGGCGACCCTGCCGTTCCCGGTGGCACCGGGCACGACGCAGGCGCTCGTGTCCGTCACCTGCGCCGACGAGGGCGTCGCCTACGCCTGGACCGTGATCGGCCGCGCCGCGAAGAACGCCGGGCAGGAGGTGGTGGCGCACGGCGGGGGCGGGGACTGCCATGCGCTCGCCCCGGCGCCGCTCGCGGTGCCGCGCGGGCTCCGCGACGCCCGCATCGTCGTCACGGTGCCGGACGACGTGCTCTACGCCGTGTCGGTCTTCGAGCACTGAGGCACTGACCGGACGACGGGGAACTCGCGACGCGGGATCGGGATCCCGGGGAGGCGAGCCACGAGGCGCCGGACATCCGCCGAACGGTCGGGGCTCCGCCGCTCCGGGCCGCCGCTCAGAGCGGCGTCACTCCCACTCGATGGTCCCCGGCGGCTTGCTCGTCACGTCGAGCACGACACGGTTCACGTCGGCGACCTGGTTCGTGATGCGGTTCGAGATCCGCGCGAGCAGGTCGTACGGCAGGCGGGTCCAGTCGGCCGTCATCGCGTCCTCGCTCGACACCGGCCGCAGCACGATCGGGTGCCCGTACGTGCGGGCGTCCCCCTGCACCCCGACGCTGCGCACGTCGGCGAGCAGCACCACGGGGCACTGCCAGATCTCGGTGTCGAGACCCGCCGCGGTGAGCTCCTCCCGGACGATCGCGTCCGCCGCCCGCAGCGTCTCGAGCCGCTCCCGGTCGACCGCGCCGACGATGCGGATCGCGAGCCCCGGTCCCGGGAACGGCTGCCGGCCGACGATCTCCTCGGGCAGCCCCAGCTCGCGGCCGATCGCCCGCACCTCGTCCTTGAACAGGGTGCGCAGCGGCTCGACGAGCGCGAACTGCAGGTCCTCCGGCAGACCGCCCACGTTGTGGTGGCTCTTGATGTTCGCGGTGCCGCTGCCCCCGCCCGACTCGACGACGTCGGGGTAGAGGGTGCCCTGCACGAGGAACCGGACCGGCTCCCCCGCCTCGCGCCCCTCGGCGACGATGTCGGTCGCAGCCCGCTCGAACGCACGGATGAACTCGCGCCCGATGATCTTGCGCTTCGACTCGGGATCGGAGACGCCGTCGAGCGCCTCGAGGAACGTCGCGCTCGCGTCGACCACGACGAGGTTCACGCCCGTCGCTGCGACGTAGTCGCGCTCGACCTGCTCGGCCTCGCCGCGGCGCAGCAGCCCGTGGTCGACGAAGACGCAGGTGAGCCGGTCGCCGACCGCGCGCTGCACGAGCGCCGCCGCGACCGCCGAGTCGACGCCGCCGGAGAGCCCGCAGATCACGCGGGAGTCCCCCACCTGTGCACGGATCCGCTCGACCTGCTCGGCGATCACGTTGCCGGCGTTCCAGTCGGCCGCGATGCCCGCGGCGTCGTGGAGGAAGTTCTCGAGCACCCGCTGGCCGTGCGCGGAGTGCCGCACCTCGGGGTGCCACTGCACGCCGTACATGCGCCGCTCGTGGCTCGCGAAGGCGGCGACGGGCGTCCCCGCGCTGCTCGCGAGCACCCGGAACCCGTGGGGCGCCTCGGCGACGGAGTCGCCGTGGCTCATCCAGACGGTCTGCTCGGCGGGCTGCCCCGCGAGCAGTCCGTGCTCCTCGGCCTCGGCCTCCGGCGCGACGCGCACCGCGGTCGAGCCGTACTCGCGGTTGCCGGTGCGGGCGACGCGGCCACCGAGCTGCTGCGCCATCACCTGGAAGCCGTAGCAGATGCCGAGCACGGGCACCCCGAGCTCGAGCACGCCCGGGTCGAGGGCGGGTGCGCCCGGCTCGTAGACGCTCGACGGGCCGCCGGAGAGCACGATGCCGGCGGGCTGCCGGGCCTTCAGCTCCTCCGCGGTGACGCCGTGCGGGACGATCTCGGAGTAGACGCCCGCCTCGCGCACGCGCCGCGCGATCAGCTGCGCGTACTGGGCTCCGAAGTCGACGACGAGCACGGGGTGGGCCTCGCCGGGCGGACGGGCGGGCGGCGGGGTGGGACGGTCCTCGGACTCGGTGCTGGCCACCCCTCCGAGCCTACGGCTCCGTGACGGACGGGGTTCGTGTCAGGGGCACCAGAAGTGCGCTACGCTGCCGTCACTTCGGGTCGATCCGACCCTTACTCCGCTCCGGGAGGTGCGATGGGCGAGCAGCCGGTCGCCGTCGCGGTGTCGACCGTGATCTTCGGGCTGCGGCCGCACGACGGCCGCCTCGCGCTGCACCTGCCCCTCGTCCGGCGCGTGCGCGAGCCGCACCTCGACCGCTGGGCGCTGCCCGGCGGTCCGCTCCTCGCGGAGGAGTCGCTCCGCGAGGCCGCGCGCCGCACTCTGCAGCAGACGACCGGGCTCTCCCCGGAGCACCTCGAGCAGCTCTACACGTTCGGCGCGGTCGATCGCGGCTCCGGCGCGGCCGGTCCCCGCGTCGTGTCGATCGTCTACTGGGCGCTCGTCCGCGCCGACGAGGCCGCGCTCGCCCGCACCGGGGACAACGTCGGGTGGTTCGCCGTGGAGGCGCTGCCACCGCTCGCGTTCGACCACGACGAGATCGTCGGATGGGCCGTGAAGCGCCTCGTCGCGAAGCTCGAGTACACGCACATCTCGCACGCGCTGCTGCCCGACGAGTTCACGCTCGGCCAGCTCCGCGAGGTGCACGAGGCGATCCTCGGCCGGCCCCTCGACCCGGCGAACTTCCGCCGCCGCGTCGAGGCGTCGGGCACCGTCGCGCCCACCGGCGCGCACCAGGCCGGGGTGCGGCACCGCCCGCCCGCCCTCTACCGATCCACCGCCAAGAAGGAGCTCCTGACATGACCGCCGTCGACCCCGCGAGCGCCCCGCCCGCGCCCTCCGGCATCGAGGCCAACGGCCTCAACACGATCGCGGAGGCCGAGCGCAAGGGCCGCGCCCGCGACCTCTTCTGGCCCTGGTTCGCCGCGAACGTCTCGGTGCTCGGCATCAGCTACGGCTCGTTCGTGCTCGGCTTCGGCGTCTCGTTCTGGCAGGCGACCGTCGTCGAGGTCATCGGGGTGGTGATCTCGTTCGCCCTCTGCGGCGTCGTCGCGCTCGCCGGCCGCCGCGGCTCGGCGCCGACGATGCTCCTCTCCCGCGCCCCGTTCGGCGTGCACGGCAACCGCCTCGCCGCGATCATCTCCTGGGTGCTGCTCGTCGGCTGGGAGACGGCGCTCACCTCGCTCGCGGTGCTCGCCACCGCGACCGTGTTCACCGCGCTGGGGCTCGACCTCGGGGCGCTCACGAAGGTGCTCGCGCTCGTCGTCGTGGCTGTGCTCACGGTGGCCGCAGGCGTCATCGGCTTCGACCTCATCATGCGGCTGCAGAAGTGGATCACGGTGATCACGGGCGTGCTCACGGTGGTCTACATCGTGCTCACGCTGCCCCGCGTCGACCTCGGTGCCGTGGGCGCGCTGCCCGCGGGAGGCGTGGCGGCGGTCGTCGGCGCGTTCATCTTCCTGATGACCGCGTTCGGCCTCGGCTGGGTGAACGCCGCGGCGGACTACTCGCGCTACCTGCCGCGCAGCGCGAGCGGTGCGGGCGTCTTCGGCTGGACGACCTTCGGAGGCGCGATCGCACCGGTCTTCCTCGTCGTCTACGGCCTGCTGCTCGCGGGCTCCTCGAAGAAGCTCTCCGACGCGATCGCGGGCGATCCGATCGGCGCGCTCGCGTCGCTGCTGCCCGCCTGGTTCCTCGTGCCGTTCGCGGTCGTCGCGATCCTCGGCCTCATCGGCGGCAGCGTCCTGAACATCTACTCGAGCGGCCTCGCGCTGCTCTCCGCCGGCCTCCGCACCCCGCGCTACGTCGCCGCCGGCATCGACGGCGTGCTCATGATCGCGGGCACCGTCTACGTCGCCTTCTTCGCCCCCGACTTCGTCGGGCCGTTCGAGGGCTTCCTCATCACCCTCGGCGTGCCGATCGCCGCCTGGTGCGGCGTCTTCATTGGCGACGTCGTGCTCCGCCGGCGCCCGTACGCGGAGGCCGACCTGCTCACCGCGCGTGGTCGCTACGGCTCGGTGCGGTGGTCCGCCGTGCTGCTCGTCGTCGTCGGCACCGCCCTCGGCTGGGGCCTCGTCGTGAGCAGCACGCCGGCCTTCGCGTGGCAGGGCTACCTGCTCGGACCGATCGGCGGCCGGAGCGGCGCGTGGGCGTACGCGAACCTCGGCGTGCTGCTCGCGCTGCTGCTCGGGTTCCTCGGCACGCTCGCCTTCACCCGCGGCGCCGTGCGGCGTCAGGAGGAGGAGCCGGTGCGGGAACGGGCCGACGCGTGAGCCCCGCCCTCGTCGGCATCGACCTGCAGGCGGTGTTCGCCGATCCGGCGAGCGCCTGGGCCGCTCCCCGCTACCCGGACGCCGTCGCCGGGGTGCGCCGCCTGCTGCCCGCCTTCGCCGGACGCATCGTGCTCACCCGCTTCGTCGCACCGGCGCGTCCCCAGGGCGCGTGGGTGCCGTACTACGAGCAGTGGCCCGACCAGCTCCGGCCCGAGGACGATCCGATCTGGGACCTCACGGACGGCCTGGGGGCGATCGACGCGCCGGTCGTGACGGCGACGACGTTCGGCAAGTGGGGCGAGCCGCTGCGACGGGCCCTCGGCGACGCCGACGCGATCGTGCTCACCGGCGTCTCCACCGACTGCTGCGTGCTCTCGACGGCGCTCGCCGCGGCCGACGCCGGGATGCCGGTCGCGGTCGTCGCGGACGCCTGCGCCGGCGCGAGCGACGAGGACCACCGGCGCGCGCTCGACGCCATGGCGCTCTACGCGCCGCTCATCACGGTGACGACGGTCGAGCAGGTGCTGCGCGCGCGATCGACCGGCGCCGAGCGCGGGTGACGCCGCGGGAGCGTGCGCTCGGCACCCTGCTCGGGCTCGCGATCGGCGACGCGCTCGGCATGCCCACGCAGACGCTGACCCGCGCGGCGATCCTCGCCGCCGGTGGCGTCGAGGGCATGCGCGCCGCGGCCCCGGACCACCCGCTCGCTGCCGGCCTCCCCGCGGGATCGGTCACGGACGACACCGAGCAGGCGCTGCTGCTCGCCGACGTGCTGCTCGAAGGCGGCGGCCACGCCGACCCGCGGCTGCTCGCGGAGCGCCTCGCGGCCTGGGAGGACGACATGCGGCGGCGGGGCTCGCTCGACCTGCTCGGCCCGTCGACCCGGGCCGCGGTGCAGGCGGTGCTCGCGGGCACCCCGCCCGAGCGGTCCGGACGCGGCGGCACGACGAACGGGGCCGCGATGCGCATCGCCCCGGTCGGGATCCTCATGCCGCCCGACGACCTCGGCGCGCTCGTCGACCGGGTGGCCGAGACGTGCCTCGTGAGTCACGACACGGGCGTCGCGATCGCGGGAGCCGCCGCCGTGGCCGCGGCGGTGAGCGCGGGCGTCGCCGGCGCCGATGCGGACGACGCGGCCGACCTCGCGGCGCGCGCCGCACGGCTCGGCGCCTCCCGCGGCGGTGAGCCGCGCGGGACCGAGGTCGCCGACCGGATCGAGCGGGCGATCCGACTCGGCGCCACGACGCCGGAGGCGGTCCTGCCCGACCGGATCGCGGCGGAGCTCGGCACGAGCCTCGCCACGGCCGAGTCGGTGCCGGCCGCCTTCGCGGTGCTCGCCCGCTTCCCGGACGACCCGTGGCGCGCCTGCCGCGCCGCCGCGGCCCTCGGCGGCGACACCGACACGATCGCCGCGATGGCGGGCGCGATGGGCGGCGCCCGCACCGGTCCGGCGGGGTTCCCCACCGACGTCGCCGCGACCGTGGTCGCGCGGAACCGGCTCGAGCTCTCGTCCCTCGCCGACCGGCTGCTCGCGCTGCGATGACGGGCCGGGTCGTCACGATCGGCAACGCGATGGCCGACGTCGTCGCGGTCGTGCCGCGCCTGCCCGAGCGCGGCGGAGACGTGCTCGCCCGAAGCGGCCGCATCGAGGTCGGCGGCGGCGGGTTCCGTGCCCTGCTCGCCGCCAGCCGAGCGGGCGCCGACGTCGTCTACGCGGGGCGGGTCGGCACCGGGCCCCTCGGCGACCTCGTCCACGTCGCGCTGGAGCGCGCCGGAATCCCCGCGCCGCTCCCGCCCGTGCCGGACGCCGACACCGGGCACGTGCTCACGCTCGTCGAGCCGGACGGCGAGCGCACCTTCGCGACGGTGCCGGGCGCCGAGCAGGCGTCGCCGCTCCCGCTCGACGGCCTCCTCCTGCCGGGCGACGCGCTGCACGTGCACGGCTACGGGCTCACCGCGCCGGCGCGCGCCGCGGCGGTCGCGGCCGTGGTCGCCGCCGTGCCCGCGTCGGTCGTCGTGCTGCTCGACCCGGGTCCGCTCGCGCCGCCCGACGCGCTGCCCCTGCTGCTGCCGCGGCTCGACTGGTGGAGCGGCAACACGCGCGAGGCGGCCGCCTGCTGCGGCATCGCCGACCCGGAGGACGCGGCCCGCGCCATCGCCGGGCGCGTCCGTGCGGGCGCGGTCGTCCGGGACGGCGCGACCGGCTGCGTGGTCGCCGTCCGGGGCGACGATCCCGTGCACCTCCCGGCCCCACCGGTGCGTGCGGTCGACACGACCGGCGCAGGCGACGTGCACGTCGGCACCTTCCTCGCCGCCCTCGTCCGCGGGGCCGGCCCGGTCGACGCGGCCACCGAGGCGAACGCAGCCGCGGCCGCGTCCGTCGCCGCCGTCCGCGAGGGCTAGGGCCGCCTCCAGCGGCGTGTCCCCCGCGCGAGGGACACGGACTGGGCCGACCGCGGCGCGGCGCGGCCGCGCCGCCGCGGCGCTCTTGCAGGATTCCGGCTCGTGACCGTCACCGACCGCCCCCGCACCTCTGCGGCCGCGCTGCCACCGACGACCCGCCCCGTGCCGATCGTCCGGCACGACGCGCACGCTCCCGCGAAGCGGCGCGAAGCCGGCGTCCGGAACGACATCCAGGCGCTGCGCGCCGCCGCGGTCACGATGGTGCTGGTCTACCACCTGTGGCCGAACCGGCTGACGGGCGGCTTCACCGGGGTCGACGTCTTCTTCGTCATCTCGGGCTTCCTCATCACGAGCCACCTGCTCGCGAAGCCCCCGCAGCGGCTCGGCGATCTGCTCGCGTTCTGGTCGCGGCGCATCCGGCGCCTGCTGCCGGCGTCGCTGCTGGTGCTCGTCGTCACGCTCGGCGCCGCGCGGCTGTTCGCGCCGGAGACCGTGTGGAGCACGATCGCGGTGCAGGTGCGCGCCGCCGCCCTCTACGCGGTGAACTGGCGTCTCGCCGACGACTCGGTCGACTACCTCGCGTCGCAGAACGCGCCGACCCCGGTCCAGCACTTCTGGTCGCTGTCGGTCGAGGAGCAGTTCTACCTCGTCTGGCCCGTGCTGATCCTCGTGCTGATCGGGGTCGCCCGCCTGCTGCGCCGCCGCCCTGCCCCCTTCGTGCTCGTCGGGCTCCTCGTGGTCGTCGGCCTCTCGCTCGCCTACTCGGTGCACGAGACCGCCGTCGAGCCGGCCCGCGCCTACTTCGTGACGCCGACCCGCGTCTGGGAGCTCGGCACCGGCGGTGTCGTCGCCGCGCTGCTCTCGCGCCGGGCGCTCGGCCGCACCCGCGACGACGAGGGCGTGCCGCTGCCGCTGCCCGCGCGGTCGCTGCTCGCCTGGGCCGGCTGGGCCGTGCTCGCCGTCAGCGCCGTCGTCTACACGGGCGCCCTGCCCTTCCCGAGCTGGACGGCCGCCGTGCCGGTGCTGGGCGCCGCTGCCGTGATCGCCGCCGCCGCTCGCCCGGGTCGCCTCTCCCCCGACCGGTTCACCCGTCTCCGCCCCGTCCAGTGGCTCGGCGACGTCTCCTACTCCCTCTACCTCTGGCACTGGCCGCTGCTCGTGATCCTGCCGATGGTGCTCGGGCACTCGCTCCGCACCGTCGACAAGCTCGCGGTGATCGCCGGCGCGCTCGTGCTCGCCTTCCTCACGAAGCGGTTCGTGGAGGACCGGTTCCGCACCCCGGCCTGGGGCAGGCCCGTGTGGAAGCCCTACGTCCTCGCCGCCGCGGCGATGGCCGTGGTCGTCGCCGGCGCGCAGCTGCAGCTGACCGAGGTCGCCCATCGCACCGAGGTCGCGCAGCAGCAGCTCGACGCGAAGCTCACCGGGTCGACGGCCTGCTTCGGCGCCGCCGCGCTCGCCGCCTCCTCCGGCGCCTGCCCGGAGATCCGCAGCGGCGCCCTCTACCCCGCCCCGGTCGAGGCGGCGAAGTCGCAGTCCGACGCCTGGGACGTCGGCAGCAGCGGCAAGGACTGCTTCGCGCACCGCCCCTCGTTCCCCGTCACGTCCTGCACGCACGGCGCGGCGACCGCCACCGTGCGCGTCGCCCTCGTCGGCAACTCGCACGCCGCGCAGTGGTACCCGACGCTCAAGGCGGTCGCGGATCAGCGGCACTGGCAGGTGACGACGTTCATCGCCTCGCAATGCGCGCTCGCCGACCTGACGCAGAACATCGACACCCCCGCCCACGACGCGGCCTGCCGGACCTGGGGCCGGAAGGTCGTCGACAAGGTCGTGCACGGCGGGTTCGACCTCGTCGTGATGTCGAACCGGGTCTCGGTGACGGCCGTCGGCGCGGGCTCGAAGCAGGCGAGCCTGCCGCGGTACGAGCAGGGCTACGAGCGGGTGCTGAAGGCCTTCTCCGCCGCGCACCTGCGGGTCGTCGACGTGCGCGACACGCCTGCGCCCGGCGCCCTGATCCCGGACTGCCTCGCGGCGCACACGAGCGACTACACGGCGTGCGACGGCACCCGCGCGACGTGGCTGCCGGCGGACCCGTCGGTGCAGGCCGTGCGGGCGGTGGGCGACCCGCGCCAGCGCGTCGTCGACCTCACCGACCTGATCTGCGGCCCGACCACCTGCCCGGCCGCGGCCGGCTCGGTGCCCGTGTACTTCGACGGCTCGCACCTCACCCGGGTCTACGCCCGGACGCTCGCGCCGTACCTCTCGCCGCGGCTCGCGGCGGCGCTGCAGGGCTGACCCGCCGGGGAACCGCCGGGGTCAGGCGCCGGCGGGCGCCGCGGTCCGCGCGCGCTCCCGCGCCTCGCGCTCGGCGAGGTACCCGGCGACCTCGCGGTGCACCCGCCGCTCCGTGATGAACGACAGCAGCGGCACGACACCGCCCGCCGCGATGACGAGGAAGCGCGTGATCGGGTAGCGCATCACCGTGATCAGCACGAAGTCGCTGACGAGGTAGGCGAGGAACAGGTAGCCGTGCGCGATGAGCACGCCGAGGCTCAGGTTGAGGCCGCCGACGGATGCGGCTCGGCTCGCACCGACGAGTGCGAGAGGACCGAGGGCGCTGCCCGCGACGACCTCGACGCCGAGCAGGTACTTCAGCACCATCTCGAGGCAGACGAGCAGCAGGAACGTGCCCGTCGCGTAGGCGAAGACCTTGTAGAAGAGCAGGCTGCGCCGGATGGTGGGGAAGTCGCGCGTCGGAGGCACGCGGAGCGGTCGGGCTGGCACCGCAGGATCCTACGCTCGGGGCCTCGTCCCGCCGGCCGGGACCGGGTCGTCGAGCAGCTCCTCCTCGTCCTCCGCGGCCCGGTGCTCGAGCTCCCAGCGGTCGCGCACGAGGCGGTACCAGAGGTAGAAGGCGATGCCGGCGAAGAGGATCCACTCGGCCGCGTAGACGAGGTTCTGCAGGTTCAGGGTCACCTGCTCGACGGGTCGCGGCGAGTAGATGGCCGTCAGCCCCGCGGGCGCCCGCGAGAGCGTGAGCACGCCCTCGTAGACCGGCCCCTCGGCGCCGTCGGTCCAGAGGTTCACGAGCTGCGCGGTCGAGACGCGGGTCAGCCGCTCCGGCGGTCCCGACACGCTCGGGCTCGCCGCGTCGCTGTCGATGTAGCGGCCGCGGAGCGGGCCGGGCGCCGGCGGGTCCGCCCGCAGCGCGGCGGCGGCCCGCTCCGCGGCCGTGCGGCTCGCGGTCCAGCCGAGCCCGACGGCGAGCTGCGCCCCCGCCGGCTCGTCGACGATCGCGTGCCCGATCACCCACCAGCCCGACTCGCCGCGGTTCAGCCGGTCGGCGACGACGAGGAAGTCGGGCGCCACCCACCGGCCGGCGGTCGTGACGAGCTGGCCGACGGACGCGTCCGTCTGCTGCGACTGCGGCACCGCGACCGAGCGGAGCGCCACCGCGTGCTCGGTGGGCCGGGCGACGATCGTGCCGTTCTGCACGGCCCGCGACAGCTGCCACTGCGCGAGCCCGGCGAGCCCCGCCGCCACGACGAGCGCGAGCAGCAGCAGCGCGAGCGACCGCGGTCGCACCATCTCCGACAGGAGCGTGCGGCCGGGCCGGCCCGCGGCGGGCGCAGCGGTCACGGCATCCGGACGATCTCGGGCGCCTCCAGCCGCACCCGGTCGGCGGAGATGTCGTCGGGCATCGTCTGGCTGGCCCGCTCGGCGCGGACGCGCTCGAGGTAGGTCTCGACCTCGAGCCGCTCCTGCCGCTCGTCCCAGCCGAGCACCTCGGCCATGAGCCGCGCGGCGACGGGAGCCGCGGAGACGCCGCGGTCCCACGCCTCGATCGAGATGCGGGTGCGCCTCGCGAGCACGTCGTCGAGGTGCAGCGCGCCCTCGTGCGTCGTCGCGTAGACGACCTCGGCCTGCAGGTAGTCGTCGGCGCCGGGCACCGGCGCCGCGAGCTCGGGTCGCTCGTCGATGAGCGCGAGCACCTCGTCGGCGAGCACGCCGAAGCGGTTGAGCAGGTGCTCGATGCGCGCCGGGTGCACCCCGTGCCGCGCGGCGATGGCGGTGCGCTGGTTCCAGGCCGCCTGGTAGCCCTCGGCGCCCACGAGCGCGATGTCCTCGGTCACCGACGCGGGGATCCGCCCGTCGAGCGCCGACACGGCCGCGTCGATCGCGTCCTTCGCCATCACCCGGTAGGTGGTCCACTTGCCGCCCGCGATGACGACGAGGCCCGGCACCGAGTGGGTCACGATGTGCTCGCGGGAGAGCTGGCTCGTCTGCTCGCTCTCGCCGGCGAGCAGCGGCCGCAGGCCCGCGTAGACCCCTTCGACGTCCTCGCGCGTGAGCGGGGTGGCGAGCACCTCGTTCACGTGCTCGAGGATGTAGTCGATGTCGGCCGCGGTCGCCGCGGGGTGCGCCTTGTCGAGCCGCCAGTCGGTGTCGGTCGTGCCGACGATCCAGTGCCGGCCCCACGGGATCACGAAGAGCACGCTCTTCTCGGTGCGGAGGATCATGCCCATCGTCGACTGGATGCGGTCGCGCGGCACGACGAGGTGCACGCCCTTGCTCGCCCGCACGTGGAACTGCCCGCGCTCACCGACGAGGGCCTGCGTGTCGTCGGTCCAGACGCCCGTGGCGTTCACGACCTGCTTCGCGCGGACGTCGAAGCGCTCACCGCTCTCGAGGTCGTGCGCGTGCACGCCGACGACCCGCTCGCCCACCTTGATGAAGCCCTCGACGCGCACGCGGGTGGCGACGTGCGCGCCGTAGTGCGCCGCGGTCCGCGCGACCGAGGCGCCGTAGCGCGCGTCGTCGACCTGCGCGTCGTAGTAGGTGAGTCCGCCGACGAACGCGTCGCGCTTCAGCGACGGGATGGCGCGCAGCAGCTGGCTGCGCGTGAGGTGCCGGTGGTGCGGGACCCCGGGCGGGCGTCCCCCGGTCCAGCTGAAGACGTCGTACATCGCCATGCCCGCGCCGATGTACGCCCGCTCCCACACGTGGTGCGTGAGCGGGAAGAGGAACTTCACGGGCTTCACGAGGTGCGGCGCGATGCGCTGCAGCAGCAGGCCGCGCTCGATGAGCGCCTCGCGGACGAGTGCGAAGTTCAGCTGCTCGAGGTAGCGGATGCCGCCGTGCACGAGCTTGCTCGAGCGGCTCGAGGTGCCCGCCGACCAGTCGCGGGCCTCGACGAGGCCCGTGCTGAGGCCGCGGGTGACGGCGTCGAGCGCGGCCCCCGTGCCGACGATGCCGCCGCCGACCACGAGCACGTCGAGCTCCGTGTCGCGCATCGCGGCGATCGCGGCGCGGCGCTGCTCGGGACCGAGCCCGTCTCGGCCGGATGCGGGGACGACGCGCTGCCGCTCCTCGGCGCCGGCGGGGTTGGCGATTGCCATGGGCGGATCCTCCTCAAGCGGAATGCGAGCGTACCCGCCCCGCATGGACGCACCGCTCGTCAGGCGTGGTACGGCGCGACCACCACCTCGACGCGCTGGAACTCCTTGAGGTCGGAGTAGCCGGTCGTCGCCATCGACCGGCGCAGGGCCCCGGCGAGATTCACGGTGCCGTCGGGGCTGTGCGCCGGTCCGAACAGCACCTCCTCGAGGCTGCCGACCTGCCCCACCCGCACCCGCCGTCCGCGGGGCAGCTGGTCGTGGTGCGCCTCGAGACCCCAGTGCCAGCCGCCGCCAGGCGCCTCGGTCGCACGCGCGAAGGTGGTGCCGAGCATGACGGCGTCGGCGCCCATCGCGATCGCCTTCACGATGTCGCCGGAGTTGCCGAGGCCGCCGTCGGCGATGACGTGCACGTAGCGGCCGCCCGACTCGTCGAGGTAGTCGCGCCGGGCGCCCGCCACGTCGGCGACGGCGGTCGCCATCGGCGCGTGGATCCCGAGCGACGTGCGCGTCGTGGTCGCGGCCCCGCCGCCGAAGCCGACGAGCACGCCCGCCGCCCCGGTGCGCATGAGGTGCAGCGCCGCCGTGTAGGTGGCGGCCCCGCCGACGATGACCGGCACGTCGAGCTCGTAGATGAAGCGCTTGAGGTCGAGCGGCTCGGACGCCTTCGACACGTGCTCGGCCGACACCGTCGTGCCGCGGATGACGAACAGGTCGACCCCGGCGTCGACGACGACCGAGGAGAACTCCTGCGTGCGCTGCGGCGAGAGCGCGGCGGCGACCGGCACCCCTGCGGCGCGCACCTCGGCGAGGCGCTGCCGGATGAGGTCCTCGCGGATCGGCGCGCGGTACAGCTCCTGCATCCGCGTGGTCGCCTCGTCCTCGGGCAGCTCGCGGATCTCGGCGAGCACCGGCTCCGGCTCGTCGTAGCGGGTCCAGACGCCCTCGAGCCCGAGCACCCCGAGGCCCCCGAGTCGGCCGATCTCGATGGCGGTGGCCGGCGAGGTGACCGAGTCCATCGGCGCCGAGAGGAACGGCACGGCGAACGTGTACGCGTCGATCGTCCACGAGGTGGAGACGACCTCGGGATCGCGGGTGCGGCGCGAGGGCACGATGGCGACGTCGTCGAAGGCGTAGACGCGCCGGGCCCGCTTGGCGCGGCCGATCTCGAGGTCCATGCTCACGCGGCCACCCTATCCACGGCCCCCGTCGGTGCCCCGGGCCCCGTCGGCCTCCTCCCTACCGACCGTCGGCACCCCGCCCGCGTGCAGGTGCGACACGCGGGTCCGGGACCTCCACGTGAGCGGATCACCTGCACGCGGTATCCGTCGGGGCTCGCACGCCTCCGAGGGGCTGATCGAGCGGCGCGGCACCCCCGGAACCGGGGGCGCCCGCGGCACGATGGGGTGTGGCCCGCATCCTGATCACGAGCGCCCGGCAGGCGGGGTTCGTGCTCCCGCTCACCGAGATCGCGCGTGCGCTCGTGGCGGCGGGTCACGACGTGCACTTCCTCTCGGGCGAGGCGTTCCGCGGGCGCATCGAGGCCGCGGGCGCGCACTACGTGCGACTGCCCTACGACGAGGGCACGCCGGTGCCCGGCCGCGCTCCCGGCTCGGGCGTGCAGGGCATCGCGAAGCTGCTCGAGTCCCTGTTCCTCGACCCGATCGAGATCGACTTCCGCACGGTCCGCGGACTCGTCGACGCCCTCGGCATCGACCTCGTCATCACCGAGCCGCTGTTCGTCGGCTCCTCGATCCTCGGCCTGCTCCCCCGCGCCGAGCGTCCCGCAGTGCTCTCGGTCGGCCTCTTCCCGCTCATGCTGCCGAGCCCCGACGCGCCGCCGTACGGCCTCGCGCTGCCGCCGATCGAGCCGCCGCTGAACGAGCTGCGCAACGTGCTGCTCGACGCCGCGGCGCGTGCGGTGCTCGCTCCGGTGACGCGGCGCTTCCGCCAGGAGGTGCAGCGGCTCACCGGCGTGCGCCTGAAGGGTCACCTGTTCGAGCTCGCGCTCGAGGTCGACGCGTACGCGCAGCTGACGGTGCCGCAGTTCGAGTACCCGCGCCGGGCGCTGCCGCCGAAGGTGCGCTTCGTGGGACCGCTGCCAGCGCCGGCGTTCGGCGAGCTCCCCGCCTGGTGGGACTACTCGGACCGACGGCCGATCGTCGCCGTCACCCAGGGCACCTATGCGAACGAGGACTTCACCGAGCTCGTCGTCCCGGCGATCCGGGCGCTCGAGGACAGCGGGCTGCTCGTCGTCGTGACGACCGGCGGCCCTCCGCCCGCCGCCGTCGAGGAGGCCTACGGCGGCCCGCTGCCCGAGAACGTCCGCGTCGAGCGCTTCCTGCCCTACGACCACCTGCTCGCCTCCGCGAGCGTGATGGTGACGAACGGCGGCTACGGCTCGGTGCACGCGGCGCTCCGCCACGGGCTGCCCCTCGTGGTCTCCGGCACGAGCGAGGACAAGGGTGAGGTGAACGCGCGCGTGGGCTGGTCCGGCGCCGGCATCGACCTCAAGCAGCAGCGCCCCCGGCCGGAGGCGGTGCGCGAGGCGGTCGACGCCGTGCTCGAGAACGGCCGCTACCGGGCCGCCGCGAGGCGCCTCGGCACGGCGATCGCCGGTACCGATGCGCTGCGCGACGTGCTCGCGGTCGCCGACCGGCTGGTCGCCGACCGCGAGCACGTCGTCGCGCGCCCCTGGTCGCTCAGCGCGGTGTGAACGCGAGCCGCCCCGTCACCCGCCGCGCGTCGAGGCGGTGGCGCGGCAGCACGCCGGGCCCGCACGAGGCGGTGCCGATGCCGTGCTCGGCGAGGTCGAGCACGAGCCGGCAGCGGTCGGTCGCGTCCGGCAGGTCGATCGGATGCGCCGCACCGGCGAGCTCGGCCGACGTCCACGGGCTCGCCGTGAAGCTGAACCCGTCGCCCGTCACGGTGAACCCGCGGCCCGGCGCGCCGACGTCGAGCCGGGTGCAGCCCGAGCGCGACCCGTTCTCCTGCGGCCGCACGTAGTCGGTGTGCAGCTCGAGGAGGTCGCCGACCGTCCACGAGCCGAGGCGCTGCGATCCGCCCGTGTCCGGGTAGCGCTGGCCGGGCCCGTAGCCGTCCCAGGCGATCCCCGCCGGCCGGAACTGCAGCAGCAGCTCGAGCCCGACGCGCGCCCACCCGAAGGGCCAGTCGCCGTGCGGCTCGACCGTGACGTCGAGCCCGAGCGCCGCACCGTCGCTCGTCCAGCGCTCCGTGACGACCACGTGCGCGTCGGTGGCCGCGGGCCCGACGCGGGTCACGACCTCGAGCGCGCTCCCTGCGGCCGTGACCGAGACGAGGCGGCGGCGGAGGCGGTGCAGCGCCTCACGCTGCCAGCCGTCGGCGTCCGACGGGAGTCCCCGGTCGCGGCGGTCGGTGCCGACGCCGCGGTCGTTGTCGGTGGGTGCGCGCCACAGGGTCAGGTCGAGGCCCGGCAGCGGCAGGTCGCCGAGTGCGACGAGACGGCCGGTCGCGCCGTCGAACCGGGCGGGGCCGAGCGTCACCGCGCGGCCGTCGACGACGGGTGCGACGCCCTCCTCGGGCGGCGCGGGCACGGGCTGCGCGCCCGACTGGGCGAAGGTGAGCTCGTGCCCGGCGGGTGCCCAGGGCGACGGCGTCGTCGTGACGAGCCGCACGGTGACCACCCCGTCGCCCCGGGCGGGGTCCGGCAGCGGTATCCGCGCCGTCTCGTGCGGCGCGACGTCCGGCAGCTCGATCGAGCCTGCGGCGTCCGTGCCCTCGACGCGCCACTCGAGCGCGAGGCCCGCGAGGCCGCGGAAGTCGAAGGCGTTCTCCACCGCGACCGCGTCGCCCGTCACGGCGAGGTGCACCGGCTCGTAGGCCTTCTTCACGTCGGCGAGGCCCGGCCGCGGGTGCCGGTCGGCGTCGACGAGGCCGTCGGCCACGAAGTTGCCGTCGTGCAGCGGCTCCCCGAAGTCGCCGCCGTAGGCGAACCACTCCCGGCCGTCGGCCGTGCGGCGGCGGATGCCGTGCTCGAGCCACTCCCACACGAACCCGCCCTGGGCGCGCGGGTACCGGCGGAAGCTCGCCTCGTACTCGTCGATGCCGCCGGGGCCGTTGCCCATCGCGTGGATGTACTCGCAGAGCAGGAAGGGCAGCGCCCGGCGGTGCGCGTCGGCGGCCGCATCGGGCAGCGGCTCCTCCGCCTGCCGGCCGATCGCGTCGACCTCGTCCTGGTGCGCGTACATGCGCGAGTAGACGTCGACGTAGGTGCTCGACCAGTCACCCTCGTAGTGCACGGGCCGCGACGGGTCGAGCTCCTTCGCCCGGCGGGCGGACGCCTCGAGGTTGCCGCCCGTGCCCGCCTCGTTGCCGAGCGACCACAGGATCACGCTCGGGTGGTTGCGGTCGCGGGCGACCGTCCGGGTCATGCGGTCGACGTACGCGGGCTCCCAGTCGGGGTCGTCGCTCGGGTTGCCGCGCCAGCCGACGTGGAGGAAGCCGTGCGTCTCGAGGTCGCACTCGTCGACGAGGTAGAAGCCGAGCTCGTCGGCGAGGCCGGGGAGGTCGGGGTGCGGCGGGTAGTGCGAGGTGCGGATCGCGTTCACGTTCGAGCGCTTCATGAGCAGCAGCTCGTCCCGCATGGTCGCGGCGGGCACGACGCGGCCGGAATCGGGGTGGTGCTCGTGCCGGTTCACGCCACGGATACGGATGCGCTGCCCGTTCACCTTGAGCTGCGCGTCCTCGATCGTGATCGTGCGGAAGCCCGCCCGCAGCGTCGCCGTCTCGGCGCCCGTCGTCACGACGACGTCGACGAGGTCGGGCGTCTCGGCCGTCCACGGCCGCGCGCCCTCGACCCGGTGCGCGACGCCCGGCTCGAGGCCCTCGAGCCCGAGCGACGGGACCGCCACCGTGGCGGTGGCACCGTCCCGGGTGCGGGCGTCGACCCGCAGCAGCCCGGCGCCGTCGGACCAGTCGGCCTGCACGACGACCTCGTCGAGGCCACCGGGGGGCGCGGACTGCAGCGTGACGTCGCGGAAGACGCCCGGCAGCCACCACATGTCCTGGTCCTCGAGGTAGCTGGTCGCCGCCCACTGCGTCACCCGCAGCACGAGGAGGTTCTCCCCCGGCACGAGCGCGGCGGTCGCGTCGAACTCGTGCACGAGGCGGCTGCCCCGGGTCGAGCCGAGGCGGTGCCCGTTCAGCCAGATCTCGCCGGCGGCGTCGACGCCGTCCAGGCGCAGGATCGCGGGACCGCCGTCCCAGGAGAAGGTGCGGCGGAGGTCCCCCACCGGGTTCTCGTCGGGCACGTGCGGGGGGTCGACCGGGAAGGGGAACACCGTGTTCGTGTACGCCGGGGCGCCGTGGCCCGCCATCGGCCAGCTCGACGGCACCTCGAGGGTCCCCCAGGACGAGTCGTCGAACCCCGGATCGCCGACGCCCTGCGGCGCGTCCGCGAGCGATGGGGACAGCAGGAATCGCCACGAGCCGTTCAGCGACAGCACCGGGGCGTCGGTGGTGAATCGGGCGCGCGGCGGCAGGGCCCCGTCGCCGACGATCGAGGCGGGATCGAGCACGGGACCTCCGGTCATGCGGTGAGGGTGAGGAGGAGCGCCTGCTCCGGGTTGAGGATCGGCATCGGCAGCCCGATCTCGGCGAGCACCCGGCCAGGCAGGACGGGCCGGGCATCGATCCAGGCGACGCCAGCGCGCCCGCTGAGCGCGTGCGGGCCCGGCGGCAGCGCGAGCTCGACGCGGTAGGCGCGGTCGGGGTCGAGGCCGCCGAAGCGGACCGGCACGGGCACCTCGTTCAGGCTCGTCGCGAGCGCCGCGACGGAGAACAGCGCCGACGAGCCGTCCTGCGCGACGACGCCCGTGACCTGGAGGGCGGGGTCCGGCGAGTCCATCCGGACCATGCGGCCGGTCGCGATCAGCTCGCGGTGCGCCTTGTGGACGCGGATCGCCTCGGCGAGCCGGGTGCGCTCGTCGTCGCTCGCCTGCCGCACGTCCCACTCGATGCCGAAGTGCCCGAACATCGCCGTGGTCGCGCGGAATCCGATGTCGTGCACGCGCCCCGTGCTGTGCGAGCGGGTCGGTCCCACGTGCGCGCCGACGAGCTCCGGCGGCACGAGCAGCTCGGTCCACCGCTGGATCTGCTGGCGCTCGAGGGCGTCGTTCGTGTCGGAGGTCCAGATGCGGTCCGTGCGGGCGAGGATCCCGAGGTCGACGCGGGCGCCGCCCGACGAGCAGCTCTCGATCTCGACCGACGGGTGGCGCCGCTTCAGCTCGTCGAGCAGCCGGTACGCGGCGAGCGTCTGCTCGTGGGTCGAGGCGCGGCCGCCGGAACCGAGCTCGAGCTGGTCGCGGTTCTGGTCCCACTTCAGGTAGTCGATCGCGTTCTCGGTGAGGATCGCGTCGAGCGCCTCGAGGATGTGCTGCCACGCGGCGGGGTTCGCGAGGTCGACGACCTGCTGGTGCCGCCACTCCTGCGGCATCCGGGTGCCGGGCGTCGAGATCCAGTCGGGGTGCGACCGCGCGAGGTCGGAGTCCTCGTTGATCATCTCCGGCTCGACCCAGAGCCCGAACTGCATGCCGCGGTCCTTGACGTGCTCGATGAGCGGCGTGAGGCCGTCCGGCCAGACCGTCTCGTCGACCTGCCAGTCGCCGAGCCCCGCGCGGTCGTGACGGCGCCCCGTGAACCAGCCGTCGTCGAGCACGAAGCGCTCGACCCCGAGGGACGCCGCCGTGTCGGCGAGCTCCTGCAGGGTGCCGAGGTCGTGGGCGAAGTAGACGGCCTCCCAGGTGTTCAGCACGACGGGCCGCGGGGCCGACGGGTGCGTCGGCCGGGCCCGGAGCCAGTCGTGGAAGCGCGCGCTGACCCCGTCGAGCCCGGCGGGCGACCACGCCGCGTAGACGGTCGGCGCGCGGTAGGTCTCCCCCGGCGCGAGCGCGACCTCGCCCGGCTGCAGCAGCTCGCCCGCGCCGAGCAGGGTGTCGCCGCTGCCGATCCGGTCGACGAAGGCCTCGAAGTCGCCGCTCCAGCCGAGGTGCACCGCCCAGACCTCGCCCGTGCGCCACCCGAAGCCCGCCGTGCCGGCGGCCATCACGGCGGGCGCGTCGTGCCCGGTGCGGCCGTGCCGCCCGCTGCGCACCCAGGTGCCCTGCTGGATCGGCCGGCGCTGCGGCGCCTTCTCACGGATCCACCGGCCGGTGGTGTCGAGCGACTCGGCGGCGTGCGCCGGCACGGGCAGCGCGACCTCGGCGCGGTCGAGCACGTAGTCGCCCTCGCCCGCGTTCGTGACCGCGAGGTCGACGAGCAGCAGCCCGGACGGCGTGAGCGCGAGCCCCACCTCGGCCTCGAGGCGCGTCTCGCCGTCGGCGAGGCGCAGCGTGCACCCCGTCCCGTCGCCCTCGATGCCGGTGAGCGCGAGGCGTGGGGAGAAGTCGCGGCCGCCGCGGCTGCCACGGATCGCAGGCCGCCCCCGCCAGCCGCGGGAGAGCTGCGGCAGCAGGCTCGGGCGCACCGGGTCGTCGAACATCGAGTGCGCGACGGGCGGGAGCAGCAGGGCGGGGTCGAGGTCGACGTCGCCGAGATCGGCCCCCCAGTGCACGACCACGGGGTCGTCACCGGTGGTGTCGAGGTACAGGGCGACGCCGCCGTTCGCCAGGCGGTGCGGTGCGGGCACGGATCCCCCTCGGGTTCGAGCAGCGGGAAGGCGCGGCGGGAACGGATCCCCGCCGCGCCTCCATGGTGGTTCAGCCCTTGTTGGCGCCGAGTGTGAGGCCCGCGATGAACTGGCGCTGCAGCGCCAGGTAGATGATCAGCGTCGGGATCACGGTGATGACCGCCCCGGCCGCGAGCAGGTTGTAGTTCGACAGGAACTGCCCCTGCAGGTTGTTGATCGCCGTCGTGATCGGCAGCTTGTTGCCGGTCTGGATGAGGATCAGCGGCCAGAAGTAGTCGTTGTAGATGAAGATGACCTCGAGCGTGCCGAGGGCCGCGAGCGCCGGCCGGGTGAGCGGCATGATCACCCGCCAGTACTGCGTCCACACGCCCGCGCCGTCGACGCGGGCCGCCTCGGACAGCTCCATCGGGATCGCCTTCATGTAGTTGGACAGCACGAAGGTGCAGAAGCCGATCTGGAAGGCGGTGTTCGCCGCGATCACGCTGTAGAGCTGGTTCAGCAGCGTGCCGGAGTCGGAGATCGAGTACGGCAGCTGCACGAGCTTGAACATCTCGAACAGCGGGGTGGCGAGCACCTGGGGCGGCAGCAGGTTGCCGGCGGTGAACATGATGAGCAGCGTCACGTTGAACCGCCACGAGTAGCGGCTCACCGCGAACGCCATCATCGACGCGAACAGCAGGGTGAGGATCACCGTCGGCACGGTGATGAGCACCGAGTTGCCGAAGTAGGTGATGAACCCGCCCTGGTTCCACGCGTCGATGTAGTTCTGCAGGTTGAACGCGCCGGCGACGCTGAAGTAGCCGTACCTGTCGGTGTCGGCCTTCGGCCGCAGCGACGTGTAGACGGCCCACAGCAGCGGGATCAGCCACATCACCGCCATGACGGTGAGGAACAGGTACGTCGGCCAGACGGTCCCGCCGCGCTTCGAGCGCGTCCGGGCCACCGCCTGGTCCCGCGCGTCGTCCTTCGGCCGCGCGGCGCGGGCCGTCGAGCTGGTGGTCGTCACGGTCACCGCTCCTTCGTGCTGAACGTGCGGGACAGGTAGATCACGATCGGCACGAGCGAGATCACGAGCAGCACCACCGCGAACGCCGAGCCGATGCCGATCACCTGCGTCTCACCGACGAGGTACTGCACGACGAGCACCGACAGCAGCTCGAGCCCGTTCGTGCCGTGGTTGATCACGTAGACGATGTCGAACGCGCGCAGCGACTCGATCACCGTGATCACGACGATGATCACGTTCGTCGGCGCCATGGCCGGGAAGACGACCCGGAAGAACGTCTGCGCCCCGTTCGCGCCGTCGAGCGCCGCCGCCTCGCGCAGCGACGGGTCGACGCCCTTCAACCCCGCCAGGTACAGGATCATGATGTAGCCCGCATGTCGCCAGGTGGCGGCCACGAGCGCCGCCCACAGGTTCACGTGCGAGTTGCCGAACCAGTCGATCGCCCGGGGCGTGCCGGACGTGCCGAGCAGGAAGTTCAGCAGCCCGTTGTCCTGCGAGTAGACGAGCTCCCAGATGATGCCGATGAGCGCGAGCGACAGCATCACCGGCATGAAGAAGATCGTCTGGTAGATGCGCGTGCCGCGGATCTTCGAGTCGAGCAGCACCGCGAGCAGCAGCCCGAGCGGCGTGCCGATCACCGCGAGGAACGCGAGCCACGTGACGTTGTGCAGCACCGCGGGCCAGAACTGCGGCGACTCGGCGAAGACGAAGCGGTAGTTCGTGAGGCCGTTGCCGTGGATGTCGGACAGGGCGAGGCCGTCCCACCTCGCGAACGACAGCGCGATCGACCCGAGCGTGGGCAGCCAGACGAGGACCGCCTGGATGAGCGTCGGGATCGCGATCATCACCCCGAGGACGATGCGGTCCTGGGAGTTCAGCTGGCGCAGGCGCCGGCGCCGGGCCGGGGGCTGCTTGGCCCCCGACCCGACCTCGGTGTCACCGAGCGCGACGAGCGGTGCGGACATCGGCCCGCCGCCTACTGCTGCGCGTACAGCGTCTTGGCCTGCGACTCGATGTTGGCGAGGTTGATCGAGCCCCCCTTGATGAAGTTGAGCATCGCGGGCTCGAGCACGTTCGCCGCCATGGCGGGCAGCGCGTCGCGGTCGAAGAACTGGCTGATCGACTTCGCGTTCGCGATGACGTCGGCCAGCTTCTTCGTGAACGCCGAGTAGCCGGACGTGTCCGCGTCCTTCGCCGTCATGATGTTCGACTTGTCGACCGAGTAGTAGGCCTGCTGGCCGGCGCCGGTTCCGAGGAACGCGAGCATGTCCTTCGCCGCCTGGTTCTGGCCGCCCTTCTTCGACAGCATCAGGCCGTCGATGGGGGCCTCGACCGCGTCGGTGCCCTCGACGGCGACCTCCGGGAACGGGAAGAAGTCGATGTCGTTGAGCACGGCCGGGTCGGTGTACTGCTGCGTGATGAACGAGCCGAGCAGCATCATGCCCGCCTGCTTCTTGCCGACCTTCTGCGCGCCCTCCTGCCAGGTGAGGCCGGCGGCGCTCGGGTCGTAGTAGGGCAGCAGCTCCTTCCAGGTGTCGAACACCTTCTGCACCTTCGAGGAGTTCCAGGCCTCCTTGTGGGCGCAGAGGTCGACGTGGAACTGGTAGCCGTTCAGCCGCATGTTCAGGTAGTCGAACGTGCCGCAGGCGGGCCACTGGTCCTTGTCGGTGAACGCGATCGGGATGATGCCCTTCGCCTTCATCTTCTTCGACACGGCGATCAGCTCGTCGAAGGTCTTCGGGACCGCCCAGCCGTTCTGCTGCCAGAACGACTTCCGGTAGAAGAAGCCCCACGGGTAGTTGTAGTTCGGCACGAAGTACTGCTTGCCGTCGTCCCCGGTCGACGCCTTCTTCAGCGCGTCGGAGTAGTTGCCGCCGATCTTGCTCCACACATCGCTGATGTCGGCGACGAGGCCCTTCTTCGCGTAGTACCGCATGCGGTAGCCGGCGAACCAGGTGAAGGCGTCGTCGGGGCTGCCCTGCAGGTAGTTCGTGATCTTGTCCTGGAAGCCGTTGTGGTCGCTCGTGTTGATGGTGACCTTGTCCTTCGACTTCTTCTCGAAGGCCGAGACGAACGCCGCATACGCCTTCTTCGGCGTCGGGTCGGACGCGTTGGAACCGAAGGTGAGGCTGCCGCCGCCACCGCCGCTGCCGCCGCTGCCGCTTCCCCCGCCACTGCCGCCCGAGCCGCCGGCGCAGGCCGCCAGCGCCGGTGCGCTGATCAGGCCGATCGCCCCGAGACCCATGCCCTTGAGGAGGCTCCGACGGTCGAGGCTTGACCGTCCGGGACCCATCGCTGCCATTGCACTCCCTCGTGATCGCAGTCGCGCCGCCTGTGCCGCGGGCCCGTCAGGGCCTTCGCCACTCCTCTGGGGCGCACCGATGCGAAACGTTCACACCGGCGCTCGCATCATATGACGACGGCCGATCTCCAGGTCAACCGGCGCGGGCGCGCCCATACCCGATCGTGACCTCGGCGGTGCTGCTGCGCACGACCAGGCGGGACGTGAGCGCCGGGTGGCACTGCTGCGGCGCGCCGTGCTCGATCTCGTCGAGCAGGGTCGCGATGGCACGGCGGCCCAGCTCGGCGAAGTCCTGCTGCACCGTCGTCAGCGGCGGCGAGAGGTACCGCGACGACGGGATGTCGTCGAATCCGACGACCGAGAGGTCGCGGGGCACGTCGAGGCCGAGCGCGGCCGCGGCCGCCATCAGCCCGATCGCCATCTCGTCGTTCGCCGCGAACACCGCGGTGACGTCGCGGCCCTCGAGGCCGCGCAGGCCGCAGGCGTAGCCGGAGTCGGGCGTCCACTCCCCCTCCGGTGCGAGGAGCACCTCGAGGCCGTGGTCGCGCATCGTCGCGATGTAGCCGCGGCGCCGCTCCTCGGCCTCCGCCCAGCCGGCGGGGCCCGGCAGGTGCAGGATGCGCCGGTGCCCGAGCCCGATCAGGTGCTCGGTGGCGAGGCGCGCGCCGCCCCGCTGGTCGATGACGAAGCCGTCGACCTCGTCCGGCGAACCCTGCAGCGTGAGCACCGGCACCTCGGCGCCGATGCGGTGGATCGCATCGCGCGCCCGGTCCTGCGGCGCGATCGCGACGATCCCCTCGACACCGTGGGCGAGCAGGGAGTCGAGGGCGCGGGCGATGTCCTCGAGGTCGTCGGAGGCGTTCGGGCTCGCGGACACCGCGTACCCGCGCTCGCGCGCGGCCGCATCGATGGCGAGGAACGAGCTGAACGGCCCGTGCAGGGGCCGGGCGGTGAGCAGCACGCCGATGGTGCGCGACCGGGAGGTGACGAGGGCGCGCGCGGCCCGGTTCGGCCGGTAGCCGAGCTCGTCGATGGCGGTGCGCACCCGCTCGGCCGTCGCGGGCGCGATCCGGGGATGAGCGTTCAGCACCCTCGAGACCGTCTGGTACGACACCCCGGCAGCTTCCGCGACGTCGCGGATGGAGGGCGGCCGCGCCCGGCGCCGTTCCTCGTCCACCGCGCCTCCGCCCTCGGCCCGCATATCCGGTCGCGATGCTAGCCCTGCGGCCGTACCGCCGTCAGCCCTCCCGCGCCGCGCGGCGCACCGGCCTCGCCGATCGCGGATCCGGGCGGCCTCCGACATCCCGGGCGTCGTTCCACGCCCGTCTTGCCGGAACCGGCCCGGATTCCGCGGAGGGAGGGTCAGCGGCGGTAGTTCGGGGCCTCGACGACCATCTGCACGTCGTGCGGGTGCGACTCCTTGAGGCCCGCCGCGGTGATGCGGACGAAGCGGCCGCGGTCCTTCAGCTCGGGCACCGTGCGGCCACCGACGTAGAACATCGACTGCCGCAGGCCGCCGAGCAGCTGGTACACGACGCTCGCCACCGGACCGCGGTACGGCACCTGGCCCTCGATGCCCTCGGCGATCAGCTGCTCGTCGCTCGGCACGTCGGCCTGGAAGTAGCGGTCGCGCGAGTACGACGTCTTCTTGCCGCGGGTCTGCAGCGCGCCGAGCGAGCCCATGCCGCGGTAGGTCTTGAACTGCTTGCCGTTCACGTAGATGAGGTCGCCGGGGCTCTCGTCGGTGCCGGCGAGCAGCGAGCCGAGCATCACGGTGTCGGCGCCCGCGACGAGCGCCTTCGCGATGTCGCCCGAGTACTGCAGGCCGCCGTCGGCGATGACGGGCACGTCGGCCTCGCGCGCGGCGAGCGACGCCTCGTACACCGCGGTCACCTGCGGCACACCGACGCCGGCGACGACGCGCGTGGTGCAGATCGAGCCCGGCCCGACGCCGACCTTCACGGCGTCGACGCCCGCGTCGACGAGCGCCTGCGCGCCGGAGCGGGTCGCGACGTTGCCGCCGATCACGTCGACGTGCGCGGCACGCGGCTCGGCCTTGAGGCGCCGCACGATGTCGAGCACGCCGGCGCTGTCGCCGTTCGCCGTGTCGACGACGAGCACGTCGACGCCCGCGTCGACGAGCGTCATCGCCCGGTCCCACGCGTCGCCGAAGAAGCCGATCGCGGCGCCGACGCGGAGGCGGCCCGCGTCGTCCTTCGTCGCGTTCGGGTAGCGCTCGCTCTTCTCGAAGTCCTTGACCGTGATGAGGCCGGTGAGCCGGCCGTTCGCGTCGACGAGCGGCAGCTTCTCGATGCGGTGCTGCGCGAGCAGGCCGATCGCGTCGCCGGGCGAGATGCCCTCGCGGCCCGTGACGAGCGGGGCCTTCGTCATCACGTCGGCGACCTTCGTCGTCTCCTTCTCGAAGGGCGAGACGAAGCGGATGTCACGGTTCGTGACGATGCCGACGAGCAGCCCTGCGGCGTCGACGACGGGGAGGCCGCTCACCCGGAACTGCGCGCAGAGCCGGTCGACCTCGGCCACGGAGGCGTCGGGCGTCGTCGTCACCGGGTCGGTGATCATGCCCGACTCGCTGCGCTTCACGCGGTCGACGTGCGCCGCCTGGTCCTCGATCGAGAGGTTGCGGTGGATCACGCCGATGCCGCCCTGCCGGGCCATGGCGATCGCCATGCGCGACTCGGTCACGGTGTCCATCGCGGACGACAGCAGCGGGGCCGCGAGCCGGATGCGGCGCGTGAGCCGCGACGAGGTGTCGGCGTCGCTCGGGATGACGTCGGTGTGCCCCGGCAGGAGCATCACGTCGTCGTAGGTCAGTCCCAGGAACCCGAACGGATCGCTCGCCATGCCCCGAGTTTATGAGCCGGGAAGGGCAAGCCCTGCCCGGGCGTCGTGAACAGTCCGGTCGGCCGAACAAGTCGGCCGACCTTCCGGCCCGAAGGTCGGCCGACCTGTGGACTCCGGGGGGTCGGCCGACCTGCTCGACGTGGGTCAGGGCCTAGTGCGCCGGGCCGGGCTCCGACATGAGCTCGTCCTCCTCCATGCGCACCGCGGTCTCCTCGGTGATCCGCTCGATCTCCTCGCGGGAGACGGCCACGTTGATCGCCCAGTAGTAGATGCCGAGGCTGAAGACCGCGACGACGAGGATGTCCCAGCCGAACGTGATCGGCGGGTTCTTGAGCGGGCCCCAGTCGCTGAACAGCACGATGAGGCCGAGCCCGATCAGGTAGACGGGCAGCCACTGCGCCGCCTTCCAGTCGAGGTGGATCGGCGTCGAGTTCAGCCGGAGGACCCGGTTCAGCACGATGACGACGTACCCGAGGATGATCGCGACGCCGAGCTGCCAGTCGGTGGTCCACCCGGTCCACATGATGATCAGGTTCGCGACGATGAACGCGATCGGGGCGAGCACCTGACCCCCGGGCAGCTTGTACGGCCGCTCGACGTCGGGCAGGCGCTTGCGGAACGCACCGAAGGCGAGCGGGGCCCCGGCGTACATGAGCACGGACGCGCTCGTGATGAGGCCGACGAGCGACTGCCAGCTCGGGAAGGGCAGGAAGCAGAGGCAGCCGATGAACCATGCGGCGATGAGACCGAACCAGGGCACGCCGCGGTTCGTGACGGCCTCGAAGATGCGCGGGAAGTAGCCGTTCTTGCTGAGGCCGTACGAGACGCGCGACGTCGCCGTGAAGTAGATGAGGCCGGTGCCGCCGGGCGAGATGACCGCGTCGATGTAGAGGATCGCCGCGAGCCACGCGAGCCCCGCCGCGGTCGCGACGAGCGCGAACGGTCCCGTGAGGAACTGGGCGCCGATGTGCGCCCAGCTGCCCGACATCTTCGACGTCGGGATCGCCGCGATGAAGACGATCTGCAGCGCGAGGTAGATGACGAGGCCGATGACGACCGAGCCGATGACCGCACGCGGGATGTCGCGGCGCGGGTTCGCGCTCTCCCCCGCGAGCTGGTCCGCCTGCTCGAACCCGAGCAGCGCGAAGATGATGCCCGCGTTCGGCATCGCGGCGAGCACGCCCTTCAGGCCCTGCGGGGCGAAGCCGTCGCCGCCGCCGAAGTTGCTGCCGTGGAAGCTGAAGAGGGCGAGCACGAGGATCGCGAAGACCGGGACGCCGATCTTCCACCACGTCGCGGCGCTGTTCGTGTTCGCGAGCGCCTTGACGGACAGGAAGTTGATCGCGACGAACACGATCATGATCACGACGGCGGCGACGAGGCCCGGCGCCGTCAGCACGCCGGTCTTGTCGTCGAGCCAGCCCTTCGCGAACGGCACGTAGCTCGACAGGTAGCCGATCATCGCGCTCACCTCGATGGGCGAGACGGTGACGGCCTGCAGCCACGAGAACCAGCCGAACGACGCCCCCGCGACGCCGCCGAAGGCGAGGTGCGGGAACCGGGCGGTGCCGCCCGCGATCGGGTACAGGCCGCCGAGCTCGGCGTGCACGAGCGCGAGCACGAGGATCGCGGCGCCGCCGATGATCCACGAGAAGATCGCGGCGGGACCGGCTTGGATGATGCCCTTGTCGGCTCCGTAGAGCCAGCCGGACCCGATGATGGAGCCGGCGGAGGCCCACATGAGGCCGATGAACCCGATGTTCCGCTTCAAGCCGGTGTCGGGGACCTTGGTGGCGGCCGGACCGCCGGCGCGTGTGGTGCTCATAGCGAGCGCACTCCTCTCTGAGTGGTCGCTGTCAAGGTCCCAGCGCCTCGGACGGGTGTCAAGTCGGCGCAGCAGGACCGTGGTCTCGGCCCCCGGACACCCCCTCCGAGGACGCCTCGTCAGGCCGGGAGCTCGGTGTCCGTCAGCTGCTCCACGTCCTGCGCGAGGGTACCGAGGTAGAGCTCGATCACCTTCGGGTCGTCGGCGAGCTCCCGCCCGGTGCCGGTGTAGGAGTTGCGCCCCTGGTCGAGCACGTAGCCGCGGTCGCAGATCTGCAGGCAGCGACGCGCGTTCTGCTCGACCATGATCACGGTCACCCCGGTGCGGTTGATCCGCCTCGTCCGGATGAACGTCTCGTCCTGCCGCACGGGCGAGAGACCGGCCGACGGCTCGTCGAGCAGCAGCACCGACGGCTCCATCATGAGCGCCCGCGCCATGGCGACCGACTGCCGCTCGCCGCCGGACAGCCCGCCCGCCCGCTGCCCGCGGCGCTGCGACAGCACCGGGAAGAGGTCGTAGATGGCGTCGAGCCGCTCGGTCAGCTTCTTCGGCCGCAGGAAGAGGCCCATCTGCAGGTTCTCCTGGATGGTGAGCGACGGGAAGACGTTGTTCGTCTGCGGCACGAAGCCGACTCCGGCCTGCACGAGCCGGTTCGCCTTGCTGTTCGTGATGTCGTCGCCGTTCAGCGACACGGTGCCGGAGCGCACCGGCACGAGCCCGAACAGCGCCTTCAGCAGCGTCGACTTGCCGGCGCCGTTCGGCCCGATGATGCCGATCAGCTCGCCGGGGTACGCGGTGAGGCTGCAGTCGTTCAGGATGTTGATGCCCGGCAGGTACCCCGCGACGAGGTGCTGGGCGTCGACGACCGGGGTCCCGATCTGCTGCGTGGCGACCATCAGGCGCGTCCCTCCCGCTCGGCGTCCTCGGCCGCGACCGCCTGACCGAAGTCCTCGTCGAGCAGCGCGTCGTCGCCGAGGTCCTGGTCGTGGTGCGAGCCGAGGTAGGCGTCGACGACGGCCTGGTGCGCCATGACGTTCGCGGGCGGCCCCTCGGCCACGACGCGGCCCTCGGCCATGACGACGACCCAGTCGGAGATGTGCCGCACCATGTGCATGTCGTGCTCGACGAAGAGCACGGTGGTGCCCTGGTCGCGCAGGTCCTGGATGTGTCCGAGCAGCGACTGCGTGAGCGCCGGGTTCACGCCGGCCATCGGTTCGTCGAGCATGATCATCGCCGGGTCGCTCATGAGCGCCCGCGCCATCTCGAGCAGCTTGCGCTGGCCCCCCGAGAGGCTGCCGGCGTAGTCGTCACGCTTCGTGTCGAGCGTGAAGCGCGCGAGCAGGGCGGCCGCCTTCTCGCGGATCTCCGCCTCGCGCTTGCGCCAGGCCGGCCGGAACAGCGCGGTGAGGATGCGCTCCCCCGGCTGGTCCTGCGCGCCGAGCAGCATGTTGTCCATCACCGTCATGCGCTCGAGCGCCTTCGTGAGCTGGAAGGTGCGCACCATGCCGGACTGCGCCACGCGGAACGCGCTCGTCGAGGCGAGCTCGGTGCCCTGGAACACCCACCGCGGCGTGCGCCCCTCCTCCTTCCGCGACGGGCGGTCGAAGCCCGTGATGAGGTTGAAGAAGGTGGTCTTGCCCGCGCCGTTCGGGCCGATGAGCGCGGTGATCGCCCCGCGCTGCACCTCGAGGTGGTCGACGTCGACGGCCGTGACGCCGCCGAAGCGCCGCACGATGTCGTCGACGGCGAGGATCGGCTGGGGCTTCGCGCTGCCGGGCTCCTGCGGCACCTCGGCGAGCTTGCGCCGCAGGGCGGCGCGGTCGTAGTCGTACCCCTCGAGGCGACCGCGAGCGGGGACGGCGGGAGCGGGCTCAGTCACCGAACGACAGCTCCTTCTTGTTGCCGAGGATGCCCTGCGGCCGGAAGATCACGAGCAGCATGAGGCCGATCCCGACCACGATCCAGCCGAACTGCGGGATCTGCTGCTCGTTCATGATCTGCTTCGGCACGAACTGGCTGACCACGTCGTTCAGCCCGATGATGACGATGAAGTACAGCACGGATCCGAGCACCGGCCCGAACACCGTCGCGGCGCCGCCGAGCAGCAGGCAGGTGTACAGGAGGAAGGTCGTCGTGCGGCCGAGGGAGTCGGCCTGCACCGACGACGACAGCACGTAGAGCATGCCGCCGGCCGCACCGATGACGCCGCCGAGCACGAGCGACTGCAGCTTCACGAGGTACACGTTCTTGCCGAGGCTGCGCATCGCGTCCTCGTCCTCGCGGATGCCCTTCACGGTGCGGCCCCACGGGCTGCGCATGAGCAGCCAGACGAGCAGGACGACGATCGCGAGCACGACCCAGCAGACGATGCGGAGGAACCAGCTGTCGCCCGAGGTGAGCGGGTAGTTGTACGGCCCGATCTGGAGCTGCTGGTCCGGGAAGGGCGACAGCGCCGTGAAGGCCCCCTGGTAGACGCGCCCGGGGATGCCCGCGGCGCCGCCCGTCCACTGCGACAGCGACTGGTTGTCACCGACGATCCGGATGATCTCCGCGGCGGCGATCGTGACGATCGCGAGGTAGTCGCCGCGCAGCTTGAGGGTCGGCAGACCGAGGATCAGCGCGAACAGCACCGCCGCGACGAGGCCGACGGCGACCCCGAGGAAGAAGCCGCCGCCGAGCTCGACCGTGATGGCGAGGCCGTATCCCCCGATGAGCATGAAGCCGGCCTGGCCGATGTTGACGAGGCCGGTGTAGCCGAAGTGCAGGTTCAGGCCGATCACGGCGATCGCGAACGCCGCGGTCACCGACGACAGGATCTGCTGCCCGAAGTCGGTGAGCAGCGAGGTGAGGAAGTCCATGCCTTCGTCCTCTCCGTCTTTCCGAGAGCCCGGTCAGCCGACGCGTTCGCGGCGGCCGAGGATGCCCTGGGGCCGGAACAGCAGCACCAGGATCAGGATGAGCAAGGCGGTCGCGTAGCGCAGGTCGCCCGACAGGAACAGGCTCGACACCTGCACGACGAGGCCGATCACGATCGACCCGACGAGCGCGCCGAACGCCGTGCCGAGGCCGCCGAGCGTGGTCGCCGCGAACATGAGCAGCAGGATCGCCTGCCCGGTCGCCCAGTTCACGCCGCCGTAGACGAGGCCGTAGAGGATGCCGGCGAGCCCGGCGAGCGCCATCGAGACGGTCCAGACGAGCCGGATGATGCGGTCGACGTCGATGCCGGAAGCGGCGGCGAGCGCGCGGTTGTCCGAGACGGCGCGGGTGGCCCGGCCGATGCGCGTGCGTTGCAGCGCGAGCCCGACGGCGACGAGCACCACGATCGAGATGAGCATCGCGAGGTACGCGTTCGCGGTGAGGTCGAGCGGTCCGCCCGTCAGCTGGATCGTCGGGGTGAGCGCGTGCACGCCCGCGCCCGCGAAGTACTGGAAGACGTACGACAGCGCGAGCGAGAGGCCGATCGTCACGACCATGAGCTGCGTGAGCCCGAGCCCGCGGCGCCGCAGCGGTCCCCAGATGAGCCGGTCCTGCACGTAGCCGGAGAGGCCGCAGACGAGCACCGTGACGATGCAGGCGACGAGGAAGTTCCACTGCAGCACGGTGCCGAAGGTCCAGGCGAGGATGCCGCCGAGGGTCACCTGCTCGCCGTGGGCGAAGTTCGACAGGCCGGTGGTGCCGTAGATGAGCGACAGCCCGATCGACGCGAGCGCGAGCAGCAGCCCGAGCAGCAGGCCGTTGCTGATCTGGTCCCACAGCATCGTGAGCGGCGTGACCGTCGGGCCGGCGGTGCTCTTCGAGCCGGAGAACGTGCCCGTGAGCGCGAAGGCACCCGGCGTCAGCTGACCGAGCGAGACCTGGACGGTGCGGCTCGGCGCGGCGGCCTTGATGCCCTTCGGCAGGCTCGCGGGCACGAGGGCGAGGCGGTAGGCGCCCGCCTTCTTCACCGTGTAGACGTACGAGCCGTTCGCGTCGGTGCGCGTCGGGACCGCGGTGCCGGACGGCGGCGTGAGTTGGATCGTCACGCCCTTGACCGGGTTGCCGTTGTCGTCGTGCAGGGCGCCGCGCACGCAGGCGGTCGTATCGTTCACGGCGCACGACGCCGTGGCCTCGACGACCGACTGCGTGCCGGAGGTGGGCACGGGGGTGGGTGAGGGGCTGGCGGCCAGCGCGGGCGCGGCGCCGAGCAGGGCGGAGGCGAGGGCCCCCAGCAGCACCGCGCCGGGGAGCGCGGCGAGCAGCCGGCGGGATCGTCGAGGGGAGGGCACGGGGCGTCTGGTCCTTCCGGACGGGCGCGGCGGGGCGCGGCGGGCGGTACGGCCGGGGGCCCGGTCGCTCGGTGCGACCGGACCCCCGGATCCGTCAGCGGATCAGGCGCCGCCCTTGACGGCGTTCACGAACTCCGTCGGGTTGTTGCCCTTGTACCGGTAGACGCTCACGTAGCCCGTGGACGGGTCGTGCTTGTCGTTCAACGGGCCGATGCCGGCGAGGCCCTCGTAGTGGATGGCCTTCTTCTGCTTCAGCAGGCCGACGCACTCCTTGTAGGACTTGCAGACGGTGCCGCCGTTCGCGCCGGAGACCGCGAGCAGGTTCGCCTGGATGGTGGCGGACGACGAGTCGCCGCCCTTCACCGCGGCGAGCGCGAGCAGCGTGGTCGCGTCGTACGACTCCGCGCCGTAGCCGAACGAGGTGATCGTGCCGCCGCCGGCGTTCGAGTACCAGGCCTGGATCTTCTTGCGGAGCTCGGTGTTCGGGTTCACGCCCTGCGCGGTGCCCTGGGCGCCGTTCAGCGTGTTCGCCGGGAGCTTGCCGGTGTAGTCGTTCAGGTTGCCGTCGACGAAGTAGGCCTTCGGCATCTTGAAGCCGGCGGAGACGAGCGCGGGCACGATCTGCGTGGTCTGGTCGAACGCGATGATGACCACCGCGTCGGGCTTCGCCGCGAGCGCCGCCTGGACCTCGGAGCTGAAGTTCGTCTCCTTGCTCGAGAACTCCTGGTTCTTGCCCTTCGCGCCGTAGACGACGGTGCCGCCGTTCGCCTCGATCGCCGCCTGCGTCGAGTCGCGCAGGTTGGTGCCGTACGCGTCGTTGAACACGAGGATGGCGACCTTCGAGTTGCCGTCGGCCACGATCTGCTTGCCGAGCGCGTCGCCCTCGGCCTTGTTCGGGGCCGCGTCGCGGAAGTACCACTTCGAGGCGCCGGAGAGCGCGTCGTCGGTGTTCGCCGGCGAGAACATGACGGTGTTCGAGGCCGACACGGTCGGCAGCACGCTCTCGGTGACGCTCGAGGACTCGGCGCCGAGGATGGCGGAGACCCGCGCCTGCAGCAGCTTCTTCACGTTCGTCGACCCGATGGTCGGGTTGTCGGCGTCGGAGGAGTCGACCGAGATGGAGCAGGCCTTCTGGCCGTTCACGCCGCCCGCGGCGTTGATGTCCTGCAGCGCGAGCCCGCTGCCGCCGATCGCTGCCGGCGCGAGGAACGCGAGGCTGCCCGTGAGCGGCAGGAACGTCCCGAGCTTGAACGTCGTCTTGGGGTCGGAGCCCGACGGGCAGGCCGCGGCGGCGGCGATCTTCGTCGAGGGCGCCGGGGCCGGTGCGGCCGACGTGCTCGAGGAGGAGCTCGAGGACGCCGACGGCGACGATCCGGAGCCCGAGGGCGATGAGCAGGCGGCGAGGGCCACTGCGGTCGCAGCGCCGATCGCCCAAACGGTCGCGAGGCGACCGCGGCGGGGGTGTGCAGGCATTGCACTCCTTCGTCTGGGATCAGGGGCACCGGCCGGGCACGTGCCGCCCCCGCCGGTAGGGGCCAACCTAGGCAGCGGAGGTTCCGAGCGTGTTTCGGGGGCGGCTTCGTTACGGGTCCGTAACCCGGACGGGGGTCAGCGGCACGCGCCTGCGGGCCCGGCCGCCGACGACGAGCCCCTCGACGACCAGCACGAGCAGCGCGATCCAGACGAGCGCGAATCCCGCGAGCCGGGCCGCCGGCATCGCCTCGTGGAGCACGAGCACGCCGACGACGAGCTGCAGGATCGGCGTGAGGTACTGCAGGAACCCGGCGACGCTGAGCGGCAGTCGCTTCGCCGCGGCGGCGAACAGCAGCAGCGGCACCGCGGTGCCGATGCCGGCGCTCAGCAGCAGCAGGGTCGGCGCGAGACCGGCGCGCCCGAACGCGAGATCGCCCGTCGTCGCGACCACGACCACCTGCACCACCGCGACCGGGGTCAGCCAGGCGGTCTCGAGCGTGAGGCCCGACACGACGTCGACGCGGCCGCCGACCCGCTTCTTCACGAGGCCGTAGAGGCCGAACGACGCCGCGAGCGCGAGCGAGATCCACGGCAGCGAGCGCGCCTCGACACCGAGCACGACGACGGCGACCCCGCTGATGCCGACCGCGACCCACTGCCAGGCCCGCAGCCGCTCGCGGAGCACGAACACGCCGAGCAGCACGGTGACGATGGGGTTGATGAAGTACCCGAGCGCCGCGTCGACGACGCGGCCGGTGGTCGACGCGAAGACGTACACCGTCCAGTTGACGTAGATGAGCGCGCCGGCGAGCCCGAGGAGCAGCGTGGCGCGCCGATCGTGGAGCACGCCCGCGAACGACCGCCAGCCGCGGGTGACGGTGAGCAGCAGGGCGCAGAAGACGAGCGAGAAGAGGATGCGCCAGCTGACGATCTCGATCGCGCCCGCGGGCCGCATGGCGAGGAAGTAGACCGGCATCGCGCCCCAGAGCAGGTACGCGAGCAGCCCGAGGCCGAGTCCGGTGCGGGTCTCGGACGGCGCGGGACGGTCGGTCACCGCACGACGCTACCTCCGGCCACCGACGGCACCGGACGACAGAGGGCCCGCACCCCTCACGGGATGCGGGCCCTCTGGAAGGACGGAAGCGTCAGCGGGTGACGACGGCGAGCACGTCGCGGGCCGACAGCACGAGGTAGTCCTCGCCGCCGACCTTGACCTCGGTGCCGCCGTACTTCGAGTAGAGCACCCGGTCGCCCACGGCGACGTCGAGCGGCACGCGGTTGCCGTTGTCGTCGATGCGACCCGGGCCCACGGCGACGACCTCGCCCTCCTGGGGCTTCTCCTTGGCGGTGTCGGGGATGACCAGACCCGACGCGGTCGTCTGCTCGGCCTCGACCTGGCTGATCACGATGCGATCCTCGAGCGGCTTGATGGAGACCGGCACGGTCCACCTCTTCTTTCTTCCGTCGGACGTTCTGCTGGCACCCTAGGCAGCCGAGTGCCAGGAGCCGAGTCTAGGGGCTCGGCTGGCACTCCTGCAATGCGAGTGCCAACGGACCGGCGCGGCCCGGACGTTACGGTGAGGTCGTGGAGCGCGAGGAGCTCGAGCGTCTGCTCACCCCCCGGGTGCTCGCGGCCGTCGACGCGGAGCCCGCTCCGTCCGGCACGGCCGACGTGCTCGCCCGCTCCACCGCGCTGCGCCGCGCGGGCTTCGGCCCCGACGAGACCGCGATCATCCTGACGCAGGCGAAGCTGCGCCGGCGCGCGACGCAGAAGTTCGGCGACTTCGCCGCACGGATGCTCCTCACCCGGGCGGGGCTCGAGCAGGCCACGCGGCTCGACGTGGCGGCGCACCACGCGGCGCGGTTCCGCGCGCTCGGCGTCGACCGTGTCGCCGACCTGGGGTGCGGGCTCGGCGGCGACGCGCTCGCCTTCGCGGCGGTCGACCTCGACGTGCTCGCCGTCGAGCGCGACCCCGTGACCGCCGCGCTCGCCGCGTACAACCTCGCCCCGTTCCCGTCGGTCGACGTGCGCGCCGGCGACGCGGAGGAGGCCGATCTCACGGGGGTCGGCGCCGTGTGGCTCGACCCGGCGCGGCGATCGACGGGTCACGACGACACCCGCCGGATCGCGGCCGATGCCTACTCCCCCTCCCTCGCCTTCGCCTACGGCCTCGCCGAACGCCTCCCGGTCGGGGTGAAGCTCTCGCCCGCGCACGACCGGGCCACGCTGCCCGAGGCGGCCGAGACGCAGTGGGTGTCGTCCGGCGGCGACGTGGTCGAGACCGCCGTCTGGTTCGGCGACCTGCGCCGCGAGGGCGTGCGTCGCGCGGCGCTCGTCGTCACCCCGCGCGGCGCGGCCGAGCTCACCGGCGCCGGCGACGCGGAGGACGAGGAGCCGGGACCGCTCGGCGGCTACCTGCACGAGCCGGACGGCGCCGTGATCCGTGCGCGGCTGCTCGGTGACCTCGCGCGCACCACCGGCACGCATCCGGTGGCCGCGGGCATCGCCTACCTCACGGGCGATCGGCCGCTCGCGACGCCGTTCCTCGCCTCGTTCGAGATCGAGGCGGTGCTGCCGTTCGACCGACTCCGCATCCGCAAGGAGCTGCGAGCGCGCGGCGTCGGCCGGCTCGAGATCAAGAAGCGGGGCGTGGACCTCGACCCGGCCGTCTTCCGCACGTTCCTCGGGCTCTCGGGGGACGCCGAGGCCACGCTGATCGTGACACGCACGACCGAGCGCCGCGTCGCCCTCGTGTGCCGCCGCCTGCCGGGCACCGGTGACCCGGTGCCCGGCTGACGGTCAGTACGAGCCGCTGGAGCGGGCGACCGCGATCCCGATCGCGAAGATGATGACCCAGATGATCGAGAGGGCGATCGCGACGAAACCGGTGATGATGCCGGTGAGCCAGAGCCCCCTCGCCTGCGGCTCGCGCCGGCGACCGAGGAAGCCGAGGACGACGCCCGCGGCGCCGGGCAGGAACCCGGTGCCGAAGACGAACAGCGACAGGACGGCGCCGAGGATGCCGAAGATGATCGCGAGGATGCTGAGGGTCGGCGTTCGCCGCTCCTCGGGGGTGCCGGGGTACGGCGGCGGGGGCGGCGGGACGGGCTGGTAGTCGGTCATGCGGCCTCCTTCGCCGGGCGGGCGCCCGGGCGGCTGCAATGCTCGCGGGCGACCCCCGACGGCGTCAAGACGCGGCGCATCTCCGCGGTCCATCAGACCTGCACGGCGTCGACGGGCAGGGTCGAATCGACGCCGAAGCCGAGGTCGCTCGGCGGGAAGCCGGCCGCGACGCGCATCGCGCCGACGCCCGCGATCATCGCCCCGTTGTCGGTGCAGAGCTCGAACGGCGGGATGCGTACGGCCACGCCGGCGCGCTCGGCGCGCTCGAGGGCGACGTCGCGCAGCCGTCGGTTCGCGACGACGCCGCCCCCGAGCAGCAGGCGGGGCACCCCCGTCTCGGCGCAGGCGTCGAGCGCCTTCGTGACGAGCACGTCGACGACGGCCTCGCGGAAGCTCGCGGCGGTGTCGGCGAGCGCGACGGCGCGTCCGGCGGCCTCCTCGCCCTCGACGTGCCGCGCCACCGCCGTCTTCAGGCCGGAGAAGGAGAAGTCGTAGCGGTGCGCGGCCCGGTCCTTCGCGGCGGTCAGCCCGCGCGGGAAGCGGATGGCGGCGGGGTCGCCGTCCACCGCGGCGGCGTCGATGCGCGGGCCACCCGGGTAGGGCAGACCGAGCAGCCTCGCGACCTTGTCGAACGCCTCCCCCGCGGCGTCGTCGAGCGTCTCGCCGAGCAGCCGGATTCCGCTCGTCAGGTCGTCGACGGCGAGCAGCGACGTGTGGCCGCCCGAGACGAGCAGCGCGATCGTCGGGAGCACGGCGCCGTCCCGCGGGCTGCCGGGCAGGCTCAGCAGGTCGGCGGCGACGTGGCCGACCAGGTGGTTCACGCCGTACAGCGGCTTGCCGAGGGCGGTGGCGAGGCCCTTCGCCGCCCCGACGCCGACCATGAGGGCGCCCGCGAGCCCCGGGCCGGCGGTGACCGCGATCGCGTCGAGGTCCTGCAGGCGCACACCGGCCGTGTCGAGCGCCTGCGTGAGCGCGGGGCCCATCGCCTCGAGGTGGGCGCGCGCGGCGATCTCGGGCACGACGCCCCCGTAGCGGGCCTGCTCCTCCATCGACGAGGCGATGACGTTCGCGAGCACCTCGCGGCCGCGGACGATCCCGACACCGGTCTCGTCGCAGGAGGTCTCGATGCCGAGCACGAGCGGTCCGGTCACGCGGCGCCTCCCGGCGTCAGGTCGAGCCGCATCACCACGGCGTCGACGTCGTCCGGCTGGTAGTAGTGCGGCCGGCGGCCGACGCCGACGAACCCGCGCGTCGTGTAGAGGCGCTGCGCCACGGCGTTGTCGGCGCGCACCTCGAGGAAGACCGTCCGCGCGCCCCGCTCCCCCGCCGCCTCGAGCAGCCCCTCGAGGAGGGCGCGCCCGGTGCCGGCGCCGCGGTCGGCCTGGGCGACGGCGAGCGTGAGCACGTCCGCGTCGGCGGCGCCGCGGGGAGCGAGCACGGCGCCGTAGCCGACGAGGCGGCCGTCGTCCTCGGCGGCGAGCGCGACGGCGTCCGGGCCGTCGAGGGTCTCGCGCATCGCCCGCTCGCTCCAGGCGTCGGTCGGGAAGCTCGCGCGCTCGATCGTCATGATCGCGGCCAGGTCTCCCGGCCGGGCGGGGCGCACCGCGGCGGTCATGGGCGCCTCGCCGAGGACAGCGTCACGTCGGGGCTGCGCAGGTACCGCGCCTCGGGCGGATCGGCGGGCAGGCCGGCGCGGCGACGGAGCGCGGCGACCCGGCCGACGAGCGCCGGGCGGACCGGGCCCCCCGCCTGCGGCAGCGCGGGCGGCTCGCCGACGACCGCGGGCTGCTCGGCCCGGACCGGCAGACCGGAGGCGTCGGCGCCGGAGTAGACGGTCACGTGGTGCTCGCGCCGCTTCGCGTCGGTGACGACCGCGAACCGGCCGGGCGCGCCGTCCTCGATCGCCGCGAGCGCGATCGCGTCATGGCTCAGCACCGGCAGCTCGGGCACGCCGAGCGCGAGGGCCGCGGCACGGGCGGCGGCCATCCCGACGCGGAGGCCTGTGAAGGGGCCGGGCCCGACGCCGTAGGCGACCGCGTCGATGCGACCCGCAGCCGCGGCGAGCACCTCGGCGAGCAGCGGCCCGATCGTCTCCGCGTGGCCACGCGGGTCGTCCGAGACGCGCTCGGCGACCACCGAGCCGTCGTCGCCGACCACCGCGACGCCGGTCGCGCCGGAGGTGTCGACGGCGAGGATCACGCCCCTCAGCCTAGGAGCGGCGCCCCCGCCGCCCAGCGCGGCCCGGTCGCCCGCACCTCGACGGTCCGCGGCTCCGGGGCCTCGTCCTCGTCGTCCTCATCGCCGTGCGCGCCGGCCGGGCGCTCGATGCGGATCTCGAGCAGCGACTCGTTCACGCCCTCGAGCAGCCCCTCGCCCCACTCGACGACGACCACGGCGCCGTCGTAGTCGAGGTCGAGGTCGTCGAGCTCGGCGGCGGAGCGCAGCCGGTAGGCGTCGACGTGGACGAGCGGCGGGCGCCCGTTTGGGGCGGGGTGGGTGCGGGCGAGCACGAAGGTGGGGCTCGTGACCGGCCCGCGCACCCCGAGCGCGTCGCCGATGCCGGTCGTGAGCGTCGTCTTGCCGGCACCGAGCGGGCCGGTGAGCAGCACGAGGTCGCCGGCGCGCAGGACTACGCCGAGCCGGCGTCCGAGATCGCGCATCGCCTCGGCGTCCGGCACCTCGAGGCGCTCGGTCACCGTGGCCGCCGCTGCACGCGGGGCCCGATGCGGGTGACGATCTCGTAGCCGATGGTCCCCGCCCAGGCAGCCCACTCGGCGGCGGAGGGCGCGCCGGTGGCGGGATCGCCGAGGACCACCACCGGCTCGCCGACCCGCACCTCGTCGTCCCCGGTCTCGACGACCAGCTGGTCCATGGCGATCCGGCCGCGCACCGGCCGCCGACGGCCGGCGAGCAGCACCTCCGCCCGGTTCGACGCGGCGCGCGGGATGCCGTCGGCGTACCCCACCGGCACGAGCGCGAGGTTCGTCGGCGCGGGGGCGCGCCAGGTGGAGCCGTAGGAGACCCCGGCGCCCGCGGGCACGCGCCGCACCGCGACGACCCGGGTCGTGAGCGTCATGGCCGGCGTGAGCCCCAGCCGCGCGGCATCGCCGTCGTCGTACGGCGAGACGCCGTAGATCCCGATGCCGGTGCGCACCATGTCGTAGGCGGACTGGTCGCGCCCGATGGCGGCCTCGGTGGCCGCGAGGTGCAGGAGCCCGGGAGCGAGGCCCGCGGCGCGAGCCCGCCGGACGGCGTCGGCGAACCGCTGCTCCTGCAGGGCGTCGTCGTCGCCGGAGGTGTTCGCGAGATGGCTGAACAGGCCGCGCACGCGCAGCGCACCGGCGCGCTCGAGCTCGGCCGCGCGGGCGAACGCGGCGTCCCACGACTCGGGCGGGAGCCCGTTGCGGCTGAGGCCCGTCTCGACCTTCAGCTGGACCGCGGCCCCCGGCGCCGTCGCGGCGATGCGTGCGAGCTGGTCGAGCGTCGAGACCCCGAGGTCGACCGACGCGGCGGCGGCCGGCCCGAAGTCCGCGCCGCCGTCGAGCAGCCAGGCGAGCAGCGGCGCGTCGACCCCGGCGGCACGCAGCGCGAGGGCCTCGGCCGGATCCGCCACGCCGAGCCAGTCGGCGCCGCCCTCGAGCGCGCCCCGGGCGGCGTGCAGGGCGCCGTGGCCGTACCCGTCGGCCTTCACGACCGCGAGCAGCCGCGGCGTGCCCGCGAGCTCGCGCAGGCGCCGGACGTTCGCCGCGATCGCGCCGGTGTCGATCCAGGCGATGCGCTCGGGCTCGCCGACGGTCACGTCGCCCCGAGACACGCGCGCTGGGGCTCGGAGCGACGGCCTGGGCCCACCGCCCCTTCCGGGCGGGGAATCCCGGCCGCTGCCGCGACGCTCCCCGCCCGCACGGCCGCCACGCCGCTGCGCGGCGCGGCGGTACTACCGGCAGGCGCGGGCCCGGCGCTCGGCGCGTGGACGAGCCTGCTCACGACGCCGCCTCGAGCACCACGAACGCAGAAGCGATCCCCGCGTCGTGGCTCATCGACAGGTGCGTGACCGTCGCGCCCATCTCGGCGAGGCGCTCCGCCACGCGGCCGGTGACGCGCAGGCTCGGCCGGCGGTCGGCGTCGCTCGTCACCACCATGTCCTGCCAGCTGAAGCCGGTGGAGTCGCCCGCGGCCTTGATGAGCGCCTCCTTCGCCGCGAACCGCGCGGCGAGCGAGCTGAGCGGCAGACCGCGCTCGCTCGGCGCGAAGATCCGGTCGCGCAGCGGCGGCGTGCGCTCGAGGGAGCGCCCGAAGCGCGCGATGTCGACCACGTCGACGCCGATGCCGAGGATCACGTCGCGCCTACTCGACGGTGACGGACTTCGCGAGGTTGCGCGGCTGGTCGACGTCGAGCCCCTTCGCCGCCGCGAGCTCCATCGCGAACATCTGCAGCGGGGCGACGGCGAGCAGCGGCTCGAACAGCGGGCCGGCGAGCGGGATGCGCAGCACGTCGTCCGCGTACGGCAGCACCGCGACATCGCCCGCCTCCGCCACGGCGAGCACGTGGGCGCCGCGGGCGCGGATCTCCTGGATGTTCGAGATCACCTTCGGGTGCAGGCTGTTGCGGTCGCGCGGGCTCGGCACGACGACGAAGACGCGCTGCCCGGGCTCGATGAGCGCGATCGGGCCGTGCTTCAGCTCCCCCGCCGCGAAGCCCTCCGCGTGGATGTACGCGAGCTCCTTCAGCTTGAGCGCGCCCTCGAGCGCGATCGGGTAGCCGGCGTGGCGACCGAGGAACAGCACGCTGCGGGTGTCCGACATGCTGCGCGCGAGCTCGCGCACCTCGCCGCCCGACTCGAGCACGGTCTGCAGCTGCGCCGGCAGCGCACGCAGGTCGGCGACGAGCCGGCGGGTCTCCTCGGCGCCGAGCGTGCCGCGCTTCTGCGCGAGGTGCAGACCGAGCAGGTAGAGGGCGATGACCTGCGCGGAGAACGCCTTCGTGCTCGCGACGGCGACCTCGGGGCCCGCGCGGGTGTAGAGCACGGCGTCGGACTCGCGAGCGATGGTCGCGCCCTGGGTGTTGCAGATCGACAGGGTGCGGGCACCGCGCTCGGCTGCGTAGCGGACCGCCATCAGCGTGTCCATGGTCTCGCCGGACTGGCTGATCGAGACGACGAGCGTGCCCGCGTCGAGCACCGGGTCGCGGTACCGGAACTCGTGGGCGAGCTCGACCTCGACGGGCACCCCGGCCCACTTCTCGATCGCGTACTTGCCGAGCAGGCCCGAGTACGAGGCGGTCCCCGCGCCGAGCAGCAGGATGCGGGTGATCGAGCGGACGACGTCGTCGTCGATGCCGGGGGCGAGCTCCTCGTCGAGGTCGACCCCGTCGTCGTGGAGGCGGCCGAGCAGCGTCTGCTCGATCGCGTCGGGCTCCTCGCTGATCTCCTTCGCCATGAAGCTCGACCACCCGCCCTTGTCGGCGGCGGAGGCGTCCCACGCGATCTCGTACTCCTCGCCCTGGACGGGCCGGCCCTCGAAGTCCATGAGCTCGATGCCGTCGGGGCGGATCGCGACGATCTCGTCCTGCCCGATGGCGAGCGCCCGGCGCGTGTACTGCACGAACGCGGCGACATCGGAGCCGAGGAACTGCTCGCCGTCGCCGAGACCCACGACGAGCGGCGAGTTGCGCCGCGCGCCGACGACGAGGCCGGGCTCGTCCGCGTGCACCGCGAGCAGCGTGAAGGCGCCGTGCAGGCGGCCGACGACCGCCCGGAAGGCGCCGACCAGATCGTTGGTGCGGCCGTACTCGCGGCCGAGCAGCACCGCGGCGATCTCGGTGTCGGTCTCGCTCGCGAAGGTGTAGCCCTCGGCGGCGAGCTCGTCGCGGAGCGCGGCGTAGTTCTCGATGATGCCGTTGTGGATGAGGGCGAGGCGGCCGTGGTCACCGAGGTGCGGGTGGGCGTTCACGTCCGTCGGGCCGCCGTGCGTGGCCCAGCGGGTGTGGCCGATGCCCGTCTCGCTGCGCGGCAGCGGCTCGGCGACGAGGTCGCGCTGGAGCACCCCGAGCTTGCCCGCCCGCTTGTGCGTGGCGAGCTCGCCGTCCCCGCCGATCACGGCGACGCCGGCCGAGTCGTACCCGCGGTACTCGAGCCGCTTCAGCCCCCCGACGAGCACCTCGATCGCATCGCGTGGACCTACGTACCCGACGATTCCGCACATCGGGGGTCGAGTGTACCGGCGCGTCGGAGGCGCCCAGCGGCCCGTCGGTACGATCGCTCCCGATGTCGGATCGCGCCGGTGGGCTGCACACGGGCCCCCGGAGCCCCTTCCTCGAGATCGAGCGCGCCGACTGGGCGGCCCTCGCGCAGGGCGTGCCGCAGCCGCTCACCGAGGCCGAGCTGCTGCACCTGCGTGGCCTCGGCGAGCCGCTCGACTCCCTCGAGGTGGCGGAGGTCTACCTGCCGCTCAGCCGGCTGCTGAACCTCTACGCCACCGGGGCGCGCCAGCTGCACGCCCGCACGAGCGCGTTCCTCAACTCCTCGACGCGGACCACGCCGTTCGTGATCGGGGTGGCCGGCTCGGTCGCCGTCGGCAAGTCGACCGTGGCGCGGCTGCTCCGCGAGCTGCTCGCCCGCTGGGACGACACCCCGCGGGTCGAGCTCGTGCCGACCGACGGGTTCCTGCTGCCGAACGCCGAGCTCGAGCGGCGCGGACTGCTGCAGCGGAAGGGCTTCCCCGAGTCCTACGACCGGCGTGCGCTGCTGCGCTTCGTCGCGGCGGTGAAGAGCGGCATGCCCGAGGTGCGCGCCCCCGTCTACTCGCACGAGGCGTACGACATCGTCCCCGACGCCTCGGTGATCGTGCACCAGCCGGACGTGCTCATCGTCGAAGGCCTGAACGTGCTGCAGCCGCCGCCGCGCACCGGGCTCGCCGTGTCCGACCTGTTCGACTTCGGCATCTACGTCGACGCCCGCACCAGCGACATCGAGCGGTGGTACGTCGAGCGGTTCCGGCGGCTGCAGACCGCGGCGTTCGCGAGCCCGCGGTCGTACTTCCACCGCTACGCGTCGCTCGACGAGGCGGAGGCGCGGGCCACGGCGTCGTCGATCTGGCACGCGATCAACGAGCCGAACCTGCGCGAGAACGTGCTGCCGACGCGCTCGCGCGCCACGCTCGTGCTGCGCAAGGCCGCGGACCACGCGGTCCGCTCGGTGCTCCTGCGCAAGATCTGACCCGCCCAGCGCCCCGTTCGGGCGGCTTCGGCATGCCCTCGGGACCGCTGCAGGCGGACGAGCGCCGACGAGCGTCCCGACGGCATACGGGCCCCGTCCACGATGCGCGGTAGCCGTGGCGTCGCGCGGTACGCATGCAGACCGCGCGACGCCAGAAGCACCGCGCGACGCCCGCCTCGGCGGCGGTCAGGCCTCGGCGGGCTCCAGGGCCAGACGCTCGCGCACGACGTCGGCGAGGCGCGCGGCCACCGCCTCGGCGGTGTCGTGATCGGCGGCCTCGACCATGACGCGCACCACCGGCTCGGTGCCCGACGGGCGCAGCAGCACCCGGCCGGAGTCGCCGAGCTCGGCCTCGGCGGCGGCCACCGCCGCGATCACGCCCTCGTCGGACTCGACCCGCGCGCGATCGACCTCGCGCACGTTGACGAGCACCTGCGGGTAGATCGTCACGCGCGCGGCGAGCTCGGCGAGCGAGCGGCCGGTGCGCGCCATCTCGGCGAGCAGGTGCAGGCCGGTGAGCAGGCCGTCGCCGGTCGTGGCGTGGTCGCTCATGATCACGTGGCCCGACTGCTCGCCGCCGAGCGAGAGGCCCCGCTCCCCCAGGGTCTCGAGCACGTACCGGTCGCCGACGCGGGTCTCGAGCACCTCGATGCCGGCGTCGCGCATGGCGCGGTGCAGCCCGAGGTTGCTCATGACGGTGGCGACGAGGGTGTGCTCGCGCAGCACCCCGCGCTCCTGCATGCCGGCGGCGAGCACCGCCATGATCCGGTCGCCGTCGATGACCGCGCCGGTCGCGTCGACCGCGAGGCAGCGGTCGGCGTCGCCGTCGTGCGCGATGCCCGCGTCGGCGCCGTGCTCGAGCACCGCGCGCTGCAGCGTCTCGAGGTGGGTCGAGCCGACGCCGTCGTTGATGTTGACGCCGTCCGGGTCGTTGCCGACCACGTGCACCACCTGCGCGCCGGCGAGCGTGAACGCCTCGGGCGAGACCCCCGCCGCGGCGCCGTTCGCGCAGTCGAGCACGATGCGCAGGCCCTCGAGCCGGTGCGGCAGCGTCTCGATGAGATGCACGACGTACCGGTCCTCGGCGTCGGCGAAGCGCCGGATGCGGCCGACATCCGCGCCGGTGGGCGCGAGCGGCGGGCGCTCGAGCGCCGCCTCGATGCGGTCCTCGACCTCGTCGGGCAGCTTCGTGCCGCCGCGGGCGAAGATCTTGATGCCGTTGTCGGGCGCCGGGTTGTGCGACGCGGAGATCATCACGCCGAAGTCGGCGCCGATGTCGGCGATGAGGAACGCGGTGGCCGGGGTGGGGATCACCCCGGCGTCCTCGACGTCGACGCCGGAGCCGGCGAGCCCCGCCGCGACGGCCGCCGCGATGAACTCGCCCGAGACCCGTGGGTCGCGGGCGAGCACCGCGAGGGGCCGACGGCCCTCGGACCGCGGCCCCTCGCCGAGCACGTGGGCCGCGGCCTGCGCGAGCCGCAGCGCGAGCTCGGGCGTCACCTCGCGGTTCGCGAGCCCCCGGACACCGTCCGTACCGAAGAGCCTGGGCATGGAGCGGGTGCCTCGGGTGCGATCAGCGCTTCGAGAACTGCGGCGCCTTGCGGGCCTTCTTGAGACCGGCCTTCTTGCGCTCCTTGACGCGCGCGTCGCGCGACAGGAAGCCCGCCTTCTTGAGACCGGGCCGGTTGTTCTCGACGTCGATCTCGTTGAGGGCCCGGGCGATGCCGAGGCGCAGCGCACCGGCCTGGCCGGAGGGGCCGCCACCCGAGATCTTCGCGATCACGTCGTAGGCGCCCTGCAGCTCGAGCACCGTGAACGGGTCGTTGATGAGCTGCTGGTGGAGCTTGTTCGGGAAGTAGTCCGCGAACTCGCGGCCGTTCACCGTGATGGTGCCGGTGCCCGGCACGAGCCGGACGCGCGCGATGGCCTGCTTGCGGCGGCCGACCGCGGCACCGGGGACGGTGAGCGGCGGCCGGGTGACCGTCGTCTCGGCCGCGGGGGCCGAGTCCGTGGTGAAGGTCGCGGGGGTGTCGATGGAGTCTGCGATGCGTGCCATGTCCGTATGCCTTTTCGAGTCCTGCCGCAGTCCTACTGCGCGACCTGGTCGAGGGTGTAGTTCGTGGGCTGCTGGGCGGCGTGCGGGTGCTCGGGACCCGCGTACACCTTCAGCTTCTTGATCTGGGCGCGACCGAGGGAGTTCTTCGGCAGCATGCCCCGGATGGCGCGCTCGACGGCGCGGGTCGGCTGCGTCTCGAGCAGCTCGGCGTAGCCGACCGCCTTGAGGCCGCCCGGGTAGCCCGAGTGGCGGTACGCCATCTTCTGGTCGCGCTTCGAGCCGGTGAGCGCCACCTTCTCGGCGTTGACGATGATCACGAAGTCGCCCGAGTCCATGTGCGGGACGAACGTGGGCTTGTGCTTGCCGCGCAGCAGGGCGGCGGCGTGGCTGGCGAGCCGGCCGAGCACGATGTCGGTGGCGTCGATGACGACCCAGTCGTGCTGGATCTCGGCAGCCTTGGGGCTGTAGGTGCGCGTCACAATGCGGTCGCTTCCTGGTCGAGGTGGTCGTGAATCCCGCTCCGGTGCTCGTTCCGAGGGCCGGGATCCGGCCGGAACGAGCGGGTGGAGGGCTCGATCGGACCGCGCGGACGAGCCACGCGGACGGTCAAGGGTACCTGATCGCGGGAGCGCCCGGCGCCAGGCGTCTCGCGCGGGCCCGCTCGGCCTGCGCGGCGAGCTCGTCGTCGTCCGGGTAGCCGACCTCGACGAGCGTGAGACCGTGGGCGGGCGCGGTCGCGTACTCGCTCGAGCGACGGTCGGCGTCGAGCAGCTGCGCGAGGCGCTCGGGCGGCAGCCGGCCGAGGCCGACCGCGATCGATGCACCGACGAGCGCCCGCACCATGCCGTGGCAGAAGGCGTCGGCGCGCACGTCGGCGACGAGCACGCCGTCGGGCTCCCGGCTCCAGGTGAGCGCCTGCAGGGTGCGGATGGTCGTCGCGCCGGGACGCGGGCGGCAGTAGGCGGCGAAGTCGTGCAGCCCGAGCAGCCCCTCCGCGGCGGCGCGGATGCGGGCGTCGTCGACCGCGCGCGCGACGGCGAGCGTCCGATGCCGGTCGAGCGGGTTCCGGGCGACGGCCGCGTCGGCGATCCGGTACCGGTAGCGCCGGAACACCGCCGAGAACCGGGCGTCGAAGCCGTCCGGGGCCGGCGTCGCACGGTGCACGACCACGTCGCCGCGCGCGGCGAGCATGCCCGTGAGCCGCAGGGCGAGGCCGCTCACGTCCTGCGGCGGCCGGTCGCGACGGGCGAGGGCGGCGAGCTGCGCGGGCGCGAGGTCGACATGGGCGACCTGACCGGTGGCGTGCACGCCCGCGTCGGTGCGGCCGGCGACGACGAGCCGCGGCGGTTCGCCGCCGGCGCGGGCGGTGGCGGTGGCGAGCGCCGCCTCGAGCACGCCCTGCACCGTGCGCTGCTCCCCCGCCTGCCTCGCCCAGCCGGCGAAGTGCGTGCCGTCGTAGGCGAGATCGAGGCGGACGCGGGTGGCCTCGCTCACTGCTGCAGCGCCCAGACGGTGGCGGCCGAGGCGCGCTCGAAGCCGAGCGACGCGTAGAGCCGATCGGCGTGCGTCGGGCTGTCGCCGTCGACGTCGATCACCACGCACCGCAGTGCGGCGGCGGCGCAGCCCTGCAGCACGTCGGCGAGCAGCGCCCGTGCGGCACCGCGTCCGCGCAGCTCGCGCGCGGTGCCGACCAGGGCGATGTACGCGCGGTCGGGAGCGTCGTCCTCGACCCAGGTCACGACGAAGGCGGCGGGCGAGCCGTCCGGTCGCACGGCGACCCGGGAGAGGTCGCGGCGCAGCTGGGGACCGAGCTGCTTCGCAGCCCAGGTCTCCGGCGTCTCGACGTTCGGCCGCCAGTGGTCGGCGAACACCGCGTTCTTCAGCACCCTGAGCGCGTCGTCGCCGGCCGGCTCGGGAGCCCTCGCGACGAGCCCGTCCGGCAGCTCGGTGGGCGACGGCGGCGGCGCCGCGTCGCGCACCAGGTGCAGGAAGACCCGCTCGGGCACGAATCCGGCGCGGGCGGCGAGCCGGGCGGTCGCGGGCGCGCGCTCCGGCGCCCGCATCGTGAGCGGCTGACCCTCCGGCGCGACCGCCCGGCCGTGCGTCACCTGGGCGGCGAGCAGCGCCCGGCCGATCCCGCGACCCCGCTCGCCCGGCAGCACGCCGCCCGAGAGCCGCACGGGCGACGCGGACCCCGGCCGCTGCACCGCGCCGAAGGCGACGAGCGCGTCGTCCCGCTCGGCGAGCAGCGCGTCCCGCCCGTCGCCCTGCTCGAGCAGTGCCGCGACCGCGCGCTGCGGCGGCACGTTCGCCGGCTCGTCGGCGGCGGCGACCGCGGCGGCGAACGCGGTGACGGCGGCCGTGTCGGCCCCGGTCGCCCGACGCCAGCGCACGCCGGCAGGACCGGTCGGCAGGGGGACGGCGGCGAGCACCGGCCCATCCTGCCCGAGACCTGCGAGGGCCGTCCGCGCCGTCCGCGGAACGCGGGGGCGCGCGGACGGGGGCGAGCGCGCCACGATGGGCGCATGCCGCTCCCCGTGCAGCTCCCCGTCGAACCCATGCTCGCGAAGGCCGTCGCCGAGGTGCCGGTCGCCCCTCCCGACGGGCCGGGGCTCATCTACGAGCCGAAGTGGGACGGGTTCCGCGGCATCGTCGCCTTCGACGGCGAGACGGTGGAGATCGGCAGCCGGGGCGGCAAGCCGCTCACCCGGTACTTCCCCGAGCTGCAGGACGCGCTCGCCCGGATCCTGCCCGGGCCGTGCCTGCTCGACGGCGAGGTGGTCGTGCCCACCGGGGAGCCCGGCGCGCAGCGCCTCGACTGGGACGCCCTCGCGCAGCGCATCCACCCCGCCGCGTCCCGGATCGCGAAGCTGGCGGTGGAGACCCCGGCGTCGTTCGTCGCGTTCGACCTCCTCGCGACCGCGGAGCGGTCGCTGCTCGACGTCCCGTTCGGCGAGCGCCGCGCCGCGCTCGAGGCGTTCCTGCCCGACCCGCAGCCGCCGCTCTTCCGCACCCAGGTGACTCGCGACCCGGATACGGCCACCGCGTGGCTCGCCGAGTTCGAGGGCGCCGGCCTCGACGGGGTCGTCGCGAAGCCGGAGGACCTGCCCTACGCCCCGGGCAAGCGGACGATGCTCAAGGTGAAGCACCACCGCACGGCCGACGTCGTCGTGACGGGCTACCGGGTGCACGCGAGCGGGCACGGGGTCGGGTCGCTGCTCGTCGCCCTGTACACGGTGGCCGGCCGCCTCGCGCAGGTCGGCGGCATCAGCGCCTTCCCGATGCGGACGCGCGACGAGCTCGTCGACGAGCTCGCGCCGCTCGTCGAGCGCGACGAGCACGGGGAGCCGGTGCGGGGCGAGGGCGAGCGCAGCCGCTTCTCCTCGTCGAAGGACGTCTCGTTCGTCCGGCTGCGGCCGGAACGCGTCGTCGAGGTGCGCTACGACCAGATGGAGGGCGACCGCTTCCGGCACACGGCGCAGTTCGAGCGCTGGCGCCCGGACCGCGATCCGCGCTCCTGCACCTTCGCGCAGCTCGAGGTGCCGCACGCCTACGACCTCGGGCGGGTGCTCGCCTGAAGACGGCTCCCTGCCGGTCGCGATAGAACCTCCGGGGCCCGACCGCACCGTGCACCGGGCCGGACGGGAGGACCGGATGCCGGGGACGGCGCTGGTGCTGGGCGGCGGCGGGATCGCCGGCATCGCCTGGGAGACGGGCGTGCTCGTCGGGCTCGCCGAGGCGGGCGTCGACCTGGCCGCGGCGGACGTCGTCGTCGGCACGTCGGCCGGCTCGGTCGCGGGCTGCCTGCTGCGCTCCGGACGGTCCGCGGCGTCCTACGCCGCGGTGGTGGCGGAGGGCGAGCAGGAGGACCGGGAGCACCCGCCCGTCGAGATCCCCGACGTCGAGGGCTTCCGCGCCGCGATGGCCGAGGCCCTGTCGGGCCCCATCGGCTCCGAGCAGGAGGCACGTGCCCGGGTCGGCGCGCTCGCGCTGCAGCTCGACGCCTCGCACCAGCGCGAGCAGGTCGCGGTGTTCGAGGAGCTCGTGGGCGGCGACTACTGGCCCGAGGGCGACCTCAGGATCACGGCGGTCGATGCCGACACGGGCGCCTTCCGCGCCTTCGACCGCGGCAGCGGCGCCGACCTCGCCACGGCGGTCGCGGCGAGCTGCGCGGTGCCGCTCGTCTACCCGGTCGTCGAGCTCGCCGGCCGGCGGTGGATGGACGGCGGCATGCGCAGCGCGACGAACGCCGACCTCGTCGAGGGCGCCGAGCGCGTCGTGGTGCTCGCCTGCAACCCCGAGCCGCCGGTGAGCCCCCTCGGCCCGAGCCTGCCGCAGGCGCTCGAGCGCCTGCGGCGCACCGCCCGGGTGGTCCTGATCGAGCCCGACGCGGGCTCCCGCGCGGCGTTCGGCACGAACTCGCTCGCGCACTCGGTGCGCGTGCCGTGCGCGGTCGCCGGGCACGCGCAGGGGCTCGCCGAGGCCGAGCGGGTGCGGGCGGTGTGGGGCTGAGGCCTCAGACGTTCCGGGCGCGGGACGGCTGGACCCGAGGCGGCTCCCCCGGCATCTTCGGGTAGTCCGGCGGGAACGGCAGCTCGCCGAGCCCGTCCGCGAGGTCCCGCTCCCACCAGCCGAGCAGCACGTCGATGGAGCCGGCGGACTCGTGCATGCCGGCCCACGGGTCGCCGTGCTCGGCGAGCCGGCCCGGCACCGTCCGCACGGTGAACGCCTGCGGATCGACGCCCGCCTCGAGCTCGTCCCAGGAGACCGGCGTCGAGACGGTCGCCAGAGGGAGCGGGCGCGGGCTGTAGGCGCCCGCGATCGTCCGATCGCGGGCGGCCTGGTTGTAGTCGAGGAACACCCGCTCGCCGCGCAGCTCCTTCCACCACGCCGTCGTGACGGTCTCCGGGGTGCGGCGCTCGAGCTCGCGTGCCGCGGCGATCACCGCGTGCCGCACGTCGAGGAACTCGTGCTCCGGCCGGATCGGTGCGTAGCAGTGCAGCCCGCGGTTGCCGGACGTCTTCACGTAGGCGGAGAGTCCCGCCTCGGCGAGCACGTCCCGCATGCCGAAGGCGGCGGACCGCGCCTCCGCGAACGCGGTGCCGGGCTGCGGGTCGAGGTCGATGCGCAGCTGATCCGGGAAGTCGGAGCGCTCGGCCCGGGAGGGCCAGGCGTGGAAGACGACGGTGTTCATCTGCGCGGCCCACACCATCGCGGCCGGCTCGTCGAGCACGAGCTGCGGATGCGTCCGGCTGCTCGGGTACGTGACGACCACCGAGCGGATCCACTGGGGAGCGCCCTTCGGCGGGTTCTTCGAGAAGAACGACTCCCCCGTCACATCGCCGCCGTAGCGCTGCAGGGACACCGCACGGTCGCCGTTCGCCTCGAGGAACGGGCCCGCCACCGCGACGAGGTACTCGGCGAGCTCGAGCTTCGTGACCCCGGCTTCGGGCCAGAGCACCCGGGACGGGCTGGAGACGCGCATCTCGCGCACCCCGGAGGGCCCGTCGACCTCGATCGTGGTCGCCTCGCTCGCCATGAACCGCAGCGTATCGACCCGGCTCCGCAAGTCGGGCAGCACCCGATCGGGCCCCGCTGCGGAACGGCCGGGAGACGGCGACAGGGCCGCCCCGCTGCTGCGGGACGGCCCTCTCGTGGGCGACGGTCAGGAGGCGGCTTTGCCGCTCTCGTCGTCGGACTTCGTGGCGGCGTCGGCCTCGACCTCGGCGGAGGCCGGCGTCGCGGTCTCGGCCTCGACGGGCGCCGACTCCTCGACGCGGTCCGTGGCCTCCACGGGCACGTCGGCGGGCGACGACTCGTCCTCGGCGGCGGCCGGGGCGACCTCCGGAGCGGAGGCCTGCGTCGGGGCGACGTCGCTCGCGGCGGGCTCCGCGGCGCGACGCGCGGGGCGCTTCGCGGTCACGGGCTCGAGCACGAGCTCGATCACGGCCATGGGGGCGTTGTCGCCCTTGCGGTAGCCGGTCTTCGTGATCCGGGTGTAGCCACCCGGACGGTCGGCGACGAGCGGCGCGATCTCGGTGAACAGCTGGTGCACGACACCCTTGTCACCGATGGTGCGGAGCACCCGGCGGCGGGCGTGCAGGTCACCGCGCTTCGCGAACGTGACGAGACGCTCGGCGAGCGGACGCACCCGCTTCGCCTTCGCCTCGGTCGTGGTGATCGCACGGTGCTCGAACAGCTGCGAGGCGAGCCCCGCGAGCAGCAGCCGCTCGTGCGCCGGTCCGCCCCCGAGGCGGGGACCCTTCGCTGGTCTGGGCATGATCAGGCCTCCTCGTCGTCGTAGGCGGAGTAGAAGTGCGCACCGTCGAACCCGGGCACGGCGTCCTTCAGCGACAGGCCGAGCTCGGTGAGCTTGTCCTTCACCTCGTCGACGGACTTCTGCCCGAAGTTGCGGATGTTCATGAGCTGCGTCTCCGAGAGGGCGACGAGCTCGCTCACCGTGTTGATGCCCTCGCGCTTCAAGCAGTTGTAGGAGCGCACGGAGAGGTCGAGGTCCTCGATCGGCATCGACAGCTCGCTCGAGAGCACCTGGTCGACCGGGGCGGGCCCGATCTCGATGCCCTCGGCGGCGCTGTTCAGCTCGCGGGCGAGGCCGAACAGCTCGGTGAGGGTGCGACCGGCCGACGCGATCGCGTCGCGCGGGCTGATCGCGGGCTTCGTCTCGACGTCGACCACGAGACGGTCGAAGTCGGTGCGCTCACCGGCACGGGTCGCCTCGACCCGGTAGGTGACCTTGAGCACGGGCGAGTAGATCGAGTCGACCGGGATCTGGCCGGCCTCGCTGAACTCGCTGCGGTTCTGCGTCGCCGACACGTAGCCGCGGCCGCGCTCGATCGTGAGCTCGAGGTCGAAGCGCGCCTTGTCGTTCAGCGTCGCGATGAGCAGGTCGGGGTTGTGGATCTCGACGCCGGCGGGGGCGGAGATGTCGGCGGCGGTCACCGGGCCCTCGCTCTGCTTGCGCAGGTAGGCGGTGATCGGCTCGTCGTGCTCGGAGGAGACCACGAGCTGCTTGATGTTCAGGATGATCTCGGTGACGTCCTCCTTCACACCGGGGATCGTCGTGAACTCGTGCTGCACACCCTCGAGACGGATCGAGGTGACGGCTGCGCCCGGGATGGAGGAGAGCAGCGTGCGACGGAGGGAGTTGCCGAGGGTGTAGCCGAAGCCCGGCTCGAGCGGCTCGATCAGGAACCGCGAGCGGAACTCCGAGATCGGCTCCTCGGTGAGGGTGGGGCGCTGTGCGATGAGCACTGGTGGTTTCCTTTCGTGTCCGCCATATGACACAGAGGGGTTCCGGCCGAACGCGGCCGGCGCGGATCAGCGCCGAGGCGCTGAAGCGTGCTGCACGCGCCGGTGCGTGCGGAGGATGGACGGCATCGGCCGGCCCCGGCCGCGCGGGCGGCGCGGCGGGGTCGGCCGGGACGCGCTAGACGCGGCGGCGCTTGGGCGGTCGGACGCCGTTGTGCGCCTGCGGCGTCACGTCGTTGATCGAGCCGACCTCGAGGCCTGCGGCCTGGAGGGAGCGGATCGCGGTCTCGCGACCCGAGCCCGGGCCCTTCACGAACACGTCGACCTTCTTCATGCCGTGCTCCTGCGCCTGACGCGCGGCCGACTCGGCCGCGAGCTGCGCCGCGAACGGCGTGGACTTGCGCGAGCCCTTGAAGCCGACGCCGCCCGAGGACGCCCAGCTGATCACGGCACCCGTGGTGTCGGTGATCGAGACGATCGTGTTGTTGAACGTCGACTTGATGTGGGCCTGGCCCATCGCGACGTTCTTCTTCTCCTTGCGGCGGGGCTTGCGGCCCGCGCCGGCCTTCGGTGCTGCCATGAGGTTCTCCTACGAGGTCTGTGTCGGTGCGCGCGGCGGGACGACCGCGCGAGGGCGCTACTTGCGCCCGGCCTTCTTCTTGCCGGCCACGGTGCGCTTCGGGCCCTTGCGGGTGCGCGCGTTGGTCTTCGTGCGCTGACCGCGCACGGGGAGGCCGCGGCGGTGGCGGAGGCCCTCGTAGGAGCCGATCTCGACCTTGCGGCGGATGTCGGCGGCCACCTCGCGGCGGAGGTCGCCCTCCACCTTGTAGGAGCCCTCGATGTGGTCGCGGAGCGCGACCAGCTGGTCGTCGGTCAGGTCGCGGACGCGGACGTCCGGGCTGATGCCGGTAGCGGCGAGCGTCTCGGCCGCACGGGTGCGACCGACGCCGTAGATGTAGGTGAGTGCGACCTCCACGCGCTTCTCGCGCGGGATGTCGACGCCGGCGAGACGAGCCATGCGTCTGCTCCTTGTCGTTCCTGGAGGTGTGAGCGGCGCCGGTGCCCGGGCCTCCGTCCCGAGGTGTCCCCCGCACATGTGCGGGTTCTGGCGCCGCCAGAGTCTGTTCAGTTGTGGAGGGGCTGCTCGGCCCGCGTGCGGTCCGAGCAGCCGGACGCCATCAGCCCTGACGCTGCTTGTGGCGGACGTTCTCGCAGATCACCATCACGCGACCGTGCCGGCGGATGACCTTGCACTTGTCGCAGATCGGCTTGACCGACGGGTTGACCTTCATGGGTTCCTTCTCTCGCTGTCCTCGTACCGGGAGACCCGGCCGTTACTTCTCAGCAGACGAGGTGGTCCGGCCGCTCACTTGTAGCGGTAGACGATGCGACCACGGGTCAAGTCGTACGGGCTCAGCTCGACGATGACCCGGTCCTCGGGGAGGATGCGGATGTAGTGCTGCCGCATCTTGCCCGAGATGTGCGCGAGGACCTTGTGCCCGTTGCTCAGCTCCACGCGGAACATGGCGTTGGGGAGCGCCTCGATCACCGAGCCTTCGATCTCGATGACTCCGTCTTTCTTGGCCATAGCCTCACTTCGTTACACCGCCGTGGACGCGCCACAGCGGACTGCTGGTCATGCGGGGATGATCGCGTCCGATTCAGCCCGGACCCCACGGCCCAGGGCGAGCCGCGCGGATCGCACGGCAGAACGCCGACGGACGATCCTAGCCCACAACTCCGGGGGCAGTGAAATCATTCCGCCGAGGCGGCGCCGCTCCCTCGCAGCACGGCACCGTCGAGGGCGTCGTGGATGCGCTGCGTCACGGTCTCCATCGGCCCCTGCGCGTCCACGCTGAGGAGCAGCCCGCGCTCCGCGTAGACGGCGATCAGGGGATGCGTCTGCTCCTGGTAGACCGCGAGCCGGTGACGGATGACGTCCTCGGTGTCGTCGCTGCGCCCCTGGTCGGCGGAGCGCTTGAGCAGCCGCCGCACGACCTCCTCGGGCTCGACCGCGAGCTGCACGACGACGTCGAGCCCGGAGTCGCTCTGCTCGAGGCACTCGTCGAGGGTCGACACCTGCGCGAGCGTGCGCGGGAACCCGTCGAGCAGGAACCCGTTCGCGACGTCGTCCTGACCCAACCGGTCGAGCACGAGCGCGTTCGTCAGCTCGTCGGGCACGTAGGCGCCCCGGTCGATGTAGTCCTTCGCCTGCAGCCCGAGCGGCGTGCCCTCGGCCACGTTGGCGCGGAAGATGTCGCCCGTCGAGATCGCGGGGATGTCGTAGAACCTCGCGACACGTTCGGCCTGGGTCCCCTTGCCCGCGCCCGGGGGACCGATGATCAGCATCCGCATCAGCGGAGCAGGCCTTCGTAGTGGCGCTGCTGCAGCTGCGAGTCGATCTGCTTCACGGTCTCGAGCCCGACGCCGACGACGATCAGGATCGACGTGCCACCGAACGGGAAGTTCGAGTTCGCGCCGATCGCCACGAAGGCGATGAGCGGGATGAGCGCGACGAGGCCGAGGTAGATCGAGCCCGGCAGCGTGACGCGCGTCAGCACGTAGTCGAGGTACTCGGCGGTCGGCCGACCGGCGCGGATGCCCGGGATGAAGCCGCCGTACTTCTTCATGTTGTCGGCGACCTCCTCCGGGTTGAAGGTGATCGCGACGTAGAAGTACGTGAACCCGACGATGAGCACGAAATAGAGCGCCATGTAGAGCGGGTGGTCGCCGGAGGTGAGGTACGTCTGGATCCAGGTCACCCACGGGGCGGGCGCACCGCCGTTCGCCGGCTGGTTGAACTGCGCGATGAGCGCCGGCAGGTACAGCAGGCTCGAGGCGAAGATGACCGGCACGACGCCCGCCATGTTCACCTTGATCGGGATGTAGGTGTTGTTGCCGCCGTACGTGCGGCGGCCCACCATGCGCTTCGCGTACTCGACGGGGATGCGCCGCTGCGACTGCTCGACGTAGACGACCGCGCCGACGACGAGCACGCCGATCAGCACGACGAGGACCGCGACCTCGATGCTCTGCGACTGCCCGATCGCGATGATCGACTGCGGGAAGCGGGCGGCGATCGAGGTGAAGATGAGCAGCGACATGCCGTTGCCGACGCCGCGCTCGGTGATGAGCTCGCCCATCCACATGATGAGGCCCGTGCCGGCGGTCATGGTGATGACCATGAGCACGACGGCCCACCACGCCTGGTTCGCGATGAGGTTCTGGCAGGCGCTCACGTTCGAGGAGCCGAAGAGCGCCCCGCTGCGCGCGACCGTGATGAGCGTCGTGGACTGCAGCACGCCGAGCGCGATCGTCAGGTAGCGCGTGTACTGGGTGAGCCTCGCCTGCCCCTCCTGGCCCTCCTTGTAGAGGACCTCGAAGCGCGGGATGACCACCCGGAGCAGCTGCACGATGATCGACGACGTGATGTACGGCATGATGCCGAGCGCGAAGATCGACAGCTGCAGCAGCGCTCCGCCGCTGAACAGGTTGACGAGCTGGTAGAGCCCGCTCGCCCCCGTCTGCTGGCTCGAGATGCAGGCGCGCACGTTCGCGAAGTCGACGAACGGCGCCGGCACGAACGAGCCGAGCCGGAACAGGGCGACCAGCGCGAGGGTGAAGAGCACCTTGCGGCGGAGGTCTGGGGTGCGGAAGATCCGCCCGACGGCACTCAACACCAGTGGTTTCCTACGCTTTCGTTCCGCGGGCTCCGGAGGGTGCCGGAGCCCGCGAACGGAACTCCGATCAGCGGACCGAGCCGCCGGCGGCGACGATCTTCTGCTCGGCCGAACCGGACACCTTGTCCACGGTGACGTTCAGCCTAACCGCGATCTCGCCGTTGCCGAGGATCTTGACCCGCTCGTTCTTCTTCACGACGCCCTTGGCGACGAGATCGGCCTTCGTGACGTCGCCGCCCTGCGGGTAGAGCTCGCCGAGCCGGTCGAGGTTCACCGGCTGGTACTCGACGCGGAACGGGTTCGTGAACCCGCGCAGCTTCGGCGCGCGCATGACGAAGTTCAGGTTGCCGCCCTCGAGGCCCGCACGCACGCCGTAGCGCGCCTTCGTGCCCTTCGTGCCGCGACCCGCGGTCTTGCCCTTCGAGCCCTCACCGCGGCCGACGCGGGTGCGGTCCTTCTTCGCCCCGGGAGCGGGACGCAGGTGGTGCACCTTCAGCAGCGAGGCCGGCTTCTCGGCCGGGGCCGCGGCGGGCTTGCTGCTCGAGGCGGCCGGGGCCGCCTTGGTGTCATCGATGTTCGCCATCAGTCGATCTCCTCAACCTTCACGAGGTGGGCGACCGCGCGCACGTAGCCCCGCAGCTGCGGGGTGTCCTCGCGCTCGACGGACTGGCCGATGCGGCGCAGCCCGAGGGTGCGGAGGGTGTCGCGCTGGTTCTGCTTCTCGCTCACCTTGGACTTGATCTGGGTGACGCGCAGGGTGGCCATCAGGCGCTCGCCTTCTGCTCGGCGGCCGCGCGCTGCACCTGCAGGATGCGGGCCGGGACCACGTCGTCGACGTCGAGACCGCGGCGGCCGGCGACCGCCCGCGGCTCCTCGAGCCCCTTCAGGGCCTCGACGGTCGCGTGGACGATGTTGATCGTGTTGCTCGAGCCGAGCGACTTCGACAGCACGTCGTGGATGCCCGCGCACTCGAGGACGGCGCGCACCGGGCCGCCCGCGATGACGCCGGTACCGGCGGACGCGGGACGGAGCAGGACGACGCCCGCCGCAGCCTCACCCTGCACGGGGTGCGGGATGGTCGCGCCGACGCGAGGGACGCGGAAGAAGTTCTTCTTCGCCTCCTCGACGCCCTTGCTGATCGCGGTCGGGACCTCGCGCGCCTTGCCGTAGCCGACCCCGACGGTGCCGTTGCCGTCACCGACGATGACGAGCGCCGTGAAGCTGAAGCGACGGCCGCCCTTGACGACCTTCGAGACGCGGTTGATCGTCACGACGCGCTCGAGGAAGTTGCTGTCGCCGCTGCGGTTGTTGTTGCGGTCGCGGCTGTCGCGGCCGCCGCGAGCGTCGCGCCCACCTCGGCCACGGCCGCTGTCGCGGCTGTCGCGGCTGACGGAGTCGGTGCCCGCAGCGGTCTCGACGGGCGCCTCGTTCAGCGCGTCACCCGCTCCGGTGTTCGTGTTGGTCGTGTCGGTCACAGGCTCAGCCCACCTTCCCGGGCGCCGTCGGCGATCGCCGCCACCCGGCCCGCGTACTTGTTGCCGCCGCGGTCGAACACGACGGAGTCGATGCCGGCCTGCTTCGCACGCTCGGCGACGAGCTCGCCGACGCGGTGCGCCTTGGCCGTCTTGTCGCCCTCGAAGCCGCGCAGATCGGCCTCGAGCGTGGAAGCCGAGGCGAGCGTGCGGCCGCCACCGAGGACGGAGTCGTCGACGACCTGCACGAAGACGTGCCGGGCCGAGCGGTTGACCACGAGCCGGGGCATCGTGGCGGTGCCGGTGATGTGCTTGCGCAGGCGCGCGTGCCGCCGCTCGCGGGCGGCCGAACGGCTGCTCTTCTGGGTAGCCATGCCTACTTGCCTGCCTTCCCGGCCTTGCGGCGGACCACTTCGCCGGCGTAGCGCACGCCCTTGCCCTTGTACGGCTCGGGCTTGCGGATCTTGCGGATGTTCGCAGCCGTCTCGCCGACGGCCTGCTTGTCGATGCCCGACACGGTGAGGCGGTTGTTGCCCTCGACCGTGAAGGTGATGCCGGCGGGCGGCTCGACGACCACGGGGTGCGAGAAGCCGAGCGCGAACTCGATGTTCGCGCCCCGGGCCTGCACGCGGTAGCCGGTGCCGACCACCTCGAGGCCCTTCGAGTAGCCCTGCGTCACGCCGAGGATGTTGTTCGCGATGAGGGTGCGCGTGAGGCCGTGCAGCGACTTCGAGCGGCGCTCGTCGTCGGGACGGGACACCACGACGCGGCCGTCCTCGACCGCCACGGTGAGCGGCTGCGGGACGGTGTGCGCGAGCGTGCCCTTGGGGCCGGTGACGGTGACGTCGTTGCCGTCGACCGCCACGTCGACACCCGAGGGGATGTCGATGGGGAGTCTGCCGATACGGGACATCGTTACCTCACCACACGTAGGCGAGGACTTCCCCGCCCACGCCCTTCTTCGTCGCCTCGCGGTCGGTCAGCAGACCGGAGGACGTGGACAGGATCGCGACGCCGAGGCCGCCGAGCACCTTGGGGATCTCGGTCGACTTGGCGTAGACGCGCAGGCCGGGCTTCGAGACGCGCTTGATGCCGGCGATGGAGCGCTCGCGGTTCGGGCCGTACTTGAGCGACAGCGTGAGCGTCTTGCCCACGCGGGCGTCGGCGACGGACCAGTCGGCGATGTAGCCCTCCTTCTTCAGGATGTCGGCGATGTGCGCCTTCAGCTTGGAGGAGGGGAGCTCGATGGTCTCGTGGTAGGCCGAGTTCGCGTTGCGGATCCGCGTGAGCAGGTCCGCGACCGGATCGGTCATCGTCATGGTGGACTTCTTCCTCGCCCGGTATCGCGCGGATCGCGCGACCTGGAGCGGTCAGGACGCTCTGGGGAGCGTCAGGCGGTCTGGTTGGCGGTGCGGAACGGGAAGCCGAGCGCGCGGAGCAGCGCGCGGCCCTCGTCGTCGGTCTTCGCCGTGGTGACGACGGTGATGTCGAAGCCGCGGACCCGGTCGATGCGGTCCTGGTCGATCTCGTGGAACACGCTCTGCTCGGTGAGCCCGAACGTGTAGTTGCCGTTGCCGTCGAACTGGCGGTCGGAGAGCCCGCGGAAGTCGCGGATGCGGGGCAGCGCGAGCGACAGCAGGCGGTCGAGGAACTCCCACGCCCGGTCGCCCCGCAGCGTGACGTGCGCGCCGATGGGCTGGCCCTCGCGCAGCTTGAACTGCGCGATGGACTTGCGGGCGCGGGTCACCTGCGGCTTCTGGCCCGTGATCTTCGTGAGGTCGGCGACCGCGCCGTCCATGATCTTGCCGTCGCGCGCGGCGTCGCCGACGCCGGTGTTCACGACGACCTTCACGAGGCGCGGGACCTGGTTCACGTTCGCATAGCCGAACTGCTTCGTGAGGTCCTCGACGATGCGGCTCCGGTACTGCTGCTTGAGGCGCGGCTGAACTTTCTCAGCCGGCGCGGCAGGAGTGGTGGTGCTCATGGGTTACAGGTCCTTCCCGGACTTCTTCGCGTAGCGCACGCGGACGTTCTTCGTGACGCCGTCCTTCGTGACCTGCTCGACCCGGTGGCCGACGCGGGTCGGCTTCTTGGTCTCGGGGTCGACGAGCGCGACGTTCGAGATGTGGATCGGCGCCTCGGTCGTCTCGAGGCCGCCCGTGCGCGAGCCGCGCTGGGTCTGGCCGACCCGCACGTGACGCGTCACGAAGTTGACGCCCTCGACGAGGACGCGGTTCTTCTCGACCAGCACCTCGAGCACCTTGCCCTGCTTGCCGCGGTCGCCGCCGCGGGCCTGGGTGGCGCCCGAGATCACCTGGACGAGATCGCCCTTCTTGATCTTCGCCATGGTTCAGATCACCTCCGGTGCGAGCGAGATGATCTTCATGAAGCGCTTGTCGCGCAGCTCACGACCGACCGGCCCGAAGATGCGCGTGCCGCGCGGGTCGCCGTCGTTCTTCAAGATCACCGCCGCGTTCTCGTCGAAGCGGATGTAGGAGCCGTCGGGACGACGGGTCTCCTTGACGGTGCGGACGACGACCGCCTTGACGACGTCGCCCTTCTTCACGTTGCCGCCGGGGATCGCGTCCTTGACGGTGGCGACGATCACGTCGCCGAGGCCGGCGTAGCGCCGGCCCGAGCCGCCGAGCACGCGGATGGCGAGCAGCTCCTTGGCGCCGGTGTTGTCGGCGACCTTGAGCCGGGTCTCCTGCTGGATCATCGGTTACTTCGCCTTCTCGAGGATCTCGACGAGACGCCAGCGCTTCGTGGCCGAGAGCGGCCGCGTCTCGCTGATGACGACGAGGTCGCCGACGCCGGCAGCGCCGGTCTCGTCGTGGGCCTTGACCTTGGACGTGCGGCGGATGACCTTGCCGTAGAGGGGGTGCTTCACGCGGTCCTCGACCTCGACGACGATGGTCTTCTCCATCTTGTCGCTGGTCACGTAGCCGCGACGCACCTTGCGGTAGCCGCGCGAGGTGGCGGCGGTCGCCGTCGCGGTGGCCTGCGGCTCCGCGGGCGCGGGCGTTGCCTTCGCCATTACTTCGTCTCCTCGGGAGTGGTCTCGGCCGGGGCCTCGGTCGCCGACTCGTCGGCGGCCTTGCGGGACCGGGCCTTCTTCGGCGCCGCAGCCGGGGTGGCGGCGGGAGCCGGCGTGGCACGGATGCCGAGCTCGCGCTCGCGCATCACGGTGTAGATGCGGGCGATGTCGCGCTTGACCGCGCGCACGCGCCCGTGCCCCTCGAGCTGGCCGGTGGCCGACTGGAAGCGGAGGTTGAACAGCTCCTCCTTGGCCTTCCGCAGCTCCTCGACGAGCCGGCTGTTCTCGAACGTGTCGAGCTCGGCCGGGGCGAGGTTCTTGGATCCGACGACCATCAGGCGTCCCCCTCCTCGCGCTGGATGATGCGTGCCTTGAGCGGCAGCTTGTGGATGGCCCGGAGCAGCGCCTCGCGGGCGAGCTGCTCGTTGACGCCGGCGACCTCGAAGAGGACGCGACCGGGCTTGACGTTGGCAACCCACCACTCGGGCGAACCCTTCCCGGAACCCATGCGGGTCTCGGCGGGCTTCTTCGTGAGCGGGCGGTCCGGGTAGATGTTGATCCAGACCTTGCCGCCGCGCTTGATGTGGCGGGTCATGGCGATACGGGCGGACTCGATCTGCCGGTTCGTCACGTACGCCGGGGTGAGCGCCTGGATGCCGAACTCGCCGAAGGTGACCTTCGTGCCGCCGGTGGCCTGGCCGCTGCGGCCCGGGTGGTGCTGCTTGCGGTGCTTGACGCGTCGAGGGATCAGCATCAGGCGTTCGCTCCTTCCAGGGCCTGGTCGCGACGGCCGCCGCGACGGTCGCCGCGCTCGGGCCGGCGGCCGGGCTGGCTCGCCTGCTCGCGCGCGAGCTCCTTGTTCGTGATGTCGCCCTTGTAGATCCAGACCTTCACGCCGATGCGGCCGAAGGTGGTCTTGGCCTCGTAGAAGCCGTAGTCGATGTTCGCGCGGAGCGTGTGCAGCGGCACCCGGCCCTCGCGGTAGAACTCGCTGCGGCTCATCTCCGCGCCGCCGAGGCGACCGGACACCTGCACGCGGACGCCCTTGGCGCCGGCGCGCTGGGCGCTCTGCAGGCCCTTGCGCATCGCGCGGCGGAAGGCCACGCGGGCGGAGAGCTGCTCGGCGATGCCCTGGGCGACGAGCTGCGCCTCGGCCTCGGGGTTCTTCACCTCGAGGATGTTCAGCTGGATCTGCTTCTTCGTCAGCTTCTCGAGGTCGCCGCGGATGCGCTCGGCCTCGGCGCCGCGGCGGCCGATGACGATGCCCGGGCGGGCCGTGTGGATGTCCACGCGGACGCGGTCGCGGGTGCGCTCGATCTCGATGCGGGCGATGCCGGCACGGTCGAGGCTCTTCGACAGCAGCTGGCGGATCTTCACGTCCTCGGCGACGAAGTCGCTGTACCGCTGACCGGGCTTGCGCGAGTCCGAGAACCAGCGCGAGACGTGATCGGTGGTGATGCCGAGGCGGAAGCCGTACGGGTTGACCTTCTGGCCCATCAGCGGTTCCTCGCCTTCTTGGGTGCCCGCACGACGGACTCCTCGTCCGGGGTCGCGAGCACGACGGTGATGTGACTCGTGCGCTTGTTGATGCGGAACGCGCGGCCCTGCGCCCGCGGCTGGAACCGCTTGAGCGTGGTGCCCTCGTCCACGAACGCGCGGGCGACGACCAGGTCGCGGTCGTCGAGGTTCGTGCTGGCCGCGTCGGCCTTGACCCGGGCGTTCGCGATCGCCGAGGCGACCAGCTTGTACACCGGGGTGGCCGCGGCCTGCGGCGAGAACTTCAGGATCGCCAGGGCCTCCTCCGCCTGCTTGCCGCGGATGAGGTCGACGACGCGACGGGCCTTCTGCGGCGTGATGCGGACCTGCCGCAGCCGCGCGCTGGACTCAACCATTCGTCTGCTCCTTCAGCCCCCGCGTCAGCGGCGGCGACCCTTCTTGTCGTCCTTCTCGTGGCCGCGGAAGGTGCGGGTGGGGGCGAACTCGCCGAGCTTGTGCCCGACCATCGCCTCCGTCACGAAGACGGGGATGTGCTTGCGCCCGTCGTGCACGGCGATGGTGTGGCCGAGCATCGCGGGGATGATCATCGAACGACGCGACCAGGTGCGGATGACCTGCTTCGAGTTGTTGTCGTTCTGCTTGTGGACCTTCGTCAGCAGGTGCTCGTCGACGAAGGGGCCCTTCTTCAGGCTGCGAGGCATCTCGGCAACTCCTACTTGCGCTTCTTGCCGACGGTCCGGCGGCGGACGATGAGCTTGTCGCTCTCCTTGTTGGGGTGCCGGGTGCGACCCTCGGCCTGACCCCACGGGCTGACGGGGTGGCGACCACCGCTCGTCTTGCCCTCGCCACCGCCGTGCGGGTGGTCGATCGGGTTCATGGCGACACCGCGCACGGTCGGGCGGACGCCCTTCCAGCGCTTGCGGCCGGCCTTGCCCCAGCTGATGTTCGACTGCTCGGCGTTGCCGACCTCGCCGACGGTCGCGCGGCAGCGGACGTCGACGTTGCGGACCTCGCCCGAGGGGAGGCGCAGCTGCGCGTACGGGCCGTCCTTGGCGACGAGCCGCACCGAGGCGCCGGCGGAGCGGGCCATCTTGGCGCCGCCACCCGGGCGGAGCTCGATGGCGTGCACCACGGTGCCGACGGGGATGTTGCGGAGCGGCAGGTTGTTGCCCGGCTTGATGTCGGCCTCGGGCCCGGTCTCGACCGTGTCGCCCTGCGAGAGGCGGGTCGGCGCGAGGATGTAGCGCTTCTCGCCGTCCACGAAGTGCAGCAGCGCGATGCGCGCGGTGCGGTTCGGGTCGTACTCGATGTGCGCGACGCGGGCGTCGACGCCGTCCTTGTCGGCACGGCGGAAGTCGATGACCCGGTACTGGCGCTTGTGACCGCCACCGATGTGACGGGTGGTGATGCGCCCCTGGTTGTTGCGACCGCCGGTCTTCGACAGCGGACGGAGGAGGCTCTTCTCGGGCGTCGACCGGGTGACCTCGGCGAAGTCGGCCACGGACGAGCCGCGACGGCCCGCGCTCGTCGGCTTGTAGTTGCGGATTGCCATTGCTGTTCCTCCTGCGCGCCTAGCCGACGGCCGTGAAGATGTCGATGGAGCCGGACTTCAGCGAGACGATGGCGCGCTTCGTGTCCTTGCGCTTGCCGGTGCCGAAGCGGGTCCGGCGCGTCTTGCCCTGCCGGTTCGCGGTGGTGATGCTCGCGACCTGGACGCCGAAGATCTTCTCGATGGCGAGCTTGATCTCGGTCTTGTTCGCGCGGGGGTCGACGAGGAAGGTGTACTTGCCCTCGTCGATGAGCCCATAGCTCTTCTCGGACACGACGGGACGCAGGATCACGTCACGCGGGTCCTTGTAGTTGATCGCGCTGGTGTCGCTCACGCGCTGGCCTCCTCATCGGTGGTCGCCGCGCCCTGCGCGCCGCCCTTGGCAGCGACGAAGGCGTCCATGGCGGCCCGGGTGAACACGACGTCGTCCGCGAGCAGCACGTCGTAGGCGTTCAGCTGGTCGACGAACAGCAGGTCGACGGTCTTCAGGTTGCGCACCGAGAGGAGCGCGACCGACTCGTCGCGGCCGACCACCACGAGCTGGCGCTTGCCGCCGCGGGTGGCGGCGAGGGCCTCGGCGGCCTGCTTGGTGGACGGGCGCTCGCCGGTGCCCAGGCCCTCGAGCACGTGCACGCGGCCGGCGCGGGCGCGGTCCGAGAGCGCGCCGAGCAGCGCGGCGGCGATCATCTTCTTCGGGGTGCGCTGCGCGTAGTTGCGCGGCACGGGGCCGTGGACGACGCCACCGCCGCGGTGCTCCGGCGCGCGGACCGAGCCCTGACGGGAGCGGCCCGTGCCCTTCTGCTTGAACGGCTTGACGCCCGAGCCGGACACCTCGCCGCGGTTCTTGGTCTTGTGCGTGCCCTGGCGCGCGGCGGCGAGCTGCGCCGTCACGACCTGGTGGAGGAGCGGGACGTTCGTGGGGACGTCGAACAGCTCTGCGGGCAGCGTGCCCTGCGTGACCTCGGCCATGCTCAGGCTCCCTTCACGGCGTCGCGGACGAAGACGAGTCGGCCGCGGGCACCGGGCACCGCGCCCTTGACGAGCAGGAGGCCCCGCTCGGCGTCGACGGAGTGGACGACGAGGTTCAGCACCGTGGTGCGCTCGTTGCCCATGCGGCCCGCCATGCGCATGCCCTTGAACACGCGGCTCGGCGTCGACGAGGCGCCGATCGAGCCGGGCTTGCGGTGGTTGCGGTGCGAGCCGTGGCTCGCGGAGACGCCGCGGAAGTTGTGGCGCTTCATGACGCCGGCCGTGCCCTTGCCCTTGCTGGTGCCGACGACGTCGACCTTCTTGCCGGGCTCGAAGACGTCGACCGCGATCTCCTGACCGAGGGCGAACTCGCCCGCGTTCGCGGTGCGGATCTCGGTGAGGTGGCGGCGGGGCGTGACGCCGGCGGCGGCGAAGTGGCCGGCGGCGGGCTTGTTGGCCTTGCGCGGGTCGATGCGGCCGGCAGCGATCTGGACGGCGCTGTAGCCGTCCTTCTCGGGCGTGCGGATCTGGGTGACGACGTTCGGCGTCACCTCGATGACGGTGACGGGCACGAGCGTGTTGTTCTCGCCCCACACCTGGGTCATGCCGAGCTTGGTGCCGAGCAGCCCGGAGAAGGTCCGTGTCGCGGTGGACATGTGGCGTTCCTTAGAGCTTGATCTCGATGTTGACGTCGGCGGGCAGGTCGAGGCGCATGAGCGAGTCGACCGCCTTCGGCGTCGGGTCGATGATGTCGATGAGCCGCTTGTGGGTGCGCATCTCGAAGTGCTCGCGGCTGTCCTTGTACTTGTGCGGCGAGCGGATGACGACCACCACGTTCTTCTCCGTGGGCAGCGGCACCGGGCCGACGACCTGGGCGCCCGCACGGGTGACCGTGTCGACGATCTTGCGGGCCGAGCTGTCGAGGCCGGCGTGGTCGTACGACTTCAGTCGGATGCGGATCTTCTGTCCCGCCATGGATTCCTCAGCTTCCGTGCGTGCCGCCTGATGAGGGCTGCTCGCCGTTCGTGGGTTGGTTCTCCGGCCGACTCGTGCCCGCACCCGTGCCGGGTGGAGCGCGATCCGCACCGCTGTTCTGCTGTCGGGGCACGGCGCACCGCGGACGGCATGCAGCGCTTCATGCGAATCGGGTTCGCGCGCGTCGATGCCTGCCCGTTCCGCTGCTGCGGAGCGAGGCGCCGAGTGTTCTGCTGTCCGCGGCCTAGCCGGAGGGCTATGCACTGCCTGACAGTGATCCGGGCTCCGACCGCGCTGCGGCAGGTCGTCCCCGGAATGTGGAACTCGAAGATTTTGCCATACCCCCGGAGGGGTTGCAACTCGGGCGTGTCGCGCCCGGGTGCCCGTGCTTCCGAGGGTGCAACGGTCGCGCCCCGCGCGGTGTTCCCGCGCCCGCGCTGCCGTGCCCGCGTCGCCGCGCCCCCGTCCAGGCCGCATCCCGTTCTTCCGCGTCGCGCGGTACTTGTGGCGTCGCGCGGTAGGCATGCGTACCGCGCGACGCCAGAGCTACCGCGCGACGCGCTTCGGCACGCCTGCGGCCACAAGGATGCGCTCAAGGCGCCCAGCACGCAGGTCGCGCCAGTCCCACCGCGCGAAGCGCGGCATCACCCGGCGCATCCGGTTCTCCCGGTTCTTCTCGCGTACGACGACGTCCTCGACGGATCCGCCGAGCCGGTAGCGGTCCTCCCGGTACTTCACCTCGCCGTCGAACTCGCCGAGCGCCCGGACTTCAGGCCAGCCGAAGTCGCCGAACTCGCTGCGCCCGCCGGTCACGACCTCGAACTGCAGCATCGGAGCGATGAACCCCGATTCGTGGATCTGCACCCGGCTGACCGACTCCCCGGGCGAGCCGGACAGCCCGTTCGCAAAGGCGAGCACCCGCGCGAGGCGTGCGTGGCCGCGCCGGTGGCCGTACCACTCCGCGATGTCGGACAGCTGCTCGCGCACTCCTGGGTGGAGCCGCAACGCCGCGTCCGCGACGACCACGGCATCGACGAACGGCCGCGCCAGAGCCAGGTCGAACACGGTTCGAGCCGGCGAGGTGACGAGCACGCCGTCGATCCACACCGGATCGGCCCTCTCGAGTCCGACGCAGTGCCGCCGGATGTCGAGCTGGGACCGTCCTCCCGAGCGGCGCTCCTCGAGGAGGTGGACCTCCCGGGGCCAGCACAGCACGGGCAGGCCGAGCAGGACCGCCGCGGACTCGTGCGAGAAGAGCCGTGGCCCGGCCAGTGTGCGGTCCGCGGCCAGGACATGCCGTCGGTACCGCGCGGCGGCGTCCTGATCGGCGCCGGCGATCGCGTACACGCCCCGCCGCACCCGCTCGAGGCCGGTGCCCGCTGTCCGGTCGGGCCGCTCCAGCCCTGTCGTCGCGAGCGCGCGTCGGTCGAACAGCCGGTCCTCGGATGCCATGGCGGGGATCCTGGTCCGGCGGACTCGCACGCGCACACGCGCGGGTCGCGTCCGGGCCCGCGATGCCTGCTGAACGTCCCTGGGGAGGAGACGATCGGATCGACCTGCACCTATCGCGCGATGGTTGTGGCGTCGCGCGGTAGGCATGCGTACCGCGCGACGCCACAGGTACCGCGTAAGACGGGTCGGCGCGAAGGGCGGGCGCGTAGCGTCGGAGCGTGGCGCAGAACGGGGAGGCGGCCGCCGACGTGGTGGCGCGGCTGCGGCGGGCGCACGAGCGCGGCACGACGCGGCCGCTCGCATGGCGGCTCGGGCAGCTGCAGGCGCTCGAGCAGCTGCTGCTCGAGGAGGGGCACCGGTTCGAGGAGGCGCTGCGCGCCGACCTCGGCAAGGCGCCCCCCGAGTCGCAGGTGACCGAGATCGGCGTGCTGCTGCAGGAGCTGCGGCACACGCGGCGGTCGCTGCGCAGCTGGTTGCTGCCGCGGCCCGCCCCGGTGCCGGCGCAGCTGCAGCCGGCGGCGGCCTGGACCGTGCTCGAGCCCCTCGGGGTGGCGCTCGTCATCGCCCCGTGGAACTACCCGCTGCTGCTCGCCCTCTCCCCCGCCATCGGCGCCCTCGCGGCCGGCGACGCGCTCGTCGTGAAGCCGAGCGAGATCGCGCCCGCGACGAGCGGGCTCCTCGCCGAGCTGCTCCCCCGCGCGCTCGACGCCCGCCTCGTCGCCGTCGTCGAGGGCGGGCCGGCCGAGACCACCGAGCTGCTCGCGGAGCGCTTCGACACGATCTTCTACACCGGCAGCGGTCGTGTCGGCCGGATCGTGCTCGCGGCCGCCGCGACGCACCTCACGCCGGTCACGCTCGAGCTCGGCGGCAAGTCCCCCGCCTGGGTCGATCCGTCGGCGGACCTCGACGTCGCGGCCGACCGCCTCGCGTGGGGCAAGTTCGTGAACGCCGGCCAGACCTGCGTCGCCCCCGACTACGTGCTCGCGACGCCTCGGGTCGCAGCGGACCTCGTGCCGCGGCTCGACCGGGCCCTGCGGCGGCTCTACGGGGACGACCCGCTGCAGAACCCGGACTACGGGCGCATCGTCGACGAGCGGCACTTCGCGCGGCTCTCGGCCCTGCTCGACGACGGCCGCATCGCGGTGGGCGGGGCCACGGACCCGGCCACGCTGAAGATCGCCCCGACCGTGCTCACCGGCGTCGACGGCGACGCGCCCGTGATGCGCGAGGAGATCTTCGGTCCGATCCTGCCGATCGTGGAGGTGCCGGACGAGGCGGCGGCGCTCCGCTTCGTCACCGAGCGGGACAAGCCGCTCGCGGCCTACGTCTTCAGCCGCGACGCAGGCGTGCGCCGCCGCTGGGCGGAGCGGACGAGCTCCGGCGCGATCGGCTACGACGCCCCCGTGCTGCACCTCGCGGTACCCGGGATCCCCTTCGGGGGCGTCGGCGCCTCGGGCTCGGGCGCCTACCACGGCAGGCGATCGCTGCTCGCCTTCAGCCATGAGAAGGCCGTGTTCGCGAAGCCCGGGCGCCCCGAGACGCTCGGGCTGATCGCGCCGCCCTACACCGCGGCGCGGGAGCGGGTCATCCGGCGGCTGCTCCGCTGATCGGCTCGTCCGGCTCCTCGAAGAGCAGGGTCCGCAGCTCGGACTCCGCCGAGCGGACCCGGTCGGGGTCGATCGTCTCACCGGCGCGGTAGTGGTCGACGACCCGCGGGTCGACGTAGCTCGCCTTCGCGATCGTCGGGGTGTTCGAGAGCACCGCGGCGGCGTCGCGCATCGCGTCGGCGATCGCCTGCTTCTGCTTGCCCTTCTTCGGCTCGGGGCCGTGCTTCGCGAGGCTCACCGCAGCCGTCACGCTGCCGCGGAGCGTCCGGAAGTCCTTCGCGGAGAACCGCCCGCCGGTGCGCTTCTTCACGTAGCGGTTCACCTCCTGCGGGGCGATCGCATGCCACGAGCCGTCGTCGTCCTGGTACGACATCAGCCGGTCCTCGGGGGCGTGCTGCTGCAGCTCCGTCAGCACCGCGGCGAGGTCGGCGTCGACGATCGTCTGGTCCCAGACCTTGTGGCTCTTCGCGGGGAAGCGCAGGTGCACGGTCGCGCCGTCGACCCGCACGTGCTCGCGGTGCAGGGTCGTGAGCCCGTAGCTGCCGTTGTCCTCCTCGTAGCGCGAGGAGCCGATGCGCAGGCCGCCGGCGTCGAGCATGCGGAACGCCGCGGCGAGCACGCGCCGCTTCGTCATCCGCTCGTCGCGGAGGTGCTTGGTCACGGTGCGGCGGGCGCCCGGCAGCGCTTCGGCGAGCTCGAGCATGCGCGCGAACTTGTGCTTGTCCTTCCGCTCACGCCACGCCGGGTGGTACCGGTACTGCTTGCGGTTCGCGGCGTCGTAGCCGACGGCCTGGATGTGCCCGTTCTCGTAGGGCGCGATCCAGACCTCGGTCCAGGCGGGCGGGATCGCGAGCGCGTCGAAGCGGGCCCGCAGCTCCGGGTCGCGCACGGTGCTGCCGTCGGGCCCGCGGTAGCTGAAGCCGGAACCGCTGCGCACGCGGGTGTAGCCCTTGCCGAGCGGGTTGCTCTTGCGCAGCCTCGTCCGGGCGCGGGCGGTCGCCACGTCATCGGTCATCCAGCGAGGCTAGGCGTCCCCACCTCGAAGTCCGGCGGGCGGCACCTGCAGCAGCGCCTTGAGCGGGACGGGGTCCGCGATCCGGCCACCGAAGCCCTGCGCGGTCTCGTTCTCGAAGGCGAGCAGCACCGGCTCGCCGCGCCGATCCCGCACGACGCGCCCCGCGTAGCGGGAGGCGTCCGTGATGAGCCGGGCGGAGGCGAGGTCGAACGGCCCGAGGGGACCCGCCGCCGGCGCGACCCAGATGCCGCCCGGGGAGCCCGCGTGGCGATCGCCGAGCTCCGGTGCCAGGCAGCTGAAGACGAGCAGCGACGATCCGTCCACCTCGACGACCTGCGGCACCTCGAGCTGCCCGAAGCCGAGGCCCGGTTCCGAGAGCGGCGGCATGACGGTCCACGACTCGAGGTCGTCCGAGACCGCGTGCCCGAGCACCCCGTCCTCGGTGCTGCTCGCCGCCGGCGCCCGTGCCGTGACGAGCATGTGCCAGCGCCCGTCCGGCCCCCGGGGCACCCAGGGATCACGGAACGTCTCGTCTCCCGCCGTCCGCCCGGTCGCATACCAGCGGGGGTCCGCGACCACGACCGGCTCCGGTCGCCTCGTCCAGGTGACGAGATCGGCGGACACGGCGACCCCGATCCGCTGCGTGCAGGGCACCGGGTCGTCCGAGAGGCCCGTGTAGAAGAGCCGCCAGAGCCCGTCGTCGCCCCGGACCACGGAGCCGGTCCAGGTGGCGACGTCGTCGAACGCGGGCGGCTCCGCCCGCACGAGCGCGTCCGGCAGCCGCCGCCACCGACGGAGGTCGGTCGACACGGCGTGGCCGATGGACGCCCGCCGGTGCCGCAGGTCGGGGTCGCGCAGCGCGCGGGACGCGAAGAGGAAGAAGAGGTGGTGCTCCTCGGCGGTGTCGGCGAGCCACGAGTCCCACACCCACGCGTCCGGCAGCTCCAGCACGGGGCGACGCTAGCCCTGTCGCCGGCGGGAACGACGAAGGGCCGGACCCTCCGGGTCCGGCCCTCGCCGAGCGATGTCGCTAGACGATCACTTGATGATCTTCGTCACCGTGCCGGCACCGACGGTGCGGCCACCCTCGCGGATCGCGAAGCGGAGGCCCTCCTCCATGGCGACGGGCTGGATCAGCTCGACGCTCATCTCGGTGGTGTCACCGGGCATGACCATCTCGGTGCCCTCGGGCAGCGAGATGACGCCGGTCACGTCCGTGGTGCGGAAGTAGAACTGCGGGCGGTAGTTGCCGTAGAACGGGTTGTGACGGCCACCCTCGTCCTTCGACAGGATGTACGCGTTCGCCTCGAAGTTCGTGTGCGGCGTGACCGAGCCGGGCTTGACCACGACCTGGCCGCGCTCGACCTCCTCGCGCTTCGTGCCGCGGAGCAGCAGACCGACGTTCTCGCCCGCGCGGGCCTCGTCGAGCAGCTTGCGGAACATCTCGATGCCGGTGACCGTGGTCTTGAGGCTCGTCGGGCGGATGCCCACGATCTCGACCTCGGTGTTCACCTTGAGCGTGCCGCGCTCGACACGGCCGGTGATGACGGTGCCACGACCGGTGATCGTGAAGACGTCCTCGATCGGCATGAGGAACGGGCGGTCGGTGTCGCGCACCGGCTCCGGCACGAACTCGTCGACCTTGTCCATGAGGTCGGCGACCGTGGCGGCCCACTTCTCGTCGCCCTCGAGCGCCTGCAGCGCCGAGACGCGCACGATCGGGGCGTCGTCGCCGTCGAACTCCTGGCTCGACAGCAGCTCGCGGACCTCGAGCTCGACGAGCTCGAGGATCTCCTCGTCCTCGACGACGTCGGCCTTGTTCAGCGCGACGACGATGTAGGGGACGCCGACCTGACGGGCGAGCAGCACGTGCTCACGCGTCTGCGGCATGGGGCCGTCGGTGGCGGAGACCACGAGGATTGCGCCGTCCATCTGCGCCGCGCCGGTGATCATGTTCTTGATGTAGTCGGCGTGACCCGGGGCGTCGACGTGCGCGTAGTGGCGCTTCTCGGTCTGGTACTCGACGTGCGAGATGTTGATCGTGATGCCGCGCTGGCGCTCCTCGGGAGCGTTGTCGATCTGGTCGAACCGGCTCGCGGTGTTGAGAGCGGGGTACTTGTCGTGCAGCACCTTGGTGATGGCAGCGGTGAGCGTCGTCTTGCCGTGGTCGACGTGACCGATCGTTCCGATGTTGACGTGCGGCTTGGTGCGCTCGAACTTGGCCTTGGCCACTGATGTCCTCCTCAGGACTGTTGGTCGAGGTGTCCCACCTCGGTCGCAGGGCGCGGGAGTGCGCGTTTCGACCGGTCGAGGATACCGGGTTTATTTCGGGAGGGTTTCGCCGCCCTCAGGCGGCGGGGGCGCTCCCGCGCCCTGGTGGGTCATGAGAGCTGGTCGTGCAGATCGTGCTGAGCAGGCGCCGGGCGTTCAGCGCCCGGCCGCCGGCTCATGCCGGCGTGCTGTTCGCAGGGCGCATGAGCGCCCTGCACGTCCCGGCGCGGAGCGCCGGGACGAGGGGTGCGGTCGGGGGCAACGCAGCTGCTCGCGACCGCACCCCTCCGATCACTCGGCCTTGTTCTTCTGGACGATCTCGTCGGCGACGTTCTTCGGCACCTCGGCGTAGCTGCCGAACTGCATCGAGTAGACGGCGCGGCCCGAGGTCTTGCTGCGGAGGTCGCCGACGTAGCCGAACATCTCGGACAGCGGCACCTGGGCCATGATCACCTTGACGCCGGACGCGTCCTCCATCGCCTGAATCTGACCGCGACGCGAGTTCAGGTCGCCGATGACGTCGCCCATGTACTCCTCGGGCGTGCGCACCTCGACGGCCATGACCGGCTCGAGGAGCGTCGGCTGCGCCTTGCGGGCCGCCTCCTTGAACGCCATGGAGCCGGCGATCTTGAACGCCATCTCGGAGGAGTCGACCTCGTGGTAGCCGCCGTCGAGCAGCGTCGCCTTGATGCCGACCATGGGGTACCCGGCGAGGACACCGACCTGCAGGGCGTCCTGGATGCCCGCGTCGACGCTCGGGATGTACTCGCGCGGGACGCGGCCACCCGTGACCTTGTTCACGAACTCGTACGAGGTCTCAGCGGTGACCTCGAGCGGCTCGAGGGCGATCTGCACCTTCGCGAACTGGCCGGAACCACCGGTCTGCTTCTTGTGGGTGTAGTCGTAGCGCTCGACCGCGCGCTTGATGGTCTCGCGGTAGGCGACCTGCGGCTTGCCGACGTTCGCCTCGACGTGGAACTCGCGCTTCATGCGGTCGACCAGGATGTCGAGGTGGAGCTCGCCCATCCCCTTGATGATGGTCTGGCCGGTCTCGCGGTTCTGCTCGGTGCGGAAGGTCGGGTCCTCCTCGGCGAGCTTCTGGATGGCCTGGCCGAGCTTGTCCTGGTCGGCCTTCGTCTTCGGCTCGATGGCGACCTCGATGACGGGCTCCGGGAACGTCATCGACTCGAGGACGACCTGCTCGTTCGGGTCGGCGAGGGTGTCACCGGTGGTGGTGTCCTTGAGGCCGATCACCGCGTAGATGTGGCCCGCGGAGACGCCGTCGACCGGGTTCTCCTTGTTGGAGTGCATCTGGAAGATCTTGCCGATGCGCTCCTTCTTGCCCTTGGTGGAGTTGACCACCTGGGAGCCGCCCTCGATGTGCCCGGAGTAGACCCGGACGTAGGTGAGGCGGCCGAAGAACGGGTGCACCGCGACCTTGAACGCGAGCGCCGCGAAGGGCTCGGAGGCGTCCGCGTGGCGGAGGATGACCTTCTCCTCGTCGCGCGGGTCGTGGGCCTCGATCGCCGGCACGTCGAGCGGGCTCGGGAGGTAGTCCACGACGGCGTCGAGCATCGGCTGCACACCGCGGTTCTTGAACGCGGAGCCGCAGAGCACCGGGTAGATCTCGCTGTTGACGGTGAGCTTGCGGATGGCGCCCTTGATCTCGGCGACCGTCAGCTCCTCGCCCCCGAAGTACTTCTCGAGCAGCGCGTCGTCGGTCTCGGCGACGGTCTCGACGAGGCGGTGGCGGTACTCGTTCGCCTTCTCGACGAGGTCGGCGGGGATCTCCTCGATGGCGTACTTGGCGCCCATCTGCACGTCGCCCTTGGCGTCGCCGCGCCACGTGAGGGCGCGCATCTCGACCAGGTCGACGACACCCTCGAAGGTGCTCTCCGAGCCGATCGGCAGCTGGATGACCAGCGGCTTCGCGCCGAGGCGCTTCACGATCGTGTCGACCGTGAAGTAGAAGTCGGCGCCGAGCTTGTCCATCTTGTTGACGAAGCAGATGCGCGGGACGTTGTACTTGTCGGCCTGACGCCAGACGGTCTCGGACTGGGGCTCGACGCCCTCCTTGCCGTCGAAGACCGCGACGGCGCCGTCGAGCACGCGCAGCGACCGCTCGACCTCGACCGTGAAGTCGACGTGGCCGGGGGTGTCGATGATGTTGATCTGGGTGCCGTTCCAGAAGCACGTCGTCGCGGCGGACGTGATCGTGATGCCGCGCTCCTGCTCCTGCGCCATCCAGTCCATCGTCGCGGCGCCGTCGTGCACCTCGCCGATCTTGTGGGTGATGCCCGTGTAGAAGAGGATGCGCTCGGTCGTCGTCGTCTTGCCGGCGTCGATGTGCGCCATGATGCCGATGTTGCGGACCTTGGTGAGGTCGGTCAGCACGTCCTGTGCGACTGCCACTGTGGTGAGCCCTTTCGTCAGGGATGTTCGAGTACGTCGACATGCACAACGCTCGACGGCGTCGTTTCATGCCGTCGAGCGTGTCGGGGGAGGGACCGGATCGGGATGCCCCGGTGCGGCCGGCCGGTGCCGCGGGTGGGTCCTCGAGGAGGACCCACCCGGCGGATCACCAGCGGTAGTGGGCGAAGGCCCGGTTCGACTCGGCCATCTTGTGCGTGTCCTCGCGGCGCTTCACCGCGGCGCCGAGGCCGTTCGACGCGTCGAGGATCTCGTTCGTGAGACGGTCCGTCATGCTCTTCTCGCGACGGGCCTTGGCGTAGCTCGTGAGCCAGCGCAGCGCGAGGGTGTTCGCGCGGTGCGGCTTGACCTCGACCGGCACCTGGTAGGTCGAGCCACCGACGCGGCGGCTCTTCACCTCGATGGTGGGGCGGACGTTGTCGAGCGCCTTCTTGAGCGTGGTGACCGCGTCCTGGCCGTTCTTCGAGGCCACGTTCTCGAGCGCGCCGTAGACGATGCGCTCGGCGAGGCCCTTCTTGCCGTCGACCAGGATCTTGTTGACCAGCTGGCTGACGACGGGGGCGCTGTAGACCGGGTCGGCGACGACCGGACGCTTCGGGGCGGGACCCTTGCGGGGCATTACTTCTTCTCCATCTTCGCGCCGTACCGGCTGCGGGCCTGCTTGCGGTTCTTGACGGCCTGGGTGTCCAGGGCGCCGCGGATGATCTTGTAGCGGACACCCGGGAGGTCCTTCACACGGCCGCCGCGCACGAGCACCATCGAGTGCTCCTGCAGGTTGTGGCCCTCGCCCGGGATGTAGGCGGTGACCTCGGTGCCGTTGCTGAGCTTCACGCGGGCCACCTTGCGGAGGGCCGAGTTCGGCTTCTTCGGGGTCGTCGTGTAGACGCGGGTGCACACGCCCCGCTGCTGCGGGTTCGCCTTCAGGGCGGGCGCCTTGGTCTTCACGACCTTCGGGCTGCGGCCCTTGCGGACCAGCTGCTGGATGGTGGGCACTGCTCTACTCCTCGTTCCGCCGCGCTCGCACGGCGGCCTGCGCACCGGCTCGGGGCCGACGCGGGGCGGATGTCGTCGATGGTCGGATGGGTTCCCATCCGGTTCGGCCGCCGGCACCGATCGGTGCCGGGAGCGGCACCGCGGGACAGCGGGGCGGTGCGCTGAAGCGGCGCACACACCCCGGCATGTTACCCCACCGGAGGCGCAAGTCGAACCGGGTCGGCGCGCCGCGGGCGGCTGCGTCAGGGCTCGTCGCGTCCCTCCCACGGCCAGCGCGGCCGTGTCGCGCCGAGCGAGCGGGCCCGCAGGACGAGCACCTGCACGGCCCCGGCGACGACGGCGAGCGCGGCGTCGAGCAGCGTGAAGGCGCTCGTGCCCGCCGAGAGCAGGGCGAGCAGCGCGTCGGCGGCGGCGCCGCGGATCATGGCGTAGCCCACCGCCTCGACGACGACGACGACGACGTACACGACGACGCCCGCGACCGGCGCCACCCAGAGGGTCGCCCCCGCCCGCACGCGCGCGAGCAGCACGAGCAGCAGCACGGCCGCGACGAACCCGGCCGTGATGACGAGCACGGGGCCCGCGTCGGGGAGGGCGACGGCCTCGGCGCCCGTCAGGAGGCTGAGGAAGCCGTCGCCCGCGACGACGAAGGCGCCCCAGGCCAGCGCCACGAACAGCGCGAGGCCGGGTGAGCGATCAGGCCGGGGCGCCTGATCCATCCTGCGCCCGCACCTCCTGCTCGTACTGCTCGCGGGCGGCGCGGTTGCGCTGCCGCACGCGCCGACCGCGCGCTCCGATCGCATGCCCGGTCCAGAGCATGACCTCGCGGGCGACGAGCCCGACGATCAGGAACTCGGGATCGACGAGCGCGCGGCCGAGGCTCGCCTCGTTCGCGAGCCCGCCCTGCTGCATCGCGAGGAACAGCACGGTGAACAGCAGCCAGACGACGGCGCCGACCACGAGGCTCGCGACGGTGTACCCGAAGGGCCGGGTGCGGTTGAGCAGCAGCACCGTGAGCTCGAACAGCAGGAAGAACAGCACCACGGGCAGCCACGCGAACTGCGAGCGGAGCACCTGCTGCATCGCCTGCGGCACCGCGCTCGCACCGCCCGCGAGCAGCACGTACAGCGCGATCCCGACGAGGAGCAGCACCTCGAACACGCCGGAGGCGAGCAGCACCCAGGCGGTGCCGGCGAGGCGGTTGCTGCGCTGCTTCGGCGGGGGCGGCGCCGCGGCGGCGTCCATCGGACGCGGCGGGGCGGCCGCCGCGGGCGGCGGAGCGAGGTCGCTGCGCGGCGTCGCGACCGGCGGCGCGACGGGAGCAGGCGGCTCCCCCGCCTCGGCGTCGGGGGCGTCCGCCTCGGCGCGGGCGGCCCGCTCGTCGGCTGCGGCGGCGCGCTCGGCGTCGGCCTCCGGACTGTGGGCGGGCTCGGCGGGCAGCGGCGCCGCTGGAGCGTCGTCCTGCGCGGTCGTGGCCCCGACCGGCTCGTCGGTCGGCGCCGCCGTGCCGGCGTCCTCGGAACGCCGCGCGTGCACGTCCGCCGCGACGGCGGGTGCGGCCGGCGTGCCGACGCCCTCGCCGCTGCCGGTGGCCCCGCTGCCGGCGGCCTCGATCGGGCGCGCGGTCGCGCGCTCCACCGGAGCCGCGCCGGCGTCGGGCTCGCCGGTCGCCGCTGCGTCGGGCGCGGCCGCGCGGGCCGTGGCGGGCCGGTCGCCGTCGGGCGGGATCGGCGCGGCGTGCTCGCCGTGCTCCTCCGCCTCGTCGGCGACGGGGACGTCGGTCCCGTCCCGTCCGTCGTCGATGCGTGCCATGGGCCGTCCTTCCGCTTCGGTCGGCGACGAGCCTAGGCAGCGAGCACGGACGGCGGCTGGACCCCGGGGTCCGGCCGCCGTCCGCGTGTCGCTCGGGCTCAGCCCTTCAGGGCGTAGACGTAGCCCTTCAGGGTCGCGGCCACGCCGCTGCCGGCCGCGCTCTGCGTCGTGCTGAAGCCGTTCACGAGGAAGGTCCGCTCGTCGTTCTGGATGTCGTGCGTGAACTGCAGCGTCTGCGCCATCGTCCCCTGCACGGAGAGGGTCACCGGGATCACGACGAGGTCGCTCGCCGTGATGAGCGGGTCGGTCGCAGCGGTGGTCGGCACGACGGGGGCCGCGGGGGTCGCCGCGCTCGGTGCGGGCGTCGGGGTCGCGGTGGGCGTGGCGCCCGCGACCGCGCCGGTCGCGACCACGGCGGGCGCGGGCGACGTGTAGGCGACGGCGTCACCGGGCACGATCGAGCCGACCTTCAGGCCGTCCCTCGCTGCGACGGCGTTCACACGACGGATGAACGCCTCGGCGTCGAGCCGCGACGGCACCGCGAGCTCCCCCGCGGCCGCCTTCGCCTTCAGCGCGTCCATCTGCTGGGAGGCGGCCTGCAGCTGCGCCAGCTGGAAGCGGGTGAGGCGGGCCTGCTGGTCCGCGCTCGCCTTCGTGGAGTCCGCCTGCGCGGCGGAGGCGAGCAGCGGGGCGGCGCCGAGCACGTACCCGCCGCCGAGGAGGGCGACGATCACGATGACGCCGCCGAGGAGCCAGAGCCGGACCGTGGACCTCACGAGCGCGCCCCCTTCTTCAGCGGCGTGATGTAGAGCGCGTCGGTCACGTGCATCGTCACCGAGACGGTGTAGCCGCTGCCGTCGCCGGCGGTGACCGACGGCGTCGCGTCGGCGTAGCCGCGCAGCTGCGACAGCGCGGCGAGCCAGGAGGGCAGCGCCGTGATCGACGCGGTGTGCGCCGTGATGATCACGGTGCCGACGCGCGCGCCGTCGAGCGGCGTCGCCCCCTGCGGGTACGCGGCGACCGCGGAGGCCGAGTCGGCGGTGATGGCGGTGATCGTGAAGCCCTGCGGCGCGCTCCACGCCACGTGCTTGAGGAACGACTGCCAGTCGATCTGGGGCGACGAGCCGACCCGCTTCGCGGCGTCGGACAGCGCGACCCGGTGCTGCAGCGCCTGCACCTCGGTGTATCGGCCGAGCTGCGCGGTGGCCGCCGCGCTCGCGGAGGTCGCCTGGTCGGCGGCGGACTGCGCGGTGATCGCGTAGGCGCCCGCGCCGCCGACACCGGTGACGGTGACGGCGAGGGCGATGAGCAGCGCCGCGATCATCCGCTGGCGGACGCGCCGCTCGTGCGCCTCGCGCTTCAGCTCCGCGGGGAGCAGGGAGACGCGCGCCGGGCCGAAGCCGCCGCGCTTCACGTGGGGGCGCTTCGCGGCCTCGGGCCGCTGGCGCCTGCTCTGCTTCGTCAGGGTCACGCCGGGCTCCTCATGGTCAGGCCGAGCGCCACGGTCGGGGCCGGCCCCGCGGCGAAGAAGGACTCCTGGTCGACGCGCGGGCCGACCGAGAACTTGACGCCCGCCGCGACGCTCATCACGGGCAGCCCGACGGCCGCGCCGAGCGCGTCGGCGAAGCCGATCAGCGCACCGCCGCCGCCGGAGAGGACGACGCCGCCGAACGAGGCGGCCGGATGCGCGTTCGTGTAGAAGGCGATGGTCGAGCGGACGGCTCGGACGAGCTCCGCGGCGATCTCCCCCGCCACCTTCGCGGCGGTCCGCGCCGCGGGGTCGGTGCCCTCGGCCATGCCGACCCGCCGCTTCAGCGCCTCGGCCTCCGCCTCGTCGATGCGCAGGCGCTCGGCGATCGCCTCGGTGATGTCGGCACCGCCCGCGGGCAGGGTGCGGACGAACTGCGGGATGCCGCCCTCGGCGACCACGATGCTCGTCGACTGGGCCCCGACGTGCACGAGCACCTCGGCGCCGGGACCGTCGTGCTCCTCGAGCTGCACCCGGCTCACCGCGAACGGGATGAGGTCGACGTCGATCACGCGCAGGCCGGCCGCGGCGATCGCCCGCGTGTTCGCGGTGACCGACTCGCGGGTCGCGGCGACGAGCAGCCCGCGCAGCTGCGGGCCCTCCTCGCCCTCGACCTCCTCGAGCGGGAAGAAGTCGAGCAGCGCCTGCTCGACGGGCAGCGGCAGCAGGTCCTGCACGCGGAACGGCAGCGTCTCGCGCAGCTGCTCGAGCGGCATCCGGGGCAGTGCGAGCTCGCGGGTGAGCACCTGCTGGCTGCCGATGCCGATCACGACGGAGCGGCTCTTGAAGCGCGCCTCCGACCAGAGCCGCTTCAGCGCGGCGACGACGACCTCCTCGTCGGCGACCACGCCCTCGTTGATGGCCGAGGCGGGGACGGCGACCTCCGCGTAGCGGTGGAGCTGCGGCCGGCCCTTGGGGTTCGGCTGGACCTCCGCGGCGCGGATCACGCCGGAGCCCAGATCGAGACCGATCAGTGTGCGGGGCATGCGGGCTTCTTTCGAAAGCGGGACTGCGAGGGACGAGGAGGTCTGAGGTCAGGCGAGCCCGGCGAGGGCGAGGTAGGCGGTGGCGAGCGGAGCGCCGAACAGCACGCCGACCCACGCCCCCGCCAGCATCCACGGTCCGAACGGGATCGCCGTGGATCCCGCGCCGCGTCGCGAAAGAAGAATCACGACGCCGAAGAGACCGCCGCCGAGGAAGGCCGCGAACGTGCCGACGACGAGGGCGGGGACGCCCACCTGTCCGAGGAACAGGCCGAGCACGCCGGCGAGCTTCACGTCGCCGTACCCCATCGCGCCGGGCTTCACCCAGGCGAGCGCGTAGTAGAAGGCGAAGGAGCAGGCGGCGCCCGCCGCGGCGGTGACGGCCGCGACCGCGTCGCCGCGGAGCAGGTCGGCGGCGCCGAGGAAGACGGCGCCCACGAGGTAGGCGGGCAGCACGATGCGGTCGGGCAGGCGGCGCACGTCGAGGTCGATCGCGGCGAGCGCGACCGAGATCGCGGCGAGGTAGCAGTACGCCGCGAGCTCGAGCCCGGCGGCGAGCGCGGTCCGCGCGTCGGTCGCCCGCTCGAGCGCGGGCAGGAACGGGGCCGCGGCGACGACGAACGCCACCGCGGTGAGCGCCTCGACGAGCGGGTAGCGCACCGGGATCGGCATCCGGCAGGTGCGGCACGCGCCGCGCAGCAGCGCCCACGAGACGAGCGGGACGTTGTCGCGCGCCGCGATGCGGCTCCCGCAGCCCGGGCAGGAGGACGCGGGCGCGACGACGGAGAGCCCGAGGGGCACCCGGTGCACCACGACGTTGAGGAACGACCCGACGAGCAGCCCGAGCAGGGCGACGGTCGGCAGCAGGACGGCGCTCAATGGGCGCTCCCGTCGGCGTTGAAGGCGGTGGTGGTGGTCGCGTACCGGACGACGCCGTAGGTGATCCTCACCGGCTCGAGGTACCGCGGCGGGGTGGTCAGGGCGAAGCGGGGGTCGTACGTGTAGCTCTTCGCGTAGCCGGTGACCAGCGCGCCCTGCGCGTTCCCGGCGCCGATCTGGCCGCGGTACCGCTGCGCGATCGAGCCGAGCACGGTGAGGGTCCCCCGCACCGAGCCCCATCCGGGGTTCTGCACCATGAAGGTGTGGGCGACCGACAGGATCGCCGCGTCGACGGTGCGGCCGCTGTCGGTGAGCATCGTCTGCGGGCTGCTCGCCGAGCCGGTCACCGGGTTCCAGACGATCACCGCGTTGTTGCCGACGAGGCCGAGGATGTCGCTCGTGGTGCTCGTGTAGACGAGGTCGCCCGTGACGTACACGTAGTTCTCGGCCGCGACCGTCATGGCGCCCTTGAAGGTGCCCTTCACGAACACGTCGCCGTTGCGGCAGCCGTAGGCGGGGTTCGTCGACGTCCACGAGTTCGTGTTCGAGGCCGAGTCGTGGATGAACCAGCCGTCGGCCGGCGCCTCGGTCGAGCCGCCGATCGTGGCCGGGTAGGCGGCGCCCCCGTACGACCAGCCCGCGCCGGAGTAGGTGCAGGTGAAGTTGCTCGGCACCGCCGCGGAGTAGTTCGGGTCGGAGGTGCTCGCCGGCACGTTCTGCACGTAGACGAGGTTGCTCGGCAGCGTCGCGACCGTCGCGCCGCTGCTCGACTGCAGCTGGCTGATCGAGCCGCACATCGCGGGGCTGCTGCTCGCGACACCGCTCGTGTAGGACGGGTTCGTCACCTTCGTCCACGGCGAGACGACCGTCATCGTGCCGCCCGCGTTGAAGGTGATGGTGGTCGGACCGGTGTAGAGGCAGCCGGGCGAGCCGCCGACGGTGCTGCCCGCGTAGGTACCCGCCTTCATCGAGGTGTTCGTCGCGGGCATCGTGACGGGGGCCTCGTAGGTGGGCGCGCCGCCCGCGCCCTCGTACAGGGGCGCGGCGCACCCCGACGGGACGGTCAGCGTGCCGCTCGGCGCGGACGTCGTGACGGTGCCCTTGAAGTCCGTGCCGCAGGCGCTGACCGAGTCGTTGGAGTGCACGGGACCGCGCAGCACGTCGCTCGCGCCGAACTGCACGTTCGTGCACGCCCCGGAGCGCGACGGCGTCGCCCAGAGGTATGCGTTGCAGCTCGACGTGACGCGGCTCACCGCGGGGTCGAGCGTCTCGAAGTCGGTGAAGTAGAGGTAGTCGATGAAGCCGCGCTGGTGCACCGTCGCGATCACGCTGCGCGTCGTGCTGCCGGCGCGGCCCGTCGCCCGCAGGCGGACGAGGCCGCTCGCGGCGTACTGCGTGTTGTCGACCTCGTACCGGAAGGACTCGGTGGCGGACTGCCCGGACGGCACGGGCACGGTCGCCCAGGTGCCCGACGTGCCGAGGCCGAAGGCGGGGTTCGCCGCGGCGCCGGTCGGCAGGGTGACGGCGCTCCCCGCGCTCCACGTGGAGGCCGGGTTGCCGAACGACTCGTAGTCGGCGTTCGAGTTGAGGCGGCTCTGGTACTCCTGCACGCCCGCGTACGCCGCATCGAGCGCCTGCGCGGCCTGCTGGTCCGTGCTCGAGCGGAGCAGGGTCGAGGAGGTGAGCTGCAGGCTCGACGCGACGAGGATCAGCATGACGACGGCGACGCCGATCACGACGAGCAGCGCGGAGCCGCGCTCGCGCGACTCGCGGAGGGCGCGGAGGCGGGCGGCGATCACGAGGCGCTCCCGTTCAGGAGGAGGTTCGGCATCGCGATCGTGCGCACGACGGCGACCTCGTTCGCGGCGGGGATGCTCGGCTTCGACACGGCGAGGTTCACGCGCACCGCGGTGACGGTGGCGAGCTGCGCAGCGGTGAGGGTGCCCGAGCCGGTGCCGACGGTCGCGCCGGTGGCCGTCAGGTAGGTGAGCAGCGGCGTGCCCGACGTGTCGAACGGGCCGTGGAACGTGACGCTGCTGGCGGTGCCGGAGAAGCCCCAGGTGCCGGACCCCGCCACGCCGGTGACCCGCTGCTCGACGAGGTTGCTGCTGCCGTCGAGGGAGAAGGTGACCTGCACGGGCACCGGTGACGCCGCCGCCTGGTCGGGCAGCGCGGTGAAGGTGATCGAGCTCGCGGACGCGGCGCTGATCGCGGGCGTCGGCGTCGCGCTGCCGCTGACCGCGATGGGCACGGCGAAGCCGAGCATGTTGCCGAGCTCGTCCGCGGCGTTCGAGGCGCTGCCGACCGCCGAGCTCGAGTCGCGGCCCGCCGCGGTCGACTTCGTGACGGCGAGGAAGAACGACGCGACCATCGCGAGCACGATGCCGGTGAGCACGAGCGTGACGAGCATCTCGACGAGCGAGAAGCCGGCGTCGTCGTGCCGGACCCGCCTGAGGGCGCGCATCACGGCGTCCTCGGGTCGAGGGTGATCTGGTTGCCCGTCGCGACCGTCGTGTACGAGTTGTAGATCGTGATGTTGCCCGCGGCGACGGGCGTCGTGGTCGCGCCCGAGGTGGCGCCCGTGTAGAGGTTCCACGTGCCGTAGGGCAGCTGGAAGTAGTTGGTGCCGGAGTACGACCCGAAGGTGTAGGTCATCGCCGTCGGGCAGCCGGGTTCGCCGGCCGGGGACCCCGGGCTGTCCTGCGAGACGGCGGTGAGGTAGGCGGCCGAGCCGCTGATCTTCACGCTGAAGCCGCCCATGGGCACCGCGATGCTCGTGCTGCCGCCCGGCGCGGCGGTCACCGGCGCGTTGCGGGCGCCCGCCTTGAGGATGGTGCCGGTGAGGCTCTGGGCCCACTGCGCCGGGTCCACCGCGGGGCAGCCGCCCGACGTCACGGTGCCGAGCGCGCCGCCGATGGCGCTGTAGCCCGACGGGAACGGGTAGAACGTGAGGGCCGCCGACGAGCTGCGGGGGTAGGTCGCCGAGCCGGTCGCGAACGTGAGGTCGAGGTTCGAGGGACGGTTCGCCGCGTTGCTGCCGTTCACCGTCGCGTACGTCGGGCTCAGCGTGATGGCCGCGTCGTACTGGAACGGCGGCGCCGCGACCGTCTGGCCGGCGACGACGGTGACCGTCGTGGACGGCGAGGCGTTCAGGTTCGCGTCGACGTAGCCGCTCTTCGAGACGGCGATCGAGTAGGTGCCGGGGACGACCTGGAGCGCGTAGCTGCAGCCGTTCGCGTCGGTCGCGGGCGGCTGCGAGGCGAGGGCCGCTCCCCCGGAGGTCGGCGACATGCTGACCGTGACCCCGGAGCGCGGCGTGCCGTCGGCACCGAGCACGGAGACCATCACGGTGCCGGTCGACGGGTCCGTGAGGCGCGACGGCGCGGAGACGATCGTGTCGGTCGAGACGCCCGGGGTGACGGCGAGCTTGCCGGCCCAGGTCACCGCGACGTCGACCCGCTTGTAGGTCGGCGCGGTGCCGGTCGCGGAGCAGCCGGTGTCCGTGCCGGCGACCCACGCGACGGTCCGCGTCACCGTGTAGGTGGTCGCACCGACGGTCGTGCTCCACGTCGTGCTGCCGAGGCTCGTCGGGTCGACGGCGCTGCGGACGCTCGCGAGGTCCGACGCGGCGAGGTTCACGGCGACCTCGCGGGCGCGGCCGTCGCGCGAGAAGCCCTGGATCGAGGCGATGCCGGCGACGATGCCGGCGGAGACGAGGGCGAAGACCAGGACCGCCACGACGACCTCGATGAGCGACACGCCCGCGTCGGCCCGGGGGGCCTGGAGCTTGTTCGTCATCATCGCGATCCTCGACACGTGCTTGGACGAAAGGAACGGTGGGCGGCCGTGAGGCCGCCCACCGGAGAGGGTTCCGACTACCAGTTGGTGTCGGCAGCGGGGCAGGCGCCGGAGGCGACCGACCCGGAGCGGGTGATCGAGAACTGGTTGCCGGCGGCGCTCGTCTCGACGATGCAGAAGGCCGTGCCCGACGCGCTCAGCGTGTAGGTGGTGGCCGTGGTGCCGGTGGACGTGGTCCAGCCGTACGAGGCGAGGGTCGAGCCGCCGACGGCGGTCGCACCGGTCGCGCCGGTCGCGGGCAGGGTGCCGTTGTTGTTCGTCGAGGCGGCGACGACGGCGACCTTGTCGTTCGTGAGGTCCGACTTGGCGGCCGAGTCCTTGGCGCTGTTCTGCACGCCGAGGTAGACCGGGATCGCGATCGCGGCGAGGACGCCGATGATGATCACGACGACCAGGAGCTCGATGAGGGTGAAGCCGGCCTCGCGGTCGCGCAGGGCGTCGCGGCGGGCCTCGAGGGCGGTGGAGATGGACATGACGGGTCTGGTTTCTCTTCTCGGTGGATGAGGTGGTTCCGGGTCCCCGGATCCACCGGGAACTCGTCGGGGTACACGCTACGCGCGGGGAAAGTGCCTGATCAGACCCCGTAAGGGGGCGAATCCTCAGGTTCGCGACCCCACTTGGAGGGGCCCCGTGTCCCGACCGGTCCACCCCTTGCCCGGGCCCGGTCGGAGCAGCATGGCGTCAGCGCCCAGCGGCGGATCACGACGCGCCGCGCCGGCGCGGTGCAACGCCCCGAAGTGGGGGCGCGGAGCGCCGGCGCCTCCCGCCGGCCGCTCCCCCGCCCCTCCCCCAGGCGCACGACGACGGCGAGGCCGGGCACCGCGAGCGGGTGCCCGGCCTCGCCGGGAGCTCTCGTCGAGCGTCTAGTGGACGACGCTCGCGATCGTGAAGATCGGCAGGTAGAGGGCGACGACCATGCCGCCGACCACGACGCCGAGCACGCTGATGAGCAGCGGCTCGATGAGGCTCGTGAGGGCGTTCGCGGTGGCCTCGACCTGGTCGTCGAACACGTCCGCGACCTTCGCGAGCATGTCGTCGATCGCGCCGGACTCCTCGCCGACGGCGATCATCTGCACGACCATCGGCGGGAACAGCTTCTCATCGGCCAGCGGCGCGGCCATGCTGCGCCCGAGCCGCACCGATTCGGCGACGCGGTCCGACGCGCGCTCGAGCACGTAGTTGCCCGAGGTCTGCCCGACGACCGCGAGCGCCCGCAGGAGCGGCACGCCGGCGGCGGTCATGTTCGAGAGGTTCCGCGCGAAGCGGGCGACCGCCACCTTGCCCATGAGCGGGCCGAAGATCGGCACGCGCAGCAGCAGCGGATGCACCCGGCGGCGGAAGCCCTCCGTGTCCTTCCGCGCCTTGTAGTACATCGACGCCGCGAAGAACGCGACGAGGAGCACCGGCAGGATCCACCACATCTGGTCCGACAGGACCACGAGGATCTCGGTCGGCAGCGGCAGCTGGCCGCCGAACTGCGCGAACATGTTCTTGAAGATCGGGACGATGAAGATCAGCATCGCGATCACGGCGATGAGCGCGATCGCGAGCACCGCGATCGGGTAGGTCATCGCCGACTTGATCGTGGCCTTGAGCTTCGCCTCCTTCTCGAAGGTCGTCGCGACCGAGTTGAGCGCGGTGTCGAGGAAGCCGCCGGTCTCCCCCGCACGGAGCATGCTCACCATGATCGGCGGGATCTCGAGCGGGTGGTGGGCGAGCGCGTCGGAGAGGTTGCTGCCGGTCTCGACCTCGCGGGCCACGTCCTGCAGCACGGCGGCGAGCTTCGGGTTCGACGTCTGCTCGCCGACGATCGTGATGGAGCGCAGCAGCGGCAGACCGGCGGCCGTCATCGTGGCGAGCTGCCGCGACGAGCCCGCGAGGTCGCCGATCTTCACCTTCTTGGTGAGCAGCGGGATCTCGATCTCGCGGTCGAACCCGGTGCCCGCGATCCGCTCCTGCACGGACACGGGCGAGAGGCCCATGCCGTGCAGGCGCGCGACGGCGACGGTCTCGCTCGGCGCCTCGACGAAGCCCTTGACGAGGCGGCCGCCGATGTCGCGGCTGCGGTGCGCGAACGTGCGCGCGCCGACGGCGGTGGCGCTCACGCGAGCACCGGCTTCCGGGCGCGGCCGAAGCCCTCGAGGTCGTCGTCGAGCGAGCCGATCTTCGGCCGGCCGACGAGCTGGCTGAACGACGCGAGGTCGTGCACCTTCGCCTCGGCGGCGTCGTGCGTGACGACGCCCTCGGCGACGAGCTGCGCGAGGTGCTGGTCCATGGTCTGCATGCCGACGTCCATGCCGGTCTGCATGGCCGTGAGGATCTGGCTCGTCTTGCCGGCGCGGATGAGGTTCGCGACGGCGGGCGTGATCTTCAGCACCTCGGCGGCGACGGCGCGGCCGACGCCGCTCGCGCGGGGCACGAGGGTCTGGCACACGACACCCTGCAGCGTCAGCGAGAGCTGCATGCGCACCTGCTGCTGCTGGTGCGCGGGGAACACGTCGATCATGCGGTCGATCGACTGCGACGCGTCGGACGTGTGGAGCGTCGCGAACACGAGGTGGCCGGTCTCCGCCGCGGTGAGGGCGACCGAGATCGACTCGAGGTCGCGGAGCTCGCCGAGCAGGATGATGTCGGGGTCCTGGCGCAGCACGTGCTTCAGCGCGTTCGTGAAGCTCATGGTGTCGGTGCCGACCTCGCGCTGGTTCACGAGGGCCCGCTTGCTCGTGTGCACGAACTCGATCGGGTCCTCGATCGTCATGATGTGGTCGGCGCGGCGCTCGTTCGCGCGGTCGATGAGCGCGGCGAGCGTCGTCGACTTGCCGGAGCCCGTGGGGCCGGTGACGAGCACGAGGCCGCGCGGCAGGTCGGCGAAGTGGCCGATCGACTCGGGCAGCCCGAGGTCGTCGAGCGACTTGATCTTCGTGGGGATGAGGCGGAACGCCGCGCCCCACGCGTCGCGCTGCCGGTACACGTTCACGCGGAAGCGGGCGTCGGCCGAGAGCGTGTAGGCGAAGTCGAGCTCGAGGTCGCGCTCGAAGCGGTCGCGCTGCGCCTCCGTCATCGCGGAGCCGACGATCGCGCGGACGTCGTCGGCGCTCCACACGTCGCTCGTGTCGAGCGGCTGCAGCGAGCCGGCGAGGCGCACGGCGGGCGGGCGCCCGGCGGCGACGTGGAGGTCGGAGGCGCCGAGCTCGACGACCGCCGTCAGGGCGCGGTCGAGGCGGCTCGTGTCGCCCTCGGCAGGGGTGGTGCGGTCCATTGCGGTTCCCGGTAGGTGGTGGCGCTCCTGTCGTCAGACGATGACGCGGAGCACCTCTTCGATGGAGGTGAGGCCGAGGCAGACCTTGTTCCAGCCGTCCTGGCGGAGCGAGATCATCCCCTGCGCGATGGCGGTGCGGCCGATCTCGGACGCCGTGGCGCGCTCGACGACCTGCCGCTCGATCTCCTCGGAGACCGTCATGACCTCGTGGATGGCGACGCGGCCGCGGTAGCCGGTGTGCGCGCACGAGGTGCAGCCGACCGGCACGTAGACCGTCTCGTCCTCCTCGATGAGCAGGCCGATCTTCGCGAGGTAGTCCTCGTCGTAGGTGGTGGGCTTCTTGCAGCGGTCGCAGAGCCGGCGCGCGAGGCGCTGGGCGACGACGGTGACGAGCGCGGAGCTGACGAGGTAGGGCTCGATGCCCATCTCGACGAGGCGCGTGACGGCGGAGGGCGCGTCGTTCGTGTGCAGGGTCGAGAGCACGAGGTGACCGGTGAGGGCCGCCTCGATCGCGATCTGCGCGGTCTCCTCGTCGCGGATCTCACCGATCAGCACGACGTCAGGGTCGCTGCGGAGGATGCTCCGCAGCGCCGACGCGAACGTGAGGCCCGCCTTCGGGTTCACCTGCACCTGGTTGATGCCGGGCATCCGGTACTCCACCGGGTCCTCGACGGTGATCACGTTGACGCGCGGGTTCGAGACCTCCTGCACGGCCGTGTACAGGGTCGTCGACTTGCCGGAGCCGGTCGGGCCCGTGACGAGGATCATGCCGTTGGGTCGCGTGTAGCCGGCACGGAACGCGGCGAGGTTGCGGCCGAGCATGTTCAGGTCGCCGATCGTGCGGGCGCTGCCGCTCGTGTCGAGGATCCGCATGACGACCTTCTCGCCGTGCACGGTCGGCAGCGTCGCGACGCGGAGGTCGATCTTGCGCCCCTCGTGCAGCACGGCGATGCGGCCGTCCTGCGGGCGGCGGCGCTCGGCGATGTCGAGGTCGGCCATGATCTTCAGGCGCGAGATGACGCCGGCCTGGATCGAGGTCGAGACGGACTGCGTCTCGGAGAGCACCCCGTCGATGCGGTAGCGGACGCGGAGCGCGGTCTCCCCCGGCTCGACGTGGATGTCGGACGCGCGGTCCTGGATCGCCTGCGAGATGAGCAGGTTCACGAAGCGGACGATCGGCGCGTCGTCGTCCTCGGGCACGTCGCCCGAGAGGTCCGCTGCGGCGTCGCTCTGCTCGGTGAGCACGGTGGAGAGGTCCGAGAGCTCGTCGTCGGCGCGGTGGTAGCGGTCGATCGCGGCGGCGAGGTCGTCGGGCGCGGCCTGCACGCGGCGCACCCGGGCGCGGGTGGCGGCGGCGACGTCGTCGAGCGCGACGATGTCGTCCGGGTCGGCCATCGCGACGACGAGGGTGCCGCCCTCGCGGGCGATCGGCAGCAGGCGGTGGCGGCGGCAGAGCGAGGCGCTCACGCTGAGCGCGGCCTCGCGGTCCACGGGGTAGTCGAGCAGCTCGACGAGCGGCACCCCGAACGTGCTCGTGTCGGTCGCGTCGATCATCGACATGGTTCGGCCCTCCCCGCCGGCCTCACGCCCCCCGGCGTGCACCGAGCATGGATGCCCGGTCCGCCTACCGTAGAGATGGCTCGCGGATCGAGGCATTCCCCAGTCCGGGGCGCCCGCGGGCGGGGGCCAGGGGATCCGGGGCGCGGAAGCGGTCAGCCGGTGAGGAGCGCCCGGAAGAACGCGACCCCGGCTTCGAGCGCGTCGACGCGCAGCCGCTCGTCGGTCCCGTGGATGCTCGCGAGCTCGTCGCGGTCGATCGCGAACGGGGCGAACCGGTAGACGGGCCGCCAGCGCTCGGCGAAGAAGCGGGCGTCGCTCGCCTGCACCATCAGGTACGGCACGGCGGTCGCCCGCGGGTGCGAGACGGCGAGCGCCCGGGTGAGCCGGTCCCAGCCCTCGCCCTCGGCCGGCGACGGCGGCGCGGGATCGGCCCCGTCATCGAGCTCGACGGCGACCGCCCGGTCGCGCACCACGCGGCGCAGGCGCCGCAGCACCTGCTCGACCGAGTCGCCGGGCGCGATCCGCACGTTCAGGCGGGCCTCCGCGGTACCGGGCAGCACGTTGGCGGCCGTGCCGGCGGCGAGCCCGGTGACGGCGACCGTCGTGCGCACGAGCGCCGCGGGCAGGCCGCCGGCCCGGCCGAGCACCGGTGCGAGCAGCGCCGCGGTCCGGGCGGGTGGCAGGGCCGCGAGTGGCCGGGGCAGCCGGGGGCCGAGCGCGGCCACCATCGCGGTGAGGGCCGGGTTCGTGCGGGCAGGCGCGGGGCGACGCTCGATCCGGAGCAGGGCGCGGGCGAGCCGGGCCGTCGCGCTCCCCCGCGCGGGTGCCGAGGCGTGCCCCGCCGTCGCGGACGCGACGAGGCGCACCCTGGCGACGCTCTTCTCGGTGAGGCCGACGAGCGCGAGCGGACCCCGCACGCCCGGCACCATCCCCGTGACGACCGCGCCGCCCTCGTCGAGCACGAGCTCGGGGTCGATGCCGCGCTCCGCGAGCAGGGCCGCGACGGCTCGGGCGCCCGCGCCGCCGACCTCCTCGTCGAGCCCGATGGAGACGAGCACGTCGCCGCTCGGCGCCGTCCCGTCGCCGAGCAGCGACTCGACCGCCTCGAGCACCGCGACGAGGGCGCCCTTGTCGTCGAGCGCGCCCCGGCCGTGCACCGCCCCGCCCTCGATCGCGCCGCCGAACGGGTTCCGCGACCACGCCTGGCCGTCGACCGGCACGACGTCGCCGTGCGCCATGAGCACCACCGGACGCCCCGGGCCGCCGCGCCAGGTGAGCAGCAGCGCCCGGGCGGCGACCTCCTCGACCTCGAGCGCTCCGAACGTCCGTGGGTAGAGCCGCTCCAGCGCCGCCCGGAACGCGGCGAACGCGCCCTCGTCGCGACCCTCGGCGCGGGAGACGGTCGGGATCCGCAGCAGCTCCCCGAGGTGCTCGGCCGCGGTCGTCATGCCGCGACGCTAGCGGCCAGGATGAGGCCATGGCCTCGTCGATCCCCGGTCTCGCCGTCACCGAGCACACCGTGTCCGTCCCGCTCGACTGGGCGGGGGACCCCGACGGCCCGACGATCGACGTGTTCGCCCGCGAGGTCGTCGCCGCGCACCGCACCCGCGATGAGCTCCCGCTGCTGCTGTTCCTGCAGGGCGGCCCCGGCGGCAAGTCGCCGCGGCCCCTCGACGCCTCCGGCTGGCTCGGCGCGCTGCTCGAGCGGTACCGCGTCGTCCTGCTCGACCAGCGCGGCACGGGCCGCAGCACGCGCGTCGACGGCGCCCGGATGGCCGGGTTCGACTCGGGCGAGGCGGGAGCGGCGTACCTCCGCCGCTTCCGGGGCGACTCGATCATCCGCGACGCCGAGCACCTCCGCCGCACCGTCTACGGCGGGCGCCGCTGGTCGACGCTCGGGCAGAGCTACGGCGGCTTCCTCACCCTCACCTACCTCTCGATGGCGCCCGAGGCGCTCGCGTCGTGCCTCGTGACCGGCGGCCTCGCCTCCGTGCGGCCGAGCGCCGCCGAGGTGTACCGGCGCACCTACCCGCGGGCGCTCGCGAAGAACCGCGAGTACGAGCGGCGCCACCCGGACGACGTCGCGCTCATCGGCCGGATCGCCGACCGCCTCGCCGCCGAGGACGTGCGGCTGCCCGACGGCGACCGGCTGACCGTGCACCGCTTCCAGCACCTCGGCAACGGGTTCGGCATGGGGCCGGGCTTCGAGGAGCTGCACTGGCTCGTCGACGAGGCGCTCACCGGCACGGGCGGCACCTTCTCCGACACCTTCCTCGCCGAGGTGCTCAGCTGGACCTCGTTCGCGGACGGCCCGCTCTGGGCGGCCCTGCAGGAGGCGATCTACGGCGACCCCGACTCCGGCCCGACCGCGTGGGCGGCCGCGGCGGAGCACGCGCGGCACCCGGAGTTCGCCTCCGACGCCCGCCCGCTGAGGTTCACCGGAGAGATGATGTACCCCTGGATGTTCGAGGAGATCCGGCTGCTGAAGCCCTTCCGGGCCGCGGTCCAGGCGCTCGCGGGGTTCTCCGACTGGACGCCGCTGTACGACCGCGAGCGGCTCGCCGCGAACGAGGTGCCGCTCGCCGCCGCGGTGTACCACGACGACCTCTACGTGCCGGCGGACCTGCAGCTCGAGACCGCGGCGGCCGTCGGCAACGCGCAGGCGTGGGTGACGAACGAGTGGGAGCACGACGGCATCCGCGCGAGCGACGACCGCGTGGTGCGCCGCCTGCTGCAGCTCGTCGACGAGCGGGGCGGCCCGCTGCCCTCCTGACCCCTGCGGGATGCGGGCGCGTTCCGACGAAGCGGGCGCGGAACGACGCCCGGGATGTCCGAAGTCGCCCGGTTCCGGGAGGAGCCGGGTCAGGGGCGCTTCGGCGGGGTGGGCTTCGGGGTGCCGCCGCGAGGCCGCGGGGCGGGCGGCTGCTGCGACGACGCCGGCTGCTGCGACGACGCCGGCTGCTGCGCCTCTGGCGCCTGCTCCGCCGCGCGCCGGCGCGGCTCGCCCTCCGGGCGGGCGGCCGCGGCGAGCAGCCCGACGAGCCGGTCGCCGGCGTCGGCGGTGGTGCCGGCGGCCTGCGTGTTCGCCTCGGTCACCGCGGCGAGCACCTCGGCCCGCTGGATCGGCACGCCGCGCGGGGCGTCGAAGCCGATGCGCACGCCGTCGCCGCGGATGTCGATCAGGGTGATGACGATGTCCTCGCCGATGAGGACCCGCTCACCCTTCTTCCTGGTCAGCACGAGCATGCGGTGTCCTCCCCTGGCTCCCGGCCCAGCCTAGGAGGTCGCGTCCGCCCACGCGGGAGGAAGCCCCAGCGCGGCGACGGGATCCGGTCCGCCCTTGGCGCCGACCCGGGCGACCGCGTCGACCTGCAGCCGGCCGCGCAGCCGCCCGGCCCACGCGAGCGTCTGGTCCTCGGGGCGCGCGCCGTCGACGACGAGCCACGACTGGTCGGAGTCGATCGTGAGCAGCCCGGCGAAGCGCGGGTCGAGCAGGTCGCCGTCGCCGATGCCGTAGGCGACGATCACCGGCTGATCGCTGCGCACCCCGTAGGCCCGCGCCGCCATCGCGCCGCGCCGGTCGTCGACCCGGCGGCGCGTGAAGCCCTCGACCGATCCGCCGTCGCAGACGTAGCCGCGCTGCAGCCGGTCGCGCACCGCGTTCGCGACGCCGACCGCGTCGTCGTGCAGGCCGACGAGCAGCAGCAGGTCGCCGGCTCGGGTGCGCTGCGGCGGCGGCGCACCGGGCACGGTGCGCCCGACCCGGGAGCGCGGCGTCGGCGTCGCCCACACGGTGGCCTGCACCGCCGCGGCCTCCGCCTCGGCGACGAGCGAGGGCGGCGCCACGACCTCGGTGGTCATCCTGAGGGGCGCCGCGGGCGCGATGGGCGGCGCGGTCCGCGGCAGCACGAGCGGGCCGGTGCGTCGCGGCACGAGCGCGGTCGGTGCGGTCTCGGGCTTCGCGGCCCAGTCCGGACGCGCCGTGCTCGGCTTCTGCGGCGCCCGGGCCGGGGTGCCGCCGCCCTGCGTCGGCACCGCCTCCGTGTCGATGCGGAGGGCGTCGAGCACCGAGGCGAACTCGCCGCCCTGCGTCGACACCTCGGGGCCGGCCGCGCCCCCGGGGTTCAGCAGCTCGAACGGGTCCTCGGCGCCGGCGGGACCGAAGTCGCGGGCGTCGGCGTCGTCGAGGAGCGCCGCGAGCCCGACGCGCTTCGCCATGTCGAACTCGTGGCTGCCGTCGACCGCCTCCTTGTCGGGGAGGTCGACCGTGACGTCGACGACCTTGCGCCCGAAGAGCCCAGCGAAGCCGCCGATCACCGTCTCCTCGGTGTCGACGATGCGCGCGTCGGGACCGTACTCGCGGCGCACCTGCTCCGCGAGCCCCGACAGCGTGGGCTTGTCAAGCCGAAATCGGATCGAGGGCACGAACCACTCCAACGGTCTCGATGGTGACGTCGGCGGACGTCACCTCCTGGTACGACAGCACGGGCAGGCCGTTCGTCTGCGGCGCGACGAGGCGGCGCACCGCGGGCCGGAGCGCGGGGGCGCAGACGAGCACCGGCGACCAGCCGCGCAGCTCCGCGGTCTGCACCGCGTGCTTCAGCGACTCGATCACGAGGCCGAGCCGCTGCGGGTCGACGACGATCTGCGTGCCGTGCTCGCTCGGCCGCAGGCCCTCGAGCATCGACTGCTCGAGCACCGGGTCGATCATGATCACCCGCAGGGTGCGGTCCTCGAGGTGCGGCGCGACGACCACGGGGCCGAGGGCGCTGCGGGCCGCCTCGATCAGCCCCTCGGGGTCGGTCGAGACGCGCGCGCGGAGCGTGAGCGCCTCGTAGATGCGGGGCAGGTCGTTGATCGGCACCCGCTCCGCGAGCAGGCCCTGCAGCACCCGGTGCACCTCCGCGAGGGTGAGCAGGTTCGGGATGAGCTCCTCCACCACCGCGGGGCTCACCTTCTTCACGCCCTCGGTGAGCACGCGCACGTCCTCGCGCGAGAGCAGGCGGGCGGCGTGGTCGGTGATGACGCTCGAGAGGTGGGTGACGAGCACGGAGCCGCGGTCGATCACCGTGGCGCCGAGCAGCTCGGCGGAGTGCCGCATCTCGGCGGGCACCCACTTGCCGGCGAGGTTGAAGACCGGCTCGATCGTGGGGGTGCCGGGCAGCGCGTCGAGGCCGTCGCCGAGCGCGAGCACCTTGCCCGGGGGCGCGATGCCGCGGCCGACCTCCACGCCGGCGACGCGGAGCACGTAGGTGGCGGGCGGCAGGTCGACGCTGTCGCGGGTGCGCACGGGTGGCACGACGACGCCGTACTCGAGCGCGATGCGGCGGCGCAGCGACTTCACCCGCGCGAGCAGGTCGTCGCTGACGCCCGAGACGAGGTCGACGAGGTCGGGCGCGAGCTGCACCTCGAGCGCGTGCACCCGCATCTGCTCCATGAGCTCCTCGGGCGTGTCCGACGGCACCGCCTGCTCGGCGACGGCGCTCGCGGCGAGCTCGGCCTGCGCCTTCACCCGCTCGGCGCGGGCGAGCCGCGTCGAGACGAACACGAGCAGGCCGCCGACGAACGCGAAGGGCAGGAACGGCATGCCGGGGATGATCGCCATGCCGCAGGCCGCGACGCCGGCGATGAGCAGCGCGAGCCGCGACTGGGCGAGCTGCTTGCCCGCGGTGGCGCCGAGCTCCGACTCCGCGTTGGAGCGGGTGACGATCATGCCCGTCGACACGGCCATGAGCAGGGCAGGCAGCTGGGCGGTGAGGCCGTCGCCGATCGTGAGCAGCGTGTAGGTGTTGATCGCGTCGACGAACTGCTGGCCGTGCATGAGCACGCCCGTCGCGATGCCGCCGACGATGTTGATGACCGTGATCACCATGCCGGCGATCGCGTCGCCCTTCACGAACTTGCTCGCGCCGTCCATCGCGCCGTAGAAGTCGGCCTCGGCGGCGACGTCCGCGCGGCGCTGCCGCGCCTGGTCCTCCGTGATGAGGCCCGCGTTCAGGTCCGCGTCGATCGCCATCTGCTTGCCCGGCATCGCGTCGAGGGTGAAGCGGGCGCCGACCTCGGCGACGCGCTCGGCGCCCTTCGTGACGACGACGAACTGGATGACGACGAGGATCAGGAAGACGACCGCGCCGATGATGAGCGAGCCGCCGACCGCGACCTGCCCGAACGCGTGGATGACCTCGCCCGCGTAGCCCTGCCCCAGCACGAGGCGGGTCGACGCGACGTTCAGGCCGAGGCGGAACAGCGTCGCGATGAGCAGCAGCGACGGGAAGACCGAGAAGTCGAGGGGCCGCTTGGCGAACATCGTCGTCAGCAGGATCACGAGCGCGAACAGGATGTTCACGGTGATCAGCAGGTCGAGCACGAACGACGGCACCGGCACGACGAGCAGCACGATGATCCCGACGAGGCCGATGGGCACCGCGAGCGGGCCGAGGGTCGACCCCAGCTTTCTTCGGCGCACGGCACTCCTCGTCCCTCGTCGCCGTCCGGCTGCGGCCGGCGACGCCGCGGCACCGGCTCGTCCGGCGCCCCTGTCGCTACGGCCCGGGGGCCGCCCGGCCAAGTCTCCGGCCTGGACCCCGTTCGGGGCGGCTGCGACACCCCTTCGGGGGCTTCCGCGTTCCGGAGGCGGTCGATCCGGGGCTACGCCGGAGGCGCGCTCAGGGCCGTGCGGAGGAAGGCGAGCGTGCGGTGCCACGCGTCGGCGGCGGTCGCCGCGTCGTACGTGTGCCGGTTCGTGTCGTTGAAGAAGGCGTGCCCGACGCCCTCGTAGACCTGCGCCTCGAAGTGGACGCCGGCGTCGGCCATCGCGGAGACGACAGCCGGCAGCGCGGCGACCAGCCGCTCGTCCTTCCGGCCGTAGAAGCCGAGCACGGGCGCCCGGATCGCGGCGACGTCCGTCGCCTCGGGCGGTGCGCCGTAGAAGGGCACCGCGACGCGGACCCGCGGGTCGGCCGCGGCGAGCGCGAACGAGTAGGTGCCACCGAAGCAGAAGCCCACGACGCCGATGCGGCCGTCGACGTCGGGCATCGCGGCGAGCGCGTCGACGCACGAGCGCAAGGAGGCGATCGCCTCGCCGGAGAACCCGGGGGCCCGGGTCGGCGCGAGCGCCGCGCGGAGGCGCGGCTGCCCCTCGCTGCGCACCCGCTCATCGTCGCTGAACAGGATCTCCTGCAGCTCGACGCCGAGGTGCGGGCCGATGCCGACCGGGCCGAGCAGGTCGGGCGCGACGACGCGGAAGCCCTCGGCGGCGAAGCGGTCGGCGACGTCGGTGATGTGGTCGACGAGGCCCCAGATCTCGTGGATCAGCACGAGACCGCCTTCGACCGGCCGGTCGCCGGGCGGGTCCGCGAGGTACGCCTCGACGCCGCCCGGATCCGCTCGGTGCCCCATGGCCGTCCCTCCCGCTCGCCTCGCCGGTCTACCAGCGGCGCGCTGACCGTCAGCCGAGGTCGGCGACGGCGAAGGTGTCGCAGCGACGCGGGTCGCCCGAGCGGTACCCGGTGAGGAACCACTGCTGCCGCTGCGCGGAGGTGCCGTGGGTGAAGCTGTTCGGGTCGACGGCCCCGCCCCCGAGGTTCCGCTCGATGTAGTCGTCGCCGATGCGCGCGGCGGTGTCGAGCGCGCGGGCGATGTCCTGCTGCGTGATGTCCTGGATGAGCGGCGCCCCGGACGCGTCGGGGACGGTCTCGGCGTGCTCCGCCCAGACGCCGGCGTAGCAGTCGGCCTGCAGCTCCAGCCGCACGCTGCCGCCCTTCGCGCCGGTCGCCCCGGCGGGCACCTTCGCGCTCGTGCCGAGCAGGTCCTGCACGTGGTGGCCGTACTCGTGCGCGAGCACGTACGCGTCGGGGAACGTGCCGCCCTCGGCGCCGAACCGGGTGCGCAGCTCGTCGTAGAAGCTCAGGTCGATGTACACCTTCGCGTCGGCCGGGCAGTAGAAGGGCCCCATGCCGGAGTCGGCGGCGCCGCAGCCGGTGCTCGTCGAGCCGGAGAAGAACACGGTGTCGCTGCGGGTGTAGCGCGAGCCGAGCACCCCCGCCCAGTAGTCCTGGATCGACTCGATGTCCGCGACGACCGCGCACTCGCGCTTCGCGTTCGCGTCGGCGCCGGTGCGGCACGACTGCCGCAGGTCGCCCGCGGTGGCGGTCTGCCCCGAGCCGAGCCCCTCGAGCACGCCGGCCTGCTGGCCCTGGCCCGACGAGCCGTCGCCGCCCCCGCCGCCCAGCAACTGCACGAGCAGCAGCACGATCACGCCGACGACGCCGAGCCCGCCGCCCCCGAGGGCGATGGCGCCCCCGCCGATCCCCCGCCGGTCCTCGACGTCGGAGGTGTCGAGGTTCGCGTCGTCCCGGTAGCGCATGCCCTGCTCGCCTCCGGATCAGGCGCCGTCGCCGGACGCGGGGTCGGTGATGTCGCCGGTCGGCTCGGTCTCCTCGACGAGGTGCCGACCGCCGGTCTCGCGGGCGATCGCCCGCCCCGCCTCGATCGCCTCGTCGCGGCTCGTGAAGCCCGCCGAGCGGGCCGGGTCGCCCTCGACCTCGTTCACCCACTGGCCCTGCTTGTCGATCGTCCGCACGTCACCCGCCGACATCCCCGCCCCTTCCGCCGCTGCTGCTGCAGCACTCCAGCAGGTCCGGCTGGGGGAAGGCCGGTCCGGTCAGCTCGCCATGCGGTGGACGCCGAGCGCGGCGCCGCGGCGCTTCAGCGACATGACGAACGCGAGCACCCGCGCGACCGCCGCGTAGAGCTCCTCCGGGATCTCCTGGCCCACGTCGCACGCCGCGTAGAGCGCCCGGGCCAGGGGGATGTCGTGCACCATCGGCACGCGGGCGTCGGCGGCGCGCTCGCGGATCTTCGCCGCGACCGCGCCCGCGCCCTTCGCGACCACCCGCGGGGCCGACTTGCCGGGCTCGTACTTCAGCGCGACGGTGATGTGCGTCGGGTTCAGCAGGACGACGTCGGCGCTCGCCACCGCGGCGATCATCCGGTTGCGGGTGAGGGCGAGCGCGCGGGAGCGCCGCTGCGACTTCACGAGCGGGTCGCCCTCCGTCGACTTGTTCTCGTCCTTCACCTCCTGCCGCGTCATCCGCGTGTGCTTCCGGTTGCGGCGCACCACCACCATGAGGTCGACGAGCGCGAGGCCGATGCCGGCGACGATCGCGGACTGCAGCACCGCGGTGATCACGCCCGAGGCCGTGGCGACGAGCGCGGTGAGGGGCATCGCGCCGCTGCTGCCGAGCAGCGGCATGATCCCCTGGATGGCGAGCCAGACGGCGACACCCACGACGCCCGTCTTCAGCAGTGCCTTCGCGCCCTCCCAGAGGGCCTGCTTGCCGACGAGCCGGCCCGCACCGGTCACCAGGTTGAACTGCTTGAACGACGGCTTGAACGCCTTGACGTGCACCCCGCCCTGCGCCACCACCCCGACGATCGCGCCGGCGACCGACGCGCCGAGCATCGGCAGCACGATCGGGGGCACCGCGCCGAGCGCGGCGAGGAGGTACCGCTCCGCCCCGCCGGCGGTCGGGGCGAGGATCACGGCGCGAAGCCCCAGCACGAGACCGGTCAGCGCGGTGGTGCCGTTGCCGAGCACCGCCGGCAGCACGAGGGCGGCGCCGGCCATCGAGATCCAGCCCGTCATGTCGCGCGAGGTGGTGAGGCGGCCCTCCCGACGCACCTCGCGCATGCGCTTCTCGGTGGCCTGCTCGGTGCGCTCGCCGGTGGTGTCCGCCATCAGTGCAGCGCCCCCATGAGGCCGAGCGCGTCGTCGGTGAGCGTGCCGACGACGCGGGGCAGCGCGAGGAAGATGACGCCGCCGAAGAGCAGCGTGATGAGGATCTTCAGCGGGAAGCCGAGCTGCAGCGCGTTCAGCGACGGCGAGACGCGGGTGAGGATGCCGAGCCCGACGTCCGCGAGGAACAGCACGACGACGACCGGTCCCGCGATCTGCGCGGCGGCGATGAACAGCTGGCCGAGCCCAGGCAGCAGCTTCAGCCCGATCGCCGGGTCGAGCACGCCGGTGACGGGCAGCGCGTCGAACGTGCGGAACAGGCCGTTCAGCAGCAGCTCCGCGCCGCCGGAGACGAAGAGCAGCGCGAGAGCGACCATCTGCATGAGCCGCGTGAGCTGCGCGCCGTTCACGTGCATCTGCGGGTCGTACGCGGAGGAGAGCTGGAAGCCCGCGAACTGGTCGATGAGGTTGCCGGCCGACTGCACGGCGGCGAAGACCATCGCGCAGAGGAACCCGAGCAGGCCGCCGACGACGAGCTGCTCGATCAGGGCGAGCAGGAACGGTCCGGTGTCCATCGACACGGGCGTGCCCCCGGCGGCACGCGGGGCGACGAGCAGCGAGAGCGCGACGGCGAGCATCCCCTTGATGCGCAGCGGGAAGCCGGAGAACGAGAACGGCGGCGCGAGCACCAGGAACGCGATGATCCGCACACCGGCGAGCAGCGCGGCCTCGAGGAAGGCGAAGTCGAGCGGGATGCTCACGGCTTCGGCCCTACTTCGTGCCGAGGTACGTCGGGATGGAGTGGAACAGCTGCTGCGTGAACGTGACGGACTCGGAGATCATCCAGTGGCCGCAGACGAGGAGCGCGATGGCGACCGCGATCGCCTTCGGCACGAACGAGAGCGTCGCCTCCTGGATCTGCGTGATCGACTGGAACACGCTGATCGCGAAGCCGACGACCAGGGCCGTGACGAGCAGCGGCGCCGCCAGCTCGCCGGCGAGCAGCATCGTGTGGAGCGCGAGGTCGATGACCTGGTTCTGCGTCATGGGCGCCCCTACGTCGCGTAGCTCTGCACGAGCGAGGTGACGATCAGGCCCCAGCCGTCGACGAGGACGAAGAGCAGGATCTTGAACGGCAGCGCGATCATCGTCGGCGGGAGCATCATCATGCCCATCGCCATCAGGCCGGACGAGACGACGAGGTCGATCACGAGGAACGGCACGAAGATGACGAGGCCGATGATGAACGCGGCCCGCAGCTCGGAGAGCATGAACGCCGGGATGAGCGTGACGAGCGGCACCGAGGCGGGGTTCGCGGGGTTCGCCCGGCCCGCGGCGCGGGTCATGAGCGCGATGTCGCTCTCCTGCGTGTGCTTCACCATGAAGTGCTGGAGCGGCACGGACGCGGAGGCCACGGCCTGGCCGAAGTCGATCTTCCCGGCGAGGTAGGGCGCGACGGCCGACGAGTCGATCTGCGTGAGCACCGGCCACATGATGAACAGCGACAGGAACAGCGCGAGGCCCGCGAGCACCTGGTTCGGCGGGATCGTGTTCAGGCCGATCGCGTTCCGCGTCATCGCGAGCACCACGAAGATCTTCGTGAACGACGACATCATGAGCAGCAGCGCCGGCGCGATCGACAGCAGCGTGATGCCGAGCAGCACGAGGATCGACGTCGACGGGGCGCCGTCGGGGCCGTTGATCTTGATCGAGATCGAGCCCGAGCCGGCCGACGGGGTCGGCGTCGGCACGACCGGCGCGACCGGGTCGGCGTGCGCCGCGAGCGGCGAGGCGAGCACGAGCCAGAGCACGACGAGCACGCCGATCGCGGCCGCGACGAGCAGCGGCAGGGCTGCGCGGAAGCGCGCCGGCCCCTGCACGGGGCGCGGCGCCGGGAGGGCGCGGCTCACCGCAGGTGCTTCAGGGCGTCGACGGTCTGCCGCCAGGTGGCGGGCGAGAGCACGCTCCCGGCGAGCGGGCCGGTGGCCTGCTGCACCTTGGCCTGCTCGGCCTCCCGGGCGGCGCGACGGCTCTGGTAGCCCGTCGAGGGCGGCAGCGTGATCGTCTGCGTCGGGAGGCCCGCGGGGCCCGCCTGCGGGGGCAGCACGGTGACCTCGCCGGTCGCCGTCGCGATGCGCAGCTCCTCGTCGAACGCGAGCAGCGTCGCGGCGTCGTCGATCGGCTCGACGACGGGGCTCTGGATCGCGACGGGGGCGGTCGACACGACCTGCAGGCCGCGGGCGGCCCCGCCGTCGCCCGCGTCCAGCCGGTCGAGCACCGTCACGGCGTGCTCGGTCACGCCGAGCAGGTAGCGCCGTCCACCCGCGTCGACGACGGCGACACCGGCCTTCGCGCCGAGGCCCTGCCGCGCGACGACGCCGATGGCGCGGGTGCGCGCGGCGCGGCCGCCGCCCTTGCCCTTGACGAACCAGCGGTGCGCGAACCACAGCGCGCCGAACACCGCCGCCAGGGAGACGACGACGCGGAGCGCGAGGAAGACGGTGTCCATGGAGGGTGCGGCTCAGCCCTCGTCGACGGTGTCGAGGACGCGGGTGATGCGGACGGCGAAGCGCCGGTCGACGACGACGATCTCGCCGGTGGCGATGAGCCGGCCGTTCAGCAGCACGTCGGCGTCGGCTCCGACCGCGCGGTCGAGCTCGATGACGGTGCCCGGCTGCGCGTCGAGGAGGTCGGCGACCGAGACGCGGGCACGGCCGATCTCGACGGTGAGGCTCATCTCGACGCCGCTGATGCGACCGAGGCGCGAGGTGACGTCGCGGCGGGGCGCCGCCGGAGCCGCCTGCTCACGCAGCTGCACCGCGAACCAGCCGGCGATGCCGGTCTCGCCGATGAGGTCGAACACGACCGTGTCGGGGGCGTCGAGGAGCGCCGCGGGCACGCCGTCGACGGCCTCGCCGAGCATGCCGCCGCCGATCACGGCGGTGGCGTGCTCGAGCGCGGGGCGGAGCACGTCGACGATGCGCACCGTGGTCGGGTCCGCGCCGCCGGCGGCGAGCAGCTCGCCGCGGTCGAGCAGGATGAGGCCGAGGTCGGCCGAGGCCGCGCCGACGTACGACGCCGAGACGCCGGCCTCGAGCGCCGCGCCCGGCAGGGGCGCGCCGACGTGGCGCTGCGCGAGCAGCGGGGCGCCGGGCAGCGCCGCGACGAGGGCGTCCGCGATGGCGGCCTCGGCGGTGCCGTCGGTGCCGGTGGTCCGGGCGTCGGGCAGAGCGGTCTGGAAGGTCATGGCCGGCCTCCTTACGAGTCCACGACGACGCAGGCGAGGCGGTCGCCAGTGCCCCCGACGGCGGCGCGGACGACGGGGGTGCCGTCGAGCGCGACCGTCAGCGGGCGGTGCTGCGGGTGCGTGAGCGGGATCAGGTCGCCCTCGGCGAGCCCGAGCACGGTGGCCGGGCCGACGAGGGTGGGATCGAACGCGACGGACACCTCGACGGGCGCCTCGGCGACGTGCGCGGCGAGCAGCTCGGCGACCGTGTCGGCGGTCTGCGGGTCGGCACCCGCGCCGATGCGGTCGAGCACGGGCTGCGCGGGGAGCGCCACGGCGAGCACGGCGTCGCCGTCGCGGCGCTGCACGCCGAACGCGGCGCAGAGCATCAGCTCGTCGGGGGCGGTGCGGTCGGCGGAGAGGTCGTAGGCGAACGACTCGACGACGGCCTCGGGGACGAGACCCCGGAGCGCGAGCTGGAGCTCGTCGACGTGGTCCTCGGTCATGCGCCAGACGAGGGCGCGCTCGACCGCGGTGAGGCGGTGCTGGCCGCCGGCCTGGGCTCCGGACCCGCCGACCATGCGGGAGGCCCAGAAGCGGGCCTCGTCCGCGGGCACCCGGTAGACGATGCGGGACGGCTCGTCGTCCATCGCGGCGAGCAGGAAGCAGCAGGGCTCGTCGTCCTGCGCGGCGAAGAGCCCGTGCGGCAGCGCGACGAAGCCGCGGTACTCGAGGTCGACGACCGAGCGCGTCTTCGCGGTGATCTGCAGGCCGGCCTGCCGGGCGAAGGCCTCGAACGCGAGGTCGAGCCGCTCGCGGGCGGTGTCCGAGAGCACCTCGGGGCTCTCGAAGTCGTACGGGCGCGCGTCGACGGCACCGGGGGCGAAGACCCGTGCGCGCGGCGTCCGACGATCGGTCACGCCCGGATTATGGGCAGAAGGGGGTGCCGATCCTCGCACGACACTCGGATGGGGGCCAGAGCGGCCCCCATCCGAGGGGTCAGTGGTGCGCCGCCTCCCCCGCGGCCGAGGCGCTCGGCGCGGGCGAGGGCGCCGGAGCGCCGGATTTCGCCGACACGGCGTGCAGCACGATGTCGACGCGGCGGTTGCGCGTCGCGGTGTTCGCGCCCGAGGTGACCGGCCGGCTCGAGCCGTACGAGACGGCCGAGATGCGGTCCCCGGGCACCCCGTGGTCGACGAGGTAGGTGAGCACGGTCGTCGCCCGGGCCGCGGCGAGCGCCCAGTCGTTCGAGTACTCCCCCGCCGAGCCGTGCGGGTCGGCGTGGCCCTCGACGGTCACGGAGCCGGCCTGCTCGCCGAGCACCGGGGCGATGACCTTGAGCGACGTGAACGCGTCCTGGCGGAGCGAGGCGTCGTCGGGCCCGAAGTAGGCGATCGAGCCGACGAGCCCGATCGTCACCGTCGTGCTCGTCGTCGTGACCTGCGCCTTCGAGGTCGAGCCGGCCTTCTTCAGCGCGGCGTCGAGCTTCGTCTTCAGGTCCTGCGCGATGGCGGTCGTCGTCGTGAAGCCGGTCCCCTTCTTCTTCACGAGGTCCTTCGGCACGACCACGCCCTTCGCCGTGTCGACGGTCTGGCTCGGCGTCTGGCCGAAGCCGGTGGCGAGCGAGTTCGCGAGCGTCTTGAACTTGCTCGCGTCGATCGTCGACATCGCGTACAGCACGATGAAGAGGCACATGAGCACGGTGATCATGTCCGCGTAGGACGTCATCCACCGCTCGTCGAGATGGAACTCGGCGTGGCCGCCCTTCTTCCGTCTGCTGCTCACGTCAGGCCGCCGCGGCGGCCTGCGGCGCGGCCGCCTTCTTGCCGCCGGCCTTCGCCCCCTTGGCCGCACCCTTGCCCTGCTCGTGCACGGGCACCATGGCGAGGAGCTTCTCGCCGAGCACGCGCGGCTGCGCGCCGCCCTGCACCGCGAGGACGCCCTCGATGACGATCGCGAGCCGCTCGGACTCGAGGTCGGTCATCTTGCCGATGCGGCCGCCGATGGGCAGCCAGATGAAGTTCGCGCTCATGACGCCCCAGAGGGTCGCGACGAACGCGCCGGCGATCGAGTGGCCGAGCGTCGCGGGGTTCGAGAGGTTCTCGAGCACGTGCGTCAGCGACACGACGGTGCCGATGATGCCGACGGTCGGCGCGAAGCCGCCGAGCGAGTTGAAGAACTTCGACGAGGCGCGGCCGACGCGGTCGCGGGTCGCGGCCTCGTCCTCCATCACCGTGCGCAGCTCGTCGGCGTCCATCCCGTCGGCGGTGTTCTGCAGCGCCTTCTTCAGGAAGTCGTCAGTGATCTTCGCGGCCTCGGCCTCGAGGGCGAGGAGCCCCTGCTTGCGGGCGACCTCGGCGAGCTCGACGAGCTGGTCGATCGTCTTCGTGGCCGCGACGCGCTTGTAGAGGAACGCCTTCGGCAGCGTCTTCACGGCGTTGATCGCCTCGGGCAGCACGGTGCTCGCAAGGCCCACGCCGATGGACCCGCCGAAGACGAGGATCATCGGCGCCGGCAGGATGAGCGCCATCGGGCTCGCGCCCTCGAGGAACGCCATGACGAGCAGCGAGCCGAAGGCGACGAGGATGCCGCCGATGGTCGCCGGATCCATCAGGACCTCCCTGGCGTGCGCACGGCGGCCTCGGCGCTGCGCGTCGGGGCCTTCGCGCCGTCGACGACGCCGAACCGGCGGCCGCCTCGCGGCGGCGCCGGGACGTTGGCGGACTGCTCGGCGGCCATCGTGTGGGCGAGCGCGATGACGCGGGCGCGGTACTGCGCGATCTCGCCGATGACCTCGTCCACCGTCTCGGTGACGATGTAGGTGGTCCCGTCGACGAGCACGACGGTCGTGTCGGGCGTCTCCTGGATCCGCTCGACCAGGTCCGGGTTGATCGCGAACGTGCTGCCGTTCAGGCGCGTGAGAAGGATCATGGTTTCCCCCCATCCATGGGTCCGGCACGTCCCGTCCGTGGGACGGTTCGATCGCCGTCTCTAGATCTATCGGGAGTTCTGCGCCGGCCGTCAGGGGCCGCCCGACCCCAATACGGGTGAGCACGCCGGGGAAGGGAGCAGAGCGCGGGGGGGGAGGTGCCCGCGCGGCGGAGGGGGGATCCGCGCGGGCACCCGGGGCACTACTGCTTCAGCTGCGTGAGCTGCTGGAGGATCTCGTCCGAGGTGGTGATGATGCGGGCGTTCGCCTGGAAGCCGCGCTGGGCGATGATCAGGTTCGTGAACTCCTGGCTGAGGTCGACGTTCGACGCCTCCAGGGCGCCCGCGACGACCGCGCCGTAGCCCGGCGAGCCGGCGGTGCCGAGCGTGGCGGTGCCGGAGTTCAGCGTGGCGCGCAGCTCCGAGTTGCCGGTCTTCTCGAGCCCCTGCGGGTTGGTGAAGCCCGCGAGCGCGAGACGGGCGAGCGGGATCGTGTCGCCGTTGCTGAAGGTGCCGGAGAGCGTGCCGTCGGAGCCGAGCGACACCGACAGCAGGGCGCCCGCCTTGTTGCCGTTCTGGCCGGCCATCGCGACGGTCGTGTCGCCCGCGTAGCCGGACAGCTTCGAGAGGTCGAGCGTGATGCCGTCGACCACGGGGTTGGTGTCGCCCGTCACCGGGTCGGCCCCGGTCGTCAGGACGCCGCTCGTCGGCGTGCCCGTGCCGTCGTCCACGGAGTAGGACCACTGCTTGCTGCCCGCGGCGCCCGCCGTGAAGGTGATCGCGAGCGTCTTCTGCGAGCCGTCGCCCGCGTACACCGTGATGTCGCGCTCGACGCTGGTGCCGGCGGCGGCGTCCGAGGGCAGGTTGCCGACCATCCGCGCGGCCGTCGTCGTCTTCGCGGGGGCGGTGGTGCCCTGCGGCAGGGTGATGTTCGAGGGCTGCACGCCGGTCTGCACGACGCCGCTCGTCGCGGGCCAGCCCTGCACGAGGGCGCCGTCCGGCGTCGCGAGCCGGCCCTGCGAGTCCCAGTGGAACGAGCCGTTGCGCGTGAAGAGCGTCTCGCTGCCGACGTGGGCGACGAAGAAGCCGTCGCCCTGGATCATCGCGTCGAGGTTGTTGCCGGTGGTCTGCTCCGACCCCTGCGCGAGGTTGGTGCTGATGCCGGAGACCCGGACGCCGAGACCGACCTGGTTCGGGTTCGTGCCGGCTTTGTAGCTCTCGGGGAGGCCCGCGGCGGAGAGGGTCTGCGAGAGGGCGTCCTCGAACTGCACCGACGACGCCTTGAACCCGGTGGTGTTCACGTTCGCGATGTTGTTCGAGGTCACGTCGAGCATCGTCTGCTCGGCCCGGAGGCCGGAGATGCCGGAGTAGAGGGAGCGGAGCAAGGAAGGCCCTTCTGAACGGTCCGCGCGCCGGGGCGCCGGTCGCGTCGGGGGTCGGCCGTCCTGGCCTGCTGATCGCCGTCATGGCTGGTGCCGCGGAAGCCGCGGCGGTTGGAGTCGAGGTGGAGTCTCGCGGGCGTCCGCACCGCGGTGCGGGAGGCCTGCGGGACCAGTTCGGGGGTCAGGCGGCCGAGGCGGAGCCCGTCTCGGTGACGCCGGTGACCTCGGACAGCGACACGGTGGCGCTGCCGACGGTGAGGGTCGGGGTGGTGCCGGTGAAGCCGACCGCGGTCACGGTGCCGGACTGCGCGGAGCCGTCGGCGCCGGTCCACGTGACCTGCTTGCCGAGGACGTTCGCGGCGGCGCTGCGCATCTGCAGGTCGTAGCTGTTCGTCGTGGCCGACGACAGGTTCGTCAGCTGCTCCATGGAGGCGAGCTGCGAGGTCTGGCTGATCATCTGGCCACTGTCCATGGGCGAGCTCGGGTCCTGGTTGCGCAGCTGCGTCGTGAGCAGCTTCAGGAACATCTGGCTGTCCATGGTCTGGTTCGGCTTCGCCTTCGACGTCGCCGAGGTGTAGATCGACGACGCGGCCGGCGCTGCGGTGGCCGGGGTCACGCTGGTCATGGCTGTCCTTCCTGCTCTACGCGAGCACGTCGAGGCCGCCGGCGGAGGCGCCGGCGGGGATGCGGGCGGTGCGCGGGGCGCCGTAGCCGCCGCTCGCCGTCGCCTGCCGCTGCGGCAGGGGCAGGCGGGCGTCGCCGCGGGTCCCGGAGCCGCCGTCCCCGGTCGCGGGGCGGCCGTCGCGGCCGCCGTCGGCCGGGGCGTCACCGGTGCCGAGCCCCAGCGAGGTCGAGCCGGCGCCCGACGAGCCGAGCTCGCGCTTCAGGTCGGGCAGCATCGAGGCGAGCGCGTCCCGCGCCGCGGCCGAGCCGGCGAACAGCTCGACCCGCAGGTCGCCGCCCGCGACGTGGGCCCGCACGGTGACGGGGCCGAGGTTCTCCGGCGTGACCCGCACGGTGACGATGTGCTCGCCGTTGCCGACGGCGCGGAGCGCCGCGATCGGCGGCGCGAGCTGCGCGCTGAGCGGCTGGTCGGGCACCTGGTGGGCCGGCGCGACGGGTGCGGCGGCGGGGGCGTGCAGCGGCGCGGGCGGCGCCGCGGCGACGACGGGCACGCCGAGCGACAGCGGCTGCTGCGACGACTGCGCGGGGTCCGCGGGGAGCGCCTGCTGCGCCGACGCCGCGACGGCTGCAGCGGGATCGGGCGCCGGCGCGGATCCCGGCACCAGCGCGGCACCGAGGCCGTCCAGGGCGCTCGGACGCGCGCGCTCGGAGGTCGAGGCGGCAGCGCTGCCACGGCGGTCCTGCTCGTCGCCCGGGCGGCCGCCGTCGCGGTCGGACGGGTCCTGGCCGGCGACGGGCGCGACGGGCACGCCGGTCCCGGCGGGCGAGGTCGAGACGGCCGTGCCCGTGCCCGGCGCAGCGGCTGCCGCCGGCGCGGTCGGCGCTGCCGGCGGTGTCGGCGGTGTCGTCGATGTCGGCGGTGTCGTCGCTGTCGGCGGTGTCGTCGGTGTCGGCGGTGTCGGCGGCGGCTCGGTGGGCGCCGCGGCGGGAGCGGCAGGGACCGCGGGCGGGAGGACGGCGGGGACCGCGGGGGCGGTCTGCTGGAGCGCGATCGGAGCTGCCGGTGCTGCGGGCGCAGCGGACGCGGCGGACGGCGCAGGCGCGGCCGGTATGCCGGGAGGCAGCGACGCGTCCCCACCCGTGGAGCCGTCCGCGACGGACGTGACGAGGCCCTGGACCCCGGGAGCCGAGGCGCCGATGGCGGTCCCGGCCTGGGCGCGGGCCGGCGCCGGCGGTCCGGCCGGCCCCGTGGCCGCCGTCGGCGGGGTCGGCGGCGCCTGGGGCAGCGCCGCGGCGAGCGCGGCAGCGTCGGGGGTCGCGGCGCCGGTGGTGGCGGCTGCAGCCGCGGGAGGCTGCGCCGCGGGATCAGCGGGCGCCGGGGCGGACGCGGTCGGGGCGACGGTGCTCGCGTCGTCGGCCGAGGGGTCGCTCGCCCCCTCGCCGGCGGTCCGACGAGCGGGCGCGCGGTGGCCGGTGGCGTGGGGCGCGGCGGGATCGGGCCGCCCGGGCGCGCGGTCGGCTCCGGTCTGGGCGTCGAGGACGTCCTGGAACGCGGCGGCGCCGCCGCTGCCGCTCGAGGACGCCGGAACTGGCGCGGGGGCGGCGGGCAGGTCGCGGAGCGCGGAGACGGCGGCCATCAGCTGCTCGCCCCGGCGAGCGCCGCACGGGCGGCGAGCAGCTGCGACGCGGTGCCGCTCGAGGCACCCGAGGTGCCGAGCGAGCTCATGAGCGACGAGAGCGAGAGGCCCGACGAGCCCGAACCGGTCGAGCCGCCGAGCACGTCGGAGAGCTGCGCGAGCGCGGCGGCCTGCGTCGACGAGACGGATGCCGCGTCGGCGCCGGTGCTCGGCACGACACGGCGGATCGAGGTGACGTCCTTGTCGGTGAACCAGATCTTCTCGACGCCGACGGTGCGACCGGCGTACGGCGCCTGGAGGACCTGGTCGTTGCCGGCGTAGATCGCGATGTGGTCGCCGCCGTTCAGCACGATGAGGTCGCCCGGCTTCGCGTCCTTCAGCGAGCCGACCTTCTGGCCGACCGTCGCCTGCTCCTGCGAGGTGCGGGGCACGGAGACGCCCAGGTCGGCGAACGCCTTCTGCACGAGTCCCGAGCAGTCCATGCCGCTCCTCGACTCGCCGCCGAACACGTAGGGCACGCCCTCGTACTGCTTCGCCGCGGCGAGCACGTCCTCGCCGGTGACGCCGGCGTCGATCGTGGTGCCGTCGGTCGATGCGGTCGTCGACCTGACCGGCGCTCCGCTCGAGGCGGAGTCGAGCGCGCTCGCGAAGGACGTCGCGGACGCGGCCGACGTCGCCGGCGAGGCGGTCGGCGCCGCGACGGCGGAGAGCTGCGCGAGCTGGGCCTGGATCTGCTGGATCGACCCGACCATGTCGGTGAGGGTCACGGCTCCTCCGTGGGGGTCCGGCGGCGGGCGGCGATCTCGTCGAGCGCCGCCTGCTCCGCGGCGAGCTCGGCCGCACGGGTCTGCGCGTCGAAGCGCTCCTCGAGCTTCTCGACCGACCGGGTCGCGCGACGGGCGGCGGCATGCGCGGCCTCGGCCTCGGCGACGCGGCGCTCCTCGGTCGCGCGGAGGGCCTCGAGGTCGGCGAGCATCGTGGCGCTCGAGGCACGGGCGGCCGACAGGTAGTGGATGCCCCGCACGTCGCGGGCGTCGTGCCCGTGGTCCTCGAGGGCGTCGAGCAGCTGGTGCCGCTGCCCCGCGAGCTCGGACGCGCGCGACCGGGCGAAGCCGACCTCGCTCGCGGCGCGCTCCTCGGCGAGGCGCCGGAGGCGCAGCAGACCGGCGAGGTTGAACACGGCCATCAGACGGCTCCCATCCGGGCGACGAGGGCACCGAGCGACGCCCAGGCCCGGGGTGCCGGCGTCACGTCGTCCATGGGCTGCGTGAGGAAGGCGGTGATCGCGTCCCCGTGCGCGACGGCGGCGTCGACGCGGGGGTTGGCGCCGTGGGCGTACGCGCCGACGTCGAGCAGGTCCTGCACGTCGCGGCGCGCGGCGAGCACGCGCCGCAGCGCGGTGGCCGCGGCCCGCTGCTCCGCGGTCGTGACGCGGGAGGCGACGCGGGAGACGGAGCCGAGCACGTCGATCGACGGGAAGTGCCCGCTGGTCGCGAGCCGGCGGTCGAGCACGACGTGGCCGTCGAGGATCGACCGCGCGGTGTCGGCGATCGGCTCGTTGTGGTCGTCGCCGTCGACGAGCACCGTGTAGATGCCGGTGACCGAGCCGACGGGTCCGGTGCCGGCACGCTCGAGCAGCCGCGCCAGCAGGCCGAAGACGCTCGGCGGGTAGCCGCGGGTCGCGGGCGGCTCCCCCACCGACAGGCCGATCTCGCGCTGCGCCATCGCGACGCGGGTGAGCGAGTCCATCATGAGCACCGCGTGGGCGCCCTCGTCGCGGAACGACTCGGCGATCCGGGTGGCCGTGAACGCGGCGCGGGCGCGCGTGAGCGCGGGCTGGTCGGCGGTCGAGACGACGACCACGGACCGGGCGAGCCCCTCGGGGCCGAGGTCGTCCTCGAGGAACTCGCGCACCTCGCGGCCGCGCTCGCCGATGAGCGCGATGACCGTGACCTCGGCGTCGCTGCCGCGCGCGATCATCGACAGCAGCGACGACTTGCCGACGCCGGAGCCGGCGAAGAGGCCGATGCGCTGGCCGCGGCCGACCGGCGTCATGGTGTCGAGGGCGCGCACGCCGAGCCCGAGCGCGGTGTCGATGCGCGCCCGCTCCATCGCGGCGGGGGCGTCGGCCTCGACCGGCACGCGCGGCCCGGAGGCGAGCGGGCCGCGGCCGTCGATCGGGCGGCCCGTGCCGTCGAGCACCCGGCCGAGGAGGCCGGCGCCCGTCGGCACCGTCATGCGGCGGCCGGTGGCGCGGACCGGGTCGCCGACGCGGAGCCCGTCGAGCGGGTCGATCGGCATCACCGTCGTGCCGCCGGCGCCGACGGCGACGACCTCGGCGCGCGCGGCGTCCTCGCCCACGAGCAGCAGGTCGTGCAGGGCGGCGGAGACACCGGTCACGCGGACACCGAGGCCGGCGAGCGCGGCGACGCGGCCGACCCGCTCGGGGCGGGCGGCGTCGAGGAGCGCGGCGAGGGCGTCGGGACGGAGCCGGCCGGGAGCGACGGCCGTCACCGGTCGGTCCCCGCGGCGAGTGCCCGGAGGCGCTCGACCGCGGCGCCGATGCGGGCGTCGACGAGGCCGTCGGCGAGCACGGCGACCGCGTCGCCGCGCTGCAGGCCGGGGTCCGCCTCGAGCGGCACCGTCACGTCGGTGACGGCGGCGACGACCTCGAGGTCCTCGGGAGCGAGCCGGATCGTGACGACCGGGGCGGGGTCGGCGGCGGCGAGCGCGCGGCGCACCGCGGCGACCGCTGCCCCCTCCGTGTCGGCGAGCTCGTGGCCGACCAGGGCGGTCGCGAGCGTGACGGCGGCGGCGAGCAGGTCGTCGTCGTGCACGACGAGCGCGGCGTTCGTGCGGGCGTGCAGCCCGCTCGCGGCGGCGGTCAGCGCGGCCGCGGCGGCGCGGACGCGGGCGACCTCGGCGTCGAGGAGCGCGGCGGCGGCCTCCTCCTGCGCGGCGCGGTCGGCGGCGAGGATCCCGGCCGCCTCGCGGCGCCCGGCCGCGTATCCGGCGGCGTGGCCCTGCACGCGGGCGCGCTCGACCGTCTCGGAGACCTCGTCGGTGACGAGCGAGGGGAACACGAGGGGGGCGAAGTCAGTCGACATACTCCTCCTCCGGCTCCGCGGTCGCCTCGTCGTTCCCCTCGGCCTCGCTCACCGCGGCGGCACCGCCCGCGGGCTTCAGGTCGAGGCCGTTCGCGGCGAGGGCGCGCAGCGCGCGGACGACGCCCTGGCGGGCCTCGTCGACGCGGCTCCTGAGCACACGGCCGAGCTCGGTCGTCTCCTCGGCGAGCGCCTCGCGGTTGCGCTCCGACATGTTCGCGCGCACGGCGGCGGCGACGTCCTCGTGCGCGCCCTTCAGCGCGACGGCGAGGGTCGGGATCGCGATGCCGCGCAGCAGCTGCTGCAGGTCGCGGTCCTGGAGGCGCGGCAGGTCCTCGAACGCGAGCATCTTCGCCCGCACCTCGTCGGCGAGCTGCTTGTCGCGGCCCTGCAGGCCGGCGAGCAGCTCGCTCTCGGCCGCGGGCTCGGCGTGGTTCATGATGTCGACGAGCGGCTGCACCCGGAGCGGCGCGGGGGCCTCGGGGTCCTCCTCGTCGAGCGCGGTCGTCGGGGACGCGGCGGCGGCGCGGGCCCGGCGGCGGAGCACGTCGGCGACGATGCCGCCGGCCTCCGGCACGGGCGTGCCCATGGTGGCGACGCACTGCGCGATGTCGAGCTTCCGCTCGGGGTCCTGCAGCATGAGGATCTTCGCGGCCAGATCCGGCCCGAGCTGCACGAGCACGAACGCGACCGTCTCTGCGGTCTCGGCGGCGAGCAGCGGCACGATCGCCGACGGCTCCAGCGACTCGAGGAACGCGAACGACGCGCTCGACTCGCTCGTCGCGATGCGCTCGAGCAGGCCTGCGGCGCGCTCGGGCTCGAAGGTGGCCTGGATGAGGTCGGCGGCGACCTGCTTGCCGGAGCGGGCGGCGGCGCCCGGCGTGCGGCCGGACACCTGCTCCTGGAACTGCCGGATCGCCTCCTCGGCGTCGCGGCCGTCGGTGGAGCGCATCCGCGCCATCTCGGCGGTGATCTCCTCCGCCTCGGCCTCGCCGAAGCTGCGGAGCACGACGGCGGCGCGCTCGGTGCTCATGTTCATGAGCACGAGCGCGGCCTTCTGCACGCCGGAGAGCGTGCGGACCGCGACGTCGGAGCCGGGCCGCGACGGCTCGGGCGCGACGGGGGTGCGCGTGCTCACGAGGCCACCCGGTCAGCCATGAGGGCGCGGAGGTAGTCCGCGGTGCCCTCGGGGTCGGCCTCGGCGAGGGCGTCGACCTCGGCGCGCATCTGCCCGAACGGGCTCGCGTCGTCGGGTCGCGGCTGCCGCGGCAGCGCCATCGTCGGCATCGCGACGGTCGGCAGCTCGGCCGGCCGCTCGGCGGCGGCGAGCCGTACGGTCGGGTCCAGGCCGCCGAGCGGGTCGCCGGCGGGCGAGCCCGGCACGACCGACATGCGGCCGCCGTCGAGCGCCCCCTCGGACTCCGGCCGCTTGAACAGCTTCTTCAGCAGGATGAAGAAGACGATCAGGGCGACGAGGCCGCCCGCGACCCAGATGGCCGCGGTGATCATCTTCGACTGGTTGTCGGCCGACTGCGCGGCCTGCTGCTGGGCGAGCGCGGCCTTCGCGCTCTGCGCGGCGGCGTTCGAGAACGACGCGGCGGCGACCGTGACCGAGTCGCCCCGGCCCGTGTTCACGCCGGCGGCGGCCGCGACGAGGCTCTGGATGGTGCTCGTCGGCACCTTGAGCGCCGCGGAGTTCACGGCGACCGCGATCGTCTGTCGGTTCAGCGTGCCGGGCGTGATCGTCTGCGTCGTCCGCGTCTCGTCGATCGCGTTGTTCGTGACGCCCTGCTTCGAGACGTACGAGCCGCCGGTGCCGGTCCCCGTGCCGTTCGCCGCGGTGGTGCCGTTCGTGGTGTCGGTGCCGAGCACGCCGGACGCCGCGCCCGCGGCGCCGGCACCCGTGTACGTCTGCGTGTTCGAGCTCTGCGACAGCACCGGGTTCTTCGCCGGGGTCGTGTAGGTCTTCGTCGTCTTCGTGCCGCTCGACTGGCTGATGTCGGCCGACACCGTGACGGTCGAGTTGCCCGGGCCGAGCAGGCGGTCGAGCATCGTCTGCACCTGCGTGCGGGTGGTGGCCTCGTAGTCCGCGGCCTGCGTGGAGGCGCTGCCCGCGGCGCCGCCGCCGACGGACGAGAGGGTCTCGCCCTTCTGGTCGACGACCGAGACGTTCGTGTCCTTGAGGCCGGGGTACCCGGCGGCGACGAGGTGGACGATCGCCTGCACCTGAGCGGTGGTGAGCGGCGTGGTCTCGTTGATGAACACGGAGGCCGTCGGGTCCTGCTGGTTCTGCGTGTAGACCGACTGCTGCGGGATCGCGAGCTGCACCGAGGCGGAGGCGACGCCGCCGATCGATTCGATCGTCTTCGCGAGCTCGCCCTCGATGGCGCGCTTGTACGTGACGTTCTGCTGGAAGTCGCTCGCGGTGACACCGAGCGTGTCGAGCAGCGAGTATCCCGTGGTGCTCGAGCTCGGCAGGCCGGCCGAGGCGGCCGCGAGGCGCTCGGCGTCGACCTTGTCGGCGGGGACGAGGATCGTCGCGCCGCCGTCGGAGAGCTGGTAGTCGACCTTGTCCTTCTGCAGCTGGGCGACGACGCCGCTCGCGTCGGAGGACGAGAGGCCGGTGAACAGCGGCGAGTAGGTGGGCCGGCCGAGCCAGCTCGAGAGCGCGAAGCCGCCGAGCGCGAGGATCGCGACGCCGATCACGGCGAGGGTCTTCTGGGCGACGGTGAAGTCGCCGATCGTCGCGAGGAGCCGCCTCGCCGCACCGTTCATGCTCTTCATCAGGCCTGCATGTTCATGATCTGGTTGAACGCCTCGATGCCCTTGTTGCGGACCGCGGAGACGAGCTGCATCGTCACCTGGGCCCTCGTGGCGGCGAGCGTCGCCTGGTGGATGTCGGTGAGGTCACCGCTCGTGACGGCCTTGATGGCCGCGCTGTCGGCGGTCGCCTGCACGGACGAGAGGTTGTCGACGGCGTTCGTGAGGACGTTGCCGAAGCTCGTGCCGGACGTCGGGGAGACGCCGGAGGTGGCGGGGGTCGTGGGGAGCTGGATCCCCGCGGCACCCGAGATGCCGGGGATGGCGGCGATGGCCATCAGCCACGTCCGATCTGCAGGGCTGCCTCGTAGGTGGCCTTGGCCCGGTCGACGACGGAGGCGTTCGCCTCGTAGCCGCGCTGCGCCAGGATGAGGTCGCTCATCTGCTCGCCGAGGTCGATGTCGGGCATGCGGACGTAGCCGTCCTTGTCCGCGACGGGGTTCGAGGGGTCGTAGACGAGGCGGCCGACGGCGCTGCCGTGCTGCACGCCCCCGACGGCGACGCCGTTGTTGCCGGCGACCTCGTTGGCCTGGATGTACTCGGCCTGGAACGCGCTCTGGCTCGGGTTCTTCGCGTCGTTGATGTTCGCGATGTTGTTCGAGAGCGCGTTGAGCCACGCCTGGTGCGTGTTGAGCGCCGTGGCGGCGATGTTGATCGCGTCCATCAGTTCGTCCCGAGGGCCGCGGAGGTCGCGTCGAAGTCCATGTTGATGGCGCGCGTCGCGAACTGGTAGCGGAGCACGGTCTCGATGTTGTTCAGCGTCTCGGAGTCGAGGCTCACGTTGTTGCCGTTCTGCTGCGTCGGGGCGTCGGAGACGGACTCGGTCGCGGAGACCACGCCGCTGCCGTTCGCGACGGAGGCGCTGAGCGCGTTCTCGAAGCTGACGACCTTCGCGTGGTAGTTCGGCGTGTTCACGTTCGCGATGTTGTTCGCGATGACGTTCTGCCGTTCGGCGAGGCCGTCGAGCGCACTGCTCAAGGCGTTGATGGTGACCGAATCGAACACGGGCGCGATCCATCCGAGGAGGAAGAGTGGAAAGCGGCCGAATCCATGGCCTGGGAGAAGCTCCGAGCGATCCGTGCTCCGGAGAGTTGTGGTGACACTAAGCGGCCGATCACGCGGATCCCGGTTGCAACACCGTGCCCCGTTAGCACGTTTTTGACCCCCTCTTCGGGGGCCATGACCCCCGGGCGAGCGCCTCCCGCCGCGACCACGCCCACCACGCCGAGGGGCTGCACGCGGAAGCCCCGGTCAGCGGCAGAACTACGCAGGCAGTGTCGGACCCCCGTGACAGGGTCTGGGCATGGAGTCGACAGCTGTGGTGAAGCGCCTCACGGGCGCTGCGCGCGCGCTGAGCGGCGCCGATCGTCGCTCCACCGACAGCGATCTGCTCGCCGATGCCGCCGCGTGGGAGGAGCTCGGCCGCATCGTCGACGCCCGGCGCATCGCGGTCGCCGCCGAGATCGAGCACCGATCGCGGCCGGCGCTCGGCACCGAGAGCCTGGCGGCCCGGCAGGAGCAGAAGGGCGGCAAGGAGCTGCTCGCCGAGCGGCTGCTGATCAGCACGAGCGAGGCGAAGCGGCGCATCTCGCTGGGCAGCGCCCTCGCCCCGCGGTGGTCCTTCACCGACGAGCCGCTGCCCGGGCGGGCGCCGATGCTGGCGGATGCCGTGCAGCAGGGGTCGGTGCCGCTGGAGTCCGCGCGGCTGATCCTCGTCACCCTCGACAGTGCTCGGCGCCGGGCGGCGGACGAGGACCTCGAGGCCGCGGAGGCATTCCTGACGAATACCGCGCGCACCGCCCCGGTGGATGTGCTCGCGGTGGTGGCACACATGTGGACCCAGGCGCTGGATCCGGACGGGGCGGAGCCGGATGAGCGGGAGCAGCGGCGCAAGGAGTCCCTGAAGCTCGGTCGCGTCCGTGCCGATGGCTCGTCGACCCTGTCCGCCGTGATCTCGGCGCAGACCCGCGCTGAGATCGAGGCGTTCCTCGACGCCCACCGCCGCGGCACCACCTTCGTCCGCAATCCCGACGACGGGGAGGACCTGGAATGGCACGAGGCCGCCCAGGACGGCCGCACCCGCGCCCAGCACCACTCCGACGCCCTCTGGTCGGCCTTCCGCGCCGGCGTGCGCGCCGAGCAGGAAGGCACCGGCGGATCGCCGGCGAGCCCGCATGAGGTGATCACCGTGATCACGATCGACGAGCTCGAGCGGCGGCAGGGCGCCGGCTCACCCCGATGGAGTCCTGGCCCGCTTCTCGGTGCCGACGGTGGAGCGGCTGCAGTGCTCCGGTACTTCGCGCTTGCTCGTCACCGACCTCTCCGGCGAGCCCCTCGCCCTCGGCCGCAGGACCCGGCTGTTCTCAGCGGCGCAGAAGAAGGCCCTCGCCGCCCGCGACGGCGGCTGCGCCTGGCCCGGCTGCACCGCACCGTCCGCCTGGTGCGACGCGCACCACATCGCCTGGTGGAACCGCGACGCCGGCGCCACCGATCTCGAGAACGGCGTGCTGCTGTGCAGCCACCACCACCACCTCATCCACGAACCGCTCAGTCGATGGCAGATCGTGGTCCACGACGGCGACCGGTACCTCATCCCCCAGCTCTGGCAGGGCGACCCGCTCCCGAAGCACCGGATGCAACGCCACCGATGGCACGCGCGAGGCGGACCGGCGACCGAAGCCGCGTAGCCGGTGGTCGACCGGCTAGAGCGCCTGGTCCACGTACACCGCGGGCTTGTCCGCCGCGCGGTAGCTCGCGCGGTGCATGGTGCTGCGGGCGTGCGCGGCCCGCGTGCTGCGGACGCGGAGGACGTCTCCGAGTCGAGCCTGGCGCTCGGCGATCACGGCGGCGCGCGCGGACTCGTCCGCCGTCATCGCCGGCAGGTCCTCAGCCGGGGCCGTCCAGCCGGCAAGACCGGACAGGTCGCCGGCCTCCGCGGCGGCGAGGCGGGCGTCGAGATCGTCGAGGACGATCGCCCAGGCGAGGTCAGCCGGCAACGGCATCGCGGCGGTGCGCCGCCTCGGTCATCGACACCTGCAGCGCGGCCTCGTGCCACGCGGTGCGCAGCGGCTCGAGCAGGCGGATGCACTCGCGGGTCTTGCCGATGTCGCGGCGCACGTTCGCGGCGACCATCTGCTGCTGCACGTACACGTAGAGGGCGAGCAGCGCCGGTCCGCCGTCCCACAGCTCGGGCTTCAGCGACGTCATGAGCTCGGTGACGATGTCCTGCGCGTGGATCAGGTGCGGGCCGGCGTTCGGCCACTCCTCCGCGCGCTGCGCGACCTCGGCCCGCTGCAGGTCGAGCAGCAGCCGGTCGTAGAGCATCGTGAGGATCTTCGCGGGGGACGCGGAGAGCACCGAGTCCCGCTGGTACATGCTGCGGGCGGCGGCGAAGTTGTTGCGCATCGGAGGAACCTTCAGGGCTTGCTGCTGGAGGTGGACAGGCCGTTGATCTGGGATGTGAGCCAGGACGACTGCGCGGAGAGGTTGCTGAGCGCCGCCTCCATCGCGTTGAACTCGTTCGTGTACTGCGTCTGGATCGTCGCGAGGCGGGCGTCCCAGTCGCTGATCTGCGAGGAGAGCTGCGACTCCTGCCCCTGCTCGGAGGTGATCTTCGTCGAGAGGGTGCCGGTGTAGGGCGCGGAGATCGTGTTCGCGGCATCCGCGACCCGCTGCGCGACCGCCTGGAAGGTCGACATCGTGCCGGCCGGGTCCGACTGCATCGCCTTCGTGAAGGCGTCCTGGTCGAACGTGATCGTTCCGGTCTTCGTGAGGTTGATGCCGATCGACGACAGCGAGGCGCCGTTCACCGGCGCGGAGACCGCGCTGAGCAGCTGGCTGTTCACGTCGCGGACGAAGGAGTCGCCGGTGAAGACGCTGCCGCTCGTCGACGTGCTCGTCGTACCGCCGCTCGTGTTCGACGAGGTCGAGATCGCCGACTGCGTCGCGATCGTCGAGAGCAGCGAGACGAGGCTCCCCGTGAGCGACTTGGCGCTCGCGACGGCCTTGCTCGGGTCCGACGCGATGGTGAGCGTGACGGGCGTGCTCGACGTGGTCGTGACCGTGACGCCGACGCCCGTCAGGAGGTTCGAGAAGGTGTTCGACGACGAGGTGACGGTCTGCTGCGCGGCGGTGCCGCCGTAGAGCGTGATGCTCGCGTCGGCGGCGGTGGTGACCGTGGTCGTCGGCAGCGCGGGGCCGGAGGCTGAGCCGCCCTCGGCGACCGAGAAGGCGTTCGCGGTGCCGGAGCTGTTCGAGCGGAGCTGGAGGCGGTACTGCGGGTTGCCGGAGGCGTCCGTGCCGGCAGCGACCTTGGTCGCGGTGACACCCGTCGCACCGCCGTTGATGGCGGCGACCACGTCGTCGAGGTTCGCCGATTTCGCGGTCACCGGGACGGACTTGGCGGTCGCGCCCGTGCCGGTCGTGATGGTGATGCTCGGCGTCGCCGACGAGGTGTCGGGCCAGGAGGTCATCGCATCGGTGACCGACGTCTGGGCGGCGGCGACGGCGCCGACGGTGAAGGTGAGGCTGCCGACGTTCGCGGTCGCGTCGGCGGACGCGCTCACGGTGGTCGAGTCGGTGGTCGCCGTGAAGGCGTTGAGGCCGCCGGGCGTCGACGCGGTGCTGGCCGCGGACGCGATCGAGGCGAGCTGCGAGTTGATGCCCTGCAGGGCGGCTCGGTAGGTGGAGAGCGTCGAGAGCCGGGTCTTCAGCGCCGTCTGCGGCGCCTGCTCGATCGACATGAGCTTCGACACGATGCTGCTCGTGTCGAGACCGCTCGAGAGCCCGGTGAGGCCGAGCCCCGACAGGGACGTGGTCGAGGTCGTGACCATGCGGTGCTCCTCCCCTGCTCCGGGTGGTCGGGTACGTCAGACGACGGTGGCGCGGGAGCGAGCTCCCGCGCCACCGTGCGTTGGTGATGCGGCTGCGACTACTGCAGCAGCTTCAGGATGCCCTGCGTGCTGGCGTTGGCCTGCGCGAGCATGGCCGTGCCGGCCTGCGACAGCACGTTCGACCGCGAGTAGTTGACCATCTCCTGCGCCATGTCGACGTCGGTGATGCGGCTCTTCGCAGCGGACAGGTTGGTGATCGACGTGCTGATCGTCGACACCGCGCTGGCGAAGCGGTTCTCGAGCGCGCCGATGCTGGCGCGCGCGGTGGAGACCGTCCCGAGGGCGGTGTCGATCGCCGTGATCGACGACTGCGCCGCCGACGCGCTGGCGTAGGAGTTGCTGGCGAGCGTCGTCGCGATGCCGCCCAGGTTCGCGCTGGACAGGTTCACCGCGATCTGGTTGTCCGCACCCGCGTCCGCACCCACCTGGAAGGTGAGGGCCGTGGCGGTGCCGTCGAGCAGCGCGGTGCCGTTGAACTTCACGGCGGTGCTCAGGCGGGTGAGCTCGTTGGTGATGCTCGTCGCCTCCGTCTGGATGGCGGTACGAGCCGTGGCGCTGTTCGAGTCGTTGCCCGCCTGCACCGCGAGGTCACGGAGACGGCCGAGGAGCGACTGGGCCTGCGAGAGGCCGCCGTCCGCGGTCTGCACCACCGAGACACCGTCCTGGGCGTTGCGGCTGGCCTGCTGGAGGCCGGACACCTGCGAGCCGAGGGCGGTCGAGATCGTGAGGCCCGCCGCGTCATCGCCGGCGTTGTTGATGCGGAGACCGCTCGACAGCTTGGCGAGGGACGACGACAGCGAGTTCTGCACGTTCGTCAGGTTCCGATACGTGTTGAGCGCATCGATGTTGGTGTTGATTGCGAATCCCATTGCTTCCTCCGTGATGTCTGGGGTTCTGGTGTTGTTGTTCGCGGTCCATCCGTGGTCCGACGCGAATACCGATCGGCTCCGGTTCCGCCGCCGTTAGCGGTTTTCCCGAAGAGGGGTCAACGGCAGCCGATTCATCCCGCCGCGGAGAGCATCCCCGGGGCGGAAGCGGGAGGCGCGGTGCGCATCGCCGCGGTCGCAGTCTCGGCGAGACGTGCAAGGTAGGCGGCACGACGCGCCGGGGCGAGCTTCGAGTGCGCCTCCTCCGCCGGCTGCGCGGCGGCGTAGTGGCGCTCGAGACCGTCGCGCATGAGCCGCACGGCCTCCGTGCGCTGCTGCGAGACGGCGGAATGCGTGAGCCCGAGCTCCTCTGCCAGCTCCCCCACCCCGCGGTCGTGGAAGTAGATCTGCTCGACGATGTAGCGCATCCGCTCGGGCAGCGAGGCGACCGCGGCGCGCACGTACCGGGTGCGCTCCGTCTCCAGCACGACGTCCTCCGGTGTGGCTGCGTCGGCGGCGACGAGGTCGGCCACGCCCTCGTCGAGCGACGCGACGGACCGGGTCGAGTCCGCGATCGCCGACTCGACGCTGCGGCGGTCGACGCCGAGCGACTCCGCCATCTCGTCCGTCGACGGCGCCCGCCCCAGGGCGTTCGTCAGGGCCTCCTGCACCTGTAGCGAGTCCTTGATCCGCTTGCGAGCGGTGCGGCTCGCCCAGTCGGCCGCGCGCATCTCGTCGGCGATCGCGCCGGTGATGCGCCGGCGCGCGTATGCACTGAAGGGGACGCCGAGGGCGGGGTCGAACGACTGCGCCGCGAGCAGCAGGCCGAGGGCGCCGGCCGACGCGAGGTCGTCGCGGGAGACGTGGGGCGCCTTGCGGGCGACCTCCTGGACGATGTAGCCGACGATCACCAGGTGCTCGCGCACCAGGGCGTCGCGCTCGGCGCGTGCGGTCATGGGGTCCCCCAGCGGTGTTCGACGGAGCTGCAGACCGGATCCCTCCGGCGGTCGTGAGCGTAGGAAGCGGTTCGTCAGAGGCGGCGGACGCGGACCGGTTCGGCGTCAGCCCCGCGACTCCCCCAGTTCGGGGACGGCCGCGCCTCCCGGGCCGCGGAACTGCGCGCCTCTACACTCCGAGCGACCGGGGCCGGGCGCGGCGCGCGCTGACCGATCGGCGCGACGTGCCGATAGGTCCCGGGGTACCGCGGAGTCGAGCCGGGAGGAGCGGGATGAGCGCGAACGAGCTGTCGAACCTGCTCTGGCGCGAGCGCGAGCTGCTCGAGCTGCTCGTGTTCAAGCTCGAGGAGGAGCAGCTGCTGCTCACCGCGGGCCGCTCGAAGTGGCTGCACCACGCCACCCGCGAGGTCGAGGCGGTGCTCGGGCACCTGCGGACCGCTGGCATCGAGCGCACCGTCGAGGCCTCCGCCGTCGCGGTGGAGTGGGGCCTGCCCGAGGACGCGACGCTGCGGCAGCTCGTCGAGGGCTCCCCGTCGGACCTGTGGCGCGACCTCTTCTCCTCGCACCTCGCCGCGCTGACGGCGCTCACCGCGCAGATCGCCGACGTGCGCGACACGAACCTCACGTACCTGCGGGCCGCGACGCGCGCGACGCAGGAGACGCTCGCCACCGTCGGCGCGGGCGCGCCCGCGGGCAGCGGCTACGACGGGCGCGGCGCCGCGACCGGCATGCGCTCGGGCGCCTTCGCGCACCTCTTCGATCGGCAGGGCTGATGGCCGGCACGTTCGGGATCCTGGGCACCGCGTACAGCGGCCTCGCCGCCGCGCGTGCGGCGCTCGAGGTGACCGGGCAGAACGTCTCGAACGCGAACACCGTCGGCTACACCCGGCAGCGGGTCGACCAGGCCGAGGTCGCGGTCGCGCCCGCCGCCTCCTTCCGAGGCGACCAGGTCGGGCAGGGCGTCAAGGTGACCGGGATCTCCCGCATCACCGACGAGATGCTGAACGCCCGGGTGCGCACCACGGCGGGCACGAGCAGCTACTGGTCGACGACCGCCTCCGCGGTGTCCTCGGTCGAGGGCTCGCTGAACGAGCCGGGGACCACCGGCATCTCCTCGGCGCTGTCGGACTTCTGGGCCGACTGGCAGGGCATGGCGAACGATGCCGGGTCGACGCAGACCTCGGCGGCGCAGGCGGCCGTGCTGATCGGTCAGGGGCAGCTGGTCGCCAACCGGATCAGCGCCGGCTACACCGCCGCCACGAACGCGTGGAGCGGCTCCCGCACCGCCCTCTCGACCACCGTCGCCACGATCAACGCGGCGGCGAAGCAGGTCGCGACGCTGAACGACCAGATCAACCGCACGCAGCTCTCGGGCGCGGGCGCGAACGAGCTGATCGACCAGCGCGACACCGCGCTCGGCACCCTCGCGACGCTCGCCGGCGCCACGACGCGGGTGAACACCGACGGCACCGTCGACGTCTCGATCGGCGGCAACGCGATCGTCTCCGGCGTCACAGCCCGGTCGCTCCGCGTCGCCGGGACGAACGACCTCGCCGCCGCGGGCACCGACCCGGTGCGGCTCGAGTGGACGGACACCGGACGCACCGCCGCGGTCGACGGCGGCGAGGTCGCCGCGCGCCTCAGCACCCTCGCCGGTCCCGCGGCCGGCGGCTCCGGCGGCGTCTACGCGGAGGCGGCGAAGGTCTACAACGACCTCGCGACCTCGCTGGCGAGCCAGGTGAACGCGCTGCACCAGCAGGGCAGCACCACCTCCGGCGCGACGGGCCTCGACTTCTTCAGGGTCGGCACCACCGGCCCCGCGGCGCTGAGCCTCTCGGTCGTGCCGACCGACGCCACCGGCATCGCGGCCGCCGACCCCGCGAAGGGCACCGCCGACGGCAGCATCGCCGACGCGATCTCGCAGCTCGGCTCGGCCTCCGGCTCCCCCGACGCGGCGTGGACCTCGTTCGTGTCGAAGATCGGCGTCCAGTCGCAGAGCGCGACGGCGCAGTCGAGCCTCGCCGACTCGGCGTCCAAGGCGGCGACCACCGCGCAGACCTCGGAGAGCGGCGTCGACCTCGACGAGGAGACGGCGAACCTCGTGACCTTCCAGCACGCCTACCAGGCCGCGGCCCGGGTGCTGACGACGGTCGACTCGATGCTCGACACCATCATCAACAAGATGGGGATCGGGGCGTAACGCATGATCGGCCGCGTCACCAGCCAGCAGATCTACCAGTCGTCGCAGCAGCGCATCTCGACCGCGAAGGTGCGCCTCTCGCAGCTGCAGGACGAGTCGAGCTCCGGCTCGCGGATCACGAAGCCCTCGGACGACCCGACCGCGGCCGCCGCGGCGCTGCAGGTGCGCGCCCAGCAGCGCGCGACCGCGCAGTACGGCACGAACATCGCGGACGGCCTGGGCTGGCTCGCGACCGTCGACGCGTCGCTCACCTCGTCGGAGAACGCGCTCCGGCAGGCCGTCGACCTGACGGTGCAGGGCGCGAACGGCGCCACCCTGTCGCCCGCGAGCCGCGAGGCCCTCGCGACGCAGCTCGACGGGCTGAAGGCCGACCTGCTCGGGCAGGCGAACACGAAGTACCTCGGACGCACCGTCTTCGCCGGCAACTCCGACTCGGGGGCCGCCTTCGACGGCACGACCTACGCGTACAGCGGCGCGAGCGGCAGCACCGTCGACCGGCGGGTGTCAGCGACCGAGACCGTGCCGGTGTCGGCTGACGGCGCCGCGGCCTACGGCACCGGGTCGTCGTCCGTGTTCGCCACGATCGACTCGATCTCCGCAGCGCTGCGCTCGGGCGACCAGGCGGCCGTGACGAACGGCCTGACGGCCCTGCAGACGGCGACGACGAGGCTGAGCGCCGAGCACGCCGTGGTCGGTGCGCACTACGCTCGCCTCCAGCAGGCCAAGACCGAGAACGGCAACACCTCCACGGCGCTCGAGACCCAGCGCTCCGGCATCGAGGACGCGGACGCCGCTCAGGTCCTCATCGACCTGAAGAGCCAGGAGCTCACCTACCAGACCGCCCTCGCCGTGACCGCGCAGAGCCTCCAACAGACCCTGATGAACTACCTCCGATGAGCCTTTCCGCACCTGTCAGCAACGCCCTGCGCCTCACGTTCACCGCTCCCCCGCCGGGGCTCGCCCCGCTCGTCGAGTTCGAGCTCGCGCCCGTGCCGGGCGGCGTCGGCCTCTACACCCTGCGTGACCTGGCGGGCGCCGACCTGCGCCTGTTCCTCGTCGACCCGCGCTTCTACGTGCCGGAGTACGCCCCCGGCATCCCCGCGGAGCAGCTCGCGCGCCTCGGCGCTGCGAGCCCTGCGGAGCTCGACGTCTACGTCGTCGCGACGCTCGCCGCCGAGGCGCCCGTCGTGAACCTGCTCGCGCCGATCCTCGTGAACGCCGGGTCGGCCAGCGCGACGCAGGTGATCCTCGAGGAGGACTGGCCGCTGCAGGCCGAGCTCATCGCCGCTTGAGGCGGCTACTCGCCGCAGAGCTCCTGCAGCAGCCGGTCGGCGAGCTCCTGCACCCGCGGCTCGACGTAGGCGTCGATGGTGCGGAGGATCTGCGACCGCTGCCGCCCGACGCACGCCGCCGCGTCCGACCGGAGCCGGCTGCGCAGCCCGTCGACGTCGTCCTGGCCGAGGAACGGCTGCAGGGCGAGGGAGCGGCGCACGTGCTCCGTGACGAGCCCGTCGAGGGCGGTCACGAGGGCGTGCAGGGCACCGTGCGGGACGTCGGTCAGGTCGAGCTCGTCCGCCCAGGACGGGCAGGCGGGACAGAGGCCGTCGCGCCGGCGGGCGGCGGCGGGGTCCCAGCGGGGGAGCCACGCGAGCCACTGGGCGACGGCGCGGTCGAGCTCGCGCTCGAGACGGTAGGGACGGAGCATCAGCGGATCCGTCCGGCTTCGGACTGGGGGGCTCGGGACGCGCTCGGGCGAGCGGCACGGGCCACGGGAGGCAGCGTGGTCACGGGGTTTCCGTACGGGGGTAGGGAGCGCGTCGGGGGAACGCGGCATACCGGCTGGGTGACCGGTGCCTCCCCACGCTAGGTGTCGCACCCCTGCGGCTCCACCCCCCAATGAGGTCACATCCCTCTTCGCGGATCCGGACTTCCTGCGCGGATCCGGACTTCTCGGACGACGCGCCGTCCAGAGGGGCGGAGCGGCGGCGTGTCGCGCGATTTCTCCGGATCCGCGAGCCGTGCTGGATCGGCGCACGGCGTGATCGTCTCCGGCAACGGAAAGGGCCCCTGGGAGGCGCTCAGCGCTTCCCAGGGGCCCTCTCGAAGGGAGACCTACATCACTGGTAGGTGCCCGGCGAGTAGTCGTCGCTCGAGAACGAGTCGAAGTCGACGAACGACAGATCGGCCTCGTTGAAGACCGACTCGTCGCCGAAGGACCGCAGCGGGTACCGCTCGGCCTTCGCCTCCTCCGTGGGCTCGACCTTCACGTCGCGGTACTTCGCGAGGCCGGTGCCCGCCGGGATCAGCTTGCCGATGATCACGTTCTCCTTGAGGCCGAGCAGCGGGTCGGACTTGCCGTCCATCGCCGCCTGCGTGAGCACGCGGGTGGTCTCCTGGAACGAGGCGGCCGACAGCCACGACTCGGTCGCGAGGGACGCCTTCGTGATGCCCATGACCTCCTGGCGCGCCGACGCGGTCTTGCGACCCTCGGCGAGCGCCGCCCGGTTCACGTCCTGGTACCGCGAGCGGTCCACGAGCTCACCGGGGAGCAGGTCGGTGTCGCCGTGGTCGACGACGGTGACCTTGCGGAGCATCTGGCGGACGATGACCTCGATGTGCTTGTCGTGGATCGGCACGCCCTGGCTGCGGTAGACGCCCTGGACGCCCTCCACGAGGTGCAGCTGCACGGCGCGGACGCCCTTGACGCGCAGCACCTCCTTCGGGTCCAGGTTGCCGACGTGCAGCTGCTGGCCGAGCTCGACGTGCTGCCCGTCCTCGACGAGGAGGGTGGCGCGCTTCAGCACCGGGTAGGCGTGCGGCTCGTCGCCGTTGTCGGGCGTGAGGATCAGCTTCCGCTGCCGGTCGGTGTCCTCGATGGTGATGACACCGGCGGCCTCGGCGATCGGGGACGCGCCCTTGGGGGTGCGGGCCTCGAACAGCTCCTGCACGCGGGGCAGACCCTGCGTGATGTCGTCCGCCGAGGCGACACCACCCGTGTGGAAGGTGCGCATCGTCAGCTGCGTGCCGGGCTCACCGATCGACTGGGCGGCGATGATGCCGACCGCCTCGCCGATGTCGACGAGCTTGCCGGTCGCGAGCGAACGGCCGTAGCAGGCGGCGCAGACGCCGACCGCGGACTCGCAGGTGAGCACCGAGCGCACCTTGATGTGCTCGACACCCGCCTCGACGAGCTTCGCGATGAGCACGTCGCCGACGTCCTCACCGGCGGCGGCGAGCACCTCGCCGGCCTCGCTCACGACGTCCGTCGCGAGCGTGCGGCCGTAGACCGCGTTCTCGACGTTCTCGCGGGTGGAGAGGTCGAGACCGCGCGACGTGCCGCAGTCGTCCTCGCGGATGATCACGTCCTGGCTCACGTCGACGAGACGACGGGTGAGGTACCCGGAGTCCGCCGTGCGGAGGGCCGTGTCGGCGAGGCCCTTGCGGGCGCCGTGGGTGGAGATGAAGTACTCCGCCACCGTCAGGCCCTCGCGGTACGAATGCACGATCGGGCGCGGGATGATGTCGCCCTTCGGGTTCGACACGAGGCCGCGCATACCGGCGATCTGACGGACCTGCATCCAGTTGCCGCGGGCGCCCGAGGACACCATGCGGTTGATGTTGTTGCCGGCCGGGAGGTTCGCCTCCATGGCCCGCGCGACCTCGGCGGTGGCGCGGTTCCAGATCTCGATGAGCTCCTGGCGGCGCTCCTCGTCGGTGATGAGGCCCGTCTCGTACTGCGACTGGACCTTCGCGGCCTGCTTCTCGTAGCCCGCGAGGATCTCGGCCTTGGTCGGCGGCGTGAGCACGTCGGACAGCGCGACCGTGACGCCGGAGCGCGTGGCCCAGTAGAAGCCCGCGTCCTTGATCCGGTCGAGCGTCGCCGCGACCTCCACCTTCGGGTACCGCTCGGCGAGGTCGTTGACGATCGACGAGATGCGGCCCTTGTCGGCGAGCGCGTCGACGAACGGGTAGTCCGTCGGCAGCGCCTCGTTGAAGAGCGCGCGACCCAGGCTGGTCTCGAGCAGGATCGTGTCGCCGTCGGCGAAGCCCTCGGGGGCCTGGCCCTCGGGCGGCACGATGCCGGAGAGGCGGATGCGGACCTTCGCGTTGAGGTCGAGCGTGCCGGCGTCCTTGGCCATGATCGCCTCGGAGACCGACGAGAACACGCGGCCCTCACCCACGGCACCGGGCTTGATCGTGGTCAGGTGGTGCAGGCCGATGATCATGTCCTGGCTGGGCAGGGTCACCGGACGGCCGTCGGACGGCTTCAGGATGTTGTTCGAGGCGAGCATGAGGATGCGCGCCTCGGCCTGGGCCTCGACGGACAGCGGCAGGTGCACGGCCATCTGGTCGCCGTCGAAGTCGGCGTTGAACGCCGAGCAGACGAGCGGGTGCAGCTGGATGGCCTTGCCCTCGACGAGCTGCGGCTCGAACGCCTGGATGCCGAGGCGGTGCAGGGTCGGCGCGCGGTTCAGCAGCACGGGGCGCTCGCGGATGATCTCCTCGAGCACGTCCCACACCTGCGGGCGCGAGCGCTCGACCATGCGCTTGGCGGCCTTGATGTTCTGCGCGTGGCTCAGGTCGATGAGGCGCTTGATGACGAACGGCTTGAACAGCTCGAGCGCCATCTGCTTCGGCAGGCCGCACTGGTGCAGCTTCAGCTGCGGGCCGACGACGATGACCGAGCGGCCCGAGTAGTCGACGCGCTTGCCGAGCAGGTTCTGGCGGAACCGGCCCTGCTTGCCCTTCAGCATGTCGGACAGGCTCTTCAGCGCCCGGTTGCCGGTGCCCGTGACGGGACGGCCGCGGCGGCCGTTGTCGAACAGGGCGTCGACCGCCTCCTGCAGCATGCGCTTCTCGTTGTTCACGATGATCTCGGGGGCACCGAGGTCGAGCAGGCGGCGGAGCCGGTTGTTCCGGTTGATGACGCGGCGGTACAGGTCGTTCAGGTCGCTCGTGGCGAACCGGCCGCCGTCGAGCTGCACCATCGGGCGCAGCTCCGGCGGGATGACCGGGACGACGTCGAGCACCATCGCGGCCGGCGAGTTGCCGGTCTGGATGAACGAGTTGACGACCTTGAGCCGCTTGATGGCGCGGATCTTCTTCTGGCCCTTGCCCTCGGCGATCTGCTGGTGCAGCAGGTCGCTCTCGGCCTGGAGGTCGAAGGTCTCGAGGCGCTTCTTGATCGCCTCGGCGCCCATGAACGCCTCGAAGTAGGTGCCGTAGCGGTCGACGAGCTCGTTGTAGATCGCGTCCTCGGGCTTGAGGTCGCCGACCTTCAGGTTGCGGAACTCCTCCCACACCCGCTCGAGCTGCGCGACCTGGTCGTCGAAGGAGCGGCGGATCTGCGCCATCTCCTTCTCGCCGACGTCGCGGGTGCGGCGCTTCTGGTCGCTCTTCGCGCCCTCCTCCTCGAGCGCCGCGAGGTCCTGCTCGAGGCGGGCGAGGCGGTCGTTGATGCGGGCGTCGCGCTGGTCGGTGAGCGTCTTGATCTCGAGGCGCAGCTCGTTCTCGAGGTCGGGCATGTCGTCGTGACGGCCCTCGTCGTCGACCTCGATGATCATGTACGCCGCGAAGTAGATGACCTTCTCGAGGTCCTTCGGCGCCATGTCGAGCAGGTAGCCGAGCCGGCTCGGCACACCCTTGAAGTACCAGATGTGCGTGACCGGCGCGGCGAGCTCGATGTGGCCCATTCGCTCGCGCCGCACGGAGGACTTGGTGACCTCCACGCCGCAGCGCTCGCAGACGATGCCCTTGAAGCGGACGCGCTTGTACTTGCCGCAGGCGCACTCCCAGTCGCGGGAGGGCCCGAAGATCTGCTCCCCGAAGAGGCCGTCCTTCTCCGGCTTCAGGGTGCGGTAGTTGATGGTCTCCGGCTTCTTGACCTCGCCGTAGGACCAGCGACGGATGTCGTCGCCGGTGGCGAGGCCGATGCGGAGCTCATCGAACGTGGTGACGTCGAGCACTGAATCTCTTCTCTACTTGCGATTCGAGTCGTTTGTCTTCGGGTGGGCGCGGATCAGATGTCGTCGATCGAGGACGACTCGAACCGGGCGGAGATGTTGATGCCGAGCTCCTCCGCCGCGCGGAACACCTCGTCGTCGGTGTCGCGCAGCGAGACCGCCGTGCCGTCGGCCGCGAGGACCTCGACGTTCAGGCAGAGCGACTGCATCTCCTTGATCAGCACCTTGAAGGACTCGGGGATTCCCGGCTCCTGGATGTTCTCGCCCTTGACGATCGCCTCGTACACCTTGACGCGGCCGAGGATGTCGTCGGACTTGATCGTGAGCAGCTCCTGCAGCGCGTACGCCGCGCCGTAGGCCTCGAGCGCCCACACCTCCATCTCGCCGAAGCGCTGGCCGCCGAACTGCGCCTTCCCGCCCAGCGGCTGCTGGGTGATCATCGAGTAGGGGCCGGTCGACCGGGCGTGGATCTTGTCGTCCACCAGGTGGTGCAGCTTCAGGATGTACATGTAGCCGACGCTCACCGGGTCGGGGAACGGCTCACCCGAGCGGCCGTCGAACAGCACCGTCTTGCCCGTGCTGTCGATGAGACGATCGCCGTCGCGGGTGGGGTTCGTCGAGTCGAGCAGACCCGCGATCTCCTCCTCCGCGGCACCGTCGAACACCGGGGTGGCGAGCTTCGTGCCGGCGGGGGCGCTGTACGCGTCCTGCGGCAGGCGGCGCGCCCACTCGGGCTCGCCCTCGACCTGCCAGCCCTGCTTCGCGACCCACCCCAGGTGCGTCTCGAGGACCTGGCCGAAGTTCATGCGGCCGGGGATGCCGAGCGGGTTCAGGATCACGTCGACCGGGGTCCCGTCGGCGAGGAACGGCATGTCCTCGACCGGCAGGATCTTCGAGATGACGCCCTTGTTGCCGTGACGGCCGGCGAGCTTGTCGCCCTCGGTGATCTTGCGCTTCTGGGCGATGTAGACGACCACGCGCTGGTTCACGCCGGAGCCGAGCTCGTCGTCGTTCTCCGCCGAGAACTCCTTGACCGCGATGACCGTGCCCTGCTCGCCGTGCGGCACCTTGAGGGACGTGTCGCGCACCTCGCGGCTCTTCTCGTTGAAGATCGCGCGGAGCAGGCGCTCCTCGGCCGACAGCTCGGTCTCGCCCTTCGGCGTGACCTTGCCGACGAGGATGTCGCCGGGGCTCACCTCGGCGCCGATGCGGATGATGCCGCGCTCGTCGAGGTCGGCGAGCAGGTCCGGCGCCACGTTCGGCAGATCGCGGGTGATCTCCTCCTTGCCGAGCTTGGTGTCGCGGGCGTCGACCTCGTACTCCTCGATGTGGATCGAGGAGAGGACGTCGTCCTTCACCAGGTTCTGGCTGAGGATGATCGCGTCCTCGAAGTTGTGGCCCTCCCACGGCATGAACGCGACGAGGAGGTTCTTGCCGAGCGCGAGCTCGCCGTTCTCCGTCGCGGGGCCGTCGGCGAGCACCTGGCCGACCTCGACGCGCTGGCCGGCGTCGACGATCACGCGGTGGTTGTACGACGTGCCCTGGTTCGAGCGGTCGAACTTGCGCAGGTAGTACGACTCGGTGCCGCCGTCGTCGAGCTGGACGGTGACCGCGTCGGCCGAGACCTCGGCGACGACACCCGCGTTGTTCGCGGTGACGACGTCGCCGGCGTCGATCGCGGCGTAGCCCTCCATGCCGGTGCCGACGACCGGGCTCTCGCTGCGGAGCAGCGGAACGGCCTGGCGCTGCATGTTCGCACCCATGAGGGCGCGGTTCGCGTCGTCGTGCTCGAGGAACGGGATGAGCGAGGTCGCCACCGACACCATCTGGCGCGGCGAGACGTCCATGTAGTCGACCCGGTCCTTCGCCACGAGCTCGACCTCGCCGCCCTTCGGGCGCACGAGCACGAGGTCCTCGGCGAAGGACATGTCGGCGTTCAGCGGCGCGTTGGCCTGGGCGACGAGGTGCTCGTCCTCCTCGCTCGCCGTGAGGTAGTGGATGTCGTCGGTGACGACACCGTTCTCGACGCGGCGGTACGGCGTCTCGATGAAGCCGAACGAGTTGATGCGGGCGAACGACGCGAGCGAGCCGATCAGGCCGATGTTCGGGCCCTCGGGGGTCTCGATCGGGCACATGCGGCCGTAGTGGCTCGGGTGCACGTCGCGGACCTCGACGCCGGCGCGCTCACGGGACAGACCGCCGGGGCCGAGCGCCGACAGGCGGCGCTTGTGGGTCAGCCCCGCGAGCGGGTTGTTCTGGTCCATGAACTGCGACAGCTGGCTCGTGCCGAAGAACTCCTTGATCGCGGCCACGACGGGGCGCACGTTGATCAGGGTCTGCGGCGTGATCGCCTCGATGTCCTGCGTGGTCATGCGCTCGCGGACGACGCGCTCCATGCGGGACAGGCCCGTGCGGACCTGGTTCTGGATGAGCTCGCCGACCGCGCGGATGCGGCGGTTGCCGAAGTGGTCGATGTCGTCGACGTCGAGCCGCACGTCGACCGAGCCGCCGTCGCGCTGGCCGTCGATCGCGTAGATGCGCTCGCCGACCTGCTTGACGGCCGGGGCGGCCGTGTCGTGCAGGGCCACGAGGTAGCGGATCGTCGCGATGATGTCGTCGACCGTGAGCACGGTGTCGGTCAGCGGCGCGTCGATGCCGAGCTTGCGGTTGATCTTGTAGCGGCCGACCTTCGCGAGGTCGTAGCGCTTCGGGTTGAAGTAGAAGTTGTCGAGCAGCGCGCGGGCGGCCTCGGCGGCCACCTGCTCGCCCGGACGGAGCTTGCGGTAGATGTCCTTGAGCGCCTCGTCCTTCGTGAGGATGTTGTCCTTCTCGAGGGTGAGCTCGATCGACGAGAAGCCCTGGAACTGCTCGAGGATCTCCTCGCTCGTGAGGCCGAGGGCCTTCAGGAACACCGTCACGGACTGCTTGCGCTTGCGGTCGATGCGCACGCCCACCTGGTCGCGCTTGTCGATCTCGAACTCGAGCCACGCGCCGCGGCTCGGGATGATGCGCGCCGAGTAGACGTCCTTGTCGGAGGTCTTCTCCTGGGTGCGCTCGAAGTAGACGCCGGGCGAGCGGACGAGCTGGCTCACCACGACGCGCTCGGTGCCGTTGATGATGAAGGTGCCCTTGTCGGTCATGAGCGGGAAGTCGCCCATGAAGACCGTCTGGGTCTTGATCTCACCCGTGAGGTGGTTCATGAACTCGGCCTCGACGTACAGCGGCGCCGCGAACGTCTTGCCGCGCTCCTTGCACTCCTCGATCGAGTACTTCTTCTCCTCGAGGAACGGGTTCGTGAAGCTCAGCTGCATCGTCTCGCTGAGGTCCTCGATCGGGGAGATCTCCTCGAAGATCTCCTCGAGCCCGCTCTGCGCGGGGAGGTCGTTGCGGCCGGCTGCCTGCGCCTCGGCGACCCGGGCCTTCCAGGCGTCGCTGCCGACGAGCCAGTCGAAGCTCTCGGTCTGCAGGGCGAGGAGGTCGGGGACCGTCAGGGTGTCGGCGATCTTGGCGAAGGAGAGGCGGGACGCCCCTCGGCCGTTCACAGGGGTGGTGGGAGCGTTCGGCGCGGAAACCAAGGAGATGGGACCTTTCGGTCAGGATCGCGGCCGGAGCTGGACGCGGTCCTGATTCCTGTCGTGTCGGTTGAGGAGGGAGCGGCGTGTCCGCGCGCTCGAGACCGCCCGGCGCACCACGCTCTTGCTTCGAGCGAGAGCAGGCGCACGGGATCGCCGACCGCAATATGAGGGCGAGAAGTCGACTGGTGGCAGGGGCCGACCAGTGAGCGCAAGGGACAAGCATAGACCCGGATACGGGACATGTCCAGCCGGATGCTTGACCCCGTCCCCCGGCCTGCGCTATAACCGCGCGCTGCCCGCGATCACTGGGCTCATCCTCGCGCCGCCGCTGCTGCGGCGCCAGGTCGCCGGCAGTCCGGCCGGCCGAGCTGGGCCCACAGCCGGTGTTCCCGGCTGGGGAGAGCGCCCGGCCTCCCGACCCAGCACGCCCCACCGCGCGTCGCCTAATCTCGCGGCGTGGCGACCTCCGACTCGGTGCTCCTCTCCGGCGGCCAGGTCGCGACGATCGAGCGCGACCGCTGGAACCCCGAGCGCTACGAGCTCGTCGTCGACGGCACGCCGCAGTCGAGCGTGAACCCGGTCGATCCCACCGACCTCGCCTTCGAGTACGTCGCGCGCATCGGGCACGTCATCGACCTGCTCGCCGAGCCCCGGGCGCCGATCACCGCGGTGCACTTCGGCGCCGGCGGCCTCACGCTGCCGCGCTACGTCGCGTGGACCCGGCCCGGGTCGCGGCAGCAGGTGATCGAGCTCGAGCGGGCGCTCGTCGACCTCGTCCGCGAACGGCTGCCGCTGCCGAAGGGCGAATCGATCCGCATCCGCTACGGCGACGCCCGCGACGTCGCCGAGCGCATGCCGGAGGGCCTCACCGGTGCCGCGGACCTCGTGGTCGTCGACGTCTTCGCGGGGTCGCGCATCCCCGCGCACGTGACGACGGTCGAGTTCTACTCGCTCGCCGCCCGCCTGCTCGCGCCCGACGGGGTGCTCGCCGTGAACGTCGCGGACGGCGCCGGCCTGCCGTTCGCCCGCGGCCAGCTCGCGACGCTGCAGGCCGTGGTGCCGCACGTCGCGGCGCTCGCCGAGCCGCAGGTCCTGCGCGGGCGGCGGTTCGGCAACCTCGTGCTGCTCGCCTCACCGGGGCCGCTGCCGCTCGAGTGGCTGCCGCGCCTCCTCGCCGCGGGACCGCATCCCGCCCAGGCGGTGTCGGGCGACGAGCTCGACCGCCTCGTCGCGGGCGCGAAGCCCGTGACGGACGCCTCGGCGACCGGATCGCCGGAGCCGGGTCGCGGCGTCTTCCTCGAGCGCTGAGATCCGCTCCTCCCCAGGCACGGGCGAGCGGCGCGCAGCGACACGGGGAGCGCGGCCTGCCCCGGCAGCGACGGAGGGCCGCCGTACAGTACGCGGCATGGTCGACGCCGCGGTCGTGACGGACATCGCCGAGGGGCTGCTCGCCGCGCACCTCGGAGGCGGCGGCTGGTCCTTCGGCTTCGACAACGCCCGACGGCGGGCGGGCGCCTGCGACTACGCGCGGCGACGCATCACGGTCTCGCGGTACCTCGTGGCCAAGGCGTCGGAGGACGAGGTGCGGCAGGTGCTGCTGCACGAGGTGGCGCATGCGCTGGCCGGCCACGCCGCCGCGCACGGCGCCCGGTGGAAGACCGCGGCGAGGCGCATCGGGTACACGGGCGCCCGCCTCCACCCCGGCTCGATCGCCGACGAGACGGCGCCCTGGGTGGGCACCTGCCCGTCGGGCCACGTCCACTACCGCTTCCGGCGGCCGACGGCCCCGCTGTCGTGCGGGCTCTGCGGCACGCGGTTCTCGGCCGCCACCCTGATCGAGTGGCGGCCGCGGCCGGCGCAGGCGCACGCCGCGCCGGCCGCGCGGGCCCTCATCGGATCCGGGTCTAGTCGGTGACCCGGACCTCCTTCCAGAACGCCACGTAGTCGCTGAAGTCCTTGCCGACGCGGTCGAACGCGCTCGGGTACGGGTGCGGGTAGCTCCACGCGCGGTCCTGCAGGCGCTGCCCGTCGCTGCTCACCGTGAAGTACTGGCACTCGCCCTTCCAGGGGCAGGTGTACGGCGTCGGGCTCTTCTCGAGCAGGTCCGACTTCACGCTCGCGGGCGGGAAGTACCAGTTGCCCTCGATGGAGATGAGCTCCTCCTTCGGCGCCTCTGCGATCACGGTGTCGCCCAGCACGGCCTTCATGCGGTTCCTCCTGTCGTTCGCGGCCGGCGCGCGCCGGCCCGTCCGGGGCAACCCCCGTCGTCGCGGCCCGCATTCCCGCGGGGTGTCCCCCACAGCGATTCCGCAGCCCGCCCTGCTCCGGAGCCGTGCCGCTTCGGCCGGCGGGGAGCGGCGAGGATCCGGAGCAGCGGCGGTGATCAGGGGTGGACGGCCGGGGGGACGCGCAGGAGTCGCGCCGATACTGGCCGGATGCGGATGACCGTGATGTTGAAGGAGCGGCTCGAGTGCCGGCCCGACGCCGCGTGGCGCGCCCTGCGATCCCCCACGGTGATGCGCGAGGTGGCGGGGCCGTGGCTCGGCTACACCTCGCTCGAGGACAGCGGCTTCCCCTCGATCTGGGAGCCCGGCGGCCACCCCGTGCGGCTGCTCGCGGGCGGCCTCGTACCGGTGGGCGAGCAGGACATCGACATCCGGCTCGACACGACGAGCCACGACGGCGTGCGCATCGTCCGCGACGCCGGGCACGGCATGGCGGGGGTGCCCGCGACGATCCGCTCCTGGTACCACCGCATGGCGGTCGCGCCGCATCCGGACGACCCGGGCGCCACCCTCTACCGCGACCGGCTCGAGTTCGACGCGGGCGCGCTGACACCGGTGCTGTGGCCCGGCATGTGGAGCCTCTGGCAGTGGCGGGGCGCGCGCATCAAGGCGCTCGCACCCGGGTTCGACGAGCTCCCGTCAGCGGGCGAGGACGAGCAGGCGGCCTAGCCCGGCCGCACCACCGTGAGCACCGCGGTCGCGCCGTTCACGACGACGGCGGCCGCGGTGAGCCAGCGCAGGCCGCCGCGGGCCGAGCGCAGCAGGAGCAGCACGAGCAGCACGACCTCGAGCGGCACCGTGAGGTAGAGCACCGGGATCGTCGTCGAGACGAACGGCTGCACCGGCCGGAACGTCGCGACGAGCAGCAGCAGCCCGAGCACGAGCTCGACCACCGCGATCAGGGCGCCGCTCGCGGGGCGCCGGAACCGGATCGCGGCGTCGGCGACGGCGAGGACGGCGCCCGCGACCGCGGCGATCGGGAGGACGGCGACGGGGATCGTCGGGACGGCGGCGAGCACGGGGAGCGACGCTACCGACGGGCCCGGACTCCGCGCGGCGCCCCGCCGGGCTCAGCCGAGGACGCCCACCGAGGCGAGCGCCGCGCGCACGAGCGATCCGCGGCCGCCCTCCATCTCGGCGGCGACGGAGGCGCTCGCGGCCTCCTCCGGCGACATCCAGGTGAGCTCGAGCGCGTCCTGCCGCGGGTCGCAGGTGCCGGTCACCGGCACGACGTAGGCGAGCGCGACGGCGTGCTGCCGCTCGTCCGTGTACTGGGTCAGGGTGGGCGGCGGGAAGTACTCGGCGACCTGGAAGGGCACGGGGCTCGCCGGCAGCTGCGGGAACGCCATCGGACCCAGGTCCTTCTCGAGGTGCCGGAACAGCGCGTCGCGGAGCGTCTCGCCGTAGAGCACCCGGCCCGACACGATCGTGCGGGTGATCGTGCCGCTCTGGCCGACGCGCAGCAGCAGCCCGACCTCGGTCACCCGGCCCATGCCGTCGGTGCGCACCGGGACCGCCTCGACGTAGAGCAGCGGGAGGCGGCGCCGGATCGCGGCGAGCTCGTCGTCGCCGAGCCAGCCCGGGTGCGGGTCGGGGGTGCGGACCGTGGCCATGCCCCCCTTTCTACAGCCCGACCCGAGGCTGTCTGCTGCGGGGTGCAGAATCACCGGACCATGCACGGGGTGCTCGATCGATTCGGAGCCGCGACCAGGGAGTGGTTCGTCGGCGCCTTCCGCGCGCCCACCGCCGCCCAGGCGGGCGCCTGGGACGCCATCGCGCAGGGCCGTCACGCGCTCGTCGTCGCGCCGACCGGATCGGGCAAGACGCTCGCGTCGTTCCTCTGGGCCATCGACCGCCTCGCCGCCCGGCCCGCCGACGCGGCACCCGGCACCCGCGTGCTCTACGTCTCGCCGCTCAAGGCGCTCGCGGTCGACGTCGAGCGCAACCTGCGCAGCCCGCTCGTCGGCGTGACGCAGACCGCGAAGCGGCTCGGGGCGGTGCCCCCACCCATCCGCGTCGGGGTGCGCTCCGGCGACACGAGCCAGGCCGAGCGCCGGGCGCTGTCGACCGATCCGCCCGAGATCCTCATCACGACGCCCGAGTCGCTGTTCCTCATGCTCACCTCGGCCGCCCGCGAGACGCTGCGCACGGTCGAGACCGTCATCGTCGACGAGGTGCACGCCGTCGCCGGCACGAAGCGCGGCTCGCACATGGCGCTCTCGCTCGAGCGGCTCGACCAGCTGCTCGAGCGCCCGGCGCAGCGCATCGGCCTCTCGGCCACGGTGCGGCCGGTCGAGGAGGTCGCCCGGTTCCTCGGCGGCCGCTCCCCCGTCACCGTCGTCGCGCCGAAGGCGCAGAAGACCTTCGACCTCTCCGTCGTCGTGCCCGTCGAGGACATGGCCGACCCCGACCTCGGCAGCGGCTGGCCTTCTGAGGGCGAGCAGCGCGAGGGCTCCGCGGCCGGCGACGTGTTCGACCCCGACGAGCCGATGCCGCAGCGCACCGGCTCCATCTGGCCGCACGTCGAGAGCGCCGTCACCGACCTCGTGCTGCAGCACCGCGCGTCGATCGTGTTCGCGAACTCCCGGCGGCTCGCGGAGCGGCTGACCGCGCGCCTCAACGAGGAGTACGCCGAGCGCCTCGAGGCCGAGGCGGCCGGCGTCCCGGTGCCGGAGGAGGAGCTCGTGGTCGTGGGCGGCGACTCCTCGGCCCCGAGCCCCAGCGCGCTCGCCCCGCGCGGGACCACCGCCGACGTCGCGATGAGCGCGCAGGCCGGCGCGACCAGGGGTGCCGCGCCGCTGCTCGCGCGGGCGCACCACGGCAGCGTCAGCAAGGAGCAGCGCGCCGACATCGAGGACGACCTGAAGTCCGGGCGGCTGCGCTGCGTGGTCGCCACCTCGAGCCTCGAGCTCGGCATCGACATGGGCTCGGTCGACCTCGTCGTGCAGGTGGGCGCCCCGCCGTCGGTCGCGAGCGGCCTGCAGCGTGTCGGCCGGGCCGGCCACCAGGTCGGCGAGATCAGCCGCGGCGTCGTCTTCCCGCTCCACCAGGCCGACCTCATCCACGCGGCGGTCGCCACCGACCGCATGCTGCAGGGCCAGATCGAGGCCATTCGCGTCCCGGCGAACCCGCTCGACGTGCTCGCGCAGCAGACCGTCGCCGCGTGCGCCCTCGACTCGATCGACGTCGAGGGCTGGTTCGACACCGTGCGGCGCAGCGCGCCCTTCGCCGGGCTGCCCCGCTCGGCGTACGAGGCGGTGCTCGACCTGCTCGCGGGCCGCTACCCGTCCGACGAGTTCGCCGAGCTGCGGCCTCGCCTCGTGTGGGACCGCGACGCGGGCACGCTCACCGGACGGCCCGGCGCCCAGCGGCTCGCCGTCACGTCCGGCGGCACGATCCCCGACCGGGGGCTGTTCGGCGTCTTCCTCATGGGCGGCGACAAGGGCGGGGCGCGCGTCGGCGAGCTCGACGAGGAGATGGTCTACGAGTCGCGGGTCGGCGACGTCTTCAGCCTCGGCGCCACGAGCTGGCGCATCCAGGAGATCACCCACGACCGGGTGCTCGTGCTGCCGGCGTACGGCGAGCCCGGCAAGGTGCCGTTCTGGAAGGGCGACGGGCTCGGCCGCCCGGCCGAGCTGGGCCGGGCGGTGGGCGAGTTCCAGCGCCGGCTCGCGTCGGCGAAGCCCGACGAGGCCCTCGCCGTCGCGCAGCGCATCGGCCTCGACGAGCGCGCCGGCCGCAACCTGCTGAAGTTCGTCTCCGAGCAGGCCGAGGCGACCGGCAGCGTGCCGAGCGACCGCACCCTCGTGCTCGAGCGGTTCCGCGACGAGCTCGGCGACTGGCGCATCGTGCTGCATTCCCCCTTCGGCATGCAGGTGCACGCGCCCTGGGCGCTCGCGGTCGGCGCCCGGCTCGCCGAGCGGTACGGCATCGAGGGCGGCGCGATGGCCGCCGACGACGGCATCGTGCTGCGCGTGCCCGACATGGAGGCCGAGCCACCGGGCGCCGACCTGTTCGCGTTCGAGCCCGACGAGCTCGACTCGATCGTGACCACCGAGCTCACGGGCTCCGCGATCTTCGCGTCGCGGTTCCGCGAGTGCGCCGCGCGCGCCCTGCTGCTGCCGCGGCGCAACCCGGGGCGCCGCTCGCCGCTCTGGCAGCAGCGGCAGCGCTCGGCGCAGCTGCTCGACGTCGCGAAGAAGTTCCCGACCTTCCCGATCATCCTCGAGACCATCCGCGAGGTGCTCCAGGACGTCTACGACCTGCCCTCGCTGAACGCGCTCGCCCGCGACCTCGACGCGCGCGCCGTGCGCATCGTCGAGGTCGAGACCCCGACCGCGTCGCCCTTCGCCCGCAGCCTGCTCTTCAGCTACGTCGGCGCGTTCCTCTACGAGGGCGACAGCCCGCTCGCCGAGCGCCGCGCGCAGGCGCTCGCCCTCGACTCCACGCTCCTCTCCGAGCTGCTCGGCCGCGCCGAGCTGCGCGAGCTGCTCGACCCCGCCGTGCTCGAGCGCACCGAGCAGGAGCTGCAGCGACTCGCTCCCGACCGCCGCCTCGACGGCGTCGAGGGCGCCGCCGACCTGCTGCGCCTGCTGGGGCCGCTCACCGTCGACGAGGTCGCGGCCCGTCTCGAGGGCGGGACGGAGGGCGGCGTCGCGTCCCCGGACACCGCCCGGGCGCTGCTCGACGGGCTCGTCACCGCGCATCGCGCCATCGCCGCGACGTGGGCCGGGCATGAGTGGTACGCCGCGATCGAGGACGCGAGCCGGTTGCGGGACGCGCTCGGCGTGCCCCTGCCGATCGGCGTGCCGATCGCGTTCGTCGAGCCCGTCGCCGACCCGCTCGGCGACCTGATCGGCCGCTACGCCCGCACCCACGGCCCGTTCGCCGCCACCGGCCCCGCCGAGCGGTTCGGTCTCGGCGTCGCGGTCGTCACCGACACCCTGCGCCGCCTCGCGGATGAGCGGCGGGTGACCGAGGGCGAGTTCCGTCCCGGCGGCACCGGCTCCGAGTGGTGCGACGCCGAGGTGCTCCGCCGCCTCCGCCGCCGCTCGCTCGCCGCGCTCCGAAAGGAGGTCGAGCCGGTCGAGCAGGCCGCGTACGGCCGCTTCCTGCCCGAGTGGCAGCACGTCGCCCCGATCGGCGGTGGCCCGGCGCGCGGCGCCCTCCGCGGCGTCGACGGGGTCGCCACCGTCATCGAGCAGCTCGCGGGGGTCCCGATCCCCGCTTCCGCGTGGGAGACGCTCGTGCTGCCCTCCCGGGTGCGCGACTACTCCCCCGCCATGCTCGACGAGCTCACGGCGACCGGCGAGGTCGTCTGGTCGGGCGCGGGACGGCTCGCGGGCAGCGACGGCTGGATCGCCCTCCACCTCGCCGACGCCGTGGCCGTGACGCTGCCCGAGGCCGAGCAGGCCGAGCGCTCGCCGCTCGAGGTCGAGGTGCTCGCCGCGCTCGGCGGCGGCGGCGCGTTCTTCTTCCGTCAGCTCGCCGACGCGGTGGGCGCCACCGTCCCCTACGGCTCGGCCGTCACGTCTCTGCGCGACGCGCCGGAACCGGCCTCCGTGGGCCCAGACTCGCAGCTGCAGGACGCGCTCTGGAACCTCGTGTGGGCCGGGCTCGTCACGAACGACACCTTCGCGCCCGTCCGCGCCCTCACCGGGGGCGGCGGCACCGCCCACCGCACCCAGCGCCGCGCGCCACGGACCCGCGCGTACCGGGGCCGCGGCCGGCCGGTCATGCCGTCGCGGGCCGCGCCCCCGGCCGCAGCCGGTCGCTGGGCGATCCTGCCGCTGCCCGAGTCCGACCCCACGGTGCGCGCCGCGGCCACCGCCGAGGTGCTGCTCGATCGCTACGGCGTCGTCACCCGCGGCGCGGTGCAGGCCGAGCAGGTGCCGGGCGGCTTCGCGGTCGTCTACAAGGCGCTCGCGGCGCTCGAGGAGGCGGGTCGCGCCCGGCGCGGCTACTTCGTGGAGCACCTCGGTGCCGCGCAGTTCTCGACCTCGGGCACGGTCGACCGGCTGCGCGCCGCATCCCGCGACCCGAACGCGGAGGCCGTCGACGCGCCCGCCCTCTGCCTCGCCGCCACCGACCCGGCGAACCCCTACGGCGCCGCCCTGCCGTGGCCGCCCGGCGAGGGCCACCGGCCCGGCCGGAAGGCGGGCGCCCTCGTGGTGCTCGTCGACGGCGAGCTCGTCGCCTACGTCGAGCGCGGCGGCCGCACCGTGCTCGTGCTCGCCGACGACGAGGCCGTCCGCGAACGCGCGGCCCACGCGATCGCCGACGTGGTGCGGGGCGGCGGGGTGCCGCAGCTCACGGTCGAGCGCATCGACGGCGAGTTCGCGCTCGGCACCCCCTTCGGGCAGCTGCTCGAGCGGGCCGGCTTCGCGCCGAACCCGAAGGGCCTGAAGCTCCGTGCCTGAGGGCGACACCGTCTACCGCACCGCCAAGAACCTCTCCTCCGCGCTCGCGGGCTCGGTGCTCACCCGCTGCGACGTGCGCGTGCCGCGGTACGCCACCGTCGACCTCGCGGGGCAGACGGTCGACTCGGTCGCGAGTCGCGGCAAGCACCTGCTCATCCGAGTCGGCGACAGCGTGATCCACAGCCACCTGAAGATGGAGGGCTCCTGGCACCTCTACCGGCCCGGATCCCGGTGGCGCCGGCCCGCCTTCGAGGCGCGGATCGTGCTCGGCACCGCCGAGTGGCAGGCGGTCGGCTTCGCGCTCGGGCTGCTCGAGATCCTGCCGCGGGAGCAGGAGGACGACGTCGTCGGATACCTGGGGCCCGACCTGCTCGGCCCCGACTGGGACGCGGCCGAGGCCGAGCGGCGCATCCGGCAGCAGCCGGAGCGGGCCATCGGACTCGCGCTGCTCGACCAGCGCAACCTCGCGGGCGTGGGCAACGTCTACCGCAACGAGCTCTGCTTCCTGCGCGGCGTGCTGCCGACGCGGCCGGTCGCCGAGGTGTCGGACCTCTCCCGCATCATCGACCTCGCGAAGCGCACGCTCGAGGCGAACAAGAACCGGGTCGAGCGCACGCTCACCGGCGACACCCGGCGCGGGCGGCAGGACTGGGTCTACGGGCGCTCCGGCAAGCCGTGCCGGCGCTGCGGCACCGCGATCCGCGGCGGCACCCTCGGCGATCCGGTGAAGCCCGGCGAGGGCGCCCTGGACCGCGAGATCTACTGGTGCCCGCGCTGCCAGTCGTGACCCCGGGCTCGGGTGCGCCGGTAGACCGCCGGGTAGCGTCGCCGTCGTGAGCAGAGGGCCCGGCACCCCCGCGACGAAGGCCCTCGAGGCGGCCGGCATCCCGTTCACGCCGCGCCCGTACCCGCATGATCCCGCGTCGGCCGACTACGGGAACGAGGCCGCGGCCGCGCTCGGCGTCCCCGCGGAACGAGTCCTGAAGACCCTCGTCGCCGACGTCGACGGGGCGCTCGTCGTGGCGGTCGTGCCGGTGTCCGGGTCGCTCGATCTCAAGGCCCTCGCCGCGGCGGTGGGCGGCAAGCGGGCGGCCCTCGCCGACCCGGCGGTGGCGGAGCGTCGCACCGGCTACGTCGTCGGCGGTATCTCCCCGATCGGGCACCGCACCCGGCTGCCGCTCGTGCTCGACGCCTCGGCGCTCGATCACCCGACGGTGCTCGTCTCCGGCGGTCGCCGGGGCTTCGACCTCGAGCTCGCGCCCGCCGACCTGCTGCGCGCCACGGGTGGCACGACCGCGGCGGTCGGCCGGTGAGGCGGTTCCTGCTCGCCGCCGCGGGTGCCCTGCTCCTGGCGGGAGCCGCGGTGGGGCTCGAGCGCCGGAGGCGCCGCTGGGTGACCGTGCTGAACGCCCGGATCCCCGCGCACCACGTGCACTGGCAGCAGCGCGGGCGCGTCGATCCGGAGGCCGTGCTCTACGTCGCGCTCGGAGACTCGGCCGCGCTCGGTCTCGGTGCCTCCGATCCCGACCGCGGGTACGTCGGCCTCGTGGCCGAGCGCATCGCCGCCGTCACCGGGCGCCGGGTGCGGGTGCGCAACCTCGCGATCGACGGCGCGACGCTCGCCGTCGTGATCCGCGACGAGCTGCATCGGATGCGCGGCCTCGAGCCCGACGTCGTGACGCTCGGCGTGGGTGCGAACGACGTCTGGCGGTTCGAGCCCGGCCGCTTCGAGCGCGAGCTCGACGAGGTCTGCGCCGCGCTGCCGCCGGGATCGATCGTGAGCGAGCTGCCCAGCTTCAGCGTCCTGCCGGTCGCCGGGCGGGTGCGTGCCGCGAACCGCATCGTGCACGAGGTCGCCGACCGGTACGGGTTCTGGGTCGCGCCCCTGCACGCCACCACGGGTGCAGGAGGCCTCCTCGACGCGCTGCTCGGCGCCGCAGGCGACCTCTTCCACCCGAACGACCGCGGTCACCGCCGCTGGGCCGAGGCGTTCCTGCCCGGCGTGCTCGCCGCGCTCCGGGCGAAGGGGCTCGCCTAGGCCGGGACGGGGGCGGGCGCGGCGAGCGACTCGGCCATGCGCCGGAGGAAATCCGTGACGACCTGCACCTCGGCCGGCTCGAGCGACGTGACGACGTCCATCATGCGGCGATGCATGTCGCCGAGCGTGGCGCGCACCTCCTCGTCGGAGTGCCCGGTCGGCACGAGCAGCGCGGCGCGATGGTCGGTGGGGTGCGGCCGGCGCTCGAGGTGCCCGGAGCGCACGAGCCGGTCGACGAGCACCGACACCGACGCGGGCGTGATGCCGAGCCGCCGCGCGAGGTCCTTCGCGGTGACGTCGCGCCCCGCGCTGCGCTCGGCGAGGAGGAAGCGGAGGGCGGCGAGGTCGTTCTCGTTCATGCCCATCGAGTCGCGCGTGCGCCGCCGCATGGCCTGCTCGGCGGAGCGGTAGTCGCGGAGGGCGTTCAGCAGGTCGATCGCCGTCGCCCGGTCCTGCTCGTACCAGTACGCGCCTTCGCCCACCGCCATGTCGTCACCACCTCTCCGCGATCCTCATGTAGTTTACCCAACTAAGCGATCGAGAGGGCCACTGAGTGATGGCGTACCCACCCTCGACGTCCGGCTTCCAGGCCACGGGCGTGAGCGGCACGAGCACGGCCGCGACGGCGCCGGGCCGCTACGAGCTCGGCGTCCGTCTCGGGACGGGCGGCATGGCGAGCGTCCACCGCGCGGTCGACCGCGTGCTCGGCCGCGAGGTCGCCGTCAAGCGGTTCGACCGCTGCCCGCCGGACGCCGGCGCGGCGCGGGTGCGCGACGCGGAGGGCCGGATGCACGCGTCGCTGCGGCACCCGGGCCTCGTGACCCTGCTCGACGCGGGGATCGACGGCCAGGGCGTCCCCTTCCTCGTGCTCGACCTCGTCGACGGCGCCGACCTGCGCAGCCGCATCCGCCGCGAGCCCTTCGACCTCCCGGCGGCCGCGTACCTCGGCCTCGATGTCGCCGAGGCGCTCGACTACCTGCACTCCCGGGGCGTCGTGCACCGCGACATCAAGCCCGCGAACGTGCTGCTCGGGCCGGGCAGCGGCATCCGCCCGTTCCGCGCCCGGCTCGCGGACTTCGGCATCGCGGTGCCCGTCGCCGAGTCGATCGAGGCCGACCCGCAGACGACCACCGGCACCGCCGCCTACCTGAGTCCCGAGCAGGCGAGCGGCCGGCCCGTCGGCCCCGCCTCCGACGTCTACTCGCTCGGCCTCGTGGTGCTCGAGGCGATCACCGGCCACGTCGAGTTCCCGGGTGACGCGCTCACGAGCGCGTTCGGTCGGCTCGAGCGCGACCCCGAGCTGCCGGACGGCCTGCCGGCGGCGTGGCGCCACCTGCTCGCCGGCATGACCGCCCGCTCGCCGCAGCAGCGCCCGACCGCGGGAGAGGTGATGCTCGCCTTCCGGCAGCTCGTCATCGACGCCGACGCCCCGGAGCGCGACGAGCTCGAGGCACCCGGTGCGCTCGGGCGCCTCGCCGCGCTCGCCCGCCGCATCGGCGGGGCGCGCGCGGCGAGCGTGACCGTGCTCGATCAGCGCCGCGCCTGGGTGCAGGTCGCCGCCGACGCCGCGGAGCGGGACCCCCTCGCGGCAGCGGTCGCCGAGGCGGACGCCGCCGGCCTCGCCCTGCACGGGCCCGTCGGGGGAGAGATGCCCGACCTGAGCCTGCCGATCACGGGTTCGGACGGCACGCTCCTCGGCGTCTGCCGCGTCTTCGGCGCCGCCCCCGCGGCGCTTGCGGAGGCGCTGCCGGCGCTGGCCGCGGTGACCGAGATCGCCGCCCACGACGAGGAGCTCCGCCGGGTCGCGCGGCGGCTGATGCGACGATGATCCGCCGCGCCACCGGCGTCGAGCTCGCCGACTGCCCCTTCTGCGGCTTCGCCGTGCGGATGCCGCCCGAGGAGAACGACCTGTTCGGCTGCGCATCGTGCGGGGCCGTCGCCCGTCGCGTCGGCACCCTGCAGCAGCACACCGGTTGAGCGGACGCTCGGACGGCTCACAGCCGCGCCCGCGAACGTGGGCACGACCCCTGGAAGGAACGAACCGCATGAGCTTCCCCGCCGAGAACATCCGCGACTGGCGCAACCACGACGTCGTCGACATGAACGGTGACAAGATCGGCTCGCTCGAAGCCGTGTACTTCGACACGGGCAGCGACCAGCCCGCCTTCGGCACGGTGACGCAGGGGCTGCTCTCGAAGCGACTCGTGTTCGTGCCCCTGAACGGCGCGGTCGTCTCGCCCTCGTACCTGAAGGTCGCGGTCGACAAGAAGTCGGTGAAGGACGCGCCCTCCATCGACCCGGACGGCGAGCTCACCCGCGAGCGCGAGCCGGAGGTGTACGCGCATTACGGCATCGCGTACGAGCCGGGTGCAGGCGGCGAGCGGCGACTCGGCCGACGCTGACCGCGCAGCCGGTGGCGCCGCTGCTGCGTCCCCGTGCGCTCCGCGCCGGGGACGTCGTCGCGATCGCGGCGGTGTCGGGCGGCCTCGAGCCGAACGAGGCGCCGCTGCTCGAGCACGGGCGGCGCGAGCTCGAGCGGCTCGGCTTCGTCGTCCGCGTCTCGCCGCTCGTGTCGCTCGACCTGCGGCACTGGTACGGCCCGGCGACCCCGGCGGAGACCGCGGCGGAGCTGAACGGCCTGCTCCGCGATCCCGCGGTGCGCGCGGTGTTCGCGCTGACCGGTGGGCGCGGCGCGCTGCCCCACCTCGACCTGCTCGACCTCGCGGCGGTGCGCGCCGACCCGAAGCCGCTGATCGGGTTCAGCGACATCGGCGTGCTGCACCTCGCGCTGCACGCCGCCACCGGCCTCGCCGGCGTGCACGGCGACCTCGTCACGCACGGCTTCGGCTACTGGCACGAGGACGAGGCGTGGTCGTCGCGGCTCGCGGCGAGCTACCGCGCCGTGCTGACGGGCGAGGCCGCCGGCGCGCTGCCCGCCACCGGCGCCGAGCAGTGCTGGCGTCCGGGCCGGGCGGAGGGACCGCTCGTCGGCGCGATGCTGAACCGGCTCGTGCGCATGCAGGCCACGCGGTTCGCGCTCCCGCCGGAGCGCTTCGACGGCGCGATCCTCTTCTGGGAGGAGACGGCGGCCGTGTCGCAGGTCTGGAACGACCTGCAGGTGCTGCGTCTCGCCGGCGTGCTCGCGCGGATCGCGGGCATGGTCGTGGGGCCGCTCGCCACGATCGAGGCGCCGGAGGGCGAGCCCTCGGTGCAGGACGTCGTCCTCGCGGCGCTCGGCGACCGCGACGTGCCGGTGCTCGCCGACGTCCCCATCGGTCATGAGCCGCCCGACTGGCCGCTGCCCCTCGGGGTTCGCGCGGCGCTCGACGCCGACGCCCGCACGCTGTCCCTCGTCGAGCCGGCGGCGGTCTGACGGTTCAGCGGAGCGCGGCGAGGTCGCGGAACACCTCGCGGAGCGCCGGGTAGGCGCTCCGGTAGACGGCGAACCGGGCGTCCCCGTCGCCGTTCCCGGCTGGGCGCACGGTCGCCGCGATCCGGCTCATCCGGCGCGCGAGTGCGGCCGGGTCGCCGTACCCGACCCCCGTGCCCGCGAGGATCGCCGCTCCGAGGGCCGCGGTCTCGACCTCGGCGGCCACGGCGAGCTCCCGGCCGAGCGCGTCCGCGACCGCCTGGAGCAGCAGGGCCGAGCGGGCGCCGCCGCCCATCGCGGTGACACGGTCGAGCCGGATGCCGCGCTCCGCCTCGATCGACTCGACCTGCAGCCGCACCTCGAGCGCGAGCCCCTCGAACACCGCCCTGGCGAGGTGGGCGCGCGTCGTGTGGTCGGCGAGGCCGATGAAGGCGCCGCGCGCGGCCGGATCCCAGTAGGGGGTCTCTGCGCTCGTGAGGTAGGGCAGGAACAGCACACCGCCCGCGCCGGCCGGCGACGAGGCCGCGAGCGCCTCCACCTCGGCGACGCCGTCGACCGTGTCGGGCAGGCCGAGCACCCGCTCGCGGAGCCACGCGAGCGACAGCACGCCCGACGCGACGAGGGCCTCGAGCGTGTACTCGCCTGCGATCGGTGAGGTGAGGGTGCGGAAGGCCGGCGCGATCGCGGGGGCGGCCGACGTGGTGCCGAGCGTGATGGAGGTGCCGAGGCTGAGATACGCCTCGGTCTCGCCGACCGCGGCCGCCCCGAGCCCGGCGACCTGGCCGTCGCCGCCTCCGGCGACGACCGGCAGGCCCTCGGGCAGCCCGGTGCGGGCCGCGGCGGCCGGCGTCACCCTGCCGATCGTCGTTCCGGGCGGGACGAGCTCGGGCAGCTGCGACGCCGTCACCCCGGCGAGCCCGAGCAGCTCGGGTGACCAGTCGAGGGTGCGCACGTCGAGCAGAGCGGTGGGATCGGCGCTCGCGACCGAGGTCGCGAAGCGGTCCGTGAGCGAGTGCACCAGCACGGCCCCGGTGTCAGCGATCCGCGTCGTGCGCGCGAGCACGTCCGGCTCGTGCTCACGCACCCAGAGCAGCTTGTAGAGGCTCGGGGTCGTGCTCGGCGGCTTGCCGGACAGCTCGTGCAGGCGCCGCGACCCCGCGCGGGCGACGATGGCGCCGGCGCGGGTGTCGAGCCAGAGGATCGCGGGCCGGACGGGCGCGCCGGTGACGTCGAGGCAGGCGAAGCTCTCGCGCTGGTGGGTGATGGCGAGCGCGACGGGCACCGCGTCCCGCTCCGCGAGCCGGGCGCTCAGCGCGCGCAGCGCCGCATCCGCGGCCGCCGTCCAGTCGCGCGGGTCCTGCTCCGCCCAGCCCGGGCGTGGCGAGGTGCGGCCGAGCGGCGCCCGCGCCTCCGCGACGGCCGAGCCGTCGAGGTCGAAGGCCACCGCCTTCACGGCGGTCGTCGACGCGTCGACGCCGACGAGGACGTCGTCGCTCACCGCACGGGAGCGGGCAGGGCGGCCGCGGCGAGGCGGCCCGCGGGGTCGGCCGCGCCGTCGACGAGCGCCTCGATCGCACCGAGCAGCGGCACGGCCTCGGCCGGCAGCAGCTGCGCGGCGAGCGCCGTCGCCATCCGGAGCGCGGGGACGCCCTCGACGGTCTGCTCCGCGGCCGCCATGGCCGCCAGCGCCTCCGCAGCCCGCTCGCCCCGGCCGAGCCGCTCGCCGTAGGCGCGGTTGCGACCAGACAACGCGGTGACCTGGAGGTCGCCCGTGCCGGCGAGCCCCTGCACGGTCTCGGCGCGACCTCCGGCGGCGACGGCGAGCGCGGCCATCTCGGCGACCGCCTGCGCGAAGACGGCGGACTTCAGGTCGTGCCACGGCTCGCCACCGCGGGCGGTGAGCCCGTCGAGCACGCCGAGCGCGATCGCGTAGACGTTCTTCAGCGGCGCTGCGAGCTCGAGGCCCACGAGGTCGTCGGTGACGGCGACGCGGTAGTCGTCGGTCTGGGCGATGCGCGCCGCGGCGCGGGCCGCCTCGACGCAGCTCGCGCCGTAGACGGTGGCGGTCGGCCGCGCGGCCGCGACCTCGTTCGCCTTGCACGGACCGCCGATGCCGACGAGCGCCGGTGGCCGCGAGAGGCCCGCGAGCGCCTCGCCGACGACGTCGGGCAGGATCCGCACCGGTCCGTCGCCGTCGCGGAGCAGTCCTTTGCTCGTGATGCCGAGCAGCGGCACGCCGTCGAGCGCCGGCGCGGCCTGCGCGATCGTGCCGCGCACCCCCTCGGAGGAGACGGCGAGCACCGCGAGGTCGGCCCCGTGAAGCGCGTCGGCGAGCCGTGGGGCGGGGAAGGTCCGCACGCCCTCCGGTGCGGGGACACCGGTGCGCGGATGGGGCCGTCCTGCCTCGACCGCGGCGAGCAGCGCATCGTCGAGATGGGTGCCCCAGAGGCGTACCTCGTGGCCGCGCACCCGCAGCGGGGTGGCGAGCGCCGAGCCCATGGCGCCGGCGCCGAGGATCGTGACGACGGTCACCGGGGATCCGCCCCGGCCCGACCGGCGAGCGCGGTGATCGAGTCGTCCTCGCTCGCGTAGCCGCGCGCCATCATCAGCAGGTAGGCCTGCTCGGCGGCGGCGGCCACGGGGGCGACCGTCCCGGCCTCGCGGACGAGGTCGTGCACGATCCCCATGTCCTTCGAGATCACGTCGAGCCGCGAGCGCAGCTCCGGCGCCTGCCCCCGGAGCTGCTCGATGATGCGCGGACCGCGGTCCGCGAGCATGAACGAGGCCGCGGCCCCCTGCCCGAGCACCTGGAGCACCCGATCGAGGTCGAGCCCGAGCGCGTCGGCGAGCGCGAGGGCCTCGGCCGCAGCGGCGGTGTGGATGCCGCAGAGCAGCTGGTTGACGGTCTTCATCGTCTGCCCGTCGCCGGGGTTCGGCCCCGCCACGAACAGGGTGGAGGCGAGCCGGTCGAGCACGGGCTCCGCCCGCGAGAGGACCGCATCGGACGCGCCCGCCATGATGAGCAGGTCGCCGTTCCTCGCGCGGACCGCGCCGCCGCTCACCGGCGCGTCGAGCAGGTCGACCCCCGACTCCTGCAGCCGCGCGGCGGCCGCGACGACCGCGCCGGTGCCGACGGTGGAGGTGAGCACCACGACGGCGCCGGGGCGGAGCACGGCGGCCGCCCCCTGCTCGCCGAACATGGACGCCTCGAGCTGCTCCTGGTTGCGCACGCCGATCACGACGACGTCGGCGCCCTCGGCGGCTGCGGGCGCGCTGCCCGCGCGGGTGGCGCCGCCCTGCTCGGCGAGCGCGATGCGGTCCGGCACGACGTCGAAGGCCCGCACCGGCAGCGTCTCGGCGAGCCGGGTGGCCATGGGCAGGCCCATCGCGCCGAGGCCGAGCACGGCGACCTGCGGAGCACGGGTGTCGGTCATCAGCGCACCTCCGGGGACGCGGCGTCGGAGAGGTCGAAGCGGAGGAGCCCCCGCAGGTAGTCGCGGTTGCGGGCGGCGACGGCGAGCCCGTCGCCGCCGTAGTGCTCGACGCAGAACGGGCCGGTGTAGCCCGCCTCGAGCGCCATCTTGATGGCGCGGCGGTAGTTCATGCTGCCGGAGTCCATGGGCGCGGGCGCGGTGAGCACGGTGCCGGACGGGAAGTCCTCGAGGCGCAGGTAGCTCTTCACGTGCCAGTAGTTCGAGTGGGGCAGGCACTTCGCGAGCGCGTCGAGGAACGGCTCGATGGGGCGGTGCAGCCGGTAGAGGTTGCCGAGGTCCGGGTTCAGCCCGACCGCGTCGGAGCCGATGTCGGTGACGAGGCGGACCGCGCTGTCGGCGCTCCCGAGCAGCGTGTCCTCGTACATCTCGAGCGACAGCTGCACGCCGACCGATGCGGCGTGATCGCCGAGCTCGCGCAGTCGGCTGACCGCGCGCGACCAGGTCTCGGGATCGTCCGAGTCGCGGGGGCCGTCGACGGTCCAGAACCAGTGGGCCTTCTGCTGCTCGGGCAGCAGCGGCCGGTGCAGGCCGACGCTCACGACGGCGCAGCCGAGCGCGGCACCCGCGTCGATGGTGCGGTGGCTGTAGGCGAGGTTGTCGTCGGCGCTGTCGGGGTCGATGACGCTGCGTCGGATGGCGCTGATCGCGGGGGCGGTGAGGCCCGCACTCCGGATCGCTCCGGCGAGCTCGTCGAGCCGCTGCGGGGTGAGATCGCCGGGGCGGACCCAGGAGTCGGTGAGGTCGACCTCGGTGAAGCCGGCGTCGGCCACCTCGGCGAGGGCGGCGCCCCAGACCTCGCCGGGGGCGTCCTGCACCGGGGTGCCCGAGGTGGTGGTGCCGAGGAACGGCAGCATCGCCGCCGCGATCGGCCAGGTGTCGGCGTCCGGTCGGCTGTCGCTCATGGTCCTCCTCGGCGGGGGCGCCGCGGCGCGCCTTTGTCGCGGTCCGCAGCATATTGAGGCCGCCTGGAGGGCGGCCCCGGCCGATCTGTGCGTTGCTGCACCAGCGTCCCGCGTCCCGCGTCAGGCGACGGAGCCGATGGCCTCGAGCCACCCGCCGCGGTCCACCCCGCTCGGCACGCCGAGGACCACGCGGTCGGCGAGCCCGTCGTACCGCTGCCGCAGCAGGCCGGGCACGTCGGCGGCCCGCTCGGCGACCACCGCGAACGAGGCCAGCACCTCGTCGTCGACGAGGGCCGCCATCGCGGCCCAGCGTGCGGGGTCCCTGGAGACCGACAGCTCGTGCAGCCGGTCGGCGAGGTTGCCGCGGCCGTCGATCTCGAGCACCCCGCGGTAGGCGGGCGTGCTGCCGTAGAACGCGATCTGGGCGCGGACCGCGGCGGCAGCGGCGGCGCGCTCCGCATCGTCCCTGCCGGTGACGACGAACGCCGGCGCGACGACCGCGAAGCCGTCGCGGTCGCGCCCTTCGCGCGTGAGGCCGCGCGCCGCAGCGGGCGCGACGACCTCCTCGAGGTAGCGGGGCGTGCAGAACACGTGCGCGATGACGCCGTCGGCGACAGCCCCGGCGGTCTCGGCCATCCGGGCCCCGACCGCGGCGAGGTGCACCGGCGGCAGGCCGTTCGGGGCTGGGCCGGGCGAGAACGCGGGGGTCATCAGCGTGTGCCGGTAGTGCTCCCCCTGGAACCGCAGCCTGCCGTCGCCCTCCCACGCCTGCCAGATGGCGCGGACCGCTCGCACGAACTCCGCGATCCGCTCCGCCGGCGGCCCCCACGGCATCGAGAAGCGACGGGTGATGTGCGCCTCGACCTGCGTGCCGAGCCCGAGCACGAAGCGGCCGCCGGAGAGGTCCTGCAGGTCGCGGGCCGCGACGGCGACGCTCATCGGGTTCCGCGCGAACGCCACCGCGATCTGGGTGCCCACGTCGGCGGTCCGGGTGCCGGTCGTCGCGAGCGTGCAGGTGAGGAACGGGTCGTGGGTCAGCTCGGTGGCGTGCACCCCCGCGTAGCCGAGCCGCTCCGCCGTGGCGGCCTGCTCGGGGACGGTCGCGAACGGCTCACCCAGCACGGCGTCGAATCGCATGTCGCCTCCGCGGTCACCGTAGCCCCCGTCCGGGCGCCGCTTTGGAGGGATGCACCAGACCCGGGTGTCCCGGCGGCGCCGGCGGCGTGAGGTCCCCTACCAGCGCTGCGGCGTCCCGTTGTGGATGGGCTACCGTCCCGGCGACGGATTCCAGCGACGGCATGGAGGTCTTCGTGGGCGAGCAGAGCACGACGGTGGACGAGCGCCTGGCGCCCGGTGAGCGGGAGACGATCGTCCTGCCGCCCGAGCCCGCGCCGGCCGCGCACGCGCCCTCCCCGGAGGCGGCGGTACCGCCGGCCGCCCCGCTCGACCCGACTCGGATGCGCGACCTGCTGCTCGGGCGCTGGGCGGAGCGGCGGCTGCCGGCACGGCAGGCGATGCTCGACCCGCGCTTCCACCTCGCCGACGACGAGACGGTGGCGCAGCAGCGGGCGCGGGTGACGGAGGGCCTCTCCGACCTGCTCGCCACCGGCGCCCCGCGGCTGCCGTTCCCGCCCGAGTTCGGCGGCAGCGGCGATGCGGGAGGCAACCTGGCGGCCTTCGCCGAGATCGTCGCCGGCGACCCGTCGCTCCAGATCAAGGCGGGCGTGCAGTGGGGCCTCTTCGCCGCCGCGATCCTGCACCTCGGCACCCGCGACCACCACGAGCGCTTCCTCGGCGACGCCGTCGAGCTGCGCGTGCTCGGCGGGTTCGCGATGACCGAGACCGGGCACGGCTCCGATGTCGCTTCGATCGCGACGACCGCCGTCTACGACCCGGCCACCGAGGAGTTCGTGCTCCACACCCCGTTCCGGGCGGCGTGGAAGGACTACATCGGCAACGCGGCGCTCGACGCCCGCGCCGCCGTCGTGTTCGCGCAGCTCGAGACCCGTGGCGAGCGGCACGGGGTGCACGCGTTCTACGTGCCCATCCGCGACGTGTCCGGCGCGTTCCTGCCGGGCGTGGGCGGCGAGGACGACGGTCCCAAGGGCGGCCTGAACGGCGTCGACAACGGCCGCCTCCACTTCGACGGTGTGCGCGTGCCGCGGACGAACCTGCTCAACCGGTACGGCGACGTCGCGGCCGACGGCACCTACTCCTCCCCCATCGCGAGCGCGGGCCGGCGCTTCTTCACGATGCTCGGCACGCTCGTGCAGGGCCGGGTGTCGCTCGCGCTCTCGACGAACGTCGCGGCGCAGCTCGCCCTGCAGATCGCGGTGCCCTACGCGGACGAGCGACGCCAGTTCGCGGGCGCCGGCACCGACGAGACGGTGCTGCTCGACTACCCCCGGCACCAGCGCCGCCTGCTTCCCCGCGTCGCGACGAGCTACGCCACGTCGTTCGCGCTGAACGAGCTGCTCACCGACTTCCACCGCGTCTTCACCGGGGAGCACGACACCGACGAGGCCCGGCAGGACCTCGAGACGTTCGCCGCCGCGATGAAGGCGGAGAGCACCTGGTTCGCGCTCGAGACGATCCAGGAGTGCCGCGAGGCGTGCGGCGGCGCCGGGTTCCTCGCCGAGAACCGGTTCCCGCGGCTGCGCGCCGACCTCGACGTCTACGCGACGTTCGAGGGCGACAACACGGTGCTGCTGCAGCTCGTCGGCAAGCGGCTGCTCACCGACTACGCGAAGCGCTTCAAGGGCGCCCCGCCGGTCGCCGTCGCCGGGATCCTCGCGAAGCAGCTCGCCGGGGTCGCCGCCGGCGCGGCCGGCGCGACCGCGCTCGCCCAGCGGGTGGCGGACCGCGGCTCGAGCGCGGGCGCGGTCCAGGCGCTGCGTGACCGCGACGTGCAGGAGGGGCTGCTCACCGATCGCGTCGACGTCGCCGTCGCCGAGCTCGCGGCCCGCCTCCGGCCCGCGTCGGGCCTGCCCGCGGACGAGGCCGCCGCGCTGCTCGGGCGCAACCAGCACGTGCTCATCGAGACGGCGCGCGCCTGGGCCCGGCTGCGGCAGTGGCAGGCCCTCGACCGCGCTGCGCGCGGGGCGGGCGCCGGAGCGGAGCGCTCGACGCTCGAGCAGCTCCGCGACGTGTTCGCGCTCTCCGCCGTCGAGCGCGACCTCGGCTGGTACCTCGTCCGCGGCCGGCTGGACCGGCAGCGGGCCCGCGCGGTGCCGGTGGCGCTCGACGCGCTGCTCGCGGCGCTCCGCCCGCAGGCGGGCGCGCTCGTCGCGTCCTTCGGCTACGAGCAGGGTCACCTGCGCGCCGCGATCGCGTCGGGCGCCGAGCAGCGCCGCCAGGACGAGGCGCGCGCCGCCCGGTAGGCCGCAGGAGGCCGAGGAGCGCCATCCGGGCCCCGGGTAGGTTGCCCGGATGGCCGACGACGCACCCGCATCGCCGGGCCTCGCCGTCCGGTGGGAGCGCAGCGACGTTCCCCGGTCGTGGCCCGCGGTGCTCGTCGTGCTCGACGGGCTCTTCTTCCTGCTCGGTGCCGCGGCCGCCGCGGCCCTCGCCGTGCTCACCGTGCGGCGGATCGTCCTCGGCGGCATCGCCGACTGGTGGCTGCTCCTCGTGCTCTGGCTCGTGCTCGCCTACCTGCTGCTGCCGCGGATCCACTCGGCCCTCGCGCTCGTCTACGTGCCCGACTACTTCATCGGGCGCAGCCGCACGTACGAGGGGCTGCTCGCGGACCCGGTGAACGTCGCGCTGCTCGGGACGGAGATGGAGGTGCACACGGCGATGAGCCGGGCGGGGTGGCGCCTCGCCGACGAGCTCGGGTTCCGCAGCGGCCTGCGTACGGTCACGACGACCCTCACCCGGCGCACGTACCCGACGGCGCCGGTGAGCCCGGCGTTCCTCTTCGGGCGCATGCAGGACTTCACGTACCAGCAGGAGGTCGAGGGCACCCCCGCCAGGCGGCACCACGTGCGGTTCTGGCACGTGCCCGACGACTGGTTCCTGCCCGGCGGTGCCCGCGTCGACTGGCTCGCCGCCGGCACCTACGACAAGCGCGTCGGCCTGTCGGTGTTCACGCTGCAGGTCACCCACAAGGTGGCGATCGAGACCGACCGGGAGCGCGACCACATCGTCCGCACGGTGCTCGAGGGGAACCCGGACGCCACCGCCGCCGTCCTGCCCCACTTCTCCTCCGGCTACCACTCCCGCAACGGCGGTGGCGACTCGATCTCGACGGACGGCGACCTGCCGGTGCTCGACCTGACCGCGCTGATCGACGAGCCGGCCGGGCTCCCCGCCACCGCCGTGCGGGTGGGACGCTCGCCCGGCGCCCGGGCCCGCGTGGTGCTGCAGACCGTCCGCGACACCGCGTCGTCGAACCGCATCAAGCGACCGATGACCGTCTACGTCGGCTACGGCCTGCTGCTGCTCCGCGCGGCCGCGGGCGTCACCGCCGCGGTGCTCGGGTTCCTCGGTGTGCCCGGGGTCGGCCTCGCCGCAGTGCTCGACGGCCTGCCGCCGCTGCTCGGGCGCCCCGGCCTCGTCCTCGTCGTGGCGGGCGCGGCCGCGGTGGCGCTCGTCGCACTCGGCCAGCTGACCTTCGCAGGGTCCGCGATCGCGCGGATGCTCGCCCTCACCGCGAGCACCGCCGCCATCCTCGCCGCGCTCCTCGCCGGTCCCGCGGCGTCGGCCGGCCTCGGCGCGCAGGTGTGGCTCGTCGAGCTCGTGCTCGACATCGGGGCGCTCATCACCCTCTCCTCGGGCGACGTGCGCGACTTCGACCTGCGGATGCTCGAGCGGCGCCGCGACCTCCGGGCCCGGAGGCGTCAGCCGCGCAGCGGCTTGCGGTAGACGACGAGCACCGCGGGCACCAGCAGGCGCTCCACGAGCTGCGGGTAGTGCTCGCCGAGCGACTCCTCCGCCGTCACGGCGTAGCCGAGGCGCCGGTACCAGCGGTCGAGCCGGGCCTTGTCGGGCGACGGCGGATCGCTCGGCGTGAGCACCTCGAGCTGCATCGCGGTCCCACCCGCCTCGGTCGTGATCCGGTCCGCCTCCTCGAGCAGCAGGGTGCCGATGCCTGCGCCGCGGGCCGCCGGCTCGACGGCGAGCATCCCGAGCCGGCCGACGCGGTGCTCCACCGCGATCCGCAGGACGCCTGCGAGCCGCCCGTCGACCGTGGCGGCGAGCAGCTCACCCGCCGCGACGGCGTCACGGACGTCGTCGGCGTCGGTGCGCGACGTGCCCGGACGCCAGAAGCCTGCCTCCGCGACCGCGTAGACCCGGTTCACGAGCGCGACGACCTCGTCGACGAGCCCGTCGACGGCGGAGCGCGGGGGCACCGGCGCGACGGTGGCGGTCACCCTTCCGTCCTCCTGGGCCGTTCGCGCGCCACGAGCCGGAGGATCGCGTCCCGCGTCGTGAGGCCCGCGTCGCCGGCGGGGACGAGGATGCGCGATGCGAGCGGCGCGGTGAGCTGCCCGAGCCGCACGGCCGCGCGCTGCGCGCGCTCGTATCCGGCGAGCGCCGCCGGCAGGTCGGACGAGTCGTCGATCGCCGCGGCGAGGATGCTCGCCCCGGCCACGGCCGCGCTCGATCCGTCGCCGAACAGCGACACGCACGAGGCCGCGTCGCCGAGCAGCACGACCGGCCCCCTCGACCAGCGGGGCACCCGCACGCGGGAGACCGCGTCGAAGTACGTGTCGCCGGCGGCGCGATAGGCGGCGAGGAGCTCCGGGACGCGCCAGCGGAGCGAGCCGTAGCGGGCGGTGAGCAACGCGTGCGCCGCGCCGCGGTCGCGGACGTCGATGCGCTCGCGGGACCGGAACAGGAAGAACGCGCCGGGCGTGCCGGCGCCCGGATGCAGCGCAGTCGCCGCACCCGCCGCGTTGTGCAGCAGCACGGTGTCCGGTCGCAGCCGGAGGCCGGGGATCGGCACGGTCGCCGCGTACAGCCCGAGCGACGACACGAACGCCGGCTCGGGCCCGAACACCAGGCGGCGGACCTGCGAGTGGAGCCCGTCAGCGCCGACGAGGAGGTCGAACCGCTCGGGGCCTCCTCGCTCGCAGCGGACCAGCGCGCCCGACCCGTCGGGCTCGACGTCGACGACGGTGTCGTCGAACCGGACCTCGGCAACCGTGCGCGCGGCGTCGAGGAGCACCGCGCTGAGGTCCGCCCGCGGCACCTCGAGCTCGCGCTCCCCCCGGCGCGTCGGCACGCCTGCGCGTGGGCGTCCGAGGTCGTCGACGATGACGAGGCGCCGGACCTGCGTCGCGACCTCGGCGAGCCGCGGCAGCAGCCCGAGCCCCTCGACCACGTCGAACGCGCGACCGCGGACGTCGACCGCGTTCCCGCTCGACCGGACGCCCTCGTCCCGTTCGACCACGACGACGGCGTGCCCGGCGCGGCCGAGCAGCACGGCGAGCGCGGCGCCGGCGACCCCGGCCCCGCAGATCAGCACCCGCAGCGGAGCCCGCGTCGTCGCCATGACCCGATCATCCAACGCCGCTTCAGGTGCGGCGGTAGGTCGCCCAGTAGAACGGCGTGCCGGTGCTCGTCGAGAGCCGCAGGCCGCTCGGGACCATGCCCTTCGGCACGACGACCCGGGCCGTCTGCAGCAGACCGCCGGCGGACGTGCCGAGCACGGCGGCCACGGCCTCGGGCGGGCCGCCCGCCGACGGGACGGCGTAGACGGTCCAGCGCCAGTCGGATCGGTGTCGCAGGATCAGCACGAGGTCGAGCGTCCCGCCGCTCGGCGACCGCCCGCTCACGACGATCGGCGCGCTCGACGGGTTCTCCTCCGGGGTGCCGTCGACGCTCGCGCCACCGACGACCGTCGCACGGGCCGTGATCCCGGGCCCGAGCCGGTCCTCGATCAGCGCGTCGAGCTCGGTGCCCGCCTCCTCCGTCCTGCTCGTGGCCGGCTGCCGGAACGCCTCCGCGACCAGCTGCTCGACCTGGAAGGCGGGCCCCGACCGCACCTGCAGCGCGTGCGCCGACACGGAGGGCACGGGCCGGGCGACGGCATGCGGCAGAGCGACAGCGGCGGCGGCGCCCACCACTCCGACCGCGAGCACCGTGGCACCGATCAGGACGAGTGGGCGCCGCCGAGCGCGGTGCCCGGCTGCGGCGGTTCCGTGCTCCGGCTCGGCCGCCGCCGGCAGCGCCTCGGCGAGCGCCGCCCGCGCGACCTCGCGCTCCTCGCGCAGGCGTCGCTCGAGATCCGCGTACCGGGCTCGGGCTCGGCCGTCGGGATCGGGGCGGTACAGCCCGGCCCGCAGCTCGAGCAGCGCGGCGAGCGGCGGCGGGGCGCCGCTCGGTGCCGCGGCGGCCGGATGCGCCAGCCAGAAGAGCGCGTCCCCCGCGTCGTGCGGCCCGCGGTACGCGGCGCGGAACACGGCGGCGACCCCGCGTCGGCCCAGCACCTCGTCCGTCACCGACGGGGTCTCGAGGTCGTCGTCGGCGGGCACGGGCTGCACGGTAGCCGCTCGCGGCGGAAGCGGCGTGTGCTCCGGATACCGGGCGGCCGGCGACGAACCGCTCGGATCACGAGCGCTCCCGACGCTCTGACTCCTGCTCTGCCGACCGGCCGAGTCACGCGACGAGGTGCTGCTCCAGGTCCTCGAGCAGGCTCGGCCGCGTCGGCACCCAGCCGAGCTCGGCGCGCGTGATCGCGCTCGAGGCGGGCTGGTCCGCGGCGAACACGGGCCCGATCGGCCCGAACGTCTCGACGGGCACCTGCTGGACCTCGAGGCCCAGCTTCCGCCCGATGACCGTCGCGATGTCCTTGACGACGTCGCCCTCGTCCGCGACCGCGTGCCACGCCGTGCCGGCCTGCGCGCGCTCCAGCACCAGCCGGAACAGCACTGCGGCGTCGAGCGAGTGCACCGCCGGCCACCGCTGCATCCCGGTGCCCGGGTATCCGGCGACCCCGGCCTGGCGCGCGACCTGCGCGAGCAGCCCGGCGAAGCCGCCGCCCCCGTTCCTGTGCACGGTGCGGGGCAGCCGGACCGCGGCGGTCCGGACGCCGCGAGCGGCGAGACCGAGCGCGCGAGCCACCGTTGCACTGCGTCCACCGACGGGCCCGTCGATGGGCAGCGGGTCGGTCTCGACCGAAGGGCGCCCCGGGGCTGCGGGGGTGCCCGACACGATCACGAAGGGCCGCCCGCTGCCGATCAGCGCCTCGCCGATCGTGTCGATCGCCGCCGTCTCCTCGGCGATGTCGGCAGCGAGCGCCTGCGGGCTCGAGAAGTCGTTGCCGAACGCGAGATGGACGACACCCTCGGATGCCTCCGCCGCTCGGCGGATGGCCCCGAGGTCGGCGAGGCCGCCCCGGACGACGGCCGCGCCCGCGGCGCGTGCGGCTGCGGCCGAGGAATCCGAGCGGGCGAGCGCGGCGACGCCGTGGTCGTGGCGGAGCAGCTCGGCGACGACGGCGGACCCGATGTTGCCGGTCCCGCCGGTGATGAAGACCTGCATGCGGTTCCTCCTCGAGTGATGCGACCGTTGTCTCATCACGGTAGCACCTGACGGGACAGGTGTCCCATCACCTAGCATGAACCGGTGGGACGCTGGGAACCGGGCGCACGGGAACGCCTCGTGCTGGCCGCCGTCGACCTGTTCCATGAGCAGGGCTACGACGAGACCACCGTCGCGCAGATCGCGGAGCGGGCCGGCGTCACGAAGAGCACCTTCTTCCGGCACTTCCCCGACAAGCGCGAGGTGCTCGTGGCCGGCCAGGCGGCGCTGAGCGCGCTGCTCGCCGAAGGCATCCGCGAGGCGCCCGCAGGCGCGGCGCCGCTCGATGCGGTGGCTGCGGGGCTGCGGCGCGCCGCGACGGCATACGGGCCGGTGAGCCGCGAGATCGCCCCCCGCCTCGAAGCGGTCCTCGCCGCGAGCGAGGAGCTCCGCCGGCGCAACGCCCAGAAGGCCGTCGGGATGGCGGCGGCGATGGAGGAGGCGCTCGTCTCCCGGGACGTCCCGGCGGTCACCGCTCGCCTTGCCGCGGAGCTCGGCGTGCTCGCGCATCACGCCGCCTTCACGCGCTGGGCCGCCGAGCCCACGGCGCCGTCGGAGGCGATGGCGGACTACTCCGTCGAGGCGCTCACCGAGCTGCGCCGAGCCGCCGCCTCCCTGGCCTGACCGGCGGAACGCGACCGCGGCACACCCCTCGAGCAGGACCGCCGAGCCTGCGGCACCGGCGGTCGCCCATGCACAGCCGGGCAGCCGGACGCAACCCCTTACCGGTCCCCTCCTCTGCTCCACCATGGACCTCAGGGCGGTCCGCGATGTCGTGCCGCCCGGGGAGCGCGACATCGCCATCCACGCGGAAGCCGAGCTGGCCTGGCTCGCCTCGACGGCGGGTCCGCTGGCCGACCGCGCCCACGGGATGCTGCTGGCCCTCGGGCAGCTCGTCCCGTTCGACGCCGCGTGGATCGCGGGGCTCGACGGCAACCGCTACGTGTCCCTCGCCAGCACCGGTCTGGACGATGGGATCGTCGACTACCTGAGCGGGCCACGGATGGCCCACGACATCGCGCTGACGGGCGTCAACCGGCACCAGCCGCCGCTCAGCGTCTCCGACCTGACCTACCCGGCGTCGGAGCTGCGTACGTGGTCCGAGTGCCTGCTCCCCGCCGGGCTCGGCGAGGCGCTCTCGGTCGCCCTCTTCGAGCCGGGCGGCCGCCACATCGGGTTCCTCACCGTGCTCTCCGTGGACCCGGAGCCTCCGGCAGCCGCCGCACGGATCGCCCTCGCGAGCGTGTCCGAGCTGCTGGCGCACGGCATCGATCCGCTCACCTCGCTCACGGCGGCAAGCCGGCTGGTCGGGGACGCGTTCGCCGGCGTCCTGCTGCTCGACCACGAGCGGACCGAGGCGCTGCCTGGACTGCCCGGGCACGAGCTGCTCGCAGCGCACTCGGCGATCCTCGACACGGTCCGCGCACGACTGCTCTCCCAGGAGATGCACCTGACCTTCCTCTGGCCGCACACCGCCCACGACGGGAGCACGGGTCACGTGCGTGCCACGTATCTGACCGTGACGAGCGCGCCGTTCCCGAGCCTGGTGGGCGTCGTGCTCCTCTCCCCGGCCGGTCCGCTCCACGGGCTGACCGCGCGCGAGCTCGAGGTGCTGGGGATGATGGTCGACGGCTTCTCGAACCAGCAGATCGCCCGGCAGCTCGTCGTGACCGCGCGGACCGTCGCGACCCACGTGGAGCACATCCTCGCGAAGCTCGGCTCTCCGACCCGCACCCACGCAGCCGTGCATGCGCAGCGGGAGGGCCTCTACGTCCCCCCGACCGCTCGGGGCTGAGCGCCGACCGTCATCCCCTGCCCCTGAGGTCCGAGCCCGAACCGAGGCCCTGCACGTCGGGAACCAGCGGGATGTCCTCCTCCCGGACCTTCGCGATCAGCCGACGCCGCTGCTCCTCGAGCGGAGCGCGGCGCTCGGGCGGCGCCACCGCCACGAGGTCGTCGAACGCGGCGAGCAGGCGCCGCGCGACGAGCGGTGACGAGGCCCCGAGCACGACCGCCTCGCCGAAGGCGATCGTGACGTACCCGTCCCACGAGAGCTCCCGGGTCACGAGACGCAGACTCCCGCCCCCGTCGTGATGCTCCGCATCCGGGAGGCGGCGGAAGCAGAGCTGCCGCACCGCGTCGTGCAGCCGGTCGACCGCCTGCACCGCGGTCGCGGGGTCGTCGTGCGGGCTGGAGGCGATGCTGCGCTCGGTGATGTCGACGAGCTTGCGGAAGCCGTACGCGGCATCCCCGATGTGGCTGCGCGCGTTGTCGAACAGGACCAGCCGCCGGATCGCCGCCCCGTCGAGCGTCCTCCCGCGTCGGCTGCGCAGGAGCGGGGCGCCCCGAGGGACGAAGTCGCCGACCATGACGAGCATCTCGATGCAGTCGTCGGAGCGCCGGGCCAGCTCGACGAGCCCCTCGACGTCGAGCAGCACCACGACCCCCGCCTCTCGCGCGGGGACGGCGCCCTCCTCGATCGGCGCGGCGCCCTGCTCCGGGAACGACCGCTCGATCTCCGCCTGCAGGTTGTCGCCCACGAGATCGACCAGCCCCGCGACACGGAGCGACTGCCCCGCGTGATGGACGTAGGCGACGAGCGTGACGAGGCTGGCGAGCAGCAGCAGGTAGGCGAACGCGACGGTCACGCTCGGCACCGAGTGGCCCGTCGATCCCTTGTCGTTCACCTTCGCCACGGCGACCATGCAGAAGAGGAACGTCCCGGCGAAGAGGCCGTGCGCCAGCTGGCTGCGGCGGTCGTCGAGCAGCGCCCGCACGATGCGCGGGGAGAACTGCTGCATCGCGAGCTGGACGCCGAGCGTCATCACCGTCAGCACGATCGTCGTCAGGGTCAGCATCGACGACGCGGCCGTGCTGAGGATCGTCTGGGCCGCGCTCGGCGTCCCCAGCACACCCTGCGGCAGCCGGTCGTACCCCACGATGCCGTCGAGCGCGAGCGTGAGCGCCGCAGCGACCGCTGCGGCCAGGATGCAGAACAGGGGGACCAGCCACAGGCTGTTCGCCCGCCGCCGGTACGCCCTCAGGTGCCGTCGGCCGGTCACCGGGGCGCCTCGACCTGACGGTCGGCCGCCGCGTCGAGGCGCCCCGACGGCATCAGGCCGCCATCCCGGGCTTCATCACGACCTTCGTCCAGCCGTCGTCGCGCGCGTCGAAGTGCTGATAGGCGTCCGGCGCTCCCTCGAGCGGGATCTCGTGGCTGACGATGAACGACGGCGTCGCCTTGCCGGCCGCGATCAGGTCGCGCAGCTGCCGGTTGTAGCGCTTCACGGGCGCCTGACCGCTGCCGATGTGCTGACCCTTGAACCAGAACATCCCGAAGTCGAACGCGATCTGCCCCTGCTTCGCGAGCTGGTCCGTGGCGCCCGGATCCTGTGGCACGAAGACGCCGACCGTGCCGATCTTGCCCGTGAACCGCACCGAGCCGACGAGCCGGTTCATGGTGAGGTTCGGGTGCTCCTCGCCGCTCGGGTCGTGGGCCTGGTAGCCCACGCACTCGCAGCCGTTGTCGGCGCCGAGCCCCATGGTCTGCTCCAGCACGGCCTGCACCGGGTCGACCTTCGAGTCGTCGATCGCGATCGCGCCGATGGACTCCGCCAGGGCGAGCCGGTCCGGCTGACGGTCGACGACCATGACCTTGCTCGCGCCCCGGATCGTCGCGGACAGCGCGGCCATCAGGCCGACGGGACCCGCCCCGTAGATCACGGTCTGATCGCCCGGCTTCACCTCGGCGAGCTCGGTCGCGTGGTACCCGGTGGGGAAGATGTCGGCGAGCATCACGTAGTCGGTCGACCGCTCGTCCGCGTCCTCGCCGAGCCGGAGACAGTTGAAGTCGGCCCACGGCACCCGCAGCAGCTCGGCCTGGCCGCCGGCCCACGGCCCCATGTCGGCGAAGCCGTACGCGGCCCCTGCCATCGCCTGCTCCGGCTGCGCCGTGAGGCAGTAGTTGGTGAGGCCCCGCTCGCAGTTCTTGCAGTGCCCGCAGGCGACGTTGAAGGGCATGACGACGCGGTCGCCCACCTTCAGCTTGTCGACGCCGTCACCGACCTCGATCACCTCGCCCATGTTCTCGTGGCCGAACCAGCGGCCGGTCTCGAAGTCGGTGCGGCCCTCGTACATGTGCAGGTCCGACCCGCAGATGTTCGTGGTCGTGATCCGCACGAGCGCGTCGGTCGGGCGCTCGATCCGGGCGTCCGGGACGTCCTTGACGGTCACCTTGCGCGGCCCCTCGTAGACGACGGCTTTCATGACGCTCTCCCTTCGAAGACGATCGGCGCGGTGCCGGACGACACGCACCACCGCGGTCGGATCCCCGCCGCGGTCCTCCCATCACAGGGGCCGGGTACGGGCCGGCGCATCGGCAGACCTGCCGATATCGGCGCCCGGTCAGCGCACGCACAGGCAGCGGCGGTCCTGGTTCCCCGGACTGCGCCGCTGCCTGTGGTCCCGCGATCAGGCCGAGAGCACGACCTTCGTGCACTCGTCCTGCTTCTGCTTGAAGATCTCGTAGCCCCGCGGCGCCTCCTCGAGCGGCAGCCGGTGCGAGATCACGAAGCTCGGGTCGATCTCCCCGCGCTCGATGCGGTCGAGCAGCGGACGGGTGTACCGCTGCACGTGGCACTGGCCGGTACGCATCGTGATGCCGCGGTTCATCCAGGATCCGACGGGGAACTTGTCCATCAGGCCTCCGTAGACGCCGATCACGGACACGGTGCCGCCGTTGCGGCACGAGGTGATCGCCTGCCGCAGGGCGGGCCCGCGGTCCGTCTCCGCCCGCACCGCCTGCTTGGCGCGGTCGTAGAGCTGCAGCGGCGCGAGGTCCGTGTGCGCCTCCATGCCGACCGCGTCGATGCACGCGTCGGGCCCGCGACCAGCGGTGAGGTCCTTCAGCACCTCCTCGACGTCGACCTTCTCGTAGTCGATGGTCTCCGCGCCCACCTCGGCCGCGGCCTTCTGCAGGCGGTAGTCGAAGCGGTCGATCGCGATGACCCGCTCGGCGCCCAGCAGGCGCGCGCTCGCCATCGCGAGCAGGCCGACGGGGCCGGCGCCCCAGACCGCGATCACCTCGCCGCCCGTGATGTCGCACATCTCCGCGCCCATGAAGCCGGTGGGGAAGATGTCGGAGAGGAACAGCACCTTCTCGTCCGGCAGGTCGTTCTCGATCTTGATCGGCCCGACGTCCGCGAAGGGCACCCGCGCGTACTGCGCCTGGCCGCCGGCGAACCCGCCCGTGAGGTGGGAGTAGCCGAAGATGCCGGCACCTGCATACCCCCACAGCTTCTCGGCCATGCCCGCGTTCGGGTTCGAGTTCTCGCACACGGAGTAGAGCCCCGCGGCGCAGGCGTTGCAGGCGCCGCACGCGATCGGGAAGGGCACCACGACCCGGTCCCCCGGACGCAGGTCGCCGACCCCGCTCCCCACCTCGACGACCTCGCCCATGAACTCGTGCCCGAGCACGTCGCCCTTCTCCATCGTCGGGATGAACCCGTCGTAGAGGTGCAGGTCCGACCCGCAGATCGCGGTCGACGTGATCTTCACGATCGCGTCCCGCTCGTTCAGGATCGTGGGATCCGGGACGTCCCGCACCTCGACGCTCGTCCGGCCCATCCAGCAGTTCGCTCGCACGTTCTCCTCCTTCGCTCTTCCTCGCCTGCCGGCGCTAGGACTTCGCGCCCACCGGTTCGGCGCTGCGCTGCTTGCGGGTGCGCGGAGCGCTCGTGCCCTCCGGGCTGCCCTCCGACCGCACGACCTCACCGGTCTCGAGCACCTGCTTGAACCGGCGGATCGCGTCCGAGAGCTGCCGCCCCGGGTCGGTGCCGGTGACGGCTCCGACGGCCTTGCCGACCGGGCCGCCCGAGCCCTTGTCGAGCACCGCCCGCACCTCCGTGCCGCGCCCACCGGGCGCGGGGGCGAAGGTCACCGTCGCCTCCGTCGACAGGGGCGGGTCGGCCTCCGGCAACCGGGACCGCACCTCCGCCTCCTCGAGCCGGATCGTCACCGCTGCCTTGAACACCATCTGCCGTCTCCTCTCCTCGCTGTGGGCGCCCGTAGCGGAGCGGGTCGCCCGGATCGCTGCCGCCACGTCGGCCGCCGTGACCGCGACGAGGAAGGCGGTCACGCGCGCCATCCGCGCACGCTCCCCGCCGGACTTCCTCACGGTCGTGACGGAGGCGAGCGGCACGTCGATCACGTCCTGCGCCACGCGGGCCCAGAGCCAGGCGGGCCGTCTCGTCGCGAGCAGCCCGGTGCCGACGGCGAGCTCGCGGACGCCGACCGCCCGCAGCACGCCGCGCACAGGCGGACGCGTGCTGAGCCCGGCGACCCGCGCCACCGCCCGCGGAGCGACCAGGGGCGCGGCGCCGAGCGCGAGGCTGAAGGCCCCGAGTCCGACGTGCAACGCCTGCGTCCCTCTGCTCGCCATGGTTCCTCCTCCGCGCCCGGGCCGCTGATCGCGGCCGGCACCATTGCAAGCCGTGCCCGCTCCCCCGCGCATCGGCAGATCTGCCGATGCCGAGCGATGCGCAGGAACGACGGAGCGCCGGGAGCCGGATCTCCACCGGGGCGCCACAGCCGAGCGAGCTCCAGAGTTGCGCCGACGCCGGCTTACGACGTCGCTTGCGACTCGCCGCTCGCCACTGTGCTGAAGCGCATGGCTCTGGCCCGCGGAGCAGGCGAACGGTGTTCAGCGGCGGCGAGCGAGCGCATGGACCCGCATCGTCGGCGCGCTCCGACGCGAGCGCTTACGAGGACGGAGCGAGCGCGCGCCTGCCCGGAGAGGGGGGCGCGACCGAGGCGCCTTCACGACGGAGGCAGGGGATCAGAAGCTGGGTGGGCGCGCACTCCGGATCCCGCAGCCGGCGGATCAGTGCTTCCGTCGCGCGGCGCCCCATCTCCGCCCCGGGGCCGTCCCATCTCGTGATCGGAGGCTCGAGAAGCGCGACCGCGCCCGTCGTGCTGATGCCGACGACGGACAGGTCCTCCGGGATCCGTACGCCTCGGCGCTGCGCCCAGCCGACGAGGCGAGCGAGCGCTGTCGCGTGCATGCCGATGACGGCGGTCGTGTCCGGCGCCTCCTCGGCCATGCGTCTCAACAGGTCCTCCTGATCCGGCCCGATCGGCGACCTGAGGACCGCGCCGATGAGGCCGCGCCGAGCGATCGCCTCGCGGAAGGTCTGCTCGACCCGAACCGGCGGGCTGTAGCCGGCGAGGGGAGTGCCCGCGAAGTCCTCCAGAAGCAGCGTCAGGTGTCGGTGTCCGAGGTCCGCGAGCTCGTCGACCACGTCGCGCGTCGTCTGCTCGAAGTCCATGTCGACGTAGTCGACGCCGGACACATCGCGCGTGCGTCCGATGAGCGCGAAGGGGGCTTGGTCGGAGCGGAGGTTCGTGACCCGCTCGTCGTCCTGCTGCACCTCGAGCAGCAGGATGCCGTCGGCGATCCCGGCCTCGATCACCGAGGCCACCTCGTGAGCGCCCTCGCTGTTGCGCATGGGCCAGAGCATGAGGTCGTAGCCGGCGTCTCTGGCGGCGTCCGCGGCGGCCGCGATGAACGAGCTGAGGTCGTGGTCGAGGATGGGCAGCAGCAGACAGAGGATGTGCGATCGCCTGCTCGCGAGCGCCCTCGCCATCGCGTTGCGGCGGTACCCGAGGTCGTCGATGGCCTGCAGGATCTTGCGACGGGTCTCGGGAGCGACCGGCTTCGTGCCGTTGACCACGAACGAGACCGTGGAGATGGAGACGTTCGCCCGGTCGGCGACCTCCTGCATCGTGGCCACGTCCGATGCCCTTCTCGTGCTCGCCCCTGACGAAGTATGACAGTCGAACCGAGACATCAAAGCGCTTGACCTGCCGTCGGCTCGTCGCCTACAGTCCCCCGCAAGCACCTGCCGAAGCTTCACCGAGGAACTTCGGCCTCACTTTTGAGTCAGCGGTCAAGCGCTTGACCAGAAGTCAGGCGGCAGGGCCACGCAGCGAAGGAGCTCGTCGATGAAGATGTCGAAGACCGTGGCCGTCCTGGCGGGAGCAGCGCTCGCATCGCTGGCTCTCGCCGGATGCTCGAGCGGGTCAGGAGGGTCCGGACCCGGCTCAGGGGGTGGCAGCAAGTCCTTGACGATCGAGGACTACTACCAGGCGAACTACAACCCGATCTATCAGAAGTGCGCGAAGCAGGTCGGCGCCAAGGTCACGATCAACCACGTCGCCGGCGCGGGACTCATCGCGAAGGTCCTTCAGCAGGCCTCGTCGCGCACGCTGCCCGACGTGCTGATGCTCGACAACCCCGACATCCAGCAGATCGCAGCATCGGGCGCCCTGTCGCCGCTGACCGACTACGGCCTCAGCGGCAAGGGGGATGTTCCGGCCGTCACCGCAGCCGGCAGCTACAAGGGCAAGCTCTACGGCCTCGAGCCGGTGACGAACTCCATCGCGCTCTACTACAACGTCAAGATGCTGAAGGCTGCCAACGTGACGCCGCCGAAGACGTGGGACGAGCTGCGAGCGGCCGCGAAGAAGCTCACCAAGGGCAAGACCTACGGCTTCGCGATGAGCAACATCAACACCTACGAGGGCACGTGGCAGTTCCTGCCCTTCTTCTGGTCCAACGGCGGTGACGAGAAGAACATCGCGACGCCGCAGGCCGCGCAGGCCCTGCAGTTCGACCTCGACCTGCAGAACGACGGCTCGATGTCGAAGAGCTCGATCAACTGGGCCCAGGCGGATGTGAACAACCAGTTCATCGCCGGCAAGGCCGCGATGATGATCAACGGTCCCTGGCAGCTGCCGGCCCTCAAGGCAGCGAAGGGCCTCGAGTTCGCCAGCGTGCCGATCCCCACGCGGACCGGGGATGCGCCGGTGGCGCCGCTCGGCGGGGAGGCGTTCACGGTGCCGCTCACGAAGAGCAAGGACACGATGGCGCTCGCAGGCAGGTTCGTCGGCTGCCTCAACACCCCGTCCATGCAGACGTACATCGCGGGAGTCACCGGCAACGTCCCGACGAACGAGGTCTCGGCCGACGCATGGGCGAAGACCCACTCGGACGTGGCGGCCTTCGTGACCACGACGAAGACCGCCCGAGCGCGGACCGGTGAGCTCGGACCGGACTGGCCGAAGGCGGCCACGAAGATCTACACCGCCGTCCAGGCGGCCCTGACCGGCAAGGCGTCGCCCACGGCGGCGCTGCAGCAGGCCCAGTCCCAGAGCCAGTGAGCCGGTCGGTGGGGGGCGGCGCACCGCCCCCCACCGCTCCAGGGAGGAGGGACCGATGAGCGCGTCGGTCGAGGCAGCGGTCGGGAGTCGTCCCGCGGCCGTCGTGGCAGGACATCCGGGACGACCGAGGGCGCGGGTGCTGAGCAGCCTGTCGCGGTGGCTGTTCATCGCGCCGGCGGTGCTCTACGTCGCCGTGTTCTTCGGGTATCCGGTCGTGAAGAACGTGGTCATGTCCTTCCAGGACTACTCGACCCGCACGTTCTTCACCGGGGAGGCGCCCTGGGTCGGTTTCAAGAACTACGCGGCGACGTTCGGGAGCAGCCTGTTCACGACCACGGTCGTGAACACGGCGCTGTTCACGATCGGCTCGATCGTCGCGCAGTTCGTGATCGGTCTCGGCCTCGCGCTGTTCTTCAAGCGGAGCTTCCCGCTGAGCGGCTTCCTGCGGGGCCTGCTGCTGCTGCCGTGGCTGCTGCCGCTCATCGCCTCCAGCGCGGTGTGGAAGTGGATGCTCGACCAGGACAGCGGGGCGGTGAACCAGTTCCTCGGCCTCTTCGGGATCCCCGCGGTGCCGTGGCTGGTGAGCCCGAACCTCGCGCTCGTGGCGGTGATCGGGGTGAACATCTGGCTGGGGATCCCGTTCAACACGACGATCCTGTACAGCGGCCTGCAGAGCGTGCCGCAGGAGCTCTACGAGGCCGCGTCGCTCGACGGGGCGGTCGGCGTCCGTGCCTTCCGCTACATCACCTGGCCGAGCATCCGGTCCGTCGTGAGCGTCGTGATCGTGCTCGGCGTCGTCTACACGCTGAAGGTCGTCGACATCATCCTCGGCCTCACGGGCGGCGGCCCCGCGAACTCGACACAGACCCTCGCGACGAACGCCTACCACCAGTCGTTCGTGAACTTCCAGTTCGGTGAGGGCGCCGCCGTCAGCAACGTGCTGATCGTCGTGTCGTTCGTCTTCGCCATCGTGTACATCTCCCTCTCCCGGAAGGCGGTCGACGAATGACGACCTCGGTAGGCGCACTGCCGGCGCGCGTCGCCGCTCCGCGCCGTCCTCGTAGCGGGGGCCGCTCGCTGCTGATGAGCGCGCTCGGGGTGCTGTTCCTGGCGCTGATGATCTTCCCCGTCTACTGGATGGTGAACAGCAGCCTGCAGGGGGCCCAGGGTGCTGCGTCGATGACGTGGTTCCCGACGAGCCCGACGTTCGACGGGTACATCGCCGCCTTTCAGCAGCAGAGCCAGAACTTCCTGACCAGCATGATCGTGAGCCTGGGCTCGGTCATCGTGACACTGGTGTTCGCGACCCCGGCCGCGTACGGGCTCGCCCGGTTCCGGATGCGCGGCACGGGAGCGTTCCTGCTGGTGCTGCTCGTGACGCAGATGATCCCGACGATCGTCATCGCGAACGCGCTCTACACGCTCTTCAACGACGTGGGGCTGCTGAACAGCTATCTCGGGCTGATCCTGGCCGACGCCGCGGCGCAGATCCCGTTCTCGATCCTGCTGATGCGGGCGTTCATGGAGTCGATCCCGTCGAGCCTCGTCGAGGCGGCGCTCGTGGACGGCGCGAACAACTTCCGCGCCTTCATCTCGATCGTGGTGCCGATCAGCCGCAACGCGATCGTGACGGCCGCCCTGTTCACATTCCTCGGCGCGTGGGGGGACTTCCTCATCGCGCTCACGCTCACGTCGACGACCGCGGTCCGACCGATCACGCTCGGCATCTACAACTACATCGGCTCCAACGTCACCAACTGGGGTCCGGTGATGGCCACCGCCGTCCTTGCGTCGCTGCCCGCCGCGGTGCTGCTCGTGATCGCGCAGCGCTACATCGCCGCCGGCGCGCTCGGCGGCGCGGTCAAGTAGCTCGGATCCCGTCTCCGGGATCGTTTCCCTTCCAGTCCGTCCATGAAAGGACCAGCGCAGCCCATGCCTGCTTCGAATCGACCGCTCAACGTCCTCGTGTGGGGTGAGAACCGGCACGAGCAGACCGAGCCGCACGTGCGAGAGCTCTACCCGGACGGTATGCACGGCGCGATCCGGGCCGGCATCGAGGAGAACCTCGGCGAGTCGGTCTCCGTGCGCACCGCGACCCTCGACGAGCCGGAGCACGGCCTGAGCGAGGAGGTGCTCGCCGGCACCGACGTGCTCACCTGGTGGGGCCACGCCGCCCACGGCGAGGTCGACGACGAGGTCGTCGAGCGGGTGCACCGCCGGGTGCTCGAGGGGATGGGCCTGATCGTGCTGCACTCGGGGCACTGGTCGAAGCTCTTCGTCAAGCTGATGGGGACGACGTGCACGCTCCGCTGGCGGAGCGAGCACGACCGCGAGCTCGTCTGGACGGTCAACCCGAGCCATCCGATCGCCCGAGGCGTCCCGCACCCGATCGAGATCCCCGAGCAGGAGATGTACGGCGAGCAGTTCGACATCCCGGTACCGGATGAGCTCGTCTTCATCAGCTCGTTCTCGGGCGGCGAGGTCTTCCGCAGCGGCTGCACCTTCCGCCGCGGTAACGGCAAGATCTTCTACTTCAGCCCCGGTGACCAGGACTTCCCGGTGTACCACCACCGGGACGTGCGGCGGGTCATCGCCAACGCCGTCGAATGGGCCGCTCCCACGCGTCCCGAGCCCGCGCTCCCAACGCTGCTCCGCTACGAGACCGGCGACTTCTTCCATGGCCACGGCTACCAGGGCGCCCTCGACGCCGAGCACCGCGGCGGCCAGGCATGACCGCCCCGCTTCCGGTGATCCAGGTCGGAGCGGGGGCGATGGGGCGGGCGTGGCTCGACGCGATCACGCGGTCACCCGATGTCGAGCTCGTCGGGGTCGTCGAGCTCGACGCCGCCATCGCGGAGTCGGCGCTCGCCGAGCTCGGCCAGGACGTACCCGTCGGCACCGACGCCGCCGAACTCGCCGAGCGCACCGGGGCACGGGCCGTCGTCGACGTCACCGTGCCCGGAGCGCACCTGCCGGTCAACCTCGGCGCCCTCCGCGCCGGGCTCGCGGTCCTCTGCGAGAAGCCCGTCACCCCGACCGTCCGCGATGCGCTCGTCCTCACCGCGGCCGCCGAGGTGAGCGGGAAGCTGCTGATGGTGAGCCAGTCGCGCCGGTACTACGCCGCACTCGCGACACTCAGGCAGCGCGCCGCCGGCCTCGGCGGCGTCGAGTTCCTCAGCACCGAGTTCATGAAGGCTCCGCACTTCGGAGGATTCCGCGAGGAGATGGACCACCCCCTCCTCGTCGACATGGCGATCCACGCCTTCGACGTCGCGCGCTACCTCCTCGGCAGCGCCCCCGTGAGCGTCACCTGCCAGTCGTTCAACCCCTCCTGGAGCTGGTTCCGCGGAGACGCGGCCGCCAGCGCGCTCTTCGAGTTCGCAGGCGGAGCGCGCTTCCAGTACACCGGCAGCTGGGTCGCCCCGGGGCTCGAGACCTCCTGGAACGGTTCCTGGCGCGTCGGAGGAGCAGAGGGCACGGCGAGCTGGGACGGCGAAGCCGAGGTCGTCGTGCAGACGGGGTCGGGCGATGCGGAGCGACTCGTCGTCCCACCGGGGCCGGCGGAGTCGATCGACGGCTCGCTCGCCGACTTCGTGCAGGCGGTCCGCACGGGAGGGACCCCGACCTCGGGGGAGATCCACGAGAACGTCCTCACGCTCGCGATGGTCGAGGCCGCGGTGCGGTCCGCCTCGAGCGGCGAACGCGTCGAGATCGCCCGCCTCCTCGACGAGGCGTGGCACGAGGCGTTGCAGCGGGATCTCGCACCCGACCATCGCGCGGCGATGACGAGTTGGGGAAGCGCGGCCGCGCACCTCGGGCTGCGTGACTCGACGGCGACGACTGTATGAGCCGGCGCGAAGGCGCACGGCCCGCACCGATCCGATCTGATCGACCTGCCCGGGCCGGCTCGTCTCATGAGGCTTCGCCGGGCACGTTGCCTCCGTCAGCCACCCCACGCCACGGCTCGATCGAGCCAGGGAGATATCGATGAGCACCGTTCAGGACCTCCGCCACCCGACCGCGCTGAGCACTGACGCAGATGTGGTCCTCCGCCCGCTCGACGTGAAGGACGCCGAGATCACCGGCGGGTTCTGGCTGGACCGGCAAGCGGTGAACCGGGACAGCTCGATCCCCGACGGCCTCCGTCGACTGCACGAGTCGGGCGTGATCGACAACTTCCGGACGGTTGCGACCGGGTCGGGCGAGGCCCGAGGCCCGATCTTCGCGGACTCGGACGTCTACAAGTGGCTCGAGGCCGCGGCCTGGGAGTACGGGCGGCAGCCGGACGAGCGGCTGCTGGCCGAGCAGCTCGAGATCACGCGCATCGTCGCCGCGGCCCAGGAGCCGGACGGCTACCTGGACACGGTCGTGCAGCTGCGACGGGGCGTGCGCTACAGCGACCCGGCCCACGATCACGAGCTGTACTGCGCGGGGCACCTCTTCCAGGCGGCGGTCGCCCAGCGCCGGGCCACGGGCCGCACGGAGCTGCTCGACGTCGCCATGCGGCTGGCGGATCATCTGGTGCGGGAGTTCGGCCCGGGAGGCCGCCCCCACGTGGAAGGGCACCCGGTGGTCGAGATGGGGCTGGTCGAGCTCTACCGCGAAACCGGCCGCGACGACTACCTGCAGCTCGCATCCCGCTTCGTCGAGGAGCGAGGCCATGGGCTCCTCCACGAGCAGGACCCGTCCTTGGACCTCACCTACTTCTCCGACCGCGTCCCCGTTCGAGAGACCAGGAGCCCGGAGGGACATGCCGTCCGGGCGGTCTATCTGGCGGCGGGCGCGGCGGACGTGGCGGCCGAGACGCGCGACCGCGACCTGGTGGATGCGCTGGCGGAGCAGTACACGGGCATGACGACGGCGAAGCAGTACGTGACCGGGGGCCTCGGCGCTCGCTGGGAGGGGGAGGCGTTCGGCGACCCGTACGAGCTGCCGCCGGACCGCGCCTATGCGGAGACGTGTGCGGCGATCGGCGCCGCCCAGTGGGCCTGGCGGATGCTGCTGTCGACCGGCGAGGCGCGCTACGCGGATCAGATCGAGCGGATGCTGCTGAACGCGATGCTGCCGGGGGTGTCCCTCGGAGGCCAGGAGTTCTTCTACGTCAACACGCTGCATCTTCGAGCGGATGCGAGTCCGGACACGGAGCGCAGCGCGGCGAACGGACGCCGCCCTTGGTTCGACGTGGCCTGCTGCCCGCCCAACGTCATGCGCACCGTGGCCAGCATCGCCGGCTACGTGGCGACCGGGTCGGACGACGGCTTGCAGCTGCACCAGTACGCGACCGGGCGCTTCGCCGGCCGCGGGCTCTCGATCGAGGTGCAGACGGGCTACCCGTTCGACGGGACCGTCGACATCGCGGTGCACGAGGCGCGAGAAGGGGCCACGCTCGCCCTCCGCGTCCCTGAGTGGGCGGCCGGCGCGACGCTCGACGGAAGGAGCATCGAGCCCGGCGCATACGCGCTTGTCGACCGGCCCCTGCACCCGGGCGACCGGGTGGCGCTGCAGCTTCCTATGAGGGCCCGCCTGACGGAGGCCGACGACCGGGTGGATGCGGTGCGGGGGGCCGTGGCGATCGAGCGAGGACCGCTCGTCTACGCCCTCGAGCAGGTCGACCAGCCTGAAGGCGTCGTCCTCGACGACCTCCGGCTGAAGGGCCCTCTCGAGATGGCGGAGGTGCCGGGGCCAGGCCTCGTGGAGGGCGACATCGCCCTCCGCTTCGAGGCGGTCCAGATCGGGCGGGGAGGGGCCCCGGATCGCGGGGTGACCGCGACTGCCGTTCCCTATTTCGAATGGGCGAACCGAGGCGTGGGACCGATGCGCGTCTGGATGCCTCGCGTGTGACGCTTGCGGCGCGGGTATGCCCCGCGTGAGGCCGCGCGATCTCCGCCGCACCGCCGCCAGCCGCGCGATCCAGTCCGACGACAGAACCGCCGCGGTCCCCTGATCACTGGGGACCGCGGCGGTTCTGTCCGGCGGTGGCGGTGGGATTTGAACCCACGGTGGAGTCACCCCCACACATGTTTTCGAGACATGCTCCTTCGGCCGCTCGGACACGCCACCGCGGACGAGTGTACGGGAACTCGCGCGGCCGGGCCTCGCGCGGCTCGCCGCGCCGCCCTCCCGGTGCTGTCGGTGCTCGCACGTACCTTCGAAGCATGCCGACCGCACGCACACGCCCCACCCCGCAGGGCTTCCGCTGCTCCGAGTGCGGCTGGCGGACCACCAAGTGGGTCGGCCGCTGCGCCGAGTGCCAGGGCTGGGGCACGGTCGCCGAGGTCGAGGCCGCCCTCGGTCGCGTGCAGCCGGCCGCGGTGCCGCCGTCCCGGCAGGCCCGCCTCATCAGCGACGTCCCGGCCGACGCCATGCGGCGGCGGCCGAGCGGCGTCGCCGAGTTCGACCGCGTGCTCGGGGGCGGCATCGTGCCGGGCGCCGTCATCCTGCTCTCGGGCGAGCCCGGCGTCGGCAAGAGCACGCTGCTCCTCGCCGTCGCCGCGCACGTCGCGAGCAAAGGCGCCAAGGTGCTCTACGTGAGCGCCGAGGAGTCGACGTCCCAGGTGCGCCTCCGGGCCGAGCGCACCGGCGCGCTGCACCCGTCGCTGTGGCTGTCGTCCGACACCGACCTCGCCGTCGTGCTCGGCCAGATCGACCAGGTGCAGCCCGACCTCGTCATCGTCGACTCGGTGCAGACCGTCGCCTCCGCCGAGACCAACGGCTTCGCCGGCGGCCCCGGTCAGGTGCGCGAGGTCGCCGTGTCCCTCACTCGGGTCGCGAAGGAGCGCGACCTGCCCGTGCTCCTCGTCGGACACGTCACGAAGGACGGCCAGATCGCGGGCCCGCGCGTGCTCGAGCACCTCGTCGACGTGGTCTGCCAGTTCGAGGGCGACCGGCAGACGGCGCTCCGCTTCGTCCGGGCTGTGAAGAACCGCTTCGGCCCGACCGACGAGGTCGGCTGCTTCGAGATGACCGGCGACGGCATCGCCGAGGTGCCCGACCCGAGTGGCCTGTTCCTCTCCCGCAGCGTCGGCGCCGAGTCCGGCACCTGCGTCACGATCGCGATGGAGGGCCGCCGGGCCCTCCCCGTCGAGATCCAGGCGCTCGTCATCCCCACGAAGTCCGCGCAGCCGCGCCGTGTCGTGAACGGGGTCGACGGCAACCGGGTCGCCATGCTCCTCGCGGTGCTCGAACGGCACGCGAAGGTCAAGCTGTCCGAGTCCGACGTCTACGTGTCCACCGTCGGCGGGGTGCGGCTCACCGAGCCCGCCGCCGACCTCGCGATCGCGCTCGCCCTCGGCTCCGCGGCCCGCGACGTGGCGCTGCGCACGAACCTCGCCGCGTCGGGCGAGATCAGCCTCGCCGGTGAGATCCGGCCCGCCGCGCAGAGCAGCCGGCGCGAGAACGAGGCACGGCGCCTCGGCTACGGCACGCTGCTCGGTCCCGACATCGCCACGCTGCGCGACGCGATCGGCATGGCGATCGCCTAGCCGCGCCGCGGCCCGCAGGCACGAGAACCGGGGGGGTTCCGACATTCCGGGCGCGAATACTCGCCCGCTTCGTCGGAACCCGCCCGGTGTCTGCGCGAAGGGGTCGGGCCGCGGCTCAGCTCGCGGGGTCGGTACCGCTCGTGCTCCACTCGTCGCCGCCCACGATCGGCACGGTCGCCGTCATGAGCGAGCCGTCGTCGCGGCGCGTCGCGCTGAGCCGGTCGGCGCTCGGCCGTCCGTGCAGCAGCGGCCCCTGGCCGACGAGCGGCACGCGCGCCGGCAGCCCCGCGGCCACCGAGACGCGCTGGCCGCGCACCGTGAACTCGACCGGGTCGCCCGAGAGCACCTGCGCGACGAGCTCCGTGGCCGAGACCGTGACCTTGAGCCGCGAGCCGTGCCACTGGATCCGGAAGCGCAGCTCGGGCCAGTCGGCGGGCAGCCGCGGGTCGAACGTGAGGTGGCCCCCCGCGTCGCGCATGCCGCCGAAGCCGTAGACGAGCGCGCTCCACACACCGCCGGTCGAGGCGACGTGCACGCCGTCGCTCGCGTTGTTGTGCAGGTCGTCGAGGTCGACGAACGCCGCGTGGTGGAAGTACTCGAGCGCGAGGTCCCGGTACCCGATCTCCGCCGCGATGATCGACTGCACGACCGCGGAGAGCGTCGAGTCACCCGTCGTCAGCGGGTCGTAGTACTCGAAGTCCGCCCGCTTCATCTCGTCGGAGAACTCGTCCGAGAGCAGGAACAGCGCGAGCACGACGTCGGCCTGCTTCAGCACCTGGAACCGGTAGATGACGAGCGGGTGGAAGTGCAGCAGCAGCGGCAGCTTGTCCGGCGGCGTCGCCTTGAGGTCCCAGACCTCGCGGTCGAGGAAGTGCACGTCCTGCGGGTGGATGCCGAACGACTCGGAGAACGGGATCACCATCGCCTCGGCGGCGCGCTCCCACTCCCCGATCTCCGCCTCGTCGAAGCCGACGCGGTCGACCATCCGGGCGTAGGCCTCCGGGAACTGGTCCGCGACGATCCGCACCGACTCCGCCGCGTAGCGGAGGTTGAAGCGCGCCATGACGTTCGTGAAGAGGTTGTCGTTCACGACCGTCGTGTACTCGTCGGGTCCGGTCACGCCGTGGATGTGGAACGTCGCCCCGCCGGTGCGGCGCCAGAAGCCGAGCGTCGTCCACAGCCGCGCGGTCTCGACGACGACGTCGATCGCTCCGCGCGCGAGGAAGTCGGCGTCGCCGGTGGCCCGCACGTACTTCGCGATGGCATAGGTGATGTCGGCGTTGATGTGGTACTGCGCGGTGCCGGCGGCGTAGTACGCGCTCGCCTCCTCGCCGCTGATCGTGCGCCACGGGAACAGCGCTCCGCCCTCGTTCAGCTGGCGGGCGCGGCGCCGGGCGGCGGGCAGCATGCGCTGGCGCATGAGCAGCGCGTTCCGTCCGAACAGCGGGTTCGTGTACGTGAGGAACGGCATCACGTACACCTCGGTGTCCCAGAAGTAGTGGCCGCTGTAGCCGCTTCCGGTGACCCCCTTCGCCGGCACGCCCTGCCCGTCGGCGCGGCCCGCGGCCTGCGCGAGCATGAAGAGGTTCCAGCGGGTCGCCTGCTGCAGCTCGGGCTGCCCGACGATCTCGACGTCCGACTTCTCCCAGAAGTCGGTGAGCCAGTCCCGCTGCGCCCGGTGCTGCGCGACCGCGCCGGTCTCGATCGCCCGGTCGAGGAGCCGGTCGCCGCGGTCGAGCAGCTCCCGCGGCGGCACGCTGCGGCTCGTGTGGTACGCCGCGAACTTGGTGAGGCGCACGGGCACGCCGGCGCGGGCGCGCACATGGAACTCGTGCTTCGCGCTGTCGGGGCCGACGGAGCCGGTGGTGCGCGAGTCGTTGTCGGTCTCGAGCACGTGGTCGACCATCACCGAGAGGGTCATGTGCGAGTGCGTCACGCGGTAGCCGAGGCCGCTGCGCGTCCCCGTCTGCCAGTGCTCGACCGGCTGCAGCACGCGGTCGGCGAGGCGCTCCGCCCGGCGCGGGTCGAAGCCGGCGAGCGCCTTGCCGCCGTCCTGCTCGGGCAGGGCGAACTCGTCCTCGCCGTCCTGCCGGTTCAGCACCTGGCTCGAGATGACGACGTTCGCGTCGGCGTTCTCGACGACGACCTCGAACGACATGACGGCGAGGTGCCGCTCGACGAACGACACCATGCGGTCGGAGCGCACGCGCACCCGCTTGCCGGCGGGCGTCAGCCAGAGCAGCTCCCGGCGCAGGACGCCGTCGCGGAAGTCGAGCGCGCGCTCGTACTTCAGCAGCTCGGCGATGTCGAGCACGAGGGGCTCGTCGTCGACGTAGAGGCGGATGATCTTCGTGTCGGGCGCGTTCACGATCGTCTGGCCGACCTCGGCGAAGCCGTAGGCCTGCTCGGCGTGCCGGATCGGCCACACCTCGTGCAGGCCGTTCACGAAGGTGCCGTGCTCGTGCGCGTTGCGACCCTCGGACGAGTTGCCCCGCATGCCGAGGTAGCCGTTCGCGACGGTGAAGATCGTCTCGGCGAGGCCGAGGCGGTCCTCGCTGTAGATGCGCTCGACGAGGCGCCAGGGGTCGATGGGGAACCGGTCGCGGTCCATCAGGATCGGGGTCCTTCCGAAGCAGAGGAGGGGAGCAGGTCGGCGAGGTCGGGCACGACGACGTCGGCGCCCGCGCGGAGCAGGGCGTCCGCGCCGGCGCCGCGATCGACGCCGACCACGAGACCGAAGCCGCCTGCGCGGCCGGCCTCGACGCCGGAGATGGCGTCCTCGACGACGACCGAGCGCCCGGGCTCGACCCCAAGCCGCCGAGCGGCCTCGAGGAAGATGTCGGGCCGCGGTTTGCCCGGCAGGCCGTGCTCCGCGGCGACGACCCCGTCGACGACCACGGGGAAGCGGGGCAGCAGGTGCGCTGCCTCGAGCACGGGGACGGCGTTCTTCGAGCTCGAGACGACCGCGGCGGGCACGTCCTGCTCGGCGAGCCGGTCGAGCACAGCGACGGATCCCGGGAACGCCGCGATCCCCTGTCGCTCGAGCAGCGCGTTGAACACGGTGTTCTTGCGGTTGCCGATGCCGCAGACGGTGTCGGCGTCGACGGGATCGCCCGGGTCGCCGTGGGGCACATCGATGCCGCGGGACGCGAGCACGAGGGCGACGCCCTCGTAGCGGGGACGGCCGTCGAGGTACCGGAAGTAGTCGTCGTCGGTGTACGGCTGCGTGACCCTGAACTGCACGAAGAGCGCCTGGAACATCTCCGCCCAGGCCTGCATGTGCAGCTCGGCGGTGGGCGTGAGCACCCCGTCGAGGTCGAACAGCACGGCGGCCGCCGAGAAGAACCGCGACCGGCTGTCGTCGAGCGCCACGAGCCCTCCTCGCACTGCGGCTCATGGTGGAGCGGCCGGTGACCGCTGTGCCGGGCCCGCGGCGGACAGCCTAAGTCGCCGCGACGCGCCGAGCCCGCATCACAGGTGCTTCAACATGCGGGTGTTGCCGAGCGTGTTCGGCTTCACCCGGGCCAGGTCGAGGAACTCGGCCACGCCCTCGTCGCCCGATCGGGCGAGCTCGGCGAGCGCGTCCGGCGGCACGAGCCCCTCCCCCACGGTCGTGAAGCCGTGCCGGGTGAAGAACTCGACCTCGAAGGTCAGGCAGAACAGCCGCGTGACGCCGAGCTCGAGCGCGTCGACCTCGAGCCGCTCGAGCAGCGCGTGGCCCACCCGGCGACCGCGCCAGGCGGGGTCGACGGCGAGCGTGCGGACCTCTCCGAGGTCGTCCCACATCACGTGCAGCGCGCCGCAGCCGATGACGGTGCCGTCCTGCGCCTCCGCGACCCGCATCTCGGGCACGGCCGCGTAGAGCACGGCCAGGTCCTTGCCGAGCAGGATCCGCTCCGCCACGAGCGGCGCCATCAGCTGCTCGATCCGCCGCACGTCGGCCGTGCGCGCGCGGCGGACGGTGAACGGCGTCTCGGTCATCCGGCCATCCTGCCGAAGGGTCGCGCCGTCCCCGAATCGGGAGGACGACGAAGGGGCGCCCACCCGTCGGGTGGACGCCCCTCTCGTCTGGAGGCGGAGGACTACTCCCCCGCGGGACCGCCGTCCGTGATGACGCCGGCGGCCGCACCGACGAGCTCGTCACGCTTGCCGGTGGTGAACACGAACTCGCCGTTGTCGAAGTCGACCTTCACGTGGTCGCCGCTGTTCAGCTCGCCGTGGAGGATCTTCTCGGACAGCCGGTCCTCGATCTCGTGCTGCACCGCGCGACGCAGCGGCCGCGCGCCGAGCGCCGGGTCGAAGCCGAGCTCGATGAGCCGCTCCTTGGCCGGGACCGACAGCTCGACCGTCATGTCGCGGTCGAGCATGCGCTGCCCGAGCCGCTTGACGAACAGGTCGACGATCTGCAGCAGCTCGGGCTTGCTGAGCTGCGGGAAGACGATCATCTCGTCGACGCGGTTCAGGAACTCGGGCTTGAAGTGGCGCTTCAGCTCCTCGTTGACCTTCGCCCGCATGCGGTCGTAGCCGGTCGAGGTGTCGCCCTCGGCGACGAAGCCGACCGGACCGCCGGAGATGTCGCGGGTGCCGAGGTTCGTCGTCATGATGATGACGGTGTTCTTGAAGTCGACCACGCGGCCCTGACCGTCGGTGAGGCGGCCCTCCTCGAGGATCTGCAGCAGCGAGTTGAAGATGTCGGGGTGCGCCTTCTCGATCTCGTCGAAGAGCACCACGCTGAACGGCTTGCGCCGCACCTTCTCGGTGAGCTGGCCGCCCTCCTCGAAGCCGACGAACCCGGGAGGGGCACCGAACAGCCGCGAGACGGTGTGCTTCTCGCCGTACTCGCTCATGTCGAGCGAGATGAGGGCGCCCTCGTCGTCGAAGAGGAACTCGGCGAGCGCCTTGGCGAGCTCGGTCTTGCCGACGCCCGTGGGGCCCGCGAAGATGAACGACCCCGACGGGCGGCGCGGGTCCTTGAGGCCGGCACGCGTGCGGCGGATCGTCTTCGCGAGGACCGAGATGGCCTCCTCCTGACCGATGACCCGCTCGTGGAGCGCCTTCTCCATGAAGATGAGCCGGCTCGACTCCTCCTCGGTGAGCTTGAACACCGGGATGCCGGTCGCCTGGGCGAGCACCTCGGCGATCAGGCCCTCGTCGACCTCGGCGGTGGTCTTCACGTCACCGGAGCGCCACTGCTTCTCGAGGCGCAGGCGCTCGGCGAGGAGGTTCTTCTCCTCGTCGCGGAGGCCGGCGGCCTTCTCGAAGTCCTGGTCCTCGATCGCGGCCTCCTTGGCGGCGCGCACGAGCGAGATCTTCTCGTCGAACTCACGCAGCTCGGGCGGCGCCGACAGGATCGACAGGCGCAGGCGAGCGCCGGCCTCGTCGATCAGGTCGATGGCCTTGTCGGGCAGGAAGCGGTCGGAGATGTACCGGTCGGCGAGGTTCGCCGCGGCGACGATCGCGCCGTCGGTGATCGACACCTTGTGGTGCGCCTCGTAGCGGTCGCGGAGGCCCTTCAGGATGTTGATCGCGTGGGGGAGGCTCGGCTCCTGCACCTGGATCGGCTGGAAGCGGCGCTCGAGCGCGGCGTCCTTCTCGAAGTGCTTGCGGTACTCGTCGAGCGTCGTGGCGCCGATGGTCTGCAGCTCGCCGCGGGCGAGCAGCGGCTTGAGGATGCTCGCGGCGTCGATCGCGCCCTCGGCGGCACCCGCACCGACGAGCGTGTGGATCTCGTCGATGAAGGTGATGATGTCACCGCGGGTGCGGATCTCCTTCGTCACCTTCTTGAGGCGCTCCTCGAAGTCGCCGCGGTAACGCGAGCCGGCGATGAGGCTACCGAGGTCGAGCGTGTAGAGCTGCTTGTCCTTCAGCGTCTCCGGCACGTCGCCGCGGACGATCGCCTGCGCGAGGCCCTCGACGACCGCGGTCTTGCCGACGCCGGGCTCGCCGATCAGCACGGGGTTGTTCTTCGAGCGGCGCGACAGGATCTGCATCACGCGCTCGATCTCCTTCTCGCGCCCGATGACCGGGTCGAGCTTGCCGTCGCGCGCGGCCTGGGTGAGGTTGCGGCCGAACTGGTCGAGGATCTGCGAGCCCTGGGCGGCCTGCTGCTGCTCGCCGCCGACGGCGACCTGCTCCTTGCCCTGGTAGCCCGACAGGAGCTGGATGACCTGCTGGCGCACGCGGTTGAGGTCGGCGCCCAGCTTGACGAGCACCTGGGCGGCGACGCCCTCGCCCTCGCGGATGAGGCCGAGCAGGATGTGCTCGGTGCCGATGTAGTTGTGGCCGAGCTGCAGCGCCTCGCGCAGCGACAGCTCGAGCACCTTCTTGGCGCGCGGGGTGAAGGGGATGTGGCCGGTCGGCTGCTGCTGGCCCTGGCCGATGATGTCCTGCACCTGCTCGCGCACCGCGTCGAGCGAGATGCCGAGCGACTCGAGCGCCTTGGCGGCGACGCCCTCACCCTCGTGGATGAGGCCGAGCAGGATGTGCTCGGTGCCGATGTAGTTGTGGTTCAGCATCTTGGCCTCTTCTTGGGCCAGGACGACGACTCTGCGGGCTCGATCGGTGAAGCGCTCGAACATGCTCAGCTCCTGAAGGATGTCGGGCCGGCCTGGGCCGGTGCCCGACGACGGGATCACGGTGGAGCGCAGGATGCGCGCCGCGTGGTGTACCGAGGCTAACCAGCGACCCTGCGGGCCTCTGCCGCTGTTCGCCCCAGGCTTAGGGCGTGGCGGGCAGGCGCATCAGCGGCGCGACTCGTCCTCCGGCTGCCGGTCGGCCCGCTCGGCGGCGTGCCGCGCCAGGACCTCGGCCTCGTACCTCGCCTGCGCGGCGCGCTCGGTGCGGTCGGCACGGATGATCGCCCGCATGACGAACCAGAACAGCAGGACCACGAGGATCGTCGGCAGGATGGCCCAGAGCCCCTCGTCCCACCCGCCGATCGCGCCCATGACCTCAGGGTACGTCGCGCGGACGGCGGCGCCGCGCGCGGCTGTCCGCGGCCTCGGCTCGGCGACCGGCTGGGACGGCCTGCGCCCCGCTCGGGGTACCGGCCGTCCGCTCCGTCAGGCGGCGCGGAGCAGGGCGGGCGAGCCGCCGAAGACGAGCAGCCAGCTCAGGTACAGCTCGAAGACGATCTTGCGCACGGTGTCCCCCTCACCCGATCCCACCCCCGCGGGAACGGATATGAGCATCGCGGCATACGACCGAGCGCGCACGATCCCAGTCGGGGTGCGACCCCCGGGAGTGCGACCCCGAGGGGTGCGGCGCGGTCGGGTGCGACCCGGACGAGGCGCCGCCCGTTCCGGGGGCACCCGGCACCGACTGTTCACGCGACGTCAACCGCGGCGTCGACGGCGATGCGACGGGAACGCGCGGCCCCGGTGACACCGTCGAGGGGTGCAGCCGACCGACACCCTCAGCCGACCTGCCACCCCTGCCCGCGGCGCCGCTCCGTCGGACGCCGCGGTCGCCGGCACCGAGCCGGCCGCAGAGCGACCGCGCCCCCTGCGGCTCGAGGTGCAGACCCTGCGGGCGATCGCCGTGACGCTCGTGGTGGTCTACCACCTGCGCCCCGCCTCGCTGCCGGGCGGCTACGTCGGCGTCGACGTCTTCTTCGTGATCTCCGGCTTCCTCATCTCAGGGCACCTGCTCCGCGAGGCCGAGTCGACCGGCGGGGTGAGCCTCACCGGGTTCTGGGCGAACCGGGTCAGGCGCATCCTGCCGGCGGCGCTCGCGACCGTCGCCGTCGTCACCGTCACCGCGTCCATCGCGCTGCCCCGCACCGCCGCGGCCGAGGTCGGGCGCGCGGCCGTCTGGTCCGCCCTGTCGGCGGCGAACTGGCTGTTCGCCGCGCAGTCCGTCGACTACCAGGCGCAGTCGCCCGACGCCTCACCCTTCGAGCACTTCTGGTCGCTCGGCGTGGAGGAGCAGTTCTACCTGCTCTGGCCGCTGCTCGTCCTCGGACTCGCGCTGCTCGCCCGGCGGCGGGCCGCCCTCATCCGCCGGTGGGCGCCGCTGCCGTTCGGACTCGTGCTCGTCGCCTCGCTCGCGTACGGCGTCTGGCTCACCGCCTCGGGGTCCGAGGCGGCGTACTTCATCACGCCGACCCGCATGTGGGAGCTCGCCGCGGGCGGCCTCCTCGCCGCGCTGCTCGGCGAGCGGCGGCTGCCTCCGGCCGCCGCCGCCGTGGTCCAGGCGGGCGGTGTGGGGGCGATCCTCACCGCGGCGATGGTGTTCACCGCCGCGACCCCGATGCCGGGTTGGGCCGCGGCACTGCCGGTGCTCGGCGCCCTGGCGGTGATCGCGGGCGGAGACGCGCCGGTCCTCCGACGCGTCTGGGCCCTCCGCCCGGTGCGGTTCGTCGGAGACGTGTCGTACTCCCTGTACCTCTGGCACTGGCCCCTGCTCGTCTTCTCGCGCGCGCTCACGGGGCACGCGCCCGGCCGGCTGCAGTCCGCAGCGCTCGTCCTCGGCGCGCTGGGGCTCGCCTTCCTGTCGTACCGCTTCATCGAGCAGCCCTTCCGCCGCGCCCGGATCCGGCGGCCGCTCCGGTTCGTCTCGGCCGGGCTCGTCGCCGCCCTCGTCGCGGCCTCCCTCGGCGGCGCCCTCGTCCTCCGCGACCGGATCGCGGCGGACGCGGACGCGGCGGCCGGCCGGGTCGTGCTGACGCCCTCGGCGGGAGCCCCGATCGGCTGGCCCGCGCTCGACGCGGCCGCCGACCGCACCTGGGTGCGCCCGCAGCACGTGACCGTGCCGGAGCCGGCGCAGGCGGGGAACGACATCCCCTTCCCGCGGTGCACGACAGGTCATCTCGATCCCCGCTCGCCGGTGTGCGTGCTCGGCGACCCGAGAGGCGACGTCACGGTCGCGTTCGTGGGCGACTCCCACGCCGTGATGTGGAGCGGTGCGATGGACCTGCTGGCGAAGCAGGAGCACTGGCGGCTGCTCACCCTGATGCACAACTCGTGCCCGTTCAACCTCCGCCCCCGCGAGATGGAGCGCTCGGGGCACTCGAACTGCACCACCGCTGTGCGGTACGGCATGGAGGTCCTGCGCAGCCGGCACGTCCGGGTGGTGCTCACGACCGGCTGGCGCGGGGACTTCCCGCGCGAGGTGCGGGGCGCGGCGGACGGCTACTCCTCGCTCTGGCGCACGCTGCAGCAGGAGGGCATGGCGGTCGTCGCCCTCGGCGACACCCCGGCGCCCCCGTCGGCGACGGGCGGGACCATCCCCGACTGCGTCGCGGCCCACGATCCGGCGACCTGCGGGCGGTCCCGGAAGGCCGCGGAGTCGTTCCAGCCCGATCCGCTGCTCCGGGCCGCCGCCGAGACCCCCGGCGTCGGCGTGCTCGACCCGGTGGACGCGTTCTGCGGCACCACCTGGTGCCCCGGCGTGATCGGCAACGTGCTCGTGTACCGGGACCTGAACCACATCACCGACACCTATGCGCGCACCACCGTCCCGTGGCTGCGGCGCCACCTCGCACCGATCGTGCAGCAGCGGCTGGCGGGCGCGACCTCCTGACCCGGCGCCGCCCTACTTGACGAGCGGGAAGAGGATCGTCTCGCGGATGTTCTCGCCGGTGAGCACCATGAGCAGCCGGTCGATGCCCATGCCCATCCCGCCGGTGGGCGGCAGCCCGAACTCGAGGGCGCGGAGGAAGTCCTCGTCGATCCGCATCGCCTCGGGGTCGCCCTGCGCCGCCAGCGCGGCCTGCTCCACGAACCGCTGCCGCTGGATCACCGGATCCGCGAGCTCGGAGTAGCCGGTGGCCAGCTCGAACCCGTGCACGTAGAGGTCCCACTTCTCGACCACGCCGGGGATCGACCGGTGATCGCGCACGAGCGGCGAGGTGTCGACGGGGAAGTCCATGACGAAGGTCGGACGCTCGAGCGTCTTCTTGACGAAGTGCTCCCAGAGCTCCTCGACGTACTTGCCGCGGATCGGGTGCGGCACCTCGATCTCGAGGCGATCCGTGAGCGCGACGAGCTCGGACAGGGGCGTCTCGGGCGTGATCTCGATGCCGGACGCCTCGCTGAGCGACGGGTACATGCTGATCCGGTCCCAGGTGCCCCCGACGTCGAAGCGGGTGCCGTCGAACCACTCGATCTGCTCGGACCCGCCGGCGGCGAGCGCGGACTGCTGGACGAGCTCCTGCGTGAGGTCGGCCATCCCCTGGTAGTCGGAGTAGGCCTCGTACGCCTCGAGCATCGCGAACTCGGGCGAGTGCGTGGCGTCCGGGTTCTCGTCGCGGAAGTTCCGGTTGATCTCGAAGATGCGCTCCAGGCCGCCGACCGCGGCCCGCTTGAGGAAGAGCTCGGGCGCGATGCGGAGGAACAGGTCGGTGTCGTAGGCGCGCGAGGCGGTGCGGAACGGGCGCGCGGACGCACCGCCCTGCTGGGTCTGCAGCATCGGGGTCTCGAGCTCGATGAACCCGCGACGGGCGAACGTCGCCCGGAGCGACGAGACGGCGGCCGCGCGGGCGTGCACCATGCGGCGGGCCTCGGGTCGCACGATGAGGTCGAGGTAGCGGCTGCGCACCCGCGTCTCCTCGGAGAGCTCGCTGTGCAGGTTCGGCAGCGGCAGCAGCGCCTTCGCGGCGATGCGCCACTCGTCGACCTGGATCGACAGCTCACCGCGGCGGGACGTGATCACGTCGCCGGCGACGAACAGCTGGTCGCCGAGGTCGACGAGCGCCTTGAAGTCCGCGAGCGACGTGTCGCCGACGGAGTCGAGCGCGACCATCGCCTGGATGCGGCTGCCGTCGCCCGACTGCAGCGCTGCGAAGCAGAGCTTGCCGGTGTTGCGGAGGTGCACCACGCGGCCCGCGACGCCCGCGCGCTCGCCGGTGCGGGTGTCGGGCTCGAGCTCCGGGAAGCGCTCGCGGAGCGACCCGATCGTGGTCGTGACGGGCACACCGACCGGGTAGGCCTCACCCTGCTCGAGGAGGCGCTGCCGCTTGCCCAGCCGGACCTCGCGCTGCTCGACGGTGTCCGTGGCCTCGGCGGCGTCGGTCATGCGGCTCCTTCAGGGGCGCTCGGGCTGGGGGGCCTCGCGCAGCACGACGGCGGCGTTGTCGAGCAGCCGCGTGCCGCCGAACCGGGCGGCGAGGAGCACGAGGGCAGGGCCACGATACCGGTCGTCCACCGCGTCGAACGTGGCCGGATCGACGATCGCGACGTAGTCGACGGCGACACCGGCCACGGCCGAGAGCACGGCGCGGGCGGCGTCGGCGGCGGCCTGCGCGCCCTGCGGCGCGGCCTGCGCGGCCGCGGCGAGCGCGTCCGGCATCGCGCGGGCGGCGGCGCGCTCCTCTCCCGACAGGTAGCGGTTGCGGCTCGAGCGGGCGAGCCCGTCGCCCTCGCGCTGGATCGGCACGACGCGCACCTCGACGGGGAGGTCGAGGTCGCGCACCATGCGCTGCACGAGGAACACCTGCTGGGCGTCCTTCTGCCCGAAGAGGACGACGTCGGGCTGCACGATCGAGATCAGCTTCGCCACGACGGTGAGCACGCCGTCGAAGTGGCCGGGACGCACCGCGCCCTCGAGCAGCTCGCCGACGGGCCCGGCCGCGACCCGCACCGTGACGGGGCCGTCGGGGTACATGTCGTCGACCCCGGGCGCGAACACGAGGTCGACCTCGGCGGCCTCGAGGGCGGCGCGGTCCGCCTCGAAGGTGCGCGGGTAGCGCTGGAAGTCCTCGTTCGGCCCGAACTGCAGCGGGTTCACGAACACCGACGCGACCACCGCGTCGGCGGACTCGTGCGCTGCGGCGACGAGGGCGAGGTGGCCGTCGTGCAGGGCCCCCATCGTCGGCACGAGCGCGACGCGGCCGCGATCGCGCAGCGCACGCACGGCCGCTCGTGTCGCGGGGATCTCGTAGACGACCTCGATGCTCACGCTTCCTCCTTCGGTTCCGGCCGGACGCCGCGGGCGGCGACGAGCGCGCGCTCGAGGGCCGATCGCGCGACGGGACCGAGCACCCGGTCGGGCTGGTCGATGCCGAGCCCGGCGAGCAGCCCGGACGCACGGCGCACGGCGTCCTCGAGCGGCGCGGCGACCGTGCTGAGCGCCGCGGCCCACGCCGGTCGGTCGCCCTCGGCGACGACGATGGGTTCGCAGCCCATCTCGACGGCGAGCGCCTGCCCGATCGGCAGCACCGGTGCCGGGGCGGTGACCGCGCACCACGCCTCGCGGAGCCGGGCGAGGTCGATGCTCGTGCCGGTGAACGCCATCGCGGGCGAGAGCGCGAGCGGGATCGCGCCGGCCGCCGCCGCGGGGCGGAGCACGTCGACGCCGCTGCCGGGAGCGGTGTGCACGACGAGCTGCCCTGGCACCCAGGCGCCGACATCGGCGAGGCCGCGCACGAGGCCAGGCAGCTCGAGGTCCGGCACGGCGATCAGGACGAGCTCGCTGCGCTCGACGAGCACCGGCGGGTCGAGCCGCGGGGCGCCCGGCAGCAGCGCCTCCGCGCGGTCCCGGCTCGCGTCGGAGACGGCCGCGACGCCGACGAGCGCGTGCCCCGCTCCCGCGAGCGCGGCGCCGAGCACCGGGCCGACGCGGCCGGCGCCGAGGATGCCCACGCCGAGGCGCCCGGCCGCGGTCACGCCGGTGCCTCCTCGACGCTCGCGGCCCAGCGGTGGGAGGTGTCGGCCGAGCGCGCCTGCTGCCCCTCCACGTCGAGCTGCACGAAGAGGGCCACCGCCCGCGGCTCGTCGATGAGCCCGAGGCGGGTGCGGACGGGACCGTGGACGACGTGCGGCTCGATGGTCGCGACGCCGAGCAGCCGCTCGGCGGGCCCCTGGTGCAGGGCGACGCTCTGGATGCGGGCCTCGGGCACGATCGTGAGGTGCCGACGCAGGAAGCCGCCGCGGAGCAGCACGGCGCCGTCGGTGACGAGGAACCCGGTGCGCCGCCAGGCGAGGGGCCGCAGCCAGCGGGCCCGGCGCGGCGCGGGCACGAAGTCCTCGTCGTGCCCGCGCCCGGTGAGACCGGCGGCGAGCACCGCCCCCGCCGCGGCGAGACCGGGCACGAGGTGCGGCACGAGGGCGAGCACCTCCTCCCGGGACGCGACCGGCGCGATCGAGCGTTCGAGCTCGGCGTTGCGGCGGCCGCCGATGCGGCCCGCGCGGTTGACCGACACGCGCCACCAGCCGGCAGGGCGCCACAGCAGCGGCTGCTCGATGCGGACCGCGTGGATGCGGCCCGGCGGCACGGCCTCGTTGCTCGTGCTGAGGATGCCCGCGCCGATGCGCACGCCGTCCGGCGTGGCGGTCACCGAGTACCGCAGGTTCCGGGCGGTGCGGCGGGCGGCCACCGTGACCGCCGCGATGAGCAGCGGACCGAGGGAGATCCCCGCGGCCGGCGCCGCGCCGACGGCGGTGAGCACGGGGATGCCGATCGCGGTGACGAGCACGACGATGAGGGTCGGCTCCGACAGCAGCACCGAGCCGAGCGCGCGACCGGGACCGATGGCGAGGATCGGGACCCCCGCCTCAGCGGCGGGCTGCTCGGCGACCGCCTGCCGCTGACCCGAGGCGAGCCGCAGCACGTCGCGGCGGAGCTCCTCGGCGGCGCCGCTCGAGAGGTACTCGAGGCGCACGTTCGCGTCGTGGCCCGCGACGTCGAGCTCGACCCGGGCCGCGCCGACGAGGCGCGCGAACAGCGGACGGGAGATCGTGACGCCCTGGATGCGGTCGAGCTTCGCCGTGCGGGTGGTGCGCAGCAGGATGCCGTGCCGCACGGTGACCGCCTCGCCGTCGATGCGGAACGTGCTCGCCCGCCACGCGAACCAGAAGAGCACGATGCCGACGACGAGCACCCCGGCGACGATGAGCGCGCCGATGCCGAGCAGGTGGTGGCGCGAGAGCGCGTCGAGCGGGTCGCCGCCGCTGTCCGGCAGGCCGAAGACGAGGGCGACGAGCCGTTCGCGGAGGTTCGCGCCGAGCCAGAGCAGCACGGCGAGCAACCCGATGCCGCCGCGCAGCAGCGGGGTGGCGGGGTGCAGGCGGTGCCAGGCGCCGTCGAGGTACTGGCCGCCCGGGGCGGCCGGCATGCCGGTCAGAGTCCCACGCGCCGTTCCTCGGCGCGCTCGATGAGCCGGTCCCGCAGCTCGGCGGCGACCGCCTCGGGGAGCCCCGGGATCGTGACGGCCGAGGTGGCCGCCGCGGTCACGAGCCGCAGCTCGGCGAGCCCGAGCAGGCGGGCGACCGGTCCACGGGTGACGTCGACGAGCTGCATGCGCCCGTACGGCACCGCGACGAGGCGCGAGTAGAGGATGCCGCGGCGGAGCACCAGGTCGTCGTCGCGGAGCACGTAGCCGATCGACCGGACACGGGCGCGGGCGATGACGAGACGGATCATCGTGACGACGGCGACCGCGCCGCCGAGCACCCAGCCCGCGGTCGGGTTCGCGAAGCCGACCCCGACCCCCACGGCGACGCCGACGAGCCCGGCGAGCAGGATGCCGGTCACCTCGACGGCGAGGAGCCTCGACGACACCCGGTGCCAGCCGGAGATGCCGGCGTCGAGACCGCGCCGACGGGGACGCCGGGGCGCCTCGAGGGTCACCGGCGCTCCATCACCTGGTCCGGCGCCGCCTCGTGGTCCTCGGGCGGGATGCGGCACCAGCCCTCGACGAGAAGGCCCGCGACCGCGAGCACGAAGGCCGCGACGAGGGCGAGCACGTCGGGCCAGAGACCGGCGGGCACGGCCGCGCGGGTGAGGGCGTAGAGCACGAAGCCCGCGGCGGCACCCGTGAGCAGCGCGCCCGTGAGGCTCGACGCCTTCGAGAACACGACCACGCGCATGGCGACGAAGGGATCGATGCGGCGGGTGCGCTTGCCGTGCATCATCTGGCGGATTGGCCAGCCGAGCCCGATCAGGAGCGCGGCGATGCCGAAGAGCACGACCGACAGCGTCACCGGCGCCACGAGCGTCGGCGAGCCGCCGGCGGCGAGCGCCATCTGGCCGAGCCAGGAGACGACCGCGCCGACGAGGGCGAGCGCGATCAGTCGAGGGATGCTCGTGCGCTGCACCGGGTCCTCACCTCTCTCACACCGTTCCGCGTGCAGGTGCCGGAGCACCTGCACGCGGTCGTGGCCGTGGGTCAGGCCGTGGCCGGCCGCGGCTTGATCCGCGGGGCCCGCTTGCGCTCGGGCTTGGCGCCGTCGCCGGAGTCGACGCCGCCGTCGACCGCGCCGGCGTCGATCGGCGCCTTCGGCTGCGGCACGGCGACCGCCGGGAGGTCGGAGACCGGACGACGCTCGCTCGAGAGCCACTGGGGCCGCGGCGGCAGCTTCTTCACGTCCTTGAAGATCTCGGCCAGCTGGTTCTGGTCGAGCGTCTCCTGCTCGAGCAAAGCGGCCGCGAGCCGGTCGAGCACGTCGCGGTTCGCGGTGATGAGCTCGTACGCCTCGTCGTGCGCCTTCTCGATGAGCTCGCGCACCTCCTTGTCGACCTGCTCGGCGAGCTCCTCGGAGTAGTCGCGGCTGTGACCCATGTCGCGACCGAGGAACATCTCCCCGGACGAGGCCCCGAGCTTGACGGAGCCGATGATGGCGCTCATGCCGAACTCGGTGACCATGCGGCGAGCGGTGTCGGTCGCCTTCTCGATGTCGTTGGAGGCGCCGGAGGTGGGGTCGTGGAACACGACCTCCTCGGACACCCGGCCGCCCATCGCGTAGGCGAGCTGGTCGAGCAGCTCGTTGCGGGTGACCGAGTACTTGTCCTCGAGCGGCAGCACCATGGTGTAGCCGAGGGCGCGCCCGCGCGGCAGGATCGTCACCTTCGTCACCGGATCGGTGTGGTTGAGGCTCGCCGCCACCAGCGCGTGCCCGCCCTCGTGGTAGGCGGTGATGAGCTTCTCCTGGTCCTTCATCACCCGACTGCGGCGCTGCGGGCCGGCGATGACGCGGTCGACGGCCTCGTCGAGGGCCCGGTTGTCGATGAGCTGCGCGTTGCTGCGGGCCGTGAGCAGGGCCGCCTCGTTCAGCACGTTCGCCAGGTCGGCGCCGGTGAAGCCCGGCGTCTTGCGGGCGAGCACCTCGAGGTCGACGCCCGCGGCCAGCGGCTTGCCCTTCGAATGCACCTCGAGGATCTTCTGCCGGCCCTTGAGGTCGGGTGCGTCGACGCCGATCTGGCGGTCGAAGCGGCCCGGGCGGAGCAGCGCGGGGTCGAGGATGTCGGGGCGGTTCGTCGCCGCGATGAGGATGACGTTGGTCTTGACGTCGAAGCCGTCCATCTCGACGAGCAGCTGGTTCAGCGTCTGCTCGCGCTCGTCGTGCCCGCCGCCGAGGCCGGCGCCGCGGTGGCGGCCGACCGCGTCGATCTCGTCGACGAAGATGATGGCCGGGGCGTTCTGCTTGGCCTGGTCGAACAGGTCACGGACGCGGCTCGCGCCGACACCGACGAACATCTCGACGAAGTCCGAGCCGGAGATCGAGTAGAACGGCACGCCCGCCTCACCCGCGACCGCGCGGGCGAGCAGCGTCTTGCCGGTGCCGGGAGGGCCGTAGAGCAGCACGCCCTTCGGGATGCGGGCACCGACCGCCTGGAACTTCGCGGGCTCCTTGAGGAAGTCCTTGATCTCGCCGAGCTCCTCGATGGCCTCGTCGGAGCCGGCCACGTCGTTGAACGTGACCTTGGGCGTCTCCTTCGACACCAGCTTGGCCCGCGACTTGCCGAACTGCATGACCCGGTTCCCGCCGCCCTGCAGGCCGGACATGATGAACCAGAAGAAGACGCCGACGATGATGAGCGGCAGCAGGAACGAGCCGATCGACAGCAGCCAGCTGGGCTGCGGCACCTCGTCGTTGTACTTGACGCCGTACTTCTGTGCCGCGCTGTTGACCGCGTTCACAATCTGCTGGCCGCGCGGCGCGACGTAGTAGAACTGCACCTGCGTGCCGAGCGCCTGGTCCGGCTTGCTCAGCGTCAGGTCGACGCGCTGATCGGTGTCCACGATCTTCGCGGTGGCGACCTTGCCGTCCTTGAGCAGCTGAAGGCCCTGCTCCGTCTGCACCTGACGGAAGCCCGAGCCGGTGAGCAGGCTCGAGCCCACCCACACCACGATGACCGCGATCACGATATAGAGGAGCGGACCGCGGAAGATTCGCTTGAAGTCCATAGTCCGGCTAGGGTAACGCCCCCCATTCCCGGCGGTAGCGGCTGTTCGCTCTGGGCGGCCCTCCTTCGATCACGCTCCGGTAACTCTTGGCGTGTATTCAGCCTTCTCCGGCTGGGACGCCCCCGTCCTCCTGCTCGTCGAGCTCGACGGCGTCCGTCTCCTCGTGCTCGTAGACGTGCCGGGCGAGCACGCCGACGGCCCGCAGGTTGCGGTACCGCTCCGCGTAGTCGAGCCCGTAGCCGATGACGAACTCGTCCGGGATGTCGAAGCCGCAGTAGGTGACGTCGACGGCGATGCGCTGCGCCTCGGGCTTGCGCAGCAGCGCGCACACCTCGACCGACCTCGGCCCGCGGCTGCGGAGGTTCTCGACGAGCCAGGAGAGCGTGAGCCCGGAGTCGATGATGTCCTCGACGATGAGCACCCGCCGGCCGGCGAGCTCGGTGTCGAGGTCCTTCAGGATCCGCACGACGCCCGACGAGCGCGTGCTCGAGCCGTAGGAGCTGACCGCCATCCAGTCCATCTCGACCGGGATGCGCAGCTCGCGCGCGAGGTCGGCCATCACCATGACCGCGCCTTTCAGCACGCCGACGAGGAGCAGCGGCTGCTCGTCGAGGGCGGCCGCGTCGTCGGCCTCGATACGGCGGCAGAGCTCGGCGATGCGCGCCTGGATCTCGGCCTCCGTGTGGAGCACCTTCGTCAGGTCGCCTGCGACGTCCTCCGGCTGCACCGCACCCCCACATGTCTAGGGGCGCGCCGCCCGGAAGACGATGCGCCCGCGCTGGCGCTCCACGATAACGCCGGGGAGGTGCACCGGCCCCTGCCCGTGCCAGTCCGTCGCGAGCCGCATCACGGCGAGCGTCTGCGTCCGGCTCAACGAGGTACCGAACTCGCCCTCCACGGCGAGCCGGACGAGACGGTGCGCGAGGCCCGCCGGGTTCGCCGCGAGCGCGTCGGCAGGCAGCGCGAGACCGCCCTCGGCGAGCTCGACGAGCTCGGGCGCGAGCTCCTCGGCGAGCGCGTCCAGGGCGGCGGCGTCCTCGCGGAGCTGCTCCGCGGTGCGGGCGAGCGCGGCGGCGACACCGGGGCCGAGCGCCGACTCGAGCGCCGGCAGCGCGTCGAGCCGCACGCGCACCCGGGCGAAGCGGCGATCGGCGTTGTGCGGGTCGGTCCACGGGTCGAGCCCCTGGTCGGCGCACGCCTGCACGGCCGTCGCGCGCGGCAGGGCGAGCAGCGGCCGCAGGTAGGGCGGGGAATCCGCGCGCATCCCGGCGAGCGCGTCGGGCCCGGACCCGCGGGCGAGCCCGAGCAGCACGGTCTCCGCCTGGTCGTCGAGGGTGTGCCCGAGCAGGAGCCGGGTCGCGCCCGTCTCCGCGAGTGCGCCCTCGAGCGCCGCACGGCGGGCGTCCCGCGCCGCCGCCTCCGGACCTCCCCGGTCCCCCACCTCGACCTGGCGGACGAGCACCGGCGCGAGCCCGAGGGCCCCAGCCTGGTCGGCGGCCGCCCGGGCGACCGCGGCCGAGCCCTCCTGCAGCGCGTGATCGACGACCACCGCGCCGATCCGGCGGCCGGCCCGCGGCCCCTCGAAGGCGGCCGCCGCGGCGAGCGCCAGCGAGTCCGGGCCGCCGGAGAGCGCGACGAGCGCCTCCGGTCCCTCACCCTCCCCCGCGGGGATCGCGGGCAGGATCTCGCGCACCGCACGGCGGACGTCGGCGACCGCGGGCGTCAGTCGGGGCCGATCCGGCATCCGATAACGTTATGGCCGCTTCCAGCCGAACCCGAGAGGACGCCTCATGGCCGACTACGACGTCGTGATCGAGATCCCGCGCGGGAGCCGCAACAAGTACGAGGTCGACCACGTCACCGGCCGCGTCTACCTCGACCGCGTGCTCTTCACGGCGTTCGTCTACCCGGTCGACTACGGCTTCTTCGAGAACACGCTCGGCCTCGACGGCGACCCGGTCGACGCGCTCGTGCTGCTCGAGTACCCGGTCTTCCCCGGCGTCGGCATCAAGGTGCGTCCGGTCGCGGTGCTGAACATGAGCGACGAGGCCGGCTCGGACGCCAAGGTCATCGCCGTGCCCTACAAGGACCCGCGCTGGCAGCACATCCAGGACATCGACGACGTGCCCGAGCAGACCCGCAAGGAGCTCGAGCACTTCTTCGCCCGCTACAAGGACCTCGAGCCGGGCAAGTTCGTGAACATCGAGGGCTGGGGCGGCGCCGCCGAGGCCGACCGCATCGTGCAGGAGGGCCTCACCCGCCTGAAGGACGCGGGCGCGAACCACTCCTGACCCGGGTCCGCCCTTTCGCGGATCCGGATTCCTTTCGCGGATCCGGATTTCTTCCGCGACACGCCGTGCAGATGAGCGCCGGGACGGCGTGTCGTCGAGTTTCTCCGGAACCGCGAGAGGGCTGGACGTCCGTGGAGGTCAGGCGGTGGGACGGGCGACCATCGACATGAGGTCGTAGCTGCGCACCGCCACCTCGCGCACGGGAACGCCCGCGTACGGCGCCTCGATCATCATGCCGCTGCCCGAGTAGATGGCGACGTGGTAGATGCTGCTGCCGTCGCTGTAGAAGACGAGGTCGCCGACCTGCGCCTGCGAGTAGGGCACGAGCTGCCCGAGCGACGCCGCGTGCTGGTACTGCCAGGTGGTCGAGTGGCCACCGATCGAGATGCCGACCGAGCCGTAGGCGGCCATGGTGAGGCCGGAGCAGTCGTAGGAGCTCGGACCGGCCGACCCGAAGACGTACGGGTCGCCCTCCTGCTCCCGGGCGAACGCCACCGCGGACGCCGCCTGCTGGCTGTTGCCGCCGGAGACCTGGCCTCCTGACGTCCCGCCGGAGGTGCCGCCCGACGAACCGTCCGAGGAGCCCCCGGACCCGGAGCCCCCGGACCCGGAGCCGCCGGAGGAGCCACCGGATGAGCCACCGGATGAGGATCCGCCGGACGAGCCGGAGCCCGACGACGACCCGGACGACGCGGCCTTCTGCGCCGCTGCCCGCTGCGCGGCCGCGGCCCTGCGCTGCGCCTCGGCCTGCGCCGCGGCGACGTCGCGGGCGTGCTGCACGCCGGCGACGTACTGGGCGGCGACGCGCGTGCTGGTGTTCTGCAGGCTCGCGAGCTGCGCGACGAGCTGGTTGGCGTGCTTCTGCTGCTCCGTCACCGCCGCCTGGGCCGCGGATGCGGCCTGCTGCGCCGAGGCGAGGGCCGCGTCGGCCGCGCGCGAGCGCTGCTGCAGCTCGGCCTCCGCGGCGTCAGCCTGCGCGGTGAGCGACTTCGCCGTGTTCTCGTCGGCGACGGCCTTCTTGTAGATGGCCTCGGTCTGGGTCGAGATCTCGGACATCGTGCTCAGCTGGTAGAGCATCTGCTGCGCGCTCGAGCCGTTCAGCATGAGGTTCACCGAGAGGTCCCCGCCGGTGCTGCGCGCCATGTGCGCGGCGAGGAGACCCGCGCGCATCCGCGAGGTGCGCGCCTTCGCGCTCGCCGCGTTCGCCTCACCGACGATCTGGTCGTGCCGCTGCCGCGCGGCGGCCTCCGCGGCCTTCGCGGTGATGGCTCGCTCGGCCGCGATCTGCGCGGTGCGGCCGGCCCGGTCGGCCTTGTCCTGCAGGTCGCCGAGGATCGTCGTGATCCGGGCGACCTCGGCCTTCTTCGCGGCCTCGTCGGCCTTCGCCTGCTGGACGTCCTGCCAGCTCGGGTAGGTGGGCTCGTCGGCGACGGCGGGCGTGATGGTGAACGCGGCGGTGACCGCCCCGAGGGTCACGGCGCCGATCGCGGCGCCCATCGGCGTCCCCATCCGCTTCTTCGTCGCTGCAGCCACGGCTTCCTCCCCCCGAATCGGCCGACGTCCACGGTCGCGCGCTCGCCGTCGAGCCGCACGTCCCAATGGAGGTGGCACCCGAACGCTCCCCCGGGCGGCCCTCTCGGATGCGAAGCGGTCAGGGTACCCCGGCTGTTCCGACGCGCCGGGACTCGGGCGGCCTTCCCCGGCGCGTCGCCACCGCGTTTGGGAAACACGGGAAGTCCTCGTACACTGGTCCGTCGGTGAGCCCGGAGTCGGGATCTCGGCCCCATCGTTTAGCGGCCTAGGACGTCGCCCTTTCACGGCGATAACACGGGTTCGAATCCCGTTGGGGTCACAGCCAACGGGCGAAGGTTCACCACATGCAAGGCCCTGTAGCGCAGTTGGTTAGCGTGCCGCCCTGTCACGGCGGAGGTCGCGGGTTCAAGTCCCGTCAGGGTCGCGGAAGCGGCACCGGAAGGTGTCGCGCCATGGCTCTGTAGCTCAGTTGGTAGAGCGTTCGACTGAAAATCGAAAGGTCACCGGATCGACGCCGGTCGGAGCCACCCTCGAAAGCCCCGGGCGACCGGGGCTTTTTCTTTTGCTTGCGGGCATGTGCGCGGCCGCCGAGGGCGCGAGCAGGCACAAATCAGGCACACCCTCTTGCGACGCCACGCGATCCAGTGCGTCCGCGACGGACTCGAGGTCGTCGTCGAAGAGCGCCGCGTAGGTGTCGAGCGTCATCGCAGCCGACTTGTGGCCGAGCATCCGCTGCACCGCCTTCACGTTCGCGCCTGCCGAGATCGCGAGGGATGCGGCGGTGTGCCGGAGCCCATGCGGCGTGACCTTCGGGAACGTCTCGTCAAGGGCTCGCACACGACGGACCGCCGGATCGAAGACGCGCTGCCGCCAGTTGCCGTTCCGCAGCACGCCGCCGTCGGCGCCGCAGAACACGAGCGCCTCGCGGGCTTTGCCCGTGCACCTCGCCTGCAGCAGCGGCACGAGCAGCGCCGGAAACGCGACCATGCGCCGCTCGTGCGTCTTCGGCGTCGACCACACGAGCACACCGCGGGGATCCGCGACCGCCTCGGCGACCTCGAGGCGCCGGCGGGCGAAATCGATCCGGCCCACCTTGAGTGCGGCCATCTCCCCCCACCTCAGGCCGGTATAAGCGAGGAACCGGACGATGTCCCCATCGCTGCCGACTTCGGCCGCGAGACGGGTGACCTGAGCGTGCGAGAGGTAGGCGCGCTCCGCCTGCACGAGCTTCGGCAGCTCGACGCCATCGCAGACGTTCCGGCTGAGCCGCTGGCTGCGCACGGCATAGGCGAGCATCATCCGCAGCACGAGGAACGTCTGCCGAGCCGCCGAGGGCCCGAGGTGCCGGCTAAGGCCGACTACCCACGCCTGCACGTCCTCGTGCGTGACCTCGGACAGCCGTACGTCCTTCCACCGCGGCAGCACGTGCTTGTCGAGCGAGTGGCGGTACCCGGACAGCGTGGTGGCCTTGCGAGCCGCCTTGCTCGCGTACCAGCTGACCGCCCACTCACCCACCGTCGTCCTCGCGAGGCTCGGATCGATCCAGTCGCCGCGCTCCTTGGACGTCGTCTGCGCCGCGAGATAGGCCTGCGCGTCCCGCTTCGTGCGAAAGCCCGATTTCCGCGCCTGCTGCCGATTCGGCTTCCGATAGCGGACCGAGTAGCGCACCTCACCCGTCGCCGTCGTATACCGCTCGATCGCTCCGCTCATCGCCCGCACCCTCGACGGACACGCACCACCTGCACCTCGTCCACCGCCGCTTCGCCCCTCCGCTCACCAGCCCTACGACCGCACCCGATCACGCTCCTCCGACCATCGCCCCATTTCCGCTCGCTCACCACTCCTCGTCACTCCACCTGACACTTCTGCACCGTCCCCCTTTGCCCATCCCGCCCTTTCCGCTCTCCCCCTTTCATTTCTTCTCTTGCCCTGTTCTGGCCTGCCACCTGCACTCCCGAACCACCCGCTCACAACTTCAAGTTGTGTGTGGGTGGTTCGGGAGCGGCGCCAGCCGAGGTGGCAGGCCAGGACAGGGCAAGACGCACCAAGACCCCTCGCAAGACCCATCGCACCGAACGAGGCATCTCACGAGGGGTCTTGCGAGGGGTCTTCACTTCTGTGCGCGTCGAATCGACACCCATCCGGGAGGACCTGACTTGAACTCCGGCTAATGCAGCCTGGGTTGTCGGAGCGCCGTCAGGTGACCTGTGCAATTCCTGGCTGAAGGTTCCGCAATTCCTCTAGGCTCCGGAACTGCGGGCCACCCACCCGTGTCGGCGCTGTCCGACCTTGGCACTGCCGCCTTCCCCAGGAGCGCGATGTCTCCCCTCGTCCGCCGCACCGCTCTCGTCGCGCTGGTTCTGACCGCGACCGTCTCGCTGATGTCCGGGCTGCCGGCATCCGCCACGACGACCGGCATAGTTCCGACCCATCTGCCGTATCCGACGGGAGGCACGAAGACCGTCGGGCCGGGCATCGACTCCGCAGGCCAGAACGCGCAGCTCGCCGACTCCCTCGGCGCCGCGATCAAGCCGAGCTGGCACTCCGAGCCACCGGTGTGCCCCTCATCGGGCGACACGAACGCTGTCGCGTCCGCCACCGCCGGCTACTACACGGTCGTGGCGTACCGCGAGTACGAGTGCGGCTACGTCGCGGCCTACCGCTCCGATACCGGCGTAAAGGTGTGGCAGCACTCGATCAGCGCCGCGACGAACCCCTACCACTACATCGACGCCGTCACCGGCATGGTCTCGGACGGCACCAACGTGTACGTCGCCAGCCAGTCGTACCTGTACGCCTTCAACATCGTCACCGGCACCCGCCTCTGGACCACGGACTACGTCGGCGGCCTCGGCATCCAGCTCTCGGCGGGCAACGGCCTCGTGGTGTACCAGAACTACGCGCAGGACGCTAAGACCGGCAAGAACCGCTTCGACCTGATGACGCAGATATGGGGCGGCGACTGCCAATCCATGATGGCCGGCACCCGCATCTACTTCAGCTGCGGTGGAGACATCGAGGCGTTCGACCTCACGGGGAAGCGCCTTTGGAGGTACAACACCGGCGACGGCACGAACAGTCGCGTTCCGCAGCTCCACGGCGGCCTGCTCTACATCCCCGGCAGCTGGGCACCGACTCGCATGACCACAGTGCTGAACGCGGCGACCGGGGTGTTCGTCCGCAAACTGGCGCCCAGCAGACTGCCCATCGCCTTCGACGGGCACGTGGGCTTCTTCACCGACATCCCGTGGCAGCCCGGCGCGGCCAGCGTCAGCGCGGTCGACCTCACCACCGGGACGACCTACTGGACCCACACCTTCGCCGTGACCGGAACCAGCCCGAACTTCACCTACACCAACCCGAACGCCGCACCAGTCGTCGAGAACGGGATCGTGTGGGTGTTCCTCGCCCGCGACACGCTCTCACCCGGGCAGATCGCCGCGCTCGACGAGGTGACAGGTGCGACCCGCAGCTTCACGACCGAGGCCGGCACGATCAACAGCGGCGGGGGAAGCTTCGAGATCGCCCGCCACAGGATCTTCGTCGACAGCGGATCCGGGCTCCAGACCTACGTCGCGAAATGAGCTTCGATCAAGCTTCGATCATCTGAAAAGTCGGGGTCCAGCGCTCAATGCCGGGCGGTTCCGGTGGAGGTTCTGGCTGCCCTGCGCTGCATCTTGAGGACGTTGCCGCAGCCCTCCATCGAGCACCATCGCCGTGAGCGGTTGCGAGAGGTGTCGTAGTAGGCCCATAGGCAGCTGGAGCGTTCGCACGCTTTCAGTCGGTCCCAGATCCCGGCGGTCTCGCATCGGCGGACGGCCTCGAGCAGGCGCAGGACCACGAGGTCGAAGGTGGTGTCGCCGGCCGAAACGAGCACGGTGCCACCGAGCCCGAGCGAGGTCATGGGCGCTAGGGAGGCCAGCACAGACTGCATCCGCTCCACCGCAGCGTGGCTTGCTTCGTGCCCCGCGTGCTGCATCAGCAGGCTCCGCAGTCCCTCCCTCAGATCCTTCGCGCGCTGCAAGCACAGTGCGTCGAGCCCATCGGGACCAACGGAGTACTCGTGATCAGCGAGCCACTGCTGCAGCGCGGCGGGCGTTCCCCACGACTCCTCGTCCGTCTGCGGCTCGAAGCTGTTGACGAAATCGCGCACCACCGCCGCTGGCGCAGGAACGGTCACATCCACGCGACTCCTCTCACTTCCACCGTAAGCGGTTGACCGGAACACCTTCGCGCTGCCAAGGTCGACACCAGTCATCCGCAATGACCGGTGTCCGGAGTGGAATGAGCAGCAAACCCGCACGACCGCGGTTTCCCATACGCGTACGGCTGATCGTGGTGCTCGGGCTCGTCGATGCGCTTGGACCGGTCTCCATCGACCTTTACGTGCCGGCGTTCCCCGAGTTGCAACGTGACTTCGGCCTGACCGATCTCGGAGTGCAGCTGACACTCGCATCGATGACTGCCGGTTTCGCGCTCGGCCAAGCGGTTGTCGGAACCTGGAGCGACCGGGTCGGACGCAGACGTCCGCTGCTGCTCGCCACCGGCCTCTACATCGCAGGCGCGATCACCTGTACTACGGCGCCGTCGATTGAAGCCCTGCTGGTGGGACGGGTCGCGCAGGGCATCGGCGCGGCCGGAGGGGCGGTGCTCGTGCTGGCCATCGTGCGGGACCTCACGGAGAACGACCGGTTCGTCACTCTGCTCAGCAGAGTGGTTCTGATCACGACCACGACGCCGCTGCTGGCCCCCGTGACCGGGGCCCTCCTGCTCCCCCTCATCGGCTGGCGCGGGCTCTTCGTCCTGCTCACACTGACCGGCATCGGGCTTCTCTTCGCCGTCGCGACCACGGTCCCGGAGACCCTCGTCCCGTCCAGTCGTCCACCTGCGTATCGACTGAGAGCAGTGCTTAGCGACCGGCAGTTTGGTGCCGCCACCGTGATCGGCGCCTGCACTTACGCCAGCGTCTACACCTACGTAGCAGCATCCCCGCTTCTGCTGCGCACCGTCCTGGGGCTCAACCCTCCTCAGTTCGCCGCGGTCTTCCTCGTCGCCACCGTCGCTCTGATCGGCGGCGTGCAGGCCGGGGCCGCCCTCGTGAAGCGCGTCGGCGCTCGTCCCGTGCTCCTGGCAGCCACCTCACTGGCTCTGATCGTGGCCATCGCGCTCGTCCCCGCTCAGCGCCTCGGCATCGACGGAGTCGCTCCATGCCTTTGGGCCTTCGCAGCCGCCTGCGGCGCTTGCTTTCCCGCGGCAGCGAGTACGGCGCTCGAGAACCAGGCGGATCAGGCCGGGACCGCGACGTCCGTCTACGGATTCACCACGTTCGCCTTCGCCGCAACTGTCTCCCCGATGCCCGGACTGTTCGGGATCACCGGGACCCCGCCACTGGCCATCGTCCTTGCTGCCACCGCCGGGACCGCACTTCTCGTGTCCGCTCTCGCGCTCAGGCAGGCCGAGTCCAAAAGCCCCGTCGAGTCGTGAGGCGGCGTTCCTGGAGACCGTAGTTCGGCCGCGGCCCTGACCACCCTTGACAACAGCGCACCGAGACAAGCCCTGAACACGTGCCACTGGATGGGTCGACCGGGCAGGAGCGCACGCCACTCTCGTGCTCGGTCACCACGACCTCTCGATCTCGCGACAGGCCATTTAACGGTGCGCCACGACCCGATATGTCGGGCTGAGCACGGCGTAGTCCTGCCGATCGAGAGCCAGAGGACGCGTCTGCTCATCCGTTTCAGCGACCTGGGCCGCCGCTAACCCACCTGCGGGCCCGCGCGGTGACTCAGTGACGGCGCTTCAAAGCGGCTGCGGAGCCGCGCAGCCAATCCAGCCTCGCTCCCCGGTCAGGGGTCGTGCGATTGGATGACCGCTTACCTAGCCTCGCCGCGTGGATGAATCACTGATCGATGCGCTCCGGGTCGCAGTGACGGCGAATCCCGAGCAGGTGTCGCTTCGGCTTCACCTGGCACGCCTCTTGCACAAGGCGGGCGACCGGGAGCGTGCCGACGAAGCCGTGGCCGTGGTGGCGGCCGTCCTCGCAGTCGACCCGCGCAACACGGACGCCCGGCAGCTGCTCGCCATGCTCCTCGCGCCGTCGGATGTCGAGGTGCCCACACCCATGTCCGGCCCTGCTTCGGCCCCGATCGATGCCTCGGAGACCTCCGTACCGGGACCGATGCAGCCGGAGCGTGACGAATTCGATTGGCACGCCGCGGAGTTCGACCTCTCCCCCGTATCGACACGGGACGACCGGTTCGACATCGAGCGTCCGGCGACACGCCTCGCCGACGTCGGCGGCATGCGCGAGGTGAAGCAGCGCATCGAGGCCGCCTTCCTCGCGCCGTTGAGGAACCCCGAGCTCCGCGCCCTCTACGGCAAGAGCCTCCGTGGTGGCCTGCTGCTCTACGGCCCTCCCGGATGTGGAAAGACCTTTCTCGCCAAGGCGCTGGCCGGCGAGCTCGACGCAGGGTTTCTGTCGATCGGCATCGCCGACGTGCTCGACAAATGGGTCGGCGCAAGTGAACGCAACCTTCGCGCGGCGTTCGACGCGGCTCGCGCCGCAGCACCGTGCGTGCTCTTCATCGACGAGCTGGACGCCATCGGGCAACGCCGGTCGCAGACGCGCGGCTCCGGCTTGCGCGGCGTCGTGAACGAGTTGCTGCAGGAGATGGACGGGATCGGCGCAGAGAACGAAGGCGTCTTCGTGCTGGCCGCCACGAACCAACCGTGGGACGTGGACCCCGCGCTGCGACGCCCCGGCCGCCTCGACCGCACACTCCTCGTGCTGCCACCCGACCTTGAAGCGAGGGAAGCGATCCTGCGCGACCGCATCGCGGCTCGCCCCGCGGAAGCGATCGACACGCGTCGACTCGCCAATGCGACCGAGGGCTTCTCCGGCGCCGATCTCGCCCACGTCGTCGAGAGCGCCGCCGAGATCGCGCTGCTCGACAGCGTGCGCACTGGCACGGCCCGGCCGATCAGCGTGCGAGACCTCGACACCGCCGTCCGCGCGATCACCCCGTCGACGGGCCCTTGGCTGGAGTCGGCGAGGACCGTCCTCGAGTTCGGTGAGGACGACGGCACCCACGCCGACTTGAAGCGCTACCTCGCCCAGCGGAAGCGGAGCCGGCGATGAGCGACGCAGTCGCGCTCGCGGAGCGCTACCTCGAGCTGAACCGTCCGGCAGAAGCGGCAGCCCGGATCGCTGCGCATCTGGCCCAGGAGCCCGAGGACGTCCGCGCCCTGTGTATGAGTGCGATCATCGCGCTGCGGAACCGCGATGATCTGGGCGCCGAGAGCGCGGCGCGCCGTGCTGCTGCCCTCGCGCCGGAGTTCGAGTGGCCGGTACGCCTGCTCTCGATCGCCCTCAGCCGACGCGGGCGAGCCAGGGCGGCCATCCGTGCCGCTGACCGTGCCGTCGAGATGAATCCGTCCGCCTGGGAGGCGCACGCCAACCGAGCGAACGTAGCGGTGACGGTGGGTCGTGCGGACCGCCGCGCGCTGAGGGCCGCCGAGCAGGCGGTTCGCATCAGTCCTGATATCCCGGACACCCACAACGCGCTCGGGTGGGTCCAGGCGCGCATGCGCCGCCTCGACGAGGCCCGCCGGACCTTCGAGCGCAGCCTCGCGATCAATCCCGCGGACGACGAAGCGAAGCGCGGGCTCGCGTTGATCTCGATCCGCCGGCTGGCGCCATGGCGGGCGTGGCGTCCCTCACGCGACGAACTCGGCCGGAACCCCAACGCATGGGAAGCCGCCGCGGTGCTCCGGCTCGCGGCGCACCGGACGATCTGGGTCGCCGGCATTGCGACCGTGATCTGCGCGCGTATCGGGTACTCCGCCCTGGACCACGCCGTGCTCTACGGTGAACCCTCGAGCGGCACGCTCCCAGCTGTGCTGCTCGCGGCCGTCGTCGCACTCGTAGGTGGCTGGCTCGGGCTCGCTATCGCCCGCTCCGGCGGCGGCTGGAGGGCAGTGCGCGGCGCCGTCCGCGTGCACCCGATCCTCCGCTGGTGGGCACTCATGCTTGCGGTCGCCGTGCTGCTCATGGCCGCACCCGCGATGCTGCCCCCGGCTGAAGGCAGGTCTGCCTACGAGGGAGCGGGGTTCCTCGCCATGGCCGGGATCTGGGTGAGTCTGGCCGGCATGCGCCGCGAGCGTAAGCGGGCGACCTCTCCCCGACGGCCCGCTTAGGCCGGTGCTGCCCTGGCTCGAGTAGGTCGGCTACCGCGAATCCGACCGACCTTTCGATCTCGCGTCAGGGAGCAGACCCTAGGACCAGGCACAAAACAGGCACACTTCTCGCGACACGCCGCGCTATCCAGTGCGCCGACACGATATGTCGGCTGCACCCGAACTCCTGATCAGTGGGCGCTCTCGCCATCTATCGATAACTCGCCGTCACCCTCGGCGGCCTCTGAAAATCGAGAGGTCACGGGATCGACGCCCGTCGGAGCCACCCTCGAAAGCCCCGGGCGACCGGGGCTTTTCCTTTCGCCCCTGGGCCGGTGACGACGGTCGCACGGGCGGAGCGGCACAGAGCAGGCTCACCCGGGCCCGCTGGCTCCCGGCGCTCCTAGGCGAGCCGCTTCCCTGCCCAGTCCCCCCGGGTGGCATGCGTCGCGGTCTTGTTCACGATCTGCCAGATGCCGTCGATCCGGAGGAGCGAGTGCACGTCCAGCCACGAGTCCTCCGGCCCGCCCGGCGCATCGAAGCCCAGGACCACGGTCGCGAGGTCCCCGGCTTGGGTGAGAGCGACGATCCGTCCGCTGATCGGTGTCGGCCAGTGCGCCCAGGGCTCGTAGCCCTCCGTCATCGGTCCCTCGTGGAGCTCGCCCTCGGCGTTCGTGTACGAGATGCGGGCGTGAGGGTGGAACGCCTCTCGGAACATCGCCTCGTCGTCTGCGCCCATCCCGTCGGTGTAGAGATGCACGACGCGGGCGATCGCGTCTCGATCGGGTGCAGCCCCGAGGCCGAACCGCGGCTCGGCACCCTGCGGTTCATCGCCCTGACGCCTGGCCGGTACTCCCGCCCAACCCGCGCGGGTGGCGTGCGTGGCGGTCTTGTTCATGATCTTCCACTCGCCGCCGAGGCGGAGCAGGGAATGCGCGTCCACCCAGTTGTTGGAGTCGGTCTGGTCGAACGCGAGCAGCACGGTCGCGACGTCCCCGGCCTGGGTCAACGACAGCACCCGACCGGAAGCGGTGACATCCGACGCCGCCCATCCCTCGAACTCCTCGGCGATGAGGTTCTCGAAGAGCCGGCCGTCGGGCCAGGTGAAGAAGATCCGAGCCGTGGGATGGAACGCCCGGCGGAACAGCCCGGTGTCGTGCCCACCGAACCCCGCCACGTACTGCTGCACCACCCGGACGATCTCGTCACGGTCCGGCGCCGAGCGTGCGTCGACCCTGGGCACCTCACTACCGCCCTGCTGCTCGGTCGTCGTCATCGACGTCGCCCTCCCGCCCATCGCGTCACGCGGATCGGAGAGGCCGCCCCGTCGGTGCCGCTGCTGAGCGCATGGTCCACCGCTCGGCGCGCCGTGTCCAGGTACCGAAGACCGGTCTGTCGACCGATCTCGGCTCGGGGGCCCGGAGCGGCTCCGCCGCGGGTGCAGACGTTGCCGCACCGCCAGGAGCACGGCCCAGCCTTTGGACCCCTCCCGGGGCGGAGGCCGCCGGTTACCGTCTCGCCATGTCTGCGCCGGAGATCCTTGTGAGCCGGGTGCACAGCTTCGCCGACTCGGCGGGCGGCATCGTCGTGGTCGTGCAATCGGATCGCGATCTCTCCCTCGTGGCCCAGGGCTGCACCACGCTCCGGTTCCGAACCACGCCGGACACGCTTCGCGCGCTCCCGGGAGCACGATCTCCGGAGGGCGCCGACCGCCAGGGGTGGCCACGTCTCGTCCGCGCGGTAGCGGTCGCGCCGGCGGAGCGCAGGTCGGGCTCCCTCTACGAGGCCGTGTTCGACGCGCCCGTGCACCTGACGGGTCCGAGCGACACCATCACCGTGCGCGTCGGGTCGGATCGGCTCGAGGAGGTGGCCGCGTTCGCCAGGCGCTAGGGCACCCGGAATCGCGACCTTCCGATCCGGCGTCACCGAGCGACTGCACGCACCAGGCACAAGAACGGCACGCCGTTCAGGACACGTGACCCGAAGCACCGATCAGTGGTCACGCTCTCCATCTCCGGCATCGTCGGCGAGCGCGGTCGTCGGACCGGTGTCCCGGTGGTCGGCGTCGGGGGGCGCGCCGCGGGCCCGGCCGAGCGACGGCGTACCGCGGAACGGGTCGAGTCGGGCGCGACGCTCCTGCTCCGCGCGCTCCGCCGCCTCTCGCGCGAGCCGGATCCGCTCCCTGCGCGGGTAGTCCTCGCCGAGCCGGATCTGGCGCCCTGCGGCCTCGGCCGCCGCCACCCGCTGCGCGATCCGCAGGTTGTGCGTCTGGTCCCGCAGCGGCACCTGGATCAGGACCTCCGCCTCGATGCCCTGCCGCAGCTGGCGCAGCCGCACCACCTCGGTATCGATGCTCGCGCCGAAGACGAGCACCAGGTTCGACAGATAGAGCCACAGCGTGATGACGAGCGCGCCGGTCAACCAGCCGTACACCCGGTAGCGACCGATGCCCGCCGCGTAGACGGCGAAGCCGGTGCTGAAGATCGCCCATCCACCGATCGCGATGAACGCGCCGTAGCTGATCGGACTCGCGCTGCGGCGACGCACGTTCGGCGTCCAGCGGTACAGGGCGCCGAGCATGAGCGCCAGCACGACGAGCAGGACAGGCCATTTGCCGATCTGCCAGGCGACGTTCAACGGCGGGTCCACCTGCGCCGCGTCGGCGACCGCCGTGCCGATCCGCGGCGTGGTCAGCACGATCGTCGCCACCACGGCTCCGCCCGCGCCGAGGGGCACGCTCAGCAGCAACCCGTTCACGCGCGTCCGCCAGAACGAACGGCCCTCCGCCACCTCGTAGAAGCCGTTCAGCACCCGACCGAAGCACGCCGCGTACGCCGAGATCGTCCAGAGCGTGAGGACGACGCCGATCGCGAGCGCCAGCCCGGGCAACGGGATGCTCGAGAGCTGGCTGAGCGGCCCGCTGAGGGCCTCGACCCCGGCGGGCGGGGCGACGGCGGAGATCACCTCCAGGATGATCCGGTCGGCGCCGGGCCTGCCGGTGATGAGCGCGAGCGCGGACACGGCCGACAGCGTGATGGGGAACAGCCCGAGGAACGACAGGTACGTCAGCGCGGCCGCCGAGTCCACGCCGCGCTGGCGGTCGAAGCCGAGCAGCGCGCGGAAGAGGACGAACCGCCAGTCCGAGCCGCGAGCCAGCACGTGCGCGCGGCGGCGGACGGGTGCGCTGCCGGCGACCTCGCGGGTGGGCACCGCGCGCCGGCCCGCATCCGCGGGCCCGACCCCGTCCGCGTCGTAGGGAGCCACGCATCACCTCACCGGGCCGCGTGTCGCGGGCGCCGCCGGACGTCGCGGGAACCTCGCGCGAAGTGTACGTCCGAAGGGCCGTCAGGCGCGGGGGAGAAGCGAGGGCTCGACGCCGGCCGGAGCCCCTTGCCGAGGCCCCGGGAGGCGGCGGTCCTTCCCGTTCCTGCGGCGGCCGTCGCGCCTCAGTCCCGGCGGAACGGCTCGCGCCACTCGTCGGCCAGCGCGGCGAACCAGAGCACGTCGCATCGCTGGCCCTGCCACACGGCGTGCGAGCGCATGGTGCCCTCGTACAGGTATCCCGCTCGACGGGCGACGGCGGCGGACCCCTCGTTGCCGCTGACGATCGTCAGGACGACGCGGGCTGCTCCCCGCTCGAACAGCCAGGCCGTGAGCAGGACGACGTCGCGGGTCGCGAAGCCGCGGCCGCGTGCCCAGGGGGCGATCCAGTACCCGATCTGCGCGACGTCCTCGTCGTTCCAGCTGTCGACGCCGCAGCACCCCGCCGCGGCCCCGGAGCCGGCGTCCGCGACCACGAACGCCACGCCAGCGGCCGTTCCCGAGGCCTGGAACCGCTGCCAGTCCTCGGTGAACCGGTCGATGGTCGCTTCGGCGCCCGCCGGCGTCAGCGGCGCCGCGGGACGCCCCTCCCGGTCGTGCGGGCCGTTGTACCGACGGATTCCCGGATCCGCGAACGCCTCCGCCATGAACGGTGCGTCGTCCCTCGACCAGGCGCGGAGGGCGACCCGGCCGTCGGACGGGTTCACGGACGGACCCGCCGCGTCTCAGGGGCCCGCTCAGGCGGCCGAGGCGGCGATGTTCACCAGCCAGGTCACTCCGTAGGGGTCGACGAGCATGCCGAAGCGGTCGCCCCAGGGCGACGCCTCGAGCGGCTGCAGCACCGTCGAGCGCTCGGCGAGGCCGTCCCAGTAGCCCTGCAGCTCGGCCCGCTCCTCGCCGCCGAGCGAGACCGCGATGCTGTCGCCCTGCGTGTACGGCATGCGATCCGGCCGGTCCGCGCCCATGAGCACCAGCCCGCTCCTCGTCGTGAGCTTCGCGTGCATGACCAGGTCGTCGTCGCTCGGGTCCTCTGAGGCGTGGAAGTCCTTGAAGGTGGCGAGCTCGAGGTCGCCGCCGAGGGCGTCCCGGTAGTACTCCATCGCCTCGCGGGCGTTGCCGCGGAAGCTGATGTAGGGGTTCAAGACGGTCGACATCGGCGCTCCTCTGCTCGGGTGGGTCCCCCGCAGTCTGGCCTCCGGGCACGACATCGCGGCAGGGGAGGGCGCGAGGTCGGCCCTGCCCGCCGACGAGCAGGGGAACGGCGGTGACCGACCTGCCGTCGCGCCCTGCTACCCGCGCGGCGCCCCCGGCGGCGCCCGCCGTTCACAGCCCCTTCGGCCAGACGAACTTCGCGGGCGGCTGCGGCGTCGCCGCGCCGTGGGTGACGACGAGGTCGATGTCCTCGTGCCCGGTGAGCGCGATCGACCGCGGATCGCCCGTGTAGCGGTGCTGGTTCACGAACACCGTCAACGTCGCACCGTCCTTCCCGTCCACGTACGGGCCGATCGCGTGCTTCGCGAGACGCACGTCCCACTCGGCGAAGACCTGGTCGAGGTGGAAGGTGCGCACCTCGGGCGACTCGACGTGGATGATGCCGGACGCGTCGTGGGTGTGGACGGCCGAGATGCGCTGCGCCTGCTCATCGATGCCGATGAAGGCCGGCACCTGGACGGCCTTGCCGTCCACCGTCACCGTGAGGTGCTGGTGGATGTGCAGCGCGGTGCCCTCGGCGGTCAGCATCCCGAGGCCGGCGGCCTTCACACGGGCCTCGACGTCGGCGGGGGCGCTCCACGGCGGAGGGCTGGTGCGGCCGTCCGCGTTCGCGGCCGGCGACGCCGTGGCGGCGACGATCGCGGCGGTGCCACCGCCGAGCACCGCGACCGCAGCCGCGACGATCGCCGCGATCGTGATGCCGCGCCGCCGTGCGCGCCGCCGCTGCTCCTGCCGGCGCTGCTCGGCCGCGTGGGCCCGCGCCGCCTGCCGCCGATCGGTTCCCGCCATCGTCGTCCCCTCGTCTCGTGCTTCGGATCAGGCGGCCGACCGGAGGGCCGCCTCGATGCGGTCCGTGATCGCTGAGTCGTCGGGTCGCACGGCCGAGCGGAACCGCACGGTCCGACCATCCGGCGTCAGGAGGAACTTCTCGAAGTTCCACCGCACGTCCCCCGCCTCGCCGTCGAGGTCCGCGGCCTTCGTGAGCTCGGCGAAGAACGGATGCCGGTCCTGCCCGTTCACCGCGACGCGGGCGAACATCGGGAACGAGACGCCCCAGGTGGTGCTGCAGTACTCGGCGATCGCCGCCTCGCTGTCGAGCTCCTGCGCGAACTGATCGCTCGGGAAGCCGAGCACGGTGAAGCCGCGGTGGGCGTAGCGCCGCTGCAGCGCCTCGAGCTGCTCGTACTGCGGCGTGAGGCCGCAGCGTGACGCGACGTTGACCACGAGGATCGTCTCCCCCGCGTACTCGGCGAGGGACGTCTCCCGCCCGTCGATCGTGGTCAGGGCGACGTCGTGGAGGCTCATGGCAGCGGAACCCTACCGGGGCCCCGGGTGTTCCCCGGCCGCCGGCGGCTCGGGGGGCGACCGTGATGCCACGATGGCGCCGTGGACGACGACGACGCGAAGGACGCCCTCCTGCACGAGCTCCGCGACGCGCGGCAGGCGCTCGTGACGCAGCTCGACGGGCGCTCCGAGTACGAGGTCCGCAGACCGCTCGATCCGAGCGGCACGAACCTGCTCGGGGTCGTCAAGCACGTCGCGCTGTGGGAGGCGTACTACTTCGGCCCGGTGTTCGAGCGGCCGGTCGCCGGGCTGCCCGACTGGCGCGACGACGCCGCGGTCGACGCGCACCTGTGGGCGGCCGAGCACGAGAGCAGGGCCGAGGTCGTCGAGCGGTACGAGGCGGCCGGGGCCCGGTCCGACCGGGCGATCGCCGAGCTGCCGCTCGACGCCCCGGGATTCGTGCCGTGGTGGCCGCGTCCGCACGTCACGCTGCTGGCGGTGGCCCTGCACGTGCTCAGCGACACCGTCTGGCACGGCGGGCAGACCTTCGCCCTGCTGGAGCGGAACGGTGGCGCGGACATCGGGGCGGAGCCCTCCGCGCATCTCGCGGAGCTGGAGCGCATCGCGCGGGCGATGGGGCGATCGGACGCCGGAGCGGTCTCTACGCCCCGCCGAGCGTGACGATCGCGTCGGTGGCGAACCCCGCGAAGAGACCGGCGAGCACCCCGTACGCGACGAGGTCGTTGCGGTGGGCGCGGGCGGCGATGCCGAGCAGCTGGATGATCACGTAGAGGATCGATCCGGCTGCCAGCGAGAGGAACAGCACGCTGAGCACGGTGCTCGAGTACGCCCAGCCGATCGCAGTACCGAGGAAGGTCGGCACGCCGCCGATGGCGCCGAGCAGCAGCAGGAAGCCCCAGGAGGGCCGCTGGGCGTCGGCGGCGAGCGGCGCGACGATGCCGAATCCCTCGGTGGCGTTGTGCAGCGCGAAGCCGACGACGAGCACGACCATCAGCCCGAGCGCTCCAGCCGCTGCGGACTGGCCGATCGCGAGGCCTTCGGCGAGGTTGTGCACGCCGATGCCGATCGCGACGAGCACCGCGAGTGGCCGGCTCGCCTGGATGCCGTCCGTCGCCGCGGCGCGTCGACGGTTGAGGAAGCGCTCGTACGAGACGACCGAGAGCAGTCCCGCGCTGATCCCGAGGACGAAGAGCACCGCCAGTCCCGCGAGCGAGCCGGTGTGCGTCGCGCCGCTCAGCTCCGCGTCGATCGGCTCCCATGCCGCGGTGAGCACATCCCAGACCAGGAACAGCAGCACGCCGACGGCGCCCGCGCTGAGCAGCACCCGCAGCGACTGCGCCGGCGCCTTGATGCGACCGACGGGCAGGCCGAGGACGATCGTGCCGCCTGCGACGGCGCCGAGGGCCAAGGTGCTACCGAAGTTCACGTGCTGCTCCTTCTTCTGAGGTAAGGCTTTCCTTACCACTGTACGGGAGCGGATCGCCAGGTGCATGCGAGCGGCGCCTACTCGCGGTCGAAGGCGCCCAGGAACCGGTCCCGGAGCGCATCCATCCGCCAGACCGGCCTCGTGTCGGACGGCCGCAGCCCTGCCGACCAGTGCCAGGTGGTCACCGCGCTGAGGACAGCCGGGTCGGATGCGATCAGCGAGACGGGCACGTCGTGGCTCGCCCCGTCACCGCTCACGATCCGGGCGGGCTGATGGTCGCCGACCATCAGCACCACCAGATCACGCTCGTGCGCTGCGGCGACGAAGCGGGTGACCGCGTCGACGGAGTACCGGATCGACCGGCCGTAGAGGGCCCGCACCGTCTCGGGGCGCCGCCACGCGACCTCGGCCGCGAGGCCCTTCGCGGGCATCGGGTCGAACACGGAGCCGTCCCCGAGCGCCGCGGGGTCGACGAGGCGCGGCAGCGGGGTCCACGGGGTGTGGGACGACACGAGGTCGACCTCCGCCATCACCGGCGCGTGCCCCGGGCCCAGCTCGGTCGCGGCGAGGTGCGCGAGCGTCCACTGGTCCGGGATCCTCGCGTAACCGAACCGCGGACCGCGGTAGCCGACGTTCGTCGCGTCGAGCATCCGATCGAAGCCGTAGAAGCGCCGCCCCTCGGGCCACGCTCCGCGGTCCGACGGCACGTCCGAGACGGTGCGCCAACCGGCCTCGCCGAAGGCCCGCGTGAGGGTGAGGCGCCGGCTCGAGAGCAGCCGGTCGTAGGACTGCTGGTCCGGCACCCAGAGGCCGGACTGCAGGGTCCCGTGCGCGAGCCAGCTGACGCCGCCGAAGGTGGGCGACGTGAGCATCGCGCTGCGCGCCGACCATCCCGCCGCGGCGAGGCGCCGGGTGTCCTCAGCGAGGGCGGCGTCGACCGCGCCGGCGATCGAGGAGCGGTGCACCGCCACCTCGCCGTAGCTCTCGACGAACAGGACGAGGACGTCCTTGCCGCGCAGCGGACCCGCCGCGAGTCCGGAGGAGGAGGACACGGGATCCGTGCTCCGCAGCGCGGTCGAGAAGGTGCGATCGGCGGAGGCGGAGGCGACGGCGCGGCCGACGACGCCGGCGGCGAACCCGGTCGTGCCGGCCGACGCGAACGGCGTGCGGGCCGCGGCGAGCACGAGCCACGCGGCCGCGAGCGCGGCGAGCACCCGCAGCGCGCTCGGGCGGTGCTCCCGCAGGACCGCGGCGAGCGCGCGCACGGCCGCGACGAGCGCGACGACCACGAGCACGGCGACGACCGCGGCGCCCGCGAGCACCACCTCGACGGGCACCGAGAGCGCATCGGCGAGCACGCCGGCACCCGAACCGAGGCTGGGCAGGTCCGAGACGAGGTCGAGAGGGCGGCCGAGGCTCGGCTCCACGGCCGCGTTCGCCGCCTTGACGAGCGTGAGCAGCGCGAGCACCACACCGGCGCCGGCGGCCGTGGGCGCCACGAGCCGCCGCGGCAGCACCGTGAGCAGGGCGGCGAGCACCACCCCCTCGACGGGCAGGCGGAGGAACGCGTCCGGTCGCAGCTCCTCGAGCGTCGCCGGGACCAGGAGCGCGGCCGTCACCGCACCCACGGCGGCGACGCGACCCGCGCGACGCAGGATCGGGGCCGACCGCTTCGGGCGGCGAGGCGCGTCACGCATCGACGGGTGCGGCCACGGGAGCCCGCGTCGGCCCGGGCGCGAGCAGCGATGCGATCTGCGTGCCGAAGGACCAGGCGAGCGCGAGCGCTGCCGCAGCCGCCACGCCGACGGCGAGCGGCGGTGGCAGCAGCCCGGAGGCCACCGCCGTGAGCACGATCCCCTGCACGGCGGCGACGGCCTTGCGCCAGAGTCGCGGCGGCGTGGGGGCGGCCAGTCGCGGCACGACCAGCGCCGCGACGAGCAGGAGGTACCGTGCCGCGCCGACGAGCAGCACGCAGGTGCCGACGCGCGGCGCGGCTGCGGCGCTCAGCGCGAGCACGAGCGAGGCGTCGACCTCCATGTCGAAGCGGGCGCCGAAGGCGGAGACCGTGCCCGTGGCGCGGGCGACCCGGCCGTCGATCCCGTCGAGCAGCAGCGCGACGGCGGCGAGCGCGGCGAGCGGGAGCGCCGCGCCGGGCGGCGGAGCGACGGCGAGCGCGACGACGGCGCCGACGAGCACGCAGCGCGCCCAGGTCACCGCGTTCGCCGGGCCGACGCGAACGGCACCGCTCCGCCGCAGTCCGCGGTCGATGAGGGCCGCGCAGAGCACGGCGTAGCCGGCGCCGGCGGCGGCTCCGGCGGGGCTGACGCCGCCCGTCCCGAGGAGCAGCGCGAGCGACGACGCCTGCGCGAGCAGCGCGGCCGCGATCCCGTGTCGAACCGGAGAGCCCTGCATCTCGTCTCCTTCTTCAAGAGGGACCACGAGCGGCTGTGCCGTGCGGTTCACCGGCGGTCGACGGAGATCGGAGCGGAGATGGCAGGCGGCGAACGCGGGTTCTGGATCCGCGAGCCGGGCATCGGCGAGATCCGTTCGGAACCGGCGCGGGATCCGGGCCCGGGCGAGGTCCTCGTCCGCACGCGGTGGTCGGGCGTCAGCCGCGGGACCGAGCTGCTCGTGCACGGCGGACGGGTGCCGCCCTCGGAGCGGGCCCGGATGCGCGCGCCGTTCCAGGAGGGCGAGCTGCCTGGACCCGTGAAGTACGGCTACCTCAACGTGGGGATCGTCGAGCAGGGGCCGGCCCCCCTCCTCGGTCGCACCGTGTTCGCCCTCGCACCGCACCAGACCGCGAGCGTCCTCCCCGTCGCGGCGGTCGTCCCCGTGCCGGCGGAGGTCCCGCCGCGGCGCGCGGTGCTCGCCGGCGTCGTCGAGACCGCCCTGAACGCGCTCTGGGACGTGCCGCCGCTGATCGGCGACCGGATCACCGTCGTGGGTGGCGGCCTGATCGGCTCGTGCGTCGCGCGACTGGCCGTGCGGCAGCCCGCGACCGCGGTGACGGTCGTCGACATCGACCCCGCCCGCGCCGGGACGGCGGCGGCACTGGGCGCTCGCTTCGGCGGTCCCGACGACGCGGAGGGCGAGCAGGACGTGGTGTACCACGCGAGCGGGACGGGCGCCGGGCTCGATCTCGCGCTCACCCTGGTGCGCACCGAGGGGACGGTCGCCGAGCTCAGCTGGTACGGCGACGTCGTGGTCGCGGTCCACCTCGGGGGCGACTTCCACGCTCGACGCCTCACGATCGCGTCGAGCCAGGTGGGCCTCGTGGCGCCCGCGCGACGGGGCGTCCGCACGCCGCACGACCGGCTCGCCCTCGCGCTCGAGCTGCTGCGCGACCCGGCCTTCGACGCGCTGCTCGCCCCCGCGCGGCCGTTCGACGAGCTCCCGGCGCTCCTCGCCGAGATGGCCCGCGGCAGGAGCGACGGCCTCTGCCAGCTGATCGAGTACGGAGGCGGATGACGCCATGTTCAGCATCACGGTCCGCGACCACGTGCTGGTCGCGCACAGCCTCACCGGCGATGCCTTCGGTCCCGCCCAGCGCCTGCACGGCGCCACGTACGTCGTCGACGCGACGCTGCGCCGCCGCTCCCTCGGCCCGGACGGCACGGTCGCCGACCTCGCCGCGGCGGCCGCGCTGCTGCGGGCGGTGCTCGACCCGCTCGACCGCCGCAACCTCGACGACGATCCCGCGCTCGCGGGCGTGAACACGACGACCGAGGTGCTCGCCCGGGTCGTCGCGGACCGCCTGCACGAGCGCATCGCGGACGGTGCGCTCGGCGACGACGGGAGCGCGATCGAGGCGATCGCCGTCACGCTGGCCGAGTCCCCCGTCGCCTCGGCCACCTACGAGCGCGACCGATGAGCGCGTTCACCTTCCTCGTCCCCGCCGGGGTGCACGATCCCCGCCGGCCGAGCGGCGGGAACCGGTACGACGTCGAGCTCGCCGCGTCGCTGAGCGCCGCCGGATGGTCCGGCCGCCTGATCGAGGTCGCGCCCGGCCCGGGAGCGCTCCGGGCCGCGCTCATCGCTGCGGCCCCGGATCGGCCCGTGCTCCTCGACGGGCTGCTCCTCGAGCAGCCCGGTGCGGAGGGGGCGCTGCCGCACGACCACGTCGTGCCGCTGCTCCACATGCCACCGCGCGACGGCACCGTGCTCGAGGGCCTGCGACACGCTCCGGCGGTGGTCACGTCGAGCCGGTGGACCGCCTCGCAGGTGCGCGCGCTGCTGCCGCCCGGCACGACGGTCGCGGTCGCACCGCCCGGGGTGCGGCCGACGCGGCTCGTGAGCACCTCGCCGAGCGGCAGGAGGATCCGGTGCGTCGCCGCCCTGCAGCCGCACAAGGGGCAGGACGTGCTGCTCGTCGCGCTCGGCGGCCTCCGGCGGCAGGAGTGGCGCTGCGAGCTCGTCGGTCCGGGCGAGCCCGAGTTCGTGCAGCGGCTGAGGGCGCTCGCGGGCACGTCCGGCATCGCGGGCAGGGTCGCGATCACCGGACCGCGGCCCGGCAACCCGATCACCGGCCTGTACGCGGGGGCGGACGTGCTGGTGCTGCCGTCGCGGTCGGAGAGCTACGGCATGGTGCTCGCGGAGGCGCTCGCATGCGGCGTCCCCGTGATCGCCGCCGATACGGGCGGGGTCCGCGAAGCGGTCGATCCTGCGGCGACCCTCCTCGTCCGGCCGGGGGATCCGGAGAGCCTCGCCGCGGCGCTGCGCGCCTGGTTGCTCCGTGCGGACCTGCGGCACCACCTCACCGCCGCGGCGCGCGACCACGCGGGGCGCCGGCGGACCTGGGCGGCGACCGCCGAGACCGTGGCCGATGCGCTCGCGGCGACCGCGGTGGAGAAGGCGATCCGGTGAGCGCGGGATGCCGAGCCGCGCTGCGCTGGGCGATCCGCGGCGCGGGGGTCGCGGTGCTCGCCCTGCTCCTCGTCCGCGTCGGCGCCGCGCCGTTCGTCGACGGCCTGCGACGGCTCACCGGGCCGGTGGTGCTCGCCGCCGTCGCCGCGACGGCGCTGACGACGTTGCTGTCCGCGTTGCGCTGGCAGGCGCTCGGCCGTCTCCTCGGGACGCCCCTGCCCCTCGACGCCGCGTTCGCCGCGTACTACCGGTCGCAGCTGCTGAACACCGTGCTGCCCGGCGGCGTCACGGGCGATGTGGAGCGGGCGCTGCGCCGAGCCCCCGCCGGGGAGCGTCTGCGCCGGCTGCGCGTCGTCGCCTGGGATCGGGGTGCCGGCCAGGCCGTGCAGCTGGTGCTGCTCGCCGCGGCGCTCCCGGCCCTCCCTCCCCCGGTCCGCCTTCCCGGCTGGATCGTGCTCCTCGCGGTCGCAGCGCTCGTGGCGGCGGCGCTCGCCGCGTGTGGCGGACGCGCACCCACGGCCGGCCCGGCACGGCTGCTGCGCACCGACCTGCGGCGGCTGGCACGGCGGCCCGTCGTGCTCGCGCTCGTGATCGTCCTGTCCGTGGCGGTGGCGCTGCTGCACGCGGGCGTGCTCGTGCTCGCGGCGGTCGCGACGGGGGCCCCTCCCGATCCGGGTCGGCTCCTGCCGCTCGCTGTCGCCGTGCAGGTGGCGATGGCCGTACCGATCGGGTTCGGCGGCCTCGGTGCACGGGAAGGTGCCGCCGCGGTCGTCTTCGCCGCGGCGGGGTTGGGCACGGCGGCGGGTGTCAGCGCCGGCGTCGCCTACGGGGCGCTCGCCCTGATCGCGGTCCTCCCGGGGATCGTCCCGCTGCTGACCCCCGCAGCGAGGCGGCTCCCGGTGCGGCGCGCCCGGAGCGGAGCGGCCCGATGACCGAGCGCCCGTACACCGTGCTCAGCTGCTGCATCTCGCTCGACGGGTACCTCGACGACGCCACCGACGTGCGCCTTCGGCTCTCGAACGATCTCGACTTCGCTCGGGTCGACGCGCTGCGCGCCGGGTGCGATGCGATCCTCGTCGGCGCCACGACCGTGCGGCGCGACGACCCGCGGCTGCTCGTGCGCGCATCCGCCCTCCGTGCCGCACGGGTCGCCGCGGGGCGCCAGCCCTCCCCGATCAGGGTGACGGTGACCGGCACGGGAGCCCTCGACCCGGGTGCCCGCTTCTTCACCGCGGGCGACGCGGCCCGCGTCGTCTACTGCGCCCACGCCGCGGCGGGCCGACTCGGCCGGCGGCTCGGGCCGCTCGCGACCGTCGTCGATGCGGGTCCGCGCCCGTCGATGGACCGCGTCGTCCGCGACCTCGCGACCCGCGGCGTCGGCCGGCTACTCGTGGAGGGCGGCGGAGCGGTCCTGACGCAGTTCCTCGCCGACGGGCTCGCGGACGAGCTGCAGCTGTCGGTCGCCCCGGTGCTCGTCGGGGACTCCCGCGCCCCGCGCTTCGTCGGCGACGGCCGCTTCCGATGGGCCCCGTCGAGCCGCGCGGTGCTGCTCGACGCCGGTGCGATCGGGGACGTCGCGCTGCTCCGCTACGCCCTGTCGGCCCGCTGCACGCGAGCGGCGTCGACCGCGCCGGGCGGGGCGGCCGTCGCGCCGCTCGCGGCCACCGCTGGCGCTCCCCCGCACCCGGGAGCATGATCGGCATCTCGGCCGCGGCACGACCGCCGGTCGCACCAGGAGGCACGGCGTGCGCAGGAAGCACCGGTCATCGCTCGCGGACAAGCCGTGGGTGCACCTCACGGAGGACAAGCCGTTCGACCAGACCAACGGGGTCGTCGACTTCGACGTCGAGCCGCAGCACGACGACGAGGACGTCGCGGGCGACCTGATGGCCAAGGGCTTCACCTCGAACACCGTCAACGCCGGCTTCTTCGGCGGGTTCTAGCCCGCGGCGGCTGCTCGGGCCGCAGCGATCACCGCATCCGGGCGCGCGCCGCCCGCACGAACCCGTAGACGCCCGAGGCGAGCCAGCCGGCGGCGATCAGCGTGAGCACGAGTCGGCCGGAGGGCAGCTCGGCGGCGGATCGCAGCGCGGCGTCGAGGCCGTTCGCGCGCGCCGGGTCGGCCGTGAGCGCGGCCGCGACGACGAGCGCGCCGACGGTGCCCAGCGCGACGCCGCGCGCGACGTACCCGAGCACCCCGAGCGCGATCACCGGCCGCTCCGGCAGGTCGTCGGGCAGGTCGATGTCGTCGCGGAAGCCGCGGCGCACCCCTTTCTGCACGAGGTAGCCGGCGACCGCGATGACGCCGAAGCCGACGACCGCGAGCAGCGCCTGACCGCCGGGCATCCGCAGCAGCGCGGCGCTCAGGTCGTGGGTGCTCGCAGCGGAGTCGTCGGTGCCACGGACGAGGACCGTGAGCGCCGTGCCGGCGAGCCCGAGGTAGACGAGCGCCTTGAAGCCGTCCCCGAGGCGCAGGCTGCGGGCGCGCCCGCCGGCGGTCGGGCGACGCAGCGCCGCGGACAGCGCGAGCCACAGCCCGAGCGCGGCGAAGCCGACGATGCAGATGCCGAGCAGCAGCGGTCCGCCGGGGGCGCGGGCGATGTCCTCGAGCGCGCCCGACTGATCGGCCTGGCCCTCGTGGGCACCGTAGGCGACCTGGAGCGCGATCACCCCGATCATCAGCTGCACGAGGCCGCTCACGGCGAAGCCGACGCGGGCGGCGATGTGCCACGGCGCGCTGCGGTGGGCCTTCCGCGCCGCTCTGGCCGCTCCGGCGACGACGGCCGCGGGCTCGTCGCGCTCGGCGACGACGGTCTCCTCGCTCACCTGCTCCGCCTCCGCTGCATTCCGATGGGTGCATGGATGCTCGCGCAGACGACGGCACCGCGCCAGGACCCGATCCGGGGGATACGCGCGCAGGCCGCGGGCGCGCAGGATCCGGGTTCGACGCGGGGCAGGCCGCGCCCGAGCTCCTGGCCCTATGGTGCTGCCAGCGCGACGTGCAGCGGTGTCGCCGCCGTCCCGAAGGAGCCGAAGGTGAAGTCGTCCGTCAAGACCGATTCGGGCAAGCGACCGTGGCGGGAGCGGTTCTTCGCCGAGGCCCGTCCTCGCACCGAGGCGCAGCGCCGCCACCTGTTCGTGCTCGCGGCGGTGCTCGCCGTCGTCGGACTCGCCGGCTTCCTGCTGCTCCTCTTCGACGTGACGAACCACACCGGCCTGTCGGTGGTCGACCGTCCGGTGCAGCGGACGATCGAGCACTTCCGCTCCCCCGGCCTCACCGGGTTCATGATCTTCCTCGCGATCATCTTCGGGCCGATCGCGATGCCGATCGTCGTGGCGATCACGGTGGTCCTCTGGTTCCTCATCGGCAAGCACGGCTGGCGTCCGCTGCTGCTCGCCGCGGCGATGATCACGGGGGTCGTGCTCGCCGAGACGATCGCGCACCTCGTCGGCCGCCCGCGGCCGCCGCTCGGGCAGATGCTCTTCGGGCCCGACCACACCGCGTCGTTCCCGTCGGGCCACGTGCTCGGCGTCGCGAACTACATGCTCACGGGCGGGTACCTGGTCGTCTCGAGGATCGGCAACCGCAAGGTGTCGATCCTGATCTACGCGATCGCGGTCGTCTTCCTGCTCACGATGGCCTTCAACCGGGTCTACCTCGGATACCACTGGCCGACGGACACGCTCGCGGCGGTCTCGCTCGCCCTGCTCGAGCTCGGCGTCGTGATCGCGATCGACACGTGGCGCACGGTGGAGACCCCGCAGCACCGGTCGACCGCGGAGACCCGCGGCGCCGAGTCCGAGCCGTCGGCCGGCGCGACGACCGGCTCCGCCACGAACCCCGCGAGCTGATCCCGTGGCCGAGCACGCCGTCGAGGTGGCGGTGCTCGGCCCGTGGTCGCTCGAGACGAGCCGCCGGTTCTGGGAGGGGTTCCGCCCGACGGCGCTGCAGGGCCAGGAGCCGGGCGCGCTGCGGACCACCTTCCTCGTCGAGGCCGACTGGTCCCGGGCGGAGGCCGTGATCCGGCAGGACGGGGACCACGCCCTGCTCGCGCTGTCCGGCTCCGGCGACCTCGAGGCAGCTGCGACGCAGACGGCGCGCTTCCTCGCGATCGACGTCGACGGCGGCGGCTGGCCCGCCGTCGGTGACCGCGACCCGGTGATCGCCGACGCGCAGCGCGCGCTGCCCGGCTTCCGGCCCTGCGGCTTCTTCTCCCCGTACGAGGCGGCCGCGTGGTGCGTGCTGTCGCAGCGGGTCCGCGTCGAGCAGGCCGCCTCGCTGCGGCGGCGCCTCGTCGCGGAGCACGGGGACGACGGCGCCTTCCCGGCGCCCGAGCGGATCCGCGGGCTCGACCTCGGTCTGCCGGGCCGCAAGACGGAGTACCTGCACGCCGTCGCGGACGCCGCGCTGGACGGGCGCCTCGACGGCGCGGTGCTGCGGGCGCTCGATCCCGCAGAGGCGGTCGCCGCGGTGCAGGAGGTGAAGGGGCTCGGCCCGTTCGCGGCCGAGCTCGTCGTCGTGCGGGGCGCGAACGCGCCGGATGCGCTGCCGGCGCACGAGCCGCGCCTCGAGGAGGAGGTCGCCGCGCGCTACGGCGACGACGCGCGGCTCCCGGTCGTCGCCGAGGGCTGGCGGCCGTACCGCACCTGGGCGGCCGTGCACCTCCGCGCGCTGCGCGACGAGCGGCTCGCCGCGACGAGCGGCTGACTCCGGCGTCTCAACCGGCGAACGGCCCCGCGCCCCACGCGACCTGCGCGAGGAGCTTCTGCCCCGCGATGCTCGGGTGGAAGTAGTCGACGGTGCTCACCTGCGCGGTCGTGAACGCGACCTTGTACGTCGCGTAGTTGTCCCACCGGCACTGCGGGTTCGCCCCGCACACCTGGGCGAGCACGTCGTTGTCGGCCTGCAGCTGGGCGAGCACGGTCTGCCGCTGCGCCTCGGTCACGGTGGACCCGAGCATGTTCTGGCACACCCCGTAGATCGACCACGCGAACCGGGCCGACCCGTTCGTGTGCAGCAGCGACCAGAGCGTGTACACGTTCGGGATCGAGGAGACGAACACGGTGGCGTTCGGTCGGGCGTTCGTGAAGTCCGCGAGCGCGGTCGCGAACTCGCTCCTGAAGGTGCCGGTGGGGGTCATGCCGGCGACGGTCTTGCCGCACACGTCGTTCGCACCCATGAGCACCGTGACGTAGTCCGCGTGCTGGGCCGGCGAGGCGGCGGTGGCGAGCTGCGCGTCGAGCGCGGACATGTTCGCGCCCGTCTTCGCGTCGTTGTACACCTGACCCGCGAGGGCCGGGTCGATCGCGAGCAGCCGCTGCGCCTCGCTCTGCACGGTGCCGTCCGTGCCGGTGGACCACGACTCGGCGGGCGCGTCCGAGAGGAAGTGCGACCCGTTCACGTCGAACGCCCGCGTGATCGAGTCGCCGGCGGCGGCCATCGCACCCGGGAGGGGCGCCGTGGCCGCTCTCGCGGGTGCGGCGACGAGCACCCCACCGAGGAGCAGCAGGGAGGTGGCGGCGAGCACGCGACGCAGCATGCGGATCTCCTTCGATCGCACGGATGCGCGCAGCGTGCCCCCTGCCGAAGACGGCCGACCAGGGTCCAAGGACTCAGGGACTGATCGCAGCCGGGTCAGCGCGTCGCGGCGAGGATCCGGGTGAGGATCTCCTCGCGCACCGCATCCGCGTCGAGGTCGACGGCGACCCGGTGCGGGCCCGCCGGATCCTCGGTGAGGGAGACGCGGCCGGCAGCGTCCCCGGCCGTCTCGACGTCGATGCGGCCCCGGCGGAACTCGAACAGGTCGGGCTGCAGCAGGGTGAGCACCGCGATCGGGTCGTGCGGGGAGCTCCTCGCCTCCCCGAGGAACCGCCAGAAGGTGCGGATCTGCGCCGCGAGCAGCTCGCCGAGCAGTCCGGAGGAGGCGATGCGGCCGACCTCCGCCTCGCCGAGCGACACGCGCTCGGTGACGTCGAGCCCGGCGATCGTCAGCTCCAGCCCCGACCGGAGCACGAGGTCCGCGGCGGCGGCGTCCGATCGGAGGTTGTGCTCCGGACGCGCCTCGGGTCCGAAGTCGCCGCCCATCAGCGTCGCGCCGGCGAGCGAGCAGCCCGGCTCCTCGACCGCCGCCGCGAGGTCGGTCAGCGGACCGATCGCGACCACGTGCTCCGCGGCGGCGAGCAGCGCGACCGCGTCGTCGTGCTCGTCGATCCGCTCCTCGTCGAGGCCCTCGAGGCCCTCGCCCTCGTGGCCGGCCCACCACACCTCGCGGCCCGATCGGGGCTGGGCGAGGCCGGGCACGATGGACGGCGGCGTGCGGCCGGCGAGCCGGAAGGCTCGCGCGGCGATCCTCGCCCGCAGCGCCGTGTCGCCGTAGACCGTCGTCACGCCGGTGATCGTCACCTCAGGCGAGCCGAGCAGCACGGCGAGCGCGAGCAGGTCGTCGACGTCGCTGCCGAGGTCGGTGTCGAGGACGAGCGGCGGGAGCGCGGGCATGCCGTCATGCTCCTCCTCCGCGCTCACCGGGCACTCAAGGAGACGGGCGACGGTGGAAGGCATGAGCGATCCACTGCACCGCGACGACGGCACCGGCATCGAGGCGGACGACGCGGACGTGCTCGAGCAGGCCCAGCCCCTCGCTGCCGAGCCGGCGGCCGAGAGCCTCGACCGGGCCGCGACCGCGACTCCAGAGCTGCCTCCGCAGGACGAGCTCGAGGGCTCCGTCGCCGACGGGATCGAGCAGCGCCAGGAGCCGTGACCGGAGCGCCGTCGCGGCCGAGCCGCTCCCGGTAGCCTGGGCGGCGACCGCCGACCGAGCGGCCGGTCGAAGGAGGACCCCATGGGCAACGCCATCGCCGCGGTGATCGCCGTGATCGTCTTCATCGCGGGCGTCGTCATCCTCGGTGCGGGGTTCGGCGCGGCCGACGTGGTGCAGCCGTTCACCTACATCGGTGGAGTGATGCTCATCACGCTGTCCATCGGGGGCCCGATCCTGCTGCTCGACAAGCTCGACCGCTGATCGTCCGCCTGCGGCGCGCCGTGCGAAGGATCAGCGTCTCCTTCGCGCCACGCCGACAGAATGGGGTTCCGCCTTCCGACGGGACCCCATGAACCTCATCTCCGCAGTGATCCTCGGCATCGTCGAGGGCCTCACCGAGTTCCTCCCGGTATCGAGCACCGGACACCTCACGATCGTCGAGAAGCTGCTCGGCCTGAAGGTCGACGACGTCGGCGTGACCGCGTTCACCGCGATCATCCAGATCGGCGCGATCATCGCCGCGATCGTCTACTTCCGCCGCGACATCGTCCGCATCATCACCGCGTGGGTGCGGGGGCTCCGCGACGGCTCCCAGCGATCCGATCCTGACTATCGGCTCGCGTGGTACGTCATCATCGGCACGATCCCGATCGGTGTCATCGGCCTCGCCGCCCGGCACCTCATCTCCGGGCCGCTCCGCAGCCTCTGGGTCGTCGCCGGCGCGCTGATCCTCTGGAGCGTCGTCATGTTCATCGCCGAGCGCGTCGGCACCAAGCGGCGCGGCGAGGCCGACCTCACCCTCAGGGACGCGATCGTCATCGGGCTGATGCAGTGCATCGCGCTCATCCCCGGTGTCTCGCGCTCGGGCGCGACCATCAGCGCCGGCCTGTTCCGCGGTCTCGACCGCCTCGCTGCGACTCGCATCTCGTTCTTCCTCGGGATCCCGGCGCTCGTCGCCGCCGGCGCGTTCGAGGCGGCGACCGCGGCGAAGGACATCTCGCACACCGTGGGCTGGGGACCGACCGCCGTCGCGACGGTCGTGAGCTTCATCGTCGGCTACGTGTCGATCGCCTGGCTGCTGCGGCTCGTCGTCCGGCACCCGATCTCGGTCTTCATCGCCTACCGCGTGCTGATCGCGGTGCTCGTCATCGGCCTCCTGCTCGCCGGGGTCATCACCGCGACCTGAGCCGCGACCAGCGCACCAGGGCCCGGCCTCCGCACGGAGGACCGGGCCCTTCGTCGTTCCGCCTCGGAGAGGCCCGTCCGCTGTGCGCGAACGGGTTGCTTCTTCGACTGTCGCCGATATATCGTGATGCAGCGCCTATAGGAGGCGCAGCGATCGGAAGGACACGACCATGCATGCATTCCCCTGGGATCCCCACGGATCCGACTCCCGCCGCAGCGCGCGGCGGCATCCAGGACCCTCCGCCTGGGAGGGCTTCCCGCACCGCGGACCCCGAGGCTTCGGCCCGGGATTCGGCCCCGGCTTCGGCGCGGGCTTCGGCCCCGGCGGCCCCCGCGCCCGGCGCGGCGACGTCCGCTCGGCCCTGCTCGGGCTGCTCGCCGAGGGCGCCTCGAACGGCTACGGCCTCATCCGCGCGATCGCCGACCGCACCGAGGGCGCCTGGACGCCGAGCCCCGGCTCGGTGTACCCGACGCTCGCGCAGCTCGTCGACGAAGGCCTCGTCTCGCAGGCCGACGGCCCGCGCGGCGCGTACACGCTGACGGACGAGGGCCGGAAGTACGTCGAGGAGAACGAGGACCAGATCGAGACGGCGTTCGAGAACGCGAGCCGCGGTCGCCGTGAGGACGACCTCGGCCTCGCCTTCAAGAAGCTGGCGGGCGCCGTGATGCAGTTCCGCGCCGGCGCGACGCCGGAGCAGCGCGCCCGGGCCACCGCCCGCCTCGACGAGCTGCGCCGCGAGCTGTACTCGATCCTCGGCGAGTGACGCCGGACCGCGGCTCCGCCCCCGCCCTGCCCGACGCAGGCGGGGGCGGCGTCGTCTGCGCGGTCCCGGCAGGAAGCGACGCCGATGCCCGTGGTTGCATGGGCGCATGGACGCCCGCCGCCACATCGACGACCTCGCCGCCTTCGTCACCGCGTCCCCGAGCTCGTTCCACGCCGGCGCCGAGGTCGCCCGGCGCCTGACCGCCGCCGGCTACGCGGCGCTCGACGAGGGCGCCGACTGGTCCGGGATCGTGCAGCCCGGCGCTCGCGTGGTCGTGGTGCGCGACGGCGCGGTCGTCGCCGTCGCGGTGCCGGGCGACGCCACCGCAGCGACGCCCTTCCGCGTGCTCGGCGCCCACACCGACTCCCCCGGCTTCCGGCTGAAGCCCGCGCCCTCGTTCTCCTCGAACGGCTGGCTGCAGGCCTCCGTCGAGGTCTACGGCGGTCCCATCCCGCCGTCGTGGTTCGACCGGGAGCTCGAGCTGGCGGGACGGCTCGTCGACCGCGCCGGATCCGTCACCCTCGTCCGCACCGGGCCCTTCGCCCGCATCCCGCACCTCGCCATCCACCTCGACCGCGAGCTGAGCACCTCGTTCGCGCCGGACCGGCAGCGCGACCTGCAGCCGGTCTACGGTCTCGGCGACGCCGGCGACCTGCTGCCGCACCTCGCCCGGCTCGCCGGTCTCGCCGCCGACGAGGTCGCCTCGTGGGACCTGATCACCGTCGACACGCAGCCGCCGGCGGTCTTCGGCGCCGACGAGGCGCTCTTCGCCTCCCCTCGGCTCGACAACCTCAGCTCGGTGCACGCCGGCGTCGTGGGACTGCTCGACGCCGAGCCGGGCGCGGCGATCGCGGTGCTCGCGGCGTTCGACCACGAGGAGGTGGGCTCCGAGAGCCGGTCGGGCGCGGCGGGACCGCTGCTCGAGCACGTGCTCGAACGCGTCGTCGCAGCGCTCGGCGGGAGTCGCGGCGACCTCCTGCGGTCGCTCGCGTCGTCGTGGTGCCTGTCCGCGGACGCGGGTCACGCGGTGCACCCGAACCGGCCCGACAAGCACGACCCGGTCGACCGCCCGGTCGCCGGGGGCGGCCCGCTGCTGAAGATCAACGCGAACCAGCGCTACACGACCGACGCGGTCGGCGCCGCCCTGTGGGCCCGCACCTGTGCAGCGGCGGACGTGCCGTGGCAGCCGTTCGTGTCGAACAACGCCGTGCCCTGCGGCTCGACGATCGGGCCGATCACGGCGACGCGGCTCGGCATCCCGACGCTCGACGTGGGCACGCCGCTGCTGTCGATGCACTCGGCGCGCGAGCTCTGCGCCGTCGCCGACCCGGTGCGGCTCGCCGCCGCGAGCGCCGTGTTCCTCTCGGCCGCGGCCTAGGCGCGGTCGCGCCCGATGCGGTAGAGCACGTGCGGCCGCATCGGGTGCCCCTCGGGCAGACCCGGGTGGTCGAAGTCGTCGCGCTCGTCGTGCGTCATGCCGATGCGCTCCATGACCGCCCGGGACCGCGTGTTCGCGGGCACCGTGAACGAGACGATCTCGTCGAGGCCCGCGTCGCCGAAGCCGACCGCGAGCGCCGCCCGTGCGGCCTCGGAGGCGTAGCCCGCGCCCCAGGCGGACCGGGCGAGGCGCCACCCGACCTCGACCGCGGGGGTGAAGTGCGCCTCGAACCGCGGCACCGCGAGCCCGGTGAAGCCGAGGAACTCGCCCGTGTCCCGCCGCTCGAGGGCCCAGAGGCCGTAGCCGTGGCGGTCGAAGTGCTGCTCGATGCGATCGATCAGCGCGTCGGACTCCTCGCGGGACAGCCGGGCGGGGAAGTGCCGCATCACCTCGGGGTCGGCGTTCAGGGCGGCGAACGGCGCGCGGTCGTCGTCGCGCCAGCGGCGCAGCAGCAGCCGCTCGGTCTCGGGCACGCTCAGGCCGCCGTGATCGCGAGGACCGCCTCGCCGTAGCGCTCGAGCTTCGCGGCGCCGATGCCGCTCACGTCGCCGAGGGCCGCCAGCGACGTGGGCCGCAGCGTCGCGAGGGACCGGAGGGTGGCGTCGCCGAACACGACGTAGGCGGGCACTCCCTGCTCCTTCGCCTGGCCGGCGCGCCAGGCGCGCAGCCGCTCGAACAGCTGCTGCGCCTCGGGCTCGAGATCGGCGGCCACGGGCTTCGCCTTGCGGCTGCCGCCGCCGGAGCGGCTGCGCTCGAGGTCGTGCCGGAGGCGCACCGGCGACTCGCCCCGCAGCACCTCGGCCGCACGGCTGCCGAGGGACAGCGTGCCGTAGCCGTCGTCGGCGACCGCCACCACGTCCTGCGCGATGAGCTGCCGCAGCACGCTGCGCCAGGTGCGCTCGTCGAGGTCGGCGCCGACCCCGAACGTCTTCAGCTGGTCGTGCGCGTGCTGCTCGACCCGGGGGCTGCGCTTGCCGCGCAGGATGTCGATGATCTGCGTGCCGCCGAAGCGCTGGTTGCGCTCGCGCTGCAGCCGCACGATGGTCGACAGCAGCTTCTGCGCGGGCACCGTGCCGTCCCACGTGTCGACGGGCTCGAGGCAGGTGTCGCAGTTGCCGCAGTCGTCGGCGAGCTCCTGGCCGAAGTAGGCGAGCAGCTGTCGGCGCCGGCAGGTGACGGTCTCGCAGAGGGCGAGCATCGCGTCGAGGTTGGCCGCTTGCCGCCGCCGGTGCGCCGCGTCGCCGACGCCGCGGTCGATGAGCCGCCGCTGCTGCACGACGTCGGCGAGGCCGTAGGCGAGCCAGGCGGTGGCGGGCAGCCCGTCGCGGCCGCCGCGGCCGGTCTCCTGGTAGTACCCCTCGACCGACTTGGGCAGGTCGATGTGCGCGACGAAGCGCACATCGGGCTTGTCGATGCCCATGCCGAAGGCGATCGTGGCGACCACCACCACCCCGTCCTCGCGGAGGAACCGCGCCTGGTTGCGCGCGCGGATACGGGCGTCGAGGCCCGCGTGGTAGGGGATGGCGTCGACGCCGTGCTCGGCGAGCCAGTCGGCGGTCGACTCGACCGACGCCCGCGACAGGGCGTAGACGATGCCGGCGTCACCCTGGTGCTCGCTGCGGATGAACTTCAGCAGCTGCTGCTTCGGGTCGTCCTTCGGCACGATGCGGTACTGGATGTTCGGGCGGTCGAAGCTGGCGACGAACTGCCGCGCCTTCCCGAGGTGCAGGCGGGTGGCGATCTCGCGTCGGGTGGCGTCGGTGGCGGTCGCGGTGAGCGCGACCGTGGGCACGCCCTCCCACCGGTCGACGAGATCGGCGAGCTCGAGGTAGTCGGGCCGGAAGTCGTGGCCCCACTGCGACACGCAGTGCGCCTCGTCGATCGCGAGCACCGACAGGCCGGGGCCCGCCGCGACGCGGTCGAGGAGCCGCCTGGTGCCCTCGAGGGCGAGGCGCTCGGGGGCGATGTAGACGAGGTCGACCTCGCCGGCCTGCAGCGCGCGCTCGACCTCGGCCCGCTCGTCGGGCCCCTGCGTCGAGTTGAGGAACTCGGCCCGCACGCCCACGGCACGGAGCGCGTCGACCTGGTCGTGCATGAGCGCGATGAGCGGTGAGACCACGAGGCCGGTGCCGCGGCGGACGAGGGCGGGGATCTGGTAGCAGAGCGACTTGCCCGCACCGGTCGGCATGAGCACGACGGCATCGCCGCCGTCGACGATCGTCTGCACGACCTCGCCCTGCAGCCCGCGGAACCCCGTGTAGCCGAAGACGCGCTGCAGCACCTCGGTGGCGGAGCCCACCGCGGGGCCCGGCAGGACGCTCGTCACGCCAGGGAGGGTACCGGGGCCTTCGGACAGGCGTGCGTCGTCCGTGCACCCACGGACCGGAGGGCCGGGACGGCGCCCCGCGCGATCCCCACGCGGAGCCGGGAGGTCGGCTCCGCTCAATGCCCGAACGCGCGCTCCCCCACCGGCACGGCCACCGGCAGCACGTTGCCGGCCGGCGCGAGCGGGCAGGCCCACTCCGGGTCGTAGGCGCAGGAGGGGTTGTAGGCGAAGTTGAGGTCGAGCACGAGCCGGCCGTCGCGACCGCCGAGGTCCGCGCCCTTCACGGTGTCGAGCAGGTAGCGCCCGCCGCCGTAGGTGCCGCCGGGCCGTCCCGCCGATGCGTCCTTGACCGGCACGAACAGGCCGCCCCCGTAGGAGCGCAGCGCCCAGACGTCGAGGCGTCCGACGTCCGGCAGGGTCACGGCGCCGATCCGGTCGAACGGCACGACGCCGTCCGTGCCGGTCTCGACGTCGAGACGCGCCGGTTCGGCCGGCTCGAGCACCGCCTCGAAGCGCCAGGCGGCGTCGTACGGCGCCACGTCGAGGCCGCGGAAGCCGGCCCGGTCCTCGGGCAGGAGCGCGGTCACCGGCGACTCCGCGAACAGCCGGTCGCGGCGCATGCGCCACTCGGCATGTGCTGCGGCGGGATCGTCGGACGCCCGCACCGCGGCGTACAGCGCGGCGACCTCCCGCCGCCAGTCGAGCAGCGCGAGCGCGTCCTGCGGGGTGCTCATCGCGCGAGCGCCGCGATCGGGTCGTCGCCCGTGTGCACGGGCACGAAGTCGGCCTCGATGCCGGCGCGGTCGAGCAGCTCGGTGAAGCGGCGACGACGACGGGCCGGCAGGAGCGTGACGACGGTGCCTGCGGCGCCGGCACGGCCCGTGCGACCGGAGCGGTGGAGGTAGGTCTTGTAGTCCTCGGCCGGGTCGGCGTGCACGACGAGCTCGACGTCGTCCACGTGGATGCCGCGCGCCGCGACGTCGGTCGCGACGAGCGCCTTCACGCGGCCCTCGGAGAACCGGGCGAGGTTGCGGCTGCGGCGGGCCTGGTTCAGGTCGCCGTGCAGGCTCTCGACCTCGATGCCCGCGTCGTCGAGCTCGTCGGCGAGCTGCTCCGCGAACGCCCTGGTGCGGGCGAAGACGAGGGAGCGGCCGGTCGACTCGAGCAGTGCGGTGAGCACCCGCAGCTTGTCGCCCTGGTCGAGCACGAGCACGTGGTGCTCCGCGGTGCCGGTGCCCTCGGGGTCGGCGACCTCGTGCACGGCGGGCTCCGGCAGGAACTGCCGCACGAGCTGGTCGACGGCCGCGTCGAGCGTCGCGGAGAACAGCAGCCGCTGCCCGGAGGCGGGTACGAGCGACAGGATGCGCTGCATCGGCTCGAGGAAGCCGAGCTCGGCCATGTGGTCGGCCTCGTCGAGCACGGTCACCTCGATCGCGGACAGATCGAGGCGGCGCTGCTCGTGCAGGTCCTCGATGCGGCCGGGGGTGCCGATGACGATGTCGACGCCCTTCGCGAGCGCACCCACCTGGCGGCCCTGCGGCACCCCGCCGACGATCTGCGTCGTGAAGAGGCCGAGCGCACGCGCGATCGGCTGGACGGTGCGGTCGATCTGGAGCGCGAGCTCGCGGGTCGGGGCGAGGATCAGCGCGCGCGGCGCCCGGCCCATGCGGCGACCGGTGCCGGCACGGCCGGACTCGTGCCAGTTGCGCATGAGGCGCTCGACGAGGGCGGCGCCGAAGGCGATCGTCTTGCCGGAGCCCGTGCGGCCGCGGCCGAGCACGTTGCGGCCGGCGACGGCGTCGGGGATGGTCGCGGCCTGGATCGGGAACGGCGAGGTGGCGCCCAGCTCGCCGAGGGCGCGGATGATGCCGTCGCCGAGCCCGAGGTCGGCGAAGGTGAGGTGGCCGACCTCGTCGGCCGTGACGACCTCGCCCTCGAGCCGCTCGAGCACGACGTCCTCCGGCGGCGTCCACCGCTCGTGGGGCTCGGCGTGCTCGGCGCGGAACGGGCGCTCGGTGCGCGGGCGGTCGTCGAAGCCGTGGCGCGGCCGGTCGCCGGACCGCTCGACGCGAGGCCGGTCGGTGCGGCGCTCCGGGCGGTCGAAGCGGTCCTGCCGGGGACGCTCGGCGCGCTGCGGGCGGGCGTCCCGCTCGACGCGCTGGGGACGGTCGTCACGGTTCGATCGCTCGAACCGGTCGCTGCGGTCGAAGCGCTGCCCGCGGTCGTCGCGGTGGGGTGCGCGGTCGCGGTCGGCGCGCTCGACGCGGTCCGCGCCGGGGCGCTCCGGGCGGCGCTCGTCGCTCGCTCGCTCGCCGTAGCCGCGGCGGGGGCGGTCGTCGCGGCCGAAGCGGTCGCGGCCGCCGGAACGCTCGTCCTGCGTGCGGCGGCGCGGGTCGGTGCGCGGCCCCGGGTACCAGTCGACGCGGCGGTCGGGGCGGGCCGGGCGCGCGGTCTGCTCGTCGGCGGCGGGACGGCGCGGGGTCCGGGCGCCGGGCTCGGCGCGCCGGGCGCGGTCGTCGGCGCTCCAGCGGCGCTTGGCACCGCTCTCGGTGCGGTTGTTGCGGGCACGCGGGTTCATGCGGGCTTCTCTCGGGGGACGGCGCGCGAGGAACCGGATCGCTTCGCAGCGATCAGAAGGCGGCGCGGCCTGGTGGGACGGCGCCCGCAGCGGTGGGCGCCCAGCAGGCCTGATGCGGACACCACAAGCACTGCAGTCCGAGGCCGACGGCCGGAGTCTACCGGATCAGCTCGGACCCGCCGCTCGAGCGCTCGCGACCGCCGCCTCCGCGCCCTGCCTCCACGGCTCGCCGTGCCCCGGCAGCAGCACGCGGGCGCCCGTGGCGGCGAGCTCGCCGAGCGAGTCGAGGGCGAGCGCCGAGTCCGCCGTCGCCGCGCCCGCGACGATCCGCGGTCCGCGGAACCCGGTGTACGGGTCGAGGGTCACGAGGGCGTCGCCCGCGATCACCGCGGAGACGTCGGGCAGCGCCAGCGCGCAGTGGCCGAACGTGTGCCCCGGCGTGAAGAGCACGCGCGGGTGCCCCGGCAGGTCGAGCGTGGCGCCGGGCTCGTAGTAGCCGAGCTCCTCGACGCCGCGGACCGCGAACGCGCCGGCGGCCGCCATCCGCCCGAGGATCGGCACCCCGCCGGGGTGGCGGACCGGGTAGAGCAGGCGCGGGTTCTCGTGGGCGTACGAGTACGGGTGCCGCGCGAGCGACTCCTCGGCGGGATGCGCGAGCACCGGCACCTCCCACTCCTCGCGGATGCGCCGGGCGAAGCCGAGATGGTCGAAGTGCGCGTGGGTGAGCACGAGCGCGCGGACGTCTTCCGGCTTCCGGCCGATGGCGGTGAGCGCCTTGCCGAGCAGGGGCCAGGTGCGCGGGAACGCCGCGTCGACGACGGTGACGGCGTCGGACTCGACGAGCAGGTAGCAGTTCACGTCCGCGTGCCCGAGGCGGTGCACGCCCGGCACGACGTTCCGGGTGAGGGTCGCCCTGGCCATCCGGCGACGCTAGCCACCCTCCCTGACCGAACGACGGACCTTCCGGGACGCGCAGCCGGGCGCGGACCGTCCCGGGGTCGGATCGGACCGCACCCCCGTCGTTCGGTCAGGGCACGTCAGGAGCCGGCCGGGATCGCGGCCGCCGCCGCGGCGCGGCGCTCGGCTCGGCGCTCCCGGCGCACGACCGCGCGCTCGCGGCGGCCCTCGACGAGGAAGTAGAGGGTCGGCAGCACGAGCAGCGTCAGCACCGTCGACGAGACGAGGCCGCCGATCACGACGAGCGCGAGCGGCTGCGAGATGAAGCCCCCGTTGCCCGACAGGCCCGTCGCGGTCGGCACGAGGGCGAGGATCGTCGCGAGCGCCGTCATGAGGATCGGCCGGAGCCGCCGCGTCGCGCCGTCGAGCACCGCGTCGCGCACGGTCTCGCCCCGGGCGCGGTACTGGTTCACGAGGTCGATCAGCACGATCGCGTTCGTGACGACGATGCCGACGAGCATGACGACGCCGATGAGCGAGGCCGCGCCGAGCGGGATGCCCGAGGCGAGCTGCAGCAGGATCGCGCCGGTCGCGGCGAACGGCACCGACACGAGCAGCTCCAGCGGCTGCCGCAGCGAGCGGAACGTGGCGACCATGACCGTGTAGACGATGAGGATCGCGGCGAGCAGCGCGAGCCCGAGCTGCTGGAACGTCGTGTTCTGGTCGCTCGTGAGGCCGCCGAGCGACGCCGAGACGCCCGCCGGCAGGGTCACGCCGGCGAGCGCCTTCGCGACCGCGGCGCTGGCCGCGCCCGTGTTCGACCCGGCCGGGGTCGCGGAGACGGTGGCGCTGCGCTTCGCGTCCGCCGTCGTGATGCCCGCGGGTTCCTTCGCGATCCTGATCGTCGCGAGCGAGTCGAGCCGCTTCGTACCGGTCGGGGTCGGCACGTCGAGCGCCGCGAGCTGCGAGCGCGTCGTCGGGGCCTTCCGCGCGGCGAGGTAGACCGTGAGGTCGTCGTCGCCGATCGTCACGCTGCCGATGGACGCCGGCTGCGACGCCCGCGCCACGACCTGGGCGAGCGCGACCTCGCTGTAGCCCGCCGCGGCCGCCTTGGCGGCGTCGATGTCGACGGCGAGGTACGCCTGCGAGCTCGCGAGGTTGCTCGAGGCCTGCGACACCTCGGGCAGGTGCTGGACGGCGCGGAGCACCTGGTCGGCGCCGGCGCGCAGCGCGCTCGCGGTGCCGGCCGTCACGTCGATCTGGATGTCGGAGGCGGCACCGAAACCCTGGCTCGCCGCGAGCGTGAACGTGCCGCCGCCCGGGAGCGTGTCGACCGCACGGCGGATGCGGCGCTGCAGCGCGTCCTGCCCCGCCTTCGGGTCGGTGGTCACCGAGTAGGTGATGCGGGTGCCGGACGACGCGTTGAAGGCGTCGCGGAACGGGTTGCCGCTCGTGCCCACCGAGGCCTCGACGATGCGGACGCCCGGCACAGCCCGGATCGCCGAGCCCGCGGCGCGGGCGCGCACGGTCTGCACCGCGAGGCTGGTGCCGTCGGGCACGGTCTCGGTGACCGTGAGGGTGTTCTGGCCGCTCGAGCCGAGGTAGTTCGTGGGCAGCAGCGTCGCGAGGAAGCCGCTGCCGGCGAGCACGAGCACCGCGGCGATCGTCGTCAGCCAGGGGTGCGCGAGCGTCGCGCCGAGCACCGGCCGGTACGCGCGCTGGAGGAGGGGCCGCCGCGCGGGCCTCCCGTCGACCCGTCGAGGCCGGAGGAACCAGTACGCGAGCACGGGGACGATCGTGAGCGCCACGAGCAGCGAGGCGCCGAGCGCCAGCGTGACCGTGAGCGCGAAGGGCCGGAAGAGCTCGCCCGCGGTGCCGCCGACGAACGCGATCGGCACGAAGACGGCCACGGTGGTGACGGTCGAGGCGGTGACGGCGCCGGCGACCTCGCGGGTCGCGGCGAAGATCGACGCCCGGCGCCGCTCGGCGGGCGTCCCCTCGTCGGCGGGGTCCTCCTCGTCCTCGCGGAAGTGCCGGGCGATGTTCTCGGTGACGACGATCGAGTCGTCGACGACGCGGCCGATGGCGATGGTGATGGCGCCGAGGGTGAGGATGTTCAGCGAGTAGCCGACCGCCTGCATGCCGATCAGGGTGATGAGCAGCGAGACGGGGATGCTCACCGCGGTGACGAGCGTGGCGCGCAGCGACAGCAGGAACACGAGGATCACGAGCACCGCGAACGCGAGGCCGAGCAGGCCCTCGTCGCGGAGCGAGGCGATCGACTGCTCGATGTAGGGCGCCTGGTCGAACACGGGCGTGAACCGCCCGTTCGGGCCGAGCGCCGGCTGCAGGCGGGCGAGCTCGGCGCGCACCTCGCGGGAGACCGTCACCGTGTTCGCCGACGGCAGCTTCGTCACCGCGACGGTGAGCGCGGGGCGCCCGTTCACGAGGGACACCGTGGTCACGGGGTCGTGGTTCGTGGCGACGGTCGCGACGTCGCCGATGGTCGGGACCCGCGTCGAGGTGCTGAGGGGGCCGTTGTACTGCGCGGCCGTCACGCCCGCGAGCGGGAGAGCGGCGATGTCGGACGTCGAGCCGAGCTCGGTGCCGACCTGGATCGAGCGCGTCGTGCCACCCTCGGTGACCGAGCCGGCCGGCACGAGCACGCCGCTCGCCTTCAGCGTGTCCTCGATCACCGTCGGCTGCAGCCGGTGGTCCTCGAGCGCGGCCTTCGGCGTGATGGTCACGCGCGCCTGCGGGGCTCCGGCGAGGTTCGCGGCGCGCACGCCCGCGAGCTTCTCGAGGTCGGGAACGACGGACGCGCGCAGGGTGGAGGCGAGCTGATCGGCCGAGCGGTCGCCCGTCACCGCGAGCACGGTGACGGGGATGTCCGCGAGGCTGCCGGCGATGATCTGCGGGTCGGTGCCGTCGGGGAGGGTCGCGCGGATGCGGTTGATCGCCGAGCCGATCTTCTGCTCGGCGGCGTCGAGGTCCGTGCCGTAGGTGAAGCTCGCGGTGACCGTCGACGAGCCGCTGCTCGAGGTCGACGCGCTCGACTCGAGACCGGCGATGCCGCGGATCGCCTGCTCGATGGGCAGGCTGACGCGCTGGTTCACCACGGTCGGGGTGGCGCCCCGGTAGGTCGTGACCACGGCGAGCTGCGGGAACTGCACCGAGGGGATGAGCTCCTCCTGCAGCCCGCCGGCCGCGAGCAGGCCGAAGACGGCGGCGACGACCGTGACGAGGGCGATGAGGGCCCGGTTGCGCAGGCTGAACGCCGCGAGCAGGTGCACCGCAGGATCATCCCCCGTCCCGACGACGTCCGCGCGCGTCGGGCCCCGGGTGGCGGGGGCCTCGGCGGGCGCGCGGGCCCCTCCCGGGCGAGGCTGCAGGTGGGAGCAGCCTGAATGGCGCGGGTGATGAGGGCGGCCCAGGTCGGGCCGGCGGTGGACGTGCCGTCCAGGCTTCCCCGCGTCTCCCGCCATGACGGCGGTTTGACAGGGTGCGCGGCGTGAGTACGCTGCCCCGTCGTGACTTCGGCACCCGAGGACGAGGGCCTCTCGGTCAAACGGCTGATCCTCGGCGAGAAGCTGCCGAGCGACAAGCTCGACGACCAGCTCCTGCCCAAGCTGCTCGCCCTCCCCATCTTCGCGAGCGACTGCTTCTCCTCCGTGGCCTACGCGCCGCAGGAGATGATGCTGATCCTCACGCTCGGCGGCCTGTCCTTCCTCTCGTTCACCCCGTGGGTGGCGGCGGTCGTCGTGCTGCTGCTCGTGGTCGTCGTGCTCTCGTACCGGCGGCTCATCAAGGCGTACCCGTCGGGCGGCGGCGACTACGAGGTCGCGCAGAAGAACCTCGGCGAGAAGGCGGCGCTCGTCGTCGCCTCGGCGCTGCTCGTCGACTACATCCTCACCGTCGCGGTGTCGGTCGCGTCGGGCGTCGACAACGTGATCTCGGCGGTGCCGCAGCTCGCGGGGATCCGCGTCGAGATGGCCTTCGCGATCGTCGTGCTGCTCTGCGCGGTGAACCTGCGCGGCGTGCGCGAGTCGAGCAAGGCCTTCGCCCTGCCGACCTACGTGTTCATCGGCAGCGTCTTCCTGACGGTCGTCGTCGGCCTCGTGCGCACGGCGCTCGGCTCCGCCCCCGTCGCGGCGAGCGCGCAGTACACGGTGCACGGCGACCAGGTGGCGCAGGCGGGCCTCGTGCTGCTGCTGCTGCGCGCCTTCTCGAGCGGCTGCTCGGCGCTCACCGGCGTCGAGGCGATCGCGAACGGCGTGCCGGCCTTCCGTCGCCCGAAGATCCAGAACGCCCAGATGACCCTCGTCGCGATGGGCTCGGTCGCGATCGTGCTGTTCGTCGGGCTCGTCGCCATCGCGCTCATCGCCCGCGTGCACTACGTCGAGAACCCCTGCGACCTCGTGGGCTGGAAGCAGTGCGCCTCCGCGCCGCAGCCGAGCCTCATGGCGCAGGTCGCCGCCGCGGTCTTCGGCGGCACGTCGCTGCCGTTCTACATCGTGCAGGCGGCGACCGCGCTCGTCCTCCTGCTCGCCGCGAACACCGCCTTCAACGGCTTCCCACTGCTCGGCAGCGTGCTCGCCCGCGACGGCTACGCGCCGAAGGCGCTGCTCACCCGCGGCGACCGGCTCATCTACAGCAACGGCGTGATCCTGCTCTCGCTCGCCGCGGGCCTGCTGCTCGTCGTCTACCGGGCGAACGTCACGGGCCTCATCCAGCTGTACATCATCGGCGTGTTCGTCTCGTTCACCCTCGGCCAGACGGGCATGGTGCGCCACTGGCTGCGGCTGCTGAAGCAGGGCGTCGACAACCGCACCGAGGTGGTGCAGAGCCTCGTCACGAACGTCGTCGGGCTCACCCTCACCGGCCTCGTGCTCGTCATCGTCACCGTCACGAAGTTCACGCACGGCGCGTGGCTCGTGTTCGTGTTCATGCCGATCCTCTGGTTCCTCATGCTCGGCGTGCACCGGTACTACCGCGACGTCGAGAAGGAGATCGAGGTCGATCCGCACACCACCTTCGGGGCGCAGGGCGACCACGCGGTCGTGCTCGTCGGGCGCATGCAGAAGCCGGTGCTGAAGGCCCTCGACTACGCGATCGCGGCCAAGCACGAGTCGCTCGAGGCCGTGCACGTCTCGATCGACGACGCGGCGACGCAGCGCCTCGTCGAGGAGTGGTCGTCGATGAACATCGCGGTGCCGCTCAGGGTCGTGCCGTCGCCCTACCGCGACATCAGCGTGCCCCTCATCAAGTACATCAAGGCCCGCCGCCTCGACCACGGGCCCGAGGTCGTCACCGTCTACACGCCCGTCTACATCGTCGGCCACTGGTGGGAGCAGCTGCTGCACAACCACAAGGCGCGGCGGATCCGGCAGAAGCTCATGCTCGTGCACGGCGTGACGATCGCCCTCGTGCCGTGGCTGCTCGACTCGTCGCAGCTCGTCTACGGCCGCCGGTCGCGGCCGATCCCCGGGCAGGACCGCCGCGGCGAGCCCGTGCGCCCGAACCCGGTGCCGCGCCGGCACCACAAGGGCCCGGGCGGCACCGCCGAGCCGCAGGGGCGCACGGCGCCCGACGACGACCGCCGCGTCCAGACCCGGGTCTAGCCGCGCCTCGGGTCAGGCGTCGGTGAAGAACCGCGCCATCAGCTCGGCGACGTGGTCGGCGGGCTCCTCGGGCCGGTCCTGCGACGGCGCGTGCGGCCCCGCCACCACGGGCAGCACCTCGGTCGTCGGCGCCTGCACCGGGACTGGTGAGGTCGAGAGGCCGAGCGCGGAGAAGACCTGGCGCGCCAGGGTGCGCCCAGCGCGGTTCGCGCCGATCGTGCTCGCGGTCGGGCCGTAACCGGCGAAGAAGATGCGCGGATCGCGTTCGACGGCGCCCGTCGTCACGGCGACGCCCCCCGCCGCGTCGCGGAGCTTCAGCGGCGCGAGGTGGCGCAGGTCGGGCCGGAACCCGGTCGCCCAGATGATCGCGTCGATGCGCTCGCGGGTGCCGTCGGGCCAGACGACCGCGGAGGGCTCGAGGTGGTCGAACATCGGCCGCTGATCGAGCAGCCCCCGCTCGATCGCCGCGGCGATGCGGCGGGTCCTCGGCACCCCCGTGCCGCTCACGATCGACGGCAGCGCCTTGCCGGCACGCGCGGCCGAGTCCTGCTGCTGCACCGCGTTGACCGCGCTCGCGAGGTCGAGCTCGCCGTGGTCGCGGTAGTCGACGGGGCGCCGGGTCGCCCAGAAGGTCTTCGCGGCGACGCCCTCGAGCTCGAGCAGGAACCCGATGGCCGAGGTGCCCCCGCCGACGACGAGCACCCGCTTCCCCGCGAGCTCCTCGGCCGAGCGGTAGGTGGCCGTGTGCACCTGCGTGCCCTGGAAGTCGCGCATCCCCGGGTAGTAGGGCACGAACGGCGCGCCCCACGTGCCCGTCGCGTTCACGAGCACCCGTGTCGCGACGTCGCCCTGGTCGGTGCGGACCACGAGGTCGGCGCCCCGGTCGAACACCGCCGTCACCGAGGTGGGTCGGCGCACGTCGAGGCCGTAGAAGCGCTCGTAGTAGCCGTAGTACTCGGTCACCACGTCCTTCGCGGGCCGCGTGCGATCGGCGGTCTCGAAGCTGATGCCGGCGCGGCGCATGCCGGGCAGGTCGTGCACGCGGTGCGCCGAACCGAGCCGCAGCGCCTCCCAGCGGTGCTGCCACGCGCCGCCCGCCTCGGGTCCCCGGTCGAGCACGAGCTGGTCGACGCCGGACCGCACGCCGAGACGCTGCAGGTAGTAGGCGACCGACAGGCCCGCCTGCCCGGCACCGACGATGACCACGTCGATCCGAGATGGAAGCGCCACCGGCATCTCGACTCCCCCCGCCCGGTTCCATCCTGCCGCACATGCCCGTGTTACGATGAGCGCCAGTTTTCGCACCTATTTCCCGCGTCGTCACCCACTGCGCGGTGACGATGTTCAGAGGGGGTCACGCATGGGGCGCGGCCGTCAGAAGGCGAAGCACACCAAGGTCGCTCGCGACCTGAAGTACTTCAGTCCTGACACCAACTACTCCGACCTCGAGCGCGAGCTCTCGGGCGGCTCTGGTGATCAGCACGCGGGGTGGTCCGAGGAGGACTTCGCCGAGGAGGACTCCCGCCGCTAGGCGCGAGATCGCTCCCCCGCATCCGGCCCGAGCGGCATCGGACCCGCGCCGGTTCGGCCCGGTCGTCGAGTCGCGCCCGGACGCCGACGCGCTCGGTCGTCAGCGCCAGGTGCCGACGAGCCGGACCGCGCCGCCGTCGACGCCCTTCGCGCCGCGCTCGTAGCCGTCGCCCTCGGGGCTCCCGGCGGTCACGGTCGCCACCGGCGTCGTCGCGATGCCGGTGCCCGTGAGCTCGGCGGCCACCGCGCCGGCCGCAGCCGCGTCGACGACCGCCAGCATGCCGAGCCCGAGGTTCCAGGTGCCCTCGGCCTCCTGCAGCCCGAAGCCGCCGAGCCGCGCGAGCACGCCGAACACCGGGTGGGGCGTCCAGGCGCCGCGGTCGATCTCGGCGGCCGTGCCCTGCGGCAGGACGCGAGCGAGGTTCGCGGCGATCCCGCCCCCGGTCACGTGGCCCAAGGCGTGCACCGCCGCACCGTTCGGGCCGTCGAGCACCTGCAGCAGCGGCATCGTGTAGAGCCGGGTCGGGGTGAGCAGCGTCTCGCCGATCGGCCCGGCGATGCCCTCGACCTCGTCGGTGAACTCGACACCGGCGTCGGCGAGCACGCGCCGCACGAGCGAGAAGCCGTTGCTGTGCAGCCCCGACGACGCCATCCCGAGCACGACGTCGCCCGGCCGCACCCGGTCGGGGCCGAGCAGCGCGTCGGCCTCGACGACGCCGACCGCGGCGCCCGCGAGGTCGTACTCGTCGGGGCCGAGCAGGTCGGGGTGCTCCGCGGTCTCTCCGCCGAGCAGGGCGGTGCCGGTCTCTCGGCAGGCGTCCGCGATGCCGGCGACGAGGGTCGCGATGCGCTCGGGGACGACGTGCCCGCACGCGATGTAGTCGGTGAGGAAGAGCGGGCGGGCGCCGACCACGACGAGGTCGTCGACGATCATCGCGACGAGGTCCTGGCCGACCGTGTCGTGCCGGTCGAGCGCCTGCGCGATCGCGACCTTCGTGCCGACGCCGTCCGTCGAGGTGGCGAGCACCGGCCGCCGGTACGCGGCGAGCGCCGAGGCGTCCCAGAGGCCGGCGAAGCCGCCGATGCCGCCCAGCACCTCCGGGCGCCGCGTCGACGCGACGCTGCGCTTCATCAGCTCGACGGCGCGGTCGCCGGCACGGGTGTCGACGCCGGCGCGGGCGTATGGGTCGTTCGCCAGGATGTCCTCCGTGCAGCAGGGCTCGTCCGAGGTGGCACACTGAACCCCGGCCGTTTCAGCGTAGGGCAGGGGCTTTCTTCCGTTCATGTGCGGCATCGTCGGCGTCTCCGCCGCCTCGCCGGTCAACCAGCTCGTCTACGACAGCCTGCTGCTGCTGCAGCACCGCGGTCAGGACTCCACGGGCATCGTGACCGACGACGGCGGCTCGTTCCATTCCGTCAAGGCGCGGGGGCAGGTGCGCGAGGCGTACCGCACCCGCGACATGCGCAGCCTCCTCGGCAACACGGGGCTCGGCCACGTGCGCTACGCCACCCGCGGCTCCGCGGCGAGCGAGCAGGAGACGCAGCCGTTCTACGTGAACGCGCCGTACGGCATCGTGCTCGTGCACAACGGCAACCTCACGAACACGCGCGAGCTGAACGCCGACCTGTACAACATCGACCGGCGGCACCTCAACAGCGACTCCGACACCGAGCTGCTGCTCAACGTGCTCGCGAACGAGCTGCAGGCGCAGCTGTCGGGCACCGAGCTCGATCCCGACCAGGTCTTCACCGCCGTCCGGCGGGTGCACGAGCGGGTCGAGGGCTCGTACGCGGCGATCGCGCTCATCGCGGGCCGGGGGCTGCTCGCGTTCCGCGACCCGTTCGGCATCCGGCCGCTCACGCTCGGCCGGCGCTCGTCGGACCAGCTGCCGGGCGTCAGCCGCGACGAGTGGATGATCGCGTCGGAGTCGCTCGTGCTCGAGAGCAACGGCTACGAGTACGTCCGCGACATCGCCCCGGGTGAGGCCGCCTTCATCGATGTCGAGGGCACGCTGCACCTCGAGCAGTGCGCGGTGGCGCCGCGGCTCGTGCCGTGCTCGTTCGAGTACGTCTACCTCGCCCGTCCCGACTCGACGATGTCGGGAATCTCGGTCTACGACGCCCGCCTGCGCCTCGGCGCCCGGCTCGCCGACACCGTCGCCCGGTACGCCACGGACGGCGACATCGACGTCGTCATGCCCATCCCGGACAGCGCCAGGCCCTCGGCGATGCAGCTCGCGCAGAAGCTCGGCATCACCTACCGCGAGGGGTTCTACAAGAACCGCTACGTCGGCCGGACGTTCATCATGCCGGGGCAGGCGGTCCGCAAGCGCAGCGTGCGGCAGAAGCTGAACGCGCTCGGCACGGAGTTCCGCGGCAAGAACGTGCTCATCGTCGACGACTCGATCGTGCGCGGCACGACGAGCGCGCAGATCGTCGACATGGCGCGGAACGCGGGGGCGAACAAGGTGCTCTTCGCGTCGGCGGCGCCGCCCGTGCGGCACCCGCACGTGTACGGCATCAACATGCCCACGCGGCGCGAGCTCGTCGCCGCCGGCCGCCGCATCCCGGAGATCGCGCGGGAGATCGGCGCCGACGCCCTGCTCTACCAGGAGGTGGCCGACATGGAGGCCGCGATCCTCGAGGGCTCCGACGTCGACGGGCTCGAGATGAGCTGCTTCACCGGCGACTACGTCACCGGCACCGTCACCCCCGAGTACCTCGAGTGGGTCGAGGCGAACCAGCTCAGCTGACCCCCGGCATCGCTCGATCCGTCACGTACCCTGATCGGGACGGCGCCCGCCGTCGACGGACAGGGCTGGCTCGGAGGGCTCCGCAGCAGCCGGGAGGGGCGTCCATGTCGCTGGTCTCGGACCCCGGCGCGCTGCCCGCCCCGGGCGAGCCCGCCCTCGGCACGCTCGTCGGCGGCCGCTACCGCCTGCTCGGCGTGCTCGGCCGCGGCGGCGCCGCGATCGTCTACCGCGCCGAGGACCAGCTGCTCGGCCGCCCCGTCGCGCTGAAGCTGTTCACCGCGGGCTCGACCTCGGTCGAGGAGCTGCAGGCGCACCAGCAGGAGGCGCGCACCCTCGCGCCGCTCAGCCACCCGGCGCTCGTCACGCTGTTCGACACCGGCATCGAGCGCGGCGGCGTCCTCCCCCGCGTGTACCTCGTGCTCGAGCACGTCGAGGGCACCGACCTGCGTCACCGGCTGCGCACGGGGCCGCTCACGCTGCGCCACGCGGCCCACCTCGGCTTCGACCTCGCCGAGGCGATCGACTACATCCATGGCCGCGGCATCGTGCACCGCGACGTGAAGCCCGCGAACGTGCTGCTCGTCGGCCAGGACGAGGTGCACCGCCCGCGCGCGAAGCTCGCCGACTTCGGCATCGCCGCGCTCGTGGCCTCGACGATCGACGAGGAGTACACGACCGGCACGGCCGCCTACCTGAGCCCCGAGCAGGCCGCCGGCGAGCCCGTCGGCCCCTCGACCGACGTCTACTCCCTCGGCCTCGTGCTGCTGCAGGCGCTCACCGGCGAGGTGGCGTTCCCCGGCGGCGTGCTCGAGTCCGCGCTCGCGCGGCTCGACCGCGACCCGGTCGTGCCCGAGGAGCTGCCGCGGCCCTGGCGCCAGGTGCTGACCGCGATGACCCGGCGTTCCGGCGCCGAGCGGCCGACGCCCGCCGAGCTCGCGATCGTGTTCCGGCAGTTCGTCATCGACTCCGAGACGGCGCCGGAGTCGTCGGAGCAGCTCGACGAGGAGTCGCGGCTCGCGACACTGCAGCGCTACGACCTGCTCGACACCCCGCCCGAGGGCGCCTTCGACCGCATCACGTCGCTCGCGGCGCGCACCATCGGCGCACCCGTCTCGACCGTGAGCATCGTCGACCGCGACCGCATCTGGTTCAAGTCGCACCACGGCATCGACGCCGAGCAGATCGCCCGCGACCCCGGCCTCTGCGCCCGGGTCGTGCAGAGCGGCGAGGTCGTCCACGTCCCCGACGGTCGCCTCGACCCGATCGCGAGCGGCAACCCGCTCGTGACGCAGCTCGGCGTGCGCTTCTACGCGGGCGTGCCGCTGCTCGCGTCGGACGGCCATGTGCTCGGCTCGCTCAGCGTGCTCGGCTTCGAGCCGCGGGTGCTCTCGCCCAACGAGCTCGCGATCCTCCGCAGCCTCGGCGAGATGGTCACGCACGAGATGGAGCTGCGCCTCGCGACCCGCAGGGCCCGCTCGCTGGAGCAGTAGCCCTGCCTCCGCATCGCCGCTCGTCCGCCGTCGGGACGACGGGACGGTTGTAGCCCGACGTCCGCAGACACGCGTCCCGATGGCAGACGTACGCCGACGGGACTCCCGGGCGCGCGGGCCGGTTCGGCCCCGAGGGGCGACTCCTCGCGCTCGCGATGCGGAAGACGTCGCAGACAAGCCCAGCCCGGGCGCGTGTATCCCGCCGGGACACCTGTAGGCGTACGAGCGCGGACGAGCGTTCCGGCGGCAGACGGAAGGGGACTGCCGGAAGCGGCCGACCCGCGGGTGCGGCGGGTCAGGCGTCGGGGTCGCGCTCCGCGGGCTCGGCGTCACGGAACCGCTCGGCCTGCAGCACACGCGCGCGCCGCGACGAGAGGGCGTCGACGGCCACCGCGACGAGGCCGCCCAGCAGAGCGCCGACGGCCGCGAAGATCACGGCGAGGAAGCCGAGCACCTGCCCCGTCGTGTAGGTGCCGCCGGCCGGCAGCACGAAGGCCGCGATCGCGGCCGCGAGCACCCCGGCGACGGCACCGGCGAGCAGGAAGACGCCGAGCCTCGGCGAGCGGCGCACCCGCACCTCACGGCGCTCCGGGGCGCTCACCGCCGCACCGGTGCCCGCCACACCGGCACCCGCCCGGTGAGATCGGCCCGGCTGCCCGAGGCCCGCACCTCGCCCGCCTCGCGGGCATCGGCCCACGGTCGCTCCCCCGTCGCGACGGCGAGCCAGACGGCCGGATCCATCTCGACGACGTTCGGCGGCGTCCCCCGCGTGTGCTTGGGGCCCTCGACGCACTGGACCGCGCCGAACGGCGGCACCCGCACCTCGACGCTGCCGCCCGGGTGCCGCTCCGCGAGCAGCTGCAGCAGGTAGCGCACCGCGGTCGCGAGCGCCGTGCGGTCGCCGCCCGCGAGCGCGGCGGCCACGGCGGCGTCGCCATCGGCGTCCGGGATGCGGGAGCGCGCCATGGATCCAGGGTAGGGCCGCGGATCCGGCACCCGGGCGCTCGCTAGCATCGGCACGGTGCGCATCCTGATCCTCGGCTCGGGCGCGCGGGAGCACGCCATCGCACTCGCCCTCGCCCGTGAGGCCGCGGGGCACCACGTGGTCGTCGCGCCGGGCAACGCCCTGATCGGCCGCGTCGCGACGCTCCTGCCGCTCGACCCCACCGACCCCGCCGCGGTCGCCGCGGCCGCCGCCGAGACCGGCGCCGAGCTCGTCGTCGTCGGGCCGGAGGCGCCGCTCATCGCGGGGGTCGCCGACGCGGTGCACGAGCGGGGCGTGCCGGTGTTCGGGCCCGACCGCGCCGCAGCGCAGCTCGAGGGCAGCAAGGCGTTCGCGAAGCGGATCATGGCCGCTGCGGGCGTGCCGACCGGCCGCGCGCGCGACGTGCTCACGGTCGACGACCTCGACCCGGCCCTCGACGAGCTCGGCGCGCCCCACGTCGTGAAGGCCGACGGCCTCGCCGCCGGCAAGGGCGTCCTCGTCACCGACGACCGCGCGGCGGCCCGCGCGCACGCGCTCACCTGGCTGGAGCGCGGTCCCGTGCTCGTCGAGGAGCACCTGGGCGGCCGCGAGGCGTCGCTCTTCTTCGTCTCCGACGGCACCCGCTGCGTGCCCCTCTCCCCGGCGCAGGACTACAAGCGGCTCCGCGACGGCGACACCGGCCCGAACACCGGGGGCATGGGGGCGTTCTCCCCGCTGCCGTGGCTCGAGGAGGCGTTCGGCGACGAGGCCGCGTTCGTCGACCACGTGCGCACCGCGATCGCGGAGCCCGTGCTCGCGCGGCTCTCCAAGGAGGGCACGCCCTTCGTCGGCCTGCTCTACTGCGGGCTCATCGTCGACGGGCGCGACGTGCGCGTGATCGAGTTCAACGCGCGCTTCGGCGACCCCGAGACCCAGGTCGTGCTCCCCCGCCTCGAGACGCCGCTGTCGGAGCTCCTGCTCGCCGCGGCTCGCGGCACCCTCGACGCCGTGCCGGCGCCCCGCTTCAGCGAGGACGCCGCCGTCGGGGTCGTGCTCGCGAGCGCCGGCTACCCGGACGAGCCGGAGCTCGGCGCAGCGATCCCCGGCGTCGACGACGCGGAGGCGCTCGAGGGCGTCACCGTCGTGTCGGCCGCGGTGCGCGAGGCGGACGGCGCGTTCGTCACGGCGGGCGGCCGCGTCCTCACCGTGGTGGGCACCGCCCCGACCCTCGCCGAGGCCCGCGACCGCGCGTACGCGGGGGTCGAACGGGTCCGGTTCGACGGCGCGCAGGTGCGGGGCGACATCGCGGAGGACGTCCGATGACCACGATCCCCGGTTTCCGTCCCCTCGCCTCCGGCAAGGTGCGCGACCTCTACGTGCCGGAGGACGACGACGGCACGCTGCTGCTCGTCGCGAGCGACCGGGTCAGCGCCTTCGACGTGGTGCTCGAGCCCGGCATCCCGGGTAAGGGCGCGGTGCTCACCTCCCTCACCCGGCGCTGGTTCGCCCTGCTGCCGGAGGTGCCGAACCACCTCGCCGCGGACGAGTCGGCGGTGCCGGAGGACCTCCGCGACCGGGCGATGCTCGTGCGCCGCCTCTCCATGCACCCCGTGGAATGCGTCGTCCGCGGCGTGATCACGGGCAGCGGGTACGCGGAGTACCGCGAGCGCGGGTCGATCAGCGGGGTGCCGCTGCCGGCGGGGCTGCAGGACGGCGATCTGCTGCCGGAGCCGATCTTCACCCCCGCCTACAAGGCCGAGCAGGGCGAGCACGACGAGAACATCGCCTTCGACCGGGTCGTCGAGCTCGTCGGGGGCGACACCGCCGAGGCGCTGCGCTCACGGTCGCTCGAGGTGTACGCCCGGGCGCGGCAGCTGGCGGCCGAGCGCGGCCTGATCCTCGCGGACACCAAGCTCGAGTTCGGCGACGACCCCGCCACGGGCGAGCTCGTGCTCGCCGACGAGGTGCTCACCCCCGACTCGAGCCGCTACTGGGACGCGGAGGCCTACGCGGCCGGGAACCGGGGCGTGAGCTTCGACAAGCAGATCGTGCGCGACTGGTTGAAGGCGCACTGGGACGGCTCGGGTGCGCCCCCTGCGCTTCCCGCGGACGTGGTCGAGCGCACCGCGGGGCGCTACCGCGAGCTGCAGGACCTGCTCGGCGCGTAGTCGCCCCGCGCGCCGTCGGCCCTCGGTGGAACCGCCGGGCTCGGTAGGCTCTCCGGGTCCCGTCCAGGAACGCGAGGAGTCGCCGTGCCCGTGATCGTCGTCGAGGTGATGCCGAAGGCGGAGCTGCTCGACCCCCAGGGCAAGGCCGTCGTCGGTGCGCTGCACCGGCTCGGCAAGGCGGGCTACTCCGGGGTCCGGGTCGGCAAGCGGTTCGAGCTGCAGGTCGACGGCCCTGTCGACGAGCAGGCCCTCGCCGACGCCCGCCAGGTGGCCGAGGAGCTGCTCGCGAACCTCGTCATCGAGGACGTCGTGAGCGTTCGGGAGGCCTCCTCGTGACCCGGGTCGGCGTGATCACGTTCCCGGGCTCGCTCGACGACGGCGACGCCCGCCGAGCGATCCGTCTCGTCGGTGCCGAGCCCGTGCGGCTCTGGCACGGCGACCACGACCTCGCGGGCGTCGACGCGGTGGTGCTGCCCGGCGGCTTCAGCTACGGCGACTACCTGCGCTGCGGCGCGATCGCCGCGCACTCGCCGATCATGCGCGAGGTGATCGACGCGGCCGACGGCGGCCTGCCGGTCCTCGGCATCTGCAACGGCTTCCAGATGCTCACCGAGGCGCACCTGCTGCCCGGCGGCCTCGTCCGCAACGACCACGGCGCCTTCATCTGCCGCGACCAGCGCCTGCGGGTCGAGCAGACGGCAACGGCGTGGACGAGCGGGTTCGAGGCCGGCGAGGAGATCGTCGTGCCGCTGAAGAACGGCGAGGGCGGCTACGTCGCCGACGCCGACACGGTCGCGCGGCTCGAGGACGAGGGCCGGGTCGTGTTCCGGTACGTCGACGTCGACCCCAACGGCTCCGTGCACGGCATCGCCGGTGTCGCGAACGAGCGCGGCAACGTGGTCGGCCTCATGCCGCATCCGGAGCACGCGGTCGAGCCGGGCTTCGGTCCCGACACCGACGCTGCGATGCGCTCGGGCGTCGACGGCCTGCGCGTCTTCCGCTCCGCCCTCGAAGGGGCCCTCGCGCGCTGACGCGTCACTCCGGTCGCACTCCGGGTCGGCATCCGCACCCCGAAGCGACGCCGAGTGCGACCTGAGCCCCGTGGATCGACCCGAGTCGCGACGGGAGCCGGTGTCGGAGCCGCGCCGGAGCGGCCGGCGGCCGCCCGATACCCTGGCATCCGGCCTGCAGAAGGGGACGGACCAGCAGCATGAGCGCCGAGACCGCCGCGACCACGACGCCCGTCATCGACTCCGTGCAGCGCGCGGGCGAGACCCCGGACCGCGTCCAGCCCTACGAGGCGCTCGGGCTCACCGACGACGAGTACGCGCGCATCCGCGAGATCCTCGGCCGGCGGCCCACCTCGGGCGAGCTCGCCATGTACTCCGTCATGTGGAGCGAGCACTGCTCGTACAAGTCGAGCAAGAAGTACCTGCGTCGCTTCGGCGAGAAGGTCACCGACCGCATGCGCGAGCACCTCATGGTCGGCATGGGGCAGAACGCGGGCGTCGTCGACATCGGGCGCGGCTGGGCGGTCACGTTCAAGGTCGAGAGCCACAACCACCCGTCGTACGTCGAGCCGTTCCAGGGCGCCGCGACGGGGGTCGGCGGCATCGTGCGCGACATCATCTCGATGGGTGCGCGCCCCGTGGCCGTCATGGACCAGCTGCGCTTCGGCGCGCTCGGCGACCCCGACACCTCGCGCGTCGTGCACGGGGTCGTGTCGGGCATCAGCTTCTACGGCAACTGCCTCGGCCTGCCGAACATCGGCGGCGAGACGGTGTTCGACCCGGTGTACCAGGGCAACCCGCTCGTGAACGCGCTCTGCCTGGGGGTGCTCCGTCACGAGGACCTCCACCTCGCGAACGCCCGCGGCGCCGGGAACAAGGTGGTGCTGTTCGGTGCCCGGACCGGCGGCGACGGCATCGGCGGCGCGAGCATCCTCGCCTCCGACACCTTCAGCGCGGGCGGCCCGACGAAGCGCCCAGCGGTGCAGGTCGGCGACCCGTTCGCGGAGAAGGTGCTCATCGAGTGCTGCCTCGAGCTGTTCGCGGGCGACCTCGTCGAAGCGATCCAGGATCTCGGCGCGGCCGGCATCAGCTGCGCGACGAGCGAGCTCGCTGCGAACGGCGACGGGGGCATGCGCGTCGACCTCGACGCGGTGCTGCTGCGCGACCCCACGCTCACGGCGGAGGAGATCCTCATGTCCGAGAGCCAGGAGCGGATGATGGCGGTCGTCACCCCCGACAAGCTCGCGGGCTTCCTCGCCGTCACCGAGCGGTGGGAGGTCGAGACGAGCGTGCTCGGCGAGGTCACCGACACCGGCCGGCTCGAGATCACCTGGCGCGGCGAGACGATCGTCGACGTCGACCCGACCACGGTCGCGGTCGACGGACCCGTCTACGACCGGCCGGTGGCGCGGCCGGCCGGCCTCGACGCCCTGCAGGCGGACTCGGCGGCCGCGCTCCCCCGACCCGAGAGCGGCGACGAGCTGCGCCGCACGGTGCTCGCCCTCATCGGCAGCCCGAACCTCGCCGACGTCGGCTGGATCACCGACCAGTACGACCGCTACGTGCTCGGCAACACCGCGCTCGCCTTCCCCGACGACGCCGGCATGATCCGCGTCGACGAGGAGAGCGGCCTCGGGGTCGCGATCGCGACGGACGCGAACGGGCGGTACTGCCAGCTCGATCCGCGGCAGGGCGCGCAGCTCGCGCTCGCGGAGGCGTACCGGAACGTGGCCGTCACGGGCGCCGTGCCGCTCGCGGTCACGGACTGCCTGAACTTCGGCGCGCCCACGAACCCCGAGGTCATGTGGCAGCTCGCGGAGGCCGTCGAGGGCCTCTCCGACGCCTGCCTCGCCCTGGAGGTGCCGGTGACGGGCGGCAACGTGTCGCTCTACAACCAGACCGGCTCGCAGGCGATCCACCCGACGCCCGTCGTCGGCGTGCTCGGCGTGATCGACGACGTCGCGCGGCGCATCCCGTCGGGATGGCAGGACGAGGGCCTCAACCTCTACCTGCTCGGCGAGACGGCGCTCGAGCTCGACGGCTCCGCCTGGGCGCAGGTCGCGCACGGGCACCTCGGCGGTCGCCCGCCGGCGGTGCGGCTCGACGCGGAGCGCGCGCTCGCGGGCCTGCTCGCGGCAGCCGCGGAGGAGGGCCTGCTGTCCGCCGCGCACGACCTCGCGGAGGGCGGCCTCGCCGCGACGCTCGCCGAAGGCGTGCTGCGCTTCGGCGTCGGGGCGCGCGTCTGGCTCGACGGCATCGTCGATCGCGACGGCGTGGACGCCGCGACCGCGCTGTTCAGCGAGTCGACCGCCCGAGTGCTCGTGGCCGTGCCCCGTGAGGAGGACGTGAAGTTCAACGGCCTCTGCGCCGGACGCGGGGTGCCGGCGCTGCGCATCGGCGTCACGGACGCGGCGAGCGGGACGCTCGAGGTGCAGGACCGCTTCGAGATCCCGGTCGAGGAGCTGCGACGCACCTCACGGGCCACGCTGCCGCAGGCGCTCGGCCACGGGGCCACGTCCGCCGGTTCCTGAGCGCCGCGCAGCGGCGGTCAGGCCGAGCCGCTGGGAGAGGTGGCCGCCCGCGGCGAGCGACGGCTGCTGCTGCGGAAGCCGCCCGACGTCGCCTCGGTCCGCGCGGTCGGCGACAGCCGGAGGTCGGGTTCCGGCCCCTCCGGGCGCTGGTCCTTCGCGACGCGCTCGGTGCTGATGCCCGGGAGACCAGGGCGCTCCGCGGGCCTCAGGTGCGGTCGTCGAAGTCGCCCCGCACCCAGCGGATGTAGCGGGCTGCAGAGCGCTGCACGACGGCGCCCGCGTCCTCGCGGATCTGCTGCCCGAAGTTGTCGATCAGCCGCGCGAACCGGAGTGCGCCGAGCGCGTCCGCGATGCGCCCGACGACCGCCGCGGACAGCGGGAGGTGGTTCGGGTAGCTGCGCTGGAAGGTGCACCAGCGGTCGGGCGTGACGAGCACCGTGTCGCCGGAGAGCAGGAGACCCCGGCCGTCGGCGTCGCGCAGGGAGGCGACCGCGCTGCCGGGGAAATGGCCGCCGATGCGGTGCAGCACGACGCCCGGCAGCACCTCGGTGCGGTCGTCCCAGAACCGGACCGCGTCGCCGCCCCGCTGCAGCCACTCGCGGTCGGCAGCAGCGACGTGCACCGGCGCGTCCGCGAAGCGGCGCGACCACTCGAGCTGCACGCCGAACATGTGCGGGTGGCTGGACGCGATCGCGGCGACCCCGCCCCGCTCCGCGACCTGCGCGGCGAGCCGGTCGTCGACGTAGCCCGAGGGCTCCCAGAGCAGGTTGCCCGCGGGGGTCGCCACGAGCAGCGACGTCTGCCCGATGCCGACCTGCGGCTCGATCGTGATCCCGGTGATGCCGGGCTCGAGCTCCGTGAGCACACCCTGGCGTCCAGCGCGGGTGAGCTCGTCGAGCGTGGTCCACACCTGACCGGAGGGCGGCACGTACTGCCGCTCGTCGGCGCAGATCGGGCACACCGCGGGCAGCGACCCTTCGCCGGGCTGCTCGACGGCGCACGTGGCGCAGAGGCGGACCGTCATCGGCTCTCCCGGGATCCGGATCGAGGAACGCCCCGCTTCCCGCCCTGACTCGGTCGAGCAGGGCGGGAAGCGGGGCGTCCGGAGGCCTCAGGCCTGCGCGAGCTGCGGCTCGGCGGCGACGCGGACGTGCTCGTTGGGCACGCAGTGCGTCATCTGCAGGCCGGCGACGTCGCGGGAGCCGTTGTTCCCGAGGTTCGCGAGGCGCTGCTGCTCCTCGTCGGAGAGGGTCTGCGACTGCAGCGGCGGCAGGTGCCGCACGTCGTCCGCGGTGATGCCGAGCCCCTCGCCGACGCGGCGGCCGAGCTCGTCCTCGACGAGGAAGAAGTGCCACACCATGCGCTCCTGCACGGGACGCGTGGCCTGCCCGATCAGGTTCACGAGGTTCGCGACGAGGTCGTCCTGCTCCCACGGCTCGAGCAGCAGGTAGCGCTGGCCCGCCTGCGTGTAGTCGTTCGTCCTCGGGATCCGCTTGCGCGTGAGGCGACCGACGATCTCGGGGCCCTGCTCGTCGTGCGTCGGGTACTCGGCCTCGCGGAGGCCGCCCATGATCGACGGCTCGTAGTTGACGTGCGGGTTCTCGCCGACCTGGTCGACGTAGTAGGCCATCTGGCCCCCCTGCTGGTTCGTGCGCACCTGGGCGTTCTTCGGCCGGTTCACCGGCAGCTGCAGGTAGTTCGGCCCGACGCGGTAGCGCTGGGTGTCGCTGTACGAGAAGGTGCGGCCGACGAGCATCTTGTCGTCCGAGAAGTCGATGCCGTCGACGAGGACACCGGTGCCGAACGCGATCTGCTCGTTCTCGGCGAAGTGGTTCGAGACGTTGCGGTCGAGCACGATGCGGCCGACGGGCTTCGCCGGGAACTCGTTCTCGGGCCAGACCTTGGTGTCGTCGAGCGGGTCGAAGTCGAGCTCGGGGTGCTCGTCGTCGGTCATGACCTGCACGCGCATCTCCCACTCGGGGAAGTCGCCGCGCTCGATCGCCTCGTAGAGGTCGCGCGAGGCGTGGCCGAGGTCACCGGCCTGGATGGCGGCCGCGTCGCGCTCCGTGAGGCTCTTCACCCCGATCTTCGGGATGAAGTGGAACTTCACGAGATGCGTGACCCCCTCGGCGTTCACCCACTTGTAGGTGTTGACGCCGAAGCCCTGCTGCGTGCGGTAGTTCGCCGGGATGCCGCGCGGGCTGAAGAGGTTCATGAGCATGTGCATCGACTCGGGCGTCTGCGACATGAAGTCGAAGATGCGCGCCGGGTCCTGCCGGAACGTGATGGGGTCCGGCTTCAGCGAGTGGATGACGTCGGGGAACTTGATCGCATCGCGGATGAAGAACACCGCGAGGTTGTTGCCGACGAGGTCCCAGTTGCCGTCCTCGGTGTAGAACTTGACCGCGAAGCCGCGCGGGTCGCGCGCCGCCTCGGACGAGTCGCGGCCGCCGATGACGGTGGAGAAGCGCAGCGCGATGTCGGTGCGCTTGCCCTGCTGCTGGAACAGCTTCGCCCGCGTGTACGCCGCGATGGGCTCGTCGCCCCAGGTGCCTGTGGCCTCGAAGTAGCCGAAGGCCACGGCGCCGCGCGCGTGCACCACGCGCTCCGGGATGCGCTCGCGGTCGAAGTGGCTGATCTTCTCGAGGAACTGGTAGTTCTCGAGCGTCGCCGGGCCGCGGGCGCCGACGGTGCGCTGGTTCTGGTTGTCGTAGACCGGGTGCCCCTGCCGGTTGGTGAGCACGGGTCGGTCGTCCCCCGCCTCGGGCGACTGCGATGCGACGTCGGTCATGGCTCTCCCCTTCCCCGGAGGCGTCGCCTCCGGCCGGAACATCCTGAACGGCCCGTCCCGCGGTTTCCTGTGCACCGGCGGCAGGGCTCGCCCCAGGCTAGAGGTGGTCGCGCTCGCCGGACCGGCGAGGGACGAGCGGCAGGGCCGCCGCCGGGGTGGTCGCGACCACGAGGAAGGCGAGCGGGAAGCCGACGAGCGCGACGAGGGCGCCCACGACGGGCCCGACCGCGGCGGCGGCGAGGAACTGGCCGGTGTTCTGCACGCCCAGCGCCCGGCCGGCCCAGAAGCCCCCCGCGGCCTCGGCGACCGCCGTGAAGGCGAGCCCGTTGTCGGCGACCGAGATCGTCGCGGCGAGCACGTAGGCGACCACGGCGACGGCGGTCGGGCCCGTCGCGCTCACCGCTGCGAGCGCGACCATGAGGACGAGGGCGACCAGCGCGACGAGACGGAGCGGGCCGACCCGGCTGCGAGCGCGGTCGCTCAGCGCACCGACGGCGAGGCGACCGAACGCCCCGGTGAACTGCGCGACGCCGACGACGAGCCCCGCCGTGAGGGCCGGCACGCGCAGCGCACCGACGAGCCAGACGAGGCCGAAGGTCGACAGCGTGAACTGCGGCACGACGAGCAGCGCCGAGACGAGGTGCACCCGGAGCAGGAACGCGTCGCGCCGGTACGGGTTCGCCGTCGCGGCGGCGGTGCGCGTCGCCCGGGGCGGGTCGACGACGACGAGGGCGACGAGCACGGCGGAGGCGGCGCAGAGCGCCGCGGGCAGCAGCAGGGCCGCGCCTGGTCCCGCCGCGGCCCCGATCCCGGGCACCGTGAGCGCGGCGATCGTGACGCCGAGGGGCTGGCACATCTGCCGGATGCCCATGGCGAGGCCGCGGCGCTCCCGCGGGAACCAGCCGACGACGACGCGGCCGCTCGCGGCGTTCGCGCAGCCGGACGCCGCGCCCGCGGCGAGCAGCGCCACCCCGAACCCGACCGGTCCGGCGGGCACCGCGGCGAGCAGCGCGCACGCGGTGCTCAGCAGGAGCCCGACGACGAGCACGACCCGCTCGCCGAAGCGGTCCGCCGCCGCGCCCCAGGCCACGAGGGTGAGCACGAGCCCGAGGTTCGGCGCCGCGGCGAGGAGCCCCGCCTGCGGCAGCGGCAGGTGCCGGTCGATCGAGAGGACGGGGATCAGCAGCGCCGGCGCGCTGACGAGCACGGTCGTCGCGGTCTGCGCGAGCACGCCGACGGCGAGCACCGCCCAGGCCCGGCGCGTCGAGATGCGCCGGACCGCGGCGGTGGCCGCCGTCACGCCTGCGTCACCGCCTCCGGCCGCTCCTGGCCGCCCTGCGTCGCAGGGGCGCCCCACGCCGCCATCCGGGGCCGTGCGAAGAACACGACGGCGATCGCGCCGATCAGGATCACGAGGGCGGGCAGGACGAGTGCCTCGGACATCGCCTTCGTGAACCCGTCGTGCAGGAACGCGGGAAGGGTCGCGCCGAGCGTGAAGTCGCCCGACGAGGCCGAGCCGCCGGGTCGGGCCGGCAGGTCGGCGGTGAGCCGCGACTGGATCAGCACCGCGATGGCCGCGCTGCCGATGACCGCGCCGATCTGCCGGGTCGTGTTGTAGACGCCGGAGCCGGCACCGGCCTCGCGCGGTGGCAGGCCGCGGGTCGCGGTGCTCGACACCGGTGACCACGTGAAGGCGTTCGCGAAGCCGAGCACGACCGCGGGCAGCAGCAGCCAGCCCCACGCGATGTCGGGCGCGAGCATGCGGGAGTAGAGGAGCAGGGCGGCGCTGAACAGCAGCAGCCCCGGCACGGCGAGCAGGCGTGGGTGCACCCGGTCGACGAGCCGGCCGACGACCGGCGCGAGCCCGATGTTCAGCACGGCCATCGGCGCGAGCATGAGCGCCGACTGCGTGGGGGTCATGCCGCGGACGACCTGGAAGTAGAACACGAGCGGCAGCGACAGGCTCGTGACCGTGAAGCCGACCGCGGTGATGGCGATGTTCGCCACCGAGAAGTTGCGGTCGCGGAAGAGGTGCAGCGGCACGAGCGGCTCGCGCCGCGTCAGCGCCTGCTGCACGACGAAGGCCGCGAGCACGACGACGCCGGCGACGATCAGCGACCAGACCGAGATCGGGCCGGTGATGGTGCCCCAGTCGTACGTCTGCCCCTCCTGCAGGCCGAACACCAGCAGGAACAGGCCGACGGCCGAGAGCACGACACCGAGCACGTCGAAGCGGTGAGGGTGCGTCTCGAGGGCGGGCACGTTGCGCATCGCGAGCACGAAGGCGACGACCCCGATCGGGACGTTCACGAAGAAGATCCACTGCCACCCGAGGCCGTCGACGAGCAGCCCGCCGAGGATCGGGCCGACGAGCGTCGCCACGCCGGCCGTCGCGCCCCAGAGCCCGAGCGCCTGGCCACGCCGCTCGGGCGGGAAGATCCGCGTGATGACGGCCATCGTCTGGGGCGACATGAGCGAGCCGCCGAGCCCCTGCACCGCCCGCGCCGTGATGAGCAGGCCGATCGTGCCGGCGAAGCCGCACCAGGCGGAGGCGAGCGTGAAGATCACGAGGCCGGCGAGGTAGAGCCGCTTCGGGCCGAACCGGTCGCCGAGGCGTCCGGTGATGAGCAGCGGCACGGCGAAGGCGAGCAGGTAGGCGCTCGTCACCCAGATGACGGTGTCGATGTCGGCGTGCAGGCCCCGCAGGATCGCGGGGTTCGCGACCGACACGATCGTCGTGTCGATCAGGATCATGAAGAAGCCGATGATGAGCGACCAGAGGGCCGGCCACGGCTTCGTCTCGTGCGTCACGGGGTTCCTTCGTTCGGGGGCTCGGGGTCGGGCCAGGGCAGATCGCCCGACTCGATGCGGTCGGCCAGGGCCGTGAGGTGGTCGATCTCGGCGGCGAGCATGCGCCGGGCGAGCGGGAGGTCGACCCAGTACCGCTCCGCGACGGCGCGAGCCGCCACCTCGGTGAGGCCCGCCTCGAGCTCGGCGTCCTGGCCGCGGAGGGCGGCGACGCGACGACGCAGCAGGGTGACCACGTCGGCCTTGGGGAGGTGGTGCGCCGCGCTCAGCGCGAGCGGGAAGCGCGGGTACTCGGGCTCGGGCACGGCGATCGAGCGCCCAACCCAGTCCTGCATCGCGGCGATGCCCGCGGGCGTGATCGCGTACGTGGTGCGCTCGGGACGGTTGCCCGCGCGCTCGCTGCCGATGGGCTGCACGAGCCCGTCCGCGTGCAGCCGGTCGACCACGTGGTACAGCGAGCCCGGCCGCACCTTGACGAGCCGGTCCTCCCACCGCGCGAGCAGCAGCTGGACCATCTCGTACGGATGCATCGGGCGCTCGAGCAGGAGCCCGAGGGTCGAGACGGCGAGCGGTCCGATCACGCCCCCACCTCCCCCGCGCCGATTATTCCGAGTGGAACAATACGGCAGGGTTCGGGCCGGCGGCAGGGGTCAGCTCCGGGCGTGGTCCTCGGCGATGCGCTCGTGGTGATGGATGACCTCGGCGACGATGAAGGCGAGGAACGCCTCGGCGAAGGCGGGATCGAGGTGCGACTCCTCCGCGAGGGCGCGGAGGCGCGCGATCTGCTGCTGCTCGCGGTCGGGGTCGGCGGCGGGCAGCCCGACCGCGGCCTTGAGGTGCCCCACCTTCTGCGTGAACTTGAACCGCTCCGCGAGCAGGTGGACGAGCGCGGCGTCGACGTTGTCGATGCTCGCGCGGAGGGCGCGGAGCTCGGCGACGGCGTCGTCGTCCGCGGGCAGGGGCGCGGCGGTCATGCTCGAAGCGTACGGTCCGGGGCGGGGTAGAGGACCGCGAGCCAGACGCCCGCGAGCAGGTCGAGCACCCCGTGCTCGGCTGGCGCCGGCGACTCCCCCGACACGACCGCGGCGAGCACGCGCTCGTTCAGCAGGTTCAGCGCGAGCGCGGCCTCCCGCGCGTCGAGGCCCGGCGCCGCGGCGCCGCGCCGCCGTTCCCGCTCGAGCACGGCGGCGGTGCTGCCGACCCAGCCCTCGAGCAGGTCGGCCCATTCCGCGCGGAGCCGGGGATTCGTGGCACGGGCCTCCGCGAGCACGCGGGAGACGGCGCGGTGGCCGAGGAAGACGTCGACGAAGACCCCGAGCACCTGCCGCCACCACGCCGGGGCGTCGTCCCCCGGCTCCGGCGGCAGGGCGGCGAGCCGCTCGCCCACCTCCGCCGCCATCCGGTCGAGCAGGGTGAGGAGCACGTCCTCCTTGCCCCCGAAGTAGAAGTAGAAGGTGGGCCGCGAGATGCCCGCGCCCCGGGCGAGGTCGTCGATCGAGATCGCGGCGAGCGGCCGCTCCTCGAGCAGCCGCTCGGCGGTCTCGAGGATGGCGCGCTGCCGATCGTCGCCGGAGGGCCGCCGCTCGTCGCCCCGCCCCACGGGCGCCCGCCGGCCGCGCACCGCGCCGCCCGTCCCGCTCACGACACGAACCTAGCCACCGCCGGCCACCGTGTCGACGCGCCGTCGAATCGCTCGACAGGGTGTTGATACCCTCCGACGCAGCGGAGTCGAGGGGGACGAGGGCATGACGGAGCACCTGGACGTGGTGATCGTCGGGGCGGGGTTGTCGGGCATCGGCGCCGCCGCGCACCTGCAGCGCGAGCGACCCGGCACGTCGTACGCGGTGCTCGAGTCCCGGAGCGCGATCGGCGGCACCTGGGACCTCTTCCGCTACCCCGGGGTGCGCTCCGACTCCGACATGTACACGCTCGGCTACGCCTTCCGACCGTGGACCGATCCGAAGGCCATCGCCGACGGCGACGCGATCCGCCGCTACGTGCGCGACACCGCCGAGCAGGAGGGTGTCTCCGCCCGTGTGCGGCTGCGGCATCGGGTCGTCGCCGCGGCGTGGGACTCGGCGGCGGCGCGCTGGACGCTCACCGTGCACCGCCTGCTGCGGACCGACGGCGAGTGGCGCGAGGGCGACCCCGCCGAGGAGCTGTCGATCACCTGCTCCTTCCTCTTCGTCTGCTCCGGCTACTACCGCTACGACGAGGGGTACACCCCCCAGATCGCGGGACTCGACGACTTCGAGGGCGCGGTCGTGCATCCGCAGCACTGGCCCGACGACCTCGACGTCACGGGCCGCAGGGTCGTGGTGATCGGCAGCGGCGCCACCGCCGTCACGCTGCTGCCGTCGCTCGCCCGGAACGCGGCGTCGGTGACGATGCTGCAGCGCTCCCCCACCTACATCGGCGCGGTGCCGTCGACCGACCGCGTCGCGGACTCGCTGCGGCGCCGGCTCCCCGGGGCCCTCGCCTACCGGGCCGTCCGCTGGAAGAACGTGCTCAAGGCCATGGCGGTGTACCAGCTGTCGCGGCGCCGGCCCGACACGATGCGGGCGCTGCTGAAGCAGGCGCAGGTCCGCGCGCTGCCCGAGGGCTTCGACGTCGAGACCCACCTGACCCCGCGCTACGGGCCCTGGGACGAGCGGCTCTGCGCGGTGCCGGACGGCGACCTCTTCCGCGCGATCCGCCGCGGCCGGGCCGACATCGTCACGGACCGCATCGAGCGCGTCGAGCGGGATGGGCTCGCCCTCGCCTCCGGCGCCCGGCTGCCCGCCGACGTGATCGTCACGGCCACGGGCCTCAACGTGCTCGCGATCGGCGGCATGCGGCTCTCGGTCGACGGCCGGGCGGTCGAGCTCGCCGAGACGCTCGCGTACAAGGGGATGATGCTCTCCGGCGTCCCGAACTTCGCCCTCACCATCGGCTACACGAACGCGTCCTGGACGCTCAAGGCGGATCTCGTCGCCCGGTACGTCTGCCGACTCCTCGCACATATGGAGCGCCGGGGCATGGCGGTCGCCGTGCCGGAGGCCCCCGCGCTCGACCCCGCCTCGACGGTGCCGCTCATCGACCTCGCCTCGGGCTACGTGCGCCGCGGGGCGCACCTGCTGCCCCGTCAGGGTCCCCGGACGCCCTGGCGTCTGCACCAGAACTACCTGCGCGACCTCGCCCTGCTCCGGCTCGGCCCGGTCGGCGACGGCATGCGCTTCGCACGGGCGCCCCGGCCCGCACCGCTCGAGGCCCTGCGATGACGGGGACGGACACGGCCGCCGCCGAGCTGCGCCCGCCGGGCACCGGGTACGTCGAGGTCGACGGGCGGCTCGTGCGGATCCGGCGCGCCGGCACCGGTGAGCCGCTGCTGCTGCTCCACGGCATCGGCCGCAGCCTCGAGGACTGGTCGGAGCAGTTCGACCGGCTCGGCGACCGCTTCGCGCTCATCGCGCTCGACCTGCCGGGGTTCGCGCACTCCGACCGCCTGCCGCAGGCCGCGACGCTCGAGGCCTACGCGGCGTTCCTGCCCCGCCTGCTCGACGCGCTCGGCGTGCACGGTCCGGTGCACGTCGCCGGCAACTCGCTCGGCGGAGCCGTCGCGATGACGCTCGCCGCGTCACGCCCCGACAGCGTCCGGTCCCTCGTGCTCGCGAGCAGCGCGGGCTTCGGCCGCGAGGTGACGCTCGCGCTGCGCCTGCTCGCGATCCCGCCGATCGGCCGACGCCTGCTCGTGCCGAGCCGCGACGCGTCAGCCCGCGCCGAGCGGTCGATCTTCGTCGATCGCACCCTCGCCACCGACGACCGGGTGGCATGGGGCCTCGCGCTCGCCTCCCGCCCCGACCACGCCACGACGCTGCTCGAGGTGGCGCGCTCCCTCGGCACCTTCCGCGGCGTGCGTCCCCGCTGGCGCAGGCGTCTGCTCGAACGGCTCGCGACGCTGCAGATCCCGACCCTCGTGCTCTGGGGCGAGGGCGACCGGGTGCTGCCCGCGGCGCACCTGCCCGCCGCCGCCGTGGCGCTGCCGTCCGCCGAGACGCACCTGTTCGCAGGCACCGGGCACATGCCGCAGATCGAGCGACCGGACGCGTTCGCCGACCTCGTGAGCGCATTCCTCGAACGGCATCCGATCGGAGGCGACCGATGACCCCCTACCGGTACCGCGGCGGCACCGCGCTCGTCACCGGCGCAGCGAGCGGCATCGGGGCCGCGCTCGCCGTCGACCTCGCGAGCCGCGGCAGCGACCTCGTGCTGCTCGACCGCGACGAGGAGGGCCTCACCCGGATCGCGGCGCTGGCGCGCCGGCAGCCGGTCGCCGTCGAGACGGTGGTCGCCGATCTCGCCGACCGGGCGGGCACGAGGGAGATCGGCGCACGCCTCGCGCGCGACTACCCGGAGGTGACACTGCTGCTCAACGTGGCGGGCGTGGCCCTCGGCGGCCGCTTCGAGGACGTCACGCTCGACGAGTTCGAGTGGCTGCTCGACATCGACCTGCATGCGCCGATCGCGCTCACGGCGGCGCTGCTGCCGGTGCTGCTCACGCATCCGGGCTCGCACCTCGCGAACGTCTCCTCGATCTTCGGCATCGTCGCGCCCCCGGGCCAGGCCGCGTACGCCACGGCGAAGTTCGGCCTGCGCGGCTTCACCGAGGCGCTCGCCGCCGAGCTCGCCGGCCGCGTCGGGGTGACCGTGGTCCACCCGGGCGGCATCAGGACCCGCATCGCGGAGTCCGCGCGCCTCGCCGCACGGCTCGACCCCGCCGAAGCGGAGCGGGGCAGGCGGGCGATCGCGCGCGTGCTGCGGATCCCACCGCGGGTCGCCGCCGAACGGATCCTCGAGGGCGTCGAGCGCCGGCGCCCTCGGGTCCTCATCGGTGCGAGCGCGGTGCTGCCCGACCTCGCAGTGCGGATCGCACCGGTGACGACGCAGCGCCTGTTCGCCCGCGGCGTCCGCCGGGCCGGCGCCCCCGGCCTCTGAATGTTGCACAACAGCGACACAGGCGTTCGTCAGCGAACAGCCAGGTCGCTCCGCTCGCTTCTCCGCCTGTCGCGCAGCCCGTCCCGCGACCCTGCCGCAGAGGGAAGGACGCGACCATGCGCGCAGGCAAGGCGGTGGAGTACGACCGCTTCGGCGGAGCCGAGGAGCTGCACTTCGTCGAGCAGGTGAGACCGACGCCCGGACCGGACGAGGTCGTGATCGAGGTCGTCGCGGCGGCGCTCAACCACATGGACGAGTACGTGCGGCGCGGGGACTTCGCGGACGAGGTGCCGATCGCGTTCCCGGCCCGGCAGGGATCGTGCTTCGCCGGCATCGTGCGGGCCAGGGGTTCGGCGGTGAGAAGCCTCTCGGTCGGTCAGGCCGTGCTCGGCCACGACCCGCGCCACGCGGCGCACGCCTCGTACGTCACGGTGCCGGTCGGCGCCGTGGTGCCGAAGCCGGAGTCGGTGCCGTGGGAGGTCGCGGGTGCCCTCTACCTCGCGGGGACCACCGGGTACACGATCGTGCAGTCGCTGCGGCTCGGGCCGGACGACACCGTCGTGATCTCCGCCGCCGCGGGCGGGGTGGGGCACATCGAGGCGCAGCTCGCCCGGCTCGCGGGCGCCCTCGTGATCGGCATCGCCGGCGAGGACAACCAGGACTACCTGCGCTCCATCGGCGCGAAGGCGGTGCTGCACGGCGAGGGGCTCGAGCAGCGCATCCGCGACGCCGCGCAGGGCCGGCCCGTCACGGCGTTCATCGACAACTACGCGGGCTACGAGGACCTCGCCGAGGCCCTCGGGGTGCCGCGGCAGCGTTTCGTGCCGAGTGCCAAGCGACGCGAGGTCGAGCTGCGGTTCTACAACGCGCCGGGCGACGACCCCGAGGTGCGCATCGTGCTCGGGGACCTCGTCGAGCTCATCGCGACGTGGGGCCTGCGGGTGCTCATCTCGGGCTTCTACGCCTTCGACCAGCTGCCCGAGGCCATCGCGGAGCTCGACCAGCGGCACAGCCGGGGCAAGGTGCTCGTCGGCATGCACACGAGCGCTCCGGCATCGTCGTACCTCGGTCAGCGCACCCGGTTCTTCAAGCCCGCCGCCTGATCCGCGGCCACCCGCGATCCCGGATCAGGCGAGCAGGTCGCGCCGCACGACGACCGCGTCGCGAGCCGGGCCGACCCCGATCACCGAGATCGGCGCGCGGGAGAGCTCCTCGAGCGCGAGCACGTAGTCGCGTGCCGCCGGCGGCAGGTCGTCGAACGACCGCGCGCCCGAGATGTCCTCGTCCCAGCCGGGCAGCTCCTCGTACACGGGCACGGCGTGGTGGAAGTCGGACTGCGACACCGGCATCTCGTCGACCCGGCGCCCGTCGATCTCGTAGGCGACGCACACCGGGATGCGCGGAAGCCCGGTGAGCACGTCGAGCTTCGTGAGCACGAAGTCGGTGACGCCGTTGATGCGCTGCGCGTACCGGGCGATGAGGGCGTCGTACCAGCCGGTGCGACGGGGCCGCCCCGTGGTCGTGCCGAACTCGAAGCCTCGTGAGCGGAGGAACTCGCCGGACGCGTCGTTCAGCTCGGTCGGGAACGGTCCGGCCCCGACGCGGGTCGTGTACGCCTTCGCCACGGCGAGGATGCGGTCGAAGCGGTTCGGTGCGACCCCGGAGCCCGTGGCCGCGCCGCCGCTCGTCGCGTTCGACGAGGTGACGAACGGGTACGTGCCGTGGTCGACGTCGAGCATGGTCGCCTGCCCGCCCTCGAAGAGGACGGTGCGCCCCTCGTCGAGCGCGCGGTTCAGCTCGAGCGAGGTGTCGGCGACCATCGGGCGGAGGCGCTCCACGTAGCCGAGCAGGTCGTCGACGACCTCGTCGACCGCGATCGCTCGCCGGTTGTAGACCTTGAGCAGCAGGTGGTTCTTCTGGTCGAGGGCGCCCTCGACCTTCTGCCGCAGGATCCCGGGGTCGAAGAGGTCCTGCACCCGGATGCCGACCCGGTTGATCTTGTCGGCGTAGGTCGGGCCGATGCCGCGGCCGGTCGTGCCGATCTGCCGCTTGCCGAGGAAGCGCTCGGTGACCCGGTCGATGGTGCGGTGGTACTGGGTGATGACGTGGGCGTTCGCGCTCACGCGCAGCCGCGAGACGTCGACCCCGCGGGCCGAGATCGCCTCGAGCTCGCCGAAGAGCACCTCGAGGTCGATCACCGCGCCGTTCGCGATGACCGGCACGACTCCGGGGCTGAGGATGCCGGACGGCAGCAGGTGCAGGGCGAACCGCTCGTCGCCGATCACCACCGTGTGGCCGGCGTTGTTGCCGCCGTTGAACTTCACGACGTGGTCCACGCGGCCCGCGAGCAGGTCGGTGGCCTTGCCCTTGCCCTCGTCGCCCCACTGGGCGCCGATCAGCACGATCGCCGGCATGAGGCTCCCTCCGCGTCAGCACCACAACCCTATGCCCCGTCGATCTTGCACACCTGTGTGCAAGATATGCGTAGGATGCCGGCATGACCGCCGATCGACCGCGCGCACCCCGGCGCGACGCCACGGAGAACCGCGAGGCGCTGCTCGAGGCGGCCCGCCGCATCCTGAACGAGGACCCGGAGGCGTCGCTCGACGCCATCGCGGCCGGGGCCGGGCTCTCCCGCCGCGCCGTCTACGGGCACTTCCCCTCCCGCAACACGCTCGTCGCCGAGCTCGCCGAGCGGGGCGCCGCGCGCGTCGCCGCCGCGATCGAGCGCGCCACCGCGGAGGACCCGGCGCTCGACGTCGCGCTGCTCGGCCGGGTCGTCTGGGACGAGGTCGAGCACGTGCGCGCGATGACGAGCACGATCGTCCACGGCCCGCTCCGCGAACGCATCGGCGCCGCCCTCGGGCCGATCCACGGGCGGCTCGTCGCCGACGCCCGCCGCGCGGGCGAGCAGGGTGGCCGCACCGACCTCTCCCCCGAGACCGTGGCGCGGCTCATCGAGGGCGCGGCCTTCACGGTGCTCGACGAGAGCCTGCGCTCCCCGCTCTCGCGGCGGGACGGCCGCCGGCTCGTCGTGCTCGCCGGGCTCGGTGCCCTGGGCCTGTCGTGGCGCGAGGCCGGCGAGCTGCTCGACCGGAACGCGGCGCTGCTGATGGAGGACCGATGAGGCTCGAGCTCGACGGGATCGGCGTCGGCGACGAGGCGACCCCGGTGCTCGCCCCGCTCACCGCGGTGCTCACGGACGACGCGCCCGCCGTGGTCGCGGTCGACGGCGAGCGCGGGCCCGTCGTCGCCTCGCTGCTCGCGGCGGGCCGGATGCGCGCCGACCGCGGCCGCGTGGTGCTCGACGGCGAGGACGACCCGGCCGCGGTGCGCCTCGCGGTCGCGCTCGTCGACACCCCCGTCGTCGCCGAGCCGCCCGCCGTCCTGCCGGTCGGCGACGTCGTGCGCGAGGAGCTCCGCTTCGCCGGCCTCCGCGCCTCCCGCAGCGACGCCGTCGCGGTGCTCGCCGACCTCGGACTCGAGCGCTGGTACCGCGCGCCGATCGCCGACCTGCCCGGCGCCGACCGGGTCCGCCTGCTGCTCGCCCTCGCGGCGGCCCGCCCCGGCGTCCGCGCCCTCGTCCTCACCGCGCCCGAGCGGCACGGCGTCGCCGCTGCCGACTGGCTCGCGCTCGCCGCCGCCACGACCGAGCAGGGCGTCCCCGTGCTCGTGATCGGGGGCGCCGCCCTCGCCGACCACGCGACCGCGCTCCGCCTCCCCGCCGATCCGGAAGACCGATGACCGTCCTCACCCTCCTCCGCTCCGAGCTGCGCCGGCTCACCGCCACACGCCTCGGCGTCGTCGCCTTCGTCGCCCTCATGGCGGTGCCGCTGCTCTACGGCGGCCTCTACCTCTGGGGTAACCGCGATCCGTACGGCGCGCTGTCGCACGTGCCCGCCGGGCTCGTCGTCGCCGACGGCGGCAAGACCGTCGACGGGCGAGGCGTGGACTACGGGCGGCGGGTCGCCGACCGCCTCGAGCGCGACGGCGCGTTCGACTGGCACGAGCTCTCGGCGGCGGACGCCGCCCGCGAGCTGCGCACCGGCGGCGTCGACTTCGTCCTCACGCTGCCCACCGGCTTCTCGCACGACCTCGCCTCCGCCGCGACGTCCTCGCCCACGCGGGCACGCGTCGAGCTCGCCACGAACGACGCGAACGGGTACCTCGCCGGCACGATCGCGAGCCAGGCCGCGAACGCGGTCCGCGCGAGCGTGGCGCAGCAGGTGGGCTCCGCCGCCGCGTCGCGGTTCCTCGTCGCGCTCGCCGACGTGCGCTCGAGTCTCGCTGCCGCGGCCTCCGGGGCCCACACCCTCGCCACCGGGACCGCGAAGGCGGCCTCGGGCGCCGCCGCGCTCGAGACCGGGACCGGGTCGCTGTCGGGCGGGGCCGCGCAGGTCGCGGCGGGTGTGGGATCCGCGGACAACGGCGCGCGGGAGGTGGCGACGGGAGCCGCCTCGGCCGCCTCTGGCGCCCGCACGCTGTCGGCCGGCGCCTCGTCGGTCGCATCGGGGGCGGCCCGCGTCGCCGGCGGCCTCGACGCGCTGCGCAGCGCCACCGCCGACCTGCCTGCGCAGACCGCCGCCCTCGCCGACGGCGCCGAACGCACCGCAGCCGGCGCGCGGTCCATCGCGTCCGGCGCCTCCGCAGTCGGGAGCGGTGCCACCGCGGTGGCGGGGAGCGCGCGCGACCTCGCCACGGGCGCCTCGGCCGCTGCGACGGGCGCGGGCCGGGTCGCCTCGGGGTCGAGCGACCTCGCGGCCGGGCTCGCCCGGATCGATGCCGGCTCGGCGACGACCGCCGCGGCGCTCTCCGCGCGGCTGAAGGGGGACGGGCTCACCGACGTGCAGGTCGCGCAGGCGCTCGCCGTGCTCGCGCCCGGTGCGGCGGCCGTGCACGACGCGGCCGCGAGCTCGACGACGCTCGCGACCGGGGCGCAGCGCGTCGCGAGCGGTGTCGGCGCCGTGTCGACGGGTGCGAGCCGCCTCGCCTCCGGAGCCGACGGGGTGGCGTCCGGCGCGGCGCGCGTCTCGTCCGGCGCGAGCACCCTCGCTACCGGCGCCGGCCGCGTGGCCACGGGCGCGGCGACGCTGGACCGTGCGGCGCCGGCGCTCGCCTCCGGCATCCGCACCGCGGACGACGGCGCCCGCCCGGTCGCCTCGGGCACGGCGCGGGTCGCGAAGGGATCCGCGGATCTCGCCTCGGGCACGACGACGCTCTCGACCGGCGCCGGCCGGGTCGCCTCGGGGCTCGATGCGCTGCGCACCGGCTCCGCGAGCGTCGCGGGTGGCGCCCGGCAGGCCGCGTCGGGCGCGCGGTCGCTCGCCTCGGGCACCGCATCGCTGCGATCGGGATCCGCCACCCTCGCCACGAGGCTCGCCTCCGGCTCCTCGCGGATCCCGGCCACCACCGCCGACGAGCGCAGCCGTCAGGCCTCGGCGATCGGCGATCCCGCCGCCGTCGCCCGGACGAAGGTGATCGATGCCGGCACCTACGGCGCGGGCCTCGCGCCGTTCTTCCTGAGCCTGTCGACCTGGATCGGCAGCTACGCCCTGTTCCTCATCCTGCGACCGCTCTCCCGGCGCGCGCTCACCGCGGTGCGCGCACCGATCCGCGTCGCGCTCGCCGGCTGGCTCACCCCCGCCCTCCTCGGCGCGGTGCAGGTGCTCGGGCTCCTCGCGATCGTGACCCTCGCACTCGGCTTCTCCGTCGCGCATCCGATCGGCACCCTCGGTGTCCTCGTGCTCACGGCGGGAGCCTTCGCCGCGATCCTGCTGCTGCTGAACGCGGCGCTCGGCAGCGTGGGCCAGTTCCTCGGGCTGATCCTCATGCTCGTCCAACTCGTCACCGCCGGCGGCACGTTCCCGTGGCAGACGCTGCCCGGTCCGCTCGCCGCCGTCCACGCCGTGCTGCCGATGTCGTACGCGGTCGACGGGCTGCGCCAGACGATGTTCGGCGGCGACCTCGCCCGCGCCGCCGGCGACGCCGGGGTGCTCGCGATCTGGCTCGTCGCGGCGCTCGCGCTCACCACGGCGGTCGCCGCGCGGATGACCGCGCACCGCACCCTGCGCGACCTGCAGCCGAGCCTGATCGGCGGTTAGCGCCGCGCCGCGGACGCAAGCGTTGAACCGCTGATCAAGGGGCACGATTACGTAGGACTGTCGGACCCCTCTGACACGATCTCCGCATGGGACGAGCCGCGGCGATACGCCATCTGGCAGCCGCCGCGCGCGCTCTTGCGGCGCCGGATCGGCGAGACACCGACGGCGAGCTGCTGGCGGACGCGGCTGCCTGGGAGGAGCTCGGTCGCCTCACCGACGCCCGCCGGATCGCGGCGGCCGAGGTGGAGTGGCGCTCGCGGCCTGGCATCGGATCCGAGGGCCTGGCCGCCCGCGAGGAGCAGAAGGGTGGCAAGGAGCTGCTCGCCGAGCGGCTGTCGATCAGCACCGGCGAGGCGAGGCGGCGGATCACGCTGGGGACTGCGCTCGCAGGCCGATGGTGGTTCACCGATGAGCCGCTGCCCGGGCGGGCGCCGATGCTCGCGGACGCCGTGACGGAGGGCCGGGTCCCGTTGGAGTCCGCCCGCCTGATCCTCGCGGCGCTCGACAGCGCGCGTCGCCGGGCTGCGGATGACGACCTTGCAGCGGCGGAGGCGTTCCTGACCAACACCGCGCGCACGGTGTCGGTCGATGTGCTCGCCGTGGTGGCGCAGATGTGGACGCAGGCGCTCGACCCGGATGGGGCGGAGCCCGACGAGAAGGAGCAGCGGCGCAAGGAATCCTTGAAACTGGGCCGCGTCCGTGTCGATGGCTCCTCGACCCTGTCGGCCGTCATTTCCGCCGAGACCCGGGCGGAGGTCGAGGCGTTCCTGAACGCGCACCGCCGCGGCACCACCTTCGTCCGGAACCCGGACGACGGGGAGGACCTGGAATGGCACGAGGCCGCCCAGGACGGCCGCACCCGCGCCCAGCACGACTCCGACGCGCTCTGGTCGGCCTTCCGCGCGGGCGTGCGCGCCGAGCAGGAAGGCACCGGTAGATCGCCGGCGAGCCCGCATGAGGTCGTCACCGTGATCACGATCGACGAGCTCGAGCGGCGGCAGGGCGCCGGGCACCCCGATGGAGTCCTGGCGCGCTTCTCGGTGCCGACGGTGGAGCGGCTGCAGTGCTCCGGTACGTCGCGCTTGCTCGTCACCGACCTCTCCGGCGAACCACTGACCCTCGGCCGCAGGACCCGGCTGTTCTCAGCGGCGCAGAAGAAGGCCCTCGCCGCCCGCGACGGCGGCTGCGCCTGGCCCGGCTGCACCGCACCCGCCGCCTGGTGCGAGGCGCACCACATCGCCTGGTGGAACCGCGACGCCGGCGCCACCGATCTCGAGAACGGCGTGCTGCTGTGCAGCCACCACCACCACCTCATCCACGAACCGCTCGGCCGGTGGCAGATCGTGGTCCACGACGGCGATCGCTACCTCGTCCCACAGCTGTGGCAGGGCGCCCCGCTCCCCCAGCACCGCATGCAACGCCACCGGCGCCACGCCCGAGGGCGACCACCGCTCGAAGCGGCGTAGACGACGAAGGGCGCCGCGGCCGAAGTCGCGACGCCCTCCATCGATAGCGATCAGGACCGCAGGTTGTCCCTCGCGTCCTGCGCCTGGCCCTTGAGGTCCTGGCCGGCGCCCTGCGCCTGGCCCTTGATCTGCTGGGCCGCGTCCTGGGTCTGGCCCTTGACGGTCTGGGCGGAGTCCTGCGCCTGGTCCTTCACGTCCTGCGCGGCGTCCTGGGCGGTGCCCTTGACGTCCTGCGCGGCCGCCTGCGCCTCGCCCTTGACGGTCTGCGCCGCGTCCTGAGCGGTGCCCTTGACCGACTGCACCGCGTCCTGCGCGGCGGGCTTCAGGTGCTCGGCGACCTCCTGGCCGGCGTCCTTCGCGACCTCCTTCACCTTGTCGGTGAGCGGAGCGGCCTTGTCCTTCGCGGCGACGGCGAGCCGCTGCTCGGACTCCGTCGAAGGCAGGAGCGAGGAGAGCAGCCAGCCGAGGCCGAAGGCGATGCCACCGACCACGAGCGGGTGGCCCTTCGCCGTGCTCACCGCGTTGGAACCGGCCGCGGAGGCCGCGTCCCGGACGTCGGAGGCCGTGCCGGAGGTGCCGTGACCGACCGAGCGCGCCTTGTCGGCCACGCTGCTGCCGGCGCCGGCGATGTGGTCGCGGGCGTCCTCGACGCTGCCCATGATCGACTCCTGCACGCCGCGGAGGCGACCCTTGACCCGCTCGGTCTGCCGGTGGGCGATCTGGTGCGGGCTCACCTTGTCGGCGAGGGCATCGACGTTCGTGCTGAGGTTCGCCCGCGTCGCTTCGATCTCGGCGCGGATGGTGTCGGGGTCGCTCATGCGTGGCCTCCAGGCTTCAGGGTCGGGGGGATCTCTTTAACGGTCTCGGCGGTCTGGGGCAGACCCTTGATCTCCTGCAGGTCGCGCCGGCCGCGAGCGGCGAGCACGGCCGCGACGATCCCGTAGATCACCGCGACGATCAGGGCGGACCAGATCAGGCCGGCGGGGAACTCGAACAGCACCCCGAGGCCCCACCAGACGAAGATCGAGACGAACAGGAGGGCGAAGTAGCCGGCGACGGCTGCTCCGGTGAGGAAGCCCGCCCCCTTGCCCGCCTTCTTCGCCGAGTCGGTGATCTCGGCCTTCGCGAGCTCGACCTCCTGGCGGATGAGCTGGGAGAGGTCACGGCTCACGTCGGCGAGCAGCTCGCCGATCGGGGTGGTCGCGGCCCGCTCCTCCGCGACGGGATCGGTCCCACGCGGGTTGACCGAGACGGCGGGGTTGGTGCCCCGCGGGTCGCCCGGGATGCTCATCGGGTGCGTCCGGTCGTGCCGTAGCCGTCGTCCTCGGTGCCGTAGCCGGTGCCGGGCAGCACGCCGCCCTCGTCGACCGCGCCGGCCTCGGTGTCGTAGCCGGTGCCGTACTCGGACTCGAGCGGCTGGGCGCCCGTGGCGTAGCCGGTCTCGTACCCGGCGGGCTCGATCGTCTCGACGGTCTCGTAGCCGGCGCCCGCGACGCCCGTGCCGTAGCCGGGCTCGGGCACGATCACGTCGGTGCCGTACGGCTCCGCGCCACCCACGTAGGTGCTGCTGCCGTAACCGGTCTCGTACCCGGTCGCGCCGTAGCCCGTGGTGCCGGACGCGCCCTGGTCGTTGTGCGACTCGGCGACGAGCGCCTTCGTGAGCCGTGCGGCGACGACGCCGGCGGTCGCGGCGAGCGCGATGAACAGGCCGGGGCGGCGGGCGGCGAAGCGGCGCACCTCGTCGACGACCTCACGGGGCTCGCGGGTCTCGAAGAACTCGGCGACGCGATGGGCGCGCTGCGAGAGGTTCTGGACCACCTCGGACGCGAGCCCGGAGTCGACCTGCTCGCCGCGGCCCATCCGCTCGAGGTCGTGGCCGAAGGTGCGGATCGTCTGCGCGAGACGGTCCTGCTGCGTCGAGGCCTGCGAGGACAGCTCGGTCGTGGCCTGCCCGTACAGCTCGCGGGCCTGGTTGATCGCGTCGGAGGCGACGCGCTGCGCCTGCTCCTTCGTGGTCCCGGCGACCTGGCGCCCCGCGTCGGCGGCGGTGCCCGCGACCTGCTGGCCCGCCTGCTTCGCGGTGCCGGCGACCTGGGCGGCCTGCTCCTTCGCCTGGCCCGCGGTCTCCTTGACCGTGCCGGCCGCCTGGCTCGCGGTGCCGGTGACGGTGTCCTTCGCCTGGCTCGCGGTGGCCTTGGCCTGCTCCGTGCGGGAGCCGGATCCGCCCGGCGTCGTGGCGGGCTCGGCGAAGTCCGGGGTCGCGATGACGGCCTCGTCGTAGATGGGGGTCGCCGGGTAGACCCTGTCGTCAGTGGGGTCGCTCGTCATGATGTCTCCTGATCCGAGAGGCGTGCGGGCCGCCGATATGCGGCAGGCAGGCGTGCGCCTCGTTCGACCCCCTACCGGACCATCCCCCTCTGGGTGCCTCCCGACAAGCAGCGGGGAGGCGGGTCCCCGTCGCCTGGACAGTGACTGGGGAGGGGCGTTCTGCGGCGATATCGGCCCAGTAGCGCCGCGGACGCGGCGTCCTGCTGCTCGCCGGAGAAGTCAACGGCCTTGCAGCAGCCGCCCGGTCACGCGTCGACGGCGTCGATGAGGCTGCCCTGCAGCCAGGTGAGCCACGCGTAGAGCATGCCCTGCGGCGTGTGGACGCCGCGCTGCACCTCGTCGATGCCGACCCGTTCGGCGAGCGCGAGCCGCAGGTCGCCGAGCGCCTTCAGCCAGACCACCGCGTCGTCGGGGCCGAGCCGCAGCACCCCGCCCGGGGCCGCCTCGAGGTCGGCGGGCAGCCTGCGCAGCCCCTCGACCTTGCCCTCGGCGAGCCGCTCGCGGGTCGCGTCGGCGAACTCCTCGGCGGCGACGGGGTCGTCCGCGTACGCCGCGGGCAGCAGACGGGCGACGACCGGGTCCTGCAGCGCCCCCGTCCCGCCGACGTCCTCGAGGGCGGATGCGGTGGTGACCGCGAGGTTCGCGATCATGCGGCGCTCCGACTTCGTGAACCGCCGCTCGATCACGTCCCCGTGGCGCTGGAACTCGCCGAGGACCCGCATTCAGTCGACCTGCTGCAGGGTCGCCTGCAGCCCGTAGCCGTGCATCGCCTCCACGTGGCGCTCCATCTCCTCGCGCGTGCCGGACAGGATCGCGGCCTTCCCCTCGGTGTGCACCTGCATCATGAGGCGCTCCGCCTTCGGCTTCGGGAAGCCGAAGTAGCTCCGGAAGACCCACGTGACGTACGTCATGAGGTTCACGGGGTCGTCCCAGACCACGAGCGTCCACGGCTTGCCGAGCTCGAGGCGCTCCTCGAGCCGCGTCTCCTCGAGCACGTCGGTCACCCCTCCAGGGTGGCACCGCCCGGACACGCTCCGCACCCGCTGCTCCCACCGAGCGGTCGGTCTACTCCCTGTGGAGGATGCCGGCGGGGGCGCGCGTCGCTAGCGTGCCGCCGTGGACGCGTGCGCACATCGAGCGGCGACGCCTCCCTCCCCGGATCCCGCGCTGCCGCGCCGGCGGTTCACCTGGCCGCTCGCGCCGGCGCTGCTGCTGCAGGCGGGCGCTGCGGGATGGACCGCCTCGCACGGTGCCCCGGGGCGCGCCGTCGCCTACCTCGCCTGCGCGCTGCTCGGCACCGCGGCCCTGCTCGTGCTCGGACGCCGCGCGCCGGGCCCGGCCGTCGTCGTCGCCGGGACCACCTCGATCGCGGGTCTGCTCCTCGTGCCCGTGCCGCCGTTCGCGCTGCTGCCGTTCCTCGTCGGGGTCGTCGCGGCAGCCGCGCAGGGGGCGCGATGGTGGGCCCTCGCGGCCGCGGGGGGCGCCCTCCTGCTGCCGGTGCTCCAGCTCGTGCTCACGACGGACCCGCTGGCGGCCGTCCGCGCGCTCGGCGAGGTCCTGCTGCTCGTCGTCGCGGTCGGGATCGGCGAGGGCGTGCGCGCCCGCGTCGCCCGCGGCCGGGAGCGGGCGGCAGCCGAGTCGGCGCGGCGCCGGATCGTGGCGGAGCAGGAGCGGGTGCGCATCGCCCGCGAGCTCCACGACGTGCTCGCCCACTCGCTCAGCTCGATCACGGTGCAGGCGGGGGTGGGCCTGCACCTCGCGAGGGCGCGGCCCGAGGCCGCCGTCGAGGCCCTCGAGGCGATCCGCGGCGCGAGCCGCGAGGCCCTCGACGAGGTGCGCGCCGCGCTCGCGGTGCTCCGCGGCGACGAGGACGCGCCGCGGCGCCCAGAGCCCGGCCTCGCGGCGCTGCCGGCGCTCGTCACCGAGTCGGTCGCGGCCGGTGAGCGGGTGACGCTCGACGACCGGCTCGAGCCGCGACCGCCCCAGCCGGTGCAGCTCGCGCTGTTCCGGATCGTGCAGGAGTCGGTGACGAACGCGCGGCGGCACGCCCCCGGGACCGCCGTCGCCGTGGAGCTCTGCCGCGAGGGCGACGCCGCGGTCGCCCGGATCCGCACGAGCGGCGGCGTCCGGCCCGCGCCCATCGCCGAGGGCAACGGCATCACCGGCATGCGCGAGCGCGCAGCGCTGCTCGGCGGGACCCTCGACCTCGACCCCGCGCCCGACGGGCTGCTCGTCGAGGCGCGCCTCCCCCTGCCGGAGGCCTCGTGATCCGCGTCGGGATCGCGGACGACCAGGCGCTCATCCGGGCGGGCTTCCGGGCGCTGCTCGCCGCCGAGCCGGATCTCGAGGTGGTCGGCGAGGCGGCGACGGGCGACGGGGCCGTCGCGCTCGCCCGCCGCGAGCGGCCCGACGTGCTGCTCATGGACATCCGCATGCCGGGCATGGACGGCCTCGAGGCCACGCGGCGCATCGTCGGCGACCCGGCGCTCGCCGGCTGCCACGTGGTGGTCGTCACCACCTTCGAGCTCGACGAGTACGTCGCCGAGGCCGTGCGCTCGGGTGCGAGCGGCTTCCTCGTGAAGGACACCGAGCCGGCCGACCTGCTGCGGGCCGTCCGGGTCGTCGCCGCCGGCGACGCGCTGCTCAGCCCCGGGCCCACGCGGCGGCTCCTCGAGCGCGCCGCCGCCGGGCTGCGGGCGCCGGAGCGGCCGGAGCGCCTCGACGTGCTCACCGAGCGCGAGCGGGAGGTGCTCGCGCAGGTGGGCCGCGGGCTCACGAACGACGAGATCGCGCAGCGGCTCTTCCTCTCGCCGCTCACCGCGAAGACGCACGTATCGCGCATCCTCACGAAGCTGCAGGCCCGCGACCGCGCGCAGCTCGTCGTGGTCGCCTACGAGACCGGGCTCATCCGGGCCGGCTGGAGCGACTGACCCTGCACGCCGTGCTCCCCGGGATGCAGGCCGGATGACTCCCGGCGGCGGATGCCGTGCCGGCGTCGGCGCGGGAGCGTTGCCTCGCGGCCGACCGGTCGCGTCTCGATCTCCCGAAGGAACCGCTCATGCTCCCCCTCGCCGCCGTCCATCCCGGATGGCCCTTCTTCCCCTTCTTCTTCCTGATCCCCCTGCTGTGGTTCACGCTGATCGTCGTGGTCGTCCTGCTCGTGGGCCGGGGTGCGAGGCGCCGCTGGGCGGCCGCCGGCGGCCCGCCGTGGGCGCAGGGCCGCAGCGCCGAGCAGGTGCTCGGCGAGCGGTTCGCGAACGGCGACATCGACGAGCGCGAGTACCGCGCCCGCCTCGAGGTGCTCCGCGGCACCCGCGAGCCGCGCCGCTAGCCCCGCCTCCCACCACTTCCTGCGACCCCGAGGGCCTCCAGGTCGCAGGAGGTGGCGACTCCCTGCGGAGTCCTCCTCAGGAGGGGCGGGCCCAGCGGCGGATCCACTCGTGCATGACGATCGCCGCCGCCGCGGAGGCGTTGATCGACCGGGTGGAGCCGAACTGCGGGATCTCGACGAGCGCATCGGCGCCCGCGACCGCCTCCTCGGTGAGCCCGGGCCCCTCCTGCCCGAAGAGCAGCACGCAGCGCTCGGGCAGCGCGAAGGTCTCCACCGCCACCGCGCCCGGCACGTTGTCGACCGCGACGATCGGCAGGTGGCGCTCGCTCGCCCACGCGCGCAGGCCGCCGATCTCGTCGTGGTGGACGACGTACTGGTAGCGGTCGGTCACCATCGCTCCGCGCCGGTTCCATCGCCGCCGGCCGACGATGTGCACCGTCTCGGCCGCGAACGCGTTCGCGGTGCGCACGATCGAGCCGATGTTCAGGTCGTGCTGCCAGTTCTCGATGGCGACGGAGAACGGGTGCCGGCGGGTGTCGAGGTCCGCCACGATCGCGTCCATCCGCCAATAGCGGTAGCGGTCGATCACGTTGCGGGTGTCGCCGCGCTCGAGCAGCTCGGGGTCGTAGCGCACGTCGTCCGGCCACGCCGCGCGGCCGCCGGGCCACGGTCCGACACCGTGCGTCGTGAGCTCGGGCGTCGGTGCGGGCTGCTCCGGACCGTCCATACGCCGACGGTAATGCGTCCGCGCAGGGCTCAGCGGTCGGCGAGAGCCGCGTGGATCGCCGCGAGCGTGCCGGGGTTGTCCTCGTGCAGGTGCGCGCGGATCCCGAGCGCACGGGCCGCGTCGACGTTGGCGGGCGCGTCGTCGACGAGCAGCACCTCCTGCGGCGCCGCGCCCAGCGCGTCGAGCGCGGACGTGAAGGCCTCGGGGGACGGCTTCACGACGCCGGTCTCGTGGCTGTACCGGATGGGCGCGAAGAGCCGCGAGAAGCCGTACCGCCGCTCCTCCTCCTCGCGGGCGCCGTCGCCGGAGTTCGACAGGATCGCGAGCCCGACGCGACCGCGCAGCGCGGCGAGCGCGGCGAGCAGCTCGGTGTTCGCGGTGCCGCAGTAGGCGTCCCAGAAGTCGGCGCGCATCTCGACGAGCAGCGGGCCCGAGGCGCCGACGGCGGTGCCGAGGCGCGTCCACCACTCCTGCTCGACGCCCGATCGCGTCGTGGAGTCGGGCAGGTGGGCGCCCGCGCGCCGGCGGTCGAACTCCTCAGGAGTCAGGCCGAGGCGGGCGGCCCAGCGGTCGCGGTAGCGGCGCGGCCAGTCCCCGTCGTCGACGAGCTCGAGCACGCCGCCGATGTCGAGCAGCAGCCAGCGGACGGGTGGCACCGGCCGATGCTAGGCGTCGGGCCCCGGCCGGAGCCGCGCCAGACTGGGAGGCATGGCGGAGCGGATGCAGGTGGTGCAGGCGTCGCGGGCGGGTGGACCCGAGGTGCTCGAGGTCGCCGAGCGCGACGTGCCGGAACCCGGCGAGGGGGAGCTGCTCGTCGAGCTCGCGGCGACCGGCGTGAACTTCGTCGACGTGTACCGCCGCACCGGCACCTACCCGGTGGCGTTCCCGCACGTGCCGGGCACCGAGGGCGCGGGCCGCGTCGCCGCCGTCGGCCCCGGCGTGGCGGGCTTCGCCGTCGGCGACCGCGTCGCGACCGCCGAGGGCCGCGAGACCTACGCCCGCTTCGCGATCGTGCCGGCGGCGGCCGCCGCGCACGTGCCGGACGGCGTCGACGACGAGACCGCCGCCGCCCTGCCGCTGCAGGGCCTCACCGCGCACTACCTCCTCACGTCCGTGCACCCCGTCGAGGCGGGTACCACCCTGCTCGTGCACGCCGGCGCGGGCGGCGTCGGGCTGCTGCTCATCCAGCTCGCGAAGGCTCGCGGCGCGATCGTGTTCACCACGGTCGGCAGCGACGCCAAGCGCGACCTCGCGCAGGCGGCCGGCGCGGACGCGGTGGTCGAGTACGACGGCTTCGCGGACCGGGTCCGGTCGCTGAACGGCGGCAACGGGGTCGACGTCGTCTACGACGGCGTCGGTGCCACGACCGTCGACGGGTCCCTCGCGAGCCTCCGCCCGCGGGGGCTCCTCGCGCTGTTCGGCGCCGCGTCCGGCCCGGTGCCCCCCATCGATCCGACGCGGCTCATGCGCGGCGGCTCGCTCGTGCTCACGCGGCCGACCATGGGCGACTTCCTGCAGACGCCGGAGGAGCGTGCCTGGCGCTACCGCGAGCTGTTCGGCGCGGTGACGGAGGGCCGGCTCGACGTCCGTGTCGGCGCGACGTTCGTGCTGCCCGACGCCGGCGAGGCGCACCGCGCCCTCGAGGGCCGGCGCACGACCGGCAAGGTGCTGCTCGAGGGCTGATGCACTGGTCGCCGAACGGCCCGGACCTCGTCGTGCACGGCGACAACCTGCCCGTGCTCACCGCCCTGCCCGACGCCTCGTTCCGGCTCGCGTACCTCGATCCGCCGTTCAACACCGGCGTCCGGCGCGAGCGGCACCGGGTGACGAGCACCCGCTCCGACGGCGGGACCGCGGGTTTCGGCGGCACGGCGTACGAGCGCGTCCGCACGCTCGCCGCCGCCTTCGACGACCGGTTCGCCGACTACTGGGGCTTCCTCGAGCCGCGCCTCGAGCAGGTCCACCGGCTGCTCGACGCCCGCGGCACCCTCTACCTGCACCTCGACTACCGCGAGGCGCACTACGCGAAGGTGCTGCTCGACGCGCTCTTCGGCCGCGACTCGTTCCTGAACGAGATCGTCTGGGCCTACGACTACGGCGCCCGCACCACGCGGCGGTGGCCGCCGAAGCACGACACGATCCTCGTCTACGTGAAGGACCCGGAGCGGTACCACTTCGACGCCGCTGCGGTCGACCGCGAGCCGTACATGGCGCCCGGCCTGCAGACGCCCGAGCGGGCCGCCCGCGGCAAGCTGCCCACCGACGTCTGGTGGCACACCATCGTCTCGCCGACCGGCGCCGAGAAGACCGGCTACCCGACGCAGAAGCCGCTCGGGATCCTGCGCCGCATCGTCGCGGCCTCGTCGGAGCCCGGCGACTGGGTGCTCGACCCCTTCGCCGGCAGCGGCACCACCGGCGCCGCCGCGGCAGCGCTCGGCCGCCGGTTCGTGCTCGTGGACGAGAGCGCCGACGCCGTGGCCGTGATGGCGGAGCGGCTCGGGCAGGTCGCGGTCACCGCAGCGCCGAGGTGAGCCGTGGCGAGGTCGTCAACGGTGACCTGCTTCGCGTGCAGGATCGCCGGCCCGGGGTAGCGGTGGATGCGCACCCCCGATTCGAGCAGGGTGCCGCAGTACGAGTGCTGGGACGAGCATCGCGGACTGCGGATGGCCGGCGAGCGCGCCCATCGCCCCCTGCTGGCACATCGGCCTGCCCGTCCCGCTAGCGTCGACAGCCGTGACCGTGCGGCGCGACGACATCGACTGCTGGCTGACCGACATGGACGGCGTGCTCGTGCACGAGAACCAGGCCGTGCCGGGCGCACCCGAGCTGATCGACCAGTGGACGCGGCAGGGCAAGCGGTTCCTCGTGCTCACGAACAACTCGATCTTCACGCCCCGGGACCTCGCCGCGCGGCTGAAGGCGTCGGGGCTCTCGGTGCCGGAGGAGTCGCTCTGGACCTCGGCGCTCGCGACCGCCGACTTCCTCAAGGCGCAGATCCCCGGCGGCAGCGCGTTCGTGATCGGCGAAGCGGGCATCACGACGGCGCTGCACGAGGCCGGCTTCATCATGACCGAGACGGCTCCGGACTTCGTCGTGCTCGGCGAGACCCGCACCTACTCGTTTGAGGCGATCACGAAGGCGATCCGGCTGATCGATCGCGGCGCCCGGTTCATCGCGACGAACCCGGATGCGACCGGTCCGAGCCCCGAGGGTCCGCTGCCCGCGACGGGGGCGGTCGCCGCGATGATCACCCGCGCGACGGGCCGTGAGCCGTACGTCGTCGGCAAACCGAACCCGATGATGTTCCGCAGCGCGATGAACCGCATCGGCGCGCACAGCGAGAACACCGCGATGGTCGGCGACCGCATGGACACCGACATCCAGGCGGGCATCGAGGCGGGGCTGCACACGATCCTCGTGATGACCGGCATCAGCAGCAGGTCGTCGATCGAGCGCTACCCGTTCCGCCCCGACGAGGTGCTCGACTCGGTCGCCGACCTCGTCGATCCCGTGCCGGACCGGTGAGCCTCCCGCCGCTCCCGCCCGCGCCCGCCGGGCGGCGGCTGCGCCTGCCCGTGGCGCTGCGCGAGGAGCCGCAGTTCCGGCTGCTCTTCACGGGCCTCGCCCTGTCGATCTTCGGCGACCGCGTCACGATGCTCGTGCTCCCGTTCGCCGTGCTCGCCGTCGGCGGCGGGGTGGGTGAGGTCGCCGCGGTGTCGGTCTCGCAGTTCGTGCCGTTCGTGCTGCTCGCCCTGCCCGCCGGCGTCTGGGCCGACCGGTTCGACCGCAAGCGGATCCTCGTCACCACCGACACGGTCCGCTGCCTCGTGCAGGCCGTGGGCGCGGTGCTGCTGCTCACCCACGTCGCCGTCGTGCCGGAGCTCGTCGTGCTCGCCGCGGTCTACGGGGCGGCCGACGCGTTCGCCTCCCCCGCGATGACGGGCCTGGTCCCCGCGGTCGTGGCGCCCCGGAACCTGCAGAGCGCGAACGCGCTGCGCGGCACCACCTACTCCGTCGGCTCGATCGCCGGACCCGCGGTCGGGGGCCTGCTCGTCGCCCTCGCGGGGCCCGGCGCCGGCTTCGCGTTCGACGCCGTCACCTTCGCGGTCATGGTCGCCGCGGTGTCGCGGCTCCGTCCCGCCGCGGTGGCCGCATCGTCGGAGCAGGCGCCGGGGTTCCTGGAAGGGCTCCGCGGCGGCTGGCGGGAGGTGCGCACCCGACCCTGGGTGCTCGCGTTCCTCGCCGGCTGGAGCGCCTACTCGGTGCTCGTGCTGCCCTCGATCTTCGTGCTCGGGCCGGTGCTCGCGGAGCGCGACTTCGGCGGCGCCGCCGGGTGGGCGGTCATCACGAGCGCGTTCGGGATCGGCTCGCTGATCGGCGACCTGGTCCTGCTCCGCTGGCGACCCCCCAGGGCGCTGCGCATCGGCGCCCTGGCGCTGCTCGGCGCCTCGACGCAGGCGGCCGTCATCGGCAGCGGCCTCGGCGTCCCGGTCGTCGCGGCGCTCGAGCTGCTCGCCGGGATCTGCGTGACGGGCTGCTTCACCCTGTGGGAGACGAGCCTGCAGGAGCACGTGCCGCCGCAGGCGCTGTCGCGGGTGTCCAGCTACGACTACCTCACGAGCACAGGGCTCATCCCGGTCGGGAACGTGCTCGGCGGCGGCCTCGCCGCGCTGCTCGGGCTGCGGCCCGCGCTCGTGGCGATGTCGGTCGCCGGGGTCGCGGCAGCGGCGTGCGTGCTCGCCGTGCCGGCGGTCCGCGCCCTGCCGCGCGGACCCGTCGAGGAGGCCTGAACCGGCCGAGGGCCTAGAGGACCTGGATCCTGCCCACGGCACGCCCGCCGCCCTCGACGACGAGTGCCCGGTCGTCGAGGTACGCGTCGGCGTCGTCGCGGTCGATCGCGCCCACGGCGGCGAGCAGCGCGACGGCGATCGCGGCGGGCGCGCGCCCGGAGCCGTCGAGCACCTTGACGGCCGCGGTCGTCCCGTCCGGAGCGACGGCGGCGAAGACGCCCTCGGCCCCCGACTTCGCGACGACGCCGACCGCGGCGATCGCCCGGCTCGTCGGGGTCCCGCGCCCCTCGATCACGTCGGGATGCGCACGGATCGCCGCGGCGAGCGCCCGCTCGCGGGCGAAGAGGCGCCGGTACCCCGCCGCGAGCGCCGTGAGCGGGATCGCCCACACCGGGCCGCCGCAGCCGTCGACGCCCCGATGCGCGGGGCCCACCCCGCCGTGCTCCGCGATCACGTCGCCCGCGAGCGCGTGGATCGGGTGCCCCGGGTCGAGGTAGTCGTGCACGGACCAGCCCGCCGCGACGCTGCCGGCGAGCATCCCGGCGTGGTTGCCGGAGCAGTTCATGACGATGCGGGCGGGGCCGAGGCCCTGCCGCACGCGGTCCCGGGCGGCCTCGGTCGACGACGGCCACGCCTCGGGCGTCTGCAGCGCCGACTCGTCGAGCCCCGCATCGGCGAGCACCTGCCGCACGAGGTCGACGTGCATGGGGGTGCCCCCGTGGCTCGAGGTGACGACCACCGCCTGGGCGTCGGCGAACCGCGCCCCGGCCCGGAGCGCGGCCACGGTCTGGAACGGCTTCAGCGCGCTCCGCGGGTAGACGAGCCGCTCCGGGTCGCCGACGCGGCGCAGCTCGCGGCCGTCGGCGTCCTGCACGACGGCCGCGCCGACGTGCACCGACTCGGGGAAGCCGCTCCGCGTCACCAGGGCGAGCGGTGCCGACGCCCCCGCGTCGAGGGGGCGGGTCACCCCTCGAGGCCGAGGTCGGCGAGGTCGAGCGCTGCGAGGTAGCGGTAGCCGGCCTGCTCGATCACCTCGCGCGCGCCGGTCGACCGGTCGACGACGACCGCGACGGCCGCGATCTCGGCGCCCTCGCGCTCGAGCGCCTCGATGGCCTTGAGCGGCGAGCCGCCGGTGGTCGAGGTGTCCTCGACCACGATCACGCGCTTGCCGCGCACGTCGGGGCCCTCGACCTGGCGTCCGCGACCGTGGTCCTTCGGCTCCTTGCGCACGACGAAGGCGTCGAGAGCGGCGCCGCGGGCGACGCCCTGGTGCAGGATCGCGGACGCGATGGGATCCGCGCCCATCGTGAGGCCGCCGACCGCCGCGACATCCGGCACGCCCGCGACGAGGTCGAGCATCACCCGGCCGATGAGCGGGGCGACGCGGTGGTCGAGGCTCACGCGGCGCAGGTCCACGTAGAACGACGCCTTCTTGCCCGAGGTCAGGGTGAAGTCGCCGTGGAACACCGCCTCGGAGCGGATGAAGTCGATCAGCTGCTCGCGGTCGCTCGGCACGCCCCCATGCTACGGACGACGCCGGACGCGGCCGGCGGGCGCCCGTCAGCCTCCTGGCTCCCCGGTCAGTGCGCGTTCGCTAGCCTCGCGACTCGTGCGCATCGCCACCTGGAACGTGAACTCGATCCGGGCCCGGACCGCTCGTGTCGTCGACTGGCTGCAGCGGGCCGACGTCGACGTGCTCGCGCTGCAGGAGATCAAGTGCCGGGACGACCAGTTCCCGCACGAGGCCTTCGAGCAGGCGGGCTACGAGGTCGTGACGTACGGGCTGAACCAGTGGAACGGCGTCGGGTTCGCGAGCCGCATCGGCCTCGCGGACGTGACGCGTGACTTCCCCGGCATCCCCGGCTTCGGCAAGCCCCTGCCCGACGGCACGCTGCCGATCGAGGCCCGGGCGCTCGCGGTGACCGTCGGTGACGGCGTGCGGCTGTCGAGCCTCTACGTGCCGAACGGCCGCGAGCTCGGGCACCCGCACTACGACTACAAGCTCGAGTGGCTGGCGCGGCTGCAGGAGGACACCCGGCGGCGCCTCGAGGCCGAGCCGCAGACGCTGCTCGCCCTGATGGGCGACTGGAACATCGCGCCGCTCGACGAGGACGTCTGGGACATCCGGGTCTTCGACGGCGCCACGCACGTCTCCGAGCCGGAGCGGGAGGCGTTCCGCTCCTTCGAGGCGCTCGGCCTGCGCGACGTCGTCCGGCCCCTCGTGCCGAAGGGCTACACGTACTGGGACTACAAGCAGCTCCGTTTCCCGAGGAACGAGGGCATGCGGATCGACTTCGTGCTCGGCTCCCCCGCCTTCGCCGGCGCGGTCACGGGCGCCTCGATCGAGCGGAACGAGCGCAAGGGCGACGCACCGAGCGACCACGTGCCGGTGCTCGTCGAGCTCGACGCGGACTCCCCGCTCGACGACGACCGACCGATGATCTTCTGATCCTGTGCAGCCGTACCGCGTCATGACCGTCTGCACCGGCAACATCTGCCGGTCGCCGATGGCCGAGGTCGTGCTCCGCGACCGGTTCGAGGCGGCGGGGCTCGGCGACCGCGTCGAGGTCGACTCCTCGGGCGTCTCGGACGAGGAGTCCGGCAACCCGATCGACCCGCGCGCGGCGAGCGTGCTGCGGGAGGCGGGCTACCCGGTGCCCCGGCACCGGGCGCACGGGATCACGGCCGACGAGCTCGGCTGCCGCGATCTGCTGCTCGCCATGACCGCCCGCCACGCCCGCACGCTCCGCACCCGGGCGGCCGACGGCCCGACGGCCGCCCGGGTGCGCATGTGGCGCTCGTTCGACCCGTCGGCGCCCCCCACGAGCGGCCCGGACGCCGTCGCCGACGAGTCCGACCTCGACGTCGCGGACCCCTGGTACGGCGGCCGCGACCTGTTCGTCTCGACCCTGCAGCAGGTCGAGGCCGCTGCCGACGGGATCGTCGAGTTCGTCCGCCGCGAGCTCGCGGCCCGCGACGGCTCAGGACGGCACGAGGACGGCGACGAGCAGCAGCACCGGCAGTGACCCGAGCGTCGTGAGCAGCACCGTGTCGCGGGCGATCAGCACGCTGCGGTCGTAGCGCATCGCGTAGACGAGCACGTTCTGCGCGGTCGGCAGGCCGGCGAGCACGACCGCCGCGTGCAGGGTGCGCTGGTCGAGCGGCAGGACGAACGTGCCGAGCAGCCATGCCGCCGCGGGCATGCCCAGCAGCTTCAGCGCGGTGACGAGCAGCACGTCGCGCCGCCCGCTGCCCGGCTCGAGCACGCGCTGGCCGTGCAGCGACATCCCGAAGCCCATGAGCATCAGCGGGATCGCGGCGCCGCCGATCAGCACGAACGGCTCGAGCACGGGCTGCGGCAGGTGCACCCGCGTCAGCGCGAGGATCGCGCCGAGCAGGGTGCCGAGCAGCAGCGGGTTGCCGAACGAGCGCAGCACCGTCCGCCACGGCACGCGGCCGCCGCGGGCGAGCTCGAGCACCAGCAGCCCGGTCGGGGCGTAGACGAGCAGCTGCAGCAGCACGACGGGCGCCGGGTACGCGGCGTTCCCGAGCACGTAGATCGCCACGGGCAGCCCGATGTTGTTCGCGTTCACGTAGCCCGCGGCGAACGCCGACACCGTGGTCTGGGCCACGGGCCGGCGCCAGACGAGACGGCTGACGAGCACCGTGACGACGACCACGGTGAGCGCCGAGCCGGCCGACACCCCGAGCAGCGGCGAGACGAGCACGTGCGGGTCCGCCTTGGCGAGCACCGTGAAGAGCAGGCAGGGCGAGGCGGCGAAGAAGACGAAGCGGGAGAGCACCGTGCGGGCCGAGGGCCCGAGCACGTCGGAGCGGCCGAGCAGGTAGCCGGCGGCGATGACGACGGCGATGATCGCGAACCCCGTCAGCACGCCCAGCACGGCGCCCATCCTTCCGCGGTGCCCGCTGCCGTCCCGGCATGCCGACGGTGCCGGACCGCCCGCGGCGGCGCTGGCGCACGTGCTCGCCGGTGCTGATGGTGACGCTCGTCGTGCGGTGCCCGGTCCTCGGCTTCGCCCGGGGCGTTCGACGGCATGCTGTCGGCCTCGTGCGACGGCCGCTGCGACGACGGGCTGCTGCAGGCGGGCGTGCACGTCGCGTCGCTCGGCCAGGTCGTCGTGGCGGTCGCCTCCGTCGTGCTGCTCCTCGGCGACCGCCTCGTGCACCTCGCGCTGCCGGTCGTCGCCTGACCCCCGCCCGGTTCCCCCTGCAGGTTCCTTGCGTGACGGGCAAGGGAGCGCTCGGTGGGTGCAGGAAAACCGCGCCGGACGCCGGATATCGTCGAAGCGAACGATTGGAGACGCATGTCGCTGCTCGAGACCACGCACACCGAGGTCGGTGCCACCACGCCCACGTGGCTCGCGCTGAAGGAGGCCGTGACGGCGTTCCGCCCGCTGCAGCAGCGTGACGGCGCCCTCATCGACGGCGCCGACCGCGACGAGGCCGGCCGGCTGATCGAGCGGGTGCGCGAGGCCGTGCGCGAGCTGGCCCCCGCGTTCCCCGCCGACACGGCCTACCTCGAGGCGCTCGACGTCGACCTCGCCGACTGGGCCGCGAGCGGCTTCGACGTCCCCGACTTCGCCAGGTCGCTCGCGGCGTTCAACCCGCAGCGCGACCGCGTCGACGGCCTCCGGCACCTCGTGGTCTTCCCGATGACGACCCAGAACGGCAGCCCCGACCGGCTGCTCGAGGCCGTGCTCATCGATGTGGTCTGGCCCGAGTTCGTCGACCGGCTCGAGCGCGAGCGGTACTCGAACCCGCTCTTCGTGCCGATCCGGTTCGTCGACTTCACGGGCGGCTACGACACGAACGCCGCCGTGCTGTTCCCCGAGACCGTCGCGATGAAGGAGCTCATCCCGTTCACCTGGGGCGCGATCTTCGCCGACCGCGAGGCGGCCCGCTACCGCCGCGTCGTGAAGGCCGCGGTCGACATCACGAAGCTCGAGCCGACCGACGAGATCCGCCGACTCCTCGAGGACCAGCGGCTCACCGAGGAGACCTTCGTGCTCTGGGACCTCATCCACGACCGCACGCACATGCGGGGCGACCTGCCGTTCGACCCGTTCATGATCAAGCAGCGGATGCCGTACTTCCTGTACTCGCTCGAGGAGCTGCGCTGCGACCTCACCGCGTACCGCGAGGCCGTGCGGCTCGCCCGTGACGAGGAGGTCGACGAGGTCACGCGCGACCGCGCCCGGCTCGGTCAGGTGGCGATCCTCTTCGACCGGCTGTTCCGCTTCCCGCTCACCGGCGGGCGGGTGCGCAACTACGACGGCCTCGGCGGGCAGCTGCTCTTCGCGTGGCTCCACCAGCACGACGTGCTGCACTGGACCGACACGCAGCTCGCGTTCGACTGGGAGCGCGTGCCCGATGTCGTGGTCTCGCTCTCCGACGAGATCAACACCCTCTACTGGGCGTCGATCGACCGGCCGAAGATCGCGCACTGGCTCGCGGCCTACGACCTCGTCCGCTCGGTCGTGCCGCCGCACCCGGCGTCGCGCTGGGCGAGGGGCCTGCCCGACGAGGTGCTGCTCGGCGCCCCCAAGGGCATGACCGACGCCGTGCTCGACGACGAGTTCCCGCTGTCCATGTTCTACGAGGCGCTCGGCAAGAAGCTGCGCCCGACGATCGACTCGACGGCGGGCATCACGGGCGAGACCGCCTGACCCGATCCGCGTCGTCCCGATACCGCGTGTAGGTACTTCGTCCGGGTGTAGGTGCAGAACCGCGTTCTGCACCTACACGAGGGCGGATCACCTACACGCGGTGTGACCGTGTTCAGGCGGGCGTCTCCCCCGCCTCCTTCGGCTCGTCGCCCCCGAAGCCCGCGAGCCAGGCGAGGCCGTACGCCGCGAGCGCCACGACCGCCCAGGCGACGGCTGCGAGCAGCAGCACGAGCGGCCACGGCAGCGCGACGAACAGGGTCGTGCCGACGAGCGCGAACGCGAGCAGCCCGACGGCCCCGAAGGCGGCGCCCCTGGCGTCGTCGCGGGCGCGGGCGGCACCGTCCTCCTGCTTCACGAGGGTGAGGCTCGCGAGCAGGATCGCGGGGAAGGCGAGGAACACGCCTCCCGGCATGGGACCAGCCGCCGCCGAGACGATCCCGGCGATCGTCGACGTGCCCGCGCCGAACGCGAAGCGGATCGCCCAGTCGCGGGGCTTCGCCTCGAGGATCTTGTGCGGCTTCAGCTCGAGGTGCGGCCGCTCGCGCTCCTGCTGCCGGTGCCCGGCTGCCGCGACGGCGAACCGTCCCGCGGAGGCCGGCGCGATCACGGCGAACGCGACCGCGGCGACCGCTGCCCAGCCGAGCAGCGCGACCGCGGCCCCCTTGATCGAGCCGATGCGGCCCATGAGCACCGGTGCGAGCAGGCCGTAGGCGACGAAGCCGAGCGCGCCCGCGACCATGCCGGCGCTCGCGGAGCGGGCGTCGAACGCGTCCTTCATCAGCAGGGTGACCACGAGGCTCGCGAGCGCGATCGACGGTGCTGCGGCGAGCACGCCGGCGAAGCGCTTCGGCGCGAGGCCCTCGGCGAGCAGCGCGAAGACCACCACCAGCACGCCGCCCGCGATCGCCTTCAGCACCACCTCGAGCACCGCCTGCAGCATCATCGCCGCAGCGTAACGAAGATGAACGGCGGGTGAACGGGGGATGAACAGGATCAGGGAGCGGGCGAGCAGCGGCGCGCGGTCCGGGGCGCGCCCGCCGTCCGGAAGGATGGACCGGTGAGACTGCACGACCCGAACGCCCGCACCTTCGCCTCCGACAACTACGCCGGCGTCCTGCCCGAGGTGCTCGAGGCGGTCGCCGACGCGAACGGCGGCCACCAGATCGCCTACGGCGAGGACGTGTACACGGCGCGCCTCGGCGAGGTCGTCCGACGCGAGCTGGGCGAGCAGGCGCAGGTGTTCCCCGTGTTCAACGGCACCGGCGCGAACGTCGTCGCGCTCACGTCGCTGATGCCGCGCTGGGGCGCGGTGATCGCCACGGGCACCGCTCACATCCACACCGACGAGGCCGGGGCACCCGAGCGGGTGAGCGGGCTCAAGCTGCTCGTGGTGCCGCAGGTCGACGGCAAGCTGACGCCGGAGGCCATCGAGACCGAGGCGTGGGGCTGGGGTGACGAGCACCGAGCGCAGCCCCTCGCCGTCTCGATCACGCAGAGCAGCGAGCTCGGCACGGTCTACACGCCCGACGAGGTGCGCGCGGTCGCCGACTTCGCGCACGAGCGCCACATGGCCGTGCACATGGACGGGGCACGCATCTGGAACGCGGCGGCCTCGCTCGGCCTGCCGCTCAAGTCCTTCATCACCGATGCGGGTGTCGACGTGCTGAGCCTCGGCGGCACGAAGAACGGTCTCCTCGGTGCCGAGGCGATCGTGGTGCTCGACCCGTCCCGGGTCGACGGGCTCGTCTACCTCCGCAAGCTCTCGATGCAGCTGTCGAGCAAGATGCGCTTCGCGAGCGCGCAGCTGCTCGCGCTGTTCGAGGACGACCTCGGGGTGCGCACCGCCGCTCGCGCCAACGCGATGGCGCAGCGGCTGCGGGCCGGCCTCGAGCGCATCGAGGGCGTCTCGTTCAGCCACCCCACGCAGGCGAACGCGGTGTTCGCGGAGCTCGACCTCGACGCGGCCGACCGGGTGCGCGAGCGCTACCGCTTCTACGACTGGGACCGCGCGAAGCGGCAGGTGCGCTGGATGTGCGCCTTCGACACGACCGAGCAGGACGTCGACGCCTTCGTGGACGCCGTGCGGGAGTCGCTGCACCGCTGAGCGGAGCGACCTCGGCGCGCCGACCCCCGTCCGGGGCAGCGCGTCATCCACGATGCTGCCCGTGATGGGCATCAACCACGCCACGAGCGGCGCGGCGGTGTGGTTCGCGGCGACCGCGACCCTGCCCGTGCTCGGCACCGACCTGTTCCCGCTCGACCCCGCGGGGGTGCTCGTCGGCGCGTTCGTCTGCGCGGGCGCCGCCCTGCTGCCCGACGCCGACCACCACAGCGGCACGATCGCCCACTCGGTCCCCGTGCTCGGCCGGCTCGCCGCGGAGGCGGTCGAGACCGCGAGCGGCGGCCACCGCCACGGCGCCCACACGCTCGCCGCAGGCGCGCTCGTGACGGCCCTCGCCGTGCTGGTGGGCCGGTTCACGACGGTCGTCCCGGTGCTCGGGCGCGTGCCGGTCGGCCCGGCGATCGCCACCGTGGCCCTCATCTGCTTCGCGCTGAAGGCCCGCGGCCTCGTGAAGCGCTGGGCGACCGCGTGGCTGCTCGGCCTGGCCGCGGCCGTCGCGGTGCTGATGCTCTCCCCGGACACCGCCGTCTGGTTCCCCGTCGCGGTGGGCCTCGGCTTCGTCACGCACATCGCGGGCGACCTGCTCACCGTGGAGGGCGTGCCGAACCCCCTCTGGCCGATCCAGCCGAAGCCCCCGCGCGCCTGGGACGCGACGCCGCTGCTCCGCGACGTGTGGAAGCGCAACGGCTACATCTCCGTGCCGGTGCTCGGGCACGCCGGCTCGGTCCGGGAGACCCTGCTCGGCATCGTGCTCGGGCTCTACTGCGTGTACGCGTTCGGGACGGTCGCGCTCCAGGCGAGTCACGTGCAGCTGCTGCTGTCGTTGTGAGCCGCCTGCGGGGCCTCCTCGCGGCGCTCCGGCCCGACCTCACGCCCCTGAAGGCCTCCCGCGACTACCGCCTGCTCTACACGGCGAGCGCCGTGAGCCTCTTCGGCTCGATGGTGACCGCCGTCGCGGCACCCCTGCAGCTGAAGGAGCTGACGGGCTCGGCCCTCGCGGTCGGCCTGCTCGGCGCGGCCGAGCTCGTCCCCACGGTCGTGCTCGGGCTCTGGGGCGGCGCGATCGCCGATGCGCTCGACCGCCGTCGCGTCCTGCTGCTCACCGAGGTCGCGGCCCTCGTGTGCTCGCTGCTGCTCGCGGGCAACGCGCTGCTGCCGCACCCGACGGTCGCCCTCGTCTACGTCGCGGCCGCGGGCGCCGCGGGCGCCTCCGCCCTGCAGCGGCCGAGCGCGGAGGCGATGCTCGCGCGGCTCGTGCCCGCCGAGCAGCAGGCCGCGGCCGCGACCCTGATCGGCCTGCAGGGCACCGCCGGGATGATCCTCGGGCCCGCGATCGGGGGCGTGCTCGCCGCGGCGAGCCTGCCGGCTGCCTACCTGGTCGACGTCGCGAGCTTCGCCGCGTCGCTCGCCCTGCTCGTCCGGGTCGCACCGATGCGGGTCGTGGAGGGCGCGGAGCGCGTCTCACTCGGCTCGATCGCCGCGGGGCTCCGGTACGCCCTGTCGCGTCGCGACCTCCTCGGCACCTACCTCGTCGACATCGCCGCGATGGCGTTCGCGATGCCCGAGGCGCTCTTCCCCTTCCTCGCCGATGAGCTGCACGCGCCCGGCGCGCTGGGCCTGCTCTACTCCGCCGGCGCGGTCGGCAGCCTGCTCGTCACCGCGACGGGCGGCTGGATGAGTCGCGTGCGCCGGCAGGGCCGGGCGATCGTGCTCGCCGCCGCCGGCTGGGGCGCCGCGATCGCGCTCGCGGGGATCGCGCCCTCGCTCTGGCTCGTGCTGCTCTGCCTCCTGCTCGCCGGGGCCGCGGACGGGGTCTCGGGCGTCTTCCGCGGCGCCGTGTGGAACCGCACCGTGCCCGACGCCCTCCGCGGTCGCCTCGCGGGCATCGAGCTGCTCTCGTACACGACCGGCCCGACGCTCGGCAACGCCCGCGCCGGGCTCATGGCCCAGCTGACGGGGATCCGCCCGGCGATCGCCCTCGGCGGCCTGCTCTGCACCGCGGCCGTGACCGGCGTGACGCTGCTGCTGCCCGCGATCTGGCACACGGACACCGATCGCGAGGCGTCGCCGATCTGAGCTCAGACCGCGAGCAGCCGCTCGAGCCGGTCGGCGACGGCGCGCATGCCCGCCGCGTTCGGGTGGAACGGCGGCCGGCCGTGCGCGCCGGTCACCCAGGGCTCCGCGCTGCCGAGCGCGTGGCCCTCCTCGGCCGAGACCGCGAGCAGGTCGGCGCCGGTCCGTTCGGCGGCACGGGCGAACGCCTCGGCGATCCGGTGGGCGAGCGCGCGGAACGCGGCGATCTGGTCGGGCGAGAAGGGGGCGTCGGGCGTCGGCTTGGTCTCCGGCCCGAGCACGGGGAGGTAGTCGACGAGCACGATCCGGGCCGCGGTGGCGCGGCGGCGCACCTCGTCGACGATGCGGGCGAGCGCGTCGGCCGTGCGCTCGACGTCGGCCGTGGTCGGGACCGGAACGCCTGAGCCGCGGAGCCGTCGGGACGCGGGACGCGTGACCGGCGACACCGCGAGCCGTGCGGCGATCGCGTGGCGCGTCATGCTGCCGATGTAGTCGAGGTCGTTGCCTCCCGCCGTGACGGTGACGAGGTCGGCGTCGGCGGGCAGCCCGCGGATCTGCGGCGGGAAGCGCCGCAGCAGCCGACGCTGCGGGATGTCGAGGACGGTCGCGGTCGTCGCGCCCGAGACGGTGAGGTCGGTGAGCCGCGCGCCGAGCCGCGCCGCGAGCAGCGACGGGTAGTTCACCCGCGAGCGGCCCGCGGAGCGCACGGCCATCGGCCGGATGCCCGGACCCGACGCGAACGAGGCGCCGAGGGCGGCGATGTGCCGGATGCCGCTGCCGGCCTCGCCCGAGCGGATCTCCACGCCGCAAGCCTAGGGAGGGTGCCGCGCTGCTCCCGCCCGGGAGCCGGGTCAGGCCTGCCGGCGCGGCGCCAGGTGCGAGCGGTCGAGCCCCCACTCTTCGACCGCGTCGGCGGGCAGCTGCCAGACGTACTCGTTCTTCAGCTTCGCGCCGTCGCCGCGGAACGGGCCGGTGCGGTAGCCGTAGAAGGCGATGCTCGGCAGCGTGCCGTCGGGGGCCGTCTTGATGGCGTTGTCGAAGTCGCCGTTGCGCCGCCGCAGGTCGGCGAGCACGTGGGCCGACAGCGCCTCGGTGTCGAGCGCGGGGCCGGCGGTCGCCGCCGCCGTGAGCTGCAGGGCGATGTGCAGCTGCCGGTCGCCGCGCTCGTCCTCGAAGCTGATGAGGCGGTGGTTCTCGACGGCCTCGAGCAGCGCCGGCTCGCTGTAGACCACGTCGCGGAGCGCGTCCGGGCCGATGACCGCACCGTTGTAGTCGATCGACATGTCGGACCGGCCGTAGTGGAGCAGCAGCGGCAGGTCGAGGAACTGCTCCTCGATCACCTCGCGGTGCCCGAGCTCCTCGAGGATCGGCGTGAGCTCGCGGATGCGCATCACGTGCCCGCGGTCATGGATGTTGTACCGGATCCGCGGGTTGATGTTCTGGTTCCGCACGATGGTGACGACGAGCTCGCCGGAGGCGTTCGTCTCGACGAGGTAGTCGAACGGGTTGAACTGGAAGATCATCGGCAGCACGCCGTACTCGGCCTGCTTCGTGATGCGCGCGGCGAGCCGCGGGTCGTCGGCGATCGCCCGGCGGAGCGCCACTGTGTACTCCGTCTCGATGCCGAGGTTGATCTCGAGGTCGGAGGCGCCGTAGGAGCCGAAGGCGGTGTGGGCGTACCTGAGGATGTGCGAGCGCATCGTCTCGCTGATGCCCTCGCCGCCGAACGCGGCGACGATGTCGTAGTCCCGCCAGTCCAGGCGGTCGTCGTCGAACAGCGCCTTCAGGAACGGCGGGTAGCTGATGATGATGTACGTGTAGCCGGTGCCGAACTCCTGCATCGTGCGGATGATCTTGTCGCGGTCCGGGCCGATCGACTTGATCATCGTCACCTCGGTGAGCGACGAGGTGACGTTCATCCCGGTCGCCCATGCGCCGAGCGAGAAGGCGTTCAGCACGAACGGCTGCTTCGGCAGCCGTGACGCGGTGCGGGCGAAGCCGACCTGCAGCAGGTGCCGGGTCGCCGAGCGCTCGTGGCGTCCGCGGACCCAGCTGGTCGGCGTCCCCGAGCTGCCGGACGACTCGTCGACGACGACGCCGCGCCGGGGGAGCCGCCCGCCGGTGCTGCGCTCGGGGATGCTCCAGCGCTTGATGTACGAGTCCTTGTCCATCTCGGGCAGCGCGGCGAACGCCTCGCGCACCGAGCCCTCGACGCGCAGGCGTCGCGGCACCCCCCGCTCGCGGAGGAACGCGCGGTAGGCGGGCACCCGCCGCGCGGCGAGCTCGAACGTGTGCCACGCACGCAGCTGGCCGAGCCACCAGCGCAGCGGCTCGATGCCCGGCCCGAGGAGGACCTTGTGCGTGTGGACGCTGACCGTGAGGGGCCGCACGACGGCGTCGACCGCGGTCACGAGCGCGAACGCGAGCGCGCGCCTCATGCTGATGCCGGGAGGAGCATGGCGGCCGCCGGACGGCGGTGCGCGACGGGCGGCGGGCTGCTGTAGCCGAAGCGGAAGAGCATCCAGGCCATCCGGTCGCCGCCCTCGTCGGCCGAGACGGCGTCGGCGAAGACGCGGTGCGAGCCGGGGTTGGTGATGACGGTGCCGAACGGATGCAGGTGCACGTCGGCGGCGGCGAGCGCGAGCCAGAGCCGCATGAACGTGCGGCCCGCCTCGATGTGGTCGGCGGGGGCGCCGAACGGCCCTTCGAGCCAGCCGAGCTGCCGCACGCCGCGCATCGTGTTCAGGTACATGGTCCGGATGCCGGCCCCGACGACCGGCGCGTGCCAGAGGCCCCGGTGCCCCATCGCGAAGCGGAGCAGCGGACCGGGCATCAGCATCGCCTCGGCGGAGAGCCCGTCGGCCCGTTCGGCCGCCTCGCGGCGGCTGAACCGCAGCCAGGTCATGATCTCGTCGTAGACGGCGTCGTTCTCGAGGTCCGAGAAGAGCGTCGCCTGGTTGACGCGGACGACCCGGCGCACGATCGCGGGATCCGAGGTCGTGCGGAAGTCGTGACCGGCCGCGGCGGCGAGCGCGGTGAGCGGTGCGAGCACGTGCTCGGGCACGAGCCGGTCCTCGTACGGCCGCCTCGACGTGCGCCGCGCGAGGAACACGCGCAGCCGCTCCTCGTCCTCCGGCGACACCGTTCTGGGCTCGAGCCGGACGACGCCGAGCGGGTGCAGCCGGTCGGTGCTGCCGAAGTCCATCGGGCGGGTGTCGAGCGACTCGACCACCGTGGAACCGAGCCCAGCGGCGACTACGGCGAGCGACTCGAGGAAGACCCCGGCGCACACGTGCGCGAAGGGGATCCCGAACGACTCCGCCGGCAGCCCGAGGTCGAGGTCGTAGTAGAGCGCGGCGCTCGTGTCGTCGAGGGGCCGGAGCTTGATCGGCTGCGAGTTGTGCGGCGACGGGTACAGGCGTGCGCGCTCCACGATCTCGTCCCAGACCCGCACGCCCCCGCCTCTCCGCTCCGTCGGTGCGGCGTCAGAGTAGGGCAGCGGGCGCCTCGGGCGAGAGCCCCCGTTCAGCCGGTTGAACGGGGGCGGGGCAGCGGCCGGGTCAGGGCCGGAGCAGCACCTTGATCGCGCGGCGCTCGTCCATCGCGGCGTAGGCCTCGGCCACGTCGGAGAGCGGCAGCTCGAGGTCGAAGACCTTGCCGGGCTGCAGCCGCCCGTCGAGCACCTCGGGCAGCAGCTCCTCGATGTAGCCCCGTACCGGGGCCACGCCACCTGCGACACCGACGTTCGAGCCGAACATCGTGCGGATCGGCAGCTCGGCGCCCCCGTTCGGCACGCCCACGTAGCCGACCACGCCGCCGGGCCGCACCGAGCGGATCGCCTGGTCCATCGACTCCTTCGTGCCGACGCACTCGAGCACGGCGTCGGGGCCGATGCCGTCGAAGAGGTCCTTGATGCGGGAGATGCCCTCGTCGCCGCGCTCGGCGACGATGTCGGTCGCCCCGAACTCGGTCGCGAGCGCCTGGCGCGAGGCGTGCCGCGACATGGCGACGATGCGGGCCGCCCCGAGCCGCTTGGCGGCGAGCACCGCGCAGAGCCCCACGGCGCCGTCGCCGACGACCGCGACCGTGGTGCCCGCGGTGACGCGGGCGGCGCGCGCGGCGTGGTGACCGGTGCCCATCACGTCGGAGAGCGTGAGCAGCGAGGGGATCAGCTCGGGGGCGGGCTGGCCGCCGGGCACCGCGACGAGCGTGCCGTCGGCGTGCGGCACGCGGACGAGCTCGCCCTGGCCGCCGTCGGCGAAGCCCCCGAGGCGATCCTGCGCACCCCACCATCCGCCGTGCAGGCAGGACGTGCTGACGCCGTTGCGGCAGTTGGCGCAGGTCATGTCGCAGTCGTAGAAGGGCGCGATGACGAAGTCGCCGGGCCGGATGCGCGTCACGTCGTTCCCGACGGCCTCGACGACGCCGATGAACTCGTGACCGATGCGGTGGGGCTCCCGGGTCGGGGTGACGCCGCGGTAGGGCCACAGGTCTGAGCCGCAGACGCATGCGGCGACGACGCGGACGATCGCGTCACCGCCCGTCGAGAGCTCGGGGTCGGGCACGGTCTCGAACCGGATGTCGCCGGGGGCGTGGATCAGCGTCGCCTGCACGGCCTGGAAGCCTAGGACCCCCTCCCTCGAGGATCCCGACCGCCCTGGGAACACGGGGCAGGATGGATGCGTTCGCATCATCGGACGCAAGGGCGCGTCGACCATCCGCACTCCACAGGAAGGGCACGCGCCGCATGACGCTCCTCACCGACGACCGCCGCGCCGAGACCTCGGCCCCGCTCCACGACCTGCTCGCCGACCGCTGGTCGCCGCGCTCCTTCGACCCGGCGTACGAGGCCGACGAGGAGACCGTCGCCGCCCTGCTCGAGGCGGCCCGCTGGGCGCCCTCCGCGGCGAACCTCCAGGCCCGCCGCTTCGTCGTCGCCCGACGCGGCAGCGAGGCGTTCCAGGCGATCACCGACTCGCTCGCCGAGGGCAACCGCCCCTGGGCGGTCGACGCGTCGCTCCTCGTCGTCACGATCGCGCTGACGACGTCGCCCGAGGGCAAGCCGTTCCGCTGGGCGGACTACGACGCGGGTCAGGCGATCGCGCACCTCACGGTGCAGGCCCACGCGCTCGGCCTGCACGTGCACCAGATGGGCGGCTTCGACCCCGAGGCGCTCGCCCTCGCCTTCGACCTGCCCGACGAGGCGGTCCCCGTCACCGTGACGGCCATCGGGCGCGCCGCCTCCGCCGACCGTCTGCCCGAGCGCTACCGCGACCGCGAGAGCGCGCCGCGCACGCGCCTGCCGCTGTCGGAGCTCGTCCTCGTCCGCGACTGACCGCCCTGTCGCGGATCCGGATTTTCCTCGCGGATCCGGAAGAACCGCTCGACACGCCGTCTCCGGCCCGCTCGGAGGCGGCGTGTCCCACGAGAGATCCGGAACGGGGCAAGAAATCCGGATCCGCGTCAGAGACCGAGAAGGGGCCCGGGAGCAGCGCTCCCGGGCCCCTTCTTCCGTCCGCGGGTCAGCCGACCGGCACCTCGAAGCGGCCCACCACGAGCGCGTCGCCGACCGGCGCGACGTCGACCCGCACGGTGTCGCCGTCCCGGACGTCGCCCGCGAGCAGCGCCCGCGCGAGCCGGTCGTCGATCTCGCGCTGCATCAGCCGGCGCAAGGGCCGGGCGCCGTAGTTCGGGTCGTAGCCGCGCTCCGCGAGCCACCGCCGAGCGGCGGGGGTGACCGCGAGCTCGAGCCGCCGGTCGGCCAGCCGCCGCCCGAGGCGGTCGATGTACAGCTCGACGATCTCGCCGAGCTCGGTCTCCGACAGGGTCTGGAACACGACGATGTCGTCGAGCCGGTTCACGAACTCGGGCTTGAACACCTGCCGGACGAGCGTCTGCACGGCGTCCTCCTTCTGCTCCTGGCTGAGCGTCGGGTCGATCAGGTACTGGCTGCCGAGGTTCGACGTGAGGATGAGGATCGTGTTGCGGAAGTCGACCGTGCGGCCCTGACCATCGGTGAGCCGGCCGTCGTCGAGCACCTGCAGCAGGATGTCGAACACCTCGGGGTGCGCCTTCTCGACCTCGTCGAGCAGCACCACCGAGTAGGGCCGCCGCCGCACCGCCTCGGTGAGCTGGCCGCCCTGCTCGTAGCCGACGTACCCGGGAGGGGCGCCGACGAGCCGCGAGACGGAGAACTTCTCGCCGTACTCGCTCATGTCGATGCGCACCATCGCGTGCTCGTCGTCGAAGAGGAACTCGGCGAGCGCCCGGGCGAGCTCGGTCTTGCCGACACCGGTCGGGCCGAGGAACAGGAACGATCCCGTCGGGCGAGCGCCGTCCGCGATGCCGGCCCGCGTGCGCCGCACCGCGTCCGCGACGGCCCGGACCGCCGCGCGCTGCCCGATGAGGCGCCGCCCGAGCTCGGTCTCGAGGCGCAGCAGCTTCTGCGTCTCGCCCTGCATCAGACGGCCGACGGGGATGCCGGTCCACTGCGCGACCACCGCGGCGATGTCCTCGTCGGTGACCTGGTCGTTCACCATGCGCGGCTCGTCGGTGTGCTCCTCGGCCTGCTCGGCCGCGGCGAGCTCGCGCTCGATCGCCGGGATCTCGCCGTAGAGCAGGCGGGACGCCTCCTCGAGGTTGCCCTCGCGGGCGGCGCGCTCGGCGCGCATGCGCAGCGCGTCGACCTTCTCCTTGAGGTTGCCGACGCGGTTGAGGTCGGCGCGCTCGCGCTCCCACCGCGCCTCGAGGTCGCGGAGCACCGCTTCACGTGAAGCGAGGTCGTCGCGCAGCTTCTGCAGCCGATCCTTCGACGCCTCGTCCTTCTCGCGCTTCAGCGCGAGCTCCTCGAGCCGCAGCCGGTCGACGGCACGGCGCAGCTCGTCGATCTCCATCGGCGCCGAGTCGATCTCCATGCGGAGCCGGCTCGCCGCCTCGTCGATGAGGTCGATCGCCTTGTCCGGCAGCTGCCGCGCGGGGATGTAGCGGTTCGACAGCGCCGCCGCGGCCACGAGGGCCGAGTCGGCGATCGCGACCTTGTGGTGCGCCTCGTAGCGCTCCTTGAGGCCGCGCAGGATCGCGACGGTGTCCTCGACGGACGGCTCGCCGACGAACACCTGCTGGAAGCGGCGCTCGAGCGCGGCGTCCTTCTCGATGTGCTGCCGGTACTCATCGAGGGTCGTCGCCCCGATCATCCGCAGCTCGCCGCGGGCGAGCATGGGCTTCAGCATGTTCGACGCCGCGACGCTGCCCTCGCCGCCACCCGCGCCCATGAGGGTGTGCAGCTCGTCGATGAAGGTGATGATGCGGCCGTCGGAGTCGTTGATCTCCTTGAGGACGGCCTTCAACCGCTCCTCGAACTCGCCCCGGTACTTCGCGCCCGCGACGAGCGCGGCGAGGTCGAGCGACACGAGCTGCTTGTCCTTCAGGCTGTCGGCGACGTCGCCGGCGACGATGCGCTGCGCCAGCCCCTCGACGACGGCGGTCTTGCCGACGCCCGGCTCGCCGATGAGCACCGGGTTGTTCTTCGTGCGCCGCGTCAGCACCTGGCTGACCCGGCGGATCTCGGAGTCGCGGCCGATCACCGGGTCGAGCTTGCCGGCCCGCGCGATCTCGGTGAGGTTGATGCCGTACCGCTGCAGGGCGCTGCCGGACTCCTCCGGCGCGCTCGCGCCACGCATGTTGGCCATGTGCAGTCCTTTCGAAGCCGCTGGACGAGGACGTCCACTCGAGTTGAGTCCGAAGGGCTCAGCGTTATTCCACGCGGGTCAGTCCACGCGCGTCGGCCGCCACACGACGACCTCGGTGCGCCGCTGGGCGCGCACACCCTGGCGCAGCGGCAGCACGTCGCCGTTCGCGGTCGAGGCGAACACGCGCGAGCCGGGGCGGTTCAGCAGCTCGGTGGTGAGCGCCGACTCGAGCTCGCGCACCCGGGTCCGCAGGGCGGCGGCCTCGTTCTCGAGCTCGAGGATGCGGCGGATGCCCTCGAGCGAGACGCCCTCGCCCGAGAGCCGCTGCACCTCGCGCAGCTGCGCGACCTCGCGGAGCGAGTAGCGCCTCGACTTGCCCGCGGTGCGTCGCGGGACGACGAGGCCGAGCCGGTCGTACTGCCGCAGCGTCTGCGGGTGCATGCCGGCCAGCTCGGCCGCGACCGCGATCGTGAGCACCGGGTCGTCGGCGTCCACGTCGATCACCCCCGGGCCTTCGCGAGCAGGTCGTCGCGCGGGTCCTCCTCGGGGCTCGCCGCGGCGAACGCCTCGAGCGCCTCGCGCTGCTTCGCGCTCAGGTGGCTCGGCACCGCCACGTCGAGGCGGACGAGCAGGTCGCCCGTGCCCTTCGGCGTGGTGACGCCGCGACCCTTCACACGGAGCACGCGACCGCTCGACGTGCCCGGCGCGACCTTCAGCCGCACCGTCTCGCCGCCGAGCACCGGCGCCTCGATGGTGGCGCCGAGCGCCGCCTCGACGAAGGTGACCGGAACGTTCACCTTGAGGTTGAGCCCCTCGCGCTCGAACACGGGGTGCGGCTCGACCTTGACGGTGAGCACCAGGTCGCCCGGCTCGCCGCCGTCGGGGCTCGGCTCGCCCTTGCCGCGCAGCTTCAGCTTCTGCCCGTCGACCACGCCCGCCGGGATGCGGGCGGTGACCGGCCGGCCACCCTCGCCCTGCAGCGTCACGGTGTCGCCGCGGGTGGCGGTGAGGAAGTCGATCGTGGTGGTCGCCGCCACGTCGCGACCCGGGGTCGGGCCGCCGAAGCCGCGGAACCCGCCGGTGGTCTGGCCGAAGCCGCCGTTGCCGAAGAGGCCACCGAGGATGTCCTCGAACCCACCCCCACCGGCACCGCGGGACCCGGTGCGGGTGCCGCGGGCGCCGTTGAAGACGGAGCCGAAGACGTCCTCGAAGCCACCGGCCGCACCGGGGCCGGCGGCCGTGAACCGGGCGCCGGACCCCATCGCGCGGACCTGGTCGTACTCGCGCCGCTGCCCCTCGTCGGAGAGGACGCTGTACGCCTCGCTGATCTCCTTGAAGCGCGCCTCGGCCTTCGCGTCCCCCGGGTTGGAGTCCGGGTGGTACTGCCGGGCGAGCCGTCGGTACGCCTTCTTCAGGTCGGCCTGCGAGACCGACTTGTCCACGCCGAGGACCTTGTAGAAGTCCTTCTCGAACCAGTCCTGGCTGGCCATGGTCAGGAGGCGGGGGTGTCGACGACGACCTTGGCGACGCGGAGCACCGTGTCGCCGATGCGGTAGCCCCGCTCGACGACGTCGGACACCGTGGCGCGCTCGACCGCCGGGTTCTCGCGCTGGAAGATCGCGTCGTGCTCGCGCGGGTCGAAGGCCTGCCCGGTCTCGCCGAACGGCGTGAGCCCGAGCTTGCCGACCGCGCCGCGCAGCTTCTGCGCGATCGTGGTGAGCGGACCGCCCTCGGCGAGGTCGCCGTGGGCCTCGGCCCGGTCGAGGTCGTCGAGCACCGGCAGGATGGCGCGCGCGGCGTCGCCCACGGCGCGCTCGCGCTCGACCACGCGGTCGCGCTCGACGCGGCGCCGGTAGTTCGCGTACTCCGCGGTGACCCGGCGCAGGTCCTCGAGGTGGTCCTCGCCCGGGGCGGGGGCCGCAGCCGCCGCCTCGGACGAGAGGCCGTCGAGGAAGGCCTGGTCGGCCGCGCTGAACGGGCCGTCGTCGGTGCTCGGGGTCTCGATGTCGGGCCCCTCGGCTGCGGGCAGGTCGGTCGGGGTGCCCGGCTCGCCGCCGGGCACCTCCTCCGGGTCCTCGTTCCGGTTCGCCATCACGCCGCCGGGTTCTCGTCGTCGACGACCTCGGCGTCCACCACGTCGTCGTCACGGCCCTGCGAGGCGCCGGCGCCGGCGTTCGGGGCCTGCTGCTCGCCCTGCTGCTGCGAGGACGAGTAGATGGCCTGACCGAGCTTGGTCTGGCTCTGCGACAGCCGGTCGAACGCGGTCTTCACCGCGTCGTCGTCGCTGCCCGCGAGCGCCGTCTTCAGCGAGTCGACGTCGCCCTGCACCTCGTCCTTGACGTCGGCGGGGAGCTTCTCGTCGTTCTCCTTGATGAGCTTCTCGATCGAGTAGACGAGCTGCTCGGCCGAGTTGCGCACCTCGGCGGCCTCGCGGCGCCGCTTGTCCTCGGCGGCGTGCTCCTCCGCCTCGCGGACCATGCGCTCGATGTCGTCCTTCGGGAGGCTCGAGCCGCCCGTGATCGTCATCGACTGCTCCTTGCCGGTGCCCTTGTCCTTCGCGGAGACGTGCACGATGCCGTTCGCGTCGATGTCGAAGGTGACCTCGATCTGCGGGATGCCGCGCGGCGCCGGCGCGATGCCGGTGAGCTCGAACGTGCCGAGGTTCTTGTTGTCGCGGGTGAACTCGCGCTCGCCCTGGAACACCTGGATCGCGACGGACGGCTGGTTGTCGTCGGCCGTCGTGAAGGTCTCGCTGCGCTTCGTCGGGATCGCGGTGTTGCGGTCGATGAGCTTCGTCATGATGCCGCCCTTGGTCTCGATGCCGAGCGAGAGCGGGGTGACGTCGATGAGCAGCACGTCCTTGCGCTCACCCTTCAGCACGCCGGCCTGGAGGGCGGCGCCGACGGCGACGACCTCGTCCGGGTTCACGCCCTTGTTCGGCTCCTTGCCGGTGAGCTGCTTCACGAGCTCGCTGACGGCCGGCATGCGGGTCGAGCCGCCGACGAGCACGACGTGGGCGATGTCGGCCACCTTGATGCCGGCCTCGCTGATGACGTCGTTGAACGGCTTCTTCGTGCGGTCGAGCAGGTCGGAGGTGAGGTTCTCGAACTGCGCCCGGGTGAGGGTCTCGTCGAGGTTCGCCGGGCCGTTCTGCGTGAGCGACAGGTAGGGGAGCTGGATCGACGCCGTGGTCGAGCTCGAGAGCTCCTTCTTCGCCTGCTCCGCGGCCTCCTTGAGGCGCTGCAGCGCGATGCGGTCCTTCGAGACGTCGACGCCGGTCGAGTCCTTGAAGCGCTTGATGAGGTGCTCGACGATGCGCTGGTCCCAGTCGTCGCCGCCGAGGCGGTTGTCACCGGCCGTCGCGCGGACCTGGATGGTCGAGAAGCCCTCGTCCTTGCCCACCTCGAGCAGGGACACGTCGAACGTGCCGCCACCGAGGTCGAAGACGAGGATCAGCTCGTCCTCGCGGCCCTTGTCGAGGCCGTACGCGAGCGCGGCCGCGGTGGGCTCGTTGATGATGCGGAGCACGTTGAGGCCCGCGATCTCGCCGGCCTCCTTCGTGGCCTGGCGCTCGGCGTCGTTGAAGTACGCGGGCACGGTGATGACGGCGTCGCTGACCGTGTCACCGAGGTACTGCTCGGCGTCGCGCTTCAGCTTGCCGAGGATGCGCGCCGAGATCTCCTGCGGCGTGTACTTCTTGCCGTCGACCGTGGTGGTCCACGTGGTGCCCATGTGGCGCTTCACGGACGCGATGGTGCGGTCGACGTTCGTCACGGCCTGGCGCTTCGCGGTCTCGCCGACGAGCACGTCGCCGTCCTTCGTGAACGCGACGACGGACGGCGTGGTGCGGAAGCCCTCCGAGTTCGCGATGACGACGGGGTCGCCGCCCTCGAGCACCGACACCACCGAGTTGGTGGTGCCGAGGTCGATGCCTACGGCACGAGCCATGGGATCTTCTCCTTCTTCCGATGACGATCGGGATGGTCTGCGGGAGGACTTGCGTCCTGATGACTCAAGATTACGGGACGACGCCGACGCTGTCGAATCGTCGAGACCGAACTTGAGTTCTCCTTACTCAACCTCAAGGCGCCTGGAACATTCCCGAGGCCCACGGCGACGATCCCCCCGATCGTGGCGGTGACGGGGCTGCGGCGCGCCCCTACCCTGGCGCTCGTGACGATCAGCGTCCCGCCGGTCCGACGTGTCGTGGCCTGGGCGGCCTGGGACTGGGGCGGCGCGGCGTTCAACGCGGTGATCACGACCTTCGTCTTCACCGTCTACCTGACGAGCGACCTCTTCGTCGACCCCGCGCTGCCCGCGGGCTCCGCGGCGTTCCGCGGCGCGAAGGCCGACCTGTCGACGCGCCTCGGCCTCTGGCTCGCGGTCGCCGGCCTCGTCGTCGCGGTGCTCGCGCCCGTGCTCGGGCAACGATCCGACGCCACCGGCCGCCGTCGCCGGCCCCTCGCGATCGGCACGGCCGTGGTCGTCGTGGCGATGCTCGCGATGACGCTCGTCCGGCCCACGCCCTCGGCGTTCCTGGCGGGCGTGCTGCTCGTCGCCGTCGGCACGATCGCCTACGAGGTGGCGACCGTGCACTACAACGCGATGCTGCCCGCCGTGAGCACGCCGCGGTCGATCGGCCGGATCAGCGCCGTCGGCTGGGCTGCCGGGTACCTCGGCGGCATCGTGCTGCTCCTGCTCCTCTACGTCACGCTCATCCCGCAGGGCCCGCAGCTGCTGCACCTGCCCCAGGCGGACGGCCTCGGCGTGCGGCTCTGCGCCCTCGTCTGCGCGGTGTGGGCGGCGGTCTTCGCGGTGCCGGTGCTGCTCGCCGTGCCCGACGAGCGCCCCGCGGCGGATCTGCCGCGCCGCGGGATCCTGTCGGCGTACCGCAAGCTCGGGGCCGACGTGGCGCACCTCTGGCGCACCGACCGGCCGCTGCTCGGCTTCCTCGTCGCGAGCGCAGTGTTCCGCGACGGCCTCACCGGGGTCTTCACCTTCGGCGCGGTGATCGCTTCGACGGTGTTCGGGTTCGGCTTCGGACAGGTGCTGATCTTCGGCGTCGCCGCGAACGTCGTGGCGGGCGCGAGCACGCTCGTGTCCGGCCGGTTCGACGACCGGTTCGGGCCGAAGGCGGTCATCGTCACCGCCCTCACGGGCCTCGTGATCACCGGGCTCGCGGTGTTCCTCGCCCGCGGGGCGGGCCAGGGCGCCTTCTGGATCTGCGGCCTGCTGCTCTGCGTGTTCGTCGGTCCCGCGCAGTCCGCGAGCCGCTCGCTGCTCGCGCGGCTCGCGCCGCCGCAGCGCCAGGGCGAGCTCTTCGGGCTCTACGCGACGACGGGCCGCGTCGCGACGTTCCTCGCCCCGGCGCTGTTCGCGGCGTTCACCGGGCTCGCCGGCGACCAGGCGTACGGCGTGCTCGGCATCGTCGCCGTGCTCGCCGCGGGGCTCCTGCTGCTGCTGCCGATCCGCACGCGGGCCGCGGTCCGCGCCTGACCGCGCGGCGCGGCGGTCATGACGCGGAGAGCGCCGCCAGCACGGCGAGCAGCGCGCTGCCGCCGATCAGGATCGTCTGCGGCGTCCACGGCTTCGGCAGCGGGCGGTCGTCGTTGCGCCGGAGCAGCGCGAGGGCGCCGGCGCCGCCGAGCAGGCCGCCGACCACGGTCGCGAGCCCCGAGCCGCCGAGCAGGAGGATGAGCAGCAGGTTCACGCCGATCATCACGAGGAACCGGGTGCGCGTCGGCACGTCGCTCCAGACGATCACGAGCGTCGCCGCGAACACGCCGAACAGGGGCCCCGAGAGGCCGTAGGCCGCCTGCCCGGACAGCAGCGCCGCCGCGGAGCTGAGCACGGTCGAGACGCCGAGCACCGCGAGGAACCGCCGCACGCCGATGATCCGCTCGGCCTGGGGCGCGGTGAGGGCCCAGAACAGCGCGGTCAGCGCGAAGCCCACGATGCCGCTCAGGCCCGAGGGGGACACGAGGGGCGCGGTCACGAAGCGCCACAGCTGCCAGCCGTACGGCTCGTAGGCGGCCAGCAGGCGCACGGGGAGGTCGGCCGTGACGAAGCCGATGACCCACAGCGCGGCCGCGACCCCGAGCACGGTCCAGGCGGCGGTCGGCCGCCCGCTCCCGCTTCCCGCGAGGACGCGGCGACGGGTGCTCGTCCGCTTCAGGACCGCGGGGCGCCGCTTCGGGGCCGGCCGGGATGCCGCCGGCTGCCACTGCACCGAGCCGCCGGTCTCGGCGACGCACACCGCGCAGTTCACCCCGCCGGGCGACAGGATCTGGCACTCCGGGCAGATCGTGCGCCCGCAGCGGTCGCAGAGCGTCCAGCTCGTCCGGTCCGGATGGCGGTAGCAGGCGGACGGGTCGATGCCGAGCTGGGTGCGATCGGTGCTCACGGCAGAGGATTCTCCCGCCTTCTCACGCGCCCGTCGTGCGGAGCGCCGCGATCCGCCGTCACCAGCCGAAGGTGCCGGCGCCGCCCTTGAAGGGTCCGACGACCTTCGCGGTGATCCAGCCGCCGTAGAAGTCCCCCTCCTGCGGCGTCACGGTCTCGCCGGCGACCTCGCAGCGGTCCATGCGCGACGGGTAGACCGCGATGCGGCCGGCGAGCGACTCGTAGCCGCGGGACGGCGACGGGTACGTCCAGGCGGCGCCCTCGGCCCGGGCGTCGCCCGCCGTGAGCGTGAGGTAGCGCGCGGCGCCCTTGAACTCGCAGAAGCTCGCGCCCGGCGCGGGCGTCAGCTCGGCCGTGAACGCCTCCCGCGGCAGGTAGTACACGGGCGGGTGACTCGTCTCGAGCACCCGCAGCGCGTCGGTCGTGTCGGCGATCACCCGGCCGCCGAGCTCGATGCGCACGCGGTCCGCGACCGGCTCGACCCGCGGCGGCCGCGGGTAGTCCCACACCGACTCCTGCCCCGGACCCGGCTCGACGCGGCGGCGGTTCCCCATGGAACCCATTCTGCGCGCGGGAAGGACCGCGGTCAGCCGTAGACGCTCGCGGCGAGCGCGAGGATCGTGACGAAGGCGCCGGCGCCGTAGTTGATGCCGAGGAACCGCCGCCAGCCGCGGTTCGCCCGCTCGGCCGTGCCGTCGTCGATCGAGAGGAACGGCACCACCATCGCGAGGTAGGGGATCGCGAGGAGCGCGGTGAGGGCGGTCGGCCAGCCGGAGAGCAGCGCGAGGACGCCTGCGACCGCGTAGAGCGACGCGGCGAACGCGACCGTCCGGCGGGCGCCGAGCACGGTCGCGATCGAGTCGATCCCCGCCTCGCGGTCGGCGGGCACGTCCTGCACCGCCCCGAACGCGTGGCTTGCCATCCCCCAGGCGAAGAACGCGGCGAGGAGCAGCAGCGCGCGGGCGTCGAGGGGCCGGTCCGCGAGCGCGGCGGCGTAGACGGCGGGGCTCACGAAGTGCGTCGCCGAGGTGATCGAGTCGAGCACGGGCCGCTCCTTGAAGCGGAGGCCGGGCGCGCTGTAGGCGACGACCGCGAACACGGAGACGAGGAGCACGATCCGCGACGGCCAGCCGCCGAGCAGCAGCAGCGCGACGAGGAACGGCACGTTCGTGACGACCGAGGCGACGAGCACGGTGCGGTGCAGGCGCGGCGCGAGCACGGCGCCCTCGACGCCGCCCTTGCGCGGGTTGCGCAGGTCGGACTCGTAGTCGAAGACGTCGTTGATGCCGTACATCGCGATGTTGTAGGGCACGAGGAAGTAGACGACGCCGAGCACGAGCAGCACCGGGTGAACGGGTCGCTCGAGCAGCAGCAGCGCGAGGGCGAAGGGGTACGCCGTGTTCACCCAGGACAGCGGCCGCGACGAGGTGAGCACCTGCTGCAGCACGTCACGACCTCCGGTGCGCACCGAGCACGGTCCAGAGCGCGGGGATCCCGAGCGCGGCCGCGACGGGGTACGCGAAGTCCTCGACGGGCGCCGCGCCCACCCGGAGGCCGAGGATGCGCGACCCGTCGTAGCCGACGATGCCGAGGCCCACGATCACCGAGTCGAAGCAGGCGGTGAGCACGAGCAGCACGGCGAGCGCCGCGAGCGCCGGCAGGAGCACGGGCCGCCCGGCGCGCACCAGCACGACGAGCGACACCGCCCCGACCGGCACGAGCACGCCGAGCGCGAGGAGCAGGTAGGTGGTCACCGCACGCCGTCCCGTCGCTCGAGCAGCCGGGCGGTGACGGCGAACGCCTCGAGCGCGGTCAGGGTGAGCAGCAGGAGGAAGAACACCTCCTCGAGCGGCAGCTCCGGCGCGAGGTCCACGCCGACGAGCAGCGCCCGGTTCCCCTCGAAGAAGATGCCGAGCGCGATGCCCGCGAGGTCCCAGGCGAGGAAGCCGGCGATCGCGATCGCGAGCACCACGGCCGCACGGCGGGGGAACCGGAAGACGGCGAGGCGCAAGCGCGCGTCGAGCGCGAGCAGGCCCGCGCTCGAGACCGCGAGGGCCGCGAGGTACAGGACGTTCACGGCACGGGCAGCGGCTCGGCGGGCACGACCGCGGAGCGGAGCGGCTCGGGCAGCGGCCCGGCGCTCGTGTCGCCGCGGAGCCGCTTCACCACGAGCTCCGCACTGATGACGCACATCGGCAGGCCGATCCCGGGGATGGTGGAGCCGCCCGCGAAGTAGAGGCCGCCGACGCGGCGGCTCGCGTTGCCGGCGCGGAGCAGCGCGCTCTGCGCCAGCGTGTGCGCCGGGCCGAGGGCGGTGCCGTGCCAGGCGGCGAGGTCGCCGGCGAAGTCGCCGGGCCCGATGGTGCGGCGCACGACGACGCGCTCGCGGAGGTCGGGCACCTCGAGCCAGTCGGCGATCTGGTCGATCGCGGCGTCCGCCACCCGCTCGACCTCCGGGGAGCCGCCGCCGTCGACGCCGCCGCGCCCCATGCCGGGGTCGGCGCGGACGGGGACGAGCACGAAGAGGTTCTCGTCGCCCTCGGGCGCGACGTCGTCGGTGGCGCTCGGGCGGCAGACGTAGAGCGACACCCGGTCGGGCAGCGGCGGCACGGGACGCCCACGACGGGGCATGACCGCGGCGAAGTTCGACCGCCAGTCGTCCGTGAAGAGCAGCGTGTGGTGCAGCAGCTGCGGCAGCCGCCCGCGGACGCCGAGCAGCAGGAGCACGGCGCTCGGGCCGGGGGTGCGCTTCGCCCACCAGTCGGCGTCGTACGTGCGCAGGGCGGGCGGCAGCAGGGTGCGCTCGGCCGCCTCGAGGTCCATCGCCGACACGACGACGTCGGCGGGCAGCTCGTCGCCGTCGACGGTGCGGACCCCTGCCACGACCGGGCGCCCGCCCACGGTGCCGCGGGTGAGGATCCGCGCCGCAGGCGTACCGGTGCGGATCTCGACGCCCCGCTGCACCGCGACCCGCTCGACGGCGTCGATGAGGGCGCGGATGCCGCCCTCCGGGTAGAGCACGCCGCCCTCGAGGTCGAGCGCGCTCATCAGGTGGTACATGCCGGGGGTGTCGTACGGCGAGCTGCCGAGGAACACGGCGGGGTACTGCAGGATCCGGGCGAGCCGGCTGTCGCTGAAGCGCCGCGTGACGAAGCGGTGCAGCGACAGCGCGAGCATCGGCACGAGGCGCGGCAGGCCGCGCACCACCTCCGGCACGAGCAGCGGCTTCAGGTCGGCGAAGGTCGTGTAGAGGAAGTAGCGCTTCGCGGTGTCGTACACCCATCTCGCCGAGTCGAGGTACGCGGCGAGGCGCGGGCCGGCACCCGGCTCGAGCCGCTCGGCCATGGCGAGGTTGCGCTCACGGTCGCCCTCGACGTCGACGACCTCGGCGCGGCGGCCGTTCCCGGGCTCGAACACGACCCGGTAGCCGGGGTCGAGCTTCCGCAGCCGCAGCTGCTCGTCGGCGCTCGTGCCGAGCAGCCGGAAGAAGTGGTCGAACACCTCGGGCATGAGGTACCACGACGGGCCCGTCTCGAAGCGGAAGCCGTCGTGCCGCCACTCGCCCGCGCGGCCGCCGACCGACTCGGCCGCCTCGAGCACCGTGACGGCCCAGCCCTCCTCGGCGAGCAGCGCGGCGGTCGCGAGCCCGCTGATGCCGCCGCCGATGACGACCGCGCGCCGCACGCTCACGAGGCCCTCGGCAGGCGTCCCGCGACGGCGAGCACCGCGAGGCGCGCCTTCACGGGGTCGGGCACCCGGACGCGCCGCCGGCGCAGCTCATGGGCGGGCGTCGCACGGAGCCGATCGGCGAGCTCGGCGAACAGCGCGTGCGCGAGGCCCACGGCCCGGCGTGGTCCGGGCTGCAGCAGCGGCAGGGCGGCGGCGGCCGCCCTGAGGTCGTCGTCGATGTCGTCGAGCAGCCGCCGCTTCTCCGCCTCGTCGAGCCGATCGGGCTCGACGCCGGGGAAGTAGGCGCGCCCGAGCCCGTCGGCGTCGGCCGCGAGGTCGCGCAGGAAGTTCACCTTCTGGAAGGCGGCCCCGAGGCGGCGCGCACCCGACTCGAGCCGCGCCAGCTCGTCGTCGCTCGGCCGTGGCCCGGCGGCGCAGAAGACACGGAGGCACATGAGCCCGACGACCTCGGCGGACCCGTCGACGTAGCGGGAGAACGACTCGGGCGTGTGCGCCGTGAGGTCGACGTCCATGCGCATCGAGGCGAAGAACGGCCGCACGATCCGCTCCTCGATGCCCACCGCGCGGGCCGTCGCGCCGAAGGCGTGCACGACGAGGTTCGTGCTGTAGCCCGTGCGCATCGCGCGGTACGTGTCCTCCTCGAGCGCGTCGAGGGCGGCTGCGATCTCCTCGGCCGGCAGGCCGCACTCGTGCGCGACCCCGTCGACGACCTCGTCGGCGAGGCGGACGAGCGCGTAGACGTTGCGGATGTGCGCCCGCGTCGCCGCGGGCAGCAGCCGCGTCGCGAGCCCGAACGAGGTCGAGTACTGCCGGATGACGACGGCGGCGGACCGGCCGGCAGCGCGGTCGTAGCGCTGCAGAGGACTCCCGCGCACCGGTCAGGCGCCCCGCGCCGGACGCGGACCCGTGCCGGTTACCCTCGGAGGCACGGCGAGCCCCCGACCGGGGGCGCGCCGAGTGGTCACGAGGGCAAGGGTACAGCGGTGCGCACGGTGAGCGGCGGGGAACAGGTGGTGCTCGTCGCGGACGACGGCACGGTGCTCGGCACGACCGACAAGGCGACCGTGCACGGCCCGGACACGCCCCTCCACCTCGCCTTCAGCTGCCACGTCTCCGACGGCGAGGGCCGGCTGCTCGTCACGCGCCGGGCGCTGTCGAAGCGCACGTGGCCGGGCGTCTGGACGAACTCGTTCTGCGGTCACCCCGGTCCCGCCGAGGACCTCCGCGACGCCGTCGCGCGACGCGCGCTCGACGAGCTCGGCGTCACCCTCACCGACCTCGAGCTCGCGCTGCCCGGCTTCCGCTACCTCGCGACCGACGCGGCGGGCATCGTCGAGAACGAGCTGTGCCCCGTCTTCACCGCCCGGACGGACGACGAGCTGCTGCCGGACCCCGACGAGGTCGTCGAGTACCGCTGGGTCGACCCCGGCGAGCTCGCGAGCGCGGTCGCGGCGGCGCCCTGGGCCTTCAGCCCCTGGCTGACCCTGCAGCTGCCGGCGCTCGCGGCCCGCTAGGAGGCGTCGGGCGCGCCCTCGCGCTGCCGCGTGTCGGTGCGCAGGAAGTTCAGGTACGACCGCGACGCGGTCGGACCGCGCTGGCCCTGGTACCGGGAGGCGTACTCGCCCGAGCCGTAGGGGCGCTCGGCCGGCGAGCTGAGCCGGAAGAAGCAGAGCTGGCCGATCTTCATGCCCGGCCAGAGCTTGATCGGCAGCGTCGCCACGTTCGAGAGCTCGAGCGTGATGTGTCCCGTGAATCCGGGGTCGACGAACCCGGCCGTCGAGTGCGTGAGCAGCCCGAGGCGCCCGAGCGAGCTCTTGCCCTCGAGCCGCGCGGCGATGTCGTCGGGAAGGGTGACCGCTTCGTACGTCGACCCGAGCACGAACTCACCCGGATGGAGGATGAACGGCACGTCGTCGCGCGTCTCGACGAGCCGCGTGAGCTCCGGCTGGTGCTCCGCCGGGTCGATGACCGCGTACTTGTGGTTGTCGAACAGCCGGAAGAAGCGGTCGAGGCGCACGTCGAAGCTCGACGGCTGCAGCAGGCCGGGGTCGTACGGGTCGAGGACGACGCGGCCGCCCTCGAGCTCCGCGCGGATGTCGCGGTCGGAGAGCAGCATGCCTGCGAATCTACCGGTGCGGCCACGGGCGGTTCCGGCCGGGACGGCCGACCGTTCCCGCCCGCGGCGGCCGGGCTGGTCCGTCCGCGCCGTCGTGGCGCTAGTCTTGGCGACCGATGCCCGTCAGGGCGTCGCCGTCGCGGGCGTAGTTCAATGGCAGAACTCCAGCTTCCCAAGCTGGTAGTGCGGGTTCGATTCCCGTCGCCCGCTCCACTCACTCCCGCGCCCATGCGGGCTCGCACTGTGGACGGCGGCGGTGCCGCGGCCGCAGAGACCCGATATCGGACCGATATCGATCTCCGAGCGGTCCCCGAGGTTAGCGTTCAGCAACCTTCAACCTTTGCTGCGATCCTTGCCGCCTCATCGACGTTCGTTGGGAGCAAACCGAACACCCGCATGCTCCGAACGCCCTGATGCACGGCCCCTCTGCCGTGCAGACCCCAAGGAGGCAATCCCCATGACCGCAGCGCGAACCGCCACCGGTCCCACCATCGGCTCCTCGCCGAACCGACTGCTCGCGACGATCTTCGGTGCCGTCTACCTGCTGGTGGGCCTGATCGGCTTCTTCTGGACGAGCGGCGTGCCGTTCGCCGGCCCGGGCAACGGCTCGAGCAACCTCATCCTCGGCATCTTCGAGGTGAACCCGCTCCACAACGTGGCGCACCTGCTGATCGGCGCGGCCCTGCTCATCGCCGGCACGAGCAACGTCTCGGCCGCGAAGGCGACCAACACCACCATCGGTGCCGCCTACCTGCTCCTCGGCATCGTCGGCTTCTTCCTGTCGGCGAACCACAGCAGCGCGATCAACTTCCTCTCGCTGAACGTGCCGGACCACTTCCTGCACCTCGCGAGCGCGATCGTGCTCCTCGCCGTCGGGCTCGGCGCCGACCGCGCCGTCCGCGGCTCGCGGGCGGCCACGGTCTGAGGCCGGGAAGGGCACCGGCATGTCCACGCTGATCCGCACGTGGCTCGGACTCGCCGCCATCGGCGCGGGCCTCGTCCACCTCGGCGTGGCCGCCGGTGCCCCCATCCCGACGCTCCTCGTCTACACGCTCCTCGGCGCCGCCGAGGTCGTGTGGGGCGTCGCCGCGCTCGCCCGCGAGACCCTGCCGCTGCCGCGTGCGGCGCTCGGCGGCGCGGCGCTCGCCCTCGTCGTCGAGCTCGTCTCGCTGCTCGCTCCCGCCTCGGCGGAGCACGGCGGCATGCACATGAGCGGTGGCCCGATGGGCGCGGCGGCGCTGCCCACGGCGTCCCTGCTCGGGGCGGCCGTGCTCGACCTCGCCGTGGCCGCGGGGCTCGCCGTCGTCGTGCGCCGTGGGCGCCGCTCGCCGAGCGCCTTCCCGCCGGCGTGGCTGTACCTCGCCGGTGTCGTCGTCGGCGCGGCGATCGTCGCCGCGATCACGACGTCGAGCCTCGGTGCCGCGCCGGTCGGCGAGCTCGCGATGCGCGGCATGCACATGGGCTAGCGTCGGGCCTATCCGCCCGCGGCCGCCTTCGCCGCACGCCGCTCCGCGACCCACCGCTCCACGTGGGGATCGACGAACACGTCGCCGGGCACGAGCGGCCTCGTCAGGTAGAGCCCGTCGATCGTGCGCAGCCGACTGAGCGCCACGTACGTCTGGCCCGGGCTGAAGGCCTTCCGCCCGAGGTCGATCCGCGCCGCGTCGAAGGTGCTGCCCTGCGCCTTGTGGATCGTCACCGCCCAGCCGAGCCGCACCGGCAGCTGCCGGAACTCGGCCACCACCTCGCGCACGAGCTCGTTCTTCTCGGGCGAGTACGTGTAGCGGTGGCGCTCCCAGGTGACGGGCTCCACGTCGTGCCCCACGCCGTCGATCTCGACGGTGAGCCGGCCCGGCCGCAGCCGCGAGACCACGCCGCGCGACCCGTTCACCCAGCGGCCGTCCGCGTCGTTGCGGAGCATCATGACGTGCGCGCCCTCCTTGAGGCGCAGCGCCTCGTCGGCGGGGAAGGAGCGCCCCGTGAACTCGCCCTCGACCTCGGCCAGGCTCGTCGCCTCGCGGCCGGGCAGTGCCGCGAGCGCCGACGCGTTGATCGTCGACACCGTGTCGTTGCGGCTCGCGAGCGTGAGCGGCGGGTCGGCCGGCAGCGGGCGGGCACCGGCGCGGTTCAGCCGCGCCGCCATGTCCGCGGTGACGTGCCCGTGCCGCACGGCGGTGAGCAAGGCCCGGAACTCGTCGTCCTGCTGCCGGTGGATGAGCGCGAGCTGCGCGACCTCGAGGTCGGTCTCCTCCCACACGTGGGCGTCGAAGAACCACATCGACCGGTACTGCTGCGCGTAGAAGGCCCGCTCCTCCGGACCGCCCGGCACCGGGGCGAGCTGCCAGGGGTCGCCGAACAGCACGACGGGGACGCCGCCGAAGGGCTCCTTGCGGTTCCGCGCCATCCGCAGCGAGCGGTCCATCGCGTCGAGCAGATCGGCGCTCACCATCGAGACCTCGTCGACGATGAGCACCTCGATGGCGCCGAGCAGACGCTGCAGCTGCCGGTCCTGCGTGAGCGGAGTCGGCCCGATGAGCCCGATCGGCAGCTTGAAGAGCGAGTGGATCGTCTGGCCACCCACGTTCAGGGCCGCGACGCCGGTCGGGGCGCAGACCGCCACGTTGCGCTTCTCGCCGGCCACGAGATGCTGCAGCAGCGTCGACTTGCCCGTACCCGCCCGCCCGGTGACGAGCAGCGGACCACCCGTCCCCTCGTGGATGCGGTCGACGACGGCCTGCTGCGCCGCGGTGAGCTCGACTGCGGCGATCTCGCCGGTCACGCCCGCCCGCGCTCGAGGTTCGCAAGCATGTCGTTGTACGCCTGCAGCTCGGCGTCGCCGGAGCGGTCGGCGGCGCGGTCGCGGCGGCGGCCCTCGCGCTCGTCGCTGCGCGCCCACGTGACGGCGACGCCGATCGCGAGCACGAGCGTCGGGATCTCGCCCACGCTCCAGGCGATGCCGCCGCCGGTCTGCTGGTCGCTCAGGGCGCTCGTCCCCCAGCCCATCGCGCCGTACCAGCCGGACAGCAGCAGCCCGTCGCCCTCGATCAGCGAGAGCCCGAAGAAGGCGTGGAACGCCATCGTGGCGAGCAGCACGATCAGGCGGAACGGGAACGGCGCGCGCGGCACCGGGTCGACGCCGATGAGGGCCTGCACGAACAGGTACCCCGTGATCAGGAAGTGGGCGGTCATCCACTCGTGGCCGAGGTGGTCGGTGGCGGACCAGCTGAACAGCGGCGAGTAGTAGAAGACCACGAGGGAGCCGGCGAAGAGCACGGCGGCGACGACGGGGTTGGCGAGCAGGTTCGCCACCCGCGAGTGCACGAGCAGCAGCAGCCACTCACGCGGTCCGCGCGTGCCGTCCTTCCGCGCGGGGATCGCACGGAGGGCGAGGGTCACCGGTGCCGCGGGCACGAGCAGCAGCGGCACGACCATCGTCAGGGTCATGTGCAGGAGCATGTGCGCCGAGAAGAGGAACTCCTCGTAGGTCGCGAGGCCGCCGTTCGTGAGGAAGAAGAGCACGATCACGCCGGCGGTCCAGCAGATGGTGCGTCCCACGGGCCAGCGGTCGCCGCGGCGGCGGAGCCGCAGCACCCCGAGCGGGTAGAGCACGAGCAGGAACGCGCAGATCAGCGCCCACAGCACGTCGAGGTGCCACTGGGTGAGGAGCGTGAGCGCTGTCATCGGCGGCGGCAGCGGCAGCCCGGTGAGGATCTCGGCGGGCGACGCGAGCGTCGGCACCGGCAGGTCGGGCGGCGCCGAGAGGCTGAGCGCCGCGGCGAAGCCGGAGGCGACGCCGAGCACGACGAGCTCGCCGGCGACGAAGGCGAGGAACGGCTTCAGCGCGCGCGCACCGGCGAGCCGGGGGATGAGCACCAGCCGCTGGACGGCACCGAACGCGCCGGCCGCGAGCAGCGCCAGCGTCTTCACGACGATCAGGGAGCCGTACGCGGTGAGCAGGTTCCGCCAGGTACCGAGACGGATCGCGGCGGAGAGCACGCCCGTGATGCTGACGACGAGGAAGCAGATGAGCGCGAGCGCGGAGTAGCGGGTCACGAGGTCGGCGAGGCCCCGGCCGCCGGCGCGGGCGGCGAGCAGCACCACCGCGACGAGGCCGCCGACCCACACCGCGGCGCCCGCGATGTGCAGGCCGAACGCGATGATCGCGTTGCCGTGGTCACCGGGGGCGTTCGCGGCGTGCCCCGTCAACGCCATCGGCACGAGCGCCGCGAGGGCGAGGACCGCGAGCACGGCCGCGCCGGTGTGCGAGCGGACGGCGATGACGAGCGCGGTGAGCAGGGCCGCCGCGAGCGTGGTCGCGAGCCAGCACTGCCCGACCGCGATGGACGTGAGGAAGAAGAGGAACTGGGAGCCGAAGTCGGGCGACGTGACGGTGAGCGGCGCGGACTCCGAGAGGAAGGAGAAGAAGCCGGTCGCCGCGGCCGCGACGGTCCAGACGGCCGCGGAGGCGGCGGCCGTGTCGAGCAGGCCGTTCCAGCGGGGATCGCGCGGCGAGAGCGCGAACACGGCCACGACCAGGGGCCCGACCGCGAGCGACGCGGCGAGGTTCACGAGCAGCTGCGCGACCGGCTGCCCGTACCGCACGATCGCGCCGGGGTCGGAGACGGCCTGCGGCGCGGCCCCGCCGCCGATCGCCAGCGCGGCGAGCAGCGACACGAGCGCGGCAGCGGTGAGCAGGGCCGGCGAGGCGACCCGCGCGGCGCGGTTCATCGTGGATCCAGGGTACGCCGCGCCCCACCACCGCCTGCGGCGAAGCGGCGACCGGCGCGAAGCGGCGCCACCGCCGAGAGCACGAAGCGCCGACCCGGTTCCCCGGATCGGCGCTTCGTCGTGCTGGCGGAGCCGACCTACTTGGCGGCGGCCTTCAGCTTGCTGCCGGCGCTGATCTTGACGCCGGTGCTCGCGGCGATCTCGATCGGCTCGCCGGTCTGCGGGTTGCGGCCCGTGCGGGCGGCCCGCGAGGTGGTCTCGACAGCGAGCCAACCCGGGATCGTCACCTTGGTGCCCTCGCCCACGTACTCGGCGAGACTGGTCAGCAGCGCGTCGAGCACGGCGTTGACCGCGTTCTGGGGCTGACCCGTCTCGGCCGCGATGCGGCTGACGAGGTCGCTGCGGTTGGCGGTCTTCTTCTCGGTGGCGGTGCTCATCTAGTCCTCCTCGGACCTGTTCTCAGCCGGCCCCACTCGCAGGAGGGGCCGTATACCTGACGTCTCGGTCCGACGCGGGCAGTGCGCCGCGACCAGGAGCAACCTACCAGGATGACTTCGTGATACCAGGAAGTTCGCCGCGGTGGGCCATGTCGCGGAACCGGACGCGCGAGATGCCGAACATCCGGAGGTTGCCGCGGGGGCGCCCGTCGATCGCGTCACGCTGACGCAGACGCACCGGCGAGGCGTCGCGCGGCAGCTTCTGCAGGCCGACGCGAGCGGCCTCGCGCTGCTCGTCGCTCGAGCTCGGGTCGATGAGCGCCTTCTTCAGCTCGAGACGGCGGGTGCGGTACCGCTCGACGACCTCGGCGCGCTGCTGGTTGCGCGCGATCTTGCTCTTCTTCGCCATGGATCAGCGCTCCTCGCGGAATTCGACGTGCTTGCGGACCACCGGGTCGTACTTCTTCAGCACGAGCCGGTCGGGGTTGTTGCGACGGTTCTTGCGGGTGACGTACGTGTACCCGGTGCCCGCCGTCGAGCGGAGCTTGATGATGGGGCGGATGTCCTGCTGGCGGGCCATCAGATCTTCTCCCCACGGGCGAGGATCGACTTCACGACGGACTCGATGCCGCGCGCGTCGATCACCTTGATGCCCTTGGCCGAGACCGTCAGCGTGACGTTGCGCTTCAGCGACGGCACGAAGTACGTCTTCTTCTGGACGTTCACGTCGAAGCGGCGACGGGTGCGCCGGTGCGAGTGCGAGATGTTGTTCCCGAAGCCGGGACCGGCTCCGGTCACCTGGCAGACTCCTGCCACGATTCCTCCTCTACCGTGAGCCGCGCCGGACGGCGTCGGGCTCACCCAAGATCACTTGTCTGCGGACGGCTCCGAGGAGCAGCCCACTGCCGCGGACACGGCCGACCGTCGAGCCTACACGACCGGCCGCACGGGGCCGTGCTCGTCGTGAAACGCGGGCGTTCCCCCTCAGGAGCAGCGATCGCAGACGGCGAAGACGTCGACGACGTGCTGGGGATCGCGGAAGCCGTGCGCCGCGGCGGTGCGGGCCGCCCACTCCTCGATCGCATCCGCCTCGATCTCGACGGTGCGTCCGCAGACGCGGCAGATGAGGTGGTGGTGGTGCCCGGGTGAGACGCAGGCGCGATAGAGGTTCTCGCCCTCGGCGGACTGCAGGCTGTCGGCGTCGCCCTCGCCCGCGAGGTCCGACAGGGCGCGGTACACGGTGGCGAGGCCGATGGGCGAGCCCGCCGACCGGAGCGCGGTGTGCAGCTCCTGGGCGCTCACGAAGCCGTCGCGGGCGCTCAGTGCCTCGCGGACCGCGGTCCGCTGCCACGTGTTGCGCTTCACGGCGCTTCAGCGTACGCGCGGCCCCGGCGACGGCCGAGCAGCCGGCAGACGAGGTAGATCGCGAAGGAGATCGTCGTGACGTACGGGCTGATGGGGATCGAGCCACCGAGCGCGAGCAGGATCCCGCCGACGACCGAGGCCACGGCGAAGGCCGTGCTGAGCAGGCTCACCGCGAGCGGCCCGGACGCCACGCGCACGGCGGCGGCGGCGGGGGTCACGAGCAGGGCGAGCACGAGCAGCGCCCCGACGGTCTGCACGGCGAGCGAGACGGTGAGCGCGAGCAGCACCATGAACAGCATCGAGAGCCCGCGGACGGGGACCCCGCGGGCGACCGCGACGTCCTCGTCGACGCTCGCGAACAGCAGGGGGCGCCAGACGAGCAGCAGCACGACGAGCACGAGGACGGCGACGACCGCGAGCACGAGCACCTGCGGGGTGTCCACGGCGACGACCTGCCCGGTGAGCAGCCCGAAGCGGTTCGCCGAGCGGCCGCCGTAGAGCGCGAGGAACAGGATGCCGAGCCCCAGCCCGAACGGCATGAGCACGCCGATCACCGAGTTCCGCTCCCGGGCCCGGACGCCCAGCACCCCGATCAGCAGGGCGGCGAGCAGGGATCCGACGATCGAGCCGGTGACGACGTCGGCGCCGATCAGCAGGGCGCCCGCGCCGCCCGCGAACGAGAGCTCGCTGATGCCGTGCACGGCGAACGGCAGATCGCGGGCGAGCACGAAGAAGCCGATGAGGCCGCCGACGACCCCGAGGAGCGCCCCGGCGATCAGCGAGTTGGTGACGAGCCCGAGCAGCGCGCCGTAGTCGGTGAAGTCGAAGAGGCGCATCAGCCGCGCCCCCGGCCGACGTGCTCGTGCTCCTCGTGCCCGCTGCCGGCGCCCACGACGACGATGCGGTCGTGCACGCGGATCACGTCGACGTGGGTGCGGTAGAGGTCCGACAGCACCTCGGAGGTGAGCACCTCGCGCGGCGGGCCGATGCGGAACCGCCCGTCGACGAGGTAGACGACGCGGTCGACCATCGGGAGCACGGGGTTCACGTCGTGGGTGACCATCAGCACCGCCGCGTCCCGTTCGCGTCGGTGGCGGTCGAGCAGGCCGCTCACCACCGCCTGGTTCGCGAGGTCGAGCGAGATGAGCGGCTCGTCGCAGAGCAGCAGGGGCGGGTCGTCGGCGATCGCCTGGCCGACCCGCAGCCGCTGCTGCTCGCCGCCGGAGAGCAGCGCCGCGGAGCGTCCGGCGAAGGCCTCGGCGCCGACCGCCTCGACGAGCGAGGCGACGCGCGCGCGGTCGCCCCGGGAGGGCAGGGGCAGCCCGAAGCGGCCGCCGGAGACGCCGAACCCCACCAGGTCGACGCCGCGAACCGGGGTCGACTCGTCGAGCAGCCGCTGCTGCGGCACGTACCCGATGCGCCGGTCGCCGCGCCGCGGCGGGCGCCCGAGCACCGCGAGCGTGCCTGCGGACAGCGGCTGCAGCCCGAGGACGGCACGGAGGAACGTCGTCTTGCCCGAGCCGTTCGGGCCGAGGACGGCCACGAACTCGCCCGCGGCGACGTCGAGGTCGAGGTCGCGCCAGAGCACCCGGCCGTCGAAGGCGAGTGCCGCCTTCCGGAACGAGACGACGGGCGCGGCGCTCATCGCTCGACCGCCCGGCGGACGTCGGTGAGGGTCTGCGCGATCCACCGCACGTACCCCGTCCCCGGGGGCAGCGTCTCGCGGAAGGCGACGACCGGCACCGCTGCGTCGTGCGCGGTCCGGACAGCGAGGTCGCCGGCGGGGGTGTCGGTCTGGACGTTCTCCGCGAGGAGCGCCACGCGCCGGGCCCGCAGCAGGTCGAGCTGCCGCTGCAGCACGGCGGGGGCCGGATCGGATCCCCCCTCGATCGCCGCGGCGAACGCCGGCGGGGTGCGGTCGACGAGCCCGCACGCGGCGGTCAGGTAGAGGGGAACGGGTTCGGTGATGGCGACGCCGCGGCCCGCGGCGACCCGGCGGATCGCCGCCTCCTGCTCCCCGAGCCGGTCGAGCTGCCGGTCGAACGCCCGCAGCCGGGCGGAGAAGCCCGCTGCCGCGTCCGGCGCACGACGGCTGAGCGCCGTGGCGAGCGCCGCCGCGACCCGGCGCACGGTGGGCAGGTCGTACCAGAGGTGCTCGTTGAAGTCGGCGCCCTGCGGCCGGCCCGACAGCGCGGCCACGTCGAGCACGGTCCTCGGATGCGCGGCGTGCGCCAGCTGCACGAGGAAGTCGTCGTAGCCGCCGCCGTTCTCGAGCAGCAGATCAGCGCGGTCGACGGCGAGCTGGTCGCGCACGCTCGCCTGGAAGTCGTGCGGGTCGCGGCTGGGATCGGCGATGAGGGACGTGACAGCGACCTCGTCGCCGCCGACGCGCTGCGCCACGTCCCCCCACACGTCCGTGGAGGTGACGATCCGGATCCGGGTGTCGGCGGCCGCCGGCTGCTCCGGCGCGCAGCCGGCGAGCAGCACGACCGCGAGCGAGGCGGCGACGACGGCGAGGGGCGTGCGTCGATGCGTCATCCGGTCCTCCTCGCGGTCCGCGTCGGAGGCTACGGCTTATCGAGAACGATTGTCAAAATCGCTCGGCGACGTGCTCAGTCGAGCAGGAGCGCGGGCTCCTCCATGACGCTCGCGACGTCGGCGAGGAAGCGGCTCGCGACGTCGCCGTCGACGACGCGGTGGTCGAAGCTCGCGCCGATCGTGGTCACCCACCGGGGCACGACGACCCCGTCGACGACCCACGGCTTCTGCCGGATGGTGCCGAGCGCCACGATGGCGACCTCGCCGGGGTTGAGGATCGGCGTGCCCGTGTCCATGCCGAAGCTGCCGAGGTTCGTGATGGTGATCGTGCCGTCGGCCATCTCGGCCGGCTGCGTCTTCCCGTCCCGCGCGGTCACGACGAGGGTGTCGAGCGCCTTCGCGAGCTCGCGCATCGACATGGCGTGCGCGTCCTTGACGTTCGGCACGATGAGGCCGCGCGGGGTCGCCGCGGCGATGCCGAGGTTCACGTAGTGGTGCACGACGATCTCGCGGTCGGTCCACGTCGAGTTGACGCTCTGGTTGCGCCGCACCGCCCAGATGACCGCCCTGGCCATGACGAGCAGCGGCGACACCTTCACGCTCTGGAAGTCGGACGAGGCCTTGAGCCGCCGCACGTACTCCATCGTCCGGGTGGCGTCGACGTCGACGAAGACGCTCACGTGCGGCGCGGTGAATGCGCTCGCGACCATGGCGGCGGCGGTCGCCTTGCGCACCCCCTTCACGGGGATGCGCTCCTCGCGGTCGTCCGGCCACGCCGGCGTCTCGACGTTGCGGAACACGCTGCGCTGCTGGTGGGTGCGCAGCACGTCCTCACGGGTCACCTCGCCCGACGGGCCCGAGGGCTGCACCGTCGCGAGGTCGACCCCGAGGTCCTTCGCGAGCTTGCGGATCGGCGGGCGGGCGGGCGCGGCGACCGCGCGCCGCGCGGGCTCCGTGCTGCGGCCCCGACGGCCGGCGCGGCGGCTCGCGGCATGCACGTCGGTGCCGTAGCCGACGAGGACCGACCCGGACGGCTCGGGCTCCGCCGGGTGCTCGCGCACCTGCACCTCGCCGGGCAGCGCGGCCTGCGCGGGCGTCGACAGGGGGCCCGCGAGCTGCTCGTCGCCCGAGGCGACGGCCACGATGGGCGTGCCCACCTGCACGGTCTCGCCCTCCTGCACGAGCAGGGCGTCGACGCGGCCCGCGTACGGCGACGGCAGCTCGACGAGCGACTTCGCCGTCTCGATCTCGACGAGGATCTGGTTGACCGACACCTCGTCGCCCTCGGCGACCTTCCACGAGACGATCTCGGCCTCGGTGAGGCCCTCGCCGACGTCGGGGAGCGCGAAGCGCGAGATGGACATGGTCGCCTTCCTAGTACGCGAGGGCGCGGTCGACCGCGTCGAGCACGCGGTCGGCGTCGGGGAGGTAGAGCTTCTCGAGCTTCGCCGGCGGGTAGGGCACGTCGTAGCCCGTCACGCGGAGCACGGGGGCCTCGAGCGAGTAGAACGCCCGCTCGGTGATGCCGGCGGCGATCTCGGCACCCATCCCGAGGAAGCCGGGCGCCTCGTGGGCGACGACGGCACGACCGGTCTTCTCGACGGACGCGACGACCGGCTCCCAGTCGACGGGCGAGAGCGAGCGCAGGTCGACGACCTCGAGGCTGCGCCCCTCCGCCGCGGCGTTCTCGGCCGCGGCGAGCAGCACGCTCACCATCGGCCCGTAGCCGATCAGGGTGGCGTCCGTGCCGGTGCGGACCACGCGGGAGGCGTGCAGCGGCACCGCCGGCTGGTCGAGGTCGACCTCGCCCTTCGGCCAGTAGCGGCTCTTCGGCTCGAAGAAGATGACGGGGTCGGGCGAGGAGATCGCCTGCTGGATCATCCAGTAGCCGTCGTTCGGGGTCGACGGGGTGACGACGCGGAGCCCCGGCGTGTGCGCGAAGTAGGTCTCGGGGCTCTCCGAGTGGTGCTCGATCGAGCCGATGTGGCCGCCGTAGGGCACGCGGATCACGACCGGGAACGACTGCCGTCCCTCGAGCCGGTTCGTCAGCTTCGCGAGCTGCGAGGTGATCTGGTCGAATCCGGGCCAGATGAAGCCGTCGAACTGGATCTCGCACACCGGCCGGTAGCCGCGCAGCGCGAGCCCGATCGCGGTGCCCACGATGCCGGACTCCGCGAGCGGGGTGTCGAGCACCCGGTCCTCGCCGAACGTCGCGAGCAGCCCGTCGGTGATGCGGAACACGCCGCCGAGGCGCCCGATGTCCTCGCCCATGAGCAGGACCTTCGGGTCGTCCTCCATCGCGCGTCGCAGGCCCGCGTTCAGCGCCTTCGCGAGCGGCATCGACGTGGTGGTCATGCCTGCTCCCCGTAGGACGCCTCGTACTCGGCCTGCCACGCCTGCTCGGCGGCGACGAGCGGGTGCGCCTCCTGGTAGACGTGCGCGAACATCAGCGAGACGGGCGGGTCCTGCAGCGTGAGCACGCGCCTGCGCAGGTCGGCGGCGAGGTCCGCCGCCTCCGCGTCCACGCCTTCGAACAGCTCCCGGCCGACGCCCCGCCCCTCGAGGTGCCGTCGCAGCCGCAGGATCGGGTCGCGCTCGGTCCAGGTCGCGAGCTCCTCGGCCGTGCGGTACCGGGTGGGGTCGTCGGCGGTGGTGTGCGCGCCGACCCGGTAGGTGAGCGCCTCGATCAGGGCGGGACCACGTCCGGCGCGGGCGTCGTCGAGCAGCGCGCCGGTGACCGCGAGCACCGCGAGCACGTCGTTGCCGTCGACCTGCACGCCGGGCATGCCGAAGCCGGCGGCGCGGCGGTACAGCGGCGTGCGCGACTGCCGCTCGACGGGCACCGAGATGGCCCAGTGGTTGTTCTGCAGGAAGAACACCTGGGGCGTGTTGTAGCTCGACGCGAAGACGAGCGCCTCGTTCGTGTCGCCCTGCGCGGTCGCGCCGTCACCGAAGTAGACGAGCACGGCCTCGTCGCGCTCGGGGTCCCCGGTCGCCGTGGCCTTGTCGAACTGCGCGCCCATCGCGTAGCCCGTCGCGTGCAGCGTCTGCGACCCGATGACGAGCGTGTACTGCCGGAAGCCGCCGTGCTCGGCCGGGTCCCACCCGCTGTGGGTGAGTCCGCGCATCATCCGGACGAGGTCGAGCGGATCGACACCGCGCACGAGCGCGACGCCGTGCTCGCGGTAGGCGGGGAAGATCGCGTCCTGCGGGCGCGTGGCGCGACCGGAGCCGATCTGCGCCGCCTCCTGGCCGTAGCTCGGCGCCCAGAGCGCGAGGTGCCCCTGCCGCTGCAGGTTGGCCGCCTCGACGTCGACCGCGCGGGTGCGCACCATGTCGGTGAGCAGGCCGAGCAGCGCCTGCTCGTCGAGGGCGGCGACCCGGTCCACGTAGGGCTCCGCCGGCGGGGTCGGCGCGAGCGCGCCGTCGTGCGACAGGATCCGGACGACGGGATCGGTCGAGGCCACGCTCCTCCTCGCCCCGGCCCGCGTCGAGCGCGCCGGAATCGGGTTCGGGCCGCTCCGGCCCCGCATCACGATATCCGGGGCCCGGAGGACGAGGACTGGAGCATTCCTCCAACCTCCCGCGCCGCACGCAGCAGGTTCTCCACCGACTCCTGCTCCGCGATCGTCACGCGGAGCCCCTCGCCGGGGAAGGCGCGGGCCGTGATGCCCGCGCTCGCGAACACGTCCGCCGCGGCGTCGGTGGCCGCGCCCGTCGCGAGCCACACGAAGTTGCCCCAGGGCCGCGGGACGCGCCAGCCCTGCTCGGTGAGCGCCTGCCAGACGTCGTCCCGGCGGGCCGCGAGGTGCGCGACCCGCTCGAGCAGCTGCGCCTCGTGGTCGAGCGAGACGAGCGCCGCGACCTGGGCCTGGTCGGTGACCGACAGCGGCACCGCGGTGGCGCGGGCGCCGTCGAGCACACGCGGATCACCGAGGGCGTACCCGATGCGGAGCCCCGCGAGCCCCCACGCCTTCGAGAAGGTGCGGAGCACCACGACGTTCCGCTGGAGCCCCTCCCGCTGGCGGATCACGACGGCGTCGCCGTCGGCCCCGCCCGCGCCGGTGGCGAACTCGCGGTACGCCTCGTCGAGCAGCACGAGCACGTCGGAGGGGAGGCCGGCGAGCAGTCGGTCGAACTCGGCCTGCGCCACGACCGGCCCCGTCGGGTTGTTCGGGGTGCAGACCAGCACGACGCGCGTGCGCTCCGTGACGGCGGCGAGCATCGCATCGACGTCGTGCGCGCCGTCCCTGCTGTTCGGGACCGCGACGCTCGTCGCTCCCGCGACCGCGACGAGACCGGGGTACGCCTCGAAGCTGCGCCAGGAGTACAGCACCTCGTCGCCGGGACCTGCAGCGGCGGCGATCAGCTGGGCGAGCAGCGCCACCGAGCCGGCGGCCACGTGCACCCCCTCGACCTCGACCCCGTGCCGAAGCGCGAGCCGTTCGCGCAGCGCGGTCGCGGAGGCGTCGGGGTAGCGGTTGAAGGCCGCGGCGGCCGTCACCGCCTCGACCACCTCGGGCAGCGGCGGGAACGGGTTCTCGTTCGACGACAGCTTGAACCCGCCGTCGGCCGCGGCCCTGCCCTGCCGGTAGGGGGCGAGCGCGGCGACCTCCGGCCGGAGGCGGACGGGGGCGGGATCGGTCACGGCACGGCAGTCTAGGGAGGCCGGGACCCGCGGATCGCCGGATGCCATAGTTGGGGGATGCGTCGGTTCGTGGTGCGGGTGGTCGGCAACGCCATCGCGCTCTGGCTGACGACGCTCGTCTTCGCCGCCTTCGGCCTGAGGACGGTCCGGGTCGTCCCGTACTCGCCCGACCCGATCGGCGTCGTCCTCACCTATCTGCTGCTCGGGCTCCTCTTCGGCATCGTGAACGGCGTGCTCGGCACCGCGATCCGCATCGTCGCCTTCCCCGTCTACCTGCTCACGCTCGGCCTCATCTCGCTCGTCGTGAACGGCCTGCTGTTCCTGCTCGTCGCGTGGATCACCACCTTCTTCGGCTTCGGCCTCGAGGTCGCCGACTTCTGGTGGGGCGTGCTCGGCGCCGTCGTGCTCGGGGTGCTCGGCTGGCTCATCGGCCTGCTGCTGCGGCCCCTCTCGGGCGCGCAGGCCTGAGCGCGGCGCCGGGCACCCGATCCGCCCGCACCTGCAGCGCGACGCCGTGCCGTGCGTCGAGGAACGGCGCCAACCCATGCCGGAAGCGGTCGACCCTGGGGTCGCCCGACCGCTCCGCCAGCGCCGTCGTGAGCACGTAGGAGGCGACGGCGTGCGTCGGCAGCCCGGGTCCGAAGCCGACCGTGCCCGGCATCGTGGGCAGCGTGTCGCCCGCCGCGGACCGCTGCACGACGATCCGTCGTCGGCCCGCCTCCCCGGCGGCGGGCAGCCCGGGCAGCGCCGGGACGAGATCGTCGTCGTGCTCGATCGCGAGCACGGGCACGTCCTCGGGCAGCGCGATCTGCCCGGTCGGTCCGCCGAGCGTCACGACCCCGGCGACCCGGAGTCCGGACGACTGGGCGATGCGGGTCGCGACCAGCGCGCCCTGCGAGTGGCCCACGAGCAGCACGGGGTCGTCCTCGCCGACGCCGGCCTCCCGCATCGCCTGGAGGACCGCCCGCTCCGAGTCGGACGGGCGACCGGCGACGCCCTCCAGGTCGGCGCGGGCGTCGAACGGCTCGTCGCCGGAGTCCGGCGAGAAGGAGACCGTGCCGGCGAGGTAGACGATGAAGCGGCGGCCGCCAGACGGGTCTCCGTAGGCCTCGATGCGGATCTGGGGAGCGCCCGCGGGTGGTTCGGGAACGCGTGCCGCGAGTCCCGCCAGACCACCCGGGCCGGCGACGACGTCGCGGTCGACCACGGTGGTCCGCAGGGTCCCGGGCTGCCGCGGCAGGAGGTCGGCGGCATGCCCGGCGAGCGATGCGGTGCCTCCGGGAGCGTCCGGGTCGTCGTGCGCGAGGTCGGCCGGCGTCTCGTGCGCCTCGAGGCCGCGGAGCAGGTCGTCCGACGACGACACCGCGAGCCGGAGCGCCCGCAGCACCACCGGATCCATCTGGGGCCCCATCCGGCCGGTGGTCGCGATCTCGCCGAGGAGGGCGAGGACGAGGCCCCCGCCGACGAGGGACGACTCGCCGAGCGGCACGACCGGGCCGAGCACGGCGGTCTCCGCGCCGAGCGCCACGGCCTGGACGGCGGCGGTCGTCGTGAGCAGACGGGTGACCGCGTCGTCGGCCGCGCCGTAGCGCAGGGATGCCGTCCGGAGGCCGCCGGCCGCGTCGCTCGCGTACCGCTGCGCCGCCCGGCACTCGCGGAGCGCCGCACCGAGCGGGATCGCGGCGGCCGCCACCTGCGTGGCGGCGGCGTCCAGGCTCGCAGCGAGCCTCGAGAGGTCGTCGGCGGCCCGCTCCAGCACCCGGGCCGCGGCGAGCATCGAGGTCGTGTCGACAGCGAGCGAGCCGCCGCCCGAGATGCGGACGCCGACGTCGGTCATCGGACCGCCGCCTCCGCCGCCGCGATCGCCTCGCGCATCCCGGCGAGCGCCGTACGGAGCCGGAGCACCGCGAGGGCGTACTCCTCGGCGACGAGGGACACCCAGCCGTCGAGCACGAGCGGCGGCTCCGGCACCACGGCGGCACGGGTGCGCAGAGCCGCGAGCTCCGCGCGCTGCAGCACAGGGTCCATGGCGCCTCCCGTGATCGACCGGCGGCATCGTGCCCGCCTCGACGGTCCCGGCCGTCGTCGGGCGCGCAGGAGCCGGGCGCCGCGGCGTCCCGGCGGGCCTGGGGAGGAGCGGATGCCCGGCGGGCGAAGTGGTCCGGGAGAATGGGGATCCCCGACCCCAGGAGGCGCGCGTGCCGCTGATCGATGAGCCGCTGTCCCCCCTCGACGGGCGCTACCGCGCCGCGGCCGCTCCGCTCGCCGAGCACCTGTCCGAGGCCGGCCTGAACCGCGCCCGGATCCGGGTCGAGGTCGAGTGGCTGATCGCCCTGACCGACGCGGGTGTCGCCGGCACGGCGCCGCTCGCCGAGCACGAGCGGGCGTCGCTGCGCGAGCTGGTGGACCGCTTCGGCGCCGACGAGGTGGCCGAGCTCGGCCGGCTCGAGGCGACGACCCGGCACGACGTGAAGGCCGTCGAGTACCTCGTCCGCGCGCACCTGGCGGCGGTCGGGCTCGAGCGGCTCGCCGAGCTCACCCACTTCGCCTTCACGAGCGAGGACGTGAACAACCTCGCCGTCGCGCTCACGGTCCGGGACGCCGTGCACGACGTCTGGCTGCCGGCGGTCGACCGCGTCCTCGAGCGCCTCACCGCGCTCGCCCGCGACTGGGCAGGGGTGCCGATGCTCGCCCGCACCCACGGGCAGCCGGCGACACCGACGACGACGGGCAAGGAGCTCGCCGTGTTCGCCGCCCGGCTGCGGCGCCTGCGCGACAAGGTCGCGGCCGTCGAGGTGCTCGGCAAGTCGAACGGGGCGAGCGGCGACTACGCGGCGCACGTCGTCGCGGCACCCGACGTCGACTGGCAGGCCCTCTCGCAGCGCTTCGTCGAGGGGCTCGGTCTCACGTGGAACCCGCTGACGACGCAGATCGAGTCGCACGACTGGCAGGTCGAGCTCTACGGCCGGATCGTGCACCTGAACGGGGTGCTGCACAACCTCTGCACCGACGTGTGGCTCTACATCGCCTTCGGCTACCTGAAGCAGGTCCCCGTGGCCGGCGCCACGGGCAGCTCGACCATGCCGCACAAGGTGAACCCGATCCGGTTCGAGAACGCCGAGGCGAACCTCGAGCTGTCGAACGGGGTGCTCGGCACGCTGTCGGCGACCCTCGTCACGTCCCGGCTGCAGCGCGACCTCACCGACTCGACCACCCAGCGGAACATCGGCGTGGGCCTCGGGCACTCGCTCGTCGCCCTCGACAACGTCGCCCGCGGCCTCACCGAGATCGACGTGGACGCCGCGCGGATGCGGGAGGACCTCGAGTCGAACCAGGAGGTGCTCGGCGAAGCGGTGCAGACGGTCGTGCGCGCCGAGATCGCTGCGGGCCGCAGCGCGCTCTCCAACCCGTACGAGCTGCTGAAGGACCTGACGCGCGGGCGTCGCATCACCGCGGAGGACCTTCGGACGTTCGTCGCCGGCCTGGGTCTCGAGCCCGCCGCCACCGAGCGGCTCACCGCCCTGACGCCCGCCACCTACACGGGTCTCGCGGCGAGGCTCGTCGAGCACCTCGGCGACTAGCCGCGCGGCCTCCGCGGAGGCTTCGGCTTCAGCAGCACCGGTCCGTCGGCGCCGCGGTCCTGCGGTCCGCTCGTCGAGAGGAGCGCGAGCATGGCGAGGGCGAGCAGCGACACGATGAAGGCGACGAGCGCGAACACGGCGGCGAACTCGAGCTCACCGCGGGTGACGACGACCACGACGACGCCGATGACGACGCCGACGACGGCGGCCATGCCGACGAGCTCGGCGGGCTTCAGGCGCTCCCGCAGCGACGGCGCGGTCATGCGTCCCGCCGTGGGCGGGGCGGCGTGAGCGCGGCGATGCCGAGGTAGACCGCGACGATCGCGCCCCAGGCGGAGAGCACGCCGACCGCGAAGATCGAGTCGGGCGTGAGGATCGAGAGCATCGCGCCGACGAGGACGGCGAGGCCGCCCACCACGATGCCGTCGCGCGCGCCCGCGTCGGCGTCGGCGCGGCGCAGGCCGGTGACGACCTCGAGGCCCCCGGCGATCAGGAAGGCCGGTGCCTCGATCACGAGCAACGTCGTCAGCGTCCCGCCGTGCATCGCGAGCGCGAGCACCCCGGCGACGACGAGCACGACGCCGCGGGTCACGACGAGGCCCCTTCCCGTGCGGGTGCGCGCGGTGCTGCGGGTGCCGGCGAGGACGACCAGCCCGCAGACGACGCCGAAGGCCCCGAACACGAGCAGCCCGAACGACGGGGTGTGGTCGGCGGTGAAGGTGACGACGACGGCGAGGGCCGCGGCGACGATCGCGCGGGCCGCGGTGACGGCCCGGAGACCGCTCGCACGCCGATCGGTCGTGGTGGCGGTGGCCAGAGCAGCTCCTTGTGAGAAGGCCCCGGAGGGCCCAGCAAGGCTACGCCACGGCGATGTCGGCGAAGCGCGAGTAGCGGCCGTGGAACGCGACGGTGATGGTGTCGGTGGGGCCGTTCCGGTGCTTCGCGACGATGAAGTCGGCGTCGGGGTTCGGCTGGTCGCGGTCGTAGGCGCTCTCTCGGTGCAGCAGGATCACGACGTCGGCGTCCTGCTCGATCGATCCCGATTCGCGGAGGTCGGACATCGCGGGGCGCTTGTCGGCGCGCTGCTCGGAGCCGCGGTTCAGCTGCGACAGCGCGATGACCGGCACCCCGAGCTCCTTCGCGAGCAGCTTGAGCGCGCGGGAGAACTCGCTGATCTCCTGCTGGCGGCTCTCGACGCGCTTGCCGCTCGTCATGAGCTGCAGGTAGTCGATGACGACGAGCCGCAGGCCGGCCTTCTGCTTGAGCCGCCGGCACTTCGCCCGGATCTCGGCGAGGCTCATGTTCGGGCTGTCGTCGATGTAGAGCGGCGCGTCGTTGATGCGGCCGCGGGTGGCGGCGATCTTCGTCCAGTCGTCGGTGGTGAGCGTGCCCTTGCGCATGCTCTGCAGCGGGATGGTGGCCTCGGCCGACATGAGGCGCATGGCGATCTCGGCCCGCCCCATCTCGAGCGAGAAGAACAGGGTGGGCATGTGGTGCTTCACCGACGCGGCGCGGGCCATGTCGAGCGCCGCGGTCGACTTGCCCATGGCGGGGCGGGCGCCGACGATGATCAGCTGTCCGGGGTGCAGGCCGTTCGTGAGGTCGTCGAGGCCCTTGAAGCCGGTCGGCACACCGGTGAGCTCGCCGTCGCGCCCGGTGGCCGCCTCCATCTCGTCGATGGCCGAGGTGACCGCGTCGGTGAGCGGCACGAAGTCCTCGGTGGCCGACTCGCGGGCGATGCCGAACACCTCGGCCTGCGCCTGGTTCAGCAGGTCCATGGCCTCGCCCTCGGCCGTGTAGCCGAGCTGGGCGATGTGCGTCCCCGCCTCGACGAGGCGCCGCAGGATGGCCTGCTCGGAGACGATCGACGCGTAGTAGCCGGCGTTCGCGGCGGTCGGCACGATGTTCGTGAGCGTGTGCAGGTACGACTCGCCGCCCGCGCGCTGCACGTCGCCGGAGCGCACCAGCTCGTCGCCGACGCTGATCGCGTCGGTGGGCTCGCCCCGCGAGTAGAGGCTGAGGATCGCGTTGAAGATGACCTCGTGCTTCGGCACGTAGAAGTCGGCGCCGACGACGACCTCGAGCACGTCGGCGACCGCGTCGGCCGAGAGCAGCATGCCGCCGAGGGTGCTCTGCTCGGCGAGGAGGTTGTGCGGGGGCGTGCGCTCGCGCCGGCGCTCGCCCGGCTCGTCGAAGGCTCCGGGAGCGACGTCCCAATCGGTGATCGACATGCCTGCCGCCCTCCCCTCGATGGCCTCGCGATGCGGCGCCTCCGGACCAGGAGCCGCTGCTGAACAGGTACCACCGGGCCCCGACACCGGCTCCTGTCGCGAGGGCAGCGACGCTAACCCCACCCCTGTGCATCGAGGTGTGGACGACGCGCCCGAAGGACGGCTCTCCCCATGTGGAACGCCTGGGGATAACCGGCCTCAGCGCAGCCTGACCGCGGGCCGATAGTGGCCTTTGACCAGCGGATCCTTCCCCAACAGGTCCCCATGGGGATAACTAGGTTCAACCATTGGTAGAAGGTTTCTGGATGGCGTGTCGGGTGCGGAAGGTGCTAGCGCTCGCCCCGGCGTGGACCGACCTGGACGACTGCTCGGCGGATGGTCGGAGCGGGCCTCGTCGAGGTCGCAGCCGCAGGCGGTCCGCCGCCCCTGCCGGGGGGGTGACGGCACCGGGCGCGGGCCCTCCCCGTCCCCCTGGGCGCGGTGCGGGGACGACGAACGGCGCCGGACCCCGAGCAGGGATCCGGCGCCGTTCGTGCTTCGCGCTCTCGTCGTCAGCGGGCGGCGACGACCTCCACCGTGAGGGTGGCGGAGACGTCCTCGCGGAGCCGCACCGTCGCCTGGTAGGTGCCGGTCGAGCGGATCGCCGAGGGGAACTCGACGGAGCGGCGGTCGATCGTGCCGAGACCGGCGCTCTCGACGGCCTGCGCCACATCGGCGGGCGAGACCGAGCCGAACAGACGGCCGGCCTGGCCGGTGCGGACGGTGAGGCGCAGCGGCTGCGACTCGAGCCGCTGCTTCTGGGCCTGCGCCTCCTCGATGGAGGCGGCCTCGCGAGCCTGACGGGCCGCGCGGAGGGAGGCGACCTGCGCCTCGGCGCCGCGGGTCCAGGTCATCGCGAACCCGCTGGGGATGAGGTAGTTGCGGGCGTACCCGCCCTTGACCTCGACGACGTCACCGGGCGAACCGAGCCCGGTGACCTCCTGCGTGAGGATCAGCTTCGACGTCGACATGTCGTCCTCCCGATCAGCGGCCGGAGCCGGAGTAGGGGAGCAGCGCCATCTCGCGCGCGTTCTTCACGGCGCGGGCGATGAGCCGCTGCTCCTGCACGGAGACGCCGGTGATGCGACGCGCGCGGATCTTGCCGCGCTCGGAGATGAACTTGCGGAGGGTGGCGACGTCCTTGTAGTCGATCACCCCGACCTTGATGCGCTTCGCGGGAGCGACGGGCTTGCCGCCCTTGCTCCGCGTGGGCTTGCGGCTGTCGCCGCGAGACTTCCCTGCCATTGCAGTTGGTTCCTTACTGGTTCAGATCTGGACGAGGTGCGGAACACCTCGAGGACCGGGGGGTGGACCGGCCGGCGGGCGAGACCCGACGGCAGAGCCGATCCCGGTACGGGAGGTCGGCCGACTCGATCGGCCGACCGGATGCCTACGACGTCGTCAGAACGGCGTCTCGTCGTCGTAGGCGCCGGGGGTGCTCCAGCCGTCGCTGCCACCGCCGCCGCCCGGGGTGCTCCACGGGTCGTCCTGCTGCTGCTGACCGCCGCGGCTGCTGCCGCCGCCCTGGCCACCGCCGCCGACCGCGCCGCGGGGTCCGCCGCCGCCCTGGCCGCCACCACCACCGCTGCTGCGGGTGACCTGCGCCGTGGCGTAACGGAGCGACGGGCCGATCTCGTCGACCTCGAGCTCGATCGCGGTGCGGTTCTGGCCCTCGCGGTCCTGGTAGCTGCGCTGCTTGAGCCGCCCGGTCGCGATGACGCGGGAGCCCTTGCTCAGCGAGCCGGCGACGTGCTCGGCGAAGTCGCGCCACACGCTCGCGCGGAGGAACAGCGCCTCGCCGTCCTTCCACTCGTTCGCCTGCCGGTCGAACGTGCGCGGCGTCGACGCGATGGTGAAGTTCGCCACCGCGAGGCCGTTCTGCGTGTACCGCAGCTCCGGGTCGCTCGTGAGGTTCCCGACGACGGTGATGATCGTCTCGCCGGCCACGACTACCTCGCCGGGCGGGGGCCGCGCGGCGAGCGCCGCGGCTGCTCGGGCTCGGCCGGGCGGTCGACCGGGCGGGAGCTCTCGGCGGTGGTGACCGCCTCGTCGGCGCGGAGCACCTTCGTGCGGAGCACGGCCTCGGAGAGGCCCAGCTGCCGGTCGAGCTCCTGCGTGGCGGCCGGCGTCGCGGTCAGGTTGACCACGGCGTAGATGCCTTCGGAGTGCTTCTTGATCTCGTACGCCAGTCGCCGGCGTCCCCAGATGTCGACCTTGTCGACCGTGCCACCGTCGTTGCGGATGACACCGAGGAACCGATCCAGACTGGGCGCGACGGTCCGCTCGTCGATGCTCGGGTCGAGGATGACCATGAGCTCGTACTTCTGCGTCACTACCCCACCTCCTCTGGTCGTGAAACGGCCACGGTCGGTCCGTGGCAGGAGGGTGTGAACCGATGCGCGGGCATGCGGAAGCATCCCGGGCAACCGCGGCAGTCTACCGGTTCGCGTCCCGGGCCGTGTCCTCGCCCTGCTCGTCCCACCAGCGACGCAGCCGGCTCGTCGCCTCCACCTCGCCGAGCGGGCCCTCGTCGAGGCGCAGCTCGAGCAGGAAGCGGTACGCGCGGCCGACCTCGGGGCCCGGTCGCAGGCCGAGCTCACGCATGATCGCCTCGCCGTCGAGGTCGGGGCGGATGGCGTCGAGGCGCTCCTGGGCGTCGAGCTCGGCGATGCGGCGCTCGAGGTCGTCGTACGACTGGGCGAGCCGGCGCACCTTGCGGGCGTTGCGCGTCGTGACGTCGGCGCGGACCAGGATGTGCAGCCGCGGCAGCAGGTCGCCCGCGTCGCGCACGTACCGCCGCACGGCGGAGTCGGTCCACGCGGCGTCGCCGTAGCCGAAGAAGCGCTGGTGCAGCTCGATCAGCGTCGCGACCTGCTCGATCTGCTCGTTCGCGAAGCGCAGCGCCCTCAGCCGCTTGCGCGCGAGCTTCGCGCCCACGACGTCGTGGTGGTGGAACGACACCTGGCCACCGGGCTCGAACCGGCGGGTCGCCGGCTTGCCGATGTCGTGCAGCAGCGCGGCGAGCCGCAGCACGAGGTCCGGCGGCGTACCGGGGAACCGCTCGTGCTCGAGCTCCACGGCCTGCTCGAGCACGGTGAGGCTGTGCTCGTACACGTCCTTGTGCCGGTGCTGCGCGTCGACCTCGAGCCGCAGCGCCGGCAGCTCGGGCAGCACCCGGTCGGCGAGACCGGTGGCGACGAGCAGCTCGAGACCGGGACGAGCGGGGTCGGCGGCGAGCAGCTTCGCGAGCTCGTCGCGGATGCGCTCCTGGCTCACCACCTCGATGCGCTGGGCGAGCGCGCGCATCGCCTCGACGCCCTCCTCGTCCAGCGTGAAACCGAGCTGCGCCGTGAAGCGCGCGGCGCGCAGCATGCGCAGCGGGTCCTCGTCGAACGACTCGACCGCGGGGGACGGCGTCGTGAGGCGCTTCGCGAGCGCCGCCTCGATGCCGTTCGTCGGGTCGACGATCGCGAGCGACGGCAGACGCACCGCGATCGCGTTCACCGTGAAGTCGCGGCGTCGCAGGTCGCCGTCGAGGCTGTCGCCGAACTCGACCGTCGGCTTGCGGGAGGAGGGGACGTAGGTGTCGCGGCGGTAGGTCGTGATCTCGACCGCCTCGCCCGCGATCCGCGCGGCCACGGTGCCGAACGCCCGCCCGGTGTCCCACTGCGCGGAGGCGAGGGGCCGCACGATCTCCGCGATGGTGTCGGGTCGGGCATCGGTCGTGAGATCGAGATCGGTGACGGGTCGATCGAGCAGCGCGTCGCGGACCGGGCCGCCGACGAGGGCCAGCTCGTGGCCCGCGCGCTCGAACGCGGTCGCGAGGCGACGGAGCGCCGGGCGCTCGGCGAGCGAGGTCAGCCGCGGCACGGCAGCGGCCACCGGATGCATGCCGGACAGCCTAGGGAACGGCACCCCGCACGCCTTCCGGACCTCGGCGGCGCACCGGCGCGGGACCCCCGTTCGCGGGGGCGCGACCGTAGACTGCCCGCCATGCTGGGGACCGGGCGGCGCGTGTCCGACCGCGCCGAGTGAGGGCGCGGGGTCCTCTCGCCGCGGTCGCCGTCCTGGTCGCGCTCGCGGCCGCCCCGCCGGTCCCGGCCGTCGCCGCGGGGGAGCCGTCGGCCCGTCTCGTCGTCGCCCCGACCGCCGCCGGCGTGCTGCGCGCCGGCTCCGCGCTCGACGTCGACGTGGAGATCACGAACCGCGGCACCGCGAGGCTGCCCGGCGGCACGCTGCGGCTCTCGCTCGACAAGTACCCCGTCGCGAGCGTGGAGACGCTGGTGGGACGGGTCTCCCAGCCCGACGCCGCGCTGCTCGGCTACCTCGTGTCGACCACGAGGAGCCCGTCGATCGACGCCGGTGCCACCGAGACGGTCCGCGTGCACCTCTCCCGCCTGGTGGTCGACAGCGTCGTCGGCCCGAGCACCGGGACCCGGGTGCTCGGGGTCGAGCTGCGCGCCGGCGGGATCTCCACCTTCGCCGATGCCGCCGTCACGCGGATCGCGAACGGGTTCACGGGCTCGGTCGGGTTCGGCACCGTGGTGCCGATCACGGCGCCCGCGAACGAGACCGGGCTCGTCGACGCCGCGACGCTCGAGACGCTGACCGGGCCGGGCGGCGCGTGGGACGACGCGCTGCGTGCCGCTCGCGCGGAGCCCCACGCCTCGGTCGCCCTCGACCCGGAGGTGCTCGCCTCGATCCGCGCCCTGGGCAGAGCGGCACCGGCGTCGGCCACCGACTTCCTCGCCGCGCTGCAGGGGCTGCCGAACGAGACGGTCCGGCTGCCCTACGCCGACGGCGACGTGACGCTCGAGCACGCCGCCGGGGCGGACGACGTGACGGGCGCACCGAAGTCGTTCGGGTCGGCGACGGCCACGGCGCCCTCCGCCTCGGCGAGCCCGGCGCCCACCGCGAGCGCCACGCCGGCGCCGGAGGCGACGGCGCTGCCGAGCACGAAGGACCTGCTGGACTGGAGCTGGTCCTCGACGCGCGTCTCCTGGCCGGTCGCGGGCACGGTGTCGGCCGAGGCGCTCCCGTTCCTCGCGTCGTCCGACTACTCGATCCCCCTGCTCGACTCCCGCGACGTCGCGGACAGCAGGGCGCGGGTCGCTGCAGGGCCCCGGATCCGTGTGGGCCCGGCGACCGCGCTCCTCGCCGACGCGACCGCGTCGCAGCTGCTGCAGCGCGCGGCGACGAGCACCGGCGTCGAGGCCGCTGCCGCGACGGCCGAGCTGGTCGGGGTGCTCGGCACGGACGCGGTCACCGGTGACGCGCACGCGGTGCTCGCCCTGCCCGCGAGGGTCTCCGGCGGCGGCGGAGCCGGTCTCGACCGCGTGCTGAAGTCCCTCGCGGGCCAGGACTGGATCACCGGCACCGACCTCACGGACCTCCTGAAGGGCGCCTCGACGACGGTGCGGCTGCACGAGGGCCGGGTCCCCGCGGCCCGCGTCCGCACGGCGAGCGACCTGTACTCGGCCGAGGCCGGGGTGCGGCGCATCGGCAGCGCGATGAAGGAGCCGGGCCGCATCGTCGGGCCCGAGCACCTCGCCCTGCTCGCCGCGCTGTCCACCGCCTGGCGGGGGCAGGACCGCGAGTGGTCGACCGCCGCCGCGGACGTGGAGCGGCGCTTCGCGCGGTTCGTCCTCGAGATCCACTTCGACCAGCGCAGCCCCATCACCTACGTGGGCGGCGCCGGCGCCCTCCCCGTCCAGGTGACGAACGAGCTCGACGAGCCCGTCACGGTCCGCGTGAACGGCACCGCGAGCAACGGCCGGCTGCGTGTCGAGGGCACCCGGGACGTCACCGTGCCCGCGAACGCCGGCGCGTCGGTCCGCCTGCCCGTGCAGTCGATCAGCAACGGCGACGTGCGGCTCACCCTCACGCTGACGACGACGCACGGGAGCCCCATCGGGAGGTCGCTGACCGTGCCGATCACCGTGAACGCCGGCTGGGAGGCGGTCGGCGCCGTCGTGCTCGCCATCGCGCTGCTCGCCCTGTTCGGCACCGGCGTGTACCGCAACGTCCGCCGCGCCCGCCGCGCCCTCCGGAGGACCCCATGAGCACCACGAGCATCGGCCGCGCGAGCGCGATCCTCGCCTCGGGCACCATCGTCTCCCGCGTCCTCGGCTTCGTCCGCACCGCGCTGCTGTCGGTCGTGATCGGCAACGTCGGCTTCGTCGCGGACGCCTACCTGTCGGCGACCTACGTGCCGAACAGCATCTACGCGATCATCGGCGGCGGCCTGCTCACGGCCGTGCTCGTGCCGCAGATCATCCGTGCGAGCAGCGGGCCCGACCGTGGGCAGGCGTACGTGAACAAGGTCGTCACGATCGCCGTCTGCGTGTTCGCCCTCGTCACGGTGGTCGTGACGGTGCTCTCGCCGCCGCTCATGGCGGCGTTCGTGACGAAGCCCGCGACGCTCGCCATCGCGATCACCTTCGCGTACTGGAGCCTGCCGCAGCTGTTCTTCCTCGGGCTCTACTCGGTGCTCGGCGAGGTGCTGAACGCGCGCCGCTCCTTCGGCCCGTACACGTGGGCGCCGGTGCTCAACAACGTCGTCTCCATCGCGATGCTCGGGCTCTTCGTCGTGCTGTTCGGCACGGTCGACCCGGCGTCGACGCGGCCGTTCTCCCTCGGGATGGACGCGGTGCTCGCGGGCGGCGCGACGCTCGGCATCGCCGCGCAGGCGCTCGTGCTGATCCTCGCCTGGCGCCGCGCAGGCCTCGGCTACCGGCCCGACTTCTCCTGGCGGGGGGTCAACCTCTCGTCCACGGGCCGCGCGGCGGGCTGGACGTTCGGCATGCTCGTGCTCACCCAGCTGTCCGGGCTCATCGAGATGCGGGTCGCGACGATCGCGAGCGGTGTCGACGCCTCGTCGGCCGTCATGTCGTACGCGTGGCTGATCTTCATGCTGCCGCACTCGATCATCACCGTCTCGCTCGTCACCGTGTTCTACCCGCGCATGAGCGAGCACGCGGCCGAGGGCGACACCGCCGCGCTCCGCGACGACGTCGGCCAGGCGCTCCGCATCGTGCTGCTCGTGCTCGTCGTCGCCGACGCCGCGCTGCTCGTGGCGGCGCTGCCCTTCTCCGCCTTCTTCAGCCACTCCCTGCACGCGACGGGCGCGATGGCGCTCGTCGTCGCCGCCTACCTCGTCGGGCTGCTGCCGTTCACCGCGCTGTTCGTGATCCAGCGCTGCTTCTACGCGCTCGCGGACACCCGCACGCCGTTCGGGTTCACGCTGGTGCAGCTCGTCGTCGCGGTGACCGGCACGCTGCTCTGCGCGCTGCTGCCCCACGCCTACATCGCCGCGGGCATCGCGCTGTCGGTGTCGGTGAGCACCGTGGTGCAGCTCGTCGTCGCCGCCGTCCTGCTGCGTCGCCGCATCGGCGGCTTCGCCGGCCGTGCGGTGCGGGGGGCGATCGCCCGCTACCTGATCGCGGCGGTGCCGGCGCTCGCCGTCGGACTGCTGCTGCTCGCCGTGCTCGGCGGCTTCAGCGGCGGCTGGGCGGTCTCGGGCCGTCTCGACGGTCTCGTCGCCACCGCCGTGCTCGGCGCCGTCGTCGCAGGTGTCTACCTCGGTGTGCTCGCGGTGCTGCGCGCGCCCGAGCTCGGCACCGCGGTCCGCCTCGTCACGGCCCGGTTCCGGCCGTCGCGAGCCGCGGAATAGGGTGCCCGACCGGGTGGTTCCATCCCCAGCAGTTCGACAGGAGAGAAGCGGATGCGTCAGGTCATCATCATCGGTTCGGGTCCCGCCGGGTACACCGCCGCCCTCTACGCGGCGCGTGCGGAGCTCGCCCCGCTGCTGATCGCCAGCTCGGTCGACGCCGGCGGCGAGCTGATGAACACGACCGAGGTCGAGAACTTCCCCGGCTTCCCCGAGGGCGTGCAGGGCCCCGACCTCATGGAGCGCATGCGGGAGCAGGCCGAGCGGTTCGGCACCGAGATCCTGCTCGACGACGTCGTCTCGGTCGAGCTCGCCGGCGACGTGAAGCGCGTCACCACCGGCCGCGGCGACGTGCACGAGGCCCTCACCGTCATCCTCGCCACCGGTTCCGGCTACCGGCACCTCCACGTGCCCGGCGAGGACCGGCTCTCCGGCCACGGCGTCTCGTGGTGCGCGACGTGCGACGGCTTCTTCTTCCGCCAGAAGACCATCGCGGTCGTCGGCGGCGGCGACTCGGCGATGGAGGAGGCCACCTTCCTCACCCGCTTCGCCGACCGCGTGCACGTCATCCACCGCGGCGACTCGCTCCGCGCCTCGCGCATCATGCAGCAGCGCGCCTTCGACAACCCGAAGATCACGTTCGAGTGGAGCTCGAAGGTGGCCGAGGTGCTCGGCGGCGACCTCGTCTCGGGCGTGCGCCTCGAGTCCACGCTCGACGGCTCGACCCGCGATCTGCCGCTCGACGGCCTCTTCATCGCCATCGGCAACGACCCCCGCACCGACCTCGTCAAGGACCAGCTCGCGCTGACCGAGGCGGGCACGGTCGCGGTCGAGGGCCGCTCGTCCCGCACCTCGCTCCCCGGCGTCTTCGCCGCGGGCGACGTGATCGATCCCACCTACCGGCAGGCCGTCACGGCCGCCGCGTCCGGCACCGTCGCGGCGCTCGACGCGGAGCACTACCTCGCGGCGCTGCCGGCCGAGCTCCTCGCGCAGGCGAAGGGTGAGACGGAGCCGGGCGAGGCGCCGGCCGCCGGTGCCACCTTCACCCCGTCCGGCGAGCTCGTCGGACGCGCGTAGTCTCGATCCACCCCAGAGCCCAAGGAGAGCAGCGCCATGCGCGAAGTGACCGACGCCACCTTCGAGAAGGACGTCCTGCAGGCCGAGAAGCCGGTGCTCGTCGACTTCTGGGCGGCGTGGTGCGGCCCGTGCCGTCGCGTCGGCCCGGTGCTCGAGGAGATCGCCGCCGAGCACGGCGACAAGCTCGAGATCGTCAAGCTCAACGTCGACGAGAACCCCGAGACGGCGATGAAGTACCAGATCACGTCGATCCCGGCCATGAAGCTCTACTCCGGTGGCGAGGTCGTGAAGACCGTCATCGGTGCCAAGCCGAAGCCGGCGCTCGAGGCGGACCTCGCCGGCGTCCTCGCCTGACCTCCGACCGACGAGCGGGCCGTCGCTGACTGCAGCGGCGGCCCTTCCTGCCGCCCGAGGAGGACCGTGACCGAGCAGCACGCACCGCTCGTGCCCGCAGAGGGCCCGTCGCGGGCCGTCGACGTGCCGGGCACCGACCTGGACCCCTGGCACGGCACGTATGCGGCCCGGGCCTCGGGCCTCTCGGTGTCCGAGGTGCGCGCGCTGTTCGCGGTCGCGTCGCGGCCCGAGGTCGTCTCGCTCGCGGGCGGCATGCCCTACGTGCGGGCCATCCCTCGCGAGCTCATCGCCACCGCGGTCGACCGCGTGCTCCTCACCGACGCCCCCGCGGCGCTGCAGTACGGCTCGGGCCAGGGCATGCCGCGGCTGCGCGAGCACATCCTCGAGATCATGGCGCTCGAGGGCATCGAGGCCTCCGCCGACGACGTGGTCACCACCACCGGCTCGCAGCAGGCGATCGACCTCGTCACGAAGCTCTTCATCGACCCCGGCGACGTGATCCTCGCCGAGGGCCCCAGCTACGTCGGCGCCCTCGGCGTCTTCTCGTCGTACCAGGCGCGGGTCGTGCACGTGCCGATGGACGAGCACGGTCTGGTGCCCGAGGCGCTCGAGGCCGAGATCACGCGGCAGCGGGCCGCGGGATCGCGGATGAAGTTCCTCTACACGATCCCCACGTTCCACAACCCTGCGGGCGTCACCATGTCGGCCGAGCGCCGCCCGCGCATCCTCGAGATCTGCCGCCGGGAGCACCTCCTCGTCGTCGAGGACAACCCCTACGGGCTGCTCTCGTTCGATGAGACGCCGCCCCAGCCCCTCCGCACGCTCGACCCCGACAACGTCGTCTACCTGGGGTCGTTCTCGAAGACCTTCGCGCCCGGGTTCCGGGTCGGCTGGGCGCTCGCGCCCCTCGCGATCCGCGAGAAGCTCGTGCTCGCCACCGAGTCGGCGATCCTGTCGCCGAGCAGCTTCTCGCAGCACATCATCTGCGAGTACATGGAGACGGTCGACTGGCGCGGCCAGATCGTCCGGTTCCGCGAGGTGTACCGCGAGCGCCGCGACGCCATGCTCGCCGCGCTCGCCACCTACCTGCCGAACCTCACCTGGACCGTCCCGAACGGCGGCTTCTACGTGTGGGTGAAGCTGCCCTCCGAGCTGCACTCGAAGCAGATGCTGCCGCGCGCCGTGCGGGAGCTCGTCGCGTACACGCCCGGTACCGGCTTCTACGCCGACGGCCAGGGCGGCCGGGAGATCCGGCTCTCGTTCTGCTACCCGACGCCCGACGAGATCCGCGTCGGCATCCAGCGGCTCGCCGCCGTCGTGAACGGCGAGCTCGAGCTCGTGCGGGCCTTCTCGGGCACCGGGTCCCTCGCACCCGGCAGCGGCGACCGGGCGGTCTCGGCGCCGCCCCCCGACCTGCGCTGACCGCGCAGCGACATCGACAGGAGCACCGTGGACGCCTCCCCCGACGTGGTCGTGCTCTCGGGCGGCATCTCGCACGAGCGCGACGTCTCCCTCCGCTCCGGACGGCGCGTGGTCGACGCGCTCAACCGGCTCGGCTGGCGCGTGCGCGCGCTCGACTCCGACTCGCATCTGCTGCCGGCGCTGCTCGAGCAGCGCCCCGACGTGATCTGGCCGGCGCTGCACGGCGCGAGCGGCGAGGACGGCTCGCTCCGCTCGCTGCTCGACGCGGCCGGTCTCGCCTACATCGGCAGCCACGGCGACGCCGCCCGGCTCGCCTGGGACAAGCCGACGGCGAAGCGGGTGATCGCGACCGCCGGCGGAGCGACGCCCGCGTCCGTCACCCTCACCCGCGACGTGTTCCGCGAGATCGGCGCGCACGCAGCGATCGAGCTGATCCAGGCCGCGTTCCCCGGCGAGGTCGTCGTGAAGCCGGCCCGAGGCGGCTCAGCCCAGGGCGTCACCGTCATCGACGAGCCGGACCGGCTGCCGCGGGCGCTCGTCGATGCGTTCACCTACGGCGACGAGGCGCTCATCGAAGGCCGAGTGCGGGGCACGGAGCTCGCGGTGAGCGTGCTCGAGACGGAGGACGGGCCCGTCGCCCTGCCGGCCGTCGAGATCGTGCCCAGATCGGGCGTCTACGGCTTCGAGGAGCGGTACACGCCGGGCGCCACCCGCTTCCACACCCCGGCGCGCATCGGCGACGAGGCGGCGGCCGCCGCGGGGGAGCTCGCCCTGCTCGCGCACCGCGCGCTGGGCCTGCGTCACCTCTCGCGGTCCGACCTCGTCCTCGACGCCGACGGCAGGCCGTGGTTCCTCGAGACCAACGTCATGCCGGGCCTCACCGAGACGAGCCTGCTGCCGATGGCGCTGAAGGCGCAGGGCCGCGACCTCGGCGAGACCTACGCGGCGCTCACGCGCCTCGCCCTCGCCGGCTGACCCGGGCCGAGGAACCGCGTGTAGGTACTCCGCCCGGCCGTAGGTGCAGAACGCGGTTCTGCACCTACACGAGGACGAAGTACCTACACGCGGTACGGCTGCGTCAGGCGTCGGGCGTCAGGCGTCGGACGCCGAGGCGGCACGACGCTCCGCGAGCATGCGCTCGCGGGCCTCGCCCTCCTCCCACGCGTCCTCCCCGATGTCGGCGAGGATGCGGTTCAGATCGGCGACCGACCCGAAGTCGATGACGATCTGCCCGTGCTTCGCGTTGAGGTTGACGCGGACGCGGGTGTCGAAGCGGCTCCCGAGCCGGTCGGCGATCTCGTCGAGCTGCTCGTTGCGACGCCCCGTCGACTTGCGGGGCTTCGCGTCGCCGGCCATCCGGATCGCGGCCGCCTCGGCCTGACGGACGTTCAGGCCCTCGTTCACGATGCGGTCGACGAGGCGGTCCATGAGCTCCGGCTCGACCACGGACAGCACGGCACGCGCGTGTCCGGCGGTGAGGACGCCGGCGGCGACCTTGCGCTGGATGTGCTCGGGCAGGCGCAGCAGGCGGACCGTGTTCGTGATCATCGGCCGGGACCGGCCGAGGCGGCTGCCGAGCTCCTCGTGCGTGATGCCGAAGTCGGCCATCAGCTGCTGGTAGGCCGACGCCTCCTCGAGCGGGTTCAGCTGCGAGCGGTGCAGGTTCTCGAGCAGGGCGTCGTGCAGCATCTGCTCGTCCGCGGTGTCCTTGACGACCGCCGGGATGGAGCGCAGCCCGGCGAGCCTCGTGGCGCGCAACCGCCGCTCGCCCATGACGAGCTCGAACTTCGCGCCCTCACCCGCGGGCAGCGGCCGGACCACGATCGGCTGCAGCACGCCGTTCTCACGCACGGAGTGCACGAGCTCGGCGAGCGCCTCCTCGTCGAAGTCCTGGCGCGGCTGATGCGGGTTCGGCCGGATGTCGTCGACACCGAGGCTCGCGAGCCGGAGGCCCGGCACGTCGACGAGGTCGTCGGCCGGCTTCGCGCGGGAGCCGAAGTAGACGTCGCTCGGCCGGAGGACGTCGGCGTTCGGCCGCTCGTCGCTGTCCGGCATGAGCAGCGCGCCGATGCCGCGGCCGAGACCGGCCTGCCGTCGCGGCGCGCTCACGAAGCGGCTCCACGACGGGCGATCTCGGCCGCCGCCTCGAGGTACGAGAGCGCGCCGGGGGAGTTCGGGTCGTACGTGATGACGCTCTGGCCATGGCTCGGCGCCTCGGAGATGCGGACCGCGCGGGGGATCACGCTCGCGAGCGCCTGCTCCGGGAAGTGCTTGCGCACGTCGTCCGCCACGTCGTTCGCGAGCCGCGTGCGGGCGTCGAACATCGTGAGCAGGATCGTCGAGACCGCGAGGTGCGGGTTCAGGTGCCGCTCGATGAGGTCGATGTTCCGCAGCAGCTGGCTGAGGCCCTCGAGCGCGTAGTACTCGCACTGGATGGGGATCAGCACCTCGGTCGCGGCGACGAACGCGTTGATCGTGAGCAGGCCGATCGACGGCGGGCAGTCGATGAAGACGTAGTCGTACGGGTCCTCGACGCTCTCGAGGTAGCTGCGCAGGGCGCTCCGCAGGCGCTGCTCGCGGGCGACGAGCGAGACGAGCTCGATCTCGGCTCCGGCGAGATGGATGGTCGCCGGCACGCACGACAGGGTCGGGAACTCCGGGCTCTGCTTCACGACCTCGTCCATCGGCGCCTCGCCGATGATCACGTCGTAGATGCTCAGCGTGTCGTGGCGGTGCTCGACGCCGAGCGCCGTCGAGGCGTTGCCCTGCGGGTCGAGGTCGATCGCGAGCACGCGCATACCCGACTTCGCGAGCGCCGCGGCCAGGTTCACGGTCGTCGTCGTCTTGCCGACGCCGCCCTTCTGGTTCGCGACCGTGAAGATGCGGGTGGCCGCGGGGCGGGGGAGCTGCACGGACTGCAGGCGCTGACGGCGTCGCGTGATGTCCGCGACCTCCCGCGCGAGCGGGGTGGAGTCGTCGAAGCCGGATCCGCGGGCTTCGAGGGCCGAGCTGGGTTTCACAGCGATCCTCTTCCGGGGGTATTCGGGACCGCCCCGAACGGGGGACAGCGGTCAGACGGGCAGCGTAGCCACGAACACCCGCGTCTCCGCGGAGGCCATGCCGCTGCCCACGGTTTCCACACGCGCGTCGTGGAGGCGCAGGCGGCGGATGACCTTCTCGGCGCGGGCCACCTCGGCGTCGACGGACGCTCCCTTGAGCAGCGCGAGGCGGCCCCCAGGTCCCGCGAGGGGCGCGACGAGGGGGAGCAGCTTCGCGAGCGCGCCCACCGCGCGAGCGGTGACGACGTCGAACGGCTCGCCGCGGTACTCCTCGGCGCGGGCGCGCACCACCGTCACGTTGCCGAGCCCGAGGCGGGCGGCCTCCTCCTCGAGCCACGCGACCCGGCGCTCCATCGGCTCGATGAGCGTGAGCGCGAGATCCGGCCGCACGGCCGCGACGACGAGCCCGGGAAGGCCGGCACCGCTTCCCACGTCGGCCACACGCGACCCCTGCGGCAGCAGCGGGGCGAGCACCGCGCTGTTGACGAGGTGCCTGGACCAGAGCCGGGACGGCTCCGCCGGCCCGATCAGCCCGAGCTCGACGCCGCGGGCCGCGAGATCCGCGGCGAACCGCCGGACGACCGGAAGCCCCTCCCCGCACGCCGCGGCGGCCTCGGGCGGCTCCGGTTCGAGCTGCAGCGCGGGTGCGACGTCGGTCACGCCGCCGGCGTGAGCACGATGTGGCGGGTCGGCCCCTCGCCCTCCGAGTGCGACCCCAGCCCGCGCTCAGCGGCGAGGTCGTGCACGACCTTGCGCTCGTACGAGGACATCGGCTCGAGCGGGAACGCGGTGCGCCCCTGCTCGAACGCGGCGACCGCGTCGTCGACGAGGCGACCGAGCTCGCGCGAGCGCTGGTCGCGGCTGCCTCCGATGTCGAGCGTGAGCCGGGCGAAGCCGCCGCTCCTCGCCTGCACGGCGAGGCGGGTGAGCTCCTGCAGCGCGCCGACGGTGGCGGGCGCGCTGAGCAGCCGCAGGTCGCCGCCGCTCACGGTGAGCGTGGTGCGTCCGTGGGCGTCCTCGATCTCGAGGTCGCCGTCGAGGTCGCAGATGTCGAGCAGCTCCTCGATGTAGTCGGCGGCCACGTCGCCGACGTCGACGGACGCGGCGTCGGCGGCGTCGCCGGACCCGACGTCGCCGCTCGTCGGGGCCGCGAGCCCCTCGTCCTGCTGCTGGATCTCGTCGGCCTGCGCCGGCGTCCCACCCTCGTTCAGACCGCTCATGCCCGGCGCTCCCCCGTCCGCTTCGCGCGCGACCGGCTCATCGGCTGGTTGCGCTGGTTGTTCGAGCGCGGCGCGGGCAGGGCCTCGGCCGTCGGCGTCGCGCCGGCGGAGACGCCGCCGTCCTTCTTCCGGGCCGCCTTCTTGGCCAAGCGGATCTCGCGCGCCTTCGCGGCCTCGCTGCCGGGCGTCGGGGAGTTGCGGATGACGACGAACTGCTGCGCCATCGTCCAGACGTTCGAGAAGACCCAGTAGAACATCACGCCCAGCGGGAAGGCGATCCCCGAGAAGATGAAGATGAGCGGCAGGACGTAGAGCAGCATCTTCTGCTGCTTGTACATCGGGCTCGCCGCCGTCTCGGGGGAGACGTTCTTCGACATGATCTGCAGCTGGGTGATGAACTGCGAGGCCGTCATCAGCGCGATCATCGCGATGCCGATGACGAGCACGAGCGTGTTGCCGCCGTTGTTCGTCAGCGTCGCGTGCAGGGGAGCGCCGAACAGCTCGGATCCGCCGAACGACTTCGCGAGCGCGGCGTTCAGCAGGCCGACGCCCGCCCTGTTCGGGTTGCGCTGCGCGCCCTCGAGCACCTGGAACAGGCTGAAGAAGATGGGCATCTGGATCAGCAGCGGCAGGCACGAGGCGAAGGGGCTCGTGCCTGTGCGGCGGTAGAGCTCCATGGTCTCGCGGCTCATCGCCTCGCGGGAGAACTGGTCGCGTTTGCCCTTGTACTTCTCCTGGATCTTCTTCAGCTCCGGAGCGATCTCGAGCATCTGGCGCTGGCTGCGGATCTGGCGCACGAACAGCGGGATGAGCGCCGCCCGCACCACGATCACGAGCCCGAGGATCGACAGGATCCAGGTGAGGCCGTCGCCGGGGGCGAAGCCGATGGCGGTCCAGAGCGAGTGGAACGCGACGAGGATCGCCTCGATGACCCATTTGATGGGCCAGAGGACGGTTCCGATGAGGTCCACTGGTCAGGCTCCCGGGATGACGGGCTCGACGAAGCCGAGCGGGGTGATGCGGTACGCGGCCTTCAGCCGCTGGGGCGGGTCGTCGACGCCGCCGCGCGACCAGGGATTGCACCGGACGATCCGGGCGACCGCCAGCGCCGATCCGATCACGACGCCGGACTGCTGCACGGCCTCGAGCGCGTAGCGCGAGCAGGATGGATGGTACCTGCAGACGTTCCCGTAGAGGGGGGAGACGAGCAGGCGGTACGCCTTCAGCAGAACGATGACCGCGTTCCGCGGCAGCAGCGCCAGGCGGAGGAGCGCAGGACCGGCGAGGGCGGTGCTCATGAGGAGCGGCGCCCTGCGAGGGTCTCGACCTGCCGGCGGACCTCGCCCGAGAGCTCGTCCCAGGTGGCGTCCCGCGCGGGGGGCAGCGCCCGCAGCACGACGTCGAGGCCGCCGACCTCCGCGGTCAGCGGGAAGCAGGCGGCCTTGATGCGGCGGCGCACCCGGTTGCGGGTGACGGCCTTGCCGACGTTCTTCGCGACGATCACCCCGATGCGGAGCGGGTCCTCGGGCTGGGTCCGGCGCGCGTAGGCGAGGGTCAGCGCCCCCTTGGACCGGCGGCCCGTACGGACGAGCCTCCGGTAGTCGGGAGCGGAGACGACCCGGTTCGCCTTCGCGAGCACGGTCCGCTTACGCGGAGAGCTCGGTGCGGCCCTTGGCGCGGCGGGCGGCGAGGATGGCGCGGCCGGCGCGGGTGCGCATGCGCAGACGGAAGCCGTGCACCTTGGAGCGGCGGCGGTTGTTGGGCTGGAACGTGCGCTTGGTCACGGGAGCGTCCTCCGATTCGTGGGGCGCCCGGCGGACCCGGCGAGGCGGCCGGGCGGGGCGAAGTGCGTGGGTGCTCGAGTCGAGCGCCGATCAACCGCAGCACACTACCAGGCCGCGGCGGACCGCTCGGCGGCGCCGTCCGGGCGCCTCGAGTCCCCCGGACGGGGACTTGCTCGAACACGGTTGGAATCACAGCGCTGGAATCACAGGCGTGGAAGTTTCTCCACACGTATTCCACCGCGTGGGAACTTGCCTGTGGAAACAGGCGCGGTCTACCGTTGCCCCCCGTCCGGCACCCGTTTCGCCGGTCTTCCCCTCCCCCGGCGGCCCCAGAGCCGCCCCCGCAGGCGTCCGCCCTCCACAGGAGCGGCCGAAGAGGAGCCGAACCGTGACCGAGGCCGCTGCCGACGCCTGGGCGACGATCCGCCAGTCGCTCGGCGGCGACAGCCGGGTGGGCCCGCAGCTGCAGGGGTTCCTCAACCTGGTCGAGCCGAAGGGGATCATGGCCGGGGTCGTCTACCTCGAGGTCCCGAACGACTTCACGCGGGCGATGATCGAGCAGCGGGCGCGCCTGCCCCTCGCCGAGGCCATCGGCAACCTCTCCGGCGACTTCGGCATCCACACCTTCGCGGTGACGGTGAACCCCGACATCGCGGCCGAGCAGTTCACACCCGTACCACCCGTCGCGCCCTCGGCCGTTCCGGCCGTTCCCGCCGACTCCTCGCCCGAGCCCGTCCGGCGCGAGGCGGCGGTCGCGGTGCTCGACGGCGTGCGGGAGGACCGCGAGTCGCGGCTGAACTCGCGCTACACGTTCGACACCTTCGTGATCGGCGCCTCGAACCGCTTCGCCCACGCCGCGGCGTTCGCCGTGGCCGAGAGCCCCGCGAAGGCGTACAACCCGCTCTTCATCTACGGCGAGTCCGGCCTCGGCAAGACGCACCTGCTCCACTCGATCGGTCACTACTCGATGGGGCTCTTCCCGGGCATCCGGGTGCGGTACGTCTCGAGCGAGGAGTTCACGAACGACTTCATCAACTCGATCGCGGCGAACCGGGCCGCGCAGTTCCAGGCCCGCTACCGCGACGTCGACATCCTGCTGATCGACGACATCCAGTTCCTCTCGGGGAAGGACTCCACGCAGGAGGCCTTCTTCCACACCTTCAACACGCTGCACGACCACAACAAGCAGGTCGTCATCACGTCGGACCTCGCGCCGCGGCAGCTCACCGGGTTCGAGGACCGCATGCGGTCGCGCTTCGAGCAGGGCCTCATCACCGACGTGCAGACGCCGGACCTCGAGACCCGCATCGCGATCCTCCGCAAGCGGGCGCAGGCGGAGCGCCTCCAGGTGCCCGACGACATCCTCGAGTTCATGGCCTCGAAGGTGAGCAGCAACATCCGCGAGCTCGAGGGCACCCTCATCCGCGTCACCGCGTACGCGAGCCTCAACCGCTCGCCGGTCGACATGCAGCTCGTGCAGACGGTGCTGAAGGACCTGATCACCCTCGACGAGGACAACGTCATCGCGCCGGCGGACATCATCAGCGCCGTCGCGGAGTACTTCAAGCTCTCGGTCGACGACCTGTACGGCAGCTCGCGGTCGCAGCAGATCGCCTCGGCGCGGCAGATCGCGATGTACCTCTGCCGCGAGCTCACGAACCTGTCGCTGCCGAAGATCGGCCAGCTGTTCGGCGGCCGCGACCACACGACCGTGATGTACGCGAACAAGAAGATCAGCGACCTCATGAAGGAGCGCCGCTCGATCTACAACCAGGTGTCGGAGCTCACGAGCCGCATCAAGCAGGACCAGCGCTACCGCCGCTGACCCTCCGCCCGCCGGTGTCGGCGGCCCCCCGGCATCATCCGCATGCCGTCAGGACATCCGTCTGCGCTCGTCCGCCGACAACCGTCCCGACGGCATACGCCACGTCGCGCGAGGTGACCCGGCCGGTCGGCGTCCAGAGGGCCCCCGGTGGTGGAGCGGGAGGGCGGTGGCCCGGAGTTCCGGGGATCCGCGGCCCCAGAACGCGCGGCAGGACGAGGTTTCTACCCCCATGTGGAGGGGCTGTGGATAACTGTGGAGCGACACCCCCGGACGGGGCGCCCCCGACGGGGGGACGTGTGAGCGGCGGTCGTGGCCCTCGACAGAGGGGCACGGTCCGGCACAGGACCCGTCCGCACGGTTTCGACATCTTCCAGATGTGTAGTTCCCAGGCGGGCAGCGGCCTCCCCCGAGTTATCCACAGTGTGCACACCTGTTAAGAGTGTGGTTGTCCTTCACCTTCCTCTTCCTCCTCCAACCGATTCCGCGCTGTGGACGGGGGCACGGCCGCCAGGGCGGCGGGTTCAGGGGCTCCGCTAGCATGCGTAGGACCTTCGGCGGGGCCGCTGCTGCGACCCGTCCCGGGCCCGCCGATCGAGAGGACCAGCAGTGCGATTCCACGCGAACCGGGACGTCTTCAGCGACGCCGTGTCGTTCGCCGTCCGCCTGCTGCCCCAGCGGACGACCCTGCCGATCCTCTCGGGCGTGCTCATCGAGACCACCGAGGGCGGACTGACGCTCTCCTCGTTCGACTACGAGGTCTCGGCGCGCACGCAGATCGAGGCCGAGGTGCTCGAGCCCGGGCGCGTGCTCGTCTCCGGCCGGCTGCTCGCCGACATCGCGAACCGGCTGCCGAACGTCCCCGTCGAGGTCGTCACCGACGAGAACCGCGTGGTCGTGAGCGGCGGCAGCGCCCGCTTCACCCTCCTCAGCATGCCCGTGGCGGAATACCCGAGCCTGCCCGTGGTGGGGGAGCCGACCGGCGTCCTCCCGGCCGGGGTCTTCTCGCCCGCGATCGCCCAGGTCGTCGTCGCCGCATCGCGCGACGACGTCACCCCGGTCATCACGGGTGTGCAGCTCGAGGCCGGCGAGGACTCGCTCGCGCTCGTCGCCACCGACCGGTACCGCGTCGCGATCCGCGCCGTGCCCTGGCACAGCGAGCGCAGCGACGGCGGCAGCGCCCTCGTGCCCGCGCGCACGCTGCAGGAGGTCGGCCGCACCTTCGGCAGCACCGGCGACGTCACGATCTCGATCACCCGCGGGGGCGACCGCGAGCTCATCGCCTTCAGCTCCGAGAAGAAGACCGTCACCTCGCTGCTCATCAAGGGCAACTTCCCCCCGGTGCGGCGCCTCTTCCCCGACAACGTCGACCACTTCGCGGTCATCGGCACCGCCGAGCTCGTCGAGGCGACGCGGCGCGTGCAGCTCGTGCTCGAGCGCGAGGCCGCCCTCAAGTTCACCTTCGACGCCGACGGGCTCGGGCTCGAGGCGGCCGGCGGCGAGCAGGCGCAGGCGTCCGAGCGCATCGACGCGGTGCTTGCCGGTGAGCCCGTCGTCGTGTCGCTGAAGCCGCAGTTCCTCCTCGACGGACTCTCGGGTGTCCACACGGAGTTCGTGCGAATCTCGTTCACGAAGACGGAGAACCCCAACAAGCCGGGCCCCGTGCTGATCACGGGGCAGAAGTCCCGCGAGGACACGGGCACGGAGGAGTACCGCTACCTCCTGCAGCCCAACCTGCTGCTCCGCTGACCTGAACCACTCACCTTCGAGAGGACTCGGAATGAAGATCGGCCTGGTCGGGCTCGGCAAGATGGGCAACAACATGCGCAGCCGGCTGAAGAACGCCGGGATCGACGTGGTGGGCTACGACACGAACCCCGACGTCAGCGACGTGCCCGACTACGCCGCCCTCGCCGCGGCGCTGCCGGCGCCCCGCACCGTCTGGGTCATGGTGCCCGCCGGCCGCATCACCGACTCGGTCGTCGACGCCCTGAAGGGCGTGCTCGACCAGGGCGACCTCGTGATCGACGGCGGCAACACGAAGTTCACCGACGACGAGCTGCACGCGAAGTCCCTCGCCGAGCGCGGCATCGACTTCATGGACGTGGGCGTCTCCGGCGGCGTCTGGGGCCTGAAGAACGGCTACGGCCTCATGGTCGGCGGCAGCGACGAGCAGGTCGAGCGGGTCATGCCGATCTTCGACGCGCTGCGGCCCGAGGGGCCCCGCGAGGAGGGCTTCGTGCACGCCGGCCCGGTGGGCGCCGGCCACTACACGAAGATGGTCCACAACGGCATCGAGTACGCGATCATGCAGGCGTACGCCGAGGGCTACGAGCTGCTCGAGTCGTCCCCGCACGTCACCGACGTCCCCGGGACCTTCAAGGCGTGGCAGCGGGGCACGGTCATCCGCTCCTGGCTGCTCGAGCTCATGGTGCGCGCGCTCGACGCCGACCCCGACTTCGCGGACATCGACGGCTACGTCGACGACTCCGGCGAGGGCCGGTGGACGCTCGAGGAGGCCATCGAGAACGCGGTGCCGATGCCGGCGATCAGCGCGGCGATCTTCGCCCGCTTCGTCTCCCGGCAGGACCAGTCGCCCGCGATGAAGGCCGTCGCCGCGCTGCGCAACCAGTTCGGCGGCCACGCGGTGAAGGCGCACGAGGCGAAGGCCGCGCAGGATCTGCACCCGACCAAGTAGGGCGGCCGGCAGCACGACGTCCGGGAAGGGGGCGCGGTGCGCGTCCTCCGCCTGAACCTCACCGACTGGCGCAACTACGCGTCGGCCGAGGTGACCTTCGGGCCCGGTGCGAACGTGCTCGCCGGCAGCAACGGCCAGGGCAAGACGAACCTCGTCGAGGCGATCGGGTACCTCACGACCCTCGGGTCGCACCGGGTCTCCGGCGACGCCGCGCTGATCCGCGCCGGGCAGGACTCCGCCGTGGTCCGGGCCGTCGTCGTGACGGGCGATCGCGAGGTGCTCGCCGAGGTGCTCGTGAACCGCACGGGGCCGAACCGGGCGCAGGTGAACCGGTCGGCCGTGCGCCCGCGCGAGATCACCCGGAACGTCTCGAGCGTGCTGTTCGCGCCGGAGGACCTCGCGCTCGTCCGGGGGGAGCCGTCGGCGCGCCGGCGCTTCGTCGACGAGCTGCTCGTGCAGCGCACCCCGCGCCTCGCCGGCGTGCAGAGCGACTACGAGAAGGCCCTCCGGCAGCGCAACGGCCTGCTGCGATCGGCCCGCGGCGGCGTCGACCCGGCCACGCTCGACATCTGGGACGAGCGGCTCGTCGCGACGGGGACGGAGCTGCTCGACGCCCGCAGCGAGCTCGTCGGCGCGCTCGAGCCGCTCGTCGCCGAGCAGTACGCCGTCGTCGCGGGCAGCGACCAGCGCGTCGCCCTCGCCGCCGTGCGCTCGATCGACACCGAGGGCGACACGACGGGACCGACGGCCGAACGGTTCGCCCGGGCTCTCGCTGCCGCCCGCCGCCGGGAGCTCGAGCGCGGGATCACCCTCGTCGGGCCGCACCGCGACGACCTGCTCCTCACCATCAACGACCTGCCCGCGCGCGGCTACGCGAGCCACGGCGAGTCCTGGTCGCTCGCGCTCGCCCTGCGGCTCGGCGCGGTCGAGCTGCTGCGCGTCGCCCGGTCGTCCGGCGACCCGATCGTGATCCTCGACGACGTCTTCGCCGAGCTCGACGCCCGTCGTCGCCTCCGCCTCGCCGAGCGCGTGGAGCGATACGAGCAGGTGATCATCACGGCCGCGGTCGAGGAGGACATCCCCGAGGGGCTCCGCGGGCAGGTCACGCGGATCCGGGCGGGCGAGGTCGTGAAGGAGGTGCCGGCGTGAGCGAGCGGGGGAGCGAGACCGAGGCCGAGCGCGTCTGGCTGCGCCTCCGCGAGGTGTTCGGCCGGCCGCGCTCCCGCCGGGAGCGGCCGAAGCCGAAGGGCGACAACCTCCCCTACGGCAAGGGTCGCGACCCGCTGGCGGCCGGCACGGTGCTCGACGCGGTCACCGAGTCGCTCGGCTGGGTGACACCGCTCGCGCAGACGGACCTCACCGCCGCCTGGCGCTCCATCGCGGGTGAGGAGACGGCCCGGCACGCCGCGGTCGAGGGCTTCGCGGACGGCGTGCTGCTCGTCCGGTGCGACTCGACGGCCTGGGCGACGCAGCTCGGGCTGATGCGCTCGCAGATCGCGGAGCGCATCGCCCGCGACTTCCCCGCGGCCGGGGTCGAGAGCATCCGGTTCCTCGGGCCGAACACGCCCAGCTGGAATCACGGCCGGAGATCGGTCCAGGGGCGCGGCCCGCGCGATACCTACGGCTGACCGGGCTGATTCGGTCACCCTGCTGGTTTCCTGCCTCCACAGGGGCGTTCCCGGCCCGGCGCGACACGCCTGCACGGTAGACTGAGGAGGACGATCGGAGATCGATTTTGACGGATGACGCGGGCGCCGTGGACGGCGGGACGGCGGCGGAGAGCCGCGACGAGGATCCTTCGAACGGCGCCGGTGTCCCGGACGCGGAGCGGGCTGCTCCCGAGCGTCCGCAGGTCGCCTCGCCCGAGGAGTACGGCGCGGGCTCGATCCAGGTGCTCGAGGGGCTCGAGGCCGTGCGGAAGCGCCCGGGCATGTACATCGGCTCCACGGGACCGCGCGGTCTGCACCACCTCGTCTACGAGATCGTCGACAACGCGGTCGACGAGGCGCTCGCCGGCTACTGCGACCACATCGACATCACGATCCTCGCCGACGGCGGAGTCCGGGTCGCCGACAACGGCCGCGGCATCCCCGTCGACGTGCACCCGGTCGAAGGTCGCTCCACGCTCGAGGTCGTGCTCACGGTGCTGCACGCCGGCGGCAAGTTCGGCGGCGGCGGGTACGCGGTGTCGGGTGGTCTGCACGGCGTCGGCAGCTCCGTGGTCAACGCGCTCTCGAGCCGGCTCGCCGTCGAGGTGAAGCGGCAGGGTCACATCTGGCGCCAGCAGTACGAGAACGGCGTGCCGCTCGCGCCCGTCGAGCAGGGCGAGGCCGCTGAGGGCACCGGCACCACGGTCACGTTCTGGCCGAACGCCGAGATCTTCGAGACCGTCGAGTTCGACTACGAGACCCTCCGAACCCGGTTCCAGCAGTACGCGTTCCTCAACAAGGGCCTCGCGATCGCGCTCACCGATCAGCGCACGACCGAGCCCGTCGACGGCGAGGTCGACGCGAACCGCATCGACCGCACGGTCGTCTTCAAGTACGAGCGCGGGCTCGTCGACTACGTCGAGTACCTCAACTCCACGAAGAAGACCGAGCTCGTGAACCCCGAGGTCATCTCCTTCGAGTCGGAGGACGTCGACCGGCGCATCTCGCTCGAGCTCGCGATGCAGTGGACGGGCGCGTACAGCGAGAGCGTCCACACCTACGCGAACACGATCAACACGCACGAGGGCGGCACGCACGAGGAGGGCTTCCGCGCCGCGCTGACTACGCTCATGAACCGGTACGCGCGCGAGAAGGGTCTGCTCAAGGAGAAGGACGACAACCTCTCCGGCGACGACGTGCGCGAGGGGCTCACCGCGGTCATCTCGGTGAAGCTCGGCGAGCCGCAGTTCGAGGGCCAGACGAAGACGAAGCTCGGCAACACCGAGGCGAAGACGTTCGTGCAGCGGGTCGTCAGCTCCCAGCTGGCCGACTGGTTCGACAGCCATCCCGTCCAGGCGAAGGACATCATCCGCAAGGCGCAGCAGGCGGCGACCGCCCGCATGGCGGCCCGCAAGGCTCGCGATGCGACGAGGCGCAAGGGCGTGCTCGAGACCGCGTCGATGCCGGGCAAGCTGAAGGACTGCCAGACCCGGGACGCGTCGAAGGCCGAGATCTTCCTCGTCGAGGGCGACTCGGCCGGCGGCTCCGCGGTGCGCGGCCGCAACCCCGAGACGCAGGCGATCCTCGCGCTGCGCGGCAAGATCCTGAACGTCGAGAAGGCGCGGCTCGACCGGGCGCTCGCGAACCAGGAGATCCAGGCCATGATCACGGCCTTCGGGTGCGGCATCGGCGACGACTTCGTGGCCGAGAAGGCCAGGTACCACAAGATCGTGCTCATGGCCGACGCCGATGTCGACGGCCAGCACATCACCACGCTGCTGCTCACGCTCGTGTTCCGCTTCATGCGGCCGCTCATCGAGCTCGGGTACGTGTACCTCGCGCAGCCGCCGCTCTACCGCCTCAAGTGGAGCAACTCGCCGCACGAGTACGTCTACAGCGACCGCGAGCGCGACGCCGTGATGGCCGACGGGCTCGCCCGTGGCAAGCGGATCCCGAAGGAGAACGGGATCCAGCGCTACAAGGGCCTCGGCGAGATGGACTACTCCGAGCTCTGGGACACGACGATGAACCCCGAGACCCGCACGCTGCTGCAGGTCACGCTCGAGGACGCCGCGGCCGCCGACGAGATCTTCTCCACCCTCATGGGCGAGGACGTCGAGTCCCGCCGCTCCTTCATCCAGAAGAACGCGAAGGACGTGCGGTTCCTCGACATCTGAGCCACCGGATCGCGACCAGCGATCCGCGGTTCAGGGTCGAGGGCGGCCCTGCCCGGCCGCGTCACGAGACCCTCGCGACCACCGCCCTTCCCGGTAACAGTTAAGGACCCCCATGCCCGACCGCATCGAACAGGTCGACCTGCAGCTCGAGATGCAGCGCTCGTACCTCGACTACGCCATGAGCGTCATCGTGCAGCGGGCGCTGCCGGAGGTGCGCGACGGCCTGAAGCCCGTGCACCGCCGCGTGATCTACGCGATGTACGACGGCGGGTACCGGCCCGACCGGGCCTTCAGCAAGTGCGCCCGCGTCGTCGGCGACGTGATGGCGCAGTTCCACCCGCACGGCGACAGCGCGATCTACGACACGCTCGTGCGCCTCGTGCAGGACTGGAGCCTCCGCTACCCGCTCGCGCTCGGCCAGGGCAACTTCGGCTCCCCGGGCAACGACCCGGCCGCGGCGCCCCGCTACACCGAGACCAAGATGGCCCCGCTCGCGCTCGAGATGGTGCGGGACATCGAAGAGGACACGGTCGACTTCCAGGACAACTACGACGGCCGCACCCAGGAGCCCGTCGTCCTGCCGGCCCGGTTCCCGAACCTGCTCGTCAACGGCTCCGCCGGCATCGCGGTCGGCATGGCGACGAACATCCCGCCGCACAACCTCCGCGAGGTCGCCGCCGGCGCGCAGTGGGCGCTCGAGCACCCCGACGCCACCCGCGAGGAGCTGCTCGAGGCGCTCATGGAGCGCATCAAGGGCCCCGACTTCCCCACCGGCGCGCAGATCCTCGGCACCAAGGGCATCCACGACGCCTACCGCACGGGCCGCGGCTCGATCACGATGCGCAGCGTCGTGAACGTCGAGGAGATCCACGGCCGCACCTGCCTCGTCGTCACCGAGCTGCCGTACCAGGTGAACCCCGACAACCTCGCGATCCGCATCGCCGAGCTCGTGAACGACGGCAAGATCGGCGGCATCGCCGACATCCGTGACGAGACGTCCGGGCGCACGGGTCAGCGCCTCGTGATCGTGCTGAAGCGCGACGCGGTCGCGAAGGTCGTGCTGAACAACCTGTACAAGCACACGCAGCTGCAGGACAACTTCGGCGCGAACATGCTCGCCCTCGTCGACGGCGTGCCCCGCACGCTCGCGCTCGACGGGTTCATCAGCGCCTGGGTCGACCACCAGATCGAGGTCATCGTCCGGCGCACGCGCTTCCGGCTGCGGAAGGCCGAGGCCGACGCCCACATCCTGCGCGGCTACCTCAAGGCGCTCGACGCGCTCGACGAGGTCATCGCCCTCATCCGCCGCTCCCCCACCGCCGACGTCGCCCGCGACGGCCTCATGGAGCTGCTCGGCGTCGACGAGGTGCAGGCCACGGCGATCCTCAGCCTGCAGCTGCGTCGCCTCGCCGCCCTCGAGCGCCAGAAGATCATCGACCAGGCCGCCGAGCTCGAGCGGCTCATCGCCGAGTACCAGGCGATCCTCGCGAGCCCCTCGCGGCAGCGCACGATCATCTCCGAGGAGCTGCAGGCGATCACCGACCGGTTCGGCGACGACCGCCGCACCGAGATCATGTACGGCTACGACGGCGACATGACGATCGAGGACCTCATCCCCGACGAGGAGGTCGTCGTCACCGTCACCCGCGGCGGCTACATCAAGCGCACCCGCAGCGACCAGTACCGGGCCCAGCGTCGCGGCGGCCGCGGCGTGCGGGGCGCCCAGCTGCGCGCCGACGACGTGGTCGAGCACCTCTTCGTCACCTCCACCCACCACTGGCTGCTCGTGTTCACGAACGCCGGCCGCGTCTACCGCGTGAAGACGTGGGAGGTGCAGGAGGCGAGCCGCGACGCGAAGGGCCAGCACATCGCGAACCTGCTCGCGATGCAGCCCGACGAGCACGTCGCGCAGATCCTCGACATCCGCGACTACACGGTCGCGCCCTACCTCGTGCTCGCCACGAGGAGCGGCCTCGTGAAGAAGACGGCGCTCGCCGAGTACGACACGAACCGCAGCGGCGGCATCATCGCCATCAACCTGCGCGAGGGCGACGAGCTCATCCAGGCGCTGCTCGTCGGCGAGGCGTCCGACGTGCTGCTCGTGTCGCGCAAGGGCATGTCCGTGCGGTTCCGCGCCGATGACGACGCCCTCCGCCCCATGGGTCGCAGCACCTCCGGCGTCATCGGCATGCACTTCCGCGGCGACGACCAGCTGCTCGCGGCCCGCGTCGTCTCCGACGAGGGCTTCGTCTTCGTCGTCACCGAGGGCGGCTACGCGAAGCGCACCGCCGTCGACCAGTACCGGCTGCAGCAGCGCGGCGGGCTCGGCATCAAGGTCGCGAAGCTCGCGGAGGCGCGAGGCGACCTCGCCGGTGCCCTCATCGTCGACGAGCAGGACGAGGTGCTCGTCGTGCTCGAAGGTGGCAAGGTGGTCCGCAGCGCCGTATCCGAAGTTCCTGCCAAAGGTCGCGACACGATGGGCGTGGTGTTTGCGCGCTTCGGTCTGGATGACAGAATCATCGCCGTTGCCCGGAACAGCGATTCGACCATGGAGGCGCGAGCATCTGATGACCTCGGTCAAGACGTCAAGTCGCCCATCGGGCACGACCTCGTCGGCGAGTAGCGTCGGCGAACGGCTCTCGATGAAGTCATCGAGGCCGATGCCGGCGAAGCAGGTCCGTCTCAAGCTGGTCTACATCGACTTCTGGTCGGTGGTGAAGTTCTCCTTCCTCATCTCGGCCGCGATCGGCATCGTCATCTTCGTCGCGGTGCTGCTGATCTGGACGGTGCTCGCCTCGACGGGCATCTTCGACTCGATCAGCACCCTCGCGTCCGACGTGTCGGGGCAGAAGAACTTCTCCGTGAACAGCGTGCTGTCGTTCGCGCAGGTGATGGGCTTCACGCTCGTCATCGCCGCGCTGAACGTCGTCGTCGGCACGGTGCTCGGCGCCATCGCGTGCGTGCTGTACAACCTGAGCGTCCGGGTGTCCGGCGGCATCCTGGTCGGTTTCACCAACCAGTGACGGTGCGGTAGATTCGTTCTCCGGCCCGCGAGGGCCGCACGGCCGATGACGGTCGTACTCGGGGCTATAGCTCAGGCGGTTAGAGCGCTTCGCTGATAACGAAGAGGTCCCAGGTTCAAGTCCTGGTAGCCCCACGTATTGATGGTCTTCGACGCGTGCACGCGTCGAAGACGTCGTGGACAGTCCGGCCGGCCCGGCGCCGCGGCCCGGCCTCCCGTGCCGGGGGCGGCCCGCTACTCTTGACTCGTCCGTCTCGGGGGCGTAGCTCAATTGGTAGAGCGCCTGCTTTGCAAGCAGGAGGTCAGGGGTTCGATTCCCCTCGTCTCCACGAGCCTCGATCCGCCTCGGATCCGCAGCCGCGGCCGTCGCGTCGGGCGCGGCGGAGTGCTCACGACGCGCGCCGCAGGAGCGGCGGCGTGCTGGTCGGTGCTGCGCGCCTGCTTGCAAGCAGGAGGTCAGGGGTTCGATTCCCCTCGTCTCCACGAGCCCGTGGTCTTCGACGCCTGCACGCCACGACGCCGGAGTCGTCGGTCCGCCCGATCGGTGACGAGCAGCGGCCCCCGATGCGTCGTCCGGGCCCGCCTGGTCGTTCACGTCGACCACCGCCGCGCTTCTCGTACTCGGTCCCGCTCCAGCCAGGGCCGCGAGCAGGCCGGACTCCGCTGGATACCGCCTGTCGGTGATCCGCGCGCGTGCAGGTGCGACACGCGGGTCTGCACCGACACGAGGCCGAGACACCGAGACGCGGTTCCGGGACGGTCGGCGAACGCCCCGGGGTCGGGTTGTCCACAGGTTTCGAACATGTGTACAAAGACCTAGGTCAGCGCGCTCTTCCCCCCGCTCGCCTCGACCCGCTCGCCGCCCGCGAGCTGCGCCCCCCAGCCGTCGGCGAGGTCGGATTCGACGACCACGTGGCCGCCCTCGGAGCGGGCGGTGAAGGCGACGGGGCTGCCGTCCTCACGGAGCACCTCGACGGTGCGAGACCAGCCGTCACCGGCGGGGTGCACGAGCAGCGTGAGGCCGTCGAGGTGGTCGGTGTCGGGGCGGTCCTCGCGCCGCCCGAGCGGGAGCACCGAACCGGGCCGCACGTAGAGGGGCAGCGACTCGAAGTCGTGCCGCTCACGCAGCCAGCGGCCGCCGGAGACCCGCTCGCCGGACAGCAGGCCGAACCACTCGCCCTCGGGCAGATAGACCTCGACCGAGCCGTCCACGGTGAACACCGGGGCGACGAGCAGGTCCGGCCCGAGCAGGTACTGCCGGTCGAGATGCACCGAGGTCGGGTCGTCCGGGAACTCGAGGAGCATCGGCCGCATCACGGGGGCGCCGGTTCCCGCGGCCTCCTCGCCGGCCGCGAGGAGGTACGGGGCGAGCCGGTTCTTCAGCGCGGCGAACCGGCGCGCCACGCGGACGGCGCTGCCCGGGGCGTCCTCGTCGTCGTCGAAGATCCACGGCACCCGGTACGAGTCGCTGCCGTGGAACCGGCTGTGGCTCGAGAGCAGCCCGAAGGCCGTCCAGCGCTTGAAGACGGCGGCGTCCGGGGTGCCCTCGAAGCCGCCGATGTCGTGACTCCAGAAGCCGAAGCCCGACAGCGCGAGGGAGAGGCCGCCGCGCAGGGTCTCGGCCATCGATGCGAAGGTCGAGGTGGAGTCGCCGCCCCAGTGCACCGGCAGCGTCTGCCCGCCCGCCGTGGCCGACCGTGCGAAGAGCACCACCTCGCCGCGCCCTCGGGCCTCCTCGAGCACGGCCGCCACGGCCTCGTTGTAGCGCTGCGGGTAGAGGTTGTGCATCCGCTCGGGGTCGGAGCCGTCGGCGAAGACGACGCCCGTGGCCGGCACCCGCTCGCCGAAGTCGGTCTTGAAGCAGTCGACGCCCTGCCGGATCAGGCCCCGCAGCTTGTCCTGGAACCAGGCGACCGCGTCCGCATTCGTGAAGTCGACGAGGCCCATGCCGGCCTGCCAGAGGTCCCACTGCCAGACCGAGCCGTCGGTGCGGCGTACGAGGTACCCCGCGGCCGCCGCCTCGGCGAAGAGCGGGGAGCGCTGCGCCACGTACGGGTTGATCCAGACGCTGACGCGCAGTCCGCGCTCGTGCAGCCGGGCGAGCATGCCCTCGGGGTCGGGGAAGACGCGCGGGTCCCACTCGAAGTCGACCCAGTTGAACTCGCGCATCCAGAAGCAGTCGAAGTGGAACACCGACAGCGGCAGGCCGCGCTCGCGCATGCCGTCGAGGAAACCGGTCACGGTCGCCTCGTCGTAGTCGGTGGTGAAGCTCGTGCTGAGCCACGGCCCGTAGCTCCATGCCGGGACCCGCGCGGGACGGCCGCTGAGCGCCGTGTAGCGCTCCAGCACCTGCTTCGGGGTCGGTCCGTAGACGAGGAAGTACTCGAGCGACTCCCCGCGCACCGAGAACTGCACCCGCTCGACGGCCTCCGAGCCGACCTCGAAGGAGACGTGGCCGGGCTCGTTCACGAACACGCCGTAGCCGCGGTTCGTCAGGTAGAAGGGCACGTTCTTGTACGCCTGCTCGCTGGACGTGCCGCCGTCGGCGTTCCAGACCTCGACGGTCTGCCCGTTCTTCACGAACGGACCGAAGCGCTCGCCGAGGCCGTACACCGTCTCGCCGACGCCGAGCTCGAGCTGCTCGTGCACGTACGCGGTGCCGGTCGAGCGGGGGAGCCCGACGGGCGCGGGGTCGACCACGGCGTCGTGCGCGACCTGGACCCAGGCCTGCGACTTGGCGCCCGAGGCGGTGAGCGGCACGCCGTCGCCGAGGAACGAGAGCGACCACGGGGCGCCGCGCCGCACCCGCGCCTCGAGGCGCCCGCTCCGCACGACGGCCTCGTCGTCGCCCACCGTCACGCTGCCGGCCCCCGGCTCCTCGTGCACAGGGAAGCGCAGCGGCTCGCCGCCGCCCGTGTGGTGCTCGATCCGCACCCGGATCACGTCGGGCAGCGGCGCCGAGAGGGTCACGGTGAGCACCGGCAGGTTCAGCGTGTCGCCGCGGGTGGTGATCGGCTTCGTCGGCACCGTCACGACGAGCTCGTCGCCGCGCTGCTCGAGGTCGTACGCCTCCCGCCCGTAGGCGGCCGTGATGCCCGGTCGCAGCAGCCAGAACCCGTCGGTGAAGCGCACGAGCCCTTGTGTAGCACCCCGTAGGCTGGCGTCCCGTGGGGTGGGCGCGGCGGGGGACGACTGCGCCCGCGCCCGAGCTGATCCGCTGGCGCAACGCCGTCTTCACGATCTTCGGCCTCACGGGTCTCGCGTTCGCGACCTGGGCGAGCCGGGTGCCCGGCATCCGGGACCTGCTGTCGGCCAGCACGCAGGAGATGGGCTTCCTGCTGCTCGGCATCTCGATCGGCTCGATCTCCGGCCTGCTCGGTGCGAGCCACATCGTCGCCCGGCTCGGGGCCACGCGCACGATCCTCGTCTGCTACACCGCGGCGTCCGTGGCGCTGCTCGCGCTCGGTGCGGTCACGGCGTTCGCGCCGTCGTTCGGGGCGTTCTTCGTGCCGCTCGCCGTGTTCGGCGCGGGCAGCAGCATCGTCGACGTCGCGATGAACCTCTCCGGCGCCGCGAACGAGCGCGCGATCGGCCGCACGCTGATGCCGCTCTACCATGCGGCGTTCAGCCTCGGCACGGTGGTCGGTGCCGGGATCGGCTCGGCGCTCGCGGCGTTCGGGGTCCCGATCGCCGCCCACTTCGCCGGTGTGGGCCTGATCGCCCTCGTCACGACGCTCGCGCTGGTCCGTCACCTGCAGCCCGCTGAGGACCCGGAGCACGCCGAGCATGGTGCGACGTGGCAGTCGCGCCTGGCGGTCTGGCGCGACGGCCGCGTGCTGCTGATCGGGCTGATCGTCCTCGGCATGGCGTTCGCCGAGGGCAGCGCGAACGACTGGCTCAGCCTTGCCATGGTCGACGGGCACGGCGTGACGAACGCCGCGGGCGCGGCGATCTTCGGCGTCTTCGTCGCTGCCATGACCGTCGGCCGCGTCGCGGGCGCCGGACTGCTCGACCGGTTCGGGCGCGTGCCGGTGCTCCGCGTCTCCGCCGGGTTCGCCGTGCTCGGACTGCTGCTCGTGATCGTGGTCCCGAACGTCGTCGTCGCCGTGGTCGGGGTCGTGCTCTGGGGCCTCGGCGCCGCGCTCGGCTTCCCGGTCGGCATGTCGGCCGCCGCCGACGACCCGCGCACGGCGAACGCGGCCGTCAGCGCCGTGGCGACGATCGGCTACCTCGCCTTCCTCGTCGGGCCCCCGCTCATCGGTCTGCTCGGGCAGCGGTTCACCCTGCTGCTCGCGCTGCTCGTCGTCCTCGTGCTCATCGCGGTGGGGGGACTCTGCTCGCCGGCGGCACGGCGCCCCGGTGCTGCTGCGGCCCCGGCGGCCTGACCGGCCCTTGCGCTTCCGACGCACCCGGGGGATCCTCGATGGTCCCCATCGGAAGGCCGTCCCGATGCCACTGCGCGCTTCCGTGCTGCTCTGCGCGCTCGCCGCGGGGCTCGTGCTCCTGCCGGCGGCCGCCGCGGCCGCGGATCCCCCGACCCCGTCCCCCACGCCGACGAGCACGACGACCGCTCCGGTCCCGTCGGCGACACCGCCGGCCCCCGCGTGGGACCCCGCGGTGCGGTTCGCCGCCGGTGCGGTGCCGGGCACCGTCACCCTCTCGTGGGACCCCGCGCCCGGTGCCACCGGGTACGCCGTCGTCGTGGCCGGACGGGGACGCAGCACCACCTCGGTGCCGAGCCTCCTGCTCACCGGGATCGCCCCGGGGACCGACCTGCGGGTCCGCGTCGTCGCCGAGACCGCGGAGGGAGCCGTGCCGTCGTCCCCGGCACGCTGGACCGCACCCGCGGCTGTGCCGGCGGTGGCCGATGCGTCGCTCGTCCGCACCAGGGTCGGACTGCGACTCCGGTGGACGCCGGTGCCCGGCGTCACGTCCTACCTCGTCGAGCTCCGCGGGGCGGACGGCACCGACCTGCACCGCACCGTGGCGGGGGGCAGCTCCGTGACGTTCGAGCCGCTCCCGTCGGGGACGCTCTACAGCGCACTGGTGACGGCGGTCGCCGCGGACGGCCGACGGAGCCAGGCACGCGCGGTCCGCTCGATGTTCACGGCGACTGCCGGGGGCCCCACCGGCACGGCGACGATGCCGGCGGTCGCCCCGCAGCCGCTGCAGACCGTCTCGGCCCGCGGGAGCGCACCGGTCGCCGCCGCCGTGCAGCCGCAGGCGCCGCCGTCGGCTGCGGCGATCCGGCCGACGCTCGTCGACTCACCCGTCGCGGCCGCCGCGTGCGCTGCCGCCGCGGTCGTGCTCGGTGCGCTCGCCGTGCTCGGCCTCCTGCTGCGGCGCCCGCGCAAGGGGTAGCAACGACGAGGGACGCGCGCCCCCGGGTGCCGGAAGCGCGCGTCCCCTGGATCGCGGAGGGCGGCTACCGCCTCGCGAGCGCCCGCACGAACTCCGGCGCGTCGATCGTGCCCCAGCCGGAGGCCAGGTCGTAGCCGGCCTTCGCGCTGTAGCCCGTGACACCGGCGAACGAGTTGTTCCCGGCGGTCACGTCGACGATGCCGGCGCGCCCGGAGCCGCGGAGGGCGTAGAGCGCCGGGTTGATGAACCCGACGTCGTGGTGCGCCACCTGGTCGGCCGCGGCGACGATCCCCGAGAAGATCGGCGTCGCCTCGCTCGTCCCGCCCACGATGTAGAACCCCGCCGGGAGACCCGGGAACGACAGGTACACGAGCGCGCCGCCGTCGACGGCCGCGGTCATCGAGATGTCGGGCGTGCCGCGGTGCGAACCGACGACCCCTGCCACACCGTTCTGGAAGCGGGGCCGGGCGAACACCTGGGACAGGCCACCACCGCCCGCGCCGTAGCCGTCGTTCCAGACCACGTCGGGGCTCAGACGGTCCCCGTGCGCGTCGAGGTGCAGCTGCGTGCCGCCGATGCTCGTGACGAGGGGATCGCTCGACGGCCACGAGTTCACGCGATACGGGTACGTGCCGTTGCCGTCGGCCGTCGCGTCGGTCGCCCCGTCGTCACCGGACGCCGCGAGCACGGTGACGTGGTGCTCCGCGGCCTCCTTGAACGCCGAGCGCAGTCCCGCGATGTCCCGCTTCGGGTTCGCGAAGGTGTTCTCGGTCGCGCCGAAGCTCTGCGAGATCACGTCGGCGAGGTGGTGCCGGATCACGGAGTTCTCGGCCTTCACGATCTCCGGGAACCCGTTCAGGCCCTCGGTCTCGGCGACCGGGGTCTCGACGAGCAGGATCCTCGCGCCCGGTGCCATCGCATGGGCGTACTCGACGTCGAGCGTCGTCTCGAACGCCCAGCCGACCTGCGTGGCGTCGTTGCCGTTGAAGACCGGTGGCGCGCCCACGGGCGTGATCACCTGCACGTGCCCGGCCGGCAGCCCGAACGCCTTGTCGAAGGCGTCGAGGTCCTTCTGGATCGTGGGCGAGCCGAAGGCGTCGACGATCGCGATCGTCTTCCCACGGCCGTCGATGTGGGCCTTCAGCAGGTCGTCGACCTCGTAGGCCTCCTGGTACTGGTTCGGCGAGTAGCAGGCGATCTGGATCGCCGCCTCGCAGTCCGCGGTCGTCGGCGGCGTCGCCGAGCGATGCGTGAAGACGTGAGGAGCGTGCGCAGAGGCCGGCACGGGTGCCGGCAGGGCGACCGCGACCGAGGGGACGGCGGCAGCGCCGAGCCCGGCCACGGTGAGGAGGGCCGAAGCGGCGCCGGCGGTCAGCCGGACGACGGATCGGGGAAGGGGAACGGAACGCAACTGGGTCCTCCCGTCGGGGGGTGGTGGTTGCGCTCAACGTATGGACGGCGAGGAACCACCGCAACGGGTTTCTCAGAACATCCTCAGTGGCTCCTTGCAGCACCAGGGGTTCTTGTCGTGTTGCTCCAGACGGTGCCCTCAGAACCCCGGGCGTGCGGCCGCTCGGCGTCGTGAGCGGTCAGATCACCGCGTCGGTGAGGTGGTTCGGCGTGCCGAAGCGATGCGCGGTGATGCTCACCGACTGCTCGTGCACGAACGGCAGCAGCTCCAGCCGGCCCGCGGTGGAGACAGGCCCGCCCCAGATCGCCAGGTCGGGGTCGCCGCCGGCGGCGCGGAGCAGGTCCGCAGCGGATCCGCCGATCTGGCGGACCCGACCGGTGAGCACCGGCGCGCCCTCGACCGACACCGGGATCTGGAGGCGCGCGAGCAGCGCGCCGACCTCCGGACGCAGCGGCCGCGCCGTGGAGACCCGCAGCGGGCCACCGGCACGGACGCCCGCGGCGAGGACGCGCAGCAGGTCGCGCTCGGCGCCGTCGGCTTCGAGCCGGACGGTCGCGGCGACGGGCCGGTAGCGCCAGAGGTTCCGCTCGGCCATCAGGCCCGCGAGCTCGCGCACCGCACCGAACTCGCCCGTCCAGGCGTCCTGGTCGGCGCGCGCCGCCGACCGGAGGAAGGCCCCGTCATCGGCGGCGCCGAGTGCGAGCACCCGCCGCACGGCATCGGCGAGGGGCGCGTCCGGGGCGCTCGCGAGACCGTCGGCCTCCCAGGCGCCGAGGCCGACGAGGTAGTTCGGACCGCCCGCCTTCGCGCCGGGGCCGACCGATGAACGCTTCCAGCCGCCGAACGGCTGCCGGCCCACGATGGCGCCCGTGGTGCCGCGGTTCACGTAGAGGTTGCCGGCCTGGACGCCGTCGATCCACGTGCCGATCTCGTCGGGCTCGAGCGACTGCAGCCCGGCGGTCAGGCCGAACGCCACGTCGTTCTCGAGCGCGATCGCCTCCTCGAGGGTCGCCGCGATCATGAGGCCCAGCACGGGGCCGAAGTACTCGGTGCGGTGGAAGGCGGAGCCGGGCCGGACGCCCGTGCGGATGCCCGGCGACCAGAGCCGCCCCTCGGCGTCGAGCTTCTTCGGCTGCAGCAGCCAGCGCTCGCCGGCGCCGAGCTCGGTGAGCCCCTCGAGCAGCTTGCCCGCCGCGGGCTCGATCACCGGGCCCATCCGGGTGGCCGGGTTCCACGCCGCCCCGACCTCGAGCGACGAGACGGCGTCGACCAGCTGGTTGAGGAACCGCTTCGAGGTGGCCACGCTGCCGACGAGGATGCCGAGGCTCGCCGCGCTGCACTTCTGGCCCGCGTGGCCGAAGGCGCTCTGCACGAGGTCCTTCACCGCGAGGTCGAGGTCGGCGGACGGGGTGATCACCATGGCGTTCTTACCGCTCGTCTCGGCGAGCAGCGGCAGATCCGGCCGGAACGAGCGGAACAGCTGCGCGGTCTCCCAGGCGCCGGTGAGGATCACCCGGTCGACGCGGGGGTCGGCGATCAGCTCGCGACCGAGCTGCTGCTCGTCGACCTGGACGAAGGCGAGCGCGTCGCGGGGCACCCCCGCCGCCCAGAGCGCCTCGGCCAGCACGGCGCCGCAGCGGCTCGCTGGACCGGCGGGCTTCAGCACGACACCGCTGCCGGCGGCGAGCGCGGCGAGCACGCCGCCCGCGGGGATCGCGACCGGGAAGTTCCAGGGCGGCGCGACGACGGTGAGCCGGGCCGGCACGAAGCGGGCGCCGTCGACCTGCTCGAGCTCGAGGGCGCGCTCGGCGTAGTAGCGGGCGAAATCGATCGCCTCGCTCACCTCCGGGTCCGCCTGGTCCATCGTCTTGCCGGCCTCGCTCGCCATCACCTCGACGAGCCCGCCCCGGCGCTCCTCGAGCAGTTCGGCTGCGCGCCGCAGCACGGCGGCGCGCTCGGCGGCGGGCCGCGCGCCCCAGTCCGCCCCCGCGGCCCGCGTCTGCTCGAGCAGCGCGTCGAGCTTCACGGCCTCGGTGACGGTGCCGGCCTCGAGGGTGGCGCGCCCCGCGTCGGAGGTGCTCGCCGCGCCGAGCACCTCGCGTGCCCAGCGCCGGTGCTCGGCGACGGCGGGGTCCGTGTCGACGGCGTTCCGGAACGGCGCGTCGGCGGTGCGCGGCTCGATCGACCTCGGCCGGCGGTGCGACTCGGGCACGTGCGGATCGAGGGCGGCGAGCGAGGTGAGGAACCGCTCCCGCTCCCGCTCGAACAGGGCGGGGTTCGACGAGAGCTCGAAGACCGCTGACATGAAGTTGTCCTGGCTGGCGCCCTCCTCGAGGCGCCGCACGAGGTAGGCGATCGCGACGTCGAACTCGCGCGGGTGCACGACGGGGGTGTAGACGAGCAGGCCGCCCACGTCCTGCCGGACGGCCTCGGCCTGGCCGGTCGCCATGCCGAGCAGCATCTCGAAGTCGATCCCGTCGCGCACGCCGCGGTCGCCGGCGAGGAGCCACGCGTGCGCGACGTCGAAGAGGTTGTGGCCCGCGACCCCGAGCTTCACCGCGTCCACGCGCTCCGGGGTGAGGGCGTAGTCGAGCACGCGCTTGTAGTTGGTGTCGGTCTCGGCCTTCGTGTGCCACGTGGCGAGCGGCCAGTCGTGCAGCGACGACTCGACCCGCTCCATCGGCAGGTTCGCGCCCTTCACGAGCCGGACCTTGATGGGCGCACCCCCGCGGGCGCGCCGCAGGGCGGACCACTCCTGCAGGCGGATCATCGCCCCGAGCGCGTCGGGCAGGTACGCCTGCAGCACGATGCCGGCCGAGTAGTCGAGGTAGCGCGGCTCGTCGAGCAGGCGCTGGAAGACGGCGATCGTGAGGTCGAGGTCCTTGAACTCCTCCATGTCGAGGTTCAGGAACGTGCCGTGCGCCTTGGCGTCGCGGTAGAGCGGCTCGAGCCGCTCGACGATGTCGTCGACGGCCTCGTCGAACGCCCACGGGCTGTGCGGCGCCACGGCGGCGGACACCTTGATCGAGACGTAGTCGACGTCCGGCCGCTTGACGAGCGCCCGGGTGCCCTCGAGGCGCCGATCGGCCTCGTGCTCGCCGAGCACGGCCTCGCCGAGCAGGTTGAGGTTCAGGCGCACGCCCCGCTCGCGGATGCGCGCGATGGCGGGACCGAGCCGGCGCGGGGTCGCGTCGATGATGAGGTGCGCCACCATGCCGCGCAGCGCGCGCCGGGCCACCGGCACGACGACCTGCGGCAGCACCGGCGCGGTGAGGCCGCCGAGCCGGACCGCGAGCCGCAGGGGCAGGGGCAGGAAGCGGGGCACGTCGGGAGCGATCGCGGCGAGGCGCTTCGCGGCGGCGCGGAGGTCCTCGGGGCGCACGACGCCGTCGACGAAGCCGACCGTGAACGCGAGCCCCTTGGGGTCGCGCAGCACGCCGGCGAGCCGCGCGGCCGAGGGGTCCTGCCGGGTCGCGGCGGCCTTCTCGAGCCACGTGCGCACGAGGTCCTCCGTGCGCTTCGCGAGCTCCTGCTCGCCCTCCGGCAGGGTGACCGCCGGCGGAAGGGTGTCCGTCATGGGGTCAGTATGCAAGAGGGACAGAACGGAATCGGTGATGATTCCGCACGAGTACCGTTCGGTCAGGACGATCAGTTGGAGGGTCGGTGTACGAGGTCCGGCGGCTGCGCCTGCTGCGCGAGCTGGCCCTGCGGGGCACGCTCGCAGAGGTCGCCGCTGCGCTCTCCTACAGCCCCTCGTCGGTCTCGCAGCAGCTGTCGCTGCTCGAGCGCGAGGTGGGCGTCCCGCTGCTGCAGCCGGCGGGGCGGGGCGTCGTGCTGACGCCGGAGGCCGAGCTGCTCGTCGAGCGCACCGGGGCGGTGCTCGACCTGCTCGAGCGGACCGAGTCCGAGCTGCAGGCACGCTCCGCGCGGGTGACGGGAGCGGTGCGCCTCGCGATCTTCCAGTCCGCGTCGCTCGCGCTGCTGCCGGCGACGCTCACCCGGATGCGCCGAGCCCATCCCGACGTCCGGGTCGAGGCGGTGCAGAACGAGCCGGAGCGTGCGCTGAAGCAGACCTCGATCCGCGACTTCGACCTCGTCGTCGCCGAGCAGTACCCGGGCCACGCGACCGTGTGGCACGAGGGGCTCGACCGCCGCCATCTCCTCACCGACCGGCTGCGGCTCGCGGTCGCCCCCGGCTCGGACGCCGCCGCGCTCGCCGACGCGGCGGGGCTGCCCTGGGTGATGGAGCCGCACGGCACCGCGTCGCGGCACTTCTCCGAGCAGGTGTGCCGGTCCGCGGGCTTCGAGCCCGACGTGCAGTACGAGACCGCCGATCTGCAGCTGCACATCCGGCTCATCGAGTCCGGCAACGCGGTCGCGATCATGCCCGATCTCGTCTGGGCGGGACGTCCGACGTCCGTCCGGCTCCTCGACCTGCCGGGCGACCCCCGCCGCACGATCTTCACCGCGGCCAGGGCATCGACCGCCGACCGGCCGGCGCTCGCCGCGCTGCGGCAGGCGCTCGAGGTGAGCGCCGCCGACCTGCACGGCTAGCAGGGACGACGGGAGGCCCCGGCTCGGTGGAGCCGGGGCCTCCCGGTACGCGCTGACGTCAGGCGGTGGGCGCGTCGGTGGTCGGCGTCGTCTCCGGCTCGTCGTCGGCGACCCACAGGTCGTCGTCGGCACGGAGCGTCTGCCACACGGCGTAGCCGATGCCGGCGACCGCCACGAGGCCGAGCAGGATGCCGACGGTGCCGCCGGCACCGACACCGCCGCTGCGCTTGGCCGCGGCGGCGCCCTTCGCGGCCTTGCCGGCGACCTTCGCCGTCTTCGCGGCGGCGGCGATCTTGACGGCGGCCTTGGCCTCGGAGCGGTGGCCCGCCTTGGTCGCCTTCGTGACCGTGTCGGCAGCCCGGCCCGCGGCCTTGGCGAGGTCGTCGGCCTTCAGCCGGTGGCTCGCCTCGCTCGCGAGCGTGAGGGCGGCGGCCGCGGCGCTCGAGACGGCCGGCACGACCGTGCCGAACACCGCGTCCTGCGCCGTCGAGGCGGCGACCCTGCCGGCAGCGAGTCCGGCGGTCGCGCCCTTGCCGGCGAGCGGCTTGAGCGTGTCGGTGTAGACGCCGAGCGCGGTCGGGCCGAGCTTCGTCTGCGCCAGGTACTGGGCGTGCGGGAGGGCGGACGTGTAGACGCCTCCGGCACGGCCGAAGAGGGCCTGCTGGTCCTCCCACAGCTTGAGGGCGTCCTTCTTCAGGCGCTTGATCTGCTTCTCACGAGAGACCATCGAGAACTCCGTTTCGTCAGTGGCATGCCGCGGGGCACGGCGCACCGATATCGGTCGCCCCATCCTTCCATCGCAGCCGCTGCCAGGGACCTGAAAATCCCGTATCCCCTCGCCAAGCGCGCGCCGGTGCGGATGCGGGCGGGATGGAAGACTGGCGGCATGACGAACACCACCGCGACCGCCGTCCTCCACACCACGCAGGGCGACATCCGGGTGAACCTGTACGGCCTGCACGCGCCGAAGACCGTGAAGAACTTCCTCGGTCTCGCCACCGGCGACCAGGCGTGGACGGACCCGCGCAGCGGGCAGGAGCAGCACACGCCGCTCTACACGGACCTCGTGTTCCACCGCATCATCCCGAACTTCATGATCCAGGGCGGCGACCCCCTCGGCACGGGCACGGGCGGCCCGGGCTACCAGTTCGACGACGAGATCAGCCCCGACCTCGACTTCACGAAGCCGTACATGCTCGCCATGGCGAACGCCGGACGCCGGGGCGGCCGCGGCACGAACGGCTCGCAGTTCTTCATCACGACGGCGCCGACCACCTGGCTGCAGGGCGCGCACACGATCTTCGGCGAGGTCGCCGACGACGAGTCCCGTCGCGTCGTCGACAAGCTCGGCTCGGTGCCGACCGACCGCTCCGACCGCCCGCTCGAGCCGCAGGTGCTGACGAGCGTCACCGTCGAGAACGCGTGACGGGCCCCGGCGCCGACGCCCGACGGCTCTGGCGCCGCAGCTCGAGGTACCGCCCGTCGACCGCGACGGGCTGGATCATCGCGATCACGATCGCCTGCTATGTGGTCGAGCTGCTCGCGGTGCAGCCCGTCCTCGACGCCTTCACCTACGCGGCCGCCTACTCGCTGCCTGCGACCGGCGCGCCGTTCGAGCCGTGGCGCATGCTCACCTCGATCCTGCTGCACGCCCCGATCGGGGCCGGGGCCGGGATCATCGGGATCACGCACATCGGCTTCAACATGTACGCCGTCTCCCTCTTCGGGCGCCCGCTCGAGGACCTGATCGGCTCCGGGCGGCTCGTCGCCCTCTACCTCCTGTCGGGCCTCGGCGGTTCGGTCGCGGTGCTCTACGCCGCGCTGATCGGCGTGATCGGCGCCGGCACGGGCGTCTACGGGGCGTCGGGGGCCGTGTTCGGCATCCTCGGCGCCTCGGCCGTCATCCAGCGGCGGCTCGGCATCGACGTGCGCTACCTGCTCGTGCTCATCGCCGTGAACTTCGCGCTCGCGTTCGTGCTGTCCGGCATCGCGTGGCAGGCCCACGTCGGCGGGCTCGTCGTGGGCGCCCTCACCGGATGGGCCTTCGCCGCGAACCGCGGGCCGAGGCGCCGCATCCGGGCGCTGCTCGCCGGAGCCGGCATCGGGGTGGCGCTCGTCGTGCTCGCGGTCGTCCCGGCCGCGGCGGAGGCCGTGGCGGGCTGACCGCCGCCATCGCGCTCCCCAGGCCCTCCACGGCGGTTCCCCAAGCCCTCCACGAAGTTATCCACAGCCCTGCCCACAGTGTGGAAGGAATCACAGGGCTGGGATTCCGCCGATCCAGTCCCAATCCGGGGGCCGCCGGCTCTGCGGCAGGCGCGTCCGAGCGGGTGTCGGCGGTCCGCGGCAGGGTGGGGCCGACCGAAGGAGGTCCTGTGGCGTCGATCGCGCTGTTCCACTCCGTGCTCGGGATCCGGCGCGGCATCACCGATGCGGCCGAGCTGCTCCGCGCAGCCGGTCACGAGGTCCGGGTGGTCGACCAGTACGACGGGCGCACCTTCGACGACTACGCCGAGGCGTCCCGCTTCGCCGAGGGCATCGGCTTCCCCGCGCTGATGCAGGGCGCGGTCGAGGCGGTGGCGGACATGGCCGACGGCTTCCTCTGCATCGGCTTCTCGAACGGCGGCGGCATGAGCGAGCACGTCGCCCAGGTCCGCGTCGTGCGCGGCGTCGTGCTGTGCTCGGGCGCGCTGCCGCTGCCGGTGCTCGGCGCCGAGGCGTGGCCGGCGGGCGTGCCCGCCCAGCTCCACTGCTCGGTGGGCGACCCGTTCCGCCGGCCCGGCTGGCCCGAGCAGGTGGTCGAGGCCGTGCGGGCCGCCGGTGGCGCTGCCGAGCTGTTCGAGTACCCCGGCAGGGGCCACCTCTTCACGGACGCGGACCGAGCGGACGAGTACGACGCGAGCAGCGCCCGGCTGCTCTGGCAGCGCGTGCTCGCCTTCTGCGCCGAGCACGGCTGACCCGTCGTCAGCGGGTCAGCGCCACCAGAGGGTCATGAGGAACCCGACGAGCGCGATGCCGAAGCCCACGAGGATGTTGAAGCCCCCGATCCCCGCGATCGGGAGCTGGGCGCTGCTGATGTAGTACACGAGGATCCACAGCAGCCCGATCAGCATGAAGCCGAACATGATCGGCTTGAACCAGACCGGGTTGGACGCGTCGTCGCCGGTGAACCGGCGGTCGTCCCGGCGGGCGGTGGCGTTCGTCCGCGGCTCTCGGGGCATGCCCGGGAGTGTAGCAATGCGGCCCTCGCCTGCCGGGGAGCGCCATAGGCTTTCGCACCGTGCTGCGCGTGCTCGTGATCGACAACTACGACAGCTTCGTCTACACGCTGAACGGCTACCTGCGGCAGCTCGGCGCGGACACGGAGGTCGTCCGCAACGACGCGATTCCCGAGGCCGAAGTGCCGGAGCGGCTGCGTGCGTTCGACGCGGTGCTGGTCTCGCCGGGTCCGGGCAAGCCGGCGGACGCGGGCATCTCGATCCCGGTCGTCCACGCCGCCGTCGAGACCGGCACGCCGCTGCTCGGGGTGTGCCTCGGGCACCAGGCGATCGCCGAGGCGTTCGGCGGCGTCGTGACGAACGCCGAGGAGCTGATGCACGGCAAGACGAGCCGCGTCGTGCACGACGACGTGCCGCTCTTCGCCGGCGTGCCCGGGACGTTCACGGCGACGCGCTACCACTCGCTCGCGGTCGTCGACGGAACCGTGCCGCCTGAGCTCGCCGTCACGGCGCGCACCGAGGGGGGCGTGATCATGGGGCTGCAGCACGTCGCGGCGCCGATCTCCGGGGTGCAGTTCCACCCCGAGTCGGTGATGACCGAGGGCGGGCACCGCATGCTCGCGAACTGGCTCGCGATGGCGGGCGATCCGGGGGCGGTGGCGCGCGCCGAGGGGCTCGCGCCGCGGCTCACCGCGCGGGGCAGTACTGCAGGATGACGGTCGACTGCTGCGGCACGGCGCCCGGCGCCTGCTGCTGACCGACCACCAGATCGGCCTGCGCGGGGTCGCACGACACCGGCTGGAAGTCGCCGGTGAGCTGCAGCTTGTCGAGGACGGTCTGCGCCTGCTCCCGGGTCTGCTGCGTGAGGTCGGGCAGATCGACCTGACCGTCCGAGACCGTGATGTTCACCGTCGTGCCGACCGCGATCGACGAGCCCTGCTTCGCGTCGGCGCCGACCACGCGGTTCTGGGGCACGGTCGCCGAGTGCTCCGTCGTCACGGAGCCGGGCGTCAGCTGCGCCTGACGGATCGCCTGCTCGGCCTCGTCCGCGGTCAGGCCGCTGAGCTGCGGCACGACGACCTGCTCGGGACCTGTGGAGACCCAGACGCTGACGGCGCTGCCCTTCGCCACCGAGCTGCCGCCGGCCGGGCTCGTGCGGATGACCTCGCCCTTCGGCACGGCGGCGCTCGAGACCCGGTGCACGATCGGCTGAAGGCCGTCGTTGCGCAGGGCCTGCACGACGCTCGAGGCGTCCGAGTAGGCGAGCCCGCCCGGGATCGTCCGGTTGTTCATGCCGAAGCCGCCGGTCGTGAGGCTGACGACCCAGAGCGCCACGGCGAGCACCACGACGACGACGCACAGGACGCCCGCCCAGATCCAGGCGGCGGGCGGCCTCGTCGTGGTGCCCCGGTGCGTCCGGTCGTCGAAGGCGAGCTGCCGCACCGTGGAGGTGGGCGTCTCCTCCTCGCCGGTGAAGAGCACGCCCGTCGGCTCCTCGACGCGCGGCAGGCGGGCCACCGGCTGGCGGCCGGCGACGGCCGCCTCGACGTCCTGCCGGAACTCCTCGGCGTTCTGGTACCGGCGGGACTTGTCCTTCGCCAGGCCGCGGAGCACCACGGCGTCGAGCTGCGGCGTGACCTTCGGGTTCAGGGTGCTCGGCGCCACCGGCGGCTCGCTGACGTGCTGGTAGGCGACCGCGATGGGGGAGTCGCCGACGAACGGCGGCTGGCCGGTCAGCATCTCGAACAGCACGACCGCGGTGGAGTACAGGTCGCTGCGCGCGTCGACCGACTCGCCCTTCGCCTGCTCCGGTGAGAAGTACTGGGCGGTGCCGAGGATGGCGGTGGTCTGCGCGACCGTCGCCGACGAGTCGCTGATCGCCCGGGCGATGCCGAAGTCCATCACCTTGACCTGCCCCGAGCGGGTCACCATGACGTTGCCGGGCTTGATGTCGCGGTGCACGACGCCCGCCTGGTGCGAGTACTCGAGCGCCGTGAGGATGCCGGCGAGGATGTGCCCCGCCTCGGCGGCCGACATCGCGCCGTCCTTGATGAGGTCCTTCAGCAGCTTGCCGTCGACGAACTCCATCACGATGAACGGCAGCTGCGCCTCACCGCCGCCCGACTCGAGCACGGTCTCCTCGCCCGCGTCGAACACCCGCACGATCGTCGGGTGCGTCATGCGCGAGGCCGACTGCGCCTCCTGCCGGAACCGCATGCGGAAGGTGGGGTCGTTCGCGAGCGACGAGCGCAGCAGCTTGATCGCGACGCGTCGGCCGAGGCGCGTGTCGGTGCCGAGGTGCACTTCGGCCATCCCGCCTCTGCCGATCAGCTGCTCGACCCGGTAGCGACCGGCGAGCAGGCGCTCGCCGGTCTCGAGGCCGGGGAGCGGGCTGCTGCGGAGCCCGCTCGGCGCGCCTGCCTCCACGTCAGCCCCCGATCTGGAGCGCCGGGGTGGCCGAGCCGGAGGGCGCCGGGGTCGCCGGAGGGGTGCCGGGCGCCGACGGGGTGCTGGACGGCTGCGACTGCGGCGCCACCTGCACGGTGAGGGTCGGCGAGTAGTCGGAGTTCTGCGAGCCGCAGAAGACCTCGTACTTCACGTTGACCGGGCCGCCCGACGAGCTCGTCGGGACCTGGAGGTCGGTCGTGCTCTTGCTCACGGGCTGCTGCCCGCTGGAGCCGGAGGCGACGCCGGAGCCCGAGACGAACGCCTGGTAGCCCGACAGCGACGTGCCCGCCGGGCAGCTGTTGTACCGCGGCCACGACACGGTGATGGTGCTGCCGCCCGGCACGGGCTGCGACGACGGGTCCGACAGCGTGGGGGCGGTCTGCGGCTTGGCCGGGTTCGCGGCGGAGGTGTAGTAGGTCACCGTGACGGTGGACCCGGACCGCACGTTGCCCGTCGGGCTGATCGCGTAGACCTGGCCGACCTGATCGGCGGACGAGGCGATCTTGCCCTTCTGCGCGGCGCCGTTCAGGCCCGCGGCGTTGAGCTTGGAGACCGCGTCCTGGTACTGCAGGCCGAGGTAGTCGCTCTGGTTCACCGTCACCGTGCTCGAGCCCGCCGTCTTCGTGGCGCTCGGCCGGGTCGACGCGGTCGCGACGGTCGACGGCGTCGACGACGACTTCGCGGTGCTCGAGGTGGGGATGAGATGCGGGATCGCCCAGGCGAGGACCGCGAGCACGATCAGCAGGATCAGCGCGATGAGCGGCCAGGTCCAGCGCGGGCGCCGCGGCCGGTCGTCGACGGTGGTCTCGGTGGTGACGGGGTACGCCCCCGTCGGGGCGTCGAGCAGCGTCGTGCGCTGGCCACCTCCCGCGCCGCCGCCGTTCGGCGAGACGCCGAGCAGGGTGGTCTCGAACCCGGCGCCCTGGGCCGGCATGACCGTGGTCGCCGCCGCCTCGGCCGACATCGCCATGGTGGGAGCAGCGACACCGACCGGCAGCACGGCGGGCACCGCCGAGGCCGCCGCGAGCACGTCGCCGCGGCGCAGCGCCTGCGCGGCCCGCGCGAGCAGCGCGGCCGTGGTGGGGCGGTCGGAGGGGTTCTTCGCGAGGCACGCCATGACGAGCCGCCGGATCGGCTCGGGGACGCTCGTCGGCAGCTCGGGCGGCTGCTCGTTGATCTGCGCCATCGCGATGGCGACCTGGCTCTCGCCCGTGAACGGCCGCTGGCCGGCGAGGGCCTCGTAGGCGACGATGCCGAGCGAGTACACGTCGGTGGCGGGTGACGCGGGCTGCCCGCTCGCCTGCTCGGGCGAGAGGTACTGCACCGTGCCCATGACCTGGCCGGTCGCGGTGAGCGGCACCTGGTCGGTGATGCGCGCGATGCCGAAGTCGGTGATCTTCACGCGGCCGTCGGGGGTGACGAGCAGGTTGCCCGGCTTGATGTCGCGGTGCACGAGACCCGCCGCATGCGCGGCGTGCAGCGCCATCGCCGTCTGCGCGACGACGTCGAGCACGCGGTCGGGCGACAGGGTGCGCTCGCGCTCGAGGATCGACGAGAGCGGCTCGCCGGGCACGAGCTCCATGACGAGGAAGGCGGAGCCGTTCTCCTCGCCGTAGTCGTAGACGTTCGCGATGCCCTCGTGGTTGACGAGCGCCGCGTGGCGGGCCTCGGCGCGGAAGCGCTCGAGGAAGCCCGGATCGCCGAGGTACTCGTCCTTCAGGATCTTGAGCGCGACGGGACGCCCGATGACGAGGTCGGTGGCCTCCCACACCTCGCCCATGCCGCCGATCGCGATGCGCGAGGCGAGCTCGTATCGACCCCCGAAGGTGAGTCCAGACTGCGGTCTCACTTGTTCAGCACCGCCTCCATGACGCGCTTCGCCACCGGCGCGGCGACCAGGTTCCCGTACCCGTTCTGGCCGAGCCCGCCGCCGTTCTCGACCACGACCGCCACCGCCACCTTCGGGTCCTGCGCCGGCGCGAAGCCGGTGAACCACAGCGTGTAGGGATCGTTCGGCCCGTTCTGGGCGGTGCCCGTCTTCCCCGCCACCTGGACCCCGTCGATTCTGCCATTGGTCGCCGCGCCGGAGTCGACCGACGCGATCATCATGTCCTTCACCGCCGACGCCGTCTTCGCGCTGATGGGCTGCGAGAACTGCTTCGGGGTCATCTGCTCGACGGTGCTGAGGTTCGGGCTCAGCACGCGCTTCACGAGGGTGGGCTGCATCTCCACGCCACCGTTGCCGATCGCCGCCGACACCATCGCGATCTGCATCGGCGTGGCGCGGTCCTCCCACTGCCCGAAGGCGGACTGCGCGAGCTGGGCCTTGTCCATGCCGCTCGGGTACGTGCTCGGCGTCACCGCCATGGGGATCCTCACCGTCTGCCCGAAGCCGAACTTCTTCGCCATCGCCGCGATCGTCTGCTCGCCCAGCTGGTCGCCCAGCTCGGCGAACGGGATGTTGCACGAGAGGCTGAGCGCGGTCTTGAGCGTCGCCTTCGGGCCGGTGCCGCACACCTCGCCCTCGGAGTTCTGGATGCGGAAGGTCGTTCCGGGCAGCACGAGCGAGGTCGGGCTGTCGAACCGGCTCGACTCCGAGTACCTGCCCGACTCGAGCGCCGCGGACGACACGACGAGCTTGAACGTGGAGCCCGGCGGGTTGAGGTTGCCGCCGGTGGCGCGGTTGACGAGCGGGCTCGGGTTCTGCTTCACGAGCCGGTCGTAGGCGCGCAGGCCGCTCGAGCCGTGCGCCGCGATGGCACCCGGGTCGTACGACGGCTTCGAGACGAGCGCGAGGATCGCCCCGGTCCTCGGGTCGAGCGCGACGACCGCACCGCGCTGGTTGCCGAGGGCGTCGTAGGCCGCCTTCTGGACCTTCGGGTCGATGGTGAGCTGCACCGAGTCGCCCTTCGGGTCCTGACCCGTGATGATGCTCTGCAGCCGCTCGAAGACCTGGTTGCCGCCGGTGCCCGACAGCCGGTCGTTGTAGGCGCCCTCGATGCCGGTCGGCGCGCCGCCGATCGCGTAGTAGCCGCTGACCGCGGCGTAGAGCGGACCGTCGGCGTAGGTGCGCTGGAAGCGGAACTCGTCGGCGGACTTCTTCGTGCCCGCGATCGTGGAGCCGTCCGACGCGAGGATCTGGCCGCGCTGCACCTGGTACTGGTCGGCGAGGGCCCGCCGGTTGCGGGAGTCGCTGCCCAGGTTGTCGCTCTGGAACACCTGGATGATCGAGCTCGCCACGAACAGCGAGGCGAACATGACGATGACGAGCGCGGAGAGGCGCTTCAGCTCGCGGTTCATCGGCTCAGATCACCGTCCTCGGCGTGCTGCGGATGGTCGAGGAGATGCGCAGCAGCAGGGCCGCGATCATCCAGTTCGCGAGCAGCGACGAGCCGCCCGCGGCGAGGAACGGGGTCGTGAGGCCGGTCTCGGGGATGATCCGGGTCACGCCGCCGACGACCACGAACACCTGCAGGGCGAACACGAAGGCGAGCCCGACGGCGAGCAGCTTGCCGTAGTCGTCCGGGCCGGCGAAGCCGATCCGGAAGCCGCGCGAGACGAACAGCAGGTAGAGGCAGAAGATCGCGAAGAGGCCGACGAGGCCGATCTCCTCGCCGAGCGAGGCGATGATGAAGTCGCTGTCGGCGGCGGGCGTGATGTCGGGACGGCCCTGCCCGAGGCCGGTGCCGAAGAGGCCGCCGTGGCCGAGCCCGAAGATGCCGTTCACGAGCTGGTAGCTGCCGAGCGGCGCGTTGTACAGCTTGTCGTCGAAGGCGTTCAGCCAGTTCGTGAACCGGCCCTGCACGTAGGTGAGCACCTGCGCGGCACCGAAGGCGCCGAACGCGGCGAGCAGCAGGCCGAGCAGGATCCAGCTCGTGCGGCCCGTGGCGATGTAGAGCATCGCGACGAACATGCCGAAGAGCAGCAGGCCCGTGCCCAGGTCGTGCTCGAACACGATGACGGCGAGCGCGAGCACCCAGACCACGAGGATCGGGCCCAGGTCCCGTCCGCGCGGGAGGCGCACGCCGAGCACCTTGCGGCCGACCATCGCGAGCGAGTCGCGGCGGGCGACGAGGAACCCGGCGAAGAACATGGCGAGGGCGATCTTCGCGATCTCGCCGGGCTGGAAGTTCAGCGGGCCGACGTGGATCCAGACGTCGGCCGTGACGTTCGAGAGCTTGAGACCGGGCACGAGCGGCAGCAGGAGCAGCACGATCGCCGCGAGCATGGCGATGTACGTGTACCGCTGCAGCCGCCGGTGGTTGCGCACGAGCAGCAGCACGGCGATCGCGGCGCCCACCGCGAGCACGGTCCAGAGGATCTGCCGGGTGCCGTCGTCCCAGTGGTTCTGCACGCCGTTCGGCGTGAGGTCGATGCGGTAGATCTCGGCGATGCCGAGCCCGTTCAGGGCCGTGGTGATCGGCAGGATGAACGGATCCGCGTCACGCGCCGTGAACCGGAGCACGACATGCATCGCGAGGACGAGCACGGCGAGCCCCGCCGCGAGCGTGATGACGTGCGGGTCGGGGTGCCCGAGGGCGCCGAGCTGCACGAGCAGGATCGCGCCCGTGCCGACGGCGAGGGCGACGAGCAGCAGCCCGAGCTCGATGTTGCGCAGCCGCGTGGACGGGCGCACCATCGGTGCGCGCTCGGCCGCGGGACGGGCGAGCGCGGTCGTCTCCTGGAGATCAACCACCGGTGCTCTCCCTCGCGTTCTCGACGATCTGCTGCGCGTCGGCGAGGCTGTCGGCGTTGATCGTGCCCTCGACCTGGCTCCGCGCGTAGGGCGACAGCTGCGACCGCGTGAGGTCGGTCTCCTGCACGACGTGGCTCAGCTGCAGCGGCCCGACGGAGCCCTGCACGCCCTGGTAGACGGCCACCCGGTCGCCTGCGAACCCGACGTAGTAGCGGGTCTGCGTGTAGCGGTAGCCGGCGGTCAGCCCGATCGCGAGCGCGGCGAGCAGCACCGCGACGGCGGCGAGCCAGATGATGCGGCGGCGCCAGACGCGCCGGTGGTCCTCGCGGATGAGCGCGTCGAGGTAGTCGTCGGACTCGGGGACGAAGCTCGCCTCGGGCGTCGCCGCGCGCAAGGGGTGCAGCAGCAGCGCCGGCAGCCGGCCGAGGCGACCGGAGTCCTCGCCGCCCTCGAACTCGACCGGGGCGGCGGCGGCGCCGACGACCGCGGTGCCGCCGGGGTCCTCACCGGCGGGGTCGATGTCGACGACGATCGCGGTGACGTTGTCGGGGGCGCCGTGGTCGAGCGCCTCGCCGACGAGGCGGTCGCAGGCCTCGGCCGCCGAATCGGCGGAGGCCATGACGGCGAGGATGCGCTCCTCGCTCACGTAGCTCGACAGGCCGTCGGAGCAGAGCAGCCAGCGGTCGCCGGCCACCGTGCCGAGGATGCTCGTGTCGACCTCCGGCGCCTGCTCGATGTCGCCGAGCACCCGCATGAGCACGCTGCGCCGCGGATGGACCGCGGCTTCTTCCGGGGTGATCCGGCCCGTCTCGACGAGGCGCTGCACGAACGTGTGGTCGTTCGTGATCTGGCTGAGCTCGCCCTCGCGGAAGAGGTAGATGCGCGAGTCGCCGATGTGCGCGGTCGCGACCGTGTCGCCGACCCGGACCATCGCGCTCACGGTCGTGCCCATCCCGGTCAGCTCGGGGTGCTCGTAGGCGGCCTCGCTGATCAGCTGGTTCGCGGCGACGAGCGACGACTGCAGCGCGAACTCGGCCTCCTGCGGGCTCGCGAAGTCGAGGCCGTCGGTCTGCGCGATGCGCTGCACGGCGATCGAGGAGGCGACGTCGCCGCCCGCGTGGCCCCCCATGCCGTCGGCCACGACGAACAGCTGCGTGCCCGCGTAGCCGGAGTCCTGGTTCGTGGTGCGGACCCGGCCGACGTGCGAGAGCGCGGCTCCGGCGGTGACGGTCGTCATGCCCTCACGCACGGAGCTCGAACGTCGTCGCGCCCACCTTCACCGGCACGCCGACGGGGATCTGGGTGGGCGAGTCGATCCGCTGCCCGTCCACGAAGGTGCCGTTCGTGGAGTCGAGGTCCTGGACGACCCAGTCGGACCCCCACAGGAGGAGCCGGGCGTGGTGCGTCGACGTGTAGTCGTCGCGGATCTGCAGGCCCGCGTCGCTCGCGCGGCCGATCGTGAGCGGTTCGGTGCCGAGCGGGATCTCGAGCCCGGCCTTCGCGCCCGAGGTGATGACGAGCTTGGTGGGCGCGCCCTGGTCGCTGTGCTGGGGCGGCAGCGTGAAGCCCGTGCCGGGCGTGACCGGCGAGGTGGGCAGCGACTGCACGGCGGCCGGCGCCGGCACCCGGGAGGGAGCGGGCGCGGCCATCGCGGGCGACGTGTCCTCGGGCAGGCGTCGGACCCGGCCGCCGAACAGGTCGCTGCGCAGCGCGTAGACGACCGCGAAGACGAAGACCCAGAGCAGCGCGAGGAACGCCACCCGCAGGACGAGGAGCGTCAGCTCGCTCACGCGCCGCTCCGGGGTGCCTGCGGGACGACGCGGAACACGATGCGGGTGCGGCCGATCTGCAGGACGGAGTCGTTCGGCAGCTCGGCGTGCGTGAGGCGGGCGCCGTCGAGCGTGGAGCCGTTGGTCGAGCCCAGGTCGCGCGCCTCGGCCCGCTTGCCGTCCCAGAGGATCTCGAGGTGCCGGCGGCTGATGCCCGTGTCCTCCACGGTGATGTCGGCGTCGGTGCCGCGACCGATCACCGTGCGGGCGCCGATCGAGTGGCGCCGGCCGTTGATCTCGACGACGGGCTGCCACTGCACCGACGTGCGCTCGCTCGACGACTCGACCTCGAGCATGCCGATGGCGAGCGAGTCGTCGGGCTGCAGCCGGATGACGGGCGGGGCGACCATCTGGTAGCCCTGCTCCTGCACGTGGCGGGTGAGCAGGTCGGAGAGCTCGTCGATCAGGGGCTCGCCGAGCGACTCCATCGCGAGGTGGTCGGCCTCGCTCATCCGCACCACGAAGCGGTTCGGCACGAGGATGCGGTCGCGTGCCACGGGCGACGCGTGCGTGTCGACCTCGCGGCGCAGCGCGGCCGTGATCTCGACGGGCTGCAGGCCGGAGCGGAACGTGCGCGCGAAGGCGCCGTTCACGGCGCGCTCGAGTCCGCGCTCGAAGCTGTCGAGGATCCCCACCGGTATCAGTCCTAAGCCCACCTGCCGCGGACGGACCCGCGAAACGTCCCCGTCAGGGTACCGGGCTCTCCCCCGAACGGGTGATGCCCACGCGCCGGACGAGCCCGATCCGTGACGTGCCGCCGTGCTACCCTCGGCGGTCGGCGCCCGAGAGGGCGTCGTGCTCGCGCGAGTGGCGGAATAGGCAGACGCGCACGGTTCAGGTCCGTGTGCCCGGAAGGGCGTGGGGGTTCAACTCCCCCCTCGCGCACGAGCAGGGCCCGGCCCCTTCGGGGAGCCGGGCCCTTCGTCGTTCCCGGCCCCCGGTGCAGCCGCCCTGCACACGGCGACGAGGGGCGCTCAGGGGAGCCGGTTCACCCAGTCGGCGACCTCGCCGTCGCCGTCCTCGAGCTCCCAGGGCAGCGGCGAGACGAGCTGCACGGGCTCCGGCGGCGGGACGTCGAAGGGGCCCTGCCGCCGGACGCTGCCGTACACGTCGAGCTGTGCCGCGTTCCGCAGGCTCGACGCCAGGCCGCCGTCGACGCCGAGGAGGCGCCGGAGCCGGGCGTTGAAGGACACGCCTCCAGTCTGGCGGAATCAGGGGGCCATCAGGAGTCCTGTCCGCGCGCTGCTCAGTCCCTGTGGAGCGCGTCCGGCTTGTGGACCGCTTCGCCGCCGCTCTTCTCGCTCTTCACGAGGTACTGCGGGTCGTCCTCGCTCGCGCGCACCGTGCGTCCGGCGGCCTCGGTGTCCTCGGTGATCTTCTTCTCGACCTCGCCTTCGGCCTGCCCGCCGTGCGAGCTCCAGGAGACGTGGTCGCCCTTCTTGAACGAATCAGCCATCCGGGGAGGCTAGGCACCCCGGCTTGGGAGCCCCGTGGGCATCAGCCGTCGTCGCCCTGATCGTTGCCTCTGCCCTTGCCCTTGTTCCACCTCTTCTTCGGCGCGACCGGCTGGACGACGATCCGCTTCGGCGCGGGCGTCACCACCGGCGTCGGGGTCGTGCGTCGTACGACGGGCCGCGGCGTCGGGGTGGCCGTCGCGGTCGGCGAGCTGCGGACGACCGCCGCGGCGGTCGGGGAGGCGCTCGGGGACGGCGTCGCGGCGGGCACGGCGCTCCCGGCGGCGAGCAGGCCGATCGAGCCGCCGACGACCGCGACCGCGGTCACGACGCCGGCGAGCACGGCGACGGTCCGTCGGGAGGGCCGCGCGTCCGGCTCCGGCAGCGGAGCCTCGGTGCGGGGCTCCTCGTCGAGCAGCGCGGGGAACGCGGGCAGCACCGTGGTCCCGTCGTCCTCGACGGCGGCGAGCGGTTCGGCGGCGTAGGCGAGCGTCGCCGGTCCCGCGGCCATGGTGACCTCGTCGATCCACGCGCCGCGCTCGGGCGGCAGGTCGGTCGGCACGAGCTCGGGCAGCGGGTCGGCCACGGCGGAGGCGACCTGCGCGGCCGAGGGACGCAGCGCGGGATCCATCGCGGTCATCGCCTCGAGGAGCATCCGCCAGCCGCCGGTGATCCAGTCGGGCAGCGTCGGCGGGCGCACGACCCGCGCGGCGGCCGACTCCGCGAAGCCGCCCGGGAAGGCGCGCTCGCCGGTGAGCGCCTCGAGGGCGATGAGGCCGAGCGAGTAGACGTCGGACCCGGTGCCGACGAGGTCGCCGGTGACCTGCTCGGGGCTCAGGTACGCGGCGGTCCCGAGCACCTGGCCGGTGGTCGTCATCCGGTCGGCCTCGAGCAGCTGCGCGATGCCGAGGTCGGCCACCTTCGCGGACCACGGGGCCTCGCCCGGCACCGCGGTGAGCAGCACGTTCGCGGGCTTCAGGTCGCGGTGCACCATGCCGGTCGCCGCGAGGGCCGACAGCGCGGCGGCGAGGTCGCCGACCAGGCGCCGCACCTGCTCCGACGGCATTCGGCCACGGCGGTCGAGCAGGCTGCCGAGGTCGGGACCGACGACGAGCTCCATGACGAGCCAGACCACCGCGGCGCCCTCGTGGCGGTCGGAGCCCGCGTCGTACGCGGCGACGAGGTTCGGGTGCTGCAGCCCGGCGAGGAACCTCGCCTCCTGCGTGAAGCGCTCCTCCTGCTTCGGGTCGTCCGAGACGCGCAGCAGCTTGATCGCGACCTCGCGCTGCAGGCGCTCGTCCCGGGCGCGGTAGACGGTGCCCATCCCGCCCGCCCCCAGGGGGCGGAGGATGCGGTACCGGCCTCCGATCAGCGGCCCACCTGTTTCCGACACCGGCGCAGCCTAAGCAGCGCCACGCGGGCTCAGTGGTGCGACTCGCGCCAGACCCGCTCGAACGGCAGGCGCCACGCGTACGGGGCGATGAGCTGGTGGATCGCGTTCGGACCCCAGCTGCCCACCGCGTACGGCCGCACCGGCGGCGGGTCGTCGAGCAGCGGCTGCGAGACCTCCCAGAGCCGCTCGATGCCCTCGGCGGTGGTGAAGAGCGTGTGGTCGCCGCGCATCGCGTCGAGGATCAGCCGCTCGTACGCCTCGAGCACGTCGGCCGCGTTCGCCTGCTCCTGCATCGAGAACTGCATGGAGATCTTGTCGAGCCGCATGCCCGGGCCGGGGCGCTTGCCGTAGAACGACAGCGACATCTTCGAGGCGTCGGCGAGGTCGAACGTGAGGTGGTCCGGCCCCTTCGCGCCGACGCCGCTGCCCGGCGGGAACATCGACTTCGGCGGCTCCTTGAACGCGATCGAGATGATGCGCTGGCCCTCGGCCATCTTCTTGCCGGTGCGGAGGTAGAACGGCACGCCCGCCCAGCGCCAGTTGTCGATGAAGCACTTGAGCGCGACGAAGGTCTCGGTCTCGCTCTCGGGCGAGACGCCCGGGATGTCCTTGTACCCGACGAACTGGCCCCGCACGACGTTCGCGGGGTCGATCGGGGTCATCGAGCGGAAGACCTTGTTCTTCTCCTCGCTGATGGCGTGCGGCTCGAGGGCCGTGGGCGCCTCCATGCCGACGAAGGCGAGGATCTGGAACAGGTGCGTCACGACCATGTCGCGGTACGCGCCGGTCGACTCGTAGAAGGCGGCGCGCTGCTCGATGCCGAGCGTCTCGGGCACGTCGATCTGGATCTGCTGGATGAAGTTGCGGTTCCAGATGGGCTCGAAGAGGCCGTTGCCGAAGCGGATCGCGAGGATGTTCTGCGCCGGCTCCTTGCCGAGGAAGTGGTCGATCCGGAAGATCTGCTCCTCGCCGAACGTCTTGTGCAGGCGGCGGTTCAGCTCGACGGCCGAGGCCAGGTCGGTGCCGAACGGCTTCTCCATGATGATCCGGGAGTCGTCGACGAGCCCGGCGGAGGCGATGGTGTCGACGGCGGCGAGCGCGGCCTTCGGCGGCACGCTCAGGTAGTGGATGAGGCGCGCGTTGGGCCCGAGGCGCTCCCGGGCGGCGCGCACGGCCTTGGCGAGGGCCTGCGGGCCCGCCGAGGTCGGCACGTAGGAGAGCTTCGAGGAGAAGCTGTCCCACTCGGAGTCGGTGAGCCGGCGCCGGTCGAACTCGTCGAGCGCGGCCTTCGCCGCCTCCTTGTAGGAGTCGTCGTTCAGGTCCTCGAGCGAGGTGCCGACGATCTCGATGTCGGGCGCGAGCGACGAGAGCACGAGGTTCGCCATGCCCGGCAGCAGCTTGCGCTTGGCGAGGTCGCCCGCGGCACCGAAGAGCACCACGACGTGCGGGGCCGTGGCCTGCGCCGCCCGCTGGTACTGCCGCTCCACCTGCGTCAGAGTCATGGAACCAGTGTGCCCCGGTCGGATGTGCGCTGGGGGAGGTCTAGACCCCGCCTGCAGGGGACATGGAGCGGTTGCGGAGCACGAGGCGCGGCAGATCGGCGGGCGTCGCGGCGCTGGCCGCCGCCCGAGTGGCCTCGTCGGGGCTGCCGTAGCCCCACTCCGCGAAGACGGTCGGGATGCCGTGCGCGGCCGCGCCCTCGACGTCGTGGATGCGGTCGCCGATCATCACGGGCCGGCACACGTCGACGCCGCGCGCCTCGAGCTGCTCGAGCGCCCAGGTGATCACCGCGGCCTTCTCGCTGCGCACCTCGTCCTCGGAGGCGCCCGCGACCACGGTGAACAGGTCGTCGAGCCCGAAGTGCTGCAGGATCCGCGCGGCCTGCATCTCGGGCTTCGAGGTGGCGAGCGCGAGCGGCAGGCCGCCGTCGCGGAGCGCCGTGAGCGCCTCGCGGACGCCCGGGTACACGGTCGCGTCGTAGGCGCCGGTCTCGCGGTAGATGCCCCGGTAGATCGTGAGGGCCTCGCGGGACTGCTCCGGGTCGAGCCCTGCGAGGTCGCGGAGGCCGTCGAGGATCGGTGGTCCGACGAACGCGACGAGCTTCGCGGGCGGCGGCACGGGCAGGCCCATCCGCGTGAGCGTGGTCGCGAGGGTGCCCGTGATGCCCGGCGCGGAGTCGACGAGCGTGCCGTCGAGGTCGACGAGGGCGACCGTGTAGGACTCGGGGGACGGGGACACCCGCCCGAGCCTAAGCACCGCGACACGCCGGAGCGCCCCCCAGTGCTCGGGACAGCGGCCCCGCTCAGCCGCGCTGCGCGGCGTCCTGCTGCTCGGCCCACTCGCGCGCGAGCAGGCCGTACCCGTAGCTGTCCCGCCAGCCGAGCTCGGCGTGCCACGAGTCCTCCACGCAGTGCTGCTCGCGCCGCATGCCCACCTTCTCGAGCACGCGCACCGACGCGATGTTGTCCGCGTAGCAGTAGGCCGTGATCCGGCGCAGCCCGAGCGGCCCGAAGGCGGCGGCGAGCAGGCCGCGCGTCAGGTGCGTGGCGACGCCGCGGCCCGCGAAGCCCGGGTGGACGACGTAGCCGAGCACGCCGTCGGTGCGGGCGGGCCTGCCGGGCTGCCCGGAGCCGTCCTTCACGTCGAGGAAGCCGATGGCGACGACCTCGCCGTCCAGCTCCGCCACGCACCCGAAGTCGGTGTCGCTGCCGGGCACCGCGACGAGCTCGGTCAGGAACACCTGCGGCTCGACGTGCGTGCGGAGCGTCCACCGGTTCACCTCCGCGTCGTTGCGGAAGGACAGCAGGCGTTCGGCGTCGTCGAGGGTCGCGTAGCGCAGCAGCAGGGGACCGGCGGGGAGCGGCCAGGGATCCGTGATCACCGCGCCAGCCTCGCACCCGCGCTTCCACGATCGCGGATCCGGTATTCCTCGGCGACACGCCGCCGCCGGACGCCCAGGAGCGGCGTGTCGGCGAGTTCTTCCGGAACCGCGCGAGAAATCCGGATCCGCGAAGGGTGTCAGAACAGCCTGGCGGGGCCGCCCTCGACGCCGCGCATGGCGTCGTAGTCGAGGGTGACGCAGCGGATGCCGCGGTCCTCGGCGAGCGTGCGGGCCTGCGGCTTGATCTCCTGCGCCGCGAAGACGCCCTGCACGGGCGCCAGGTGCGGGTCGCGGTTCATCAGCTCGAGGTAGCGGGTGAGCTGCTCGACGCCGTCGATCTCGCCGCGGCGCTTGATCTCGACCGCGACGGCGGTGCCGGCCGCGTCGCGGGCGAGGATGTCGACCGGGCCGATCGCGGTCATGTGCTCGCGGCGGACGAGCGTGTGCCCGGGCCCGAGCAGGTCGATCTGCTCGGCGAGCAGCCGTTGCAGGTCGGACTCGACCCCGTCCTTCGTGAGGCCGGGATCCTGCCCGAGCTCGACCGTCTCGTCGATCACGAGGTCGTGGATGCGGATCACGAGCACGTCACCGCTCTTCGCGGCCCGGACCTTCCAGATCGCTGTGACGCCGGTCCCGGCGAGGTCGTCGCCCGGCTGCTCCTCCTCGAGGGAGCACGGCGGGCTCATCCAGTTCAGGGGCTTGTACGAGCCGCCGTCGGCGTGCACGAGCACGCTGCCGTCCGCCTTCAGCATGATCACCCGCCGGGCGAGCGGCAGATGCGCCGACAGCCGCCCCGCGTAATCGACCGAACACTCCGCCACCACGAGCCGCACGGCGGAGAACTGTACGGCTCCCGGCGGGCGTCCGCCGGGAACGGGCGCGTCACCCGGACGGGGGACGGGCTCGCCTCCTACACTCCGACTCGTGTCCGCGTCCGAGGTGCCCGTCCCGCTCGACCCGACCACCTCCGCATCCCTGCCGGCCGGCATCGACACCGCCACGTTCGACCCGCGGGTCCGCGTCCAGGACGACCTGTTCCGGCACGTGAACGGCCAGTGGCTGCGGAACGCCGAGATCCCCGCCGACCGGGCCCGCTCCGGCGCCTTCCTCGACCTCGTCGACGGCGCGGAGGCGGCCGTGCGCACGCTGATCGAGGAGGCGCAGGGCGCCGAGCCCGGCACGGAGGCGCGGAAGATCGGCGACCTCTACACGTCGTTCATGGCCGAGGACGCGGTCGAGGCGGCCGGAGCGGCGCCGCTCGCCGAGCCGCTCGGTCTCGTCGCGGCGGCCGACTCCGTCGCGGCCGTGCTCGCGACCCTCGGGGCGCTCGAGCGCACCGGCGCGGGCAGCCTGTTCCAGCTCTTCGTCGACAACGACCCCGGTGACCCGTCGCGCTACCTCGTCTTCGTCGAGCAGGGCGGCCTCGGCCTGCCCGACGAGCGGTACTACCGCGAGGACGGCTTCGGGCCGCAGCGCGACGCGTACCGCACCTTCCTCGCCGCGATCTACGGGCTCGCCGGGCTCGCCGAGCCCGAGCAGCGCGCCGAGCGGGTGCTCGCCCTCGAGACCGAGATCGCCGCGCAGCACTGGGACGCGGTGCGCACCCGCGACGTGCAGGCCACCTACAACCCGACCTCGTGGGCCGAGCTCGTCGCGCAGGCGGGGGAGCACGGCGCGCTGCTCGAGTCGTGGGCCGCAGGGCTCGCGGCGCCCGCGGGCGCGCTCGACACGCTCGTCATCCGCGAGCCGAGCTTCCTCTCCGGGGTGCTCGGCCTGCTCACCGCCGACCGGCTCGACGCCTGGCGCGACTGGCTGGCCGCCCGGGTGATCCGCCCCCTGTCGCCGTACCTGTCGACGGCGTTCGTCGACGCGCACTTCGCCTTCACCGGCGGGGCCCTCACCGGGGCGCAGGAGGTCAAGGCCCGCTGGAAGCGCGGTGTCGCCGTCACCGAGGGCGCTCTCGGGGAGGCGGTCGGTCGCCTCTACGTCGAGCGGCACTTCCCGCCGGTGGCGAAGCTGCGCATGGACGTCCTCGTCGCGAACCTCGTCGCGGCCTACCGCTCGTCGATCTCGTCGCTCGACTGGCTCGGCGAGGAGACCCGTGCGAAGGCCCTGACGAAGCTCGCGAGGTTCACGCCGAAGATCGGCTACCCCGTCACGTGGCGCGACTACACGACGCTCGAGATCCGCCCGGACGACCTCGTCGGCAACGTGCGGCGCGCCGCCGCCTTCGAGTTCGACCGCGAGCTCGGCAAGATCGGCCGGCCCGTCGACCGCGACGAGTGGTTCATGACGCCGCAGACCGTGAACGCGTACTACAACCCGGGGATGAACGAGATCGTCTTCCCCGCGGCGATCCTGCAGCCGCCGTTCTTCGACCCCGATCGCGACGAGGCGGCGAACTACGGCGGCATCGGCGCCGTGATCGGGCACGAGATCGGTCACGGCTTCGACGACCAGGGGTCGCAGTTCGACGGCGACGGGCGCCTCGACAACTGGTGGACCGAGCAGGACCGCACCGCGTTCGAGGAGCGCACGAAGGCCCTCATCGCGCAGTACGACGAGCTCGTGCCCGAGGGGCTCACCGACCACGTGAACGGCGCGCTGACGATCGGCGAGAACATCGGCGACCTCGGCGGCCTCACGATCGCGTGGAAGGCCTACGTGCTCTCGCTCGAGGGCCGCGAGCCGCCCGTGATCGACGGGCTGACGGCCGCGCAGCGCTTCTTCTTCTCCTGGGCGAGCGTCTGGCGCGAGAAGCGCCGGCAGGCCGAGTCCATCCGCCTCCTCACGATCGACCCGCACTCGCCGCCGGAGTTCCGGTGCAACCAGATCGTGCGCAACCTCGACCAGTTCGTGACCGCCTTCGACCTCACCGAGACGGACGCCCTGTGGCTGCCCCCGGCGAAACGGGTCACCATCTGGTGACCGCCGCGCAGACGGAGTCCGGACGACGGGCCCGCCTGCGCGGCGACGGCAGTGCCCGGCACCGGGGCGACCAGGTGCGCAGCGACTTCTCGGCGGGGTTCACCGCGCTCGCGCACCTCGCGCTCACGGGCGCGCAGGTGTCCGCGCGCGTCATCGACCTGAAGTCGGGCCGGGCGCTCTTCTCCGTCGACGACCACGTCGTGCTGCCGACGGCGCACGTCGGCAAGGTGCTGCTGCTCGTCGAGGTGGCGGCCCGTCTCGACGCCGCCGTGCAGTCGAAGTTCGACCTGCTCGACCGCACGCCCGACGACCTCGTCGGCGACTCCGGGGTCTGGCAGTACCTGCACGCGCCGAGCCTGCCGCTCACCGATCTCGCCGCCCTCGTCGCGGCGACGAGCGACAACCTCGCGACGAACGTGCTGCTGCGCTCCGTCGGCCTCGACGCGGTCCGCGCCCGTGCCGAGGAGCTCGGGCTGAAGCGCACCGCGCTGCTCGACAAGGTGCGCGACCGGCGCGGCCCGGACGACGCCCCGCAGCTCTCCGTCGGCTCCGCCGCCGAGCTCACCACCCTGTTCGCGCGCATCGCGCGGGGCGAGGCCGTGAACCGCGCCGTCTCGTCGCGGGTCTCCGACTGGCTCGCGCTGAACGCCGACCTCTCGATGGTCGCGAGCGCGTTCGCGCTCGACCCGCTCGCGCACGTCCGCAGCGACCACGGCCTCAGCCTGCTGAACAAGACCGGGGCCGACCGCGGGATCCGCAGCGAGGCCGGCGTGCTCCGGGGACCGCGGGCCTCGGTCGCCTACACCGTGACGATCACGTTCGAGGACGACCGGCACACCGCCCGCCTCGGGGTGCTGAACGCGATGCGCACGATCGGGCTCGACATCCTCGAGTACGTGCACTGACCTCGGGGCTCACCCCCTCCGGTGCTCGACGAGCCCCACGAGGTTCCCCTCGCTGTCGCGCACGAAGGCCTGCAGCTCGTCCGTGCCGGCCGGGCCGAGACGGTCGTCCTCGTGCCGGAAGATCGGATTCGGGTCCGACTCGACCGCGACCCCCGCGGCACGGAGACGCGCGAGCTCCGCGTCGACGTCGGGGACGGCGAGGTAGAGCACGGCGGGCGGCGCGCCGCGCTCGAGCAGCAGCCGTGTCCCGCCGAGGTCGAAGAACACGAGGCCGGGCGGCTCGAACCGCGCCGCGGGCGGCGCCTGCAGCAGCAGCGTGTAGAACGCGGTCGCGCGGTCGAGGTCGTCCGCGTGCTGCGCGACCTGCACGAGTGGCATCGGCTCCTCCTTCCCGCCCATCCTGCGTGATCGCCGGGGTGTCGCCACAGGGTCCTATGGTGACGCGACAGGAGGTGCCATGTCCCGGGTACGCGTGCACAACTTCGGCGTCTCGCTCGACGGCTTCGGCACGGGCGAGGGGCAGTCGCTCGAGGCCCCGTTCGGCCACGCCGGCGGCCGCATCATGAGCTGGTTCTTCCCGACCGCGACGTTCCAGGCGATGCAGGGGCAGCCGTCGGGGTCGCGCGGTCTCGACGACCGCCTCGCCTCGGCCTGGGGCCCCGGCATCGGTGCCGAGATCATGGGCCGCAACAAGTTCGGCCCGCAGCGCGGTCCGTGGCCCGACGACGGCTGGATCGGCTGGTGGGGCGACGAGCCCCCGTTCCACACCCCCGTGGTCGTGCTGACGCACCACCCGCGGCCGCCGCTCGTCGTCGGGGAGACCACGTTCACGTTCGTCGACGCGTCGCCCGAGCAGGCGCTCGCGGTGGCCCGCGAGCAGGCGGGCGGCCTCGACGTGCGCATCGGCGGCGGTGTGCAGACGGTCCGTCAGTTCCTCGCCGCCGACCTGATCGACTCGCTCCACGTCGTCGTGACGCCGATCGTGCTCGGCCGCGGCGAGCGGCTCTGGGACGGGCTCGAGGGTCTCGAGGAGCGGTTCGAGATCGAGTCGGTGGCCTCGCCCAGCGGGGTGGTGCACCTGCTGATGGAGCGCCGCCGGTGAGCTGGACGGTCCGGTCCCTCGAGCCCGCCACCTGGCCGCTGTTCGCCGAGCTCGTCGAGCGCAACAACGGGGTGTACGGCGGCTGCTGGTGCATCGGCTGGCATCTCGAGCGCGCGAAGCAGGGGGGTGACTACCGCGCGATGAAGGAGGAGGGGGTGCGCACGGGCCGCGCGCACGCCGCACTCGTGCTCGATCCCGCCGGGGTCGCCCAGGGCTGGTGCCAGTACGGGCCCCCGGACGAGCTGCCCGGCATCAAGTTCCGGCGGGAGTACCTGAACGACGCGCCGCCCGTGCCCGACTGGCGCATCGCCTGCGTCTTCGTCGACCGGCGGTCGAGGGGACGCGGTGTCGCCCGCGCCGGGGTCGAGGGGGCGCTCGAGCGCATCGCGCAGGCGGGCGGGGGCCTCGTCGAGGTGATCTCCGAGACCACCGCCGACCGCGAGGCGCAGGGGCGGTTCCTCTTCAGCGGTACCGCGGAGCTGTTCGAGGACCTCGGCTTCACCCGCGTGCGGCAGGTCGGCAAGCACGCCTGGATCCTCGGCCGCACCGTCGAACCCGCGTGAGCCCGCGCGCCGTGCCCGTGCCGGCCGTCGTGCGGCGGCGGGCGGAGGCGCTCGGCGAGACCGGGGAGCACTGGCTCGCGGCGCTCGACGGGCTCGTCCACGACATCGCGACGCGGTGGTCGCTCGAGGTCGGCGAGCCGATCCCCGGGGCGGGCGCCTCGGTCGTGCTCCGTGTGCGGGCGGGGGATCGCGACGCGGTGCTGAAGCTCGAGGTGCCCGAGGGCGGCACGGCCGGGCAGGGTGCGCTGCTCGAGCGGGCCGCCGGCCACGGGTACGCGCTGCTGCTCGCGCGTGATCCGGTGCGCCGCGTGCTGCTGCTCGAACGCCTCGGGGCGCCGCTCGGCCGGCACGGGCTCCCGGCCGAGCGCGAGCTGACGGTGCTGGCCGACCTCTGCCGCGCCGCGTGGCTCCCGCCCCGCGGCGAGCCCGGCTCGTCCGCGGCGAAGGCCGCCGAGCTCGGCGCCTTCGTGGAGGAGGCCGGCAGCGCGGCCGACCGCCGCGTGGTCGACGCGGCGCTCCGGTGCGCCGGCCGGCGTGCCGGGTTCCGCGGGGAGGAGGTCGTCGTGCACGGCGACCCGCACCCCGGCAACCCCCTCGAGGCCGCCCGCGCGGGGGCGGTGTCCGGGTACCTGCTCATCGACCCCGACGGCTTCGTCGCCGATCCGGCGTACGACCTCGGGGTCGTGCTGCGCGAGCGGGGCGCGGACGCCGAGCTGCCCGTCGCGACGCTGCAGGGGTGGTGCCGCCTGCTCGCGGAGCGGTCCGGGCTCGACGCCCAGGCGATCTGGGAGTGGGCCTTCGTCGAACGGGTCTCGACGGGTCTGCTGCTGCTCCGCCTCGGCGACGACCGCGGCGCGGCCTGGCTGCGCTCCGCGGCGCACCTGCTCGACACCCTGTCCTGACGGAACGGGGGATCCGTGCACGAGTCCGCGTGCTGCGGGAGGGATCTCGGCCGGTCGAGCGCAGGATCTCCGTCGTCCGGTCAGCCGGCGAGCTCGTCCGAGGCGGGCCGGAGGTCGTCGCGCGGCTGCGCGAGCGGTGCCGGCTCGACGCCGAACACGACCGACAGCGCATCGGTGAAGCGCTGCGCCTCGCCCTGCGCCGCGAACGTGCGGGCCCGGGTCGAGGGACCGTGCACGAGCACGCTGGCGAGGTGGCGCATCGCGCGCTCGGTCGACTCGTCGAGCGGGCCGCGACGCCGCAGGCGCTCGAGCTCCGCCTCGACGAGCTCGAAGACGTGCCCGCGGAAGGCGACGACGGCCGGCGTGACCGCGGCGGCCTGCTGGTCGGCGCGGAACTCCTCGACCGCCTGATCGATGAGGGCCTGCGCGTCGGCGGAGGCCTGCAGCTCGGGCAGCGGCGCGTGCAGGCTGATCGTCTCGAGGTCGAGCAGCTCGACGCCCGGCACGTCGACCACGTCGGGGTCGATGTTGCGCGGCAGGCCGAGATCGACGACGAGCTGGCGACCGGCGACCTGCTCCCGCTCGCGCGCCCGGCCGAGCTTCGCGGCGTCGAGGATCGGCTCGGTCGCGATGCTGCAGGCGATGACGACGTGGGCGCGGGCGAGCCGGGCGGGCAGGTCGTCGCGGGGCACGGCGACCACGCCCTCGCGGCGGGCGAAGCGCTCGGCGCGACCGCTCGGCGAGTACACGGCCACCTCGCGCACGCCGCGGTCGCGGAGGGCGGCGAGGGTGGCCCCCGCGTAGGTGCCGGTGCCGATCAGCAGCACGCGCACCGCGGACCAGTCGGGCAGCCGTCCCTCGACGAGGTCGAGCGCGAGGCGCACGATGCTGCGGCCTGCGAAGCCGAGGCGCGTGCGGTTCTGCACGGAGCTCGACGTGCGGGACGCGCGCTGGAAGAGCCGCTCGAGGGCGGTCGTCGTGCTGCCGGCGGTGCGGGCCGACTCGAGCGCGCGTGAGACCTGGCCGGCGATCTCGGCCTCGCCGACGACGAGCGACTCGAGGCCGCTCGACACCGCGAAGAGGTGCGCGGGGATGTCCTCGCCGTCCCGCTCGACGAGCGCCTCGCGGATGCGCTCCGCGGGCACGTCCGCCTCGGCGGCGGCCCGCTCGACGAGCGCGTCGAGCGCCGCGGCGTCGTCCTCGATGTCGAGGTAGGCCTCGAAGCGGTTGCAGGTGGCGAGCAGGACGGCACCTGCCACGCCGTCGCGCTCGGCGGCGAACCGGGCGACGGCCTCGGGCGTCACCACCGCGAGCCGCTCGAGCAGCTCGAAGCCCGCGGTGCGGTAGTCCGCGGTGAGGGCCTTGAGCACGAGGATCGAGTGTAAACGCCCCCTGGGGGCGCCCTCTGCCCGTCCGCCGAGGGCGAGCACCGCGCGCGCGGTGGGAGGATCCCTGACCGTGCCTGCTCCCTCCGCCCCGCTGCTCGACGCCTACAGGGGCACCCGCCCCGCGCGCCTGCCCGTCTGGTTCATGCGGCAGGCGGGACGCTCCCTCCCGGAGTACCGCGCGAGCCGGGCCGGCACCGCGATGCTCGACGCCTGCCTCACCCCGGAGCTCGCCGCGGAGATCACGGTGCAGCCCGTGCGCCGGCACGGCGTCGACGCGGCGATCTTCTTCAGCGACATCGTCGTGCCGCTCAAGCTCGCGGGCGTCGACGTCGAGATCGTGCCGGGACGCGGCCCGGTCTTCGCGCGGCCGGTCCGCGACGCCGCGGACCTCGACGCCCTCACCGCGCACGAGCTCGCCCCGGAGGCGCTCGAGGTCATCGAGGACGCGGTGCGCCGCACGGTCGCGCAGCTCGGCGACGTGCCGCTCATCGGCTTCGCCGGCGCGCCCTTCACGCTCGCGAGCTACGTCGTCGAGGGCGGCCCGTCGAAGGACCAGCTGCGCGCCCGGACCCTGATGCACGCCGACCCCCGCTCCTGGCAGCGCCTCACCGAGTGGCTCGCGGACGTCTCGGGCGCGTTCCTCGCCGCCCAGGTCCGCGCCGGCGCGCAGGCCGTGCAGCTGTTCGACTCGTGGGCGGGCGCGCTGTCGGAGCGGGACTACCGCGTCGCGGTGCTGCCCGCATCGGCCCGCGCCCTCGCCGGGGTGGAGGGGGTGCCGACGGTGCACTTCGGCACCGGTACGGCGCACCTGCTGCCCGCGATGCGCGACGCGGGCGCCGACGTTCTCGGGGTGGACCACCGCATCCCCCTCGACGCGGCCTCGGCGCTGCTCGGCGGCGACGTGCCCGTTCAGGGGAACATCGATCCGGCGCTGCTCGAGGCGCCCTGGCCGGTGCTCGAGGCGCACCTCGCCGACGTCGTCGCCGCCGGCCGGGCCGCGCCGGCGCACGTGCTGAACCTCGGTCACGGGGTGCCCCCCACGACGGATCCGGGCGTGCTCACCCGCATCGTCGAGTGGGCGCACGAGCTGCCGTGATGCGGGTGGTCGTCGTCGGGGGCGGGGTCGCGGGCCTCGTCGCCGCTCGCCGGCTCGCGCTCCGCGGCGCCGCGGTGACGCTGCTCGAGCGCCGGGAGCGGCCCGGTGGTCGCGTGGCGCGGGGCCAGGTCGCGGGCACGGTCGTCGACACCGGTGCCGAGAGCTTCGCGGTCCGGGGCGGCACCGTGCGCGGCCTGCTCACCGACCTGGGGCTCGAGGCGGACCTCGTCGATCCCGCCGGCAGCGCCTGGGTCGCGCTCGGGAACCGGACCGTGCCGCTGCCCGCCGGCGGCGTGCTCGGGATCCCCGCCTCGCCGCTCGCGGACGACGTCCGGCGGGTGGTCGACTGGCCGGGCGCCCTGCGGGCCTACGCCGATCGGCTGGTCCCGGTGCTGCGCGTTGGCCGGTACGACCGTCTCGGGCCGCTCGTGCGGGGGCGGATGGGGCAGCGCGTGCTCGAGCGGCTCGTCGCGCCCGTCGTCGAGAGCGTGTACGGCGTCGACCCGGACGAGGTCGAGGTCGACGCGATCGCCCCGCAGCTGAACGCCGCGATCACGGCGACGGGCAGCCTGTCGGCCGCGGTGCTGCGGCTGCGCTCCGCAGCACCCGCCGGCAGCGCCGTGCAGGGCGTGCGCGGCGGCGTCGCGCGGCTCGTCGACGCGCTGCTCGACGACCTCGAGCGCTTCGGCGTCGCCGTGCGGACGGGGCAGGAGGTGCTCGGCGTGCACCCCGAGCCGCACGGACCCGGCTTCACGGTCGTCACGCCGGGGGAGGACCTGGAGACGGATGCGGTCGTGGTCGCGGCCGACGGCGCCGCCGCCTTCGACCTGCTCCGCGACGCCGCCCCGACGGTCGCCGAGCTGCCCCGGCCGCGGCCGGCGGTGAGCCGTTCGGTGGTGCTCGCCGTCGACGACGCGCGCCTCGACGCCGCGCCGCGCGGCAGCGGCGTCCTCCGCGCCCCGTCCTTCACCGGGGTCCGGGCGACCGCGCTGACGCACGTCACCGCGAAGTGGGCCTGGGTGGGCGCGGAGCTGCCGGCAGGGCGCCACCTGCTGCGCCTCGCCTACCGCGGGCCCGACGAGGTCGATCCGGCCGCCGTGCGCGCCGACGCGTCGGCGCTCACCGGTCTCGACCTGCCGGAGCCGACCGACCGGCTCGACACGGTGTGGGTCGACTCCGCGCCGCCGCTCGCGCCCGAGACGCGCGCGATCCGGGCCGCGCTCGACGCCGCCGCGCTGCCTCCGCGCCTCGCGGTGACGGGGTCGTGGCGCACCGGAACCGGGCTCGCGTCGGTGGTGGCGGGCGCCGAAGCGGCGGCCCTCGCGCTCGAGCCGGACCTTCCCTGATGATGCGAAGGGAACTCCCTGATCGAACGGTTCACGGTCGATACAGTGGGGCGACGAGTCGGACCCAGGACTCGACGAAGAACGTGAGGAGGACTCGGATGTCGGGCAGGCTGATGTTCATTGCCGGAGCCGCTGTGGGGTACGTCCTCGGCGCGCGTGCCGGTCGCCGGCGCTACGAGCAGATCAAGGCGGCGAGCGACCGTCTCTGGAACGACCGGAACGTGCAGAAGACCGTCGACCAGGTGATCGACACGGTGCAGGGCTTCGTGAAGGAGCGCGCCCCCGAGGTGCAGGGCGCCGTCGTCGACCAGGCCAAGAAGGTCGTGTCGCAGGTCACCAAGCGCAAGAGCGACCAGACCGCGGCGTGAGGCGTCGATGACCACCACCGCACGCGCCACCGGGACCCCGCGCGCCTCCCGGGAGGAGCCGAACCGGCACAGCCCGTCGCCCGACGACCCGTCGCGCAAGTCGGTCTTCAAGCTGATCGGCGAGCTGCCGGGGCTCGTCTCGGCGCTCATCCGCGACGAGATCGAGCAGATCAAGCGCGAGGCGGTCAGCCGCCTCAAGGTCGCGGGTATCGGCATCGGGCTCTTCGTCGGCGCCGCGGTGTTCGGCTACTTCGCCCTCTGGGTGCTCATCGCGACGGCGATCCTCGGCATCGCCACCGCGCTGCCGCCCTGGCTCTCCGCGCTCATCGTCGGCGTGGTCCTGCTGCTCATCGCCGCCGTGCTCGGCCTGCTCGGCCTCTCGCGCGTGAAGCGGGGGGTGCCGCCGGTACCGAAGGAGGCGGTCGACTCCGTGAAGGACGACGTCAAGGCATTCAAGGGGGTTGGTTCCTATGACCGGTGACGGCAGCGACAAGGACCGGCAGCTGTCCGAGATCCGATCCGACATCGAGCAGACGAGGCAGCGGCTCGCCGCGACCCTCGACGCGATCGAGGACCGGCTCGACGTCCCGAAGCAGGCGCGGCGGCTGATCGCCGACGGCCGCGCGACGTTCGACGAGCTGCGCCGCGACAACCCCGCGCTCGTCTACGGCGTGCTCGGCGGCACCGCCGCTGTGGTGGCGGGCCTCGGCGCCCTGATCATCCGCGGCGCCACCCGCCGGGGCTGACGGCCCCGGGCAGGCTTCGAAAGCACTGGGAGGGGGCGCCCCCGTGAGGGGGCGCCCCTTCTGCGCGTCCGGGTTCCTCCGCGGGTGTAGCAGACTGGAGGGACGCCCGCAGCGCCGCGACCGGCGGACGGGCCACCCTTCTGCGCGACCCGGCTGCGACCTCATTCACGCGGCCCTCTCGGGCCGCCCGCATCGCATCGAGGAACCACCATGACCGAAGCGGGGTACACCCTCTGGGCAGTCCTGCGCCGTGATCCGGCGCGACCGTCCTCGGGGACCGACACCGCGGGGCTCGCCGCCCTGCTCGGCACGCTCGCCGAGGAGGGCGTCACGACGCGCGGCGTCTACGACGTCTCGGGTCTCCGCGCCGACGCCGACCTGATGTTCTGGCTGCACGGGGACGACCCCGCTGCGCTGCAGGCCGCGCACCGCCGCATCCGCCGCACCGAGCCGATCGCCGGGATGCTCCCGGTCTGGAACGCGATGGCCGTGCACCGCGACGCCGAGTTCAGCCGCACCCACGTGCCCGGCTTCCTCCGGGGCGAGCGGCCCCGCGACTGGCTCTCGGTCTACCCGTTCGTGCGCTCGTACGACTGGTACGTGCTGCCCGACGAGGACCGCGCGCGCATGCTCGCCGACCACGGCCGCCGGGGCGCTGCGTACAAGTCCGTGATCGCGAACACGGTCGCCGCGTTCGCGCTCGGCGACTACGAGTGGATCCTGCCGATGGAGTCCGACTCGCTCACCGACCTCGTCGACATGATGCGCGACCTGCGCGCCACCGAGGCCCGCCTGCACGTGCGCGAGGAGGTGCCCTTCTTCACGGGGCGGCGCATCGACGTCGCCGAGATCGCGGAGGTGCTGTCGTGACCGACACCCTGCCGGTGCGCAACGCGACAGCGCCCGCCCGCACGGGTCCGGAGCACGTCGAGGAGCCGGTCGCGTACGACGCCGTCGTGCTCGCGAGCTTCGGCGGCCCCGAGGGCCAGGAGGACGTGATCCCGTTCCTGCGCAACGTCACGCGCGGCCGCGGCATCCCCGACGAGCGGCTCGAGGAGGTCGCGCACCACTACCGCGCCTTCGGTGGCGTGAGCCCCATCAACGGGCAGAACCGCGCCCTCAAGGCGGCGCTCGAGGCCGAGCTCGCCGCGCGCGGCATCGACCTCCCCGTGTACTGGGGCAACCGCAACTGGGGCCCGCTGCTGACCGATGCGCTTCAGGAGGCCGCCGACGCCGGACACCGGCGGCTGCTCGCCATCGCGACGAGCGCCTACAGCTCGTACTCGTCGTGCCGGCAGTACCGCGAGGACTTCGCGCGGGTGCTCGACGAGACGGGCCTCGCCGACCGGCTCGAGGTCGACAAGGTGCGCCAGTACTTCGACCACCCCGGCTTCGTGCAGCCGTTCGTCGACGGCGTCGAGCGCGGCCTCCGCGAGCTCGAGGAGCGCCTGCCCGGTGTCGACCTCGTCGCCGAGACGCGGGTGCTCTTCTCGACCCACTCGATCCCGACCGCGGACGCGGAGCGCAGCGGCCCCCACGACCGCGACTTCGGGCCGGGCGGCGCCTACGCCGCGCAGCACCGCGCCGTCGCCGAGGTCGTCATGCGGCGCGTCGGGCGCGGGGTGGAGTGGGAGCTCGTCTTCCAGTCCCGCTCCGGGCCGCCCACGCAGCCGTGGCTCGAGCCCGACGTCAACGACGCCCTGAAGCGCGTCGCCGGCGAGGGCGTGCGTGGCGTGCTCATCGTGCCGCTCGGCTTCGTGTCGGACCACATGGAGGTCAAGTGGGACCTCGACACCGAGGCCCAGGAGACCGCCGCGGAGCTCGGGCTCGTCGCCGTCCGCACGCCCACCCCCGGCGTCGACCCCGCCTACGTGTCCGGGCTCGTCGACCTCGTGCTCGAGCGCCGCGACGGGGTACCGACGGCGCAGCGTCCCGCCGAGACGGCGCTCGGCCCCTGGTACGACGTGTGCCGCCCGGGCTGCTGCGAGAACGCGAGGCTCGGCTTCCGACCGGCGATCTCCGGCCTGCAGCCGTGACCCTGCTGCTCGGCACCCGCGGCAGCGCCCTCGCCGTCGCCCAGGCGAGCACGGTCCGCGACGCGATCGTCTCGGGCGGCACGGCCTGCGAGCTGACGGTCGTGCGCACGGAGGGCGACGTCTCCGGCGCCTCCCTCGCCACCATCGGCGGCACCGGCGTGTTCGCGGGGGCCCTCCGCACGAGCCTCCGCGAGGGCGGGTGCGACCTCGTCGTCCACTCGCTGAAGGACCTGCCGGTCGAGCCCGCCGCGGGCCTCGTGGTCGCTGCGGTGCCGGCGCGTGGGGACGCCCGTGACGCGCTCTGCGCCCGGGACGGCCTCACGCTCGAGACGTTGCCCGCCGGCGCCCGTGTCGGCACCGGCTCGCCCCGACGCCGCGCGCAGCTGAAGGACCGCCGGCCCGACCTCGAGGTCGTCGACCTCCGCGGCAACGTCGACACCCGCCTGCGCCGCGTGCGCGACGGCGTGCTCGACGCGGTCGTGCTCTCCGCCGCGGGTCTCGCCCGCCTCGGCCGGCTCGACGCCGTCACCGAGCTGCTGCCGCTCGAGTCGTGGCCCACCGCCGCGGGGCAGGGCGCGCTCGCCGTTGAGGTGCGCGAGGAGGACGCCCGTCCGCTCACCGACCCCGCCGTACCCGCCACCGGCGTGTCCGCGGCCATCGCCTCGTTGACCGATCCCCTCTCCCAGGACGCGTCGGCAGCCGAGCGGCTCGTGCTGCGGCGGCTCGAGGCCGGCTGCATCGCGCCGATCGGCGTCTCGAGCCGCGTCGGCGCCGCGGGCGCGGAGCTGTGGGCGAGCGTCCACCGTCCCGGCGGCGGCGCCCGGCTCGACCGCCGGCGCGCCGTGTCCTACGACGACGGTACCCGCGCAGCCGTCCTGCGCGCCGCGGCGGAAGGCCTCGCGGCCGACCTCCTCGCCGCAGGCGCAGCCGACCTCGCCCCGATCGGAGTGTCCGCATGAGCCCCCTCGATCCCGAAGGCCGCGCGCTCGAGGAGGAGCCCGGCGCCCCGGGAGGCGCCGGTCCCCGGCTCGCGACGCCCCGCAGCACGAAGCCGCTGAAGGGCTGGCGGGTGCTCGTGCCACGCGGCGGACCGTGGGGCGACAGCGTCGCCGCCGCGCTCCGGTCGCGCGGCGCCGTGCCGGTGGTCGCGCCGTCCATCAACTTCGCGAACACCGACGACGCCTCGGCGCTCCAGGCCGCGCTCGAGCGGCTGCAGGAGGGCGAGTTCGACTGGATGTCCGTCACGAGCGCGACGACGGTCGACGTGCTCTCCGCGCACGGCGTGCGGCTGCCGGCCCGAACGAAGGTGGCCGCGGTCGGCGAGACCACCGCTGCCGCGCTCGTCGCCGCGGGTTACCGCGTCGACTTCACCCCTCGTCGCGACAACTCGGCCGCGGGCCTGCTCGCCGAGTGGGCGGACGCCACCGAGGGCGCTCCGAACCTCAGGATCCTCGCCCTGCGAAGCGACATCGCGAAGCCCGTGCTCACCGACGGCCTCCGCGCCGCGGGGCACGACGTCTCCGCGGTCGTGGCGTACCGCACGGTCGGCGTGCCGATCTCGCCCGAGATCGTCTCCGACGTCGCCGCGGGCCGCTTCGACGCGATCCTCGTCACCTCGGGCAGCGTCGCCAACCAGATCTCGGTGCAGATCGGGCTCGTGCCGTCGCGCACCGTGCTCGCGTGCATCGGTCCCCGCACCGCCGCCGACGCGGAGGCGGCCGGGCTCCGCGTCGACCTCGTCGCACGCGAGCGGACGATCGGGTCGCTGATCGCGACCCTCGAGGAGCTCGCCGAGCACCGGCGGATGCAGGAGTGGACCCGATGACCGCGCAGTTCCCCGCCGTCCGCCCGCGCCGCCTGCGCCGGTCCGAGCCCGTGCGGCGCCTGATGGCGGAGACGCGCCTCGATCCGGCCCAGCTGGTCCTGCCGCTGTTCGTGCGCGAGGGCTTCGCCGAGCCGCGGCCGATCGTCTCGATGCCGGGGGTGCTGCACCACACCCTCGACAGCCTCCGCGGCGCCGTCACCGAGGCGGCCTCGGCCGGCCTCGGCGGCGTCATGCTGTTCGGCATCCCCGAGCAGCGCGACGCCCTCGGTTCGGGCGCCACCGACCCCGATGGCATCCTGAACCGCGCCACCCGGGTCGCGGCGGAGGAGGTCGGCGGCGACCTCGTCGTGCAGACCGACCTCTGCCTGGACGAGTTCACCGACCACGGCCACTGCGGTGTGCTCGCCCCCGACGGGTCCGTCGACAACGACGCGACGCTCGAGCGGTACCGCGACATGGCGCTCGCACAGGCCGAGGCGGGCTCGCAGCTGCTCGGGCTCTCCGGGATGATGGACGGCCAGGTCGCGGCCGTCCGCGAGGCGCTCGACGGCGCCGGCCGCTCCGATGTGCTGCTGCTCGGCTACGCCGCGAAGTACGCCTCCGCCTTCTTTGGCCCCTTCCGCGACGCGGTCGAGTCGGCGCTGCAGGGCGACCGCCGCACCTACCAGCTCGACCCCGCGAACCGTCGCGAGGGCCGCCGCGAGGCCGTGCTCGACATCGAGGAGGGCGCCGACGTCGTCATGGTGAAGCCGGCGATGAGCTACCTCGACGTGCTCGCCGACGTCGCCGCGACGAGCCCGGTGCCCGTGTGGGCGTACCAGGTGTCGGGCGAGTACGCGATGGTCGAGGCGGCCGCCGCGAACGGCTGGATCGAGCGGGAGCGCACGATACTCGAGACGCTCACCGGCATCCGCCGTGCCGGCGCCGACGCGGTGCTCACCTACTGGGCGACGGAGGTGGCCGGATGGCTGCGGGGACGATGACGGGCAACGCGGCGCTCTTCGACCGGGCGCTCGGGGCGATCCCGGGCGGCGTGAACTCCCCGGTCCGGGCCTACCGCTCGGTCGGCGGGGTGCCGCGCTTCCTCCGCACGGCGCGCGGCCCGTTCGTGATCGACGCCGAGGGCCGCGAGTACGTCGACCTCGTCGCGAGCTGGGGTCCCGCGATCCTCGGGCACGCGGACAGCCGCGTGATCCGCGCGGTGCAGGACGCCGCCGCGGAAGGGCTCTCCTTCGGGGCGCCGACCGAGGGCGAGATCGAGCTCGCCGAGCTGGTCGAGGCACGCATCGAGCGCGGCGGCCGCCACCCCGTCGAGCGGCTCCGGCTCGTCTCGACGGGCACCGAGGCGACGATGACCGCGGTCCGGCTCGCCCGCGGCGCGACCGGGCGCGACCTCGTCGTGAAGTTCGCCGGGCACTACCACGGGCACTCCGACGGGCTGCTCGCCGAGGCGGGCTCGGGCGTCGCGACGCTCGCGCTGCCCGCCTCCGCGGGCGTGCCCGCCGCCATCGCCGCGCAGACGCTCGTGCTGCCCTACAACGACGAGGCCGCCCTCCGGCTCGCCTTCGAGACGCACCCGGGCCGCATCGCCGCCGTCATCACCGAGGCCGCCGCCGCGAACATGGGCGTCATCGCGCCCGTGCCGGGCTTCAACCAGGCGGTCGTCGAGATCGCGCACGCCGACGGCGCGCTCGTGATCTCCGACGAGGTGCTGACCGGCTTCCGCGTCTCGCCCGGCGGCTGGTGGGCGATCGAGCCCGGCGGCCCGATCGACGTCGACCTCATCACCTTCGGCAAGGTCATCGGCGGCGGCATGCCGCTCGCCGCGCTCGGCGGCCGCGCCGACGTGATGGCGCTGCTCGCTCCCGAAGGCCCCGTCTACCAGGCGGGCACGCTCTCGGGGAACCCGGTCGCGGTCGCGGCGGGCCTCGCGACGCTCCGCGCCGCGGACGCCGACGTCTACTCGCGCCTCGACGAGGCGTCAGCACGGGTCCAGCGCGCCCTCGCGGCCGCGCTCACCGAGGCGGGGGTCCCGCACGCGATCTCGACGGCGGGCAACCTGTTCAGCGTCGCCTTCGGCATCGACCGCGCGCCGCGGGACTACGACGAGGTGCGCGCGCAGGAGGCGTGGCGCTACCCGCCGTTCTTCCACGCCATGCTCGACAACGGCGTCAGCCTGCCGCCGTCGGTGTTCGAGGCCTGGTTCCTCACCGCTGCGCACGACGACGCGGCCCTCGAGCGCGTCGAGGCGGCCCTGCCGGTCGCGGCCCGCGCCGCTGCCGCAGCGACCCCGCCGGCCCCCTGACCCCCGCGAACACCGCGTGTAGGTACTTCGTCCTTCCGTAGGTCCGACACGCGGTGTTCCTACCTACACCAGCGCGAAGTACCTACTCGCGGTAGTCGGACCCCGGCATCGGAGCGCCGGTCAGCGGCGGACGTCCACGACGACGCGGCCGCGGATCCGCCCCGCGAGCACCTCGTCGGCCGCGGCGGCCACCTCGCCGAGACCGATCTCGCGCTCGGTGAGCCGGTCGACGACGTCGCCGGGCACGTGCGCGACGAGCAGGGCCCAGGCCTCGCGACGGGCGTCCTGGCCGATCGCGACCGAATCGACCCCGGCGAGCACGACGCCGCGCAGGATGAACGGCAGCACGGTGCCGGGAAGGTCCGGGCTCGCCGCGAGGCCGCACGCGGCGACCACCCCACCGGGCACGGTCTGCGCGATCGCGTTGACGAGGGGTCCGCCCCCCACGGCGTCGACGACGGCCGCCCAGCGCTGCTGCTGCAGCGGACGTCCGGGTGCCGGATCGAGCCGGTCGACGACCTCGGCGGCCCCGAGTCCGGTCAGATGCTCCTCGAGGGCCTCGCGCCGGCCGGTCGACGCGACGACCCGGTGCCCGAGCGCCGAGAGCAGCGCGACCGCGTACCCGCCGACCCCGCCGCCCGCGCCGGTGACGAGCACCGGCCCGTCAGGCGCACCGTGGCGACGCAGCGCGAGCGCCGCGAGGGCCGCGGTGACGCCGGCCGTGCCGATCGCCGCCGCCTGGCGCGGCGTGTAGGCCTCGGGCACCGGCACCGCGGTGGCGTGCTCGATCACGACCTGCTCGGCGAGGCCGCCGTGCCGCCGCTCGCCGAGTCCGGCCCCCGTGACGACGAGCGAGCGTCCGTCCGGGGTGCGTCCCACCGCGTCGATGCCCGGCACCATCGGCAGCCCGCGCAGGATGCCCGGGCGTCCGGCGACGGCCATCGCGTCCTTGTAGTTGAGCGACGAGTGCGTCACCGCCAGCAGCGTCTCGCCCTTGCCGGGGCCGGCGAGCTCGACCTGCTGGACCCCGGCCCGCACCTCGCCGCCGTCGTCGCGGACGACGATCGCGCGCGTGCTCAACTCGGCAGCTCGACCGTGCGCGAGGTGCCGACGTGCGGCCGGCCGCCCGTCACGGCCGCCTTGGCGTACTTCAGCAGGACGACCGGGGTCGGCTGGTCCGTGGCCCAGTACTCCGCGGTGTGCGCCTCGACCCGCAGGAGCGCGACCTTCGGGTCGTCGCGCCCGTGCTCGAACCACGCCTGCGCGCCCGTGTCCCACAGCTCGTCGATCTTGGCCGAGTCCTTCACGACGTGCGCCTCGCCGGCGATCGACACCCAGCCCTTGCCGGAGTCGAGCGCGACGTTCACCTGCGGGTTCGCCCGCACCTCGTTCGTCTTGTGCGACGGGTCCTCGGTGAAGAACCACAGGTCGCCGTCGAAGTCGCGCTCCTTCACGGCCATGGGCCGGCTCACGAGCTGCCCATCGGCGCTCACCGTCGTGATGATCGCGAACCGCGCCTTCCCGATCAGGGTGCCGAGCCGCGCGAGCTCGTCCGTCGTCGCCTGCGTCGCCATGGCGGCAGGCTAGCCAGGACCCGTGTCGAGTCGCCTGAGGATGTCGTCCCGGGCGTCATAGGCGCGACCCGTAGCGTGGCGGGCATGAGGCGGATCGCGGCGGGGATGGTGCTCGGGCTCTTGGGCGTCGGTGCGCTCGCCGGCTGCACCGCGCCCGGCGCGTCGACGTCCTCGACGCCGGTCGCGACGCGCTCCACGAGCGGCGCCGGCACCTCGGCCTCGCCGTCAGCGACGCCGAGCGCCGCACCCTCGCTGTCGCTCACCGACCCGACGAGCCTCTGGGTGGTCGTGAACAAGACCCACCCGCTGAACCCGAAGGACTACGTGCCGCCGGACCTCGTCGACGTGCCCGTGCCGCACACGAACGCCCCGCAGCTGCGCAAGGAGGCCTCCGACGCCGTCGTGACGATGTTCGACGCGGCGAAGCGGGACGGCCTCGACCTCGCGTCGAACAGCGCCTACCGGGCGTACACGTACCAGGTGAGCATCTACGACACCGACGTGAACGACATGGGCAAGGCGGCCGCCGACAAGCTCACCGCGCGCCCCGGTTACAGCGAGCACCAGACCGGCCTCGCCATCGACATCGGGGCGGCATCCGGGAACTGCTCGCTCGCGGCGTGCTTCGAGACCACGCCTGAGGGGCGGTGGCTCGCCGCGCACGCGTGGCAGTACGGCTTCCTGCTGCGCTACCCGAAGGGCCTCACGTCGATCACCGGATACGACTTCGAGCCCTGGCACTACCGCTACATCGGCACGGACCTCGCGAAGCGCATGCACGACTCCGGCGTGAAGACCCTCGAGCAGGAGTTCGGGCTCGGTCCGGCCCCCGACTACCCGAACTAGCCGGGTCGGGTCAGCGGGGCCGCGACGCGGCGACGCGCCGAGCGGCGTCCGCACGAGCGTCGTCGGGGGTGCCGCGGTGGAACGAGCCGTGCCGCCGCACCGCCGCGGTCTCGAGCAGGAAGTCGGCCACCCGCGGGTTCTTCGGCAGCACCGAGCCGTGCAGGTAGGTGCCGATGACGTTCCGGTAGCGCACGCCCTCGGTGCCGTCCGTGCCGTTGTTGCCGCGGCCCTTCGCGACGTGCCCGAGCGGACGCCCGCCGCTGCCGAGCACGGTGCGGCCGCTGTGGTTCTCGAAGCCGATCACGGTGCCGAACTCGTCGCTCTCGACGGCGACGTTGCCGATGATCCGCTTCGACGAGCCCGTCGTCTCGAGGTCGAGCACGCCGATGCCGGGCAGCCGCTCGCCCTCGCTCGTCACGAACGCGCGGCCGAAGAGCTGGTACATCCCGCAGACGAGCAGCACCGGGGTGCCGTCCTCGACCGCATCGCGGTACTCGTCCGCGTGGCGGCCGAGGTCGCCGGTCACCTTGGACTGGCCGCTGTCCTGGCCGCCGCCACCCACGATCACGTCGGCGCGCGCCGGGAACGGGTCGCCGGGGTGCACCTCGAGGACCTCCGGCTCGTAGCCGTGCCACTGCGCCCGCCGCTGCAGGGCGAGCACGTTGCCGTGGTCGCCGTAGATGTTCATCTGGTGCGGGTAGAGGTGGGCGATGGTGAGGGGTTCGCCGGTCATGCGAGCACTCCGAAGGACGAGCCGTGCAGGATGCGTCGCAGCACGAGCATGGCGGTGTACGTGGCGTAGATGCGTTTCGGGCCCGGGTTCTCGGCGGTGAAGCGCCGGAGCGCCGCCTCGAGGTCGTCCTCGACGCCGCCGACCGGCACGAGGTCGTACTGCAGCCGCAGCGCCATGTCGGCGGCGCGGACGCCCGAGGTGAGGGCGACGCCCGTGGCGCGGAGCTCGTCGAAGTCGACGTCCCAGAGCCACGACACGTCGCGGCCGTCGGCGTCGGCGTCGTTGATGACGATCATCGTCGCGACGCCCGCGTGCGGGTAGGCGGCGAGGGCCATGCGGAACCCGGCGGGGTTCTTCACGAGCACGAGCTCGAGCGGGGTGCCGCCGACGGAGAAGGACTCGCCGCGGCCGAAGGCCGGCTCGATGCCGGCGAGGCCGTCGCGGACGCGGTCGATGTCGAGCCGTTCGCCGAGCACCGCGCGGGTGAGGGCGATCGCGCCGGCGGCGTTGAACGCGTTGTAGACGGGGCCGAGACGCAGCGGGGCGACGAGCTCCTGCCCGCCGACCCGGAAGCGCGCCGTGTCGCCGTCGTACTCGAGCAGCTCGACATCGGCCTCGTGCGCGGGCCCGGGGCCCTCGGCGCCGCCGTGCAGCTCGTCGTCGCTCCGGAACGCGGCGCGGGTCGCGGGGCCGAGCCCGATCCAGCGCACGTCGACCCCCTCGAGCGACTCGCCGATGCGGACGAGCCGCGAGTCCTCGCGGTTCGCGATCACCGTCGTGGTCGTCGCCCGGGCGATGCGCTCGAGCAGCCGCGCCGTGGTGTCGATCTCGCCGAAGCGGTCGAGCTGGTCGCGCAGCACGTTGAGCAGCATCGTGTGCGTGGGCCGCACGGCGCGTGCGAAGTGCACCCCGTGGGCCTCGTCGAGCTCGAGGACCGCGACGTCGGCGGGCAGGCGGCCCGTGAGCGAGACGTCCGCGAGCATCGCCGAGACGACGCCGCGGGTGAAGTTGCTGCCGGTGCGGTTCGTGAACACGCGGAGGCCCTGGCTCGTCAGCAGGTCGGCCGTCACCTTCGTGGTGGTCGTCTTGCCGTTCGTGCCCGAGACGACGATCACGCCGTGCGGCAGCCGGCCGAGCACGGTCGGCAGGAACCACGGGGCGAGCCGCTCGACGACGAGGCCGGGGATCGCGGTGCCGCCGCCGAGGCGGCGCGCGAGCGCGCGGACGGTACGGCCGACGAGGACGACGAGCGGCAGCAGCAGGGAGGTCTTCACGACAGGCGCCTTCCGCGGTCGGTGCATCGGGGTCGGCACGACCGGCCCCTCGACGCTACGGCAGCCGATCCGGACGGTCCCCGGCGTGTCCGGCGTGTCCCCCGAACGGGTGTCATCGATCCTTCCTACCCTGGTGCGGTGACCGCCGTGGCCCTCGTCGAGTCCGACGCCACGACCGTCTACGCGCCCGCGGTCCCGGTCGACCTGTTCGCCACCGTCGCGCCGCTGCGGCGCGGCGGGTACGACCCGACGTTCCGCGCCGAGGGCGTCGCCGTCTGGCGCACCGTCCGCACGCCGTGCGGCGCCGCCACCCTGCGGCTGTCGCAGCGCACCGACGGCGCGATCCGCGCGCACGCCTGGGGCGAGGGCGCCGAGTGGGCGATCACGGGCGTGCCCGAGCTGCTCGGCGAGGGCGACGACTGGAGCGGCCTCGACGTCACCGGCAACGCGATGCTGGCCGAGACGCTGCGCCGCAACCCCGGCCTGCGGCTCACCCGCTGCCGGCAGGTGTTCGAGATGCTGCTCGCCGCGATCCTCGAGCAGAAGATCACGACGCTCGAGGCGCACCGCTCGTGGGCGTGGCTGGTGCGCCGCTACGGCGAGCCCGCGCCCGGCCCCGCGCCCGAGGGCATGCGGGTCGCGCCGGCCGCCGAGGTCTGGAAGCGGGTGCCGTCGTGGGACTGGCACCGTGCGGGCGTCGACCCGAAGCGCTCGCGGGCCGTCATGGAGGCCACCCGGGTGGCCTCGGGGCTCGAGCGCACCCTCGAGCTCGGCCGCGGCGGCAGCGCGGTCGCCCAGCGGCTGCGCACCGTGCCCGGCGTCGGCATCTGGACCGCCGCCGAGACCACGCAGCGCGCGCACGGCGACGCCGACGCCCCGAGCGTCGGCGACCTGCACCTGTCGAAGCTCGTCGGGTACGCGCTCATCGGGAAGCCGGTCGACGACGACGGGATGCTCGAGCTGCTCGAGCCGTGGCGCGGCCACCGGCAGCGCATCGTCCGGCTCATCTACCGCTCCGGCGCCCGCAAGCCGCGGTTCGCGCCGAGGCTGACGATCCAGGACCACCGGCACCACTAGGCGCGTGAGCGCGGGCCCGCACCTCCGGGCAGCGGCGCGATGCTGGAATGGCCGCGCACCGCCTCCTCCATCTCCGCGAGCCGCGGCGCGAGGGCGGCGTCCACGGCGAGCGGGTCGTCGCGGTGCAGCTCCTGCATCCGCCGCCTCGTCGGCAGCGAGGTGTTGATCTCGTGCTCGCCGCGCTCGAGCGCCGCGAGGAGGTCGTCGACCACGTCGTCGACCGGCCGGCGCCCGAAGCCGAGCGACTCGCCCGCCCGCGAGCTCGTCATCATGTCCGTGTCGGTCGCGCCCGGATAGGCGGTCGCGACGTGCACGCGTGTGCCCGCGAGCTCGCGGCGCAGCGCATGGCCGAAGCCCGCGAGGCCCGTCTTCGTGGCGGCGTACACGCTGTAGAAGGGCAGCGGCACGAGCCCGATGCCGCTCGAGATCGACAGCACGACCCCGCCGCGGTCGGCCGCGCGGAGCGCGGGCAGCGCCGCCTGAGTGGTGAGGATCGCGGCGGTGAGGTTGAGGTCGACCATCGCGCGCACGTCGTCGGCACCGATCGCGTCCAGCCGCCCGGCCCGCACGTTGCCCGCGTTGTTCACGAGCAGGTCGAGCCCGCCGCCTTCGAGCGCCGCCTCGACCACGCGGACGGGCGCGGCCGGATCCGTGAGATCCACGCTGAGCGCACGCGCCGTGCCACCAGCGGCCCGCAGGTCCTCCGCGGTGGCCTCGAGCGTGCCGCGGTCGCGCCCGACGAGCAGCAGGTCGCCGCCCCGCTCGGCGAGGCGCAGGGCGATCGCGCGGCCGATGCCCCGGCCGCCACCGGTGATCACACCGCGCCTGCCCGCCAGATCGAGGCCGCCCGTGTCGCCGCTCATCGCGCTCCCTCCGCCGCTCCCATCCTCGGCCGGGCGTCGCGACGCCCGCTGGGAACCGGTCAGGCGGTCGCCGGGACGAGCAGCGCCGGGCGCCGCTCGCGGATCGCCCGCACCCGCTCCGACCAGCGCGCGAGGCCCTGGTCCTCGAGCGAGGCGAGCGTCAGGTGGCCCTGCGGCTCGGCTGCACCGCCCGCAGGCACGGTGACGACGGTCGCACCCGCCCGTCGCCCCGCGGCCGCGCCGGGAGCCGAGTCCTCGAACACCACGCCGCGGCGCGGGTCGGCGTCGAGCGCCGCGAACGCGGCGAGGTAGGGCTCCGGGGCGGGCTTCGGACGCTCGACGTCGTCGGCCGTCACCGTCACCGGGAAGCAGCGGCGCAGCCCGGTCGCGCCCAGGGCGGCCTCGAGGGCGTCGCGGCCGCTGTTCGTCGCGATCGCGAGCGGCACGCGACCCGCGAGCCGCCGCACGAGGGCACCGGCCCCCGGCATCAGGCGCGGCTCGCCCTGGAACCGGGTCACCCGCCGCTCGAGCTCGTCGCGGAGCGCGTCCGTCTGCTCGGCGTCGACATCGAGCGCGACGCGCAGCCGGGCGAGCAGGTCGGGCAGCGCGAGGCCGACGAGCTCGGCCTGCTGCAGCGGACCGAAGGGCACGCCATGCTTCGCGAACAGCTCGGCCTCGGCGCGCAGCCACGCGGACTCCGTGTCGACGAGGAGACCGTCGAGGTCGAAGACGACCGCGCTCACCTGCAGGGGGAGATGCACGTCGGCCACGCTCCCCGGCCGCGGCGAACGACCGGGGACCTGCGGGCGTCGCGTCGATGACGTCCACGAGGCGGGCGCGCGACCCGGCAGGACCGGGCGTCGGCGACCGTCCGTGCTCCTGCGGAGAGCGCGGTCAGATGCCGCGCGCGAGGCGGTAGTAGGCGCTGTTCCAGCGCACCTGGTCCTGGAACGCGCGCAGCGTCGTCGACTCGTCGATCACGAGCAGCTCGGTCTCGGTCATCGTCGCGAAGTCCTCCCAGACCTCGACGCCGACCGCGGTCGTCATCACCGTGTGGTGCGCGGCGCCCGCGGTGAGCCACGCGGTGGCCGAGGTGCGGAAGTCGGGCCGCGGCTTCCACACCGCGCGGCCGACCGGCAGCTTCGGCAGCGGCGCCGAGGGAGCGACCACGTCGACGACGTTCGCGGTGAGCCGGAACCGGTCGCGCATGTCCGAGAGAGCGACGACCACGGCGGGCCCGGGGTCGGTGTCGAAGACGAGCCGCACCGGGTCCTCGCGGCCGCCGATGCCGAGCGGGTGGATCTCGAGGCTCGGCCGCGACGTCGTGAGCGACGGGCTGACCTCGAGCATGTGGGCGCCGAGGATCAGCTCCGACCCCGGGGTGAGGTCGTAGGTGTAGTCCTCCATCAGGCTCGCGCCGCCGGGCAGGCCCGCACCCATGACGTTCGCGACGCGGACGAGCGCGGCGGTCTTCCAGTCGCCCTCGGCGCCGAAGCCGTAGCCCTCGGCCATGAGTCGCTGCACCGCGAGCCCCGGCAGCTGCGTGAGGGCGCCGAGGTCCTCGAAGTTCGTGGTGAAGGCGCCGAAGCCGCCCTCCTCGAGGAAGGACCTGAGGGCGAGCTCGATGGCGGCGCCGTCGCGGAGCGACTGCCGGCGCTCGCCGTCCGCCCGCAGCGCGGGCACGACGTCGTAGCGCTCGTCGTACTCGGCGACCAGGGCGTCGACATCGGCGTCGGACGCCTGCGCCACCCGCTCGGCGAGGTCGTTCACGCCCCAGGTGTTCACCTGCATGCCGAAGCGGATCTCGGCCTCGGTCTTGTCGCCCTCGGTGACCGCGACGAAGCGCATGTTGTCGCCGAAGCGGGCGAGCTTCAGCGTGCGCGCGGCCGCGCGGCCGGCGGCGGCCCGCTGCCACACCTCGACGCGAGCGGTCACCGCCGGGTCGCTCACGTGGCCGACGACCGTGGTGCGCGGCACCTGCAGGCGCGTCTCGATGTAGCCGAACTCGCGGTCGCCGTGCGCGGCCTGGTTCAGGTTCATGAAGTCGAAGTCGATGTCGCCCCAGGGCAGCTCGACGTTCGCCTGCGTGTGCAGGTGCAGCAGCGGCTTCTGCAGCGCGGTGAGGCCGCCGATCCACATCTTCGCGGGGCTGAAGGTGTGCATCCAGGCGATCAGGCCGATCACCCGGTCGTCGGCGTTCGCCTCGAGCGCGGTGCGGCGGATCGCGTCGGCGTCGGTGAGCACCGGCTTCCAGACGACGCGGACGGGCACCTGGCCGCCGAGCGTGTCGGCGATCGTGCGCGACTGCTGCGCGACCTGCTCGAGGGTCTCCGGGCCGTAGAGGTGCTGGCTGCCGGTGAGGAACCAGACCTCGTAGCCGTCGAGTGTGGTGGGAAGCGCGGGCATCAGGACTCCTCGTCGGACGTGGCGAAGCGGGCGTCGGAGGACTGCCCGTAGACGTTCTGGTAGCGGTCGAAGAGGCGGTCGATCGCCTCCGGGGGGATCGGCAGCGGGTCGCCGAGCTGCCGGGCGATGTGCACCGTGCGGGCGACGTCCTCGACCATGACGGCGGCCTTCACCGCGTCGCGGGCGTCGGAGCCGATCGTGAACGGGCCGTGGTTCTGCATGAGCACCGCGCGGCTGCGGTGCCCGGTGAGGGTCTCGACGACGCCCCGGCCGATCGAGTCGTCGCCGATGATCGCGAACGGGCCGATCGGGATCTCGCCCCCGAACTCGTCCGCCATCGCCGTGATCACGCACGGGATCGGCTCGCCGCGCGCGGCCCAGGCGACCGCGTAGGTCGAGTGCGTGTGCACGACGCCGCCGACGTGCGCCATATGCCGGTACACGTACGCGTGCGCGGCGGTGTCGCTCGACGGACTGCGGTGCGCGCCCGCGGTCTCGGCGATCACCTCCCCGTCGAGGTCGCAGAGGATCATGTCGTCGGCGGTGAGCGCGTCGTACGGCACCCCGCTGGGCTTGATGACGAACAGGTCGGCGCCCGGGACGCGGCCTGAGACGTTGCCGCCGGTCCAGACCACGAGCCCGTAGCGGACGAGCTCGCCGTGCAGCGCGGCGACCTCCTCGCGGACCCGGGCGATCGACTCCTCGACCTCGTCGCTGAAGGTGGTCATGCGGGCAGCTCCGTCCTGGGCTCGGTGGTCTTCTCGGCGCGCGACGCCCACGCCTCGCGTCGGAGGGCGGCGAGGCGGTGCATCACGTCGTTGCCGCCTCGGCCGAAGTAGTCGTGCAGCGTGCTGTACTCCGCGTAGAGACGGTCGTAGGCGTCGGCGCGCTGCTCGTCGGGGGTGAAGCCGCCCTCGCTGCGCCCGCCCATCGCATCCGCGGCCGCCCGCACATCCGCGTAGGCGCCGGCGGCGACCGCGGCGTGGATCGCCGAGCCGAGGGCCGGGCCCTGATCGCTCGCGATCACCGAGATGGGCATGCGGAGCACGTCGGCGTAGATCTGCATGAGGAAGGCGTTCTTCTTGAGGCCGCCGGCGACCACGAGCTCCTCGACGGGCACCCCCGAGGCGTGGAAGGTCTCGACGATCTTCCGGGTGCCGAAGGCCGTCGACTCGACGAGGGCCCGGTACACCTCCTCGGGCCGGGTGGTGAGGGTGAGCCCGAGGACCACACCGGTGAGCTCGTGGTCGACGAGCACGCTGCGGTTGCCGCTCTCCCAGTCGAGCGCGAGCAGGCCGGACGCGCCCACGGGCTCGGACGCGGCGAGGTCCGAGAGGTGCTGGTGCACGCTCCTGCCCTCGCGGGCCGCGGCCTCGTGCACCGCCTGCGGCACCTGGTTCTCGACGTACCAGGCGAAGATGTCGCCCACGCCGGACTGCCCGGCCTCGTAGCCCCAGGCGCCCTCGGTGATGCCGCCGTCGACGGCGCCGCACATGCCGGGCACCTCGGCGAGGCGGTCGCCGTTCATGACGTGGCAGGTCGAGGTGCCCATCACCGCCACCATCCGCCCCGGCTCGACGGCCTGCGCGGCAGGGATCGTGACGTGCGCGTCGACGTTGCCCGCCGCGACCGCGATGCCCTCGCGCAGACCCGTCCAGGCGGCGGCCTCGGCGGAGAGCCGGCCGGCGGCGGCGCCGAGGGCGACGACGTCGCCCGCCAGCCTCGTGTCCGCGAAGTCGGCGAAGTCGGGGTTCAGCGCCGCCGCGAAGTCGCGGGCCGGGTAGCCGCCGTCCTGCCGGAGGCCCTTGTAGCCCGCGGTGCAGGCGTTCCGGGCGAGGGTGCCGGTGAGGCGCCAGACGATCCAGTCGGCGGCCTCGACCCACAGGTCCATGCGGTCGTAGAGCTCGCGGTCCTCCTCGAGCAGCTGCAGCGCCTTCGCCCACTGCCACTCGGAGGAGATGAGGCCGCCGTAGCGCGGCAGCCACGCCTCGCCGCGCTCGGCGGCGAGGTGCGTGATGCGGTCGGCCTGGCCCTGCGCCGCGTGGTGCTTCCAGAGCTTCACGTAGGCGTGCGGCCGGTCCGCGTACTCCGGCAGGTCCGACAGCGGGGTGCCGTCCGAGAGCACCGGCACCATCGTGCAGGCGGTGAAGTCGGTGCCGAGGCCGATCACGTGGGCGGGGTCGATGCCGGCGGCGCGCACGGCCCCGGGCACGGCCTTCTGCAGCACCTCGAGGTAGTCGCCCGGCGCCTGCAGCGCCCAGTCCGGGGGCAGCCGCGTGCCGGAGGGCAGCCGCCGGTCCATCACCGCGTGCGGGTACTCGTGCACGGCGCTACCGAGCTCGCGTCCGTCGGACACGCGCACCACGACCGCTCGCCCGGAGAGCGTGCCGTAGTCGATGCCGATCACGAAGCGGTCGGCGCTGTCGCCGTCGGTCATTGAGGACTCCGTCGTTCCCGAAGAGTGAGCGCTCACATGATGGCAGATCGTGGCCGTGCGGGCGACGGGCCCGTCGAGCGCCGCACGACGAGCTCGGGCGCCTGGGCCGGCGGGTCGCCGCCCTCCTCACCGGCGAGGAGGGCGTCGAGCAGCGCGGTGAGCCGCTCGCCGAGGCCGGTGAAGTCCTGCCGCACGGTGGTCAGTGGCGGCGCGAAGAAGTGCGCCTCGGGCTGGTCGTCGAAGCCGACCACGCTCACGTCCTCCGGCACCCGGACGCCCGCCTCGCGGAACGCCGCGAGCAGGCCGAGCGCGGTCTGGTCGTTGGCGCTGAAGACCGCGGTGGCGGTGCCCTCCGCGGCGAGGCGCTGCCCGATCGCGTACCCCGTCTCGGCGGTCCAGTCGCCGCGGAGCGGCACGGGCGCCTCGAGTCCGAGACGGGCGCACTCCGCGCGCCAGCCGGACTCGCGGTCCTGCGCCTCCGACCAGTCCTCCGGGCCCGCGACGTGCACGATCGACCGGTGCCCGAGCTCGGCGAGATGCCGCACGGCCATGCGGGCGCCCGCCTCGGAGTCGATGCCCACCCAGTGCGCCCCCGGGAGGTCGGTGCGGACCGACGTGAGCAGGGGCACGCGCAGCCCGAGGTCGCGCAGGCCGGCCGTCACCGACGGGGTGGGGCCGACCACGACGAGCGCCTGCACGTCCTGCCCGAGCAGCGCGTCGGCGGCGTGCCGCACCTCCGAGGCCGAGCGCTCGAGGGCGGCGATCGAGACGTCCCAGCCCGAGCGGTGGGCGGCGGTGTTGAAGCCGTGGGTCGTGCTCGAGGGGCCGTAGAGCGGCAGGCCGACGGCGATGAGCCCGATCGTGCGGGTGCGGCGGCTGGCGAGCGCGCGAGCGGCGGCGTTCGGCCGGTAGCCGAGGTGCTCGACCGCGGCCTCGACGCGTTCGCGGATGGCGGGCCGGACCGTGGGGTCGCCCTTCAGCGTCCGGGAGACGGTCTGGTGCGAGACCCCCGCGGCGGCGGCCACGTCGAAGATGGTCGCCACGCTCGGAGCGTAGCGCCGCGGGAGCGGGCCGGAGCCGGGCCTAGGACAGCCCGAGCACGTTCACGTCGTGCTCGAAGATCAGGCTCGTGTTGGTCGAGGCGACGATCGGGTTCGTGGAGAGCTTCTCGGTGACGAAGTCCTTGAGGTCCTGCGTCGTGCGGGCCTGGAAGTGCACGATGAAGTCGGCCGAGCCCGCGAGGTAGAAGAACTGCGACACCTCGGGCAGCGACCGCAGCTGCTCGGCGAACGCGGCGAGCTGGTCGCGCGCCCCGGGCGTGATCCGGATCGAGACGAGGGCCTGCAGGCCGTAGCCGAGGGCGGTCGGGTCGAGGTCGACGGTGAACCGGCGGATCACGCCGGCGTCCTGCAGGGCCCGCACCCGCTGGAGGCACGTGGAGGGCGCGACCCCCGCGAGCTCGGCGAGCCGGTTGTTCGGAAGGCGGGCGTTCACGCGCAGCGCGTCGAGGATGCGGCGGTCGACCTCGTCGAGGCGCGGGACGGCGACATTCGGCGCGAGGCTCACGCCGGGCACGCTAGTCGAACGTATGAGAGTCGCGGGAGCGTTCTCCGCGCAGAAGTTCGCCGGGTCTGGCGCTGCCCCGAATCCTGCTGCTGAATGGAGCGACGCGGCCGATGGTGGCCGGCGGAAGCGAGGTGCAGCGTGCTGATCGGCGTCCCCATCGAGGTGAAGAGCAACGAGTCGCGGGTCGCGGCCACGCCGTCGGGCGTGCACGAGCTCGTCGGCCACGGGCACCGCGTGCTCGTGCAGCGGGGCGCGGGCGAGGGCTCGGGCTTCGCCGACGACGAGTACGAGACCGCCGGCGCGACCCTCGCCGACGACGCCGACGCCGTGTGGGGCGAGGCCGAGCTCGTGCTCAAGGTGAAGGAGCCGGTCGAGAGCGAGTACAGCCGCATCCGCGACGGGCAGGTGCTCTTCACCTACCTCCACCTCGCCGCCGACCGCCCGCTCACCGAGGCGCTGCTCGCGTCCGGCGCGACCGCGATCGCCTACGAGACCGTGCAGCTGCCGGACCGCTCGCTGCCGCTGCTGTCACCCATGAGCGAGATCGCGGGCCGGCTCTCGGTGCAGGCCGGGGCCGACCAGCTCATGCGGCACCACGGCGGACCCGGTGTGCTGCTCGGCGGCGTCACGGGCACCCCGCGCTCGAAGGTCGTGGTGATCGGCGGCGGCGTCGCGGGCGAGAACGCGGCGACGATCGCGGTCGGCATGCAGGCGTCGGTCACGGTCTTCGACATCTCGCTGCCGCGCCTGCGCGCGCTCGACGCCCGCTTCGACGGGCGCGTGCAGACGCTCCGGTCGAGCGCGTACGAGATCGCGGCGCAGCTGCGCGACGCCGACCTCGTCATCGGCAGCGTGCTCATCCCCGGCGCCGCGGCCCCGAAGCTCGTCACCGACGCGATGGTCGCCGACATGAGGCCCGGCACCGTGCTCGTCGACATCGCGATCGACCAGGGCGGGTGCTTCGAGGGCTCGCACCCGACGACCTACGACGACCCCACCTTCCCGGTGCACGGCAGCCGCTACTACTGCGTCGCGAACATGCCGGGCGCGGTGCCGGCGACCTCGACGGTCGCGCTCACGAACGCGACCCTGCCCTACGCGCTCGCGCTCGCCGACGGGGGGTGGGAGACCGCTGTGCAGCGCGACCCGGCGCTGCGCGCGGGCGTGAACGTGTCGGCGGGCCGGCTCACCAACGCCGCCGTCGCGTCGGCGCACGGTCTGGAGCACACGCCGCTCACCTGACCCGCTCCGCAGGATGAGGCGCCCGCACAGCGCGCATGCCCGTTCCCCGCAGGTGCGGTCGGGTTGTCTTGACCCCGGGGCGTCGGCCGCGGCGCCGGAGGGAGCACGGTCATGGCGCAGCCGGTCGTCCACTTCGAGATCACGGGCAGGGATCCGGAGCGGCTCCAGCAGTACTTCGGCGAGCTGTTCGGCTGGGAGTACGACACGAGCAACCCCGTGTCCGACTCCGTCTCCGACCACGGCCGCTACGGCTTCGTTCCGCGCTACACGGCCGAGGACGGCACCGGCATCCCGGGCGGCGTCGGCGGGGGTCCGGCGTATCCGGGCCACGTGATCTTCTACGTGGCCGTGCCCGACGTCGAGCAGGCGCTCGCGAAGGCGGAGGAGCTCGGCGGCACGCGCGTGCTCGGGCCGGTGCGCGAGCCCCGCACGAACCTCGTGATCGGCCACTTCCACGACCCCGAGGGGCACCTCGTCGGCGTCGCGAGCGTGCTGGAGGGCTAGGCGCTCGTGCAGGATCGCGGAAGGGGAGCCGAGTGGGACGCGCTCGTGCTCGGCGGCGGCGGGGCCGGCCTCGGTGCGGCGCTCACCCTCGCGCGGGCGCGGCGGCGCGTGCTCGTCGTCGACGGCGGGGAGCCGCGCAACGCGTCCGCCGCCCACTCGCACGGCGTGCTCGGCTTCGACGGCTCGCCGCCGTCGGTGCTGCTCGAGCGTGGGCGCGCCGAGGTGGCCCGCTACGACGGCGTGCTCCGCCGCGGCGAGGCGAGGGCGGTCGAGCGCATGGACGACGGCTTCCTCGTGGCCTTCGCGGACGGCGGCACCACCTCGGCCCGTCAGCTGCTCGTCGCCACCGGCGTCCGCGACGAGCTGCCCGACGTCCCGGGCCTCGCCGAGCAGTGGGGCCGCGGCGCCGTCGTCTGCCCGTACTGCGACGGCTGGGAGTCGCGCGACGCGCGCATCGCGCTGCTCGCCACGGACGAGGGAGGCGTCTCGCGCGCGCTGCTGCTGCGGCAGTGGTCGACGCGGGTGGTGCTGCTCACGCACGACGCCTTCGAGCCGAGCAGGGCGCACCGCCGCGCCCTCGAGGCGCGGGGCGTCGAGGTGCTGCCGGGACGCGTCGAGCAGGTGCTCTCGCTGGGGGACCGGCTCACGGGCGTCCGGGTCGCAGGCGAGCGCCGCACGGTCGACCGGGTCTTCGTGACCCCACGGGCCGTGCCGAACGACGCCCTGCTGCGCATGCTCGGCGCCGCGACGACCGAGCGGGGAGCCGGCGTCTTCGTCGAGGTGAGCCGCGCGGGCGCGACGAGCGTCCCGGGGCTCTGGGCCGCCGGCAACGTGGTCGACCCGTCGCTCAAGGTCGCGACGGCGGTCGGCGACGGCACCGAGGCAGGAGCGGCGATGAACGAGGCGCTCGTCGCCCTCGACACCGAGGCGGCGCTCGCCGACGCGCTCGCACGCACCGGCTGACCCGTCGTCCCGGGATGCAGGGGATCCGCCGCGGTGCAGGTGAGCAGGCGTGCTGCGGCCCTGCAGGACGGTGGATCCCCTGCACTCGGCCGGTCATACTGCCGCGATGAGCGCCCTCGTCCGTCCCCGCCGCGGCCGCGTGATCGCCGGTGTCTGCGCGGGCCTCGCCCGCCGCTTCGACCTGCCGGCGTGGTTCGTGCGGCTCGTCTTCGTGCTGTCGGTGTTCCTGCCCGGCCCGCAGGTGATCATCTACGTGCTCCTGTGGATCGTCATGCCCGCCGAGCGCGCCTGACCCCTACCGCCTCGGCCGCCGCCCGCGCCGCAGGTTCCGCCAGACCGGGCGCGGGCCCGAGGGCGCGGCCGGCAGCTGCCACCCCCGCCACCGCGCGAGCAGCGTGAGGCCCGCCCCGGTGACCGTCGAGACGACGAGGCCCGCCGTCGGTGCCCCGAGCACCGAGCACGCCACCATCACGCCGCTCGCGACGAGCGCCGAGGTGGCGTAGAGGGTGTTGCCCCCGAAGATGCCGGGCACGCGCCGCATCACCACGTCGCGGACGAGCCCCCCGCCGACCGCGGTGATCGTGCCGAGCAGGATCGCGGGCAGCCAGCCGAGCCCGTCGGCGAGGGTGCGCTGCGCACCGGTGGCCGCCCAGCAGCCGAGCGACACGGCGTCGACGAAGGGGAAGACGCGGTCCCAGAACCCGCCCTGCACCTCGAGGAGGAACGCGATCACCGCCCCGGCGATCGCGGTGAGCACGTACGCGTAGTCCCGCAGCGCGATCGGCGGTCCGTGCTGCAGCAGGGTGTCCCGGATCAGGCCGCCGCCGAGGCCCGACAGCGTCGCGAGCGCCGCGAACCCGATGGGATCGAGCCGCTCCTGACGCGCGAGCACGCCGCCGAGCACCGCGTTCGCGAGCACGCCGGTGAGGTCGATGCCGCGGAACAGCGCGTCGACCGGCACATCGGTCATCCGGCCTCACCTCCCCCTGATCCCTACCACGAGGGGCCAGCGCGGCGACCTGTCGGGAACGACCGGCGATGCTGGGCGCCACCGCCCATCGGAAGCAGGAGCACCATGTCGTCGTCGTTCGAGCGGGTCACGGTGCTCGGCGCCGGCGTCCTCGGGATGCAGATCGCCTTCCAGACCGCCGTGCACGGCTTCGCCGTCACCTCGTACGACGTGAGCGACGAGGCCGTGGCGCAGGCCCGGGGCCGGCTCGACGCGATCGTCGGGCAGTACCTCGGTGAGGTGCGCGACGCGGATCCCGACGCGGTGCGCGCCGCCGCGGCGGGCATCCGCTTCGAGACGGACCTCGCCGCCGCGGTCGCCGACGCCGACCTCGTGATCGAGGCGGTCCCCGAGTCGCTCGAGCTGAAGCGCGGGGTGTATCGCGCCCTCGCGCAGGTGGCGCCGGAGCGGACGGTGCTCGCGACGAACTCGTCGACGCTGCTGCCGAGCGATCTCGTGGAGTCGACCGGCCGCCCCGAGCGGTTCCTCGCGCTGCACTTCGCGAATCACATCTGGGCGCAGAACACGGCCGAGATCATGGGCACGTCCCGCACCGACCCGGCTGTCGCCGACCGGGTCGCCGCCTTCGCCGAGGAGATCGGCATGGTGCCCATCCGGCTGCGCAAGGAGCAGCCGGGCTACGTGCTCAACTCGCTGCTCGTGCCGTTCCTCGATGCGGCCGCCGGGCTCTTCATGAAGGACGTGGCCGACCCGGCGACCATCGACGCGACCTGGCGCATCGCCACGGGTGCCCCGCTCGGGCCGTTCCAGATCTTCGACGTGGTCGGCCTCCGCACGGCCTACGCCGTGTCGATCGCGGGGAACGCGGAGTCGCGGGCGTTCGCGGCGCGGCTGCAGCGCGACTACCTCGACCGGGGGCTGCTCGGAGTCGAGTCGGGCGAGGGGTTCTACACGTACCGCTGAGGCCCGTCGGGCACCATGGACCCGATGGGGACCACGGACGACTGGCGGCGGCTCTGCGCGCTGCTCGACGACGACGAGCTGCTCCCGCCCGCGGTGGAGGCCGCCCTCGGCGAGCCGGACGGCGACGCCTGGGAGACGCTGCTCGACGGGCTCGACGACGCGGGCGCGCTCGCCTACCTCGACGCCGAGGACACCGGCATGGAGCTCTCGGACGCGCTCGTGCAGCTGCCGCGGGTGTTCCGCCTGCAGCCCGACCTCGACGAGGTGACCGACACCGACGACCTCGCGGAGGCGATCGCCGCCGCGGACCGGGTGCTCGCCGAGCACGGCCACCGGCTCCTCCGCCTGGAGGAGCCGGGCACCGACGCGCACGCGCTCGTGGTGGTGCCGTCCGACGCGGTCCCGGAGGTGCTCGTGCTCGCCCGTTCCCTCGAGGTCCCGGTCACGACCGCGCTCTGAGGCGGCGCGCCGTCGAGGAGCTGTGGAGAATCAGTCCGCCCTCAGCGTGCTCACTGGCACCATTCGCGCATGAGCACCTCGGAGAAGCAGGGCCATCGTTCGGAGGCCCCTGCCCGGGACGAGTCCGCGACCCGACGGCGCACCGTCCTGCGGCTCACCGTCACCGTCATCGCCGGGCTGCTGGCGGGCGGCATCACGGCCCTGCTCGGCGGATGGCGCATCGCCCTCGACGTGGGCTGGGTTGCCGCCGCCGGCGTCTACCTGCTCTGGACCTGGATCGTCATCGGCAACAAGGACGCCGACGAGACCGCCCGCGCAGCGACCCGGCAGAACCCCCACCGGAGCACCGCCGACTTCATCCTGCTGATCGCCAGCGTGGCGAGCCTCGTCGCGGTCGTCGGCGTGCTCGCCGGGGCGAAGAGCACCGCGCCCGGCATCAAGGACCTGCTCGCGCTGCTCGCCCTCGTCAGCGTCGCGCTCTCGTGGCTCGTCGTCCACACGCTCTTCACGTTGCGCTACGCCGAGCTCTACTACTCGGGGCCCGACGGCGGGGTCAGCTTCAACCAGGACGAGCCGCCGCGCTACGTCGAGTTCGCCTACCTCGCGTTCACGGTCGGCATGACGTTCCAGGTGTCGGACACCGACATCCAGACGGGCGTCATGCGTGCGACGATCCTGCGGCACGCCTTGCTCTCCTACGTCTTCGGTGCGGTCGTGCTCGCCTCAACGGTCAACCTGCTCGCCGGCCTCGCCGGCTGAGTCCCGCGCGTCCGGAGCGGATGCACGGCGGTCGCTCGACCGCCGTGCAGCCGGTTCCCACCGCGGAGTCAAGACTGGAGCCATGGCGACTGCCGGGGCCCTGCTCGTACCGAACCCGCACGCCCGGCTCGACGTCGCCATCCCGCTCACGATCGAGCTCGGCGGCGACGCACAGCCACCCGCCGAGCTCGGCTACGACGGCAACCACTACGTGCTGAGCGAGGGCCGGGGACCGTCCGGTGAATGGGTCTACCAGCTTCTGGAGGAGTGACCGCGCCCTGGTTCCCGGGGTCACTCGCCGTCCCGTCCGCATCGCGTCCTGCCGCAGCCGTCCCGCGCCGGTGCGGCGCGGCGAGCCGATCGGTGGGCCGGGGTGAGCGCGCAGGAGCCCGCGGGCCGTCAGGTGCCCGCCCGCCTCGCGAACCGCTACGCCGTCGGTCGCGTGCTCGGTCGCGGCGGCATGGCGACCGTCTACCTCGCCCGCGACACGCTGCTGAACCGCGACGTCGCCATCAAGGTCTTCCGGGCGACGGCCGAGACCCCGGACGACCTGCAGGTGCAGGAGGCCGAGGCGAAGCTCATCGCCTCGCTGAACCACCACGCGCTGACGACGCTCTTCGACGCGGGGGTCGACGCCAGCGATCCGGCGCACCCGCGGATCTATCTCGTCATGGAGTACATCCCCGGCCAGGACCTCCGGGAGCACCTGCGGCGCAACGGCCCGCTCGAGCCCGGACAGGTCTGCTACCTCGGTTTCGACCTCTCGGACGGGCTGCAGGCCGTGCACGAGGCGGGCTTCCTGCATCGTGACATCAAGCCGGCGAACGTCCTGCTCGCGACCCGGGGGGCCGCGCGGCGGCTCCGCGGCAAGCTCGCCGACTTCGGCATCGCCTCGCTCATCGGCACGCACGCGGACGGGGAGACCACCACCGGCACGGCCGCCTACCTGAGCCCGGAGCAGGTCGAGGGCCTCGACATGACCGCGGCCTCCGACGTCTACTCGCTCGGCCTCGTGCTGCTCGAGGCGGCCACGGCGCGGGTCGCGTTCCCGGGCTCGGTCGTCGAGTCGACGCTCGCTCGGCTCGACGCCGATCCCGAGGTCCCGGACGACGTGCCGCCCGGCATCGCGGCGATCATCCGTGCGATGACCGCTCGCGACCCCGACGACAGGATCCCGGCCGACGAGGCGTCGGACGCCTTCCAGACGGTGATCGTCGACGACCTCGTCGCGCACCGCCGCGTCGCACCGCACCTGCTCGCGCGCGACGAGCCCGAGCGCCTCGCCGCGGTGCGGCGGGCCGACGTGCTCGGGACCGAGCCCGACGAGGTGTTCGACCGGGCGACCCGCCTCGCCGCCGCGCTGCTGCGGGTGCCGGTCGCGCTCGTCGCGATCATCGCCGCCGACCGCATCTGGTTCGCCTCGAGCACCGGCTGGGACGAGCGGTACGTCGACCGCAACCTCGTCATCCGGTCGGCCGCCGATCCGGGCGACGCCCCGTGGGCCATCCCGGACGCGCTCCTCGACGCGCGCACCCGCGACAACCCGATGGTGACGGGCGGCGAGCGCTTCCGCTCGATGGCCGCGGCACCCCTCATCACCACCGACGGGCACTACCTCGGCGCGCTCACCGTCTTCGACCGCGTGCCCCGCGCCTACAGCCGTGACGAGCTCGAGACGCTCCGCGACCTCGCCTCGATGGTGCTGCGACGCATCGAGTCGCGCTCCGAGACGTCCGAGCGCACCGACGGCCGCCGCGACCGCGGGTCCTGACGGGCCCGTTGCGGGCGGAGGCCCTCAGACCGCCTGCGCGAAGCCGAGGGCCGGGTCGGCGAGGTGCTGCAGCCCCTCGGGGATCTCACGGCCCTTCGCGAGCATCGACTGCGCCCACAGCCGTCCGGCGCGGTAGGAGGAGCGCACGAGCGGGCCGGCGAGGACGCCGAGGAACCCGATCTCCTCGGCGGCGGTCTTGAAGTCCGCGAACTCGTCCGGCTTGACCCACCGCGCCACCGGCAGGTGGCGGGGGGTGGGCCGCAGGTACTGCGTCAGGGTGATGATGTCGCAGCCGGCGGTATGGAGGTCCTCGAGGGCCTGGAGCACCTCGTTCGGCTCCTCGCCCATGCCGAGGATCAGGTTCGACTTCGTCACGAGGCCGGCGTCGCGGGCCATCGTGATCACGCCGAGGGAGCGCTCGTACCGGAAGGCGGGCCGGATGCGCTTGAAGATCCGCGGCACGGTCTCGACGTTGTGCGCGAACACCTCCGGGCGGGACGAGAACACCTCGCCCAGCAGGTCGGGGTTGCCGGAGAAGTCGGTGGCGAGGATCTCCACGCCGGTGGCCGGGTTCGCGGCATGGATCGCGCGGACGGTCTCGGCGTGCAGCCATGCGCCCTCGTCGGGGAGGTCGTCGCGGGCGACGCCCGTGACGGTGGCGTACTTCAGCCGCATCGCGCTCACGGACTCCGCGACCCGGCGGGGCTCGTCGGTGTCGTAGTCGGCGGGCTTGCCCGTGTCGATCTGGCAGAAGTCGCAGCGCCTCGTGCACTGGGCGCCGCCGATGAGGAAGGTGGCCTCCCGGTCCTCCCAGCACTCGTAGATGTTCGGGCAGCCCGCCTCCTGGCAGACGGTGTGCAGCCCCTCGCTCTTCACGAGCTGGTGCAGCTCCCGGTACTCCGGGCCGAGGTTCGCGCGGGTCTTGATCCACTCGGGCTTGCGCTCGATGGGCACGGCGGCGTTGCGCGCCTCGAGCCGGAGCAGCTTGCGGGCGCCCGACTCGCGGGCCGGGTCGAGCCCGGTCGAGGGCAGCGCGACCGCGCCGCGCCCCGGCGTCCCCGCGGTCACGCGGCGACCTCGGCCGCTGCGCGGAAGCGCACGAGCCGCCCGAACGCGTCGACGACGTCGTCGATCACGTCGGCGGGCTCGATGCGCCGGCCGGTCAGCTGCGACAGCGTCGCGACCCCCGCGTCGCTGATGCCGCACGGCACGATCGCCTCGTACGGGGTGAGGCTGTTGCTGCAGTTGAGGGCGAAGCCGTGCATGGTCACCCCGTCCTGCACGCGCAGGCCGATCGCGCCGATCTTGTCGTAGCCGTGCGCCGTGCGCACCCACACGCCCGAGCGGCCCTCGACCCGCTCGCCCTCGACGCCGTGGCGGGCGGCGACGTCGATCATCATCGCCTCCAGATCGCGCACGAAGGCGACCACGTCCACGGGCTCCACGAGCCGGACGATCGGGTACCCGGTCAGCTGCCCGGGGCCGTGCCAGGTGATCCGGCCGCCCCGGTCGATGTCGACGACCGGCGTCCCGTCGACGGGCCGGTCCTCGGGCTGCGTGCGCTTGCCGGCGGTGTAGACGGCTTCGTGCTCGCAGAGGATCAGGGTCGGCGGCCGCATTCCCGACACGACGTCGGCGTGGACGCGGCGCTGCAGCGCCCAGCCCTCGTGGTAGTCGAGGTAGGCGGGCGCGAGCCGGTCGCGCAGCAGATCGAACACGGATCCCTCCGATCGCGAGCGGACACCCCCGGTCGCCCCGACGAGCGTAGTTGCCCACCCGAGCGCTCCTGTCCAGCCCCTTCCGAACTCAGGGGCCTCGAGGTGTGCGGGGGCTACGGTCCGGATCAGGACGGGACGAGGGGGTCGCATGGTCGATCGGATCGCGGACATCTGGGGCACGCGGACGCCCTTCGATCGCGGGGAGCGCTGGCCCGTCCGGGTGGACCTCAAGCTCGCGGACGGCCTGGGGGAGGGCGACGTCGACCGGTGGGTGCAGTCCGCGTGCCTGCTCTGCAGCAACGGCTGCGCCTGCGACATCGCCGTGAAGGACGGGCGGATGGTCGGCGTGCGCGGCCGCGCGGTCGACTCGGTGAACCACGGCCGCCTCGGTCCGAAGGGACTCTTCGGCAGCTGGCAGGGCATGGCCGGCGCTGACCGGCTCACCACCCCCCTCATCCGGCGGAACGGTGAGCTCGTCCCCACCGACTGGGACACCGCGATGGGCGCGATCGTCGAGCGCAGCAGGGCGCTGCTCGCCGACAAGGGCCCGCTCAGCCACGGCTTCTACTCGACCGGGCAGCTGTTCCTCGAGGAGTACTACGCGCTCGGGATCGTGGGCAAGGCGGGCCTCGGCACCCCGCACATGGACGGCAACACGCGTTTGTGCACCGCGACGGCCGCCGCGTCGATGAAGGAGAGCTTCGGCTCCGACGGGCAGCCGGGCAGCTACGACGACATCGACGAGTGCGACGCGATCTTCCTCTACGGCCACAACATGGCCGAGACCCAGACGGTGCTCTGGATGCGCGTGCTCGACCGGCTCGCCGGCCCCAACCCGCCGGTCGTCGTCTGCGTCGACCCCCGCGACACCGAGGTGGCCCGGCATGCGACCGTGCACCTCGCCGTGCACCCGGGCACGAACCTCGCGCTCATGAACGGCCTGATGCACGAGGTGATCGCGAACGGTTGGATCGACGAGGACTACATCGCGCAGCACGTGATCGGCTTCGACGAGCTGCGCGAGACGGTGGAGCCCTGGACGCCCGAGGCGGTGGCGGAGGAGTGCGGCGTCGACGCGGAGGACGTCCGGCACGCGGCCCGCATCTTCGGCACCTCGCCCCGGGTGCTCTCGACCGTGCTGCAGGGCTTCTACCAGTCGGCGCAGGCGACGGCGTCGGCCTGCGCGGTGAACAACCTGCACCTCGTCTCCGGCCGGATCGGGGTGCCGGGCAACGGGATCCTGCAGATGAACGGGCAGCCGACGGCGCAGAACAACCGCGAAGCGGGTGCCGACGGCGATCTGCCCGGCTTCCGCAACTGGGAGAACCCGAAGCACGTGGAGGAGCTCGCCGAGCTCTGGGACGTCGACGTCGACCAGATCCCGCACTGGGCGCCCCCGACGCATGTGATGCAGATCTTCCGCTACGTCGAGCAGGGCTCGATCGACCTGCTCTGGGTCATCGCGACGAACCCGGTGGTCTCGATGCCGCAGGCGGAGCGCGTCCGCCGCATCCTCGACCGCGAGGGGCTGTTCCTCGTCGTGCAGGACCTCTACCTCACCGAGACCGCGAAGTACGCCGACGTCGTGCTGCCCGCGGCCGGCTGGGGCGAGAAGCAGGGCGCCTTCACGAACGTGAACCGCACCGTGCACCTCTCCGACAAGGCGGTGGAGCCACCGGGGGAGGCGAGGAGCGACCTCGACATCTTCCTCGACTACTCGAGGCGGATGGACTTCCGCACGAGGTCGGGGCGCCCGCTGCTCGAGTGGACTTGCCCGGAGGACGGCTTCACCGCGTGGAAGGAGTGCACGCGCGGCCGGCTCGTCGACTACACGGGCCTCAGCTACGAGAAGCTCCGCGGCGGCAGCGGCATCTGCTGGCCGTGCAACGACGAGCACCCCGAAGGCACCGCGCGGCTCTACGGCGACGGGGTCTTCCCGACGGAGTTCGACCGCTGCGAGACGTTCGGCCACGACCTGCTCACGGGTGCGACGGTCGGACCGCTCAAGTACCGGGCGCTGCAGGCGAACGGGCGCGCGATCCTCAAGCCCGCCGCCTACATGCCGTCGCACGAGCCGCCGGACGACGAGTACCCCTTCCATTACACGACGGGCCGCACGGTCTACCACTTCCACACCCGGACGAAGACGGGCCGCACCCCGCAGCTGAACAAGGCGGCGCCCGCGGCCTGGGCGGAGATCTCGAGCGAGGACGCGGAGCGGCTCGGCATCCGCGAGGGCGACCTCATCCGGGTGGCGTCCCGACGAGGCGAGATCGTCGTGCCGGCCCGCGTCGGCGGGGTGCGGCCGGGGACGGTGTTCGCGCCCTTCCACTACGGCTACTGGGAGCGCGACCGCACGGGCCCGAACCCGGGGGAGGGCGGACCCGACGCCGACAGGCCGACCGAGGCGAACGAGCTGACGATGAGCGAGTGGGATCCCGTCTCGAAGCAGCCGATCCTGAAGAACGCGGCGGTGCGCGTCGAGAAGGTCGCGGACGGCGTGGGACCGGCGCCGGCGCCGACCACCACGGCGTCGCGGCCGGCCGACCCGTCGAAGGTGCCCGCGACCGTCGGCGGACCCGCTGCGGAGGCGTCCGAGGACATCCGGCCGGCCGAGGAGTCGGCCCCCGCGGACCGGCGGTTCTGATGCTGCTGCCGGTCTACCTCGGGATGCTGCGCGAGGGCGAGCGCGTGCTCGGCGACGCGTTCCGCGCGGTGTCGACGGGCCACGTCGACGAGCCGGACGTGTACCAGACGTGCATGGCGCTCGCGAAGCAGTGCGATGCGCACCTCGAGAGCCTCGACCCGATCATCCACCGCTACGGGGAGCAGAAGGACGACGAGCCCGACCGGTTGCACGCCGCGGAGCTGTCGGAGACGCGGAGCGGGCCTCTGGGGCTGCTGCGGGACCTGCAGGACCTGTCGCTGCTCGCCTCGTTCGTCGACACGACCTACACCCTCGTCCGGCAGGCCGCGTCGGCCCTTCGCGACGAGGACCTGCTCGACCACATCGACCGCTGCCACGGGCAGACCGAGACGCAGATCGCCTGGATCGGCACTCGCATGAAGCAGGCGGCGCCGCAGGCGCTCGTGGTGGCGTAGATGAGCGACACGCTCGAGGGCGGGCCACTCGCGCAGGCGGTGCAGCGGCGGCCCGTCGGGGCCGCCTACGCCGCGCTGCTCAGCCTCGTCGTGCTCGCGATCTCGGGGTCGGTCGGGCTCGCGCTGAAGCAGCCATGGCTGTTCCCGAGCCTCGGCCCGACCGTGATGCTGTTCTTCCAGTCGCCTCGGAACGCCGCCGCCCGGCCGCTCAACACGCTCGTCGGTCACGGCGTGGGCCTCATCGCCGGGATCCTGTGCCTGCTGGTGGTCGGGCAGTGGGGCAAGCCCTCCGCCGCGACCGCGGGGCTGAACCCGCAGTACCTCCTCGGGGGCGTGCTGTCGGTGGCGATCACGACGGCGGTGCTCGTGCTGCTGAACCTGCCGCATCCGCCGGCGGGCGCGACGACCCTCATCGTGAGCCTCGGCATCCTGCAGGGCGCACCCGCGCTGCTGTCGATGGCGGGTGCCATCGTGCTCATCACGGTCCTCGGCTGGGCGGCGGACCGGCTGCTGCTCGGGCGGACGCCGAAGGAACCGAACGGGTGATCAGCTCGTCGTGCGGTTGACGAGCCGTGAGAGCACGATCGCGCTGCGGGTGTGGTCGACGTTCGGTGCGACCCGGACGCGCTCGAGCGCGATCTCGAGGCTCGGGATGTCCCGGCTGCGCATCTGCACGACCGCGTCCGCGTCGCCGGTGACCGTGCCCGCGTACACGACCTCGGGCACCGCGGACAGGATCCGCTTCAGCTCGGTCGGCGAGACGGTGCCGCGGCAGAACAGCTCGACCCACGCCTCGGTGCTCATGCCCTCGAGCGCCGGATCGACCTGGATGGTGAAGGAGCGGATGACGCCCTCGGCGAGCAGCCGGTCGACCCGCCGCTTCACCGCGCTCGCGGACAGGCCGACGACGGCGCCGATGTCGCCGTAGGCCGATCGCGCGTTGCGCCGCAGCAGGTCGAGGATGCGCGCGTCGATGTTGTCCATGACGGAACGGTAGCGATCCTTGCGTCCAGGAGCCAGGGGGCGCAGCGCTGCTGCGTGGCGGAACGGTTTCGCGCGTGCTCGCGCTGGCAGACTGGCCGGGCCGTCGACCGGAGGTCGACCTACCCCGTCCGTGCCGTCGATGAAGAGGTGCGCATGTCGCAAGCCGCTCCTGCGCCGTCGTCCGTCCGCGAGCGCGAGGCCCTCTCGCGCCACTACCTGATGTGCCGTCCCGAGCACTACACGGTCGCGTACCGGATCAACCCCTGGATGCACCCGCAGGTGCCGACCGACACCGCGCTCGCTCTCGAGCAGTGGCAGTCGCTGCACGACACGTACCTGCGGCTCGGGCACACGATCGAGCTGATCGAGCCCATCGCGGGCCTCCCCGACATGGTGTACGCCGCGAACGGCGGCTTCACGCTCGACGGCATCGCGTACACGGCGCGGTTCACCTACCCGGAGCGCCAGCCCGAGGGACCGGCCTACGGGGAGTGGTTCGAGCGTCGCGGCTTCGCGGTGCACGAGGCGCGCGAGGTGAACGAGGGCGAGGGCGACTTCCTGCTCGTCGGCGACGTGATCCTCGCGGGCACGGGCTTCCGCACCGACCCGGCGAGCCACGCCGAGCTCTCCCGCGTGGTCGGCCGCGAGGTCGTCACGCTGCGGCTCGTCGACCCGCGGTTCTACCACCTCGACACCGCGATCGCCGTGCTCGACCCCACGGGCGACGACGCCAACATCGCCTACCTGCCCGGCGCCTTCGACGACGCGAGCCGCCAGGAGCTGCAGCGGCGCTACCCCGACGCCATCGAGGTCGGCGAGGACGACGCCCAGTGGCTCGGCCTCAACTCGATCTCCGACGGCCGGAACGTCGTCATCGCCGAGAAGGCGAAGGGCTTCGAGGCCGCGCTCGTGGAGCGCGGCTACACCCCGGTCGGGCTCGACCTCTCCGAGCTCCTCCGCGGCGGCGGCGGCGTGAAGTGCTGCACCCTCGAGCTCCGGATCGCGCGATGAGCGGCGCGCGGAGCGCGCTCGCGCACAACTACCACCCCCTCCCGGTCGAGATCGCGAGCGGGGAGGGCGCGTGGGTGACCGACACGAGCGGCAGGCGCTACCTCGATCTGCTCGCCGCCTACTCGGCGGTGAACTTCGGGCACCGCAACGCCGAGCTCGTCGCCGCCGCGAAGGCGCAGCTCGACCGCGTCACCCTGGTCTCACGCGCGTTCGAGAACGACCAGCTCGAGCCGTTCGCCGCGGAGCTCGTCGCGCTCTGCGGCAAGGAGATGGTGCTCCCCATGAACACGGGCGCCGAGGCGGTCGAGTCGGGCATCAAGGTCGCCCGCGCCTGGGGCTACCGGGTCAAGGGAGTCCCGCACGACCAGGCGACGATCCTCGTCGCGAGCGGCAACTTCCACGGCCGCACCACGACCATCGTCTCGTTCAGCGACGACCCGTCGGCTCGCGACGACTTCGGGCCCTACACGCCCGGCTTCCGCATGGTGCCGTACGGCAGCGCGGAGGCGATCGCGGAGGCCATCGACGACACGATCGTCGCGGTGCTGCTCGAGCCCGTCCAGGGCGAGGCCGGCATCATCGTGCCGCCGGACGACTACCTGCCCACGGTGCGGCGGCTCTGCGACGAGCACCGCGTGCTGCTCATCGCGGACGAGATCCAGTCCGGCCTCGGCCGGGTCGGCGCCACCTTCGCCTGCGACCTCGTGGGCGTCGTGCCGGACCTCTACCTGCTCGGCAAGGCGCTCGGCGGCGGCATCGTGCCCGTGTCGGCGGTCGTCGGGGACCGCGACGTGCTCGGTGTGCTGCGCCCCGGCGAGCACGGCTCGACCTTCGGCGGCAACCCGCTCGCCGCCGCGGTCGGCCGAGCGGTCGTGCGGATGCTCGCCACGGGCGAGCCGCAGCGGCGCGCCCGCGAGCTCGGCGCGGTGCTCGAGCGGCGGCTCACCGCGCTGGTCGGGCACGGCGTCACCGCCGTCCGCGTCCGCGGCCTCTGGGCGGGCGTCGACGTCGACCCCGCCGTGGGCACCGCACGCCAGGTCTGCGAGCGGATGATGGCTGGCGGCGTGCTCGCGAAGGACACGCACGGTCAGACCGTGCGTCTCGCCCCGCCGATCGTCATCTCGGAGGCCGACCTCGAGCACGCGGTCGATGTGCTCGAGCACGCCCTCGTGCCGGCGGCGGTCCCCACGACCTGACCCCGGGCCCCTCCCCGGAAACCGGGCGGGTCCCGACATCCCGGGCGTCGTTTCGCGCCCGCTTCGTCGGAACCCGCCCGGAATGCTGAGGGGTCAGGCGACGCGACGGGCCAGCAGCGTGAGCCAGCGCTCGTCGGCGCCGGGCTCGGTCGTCTCGCGCACCTCGACCGCCGTCCATCCCGCCGCTTCGACGAGCCGGCGGAGCGGCTCCGGCTCCCAGTAGGTGAAGTGCCGCGGGGCGTCGAGCTTGCGCGTCGACCACTCCTCGCCGCTGCCCCCCTTCAGCGTCGCGGCGAGGACGCCGCCCGGTCGGACCGCGGCGAGCGCGTGCTCGAGCACGCGCCGCAGCTGCGGAGGTGGGAAGTGCAGCAGCACCGCGTTCGCGAAGACCGCGTCGACGGGACCGCCCCACTCCGGGTCGAGCGCGTTCAGCTCGCGGACATCGTGGCCCTGCTCCCGCAGCCGCTCGACGAACGCTCGTGTGGCGTCGGTGCGGTGGACGGCGAAGCCCGCGGCCTCGAGGGCGAGCGCGTCGACGCCCGGCCCGCTGCCCAGCTCGAGCACCGTCGCGCCGCGCGGCACGAGTGCGACGAGCTCCTCGACGAGCGCGGTGCGGTCGCGCAGCGTGCGCTCGATGTACCGGTCCGCGTGCCGCTCGTAGGTGCGCAGCGTCGCCGCGTTCGGGTCCTCGTCGGGCACCACCGCATTCTGCAGGGCGTGCTCGGCCGGAACGGGCGACCCTTCCGGCCCGTCGTGGCCGCGTCCGCCCGTCTCCGCATCGCGGACGCGTCGCGCGGACGGCTGGCAGGCTTCCGGCGTGACCCTCCCCGCGATGCTGCCCCTCGGCGACACGGTGGTCGCCCTGCGCGCCGCGACCGCGGAGGACCTGCCTGCGCTCGTCGAGCTGCTCGCCGCCGACCAGCTGGGGCAGCTCCGGGACGGCGTCCGGGACGAGCACGACCTCGCGGCCTACCGCCGCGCCTTCGACGCGATCGCCGCGGATCCGGCCCACCTGCTGCTCGTCGCCGACGACGGCGACCCGGTCGGCACGCTGCAGCTCTCGGTGCTGCCCGGCCTCGCCCGCCGCGGTGCGCTTCGGGCGCAGCTCGAGGCGGTGCGCGTGCACGAGCGGTACCGCGGGCGAGGGCTCGGCTCGAGCATGATCCGGTGGGCCGTCGACGAGGCCCGGCGCCGCGGCTGCGTGCTCGTGCAGCTCACGAGCGACAAGGCACGCAGCGATGCCCACCGCTTCTACGAGCGCCTCGGCTTCACCGCCTCCCACGAGGGCTTCAAGCTGCGGCTCGACTGACCCGAGGGCGGCACCGGGCGGGCGGCGATGCGCAGCACCTCCGCCAGCGCCGCCGCTTCCGGCAGCCCGTCCGCGCGCTTCCCGGAGCGCAGGCGCAGCGACATGCTCCCCTCCATCGCCTCGCGGGCCCCCACCACGGCGACCACCGGGACGGCGGCGGCGGCACGGATGCGGGCAGCGAGGGTGCCGCGGTCGGCGGCGACGGACTCCGCGCGGAGGCCCGCCTCGATCGCCCGGTCCGCGATCGCCCGGGCGGGCGCGTCCTGCTCGTCGCCGACCGGCAGCACGACGAGCTGCACGGGCGCGAGCCAGGCGGGCAGCGCCGGCCCGTGGACCTCGAGCAGCTGCGCGACCATCCGCTCGAGGCTGCCGAGGAGGCTGCGGTGCACCATGACGGGGCGATGCGCGGCCCCGTCGGTGCCGACGTACTCGAGGTCGAACCGAGCCGGCATGTGCAGGTCGACCTGCACGGTGGAGAGGGTGGACTCGCGGCCCGCCGAGTCGCGCACCTGCACATCGATCTTCGGCCCGTAGAACGCTGCCTCGTCTCGCGCGGCCTCGAACGGACGGCCGCGCTCCTCGAGCACGGCGAGGAGCGCCGCCTCGCTCCGCCGCCAGAGCTCGGGGTCGGCGACGTACTTGGCGCCGTCGCCGGCGAGGGAGAGCCGGAACCGTGACGCCACGATCCCGAGGTCGGCGTGGACGTGGTCGATGAGGTCGAGCACCGCGTGCACCTCGGCGCCCACCTGGTCGGGACGGCAGAACAGGTGCGCGTCGTTCAGCTGGATCGCGCGCACCCGGTCGAGGCCGCCGAGCACGCCCGACGCCTCCTCGCGGAACATGCCGCCGAGCTCGGCGATCCGCACCGGCAGCTCGCGGTGGCTGTGCTGCTGCGAGCGGTAGATGAGGACGTGGTGCGGGCAGAGGCTCGGCCGCAGCACCACCTCCTCGGCGCCGAGCCGCATCGGCGGGAACATGTCGTCGCGGTAGTGGGCCCAGTGGCCGGACCGCTCGTACAGCTCGCGCTTGCCGAGCACGGGTGAGTGCACGTGGCGGTAGCCGGCGCGGCGCTCGATCTCGTGCACGTACTCCTCGAGCTCGTGGCGGACCACGGCGCCGGCGGGCAGCCAGTACGGCAGGCCGGCGCCGATCATGGGGTCGGTGCCGAACAGGCCGAGGGACCGGCCGAGGGAACGGGAATCGGGCATCGGTTGCTTCCTTCTGGTGTGAGAAGGGGAGCGCCGACACGAGAAAGCCCCGGGGGTGCTCCCCGGGGCTGATGTTCGTTTCGCGCGAGCGGTCAGGACGCCGGGAGGTGCTCCGGCGTCGTCGTGCTCTGGCTGCGCATGGCGGGAAGCATAGGCGAGTCGGTCCGCCATGGCCCTTCGCGGATCCGGAAGAATCCGGCGACACGCCGGGGCGCGGGCCGTTCATGCGGCGTGTCGCCCGAGAAATCCGCATCCGCGCGAGAAATCCGGATCCGCGACGCTGCACGGGTCAGACGCCGAGTGGGGTCCTGTGGTGCTGCTCGAGCACCGACACGTCGCGACGCCGGTGGTGCCGCACGAGGGCGGTCAGCACGACCAGGCCGATCAGCGAGATGACGGCGAGACCCACGACGTAGAACGCGGTCGAGAGGGATGACACCTCGGCCGCGGTGCCGGGACGCACGAAGCCGTAGACGAGCGCCGGAACGATCCGGTTGCCCGTGACGAGCACGGCGACGACCGCCCCGATGGCGCCCATCGAGTCCCACAGACCGTGCAGCACGGACACGACGACGTATGCGACGACCACGCCGATCGTGAAGCGGTAGCGGCGCCCGTCGCGGGACGCGGCGAAGATCGCGGCACCGAGCACGGCGGTCCAGAGCACGTGCCCGAGCGGCGTGAGCACGGCGCGGATCACCTCGGTCTGCAGCAGCGACTGCAGGTCGATGCCCTGCCCGGTGAGCGCCGCGCTGAACGCGTACCCGGCCGACTCGAACGCCGCGAAGCCCGCGCCGACGACGGCGCCGAGCAGCGCGCCCTGCCGCGCCGTCTTCGGCACGAGCGAGCGTCCGACCAGGAACAGCAGCACGCCTTTCACGAACTCCTCGATGAAGCCCACCGCGAGGAACGTGAAGAGGTTCTGGCTGAGATGCACCTCGAGCAGCGACGCCCCGAGCACCCCGAGCACGCCGCTCACGAAGAACGCGACCATGAGGTGGGAACCGGTGAAGCTGCCGTTCACGCGCTCGGCGGCGAAGAGCACGACGCTGAACGGCACGACGAAGCTGCCGAGCAGGATCAGCGTCGGGATGAGGTTCACGTTCAGCGTCGACGCGGTGACGATCGTCGAGGCGATCCAGAGCGCGATCCCGGCGAGCAGCGCCTTCCACCACCAGCCGTGGCGGCGGGTGCGCTCCGGCCCGTCGCGGAGCAGGATCGACGCGGATTCCTCCGATGCCGTCATGCGACCATGGTCCGCCCGCCGCCCCCGGTCGGAAGTGGGTTGACAACGCGCTCCCGGCGGTCTCCGGCGCGATCCGATCGCGCTCGGAGCGGACGCTCAGTGGGGGATCGGGAACTCGAGCAGCAGCACCACCGCGTGCTCGTCGGCCCGGACCTCGGCCCGCGTGAACACCGTCCTCAGCATCGGCATCATCGGTGCCAGGTCGCCCCGTGAGGGGCGGCGCTGCACGGGGACGGCCACCTCGGCCAGCGCGCTCCGCTCCCGGGCGCTGAGCCGCGCGGTGCCGGGATGCTCGGGGTCGAGCAGGGGCAGCGCAGCGAGCGTGCTGCGGAGGGCGGCGCGCTGCTCGGCGGTCATCCGTTCGGCCGACCCCTGCGGGTCGGTCACCGCGAACCCGGCCTCGCGCATCCAGTCGCGCTGCAGCTCGGCGACGAGGGCGGAGCGCAGGCCGGTCGCGAGCGCGCGGGCGCGCTGCCCCTGCGCGGTCGTGAGCGCCCCCTCGGCCACGATCTCCCGGAGCAGCGGCACGACGTCGGCCTCGAGCCGCGCGATCGTCTCCTGCTGCACCGACAGGCGCACCTCGTCCGGCAGTCCGGCCGGGGCCTCGGGAACGGGGACCGCGCGGCGCCGTCGGAGCACGACGGCCGCGAAGACGGCGGCCGCGCAGCCCGGGGCGAGCACGGATGTCATCGCCACGATCGCCCGGGCGACGGGTGACATGGGCACCGCCACGAACGGGGAGATCGACGCGGCCACCCAGCCGACGGCGAGGGTTGCGGCGACGCCACCGACGAGCAGCTCCCGCGGCGGTCGCAGGGGGGCGAGCACGAGCAGGAGCACCGGGAGGGCGGTGAGGCCCCAGTCGTCGTGCACGAGCGCGTTCGTGCCGAGCTGCGCCATCTCGTCGAGCGTGAACGCGCTCACGCCGAGCACGAGCACGAGCACGTGCGGGACGCGGCCGAAGGGGGCGCGGAACGGGCTCGCGGCCAGGATCACGACGACGCCGGCGAGCACGAGCGCGACGAACGCGGCCGCCTCGAGCCCCCAGTCGGTGATCTCGTCGGGGCGTGCGAGCGTCGTCACCGCAGCGACGAGCAGCGCGAGCACCGTGCCGCCGACGGCGAAGAGTCGCGCCCAGCCGCCGACCTCGAGCGGGTCCTGCTGCTGCAGGCTCGCCTCGCGCGCGATCACGCTCCGGATCCGATCAGCGAGTCGGCCGAGCGCGGCACGGTGAGCAGCACGGTCGTGCCGAAGCCGGGCTTCGCGAAGATCCGCACCGTGCCGCCGAGGTCCTCGATCCGCGCTCGCACGGAGGCGCTGAGTCCCAGGCGGTCGGGACCGACGGCGTCGGCGTCGAAGCCGCTGCCCGCGTCGGAGACCATGACCGAGACCCCCTCGGTCTCGGCGAGCACCGTGACCTCGGCCGCGTCCGTGCCCGCGTGGCGGAGGGTGTTCGTGAGGCACTGCTCCACCGCGGCGCCGAGGGCGGCGGCGACGCAGGGCTCGAGCTCGCGCAGGGGACCGAGGTCGCCGGCCAGCCGCACGTGCAGCCCGGCGGCGGTGGCGTGCGCCACGGCCTCGTCGAGCGGCGACGACCCCTCGCCGGCGACGGCTGCCGGGCGCAGCCAGTCGGGCGACGCGAGCAGATCGAGCGTGCCGGCGAGCCGCTGAGCGACGCCGGAGGCGAGCGGGCCCGCGCCGCTCGTCGCGAGCACCGCGAGGTCGTTCAGCACCGTGTCGTGCACGACCGCCGCGGCTCGGGAGCGCGCGATCGCCCGGGTGCGGGTCAGGGCGTCCTCGTCCTCGGCGGCGGCGAGACGACGGCCCGCGCGGACGGCGCGGGCCCGCCCCACCGCGAAGCCGACGCTCGCGAGCAGCACGATCGCGAGCGCGCCGAGCTCGGCGAGGTCCGGCTCCCACGGGAGGCCGCGCGCGCCGCCGACCGTGAGGCAGAGCAGCTCGGAGACCGCGACCGCGGCGACCGCGCTCACGGCCGGTCCGTAGCGGCGGCCCGCGTTCACGCACGAGGCGACGAGGGCGGTCTTGAAGACGGAGAGGCCGAACACCGCCGTGGAGTGCGGCATCGACGACGGCGTGGGCAGCGTGAGCAGCACGACGAGCAGGCCGCCCTCCAGGGCGAGGAACCCCGCGGCCGCTGCGAGCCGCCAGTGCCGTCGGCGGCGGTTCGTCGCCTGCAGCAGCACGCCCACCGCCGCGAGCAGCGTGCCGAGCACCGGCGGCAGCACCTCCGAACCGAGCTGCGGCAGCAGGGCGGCCGCCGTGCCGAGACAGGCCATGCCGAGCGAGACCAGGGCGTAGCAGACGGCTCCGGCGCCGAGCCCGGCGGAGAGCGCCTGGGCGTAGCGGGTGGGAGCGGGCGGCATGCGCGGGATCGTACGGGTCGGTCCACCCTCGGACGAGGGGCACCGGCCAGGCCACCGCGAGTCGGTCCCGAACCGTTACCGAGCACCGGCCCTCCTCGTTCCCGACTCCCGCCGGTCGCCAGGGCCACGTATGCCAGTCGGGCCATACAGGCGCCGAGCAGAGGACGAGGGCGGATTCGCTAGGTTGGACAGGACGCTGGACACCCGACCCGGGGGAGGACAGGGATGACGGATCCGGACACCGGCACCGCCGCGGCTCCTCCGACGGAGCACGACCGCGCGGTCCTCGGCGACGACGCCGCGCCCGCTGGTTCGATCGGGCTGCCCGCGCGCGGGCCGGCGCTGCCGCCCGTGAAACACAAGCGGCTGCCCGACGAGCTCCCCCCGGGTCCGGCGGCGCAGAGCGCCGGGCAGGGGACCCGGCCCGAGCCGTACGAGACGCAGCCCGCCGCAGCGGTGCACGACCTGCGTCCGGCGACCCGTCCGGCCGCGGCCGATGCGGTGCCCGCCGTCCAGCGCGCTCCCCAGACGCCCGAGGCGCAGACGGCCGTCGCCTCGCAGCAGGCCGCACCCCGGCCCGAGCCCGCGGCGCCGCTCAGGACGCGGCGCGGCGACCGCAAGTCGTTCCTCGACCGCGGCCCCGACGTCGCACCGCCCACCCGAGGCTGGCGCGCCGCCGCGAACCGCCTCGGCTTCTCGGTGGGGCCCTCCGCGGACGAGGTCGCCGAGCGCGAGGACATCCGGGTGGTGAGCCGCTCCTGGGACGGCCCCCGCACGATCGCGGTCGTGAACGGCAAGGGCGGGGCGAACAAGACGCCCACCACCGCCATGCTCGCGGCGGTCTTCGCCCGCTACGGCAGCGCCGGCGTGCTCGCCTGGGACAACAACGAGACCCGCGGCACCCTCGGCTGGCGCACCGAGCAGGGGCTGCACGACGCGACGGTGCACGACCTGCTGCCGCGCGCGGCCGAGCTGATGATGCCGGCGGCCGAGGTGTCCGACCTCGCGCGCTACGTGCACCACCAGCCGCTCGACCGGTACGACGTGCTGCGCTCGAACCCGCGCGTGCTCGCGAACCAGCAGCACCTCACGCGGGGCGACTTCGACACGTTGCACAAGGTGATGCGCAAGTACTACCGCCTGCTCATCCTCGACTCGGGCAACGACGAGTCGGCCGATCGCTGGCAGCAGATGATCCAGCGCGCCGATGCGATCGTCATCGCCACCACGGCCCTCGGCGAGCACGCCGAGGCGGGGGCGCTGCTGCTCGAGCAGCTCGCCGAGCGCGACGCCCGCACGGCCGCGCTGGCCGCGGGAGCGACCGTGATCGTGTCGCAGTCCGACCCGAACCTCGCGCACGGCGACGCCCGCGCGATCGCGGCCCAGTTCCGGTCGATCGCCCGCGCGGCGGTGACGGTCCCGTTCGACGACGCCATGCACAGCGGCCGGCTCCGGTACGACGAGCTCGCACGGCCGACGCAGCGGGCGTGGCTCGCCGCGGCGGCCGCGGTGGCCGAGGGGCTCTGACCGGCTCGATCCGGCTCGCTCAGTCGCGGACGGCGTGCGGCGCGAGCACCGACGGGTCCTCGGCGGGCTTGGCTGAGCGGGCCCTGCTCAGCCACACCGCACCGACGATCGCGGCGAGGAGGCCGGCGGAGCCGCCGGCCACCAGGCCGTATCGGGGCCCGAACGCGTTCGCGATCCACCCGATGACCGGCGCGCCGATCACGGTGCCGCCCATGAAGATCGCCATGTAGATCGCCATGACGCGTCCGCGCACCCAGCGCTCGACGCTCAGCTGGACGGCGCCGTTCGCGGTCGTCATGAAGGTCTGCGCGGCGAGGCCGACGAGCGGCAGCACGAACGCGAGCACGAGGTAGTTCGGGGCGAGGGCGCCGAGCACGAGGCCGACGCCGAACAGCAGGCCGGCGACGATGAGCAGCCCGAACCTCGGCTCGGCGCGCCGGGCGGCGAGCAGCGCTCCGGCGACCGCGCCGATCGCGAGCGCGGTGGAGAGCAGCCCGTACCCGCTCGCGCCCTGGTGGAGCAGCACCGCCATCGTCGAGGCGTAGATGGGGAAGTTCATGCCGAAGGTGCCCATCAGGAAGATCATCGTGAACACGACCATCAGGTCGCGGCGGAAGCGCACGTAGCGGAAGCCGGCGACGAAGTCGCCCATCGACCGACCGCCTCCGCCCGCAGCCGGCTCGAGCGCCGCGGGGTGGATCGCGCGGAGCGAGACGATCACGGCCGCGAAGCTGGCCGCGTTGAGGAGGAACACCCACCCCGGTCCGACCGCCTCGGTGAGGAGGCCGGCGACCGCGGGGCCGAGCAGCCGCGCCGCGTTGAACGACGCCGAGTTCAGCGCCACCGCGTTCGTCACGTCGTCGGGGCCGACGAGCTCCGAGACGAAGCTCTGCCGTGCCGGGGCGTCGAACGCGGCGGCGCAGCCGAGCAGGAACGCGAAGCCGAACACCTCCGGCAGGGTCACCACGCCCGCGATGCTGAGCAGACCGAGCCCGAGGGCGAGCAGTCCCATGACCGCCTGCGTGAGCATGAGCAGCGTCCGCTTCGGGATGCGGTCGGCGGCGAGGCCGGTGATCGGCAGGAGCAGCAGCTGCGGGCCGAACTGCAGCGCCATCGTGACGCCGACGGCGAAGGCGTCGCCATGGGTCAGCTGGGTGAGGACGATCCAGTCCTGCGCGGTGCGCTGCATCCACGTGCCGACGTTCGAGACGATCGCCCCGGCGGACCAGACGCGGTAGTCGTGGATGCGCAACGACCGGAACATGCCTCCGGTCCGCACCGCATCCGTCATGAGCCCTCCAACTGCATAAGCAGGATATGCATTCCTGGCTGGGGAACCGGACGACAATGCGGAGGTGCCCTCCTTCGTCGACCCGTACGGCGTCACGATCCACACCTACGAGTGGACCGTGCCCCAGCCCCGCGCGATCGTGCAGGTCTCGCACGGCATCGGTGAGCACGCCGGTCGGTACGCGGCCCTCGCCGCCGATCTGAACGCCGCGGGCTTCACCGTGGTCGCCGACGACCACCGCGGTCACGGTGCGACGGGACGGGGGCAGTGGCCGGACGCCACGTCGATGGGCCGGCTCGGTCCCGGGGGCCTCCGCGCGACGATCGAGGCGATCCACGCGTTCTCCGTCGCGACCCGTTCCGCGAACCCGGGGGTGCCGCTCGTGCTGCTCGGGCACAGCTGGGGCTCGCTCATGGCGCAGATCTCCGTCAACCGGCACGCCGCCGACTACGACGGTCTCGTCCTGTCCGGCACCGCCTACCGGCTGCCGGGGTACATGGACGCGGGCGACCTGAACCGCCGTCACCGCTCCCTGGGCACGACCGGCGCGGAGTGGCTGAGCCGCGATCCGGCCGTCGCCGAGGCCTGGGTCGCCGACCCGCTGACGTTCCCCGCGCAGACCGCGAAGCTGCTCGGCGTCCGCGACGGCCTGCGGTTGTTCGGCCGTCCCGCGCGCAACCTGCCGCCGCGCCTGCCGCTGCTGCTGCAGGTGGGCAGCGACGACACCCTCGGCGGCGCGCGCAGCGCCCACCGCCTCGCCCGCGCCTACCGCGACCGGGCGGGCCTCGACGACGTCACCGTGCGCGTCTACGACGGTGCGCGGCACGAGGTCTACAACGAGACGAACCGCGACGAGGTCGTGCGCGATCTCGTCACCTGGATGGAGCAGCACGTGCTCGGAGGGCGGACGGCATGACCGACGAGGGGCAGCAGGCGCTGCACGGGGAATACAAGGTCCCGGGCGGCAAGCTCGTCGTCGTCGACCTCGCGATCGAGGACGGGCGCATCGTCCGGTTCCGGCTCGCCGGCGACTTCTTCCTCGAGCCCGACGACGCGCTCGAGGCGATCGACGGCGCGGTCACCGGGTTGCCGGCCGAGACGTCGTCCGCCGAGCTCGCGGCCGCGATCCGGGCGGCGCTCCCGCCGGGTGCCGTGCTGCTCGGGTTCACGCCCGAGTCCGTCGCGACCGCGATCCGCCGCGCAATCGGCCGGGCGGCCGACTGGCGGGACTACGACTGGGAGCTGCTGCACCCGCCCGCCGTGCGGCCCGCCGTCCACCTCGCCCTCGACCAGGTGCTCACCGAGGAGGTCGGCGCGGGACGACGGAAGCCGACGCTGCGCATCTGGGAGTGGGACGAACCCGCGGTCGTCATCGGCAGCTTCCAGAGCCTCAAGAACGAGGTCGACCTCGAGAACGCGAAGCGCTTCGGCGTCGACGTCGTGCGGCGCATCTCCGGCGGGGGCGCGATGTTCATGGAGGCGGGCAGCGTCGTCACGTACTCGCTCTACGCGCCCGGCGACCTCGTGCGCGGCATGACCTTCGCCGAGTCGTACGCCTACCTCGACGACTGGGTGCTGCAGGCCCTGCGCTCGCTCGGCATCGACGCCACCTACCAGCCGCTCAACGACATCGCGTCGCCGCAGGGCAAGATCGGCGGCGCCGCGCAGAAGCGCCTGGGCGACGGTGCGGTGCTCCATCACGTCACCATGAGCTACGACATGGACGGCGAGAAGATGGTGCAGGTGCTCCGCATCGGCCGCGAGAAGATGAGCGACAAGGGCACCGTGAGCGCCGCGAAGCGCGTCGATCCGCTCCGCAAGCAGTCGGGATTGCCGCGTGCCGCGATCATCGACCGGATGAAGGAGACCTTCGTCCGCCTCACCGGCGCGACGCCGGGCGAGCTGCGGCCCGAGGAGCTCGAGGCCGCGGAGCGACTCGTCGAGACGAAGTTCAGCACCCGGGAGTGGTTGGAGCGCGTGCCCTGACGGGTCGGGGGACCGAAGGCCCCGGCCCTTCCGCCCCGTCCTGCTCCACCCCGGTTCCTACGCTCGGCGCGGGAGCGGCGCCCGGACGGGGGCCGCCACGCCGGCGAAGGAGCAGTCATGAGCGTCATCGCGATGATCAAGTTCGACGCACCCGCGAAAGCCGTCGAGGAGATGGCCGGCCGGGACACCGACCACATGCTCGAACGGCTGGCCGAGATCGGCCGGTCGAAGGGGGCGATCCACCACCAGTTCCTCGAGGCCGAGGACGGCAGCGTGCTGGCCATCGACGAGTGGGAGAGCGAGCAGGCCTTCCACGACTTCTTCGACCACCAGGCCGACATCGGCCGGCTGATGGCGGAGGCCGGGGTGACGAGGCCGCCCGAGGCGCACTTCTACCGCATCCTGCCGGTGAACGACCGGTTCTAGCGCCGCCGCGTCCCGGCCGGCCATCGATGCGGCCGGCCGGGCATGCCGCTATCCGAGCGCCGCGTCGACGATGCGGCGGGCCTCCTCCTGCACCGCCTTCAGGTGCTCGGGGCCCTTGAAGCTCTCGGCGTAGATCTTGTAGACGTCCTCCGTGCCGGAGGGGCGGGCCGCGAACCAGGCGGCCTCGCTCGCCACCTTCACCCCGCCGATCGCAGCGTCGTTGCCGGGCGCCTTCGACAGCTTCGCGACGATCGGGTCGCCCGCGAGCTCGGTCGCGCCGATGGCGTCGCCGTCGAGCTTGCCGAGCGCCGCCTTCTGCGCCTTGCTCGCGGCGGCGTCGACCCGCTCGTACGCGGGGTCGCCGAACCGCTCGGTGAGCTCGCGGTAGAGCTCGCTCGGCGACCTCCCGGTCACGGCCCGGATCTCGCTCGCGAGCAGGCAGAGCAGGATCCCGTCCTTATCGGTCGTCCACGCCGAGCCGTCCTTGCGGAGGAAGCTCGCGCCCGCGCTCTCCTCGCCGCCGAACGCGACGGAGCCGTCGAGCAGGCCCGGCACGAACCACTTGAAGCCGACGGGCACCTCGACGAGCCGGCGGCCGAGCGACTCGGCCACCCGGTCGATCATCGAGCTCGACACGAGCGTCTTGCCGATGCCCGCGTCGGGCGACCACTGCGGCCGGTGCTCGTAGAGGTACTGGATCGCCACCGCGAGGTAGTGGTTCGGGTTCATGAGCCCGCCGTCGGGCGTGACGATCCCGTGCCGGTCCGCGTCCGCGTCGTTGCCGGTGAGGATGTCGTAGTCGCCCGCGCGGGCCACGACGCTCGCCATCGCCGACGGCGACGACGGGTCCATGCGGATCTTCTCGTCCCAGTCGAGCGTCATGAACGACCAGGCCGGGTCGACCTCGGGGTTCACCACGGTGAGGTCGAGGCCGTAGGTGTCGGCGATCGCCTGCCAGTAGCTCACCGAGGCGCCGCCGAGGGGGTCGGCACCGATGCGGATCCCGGACTCCCGGATCGCGTCGATGTCGATGATCGAGGCGAGGTCGTCGACGTACCGCGTGCGGAAGTCGTACGTCTCGACCGCGGAGGGCTCGGCGCGCTCCACACCGTCGAGGCCGTTCTCGATGAGCTCGTTCGCGCGGTTCGCGATCCAGCTCGTCGCGTCGGTGTCGGCGGGGCCGCCGGTCGGGGGGTTGTACTTGAAGCCGCCGTCGGCCGGCGGGTTGTGGCTCGGGGTGACGACGATGCCGTCGGCCTGGTCGTCGGGGGCCGCCGTGCGGTTGTAGGCGAGGATCGCGTGGCTTACGGCGGGCGTGGGCGTGAAGCCGTCGTGCTCGTCGACGAGCACCCGCACGCCGTTCGCGACGAGCACCTCGAGCGCCGTGGTCTGCGCCGGCGCGCTGAGGGCGTGGGTGTCGCGGCCGATGAAGAGCGGGCCGGTGGTGCCCTGGCTCGCGCGGTACTCGACGATCGCCTGCGTGATCGCGGCGATGTGGTCCTCGTTGAACGCCGACTTCAGCGAGCTGCCGCGGTGCCCGGAGGTGCCGAACACCACCCGCTGCTCCGGGTCGCTCACGTCCGGGTGGCGGTGCCAGTAGGCGTGGAGCAGCTCCTCCACGTCGATGAGGTCCGATGCGGTCGCCGGCGTCCCTGCCCGTGAGGTCATGTCCTCATCCTGGCGCGGCCGCCTCGATAGTCTCTAGACCATGCCGCAGCCCGTGCCCCCTGCGGACGCAGCCGGCGCCCAGGCCGCCTACAGCTATCTCGGCCCCGCCGGCACCTTCACCGAGGCGGCCCTCGCCCAGGTCCAGGCGGCCCGCGGTGCCGAGTGGCGCCCCGTGAACAACATCGGTGAGGCCCTCGACGACGTCGTCTCCGGACGCTCGGTCGCGGCCATGCTCGCGATCGAGAACACGGTCGAGGGCGGGGTCGCCGCTGTGCTCGACGCGCTCGCCACGATCCACGACCTCCGCATCGTCGGCGAGTACCTCGTGCCCGTGCGCTTCGCGCTCGTGGCGCGGCTCGGCGTCAGGCTCGCCGACGTGCACGTGGTGGCCGCGCACCCGGTCGCCTACGCCCAGTGCCGTCGGTGGCTGTCGGCGCACCTGCCGGCGCACACGCACCTGCCCGCGTCGTCGAACGTGCAGGCGGCCCAGTTCCTCGCCGAGCACGAGGGCGATCTCGCTCAGGCGGCGGTCGCGACGCCGACGGCGGGGGAGCGGTTCGGCCTCGAGACCCTCGCCGGTGACGTCGGAGACAACCCGAACGCCGTCACGCGGTTCGTGCTCGTCGCCCGTGCCGCGTCCGTCCCGCTGCCGGCCGCGACCGGTGCGGACAAGACGAGCATCGTCGCCGACCTGCCGTCCGACCGGCCGGGTGCGCTGCTCGAGCTGCTGGAGCAGTTCGCGGCGCGCGGCGTGAACCTCTCGCTGCTGCATTCGCGCCCGATCGGCGACGAGCTCGGTCGCTACCGGTTCGTCATCGACCTCGACGGCCACCTCGACGACGAGCGCATCGCCGAGGCGCTGCTCGGCGTGAAGCGCTACAGCCCCCGCGTGCTGTTCCTCGGGTCGTACCCGCGCGCGGACCGACGACCGGTCGGCGCCGCGGAGGCGCATCACGACGACGCGGTCTACGCCGAGGCGCGGTCCTGGCTCGCGAGCCTGCGCAGCCCCTGACGCGGCGATCCTCACCCGCCGAATACCGCGTGTAGGTACTTCGCCCTCGTGTAGGTGCGACACACGGCATCGGTACCTACGGCCGGCCGGATCACCTACACGCGGTCGTCGTCCAGGCCCTGACGCGCCGTCAGGCAGGCACGTCCTGCTTCTCCTGCGCCTCCTGCGACGCAGGGAGGCGCCCGGACTCGTCGCGCGGGATGCGGACGCTGAGCGCGAGCTCGTCGACGCGGGCGCGCACCGCCACGACCTCGCCCATCGTGTCGCCGTCGAGCTGGAAGTGCTGGGGCGAGTCCGGACGCACGACGATCTGCTTGCCCCGGAGGTAGCGGAGGGTCCGCACCTCCTTCGTGTTCTGCAGGATCTTGCGGCCCAGCCTGCTGCGGCGCATGACGCCATTCTCCCAGATCACCTTCCAGATGATCTGCAGCCAGCCGAAGAACCCCTCGGGCCGCAGCGCGACGATGTCGAACTGGCCGTCGTCGACCACGGCGTCGGGGAGCAGCAGGATGTTGCCGGTCAGCAGGCCGCAGTTGCCGATGAGGATGGTGTTCACCCGCAGGTTGCGGGCGCTCTCCTCGTCGAGCCGGAAGCGGATGCGGATGTAGTTGGAGCGGCCGAGGCTGCGGGCGATGCCGCCGACGTAGGCGAGCCAGCCGACCTTCTTCTTCAGCTTCGTGTCGGTGTTCGCGATCATCGCGGCGTCGAGGCCGAGGCCCGCCATGACGAGGAAGGCGTGGGTGTCGCGCTGCCCGTCGGGGCGCTCCATGTCGACGACCCCGAGGTCGATCTTGCGGTTCACACCGGTGAACGCGGTCTCGACCGACTCCTCGAGCCGGTCGATCGTGAGCTTCAGGTTGCGGGCGAGCAGGTTGCCGGTGCCGGACGGCAGCAGCGCGACCGGGACGTCGGAGCCGCGCAAGCCCTCGGCGACCGCTCGGATCGTGCCGTCACCGCCGGCCGCGAGCACGACGGTGGCGCCGTCCTCGAGCGCCTGCTTCGCCTGGCCGGTGCCCGGGTCCTCCTCGCTGGTCTCGTACCAGCGCGTCTCGCTCCAGCCGTGGCGTTCGGCGCTCGCGCCGACCACCTTCCGCAGCTGGTCGAGATCGACCTTGATGGGGTTGAAGACGACCGCGGCGTGCGATCCGGTCGCGGCGCTTCCCTCAGACATGCGGGAACCCTATCGGCGCGCCTCCGCAGGGTCCCGGCCCTGTTCAGGGGTTGTGGGGCGACCTCGTGCACGCCGCTTAGGCTTGGGCCGTGATCGACGTGCAGCTGATCCGCGCCGCACCCGAGGTCGTCGAGCGGTCGCAGCGCCTGCGCGGGGAGCGCGTCGAGGCCGTCGCCGAGGCCGCCGCCGCGGATGCCGAGCGCCGCGAGGCCATCGCCGAGTTCGAGCGCCTCCGGGCCGAGCAGAACGCGTTCGGCAAGCGGGTCGCCGCTGCCGACAAGGCAGAGAAGCCCGCGCTGCTCGCCGAGGTGAAGCAGCTCTCCGAGCGGGTGAAGGCCGCGTCCGAGCGCTCGTCCGCGGCCGAGGCGCAGGCGGAGGCGGCGCTCGCCGCGATCCCGAACGTGGTGCTCGACGACGTGCCGCCCGGCGGCGAGGACGACTACGTCGTGCTCCGCGAGGTCGGCAGGCGCCCCGCGTTCGACTTCGAGCCGCGGGACCACCTCGCCCTCGGCGAGCTGCTCGGCGCGATCGACATGGCGCGCGGCGCGAAGGTGTCGGGCGCCCGCTTCTACTACCTGCGCGGCATCGGCGCGCGGCTCGAGCTCGGCCTCATGCAGCTCGGCCTGAACCGCGCTCTCGAGGCCGGGTTCACGCCGCTCATCACCCCGACGCTCGTGAAGCCCGAGATCATGCAGGGCACCGGCTTCCTCGGTGCGCACGCCGACGAGGTGTACCGGCTCGAGGCCGACGACCTCTACCTCACGGGCACGAGCGAGGTGGCGCTCGCCGGCTACCACGCCGACGAGATCCTCGACGTCTCGACCGGGCCGCTCCGCTACGCGGGCTGGTCGACCTGCTACCGCCGCGAGGCGGGCAGCCACGGCAAGGACACCCGCGGCATCATCCGCGTGCACCAGTTCGACAAGCTCGAGATGTTCTCGTACATCGACCCGGCCGACGCCGAGGCGGAGCACGCTCGGCTCCTCGCGCTGCAGGAGGCGATGCTCACGGATCTCGGGCTCGCCTACCGCGTCATCGACACCGCCGCGGGCGATCTCGGCACGTCGGCCGCGCGCAAGTACGACGTCGAGGCCTGGGTGCCGACGCAGGGCGCCTACCGCGAGCTCACCTCGACCTCGAACTGCACCACGTTCCAGGCTCGACGGCTGAACATCCGCTACCGCGCCGAGAGCGGCCGCACCGCGCCCGTCGCCACGCTGAACGGCACGCTCGCCACGACCCGGTGGATCGTGGCGCTGCTCGAGACGCACCAGCGGGCGGACGGCTCGGTGGCCGTGCCCGAGGTGCTGCGGCCCTACCTCGGCGGCCTCGAGGTGCTCGAGCCCGCCTCGTGAGCGAGCTGAACGGCGGACCCTGGCTCGTCGCGCTCGACATCGACGGCACGGTGCTCCACGAGGACGGCATCGTCTCCGACCGCGTGCGCGACGCGGTCCGCACCACGGTCGAGGCGGGCAACGAGGTGATGCTCGCGACCGGGCGCTCGGTCGCCGGAGCGCTGCCCGTGCTCGACCTGCTCGGCATCGCGCCCGAGTACGTCGTCTGCTCGAACGGGGCGATCACGCTCCGCCGGGATCAGGACGACCCGACCGGTTACCGGCGGGAGTTCGTCGAGACCTTCGACCCGAGCGAGGTGCTCATCACCGTTCGCGACGCCCTGCGCGAGGCGCGCTACGCGGTCGAGGACGAGGCCGGGCACTTCCGCTACACCGAGGACTTCCCGCAGGGCGGGATGGGCGAGTCGAGCGAGCAGGTGCCGTTCGAGCAGCTGCTCGGCGTCCGGGCCACCCGCGTCGTCGTCATCTCGCCGACGCACGGCATGGAGGAGTTCCTCGAGCTCGTCGAGCGGATGGGCCTGCACCGCGTCAGCTACGCGGTCGGCTGGACCGCCTGGCTCGACATCGCCCCGGACGGCGTGAACAAGGCCACGGCCCTCGAGCGGGTCCGCGAGCGGCTCGATGTGCCGGCGGATCACGTCGTCGCGGTCGGCGACGGCCGCAACGACATCGAGATGCTCGAGTGGGCGAGCCGCGAGGGCCGGGGCGTCGCGATGGGCCAGGCGCCCGGCGAGGTGCGGGCGGTCGCGACGCAGGTCGCGGGGCCGGTGGCGCTCGACGGTCTTGCGGAGCTGCTGGAGCGCCTCTTCGGCTGACCCGCGTGGCTCCTGCACCCGGCGGCTGCTCCCTCCTGCGGTTCGGAAAGCCCGAATCACGCGAGAAGCGGCACATCCCCTCGAGCAGCTGCCCGGAGACGCGAAGCGGGGCGGTCGCTGCCGACCGCCCCGCTCCTGTTCTCGCGTTCTAGAACGCGCCGATCCCGTTCGGCGTGCCGAGGCCGGTCGGGCCGTCCCAGCCGGCGGTGCCGGTGCAGAGGGCGCTGCCGCCGCAGGAGCCGTTCGAGCCGCTCGTCACGTCGTAGAGGCTGCTCGTGTGGCTGTACGGGTTCGAGCCGTAGGTGACGGAGGCCGCATTACCGGCGAGCGCGTAGACCGAAGCGATGACGGGCGCAGCGACCGAGGTGCCCCCGAAGACCAGCCAGCCGGAGACGCCCTGGTAGACGTAGCTGTCATAGACCGCGACGCCGGTGTTCGGATCAGCGACCGCCGAGACGTCGGCGACTCCCCGCTTGCCGCACGTGGCGGGAACGGTTGTCTGCCAGGAGGGCTGCGCGTCATAAGCGGAGCAGCCGGAACCGGCACCGCTCCACGCGGTCTCCGTCCAGCCTCGCGCGTTGGAGGCCCGGTTCAGGCTCGTGCCGCCGACCGCCGTCACGTACTTCGACGCCGCCGGGTACTGCACGCCATATCCGCTGTCGCCGGAGCTCACCGTGATGGCGACGCCAGGGTGATTGAAGTAGCTCTCGTCGTAGGTCGTGTCACTCGAGGATTCGGACCCGCCGTAGCTGTTGGAGACGACCGTGGCGCCGAGCCGCACCGCTGTGTTGACCGCAGTGCCGAGGTTCGTCAGGGAGGCGGTGCTCGCCTCGACCAGCAGGATGTGGCAGCCCGGGCAGATCGCGCTGGCCATGTCCAGGTCGAGCGAGATCTCCTGCGCCCAGCCGCCGTTGGCGCGCGGCGCCTTCGTCCCGCCGCTCTGGTTGACCTTCCTGAAGCAGCCGTTGCCCGTGGTGCAGGCCGGCAGACCATAGGTCGACCGATAGACGGCGAGGTCCTGCTCGGCGCTCGGGTCGTCGTACGCGTCGACGATGGCGATGGTCTGCGTGCTCGAGCCGGTGCTCGTGAGGTTGTAGGCGGAGCGGAGGTCGCTCGGCCCGTACCCGCTCGGCGCCGCGGTGGCGTTGGGCTTCGCGTCGTTACGGATCGCGTTGCACGCTGCGTCACCGTGCTTCGGTGCCGCGCAGACGTGGACGTGCGACCCCGATGACCCGCCGGGTGCTGCCTGCGCGGCGAGCGGACCGGCGGTGACGAGCATCGCCAGGGCGGTCACCCCCAGCGCCAGCGATCGACCGAACCGGTACCTGCTCATCCGGACCTCCCCGTCGACAAATGGGTGCCCTGATCGAGCCCCGGCCCTCACCGTAAGCGACACCTATGACTTCGGCCAGCGGTGCGTACAACGGCTTGGCATCGCAGGGGAACCGCTTCGAGGAGCGCCGCTCGGTACCATCGCTCCCCTGGAGGGCTGTCCGAGCGGCCGATGGACCCGGTCTTGAAAACCGGTGGGCGGAAACGTCCCGTGGGTTCGAATCCCACGCCCTCCGCCGTGACCTGACGAGCGATTCCTCTGACCAGGGTGACATCTGGCTGCTGTCGGCGGCTGCTCAGCATCCGCGTTTGCCCACATCGTGCCCACACGGGTGCCCGCGAGGTCCTCGTCGGGCCGCTCGCGGCAGAACGCCGTGCAAGTCGGTGACCCGATCGACGTCGGCACGCCGAGATCGCACAAGCAGCGCTCCGTCCCGTCCCCTGGACCATTGGCCCCGGCCACCACCGGGGCATGCGCCGGCGTCAGCGCCCGGGCCCCGTGCATCAGCATCCGAAGTGGCGCGACGTGCTTGATGTGAAGGCTTGACGCTGGAGCGCACATACCTAGACCATCTAGGTATGGATCTTCGAGGCCATCTGGAGCTCCTCGTCCTGGCCGCCCTCGCGAGGACGGGAAGCGCGCACGGCTACGCGCTGATCGGCGCGATGCGCGACGGGTCGGACGGACGGTTCGACCTGCCCGAGGGCACCGTGTACCCGGCCCTGCACCGACTCGAGCGGCTCGGCCTGGTGTCGAGCGGCTGGGACGAGTCGCAGGCGCGCCGACGCCGCGTGTACGTCCTCACTGACGCCGGGCACACGGCCCTCTCCGCGCAGCGAGCGGAGTGGCGCACCTTTGCGGCCGCAGTCGAGCGGTTCGCACTATGAGCATCGACGAGTTCCTCGACGTCGCGTTCGCGCACCTGGCCGGCACGGGCGCGGTCGGGCGTCGTGCGCTCCTGGAAGCGGAGGACCACCTCCGTCAGGCGACCGCGGCTGCCACCGAGCGGGGCGCGACGCGTGAGCAGGCCGAAGCCGACGCGGTCGCGAAGTTCGGCGATCCGGTCGTATTCGCTCGGCGGATCGGTCGCGCACACGGGACGGGTTGGGCGCCGCTGGTGACGGGCGCTTGGGCACTCGGCGCCATCATGGCGGTCGCAGTCGGCCTCGCCGGTGCAGTGGCTGAGATCCTCGGCGACACCCTCGGCCCCGTGTTCGTCGCCGGCGACCGCTACGGCGTGACCTACCGAGCCTGGCGTTGCGCCGAGTACCTGCGCTACGCCCCGCGCGGGTCCAGCTGCAGCGCCGCGGCCGCCCTCCACCACTGGGGCGAGATCGTCGAAGGTCGCGTCGCCGTGGGGGTGCTCGGTCTCCTCGCCGCGCTCCTGCTCGCCGTCGCGCGACGCACGACCCTCAAAGGACCCACCTGGCACGTTCCATGGCCGCTGGTTGCCACCACAGGAGCGATCGCCTTCGGTGTCGCTGCGGTGGTTCGAGGTCTGCCCGATGGTGCGACTGCGTTGCTCTCCACCACCACGGGAACGGGAGCCGGCATCGCCGACGGCGCCATCGCAGCAGTCTTCGCGATCGGTCTGCTGGCCGTAGCGGCTGCTCGCCGGAACAGCCTCCTGGCCGCGCTCAGCACGAGCGCGGCGAGCTGAAGCGAGGGGATGCAGCCCCTGATGCGACGCTCGGTCCCGCGGCGACCGTGACCCTGACTCGGTTCGTGTGACGCGAGCGCAGTTGTCGTTCCGGCGCTGAGAGAGTCAGAGTCCGAGCCGTGACAGGGTCTGCGTTGCGGGCATCGGGGCGCCGAACAGATAGCCCTGGAGCCGGTCGCATCCGGCGCCCTCGAGCATCGCCGCCTGCTCCACGGTCTGCACACCCTCGGCCACGACCTGAAGCCCGAGGTTGCGGGCCAGGTCGACGATGACGCGGATCAGGCTCCGGCCGACCTCGCCGCCGTGGTGGACGAACGTGCGGTCGATCTTCAACTGCGACACCGGGAGGTCCTGCAGCTGCGAGAGCGACGAGTACCCCGTGCCGAAGTCGTCGATGGCCACCCCGATCCCTGCTGCGCGGATCAGGTCGAGTTCCCGCCGAAGCAGCGGGAGATCGGTGACGAGGTGCGACTCGGTCACCTCGACGGTGAGGTGACCGGCGGCAACGGCCTGCCGCTGCACGGCGTCGATGAGGTGGCGAGTGAAGTCGTCGCGCATGAGGTGGCGCCGTGAGACGTTGATCGAGATTCCGGGGGCGAGCGTGTGGGCTCGCGCGCAGAAGGCGCAGGCGTCGGCGATCACGGCGCGCTCGATGGCGTCGATGGTGCCGTTCTCCTCCGCGAGCGGCAGGAACTGGTCCGGCCGAAGGAGTCCGTAGCGCGGGTGCGCCCAGCGCACGAGCGCCTCGTGAGCGACCACCCGGCGCGTGCCCGCCTCCACGATGGGCTGGAAGTAGGTCTCGATCTCCCCGCGCTGCACAGCACCATGCAGCTCGGTGTCGAGCCGGAGCAGATCGATGCCGCGTCCCGGCACCGGCAGGGGGCCGCGGTGACGCTTGATCTCGTACATCGCCGTATCCGCTCGTCGGAGCAGCTCGATCGCCACCGCGGACGGATCCCTCGTCATGTCGACGTTCGCCGACGACGCCATTCCGATGGAGAGGCGCACGAAAACCGGCTGCTCGGCGACGACCAGGGGTGCGTTGAGAAGTTCGTGGATGCGGTCTCGCACCTGCTCCGCCTGGCCGAGATCGCTCAGGTGCGGCAGGAGGACGACGAGCTCGTCGCCGCCCACCCGCGCCACCAGGTCCCGAGGACGTACCGCGGAACGGAGGACCGTGGCGACCGCTCGCAGCACCTCGTCCCCGGCGACGTGACCCAGGGCGTCGTTGATGCGCTTGAAGCGGTCGACGTCGGCGAACAGGACAGCGACGTCTTCGCCGGGACCACGCTCGACGAGGGCGGTCGCGAGCGCCCGCTCGAGTGCCGCCCGGGACAGCAGCCCGGTGAGGCCGTCGACCTCGGCGCTGCGTCGCGCACGCTCCAGCAGCCGGACCGCTTCCAGCGCCACGGTCATGAGTCCCGCGAGCCCGGCCAGTTGCTGCTCGAGCTCGGGTGTGACCGCCTCCGGGGCGGGCGACTCGGACCAGTAGGCCAGCAGTACGCCCCGCACCGCGCCGGCGATGAGCACCGGCATCGACACGAACGCCTTGTTCTCGAAGGCGGCGAGGGCGCCGGCAGCCCATTCGGAGGACTCCGGCGTCGTGAGACGCACACGGGGTTTTCGGAGCTGCTCCGTGAGCTCCGCTGAGTCGGCAGGAGCGAGTTCGTAGTTCAGGGCGGCCTCGATCAGGTGCTCCGGCATGCCGCTGACCGCGGCGATCCGAAGCCGGTCGGCCTCCTCGTCCCAGATCGCGACAGCGGCTCGATCGGAACCGACCATGTCCTGGATGGCGCGAGCCATGGTGGTCGCGAGGTCGGGGCCGTCCGTTGCCCGCCCGAGACGTTCGGCGACGGCGAGCAGCGACGTGGTGGCATCCCGCTGCGCCTCGACCTCACGAAGAGCTGCCTGCGCTTCCCCCTGGGCCATCATCGTGCTGGCGTGTCCGTGATCAGCGAGGCGGCGGGCACGGCGATCGCCTGCGCGAGAAGATCGGCCGAGGGCTCCATCTGCGCAACGACCTCCTGCGATCCACAGGCGCCCGGAGTGGCGGCATGCCGGCTAGGAGAGCCAGCATTAGCGTTCCGCCCGATTCGCCGCAACTCCACGGGCAACTCGCTCGCTGGTCTTGAGCGCATCGTCAGCCTCACCCGAAACGGCAAACCCGGTGCGAGCCGGGGACGCAAAGCCACGGGACCCACGCGGTCAGCCGGGTTACCGAACGAGAAAGCTTCCAATGCCGCTCCCGCGCGATCACGCGCGCGCTCCTGCGCGCGCAGCCGACCTCCTGCGCTCCGGCCCGGTGCCCGCCGAAGCGGGGTTCCGCAGCGCCCGGACCGCTCTCCGCGGTCTGCTCCGTCCGCTCGCCTGGACCTGGGTCTCACGGGTGCAGGGAGAGCTCGACTCGCTTCCGCATCCGGTCGACGAGCCGCGCCAACGGGCTGTCGGCCCGAACGCCGATCACGTGCTGATCGTGGGGAACGGCGCGGCGATCGGGTTCGGCGTGACGTCGTTCCGACTGGCGCTGCCGGGCCAGCTCGCTCGCTCCCTCGCCGTTCGGACGGGTCGAGGGGCAGTGGTGGATGTCGCGGGGCGCCGGGGCATCACGGCCGAGCGAGCCCGAGGCTGGGTCGGCGACCTCGGGCTGCACCGCTACGACGGGATCGTGCTCACCGTCGGTGCCACCGACGCGCTCCGGCTGCTTCCTGCGCGGCACTGGCGGTTCGGACTCGAGGCGCTGCTCGACGAGGTCGACCGCACCCGTGACCGCGCGTCCGTCCTCGTCGTGCTCGGTATTCCACCCGTGCAGCGCTCGCTGCACTCGTCCGGCTTCCTCGGCGATCTCATCGACCGGCATGCCCTCCAGCTGAACGAGATCACGGCAGAGGTCTGCGCGTCTCGAGGACTGCCCTACGTCATGCCGGACATGGGGTACCGCGCGGAGGCGATGTCGCGGGGAGCAGCGCAACGGATCCAGGGGCTCGCAGGCGACCTTGCGGCTGTGATGACCCCGGCGCTCAACGGGGTGTCCGCACGCGGACTGGCCACCTCGCCTCGATCGGCACGAGGGATCATCGAGGCGGGGCAGGACCGGCAGGCGGCGTTGGATGAACTCGCGCTGCGACGCGAGCGGAACCCTCGCATCGATCAGCTGACCCGAATGGCGAAGCTCGCCTTCGGCACGCGCTACGCGGCGGTCACATTGATCGACGGCGAGAGCCAGTGGTACAAGTCCGCGATCAACCTGCCCGACCGCGTGATCCCTCGCTCCCTCGCCCTCTGCGCGCGGACCGTGCAACAGGACGATGCGCTCGTGATCGAGGACCTCACCACGGATCCGCGCAGCCCCGCTCCGATGCTCGAGTACGGGGTGCGCTTCTACGCAGGCGTTCCCATCGAGTCGAGAGACGGGTATCGCGTCGGCGCGCTCTGCGTTCTCGACGACCAGCCGCACGCAGCCCAGGACTTCGATCTCCGCCTTCTGCAGCACTTCGCGATCGAGATCCAGCGCGAGCTGTGGCAGGAGGCTGCGGCGGTCGAGTGAGGCAAGGTTCTTCGTCGAACCGCCGGGGCACGCGCGCGACCAGGCCTCGTCGCTGCCGGGGGAGTGCAGCGTGCCGACGTGACGCTCTCCACCGCCCCAGCCGGGGTGCGACCGGCGGGTCTTCGCCTGCACACGCTTCGCCGTACCGGCGTCGTCACCCGCAGCACCGCACGACGTGATCTCGGGGCCGCGCCGCCTGAACGGATTCCTCGAACAGCCACGGACGTGCAGATGCGTGCGCTCGATCCGAAGCCCCTGTCGCCCCGATCAGGCCGGCCGTGACAGCCATCGATCCTGTCGGCCGGCCGACCCGGACGTCTGCGGCAGCCGACTGGACTCCCGGTCGAGACGCGCCACTGCGAGCAGGTGTGCTCGGCTGTCCTGACAGGATGGGCGGCCGTGCCGATCGCCGACCTCCCGACCGCCCCCGATCTTCGACTGGTCGTCGCCGATATGGACGGGACCCTGCTCGATGGCGAGGGCCGCATTCCGGACGACTTCTGGTCGCTCATCCACGCGATGCGGTCCGTGGGGGTCGTGTTCTCGCCCGCGAGCGGCCGCCAGTACGCGACGCTGCACCGGCTCTTCGCCCCGGTGGCCGAGGGGATGCCGTTCATCGCCGAGAACGGCACCTTCGTGGTGCAGGACGGCCGGGAGCTGAGCAGCAGCCCCTTGGACAGCACGACCGTCGCCGTGGTCGTGAACCGGATGCGCGCGTATGCGCACGCCGGCCGTGACATGGGCACGGTCGTCTGCGGGAAGCGGGCTGCCTACACGGAGCGGTCCGACGCCCGGTTCCTCGCTGAAGCGAAGCGCTACTACGCCAACCTGCAGATCGTCGAGGACGTGCTCGCCACCGGGGACGATGTCATCAAACTCGCGATGCTCGACTTCGAGGGCTCGGAGCACGGCGCCGCCGTCCAACTGGCCGACCTCCGCACCACGCACCAGGTGGTGGTCTCCAACGCGCTATGGGTGGACGTGATGGCGCGCGACGTCGACAAGGGGGCGGCTGTCCGCGCTCTGCAGGCGACGCTCCGCATCGGCTCGGCGCAGACCGCGGCGTTCGGGGACTACCTGAACGACCTGGAGATGCTCGACGCGGCGGACTACTCGTTCGCGATGGCGAACGCACACCCCGACGTGCTGCGCCGGGCGCGCTATGTCGCGCCGGCGAACACCGAGCACGGCGTCGTGACCACGCTGCGGCGGCTGCTCGGGGTATGACCCCGCGCTCCCCCCCCGGTCCGTCAGGCCGGAACCATCAGGGACGATCGACCAGAGGCGGGAGGCGCGGCTCCGCGGCCCTCGACGAGGTGAGCGGACACGGTTCGCCGCGAGGTGAGAGCCGTCCGGTCGGCCGGCATCCGCCCCGCGCCCTTCACCAGGTCCATCTCGCCTCCGACTGGGGAAGGCTGCGGGCTCCGTCCACTTCTACAGTGACGAGGGTGCGGGCCAGACCTTCGAGACGGCGCTTCGCCCGATCTGCCTCGGCTCCGCTGCCCGACGTCACGGTCGGCTCCGCCCGCGGGCGTCCGCTTCTCGGCAGGGAGCCGGTGTGACCGGGGGAGCCTTCGGCGACGCGGTCCGGAAGGACCCACCGGAGAGCGCGGACGTCGTCCCGCTACGGGAGGCGACCGCGGCCTGGTTCCGGATCTCGCTGCAGACCTTCGGCGGTCCGGCCGGGCAGATCGCGGTGATGCAGCGCGCTCTGGTCGATGAGCGGCGCTGGATCGGGCAGCGGCGATTCCTGCACGCGCTGAACTACTGCATGCTGCTGCCGGGACCGGAGGCGCAGCAGCTGGCGGTCTACACCGGATGGCTGCTGAACGGCACGCGCGGCGGTCTGATCGCGGGGGTCCTGTTCGTGCTGCCGGGCCTGGTGGCTCTTCTGGCGCTCACCGTGCTCACGCTCGCCGCGGGCGACACCGCGGTGGTCGTGGGCCTGTTCGCCGGGTTGGCACCGGCCGTCATCGCGATCGTGCTGCAAGCGGTGCACCGAGTGGGCCGGCGAGCGCTGACCCGTCCGGCGCTGGTCGTGGTGGCGGTCCTGTCCTTCCTCGCCCTCACGGTGTTCCGCGTGCCGTTCCCTCTCGTCGTCGCCGCTGCGGGAGCCACCGGGTGGGTGCTCGCGCGGTACATCCCGGCACTCGCCGACGTCGAGGGGCGCAGCGTGGAAGCCGGTGCCGCGCCGTTGATCAGCGACGACGCCCTCCATCAGGCCCGCCCGTCGCTCGTGCGGACCCTCCGCGTCCTCGGGGTCGGAGTGGGGGCGTGGTTCGCTCCGGTGCTGCTCGCAGCGGTCCTCCTCGGCCCGGGCAGCGTGTACGTCGACGAGGGGCTCTTCTTCGCCGGCGCCGCGGTGGTGACCTTCGGGGGCGCGTACGCGGTGCTCGCGTTCGTGGCCCAGCAGGCGGTGCAGGTCCACGGCTGGCTGACCTCGAGCGAGATGGTGCACGGGCTCGCGCTGGCGGAGACGACACCGGGCCCGCTGATCATGGTCACGCAGTGGGTCGGCGGGCTCGGCGCGTTCCGGTCGCCGGCCCCATTGGACCCGTGGGTCGGCATGATCGTCGGTTCCCTGCTCACCACCTGGGTGACGTTCGTGCCGTCGTTCCTGTTCATCCTCCTTGGTGCGCCCTACGTCGAGCGGTTGCGCCACAACCGCCATCTCACCGCCGTGCTCAACGGCATCACGGCCGCGGTGGTCGGCGTGATCGCGAACCTCGCTCTGTACTTCGCCCTGCACACCCTGTTCGCGGACGTCCGCCCGGTCAGCGCGGGCCCCGTCCTGATCGAGGTGCCCGACATCGCCTCGTGGGACCCCTTGGCGTTCGGCATCGCCGCGCTTGCACTGCTCCTGCTCTTCTGGCGGCGCTGGTCGACGCTCCGGGTCCTCGGCGCCTGTGCCGCCGCCGGGCTGGTCGCGACGTTGCTGCGGTGACGGGCCGCCCCGGGAGCCGCATGCTCGCACCGCCGCCGTCGCTCAGCGCCGGAGCGTCGGCGGCAGCCGTGACCCTGGCGGGGCGCAGGCGTCACCTGCTCGCGCTGAATGGCGCCATCGCCACCGGCCCCGGCTGAGCTGCTGGTCACGGACTCGGCTCTCGCCGCCCTCGATCGCACCGACCGGGGACCGTGAGGCGCCCCATCAGGGGCCGGAGCCTCATCGTGCCCCGTGGGGCTCCGGAACCGTGAGGTCTCCCTCGTGCCAGTCGGGCCGTCGTCGCTCGCCGTGGTGCACCGTCGCCCGCAGCGGACCTCGGCGCGGGTGGATCAGCACCGGTTCGACGCAGTACTTGGCGAAGATCGCCGCCGCCGATCCCACGATCGCTCCGGCGAGGGTGTCGGTCAGCCAGTGGGCCTCGAGGTAGGTGCGATCGAGCGCCATGAGGACGACGGATGCGAACCCGGCGGCCCAGATCAGCGGCTCGCCCCACAGCAGGCCGATGGAGACGGCGAGGACCGCCGTGTTGGCCGTATGGCCGGAGGGGAAGGAGCCGAGGAAGCCGAGGTAGAGCGCGCCGCTCGGCGACGGGCGGAGGGAGAGGCACTTCAGCAGGAGCACGTTGCCCTCGCTGAAGGCGCAGGCCACGACGACGGTCGCTCCCGCCGGCACGCCGCGGAGCAGCGCGACGACCGCGGCGAGGCCCAGGTCGAGGAGGGCCCCGATGGGGAATCCGCCGAGGATCGCGAGCGTCTGAGCGAGCACGTCGCGAGGAGCCGTGTGCTGCGCGGCGATCCGGCGCGCCCAGACGGTGTCCATCCGGGTGCCGGGAAGCGACGACGTCAGGCCGAGGTGCACCGCAGCCAGCCAGCACGATGCGAGCGCGAAGGCCGCCAACACGATCATGAGGGCGTGAGGGTGGAGCCGGGGCGGACGGCTCCGGAGCAGAGCCGGCACGCCCGAAGGGTATGGACTCGGCACTGATCCTGCACTGCGATCACCGTCGACACGCGCCGTGCCTGGTCGCAGCACCGCCTCCCGGCGTCACTCGGACCGTGCCCGCACGGGAGCTCGGTCCCGCGTCTGGTCGTGGAGAGCCCGGGATTCGAACCCGGCAGGGCCGCCCGACAGCGACGCTCCCCGGCACGACGCTACCGCGCCGCGGTTCGGATCAGGTTCGCGGAGAAGCGGAGATCGGATCGTTCGCCCGCCCTCGGTCGTCCGCCGCCGCCGCCCGATCCCGCCGTCGGACCCGGACGGGGCACGACGTGCTGAGACTCACCGTCCCGCGCTGCCCGAGTGTAACGACTGTTATGTATGCTGGAGGGGTGGACACACGAGAGCGCCTTGTCGAGAGCACCCGCGAGCTGCTGTGGGAGCGCGGGTACGTGGGCACCAGCCCGGCGGCGATCCTCGAGCGCGCCCAGGTGGGGCAGGGCAGCATGTACCACTTCTTCCGCGGCAAGAGCGACCTCGCCCAAGCGGCGATGGAGCGCACCGCCGAGGTCATGAAGCAGCAGATCGCCGCCGACCTGCTGGGGCCCGGCTCGGCGTACGAGCGCATCAGCGGCTACCTCCGCCGGGATCGCGACGTGCTGAAGGGCTGTCCGGTCGGCCGCATGACCCTCGATCCCGAGATCTTCGCCAGCGAGCCGGCCTCCGAGCCCCTCGAGGAGATGTTCAGCTGGCTCGCCAGCGCGATGCGTGACGTCCTCGAGGAGGGCCGGCGCGCTGGTGAGTTCAGCCCCGAGCTGCCCGCGCAGCAGGTCGCGACCGCGCTGGTCGCCGTGGTGCAGGGTGGCTACGTGCTCGCCCGAGCGGCCCACGAGCCGGCACGGTTCGACGAGGCCGTCGACGGCGCACTCGCTCTGCTGGCGGCGTACCGCAGACCGCAGCGCTGAGACGCGGCGATGCTCGCGACCCAGTGCTCCAGCTCGCTGCCGGCCTGCTGCGACCTGCCCGTGCTCAGGCGACCCGTTCCGCAGCGAGGCCACCTGCTCGTGGCATCGCCGGGGATCGGGCCGGTTCCGACGCCGGTCCTCACCGACGCGGACTCTCGGCGTCCCGCGTTCCTGCGTGCTCGTGCCTGAGTACGCAGGAGATCCGATGGCGCACGGGCTGCCGGAGCGCCATCCGAGCGCCCGGGGTCTCCGTCGGGTCGTGCTGCCGGTCCCGCGCGGTGACCGCCCGCGCCGATTCGGCCAGCTGCTCGTCGGTCTCGCGCTGTACGGGTTCTCGATGGGGCTCATGATCCGCGCCCAGCTCGGCGTCGACCCGTGGGACGTCTTCCACCTCGGCCTGAACCACCTGCTCCACATCGACCTCGGCCTGCTGATCATCGCCGTCTCGGTCGTCGTCCTGCTGGCCTGGATCCCGATGCGGCAGCGTCCCGGCATCGGAACCCTCGCCAACGTGCTCCTCATCGGGCTCGCGACGTCGGCGACCCTGGCGTGGATCCCGGCGCCGGCGCCCATGCTGGTGCGCGTCTCGTTCCTCGTCGCGGGCGTCCTGCTGAACGGGCTCGCGGGCGCGCTCTACATCGGGGCCGGCCTCGGGCCCGGGGCTCGCGACGGTCTGATGACCGGACTCGTCGCCCGGGGAGTCGGCAGCGTGCGGACGGTCAGGACCTGCATCGAGGTGACGGTCCTGCTCGTCGGGTGGATCCTCTCCGGCACGCTGTGGGGCGGTCCGGTGGGGCCGGGCACGCTCCTCTACGCCCTCACGATCGGCCCGATCGTGCACTGGACTCTGCCGCGCCTGACGGTGCGCGCCTCGAGCCGGCCCGCGCCGGGGAGTCCTCGCGGCTGACGAGGGCCCTGCGGGACTGGCCCGTCTCACGCCGCGGAGCCCGGGGGACCTTGTCGGCACCGTGTTCCCGCCACGCGGCGAGCTGCTGCAGGATGCCCTGCTCCTGCTCGAGGGTCAGGGCTGGACCGGGTGCGGCGGGCTGGTGCGCGCCGGCCCGGACCAGCGCGTCGGTGAGCATCTGGACGCGCGGCCGGTGTCGAAGCCCCTGTCGCTCCGCGGCGGATCCGTCCCGCAGGAAGAAGCATCGAAGGCTCGGTTCCGCGATCCAGAGAGGCAGCGACCGGTCGCCCGCGAACTGCTCGACGCCGGAAGCGAGCAGGAGCTCCGGGTCGGCCCACTCGATCCATGACCGGTGCCGTCCGACGAGCCGGGAGAGCGCGATCCAATCCGCGAGCGCCATCGTCGGCCCGACGGCGTTGAACGCCCCGGTGAGACCGTCGGCACCCGCGGCGAGCAGCCAGGCAGCCAGGTCACGTACGTCGATGATCTGGGTCGGTGCCCCCGCCGGCTTCGGTGCGAGCATCGGTCGCGTCGGTGCGAGCGCGGCTCGCGTCACCCAGTACGTGGAGCGACCGGTGGGGTCGCCCGGACCACCGATGAGCCCGGGGCGCACACGGAGCAGTCGGCCGGCCAGGGCGGCGACGGACAGCGCCTCGCAAGCCGCTTTGGCGGGACCGTACTCGAGCGCATCCGCTTCGTCCGCGTCCAGAGGGGCGTGCGGTTCGGCGGCCTCGGACGCGAGAGGGAGGTCCTGGCGCGCGTAGACGCTGCGCGACGAGATGTAGGTCCAGTGGCGCGCGGAGCCCGCCAGCACCGCCACGGCCTCGCGCACGAAGCGGGGCTGCCAGGAGAGCTCGATCACCTCGTCCCACTCCTGCCCGGCAACGGCCTCGTAGGCGTCCGGTCGCCCCCGGTCCGAGGGGACGAAGGTCGCCTAGGCGGGTGGAGCGCCCGTGACGCCCCGGGCGAGGCAGGTGACCCGAGCGCCGCGTGAGCACGCCTGGCGGGCGATCTCACCGCCCACCCATCCCGTGCCCCCGAGCACGAGCACGTTCCGCTGCTCGTTCACCCGCGCCACTTCCCTCAGGAGCTCGGAGCGGCGACCGCGCGGCGATCGCCGGAGGAGGAGGGAGCGCTGATCACGAGGAACGTGGCACCGGCGCTCGCCGTGACAGCGGCCTGGTGCGGCTGCCCCGGACGCACGACGAGGCCTTCGCCGGGGCCGAGCGACCGGACGCCGTCAGCCGTGCGCACATCCAGCTCGCCGGCGAGCACGTGGAAGTACTGGGTGGTGCGGTCATGGACATGCCACGCCTCCTGCGTCCCCGGAGCCATCGCCTCCTCCGCGACGGCGAGCGCGTCTTCGGTGACGAGGCGCCAGGCGAGGCACCCGGCGGCCCACTGCTCCGCCTTCGCGGTGGTGCGGCTCACGACGAGGGGTGAGCCCGCCCTCTGTTCCTTCGACTCCTTCATGCGACTACTGTACATACCAGTAGTTACAGCCGGCCGAAGGGGACATGGTGAGCGACGAGGCGGCGGTGGCCCGGGGAGTGCGCGACGAGCGCTCAGGCGGAAGGCCGTCGGCGACACGGGACATCGGGCTCGTCCTCGCCTCCGCGACGGTGGACTCGTTCGGGAGCGGGTTGTGGCTCGCCGGAGGCGCGCTCTTCTTCCATCGGGCCGTCGGACTGCCGCTCCCGCTCATCGGCCTGGGCCTGGCGTTCGCGGGTCTCGTCGCCCTTCCGGCCGGGGTGCGGCTCGCTCGCCTCGCGGATCGGCACGGGGCCCGGGGCTTCTACCTGGCGCTGACGATGACGCAGGCCGCGTGCTACGTCGTGTTCGTCTTCGTGCACTCGTTCCTGCTGTTCGTCCTGCTGGCGACGATCGCCGCGTCAGCGGACAGCGCGGCGCAGGCGATCCGCAGCGCGCTCGTCCGCGCGATCGGCGGTGCGACGGCCGTGCGCTTCCGTGCACGGCTGCACGCCCTGATGAACGTGGCGATCGCGCTCGGGGCGGCCCTCGCGGCGGTGCTCATCGGTATCGGCTCGCTCGGTGCGTACGACGTCCTGATCGTGCTCGACGCGGTGACGTTCGCTCTCGCCGGCGTCCTGGTGGCTCGGACCACGCTGCAGCGCGTGGCGGTGGCGCCCGCGGGTCGTCGGTGGGTCGCGATCCGCGACCGCGCCTACGTGGCCGCCGCGACCCTGGACGGCGTGCTGGATCTCGAGTTCGGGGTGTCGGGCTTCGTGCTGCCGCTGTGGGTCGTGACGCGGACGAGTGCCCCGCACTGGCTGGCGGCGCTCCTCCTGCTGCTCAACACGGTGCTGGTCGCCACGCTTCAGGTCCGCTTCTCGAGAGGTTCCGACACCGTCCGCGGCGCTGCCCGCTCGTTCCGCCGTGCAGCGCTCACGCTTGCCGCTGCCGCGATCGTCTTCTCGTCGACCGGAGGCGTGCCGCCCGCGGGTGCCGTGCTGATGCTCGTGCTCGCGATGACCGTCCTGTCGTTCGGAGAGCTCCAGCACGCCCCGGGTCAGTTCGGTCTCGCGTACGGCATGGCACCCGAGCACGCCGCCGCCGAGTACCAGGCGGTCTTCTCGCTCGGCATGGGCCTCAGCCGCGCCTTCGCCCCGGCGATCCTCACCTTCCTCTGCGTCACGCTCGGGGCGCCCGGGTGGTGGCTGCTCGCGCTGCTCTTCCTCGCCGCTGGGCTCCTCATGCCCCTCGTCGCTCAGCGATCCGCGGCCGGTGCGGGGGTCGGCGGAGCGCAGTAGCGACGCGTCGAGAGACGGCCGTCGCTGCTCGGACGGATGCGCGGATGCCGGCGGGCGGGCGCGTGGATGCTGCTCAGTCGTCGCTGACGGGCGGCCCGATGTAGCGCGCAGCCGGCCTGAAGATCTTCGAGTCGGCCGCCTGCTCGAGGATGTGCGCGCTCCAACCTATGGCGCGAGCCAGTGCGAACGTCGGGGTGAACAGCTCACGTGCGATCCCGACCCGCTCCATGACGATGGAGGCGTAGAACTCCACGTTCGCGTGCAGGCCGCGTCCCGGCTTGGCGGCTTCGAGCAGGCGCTCGGCCGTGGCCTCGAACCGGAGGGCGAGGTCCACCCGCGGTCCGCCGAGGGCTTGCGCCTCCGCTCGCAGCAGCTGCGAACGTGGATCCGCGGTGCGGTACACCGCGTGGCCGAAACCCATCAGGCGGCGCCCGGCTGCCAGTTCCGCGCTGATCCAGGGCTCGATCGCCTCCGGCGACGGGATCTGGTCGAGGGAGTCCAGCACGCGGGAGGGTGCGCCTCCGTGCAGCGGGCCGGACAGCGACCCGAGCGCGCCCGTCAGGGCGGATGCCACGTCGGCCCCGGTCGAGGTGATGACCCGGGCGGTGAACGTCGAGGCGTTCAGGCCGTGATCCATCACCGCGATCAGATAGGCGGTCAATGCGTGCTCGGCCTCGGGGGTCGGCTCGGCTCCGGTCACCTGCGTGAGGTAGCCGGCCACGGTGCCGTGGTCCTTCGGTGACGCGAGCGGAGGGAGTCGTCGCTGCCGCCGCGAGAGCGTCGCGAGGAACCCGGGAACCATCGCGGTGAGCAGGAGCGCGTCGCGGCGCCGTTCCTGCTCGTCGAGGTCGTAGACCGGGCGCATGCCGCGACCGGACGCGACCAGCGGCCACGCCGCCTTCAGCGCATGGACCGCATCGAGCCGTGCGCTCCCACCGGCGAGCTGCTCGACCAGCGCTTCGACGTCGACCTCGGCTCGCAGGGCTGCCAGCTCCGCGACGAACGCTGCTTCCTCATCGGCGGTCGGTAGCCGCCCGTGGAGGAAGAGGAACCAGACCTGCTCGAGGGTGGCCCCGCGAGCGAGCGCGGTCGCCGAGTGCTCCCGGTACTGGTAGTAGCCCTCACGGCCGTGCACGTCGCTGATGGCCGTGTCGACCACGGCCACGTTGGTGAGTCCGCGCGGAACCTCGATCAACGCGTCGTCCATCCGACTGATCTGCACCATTCCGCCTCCGTTCCTTGTGCCCGCGGCCCGGTGCCGTCAGTCTCAGGAGCAGCGCTGTTGATGTCAACGTTGATCGGATCAAGATGCTCGACCCCCTTCCCGAGCTCTCCGCCGCACAGGCGGCGGCGCGCCTCGGCATCAAGCAGGAGACCCTCTACGCCTACGTCTCACGCGGTCTCCTGCGGCGAACCCGCACCAGCACCGGATCCCGATTCGACGCGATGGAGGTCGAGCGGTTCGCCGAGCGCCGTGCCCGGCGTCCCCCGAGCGCTCCGACCTCGCCGGCGGCGTCGCCCGGGACGCCGCTCATGGTCGTGGACACCGATGTCGCGCTCATCGACAGCGGCGAACTGTTCTACCGTGGCCGCCGCGCTGCGGAGCTCGCCACCACCTGCTCCTACGACGCCGTCGCGGCCTGGATCTGGGGCGAAGCGATGGAACCGGGCCGCACGCTGCGCTGCTCCGACTCGTTCGTCGCCCCGGCGCGGCGCCTGGTGCAGGCGTTGCCGCCCACGGCGACGCTGCTCGATCGAGTCGCCGTCGCTGTGCACGGCCTCGCGTGTGCCGACCCGCTGCGCGACGACATCTCGCCCGGGCGCCTCGCGGAGATCGGCGAGATCCTCACGGCGGGCATCCCCCGTGCCCTCGCGTCGGCTCCGATCGACGGGACGAGCATCGCCGGGCTCCTCTGGGGTGCGCTCGCGCCCGGTCCCCCGCGGGACGGCCACCTCGCGGCCCTGAACGCGGCACTGGTGCTGTCGATCGATCACGATCTGGCGATCTCGACGTTCGCCGCGCGGGTCGCCGCATCGGCTCGGGCGCCCGGCTACGCGGTGATCAGCGCTGCCCTCGGGGCGTTCGACTCGCCCTTGCACGGCAACGCGAGCCGTGAGTCGGCCGAGCTGCTTCGCGCCGTCCTTCGTGGCGTCTCTCCCGACCGCGCGATCCGGGACCAGCTGCGGCGCCGGGGGAGGGGCGTCCCCGGATTCGGGCACCCGCTGTACCCCGACGGCGATCCCAGGGCACGCGCCCTGCAGGCTCTGGTCGCGGATCTGCCGGATGTCCAGCCCGTGCTCGGGGTCAGCCGTGCGGTGGAGGCCGTGATGGCGGACCTCGGTCTGCTGCCGAACATCGACTTCGCGTTGGCGACCCTCGTCGTCGCCTCGGGACTGCCGAGCGATGCCGGGGCCGTCGTCTTCGCACTCGGTCGGATCGCCGGGTGGATGGCCAACGCGATGGCCGAGTACGAGGCACCGCCGCTGCGGCTCCGTCCTCGCGGGCGGTACACGGGCCCCGACCCGTCGGAGCCTACTCTGTAACGACTAGTATGTATGCTGAGGAGATGGATGCGGCGGACGCCACGACTCCACCACGGGGTGGCGTCGGCGTGGTCCGCGCCAGCGCGCTCTACGTCGCCTCGGTGTTCGGCTCGGGGGTCCTCGTGCTGCCGTCGCTCACCGTCCGAGCGGCGGGGCCCGCAGCGATCCTGTCCGTCACAGCGATGCTCGCGCTGTCGATCCCCCTGGCGGCGACCTTCGCAGCGCTCGCTGCCCGCTACCCGGACGCAGGGGGCGTCGCGTCCTTCCTCCGTCGAGCCTTCGGCTCCCTTCCGGCGCGCGCAGCGGGGTACCTGTTCTTCTTCGGCGTCGGCCTCGGACCGATGCTCGTCGGGTGGTTCGGAGCGGGCTACCTCTGCGCCCTCCTCCCCGGGTTGCAGCCGCTCCGTCCGCTCGTCGCGGTCGTCCTGCTCGTCGCGCCGCTCGTGCTCAACTGGTTTGGCGTGCGGGTGAGCTCGGCGGCGCAGCTCGTGCTGACGGCGGCGCTCCTGGCGATCGTGGCCTGGGTCGTCATCGCCGCGCTCCCGCAGATGCGGCCCGCTCGATGGACGCCGTTCCTGCCGCACTCGTGGAGCGGCGTCGCGATCGGTATCAGCCTCAACGTGTGGGCGTTCGCGGGATGGGAGGCCGTGACGCACCTGGCGGGCGAGTTCCGGCGACCGCGGACCACGGTGCCGGCAGCGACGGCGATCGCACTCCTCGTGACGGGCGGGGCATACCTCGCGCTGCAAGCAGTCACCATCGGCGTGCTCGGATCGAGCGCCGGACGATCCGACATCGCGCTGCTGGAGATCGTCAGCGGAGCATGGGGACGGCTGGCCGGTCCGCTCACATCCGCGGTCGCGGTGCTCGTCGTGGTGGGCGTGCTGAGCACCTACCTGGCGGCGTTCGCCAATCTGGGCGCGGCCCTGGCCCTGGAGGGGGACCTGCCGCGGTGGCTCGCGGTGCGATCGACCAGGAACGCGATTCCGCGCCGCAGCCTCGCCGCGGTCGGCGTGCTGTCGTGCGCCTACTTCCTCGTGCTCGCCGGAGCCGACTTCGACGTCCAGCCCTTCGTGCTGGGGCAGACGGCCTCGAACGTCCTCGTCTACGGGGGTGGGATGGCCGCCGCCGTACGACTGCTGCCTCGACGAAGCCCGGCCTGGTGGACGGCGGTCCTGGCGAGCATCCTCGTCGCGGCGCTCGTGCTGATCGCCGGTGCCGCCCTCGCGGTTCCGGTGATCCTCTGCGCGCTCGCAGGACTGGTTCAGCTCGGCAGACGGCGGCGCCGCGATCGACGGGTGCGGGCCGTTCCGGGCGCCACCACGGAAGGGACACCGAGATGAACGCCCGAGAGCACCCCGTGGATCTCCGCGCCGTCGCCGGCGCGCTGGAGGAGTACTGGTCGCAGGAGGTCGTCGGCGAGGCGAACGGGAGCCTCTTCAAGGTCGCGAAGGGTGCCGGATCCACCCGATGGCACGCCCACGAGGATCAGGACGAGGTGTTCGTGCTGCTCGAGGGCGCGCTCACCGTTCAGCTGCGGGATCGGGACGTCGTGCTGACGCCGGGCGGCCTCTTCGTCGTGCCGCGGGGTGTCGAGCACTGCCCCACGAGCGCCCACGAGGCGCGATTCCTCATCGTCGGCACCTCGATCACCTCCAACGCGGCAGGCGGAAAGCCCGCCTGGAGCTACGGCGGCGGCCATCCTCGGTGACGACCGAGGCCGAGCGGCACCGCGGCAGCGGCTCGGATGAGGCGTGTGGCTTCTCCATCACCTCGTGCCGGGTCGCGCGCGGGAGCCCGCGAGCGACTCGCGACCGGCCGACCCCGGTCGGGCAATACGGTGGTGCGGACCAGGGAGATCGCAATGGCGCACGCGCAGCAGACGGTGACCGTCGAGAGGCCGATCGAGGACGTGTTCGCGTTCCTCGCGGACGGCATGAACGAGCCGAGGTGGCGCCCCGACGTGCGAGACGTCCGCCTCGCCGCGGGCGACGGCGCGTCCGTCGGTTCGGTCTGGGCCCAGACGATGAGCGGGCCCGGTGGCCGGCCGATCCAGGGCGACTACCGCATCACGCGTTCCGAGCGCCCGGGCCGCCTCGACTTCGAGGTCGTCGCGGGGCCCGCGCGGCCGACCGGTTCGTTCACGCTCACCGCCACGAGCCCGTCGACGACGCAGGTGACCTTCACGCTCGACCTCGTCCCCACGGGCCTGATGCGACTCCTGTCCGGGATGATCGCCAAGCAGGTGACCAAGGAGGCGGACGCGATCCGCAACCTCCCTGGGGCCATGGCAGGTTGACCTCCGGTCCCGCGTGGCCGGATCCGAGGATGGGGGCGCCGAGGGGCTGATCGGCCGCGTCGGTCGTCGTTCAGGGGCTCGGCCCGCATCCCGGCAATCTGCAGTGAGAGCGGACGCGAGGTCTCGAGCAGAACTCCTGATCAGAATAGTTTCGAGCGATCGGGCACACCGAGAGCGAACAGACCATGACGACTGATGAGCAGCTGCAGGCGGCTCGGCGGCTCGGCGACGCGCTCCGCGCCGTCGTCGTCGAGAGCCGGCATGTGCGGGACGACTACGCGCGCGAGGCCGACCTCTCGCCGACGGAGCTGAGCGCCCTCGTCATGATCGGCCGCGCCGGCCGCATCACACCCAAGCCCATCGGGCAGGAGCTCTCGCTCACCTCGGGGTCGGTCACCGCGATGATCGACCGCTTCGTGCAGGCCGGCCTCGTGCGCCGGGAGCTCAACCCCGACGACCGCCGGAGCGTCCTCATCGGCCTGACCGACGCCGGCGAGGCCGTCCGCCGCTCGGTCATCGAGCAGTACCACGCCTTCATGCTCAGGCTGATCGAGGCGGCCCCGGATCTCGCCGACCGGGGGTTCACCGACCGTCTGCTGCGCACCGCCGAGGTCGCTCGTCGCCTGCGGGGCCGCTGAGCGCAACGGCTCGGCTCAGCCGCGGCAGGAGGGGCACGAACCGAGGTGCACCGACCGTGCGCACGAGGAAGTACGACACCCGCGTGCCGCGGTCACCCCTCGCGAGGGAGATCAGGCCGACCTCGAGTCGCAGTCGTTCAGCGGTGCTGACGAGAGGGAGAGGCGCCGCCGGCGAGTGGGGGGATCTCGCCGGGCGGCGCCGTCGAAGACCTAGCGGGTAGGTGTTCGGGCTGCGGTCTGTCGGGGGCCGGACCGGTCGTGCGGCGAAGTGGGGGCTTCGCGGGCGGTGGGTGACCGCCTGCATCAAGCGTAGGCGCACGGGGACAGAACGACCAGTCTGTCCTCATCCCCAGTTCGGGTGCACCGGCGCCTCGAGGGGCGGTCAGCCGATCCGTTCGGCGAGGTTGACGAGGATCCCCTCGGGACCTCGTACGGAGGCCATGCGCCACACGCCCGCCCACTCGCCGATGCCGCCGAGCAGGCTGAAACCGTTCGCGGTCAGCCGGTCGACCAGCGTGTCGAGTCCCTCCACCTCGAACGAGACGTTCCGGATGCCCTGCAGGTCGTGCCCGGCCGGCGGCGGGGCGGGTGTCGGGCCCGGTTCGAGGAACCTCGTCAGCTCGAGGGCCGTGCCGCCGCCCGGGAGTCGCAGCACGGCGAGCTCGGTGCGGGCGCCGGGGATGCCGACGACGGTGTCGAGGAACTCGCCCTCGAGCGGCATCCGACCGTCGACCTCGAAACCGAGATCGACGAAGAACGCGGTCACCGCGTCGAGGTCGCCGACGGTGATGCCGACGTGGTCGAACCGCTGGATCCCCGCCATGCCGCCCCTCCTGCGCCTGTTCCCCTCGTCCTATCGTCCCGCGCGGCGGGCGCGCGCATCGCGCCCGTTCCGCCCCTCCTCGCGCGGTACCCCGAGACGGCCGAGCGGAGGCGTCACCGGAGGTGCGCGCGGATCGCCCGGCGCACATCGGCGTCGACCATCGCGCTGAGGTGCCCCTTGCCGGGCAGCTCGAGGTGCTCCGCTTCGGGGATGCGGGCGGCCGTCCGAGCGAGCAGCGCGGGGGAGTAGTAGCCGTCCTCCGCGCCGCCGATCAGCAGGGTCGGCGCGACGACCCGGCCGAGGTCCTCCTCCACGTCGAACCCGTCCTCCGCGTCGATGAGGCGGGCGAGCTCGCGATCGTCGCGCCCGATGACGAGCCGCCCGAGCGCGTAGCCGGCGACCCGGAGGAGCGCCCGCAGAGCCGGGCGCCGCGTGGTCGTCTCCAGGATCGTCGCGGCGGCCCGCCGTCGGCGCCCGGCCCGCACCTCCGCAGCGGCCTCCTCCTGCGCGCGCTCGCCCTGCCGCGCGAGGTGCGCGGCCGCGGACACGAGCACCAGGCGGCGCACGACGTCCGGGTGGTCGATCGCGAGCCGGAGCGCGATGCTGCCGCCCGTCGACTCCCCGACGACGTCGACGGGCTGCGCGAACCGGGAGCGGATCGCTCGGGCGTGCTCGTCCGCGAGGTCGGCGATGGTCGTGCCCCCGGGGACGAACCCGCGGCGGGCGACGAGCCACACGTCGAACGTCGTCGACAGGCCGAGGACCTCGATCCGCTGGAGCAGCCGCTGACCGGCGGTCCGTCCCGTCGAGTGCGGCCCGAGGCCCGGCAGGTGGACGAGGGAGGGCCGCGGGTGACGGTGCGGGAGCGAGGCGCGCCAGAGGCGGACCCCTCCGGTGCCGCGGGCATCCGGCACGAGCCCCTCCTTCCGCCGAGGGCAGCAGGATCCCAGGTGTCTCCTGGGCGCCCCCGCCGTCTTCGGCGCCGCTGGGCGCGCTCGGCACCGTGCTGATGGCCGGATCCGTCGTGCCGTTGCTCCACGCCGCGCTGGTCGGACGTCGCCGGCGGTCGGGAGGGGGCTCAGGCGGCGAGGTGGAACGTGCTCGCGAACCGCCCGAGCAGCTCGGACGGCCCTCGCAGCACCTGGACCAGGCCGGTCGTGATGGCCCGCTCCGGCGGGACCTCGCCCGACAGCAGCAGCCGGATACCGGGTCCCGTCGCGAAGGCGAGGTCGGCCTGCCCCTCGCCCCGCTGCACGGCGAGGACGTCGCCGGTCACGCGGATGAGCAGGTCGGCCGCCCCGAGCCGTGCCGCGTAGGCGGTCGCGGGCAGCGCCGCCGCGACCGCCGGCCGGAACGCGCTGCGCAGGGCGATCGTGAGCGCGTCCGGGGTGAGGACCTGCTCCTCCCGCGGCTCGCCGAGTGCGCGGAACCCCCAGGCGCCGAGCGCGAGCACGATCGGCTCGAGGCCGCGACCGTACGGAGTGAGCTCGTAGACCGGGATCCGCGAATGCGGCGCCCGACGGAGCACCCCGGCGGCCTGCAGCTCCTTCAGCCGTGCCGCCAGCACGTTGCTGGGGATGCGGGGGAGGCCCGCGGCGAGCTCGCCGTAGCGCCGCGGTCCGACGATCAGGTCTCGCACGATCAGCAGCGCCCAGCGCTCGCCGACGAGCTCGAGCGCGCGGCTGACGCCGTCGTACTGGCCGTAATCGCGGGCGGCCACCCGTGCTCAGGCCTGCTGCTGCTGCTGCTGCATGAACGCCTCGGGGCCCTGCTCGGCCGCGATCGGGTCCATCCAGCCGAAGTCGATCACGTTGCCGTCCGGATCGGCGAGACCGCGCTGGTACATGAAGCCGTAGTCCGAGGCCGGTCCCGGCTCCGAGCCGCCCGCGGCCACGCCGGCGGCGACGCGGGCGTCGACCTCCTCACGGCTGCCGACGAAGATCGCCGTGCCCGCGGTGGGGTTCTTCGCGGGGTCGCCGATCGGCAGCTCGGTCATCGACTGGAAGAACTCCCGGGTCAGGATCATGAAGTAGCTGTGGTCCTTCTCGACCACGATGCAGGCGGCGTTGTGGTCGGTGAACGCCGGGTTGATCGAGAACCCGATGGCCTCGTAGAACGCCTTCGCGCGCTCCAGGTCGGTCACCGGCAGGTTGATGAACATCGTGGTCACGGGGCGCTCCTCGCGTCGACTTGATCGGGACGTGCCCACACTTGCAAAAAACAAGTAGCGCGTCAAGGGTCCGTCGGGCGATCCCGGCCGGCCGGAGACCCGGGCGGTGGCAGAATCCTCGTAGCGGCCGTTCTCGCAGCCCCTGCTCCCCGTGTTCGCCCCCAGGCGCCCGGAGCACCGCCCCATGGCCGGCGGCGAGGAGCGACCCGTGTCGTCCGACGAGTTCGTGCTGCTGCCCTGTCCGCACTGCGGCGGCCGGGAGCGGATCGACATCGCGACGAACCGCACCGGAGCGCCGGGGCGATGGTCCGGCCGCTGCCTCGGCTGCGGTCAGCGGTGGACGTTCGACGACGACTGATGGCGCGGTGGGCGCGGCGCTCGCCGCGCGACGGGCCTCCGGACGCGCGACTCCGGCGCGGAACCGAGCAGGATCGGAGAAGCGCCGCGCCAGGCCCCCTCCTACGCTCGCCCGCATGACGACCACACAGCAGACCGAGGACGACGGCTTCAGTGCCGAGGAGCGCGCCGCGATCAAGGACCGGGCGGCGGAGCTGAAGTCGCCCGCTCGCCGTGGCAAGGCGAGCCGGGAGGACGGGGAGCGCGAGGTGCGCACGCGGATCGACGCCCTGACGGGGTCCGACCGGGCTTCGGCCGAGGCGTTCCACGCCCTCGTCGCCGAGACCGCGCCGGAGCTCGTGCCGCAGACGTACTACGGCTTCCCCGCCTACGCGAAGGACGGCAAGGTGCTGTTCTGGCTGAAGCCGGCCGCGAAGTTCCGCACCCGCTACGCGCAGGTCGAGTTCAGCGACAAGGCCGCGCTCGACGACGGCGCCTTCTGGGCCACGTCGTTCGCCCTGCCGGACTGGACGCCGGAGGCCGAGGAGCGCCTGCGCGAGCTCGTCCGGCGCGCCGCTCGCTAGCCGCCGCCCGTAGCAGCTCCGCGCCCCTGGACGTGGGAGGCGCGCCGGGATAGCGTCCAGACGACGACGAGCGGGGAGCGCATGCGGACGAAGCGCGGCACGACCGGGGGATCCCGGCCCCGCGTCGTGCGCGCCGTCACGGTCGCCGCCGCGCTCGTCGCCCTGCAGGTGGCCGTGGCGACACCCGCGCACGCCGACACGACGAAGCCCCGAGGTCACACGGCGCACGCGATCGCGGGGTATGCGGGCGACCAGCTCGCGAACGCGGAAGCGATCGTCGGCGCGGCCACCGCTCTGCACCTCGGTCGCGACGCGGCCGTGCTCGGCGTGGCCGCCGCGATGGGGGAGTCCGGCCTGCGGAACCTGCCCTACGGGGACGGCGCGATCAACCCCGACGGCACGATCGCCGACTCGATCGGCCTGTTCCAGCAGCAGCACTGGTGGGGCAGCCGGACGAACCGGATGACGCCGTCGCTCGCCGCGACCGCGTTCTTCACGCATCTGCGGCAGGTGCGCGACTGGCGCGCGATGACGCCGACCGCGGCCATCCACGCCGTGCAGGGCAACCGCGACCCGCACTTCTACACCCCCTTCTACCTGCCGGCTCTGCTCGTGGTCGACGGGCTCGCGCTGCACCCCGTGAAGCCCGCCACGTCGGCGAAGCCCGCGTCGGGGAAGGCGGTCGTGGTCCCCGTCGTCGACCTCGCCGACGCTCCGGGCGGGAAGGCGGACCCCGCGGGCGCCGCCGGGTGGACGCCGGTCGACGTCTCCGGTGACATCAGCAGCGGCTTCCTCGACGGCCTCACCGCCGCGGGCGGCACGCTGCCCTCCTCGGGGCGCTGATCACCCCGAGGGGGGATGACGGACGTGTCGCCGACCGCCACCATGGTCGCGATGGGAGTCGAACCGGAGGCCGGCCTGTCGGGTGCCGGTGACTCGTACGTCCTGGCCGACGCCGCACCGCACGCGCCGTACCGACCGAGCGGTGCCGTGCTGCTGCGCTTCCTCGCCGCGGCGGCGCTGCTGTCGCTGCTCGGCGCGGCCACCACGACCCCGTTGATCAGCGAGTGGTTCACCTCCGGCCCGCGGATGGCCGCCGAGCCCCGGGTGTGGGTGTTCCTCGTCGTGTGGACCGCGGTCTACTTCGCCGACGCGATCGCCGGCTGGTTGATCTGGCGGGCCGGCTTCACCCGTCAGGTGCGGGCCGCCCTTCGCCTCCACCTCACGCAGCTCGTCCTGCAGGCGGTGTGGCTGATCGCCTTCGCCCTGCAGGCGCCGGTGCGCGGCGCGCTGCTCGGGGTGGTGTTCGGGATCCTCCTCGTGCTCGACATCGCCACGCTGGCGGCCGCCGTGTCGGCCTGGCGCGCGAGCCGGTGGGCGACCGTGATCCTCGGGGGCGTGCTCGTCTGGCTGCTCTACGGCACGGTGCTCTCCTTCGGCGATACCGTGCTGCGCTCCCTGTCCGCCGGCTGAGGTCTCGGAGGCCGGAGCCGGAGCGCAGCCGACGTGCGCGTGCTCAGAGCGAGGCGGTCAGCCCGCCGTCGACGTAGACGGTGTGGCCGTGCACGAAGCTCGCGGCGTCCGAGGCGAGGAAGACGCAGGCGCCGACGAGCTCCTCGGCCTCGCCCCGGCGTCCGGCCGGGCGACGCCCGTGGCGAGCGCGAGGTCGATGCCCTGCGACGAACCGGTGACGAGGGCGGTGCGGCCGGCGAGGTCGAAGAGGGTCGACCCAACGCGCTACTCGCTCATCCCGGCGAACTGCGCCTCGACCAGCCGCGCGTACGCGCCGCCCCGCGCGACGAGCTCGTCGTGCGTGCCCTGCTCGACGATCGCGCCCGACTCCATCACGAGGATGAGGTCGGCGTCGCGGATCGTCGACAGCCGGTGCGCGATGACGAAGCTGGTGCGGTCGCGCCGCAGCATCGCCATCGCTCGCTGGACGAGCAGCTCGGTGCGGGTGTCGACCGAGCTCGTCGCCTCGTCGAGGATCAGCACGTTCGGCCGGGCGAGGAAGGCGCGGGCGATCGTGATGAGCTGCTTCTCGCCGGCCGAGACGTTGCCGCCCTCGTCGTCGAGCAGGGTGTCGTAGCCGTCGGGCAGGGCGTGCACGAAGCGGTCGACGTAGGCCGCCCGCGCCGCGGAGACGATCTCCTCCTCGGTCGCGTCCGGCCGGCCGTACGCGATGTTCTCGCGGATCGTGCCGGCGAACAGCCACGTGTCCTGCAGCACCATGCCCATCCGCGAGCGCAGGCCGGCGCGCGTCATCCGCACGATGTCCTCGCCGTCGAGCGTGATCCGGCCGCCGTCGAGCTCGTAGAACCGCTCGAGCAGGTTCACGAGGGTCGTCTTGCCGGCGCCCGTCGGCCCGACGATCGCGACCGTCGACCCCGGCTCCGCGGTGAGGGAGAGGTCGCGGATCAGGGGCTTCTCCGGGTCGTAGGAGAACGCGACGTGCTGGAGGGCGAGCCGGCCCGCTGTCTCCTGCGGCATCGCCGCGTCCTCCGGATCCGGGCTCTGCTCCTCCGCGTCGAGCAGATCGAAGACGCGCTCCGCGCTCGCGACCCCCGACTGCAGCAGGTTGGCCATCGAGCCGAGCTGGCTGAGCGGCTGGGTGTACTGCCGCGAGTACTGGATGAAGGCCTGCACGTCGCCCAGGGCGAGCGAGCCGTTCGCGACCATCAGCCCGCCGGCGACCGCGATGGCCACGTAGACGAGGTTCCCGATGAACATCGTCGCGGGCATGATCAGGCCCGAGACGAACTGGGCGCCGAAGCTCGCCGTGAACAGCGCCTCGTTCTCCGTGCGGAAGCGCGCCTCGACCTCGCGGTGGCGGCCGAACACCTTGACGAGCGCGTGCCCGGTGTAGCCCTCCTCGATCTGCGCGTTCAGCGCCCCGGTGTGCGCCCACTGCGCGACGAAGAGGGGCTGCGAGCGCTTCGCGATCCGCGTCGTCACGACGATGGTGAGCGGGACCGTGACGAGGGCGATCAGCGCGAGCAGGGGCGAGATGATCACCATCATCACGATCACGCCGAGCACGGTGAGCACCGAGTTCACGGCCTGCGAGAGGGTCTGCTGCAGGCTCTGGCTGATGTTGTCGATGTCGTTCGTGACCCGGGAGAGCAGCTCGCCGCGGGGCATGCGGTCGAAGTAGGTGAGCGGCAGGCGGTGGATCTTCGCCTCGACGTCCTCCCGCAGCCGGTACACCGTGCGCTGCGTGACCGCGTTCAGCACGAAGCCCTGCAGGTACGAGAGCACCGACGAGGCGACGTAGAGCGCGAGCACCAGCAGCAGCAGCGCGCCGAGGGCGCCGAAGTCGATGCCCTGCCCCGGGACGAGGGGGAGCGGTCGCAGCAGGTCGGCGAAGCTGTGCCGACCGGTCGCGTCGAGCTGCTGGATCACCTGCGCTTTCGTCGGGCCGGGGGGCAGCCGCTTGCCGAGGATGCCGGCGAAGATCAGGTTCGTCGCCTGCCCGAGGAGCTTCGGCCCGATCACGGCGAGCACCACGCTCGAGACGCCGAGCAGCAGCACGAGCGCGACGGAGGAGCGCTCCGGACGGAGCCGGCCGAGGAGGCGCTTCGCCGAGGGCCCGAACCGCATCGCCTTCTCGACGGGCATGCCCATGCCCCCGAAGGGACCGCCGCCCCCGCCGGGGCCCGGTCGGCGGGCGGGGGGACCCGCGGGGCGGGCCGGCGCCGACGCGCTCATCGGGCCTCCTCCATCGAGAGCTGGCTCGAGACGATCTCGGCGTACTCGGGCGACGACTCGAGCAGCTCGGCGTGCGTGCCCGAGGCGACGACGACCCCGTGCTCGAGCACGAGGATCCGGTCCGCCTCGACGATCGTGGAGACGCGCTGCGCGACCACGATCACGGTGGCGCCGGCGACGTCCCGCCCGAGCGCGGCGCGCAGCCGCGCGTCGGTCGCGGTGTCGAGCGCCGAGAACGAGTCGTCGAAGACGTAGATCTCGGGGCGCTTCACGAGCGCGCGGGCGATCGCGAGCCGCTGCCGCTGCCCGCCGGAGACGTTGGTGCCGCCCTGCGCGATCTCGGACTCGAGTCCGGCGGGCATCGCGCTCACGAAGTCCGCGGCCTGCGCGGTCGTGAGCGCTGCCCAGAGCTGCTCGTCGGTCGCGTCCGGGTCGCCGTAGCGGAGGTTCGAGGCGATCGTGCCGGTGAAGAGGTACGCCCGCTGCGGCACGAGGCCGATGCGCGACCAGAGGTCGTCGGGGTCGAGGTCGCGCACGTCCACGCCGTCGATCAGCACGGCGCCGTCCGTCACGTCGAAGAGGCGGGGCAGCAGGTTCACGAGGGTCGTCTTGCCGGCGCCGGTGCTGCCGATGATCGCCGTCGTGCGACCCGGCTCCGCGGTGAAGGAGAGGTCCGTGAGCACCGGGGACTCGGCGCCGGGGTAGGCGAAGGTGGCGTGCCGCAGCTCGACGACGCCGCGCCGCGCCGCCGCGGCGACCGGGCGCAGCGGCGGGGCGACGCTCGACTCGGCCTCCAGCACCTCGCCGATGCGGTCGGCGGACACGGACGCGCGGGGGAGGATCGCGGCGAGGAACGTCGCCATCATCACCGCCATCAGGATCTGCACGAGGTAGGTGAGGAAGGCGGTGAGCGCGCCGACCTTGAGCGACCCGTCGTCGATGCGGAACGCGCCGAACCAGAGCACCGCGACGCTCGACACGTTGAGGATCAGGAGCACGATCGGGAACATCGCGGCGAACCAGCGCCCCGCGCGCACCGCCGTGTCGGTGAGGGCGAGGTTCGCCTCGGCGAACCGCTCCGTCTCGTGCCGCTCCCGCACGAACGCGCGCACCACGCGGATGCCGGTGAGCTGCTCCCGCAGCACGCGGTTCACGGCGTCGATGCGCACCTGCATGAGCCGGAACTGCGGCACCATCCGCGACACGATGAGGAAGACGGAGACGAGCAGCGCGGGGACCGCCACGACGAGGATCCACGACAGCTGCACGTCCTGCTGCAGCGCGAAGATCACGCCGCCGATGCTCATGATCGGGGTCGCGATGAGCATCGTGCAGGTCATCAGCACGAGCATCTGCACCTGCTGCACGTCGTTCGTCGTGCGGGTGATGAGCGACGGCGCGCCGAACCGCGACAGCTCGCGCTCGGAGAACGCGCCGACGCGGGTGAACACGGCGAGCCGCACGTCGCGGCCGAAGGCCATCGCGGTCCTCGCGCCGAAGTAGACGGCGACGATCGAGCAGGCGATCTGCACCACCGTGATGACGAGCATGACCGCGCCGAGACGCAGGATCGTGCCGGTGTCGCCCTTCGCGACGCCGTCGTCGATGATCTGCGCGTTGAGGCTCGGCAGGATCAGCGAGGCGATCGTCTGCGCGGCCTGGAACAGGATCACCCCGAGCAGCAGCAGGCGGTAGGGGGCGAGGAAACGCCTGAGGATGCGGCCGAGCACGCGCTCTCCTTCCGGCGCCCGCGAGCCGTGCCGGACGCCCCGCTCACGGTAGGGAGGCGCATCGCAGCGGGCAAGAGCGGCGACGGCCACCCGGCCGCGATCCCCATCGTGTTCGCGCTCCGCAGAACGCGCGCCACCCGGACACGGGCTCCGTACCAGCGCCGGCCGGGGGGCGCAGGAAGCGGAACCTGCGCGCGGCCGGCGTCGCAGCCCCTACCCGCGGCGCTCCGGGTCCTGGGGGCTGTCCGTGACGAGCGCGTCGGTGCGCTCGTCACGGCTGCGCTCCGTGAGCCCCTGCAGCTCCTGGTCGGGCGCCTCCTCGACCGCGATGAGCCGGCCCTGGGCCTCGGGCAGCGAGCGGAGCACCTCGTCGAGCTTCAGCTGCAGCGCCGACTGCTGCCGGGACTGCGTGTGCTGGATCGCGAAGAGCATCACGAGCGTCACCGTCGAGCTGGCCACGTACAGCACGTTCTCCCACCAGGCGGAGAAGCCCACCGCGAGACCCACGAGGATCCACACGAGCACCACGGCCGTCACGACGATGCCGCTCGTCGCGTGTGCGCTCGCCGCGCCGAGCCGGTGCAGCACGAGGCTCGATCGCGACCGCGCCGGCGGCCGGCGCTCGCGGAACAGCCCACGGCGCCAGCGCGGGGTGTCGTCGTCCGGCTCGTCCACGGGCGAGAGCGTACGGCGGGCGGTGCCGCAACGACCGAGCGCCCCCGCCTCGAGAGGCGGAGGCGCTCGACGATGTTCGACCGGCCCGGCGACCGCCTCTCGGCGAACGGCCGCTCGAAGCGGCGAGATATGAGGCCCGGGGGTTCGAACCGGACCGGTCGGAGGGATCAAGCCGCGGGCGGCTCCGTGTATTCCCCGGCGCGTGCTGGCAGCCCGACGAGGCCCGCCACGGCGAGCAGCAGTGCGAGCGCGCCGAGGCCGACGGGCACGCCGAGCGGCGCGGCGAGCAGCCCCACGAGCGTCGGGGCTCCCGCGTCGCCGAGCTCGCGCCCGATCTCCGCGTCGCCCATCGTGCTGCCGAGCCGCTCCGCGGGGGTCGCCGCGGCGAGCGCCGCGAAGCCGAGCGGCGTGAGCAGGCCGACGCCGGCGCCGATCGCGAGCGCGGCGACGAGCACGGTGAGGACGGACGGCAGCAGCGCGACCGAGGCGAAGCCCGCGGCGGCGAGCAGCGCCCCTCCCGTGGCACCGGCGCGGTACGGCAGCCGCCCCGCGTCGGCGGCGCGGCCGGCGATCGGCTGCATCACGGCGGAGGCGATCGCGAGCACGGTGACGGCCGCGGTCGCCGCCGGCAGCGGCAGGCCGAGTCCCCTCGCGACCGCGGGCAGGAACCCCGCCGCCGTCGCGGTCGAGCCGGCGCCCGCCGCGAGCAGGGCCACCGGCCGGACGAAGGAGGGGGAGGTGCGCCGGCGCAGCAGATCGGCGACCGTGGAGCGCCGGCCGCGGGGGAGCGGCGGCAGCGCGGGGAGCGCGAGGGCCACCCAGGCGGCGGCGACCGCGGCCACCAGCGCGAGCGCACCGAGCAGCAGCGGTGACCCGCCGAGCGACGCGAGCACGCCGCCGAGCAGCGGGCCGAGCGCGTATCCGAGGCTCTTCCAGGAGCCGTAGCGCCCGAAGGCACCGCCGAGCCGCTTCCCGCCGCTCAGCCGGGCGACCGCCGCGGACGACGCGGGGGAGAAGGCCGACGCCGCGGCCCCCTGGCCGAAGCGCACGGCGACCACCGTGGCGGGAACCGCGAGCACCGCCCCGAGCAGCGACACCGCAGCGAAGGCGAGCAGGCCCCCGACGATCACCGGCTTCGGGCCGACGCGGTCCGTCAGCCGTCCGAAGACCGGCTTCAGCAGCACCTCGGCGAGGTCGTACACGGCGAGGGCGACGCCGAGCCCCAGCAGCGCCGCGCCGAGATCCTCGTGCACGGCCCCGCCGAGCACCGCGGCGACGCCGTTCGCGCCGAACGCCGTCGTGAAGCCGGCGAGGAGGAGGGGCGCGGTCCGGGCCCTGGAGCCCGCCGCCGTCGTCACGCGCGCCGGGCGGTGGTCTCGCGCATGTGCTGCACGAACCGCTGTCCGCGGGCGCGGTTGGCGGGGGTGTCGAGCAGCGGCCACACGCGGGCGGCGACCTGCTCCGCGGCGTCGCGCACCTCGGTCGCGGTGCGCCGGCCGCCGAAGACGAAGGGATCGCCGAACGGACGGGCCGCGGGGCGGTCGGCCGGGCGAGTGCCGCGCCGGCGGAGCACGCGCGCGGCGAGGCCGCTCAGCACCCAGACGAGGATCCGTCGCTTCATGATCGTGGTTTCCTTCCGAACGGATGGGGTTGTAGCAGCGATTACATCACGGATTGCAGCGCGACTGTGTCGAAGTAGTGTTCGCTCTCGTGAAGGACTCGGAGATCCGCTGGGTGCTCGCCCTGGTGCAGATGCCCGGCGCCGCCGCCCGGCACCGCGTGGCCGTCTGGCGCGAGCTGCGCAAGATCGGCGCCGTGCCCGTCGTCGCGGGCGCCTGGGTGCTGCCCGACAGCCCCGCGTTCCGCGGTGGCCTCGCCCGAGCGGAGGAGCTGTGCCGCCGCGGCGACGGCACCTTCGCCGTGCTCGACGTCGCACCCCGAGGCGAGTCGGCGGAGGCGGCGCTCCGCAGCGCCTTCGTCGCCGCGCGCGTCGACGAGTGGACGGAGTTCGAGCGCGACGGCGTGAAGTTCGAGCAGGAGATCGCGAAGGAGACCGGCAGGGCCAAGTTCACCTTCGGCGAGCTCGAGGAGGAGGAGCAGAGCCTCGACCGGCTCCGCCGCTGGTACCGCGACCTGAAGCGGCGCGACGTGCTCGAGCTGCCGGAGGCGGCGCGGGCGGAGCAGCGTCTCAAGGCGTGCGAGGAGGTGCTGGAGCAGTACGCCGAGCAGGTGTACGCGGCGATGCGCGGCGGGGCGTCGCTCGGCGACGAGCCCGACTGATGCCGGGCGTGACACGCCCCGAGTGGGCACGTCTTCGCGACTCCTCAGCGCGCCGCGGCGAGCATCCGTCCCCGACCCTCCCCTCCCGACCGGAAGGCCGCATGACGCTCCTCGCCACCCGGGTCAAGGCCCTCACCGGCCTGATCCTGCTGCTCGCCCTGCTCGCGCTCGGCATCCTCGCCCGCACGACCCGGGTCACGAGCTACGACCTGCACCTCGATCTCGCGGTGCGCGCGCACCGGTTCGGCCTCGCCAGCGGGCTCTTCGAGGCGCTCACGGCCGCGGCGAGCGAGGTCGTGGGGCTCGGGCTGCTCGGCGCGGCCGCCCTGCTGCTGCTCGTGCGCCGCCGGCGCTTCGACGCGGTGCGCCTCGTGCTCATGGCCGGAGCGGCATGGACGCTCGCCCTCGTCGTGAAGCACGTCGTCGCCCGGCCGCGGCCCCCGGCCTTCCTCGCCCTCGTGCGCCCCGACCCGTCGGGCAGCTTCCCGAGCGGCCACGACACCACCGCGTGCCTCGTCGTGGTGATCGCCCTGTTCGCCACCGTCGGGCTCGGCCTGCGGCTCCGCGCCGCGGTCGTCGGGCTCGCCGTGCTGTTCGCGGTCGGCGTCGGTGCCAGCCGCGTCTACCTCGGCGACCACTACCCGACCGACGTCCTCGGCAGCTGGCTCGTCGTCGCCGCCGCCGCGCTGCTCGTCTGGGCCGCCACCGATCTGCGTCCCGTGCGGCGGATCCCCCTGCTCCGGGCGCCCGAGCCGCTGCCCGCGTACTGAGCCGCTCCGGGCGTCGCTCGAGCAACGCCCAGCAGACGGCCAGACAGGGCGACGGGGCGCGGGAGAGGGTGTCCGCATGACGCTCGAGCGCGAGAAGCCGATCGCCCCGCCCCGAGGGGAGCGGCGCGACGTGGGCGAGGCCGTTCCATTCGGGATCCGCCTCGCGGGCGCCTGGTCGTGGCGGGTGATCGCCACCGCGGTCGTCGGCGCCGGCATCCTCTACCTCTTCGGGCGACTCGCCGAGGTGGTCATCCCGGTCGCGGTCGCCGTGCTGCTCTCCGGCCTGCTCACCCCCGTGAAGACGTTCCTCCTCCGGCGGCACGTGCCCAGGTGGGTCGCGGTGCTCGTCGCGTTCCTCGGGCTGCTGATCGCCATCGCGGCGCTCATCACGCTCGTCGTGCTCACGGTGCAGAGCGGTGTCGGGAACTTCCAGGGCAGGCTGCTGCAGCAGTACCGCACCTTCCTCACGTTCCTCGCGAACAGCCCGCTGCACATCTCGCAGTCCGCCGTCGACAACGCCATCGCCTCGGCGCAGACCACGCTGAAGGCGAACTCGGGGAAGATCGCCGCGACGGCGCTCACGGGCGCCGACTTCGTGCTCCATTTCCTCATCGGCCTGCTGCTCACCCTCTTCATCACGCTCTTCTTCCTCATCGACGGCGCCGGCATCTGGCGCTGGTGCGTCCGGCTCGCACCGCGCCGCGCGCGCCCCGCGATCGACGGCGCGGGCCGAGCCGCCTGGATCTCGATCGGGCGCGACGTGCAGGTGCAGGTGGTCGTCGCGGTGATCGACGCGGTCCTCATCGGCGTCGTCGCGGCGCTGCTCCACGTGCCCTTCGCGGTGCCGCTCGCCGTGCTCGTGTTCCTCGGCGCGTTCATCCCGATCGTCGGCGCCGTCACGACCGGCGCGCTCGCGGTGGTGGTCGCGCTCGTCTACAACGATCCGATCAACGCGCTGCTCATGCTCATCGGCGTCATCGCCGTGAACCAGCTCGAGAGCCACGTGCTGCACCCGATCCTGCTCGGCGGCGCCGTGCGGCTGCACCCCGTCGCCGTCGTGATCGCGGTCGCGCTCGGCTCGCTGCTCGCCGGCATCATCGGCGCGGTGTTCGCCGTGCCGATCGCGGCGGCGGGCAACTCGGCGATCCGCTACATCGCTGGCGGCCAGTGGAAGGAGCGGCCGCAGCCCCCGACCGAACCGGCCGAGACGCAGGGCGACCCGTCACCGCGCCGCGACGACGACCCGCGCCCGGGCGACGTCACCACCACGGCCTGACCGAGCCCGCCCCCCGGACTGGGGCGGTGCGGATGTGCGGACAGACAGGTCGTTCTGTCCGCACCGGCGCTAGTCTGATGGCACGCGGTACCCGACCGCGGAACCGGGACCATCCGCCCGGAGCAGGCTCGACGATCCTTCGTGCGTTGCGACCTCCCGACGCACGGGCACGGCTCACCCTCCGTGCGCGATCCGCCGGGCGGTCGACCTCCCCGCAACCGACCGCCCGGCCCCCCGGCCGCTCTCCTGCTCGGCGTGGCGGGTCTCCGCCTCCGCCGGTCCACGCCGGTGCGGTGGCATGCTGCGCGCGTGAGAGATGGACTGTTCAGCCGCGAGCCCCGCGCCTGGGCGGCGACCCGTGCCCGCGGCGTCGTCCTCGTCGGCGCCGTGGCAGCGGTGACCGGGGCACTCGCTCCGCAGCACGCCGGGCAGGGGTGGCGGTCGGCCGTGCTCGCGACGCTCGGGGTGGCGGTCGTGCTGTTCGGCGCCGGCTGGCTCGTGGCGCTGCGCCGCTCGACGCGCACGCTGCTCGCCGGGCGGGTGCTGCTCGGTCTCGCCGCCGCCGCCGCGGCGGCCGCCGGCGTGACGGAGACCGCCCTCGGCAGCCTTCCGTTCGGCGTCGGTCTCGTCGCCGTCGCGATCGCCGTCGCGGTCTTCGCGGCGCTGCTGCCCAGGTTCCTCGCGCAGGTCGACTGAGACTCAGCCCACTGCGATGCAGGTGACGGCCGCCGCGGCGACGGCGAGGCCGCCCGCCTTCAGGCGACCGAGCCGTTCGTGCAGCACGAGCTGCGCGAGCAGCACCGTGCTCGCCGGATAGAGCGCGGTGAGCACGCTCGTCACGACGAGCAGGCCCTGACGTGTCGCGACGAGGAAGAGCACGTTCGCGGTCATGTCGGCGACGCCGGACGCGAGGATGATCGGGAGCCCCGGCCGGGACGGCCGGAGCGAGCGCCGCAGCAGCAGCGCCAGCCCCACGACGAGCGAGATGGACGTGACGCGGGCCGCCGCGACCGGCACGATGCCGCTTCCGGCCGCGGAGCGCGACAGCAGCACGAAGAAGAGCCCGAACGCGGCGCCGGAGAGCAGCGCCCCGATCACGCCGCGGTCGTGCCGCAGGGTCGACCAGCGAGGGAGCCGTCCGCCCTCGGCACTCACGAGCACGACGGCGATCACCGCGAGCAGCACGCCGACGACGGTGACGCCCGACGGGCGCTCGCCGAGCGCGAGGCCGGCGAGCACGGGCACGGCGGCCGCCGTGACGGCGGTGACGGGGGCGACGACGCTCATCGTGCCGGTCGCGAGGCACCGGTAGAAGGCGAGCAGACCGACGCCGCCCGCGATGCCCGCCGCGGCGCCCCAGAGCGCCGAGCCCCAGTCGAACCGGGTCAGCACGAGCAGCGCGGCGGGGGCGAGCACGAGCAGGCCGGCGAGCTGCCCGAGCACGATCACCGCGTGCAGGGGCGACCGCTTCGTCGCGAAGCCGCCGAGGAAGTCGGCGACGCCGAACACCACCGCACCGACGAGGGAGAGGAGGACCGCCACGGGGAACGATCGAATCAGGTCCGACCGACCTCGGTCGCCGAGGTCAGGCGCCGATGCGGAGCAGGTCGAGCATCGCGGGCTCGCCGGCCGCCTCGGCGAAGACCTCGAACGCGTCGGCCACCTCGCGCCGGCGCGACTCGGGGATGCGGTCGAGGATCGCCGCGATCTCACGCCGGCGGCCCGTGGTCACCTCGTCGACGAGTCGCTCGGCCTTCTCGGTGGCGCTCACGACGACCTCGCGGCGGCTCTCCGGGCTCGGCGTCCGTGACACCCAGCCGAGGTGCTCGAGCCGGGCGACGGTGCGGCTGAAGGTCGAGGGGTTGCTCTCGAGCATGGCGGCGAGCGCCCCGAAGCCCTGCGGCCCCGTGCCGATGAGCAGCACCAGCACGCGGAACTGCGCGAGCGTCACCTGCTCGAGTGCGGGTGCGAGCGTGCGGCCGATGAGGGCGAGCATCGCGCGCGAGGCGAACAGCACGGCGTCGGTCTCGGCGAGCGGCCCCTCGGTGTTGAACGTCGCCACCGTCACGGCGTCCTCCGGCTCCTGATCGCGCGCGCCTCCGGCAGGATCGGAGCCGACGGCGGATGCCGTTGCGCGCTCGCAACAGATGCCAGGGTACAACGGCGCCCTTGGACCGGCGACTGGTCCTCGGGTGGGCGAGAGCCGCTCAGGCTACTTCTGCAGGTGCCAGAGCTCCACCTTCATGTGCGGGTAGAGGTGCTGCAGCAGCCAGCCGACGCTGCCGCCGTAGCGCTGGTTGTTCGTGTGCGCCACGTACTGGATGTCGGTCGAGCCGTCGGGCAGCGTCACGATCTTCGACACCACCGCGGTGTGCCCCCAGGTGTGGCCCTTCTTCGTGGTGTCCCAGTCGAACAGGATCACGTCGCCGACGCTCGCCCCGCCGCGCTGCCACCAGTACAGGTGCCGCGCGAGGTCCGGGCGGGAGCCGAGCCATCCCCGAAGGGCGACCGTGTTGACCCAGCTCGCGCTCGCGATGGGCGTGCCGGCCTTCGTGCTGCCGCTGTTCCACCAGGCGGGCGACGGCGTCCAGCCGCGTGCGAGCAGCGTCTGGCTCGCGAAGTTCGCGCAGTCGTTATCGACGTAATAGCCGAATCGGGGGCTCGCGAAGAGGTTCCAGTGCGCGAACGCGTACTGCATCTGCTTGTCGAGCCCGTCGACCACCTTGTAGGTGTAGGTGATCGTCGTCGGAACGGTGGTCCCGTCGTCCGACAGCAGCGATATCGGCAGCACGGCGCCCTGGTATTCGGGGGCGGTGCTCATCGTGAAGGTCGCCGTCGTGTCGCTCGTCACCACGAGGTCCGGAGCGGCGACGCCGTCCACGAGCACGGCGGCGAGGTCCGAGAACCCGGAGCCCGAGATCGTCAGGGTGCGGGAGCCGGCGCTGTGGCCGCCGTAGTGGCTGAGCGCCGTGGCGGAGGGCTCGGGGACCGGTGCCGGCGTGGGCGGAGCGGTCGGGGTGCCGGTCGGGGTCGGGGCCGGCGTCGGCGGAGCGGTCGGGCTGCCGGTCGGCGTCGGCAGGGGCCCGGGTGCGGGCGTGTCGGCCGCGGCGGGCGCGGCGAGGCCGAGGACGAGCAGCGCGGCGGTCGCCGCGGTCGGGACGAGGAGTTTCAGCTGCGGCACGGTACGTCGATCTGTGAGATGGCATGAAGTACGGGGTTCCGCAGTGCGTATCGGCACCGGGATCGGCGCGCACGCCGATAGAATCCCGGAACCGGGCCTTCCCCCTATTCGATTCTGCAGGGGGATTCCGAATTCGACGTCCCCCCTTTCGTGTCACGGAATTCGGATTCGGGATCGGAAGAGGGTCATTCGAGCGCCGAACAGAGGCAGGCATGGCGGGACCGCAGCGATTCCGCCCCCTCGCGCGCCACGGCCGACTGCCGACGCCCGGCCTCGCGTCGTTCGTGCTGAAGGCGCTCGGGCTCGCCCTCGCGGTGCTGCTCGTCTCGGGCGTGAGCATCGCGGCCGTCGCCTACGGCCGGGTCGCCGCCCAGATCGATGCGAACAAGGTCGATCTCGGCGGCAGCGGCGCCGTGCCGAGCATCGGTGCGCACTCGGGCACCGTGAACCTGCTGCTCGTCGGCAGCGACAGCCGCAACGGCCAGAAGGGGCATTACGGCGAGAACCCGGGCAGCACCCTCAACGACGTGAACATCCTGCTGCACATCAGCCAGGACCACACGAAGGCCGAGGCCATCAGCTTCCCGCGCGACCTCTACGTCGACGTGCCCGCCTGCCGCGACCCGTCGAACGGTCGCCTCCTGCCGCCCGAGACCTCCGTGAAGATCAACACGACGCTCGAGTACGGCGGCGTCGGCTGCACCCGCGACACCATCCAGAGGCTCACCGGCATGCAGATCCCCTACGTGGGGCTCATCAGCTTCGACGGCGTCGTCGAGATGTCGAACGCGGTCGGCGGTGTGCCGGTGTGCGTGGCGAGCCCGATCAACGACGACTACACCGACCTGCACCTGACGAAGGGCGTGCACGTGCTGCAGGGCACGACCGCGCTCAAGTTCCTCCGCACCCGGCACGGCGTGGGCGACGGCAGCGACGTCACCCGCATCAGCTCGCAGCAGGTGTTCCTCTCCGCGCTCGTGCGCAAGATGAAGAGCACGTCGACCCTCACCGATGTGACCAAGCTGTACGGGCTCGCCACTGCGGCGGCCGACAGCATGACGCTGTCGACGACCCTCGCGAACGTCGACACGATGGTCTCGATCGCCGAGGCGCTCGCGCCGATCTCGCTGTCGAAGTTCGTGCTCGTGCAGTACCCGACGAAGCTGACGCTCGACGGCAGCGGCCTCGAGCCGAACACGGAGCCCGACAAGGTCCTCATCGACGCCGTGAAGGGCGACAAGACCCTCCGCCTCGCGGCGAAGCAGAAGGGCGCGACCGAGGGCAGCGGCTCCGTCGTGCAGGGGCAGATGCCGAGCACGGGCTCGCCCTCGCCGAGCCCGTCGGCAAGCGCCTCCTCGAGCCCGTCGCCGTCGCCGTCGTCCTCGCCGTCGTCCTCGGGCGACGGAGTGGACCTGCCCGACACCGTCACCGGCCAGACCGCCGGCGAGCAGACGTGCTCGGTGGGCAACGACCTCGGTCGGCGGTGACCGCGGAGCGCCCCCGATCCGGGCGGCCGTGCGGCGTGGCGATCGCACCGCGGCCGGGCGGGTAGCCGGCGTAGGGGCCCTCGGGCCGGCGGGCGCCCCAGCCCCGGAGGCGGACCGGTGAACGGCCGCACGGGCGCCGCTGCGCGTGCAGGATCGTTGCGTTCGTGCAGGTCCGTGCGGTAACAACGAGCGACCCTGCGAGCCCGAGGAGGCGCCATGCCGGTGGTCCACGGCGTCCGATGGGCGCTCGCCGAGCGTCCCGACGGTCACTCCTGGGAGGTCGTCGGCGACGGCGGGGTGGGCGCGGAGCGCGTCTACGGCGTCATCACGCTGCGTCAGGACGGCTACTCGGTGCAGGACGAGGCCGCTCGCATCTACGGGCCGTTCCCGACCCTCGACGAGGCCGCCTACCCGCTCGCCGTGCGCGAGTCGGGACGCGACCCGGGCGGACTGCTGCTCGGCGAGCCGCGGCCTGCGCCAGTCGTGCCGCCGCCCGTGCCGGGCGGCTCGGCGGTCGAGCAGCCCGCCGGGACGCCCGCCCTGCCCGCGCCGCCGGTGTCCGGCTCCGCCGGCGTGGTCGCCCGCCTCCGCGGTCGGCGCTGGTCGCCGCCGCCCGCGAACCTCGTCGTCTGGACCGTCGTCGGGCTGGTGCTCGTGCTCGCGCCCCGGATGGCTGCCGCTCGCCGTCGCCGGGCGTCGCTCGTCGAGCGCGTGGCGCGGAAGGTGCGCTGAGCGTCAGGCGTCGCGCAGGCGCGCGGTCGTCGTCATCGTGAGCGTCGTCGCGCCCGGCACGACCGCGGTCTCGAGCCGCACGGTCACGGCCTCGAGCTCGCCGAGCGAGGCGAGGTGGGTGCCGCCGCACGCGAGGCGCGCGGTGCCCTCGGGAAGGTCGCAGACCCACTCGCGGAGATCGCCGAGGCCGTCCGCGGTCCGCTCGATGCGCACCCCCGCTCCCGTGCCGAGCCACGCCGCGAGCAGGGCGTCGGCAGCGGCCGCGATCGTGTCGGTGTCGCCGAGTGCGGCGGGGTCGAAGCCCCTGCGGCGCAGCGACTTGCCGACCCGGTAGGCGTCCTCGGCGCCGCCCGGCAGGATCGTCGACCGCTCGATCGCGAGTCGGTCGAAGGCGGGGGCGCCGAGCGGATCGGCGTCGACCGGCTTCGTCCACGACTCCGCGAGCGCGGCGTCGAGGGCGAGCGAGGCGAGGTGGCACGCCGTGTGCCCGGCGGAGAGCGACCGTCGGAGCCGCTCGTCGACCTGCACGCGCACCGCGTCCCCCTCGGCGAGCGGCGCGTCGCCGGCGAGGAGGTGCACGACGACGAAGGCCCAGCCCTCGGTGCCGCGGCGCACGGGCACGTCCTCGCCGACGTAGAGCGCGGTGCCGTCGGTCGCCCCCACGACGGCGTCATCGAGGGGCGCGGCCGTGCCGTTCGCGGTGACCGTGGCGCGGTCGGCTCCCTGGTCCGGCCAGCCCGGGTCGACGGGGTGGACGGGCGTGCGGTCGAGCAGCACCGCCAGCCGGCCGTCGCTGCGAGGCTCGGTGTGCAGCACGACGGCGTCGGCGCTCGTCGTGCCGTCGGGGAACAGGACGACCGTGTCGGCCGGGGGCAGGGTCACCGCAGCACGCTAGCCGGGCCCCGCCCGGTCACCGCTCGATGCGCTCGAGGCGCAGCATCGCCGCCAGGTTCCTGTCGAGCTCGTCGTCCTGGAAGACCTTCTTCCAGTCGTCGCGCACGATGCTGCGGCGGCCGTACTCCATGGCGATGAGGCACGCGTCGCTGAAGGGGTTGTCGCCGCGGAGGCCGTTCGCGAGCGCGACCTGCGTGTGGCCGTAGAGGATCGAGCGGGCGGCCGCCTCGGGCACGCCCATCGTGTGCACGGCCTCGTGCAGCGCGTCGTTCAGCAGGGCGCCGATCATGCACGCGATCGTCTCCACGAGCGTCGGCTCGAGCTGCGCGAGCTGCTTGACCGTGACCCAGTGCACGTCGATGACGGGGGCGTAGATCGCGCGGACCGTCGCCTCGACGATCGCCTTCTTCGCAGGGTCGTCGGACTCGATCGCGGCGATCGCGTCCTGCGGGGCGGCGATGCCGCCGAAGGTGTCGGCCCACTGCTCCTTCGTGGTGCGCTCGAGGAAGATCGACGGGTGGCAGGGGTGCGCCACGGCCTGCACGACGTCATCACGGGTCGTGAGCAGGCCCGCGTACGCGGCCGCGGGGTCGAGCGTGAGCACGATCGAGCCCGACTTCATCCGCGGCACGAGGTCGGCCGTGACGGGACCGAGCGCGAGGTCCGGGACGGCGAGCACCACGATGTCGGCCTCGGCGACCGCCTCGGGGCTGTCGGTGAGCTGGCGGCCGGCGTCGCGGACGCGCTCCTGCCCGGCAGGCGAGTTCTCGCTGTAGAGGACGGTGTGGGATGTCCTCGCGAGGTTGTCGGAGACGCGCATGCCCATCTTGCCGCCGGCTCCGATGACGGCGACGGTGATGCTCTCGGTGCTCACGGGGTGCTCCTCAGGTGCTCGAGGGCGACACGGGTCCATTCGGCCTCGGTCGCGGTGGTGGTGGCTGGGTCGCCCTGCCAGGGCAGCCAGTGCTCGACGATCTCGTTGATGCCGCGCTCGGCCGGACGCACGACCGCGCGGAGGGCGGCGTAGTCGTGCAGCCCCGTGCCGAGCGCAGCGCCGGAGTAGACGAAGCCGACCCAGCCGGGCTGCCGGGCGAAGGCGAAGTCCTTCACGTGCACGCTGCGGGTGACGGCCGCGCACCGCTCGATCACGTCCTGCGGGTGCTCGAGCCGGGCGACGGTGTTCGCCGGGTCGAGGCAGATGCCCAGCGCGGAGGAGCCGATCGCCTCGACCAGCCCGACGAGGTCTGCGGTGGCGACCTGCTCGTAGGTCTCGAGCACGAGCGCGACGCCCGCGGCCTCGTAGTCGGGGAGCGCGGCGCGGAGCAGCAGCCCGGCCTCGGGCACCGACGGCGGAGCCCCGGTGATCATCGTGCGGACCAGGCGGGCGTCGAAGAGGTCGGCGAGCCGGAGGAAGCGGGCGAGGTGCTCGGGCGCCACGCCCCTCGTGCCGAGCTCGATCGCGACCTCGAGGTCACGGGCGGCTGCGGCCGCGTCGCGCAGCTCGCGCTCGGTCATCGCCTCGAGCGGCGCCCAGTCGCAGATCTGGAACAGCCGGGCGCCGAGGTCGCGGGTCTCGGTGAGCACATCGACCAGCCCCATCGGCGCGGGCACGCGGTCGGACTGGCGCCAGAAGAAGGCGTAGCTGCCGAGCCCGATCACGCCTCCCAGTATGCGCAGCGGGCCCGGAAGCGTCAAACCGGTTGACCGGTGTTCGGTGCCTCGCCACCGTCCTGAGTAGCATCGAGGCGTGCCCGCGTACCGCGACGATCGCTCCGCGGAGATCGCCGCGTCGCTCGACGCGCTGCCGGCGGGCTCGGCGGTCACGGTCGTCGCCACGCGCCTGCTCGACCTGTTCACGAGCGGCCGCATCACCCCTGGTACGCGCCTGCCGCCGGAGCGGCAGCTGGCCGCGACGCTCGAGGTGGGACGCTCGGCGGTGCGCGAGGCGCTCGCCGCGCTCGAGATCCTCGGCGTGGTCGACGTGCGCCCCGGTTCGGGCACCTACCTGCGGGGCAGCGCGAGCGAGCTGCTGCCGCAGACGCTCCGCTGGGGCCTGCTGCTCGGCGAGCGGAGCACCGCCGACCTGCTCGAGCTGCGCAGCGGGCTCGAGATCTTCGTCGCCCGGCTGGCCGCGGAGCGCCTCGACGAGCGCCAGCTCGCGAGCCTCGGCCGCCACGTCGAGCGGATGCGCGACGCCGCCGGCGACCTGAATGCGTTCGTGAAAGCCGACCTCGCGTTCCATCACGAGCTCGCCGACGACGTCGGCAACGCGCTGCTGCTCGACCTGCTGCAGGTGGTGCGGTCGCTGCTGCGGGTGTGGGCGGACCGCGCCGTGCAGGACGCGGCTGAGGTCGTCGCAGCCATCGAGGAGCACGCCGCGGTGCATCGTGCGCTCGTCGCCCGCGATCCCGATGCCGCGGCGGCCGCGATGGCCGCGCACATGGCGACGGCCTCGGCGCGCCTCGCGGCAGCCGCCGCGTCCTGACCCGCGACCTGCGAGGGATTCCCGGATGCGGGGACGCGTCCGGTCTCATCCCGCCGCTCGGCGGCCCCCCGGCATGCCGCGCGGACGCGTCAGACGCACCCAGGCGAAGGGGGCGAGGACGACGTCCTGGGCGGTGGCGTCCGGCCACTCGAGCGGCAGCCGTTGCTCGCGCGGCGCGAGGTTCGCGACGAGCGCCGTCCAGCGGTCGCCGTCCAGCGCTCCGAGGGCCCAGAGGTCGTCGCGGCCCGGGTCGTCGTCCTCGAGCATCGGCCGGTCCGAGATCGCCGCGAGGGCCTCGACGGCCTCGAGCACCGGCAGCGGCTCGCCCGCGGCGGTGACGACGCCCCGCGGCCCCCACCACTCGAACCAGGTGAGCGATGCGACGCCCTGCACGGCGCACGCGGCGGCGCTCGCGACGGTCCAGGCGGCGAGTGCCGCGGACGCCTGGCGCGGGTCGGTGGCGTCCTCGAGCTCGGCGCCGTAGCCATCGGAGAGCTCCGCGGCGCGGGGCCGGGCCGCCGCGGACGTCGCCACGGCGTTGAACCGTGGCCGGAGCGTGATCGGGCCGACGTGCACCGGCCGCTCGCCCGCGATCGCCACCGCGTCGAGGGCGACGCGGCGTTGCATCGCGAGCGACTCGACGAGCTGGCTGCGCTCGCGCGCGTGCATCTGGGGCGTGACGCTGCAGGTGACCGCGGCCAGCTCCTGCGGGAGGCGCTCGTGCGTGCGGTTCAGCTCCGCGAAGTGCGACCGCGCGCCGCCGACGGCCGGTACTCCGCGGGACCCGAGCGCGGCGCGCAACGCCTCGAGCAACGGGGCCTCCGTGACGTGCGTCGAGGCGTCGAAGACCCCGAGGCGCGCGAGGTCGACCCGGGCGAGGGCGGCGACGGCCGGCGCGACGTCCGTCGGTCCGCGCGCCACGAGCCGCACGTCGAGCGGCAGCCCCCGCGCCTCGACGAGAGCGCGACGCAGCGCCGCCCGCCACGACGCGGTGGTGAGGTCGAGCTCGACGAGCAGCGCATCCGCGGGAGGCCGGCCGAGCAGCGGCGCGGGATCCGGCGCGGTCGAGGCGCCGAGGCCGACCTGCGGCACGGGGCGTCCGGCGTCGCGGAGCCGGATGCGCTCCCGTCGCACCGCGGCCGCGGCCCCCTTCGCTGGGCGCCAGGTGAGGGTCAGCGCCTGCTCCACGCGGGCGCCCCGCGGCAGCAGCGCGGGGAACGGCAGGTCGAGCGGCGTGCTGTAGGTCTTGAAGGAGGCGTCGGTCCAGTTGCGCTGGTCCTCCATCTCGAACACGTCGCCCTCGACCGCGAGGCCACCGCGGCCCGCGTGGTCGTCCCACTCCAGGGCCGCGATGCGGCGCGCGGGCTGGTGCGGCGCGATCCGCTCCGGGAAGCGCGTCGCGGTGCGGCTGCCGTCGGGCGCGACGACGGTCAGGTTCCGTCCTGCGACCTCCGGGGGATGGAGGACGACGAGCCCGACGCGGTTGCGCAGGAAGTCGGTGCGGGAGACCGCCGTGAACGCGATCCGCAGCGCGTCGCCACGGGTCTCGACGACGAGGCGGCCGTCGAGGTCGGCGCCGAGTCCCGCCATCCGCAGCTCGAGCGCGAGCGACGTGTCCCCGACCTCGGTGCCGAGCACGGCGACCGGCACGGTGCCCCAGTCGCGGTCGCGCGCCACGGCCCGGACCGCGCGGAGCACGCGGTGCTCGCCGAAGCGGAGGTCGGCGAGCTCGTCGCCGCGCAGCTCGAGCGACCACGGGCCCGAGCGCCAGGCGTCGGGCACGGGCTCCGAGGTGCCCCACGCCGCCTCGGCTGCGGCGTGCTCCTGCTCGCGCGTCATGTCAGATCGTCGTCATGCCGCCGTCGACCGCGAACAGCGCCCCGGTCGCGAACGCGCCGTCGTCGCTCGCGAGGAACACCATCGCGCCCTCGACGTCCTCCGGCCGTCCCGCGCGGCCGAGCGGGATGCGGCCGATGATCGCGGCGCGCGACCCGGGGTCGTCGGTGATGGCCGTGACGAGACCCGTCTCGGTATAGGCGGGAACGACGGTGTTGACGCGGATGCCGTTGCGGGCATACGCGGCCGCGACCGTGCGGGCGAGGCCGTGGATGCCCGCCTTCGAGGCGCTGTAGGCCGTGAAGTCGGCCCCTTCGCCGTTCAGCCCGGTCGGGCTGCCCGTGAGGATGATCGAGCCGCCTCCGGTGTGGAGCATGGAGCGCACCGCGTGCTTCACGGTGAGGAAGGTGCCCGTGAGGTTCACGTCGATCGTGCGCCGCCAGTGCTCGAGCTCGAGGTCGGCCGCCTTGGCGTCGAGGCCGAACAGCTGCACGCCGGCGTTCGCGACGACGACGTCGGGGCTCCATCCGGCTGCTGCCAGCTCGGCGAACGCCCGCTCGACCGAGGACTCGTCCGCGATGTCCATCACGGCCGCCCGCCCTCGGCCCTCCGCGGTCGCGCCGGCCGCGGCCCGCGCCCCCTCGTCGTCACGGTCCGCGTAGACCACGCGCGCGCCCTCGCGCGCGAAGCGGTCGGCGACCGACCGGCCGATGCCCGTCGCCGCACCCGTCACGAGCGCCGTCCTGCCCGCCAGTCGACCTGTCATCCGACTCCTCCTCGCGTCCGGCAGTCAGCGTAGCAACCGGTCAACCGGTTGCGCAGGAGAGGCGCTCGACGGGCTCGACGCACACACGGGCCTCGGAGGAACACGCCCTATTGTTGCGCCTGTGCAACGAACGGTTGCGCATCGACGGCTTCGTACGGAAGGCGGGCGCACATGACGAGGACAGGCGTCCGACGCGGAGCGAGCGTCGAGCCGGGGCGCGTCTAGCCCGTGGCGGATCCCGACCAGGACCTTCCTTCCGCCCGGCCGGTACCCGTCGAGACCGTGCGACGGGCGCTCCCCGGCGCTCGCCGGACCGTCGTGCTCGACGACGACCCGACCGGCACCCAGACGATCCGCGACCTGCCCGTGCTCACGAGGTGGACCGCGGACGACATCGCGTGGGCGCTCGCGCAGCCGGCCCCCGCGTTCTTCGTGCTGACGAACTCCCGCAGCCTCGGTAGCGACGCGGCGCGCCGGCGCAACCGCGAGGTCGCGGAGGCGTGCTTCGACGCGGCGGAGGAGGCGGGCTTCGAGGTCGTCTTCGCGAGCCGGAGCGACTCGACGCTGCGCGGGCACTTCCCGCTCGAGACCGACGAGCTCGCGGCCGTGTCGGCCGAGCGCGGGCGTCCCGTCGACGCGGTCCTGCTCGTGCCCGCCTACGTCGACGCTGGCCGCGTCACCGTCGACGGCGTGCACCGGCTCCGCGGCGCCGACGGCTGGACGGCCGTCGGTGACAGCGAGTTCGCCCGCGACGCCACCTTCGGCTTCACGAGCTCGCGCCTCGCCGACTGGGTCGCGGAGAAGAGCGGTGGCCGCGTGCCTGCTGAGGCGACCGTGCCGATCCCGCTCGCCCTGCTGCGGAGCGACGCCGACGCGGTGGCTGAGCGGCTCGCGACCGCGCCGGGCGGTTCGGTCGTCATCCCCGACGCGCTGACCGACGACGACCTCCGTGCGGTCGTCCTCGGCGTCCTCGCCGCCGAGGCGCGGGGCCGCCGCTTCGTCTACCGGGTCGGGCCGTCGTTCGTTCGGGCGCTGGCGGGGCAGGACGCCTCGCCGCCGCTGCCGCCCGAGCGGCTCGCGGAGCTCGTGGGCCCCGCTCCAGGCCTCGTCGTCGTGGGCTCGCACGTCGGGCAGACGACGCGGCAGCTCGAACGCCTGCGAGACCGCACCGGGGCGAGCGAGGTCGTGCTCGACGTCGAGGGGGTCGTCCGCGGTGACGGCGCCGTCGAGGCGGCCCGCGACGCGCTGCTCACCGTGCTGCGCCGCGGGAACGGGCCCGCCGTGCTCGGCACCAGCCGGACCCGCATCACGGGTGCCGACGCCGATGAGAGCCTCGCGATCGCGCGCCGCGTGAGCGCGGCGGTCGTCGAGGTGGTCCGCGAGACCGTGCGCGACGGGTCGCCCGGCTTCGTGCTCGCGAAGGGCGGCATCACCTCGGCGGACGTCGCGACGGAGGCTCTCGGCATCGGACGCGCGTGGGCCCGCGGCACGCTGCTGCCCGGCATCGTCTCGCTCTGGCAGGCGGCCGACGGGCCCGCCTCGGGGATCCCGTACATCGTGTTCGCAGGCAACGTCGGCGACGACGACGCCCTCGCCGACGTCGTCACCCGGCTCGAAGAAGGACGGAAGGAGAAGGCGTCATGAAGATCGTCATCACCGGAGGCGGCGGCTTCCTCGGAGCGGCGCTCGCCCGGCGCCTGCTCGCCATGGACGGCGTCCGTGTCGGCGGGGCCGCGCCCGCACCCGTCGACCAGCTGCTCCTCGTCGACATCGCCGAGCCGCCGGCCGACCTGAAGGACGAGCCCCGCGTGCGCCCGGTCGTCGGGCAGGTCGTCGACGTGCTCGACGACCTCGACGGCGCCGACCTCGTCTTCCACCTCGCGGGTGTCGTGAGCGGCGCCGCCGAGGCCGACTTCGACCTCGGCATGGCGACGAACGTCGACGCGACGCGGGCGCTGCTCGAGCGCTGCCGGCGCCTCGGCACGAAGCCGGTGCTCGTCTTCACGAGCTCGAACGCGGTGTTCGGCGCGGATCCCGCCATCGGCCCGCTCGAGGAGGTCGACGACGACACCATGCCGCGGCCGCAGAGCAGCTACGGCATCCAGAAGCTCATCGGCGAGCTGCTCGTCGGGGACTACACCCGGAAGGGCTTCCTGCGGGGTCGCTCCGTGCGGCTGCAGACGGTCTCGGTCCGGCCCGGCAAGCCGAACGCGGCAGCGTCGAGCTTCCTGTCGGGCATCATCCGCGAGCCGCTCGACGGCTTGCGGGCGGTGTGCCCCGTGCCTCCGGACACCCCCGCGACGCTCTCCTCGCCGCGACGCACCCTCGACGCGATCCTGAAGGCGGCCGAGGTCGACGACGCGACCTGGGGCAGCACGACCGCGATGAACCTCCCGGCGCTCACGACGACACCCCGCGAGATGGCGGCCGCCCTCGACCGTGTCGCCGGAGCGGGGACGAGCGACCTCATCGACTGGCAGATCGACCCCGCCATCGCCGCGATCGTCGAGACCTGGCCGCCGAAGGTCGTCACCCGCCGCGCCGGCCGGCTCGGGCTCACGCCCGAGGAGTCGTTCGACGACATCATCCGCGCCTACATGGAGGACGCGGGCAAGCAGCCCCGCTGACGGGAGCTCAGCGGCCGCCGGCGGCGAGCCGCATCAGGTCGCTGTCGAGGTCGACGGCGTCGAAGCCCGGCGCGCTCGCCGCGCCCCCGAACGTGTGCTGGTAGCGATGCCACGAGGCCTCGCGCATGCGGTCGCGCACGCCGGCCTCGATCAGCACGACGAGCTCGGTGGCGGCGCGGTCGATGCGCTCGGAGAGGGACGACGAGCCCCAGTCGTCGCTCGCGGCGAAGACGCTCGTCGGCGTGGGCAGGGCGCGGAGGTAGGCGAACAGCGACCGGAGCTGCTCGTCGACGACGAGCGCGTGCCGGGCCGTGCCCGCCGTCGCCGCGAGCACGACCGGCGTCGCGATGAGGAGGTCCTGGTCGAGCACGTCGACGAACGACTTCACGAGGCCGCTGATGCCGGCCTTGTAGACGGGGGTCGCGACGACGACCGCATCGGCCTGCGCCAGGCGGTCGATCGCCTCCTGCACCGTCGCCGGTGCGAAGCCGGTGACCTGCGCGGAGGCGAGGTCGGCGGCGAGGGGCCGCAGCTCGACGACGGAGAGCTCGAGGTCGAAGCCGGCCTCGGCGGCCCTGATGACCGCCCGCTGCGCGATCCGGTCGGCGAGCATCCGGGTGGACGACGGATCGCTCGTGCCGCCGCTCACGATCACCAGGCGCCGGGTCGTGCTCATGAGGGGAGCTCCTGCTCTGCGGCGGTGCCGCGTGTCTCGGGGAGAAGTGCCCGCTGCGCCGCGGCGAGGCGGGTGCAGAAGGTCTGGAGGGTGCGCATCTCGTCGGGGGCGAGCGCGGCGCGCATGCGGCGCTCGACGCTGCGCGCGTGACGGGCGCCGATGCGGGACTGGAGCTCGGCGCCCTCCGGCGTGAGCGCGATGAGCACGCCGCGCTTGTCCTGCGGGTCGGGCGCACGGCGGACGAGGCCGCGCGACTCCAGGCGGTCGACGAGCCGGGACAGCGCGGGCTGGCTCAGCAGGACCGCGCCGTGCAGGTCGGAGAGCCGCTTCGCGCAGCCCGCCTTCTTCAACGTGTAGAGCACGTCGTACTCCTTGATGGAGAGCTCGTCCCACATCCGCTCGGCGGCGAAGCCGCGCAGCAGCGCGGCCTGCGCCTGGAGGAGCGTCTCCCACGACTCGTTCGCGAGCCGCACGTCGGCGTCGGCCATGGTCAGCCGACCAGCGGCAGCCGCGCCTGCACGGCCGGGTCGCTGTCCTCGTAGGGGGAGGCGCCGGTGACGTTGTCGCCCCGGTTCGGGCGCGGGCGCGGCTGCCGCGGCTCGGCGTCGCCGTACTTCGCGGCGACGAGCGAGGCGTGCGTCGGGGCGTCGGGCACGGACTCGGGACGGTTCTTCGCCATCTCGCGCCGCAGCACCGGCACGACCTCGCCGCCCAGCAGCTCCAGCTGGTCGAGCACGGTGCCGAGGGGCAGGCCGGCGTGATCGACGAGGAAGAGCTGCCGCTGGTAGTCGCCGAACGACTCGCGGAAGGTCAGGGTCTTGTCGATGACCTCCTGCGGGCTGCCCACCGAGAGCGGCGTGCCGGCCATGAAGTCCTCCATGCGCGGGCCGTTGCCGTAGACCGGCGCCTCGTCGAAGTAGGGCCGGAACGCACGGATCGCGTCCTGCGAGCGCTTCGCGATGAACGCCTGGCCGCCGAGGCCGACGATCGCCTGCTCGGGGGTGCCGTGGCCGTAGTGCGCGAAGCGCTGCCGGTAGAACTCGATCAGCCGGATGTAGTGCTCCTTCGGCCAGAAGATGTTGTTCGCGAAGAAGCCGTCGCCGTAGTAGGCGGCCTGCTCGGCGATCTCCGGGGTGCGGATGGAGCCGTGCCAGACGAAGGGCGGCACGTCGTCGAGGGGTCGCGGCGTCGAGGTGAAGCCCTGCAGCGGCGTGCGGAAGCGGCCCTCCCAGTCGACGACGTCCTCGCGCCACAGGCGGTGCAGGAGGTTGTAGTGCTCGAGCGCGAGCGGCAGGCCCTGCCGGATGTCCTGGCCGAACCAGGGGTAGACCGGCGCGGTGTTGCCGCGGCCGAGCATGAGGTCCATCCGGCCGTTCGAGACGTGCTGGAGCATCGCGTACTCCTCGGCGAGGCGCACCGGGTCGTTCGTCGTGATGAGCGTCGTCGCGGTGCTGAGCACGATGCGCTCGGTCTGGCCGGCGATCGCGGCGAGCAGCGTGGTGGGGGAGGAGGAGAAGAACGGCGGGTTGTGGTGCTCGCCGATGGCGTAGACGTCGAGGCCGACCTCCTCCGTCTTCTTCGCGATCGCGATGGCGCCCTGGATGCGCTCCGCCTCGCTGGGCGTCGTGCCGGTGACCGGGTCGCGGGTGATGTCGCTCACCGAGAACACGCCGAACTGCATGGCTGCTTCCTTCCCTCCGCGGGCACCGCCCGCTGTATGCAGATGCATATAACCACGGGTGGCGTCATTTCTTCCCGCCTGCTCGCCGACGGGTGCCCCCTCCTGGGGCATTGCTTCGACGATCGTGGAATACGACGATCGTTCTGCTCGGTAACGGGCATGAAGGTTCCGTCGTGGTGGGGGAGCGCCGTCGGCGCAGCGATGGGCCTTCCCTCGGGGGAGAACCATGTCTGGATCCGTGTCGGCGACGCTGCCGCGCAAGAAGCTCGTGCCGATCGTCCTCGCGGGCGGTCTGCTCGCCGCGGGGGTCCTCGCGGCCTCGACCACCGGGACGCTGGGCGGGTTCGTGGCGACCATCACGAACGGCACGAACACCGCGGCGAGCGGTGTGCTCACGATGCGCGCCGCGAGCTCGGACGGCACCGTGACGTGCGACAGCACCGACGGCGGGGGCGTGTCGGTGAACTCGGCGACCTGCTCGACGCTCGACGAGTTCGGCGGCAGCACGACGCTGATCCCCGGTCAGTCCCTGAAGACGACCGTGGCGATCACGAACTCCGGATCGGTGACCGCTCAGGCGTTCTCGCTCACCGCCGGCGACTGCGCGCAGTCGAACAACGGTGCGGTGAACGGCAGCGCGACCGACATGTGCGGGATGGGGCTCAAGATCGTCTCCGGTGGCACGACGCTCTACGACGGCACGCTCGCCGGCTTCAAGGCGAGCCCGGTGAACCTCAGCGCGCTCGCCGCGGGCAGCAGCCAGTCCTTCGACTTCACCGTCACGATCCCGAGCTCGGCCGGCAACGGCTACCAGGGCCTCAAGGCGTCGCTGCCGCTCACCTGGACGTTCAACAGCTGAGGCTCGGCGCTCCCGCGGTCTCGGGACACGCCCTGCGGGCGCTCCTCGAGAGCCGGACGGAGGCGTGAGGAGCCCGCGCTCACTCGCAGGCGACGCCGTCGCCGTCTCGGTCGAGGCCTGAGCGGTAGCCCGCGTCACCCGTGTGCAGCGGTGCCGCGCCCGCGGCGCGGGCGGCGCTGCAGTTGGCGTAGTAGACGTCCGACGAGCCGCTGGACGAGCCGGATCCGCTGGTCGTGGTCGTCGCGCCCCCGCCCGACGCGCCGGCCGTCGAGCCGCTCGTGCTCGACGGGGGCGAGCCCCCCGACCCGGGGCTCGGGGGAACCGGTGGCAGGAGGTGCGCCACCGCCGAGGTGTAGGCCCGCTGCGTCGGGCAGGTGGCGAGGATCCGAGCCATCGCGGCCTGCTCCGCCGGTGTGACCCAGAGCCCGTAGGCGGCCTTCACGCTCACCTGGTGCGCGACGTAGACGCAGCGGAACGACGTGACGGGCGGCAGCCAGGTGGCGGTGTCGCCGTCGCCCTTCTGCTCGTTGGTCGGTCCGTCGACGGCGAAGAGGTTGATCGGGTCGTTCGCGAGATCGATGCGCCTCGCCTGCGGGAGGCGCTGCGCCCCCGTCTGCCAGGCGTCGCCGAGCGAGACGACGTGATCGATCTGCACGGCCGTGCTGGTGCCCTGGCCGCGGACGAAGTCGATCGTGCGTCCCGTGTAGGGATCGTGCAGCACGCCGCTGAGCACGCGGCATCCGGATCCCGTCGTCGCCGTCAGGTCCCGGCGCAGCACGTCGTTGCGGGTGTCGCAGCCGTTGCGGTCGACATCGATCCACGCCGGGCCGAAGTCCGTGGTGCGGGCGTAGCCGGTCATCGGCGCGCGGCCCTTCACGGCGAGGGTCGCGAGGAGCGCGAGCGCGGTGCCGGCCTGCGGCTGCGACTCCGCGGTCGGGCGACGCGAGGCCGACCCCGAGGGTCTCGTCGTCGGGGTCGCGGTGCGCACCGCGGCGGTCCCGCTCGGCGCCGCAGCGGACGCGGAGGCGGTCGAGGCCGCTGCCAGGTCGGTGTCGTGCGGCGCGGCCGACGCCCCGACCCCACCGGCCCAGACGACGAGCCCGGCGACGAGCACCGCCGCGGCGGCCGCGCGGTTCTTGATGCGCAGCAGCCGCAGACTGCCTCGGGCGAGCGCGACGACACCCGCGACGAGCGCGACGAGGCCGATCGACCAGGCGAGTCCCGGGAGCCCCTGCGTCAGCCCGGCGATGAGCACGAGCAGCCCGGCGGCGCCGCCGACGATGGCGGGGCCGAGGTGCGGGGGACGTCGGCGGGGAGCGGGCACGCGGTCAGCGTAGGAACGCCGCGCGCGAGCCCCGCCCCTCGGCGGGGCGTGTCCCTCAGCGGACCTCGGACGGCTCCTCACCGGGCACCGCGGCAGGCGCGGCGGCGCGGTTGCGCCACGTGCCGAGCACGGAGCCCGCGACGATGAGCGGGAAGCCGACGGCGAGGCCGATCGTGATCGGCTCGTGCAGCACGAGCGCGCCGAGCACCACGGCCACGATCGGGTTCACATAGGTGATGAGGCTCGTGCGGGCCGGTCCCGCCTCGGCGATGAGCGCGAACATGACGAGGAACGCCGTGGCCGTGCAGACGACGGCGAGCACCACCACCGAGCCGATCGCCACCGGGGAGACCGACGCCGGCCACCGTGGCAGCGCGAACGGCGCGTACACGACGGCCGAGACGACGAGCGAGCCGGTGACCACGCCGATGCTCGGCAGGTCGGCGAGGAACCGCGTGATGATGATCGGTCCGACGGCGTAGCCGATCACGACGAGCAGCACCTCGAGCACGGCGGTGAGGTCGGTGGGTCGGAAGTCGAGGCCGACGAGCAGCCCGACCCCGCAGAACCCGACGAGCAGGCCGGCGACGCGACGGGCGTCGAGCCGGTCGTGGCCGAGGACGGTGACGAGCACGGCGGCCGCGATCGGCACCGTCGCGATGAGCAGTCCGGTCGTCGAGCTGTTCAGCCGTGTCTCCGCGTGCCCGAGCAGCACCCACGGGCCGACGATCTCGGCGACCGTGTAGGCGAGCAGCGGCTTCCAGCGCCGCAGCAGCGGGCGCAGCCCCCGGGCGCGGAGCGCGAGCGGCAGCAGGATCAGCGAGCCGATCACGGTGCGACCGAACGCCAGCACGACGGGGTCGAGCTCCCGCACCGCGAGGCGGATGAAGAGGTAGGGGATGCCCCAGATGATGCCGAGCGCGAGGAAGAGCACCCAGCCGCGCCGGGTCACGCTCGCGTCCTCACGCCCCCATGCTGGCAGGCCCGGCGCTCACTCCGCCGACACGAGGGTGACGGTGATGCCGCGGGTGCGGCGCGCGAGCAGCGCGTAGAGCAGGGGCAGCAGCACGGCAGCGAGCACGACCGCGACGCCGGCGAGCACCGCGAGCACGAGCGAGACCGTGAGCCCCGTGCCGAGCCCGAGCGCCTGGTCGATCTGCGCCCGGGACGAGGAGAAGGCGGCGCCGATCGCCTGCTGCAGGCCCGACGCCGCGATCAGCCAGAGCACGATGGAGGCGAGGAACACGACCCCGCCGGTCAGCGCGCCGCCGAGCAGGCCGGTCCGCAGGCAGGAGCCGAGGCCGATCCAGGCCGCCGTGAGCCGGAGGGTGCGCGAGGGGCCGCTCACCGGCGGCGGCCGCGGCGCAGGCGCACGGGATGCACGGCGCGCGCCTCGGCGATGCGCACGGCACGGCCCACGATGAGCGCGACGGCCACCGCGCTCGCCGCCCAGGCGACGAGCAGCAGCGGCGCGAGGTGGAGGAGATCATCCATGCCTCCGGTCTACGCACCCCGCGGTGAGACACCGCGAAGATGCGCGTCAGGCCGGGGCGGTGGCGACCAGGACGGTGTCGACCGCCTCGCCGCCGGAGACGGGCCCGTGCGTCTCCGCGTCGTCCGGTCCGCGCCGCACCCGCTCGCAGCGCACCACCTCGAGTCCGCCCACCGCGCCGGCGAGCAGCTCGGGGGTGTACAGGAGCGAGGGATCGGTGGGTCCCGGGGCGCCGGTGGCGAGGTTCTCGACGTCGTGGCCGAGCACGAGCAGCGTGCCGCCCGGCACGAGGGAGGCGGCCGCCGTGGCGAGCACGCGGCGCAGCGCCGGCTCCGGCAGGTGCAGGTAGGTGGCCACGACGAGGTGCTGCCCGGCCCGTGGGGCGAGCGTCGTGACGTCCGCCTGCAGCCAGGTCACGCGATCGGCGGCCTCCGTCGTGACGCGGACCGCGATCGCGAGGGCCTCGGCGGAGAAGTCGACCGCCGTCACCGTCCAGCCGCGCGCCGCCAGCAGCCGCGTGGTGCGGCCGTCACCGCAGCCCAGGTCGAGCGCCCGGCCGGGCGGCAGGGTCGCGACGACCTCCTGCACGATCCGCGGAGCCGCATGCGCCCAGATCCCCGACGCGGCCGCCGCCGCGTAGCGGGCGTCCCACTGGTGCGCGTCCACGCGCCCATCCTGGTGCCCAGCAGGGCATGTGCGGGGAGGACGCGGTGGGCCCGCATCCCGGACCTAGGCTCCCGGCATGCCCTCCGGCCGCAACCCCCTCTCCGAGCTGCGGGAGACGCTCAGCCGACTGAACGAGCAGCTCCCTCGGCCCGGCGTCGAGGGCGGCGGCGTCCTCGGCGACCTCCTCGGTCCGCGGCCCGGTCCTGCCCGACCGCTCGCCGCCGTGCAGGCCGACCTCGACGCGCTCGTCGGGCTCGAGACGGTGAAGGAGCAGGTGCGCGCGCTCGTCGCGTTCCTGCAGGTGCAGGCCCGGCGGAAGGCGCACGGCCTGCCGGAGGTCGCGACCTCGCAGCACCTCGTGTTCCTCGGCAACCCGGGCACCGGCAAGACGACGGTCGCGCGGCTCCTCGCCGAGATGTACCGCGCGGTCGGGCTGCTGTCGAAGGGGCACCTCGTCGAGGTCGACCGGGCGGGCCTCGTCGGCCAGTACGTCGGAGCGACCGCGATCAAGACCGACCGCGTCATCCGGCGCGCGCTCGACGGCGTGCTCTTCATCGACGAGGCGTACTCGCTCGCCCCCGAGGGGGAGGGGCGGCTCGACTTCGGGCCGGAGGCGATCGAGGTGCTGCTGAAGCGGATGGAGGACCACCGCCACCGCCTCGTCGTCATCGTCGCCGGCTACCCGCGGCTCATGGAGTCGTTCCTGCTGTCGAACCCCGGGCTGCGGTCCCGGTTCGCGCGAGAGATCACCTTCCCCGACTACTCGACCGACGAGCTCGAGGCGATCTTCGCCAGCGTGCTCGCGCAGCACGAGTACACGCTCGAGCCCGGTGCCGAGGTGGCGCTGCGACGGATCCTCGGCGGCCTCAAGCAGGGTGGTGAGTCGGGCAACGCGCGCTTCGTGCGGACCCTGTTCGAGCAGGCGCTCAACCGCCAGGCGCTGCGGCTCACCCGGGACCGGGAGCGCGGCCCCGAGTCCCTCGACCGCGACGACGTGACGACGCTCACCGCGGAGGACCTCACCGAGGCGGCGCGGGCGCTCGGTGAGGGGCAGGGGCAGGGCCCGGTCCCCGGCAGCGAGCCCGAGTCGCGCTGGCGGCGCTGGCTGCTCGGCTGAGCCGATCCGGCCTGCGGTCTTGTCGCCGAGGGCCGCGGATGCTCGGATGGAGCCGTGCAGCTCACCACCTCCGCCGACGGCACCCGCATCGCGTTCGACACGATCGGCGACGGCACGCCGGTGATCATCGTCGGCGGTGCCTTCTCGACCGCAGCGGCCGGGGAGCCGCTCGCCGCCGCGCTCGCCGAGGCGGGCTACCGGGGTGTCACGGTCGACCGACGGGGCCGCGGCGGGAGCGGTGACACCGCGCCCTATGCAGCGGAGCGCGAGGTGGAGGACCTCGAGGCGGTGCTCCACGAGCTCGGCGGCGACGCCGCGGTGCTCGGGCACTCGTCGGGGGCCGTGCTCGCGCTCTTCGCGGCCGCGAAGGGCGTGCGCTTCTCGCAGCTCTTCCTCTCCGAGCCGCCGTTCGCGTTCGGTGCCGACCACGGCTCGGACATGCCCGAGCGGCTGCAGGCGCTCGTCGACGAGGGCCGTCCGGAGGACGCGGTGACCCTCTTCCAGCGGGAGGGTGTCGGCCTGCCGGAACCCGTCGTCCAGCAGATCAGGCAGAGCCCGATGTTCGCGTCGCTCGTGCCGCTCGCGCAGTCCGTCGTCTACGACGCGACGCTGACGCGAGCGGTGTCGACGCCCACCGCGGCGATGACCGCGGTGTCGGCACCGGTGACGATCCTGCGCGGCGAGCCGACCTTCCCGTTCCTCGTCGAGGCGTGCGAGCGGCTCGCCGCGGCGATGCCGCAGGCCGAGCTGGTGGTCGTCCCCGAGTCGCACGACCACGGCGTCGATCCGGGCGGTACGACGCGCGAGATCGCATCGCGCCTGCGGTAGCCGTCAGGGCGCGAATGCCAGCACGACGGTCACGGCTGTCGCGACGAGCGTGAGGAACGCGATCACCGTGCCCGCGATCGCGAACGTGCGCGAGTTCTGCGCGGTGGCGCGGGCGTCGTCGCGGATCGCGATGTCCGCCTCGAGCAGGGCGCGCATCACCTCGGTCTGCTCCTGCAGCGCGTCGACCACCTGATCGAGGTCCGGTGACGCCGGCGCCGCCGGTCCGCCCCAGCCGGCGTCGGACCGCGGCCGCCGCCTGCGATCCGAAGCCCGCCGTTCCGCGGCTCGGGCGAGCGCGTCGAGGCGGGCCGCGATCCGAGGGTCGGTCGGAGCGGGGCCCGGGAAGAAGCGCTCGAAGACGGTCTGGTCGCGTCCGCGCGAGCGAGGCGTGGGCGGCGTCGCCGGACCGGTCGACGGACCGATCGGTTCGGACTGCTGCTCGTCGCTCATCGCTGCACCTCCGCAGCGAGCCGGCTGTACATGAAGAGGTCGCGCCGCTCGTCGCCGATTTGCTCCCACGACCGCAGCAGGCCCTCGCGGCGGTACCCGGCGCGCTCCGCCGTCCGCCACGACGCGCGGTTCCAGGGCTCCACGGAGAGCTCGAGCCGGTGCACGTCGTCGAGACCGGCGCCCCAGGCCGTGATCGTGGTCAGCGCATCGACGGCGTGGCCCTGCCGGCGCGCCGAGGGCACGATCCAGTAGCCGATGCTGACGCGGCCGCGGTCGAGGTCGCGCAGCCAGAGGCCGATCTGCCCGATCGCCCGGTCGTGCTCGTCGGCGATCGCGAAGGAGTAGCCCATCCGGCTGCGCAGGCGGTCGTGCTGCCGCTCGAGGAAGGCGGCCGCCAGAGCCCGATCCGGCTCGGCCGGCACGGTCGTGAGCACCGGGATCAGCGGGTCGGTCGCGGCCTCGAGCACGGCGGGCAGATCCCGCTCGGCGAAGGCCCGCAGCCGGACCCGCTCGCCCGCGAGCTCGGGCAGCGTGAGCGGTGCCTCGTCCACGCCCTACTCCGACAGGCCGGTGGGGCTGCCGAGCGGCACGACCGCGGCGACGACGGGGCGACCGGGCGTCGCGCCGAGGTCGAGCACCGCGATCCGGTCGAACGTCACCGCCTCGCCCTCACCGAGCGAGCCCCAGGACGCAGCGGTGACGTGCGGTCGGAAACCGGCGCCCGCCCACTCGGGCACGTCGGGCGCGAATCCCGGCAGCGCGAGGAGGTCGCCGAGCAGCGCCTCGTGCAGCGCGACGACCGGCTCCGCCTGCCGCAGCACCGTCACGGGCACGTCGCGGTCCGGCCCGAACCCCTCGACGTGGTCCCCGACCACCGTGATCGGGTCGCTGAGGACGGCGCGGGGACGCACACGGGCGACCACGTCCGCGATCGGCGCATCGATGCGGAACGACTGCAGGACGGAGGCGTGACAGGGCCAGTCCGCGCCTGTCGCGGTGAAGCCCGCGGCAGTCGGCGGCAGCTCCAGCGTCAGAGCGAGGTGCGGCATGGCGCGAGCGTATGGGGTGCTCGTCGCGCTCGCCGCGCGGGACCCGGGGTCAGAAGCGTTCGAGAAGCGGCCCCCGGCAGTGGAGCGCCGGAGAACGGCCGATGGTCCGGGTGCCGCCCCGGAGTGTGAGCACGACCGGCACGAAGCGGGCGGTGTCGCGGATGGCGGTCACGTTCATCGCGCCGTCCGAGCAGGTGGTGGGATCGAGCAGCGCGACACGGAGGGGGCGCCCGGCGGTGAGCGCGAACGCGCGTGCGCCGCCGGGGACCGGGTCGCTCGCCGTCCGTCCGCTGACGGAGACGGCGGCGGCCGGCAGGGCGCAGGCGGTCGACCGGGTGCGCACCTCGAACCCGAGCACCCAGTTCCCCGCGGCGCCCTGGCCGCTGCCGAGCGGGTGCGCGTCGACCTGGGCGAGCGTGCAGGCCGGCGGGCTCGGCGCCGCGGCCCGTGTCGTCCGGACGGCGGGCGCCCGGGTCGGAGCCGGCCCGCTCGGCGCGCTCGTCCGCGCGGGGATCGAGGTGCTCGTGCACGCGGCGAGCACCAGCGGCACGCTCAGCGCAAGGGTGAGGGCGGCCGCTGCGCGCGTGCACACGGCCATCCGGGACCTCGCTCTCCGCGGGGACGCGGCCGCGTGGGAGCAGTGTGCCGTGACGTCAGACCGCACGGAAGACGCGGCAGAGCCGATCGGACGGGACCGAGGCCTCTGGCCGTTCGCCTTCTCGGCCAGTACGACGGCTGGTGGGTGGAGCGGTCGGCGCTGCTCCGATGCGCCGACCCTTCCGCTCGGAGGGAAGGGAGGAACGCCATGTCCCAGCACGGCACCACCTCCAGGCTCGTGCGGAAGAGCCTGGACCACCCGGAGGAGGATCGGCCGTTCCGGGGCCGCAGCGGTCACCTGCAGCTCGTCAACCTCGAGTCGGGCGCGGTGGGCCGCGCCACGTTCGAGCCGGGCTGGCGGTGGACGGAGCACGTCGGGCCGATCGCCGGCACCGATCTCTGCGAGGCGGCGCACGTCGGCTACTACGTGAGCGGCCACATGGTCGTCGAGACCGCGGACGGCGAGCGCATGGAGTACGGCCCAGGCGACTTCGCGGCGATCGCACCGGGCCATGACGCCTGGGTCGTCGGCAGCGAGCCGTGCGTCTTCCTCGACTGGCAGGGCTTCGCCGACTACGCCAAGCCGCGGTGACGTCGACCGGCACGCCTCGCGCAGGCCCGGGCCTTTCGCATCTGGCAGCCGCCGACGGGCGGAGCAGGATGCGCCCCGTTGTCGATCGGACGACGGAGGGACAGGACCATGGAATCGATGGACCAGCTGGTGCGCGAATCGCTGGAGCACTTCAACGAGGGCGATTACGACGCGATACGGGGGCTGATGGGCCCGGGCTTCTCCTACGAGGAAGCCGGCACGGGACGCCGCCTCACCGATCCGGACGAGGTCGTCGCGGCCTTCCGCGCGTGGCGGACCGGGTTGCCCGACGTGCACGGCACGCTCGAGCGGGTGCTCATCGACGGGGACACGGTCGCGATGGAGATCCGCTGGCGCGGCACCCACACCGGCACCCTCGCGACCCCGGGCGGCGACCTGCCGCCGAGCGGGCGCCCGATCCACGTCTGGTCGACGATGTGGCAGGAGTGGCGGGACGGCCGACTGGTCTCGGAGCGGCACCACCTCGACGTGCTCTCGCTGCTCGCGCAGGTCGGCGCGATCCCGGTGCCGGCGTGACCGGTGCCGGGATCCTCCGGCCGACCGCGCGCGCCGTCTCTGCAGCATCGAGTGCCTGCACGGGCTGCGCGGCAGGCGCCGGCGAAGCCGCGTGCGGCGGATGAGTACCGGGACGACGACGCCGAGCGCCGCCGGAGTCGTCCGCGACTACCTGGAGGCGATCGCCGGGCGCCAGGACCTCGAGCCGTTCCTGGCGCCCGACATCACGTTCGGACTCGCTGCGGACGAGCATCCGCTGCGCGGCGCGTCCGAGGTGACGCGGGCCGTGCGGCACCACTACGAGCAGGAGTTCGACGCGCGCCCCGAGGTCGTGCGGCTCGTCGCCGACGAGCGGAGCGCCGTCGCGGAACTGCTGTTCGTCGGCAGGCACGTGGGTCGGTACGCCGGCCTCCCGGCGACGGGCCGAGTGGTCCGGGTCCCCCTCGCCATGGCGTTCGACGTCGAGGACGCGGTCATCGTGGCGATCCGCCTGTACTACTCGCCCGAGGGGGTGCTGGCGCAGCTCCGCGGCTGACGGCTCGCGGTGCTCAACCGAGGGCACCCTCCTCGGCCTCGCGCATCAGCCGGAAGTCCTCCCGATGCAGCAGCGTGAGCACGAGCTGGGCCGGGAACCCGAAGGCACGGCGGCCGGTCGCCGTCGGGAACGGCTCGACCGCGACGATGCGGTGCGTCTCGCCGTGCACCACGAGCTCGCAGCCGCCGGCCGCGACGACGTTGCGGTACCAGTTCACCCGCGGGCCGTAGGTGAGCTCGGCGACGAACCCGCCCGGCACCGGCGCGACCATGATCGGTGTCTCGAAGACCCGGCCGCTGCGTCGGCCGACGTGCCGCACGATCGAGAACGGACCACGCCCGGAGCCCGCGAGTCGCAGCGTGAGGCGGTTCAGGGTGTGCTTGATCAGCCAGAGCCACGCGGCACGGATGCGTCCCATGGCCGCAGGATGGCGCTCGGGCGGTCCTCCCTGCAAGGACGAGGGCCGCCGGGCGCCGTGGATCAGGTCAGCTGGTCCAGGCGTCCGTCGCGGGTGAGGTGGTCGCGGTGGCCTGGCCGGCGCTCGCCGCGATGCTCGTGAGCGACGGCATCGAGAAGTATGCGCTCTGGCAGGCGTTCGGCGCGCTGCTGCCCATCGCCGCGTCGTTGGTGAACGTGACCGTCAGCGTCCCGCCCGCGGCCACGGTGAGCGGCGACGTCAAGGTGTGCGCGGAGCCGCTCGTGCCGGTGGCGAACGCCCAGCCGACCGTGCTGCCGGTGCCGCCCGTGGTCGCGTCGCACCCGGTGACCGCGGTCGTCAGGCCCGAGTTGCTGTAGCCCGCCGCGTAGGTGGTGCTCGTCGGCAGGTTCACGCCCGTGATGGTCACCGGGAACGCGTTCGGGTTGCTGATCTGCGCGACGACGTCGCCGCTGCCGCCCGGGAAGAGCGCGTTCCCCGGGGAAGGTGAGGCCGTGGCGGTGATCGTCAGGTTCGTGACGGTGCCCGCCTTGCTCTCGGCGCTCGAGCCGGAGTTCAGCCCGACGAGCCAGTTGGTCGCCGCGTAGGACGCGGTTCCCACGAGCACGACGCCGACGGTCGCGGAGGCGATCCGTGCGCCGAGCGACCAGGTGCGCACGCCGCGCCCGGGGCCGCGGTGACGGCCCGAGCCCCGGGCGGAGTCCTTCTGCTGGGTGCCCGACATGCGGAGCCTTCCCTTCCCCGGCGCCGCGCGCCGTGCGGAGCGGCCCTCTGCCGGTCCCCCGAGGTGTCTCGGTCATCGAGAAAGGTACGGATCGAAGGAAGGGTGTGCCGCCCCCAGTACGGGTGGACGCGGCGGCGGAAGTGCGGCCGGAAAGACGGAGGGCCGGCCCACGAGTCGTGGACCGGCCCTCGCGCGCATCGCTCAGGCGCCGGCGCCGCCGGTGCCGGGGTCCGTGCTGGTGCCGCCGGTGCCCGGGTCGGTGGTGGTGCCGGTCGAGCCGTCGTCCTCGCTGTCCGCGGTCTCGGTGTCGTCGCTGCTCGGGTCCTCGACGGTGTCCGACGAGCCCTGCATGAACACGTCCGCGCCGTCGCCGCCGTTGTCCGTGTCGGCGCCGATGCCCCCGTCGAGCGTGTCGTCGCCGGCATCGCCGTTCAGGTGGTCGTTGCCGCCGTCGCCGTAGAGGTCGTCGCTTCCGTCGCCGCCGTTCGCGGTGTCGTCACCGCTGCCACCGTTGAGGACGTCGTTGCCGCCGTTCCCGTTCAGCTGGTCGTTGCCGGGGCCGCCGTTCTCGGTGTCGTCACCGCTGCCGCCGTTCAGGGTGTCGGCGCCGTAGCCGCCGCTCAGCTCGTCGATCCCAGGACCGCCGTTCTCGACGTCGTTCCCTTCGCCGCCCGACAGGGAGTCGTTCCCGTAGCCGCCGCTCAGGGTGTCGGTGCCGTCCCCACCGCTCTCGACGTCGTTGCCGTCGCCGCCCGACAGCGAGTCGTCGCCCGCGTTGCCGCTGAGGTGGTCGTCCCCCTCGCCGCCGCTCAGGACGTCGTTGCCGTCACCGCCGTAGAGGACGTCGTTGCCGGAGTCGCCGCTGAGGTGATCGTTTCCGGTGCCGCCGTAGACGGTGTCGTTCCCGGCCCCGCCGGAGATCCGGTCGTCGCCGGCGCCGCCGTCGAGCACGTCGCTGCCGCTCGAGCCGCAGATGAGGTCGTTACCCCCGCCGGCGTGGATCACGTGTCCCGCGGCGCGGACGACGATGACGTCGCTGCCGGCGGTGCCGTCGACGACGTGCGGGCTGCTCGCGCCCACGACGATGGTCGCGGTGTGGCCGAAGCAGGTCGGCTGCGTCGCCGCGGACGCGGCGGTGGCGTGCAGGGCCACGCCTGCGAACGGGATGGACAGCGCGACCGCGGCGAGGCGCACGCGACGACGAGTGAACAAGGGGACTCCCACCGGATCCGGAACGAGCGGCGATCGCGGCTCGAGGCAGATCGTGGGGGACGAGCGGCCGCTTGCACGGGCACCGCTCCGAGGGGTCGCCGCCCCAGTTCGGGGGTCCCGTCTCTCGCCGAGCGCCGGCGGGTCGAACCGGCCAGAAGGGGAGCCCGCGCCTGGGTGATCCTCAGCGGATTCGAGTCCGGGGCATGCGTGATGCCCGGACCGCTCCGCGCTCCTCCGGTCCGTTCCGCCCGACGTGCGACGAGAGGCGGGACTCCTTCGATACGCGACACGGCGGTCGTCGCGAGGAGCCCGGCCTGCTCAGCGGCGGCTGACCGCGACCTCGTCCGGCTCGAGCGAATGCCCGTCCTCGTCGACGAAGGCCACCCGCACGGGCCGACCCAGGCGGTCGCGGTAGCGGATGCCCGCGTCCGCCTCGGCCGGAAGGTGCTCGCCGCCCCACCCGCCGAGTGCCCCGAGGACGACCTCGAACTCGTGTCCCGCGGCGGTGAGCCGGTACTCGGTCCGCGTGCGGCTGCCCTCCTCCTGGTAGGCGGTGCGCTCGAGCAGACCGAGCTCGACGAGGCTCGACAGACGGTTCGCGAGCACGTCGCTCGCGATGCCGAGGCGGTGCCGGAAGTCGGAGAAGCGCGTCGTGCCCATCGCGGCCTCGCGGAGCACGAGCAGCGACCAGCGCTCGCCGACGGCGGTGATCGTGCGCGCGATCGAGCACCGCCCCTCGCTGGGATCCGTGACGGGCATGACGCCCATCCTAGCCCTGGGTTGGCGAACCGGTTCCAGGTGCTAGGTTGGGCGAACCAACTCAGACTTGGAGGGCTGCATGGCCTCATCCCGCCGCACCGCGTTCGGCACCGGCGCGCTGACCGCCGCTCTGGCGCTCTGGACGAGCGGTGCGCCCTCCGTCGTGTACCCGTCCTACGGCCGCGAGTGGTCGCTGCCGCCCGCGCTCACGACGGCCGTGTTCGGCGTGTACCCGGTGAGCCTCCTCCTGGTTCTCGGGCTCTTCGGCGGCATCAGCGACCGCGTCGGTCGCCGGGCGGCCATCGTGCTCGGGCTCGCGCTGATGGCGGTCGGCACCCTCGCCTTCGCTCTCGCGCCGTCGGTCGAGGTGCTGCTCGTCGCGCGAGCGGTCACCGGCGTCGGCGTGGGCTTCGCGCTGAGCCCCGCCACGGCGCTGCTCGCGGAGCACGCGCGCCCCGGCCGGGGACACATCGCGGGTGCTGTCGCGACCGCGTCGACGGCCGCGGGGCTCACGGTCGCGCTCGTGCTCGGCGGCGCGTTCCTCGCGCTGCTGCCCGACCCCCTGCACCTCTCGTACTGCCCGCTGCTCGCCGCCGTCCTCCTCACGCTCCTCCTGGCACTCCGTCTTCCTGGAGGCGGAGCCGGAGCCGGTGTCGGTGTCCAGCTGCTCCGGGTCGAACGCTCCCTCCGCGGCGTGGTCGTCCAGGGCGCGCTCGGCGTCGCTGCGGCCTACGGCACGGGCGGCGTCGTGCTCGCCCTCGGTGCCGACGTCGCCGTCGGTCTGCTGCACACCGCGTCGCCCCTCGTGATCGGACTCGTGCTCGCGCTGTCCGCCGTCACGATCGGTGTGACCGCGCTGCTCGCGCGCGGACTCCGCGCCGCCAGTGCCGCGCCTGCCGGTGCCATCGGCATGGTGGTCGGGCTCGCGGCCCTCGTCGCAGCGAGCATCACGGGGTCACTCGTCGTCTTCCTCGTGTCGATCGTGCTCACCGGCATCGGCTACAGCCTGCTCTTCTCAGCCGGCGTCGGCGTCGCGGCCGAGCTCGCACCCGCGGCGCACCGGGCGTCGACGGTCTCCGCCGTGTACTTCGCCGGCTACGCGGTCCAGGCCCTCACGGCGATCGGCCTGGGCCAGCTCGCCACGGCGGAGGGGCTGCTGCCGGCGATCGCCACCGGCGCCGCCGTGCTCGCGACCCTCGCGGTGATCGCCGGAGCCGCCCCGTTCGTCCGCGCGCACCGCGCGGCCCGCTCCGCTCTCGAAGGGAACCCCGCATGACCTCGCTCGAATCCGCAGTCGTCCTCGTCACCGGTGCGAACGGAGGTCTCGGCACCGAGTTCGTCCGCCAGGCGCTCGCTCGCGGCGTGCCCAAGGTGTATGCGACCGCGCGCACGCCCCGCTCCTCGGACGACCCGCGGGTGGTCCCGCTCGCGCTCGACGTCACCGACGAGGCGTCCGTCGCCGCCGCTGCCGCGGCGAGCCGGGACGCGACGGTGCTCGTGAACAACGCCGGCGTGGCGTCCGTGCAGCCGAGCCTGCTCGCGACCTCCGACGACGAGCTCCGCCGCCTGCTCGAGACCAACGTGGTCGGCCTGCTCGCGGTCACCCGGGCGCTGGCGCCGGCGCTCCAGCAGCACGGCGGCGCCATCCTCAACGTCGCGTCCGTCGCGAGCTGGCGTGCTCGCGGTGCCCTTGCCGCGTACGGTGCGACCAAAGCGGCCGTCTGGTCGATGACCGACGCGCTCCGCGGCGAGCTCGCTCCCGCCGGCGTCCACGTCCTCGGTCTCTACCTGGGGTTCACCGACACCCCGATGACGGCGGGTCTCGATGTGGCGAAGGGCGACCCCGCCGACGTCGTCCGTGCGGCCTACGACGGGCTGGAGGCCGGTGCGTACGAGGTGCTCGCGGACGAGGTCACGCGTCAGGTGCGCAGCGGGCTCAGCGAGGTGCTGACGCCCGCCTGAGCGTGCGGAGGGAGTCGATCCCCGAACGATTCGTGAGCGGAGCCGCGTGCGGAGCCGCACGTCGGCGACCGGGCGCGCCGTGCTCAGGACGGCGAGTACGGCTCGGTGGCGTACCTCGCCATCAACGCGAGGATCTCGGCGGGGACGAGCATGCCGTCCGGTCCGGGGCGGAGATGCTGCAGCTCTCGGAAGTACCCGATGTACCGCTCGGGCGTCACGACGAGCAGCAGCGAGGCCGGCTCGTCGGGATCCGCGTTGCCGAAGGTGTGCGGCGTCCCCATGCCGGCGACGAAGGTGGAGCCCGGGCCGAGCACGTGTTCCGTCGAGCCGCTGCGGAAGCGCACTCGGCCGGTGAGTACGAAGAAGGACTCGTCGTGCGCGTGGTGGATGTGCTGCGGAGGGCCGCCCCACCCGGGCGGCATGCGGCACTCGACGAGCCCCGCCCGGCCTCCGGTGGTGCTGCCGTCCTCGAGCACGCGGTGCACGACGGGACCGGCGGGCAGCAGCTCGCCGTCCTGCGGGTCCAGGACGGACACTCGCGGCATGAGCTCGTGCTCGGACATGAGGGCATCCTTTCGTTTGAGACGTCCGTCTCAGAATGAGATGCCCGTATCATGCTGCGCATGCCCGGCGATGTCAACGGAAGCGACCCAGGAACTCCGGCGAGTCGTCGGATGCGTGAGCGTCTGACCGCGGCGGCTCGCGCGCAGCTCCGCGACGGCGGCCCGATGACGGTGGAGGCCGTGGCGGCGCGGGCGGAGGTGTCACGGGCGACGGCCTACCGGCACCTCCTCAACAACGACGCGGTCCTGCTGTGGGCGACGCGGCCGGTCGAAGAGCTGGATGTCGCTGCCCTCCTCGGGCAGGGCGGCGGCGCGCCCACCGACCTGGTCGATCGAGCCGAGGCGCTGGTCCGGTCGACAGCGCGGTGGGCGTTCGACCATGAGCGCGAGCTGCGGGCTGTGCTCGCGGTCTCCCTGGCGGAGGGCAGCGACCAGCATGGATCGTCCCGGCGGGGGCGCATGCAGCGGGACCGGTGGATCGACGATCTGCTGTCGGGGCTCCCCGCTGACGTGCCCGAGGCTGCACGCCGGCGCTTGCGCGCGGCCCTGATGCCGCTGTTCGGTGCCGATGCGGTGGTCTGGACCCGCGACGTGGCCGACCTGCCGGTCGCCGACGCGGTCGAGGTGCTCGTCTGGATGGCACGCACGCTGGTCACCGCGGTCCTCCGGGAACGAGGATCGCCGGCGTCCTGACGGTTCGCATGCCCGTGACCCTCGACGGCCGGCCTGCACCAGGGGCGCTGCCGACGGTTCGGCCGACTCGATCTCCTGGTTCCACCGCCCGGGTGCCGGGTCCGTCTCGGTGCTCCTGGCAGCGTCCGGCTTCAGGTGCGCTTGCCGAGAGGGAGGGTGGCGCGGGTTCGGTGGTAGCGCGGGGTGAAGAGCAGGCGGTTGAGGAGCCGGACGGGTGGGGGGAGGCGGGCGAGCATCGTGGCTCGCTCCGCGTCGTCGGCGAAGGCGAGGATGCGGGGGAGCAGGTCGGCGACTTCGCGGAGGCTGAGGCCCTTCACCATGTTCCGCTCGATCCGCCGGCACTCGGGCGGGGGCACGCGTGTGGCGAGGACGGGGACCGCCTCGCGTTCCTCGAGGGCGAGGTGATCGAGGATCGCGGCCTGGACCTGCGTCAGCGCGACCAGCAGGTCAGCGCGGTCGGCCGCGAGTCCAGCCGTGGTGACGACGGTCGGGAGGGCATCGAACCGCCTGTCGACCCCGCTCAGCTCCGACTCGATGCGGCGGTGCTGCGCGCTGAGGTCCTCGAGCGTGGGGCCGATCCCGGGGGCGTGTCTGGTCAGGGTCGGCCAGATGCCCTCGTCCTCTGCGCGGAAGTGGTGACGCACGGCCCCTGAGAAGCTCCGCCACCAGCGGGAGAGCGCTTCAGCTGCGTCGGCGTCGTCGGCACGGAGCGCGCGCACCTGTTCGATGAGGTCGGCGAGCACCCCGCGGAACTGGTCGTGGTCGAGGGTCCAACCACGGACGTCGTTGTCCTGCGTGTCAGCCTCATCCACGGTGCCTCCACTGCTCGACCTTCGCGAGTCGAACGGCCGCAATCTACTGCCGGACGGAACGCGACCCGAACGCAGCGCGTCTTGGGTCGGGCGGCCGCGGGCCCGCTCCAACCAAATCTTTGTTCTTTCTCGGCGGCTGCCCAGGATGCTGCCCCCGTGAGTTCGGACACCGAGGAGACGGCGACTCAAGGTGTTGCGCCGGAGCTGGATCGCGGCACGGATCGCGAGCCGGGGCACATCGATCAGCGTCGTTCGCCGATCGCGCGGTTCTTCGGTGTGCTGGGGCCGGGTCTGGTGACGGGGGCGGCGGATGACGACCCGTCGGGTGTGGCCACGTATGCGCAGGCGGGTGCGACGTACGGGATGGGCATGCTCTGGACGGTGCCGGTGTCGTTGCCGTTGATGATGGGCGTGCAGGAGATCTGCGACCGGATGGCGTTGGCCACCGGGGACAGCCTGGGCAAGCTGATCCGACGCAGGTTCCCGCGGGCGGTCGTGGCGGTGCTCGGGGTGCTGGTGGTGGCGCTGATCGCGGCGAACTGCCTGAACCTCGCGGCGGATCTGATGGCGATCGGGCAGGGCATGCAGCTGCTGCACGCGGGACCGGCGCCGGTGTGGAGCGCGGTCGCCGGGATCGCGATCGTCGTCGCGCTGCTGGCCGGGTCCTTCCAGGCGATCGGCCGGATCTTCAAATGGTTGTGCCTGTTCCTGCTGGTGTACGTCGCCGTGCTGTTCTTCGCCCACGTCTCCTGGGCCGACGTCGGCCGCGGCCTGCTCGGTCTGCAGGCCCGCCTCTCGCCGGCCTATCTCGGCCTCGTGGTGGGCGTGCTGGGCACCTCGATCTCGCCCTACATGTTCTTCTGGCAGTCCGCGCAGCGGGTCGAGGAGCTCCGCGCCGAACCCCTCGAGGGAGACCTCGCCCCACCACTGAAGGACCGCAGCCGCACCGAAGCCAGACGCCGCCTCCGCAACGGGCGCGTCGACGTGTTCACCGGGATGGCGTTCAGCGTCCTGATCATGTTCGCGATCATGGCCGCCACCGCCGCGACCCTCGGCGCGCACCACCGCACCGTGAGCAGCGCCGCTGAAGCCGCTCGCGCGCTGGAGCCCATCGCGGGCAGCTACGCCGGCATCCTCTTCGCCGCCGGGTTCATCGGCTCCGGCGTCCTCGCCGTGCCCATCCTCGCCGCTTCCGGGGCGGCGGGCCTGTCGGGGCTGCTCGGCAAGGAGTGGGGGCTGGACCGCAGCCCGCGGAAGGCGCCGGTCTTCTACGCCCTCCTCGGTGTCGGACTCATCGCCGGAACCGTCCTCAGCGTGATCGGCACCGACCCGATCGGGCTGCTCGTGCTCTCCGCGATCGTCAACGGCATCGCCGCCGGTCCGTTCCTCATCGTGATGATGCTCATCTCCCGCGACCGCGCCATCATGGGCCGCTACCGCAACGGACGCCTCGCCGCAGCGGTCGGATGGACCACGACGGTGATCATGTGCGCCGCCGGCGGGTACGGCATCTGGTACACCATCACCGGCGGCTGAGCGCCTGGCCGCGCGATCGCGAGCACGACGCAGCCCTGAGGTCTGGTCTGCGACAGGTGGGGGCTCCTCTTGCGCTCCCGGAGGGACGCGAACCCGACCTTCTGATCCGTGCTCGGAACGATCGGCGTCCGACCCCGGGCGAACTTCGGCCCTCCCGAGGGTGGCGCGCGCATACGGATCTCGGTGAGGAGGCGCGGTGATTCCCGGCTTCGTGCGCCTCGGCAGGCCCTGGACGGGTGGGACGATCGCTGAGGCAGGCCGCCACTAGCATGCCGACATGTCGCGCCCGGTGATCCTGGTGCACGGGCTCTGGCATCAGCCGGAGCACCTCGCACCCCTGGTCGAGGCCCTCGCCGACGCGGGTGTGCAGGCGACCGCACCGCGACTGCACCGCGGCTCGTTCGAAGCGGATGCGGCAGCTGTGCAGGAGGCCGTGGATGCGGCGGAGGCCGCGCCGGTGCTCGTCGGCCACTCGTACGGCGGCGCGGTCGTCACCGACGTCGAAGGCGCAGCGCACCTCGTCTACCTCGCGGCGTTCGTGCCGGACGTGGGCGAGACCACCGCATCGCTGAACGGGCGGGACGGGCTCATCAACGCCGCCCTCCGCGTGCGGGACGACGGGGCGACCGAGGTGCGGCCCGAGCTCGCGGATCAGCATCTCTACGCGGACTGCACGCCCCAGCAGCGGGCGCGGGCGCGCGCACTGCTCGTGCCGCAGGCCTCGCAGTACCGGCACGGTTCACCCACTCGCACCGGTTGGCGCACCACGCCCTCGACCTACATCCTCTGCACCGAGGATCGGGCCGTCGCGCCCGCCACACAGCGGCGGATGGCCGAACGCTGCACCTCCGTCGTCGAGCTGCCCGCGAGCCACTCCGCCTACCTCAGCCGTACCGAGGAGGTCGCGCGCATCATCGCCGAGGCCGCAGAGGTCTGACGCAGGTCGCCGGCGCGGCTTCTCGATCCTCCAAGCCCCGAAGACGAGGAAGAGGGCCGCCCTCCCGGACGACCCCGTTCTTCGTTCTGCGCGCCCGGAGCGACTCGATCCCTACTCGCCCCTCCACCCGCCGCTGCGCGGCGCGCGGAGCCTCTGGCGGGCAGGGGCCCCCACCCCTGGGAGCGGCTTCTCGATCCTCCAAGCCTGGAAGACGAAGAAGAGGGCCGCCCTCGCGGACGACCCTCTTCTTCGTTCTGCGCGCCCGGAGGGACTCGAACCCCCAACCTTCTGATCCGTAGTCAGATGCTCTATCCGTTGAGCTACGGGCGCAGGCCGGCCGAAACCGACCGGACAACCCTACAGCACGGCCGGAGGGGCGGCCCGCGGGGTCAGCGGTCGCGGTGCGACCAGGCGAGCAGCTGCTCGAGCGGCCACGTCGTGACGATCCGCTCGGGCGGGACGCCGTTCTTCGCCGCGCGCTCGGCGCCGAGGCCGAGGAAGTCGAGGTGGCCCGGCGCGTGCGCGTCGGTGTCGATGCTGAACAGGCACCCGGCGTCGAGGGCGCGCTGGATCAGGTCGTCCGGCGGGTCCTGGCGCTCCGGGCGCGAGTTGATCTCGACCGCCACGCCGCGCTCGGCGCACCTCGCGAAGACGCGGTCGGCGTCGAACTCCGACTGCGGGCGGGTGCCGCGGCTGCCCTCGACGAGGCGCCCGGTGATGTGGCCGAAGACGTCGAGGTGCGCGTCGTCGAGCGCGCCGAGCATCCGGGCGGTCATCGTGTCGTGGTCGGCGCGGAGGTGCGAGTGCACGCTGCCGACGACGACGTCGAGCCGGTCGAGCAGCTGGGGCGTCTGGTCGAGGGTGCCGTCCTCGAGGATGTCGACCTCGATGCCGGCGAGCAGCCGGAAGCCGTCGGACCCGGCGTTGATCCCGGCCACCACGTCGAGCTCCTGCTCGAGGCGCTCCGGCGACAGGCCGTTCGCGATCGTGAGGTGCGGGGAGTGGTCCGTGAGCGCGAGGTACTCGCGGCCGAGCGTGCGCGCGGCGTCGACCATGAGCTCGATCGGCGTGGTGCCGTCGGACCACTCGCTGTGGCTGTGCAGGTCGCCGCGCAGCCGGGCGAGGAGCGCGCGGCCCTCGGGCGAGAGCTCGGCGTCGGCTCGCGCACGGAGATCGGCGAGGTAGCCGGGCACGTCGCCTGCGAGGGACTGCTGGATCACCTCGAGCGTGCGGCCGCCGATGCCCTTCGTGCGCTTCAGGCGGCCGTCCTCCGCCCGGGCGGCGAGCTCGTCCGGGTCCAGGCCGGCGATCGTCGCGGCGGCGCGCCGGAAGGCCTGGATCTTGAACACCGGCGCGCGCTCGCGCTCGAGACGGAAGGCGATCTCGCTGAGCGCCGCGACGGGGTCCACGCGTCGATTCTGGCCACGCGCGGCTGATCGTGCTCCGGATCCTTGCCGTTCCGCAGGCGCCGGAGCGGCCAGGATCCGGAGCAGCCGGGCGGAGGGAGGGCGCAAGGAATGTGCGCAGGAAAGCGAAGAGGCGCCGCGGATGCGGCGCCTCGAGCTGCGGAGACGGTGGGATTTGAACCCACGGAGCCCTAATAGGGCTCTCCACCTTAGCAGGGTGGTGCACTCGACCGGACTATGCGACGTCTCCCGGCGCCGGAAAGCATAACCGCTGCCGGGGCGAAGCGACCGCGACCTGCCGCGCCTCGTACGCAATCCCCGAATCGGGTCCTTGGTCGATTGCGACGCCGAGAAGCGCGTCGATAGATTGGCGCGCGCCGATCCGCCTCCCCGGTCGGCGCACGTCTTGAGCCCCCGTCCCGTCTTCGGGCTGCCTTCCGGCTGCCCGCGTCAAGAAGTCTCACCATTCGACCGTTCGGGCCGTCGCTGGTGAGATCAGGGGGGCCGCCCGCCTGCAAATGGGTATGCAGCGCAGACGGCCTCCCGCCCTCTCGGGGTCGTCCTCAGTCGGCGTTGCCGACCGCCAGGCCGCCGACGACCGGGTTCCGCTGCTCGATCTCGTCCAGCTGGTCGAGCACCGGCTGCACGGTCTCCCCGTTGTCGGCGGCCGCGAGCGCCTTCCGCACCGTGCTGAGCACGATGGCGGCGACCAGCACGGCGCCGGCGCCGATCAGGAACGGCAGGTGCGCCTGCGGGTCGATCGCCTCGACGATCTGCCCGGCGACGAACGGGGCGAGCCCGCCGCCGATGAAGCGGACGAAGCCGTAGGTCGCCGATGCGACGGGACGCTCGACGGGAGCGATGCTCATGACCGCGGTGGTGACGAGGGTGTTGTTCACGCCGATGAAGGCGCCGGCGATGATCACGCAGGTGATGACGACGGCGGGAACGGTCGACCAGATGCCGATGACGGCCAGGTCGATCGCCATGAGCGTGAAGTTGCCGTAGAGCGTCCTCGCCGTGCCGAGGGTGCGCTGGAGGCGCGGGGCGACGAACACCGAGAAGACCGCCACGAGCACGCCCCAGCCGCAGAAGACGACGCCGAGCAGGATCGGGCTGTCGATGCCCATGAGGAACGGCGAGTAGCCGAGCAGCGTGAAGAAGCCCCAGTTGTAGAGCAGGCCGACGACGCTCGTGGTGGCGAGCGAGCGGTGCTTCAGGGCGGCGAGGGGCTCGCCGAGGCGCTGCTTGCGGGCGGGGGTCGCCGTCTTCGGGAGCAGGAAGAGGATCGCGAGCAGCGCGATGGCCATGAGCACGCTCACGCCGTAGAACGGCCCGCGCCAGCTGATGCTGCCGAGCACGCCGCCGATCACGGGGCCGAGGGCGATGCCGACGCCGAGCGCCGTCTCGTAGAGGATGATCGCGCCGGCGAAGCCGCCCGAGGCGCTCGCCACGATCGCCGCGAGCGACGTGGCGATGAAGAGCGCGTTGCCGAGGCCCCAGCCGGCACGGAAGCCGACGATGCCGCCGATCGAGCCCGAGGAACCGGCGAGCGCCGCGAAGGCGACGATGAGGATCAGGCCGGTGATCAACGTCTTCTTCGCCCCGAGGCGGCTCGAGACCCAGCCGGTGACGAGCATCGCGACGGCGGTGATCACGAGGTAGCTCGTGAAGAGCAGCTCGACCTGCGTCGGGGTGGCGTGCAGCTGCCCGGCGAGGCTCTTCAGGATCGGGTCGACGAGCCCGATGCCCATGAAGGACACGACGCACGCGAAGGCGACGGCCCACACGGCGCGGGGCTGGCGGAAGGGGGACTGGACGGGCGCGTCATGCATTCGTGAGTGCTCCGGGAAGGGATTCGGTGCGGGGGTCGGGAAGCGCGGTGAGCCGCTGCAGCGCGGGCAGCGCGGCGAGCAGGGCGGCCTGGTCGGCGTCGTCGAGGATCGTGAGGCGGTCGGCGATGCGCCGCGTGCGGTCGGCACGGTGGCGCTCGAGCCGCTCGGTGCCCTGCGACGTGAGCTCGACGCGGATCGCGCGGCGATCGTCCGGATCGGCCGTGCGGCGGGCCCAGCCGCGCTCCTCGAGCCGGTTGACGAGTGAGGTCATCGCCGGCTGGCTGATGCCCTCCTGCGTCGCGAGGTCGGTGATGCGCTGGGGGCCGCCCGTCGCGAGCCGGTCGAGGAGGCTGAGGCCGCTCGCCGAGATGTCGGTGGCGGTGCGGGTGCGGCGGAGCCAGGCGACGACCTGCTCGAACGCGGAGCCGAGGGCGAGCTGCTCCTCGGTGGGGGCCACGGAAACCATAGATGCAAGTCTATCAGCAGACTATATAACCTGCTGATGCTTCTGGACCTGGACCGGACACCTGCCAGTCGCCCAGTGGAGAGGTCCCAGCCGCACACCCCGTGTAGGTGATCCGTCCTCGTGTAGGGGCGATCGTCGCGTGTCGCACCTACGGCAGAGCGAAGTACCTACGGCCGGTACGCGGCGGAGCCGCGGGGCTCAGCCGCCGAGGGTCCGCAGGATGCCGAGGGCGTCGTCCGCGCGGTCGTGGGGCACGAGCAGGTGGTCGTGGTGGAAGCCCGCGAGCACGTTGCAGCTGATGCCGGCGCGGGCGAGCGCGCTGCTGGTCGCGGCCGTGAGGCCGACCGCCTCGAGCGCCGAGTGCACGCGCAGGGTGATCCACGTGCCGATCCAGCCGATGGGCAGACCGAGCCGCTCGGCGTCCGCGCGCGCCAGGACGACGGTCACGCCCTCGTCCTCGGTCACGGTGGCGAGCGCGGGCAGCCGCGCCGCGGCGTCGGCCGGCACGGTGACGAGCACGACCTCGCGGTGCGCGACGACGGGCTGCGCCGCGCGCAGCAGCGTCGTGAGGTCGCGCTCGGCGGTCACGACTGCAGCGCGGGGACCACCTCGCGGGCGAAGAGCTCGGCCGCGCTGGGATCGGTGGCGATGAAGGGGAAGTAGATGATCGCGTAGCCGAGGCCCCGGTCGCGCACGGCCTGGAGCCGCTCGACGATCTGCTCGGGGGTGCCGACGGCGGGCGAGCCCTCGACGCGGTACTCCGCCACGAACCGCTTGGCGCCCTCGGCACCGAGATATGGCGTCACCTTCGCCTCGAGCGCCTGCAGCTGATGCTCCACCTCGCGCTCGGTCGGCGCGATGATGCAGTTGTAGTTGGCGCTGCGCACGATCGATGCGTAGTCGCGGCCCAGATCGCGGCAGTGCTGCTCGAGCACGCGGCTCTTCGCCTCGAACTCGTCGGGGGCACCTGCGAAGTTCGTGTACTGCGCGTACTCGGCAGCGATGCGGAGGGTGACCTTCTCCCCGCCGCCCGCGATCCACATCGGGATGCCGCCCTGCTGCAGCGGGCGGGGCTGCACGATGGCGCCGTCGACGTCGTAGTACTCGCCGTGCAGGGTGGCCGTTCCGGTCGTCCAGGCCTGCTGGAAGATCTCGACGCCCTCCCGGAGCCGGCCGAGTCGCTCCTTGACGGGTGGGAAGCCGTAGCCGTACGCGCGCCACTCGTGCTCGTACCAGCCGCCGCCGATGCCCATCTCGGTGCGACCTCCCGAGACGATGTCGACGGTGGCGGCGACCTTCGCGAGGTAGGCGGGGTTGCGGTAGCTCATGCAGGTGCACATCTGTCCGAGCCGCACCCGCGACGTGGAGGCCGCGAAGGCCGCCATGAGCGTCCACGCCTCGTGCGTCGCCTCCTCGCTCGGCACCGGCACCGTGTGGAAGTGGTCGTAGACCCAGATCGACTCCCACGGCCCCGACTCGGCGAGCGCGGCGACGCGGCTCATCGCGCCCCACTGCTCCTCGGGCGGGATGCCGACGAGGTCGTGCCGCCACCCCTGGGGCACGAACATCCCGAATCGCAGCGCCTCGGTCACGACAGTCCCTCCTGCTTCGCCTCGTCCGTCAGGCCCGCCTCGCGCAGGTCGTGCTCGGACACCTCGCCCGCACCGGCGGCCGTGCCGGCGTCGCCGATCACCGCCCGCGCTACGGGGTCCTGCTCGTCGCGCGGATCGCTCACGGCTGCGACGGCTCCGGGCTCGCGTCGAACTCGGCCCACGCGCGCTCATAGGTCTGCTGCTGCGCGGGCTCGGTCTCGAAGTAGCCGTCGTAGATCGCCTTGCCGCCCGACTCGGGGAAGTCGGACCGGCGCGCGACGGCCTTCGCGAACTCGCCGATCTCGTCGGTGCGGTACTGCTGCTCCCGCAGCCAGGCGGGGAACGTGAGCGTCGGCATGGGAGCGATCCTGGTGCCATCGCTTCCACGGTCGCTGAGCGCACGGTCGGGCGCCGCTACCCTCGGACGCCGGGCGGCCGGGTTCCGAGTCCGGGCCGGACACGAGGAGGACGCATGCCGCTGACGGGCGAGTACGAGCCGAGCACCGAGGCGTGGGCGCGCAAGCAGGCCGAGACCTACGAGGCGACCGACGGCCGCGAGGCCGACACCCTCCGTGGCGTGCCGATCATCGTCCTCACGTCCGTCGGCGCGAAGAGCGGGCGGCTGCGCAAGAACGCCCTCATGCGCGTCGAGCACGAGGGCCGCTACGCCGTCGTCGCGAGCAAGGGCGGCGCACCCGAGCATCCCGCCTGGTACCACAACCTCGTGCAGGAGCCCCACGTCGAGCTCCAGGACGGGGCGGAGCGCCACGACTACACGGCGCACCTCGCCACGGGCGAGGAGCGCGAGGAGTGGTGGGAGCGGTCCGTCGCCGTGTGGCCCGACTACGCGGCGTACCAGACCCGGACCGACCGGCAGATCCCGGTGTTCGTGCTCGAGCGCCGCGACGAGGCCTGACCGCCGCGCGACCGCGCATGGACTCGGGACCGTCCCAGCACGCGCTCCTAGCGTCCCGCCCATGAGCGATGCGCAGCGAGCGGCCGGGGCCGAGGGGTCCCTGTCCCACGTCCCGGGTGAGGACCAGAACGACGGCAGCGCCGCGGGCGTCGCGCCCGGCGGCACGAGCCTCGAGGCGGGGCTCGACCCCCAGGCACCGGCGATGGACTCCCTCGACAACAGCGGTGACTCGATGGGTGACGACGCCGCGCTGCCCGAGGAGGGGCTCCCCGGCGACGGCGACTCGATCGCAGGCGAGGCGGATGCCGCCACCGGGGACGGCCCGGTCACGCCCTGAGCGGGGGAACCGCGCGGCCGCTGCGGATCGCGCTCGTCGCCGGACCGGTCAGGGAGGACCGTGACGGGGTCGCCGGCTACGTGCTGCGGCTCGCGCGCGAGCTGACCGGCGCCGGCGCGGTGGTGCGCCTCGTGCACACCGGGGCGACGCCCGCCGGCGTCCGGGGCGTCTCCGTGGGGCGCCGCTGGTCGCCGGTCGCGCTGCTGCGGGCCCGGCGGGCGCTCGCCGGCGCCGATGTCGTGTCGGTGCAGTTCGCGCCCTCGATGTACGGCTTCCGTGCGTGGGTGGGCCTGCTGCCCCTCGCGGCTGGTCGCCGGCCGATCGTGCCGACCCTGCACGAGTACGGCTGGTGGACCTGGGCCCGGCAGGTCCCGCGGACGGCCTGGCGTGCGCTCGAGCCGCGGCGGCTCGTCGATCGCGAGACGGCGCTGCTCGTGCCCCGCGCAGCCCGCGTCGTCGTCACGAACGCGGCCCACGCCGAGGACGTGCGCCGGCGGTTCCCGGACCTGCCGGTGGTGGCGATCCCGATCGGGGCGAACGTGGCCGTCGCGACGTCCGAGCCGGCCGAGGTGCTGCGCCCGTCGGTCCGCGTGGAGCTCGGGGTCGCCCCGGACGCCGTGCTCCTCGCCTTCTTCGGCTTCGTGCATCCCGTGAAGGGCATCCGGTACCTCGGCGAGGCCGTCGCGCGGCTCGCGGCGGAGGGACGCGACGTGCACCTGCTCGTCGTCGGCGGGTTCGAGTCGACGGCGCTGCCCGCCGCCGAGGCCCTCGCCTTCGAGGCCGAGCTGCGGGCGCACCTCGCCGCCGCCGGGGCCGGCGACCGCGCGCGCATCACCGGGTTCCTCCCGGAGGAGGCCGCCTCGCGGCTGCTCGCCGCCGCGGACGTCGCCGTGCTGCCCTTCACCGCCGGGGTCACGACGAAGAGCGGCTCCCTCCTCACCGTGCTCGCGCACGGCCTGCCGACGGTCGTCACCGCGGCACCGGAGCCGGATCCCGAGCTGGTGGACGGCGCCACCTGCGTCGTGGTGCCGGCGGTCCGCGACGCCCCCGCGCTCGCCGACGGGATCCGGCGCGTGCTCGACGACCCGGCGCTCGCGACCCGCATCGCCGCGGCGGGGCGGGCGCTCGCCGCGCGGCGCGACTGGCCGGACATCGCCGCGCGGCACCTCGCGCTGCTCGCGGAGGTCGCGAGGTGACGCCCCGGACGATCGTCGTCGTCGACACGATGGGCGGCCTCGGCGACCTCGTGCTCTCGCTGCCCGTGCTCGAGGGCCTCGCGCGAAGCCATCCGGCGGCACGCCTCACGGTGGTCACGACGGCCCCGTGGCACGAGCTGCTCCTCCGCGATCCGCGGATCGCGGAGGTCGTGCCCGTGCCGGGCAAGGACGAGGCCACGATCGTCGGTGTCGCCACCGGCGTGCTCGAGCGGATCCGACCCGACCTCGCGATCACGACGAACCGCCAGTTCGGGCTGCCCGTGCTGCTGCAGCGCACCGCCCGCCGCGCGGTCACCGACCTCTGGCGGCGGCCACCCGCCGACGAGCTCGTCGACCTGCGCTACCTGCGGCTGCTCGTCGCCGACGGCGTGGTGGCGGCGCGGTTCGCGGACCTGCCCCCGCGGCTCGTGCTCGGACCGGACGAGCTCGACGAGGCGGCCGAGCTGCTCGGCCGGCTCGCCGCGGGTCCTCCGGTGCTGCTCTTCCCCGACTCGGGGATGCCCGTCAAGCGATGGCCCGTGCCGTCCTGGCGCGCGCTCGTCGGCGAGCTGCGCCGGAGGGGCGCGACGCCGGTGGTCGTCGCCGAGGACGCGGCGCTCCGCGACGTCCTGGTCGAGGCGGGCGCCGTGCCGTCGCCGTCGCTGCCGCTCCGAGCCCTGGCCGCCCTCTGTGCTGCGGCGGCCCCGCGACACGGAGCCGCGGTCGGTGGGGACACCGGGCCGGTCCGGGTCGCGACCGCGGCCGGGCTTCCCGCGGTCGGGCTGTACGGCGCGACGCTCGCCCTCCGGTACGGCCTGCGCGAAGGCCTCGGCACCAACGTGCAGGGCTGGGCCGCCTGCCCGGAGCGCCGCCCGACCGCCATCACCGAGCAGGCGTGCTGGTGGACGGGCACCTGCCCCTTCACCCGCGACGGGACGCCGCGGTGCATGGCCGAGATCCGCCCCGAGCAGGTGCTCGCGGCGCTGCGGCCCTAGGTCGTCGCGCCGTCGGCCGGTTCGGCGTCCGCCGCCTCCCGCTCCGCCGGCACCACGCCCATGCGCGCGTTCGCCACCTGGCGGTCCTTCGGCTCCGGGTCCTCCATCGGCGCGCTGCTGTCCGTCATGGCGGGACGGTACGGCGGCCGCAGGACGACTCGCGAGGGCCGTTCGGCGGATCCTCGGGCAGAACCCATTCGGAACACGGGAGGCGGACGTGCGGTTGACGCCGAGGTGGAGCGCATCGGATTCCTCACCTTCGGGCACTGGCAGCCCATCCCCGGCTCGGTGGCCCGCACGGCCGCGGACGCCCTGCTGCAGACGGTCGAGCTCGCGGTCGCGGCCGAGGAGCTCGGGGTCGACGGCGCCTACGTGCGCGTCCACCACTTCGCGCCGCAGCTCTCGGCGCCGTTCCCGCTGCTCGCGGCGATGGGCGCGCGCACGAGCCGTATCGAGCTCGGGACGGGCGTCATCGACCTCCGCTACGAGAACCCGCTGTACATGGCCGAGGAGGCCGCGGTCGCCGACCTGCTCACCGGCGGCCGGCTGCAGCTCGGGGTGAGCCGCGGCTCACCCGAGCCGGCCCTGCGCGGCTCCGAGGCGTTCGGCTACGTGCCGGGCGACGACGAGACCGACGCCGACCTCGCCCGGGCGAAGGCCGAGGTGTTCCGCGCGGCGATCGCCGGCGCGCCGATCGTGCGCGCGAACCCGCGGATGACCGGTACCGACGGCGGCCTCGCGATCTCGCCCCTGTCTCCGGGCCTGCCGGACCGCATCTGGTGGGGCGCCGGCACCCGCGCCACCGCCGAGTGGGCCGCGGAGCAGGGCATGAACCTCATGAGCTCGACACTGCTCACCGAGGACACCGGCGTGCCCTTCGACGAGCTGCAGGCCGAGCAGATCGAGCGCTACCGGGACGCCTGGCGCCGCGCCGGATGGCAGCGCGAGCCGCGCGTCTCCGTGAGCCGCAGCGTGATGCCGATCACGACCGACGAGGACCGCTACTACTTCGGCGGCCGTGGGGGAGCCGAGTCGCAGGACCAGGTCGGCGCACTCGACGGCGGCCTCGCCCGGTTCGGGCGCAGCTACATCGGCGAGCCCGACGAGATCGCCGAGGAGCTCGCCCGCGACGCCGCCGTGCAGGCGGCCGACACCCTGCTGCTCACCGTGCCGAACCAGCTCGGCGTCGACTACAACGCCCGGCTGCTCGGCACGGTCGTCGAGCAGGTCGCACCCGCACTCGGCTGGGTCCCGCCGGCGCAGCGCTCCGCCGTACCGGCCTGAGCCCGGCCGGCGACGCCCGCCCCGCCGCCTACCGGGCGGCGATCGAGCAGGTCTGCTGCGCCGCGGTCTGGCCGCGCAGCCCGTCGATCACCGGGGACGACGGCTTCTTCGCGGCCGGCTGCTTCGCGGTCGAGGAGGTGCCGGACGACGATGTGCCGGACGACGACGTGCTCGACGACGACGTGCTCGACGAGGACGAGGGTGCGGTGCTCGTCGCCTTCTTCTGCGCGGTCGGCGCGAGCTTCGTGCTGAGACCGAGCGACGACGCGTCGAGCGCGACCGGTCGGTCGGATCGCAGGCGCCACATCAGGCGGCCGGCGAGGGCGGTGTCGGGCACGACCTTCGCCGTGTCGTAGGGGTCCTGGCCCGTCGGGTACTGCACGAACACGAGGTGCTGCAGGTTCATGTCCTTGAGCGCGACCGCCATGTGCACGATGGTCTCGACGTTGGCCATCGACGTGGACAGCTGCACGTTCTGCGCGGCGGCGCTGGCGAGGCCGTAGAGCCGCGTCGGGTTCGTGAAGGTGTTGCTGCTCATCATCGTCCGCATCAGCGACGACATGTAGGCCTGCTGCGACCCGATGCGCGACAGGTCGCTGCCGTCGCCGACGCCGTGGCGGCTGCGCAGGTAGGCGAGCGCGGTGCGGCCCGAGATGACGGAACGGCCCGCGGGCAGCTTGAGACCGGACTTGGGGTCGTCGATCGGGGCGGTCACGCAGACGGGCACGCCGCCGACCGCGTCGGCCATCTTGACCGTGCCCTCGAAGCTGAACAGCGCCGCGTAGGGGATCTGGACGCCGGTGAGGTGCTCGGCGGTGTTCACGACGCAGCTGAGGCCGCCCCGCGCGTACGACGTGTTGAGCGGCTGCTGGGTGACGGCCGCGCCGACCTCCTTGGTCGTCGGGTCGACGCAGGCGGGCTGGTCGATGACGAGGTCGCGGGGAAGGCTGACCACGACGCCGCTTCTGTGGTCCGCGGCGACGTGCACGAGGATGTTCACGTCGTTCAACGTCGCCTGCCGCGAGGCGCCCCACGAGGACTGCCCCGGGGCGTTGTCCGCCCCGACGAGCAGCACGTTGAACGCCCCGTCCATCGCGGCGAGCGACGACTTGCCGCCGATGTCGACGGCGTTCGCGGCGACGGCCCGCGTGAGCGACCAGACGCCGTAGGCGGCGATCGAGATCGAGCTGACGAGGACGACTGCGAGCACCACCGCGACCGCCTTGAGCGGGCCCGCGACACCGGAGCGGGTGCGCTGCACGGCGTGGCGCGGGGACGCCCCCGGGTGCTCGTCGATCCTCATGTACGGCCCTCCATGGCGGTCGGCCCGCGTCCGTCGGGTCGTACGAGGCCGGAACGGAGCGTAGACAGACGCGGGCTGAAATCCGCGGAAGGCGCACCGCCTTCGGCGCTTCAGCCCCGCTGCCGCACCTGCTCGAAGGCGGCGAGGGCCTCGTCGCGGGACCGTTTCAGGTCGACGATCGGCGCCGGGTAGGCCTCCGCCGGGTCCGCGCCGTCGAGCACGAGCCCGTCGCGGGCGTTCCACGGCTCCTCGAGGGCCTTGCCGGACAGGCCCCGCAGCTCCGGCACCCAGCGGTGCACGTACTCGCCGTGGGGGTCGAACCTCCGCGCCTGGAGCACCGGGTTGAAGACACGGAAGAACGGCGCCGCGTCGGCGCCGCTGCCCGCCACCCACTGCCACTGCGCCGTGTTGTTCGCCGGGTCGGCGTCGACGAGGGTGTCCCAGAACCACTGCTCCCCGATGCGCCAGTCGTACCGGAGGTTCTTGATGAGGAACGAGGCGGTCACCATCCGGGCGCGGTTGTGCATCCAGCCGGTGCTCCAGAGCTGCCGCATGCCCGCGTCGACGAACGGGATGCCCGTGCGGCCCTGCTCCCAGGCGCGGAGCCTGCGCGGGTCGACCTCCGCCCACGGGAAGGCGTCGAAGGCGCGGTGCACGTTGACGGTGGCGAGCTCCGCGTGGGTCGCGAGGGTGTCGTAGTTGAACTCGCGCCAGCCGAGCTCGGAGAGGAAGCGCTCCTTCTGGTGCGGGCCGGCGTCGGCGGCCTGCACGGCGTGCCACACGGCGTAGGGGCTGACCTCGCCGAACTTCAGGTGCGGCGAGAGCCGCGAGGACGCCTCGGCTGCGGGCAGGTCGCGGCCCTCGTCGTAATGCCGGAGGCGGTGCTCGACGAACTCCTCGAGCCGGCGCTGCGCGCCGCGCTCGCCCGGCAGCCACGTCTCGCGCAGGCCCGCGGACCAGTCGGGGGTGGAGGGCAGCAGATCGAGAGCCTCGAGACGCTCGCTGCGCGGCGGTGGGGCGGCGTGCAGCGACCGCGGCGCGGGCAGCGGTTCGCGCGGGGTGACGGTGCGGAGGAACGCGCGCCAGAACGGGCTGAACACCGAGAACCGCTCGCCGTCGGCGGTGGTGAGGTCGCCCGGCTCGTGCAGGAGCGAGCCGGCGAAGGAGCGGACGGAGGCGCCGAGGGCCTCGACGGCGTCGGCGACCCGCTCGTCCTGCTGCCGCTCACCGGGCGCGTAGCGCCGGTTCAGCCACAGCGACGAGGCGCCCGACTCCGTGAGCACCGCGGGCACCTGCTCCACGGGGTCGCCGCTGCGGGTCACGAGGGACGCGCCCCGCTTCTCGAGCGAGCCGGCGAGCGACTCGAGGCTGCGGTGCAGCCACCAGCGGCTCGCCGCGCCGAGGTTGCGGGCGGCGGTCCCCGAGTCGTCGAAGACGTAGAGCAGCACGAGGGGCGCGCCGGACTCGGCGGCCTCGCGCAGGGCGGGGTGGTCGCTGACCCGCAGGTCGTCGCGGAACCAGACGACGGCGGGGGAGCCGGGGGCGGGCATGCCGGGCATCCAAGCAGCCGTTCCTGCGCGGCGGAGGCCGTCGCACGCAGCGGGCGGGGGCTGCGGAACCGCGTCGGAACCCGTCCCGAACCGCTGCGGGAAGGGCTCCGAACTCATGAGTGAGGGCCGGTCGCAGAGGCGGCGACCGGCCCTCTCCCTTGCACCAAGAGTGTCCTGCAATCACGCGCGGCGCCCGCCACAGCAAACGGTCGACGCGAGAGCGACGGTATTACGGTTCGGTAACGGCGCGCCAGGGGCTTCGGCGTGTCGAGGGCCACGGGTTCGCTGTGAGCGCGTCCCGGGGGGCGTCGTCCTGGGTCGCGTGCCGGGTCCTGCGCGTCGCGCCGCGGCACCGCATGCAGGGCGCCGCAGCCCGCGGCTGGCGAGGCCGCCCAGGTCTCAGAAGCGGTCGGGGCTCGGGGTCTCGCCGTAGCGGATCACGACGTCGGCGTGCCGGTCGAAGCGGTAGCCGCTGCCCCGGATGGTGCGCACGATGTCGCCGTAGTCGCCGAGCTTGGCGCGCAGCCGACGCACGTGCACGTCGATCGTGCGCTCGTTCGGCACGTCGGCGCCCTCGGCGTCGGCCCAGAGGCCCGTGATGATCTCGGTGCGCGGCACCGTGCGGCCCTCGCGGAGCACGAGGAACTGCAGCAGCTCGAACTCGCGGTACGTGAGGGCGGCGTTCTCGCCGTCGATCTTCAGGCGCTTGCGGCCGAGGTCGAGGGTGATGCCGGTCCGCCGGCGCGGAGCGAGGGCCGTCGGCGCCTCGGGCGTCACGGCGCGGTCGGTGAGCGCGCGCCGGACGATGTCGAGGTCGCGGCCGCCGGCGCCCTCCGGCGCGAGGGCGACGGCCGCGTAGGTCTCGGCGTCGGGCGCGAGCTCGCCGGTCAGTCGGCGGAGCGAGTCGACGAGCGCGGGCAGGTCGACGCCGGCGGCACGGGCCTTCGCCTCGTCGAGACCGACGAAGAGGGCGAAGCCGCGCACCTCGGCGCCGTCCGGCACGAGCCGGAGAGCGGGCCGCTCGGCAGCGGCGGCGGAAGCGGTGGGAACGGGGGAGACAGGAGCGAGCGACATGGCGGAAGCAGACCTTCGGCGAGGGGCGCGCGCCGGACGGGGCGCTGCGCGGAGGATGGATGTGCGGAACCGATGCCCGGGATGCGGGCCGAGCGACGCGTCGCGCGATCAGCGGCGACGCGGGTGCCCGCTGCGGGAGCGCGGGCGGCTAGGAACGGTTCAGCGACACATTCGGCGGCGGAGGACGCCCGCCATCATCGCGAGCGACGGCCGGGCCTCGTGGGCGGTCGTGCTACGAGCGATGATGGACATGCCCGGAATGCTGCCCGAGACGTTCGGCGCGTGTCAAGCCGCCCCGGCGCTCCGCGCCGCTTCCACAGGTCGGGTTGGATCCCCCGACATGCCGGATCCGGCGGCGCGAGCCCAGCCCGCGAACCGCGGAACCGGCCTGGGCCGACGCCTGCCGGTACCGGCACGATGCGAAGCAGCGGGACGGTCGTGCAGGTGGGGAAGCGGGGCAGCGGAGCAACCGGTCAGCTGGGGACCGTGCCGTAGAGGCGATCGCCCGCGTCGCCGAGGCCCGGGATGATGTAGCCCGACTCGTCGAGCCGCTCGTCGAGCGCGCCCAGCACGATCGTGAGGTCGCGGCCGGCCGTCGCGCGCTCGATCGCCTCGAGCCCCTCCGGGGCGGCGAGCAGGCAGACGGCCGTCACGTCGACGGCCCCGCGGTCGAACAGGTAGTCGATCGCCGCGAGCAGGCTGCCCCCGGTCGCGAGCATCGGGTCGAGCACGAAGCACTGCCGGTTCTGCAGGTCCGGTGGCAGGCGCTCCGCGTAGATCGCCGGCGACAGCGTCTCCTCGTCGCGCACCATGCCGAGGAAGCCCACCTCGGCGCTCGGGATGAGCTTGATCATCCCCTCGAGCATCCCGAGGCCGGCCCGCAGGATCGGCACGACGAGCGGCCGCGGGTCGCTGATGGCGAGACCCGTCGTCACCGCCACCGGGGTCTCGATGCGCACCGGCTCGGTGCGCACCGCCCGCGTCGCCTCGTAGGCGAGCAGCGTCACGAGCTCCTCGGCCAGGGCCCGGAAGGTGGGGGAGGGGGTGCGCCGGTCACGCAGCACGGTGAGCTTGTGCGTGACGAGCGGATGGTCGGCGACGTGCACGCGCATGCTGTCAGGGTAGTGAGCGGCGGGAGGGCGGACATGGCACCGGGTCGGTGGGGCACGGCGATGAGGGCCGCGCTCGACGAGGCGCGCGGCGCGCTCACCACGGGCGACGTGCCCGTCGGCGCGGTCGTGGTCGCCGCCGACGGCACCGTGATCGGCCGCGGCCGCAACGAGCGGGAGGCGACGGGCGACCCGCTCGCCCACGCCGAGGTCGTCGCCCTGCGCGACGCGGCGGCGGCGCTCGGCGGCTGGCGGCTCGACGACGCGACCCTCGTCGTCACGCTCGAGCCGTGCGTGATGTGCGCGGGCGCTGTGCTCGCCGCCCGGGTGCCGCGGCTCGTCTTCGGCGCCTGGGACGAGAAGGCCGGCGCCGCCGGCTCGGTGCAGGACGTGCTGCGCGACCGGCACCTGCCGCACGCGATCGAGGTCACGGGTGGCGTCGAAGCCGACGCGTGCGCCGCGCTGCTGCAGCAGTTCTTCGCGGATCGCCGCGCTACTCGAGCGCGCGGATGACGATCGTCTCGGTCGGGGTCGCCTGATCGGCGGCGACGTCGGGCTCGACGAAGATCGCGGCGCCCTTCGGGGCGAGCCGCGCGGCCGCCAGCTGCACGTGCGCGATGGCGTTCACCACCTCGGGGAAGGGCAGCAGGGGCGGCAGGCCCACCCGCACGGCCACGAGGACCCGCTCCGTCGCGGTCTCGCGCCCGATGCGCACCGTGCCGACGTTCCGCACGTTCCGCACGCGACCCGCCGCCTGGGCGATCGCCGTGCCGAGCTCGTCGCTCATCGCACCTCCCGGCTCGTGCCGCAGTCTACGGCGGCGGTGCAGCACATCCCTAGGCTCGGGGAGCGTGACCGACACCCCGCTCGTCCCGTCCCCCGTCGCGATGCTCGGGGGAGGCTCCATGGGCTCCGCCGTGCTCGCCGGCCTCGCCGCCGCGGGGGTGCCCGACCTCCGGGTCACGACGCGCAGCGCCGCCCGATCGGCCGGCTTCGTCGGGGTGCCCGGCGTCACCGCGCTCTCGCAGGAGGAGCGGCCGGACGCGAACCGGGAGGCGGTGCGCGGCGCGCGGCTGGTCGTCGTCGCGGTGAAGCCGGCGCAGGTGGTCGACGTGCTCCGTGAGGTGGCCGGTGACCTGACCGAGGGCGCCGTCGTGGTGAGCGTCGCGGCCGGCATCCCGATCCGGGCGATGGAGGCGGTGCTGGCCGCCGGGACCGCGGTGCTGCGCGCGATGCCGAACACGCCCGCCGCCGTCGGGGAGGGGGTCACCGGCGTCGCCGCGGGCTCCGCGGCAGGCCCGGAGGCGGTCGCGGCGACCGTCGCGGCGTTCCGCACGGTCGGCGACGTGCTCGAGCTGCCCGAGGAGCGCATCGACGCGCTGTCCGCGGTCTCGGGGTCGGGGCCCGCGTACGTCTACCTGTTCCTCGAGCGGTGGATCGACGCGGCCCGCCGTCTCGGCTTCTCCGCCGAGGAGGCGAGCCGGCTCGTCACGGGCACGGCGGCCGGCGCGCTGCGGCTGCTCGGCGCAGGCGACGATCCGCCCGCCGAGCTGCGCCGCCGGGTCACGAGCCCGAAGGGCACCACCGAGCGCGCGATCGCGGTGCTCGAGGCGCACGATCTCGGAGCGATCCTGGACGAGGCGATGGCCGCCGCGATCGCCCGCGCCCGCGAGCTCGCCGCCGGCTGAGGCCGACGCATACGCCGACGCGTATCGATCCCCTCGTTCGAGGGGGATCGGGCATGGCGCGGCGGACCCGGAAGGAATACGCTCGGCCCTGTGGCGGACCTGTTCGACGTCATCGCTGACCCGACGCGGCGCGAGCTGCTCCGTGCGCTCCTCGAGCAGGCCGAGGCCGACGGGCCGGGCGAGGCGAGCGTGGGCGAGCTCGTCAACCGCCTCTCGCTCAGCCAGCCCACGGTGTCCAAGCACCTGAAGACGCTCCGCGAGTTCTCGATCGTGTCGGTGCGCGAGCAGGGTCAGCACCGCTTCTATCGGCTCGAGCCGTCGCGGCTCGAGCCGATCGCCGAGTGGCTCGGCGCCTTCGTCAAGCCGAGCGTCACGGAGCAGCCCGCCACCGAGCAGACGGCGGCCGTCGCCGCCGCCGCTCCCGCGAAGCCGCTGCCCCCGCGGGTGCGCGCGGCAGCCGTCCGCCTCGGCGCCTCCGCCGCCGGCCTCACCACGCGGTTCCGTCGCGCCTCCTGACTCCGCCTGCCGCTGCGCCGAGCCCCCGGGATCCCGGTCCGCCTGAGAGCGCCCTCGCGCGTCCGGTAGACTGCCGGGGTCCTTCCGCGGCCTCTGACGGCGGCCGCCGTCGAGATCACGAGGAGATCCCATGGGTTCGGTCATCAAGAAGCGCCGCAAGCGGATGGCGAAGAAGAAGCACCGCAAGCTGCTGCGCAAGACCCGCCACCAGCGCCGCAACAAGAAGTAGCGGTCAGCCGGCCGCCTTCGCCGCGGCCCGCACCCGCCGCCGCTCGGCCCGGATGCTCGCCGGGTCGAGCCGCAGCGACCGCCAGCCCGCCCGCCGGGCGTGCGCGGCGAGCGCCCGATCCGGGTTGATCGCCACCGGTGTGCCCACGGCGGTGAGCAGCGGCAGGTCGTTGATCGAGTCGCTGTACGCGTAGCAGTCCTTCGGGTCGCAGCCCCGAGCGAGCATCAGCTCCTCGGCGGCGCGCGCCTTCTCCGGGCCGTGCATCGTCGGTCCCTGCAGCGCGCCCGTGAAGACCCCGTCGCGCACCTCGAGGCCCGACCCGATGCCGCCGGTCGCGCCGAGCTCCTCGGCGATCGCCTGCGCGAGGAAGTCGGGCGTCGCCGAGATCAACCAGACCTCGTGCCCCGCATCGAGGTGCTCCTCGAGCAGCGCCCTCGTCTCCGGCCAGACGCGCGACCGGATGTGGCCCATCACCGTCTGCGCGAGGTCGTGCACCCGCTCCGCGGACTGGCCCGCGAGCAGCTGCATCCCGCGTGTGCGCGCGCTCTCGAGCATGCTCAGCCGCTCGCCGGTGCGGCGGAACCGCAGCGCCTGCCACCCGAACCGGGCGAGGTCCTTCAGCGGCACGATGCCGAGGGAGCGCGCCGCCCGGGCGACGAACAGCAGGCTCGCGCCGTTCACGAGCGTCTTGTCGATGTCGAAGAACGCCGCGACCGGCAGCGCGGCGGCGGGCTGCTGGGAGGCGTCGTCGTCGGCCATGCCGAGATCGTAAGCGGGGGAGCACCGGCATCCTGGACGGCCCTCGCCTACGCTTGCCGCATGCCCACCGTCACCCTCATCGGCAAGCCGGGCTGCCACCTCTGCGACGACGCGCGCGCGGTCGTGCAGGACGTGCTCGGCGACCTCGAGCGCCAGGGACGGCCCGTGCGGCTCGTCGAGCGCTCGATCCTCGACGACGCCGGGCTGCAGGAGGCCTACGGCGAGGACATCCCCGTCGTGCTCGTCGGTGAGCGCTTCTTCGCACGCTGGCACGTCGACCCGGAGCGGCTCCGGGCAGAGCTCACCGCCTGAGGCGCCGCTACTCGTTCCACGACTTGATCGCGGTCCAGGCGACCGCAGCGGTCGGCACCGCCAGCACGGCGCCGACCACGCCGGCGAGCAGGGCCCCGGCCGTGAGCACGAGCAGGATCACGAGCGGGTGCAGCGACACCGTGCGGCCCATGATGAGCGGCTGCAGCAGGTTGCCCTCGAGCTGGTTCACGACGATCACGATGAGGACCACGATCAGCGCCGTCACCGGCCCGCCCGTCACGAGGGCGACGAGCGCGCAGACGACGCCGGCGATCGTCGCGCCGACCACCGGGATGAACGCCGTGACGAACACGAGCACTGTGAGCGGGATCGCGAGCGGCACCCGCAGGATCAGCAGGCCGGCGCCGATGAACACCGCGTCGACGAGCGCGACGAGCGCCGTGCCCCGCACGTAGCCGCCCATCACGCCGACGCTCCGGTTGCCGATGCGGTGCGCACGGGCGCGCCGGACGTCGTCGAGGGGCCGGAGCAGGAACTCCCAGATCGTCCGGCCGTCCTTCAGCAGGTAGAAGAGCACGAACAGCAGCAGCACGATGCCCGTGACGATGGAGACCGTCGTCGAGAGCCCCGCGAGCGCCCCCGACGCGAAGGCGCCGCTCGTGAGGAACGAGACGCCCTGCTTGCGGGCCTTCTCGAGCTGCGACGAGTCGATCGGGAGCCCGCTCCGCTTCACGAACGACTGCAGCTGGCCGATGCCGTCGTTCGCCTGGGAGACGAGCGTGCCCCACTGCGCGATCACCGCGAGCGCGACGCCGGTGAGCACGGCGCCGAGCACCACCACGGTGAGCACCAGGGTGAGGAAGGCCGCGAGCCCGTTCGGCACGTGCAGCCGCCTGAGGAACGACACCACGGGCGCGAACGCCGCGGCGAGGATGATCGCGAGCAGCACCGGGATGACGAGCACGCGGAGGTTCGCCGCCTCGGTGACCACCGCCACCCCGAGGGCGAGCACGATCAGCACCTGGAGGCAGCGGATCGCGGTGCGGCCGAGCAGGTCCGTCCAGGGCCCCGCGAGCCGCTCGCGGAGTCCGGGGCGGGGCTCGCCGCCGTCGGTCACGGTCGCAGCCGGTTCGGTCCGCGGAACAGGTAGGTCGTCTCGCGGATGCTCTGCCGCTCGAGCATCAGCATGAGCACGCGGGCGAGCCCCATGCCGAAGCCGCCGTGCGCGGGGATGCCGTAGCGGAAGAACTCGAGGTAGCCGGCGAGCTCGTCGGTGTCGAGGCCCTTCTCGCGGGCCTGCGTCTCGAGCACGTCGACGCGGTGCTCGCGCTGCGCGCCGGTGGAGATCTCCGTGCCTCGGTAGACGAGGTCGTAGCTCTTCGTGAGGGCCGGGTCGGCCTCGGAGCGCATGTGGTAGAAGGGCCGGATGCTCGACGCGTAGTCGGTGAGGAACACGAAGTCGTGCCCGAGCTCCTCGCGCACGTACGCGGCGATGCGGCGCTCGCCCTCGGGGTCCATGTCCTCGTCGGCGCGGGGCACGACGTAGCCGCGCTCGGCGACGATGCGCTTCGCCTCGGCGAGGGGGATGCGGGGGAACGGCCGCGACGGGACCGTGACGGGAATCCCGAGCACGCGCTCGAGGTCCTCGCCGTGCTTGTCGCGCACCGCCTCGAAGCCGGCGACGAGCACCTCCTCGTGCATCGCCATGACGTCCTCGTGGCTGTCGATCCAGCTGATCTCGGCGTCGATGCTCGTGAACTCGGTGGCGTGCCGGGCGGTGAAGGACGGGTCGGCGCGGAACGCGGGAGCGATCTCGAACACCTTGCCGAAGCCGGCGGCCTGCGCCATCTGCTTGAAGTGCTGCGGGCTCTGCGCGAGGTAGGCGGTCGACTCGAAGTACGGCACCTGGAACAGCTCGGCGCGCGACTCCGACGGCGACGCCATGAGCTTCGGCGTGTGGATCTCGACGTAGCCGTGCTCGACCCACCAGGTGCGCAGCGCGTGCTCGAAGGTCGTCTGGACCTGGAAGACGAGCTCGTTCCCCGGGTTGCGCAGGTCGAGGAAGCGCCAGTCGAGGCGCTTGTCGACGCTCGAGTCGGCAGCGATCGGCTGCTCCGGCTCGCTCGCGGTCACGACGTCGAAGGCGGCGACGGCGACCTCGAGGCCGCCGAGCTTCACGCGCTCGTCGTGCTTCAGCGTGCCCGAGACGCGCACGAAGCTGCCCAGCGGGACGCTCGCGATCGCGCGGGAGACGTCGTCCTCCTCGGCGGGACGCTGCCGCACGAGCTGGACGGCGCCGCTCTCGTCGCGGAGGACGACGAACTGCACCTTCTTCTGATCGCGGACCGTCTCGACCCACCCGCCGACGGTGACGGGGCCCTCGGGCAGCTGGGCGAGGTCGCGGACGAGGGTGCGGTCGGTCACGGGCGGGAAGCCTACCGGCGGCCCTCAAGCGGGCGCCGGGTCCTGAGCAATCGGACGCACGCCCTGGGCTCCACCGCGCGCAGCCCTCTTACACCCGGTTCGTACACTGTCCGGAATGGTCGCCGCAGCGCTCCACCTCGTCCGTCACGGCGAGGTGTTCAACCCCGAGCACGTGCTCTACGGCCGTCTCCCCGGCTTCCGCCTGTCCGCGCGCGGCGTCCTCATGGCCGCGATGACCGCGCGGGCCATCGCCGATCTGCCCGTCACCCGGGTTCTCGCGTCGCCGCTGCAGCGCACCCAGGAGTCGGCGCAGCCCATCGCGGAGCAGTTCGGCCTCCCCATCGAGACCGATGAGCGGGTCATCGAGGCGGGTAACCTCTTCGAGGGCCGCGTCACCGGCCGCGGCATGATCGGCAGGGAGCTGCGGGCGGTCGCCCACCTGCGCAACCCGATGAAGCCCTCGTGGGGCGAGCCCTACGTCGAGATCCGCGACCGCATGCGGCAGGCGGTGCTCGACGCGTTCGCCACGACGGCCGAGGGGCACGTCGTCATCGTGAGCCACCAGCTGCCCATCGAGACCGTCCACCGCAGCGTGAACGGCCGGATGCTCGCGCACGACCCGCGCAACCGGCGCACCGCCCTGTCGAGCATCACCTCGTTCGCCCGGCGGGACGGCCGCGTCATCGAGACCGCGTACGCCGACCCGGCGTTCCCGATGCTGTCGGTCGCCGTCGACGAGGGCGCCTCGTGATGCGCCGCCTCGCCGCGCCCGCGGCCCTGCTCGCCGTGCTGCTGCTCGCCGGCTGCACCCAGTCGGGCGCGCAGGCCTCCGACCCGGGCGGCGTCTCCATCGACGGCGTGGAGGAGTGGCACCACCCGACCACCGCCCCCGTCTCCTTCTCCGGACCGACGGCGGACGGCGGCACCTTCCGCTCGAGCACGTACGCGGGCCAGGTGCTCGTCGTGAACTTCTGGTACGCGGGCTGCGGCCCGTGCATCGCCGAGGCCCCCGACCTCGAGCGGGTGGCGAAGGACTTCGCCGGCAAGGGCGTGCAGTTCGTCGGCGTGAACATCCGCGACGAGGCGGGCGAGGCGCAGTCGTTCGCGACGCAGCACAGGGTGAGCTACCCGAGCATCGTCGACCAGGCGAACGGCGGTGCCGCGCAGCTCGCGTTCGCCGACAGCATCCAGCCGAACGCGACCCCGACGACCCTCGTGGTCGGCAGGAAGGGCCGCGTCATCGGCCGGATCCTCGGTCCGATCAACGAGTCCGTGCTCGCCACGCTCATCAAGTCGGCCCGGTCCGGGCAGGACTCGTGAGCGCCCTCGTCGGCGACGGCGCGCTGCTGCTCGGCGCACCGGTCGCGCTCGCCGCGGGCGCGCTCTCGTTCGCATCGCCCTGCGTGCTGCCGCTCGTGCCCGGCTACCTGGGCTACGTGGGGGGCATGGACGGCAGCGGCACCGCCCGCCGCCCCGGCGGCCGCCTCGCGCTCGCCGCGGCGCTGTTCGTGCTCGGCTTCTCGGTCGTCTTCGTCGCGACGGGCTTCGTGTTCGGTTCCGCCGGGTTCTTCCTCGTGCACTGGCGCGACCTGCTCACGCGGATCTCGGGCGCGATCGTGCTGCTGCTCGGGCTCGTCTTCATCGGCGGCCTCGGCCCGCTGCAGCGCACCGTGAAGCCGTCGTGGCAGCCGCGCACCGGCCTCGTCGGGGCACCGCTGCTCGGCGCGGTCTTCGCGATCGGCTGGACGCCGTGCCTCGGTCCGACGCTCATCGCGATCCAGTCGCTCGCGCTGCAGGGCGGCTCCGCCGGGCTCGGCGCGCTGCTCGCGTTCGTCTACTCGATCGGCCTCGGCCTGCCGTTCGTCGCGCTCGCGGTCGGTCTCGGCTGGGCGACCCGCACCGTCGCGTTCCTGAAGCGGCACGTGCGCGCGATCAACCTCGCGGGCGGCGCGCTGCTCGTCGTGATCGGTCTGCTCATGATCTCCGGCGTCTGGCTCTCCGCGGTCGGCGCCCTGCAGGCCTGGTGGGGTGGGTATGAGCAGGCCATCTGACTTCGCGGACGACGGCTTCGGCGACCTCCGCGGCGATGGGCCGCAGAACCCGCGCCTCGGCGCGCTCGAATGGCTGCGCTGGGCGTGGCGCCAGCTGACGAGCATGCGCACGGCCCTGCTGCTGCTGCTCGCGCTCGCCGTCGCCGCGGTGCCGGGATCGCTCATCCCGCAGAACTCGGCCGACCCGAACGGCGTGATCAACTGGAAGGCGAGCAACCCCGGCCTCGTCGGCGTCGCGAACGCCCTGCAGCTCTTCGACGTCTACACGTCGGCCTGGTTCTCCGCGATCTACCTGCTGCTCTTCATCTCGCTGGTCGGCTGTGTGGTGCCGCGCATCGCCTACCACCTGAAGGCGCTCCGCGCCGCGCCGCCGCGCACCCCCTCACGGCTCGGCCGGCTGCCGGCGTACCGCAGCGAGAGCAGCCCCGGCGACCCCGCGCGGGCGCTCGACGCGGGGGAGCGGCTGCTGCGCCGCCGCCGCTACCGCGTCGCGCGGTACGGCGACAGCCTCTCGGCCGAGCGCGGCTACCTGCGCGAGACCGGCAACCTCCTCTTCCACGCGGGGCTCGTCGGTGTGCTCGTCTCGGTGTTCGTCGGCAGCGGCTTCACGTACACCGGCCAGCGCGTCACGGTCGAGGGCGAGACCTTCGTGAACAACCAGTCGAACTACGACTCGCTCTCGACCGGACGCTTCTTCACCGACTCGACGCTGCAGCCGTACTCGCTGAGGCTCGACTCGCTCACGGTGAAGTACGAGCAGCAGAACCCCGCGGCCCTCGGCGAGCCGCTCGACTACACGGCGCGCGTCACGACGAGGACGCCCGGCCACGAGCCCGTGCACCGGATCATCAAGGTGAACGACCCGCTCGAGATCGGCGGCAGCGCCGTCTACCTGCTCGGCAACGGCTACGCCCCGCACATCACCGTGCGCAACGCGAACGGCTCGATCGCGTTCTCCGGCTCCGTGCCGTTCCGTCCCCAGGACTCGAACATGACCTCGCTCGGCGTCGTGAAGGCCGAGCACACCACGAGCCAGGCGAGGCAGATCGGCCTCGTCGGCTTCCTGTACCCGACCGTCGGCAAGCTCTCGACGGGCGCCGACACCTCCATCTTCCCGAGCCTCGGTGACCCGCTCGTCAGCTTCAACGTCTGGGCCGGCGACCTCGGCCTGAACGGGGGCGCCACCCAGAACGTGTACGTCCTCGACACGAGCCGCATGAAGCAGGTCGCGGCGCGGACCCTCGCGAACAAGCCCATCCAGCTCACCCGCGCGCAGCCGACGGCGACCCTGCCCGACGGGCTCGGCACCGTGCACCTCGACGGCATCGCGCGCTACGCCGCGCTCGACATCCACCACGACCCGTCGCAGGGCTGGGTGGCGGGCTTCGTCGTGCTCACGGTCGCGGGGCTCCTCACCTCGCTGCTCGTCCCGCGCCGCCGGATGTGGCTGAAGGTGACCGACGACCTCGACGGCGGGCTGCGGCTCGAGTACGCGGCGCTCGCCCGCGGCGACGACCCCGGTCTCGAGCGGGCGGTGGGCGAGTTCGCCCATGAGCACCGCCGCGAGCTCGAGGCGCCGACCCCCTCCGCCGAACGCGTACCCGCAGGCGTCTGACGGGGGCGGGGCGCCCTCCCGGGGGCGCTTAGGCTGCTTCCCGTGAGAACCCCGCTCGATCAGCTGTCGGTGCTCCTGCTGCTGTCGGCCATGGCGCTCTACGCGATCGCCTTCGTCGCCTTCGCCCTCGACCTCGCCCGCCGCTCCAGCGAGGCCACGCAGCTCGCCGACGCGCGCGCCGGCGTGCGACGCACCACCACCGCGGCCTCGGTCGGTGGGGGCGGCACGGCCGTGCTCGAAGCGGCCCCGCCCGCGCCGCCGCTGATCGTCTCGGCGAAGCGCACCGCCGCCCGTGTCGGTGTCGGCATCACGATCGCGGGCTTCGTGCTGCACCTCGGCGCCGACGTGCTCCGCGGCGTCGCCGCCGCCCGCGTGCCGTGGGCCAACATGTACGAGTTCTCGATGACGGGCACCCTCATCATGGTCGGGCTGTTCCTGCTCGCCCTGACCCGGGTCGACCTGCGCTTCCTCGGCTCGATCATGACCGGGCTCGTGCTCGTGCTGCTCGGCATCGCGACGATCGGCTTCAAGGTGCCCGTCTCGCCGCTGCCGCCGGCCCTGCAGTCGTACTGGCTCGTCATCCACGTCTTCGTCGCGATCCTCGGCACCGGCTTCTTCACGCTCTCCGGCGCGGTGTCGGCCGTGCAGCTCGTCCAGTCGCGCCGGGAGCGCGCGCTCGCCGCCGGCCGTCCTGCGACGCGGCTGCGTCTGCTCGCGACGTTCCCCGACACGAACCGGCTCGAGAACATCGCCTACCGCATCGCGGTGGTCGGCTTCATCCTCTGGACGTTCACGCTCATCGCGGGCGCCATCTGGGCGAACCACGCCTGGGGCCGCTACTGGGGCTGGGACACGAAGGAGGTGTGGACGTTCATCATCTGGGTCATCTACGCCGGCTACCTGCACGCCCGCGCCACCCGCGGCTGGCGCGGTGACGGCTCCGGCTGGCTGAACCTCATCGGCTACGCGGCGGTGCTGTTCAACTTCGGCGTCGTCAACGTCTTCTTCCACGGCCTGCACGCCTACAGCGGCCTCTCCTCCTAGGTCCCGATACCGCGTGTCGGTACTCCGCTCCCGTGTAGGTGCGACACGCGGCGTCGGTACCTACGGCCGGGCGAAGTACCTACACGCGGTCAGGTCGTGGCGGGGAGCAGGACCAGCAGCGTTCGATGCGGGCGCGCCACCAGGCCTCGCGGTCGACGGGCGCCGCGTGCTCCGCGAGGAGCGCGGCGGACGGCTCGATCCGGCGGACCGCGACGGTCCCGTCTTCGGGCACGAGCGGGCTCGCGGTGACGTCCGCCGCGAGCAGGGCCGCGGTGCCGAGGCCGCAGTCGTAGGGCAGCTCCGGCAGGGCGGCGGCGAGCGCGGCGCCCATCGCGAGACCGACCGACGTGTCGATCGCGCTCGAGACCACCGCGGGCAGGCCCGCCTCCTGCACGATCGACAGCGCACGGGTGATGCCGCCGAGCGGCGCGGCCTTGATCACGAGCAGGTCCGCGGCCCCGGCGCGCGCCACCTCGAGCGGGTCGTCCGCCTTCCGCACCGACTCGTCGGCGGCGATCGGGATCGCGAGGTCGCGGATGCGCTGCCGCAGCTCGGCGAGCTCGTCGAGGCGCGCGCAGGGCTGCTCCGCGTACTCGAGGTCGAACGGCGACAGGGCGCGCAGGGCGTGCTCCGCCTCGTCGACGTTCCAGGCCGCGTTCGCATCGATGCGGATGCGCCCCTCGGGTCCGAGCGCGCGACGCACGGCGCGGACCCGGTCGACGTCGTCGGCGAGCCGCTGCCCCGGCTCCGCCACCTTCACCTTCGCGGTGCGGCAGCCGGGGAACCGCGCGAGCAGCGCCGCGACGCCCTCGGCCGGCAGCGCCGGCACGGTCGCGTTCACGGGGATCCGGTCGCGGCGCCGAGCCGGCTCGGCGCCCCAGCCGAAGTCGATCGCGGCGGCGAGCCACGCGGCCGCCTCCGCGTCGCCGTACTCGGGGAAGGGGGCGAACTCCGTCCAGCCGCGAGGGCCCGGGAGCAGCGCGGCCTCGCGGACCGTGATGCCGCGGAACCGCGTGACCATCGGGAGCGTCACGACGTGCAGGGAGCCGAGCAGGTCGTCGAGCCGGGGGTGCACGGGCCCATCCTCGCGCGGCGCACGTCGAGAGGCCGCCTCGTACGCTGCTGCTCGTGACGGTCTCCGAGCTCTTCGATCCCGCCGAGTGGCGCGAGGCGGAGGTGGCGGCCTCCTTCACCGACGTCACCGCGCACCGCAGCCTCGACGGCCGCATCGCCCGGGTCGCGATCAGCCGGCCGGAGGTGCGGAACGCGTTCCGGCCGCGCACCGTCGACGAGCTCGCCCAGGCGCTCGAGGACGCCCGCACCGACAGCGCGGTGGGTGTGGTGCTGCTCACCGGCAACGGGCCGAGCCCGAGGGACGGCGGCTGGGCCTTCTGCTCCGGCGGCGACCAGCGCATCCGCGGCCGAGACGGCTACCGGTACGAGGGCGCGACGGGCCCGACGGGCGGGCGCCTGCACATCCTCGAGGTGCAGCGCCTCATCCGCTTCATGCCGAAGGTCGTGATCGCCCTCGTGCCCGGCTGGGCGGCGGGCGGCGGACACTCGCTGCACGTCGTCTGCGACCTCACGATCGCGAGCCGCGAGCACGGTCGCTTCAAGCAGACCGACGCCGACGTCGGCTCGTTCGACGCCGGCTACGGCAGCGCCTACTTCGCCCGACAGGTCGGGCAGAAGCTCGCCCGCGAGGTGTTCTTCCTCGCCGACGACTACGACGCGCAGCGCGCCTACGAGATGGGCGCCGTGAACGCGGTCGTGCCGCACGAGGACCTCGAGCGCACCGGCATCGCGTGGGCCCGGACGATCCTCGGCAAGTCGCCGACCGCCATCCGCATGCTGAAGTTCGCGATGAACGCCGTCGACGACGGCCTCGTCGGGCAGCAGGTGTTCGCGGGCGAGGCCACGCGGCTCGCGTACGGCACCGACGAGGCGGCCGAGGGCCGCGACGCGTTCCTCGAGAAGCGCGACCCCGACTGGTCCGCCTTCCCGTACGCCTACTGACGTGCGCGATCTCGAGGTCGTCCCCGCCGGGGACCCGGCGCCGGTGATCGCCGCGCTGCGGGCCGCAGTCGACGGCTCGGGCCCGGCCGTGCTGCCGCTCGCACCGGATGCGGCACGGCCCGCAGGCCTCCCCGACCGCGTACCGGTGCGGGTCGCCCTCGTCATCGCGACCTCGGGCAGCAGCGGCGCCCCCAAGCTCGTCGCGCTGTCGGCCTCGGCGCTGCTCGCCTCAGCAGCCGCGACGGAGGGCGTGCTCGGCGGCCCGGGCGGCTGGGTGCTCGCGCTGCCCACGCACTACATCGCCGGCGTGCAGGTGGTCGTCCGCGCCCTCGCGGCCGGGACGGAGCCGGTCGTCGTGCCACCCGGGCCCTTCACCGCCTCGGCGTTCGCGGCCGCCGTCGCATCGCTGCCGGCCGACCGGCGCCGCTACAGCGCCCTCGTGCCGACGCAGCTGCACCGGGTCGTCGAGGCGGTCGAGAACAGGGAGGCGGAGGTCGCCGCTGCCTGCCGCGCGCTCGACGCGGTGCTGATCGGGGGCGGCCGCCTGTCCGCGCCGCTCGCCGAGCGTGCCCGCGCCGCGGGCATGCGCGTCGTCCGCACGTACGGGGCGAGCGAGACCGCCGGCGGCTGCGTCTACGACGGCGTGCCGCTCGCCGGGGTGCGGGTCGCGGTCGTCGACGGCGAGGTGCTGCTCGCGGGGCCGATGCTCGCCGAGGGCTACCTCGGCGACGACGCGCGCACCGCGCGCGCCTTCCTCGATGAGCCGGGGGTGCGCTGGTACCGCACCGGTGACGCGGGGGAGTGGGACGGCGAGCGCCTCACGATCACCGGGCGGCTCGATGACGTCGTGATCACGGGCGGCGAGAAGGTGTCGCTCGGCCTCGTCGAGCGGGTCGTGCAGGCCCTGCCCGGGCTCGCCGACGCGGTGGTCGTGCGGGCGCCGGATCCCGAGTGGGGCGAGGTGCCCGTCGTCGCGACCGCGACCCGCGGAGTCGATCTGGCCGTGGTCCGCGACAGGGTGGCCGACGAGCTGGGCCGGCGGGCCGCGCCGCGACGGCTGCTCGTGCTCGACCCGCTGCCGCTGCTGCCGAACGGCAAGCCCGACCGGGTGGCCATCGCCGTGGTCGCGCGGACCTGACTCAGGCGCTCCGCGGGCGCAGCGCCCCGGCGGCGGCGAAGCCGAGGGCGAGCAGCAGCACGACGAGCCAGAGGGCGTTCAGCAGCCCGAAGCCCTGCGACAGCAGACCGACGACCGGCGGACCGGCGAGGTTCGCGAGGTAGCCGATCGAGGCGACGACGCTGACGCGAGCCGCGGCGTCCGCTCCGCTCTCCGCCGCCGCCCCGTACCCGCTCTCCGCTGCCGCGGACATCCCGAGGGGGAACCCCATGGAGACCCCGACGGCCCAGAGCAGCACGCCGACGAGCACGATCCAGGGGGCACCCCCGAGGATGAACAGCACGAGGCCGACCGCGCCGAGCGCCGTCGTGATCCGGATCGTGCGCACCCGGCCCAGGCGGTCGACGAGCGGGCCGCCGAGCACGCGGGCGGTGGTCTCGCCGGCGGCGAAGGCGACGAAGAACAGCGCCGCGGTCGCGTCCGGCTGGCGGTGGCCGTCGCGCACCGCGAGGGTGAGCCAGTTGTTCGCGGAGCCCTCGCCGAGCTCGACACCGAGCATGACGGCCCCGATGAGCAGCAGGCGCCAGTCGGTCCAGCCGCGCGCCCAGCCGCGGATGCGCTCGGCGGCGGACGGCCGGTCCTCCTGCGCGGGCCCGTGCTCGCTCGCGGGCACGAACCGCACGGTGACGACCGCGAGCACCGCGATCGCGACGGCCTCGCCGGCGAACTGCGTCGCGGGCGGCACCTCGAGGGCGGCGCAGGCGGCGCCGAGCGCCGCGCCGAGGATGGCGCCCGCCGACCACGCGGCGTGCATGAGCGGCATGAGCGTGCGCTCCGCGGCCGCCTCGACGGCCGCTCCCTCGACGTTGATCATGACGTCGAGCGCGCCGATGCCGAGCCCGACCGCGACGAAGCCGAGCACCGTCGGGGCGACCGCGTGCAGGGTGCCGGCGGCGAAGCCGACGAGCGCGATCCCGGCGGCGACGAGCAGGAGCACGCCGAGCATCGCGCGGCGCGCGCCGAAACGCGTGAGCAGCGGCGACGCGAGCAGCAGGCCGGTGATCGACCCGACGGTCACGCCCGCCAGCACGGCGCCGATCACGGCGTCGGTCACGCCGAGGTCGGCACGCAGCGTGGGCAGCCGCGGGCCCCACGTCGAGAGGCTCACGCCGCCGAGTGCGAAGGCGGCCATGATCGCGTTCCGCCAGCCCCGCAAGCCGGGCCGCAGGGCGGTCGCGGAGGTCATCGGGTCGTGGCCGTCGTCACCCGACGACCCTAGGGGCGCTCGCGGCGCGAGCCGCCCAGGAGGGGCCCGGCAGAATGCTCTGCGACCACCGGCGCCGACGCGGGAGACCTGATGCGCTTCCTGCGGACGGGCACGACCTGGGTCCGGTACGGCCAGCTCGGCCTCGTCGCCTTCGTCATCGACGGCTACGCCCCGACCGTGCGTCTGATCGGACGCGACCTGCGGGTGCCGCTCGCGCTCGCCGCGCTGCACGCGACGGCGTTCGGGATCGGCTTCATGCTCGGCCCGTTCGCGACGACCTGGCTCACCGCGCGGGTGGGCCGCGTCGCGACGGCCTGGATCGGCGCGGCCGGTCTCTGCGCCGGCGTCCTGCTCTACCTCGCCGGAGGGGTGCTGCCCGTCACGATGCTCGGGATCGCGGTCGCCGGGTTCGGTGGCACGCTCGTGCAGTCGGCGGCGTTCGCCGATCTCGCGGTCGTGCACGGACCGAACGGTCCGCGGGCGCTCAGCGAGGGGGCCGCGGTCTCGCAGGCGGCCGGGGTGGTCGCCCCGCTCGCGGTGGGTGCGGCGAGCGCCACCGTGCTCGGCTGGCGCGCTGCGTTCGCGGTGGTGCTCGCGCTGGCAGCCCTGCTCGGCCTGCTCGGGGCGGTCGGCTCGCGCCGGGCCGCGACGGCGGGGGACGGGGCGCGGCAGTCGCGCCCCGCGCCGATCCGGCGCCGGCTGCCCGGGCGCTTCTGGGGCGTCTGGTGCTCCTTCGCCGTCGTGCTCGGGGTCGAGTTCTGCCTCTCCGTGTGGGCGCCCGTCCTGCTCGCCGCCCGGCACGTGCCCGACGCCCTCGCCACCGCGAGCCTCGCGCTGATGCTCACCGGGATCATGGTCGGGCGGCTCCTCATCGGCCCGCTCACACGGCGCCTCCGCGTCGACGTGCTGCTGCTCGCCTCGATCGCCGTCAGCCTGGCCGGGTTCGCGGTGTTCTGGACCGCGACGCAGGGGTGGCTCGCGGTCGCCGCCCTCGGCGTGGCAGGGCTCGGCATCGCGGGGCAGTCCCCCCTCTCGCTCGCCCGGCTGGTCGCCGCGTCGGACGACCGGCCGGACGACGCGTCGGCGTCCGCCTCGTTCGCGCTCGGGATCGCGATCGCCGGCGCCCCGCCGCTCGTCGGCGCGCTGGGCGACCTCGTGGGCGTGCGCGTCGGGCTGCTGCTCGTCCCCGCGCTCGGCGTGGTCGCCGCCGTGCTCGTGCTCCTCACGCCGACGGGTCCGGCCCCGGTCGCGGCGGCCTCGCCGGAGCCCGCCTGACGTCCATCGGTCCCGCCCCGGGGGCGGGGAATCGGTGGAACGATTGGGGCGTGGCGAGCAGGACGACGGCGAAGCGACCGGCGGCTCGGCGCGGCCCCGCCCGGCCCGCGTCGCGGAAGCCGGTCCCGAGGGCGCAGCGGCGCGCGACGGTCCGCGACTGGATCGACGGGGCCCGTCCGCGCACGCTGCCGCTCGCGATCGCGCCGGTCGCCCTCGGCACCGGCGCCGCGGTCGGCAACGGGCGCCCCGCGCACCTCTGGCTGGCCTGGCTCTGCCTCGCCGTCGCGCTGCTGCTGCAGATCGGCGTGAACTTCGCCAACGACTACTCCGACGGCATCCGCGGTACGGACGCGTTCCGCGTCGGACCCGCGCGGCTCACCGGGTCCGGTCGTGCGAAGCCGCGCACGGTGCTCGCCGTCGCGCTCGTCTGCTTCGCGCTCGCCGCGGTCGCCGGCCTCGCGATCGTCGTCGTCACGCAGGTCTGGTGGCTGCTCGCGGTCGGCGCCCTCGCGATCGTCGCGGCCTGGTTCTACACGGGCGGAAGGCGCCCCTACGGCTACGCGGGGCTCGGCGAGGTGGTCGTCTTCCTGTTCTTCGGCCTCGCCGCGACCGCGGGCACCACGTTCGTGCTGCTCGGCCTCGTGAACGCCGAGGGCTGGTTCACCGCGGTCGCGATCGGCTGCATCGCCTGCGCCGTGCTGCTCGTGAACAACCTGCGCGATCTCGAGCAGGACCGCGCCGCCGGCAAGCGCACGCTGAGCGTCCGCATCGGCGCGCGTGGCACCCGCGTGCTCTTCGCGGTGCTGCTGCTCGTGCCGTACCTGGTGCTCGGCTACCTGACGCTGTTCTACCCGTCGGCGTCGCTCGTCTTCCTCACGCTGCTGCTCGCGGGACCGGCCGTGATCATCACCGTGACGGGGCGCACCCCGCGCGAGCTCGTGCTCGCCCTCAGCCTCACCGGGCTGACGGCGCTCTTCTACGGCTTGGGGTTGGCCGCGGCGCTCGCGCTCTGACCGCCGTCCGGGCCGTCGGCGAGCCCGTCCTCGACCGACTCGTCGGATCCCGCGGAGGGACGCCGGCGCTCCCGGCGGCTCCCGAGCGCCTGCAGCTCGCTCGTGAACGCGCGCCGCTGCCGCGACAGGAACAGCACGGACACGGCGAGGCCGATCACGGCGCCGAGCGCGACGGCGAGCAGGGGGTCGACGCCGAGGCCCCATGCGACGAGGAACGGCACCGCGAAGGAGAGCACCCGCAGCACCGAGTAGACGAGCCAGCCCGGCAGCCGGGATCGGCGCTCCTCGGTCCCGCTCACGGTCGTCCAGTGTAGGTCGGCGGCACCGGGGCGCCGCGGCTGCGGACCCGGCCCGAGGAACGCTCAGGGAATCGATACCCGCGGGGGCACTTCGACACGCCACGGGGGCGCGGCGCTCACCTACACTCGCTCGAATGGGTCGGCTGATCGTCGGGCTGGTGATCGTGGTCCTGGTCTGCACGATCTACGCCGTCGTCGACTGCGCGCTCACCGAGCGCTACCGGGTGCGTGCGCTGCCGAAGTCGCTCTGGCTGCCGGTCGTGCTGCTGCTCCCGGTCATCGGGCCGGCGCTCTGGTTCCTGCTCGGCCGGATCCCGGTGCGGGCCGCGCGGCGCCTGCCTCCGGACGACGACCCCCGCTTCACCGGCCCGAGCACCCGCTCGCGCGGCCCGCAGCGCCGCGAGCCGAGGATCGATCTGAGCCGGCTCGAGGAGGAGCTCGCGAACCTCGACGGCGACGCGGACGACGACGGCGACGGCCGCCGCCGCTGAGCCGCCCGCCGGTACCGTGGCGGGCGTGGAGCAGACCGACGGGACCCGGACGTGGCGTGGCTGAGCCGGCGAGCCCCGCGGGTGCCGCCGCAGCCGCGCTGCTCGAGGCGCTCGTCGCGCGCGGTCTCACCCACGTCGTCGTCTCGCCCGGTTCGCGGTCGCAGGCGCTCGCCCTGGCGGCCGCCCGGCTCGAGCGGGAGGGCCGGATCCGGCTCGCGGTGCGCATCGACGAGCGCGTCGGCGGCTTCACCGCGCTCGGCATCGCCCGCGAGACCGGACGTCCTGCCGCCGTGGTCGTCACCTCCGGCACCGCGGTCGCCGAGCTGCACCCGGCCGTGCTCGAGGCGTTCCACTCGGGCGTGCCGATGCTGCTGCTCACCGCCGACCGCCCCGCCGAGCTGCGCGGCACCGGCTCGAACCAGACCACCGAGCAGCCCGGGCTCTTCGCGCCCGCGGTGCGCGCCGAGCACGACGTGCCCGCGCCCGCCGGGCCGGACGACGTGGCCGCTGCCGCCCGCATCGGCGCGCTCGCCTGGGACGAGTCCGTCGGCCGCCCGGGACCGGTGCACGTGAACCTGCAGTACCGCGAGCCGCTCTCCGGGCCGCCCGCTGAACCGGTGCCCGCGGCGCCGCCGCCCGCGGGGCCGGGCGCCGCCGGGGCGCCGCTTCCGATCGAGCCCGGGCCGCGCACGGTCGTCGTCGCCGGGGACGGCGCCGGGGAGCGCGCCGAGGCCTTCGCCCGGGCGCTCGGGGTGCCGCTGCTCGCGGAGGTCTCGAGCGGGGCGCGCTTCGGGCCGCACCTCGTCGCCGCCTACCGCGAGCTGCTGGACGAGCCGGAGCTCGGCGGCCGCGTGCAGCGGGCCGTGGTCTTCGGCCACCCCACCCTCAGCCGGCAGGTGCCCCGGCTGCTCGCCAGGCCGGACGTCGAGGTGGTCGTCGTCCGCGCGCCCGGGGAGCGGTTCGAGCCGACCGGCGGCCGCGCGACCACCGTGGACGGCGTGGTGGCGGCCGGGCAGGATGCCGACCGCGCGTGGACCGGGCGCTGGGTGACCGCGTCCCGCGCGCTCGTCGACCGCACGGAGGACCTGCCGTACGTCGGCTCTCCCGACGCGCCGGGCCCGCGCGAGCTGCGCGAGCACACGCGCGCCGAGCTCGCGGCGCTGCGCGCGCCGGTCACCCGCCGCGTGCTCGTCGATGCCGTCTGGCGGGCGACGTGGCCGCACGACCGGCTCGTGCTCGGCGCGAGCCGCCTCATCCGCGAGGCCGACCAGGTGGTCCCGGGCAAGCGCATCCGCGTGCTCGCGAACCGCGGCCTCGCCGGCATCGACGGCACGATCGCGACCGCCACGGGCGTCGCGCTCGGGCTGCCCGCGGACGGCCGCGCCGGTACCGTGCGGGTGCTGCTCGGCGACCTCGCCCTGCTCCACGACGCCGGCGCGCTGCTGCAGGCGCCGGGCGAGCCCGTGCCCCGGCTCCAGGTGATCGTCGGCAACGACCTCGGCGGCACGATCTTCGACACCCTCGAGGTCGCCGGCACCGCCGATCCGGCCGACTTCGAGCGCGTCGTGCGCACCCCGCGCCCCGCCGACCTCGAGGCGCTCGCCCGCGCCTACGGCTGGTCGTACCGGCGCATCGAGACCCGGGGCGACCTCGACCGGGCACTCACCGCGCCGGAAGCGCGGCCGAGCCTGCTCGAGGTGCCCCTGTCGGCAGCAGCGGCTGCTCGCCCAGGGCCTCGAGCACCGGCGTGAGCTTCCACGCCGTCTCGGCGAGCTCGCTGCGCGCCTCGGAGGCCGCGACGATGCCGGCGCCCGCGAAGGCCCGCACGACGCCGCCCGGCTCGACCTGCGCCGAGCGCAGCCCGATCGCCCACTCGCCCTCGCCGGACGCTCCCACCCAGCCGACCGGACCGGCGTAGCGCCCACGGTCGAACGGCTCGAGCGAGCGGATGAGCTCGATCGCGTCCGCACGCGGGGCACCGGCGACCGCCGCCGTCGGATGCAGCGCGGCGACGAGGTCGAGCACGCCGGTGCCGGCGTGGAGCCGGGCCTCGGCGTCGGTGGCGAGGTGCCAGACGTTCGGCAGCCCGAGCGCGAACGGGCGGCCGATGCGGAGGTCGTCGACGCGCTCGCCGAGGGTGAGCAGCAGGCTGTCGACGGCGAGGGCGTGCTCGAAGCGGTTCTTCGCCGAGCCGAGCAGGCCGCCGCGCGCCGCGGCGTCGAGGGCCGGATCCGCGTCGCGGGCGGCGGTGCCGGCGAGCACCCGGGCCGTGAAGACGCCGTCGCGGACCGTGGCGAGGGTCTCGGGGCTCGCCCCGAAGAAGCCGTCGACCGCGAAGGTGAAGGCGTCCCGGTGCCTCGCACGCAGCGCGCGCAGCCAGGCGGCCGGATCGACCTCGGCGGGAGCCAGGGCGAGGTCGCGGGCGAGCACGACCTTCTGCAGGCCGCCGGCCCGGATCCGCTCGACGGCCGCGGCGACAGCGGCCACGTAGTCCTCGTCGGCGAACCGCGTGCCCGGCCCCTGCGCGGGGACCGCGGCCGTGGCGATCGGGCCGGTGCCCGTCACATCGGTGACGAACCCGACCCCGTCGCGCCGTCCGACGATGCGCCGGGGCACGACGAGGACGCTCGGCGCCGCGGAGGCGTCGTCGAAGGCGAACGCGCCGAAGGCGACGGGACCGCTGCCGGGCAGGCCGACCTCATCGGCGATCCGGGCGCCCTCGAGCAGCCGTCGCCAGGCCGTGGCCGCGTCGGCGAAGCGCGACGGGCCGGAGAGGACGATCCGGGCGGCCACGCCGTAGCCGAGCAGACGGTCGTCGCCGCGCGCCCATGCCGTGACGGGCGGTCCGGCTTCGGCGCCGAGCGCCTCGGCCGCGCCGCCGTTCGCGGGATAGGTCCTGGTCGCGACGGTGAATGCTGCGCCCGCACCGACCGTCACCCGCACAGAGTACGCGTGCGCCTCTCGCCTAGACTCCCAGGGTGTCCTCGGCCGACCTCACGAAGAAGCCGGCCGATGTGGCCGCGATGTTCGATCGGGTGTCCCGCCGGTACGACATGACGAACGCGATGCTCTCCGGCGGCAACGCGGCCCTCTGGCGGGTCGCCACCGTCAAGGCGGTGAACCCGCGTCCGGGCGAGCGCATCCTCGACCTCGCCGCCGGCACCGGCACCTCGAGCGAGGCCCTCGCCCGCTCCGGCGCCCGGGTGGTCGCCGCCGACTTCAGCAAGGGCATGCTCGCCGTCGGGCGCGCGCGCCTCAAGGACGAGTCCCGCGTCGAGTTCGTCTTCGCCGACGCCCTCGCCCTGCCGTTCGGCGACGAGGAGTTCGACGCGGTCACGATCTCGTTCGGCCTCCGCAACGTGGCCGACCCTCACCGTGCCCTCGCCGAGATGTACCGGGTGGCCAAGCCCGGCGCGCGCATCGTGATCTGCGAGTTCTCGAAGCCTCCGATCGCGCCGGTGCGCGCCGCCTACTTCGCCTACCTCGACCGGGTCATGCCGGTCGTGTCCCGCCTCGCGAGCTCGAACGCGCCCGCCTACGGCTACCTCGGCGACTCGATCAAGGCGTGGGCCGACCAGACGACCCTCGCCGCGTGGATGCGCGAGGCCGGCTTCCGGCAGGTGCGCTACCGCAACCTCACGGGCGGCATCGTCGCCCTGCACCGCGGCGTGAAGCCCGCTGCCGGCGTCTGGGCGAGCGAGTGAGCGCGCGCGTGCCGGTCGCGCGGCGCAGCAAGTCGCTCTCCGCGCAGATCGGGCTCACCGAGCGGCTGTTCCTCTCCGGCGACGACCGCGGCATGGTCGGGGCGATCGAGGACGGCCTCGAGCAGGTCGAGCAGGGGCTGCTCGAGCGCGTCTCGTTCGACGACGGGTTCGCCGACGTCACCACCCGCTACCTGCTCGCCGCGGGCGGCAAACGGGTGCGCCCGCTGCTCACGCTCCTCACGGCGCAGCTCGGCGACGGCGTCAGCCCGGCGGTGGTCACGGCCGCCCAGGCGGTCGAGATCCTGCACCTCGCGTCGCTGTACCACGACGACGTCATGGACGAGGCGGAGCAGCGGCGGGGCGTGCCGAGCGCGCAGACCGTCTGGGGCAACTCGGTCGCGATCCTCACGGGCGACCTGCTCTTCGCGCGGGCGAGCAAGCTCATCGCCCGCGTCGACGGCTCGAACGTCGTCGGGCAGACCGAGACGTTCGAGCGGCTCGTGCTCGGGCAGCTGCACGAGACCATCGGCCCGCAGCCCGGCGAGGACCCGGTCGAGCACTACCTCGGCGTGCTGCGCGACAAGACCGGCGCGCTCATCTCGGCCGCGGCCGAGTGGGGGATCGTGTTCTCCGGCGCGCCGGGCGAGTACCGCCAGCCGCTCGTCGAGTTCGGCGAGCGCATCGGTGTCGCGTTCCAGCTCGTCGACGACGTCATCGATCTCGCGCCTCAGGACGCCGAGACCGGCAAGCGCGCGGGCACCGATCTGAAGGCGGGCGTGCCCACGCTCCCGCTGCTCTACCTGCGTCGCACCGCGCGGCCCGGCACGGCCGACGAGGCGCTGCTCACGCGCATCGAGGCCCTGACGAGCGGCAAGGACGACGACCAGGTGGCGCTCGAGCAGGCCGTCGCCGAGCTCCGAGCCCACCCCGTCACCGCCGAGACCACGCGCGAGGCGCACCGCTGGGCCGCCGAGGCGGTCGCGGCCCTCGACGCCCTGCCCGAGGGCACCGTGCGCCGGGCCCTCATCCGGTTCGCCGACCTGCTCGTCGACCGCTCGAACTGACTCGCGGGACGCCCCCACGTCCCGCCGGGAAGGACCTCCGTGACCCTGCTCCGCCTCGCGATCGTCGGCGCCGGGCCGGCCGGCATCTACGCCGCCGACCTCGCCAAGAAGGCCGACCGCGGCTTCGACGTCTCGATCGACCTCTTCGAGCGCCTGCCCGCGCCCTACGGCCTCGTCCGCTACGGCGTCGCGCCCGACCATCCCCGCATCAAGGGCATCATCGGCGCCCTCCGCGAGGTGCTCGACGGCGGCGCGGTGCGCCTGTTCGGCAACGTCGAGTACGGCACCGACATCACCCTCGAGGACCTGCAGCGGCACTACCACGCGGTGATCTTCGCGACCGGTTCGATCCGCGACGCCGCGCTCGACATCCCCGGCATCGACCTGCCCGGCTCGTACGGGGCGGCCGACTTCGTCTCCTGGTACGACGGCCACCCCGACGTGCCGCGCGAGTGGCCGCTCGACGCGGAGCAGATCGCGGTGATCGGCAACGGCAACGTCGCTCTCGACGTCGCGCGCATGCTCGCGAAGCACGTCGAGGACCTCATGCCCACCGAGGTGCCGCCGAACGTGGCCGCCGGGCTCGCCACGTCGCCGGTCACCGACGTGCACGTGTTCGGGCGCCGCGGCCCCGCCAACGTGAAGTTCACGCCGCTCGAGCTGCGCGAGCTCGGCGAGGTGCGCGACGTCGACATGGTCGTGCACGACGAGGACTTCGACTACGACGAGCAGGCCCGCACGGCGATCAGGAGCAACAAGCAGGTGCTCGTGATCGACCGGGTGCTGCAGGCGTGGCGGCAGCGGGAGATCGGCGCGGCGAGCCGGCGGCTCCACTTCCACTGGTGGTCGCGGCCCGTCGAGATCCTCGGCACGGACCGGGTCGAGGGCATCCGCTGGGAGCGCACCGAGCCGGACGGCAAGGGCGGCGCCCGTGGCACGGGCGAGTTCCGCGAGCAGGCCGTGCAGGCGGTCTACCGCGCGGTCGGCTACTTCGGCTCGCCGCTGCCGGACGTGCCCTTCGACGAGCTGCGCGGCGTGATCCCGAACTCCGAGGGCCGCGTGCTCGATCGGACCGGTCACCAGATCCCGGGCCTCTACGCCACCGGCTGGATCAAGCGCGGTCCCGTCGGGCTCATCGGGCACACGAAGTCCGACGCGATGGAGACGATCGACCACGTGCTGCGCGACTCCGCCGACTGGTGGAGCCCGGCCGAGCCGCGCGAGCAGTCGGTGATCGACCTGCTCGAGTCGCGCGGCGTGCGCTACACGACCGTCGAGGGCTGGCACCTGCTCGACCAGCACGAGATCGCGCTCGGCGCCCCGGAAGGCCGTGCCCGCGTCAAGGTCGTGCCGCGCGACGCGATGCTCGCGGCGTCGCTCGGCGAGCCGGTCGCCTAGCGCCCACGCAGGGTCGCGCTACAGCGCGACCGTGTCGTTGGTGTCGGCGAGCGCCCGGTCCCGCACGTACACGGGCATGCCGTCGGCCTCGCCCGCGAGCACCCAGCGACCCGGGAAGTCGACGTGGGGGTTCTCGAGCAGCTGGGGGACGTCCTCGGTGCCGGGCGCGACGTCGATGTCGTGCACCTGGAGGTCGTCGGCGGTGGCCGAGTGGCGGGGGAGCGTCTCGTCGGAGCGGAACGCGACTCGGAGCGATCGTGAAGCCATGGCCGGACGGTACCGCCCAGCGCGGAGCCGTTCGGGCGCTTCCCGGGAAGCGTTCAGACTCTGGCCGAGGCGTCGGTGAGCAGCTCGGGCAGGTTCTCCGGGTAGACGCGCTCTGCGGTGCCGCGCACCTCGTCGGCGGTCCACCAGCGCATGGCGATGGTCGCGCGCTGCTCGAGGTCGGTGAGCGCGGCGCCGGCCGGCTCGAAGTGCGGCACGCGGACGGTGAAGTACTGCTCGTGCTGCGTCACGACCACGCCGTCGAAGGGGAAGGTCGAGGTGCGCTCCCAGAGCGGCCCGGTGACCCCGTGCAGCTCGAGCCCGGTCTCCTCCCACACCTCGCGCACCGCCGCGACCTCGGGCGTCTCGTCCGGCTCGAGGTCGCCGCCCGGCGTGATCCACCAGCTCCCGAGCTCGGGCGCGGCGGGATCCGAGCCCTGGATGAGCAGCACGCGGTCGTGCTGGTCGAGCAGCAGGACGCGGGCCGCGTTCCGGGAGAGCGCTTCGGGCACGGGCTCGACGCTAGCCGTCGGCGAGGAACGCGATCGCGCGGTCGCGGAACGGCCGCGACGGCGGCGCGTTGAAGTGGTTGCGGCCGGGGATCACGAAGAAGTCGCTGCCCGGCGTCGCTGCCGCGAGCCGCTGCGACGCAGGCAGGATCGGGTCGTCGCTGCCGGTCGCGAACAGCACGGGCTGTCGCGGGGGGTCCGCGGGGTCGGGTCGCGGGGCGTCGTGCAGGCCGTCGACGAGCGCGATGAGCGCCTCGAGATCGTTGCCGGGGATGCCCGCCGCCATCTCGATGTAGGCCCGCGTCAGAGGGTGCTCGACGGGCGGCCCGCCGCGGGCGAAGGCGAGCGCCTCGTCGCCTCGGAAGCTCGCGAGCGCGTCCCCGTCGGGGATCCCGCCGAGCATCGCGCGGCCGACGAGGTGGGGGAGCCGCACCGCGACCTGCCAGCCCACCCGGGCGCCGAGCGAGTAGCCGATGTAGTCGATGCCGTCGAGGAGGTAGGTGTCGAGCACGGTCCGCACGTCGTCGACGAGCTGGTCCATCGAGTACGCGCCGGCGTCGCGCGGGGTGCTGCTCGCGCCATGCCCGCGCTGGTCGAGCGCGAGCACCCGGTGCCCGGCACGGACCAGGTCGCGCGCCCAGCCGGTCGCCCACCAGTTCGCGGCCGCCGACGAGGCGAAGCCGTGCACGGCGAGCACGGCGGGCGCCTCGGCGTCGCCCTCGTCGTACGTCGCGAGCCGGACGCCGTCGCTCGCGAGCACGAACCGCGGCTCGGGCGCGCGCTGGGGGAGGACCGCCACGCTCGCTCCCTCCGTCCGCCCGTGCTCCGCCAGCCTGGCGGATCGCTACTGCAGGGCGGCGGTGAGGCGAGCGACGTTGTCGAGCACCGCCGTGCGGAGCGGGCGGCGCTGCCACTCGTCGAGCGTGAGGCGCCGGCTCGCGCGCCGGTAGCCCTCCTGCACCTGCCGCAGGTCGTTCACGAACTGCCGCCCGCGCACCATCAGCGACACCTCGAGGTTCAGCGTGAAGGACCGCATGTCGAGGTTGCTCGAGCCGACGACCGCGACGTCGTCGTCGATCGTGAAGTGCTTCGCGTGCAGGATCGTCGGCGCCGGGTAGAGCCAGATGACCACGCCGGCCTTCAGCAGGGTCTCGTAGTAGGAGCGCTGGGCGTGGAAGACGACGGCCTGGTCGCCGATCTCGCCGACGAACAGCTCGACCGAGACGCCGCGCTGCGCGGCGGTCGTGACCGCGTAGAGCATCGAGTCGTCCGGCACGAAGTAGGGGCTCGTGAGCACGATCTTGCGCTGCGCCGCGTAGATCAGGCCGTTGAAGAGGCGCAGGTTGTTCTCGCCCTCGAAGCCCGGGCCGCTCGGCACCACCTGGCAGTCGAGATCCTCGGTCCCGACCGGGGCGACGGACTGCCGGGCCTCGCGCTGCAGCAGCTCGTTCGTCTCGCTGTACCAGTCGGTGAGGAAGATCGCGTTCAGGGCCGCGACCGTGGGGCCCTCGATGCGGAGCATGAGGTCCTTCCACCTGAGGCCCCGGCGGCGGTTCGTCCACCGGTCGTAGGTGCGGTCGATCATGTTCTGCGAGCCCATGAAGCCGACGCGGCCGTCGACGACGAGCACCTTGCGGTGGTTGCGCAGATCGGGTCGCTGGTAGCGGCCCAGCCAGGGCTGCACCGGCAGCATCGGATGCCACTCGGCGCCGAGCTCGGTGAGCCGCTTCTTCGTGCGGCGGTAGCCGCGCACCCGCAGCGAGGCGATGTGGTCGTAGAGCACGCGCACGGTGACCCCGCGCTGCACCGCGGCCTCGAGCGCGTCGAAGAAGGGCTTCGTCGTGCTGTCGGCCGAGAGGATGTAGAACTCGGCGTGCACGAAGTGCTCCGCGGTCTCGACGGCCTCGACCATGGCCCAGAGGGACCGGTCGTAGTCGTCGAAGACGCGCGCGGTGTTGCCGGACAGCAGCGGCATCGCGCCCAGCCTTCGGTTGAGCCCCGCGAGCGAGGCGAACCACGGCGGCCACGCCTCGGTCTCGATCGCCCCGTCGATGCCCTCGGTCGCGTTCAGGATGTAGCGGTTGATCTCCTTCTGCTTGTCGCGCCGACGGCGCGGCAGGCGGGTGCTGCCGAAGAGCAGGAACGCGATCACGCCGGCGTACGGGATGAAGAAGATCGCGAGCAGCCAGGCTGTGGCGGTGGCCGGGCGGCGGTTCTTGGGCACGAAGACGACGGCCAGCACCCGGATGGTGAGGTCGAGCACGAACGCCGCGATGGTCAGCGCCAGGGAAACACTGGGCGGCATGCGCGCGAGTCTAGGGATCGCGGCGCCCGAGCGAACGCCCCTTTCCGGGCGTCGCCGGATCCTCTATGCCGACCTCGGCATGCCGGGGACCGGGATCAGCGGAAGTTGACGAACTGCAGGTCGAGGTCGAGGTCCGCGCGCTTCAGGAGCGCGATGGTCGCCTGCAGGTCGTCGCGGCTCTTGCTCGTGACGCGCAGCTCGTCGCCCTGGATCTGGCTCTTCACGGTCTTCGGCGCCTCGTCGCGGATCAGCTTGTTGATCCGCTTCGCCTGGTCGCTGTCGATGCCGTTCTTCAGCTTCGCCTCGAGCCGGTACTCCTTGCCGCTCGCGAACGGCTCGCCCGCGTCGAGGCTCTTCAGCGAGATGCCGCGCTTCACGAGCTTCGACTGCAGCACGTCGAGCACGGCCTTCACCCGCTCCTCGCTCGAGGCGTGCAGCGTGATCGTCTCGCCGGAGTGGTCGATGCGCGCGCCGATGCCCTTGAAGTCGTACCGCTGCTCGATCTCCTTGCGGGCCTGGTTGACGGCGTTCTCCGCCTCCATGGGATCGACCTTGCTGACCACGTCGAAGGAGGAATCGGCCATGCGCGACAGTGTAGGCAGCGCCGGTCGGGGCCGGCGCGGGAGGGGTGAGGGCGGGCGACGCGGGAGGCCTGAGACCCCTTCGTGATTCGGCGCCCACGCGAGCCTCCGGTACGCTGAACGCCGCGCCTCCGGCCGACCTGCATCAGGTCGGCCGGAGCAGCCAGGCGGGTTACCCAAGCGGCCAAAGGGATCTGACTGTAAATCAGCTGGCTCTGCCTTCGGGGGTTCGAATCCCTCACCCGCCACAGATGCTCCGCGCCCCTGCAGGGGTGCGGAGCATCTGCGTTCCGGCGCTGCTCCCGTCTCCGGGCCGTGCGACATGGCAGCGCAGAACGGCCTCCCCGTGGCGGCCGTCCCCGACCCCCCGGTGGTGCCCGATCGTGGGCGACGCGCTCGGCGCCGGAGCGTCCCGCCCGCTCCAGGACGCGGACGGGACGCCCGTGCGTCATCGACCGCGGTGACCTCGCTGTCCCCGCCGACGAGGCAGTGCCGCCGACAACGGGCGGACGGTATCGCCGGCGACGCTCATTCTTCGCTGAGATGCGGGGGTCCCTGCCGGCGCATGCGGAGGTCGATGCCTGTGCCGGCGCTCCAGCACCCGCATCGCCGCGACCGCTGCAGGGATGCAGGAGGGCACCGGCCCCGATGCGATCGCCTCGTTCCTCACCACCCCAGGTGAGGAACGAGGCGATCTGTGCGCGTTCTCGGCCTCGGTGGCCGCGTGTCCTTCCGGCCCACGAGGCTCTGCCGCCGACAACCCGCGCGCACCGTACTCCTTGGCGGACCTCGATCTCAACCGCGATATCGAGATCGGGTCGCCCTGGGTTCCCAGGGCAGCGAGGCGGGGGAACCCAGGGCCCGGGTACGGAGACGGATCGCCGGCGGCGCGGATCCTCGCGTCGCGAAGGGAGCCCCGAAGCCCGTCTTCATCAGGAGGAGGCTGCCGCCGGCGGTCCTGGTTTCGAACGTACGGGGTCAGCCGCTCAGAATTCGCACATCATCGGAGTCGATGAGCGCTCTTTGAACAATGGTCCGGAATTCCGGATGGCACGACGGAGAAGCGATTCCGTCCGGCCCGGCTCGGCTGCTCCGGAACCTCGTCGCTCCGGAGGCGGCGAAACGTCGGTGCTCCGGAGCAGGTCGGCTGGGGCTCACCCGCGCGCGGCCGCCAGGGCCACCCCTCGCCAGCCGTTCAGCTGCAGCCGCACCCCACCGCGCCGCTCGGCGGCGCCCGCGGCAGCCGCCGCATCGTCGGCGCCGAACACCGTGAACTGCTCCTCGTGCACGAGCTCCGTGCCGGCGCTCGCGACGAAGGACGTCGAGCACAGGGCGACGGAACGCAGCACGTCGTCGACCCGCACCTCGTACGTCCACACGACGCGCTGTGGCGCGGCGAGCTCGAGGAAGCGCGCGCGGCCGTCGAGGTGCTCGGTCCGGTCGTCGAGCACGAAGGCGCCGCGGAGGAGGTGATGGCCGCCCTCCCGCACGTCGACGTCCTCGTGCTCGAGGCGTCCCGGAAGGCGGAACCAGCGGCGTCGCAGCGCCGGCTCGGTGTACGCGCGCCAGGCGGTCTCGACCGGCACGCCGGCCGGGACCTGGACGCGCACCTCGCCGCGGACCTCGACGGGCAGCACCTGCGGCGCCACGGGCATCACCGGACGCCGGGGTGGGGTGCCGGGGAAGCCGCGGGTGAGGTGTGCTCGGCCTCCGCGCTCCCGCGGTGGCTGGCGCTCACGGGTGCTCGGGCGTGCGCCGCCAGACCTCGAGCGCCGCCGCGATCAGCTCCCTCGTCCACGACGCGGGGACGGTCACCAGGGAGCCGTCCCGCACGGTGAAGCGCACCTCGACGCCGTCGACGAGTCCGGCGACCTCGTCCGGCCCCACTCGAACCAGCTCGACCCGGCCGGCCTCGGCGATCTCGACGGCGCGATCGAAGTCCGCAGCATCCACGCCCCGCCCGTGCGCGGGGCCCTCCACGAGCTCGGCGACCGATGGCATGGCGCTCCCTCCTGCGCCGACCGTACGCCCGAGCGGCCGGTGCGGGCAGCATGTCCCGGGTGGACGCGGATGAGGTGGAGGTCGTCGTCGCGCACGCCGAGCGGGCGACGCTCCGCGTGGGCGACGTGTTCCTCAAGATCGACGCGGATCAGGCCCGGGTCGACCGCGAGGTGGCCGCGATGGCCCTGGCGCCCGTCCCGGTGCCGCGCGTGCTCTGGCGGCAGCCGCCCGTGCTCGCGCTCGCCGCGATCCACGGCACCGCCCTCGCCCGGCTCGGGACGCCGTCGCCCGCCTCGCCCGCGGCCTGGGCGGCCTCCGGCGCGACGCTGCGGACGCTGCATGGCGCGCCGCCGCCGGAGTGGTCCGGGCCGTCGAGCGCGGAGCTGCGGACGCGGCTCGACACGGAGTGCGCCGCGCTGGTGAGCGGGGGGCTCCTGCCCGCCGACCTCGTCCGGCGGAACCGGGCCCTCGCCGAGGCGGCCCTCGCGCCCCGGCCCGCCGTGTTCGTGCACGGCGACCTGCAACCCGCGCACGTCCTCCTCGAGGGCGACGAGGTGGTCGGCGTGCTCGACTGGTCGGAGGGCGCCCAGGGCGATCCGCTGGCGGACCTCGCCACCCTCACGCTCGGCTACGCGGATCGGCTGCCCGACGTGCTCGCCGGGTACGGCGGCGACGTCGACGTCGACGGGATCCGCGGGTGGTGGTCGCTCCGCAGCCTGGTCGCGATCCGCTGGCTGATGGACCACGGGTTCGACCCCTTCGCACCCGGCTGCGAGGTCGACGTGCTGCGGGCCTCCGGCTGAGCCCCCGCACGGTCGCCCGTCACGAACCTGCGGGGGCCGGCGGCCCCGATCTGCGGCAGGCTTGCGCCGTGCCGTACGAGGACCTGCTCGAGACCGCCCGGAGCATCGCCGAGGAGGCCGCGGCCCTCGCGGCGCGGCTCCGGCGCGAGGGCGTCGAGGTCGCGGGCACGAAGTCGTCACCGATCGACGTCGTCACCGCCGCCGACGAGGCGTCCGAGGCCCTGATCCGCGGCCGTCTCGCCGACCTGCGGCCGGACGACGGCTTCCTCGGCGAGGAGTCCGGCGCCGAGCGCGGCACGAGCGGCCTCACGTGGGTCGTCGACCCCATCGACGGCACCGTGAACTACCTCTACGGGCTGCCGAACTGGTCGGTCTCGATCGCGATCGTCGAGGGGGAGCCGGACCCCGCCTCATGGCGGGCGCTCGCCGGGGTGGTCGCGGCGCCCGCGCTCGCGGAGACGTACTGGGCGACCGCCGGCGGTGGCGCCCACCGCAACGGCGAGCGGCTCGCGGTCCGTCCGCCGGTGGCGCTCGACCGGGCGCTGCTCGCCACCGGCTTCCACTACACGCAGGCCGTCCGCGGCAACCAGGCGCGGGTCGTCGCCGGGCTGCTGCCGCTCGTCCGCGACCTCCGCCGCGCGGGCGGCGCCGCGCTCGACCTCGCCGCGGTCGCCGCGGGGACGATCGACGGGATGTTCGAGCAGGGCCTCAACCCCTGGGACCAGGCCGCGGGCGCCCTGCTCGTGCGCGAGGCCGGCGGAGTGGTCGAGGGTCTCGACGGCGCGGCCCCGTCCGCCCGCATGATCATGGCCGGCACCCGCGAGGTGATCGACGAGCTGGACGCCGCCCTCCAGCGGCTCGGCGCCTGATCGCCGCGCAGGTTCCGCCCGGGCGCGCTGCCTAGCGTTCCCGTATGAGCGACGAGCAGCAGCGGAAGCCGATCATCGAGTCCCCGCCGAACGTGGACCCGTCGGAGCGCAAGGACACCGACTACAGCCCGAGCAGCGACCGCGAGGTGTCCGAGCTGCAGCAGGATCAGGGCGGCAGCCCGGCGCTGCAGGATCCGGACATCGACCGCAGCAAGGTGAAGGTGCTGCCCGGCACGGGTGACTACACGGACTCCGGCGACGTCGAGGTCGACGAGAGCGACGTGCACATCCCTCGGCATCCGGGCGCCGACGGCGTCGGCCCCGTGGCGCAGCGGCGTCCCGACGACGAGCCCTGAGCCGATGGCGGGGGAGAGGGACCGGTTCGACCTGACCGGCCGGATCGCGCTCGTCACCGGCGCGGGCCGCGGGCTCGGTCGCGCCATCGCGGTCGCGCTCGCGGAGGCGGGCGCCGACGTGGCGCTCGGACTCCGTGACGCCGCGCACGACGAGGGACCGGCCGACGAGATCCGCGCGCTCGGGCGCCGCGTGCTGCCGCTGCAGCTCGACGTGACCGACCTCGAGCAGGGCCGCGCGGCCGTGCAGTCCTGCGTCGACCGGCTCGGGGGCCTCGACGTGCTCGTGAACAACGCGGGCGGCGGCATCTCCGAGCCGGCTGCCGAGGTTACGCCCGAGCACTTCGACGCCGTCTGGGCGCTGAACACGCGGTCGACGTTCTTCCTGTCGCAGTACGCGGCGGCGCACATGCGGACCGCGGGCGGCGGCGCGATCGTGAACATGGCCTCGCAGGCGGGGCTCGTGGCGCTGCCGACCGAGTCGGCCTACTGCGTCGCGAAGGCCGCGGTCATCCACCTCACCCGCTGCCTCGCGGTCGAGTGGGGGACCGACGGCATCCGCGTGAACGCGGTGGCGCCGACCTTCATCGAGACCGACGGCACGGCCTCCGCGCTCGGCGACCCCGACTTCCGGGCCGACACCGTCGAGCGGATCGCGGCGCTGCACCGCATCGGCGTGCCCGACGAGGTCGCGGGCGCGGTGGTGTTCCTCGCATCGCCGGCCGCGTCGCTCATCACCGGCCAGACGCTCGCCATCGACGGAGGCTGGACCGCCCGCTGACGTCGGCGCCCTCACACGGCGGCGATACCGGCCGTAGGTACTTCGCCCTCGTGTAGGTGCGACACGCGACGTGCGCACCTACACGAGGGCGGGTCACCTACACGCGGTACCTCAGAGGGTCTGCTGCGCCGGGTCCCAGCCCTCAGGGAGCGGCTCCGGCTGCGCGACGCGGCTGCGGATCGGCACGAACGCGTCGGTCTCCGCCGCGTCGGTGACCGACAGCATGACGTCGAGCACGTGCGCCGCGAGCTCGCCGCTCGCCCGCTCGGGCACGCCCGCCCGGATCGCGCGGGCGAGGTCGACGACGCCGGTGCCGCGCCCGGCCGCCGAACCCGACTCGACGAGGGTCTCGGGCTGCTCGGCGCCGCGCGCGTAGAGCGTGGTGGGACCGTCGAAGCGGTTCGGGTCGGGCAGCACGAGCACGCCCTCGGTGCCCGTGATCTCGACGAAGCCCTGCCGCGGCAGCGCGGACTGGAAGCTGAAGGTCGACTGCGCCGACGTGCCGTTCTCGAACCGGAGCAGCACGCCGTAGTGCGTCGGCACCTCGACCGGGAAGTCGGTGCCCGCGAGCGGCCCGGATCCGATCGTCCGGGTCGAGAACGCGGTCGACGCGGCGGCCGCGACCGCGCCCACCGGCCCGAACGCCGACACGAGCGTCGTGAGGTAGTAGGGCCCCATGTCGAGCAGGGGTCCGCCCCCCTTGGCGAAGAGGAACGCGGGGTTCGGGTGCCACGACTCCGGGCCGGGCGACAGCATCATCGTCGCCGCGGTGGTCGGCGTGCCGATGCGGCCGTCGCGGATCGCGCGCAGCGCGGTCTGGATGCCGGCGCCGAGCACGGTGTCGGGCGCGCAGGCGACGCGGAGGCCGGCCTCCCGGGCGTGCGCGAGGAGGGCGTCGGCCTCGTCGCGGTTCACGGTGAGCGGCTTCTCGTTCCAGACGTGCTTACCGGCGTCGAGCGCGGAGTGCGCCACCTCGGCGTGCGCGGCGGGGATCGTCAGGTTGACGACGATCTCGACGTCGTCGGAGGCGAGCAGCTCGGGAACGGTGCCGGCGCCCGGGATGCCGAACGTCTCGGCCTGCGCGCGGGCGCGCTCCACGTCGATGTCGGCGACGAACACGACGCGCACGTCGGGGAAGGTGACGAGGTTCTGCAGGTACTGGTTGCTGATGACGCCCGCGCCGATGACGCCGACGCCGACCGGGCCGGTGCCGCTCATCGGTCGTGCTCCGACACCCAGGCGAACGAGGCGGCGAGCCCGTCGAACGGGTCGCCGTCGTAGTCGTCGAACTCGAGCACGCGCATCGCTCGCGGCGCGGCCGCGAGCACGGCAGGCACGTCGACCTCGCCCTGCCCGGCCGGCAGCTGGGTCCTGGTGTCGCGGCTGATCGGGCCGTCCTTGACGTGGATCAGCTGCACCCGGTCGCCGAGGCGGCGGAGCAGGTCGGGAGCGTCGACGCCGCCGACGCTCGCCCAGAAGGTGTCGACCTCGAGCACGACCTCCGGGGAGAGCTCCGCGGCGAGCACCTCGAGGGCGGGAGTGCCGTCCACGCGGTTCTCGAGCTCCCACCAGTGGTTGTGGTAGCCGAACGCGAGGCCCGCCTGCGACGCCCGCTCGGCGGCGCGGTTCATCAGCTCGGCGGCCCGCTGCACGTCGTCGGCGGTCGTCCACTGCTCGCGCGGGTGGTGCGGGTCGATGAGGGTCCCGACGCCGAGCCGCTTCGCCGCCTCGAAGGCGGGCGCCGGGTCGTCGTACTGCAGCACGGGCGCGTGCGCGGACGGCGCCGACAGCCCGGTCGCCTCGAGCGCGGCGGCGTACTGGTCGGCCTTGTCGACGAACCCGTACAGCTCGACGTTCGTGAAGCCGATGTCGGCGAGGCGCTGCAGCGACCCCTGGAGGTCGTCCGCCACCGCCCCCCGGACCGAGTAGAGCTGGACGGACAGCGGTCTTCCGGGCACGGTGCTCCTTCGCCTGAACCTCCGGCGCCGCCCGTCGACGGCGCCCGCCGGTCACGCTACTGCGGGGTCGTGAGAAGCCTCCTGGACGCCCGGTCCGCAGCAGAGGCGGTGCTGCGCGTCGGCTCCACCTGGACGGAAGGACGCGCCGGAGCGGACCGGAACGGCTCGGGGCCGCTCAGCCGCGGGCGAGCCCGAGGCCCGACCGGGAGAAGGCCGCCGCCTGCGCCGCTGTCAGCGACCCCGTCGCCGCGAGCCGGTCGAGCACGTGCGCGCGGCGACTCGCCGCGAGACCCGGGTGGGTCACCGGGTCGTAGGCGGTGGGCGCCTGCACGAGACCCGCCAGCAGCGCCGCCTGCGGCCAGGTGAGGTGGTCGGCGCTGCGCGAGAAGTACCCCTCGGCCGCGGCGGCGACCCCGTAGTAGCCGTGCCCGAAGTACGCGGTGTTCAGGTACATGCGCAGGATCTGCGCCTTGGAGTACGTGCGGTCGAGCTTCAGCGCGAGGCCCACCTGCTCCATCCGGTCGATCGTGCCCTGGTGTCCGTTGGTGTAGAGCATCTTGGCGAGCTGCTGCTCGATGGTGGCGCCCCCGGCGTCCTGACGGCCCTGCACCGTACCGACGATCCAGCGAGCGGCGCCGAGCGGGTCGACGCCCGGGTGCGCGTAGTACCGCGCGTCCTCGGTGGCGAGCAGCGCCGCCGCCACCCGGGTGGGCGCCGAGGCCGTGCGCAGGGTCGCGGAGTGCGCGGCGGCGAGCACCCGCACCCGATCGGGCGCGTCCGCGACGCTCGGAACGGCGAGCACGAGCCCGGCGGTGCCGAGGGCGCCGACGAGGGCGAGCACGCCGACGAGGGCCACGCAGCGCGCGAGGATCCCGGGCAGCCGGGAGCGGCCGGCGGTCGCGCCGCGCGTGCCCCGCACCGCGAGCAGGGCGCCGATCAGCGCCCCGAGGGCGTTCAGGGCGAAGTCCGAGAGCGACGGCACACGCGTGGGGATGACGAACTGCGCGAGCTCGCTGAGCCCGCTGAGCGCGAGCCCGGCCACCACGCCGGGCAGGCGACGCCCGGTGCGCCGCGCGGGCAGGAACCCGATCGGCACGAACAGCAGCACGTTGCCGACGGCCTGCAGGCCGCTGCTCAGCGCCGAGCGGGTGCCCGCGTCCGCCGACGGCGGCAGCAGGGCGAGCACCGCGCGGATCACGAGGTGATCGAGGTGGAACGGCAGCAGCAGCACCGCGGCCACGACGAGGAACACGAGCACGGTCACGAGACGCCCCCGTCGACGCCGCACGGTCTGCCGCGGGCCGCGCCGCTGCCCGCCGGACGGCTGCCGCCGCCGGTCGGGCCGTCCGCTCGGAAGGGTCGACGGCAGCGGCAGCGTCGCATCCGACGGTGCGGCCACGTGCTCCTCCTTCCGGGCGTCCCAGCATCCGGCGCGCCGGGTGAGAAGGCGCGAAGACGGGTCGAGGACCTCTCCAAGGATCCAGGCTGCGCCGCCGCCGGGCCAGGTGCCGCCCGCCCCCCGAGCGAGGGGCCGTCAGATCAGGTCGAGCGCCTCGCCGAGCGCCGGCGCGGCCGCCAGTGCCTCCTCCGGCGGCAGCGCTGCGCCGAGCAGGAAGCCCTGGGCGCGCGAGCAGCCCGCGCTGCGGACGGCCCGCAGCTGCTCAGGGGTCTCCACCCCCTCGGCGACGACGCGCAGCCCGAGGCCCAGCCCGAGCTTCGCGACCGCCTGCAGCACCGTCGAGGCCACCGCGCCGCCGCGCTGCACGAGCGACCGGTCGATCTTCAGCTCCTGCACCGGCAGGTCCTGCAGCTGGGCGAGCGACGAGTACCCGGTGCCGAAGTCGTCGACGGCGGTCTCGACGCCGAGCGCCCGCAGCCGGGCGAGCTGCCCCGCGACCCGAGCCGGATCGTGGACGAGCGCGGTCTCGGTGAGCTCGACGGTGAGGTTCCAGGTGCGGTCCGGGTACGCCGCGAGCACCCGGGCGACGTCCGTCGCGAGATCCGCCTCGGTGAGCCCGATCGGGCTCGTGTTCACAGCGATGCAGAGCCCCTCGACGCCGGCCCGGTCGATGGCCGCGCAGGCCTGCTCGAGCACCTGCACGTCGAGGTCGTGGACGAGGCCGCCGACCTCGGCGAGGGCGACGAACCGCTCGGTGGGCACCTCGCCGAGCAGCGGGTGGATCCAGCGGGCGAGCGCCTCGAAGCCGGTCAGCCGGCCGGTGCGCAGGTCGTACTGCGGTTGCAGTGCGATGCCGATCTCCCGCCGATCGAGCGCGAGGTGCAGGTCGGTGTCGAGCGCGAGCAGGTCGACGCCGGGCGCATCGAGCTCGCGCCGGTGTCGCCGCTCCTTCACGCGGTACATCGCGGCGTCTGCCTGGCGCAGCAGCGCGTCGGCCGTCTCGGCGGCCGGCTCGGTCCGCATCCGGCCCGTCGCGATGCCGACCGACATCGTGACGAACACCGGGCGGCCGTGGATCGTGAAGGGCAGCCGGAGCGCGGCCTCGAGCCGCTCGGCGAAGGCGCGCGCATGGTCCGGGCTCACGAGCTCCGGCAGCACGATCACGAACTCGTCGCCGCCGGCGCGCCCGACCGTGTCGATCGCGCCGGCCACTGCTGCGAGGCGCCCCGCCACCTGACGGAGCACCTCGTCGCCGGCCCCGTGCCCGAGGGCGTCGTTGATGCGCTTGAAGCGGTCGATGTCGCAGAAGAGCACGCCGGTGAGGCCGTCGCGCTCGAGCGCGTCGGCGAGCCGCTCGGTCACGACCGGACGGGTCGCGACGCCCGTGAGGGCGTCCTCGCGCGCGTCCCGGCGCACCCGCTCGAGCAGCGCGACGTTGTCGAGGGCCGTCGCGGCGAGCCCGGCGATGGCCGTGAGCGACTCGGTGAGGCCCTGGGGGAGCTCCGCGGGGGCGGGCGAGTCGGCCCAGTGGCAGACGAGGAGCCCGTGGAGCTCGGCCCCCGAGCGCACCGGCACGGCGACGAAGCCGTTGCTCGAGAGCCGCCGCAGCATGTCGGCGGCCCACGGCGACGAGTCGGGCCGGACGAGCAGGATCCGCGGGTTCGCGAGCATGTCGTCGAACTCGGGGGAGTCCTCGGGTCGCAGCCGGAGCTCCTCGACCTCGGGCGCGAGCTCGCCCCAGCCCGCGCGGCTCGCGATGCGCAGCCGGCCGCGCGCGGCGTCGATGACCGCGACGCTGCAGCGGTCGAGGCCGAGGTGGCGCACCGTCTGCGCCACCTCCTGGGCGATCGAGGCCTCGGCGGGGCTTCGCCCCAGTCGCGCGGCGAGATCGAGCAGGAGCGCGGTGGTGCGTGCCTCGTCCGCGAGGAGCCGGCGCTGCTCGACCGAATCGGAGACGTCGAGCTGCGCGCTGATGAAGCCCTGCAGCGTGCCGTCGTCCGCGCGCAGCGGCTGGATGCGCAGGAAGTTCCAGAACGGGGTCCCGTCCTTGCGTACGTTGAACACCTCGCAGGAGTAGGCGCGGCCTGCGCGCAGCGCCTCGTCGAGCTCGGCGAGGGTCCGCTCGTCGGTCTCGGGCGACTGCAGGAAGCCGCAGGTGCGGCCGCGCACCTCGTCCTGGGTGTACCCGGTCATCCGGGTGAAGGCGGCGTTCGCCACCAGGATCCGCTGCTGCGCGTCGGTGATCAGCGACGCCGCGGGCAGTGCGAACAGGGCCTGCGCGACGACCTCCTCGGGCAGGGCGTCCACCCCTCCTCCTCCTTCCGCTCCGAGGATGCCGGAGCCGTGGATCCCCACCGTGGCACAGGGCGCCGACGCCACCCTGCACCCCCGAACTGGCGGGTGACCGGGGAAGACCGGTCGTTCTACCCTGGCGCTGAGCGGATCGCGGGGCCCGCTCGCGGTATCCCCGCAGCCGTCGCTCCTTCCACGACAACGGCAAACCCGGCGCGAGCCGGGGACGCAAAGCCACGGGACCCTCGAGGTCAGCCGGGTTACCGAACGAAAGTCGAGTGCCGCCACATGAGCGTCCTCCCGATGGTGCTCCGCCCGCTCGCGGCGGAGCCGCACCTCCTTCCGACCGACGATCCGCGTGTGTCCGCATCCGGGCCCGATCCGCACCAGCTGCTGCTGCTCGGCGCCGAGGCGTCCCTGCTGCACGGCGTCCGGTGCCACGGGCTGGGCGTGGCCGGGCAGCTCGCGCGCCGCATGCCGCCGTTCACCGGGCACGGGGCCGACGTCGAGGTCGTCCCGATGCGACGGCTCGCCGCCTCGGCCCTGGACCGAGGCCTGCACGGACGGGACGTCGCGCACGTCGACGCCGCCGTCGTCGTCGCCGGTCCCGCGCCGCTCCGGCGCGGTTCGGCGAACCGCCTGCGCGACCTGCTCGCCGAGCTGTGCCGCCGGCTTCCGGCGGGCGTCCCCGTCGTCGCTGCGATCGTGACGGGGGACCCGTCGCCGCAGGCGCTGCTGCGATCCGCCGTCCCGGCGGACGTGGTGCTCGTCGAGCTGCCCGAGGCGGCTCCCGGGCGCCCGAGCGACACCTACGCCGCCTGGGCCGGCGCGGTCGCACGCGGGCTCGCGCCGCACGTGGGCCGCGCCGAGCGACGGAGCGCACCGGTCGACGAGCCTCGACGGCAGGCGGCAGTAAACCGGCTCGCGGGGCTCGACCTGAGCCGCGACGACGAGCTCGGACGCATCGTGGCCTCCGCCCGCGCCGGCTACGGCACCCGCTACGCGGCCCTCAGCGTGATCGACGCGGACCGCACGCGCTTCTCGGTGCGGCAGGGCTTCGAGCTCGAGGAGATCGACCGGTACGACTCGTTCTGCGCGTCGGCGTTGCACGAGCGCCGCGGGCTGCTCGTCCGCGACGCGCGCAGCGACCCGGCGTTCCGCTCGCTCCCGTCGGTGCAGGACGGCACCGACCGCTTCTACGCGGGGCACCCGGTGGAGGGGCCCGACGGCCAGCCGGTCGCGGTGCTCTGCGTCTTCGACCCCGAACCGCGGAGCGACGGCACGGACGACCTCGTGCTGCTCCGCGACCTGGCCGTGGCGGCCCGGCGACGGCTCTTCGACGCCGCCGCCGGCCGCTGACGATCGCGGGAACGGGGTCACCTCGATGAGCTGGGCGATCGCGCTGCCGCGTCCTCGCGTCACCGCAGCGCGCGCGAGTGCCGCCGAACCGGTCGCGACGCCGAGCGACCATGCACGGGTCGAGAACCGGCCGGACCCGGTCGCGGCGATCTCCGCCGGTGGGGCCGAGCCGTTCCGGGTGCTGGTCTTCGGCGGCGGCGCCCTCGTCGGCTGGGGCCTCCGGGAGCACCGGCTCGGCCTGCCCGGCTACCTGGCGGAGGAGCTGGCCCGGCTGACGGGCCACGGCATCGACCTCGACGTGGTGGTGGAGCCGGATCCCACACGGCTTCCGGCTCTCGCCGCGCTCCGCGGGCTGCGCCTGAAGCGCTTCGACGCCGTCGTCGTCGTGCTGGGGGAGCGCGCAGCCCTCGACCGCTCGCGTCAGGGCGGGTGGGGTGCGGAGGTCGCGACGGCGCTGCGGCTGCTGCAGAGCGAGTGCGCCCCGACGGCAGCGCTCGCGGTGCTGACCTCGGCGTCCGCGATGCTCGCGCTCGAGGAGCGCGGGTGGGGCGGCCGTGCCGCGCGCACCGTCGCCGAGCAGCAGGCCGCGGTGGTCGAGCAGCTCTGCGCCACCAGCCGGCGGGTGCTCTTCACCGACCTCGCCGCTCCCGCCGGCGAGACGGGGCGGCAGCTGCCAGCGCACGCCTACCGCGACTGGGGCGGCGTCGTGGCGGACCGTCTCGCACCGCGGCTGACGGCGGCCGCCGCCGCGGTCTCGGTGGAGTCGCCGTCGGTCTTCCGGGGCCGCAACGACGAGTGGAGCCGCCAGAAGGCGCTCACCGCGATGCGGCTCTCCGCGGACCAGCAGAACCCGTTGCTCGAGGAGCTGGTGCGGGAGGCCCGGCGCTACCATCGCGTGTCCGGGGCGGCGCTGACCCTCCTGGACGGCGACCTCCAGTGGGCCCTCGCCGCGGAGCCCGCGCAGCCGGTGCGGCCGCGCACCGAGGGCTACTGCCAGGTCACGGTGAAGCGCGACGGCATCACGCTGATCAACGACGCGCAGAAGGACGGGCGCGTCGCGGATCTGCCCCTCGCGCAGCGGCTCCGCTTCTACGCCGCGTACCCGCTGCACAGCTGGGACGGCCACCGCATCGGTTCGTTCTGCATCTTCGACCCGAAGCCGCGGGCGCTGCGCGAGGGCGACTTCGGTCGGCTGCACGACCTCGCGAGGCGCGCGGAGCAGGAGCTCTGGGCCCGGGCGCTGCGCAGCCGCTGATCGCGTCGCGGGTCCGGACGCCGACGACCGGACCTGCGGCGCGGGATCGCCGCGGGCCGGCGACCTGAGCATCTCGCCGACGCGCTCGCCCAGGACGCGTACCGTCCGCTGCTCCAGCCGCTGCGGCGCCGGACCCGCACCACCGCCTCCCGTGAGGCGCTGCGGTCGCCGTTCCGGTGCCGCGCCGCGAAACCCTGCAGGGCGACCCGGGCCGCGTCGAGGTCGTCCTCGCGCCACCGGCGCAGCACGAGCGGGCCCGGTGACAGCACGAACGGCGCGGCCGGACTCCGGGGTCGTGCCCTCGCACGACGCGCCTCGAACGGGAAAGAGCGCCACGGATGGCCGGCCCCCCGACCGGCCATCCGTGGCGCTCTTCAGCTTCGGCTGCTCGAGCTCCGATCCCCCAATCGAAGCGAGGCCCGATGCAGGAATGCTATGCGGATCGGGAGGCGCGGCGCTCGCCCCGCGCGTCCCCAATCCGGGGCGCGACCAGGGCGGCCGTACCCGTTCACGGGTAACGCGGAGACCCCCGCTAGCCGAGAACCGGCAGAATGGGAGCCCGGCCGGAAGGGGGCGACATGGCGCTCGAGGATGTGCCGCTCGCCGACGGCGACGCGCGGGTGCGGCCGCTCGCCGACGCGATCCGTCTGTTCGACTACGAGTACCGGCAGTTCCGCATGCGGGTCGCCGCCTCCCAGGGGCTCAGCATCCCCGAGTTCGACGCCTTCACCATCGTCACCTTCTCGTCGGCGCCGATCACGCCGAAGCGTCTCGCCGAGGACCTGCGCATGACCACCGGCGCGGTGACGGCGATGGTGGACCGCCTCGTGGGCAACGGCCTGTTCGTCCGCCGGCCGCACCCCACCGACCGGCGCAGCGTGCACGTCGAGCTCACGCCGGCCGGCCAGGAGATCGTCGAGAACATCTACCGCGGCTTCGTGCGGGCCTTCTCACCGTTCGCCGGTCTGTCGGACGACCACCTCGACCGCCTCGTCGCCGACGTCGTCGCGGTCACCGAGGCGGTCAGGGTGGGCGACCAGCAGCTCGATCCGGCCCGCTGAGCCGACGCGCACTCCCGCACCGTTGTCAAGGGTCGCCCACGGGCGCGCCCACCTGCCTAGCGTGCTCGGATGCAGCGTCTCACCGTCGCCCAGCGGTCGTTCCTCGTCGGGAACGGCGTCGCCGCGCTCGTGCTCGAGTACGCGGCGCTGCTCGGCCGCATCCGGGGCTCGGACATCGTCCGGCTCGCCGCGCTCGACGAGGACCAGGAGGCCCGGGTGTCGATCGCGCTGCTCCTGAACGCCGGCACCCAGCTGCTCGCCGAGGACGCCGGCGACGGCCCGGAGCCCGACAACGGCTCTGCCGAGCGCTACCTCCGCGGGCGGCTCGACGCCTACACGGGAGCGGTCGTGCCGCCGCTCGGGGCCGAGGCCGTGGCGTCGTAGCGCGCCGGCGCAAGAGGGCTCATGACGCCGCGCGGGCGGCCTCGAGGATGCGGCCCACCTGCTGCTCGTCGAGCTCGAACGCCACCGTCAGCGCGATGCGGCCCGTCCCTCCCCGGTCGTAGACCATCCGCAGCTCGTCGGACTGCGGGTCGAACTCGTGGTCCTGCAGCCGCCACGCACCCGCCTCCCGCTGCAGGGCCGCGAAGAGGGATGCGGAGTCGAGCATCAGGGTCACGCTCGTGTCACTGGCCATGGCGGCCAGTGTCCTCCCGGTGCCGCAGCGGCACGAACCGGTCAGCAGCCGACGCAGGCGCGGCCGGGCCGGCAGGTGGTGCGCAGACCGCCGCTCGCCTCGCTGACGGCCTCGATCGCCGTCCAGAACTCGCGGACCGGCGCCGTCGCCCCGCAGACGATGCACTCGATGCTCGCGAGCCCGACGGGGACGCTGAACACGGTGAGGACGGACGACTGGCAGAGCAGCAGCACGTCCTCCTCGCGGCAGCTGGGGCAGCGGGCGTGCACGACGTAGGCGGCCGGCTCGTCCGCGTCGCCGTGGCGCGTGTGGTGGTTGCAGCCGCAGACGGGCGGTGCGACGACGCCGGGCCGGCCCTGCGCATGGCGGGGCTCGGTCGCGCGGACGGCTCGCACGGATCGGCCTCCTCGGCTCGGTCGCTGCAGCAGCGGCGCCCGGTCCGGCGGGCGGCTGCGGGGGATCAGCGTACGCGGCTCCCGCCCTCCCGCCGCGGCGGCGCGACGCACGGCGTGCCGACTGTTCGCACCGGGGCGCGCGGCGGCCGGGCGGCCGCGCTGCCACACTGGCGCCCGTGCTGTACCTGCTGCGCTACGACATCGTCCCCGGCGCCGCGAGCCGGGTGCCGGAGGTGTACCCGCGCCACCGCGCCTACCTCGACGAGGTCGCCGTCGGCGGCGACCTGCTGCTGATCGGACCGCTCCTGCCTGCACCCGGCAGCGGCTCGCTGGCCGTCTTCCGCACCCGCGCGGCGGCCGAGGCGTTCCCGCAGCACGACCCGTTCGTGCTCGAGGGGCTCGCCGAGCCGCTGCCCGTGCAGGAGTGGAACGCGCTCGAGCTCCCGCCCCGCGGCTGAGCGTCGCCCGCGGTCATCCGGCGTCGCATTCCGCAACACGGATTCGGCGCGCGGCCCCATCGCCCTGCACGGTGGTCCGGGCGCACCGAACGGCCGCGCCCCACCGACGTCCCGAACGAGCAGAGGCCACGATGAGCGACCCCCGCAGCAGCACCCCGTCCGATCCCGCCCCGCAGCTCCCCACGAGGGCCCGTCGCCGCGGTCCGGTGATCGCGGTCGTCGCCGCCGCCGCGGTGGTCGTCGCCGCCGTCGCCGTCGGGGTCGCGGTCGTCGGTCGCCAGTCCGCCGCCGGAGCGCCTGACAAGACGGTGACGATCGGCGTCGCCGACATCGCGCAGCCGCACTGGAAGCCGTTCATCGCGCTCGCGAAGCAGCGGCTCGGCGTGACCGTGAAGCTCGTGAACTTCACCGACTACAGCCAGCCGAACCCCGCGCTGTCGCAGGGGCAGACGGACCTCAACGAGTTCCAGCACCTGCAGTACCTCGCGAACTACAACGTGACGAGCAAGGACGACCTCCAGCCGATCGGCGCCACGGCGATCTACCCGCTGCCGCTCTACTCGACGAAGTACTCGTCGCCGTCCGCGCTGCCGAAGGACGCGAAGGTCGCGATCCCGAACGACGCGGTGAACGAGGCCCGCGGCCTGCTCGTGCTGCAGAGCGCGAAGCTGCTCACGCTGAAGGGGGGCGGCACGGCCTTCTCGACCACGAAGGACATCACCTCGTCGAAGATCCAGGTGCAGCCGATCGACGCCTCGCAGACGGCGAACGCCGTGAAGAACGGCTCGGTCGCCGCCGCCATCGTGAACAAGAACTACGCCATCGACGCCGGCCTCACCGGCGCGCAGGCGATCGCGCAGGACGACCCGAAGTCGGCCTCGGCGGCCCCGTACGTGAACGCGTTCGTCGCCCGCAAGGCCGACGCATCGAAGGGGCTGTACCAGAAGCTGGCGGCGCTCTACCAGGCCCCCGCGGTCAAGGCGCTCGTCGAGAAGGAGAACGGCGGCACCGCGGTCTTCGAGACCTGGAGCCCGAAGCGGCTGCAGTCGACGCTCGCGAAGGTCGAGTCGGACGCGAAGGCCGCCCAGTAGCGGCACGGCAGGGAGGGTGCGGTCCGGCGGCGACGCCGGACCGCACCCGTGCGAGGGGAGCAGCATGACCGCGGCGGTCCGGGTCGAGCACGTGACGAAGCGCTTCGGCGACCTCGTCGCGCTCGACGACGTGAGCCTCGAGGTCGAGGAGGGCGGCGTGCTCGGGGTGATCGGCTACTCGGGCGCCGGCAAGAGCACCCTCGTCCGCCTCATGAACGGGCTCGAGCAGCCCACGACGGGCCGGGTGCTCGTCGGCGACGCCGAGATCTCCGCGCTGCCGGAGCGCGAGCTGCGCCGGGTGCGGCGGGACATCGGGATGATCTTCCAGCAGTTCAACCTGTTCCGGGCGCGCACCGTCGCGGGCAACGTCGCGTACCCGCTCCGCGTGGCCGGCGTCTCGAGGACCGAGCGCGATGCACGCGTCGCCCGGGTGCTCGACTTCGTCGGCCTGCTCGACAAGGCCCACGCCCACCCCGAGCAGCTCTCCGGCGGGCAGAAGCAGCGGGTCGGCATCGCCCGGGCGCTCGCGACGAGCCCGCGGCTGCTGCTCGCGGACGAGGCGACGAGCGCGCTCGACCCCGAGACGACGGCCGACGTGCTCGCGCTGCTGAAGCGGGTGAACCGCGAGCTCGGCATCACCATCGTGCTCATCACCCACGAGATGGAGGCGGTGAAGGCGGTGGCGCAGCAGGTGGTCGTGATGGAGGCGGGCCGCATCGTCGAGCGCGGCTCGCTCGTCGACGTCTTCAGCGCCCCGGCGACGCCGGCGGCGGCGCGCTTCGTGCGGAGCGTGCTCCACGACCGGCCGACCGGCGCGACCCTCGACCGGCTGCGCTCGGCGCACCGCGGCCGGCTCGTCACGGTCCGCGTCGCCGACCGGCCCGGATTCACCGCCACGGTCTCCGACGCCTTCGCGAAGCGCCGCCTGTCGAACGAGCTCGTGTTCGGCGGCATCTCCGAGCTCGGCGACCGATCGGTGGGCGCCCTCACGTACGCGCTCGACGGCCCCGGCGCCGCGGTCGACGAGGCGCTCGCCGAGCTGCGCGGGGCCGGCATCGCCGTCGAGGAGGAGGCCGCCGGATGAACGGGTTCCTCGCCGACCTGCCCACCTACCTCACCGCGATCGGGCAGACGCTCTTCATCGTGCTCGTCTCGCTCGTGGTCGCGGGCGCGCTCGGCCTCGTGCTCGGCGTCGCGCTCGCGGTGACCCGCAGGGGCGGCCTGCTGTCGAACCCCGTGCTGTTCGCGGTGCTGAACGTCGTCGTGAACATCGTGCGGCCGATCCCGTTCGTGATCTTCGTCATCGCGATCGCACCCGTGACGATCGGGGTGCTCGGCACCTACCTCGGCCCGGCCGCCGCGACCTTCGCCCTGTCGCTCGCGGCGGCGTTCGCCGTCTCGCGCATCGTCGAGCAGAGCCTCGTCGCCGTGGACCCCGGCGTGCTCGAGGCCGCGCGAGCGGCGGGCGCATCGCCGCTGCGCACCATCGCGACCGTGCTGATCCCCGAGGGGCTCGGTCCGCTCATCCTCGGCTACACGTTCCTCTTCGTCGGGATCGTCGACATGTCGGCGCAGGTGGGCCTCATCGGCGGCGGCGGCCTCGGTGACTTCGCCGTCACGTACGGGTCGCAGCGCTACGACTGGCCCGTCGTCTACATCACGGTCGCGACGATCATCGTGCTCGTGCAGATCGGGCAGCTCGTCGGCAACCGCCTCGCGCGGCTGGCGCTGCGCCGGTGAGCGGCGCGTCCGCCGTGACGGAGCAGCGGGTGGACGGCGTCGTCGTCGTCGGCCTCGGCGGCATCGGCTCCGCCGCGGCGCACGCGCTGGCCGCGCGCGGGGAGACGGTCCTCGGGCTCGACCCCCGGTCGGCCGGGCACCGCGACGGCAGCTCGCACGGGGCCGCCCGGCTCGTGCGGCAGGCGTACTTCGAGGACCCGGCCTACGTGCCGCTCGCCGCGCGCGCCTGGCGGCTGTGGCACGACCTCGAAGCGGCTGCAGGGGAGCGGCTGCTCACGCCGGCGGGCGTCCTCACGCTCGCCGCCCCCGACGACCCGAGGGGTGTCGTGCCGGCCGTGCTCGGCGCCGCCGAGCGGCACGGGCTGCCGGTCGAGGCGCTCGCCGCGGGCGAGGTCCGCCGCCGATACCCCGCGGTGCGGCTCGGCGACGACTGGCAGGCGGTGCTCGAGCGCGACGCCGGATTCGTCGATCCGGAGGCGACGGTCCGCGCCCAGCTCCGTCTCGCCGGAGCGGCCGGCGCCGAGCTCCGCGCCGACCGGGTGGTCGCGATCGAGCCCGGCGACGAGCCGGTCGTCGTCACCACGGCCCGCCGCTACCGCGCCCGCGCGGTGGTCGTCGCGGCCGGGCCCTGGGCGCCCGGGCTGCTCGCCGATGCGGGGCTGCCGATCGTCGCGCGCCGCAAGGTCGTCGCCCACTTCACCCCGCGCGATCCCGCAGCGCTCGGTCCCGCCGCGCTGCCGGGCTTCGTGCTGAGCGACGCGGCAGGCCTCTTCTACGGCTTCCCCTTCCTGCCGGGGCACGGCGTGCGCATCGGGCGCCACGACGGCGGCGAGGACACGACGCCGGAGGGCGTGGACCGCGTCGTGCGTCCCGAGGAGGTCGCCGAGCTGCGCGCGGCGCTCGAGCGGGTGCTGCCCGAGGCCGCGGGGCCCCTGCTCTCCGCGGTCACCTGCCTCTATACGATGAGCCCCGACGGCGACTTCCTGCTGGGCCCGCTGCCGGGGGCACCGGGCGTCGTGGTCGCCACGGGCTGCTCCGGGCACGCCTTCAAGTTCGTGCCCGCGCTCGGCGAGGCGCTCGCCGACCTCGCGACCGGACGCGCGCCGGGGCTGGAGCTCGGCTTCCTCGACCCCGCCCGTTTCGCGTCCGCCGCATCCGCCTGAGCACCCCGGCCGGCCTTCGAAGCGACCGGCAGGGGTCCCGCTCCCGTCGGCCCCTCCCCATCCGGTCTTGCTAGCGTCCGCACGTCCCGACGCGATGGAGCACGGCATGGCACTTCTCGATCTGGGCGCCCGCAGCGAGCGCCTCTTCCTGGCAGGCGAGTGGACGACCGGGTCCGGCGTCACCCGCGACGTCGTCTGCCCGTCGGACGGCTCGAGCCTCGGCACGGTGGGCCTCGCCGACGCGAGCGACGTCGACCGCGCGGTGCGGGCGGCGCGACGCGCTCAGCCCGCGTGGGCCGCCGCTCCGTTCGACGAGCGCGCGGCCGTGCTGCGCCGGGCCGCCGCGCTGCTCGAGGCGAACGCCGACGAGTACGCCGGCCTGCTCGTCGGCGAGGCGGGCTCCGCACGCGGCAAGGCGGCCTTCGAGGTCGGGCTCGTCGTGAGCGAGCTGCACTTCGCCGCCGCGCTCGCCCTCGCCCCGACGGGGCAGGTGCTCCGCACCGCCAAGCCGCGGCTGAGCCTCGCGCAGCGGGTGCCGGTCGGCGTCGTCGGCGTCATCTCGCCCTTCAACTTCCCCGGCATCCTCTCGACGCGCAGCGTGGCCCCGGCGCTCGCGCTCGGCAACGCCGTCGTGCTGAAGCCCGATCCGCGCACCGCCGTCACCGGCGGCCTGTTCCTCGCCGAGCTGCTCGCGCAGGCGGGGCTGCCCGCTGGCGTGCTGTCGGTGCTGCCCGGCGGCGCCGAGGCGGGAGGCGCGCTCGTCGAGCACCCGGACGTGCGCGTGATCTCGTTCACCGGCTCGACCGCCGCCGGTCGGCGCGTCGGCGAGCAGGCGGGGCGGCTGCTGAAGCGGGCGCACCTCGAGCTCGGCGGCAACAACGCGCTCGTCGTGCTCGACGACGTCGACGTGGATGCCGCCGTGAGCGCCGGCGCGTGGGGGTCGTTCCTGCACCAGGGCCAGATCTGCATGACCGCCGGCCGTCACCTCGTGCACGCCTCGGTGTACGACCGGTACGTCGACGGGCTCGCGGCGAGCGCCGACCGCCTGCCCGTCGGCGACCCCCGCAGCGACGACGTCGCCCTCGGGCCGATCATCGACGCGCACCAGCGCGACCACGTGCACGAGCTCGTCACCGCGTCGGTCGACGCGGGCGCCCGGCTCGCCGCGGGCGGCACGTACGACGAGCTCTTCTACCGCCCGACGGTGCTCGCCGAGGTGCGGCCGGACCACCGGGCGTTCGCGGAGGAGGTGTTCGGACCGGTCGCGCCCGTGCTGCGGTTCGAGTCCGAGGACGAGCTGGTCGATGTCGTGAACCGCAGCGAGTACGGCCTCTCGCTCGGCATCCTCACCCGCGACGTCATGCGCGGGCTGTCCCTCGCCGAGCGGCTGCCCTCCGGCATCGTGCACATCAACGACCAGACGGTCGACGACGAGTCCGTCGCGCCCTTCGGCGGCGTCGCCGCCTCGGGCACCGGCGTGCGCTTCGGCGGCTTCGAGGCGAACGCCGAGGCCTTCACCGAGACGCGCTGGATCACGGCGCAGGGGTCGATCGAGCGCTACCCCTTCTGACGGCGGCGTTCATGCCTGCCGCGGTATGCCGAGCCGCTCGAGGGTGTCGTCGAGGTGCTCGCGCACCGGCGGCGCCCCGAGCCGCTGCACGTCGGCGAGCAGCGCGCGGTGCTGCCGCTCGAGCTCGCCGGCGCCGTAGCGGGGACGGGCGTGCAGGAGCAGCAGGCTGAGCTCGTCGCTCAGCTGCTCGTGGGCCCGGGTGATGCGCGGGCTGCCCGCGGCCGCGACGAGCGCGCGGTGCACCGCGCTGTGCGCCTGCAGGGTCTCGGCCTCGTCGCCGTCGCGCTCCGCGGCGCGCAGCCGGCCGAGCGCCGCGTCGATCGGCGCGAGGACCGCCTGCGGCCAGGGGGCGCCCCCGTACCGGCGGTGGAGCAGGTCGGCGGCCTCGCTCTCGAGCGCCCGGCGGAGGTCCTGCAGCGCCGCGGCCTCCGCCTCGTCGAAGGGCGGCACCCGGGCGCCCACGAACGGCGCCGTGCGCACGAGTCCCGTGCCCGCGAGGTTCGCGAGCGCCGTGCGCACCGTGTGCCGGGAGACACCGAACCGGGCGGCGAGCGGCTCCTCCCGCAACGGGCTGCCGAGCGCGATGCGACCGCTCAGGATCTCCGACCGCAGCTCGGCGGCGACGCGCAGCACCGCGGTGTCGCGGGAGGCGGTCACGTCGTCGGCAGCGCGTCCGGCACGGCCGCTCCCGCACGCGGCAGCGCGAGCAGCGACAGCGCGAGCAGCAGCAGCAGCCCGCCGACGATCGCGGGCGCCGAGAGCCGCTCGCCGAGCACGAGCACGCCGAGCACGGCGGCGACCACCGGCTCCGCGAGCGTCAGCGTGGAGACGGTCGCGGCGGGCAGCCGCTCGAGACCGCGGGTGAAGAGCAGGTACGCGGCGGTGGTCGTCATCACCCCGAGCCAGAGCACGGCGAGCAGCTGGGGACCCGTCGTGATCCCGCCGTCCCCGACGACCGCGAGCTCGAGCGCGCTCACGACGCCGGCGGTGCCGAACACCGCCCCAACGGCGGCCGTGGTGCTCCAGCCGCGGTCGAGCAGGCCCTTCACGCCCAGGGTGTACGTCGAGTAGGCGACGCCGGCCGCGAGCGAGGCGACCGCGCCCGCGGGCGAGACCGGACTCGCGCCGCCGTCGAGCAGGCCGCTCAGCAGCACGACGCCGAGCACGGCGATCGCGGTGCACAGGAACCAGCGCGAGGAGGGCCTGCGACGCAGGGCGAGCCAGCTCCAGAGCCCGGTGAAGACGGGGGAGGAGCCGAGCGCGACGAGCGTGCCGACGGCGACCCCGTTCGCGCGGACGCCGGCGAAGAACGCGGGCTGGTAGACGACGACGCCCGCCGTGCCCGCGGCGACGAGCAGCAGCGCGCGCCACGCGACGGGGCGCCCCGGCGGCAGGGCGAGCCGGGGCCGCCGTCGTGCGAGCGCGATTACCGCGAGCAGCAGGCCGCCGAGCGCGATGCGCAGGGCCCCGGTGACGACGGGGTCGAGGTCCGGCAGCCCGAGCGCGCGCGTCGTTCCGGTGGTGCCGAAGAGCGCCGAGGCGAGGAGCACGAGCAGGACGGGCACGGCGAGGATTGTTACACAATCCTCGCCCTCCGTGCTGGTCCCGCGCGGGTCGTCACCCCGGGTCGATCACGGCCGCGATCGCCTCGATCTCGACGAGCTGGTCGGGCCACCCGAGCACGGTGACGCCCAGCAGGGTGCTCGGCACCTCGTGCGGGCCGAAGGCGTCGTGGACCACCGTCCACACCGTGCCGAGGTCGGCTCGATCCGTCGAGGCGACGAGCACGCGTGTCGCGAGCACGTCGGTCAGGGTCGCGCCGGCGTCCGCGAGGGCCTGCGTCATGGTCTCGAGGCAGCGGGCTGCCTGCGCGGCGAGGTCGCCGACACCGACGGTGGCGCCGTGCTCGTCGAGCGGGCACGCGCCCGCGAGCACGATCAGCCGCGCCTCCGGCGGGGGCGGTGGCGGCCACGGCGTACGGGGTGGCGGGAGGGACGGACGAGCGGATCAGCTGCACGGCGGACGGCACGGCTCGAGTCTGGCCGGCCGGTCACCGCGCGATCGGGCGCGTTCTCGGCGGGCTGCGGGGCACGCCAGGATGGATCCGTGGCACAGAGGGACGTCGACCCCGCGATCTCGCGGTCCTGGTTGCTCGTGAACGGCTCGGCGGGCGCGGACGCGTTCGACCGGGCACGAGCGTCACGAGCGGACCAGATCGTGCTCGACATCGAGGACGCGGTCGACCCGGCGAACAAGGCGCAGGCGCGCGACTCCGTGGTCGAGTGGCTGTCGCGCGGCGGCGAGCATCGGGCCTGGGTGCGCATCAACGACCACTCGACCGCGTTCTGGTCCGACGACGTGCTCGCCATCGCGGGCCTGCCCGGGCTGCAGGGCGTCGTGCTCGCGAAGACCGAGGCCGGCGAGCACGTCACCGAGACCTTCGACCGGCTCGGCGGCGCGACGCCCGTGCTGCCGCTGCTCGAGTCGGCGCTCGGCATCGAGGAGGCGGTGACGGTCGCGAAGTCGCGCGGCGCCTTCCGCCTCGCCTTCGGCAGCGGCGACTACCGCCGCGACACGGGCACGAGCGCCGACGACCTCGCGATGGCGTACCCGCGCTCCCGGCTCGTCGTCGCGAGCCGCATCGGCGACCTGCCCGGCCCGATCGACGGCCCGACCGTCGGCACGAGCCATGCGGTGCTCCGCGAGCAGGCCGAGGTGACGGTCGCGCTCGGCCTCACCGGCAAGCTCTGCCTCGACGTCGGTCAGCTGCCGGTGATCAACGAGGTCATCAGCCCGACGCCGTCCGACGTGGCGTGGGCTCGCGACTTCCTCGACGACTTCGAGGCGCGCGGCCGGATCGTCCGCGACGGCAGCGACCTGCCGCGCCTCGGCCGTGCGCGCAAGATCGAGCTGCTCGCCGCGGCGTTCGGGGTGCAGCCGAACTGATCGCCGCGGCTCAGTCCTCGCGGGGAAGGCGGCGCGCCAGCGCGCCGCCTGGTACAGGAGCGCTCCGGCGGCGAGCGAGACGGCGACGACCGCGCCGACGGCCGCCGCGACGCCGCGCGGCGCGGCGGTCGCCACGCTGAGCAGGACCGCGGCCGCCGCGCCGCCGACCACGGCGTTCACGACCGCGACGAGGCTCGCCATCGTGAACAGCAGCCGGAACCGGCTCGGTCGCATCCCCTGCATCGACTGCGAGTCGGCCGCGGCGGTGCCCGCGGTCGGGAAGTAGCGCGCGCCCTCGGGCAGCAGGCTCGCGTAGTAGCGCCGGATCGCGCTGATCCGCCGGAGGCACTGCACGTTCTCGATGCTCGTGTCGACGAGGCGGACGAGCGTGAACCAGCCGAGCAGGAGCACGACGGGGAGCACGACGGCCGCGAGCAGCGGGAAGTCGCCCGAGCCGGTCGTGAACCCGAGCGCGACGAGGCTGCTCGAGAGGGCGACGAGGTAGAGCGAGCCGCGACTGCTGCTCTCGCTGATCGTCGCGCTCGCCGCGGACTGCAGCGCGAAGTGCTCGGTGACGAGCGCGGTGATGAACGCCTGCTCCCGGGCTTCCTGCTCCACGCGGCACAGTGTGCTCCTCGGGCCGCCTCCACAGCGATGGACGGGAGAGGCCCGTCCGTCGCGGTGGTCAGCGGGGGAGCGGCGCCGCCTCGGGGATCGTGCCGCCGGCGAGGAAGCGGCGGATCGCGTCGTTGAGGAAGTCCTTGTCGGCCGGGCTCGCGCCGGCCCCGGCCGGGTGACCCCAGAGCGACGGGATCGGCAGCAGCGCGCCCTGCGGGATCGCCGCCGCCTCGAGCGCGGCGTCGCCGACGGGGAAGTAGAGGTCCGTCTCGCCCGGCATCACGAGCACCGGCACGCCGATGGTCGCGAGCGCCGCCTGCGTGTCGCCGTCGGCGCCCGGTGTGGTCCCGACGTCGTGCCGCTGCCAGGTTCGGCAGTGCAGCACGACGTCGTTCGCGTCGGCGCCCGGCAGGAAGTCGTCGCGGAACTCCCGCATCGTCGACTCGAACGTCGCCTCCGGGTCGGTCTCGCGCCACAGCTCGTCGCGCCACCACTGCTGCGAGTAGAGCCACGCCGCCCAGACCGTGCCGAAGGCGGCGATGCCCGCCGACGGCTGCTCGGTGTACTCGCCGCCCGCGAAGGACGGATCGGCGAGGAGCGCTGCGAGCTGTCCCTCCAGCCGGGCGGTCCCGTGCGGGTAGCAGCGGGCGGTCCCGGCGAGGGCGACGACGCGGTCGGCGAAGCCCGGCAGCGAGACGGCGAGCTGGAACGCCTGCATCGCCCCCATGGAGAAGCCGACCACCGCTGCGAGGTGCTCGACGTGCAGCTCCTCGACGAGCAGGCGGTGGATCAACCCGACCGTGTCCCGGATCGTCGTGACGGGGAAGCGCGGCCCGTCGAACGGGGCGGGCGTGTTGCTCGGGGAGGACGAGACGCCGTTGCCGAGGAGCTCCGTCGCGACGACGAAGAACTCGGCCGGGTCGAGGGCGAGCCCCTCGCCGATCACGAACTCGTTGTCGGCCGAACCCGCCATGAAGTGCGACGGCACGAGCACCGCGCCGCGGGGCGCGTCGGGGGAGCCGAAGGTGCGGTAGGCGAGCCGCGCCTCCGGGAGGACGACACCGGACTCGGTGCGGAACTCGCGGACGGCGAAGAAGCGGGGCGCGTCGTCGGTCATGGCGGCAATCCTGCCCAACCGTCCTGCGACCGCCGATCGCGGCCGCTCGGGCAGGACCCGCTTGACGGACTCCCCGTCGACTTCTAAAGTCAATATTACTTCTCTTAGAAGGAGGGGTCGATGACGATCCTCACCCCCGCGGCGCCGCTGCTGCCCCGCGTCGACCACGACGCCGCCCGGGCCGCGGTCGCCGACCTGCTCCGCGCGCTCGGCCGCGACTGCGGCGAGCCGGAGCTCGTCCGCACGCCGCAGCGCGTGGCCGAGACGCTCGAGGCCCTGCTGGCGGCCCCGCCCGTGCCGACGGCCGTCCTCCCGAACCCCGAGCGCGTCGACGACCTCGTGGTCGTCACCGGGATCCGGTTCTCGTCGCTCTGCATCCACCACCTGCTGCCCTTCACCGGAACCGCGCGCATCGGCTACCTGCCCGGCGAGCACCTGCTGGGGCTCTCGGACCTCGCGCGGGGGCTCCACGCGTTCGCCCGCGACCTGCAGCTGCAGGAGCGGCTCACGACCCAGGTCGCCGACTGGCTGGAGCACACGCTGCGCCCCCGCGGCGCGGGGGTCGTGCTCGAGGCCGAGCACCTCTGCATGTCGCTGCGCGACGCGAGCACGGCGGGCGCCGTCACCCGGACGGTCGCCCTGCGCGGTGCGCTCGCGAGGTCGCAGGCGCTGCAGGACCGCTTCCTCCGCTGAGCGGACCGAGAGAGCAGGAGCAGGACATGGACGGACCGGTCGTGATGGTGGGTGCCGGCCTCGCCGCCGTCACCGCCGCCGAGACGCTGCGGGACGAGGGGTTCGGCGGCCCGATCCGGCTGATCGAGCGGGAGCGGCAGCTGCCCTACCTCCGGCCGCCGCTGTCGAAGGGGCTGCTCGGCGGCAGCGAGGACGAGGACACGATCCGCATCCAGCCGCCCGAGTGGTACGACCAGCAGGGGATCGAGCTGCTGCTCGGCCGCGAGGCCGTCGTACTCGACCGCGCCCGCAGGGTCGTCGAGCTCGGCGACGGGAGTGCCGTCCCGTACGGGCGGCTGCTGCTCGCGACCGGATCGAGCCCGCGCCGCCTGCCGATCCCGAACGCCGACCTGCCCGGCGTGCATCTGCTGCGCACCCTCGACGACAGCCGCCGCCTGCAGGCCGCCCTCGTCGCCGATCCGGGCGCCGAGCCGCGGCGGCTCGTGGTGGTCGGCTCGGGGTGGATCGGCATGGAGGTGGCCGCTGTCGCGAGGACCTCCGGCGCCGACGTCACCGTCGTCGGTCTCGAGACGGTGCCGCTGAGCGCCGCCGTCGGCCGGGAGATCGGCGACGTGTTCCGCCGGCGGCATGAACGGGCCGGGGTCCGGTTCCGGCCGGGCCAGACGGCCGCGGCCGTCGTGGCGCGGGACGGCCGCGCGGCAGGCGTCCTGCTCGGCTCGGGGGAGACACTGCCCGCCGACGTCGTGCTCGTCGCGGTCGGTGTCGCGCCGAACACCGCGCTCGGGATGCAGGCCGGCCTCGACAGCGGCAACGGGCTGCGGGTGGGCGGCGACCTCACGACGAACGATCCCGCGATCTGGGCGGCGGGCGACGTCGCGGAGGTGCACCGGCCGCGGCTCGGCCGTGGCGAGCGGCTCGAGCACTGGGCGAACGCCATCGCGACGGGCCGCGCCGCCGCCCGGTCGATGCTCGGACTCGGTGCCGGGGAGCAGGAGACGCCGTACTTCTACACCGACCAGTTCGACCTCGGGATGGAGTGGTGGGGCCACCCGTCGCTCGCGGCGGGAGCGTCGCTCGTCGTGCGCGGCGACCTCGCGTCGGAGGCGTTCGTCGCGTTCCTCGTGCAGCCGGAGCCGGCCGGTGGCGCGCGGGTCGTCGCGGGTCTGCACGTGAACGTGTGGGACGCGGCCGACGAGATCCGGTCGCTCGTGGAGGCCGAGGCGGTGCTGCCGGTCGAGGCGCTGCGCGGAGGCCCCGCCGCGCGACGAGGCGCGGCAGGATGAGCGACGTGACCGGTGGCCCCTTCCCGGCGGCGGTCCCGCCGCTCAGGCATCCCGTCCTCCGCATCCGGTCGGCGGCCGTCGACCTCCGCCAGCGGGTGCTCGTCATGGCGATCGTGAACCGCACGCCCGACTCCTTCTTCGACCGCGGGCGCACCTTCGGCCTGGAGGCGGCGCTGCGGGCGGCCGAGGCGGCCGTCGACGCCGGTGCGGACTGGGTCGACATCGGCGGTCAGCCGTTCCGGACCGGGCAGCGGCTGTCCGTCGCCGAGGAGCTCGAGCGCGTGCTCCCGGTCGTGCAGGGGCTCCGTGCGCGGTCCGAGGTCGTGATCTCCGTGGACACCTTCGAGCCCGAGGTCGCGGCGCGCTGCCTCGCCGCCGGCGCGGACGTGGTGAACGACACGACCGGGCTGCGCGATCCGGACCTCGCGGCGGCCGTCGCCGCCGGGGGCGGCCACGTCGTGATCGCCCACAGCCTCGCCGCCCCGCGATCGCCTTGGCCGGCGCCGCGGTACGACGACGTGGTCGACGAGGTCCGCGCGTTCCTCGAGGCGCAGGCCGAGGCGGCCGTCGCCGCCGGGGTCCCTGAGGAGCGGATCGTGCTCGACCCGGGGCACGACCTGAACAAGACGACCGTCCACTCGCTCGAGCTCACCCGGCGGCTCGACGAGATCGCCGCCATCGGCCTCCCGGTGCTCGCGGCCGTGTCGAACAAGGACTTCGTCGGCGAGACCCTCGACCTGCCCGCCGAGCAGCGGCTGCCGGGCACCCTCGCCGCCGCGGTGCTCTGCGTGCTCGGGGGCGCGCGCGTCCTGCGCATGCACGACGTCGCGTCGGCCGTGCAGGCCGCACGGATGACCGAGGCGGTGCTCGGGCTGCGGGCGCCGGCGATGCAGCGCCACAACCTGCCCGAGGAGCGCGGCGCCGCATGATCGAGCGGCTGCATCCCGGACCCGTCGTGACGGACGCCGACGACGAGCAGCTGCTCGACTGGTACTCCGCCCCCTCGGGCGCCGATCCGTGGGTCCGGTTCGAGTTCATCGCGAGCGCGGACGGCGCCGCGACGGTGCAGGGCCGCGCCGGCGGCCTCGGGAGCGCCGAGGACCAGCGGGTGCTGCACCTGCTGCGCCGACTCGCCGACGTGCTGCTCGTCGGAGCGGGCACCATCCGCGCCGAGGGGTACGGCGGCGAGCTGCTCGACGCCCCGGGCAGGGCCTGGCGGCAGCGGCGCGGCATGCGGCCGCGGCCCGTCGTCGCGGTCGTCTCGGCGCACCTCGACCTCGACCCGGCCTCCGCGTTCTTCGCCGACGCGCCCGAGCCCCCGCTCGTGCTCACGAAGGACGGTGCCGACCGTGACCGGCGTCGCGCGCTCGAGCGGGTCGCCCGCGTGATCGGCGTGGGGGAGCGGGCGGCCGAGCCCGGGCGCATCCTCGCGGCGCTCGGCGCCGACGGGCACCGCGTCGTGCACTCCGAGGGAGGCCCGACGCTGTTCGGCGCGTTCCAGCGGGCGGGCGCGGTCGACGACCTCTGCCTGTCGCTCAGCCCGACGCTCGCCGGCAGCGACGAGCCGCGCATCGTCCGGGACGCGCCGCTGCCGGCGCCGCTCGGGCTGCGGCTCGCGCACGTGCTCCGCGCGGACGACCTGCTGCTGCTCCGCTACGCCTCGGGCCGCGGCTGAGCGGGCCGCAGCTCGACGCAGCAGCGGTCCTCGCCCGGCGCGAAGCAGACCTGCGCCGGGTCCTCGCCCGCGCCGTCCGCCATGCCGGTGACGAGCGCGACGTTCATGCCGCAGATGGTGCGGGTGTGCCGGGTGGCGAGGCGGTGGAAGGGGCAGTTCACGAGCACGACCGCGTCCTCGTCGTCGCGGGGCTCGAACCCGGTGGCCTCGAGCGCCTCGCGCAGCGAGCCGGCCTCCGCCCCGATGCGGCTGCCGCGCCGCCGGGCGACATCGGCGACGACCGCCTCGAGCGGCACCGTGCCGGCGCCCGCCGTCTCGATGGCCTCGGTGAGCAGGTCGCCCGCGAGGTCGTACCGGCGCTCGGGGATCGTGAGGCCCACCTCGGTGAAGGCGCGCTCGTAGAGCTTCGCGGGTCGTCCCGCCCCGGGTCCGCGGCGACCGTTCACGCGGGCGTGCGACGTGGCGAGCAGCCCCGCCTCGACCAGGCGGTCGAGGTGGAAGGCCGCGGTCGCCCGCGGGATCCCGAGCGCCTCGGCGGCGCCGTCCCGGGTCACCGGCCCCGTCGAGCGCGTGATGAGGCGGAGCAGGGCACGCCGCAGCGGGTCCGCTGCCGCGGCCGCCGCGTCGGCGGGACGCGCCTGCGTGCCGTCCGTCATCCCCGCAGTGTAGTTCTAAGAGCGGTCGCGTTGCCATTAGAGATCGCTCGCTACGCTCCGCTGGACCGACCTCCGGAGGAGAGACGATGACGACGACCGCGCTGCTCGACCTGCACGTGCGGCAGGACCGCCTCGCCGACTCGGCCGGGGTGATCGACGCGGTGCTCCGCGACACCCGCGCGTTCGACGGCTGCCTCGGCATCGAGGTGCTCGTCGACGAGGCCGACGCCGCGCACGTGACCGTCGTCGAGCGGTGGCGCTCGCTCGAGCACGACGACGCCTACCGCGCCTGGCGCGCGACCCCCGAGGGCGCGTCCGGGCTCGGCGAGATGGTGGACCGCCCGCCGGTGCTCACCCGGTACGCGACGCGCACCACGTCCTGAGGCCGTCGAGCCGCCCCCAGCGACACCTCAGTACTGTCGAGCAGGTCGGCGGCACGAGGAGGAGTCCATGCAGGTCGTGGTGACGGGATCCCGCGGCAAGGTCGGCCGCGCGACGGTGCAGGCGCTCGTCGACCGGGGGCACGACGTGCTCGGCGTCGACCTCGTCCGTCCCGTGTTCGACGCGGGCGTGGTCGTGCCGGGCCGCTACGTGATGGCCGACCTCACCGACGCCGGCTCGGCCTACGCCGTCGTCGCGGGCGCCGACGCGGTGGTGCACACCGCGGCGATCCCGCAGCCGACCGGCAACCCGCCGCACGTCGTGCTGCAGACGAACACGATGTCGACCTTCAACCTGATCGAGGCGGCGGTCCGCTTCGGGGTGAAGCGGTTCGTCAACGTCTCGAGCGAGAGCATCGTCGGCAACTTCTTCCCCGAGCGCCCGTTCCTGCCGCAGTACGCACCGGTCGACGAGGACCATCCGCTGCTCCCGCAGGACCCGTACGCGCTGTCGAAGCTGTTCGGCGAGCAGATGATGGACGCCGCCGTGCGCCGGTCCGACCTGCGGGCGATCTCGATCCGGCCGAGCACGGTGCACAACGAGGACAACTACGAGAGCAACCTCGGCAAGCAGGTGCGCGACCCCTCGAACCTCTCCGCGAACCTGTGGAGCTACATCGACGTCTACGACCTCGCCGACGCGCTCGTGCTCGCCGCCGAGTCGGAGCTGCCTGGCCACGAGGTGTTCTACATCGCGTCGCCCGACAACGCGGGCGGCCACGACTTCGCCGAGATCCTGCGCCGCTACTACGGCGACGCGATCGAGCTGCGCCCGCTCGACCGGCCGGACGCCTCGGGCATCTCGACGGCGAAGGCGCGGCGGATGCTCGGCTGGACGCCGACGCGCTCGTGGCGGGACTATCTCGACGCGGACGGACGCGCGCTGCAGCGCTGAGCCGGCGTCCGCGGAAGGACGGGTCGATCCGATGAGCACCGCGCAGGACCTGCTCGCACCCGAGACCGCGATGGGCGCGGTCGTGCTGAAGGTCGCCGACCTCGACGCGATGATCCGCTTCTACCGCGACGGCGTGCTGCTGACGCTGCTCGCGCAGGAGGGATCGCGCGCGGTGCTCGGCCGCGGCGCCGTGCCGGTGCTCGTGCTCGAGCACGAACCGGCGCTGCGGCACGCGGCGCCCGGGTCCGCAGGGCTCTTCCACACGGCGGTGCTCTTCGACACCGAGGCCGACCTCGCGGCCGCGCTCTGGTCGACGGCGACGAGGTACCCCGGCAGCTTCACCGGCAGCGCCGACCACCTCGTGAGCAGGGCCTTCTACTTCGACGATCCGGAGGGCAACGGCGTCGAGCTGTACTGGGACCGCGCCCGCAGCGACTGGCAGTGGGTCGACGGCCGCGTGCGGATGGACAGCCTGCGGCTCGACCCGAACGCCTTCGTGCAGCAGCACCTCGACGAGGTCCGCCTGCAGGGCGCGCCAGACAGCCGCGCCGTGGTCGGCCACGTGCACCTCAGCGTCGGCGACACCGCGACGGCCCGCGACTTCTACGTCGATGCCCTCGGCTTCGCGGTCACCGCGGATCTGGGCTCCGCGCTGTTCGTGAGCGCCGGCGGCTACCACCACCACATGGCGATGAACGTCTGGCGCTCGCGCGGCGCCGGGCTGCGCGCACCCGCGCTCGGACTCGGCCAGGTGCACATCGAGGTGCCGTCGGAGGACGACCTCGGCGCGGTGGTCGATCGGATGCGGCACCGCGGCGTCGGCGTCGAGCACGACGGGCGCGCGGCCCGCTTCGACGACCCGTGGGGCAACCGGATCGAGCTGGACGTCCGGGGCCGATGAGCGCGAGTGCGGGCGTCGCGACGACGAACGGCGCGGTGTCGTTCTGGTGGGCGCAGATCGGGCAGCCCATGCGCCGGGCGCCCCTCGACGGCTCCCGGCGGGCCGACGTCTGCATCGTCGGCGGCGGCTACACCGGGCTCTGGACCGCCTACGCGCTGAAGCGGGCCGACCCGGCCCTCGACGTCGTCGTGCTCGAGGCCGAGTTCTGCGGCTTCGGCGCCTCCGGCCGCAACGGCGGCTGGCTCACCCACGACATCACGGGCCGCGACCGCTTCCTCGCGAGCGCCGGCCGCGACGCCGTGGTCCGCTTCCAGCGCGCGATGGACGACGCCGTCGACGAGGTCGTCGCGACCGCGCGGACCGAGGGCATCGACGCCGACATCCATCGGGGTGGCGAGCTCGACGTCGCGGTCACCCCGTCGCAGCTGCGGCGCCTGCAGGCGCACGTCGAGCACGAGCGGAGCGTCGGGAACACGGACCTCCGGCTGCTCCCCGCGGACGAGGCCCGCTCACGGGTGGCCGTCTCCGGCGCGCTCGGCGCCTCCTGGCACGAGCACTGCGCCCGCATCCAGCCCGCGAAGCTGGTCCGCGGGCTCGCCGAGGCGGTCGAACGGCTCGGTGTGCGCGTGTTCGAGAGCACCCGAGCGCGGGAGATCACCCCGCGGCTCGTGCGGACCGCCCGCGGCGACGTCACGGCGCCCGTGGTGATCCGGGCCACGGAGGGCTTCACGGCCGGGCTGGCCGGCGAGCGCCGGCGGTGGCTCCCGATGAACTCGTCCCTGATCGTCACCGAGCCCCTGCCCGCGGCCTTCTGGAGGGAGGTCGGCTGGGAGCACCGCGACACCCTCGGCGACGGCGCGCACGTCTACGTGTACGCGCAGCGCACGGCCGACGACCGCATCGCGATCGGCGGGCGGGGCGTCCCGTACCGCTACGGGTCGCGCTTCGACGCGGACGGCCGCACCCCCGCCCGAACCATCGCGCAGCTGCGCGAGATGCTCGTCCGTCTCTTCCCCGCGGCGCGGGACGCGGCGATCGATCACGCGTGGTCCGGAGTGCTCGGGGTGCCGCGCGACTGGGCCGCCACTGTCTCCTTCGAGCGGCGGACCGGACTCGGTCACGCCGGGGGCTACGTCGGCACCGGCGTCACCACCACGAACCTCGCGGGCCGCACCCTCGCAGACCTCGTGCTCGAGCGGGACACCGAGCTCGTGCATCTGCCGTGGGTGAACCACGGCGCGAAGCGCTGGGAGCCGGAGCCCCTGCGCTTCCTCGCGGTGCAGGCGGTCTACGGCGCGTACCGCGCGGCGGACCGCCACGAGCGGCGCGGAAGGGCGTCGACCTCGCCGCTCGCGCGCGCTGCCGACCTGCTCGCCGGGCGCTCCTGACGGCGGAGGCGCGGCCGGTCAGCGCGAGCCGATGCGGCGCCGCGCGACCCGGACGTCCGGCCCGAGCCCGCGGAGCGCCTCCGCGAGCACGTCGACGGCGGTGTCGAGGGCCGCGTCGGACATCGGCGCGAGCGCGTCGAGGATGAAGATCGCGGCGCCGGTGCCGTCCGTGAGGCGGGTGCGGGCGCACTGGCGCCAGTTCCAGCGGCGGCAGGTGACGCCAGCGTCGTCGCGCCACACCACCTCGCCGGCGTGCGGGTGCTCGATCACGGTGTCGCCGTCGGCGATGGTGTCGAAGGCCTCGTCGCCCGCTGCGCGGACGAGCCGCGGCGGCCCCGCGTACTGCGCGAGGTCCTCGCCGCCGAGCGGCACCTGGTGCAGCACCGAGACGGCGTTGTAGAGGTCGGTGAGCCGGTTCACCCGGGGGAGCCCGCTCGCGGCGCGCCGGGTGAGCGCCTCGAGGCTGTTGCGGGTGCGCTGCGGCTTCGCGCCGAACGCCCGGTAGGCGTCCCGCCACGCGGCGATGTGCGGCAGCTCGTCGACGGGGCTCCCGGCGGTCGCGGTTCCGGCGAACGCCTCGGCCTCCTGCAGGAGCGCCCCACTGCGGGCGTCGCTCGGCGCCGGATGGATGCCGTCGACGGCGAGCAGCCCGACGCGGTAGTCCGGTCGCAGCGCGAGCACCCCCTCGTCGACCGCCACCCCGGCCAGGAATCCGTCGAGGTCGTGCCGCTGCGTCATCCCTGCCCCGCCTCCCGCCCGTGCCGGGCGTCCAGCAGCATCCTGCCGGTGGGGGGCTCCGCGGGACGGCGCATGACGTTTGTCCTAGCCGAGACCCCGGTGGTTTGTCCTAGGACATGCGCGCTACCGTGCCGCGCGTGACCCTCTCCGGCATCAGCGGCGCGAGCGCCGGGGCCATCGCGGCCTCCGTGCGCGAGTCGATCGACCGGGGCGCGCTCCCCCCGGGCGCGCTGCTGCCGACGGTCCGCGCGCTCGCGCAGGAGCTCGGGGTGAACCGCAACACGGTGGCCGCCGCGTACTCGTCGCTCGCCGCGGCGGGAGCGGTGGAGACGCACGGCAGGGCCGGCACCGTCGTGCGGCACCGACGGCCGCTCGCCGGCGAGGGGACCCGCGCGCCGTCCGGGCTCGTCGACCTCGCGAGCGGCAACCCGGACCGGGCGCTGCTGCCGGCGGTGCCGGCCCGGCTCGCCTACGAGCCCCCGCTCTACGGCGAGACCGAGCCCGACGGCCGCGTGGTCGCGTGGGCCAGGTCGGCCGCCGCCGATCTCCCCGCCTCGGCGTCGCTCGTGGTCACCGCGGGCGCGATCGATGCGATCGAGCGGCTCCTCACCGCGCACCTGCTCCGCGGCGACGCAGTCGGTCTGGAGGACCCCTGCTTCCTCTCGAGCGTCGGTGTGCTCCACGCGAACGGCTTCGCCGCGGTCCCGATGGCGGTCGACGCGGAGGGCGTGACCCCCGCGGCGCTCGCCGCCGCCCTCGACGCGGGCGTGCGCGCGGTCGTGCTCACCCCTCGCGCGCACAACCCCACGGGCGCGAGCATCACGCCCGCGCGGGCGGTCGCACTCCGCGAGGTGCTCGCGCCTCGACCGGGGGTGCTCGTGATCGAGGACGACCACTTCGCGGCGGTGGCAGCCACCTCCTACGCCCGCGCGACCCCCGCGACGGCCCCGCGCTGGGCGCTCGTGCGGACGATGTCGAAGTCGCTCGGCCCCGACCTCCGAGTGGCGGTGGTGCACTGCGACCCGGACACGCGCGACCGGCTCGACGCGCGGCTCGGCCGTGCCGTGTGGGTGAGCACCCTGCTGCAGGGCGTCGTCGGTCACGTGCTCGCGGCCCCGGCGACACCCGTCCGCCTCGGGGAGGCCCGCGACCGCTACGCCGAGCGTCGCCGCCTGCTGCTCATGGCGCTCGCCGCCCGCGGCGTGCGCGCCGCCCCGGCCGCCGACGGCCTCAACGTCTGGATCCCGCTGCGGACGGACGAGTCCGAGGTGGTCGGCGGCCTGCGCGAGCGGGGCTGGCTGGTCCGGCCCGGCGCGGCCTTCTCGGCCGCCCCACGGCCGGCCCCCGCGATCCGCGTCACCACCGCCACCATGACCGCCGCGCGGGCCCGTGCCTTCGCGGCCGACCTCGCCGGGCTGCCGGCGGGGGAGGAGCACACATGATCCGGGGCCTCAGCGCCTTCCCGCTCACCCCGCTGCGGGACGACGAGATCGACGAGCGCGCGTACGCGGGCCTCGTCGAGCGGCTCGCCGCTGCGGGCGTCGATTCGATCACCGCTCTCGGCTCGACGGGCTCCTATGCCTACCTGACGCTCGAGGAGCGCCGCCGGGCCGCACGGATCGCGCTCGCGCACGCGGGCGACGTCACCGTCCTCGTCGGCGTCGGCGCCCTCCGCACGGCGCACGTGGTCGCCCTCGCGCGCGACGCGGAGCAGCTCGGCGCCGCAGGGCTGCTCGTCGCGCCCGTCTCGTACCAGCCGCTCACCGACGACGACGTCCTCGGTCTGTACGAGGACCTCGCCGCGGCCGTCGCGCTGCCGATCGTCGTCTACGACAACCCCGGCACCACGCGCTTCCGCTTCAGCGACGAGCTCTACGGGCGGGTCGCCGCGCTGCCGACCGTCACGTCGATCAAGATCCCGGCCGTTCCCGCCGAGCCGTCCGCCGCCCGGGCGCGCATCGACGCGATCCGCGCGGCCGTGCCGGAGCGGGTCGGCATCGGCATCTCGGGCGACGCCGCGGCGGCGACCGCCCTCGTCGCCGGATGCGACGCCTGGTACTCCGTGATCGCGGGCACCGCGCCCGCGCCGGCCGTCGCGATCACGCGGGCAGCGCTCGCGGGCGACGCCGAAGGGGCACTCGCGGAGTCCCGGCGGCTGCAGCCGCTGTGGGACCTCTTCGCCGCGTACGGCAGCGTCCGGGTCGTCGCCGCGATCGCCGAGCTCGCCGGTCTCGCCGCGCGGAGCAGCCTCCCCCGGCCGCTCGTCGGGCTCGACGAGGTCGACCGGCGGCGCGTGGACGCGGTCGTGCGGGAGCTCGACCTGCTCCCGCACGAGACGTGACCGCCCCCGGCGGCGCCGGCGGCCTCGCCCGCTACGTCGTCGCCGCGACCCTCGCCCGCACGGCCGACGGCGGCGCCGTCGTCGCGATCGTGCTGCTCGCCACGACGGCCGGACGCCCGGGATGGGAGGCAGGCCTGCTCGGCGCGAGCATCACCGCGCCGCACCTGCTCGGCCCGTTCGTCGCGCGGCGGCTCGACGTCGCGCGCGACGGCCGCTCCGTGATCGCGCTCGCCTGCCTGCTGCACGGCGCGACGCTCACCGCCGCGGTGCTGCTGCTGCCGGTCGTGCCGCCGCTCGTCGTCGCCGCGATCCTCGTCGTCTCCGGGCTCGTCGGCCCGCTGCTCACCGGCGGGATCTCGAGCCGGCTGCCCGCGATCGCCGGCCCCGATCGCGGACGGCAGCGGCGCGCGCAGGGCTGGGACGTGGCCACCTACGGCCTCGGCGGCACGATCGGCCCGAGCGTCGTCGCCGCGATCTCGGCCTGGGCGTCGCCGACCCTCGCCGCCGTGGTGCTCGCCGCGGCCACGTTCGCCGCCGCGGCCGTCGTGCGGGTGCTGCCGTTCGCGCCGCCGGCCGCCGACGCCGCGGCGGTGCCGCGCCCGCTGAAGACGCTCGGGCTGATGACGGCGAACGGGCCCCTGCGCCGCACCCTCGTCCTCACCGTCGTCGTCGCCCTCTCGGTCGCGGTCCTGCCCGTCACCGCCGTCGCCGGCACGCGGGCCCTCGGTCTGCCGGCCGCGGCCGCCGGGCTGCTCACCGCGGCCTACGGGTTCGGCAACCTCGCCGGTGCCGCGGCGGTGCTCGTCCGGCCGCTCCGCGGCGCCGCGGACGTGCTCATGACCCGGCTCGCGGCCGCCGTCGCCGGGTCGCTCCTCCTCGTCGGCCTCGCGCCGACCGCGCCGCTCGCGCTCACCGCCTATGCGCTCGCCGGGATCCTCAACGCCTGCTTCTTCGCCGCGACCCTCGCGGCGCGCAACGAGTACGCCCCGCCCGCGGCGAAGGGGCAGGTCTTCGTCTGGGTCGGCGCCCTGAAGATCACCGCCGGCTCGGCCGGCACCGCCGCGGCGGGCGCCCTCGTCGGTGCGGCGCTGCACCTGCCCGTCGCCGCGGGCTGCGCTCTCACGGCCACGGCGGCGATCGGCTCGCTGGTCGACCGCGGGGTACGGCGACCGGTCCGCGCCGACGCCTGACCGCGGGCGCGGCCACCGCTCAGCCCGCGTGCCCCCGGAGCCGTGCCGCGGCCGGCGCGGTGCGCAGCACGACGAGGCCGCCGAAGAGCGCGAAGGCGGCGGCGAGCCCGAGCGCCCACCGCAGCGAGGTCGGCGAGTAGCCGCCGAGCGCCCACACGACGCTCACGGCGGCGGGGCCGGCCGTGAAGCCGATGTTCCGGAGGAAGCTCATCGCGGCCCCCGCCGAGCCGCCGTGCTCGGTGCCCGCGAACGACATGCCGAGGAAGGTGGCCGGCGGGTTCGACAGCCCCTGGCCGGCGCCCATGAGGAGCGCGGCGGCGACGAGGGCGCCGAGGCTCCCCGCGACGACGCCCGACGCGATCCCGGCGGCGAGCAGCACGAATCCCGCCGCGGACACCCGCTCGGGCCGGATGCGCCGCGCGAGCGCCGACCCGACGATCGAGAACGGCATCGTGGCCGCGGGCAGGGCGAGTAGCGCGGCGCCGGCGGCGACGGGACTGAGGCCGAGGGTGCGCTCGGCGAGGAACGCGAGCAGGTACTGGGCGGCGAGCACGCTGGCGGCGAGCGACGCGAGCGACACCACCGCGGGGGAGAAGCCGGGCCGCCGCACGAGCGCGATCACGGGGGAGTCGGGATGCAGCCGCCGCCAGGCGAGCAGCGCGGGCGCCGCGGCGACGGCGAGCAGGCCCCAGGCCGGCGCGCGATCCGCGGCGAAGGTGAGCCCGAGCAGCACCGCGCTGACGGCCGCCGCGAGCAGCGCGGCCTCACCGAGCAGCGCGCGCGACGGCACGACGAGCGGCGCTCCCGCCGGCAGACGGCGCACGAACACCGGCAGCGTCGCGAGCAGCACCGGGATGCCGCACCAGAAGATCCACGGCCAGCCGAGCAGCTGCGTCACGAAGGCGCCGAGCGACGGACCCGCCACACCGCCCGCCGCGCCGATCGCCGAGAGCGCGGCCACCGCGGCTCCTCGGCGCTCCGGCCGGACGGACTCGAACGCGACGATCGGCGTCACGGCGAAGAGGCCGGCGCCGAAGGCGCCCTGGGCGATGCGCACGACGAGCAGGACCGCGAACGAGGGCGCGGCGCCCGCCGCCGCGCTCGTCACGACGAACCCGGTCACGAGGGTGACGAGCGCCTGGCGCCGCCCGACGAGGTCGAGCCAGCGGCCCGCCGGCAGCGCGAGCGCCGCGATGGGCAGCAGGTAGCCGATCGAGACCCACTGCACGGTGGCCGGCGGCACCCGGAAGGCCGAGGCCATGAGCGGCAGCGCGATGTTCACCCCGCTGAGGTCGAACCCGCCGACCGCGGCGCACACCGCGGCGGCCACGACGAGCAGGACCTCCGACCGGGTCCGCGGCTCGCTCAGCGGTCCCGCCCAGCGGCGGCGGCGGGCAGCAGGACCTCCATGGCCCTCCGACCCTAACGAGCAGCCGCTGCGCCGCTCGTGCTCGGCCTCGATCCGCGCAGCGCGGCTGCGCGCTTCCTAGACCTCGAGACGCGTGTAGACGAGGTCGAGATCCCGCTCCCAGGTCGAGCCGTCTCGGCAGAGCTCGCCGGCACCCGTCATCGTCCGGCCGTCCGGGGCGGCGGTGAGGGTGTACCGCTGGGCGAAGCCCGGGGCGTCGCGCCACCACCGCAGCACCCGCCCGTCCACGGCGGCCTCGTAGATCCGCGTGACGCCGCGCTGGTCGTGGTGGAGCAGCACGGCGCGTCCCGAGTCGCCGTCGGTGCCGAGCACGGCGACGCCCTCCGGGATGCCGACGTCCTCCGCGATGCTCGAGCGCATGCGCAGGAACCCGGCCGGCTCGAGGCGGTCGATCGACGCCCGCCCGTGCAGCGCGACGCCGGGGAGCATGCCGTGGGAACCCGCCGTCAGCCACTCGCCGAGGAACGGGGCGAACGCCTCGGTGCCGACGTCCAGCGGGAAGGCCCTGCGTGCCATGCCGGGAGCGTACGGCCGGCGGTGCGGCGTCGAGGCGCCGAGGTTGCGGGCACCCCTCCGACCCGTCATCGTGTGCGTGATCGCGCCGGGGCCGGCCGCGCCCGGGCGCTCGCTGCTGGACGGAGTCGCCGCATGGGCGCGTTGCTGTACGACGGGGCGCGGATCGAGTTCGACGACCGCACGCTGGCGCACCTGCAGGTCGTCATCGTCGGGCGCATCCGGCGGGGGGAGAGCGTGCTCGTCGGCTGGCTCGATGCGCTCGCCGACGGTGACGGCCGCACCGCCATCTGGATCGACGCCGCGCTTCCGGTGCGCTTCGAGTTCGCGGACGCACACCTGCCCGAGATCGACCGCGCGTGGATCGCGCGACTGAACGCCGGGGCGGCGAGCCGCACCGGGCTGATGGTCGAGGACGTGCAGGGCAGGCCGGTGCGGCCGATCCACTCCACCATCCACACCCCCTGAGCGGAGCAGGCGCCTCGCGGTGCTGGCAATCACCCCCGCAACCTGAACGGCCACTCGACAAGGAGGTGCGGAGGGCGGATCATCGGCCCAGGAGAACGGCCATCGGCCCCCTCGCTCGCAGCGAGCACCTCTCGACTCGAGAGGCCGGAAACACGGCCTGTTCAGCTGGGGGCGTGATGGGTACCCTGCTGTACGACGGCGCGGCGCTGGACATCGAGGACAGGCTGCTGACGCACCTGCAGATCGTCGTGGTGCAGAAGTTCCGCCGGGGCGAGAGCTTCCTGATGACGTGGCTCTCCGCCGCCGACGCGGACGAGGGCCGCGGATCGCTCTGGCTCACGCCGGGCAGCCCCGTCTACTTCCGGTTCACGGGATCCCGGGTGCCGAGCGTCAACGAGGAGTGGCTCCAGCGGCTCGCCGCCTCCGCCGCCGGATCGACCGGCCTCATCGTGACCGGCGAGGACGGGCACACCGTCCTGCTCCCCGGGGTCCGGACGGTGCGGACCCATCCCGCCTGGAGCACGCGGTGAAGCACGTCACCGCGGTCGAGAAGTCGCTGCTCGTCGGCGACGGGGCGGCCGACACGCTCGCGGAGTACGCCGCGCACGTCGCCCGCCTGGGATCCGGGGACACCGTGCAGCTGAGGGCGATCGGCGTCGACGGCGACGAGGTCGTCGCGACCTTCGTGCTGAACTCGGGCACCGCGCTGACCCTGGAGTCGACGCACTCCGTGCTGCCGGAACCCGACAACGCCGACGCGGTGGCCTACATGGTGGCGCAGATGGCCCAGTTCGACATCACCACCGATGCTCTCCCCGGCGACGTCGACGCCGGCGGCTGACCTCGAGCGCCGTCGCGCGACATCGCGTCCTTGGCCGGAGAGCGAACCGCAGGCGCAGGCGCTCTGCGCATTCCGGCTGATCGGCCCTGCGGACGTCCGCGCGGCGCTACGTTCGCGGCAACCCCGGCTCGACAGTCGGCCTCGACGACGATTCGCGATCAGCGACGCTCCGTGAGCCGTTCCGGGGTCTGATATCGAGGTTGCAAACCTCGAGTGAGCAGGTCGACATGACCTCTGAGGCTGCGGTCTTCGATACCGACTCCTACAGCCGGCGCGACTGCAAGCGGTGCCGCGGTCTGATGCAGCGCCGCATCGACCACATCGGTCGGCGGTCATGGCACTGCTCCCAGTGCGGAGCGCGCCAGCGAGGCTGACGGATCGTCGGGTGCCGCGTCGCTGAGGGCATCGACGCGCTCAGGTGCGGACGGCTCGGCGGGGCGTGCGCACCGCCTGCGCGATCCGGGGTGGCGGTCCCGGCGGTCTGCGAGCATGGAGGCTCCTCGAACCGCACGCAAGGGGGACCATGACCCGAGCTCCTGACGAGTGCGTTCCCCGCGGCGGCGCCGAGGCGCCGAGCCCGTGACGACGCTCGACCCGGACCGGCTCCTCCCGGCCGACCCCGGCACCAGAGCGGTGGCACGTGAGCTCTACGCGGCCGTGGCCGAGGCGCCCATCCTGTCGCCGCACGGGCACGTCCCGGCCGGGCTGCTGCTCGAGGACCGCCCGTTCGGGGACCCGGCCGAGCTGTTCATCACGCGCGACCACTACGTCACCCGCCTGCTGCACGCCCATGGTGTGGGTCTCCCCGCCCTCGGCGTCGGCAGCGGGGCGGACCCGCGCGAGGTCTGGCGCATCTTCGCGGAGCACGCGGACTCGTTCGCCGGCACCGCGTCCGCCTACTGGATCCGCGACGAGCTGGCGACGGTGTTCGGCATCGAGGAGACGGTCGACGCCGCGTCCGCCGACCGGATCCACGACGAGATCGCCGCCCGGCTCGCGGAGCCGGCGTTCCGCCCGCGGGCCCTGTTCGACCGCTTCCGCATCGAGGTGCTCGCGACCACCGACGACCCGCTCGACGACCTCGCCGCCCACGCCGCGCTTCGAGCCGACCCGGCGTTCCGCGGCCGGGTGCTGCCGACCTTCCGTCCGGACCGTTACCTCGACCCGGACGCGATCGGCTTCCCGGACGCGGTGGACCGACTCCTCGGCGAGACCGGCGAGCGGGAGCGCTTCGACGGCTACCTGCGCGCCCTCCAGCAGCGGCGCGAGCACTTCCTGGCACACGGCGCGGTCTCCCTCGACATCGGCGTCGCGGAGCCGTGGACGCTCGACCTCGACTCGGCCGAGGCGTCGGCGCTGTTCGATCGCGTCCGTGCGGGCGATGCCGGGCCCGCCGACCGGCGGGCGTTCCGCGGCCACATGCTGCTCCAGATGGCACGGATGTCCGTCGAGGACGGGCTCGTGATGACGCTGCACGCGGGCGTGCTCCGCAACCACAGCTCGGCGACGCTCGCCGCCTACGGGCCCGACACGGGCCACGACATCCCGGTCGCCACCGAGTACACGCGGGGCCTGCGCCCCCTGCTCGAGCGCTACGGGCTCGAGCCCGGCTTCCACCTCGTCCTGTTCGCCGTCGATGAGACGGTGTACTCCCGGGAGCTCGCGCCGCTCGCCGGCTTCTACCCGAGCGTCTTCATCGGTGCACCGTGGTGGTTCCTCGACGCGCCCGACGCGATCCAGCGGTGGCGGTCCGCGATCACCGAGACGGCGGGGTTCTTCCGCACCTCCGGCTTCATCGACGACACCCGCGCGTTCCTGTCGATCCCCGCCCGGCACGACGCCGCCCGGCGGGCCGACAGCGGGTTCCTCGCCCGCTCCGTGCGCGAGGGACGCATCGACCTCCCCACCGCGGAGCGGATCGCCCGGGCGCTCGTCGACGACGTCCCGCGGCGCACGTTCAAGCTCGGCGGCCCACGATGAACGGGTCGCCTCGGCTCTCCCGCACCGTGGTGCCGCTCCCCGCCGCCCCGGTCCGGATCGTGCATCTCGGGCTCGGCGCCTTCCACCGGGCGCACCAGGCCTGGTACACCACCCACGCGCACGACGCCGCGGACTGGGGCATCGCGGCCTTCACCGGGCGCCGCCCGCACGCGGCCGCGGTGCTGGCCGAGCAGGACGGCCTCTACACGCTCATCGAGCGGGGGCCGGAGCGGGACCGCGACGAGGTGGTCGGCAGTCTCGTCGAAGCGGCCGACGGCGCGGACACCGCGCGGCTGGTCGACCTGCTGAGCCGGCCCAGGGTCGCGGTCGTGACGCTCACCGTGACGGAGGCGGGGTACCGATCGCGTCCCGACGGCGACCCGGACCTCGACGACGACGGGCTCGCCGCGGACGTGGCGGCGCTGCGCGCGGCCATCCGCGCGGGCGCCCCGCTCGGCGTGCTCGCGCCGACCACGACGATCGGTCGCCTGCTCGCCGGGCTCGAGGGCCGCCGGAGGGCAGGAGCGGGACCCCTCGCCGTCGTGCCGTGCGACAACATCCCCGCGAACGGGGACCTCGCCCGCCGGGGTGTGCTCGGCGCGGGCCGCGCGGTGGACGACGTGCTCGCCGCGTACGTGGCCGAGGCGGTCGCGTACGTGAGCACGTCGGTGGACCGCATCACGCCGCGGACGACGGACGCCGACGTGGCCGCCTTCAACGCCCACGCCCGGTGGCGGGACGCCGCCCCCGTCATCACCGAACCGTTCTCGGACTGGGTGCTGAGCGGGGCGTTCCCCGCCGGACGCCCCGCATGGGAGGACGCGGGCGCGCGCTTCGTCGACGACATCGAGCCGTGGGAGCGCCGCAAGCTCTGGCTCCTGAACGGCGCGCACACCCTGCTGGCGCTCGCCGGTCCGCCGAGGGGACATGCGACGGTGGCGAGCGCCGTCCGCGATCCCGTCCTCCGGTCCGCGGTCGAGCGCTTCTGGGACGAGGCCGCGCGCCACCTCCCCGCGTCGCTCGATGTCGAGCGCTACCGCCGCAGCCTGCTCGAGCGGTTCGACAACCCCCGCATCGAGCACCGGCTCGCCCAGATCGCCGAGGACAGCGAGCGCAAGGTCCGGCTCCGGGTCGCGCCGGTCGCCGAAGCCGAGCTCGCGGCGGGGCGTCCCGCATCCGCCTGCGCGTTCGTCGTCGCCGCTCTGCTCGACGCGGCCGACCGCCCTCCGGCGGGGGCGCCCGAGTCCGTGCTCGCCGACGTCTCGCCGGCGCTCGCGCGCGACGCGGGCTTCGTGGCGGAGGTCGCGGGGCTCCGGCGCTCGTGAGACCGCCCCGCCGACCGCGCCCCTGCCGCCCCGCTCCCGTCGGCGCGGCACCCCGGTGCCTCCCGAGCGAAGGAGCCGCATGACCCGGATCGGTGTCCAGGCGATGATGCTGAAGGACGAGTTCGCCGAGCACGGGCCGTTCGAGACGCTCCGGCGCGTCCGCGCGATCGGCTACCGGGCCGTGGAGGTCTCCCAGATCCCGATGACGCCGGCGAACGTCGACGAGCTCGCCCGCGCCCGCGACGAGCTCGGCGTGGAGGTCGCCGCCCTGTCCGCGTCGTTGACGGCGCGACCGGGCGGCGAATCGCTCACCGACGATCTGGACAAGATCGTCCGCGATGCGGAACGACTCGGCAGCTCGATGATCCGCATCGGCATGCCGCCGCTCGAGGCGATGGCCTCGTTGCCGGCCCTCCTCGACTTCTGCGATCGCAGCAACGCGGCGGCCGTGCGGCTCGCCGAGCACGGGATCCGGCTCTGCCACCACAACCACCACGTCGAGTTCGCGAAGCACGAGGGCCGCCACCTGCTCGACGTCATCGTCGACCGGGCACCGGACGTCGGCCTCGAGATCGACGTGCACTGGGTGCAGCGAGGGGGTCTCGACCCCGTCGCCACGCTCCGGAGGTACGGGGAGCGCGTGGCGATGGTCCACCTGAAGGACTACCGGATCGGTGCCCTGCCGCCGGAGGCGGCCGCGGCGCTCGCCGCCGGCGACACCGCCGCGTTCCAGGCCGCCTTCGCCGGCGTCGTCCAGTTCGGGGAGGTGGGGGAGGGGAACCTCGATTTCGCGGCGATCGTGCCCACCAGCCTCGAGATCGGCGCCGAGTACCTGCTCGTCGAGCAGGACGAGCGCTACGGCCGCACCCCGTACGAGTGCCTGACGACCTCCCACCACAACCTCGAGGCCCTCGGCTTCGGTTCCCTGTTCTGAAGGAGCGACGATGAGCGACACGCCGGCCCACGCCTGGACCCTCTCCGGGTTCGGCGACGAGATCGATCCCGATCCGCGGATCCAGATCGCGGTGCTGCAGGCCCTCGGCGCACGGCACATCGAGGTGCGCAGCGCCTGGGGCGTGAACGTGGTCGACCTGGACGACGAGCAGGTCGAGCGCCTCCGGGTGCTGCTGCTCGAGCGCGGCATGTCGGTCTCGGCCGTCGCGTCGCCCATCGGCAAGGTCGAGGTGTCGCTCGCCCCGGAGCTCGAGGTGCACCGCCTGCGGCGGGTGATCCGCGTCGCGCGAGCCCTCGACACGCCCTTCATCCGGATCTTCTCGTTCTATCCCGGCGCCGGTACCCAGGCGGACGACGTGCGCGACGCGGTGCTGACCCGGATGCGGCTGCTCGCCGACGAGGCCGAGCGGGAGGGGATCGTGCTGCTCCACGAGAACGAGAAGGGGATCTACGGCGACGTGCCGCGCCGGGTGCTCGACATCGTCGAATCCGTCGGCTCCTCGGCGCTGCGCCTCGCCTGGGACAACGCGAACTTCGTCCAGGTCGGCGTGCGGCCGTTCACCGAGGGCTACGCGGCGCTCAAACCGTTCCTCGAGTACCTGCAGGTGAAGGACGCGGTCGCCGCCACCGGCGTCGTCGTGCCGGTCGGCGAGGGCGACGGCGAGCTGCGCGAGACGCTCACCGCGCTCCGCGACGACGGCTACGCCGGGTTCGCCTCGCTCGAGCCCCATCTCGACGAGACCTCCGAGCTCGGCGGCTTCTCGGGCCCCGCCGCCTTCGGCACCGCGGCCCGCGCCTTCTCCGGCCTGCTCGCCGAGCTCGGCGTGGTGGCGCGATGAGCGCGGCCCTCCGTCGCGTGGCCGTGCTCGGCTGCGGGGACATCTCCGCGGTCCACCTCGCTGCCATCGCCGCCATGCCGGACGCCGAGCTCGTCGCCGTCTGCGATCCGGACGAGGGCCGCCGGTCCGCCGCGGAGACGTCCTGGCAGGTGCCCGGCTACGCCGACCACCGCGACCTCCTCGCGGCCGTCCGTCCCGACGTCGTGCACGTCTGCACCCCCCACGTCACCCACGCCGACCTCGCCATCGCCGCCCTGGACGCCGGCGCGCACGTCGTGCTGGAGAAGCCGGTCGCGCACGACCGAGCTGCCGCGACGCGCCTTCTGGACGCCGCCGACCGCGCTGCCACCCGCGTCGCCGTCTGCTTCCAGAACCGCTACAACGCGCCGGTGCAGGCAGTCCACGAGCTGCTCAGGGGCGGTGCGCTCGGCGCCGTGCTCGGCGCCTCGGCGACGGTGTTCTGGCACCGGGACGCCGACTACTACCGGGACCGCCCGTGGCGCGGGCGCTGGGCGACGGCCGGGGGCGGCCTCCTCATGAACCAGGCCATCCACACGATCGACCTGCTGCAGTGGCTGCTCGGCGACGTCGACCGCGTGGTCGGGGGCGCCGCGACACGGCTGCTCGGCGACGTGATCGAGGTCGAGGACACCGCCGACCTCGTGCTGCGCCACCGCGGCGGCGCCACGAGCACCGTGTTCGCGACCCTCTCGCACGTGGTGAACGCGCCGGTCTCGATCGAGATCACCACGGAGCGGGCGATGCTCGTGCTCCGCGGCGACCTCACCGTCACGTACGAGGACGGGCAGGTCGACCGCGTCCACGAGCGGGGCGCGGCGGTCGGCGAGCGGGCGTACTGGGGCGTGTCGCACGAGCTGCTGATCCGCGACTTCTACGACGGCCTCGACTCCGGCCGGCCGTTCTGGATCGATCCGCGAGCCGCGCGGAGCTCCCTCGACATCATCCAGGACCTCTACGACCAGGCCTTCCCGGACCGGGAGACGGCCGCGGCAGGAAGCGGTGGGGCATGACGGACGCGGTACGGCTCGGCATCATCGGGTTCGGCGCGCAGGGCGGCATGTACGCCGGTCTCGTCGCAGCCGGCCGGGTGCCGGGGATGGTGCTCGGCGCCGTCGCCGACACGGACCGGACGAAGGCCGCGCTCGTCGAGGAGCGGTTCGGCGCCGTGCCGTTCTTCGACGACCACCTCGCGCTGCTCGACAGCGGCGAGGTCGACGCGGTCGTCACGACCGTGCCGCACTACCTCCACACCGAGGTGGCGATGGCGGCGCTCGCCCGCGACGTGCACGTGCTCGTCGAGAAGCCCGCCGGCGTCTACACGAAGCAGGTCGCGGAGCTGAACGCGTTCGCCGCCAGCAAGCCCGGGCTGGCGTTCGCGATCATGTTCAACCAGCGCACCAACCCGCTGTACCGGCGGCTGAAGGAGATCCTCGATTCCGGCGGGATCGGGGCGATCCGCCGGTCGAGCTGGATCATCACCACCTGGTGGCGGCCGCAGGGCTACTACGACCAGAGCGCGTGGCGAGCGACGTGGGGCGGCGAGGGCGGCGGCGTGCTCGTGAACCAGGCGCCGCACCAGCTCGACCTCTGGCAGTGGCTGTGCGGGGTCCCGCAGCGGGTGTTCTCGAAGGTCGCGTACGGGTTCCGGCGCGACATCGCGGTGGAGGACGAGGTGACGGTCGTCGCCGACCACGGCGACGGCGTGACCGGGGTCTTCATCACCGCGACCCACGACCTCGTCGGGACGGATCGGCTCGAGATCCTCGGCGACGCGGGCAGGATCGTCGTCGAAGGCGGCCGGACCGCGACCGTGACCCGGCTCACCCGGCCGGAGCGCGAGCTCAGCGACGGGATGGGCCCGGACGACGTGCGTCGGCTCTTCACGGGCGAGCTCGACACCCAGCGGTTCCTGGCGACGGAGGTGCTCGAGTTCGACTCCGCGTGGGGGGATCAGCACGCGGCGGTGCTCGAGAACTTCGCCGCGCACATCCTCGACGGCACGCCGCTGCTCGCTCCGGGCGCGGAGGGCATCGCCGCTGTGCGCCTCGCCAACGCCATCCACCTGTCCAGCTGGCTCGGCCGGGAGGTGCCGCTCGACTTCGACGAGGACGAGTTCCTGCGCCTGCTGAACGACCGGATCCGAGCGGAGGGCTCCTTCCCCGAACGGCGCTGATCGCGCCCGGTTCTGAGAACGAAGCGGCGCCGCGCCCTCCCGGCACATACGGAGGAGGAGGACGAGGCGCCCCGCGCCCCGCCCTCCTCCTCCGGATCCGCGGCCGGTCCGGGTCAGCCCACCGAGACCGGCCGGCCGGTCTGCGGGTCGAGCAGGTACTGGCCCTTGTTCGGGGCGTCACCGTACGGGTACTGATCGCCCGTCGCCTTCGCCGTGGGGAACGCGAACAGCCCGGTCAGGGAGTTCGCGGTCGCGTCGAAGCCGTCGTCGATCCGCCCGAGGCCCCAGTTGTCCTCCGCGAAGCGCAGGATCGAGGACTGGTCGGTCAGGGTGTGGTCGATCGCGTTGGTCCGCGAGTAGGGCGAGACCACGAGCAGCGGCTGCCGCGGACCGTAGCCGCAGCGGCCCTGCTCGCCGCCGAGCGGCGTCCGGGACGTGGAGTCCCCGCACGCGTTCGGCCCGGTGAGGGCGTCTGCGACGGTGTTCGAGGGGTTGGTGACGCCGCTGTAGGCGTGGTCGTACCACCCGTCGGAGTCGTCGTAGGCGATGACGACGGCGGTGCTCTTCCAGTCCGGCGACTTCTGCAGCGCGTTGATCTCGTTCACGACGAAGCGCTGCTCGTCGATCGGGTCGGAGTAGGCGGCGTGGCCGTCCTGGTAGCCCGGAGCCTTGAGGAAGCTCACCGCCGGCAGCGCGGTCGGGGGCAGGTCGCCACGCGTGATGGCGCCCACGAGGTCCGCGAAGTCGCTCGTGTCGTAGTTGTGGTTCGGGGTGTCGAACTGCGGCTTCCCGCCCACGTACGACTGCGTGTCCGTGCCGATCGTCCGGAGCGCGGCGAGGGTGTCGTGGCCGCTCGCGTCAGTGGCGGGGGTCAGGTGATGGGGGTTCGCCGTGGACGCGTAGTACTGGAACGGCTCGTGGTGCGGGATGTAGTCGTCCTTGTACCCGTACTGGCCCGTCCCCTGCATGGCGCCGGGGAGTGCCGAGCCCACCGGGTGGGAGGTGTTGCAGATGCCCTGGTCGCTCTGGTGGGCAGCGGTGCTGGAGAACCGGCCCTTGAACTGGTCGGGGGTGAAGGTCGACGTGGGCTGGCCCGGTGCCGCCGTCGCGTAGGAGGTGCTCGGCCGGAACCCGCCCTGGAACCAGCCCCACGAGAGGCCCTTGGCGTTCAGCAGGTCGCCGATGTTCTGGCCCTGCATCGCCACCGCGTCACGGGTGGAGCAGTCGTCCCAGTACGGCTGCGCGTCCGAGATCAGCGAGTACCCGCCCTTGCCGTTCGGGACGACGTCGCCGTGCACGCCCGTCGACACGGTGCCCGCGGTGTGGCTCATGTCCACGTCGCCGGTGTCCCCGGACACGAGGTTGATCGCGCCGGGCGAGGACGGGCCGAAGGTGGTGCCGTAGGAGTTGTCGCTCATCGCGTACCGCTGCGCGTAGTTCCACAGCCCGGTGACGGTGTTGCCGTCGTAGTAGTTCATGACGTCGTTGGGGTTGCAGCTGCTCCCCTCCGGCGACTTCTTCCCGGGGGCGGCGCCGACCGTCTGGGGGAACCGGTCCATCAGCCCGCCGTCGAAGGCCTTCTGCTCGTCGGTGTAGTCGTGGTCCTGGTCGCAGGTGAGCAGGTCGTTCACGGTGCTCGCGCTGTACCGCCGCGGGTTGGCGGGCGCGGAGGGGTCGTCGGTCCGCCGGTTCGGGTTGTCCGTGAGCAGCCCGGGCTGCTGCAGGAAGTTGTTCGACGCGGGCGTGCCGGACGCGGCCGAGAACGGCTGCCCGTCCGTGTTCGCGGCCTTCGGGTAGGTCCCGAAGTAGTGATCGAAGGAGACGTTCTCCTGGTAGATCACGACGAGGTGCTGGATCGGCGTCGCGGCGCCGTTCGTCGGCGGCGCGGCGTTCGACGGGCTCGCCCCGCAGACGACGAGGGCTGCGACGCCTGCCGCGGCGGCGGCACCGGCGAGGGTGCGGCGGGTACGGGGTGATCGAGGCATGGGGGCCTTCCTGCGTAAGGGATCGACGGCCTCAGGCCACGCTGCGCACGGAACCGGGACGCAAGAGCACGATGACGAAGCGGTGACGACACGCCGAACGGACGGTGCTCGCTCCCCGTGGACGCCTCGTGTCGTGCACCGGTCCATCAGCCGCACCGAGTCGCCCGACTCGGCCGCCCGCGCGTCTCCCCGGCGTCGATGAACGGGCAGCGGGCGGATCGACGGTGCGCATGACCCATCGGGGCCGGCGAGCTCCTGTTCGCCGCCGCCATACCTGCGGTTCACCTGCCGCTGGAACGCTCCGTCCGGCCGCGGTGGGCAGGACCGCCTCGGGACGCGGCACGAGCAGTTGGGAGCACCTCATGGGTGAGATGGATCGTCGTCGTTTCCTGCAGGTCGCGGGGGCCGGTGTCGCGAGCGCCGCGATCGCCGACATGCTCGGCCAGAGCGTCGCGCGGGCAGCCACGATCCCCGCGAACCGCGCGACGCGGTCGATCCGGGACGTCGAGCACGTCGTCGTCTTCATGCAGGAGAACCGGGCGTTCGACCACTACTTCGGCACGCTGCGTGGCGTGCGCGGCTTCGCGGACCCGCACCCCGCGCTCCTCCCCAGCGGGAGGAGCGCCTTCCACCAGAACAACGGGACGCGGGACGTGCTGCCCTACCGGCCGACCGCGCCGAACCTCGGCATGCAGTTCATGGAGGACCTCGACCACTCGTGGAAGATGACCCACGAGGCCTTCAACGGCGGCAGGTACGACCGCTGGCTGCCCGCGAAGTCCGACGCGACGATGGCCTACTACGGCCGCCAGGACATCCCGTTCCACTTCGCGCTGGCGGACGCCTTCACGGTCTGCGATCAGTACCACTGCTCGGTGCTCGGCCCCACCGACCCCAACCGCTACTACATGTTCACGGGCGGCGACGACCCGGAGCGCACCGGCGGGGGCCCGGACCTGTGGAACGACGAGAAGGGCTACTGGTGGGGCACCTACCCCGAGCAGCTCGAGAAGGCCGGCGTCTCGTGGAAGGTCTACCAGGACGTGGGCGACGGCCTCGACGCGAACGGCTACTGGGGGTGGACGGGCGACGCCTACGTCGGCAACTACGGCGACAACTCCCTCCTCTACTTCAAGCAGTACCAGGAGGCGCAGCCGGGGAGCGCCCTCTACGAGAAGGCGCGCACCGGCACCGACGCGGCGGCCGGCGGGGACCTCTTCAGCATCCTCCGCGGGGACGTGGCCGCGGGGAAGCTGCCCCAGGTGTCGTACATCGTGGCGCCGGAGGCCTACACCGAGCACTCCAACTGGCCGCCGAACTTCGGCGCGTGGTACATGGCGAACGTCCTCGACATCCTGACGTCCAACGCGGACGTGTGGAGCAAGACGGCCGTGTTCCTCATGTACGACGAGAACGACGGCTTCTTCGACCACGTCGTCCCGCCGCACCCGAACACCCCGCGCATCCCGGGGGCGTCCACGGTGTCCACCGCGGGCGAGTGGTACGACGGCACGCCCACGGCCTACGGCAGCAGCGACGTCCCCGGCCATTTCGGTCTCGGCGTCCGGGTCCCGATGCTCGTGATCTCCCCCTGGAGCATGGGCGGCTGGGTGTGCTCCGAGACCTTCGATCACACCTCGATCGTCCGGTTCCTCGAGAAGCGGTTCGGCGTGCGGTCCCCGAACATCACGCCGTGGCGACGCGCCGTCTGCGGTGACCTCACGAGCGCCTTCGACTTCGCCGCCACCGGAGGTGCGGCGCCGGCGCTGCCGCCGACGGCGTCCTACGCGCCGACGGACCACGAACGCCACGACAGCTACGTGCCGACCCCGCCGGCGGTGAACAGCATGCCGTCGCAGGAGCGTGGCACGCGGCCGTCCCGCCCGCTCGGCTACGCGCTCGACGCCGTCGCCACGAAGACGGGAGCGGTGCTCTCCGTGCGGTTCGCGAACCCCGGTTCGCTCGGCGCACACGTGCAGGTGCGGTCGGACCTCCTGCCGCAGGGCCCCTACTCGTACACGATCGGGGCCGGCGCCTCGCTCGACGCCTCCTGGCCGCTGGGCGCCGAGTACGACGTGCAGATGCACGGGCCGGCCGGCTGGTACCGCCGGCTCGCCGGCACGACCGGTGCAGCCGACATCCGCGCGACGGTCACCCCGGCGGGCAGCTCGCCGAACGTCCGGTTCCGCATCGAGAACACCGGGTCGGCCGCCGTCTCGCTCAGGGTGAAGGACGCCTACCGGGGGAGCTCGGAGGAGCTGTCCGTGGGCGCGGGCGGGACGCGGACGCTCGTCATCCCCACCCATGGCGGGTGGTACGACCTCACCGTGACGTCGACGGGCGACCCGCGGTTCCTCCGCGAGCTGGCGGGCCGGCTCGAGAACGGCCATCCGCTGACGAGCGACCCGCAGCTCGGGGCCTAGGACGGAGCGATCGACGGGAAGCGCGGCGCGCGCGGCTGAGACCCGGGATCACCGGTCGGGACCCTCCCCGAAGGCGCAGCGGACCGCTCACCGGCGACGGTGAGCGGTCCGGCGCGTGGGCCCCGGCCCGAGGAGCGGCGGACGGACGCCGGGCGCCGCGGCCACGGCGTCAGCGGGCGCCGTTCGTCGGAGCAGGACGCCGCGCAGGCGGAACGGTGGCGTCAGCGCCGACGCGCGCGGGCGGAGTCCCCGGCGGCGCCGACGGCCGGCAGCGTGCTGTCGAGCACCTGGAGGACGTGCCGGTACGGCTGGCCCGTTGCGCGGGTCATGCCGAGCTCGCAGGTGCGATTCAGAGAAGCATGCCCGGCTGCTTCGGTCGCGACGATCTCGGCGGCCTCGCGCCGCGTCGCCGAGGCCGTGAGCTCCGGGTGGAGCATCCCCCGGTCGCCGGCGAAGGCGCAGCAGCTCCAGTCGTCCGGGACGACCACCTGCTCGGCGCACGCGGCCGCGACCCGGAGGAGCGCGTCGTTCAGGCCCAGGCGCGTGGACGAGCAGGTGGGGTGGACGGCGAGGGAGGGGAGCCTCGTGCTGCGCGGCAGCCGCGGCAGCACGACCTCGTCGACGAAGGCGACGGCGTCGATCACGCGGATGCCCGCCTCGCTCGCCCCGTCCAGCAGGATCTCGAGGCCCTCCGAGCAGGAGGACGCGTCGCAGACGACGGGAAGGGCCCCTCCGCGGGTCGCCTCGTGCAGGGACGCGAGGACCCTGGACCTCATCGCCGCGTAGCCATCGGTCAACCCCTTCGACTTCCAGGGCGTGCCGCAGCAGAGGGACGGCAGGTCGGCCGGGGTGGCGAGCTCCACGCCCGCGCGCTCGCAGAGGCGGAGGAACGCCTCGCCGACGCTCTCGCCGTCGACGCCGCCGAACATCGTGGTGGTGCAGCTCGAGAAGTAGACGGCGTCCGCGTCGGGGGTCGTCAGCCTCGGCCGCCGTGGCCCGCCACCGGGCAGGTCGTGCGAGTAGCTGGGCACCGTGTCGGCGCCCAGCACCGCCCGAGCGAGCGTGGTGGCCACCGCCGGCAGGGGGGCAGGGACGGCGCGGGCCGCGCTGAGGGCGACGCCCCCGACACGGGAGACCCCGTCCCAGTGGTCGGCGGCGACCTTCCAGCCGCGCTGCTCGACGCGACCGACCGAGTCGCCGCGGAGCCGGCGGACGAGATCGCCGGTGTTGATCAGCACGGGGCATGCCGTCTGGCACATCCCGTCGACCGCGCACGTCTCGACCGCGTCGTACTCGTACTCGTCCTGGAGGGTGGCGAGCAGCCCGGTGTCGCCGGCGGCCTCGGCCCGGGCCATCTCGCGCCGGAGCACGATGCGTTCGCGGGGTGTGGTGGTCAGGTCGCGGCTGGGGCAGACGGGCTCGCAGTAGCCGCACTCGACGCAGCGGTCGACCTCGACCTCGACGGTCGGCGTCGTCTTCAGCCCCTGGACGTGGGCCCCCGGATCCTCGTTCAGCAGGACGCCCGGGTTCAGCAGCCCGTCGGGGTCGATGAGCGCCTTCACCTCCTGCATCACCTCGTAGAGCTCGTCCCCGTACTGCCGGCGCACGAAGGGCGCCATCACCCGGCCGGTGCCGTGCTCGGCCTTCAGGGTGCCGCCCTGGGCGAGCACGAGCTCGACCATGTCCGCGGTGAAGGCCTCGTAGCGGGCGAGCAGCTCGGGCCGGTCGAAGCGCTCGTTGAGCATGAAGTGGAGGTTGCCGTCCTTGGCGTGACCGAAGATGACGCTCTCCTCGTACCCGTGCCGGTCGAACAGCTCGGTGAGGCGGATGCAGGTCTCGTAGAGCCGGTCGACCGGGACCGCGATGTCCTCGAGCAGCGCGGTGGTGCCCGACGGGCGTGCTCCGGCGACGAGGGTGTAGAGCCCCTTCCGGATGTGCCAGAGCTGGGCCCGCTGCGCGGCGTCGGTGCTGAGCGATCCCGGGCTCGCGAGCGGCAGACGACCGAGGAGCTCGCGCGCCTGCAGCAGGCGCTGCTGCAGCGCCTCCTCGGAGTCCTCCTGGTACTCGACGAGCAGAGCGGCCTGCGTGCTGACCTCGAGCGCGCGCAGGGCGTCGGGGGCCTCGTGGTCGCGCTGCGCCACCCGGAGGCTCGCGGCGTCCAGCAGCTCGATCGTCGCGAAGCCCGCCGCGACGAGGGTGGGCAGCGACACGGTGGCGGCGGCGAGATCGGGGAAGATCAGCAGCCCGGTCGCGGCGAACGGCCGCACCGGCACGGTCCGGAAGGTCGCCTCCGCCACGAATGCGAGCGTGCCCTCGCTGCCGATCACGAGGTGCTCGAGGATCGCGGCGGGCTCGTCGTGGTCGAGGAACGAGTTCAGCCCGTAGCCCATCGTGTTCTTGATGGCGTAGAGGCGCCGGATCGTCGCGACGGAGTCGGCGTTCGCTCGCACGCGGTCGCGCAGGCGCGCCAGCCCGGTGTGCAGCGCCGGCTCCGCTGCCCGGAGCCGCGCGTCCGCGGAAGGTTCACCGGTGTCGAGCACGAGGCCGCTCGCCAGGACCAGCACCGCGGACTCGAGCGTGCGGTAGGTGTTGGCCTCCGTCCCGCACGCCATGCCGCTCGAGTTGTTCGCGACCACGCCGCCGATGGTGCAGGCGATCTCGCTCGCCGGGTCGGGACCGAGCTTCCTGCCGTACCGGGCGAGGCGGGCGTTCACGGATCGCACGGTCGCGCCGGGCCCCGTGCGGACGCGGACGCCCTCGTCGAGCACCCGTACCTGCCGGAAGTGCCGGCGCGTGTCGACGAGCACGCCATCGCTGCTCGCCTGACCGGACAGGCTGGTGCCGCCGGATCGGAAGGTGATGGGAGCGCGGTGGGCGCGACAGGTGGCGAGCACCGCCCCGACCTCCTCGGGGGAGGCGGGGGAGACCACGGCCCGGGGCGTCAGCAGGTAGTGCGAGGCGTCGTGCGCGGACGAGAGCCGATCGGTCGCGCGGGCGGCGACTCCGCCGGCGCAGGCGAGCCGGAGCGCCGCGAGCAGCGCGGGCGGAACGGGTGCCAGGGTCGTGCTGTCGTGGGGGCGAGTCACTGGACGTCTCCCGTTCTGGCCCCGGGGGCCGGTGCCCTCACCGCGTGACCACTTCTTCCTATAGTTGGAATGGTGCTCAGATAACTGAAACCTCTTCTAGCATAGCCGCGTACTGCAGGCGCGCTGGCGACCAGGCGGGACCACGCGTCAGGGCGCACTGCTCGCCGCCCCGGTCCCCTCGGGACAGCCCCGCTCGCCGGACGCCGAACGATTCAGGGTGTGTGATGAGACTTCTTCGTGTCGGCCCCGCTGGGGCCGAGAAGCCCGGCCTGCTGCTCGAAGGGAATGCGTACCTCGACGTGTCGGACATCGTCCGCGACTTCGACGAGGAGTTCTTCGGCTCGGGCGGGATCGAGCGGCTCCGTGAGGTCGCCCCCCGGCGGATCGAGTGGGGGGTCGGGGTGCGCGAGCTCAACGGGCAGCGCATCGGAGCCCCCATCGCTCGGCCGCACCAGATCCTGTGCATCGGGCTCAACTACAGCGACCATGCCGCCGAGACGGGGCAGGCCGTTCCGGCCGAGCCGATCCTGTTCACGAAATCCCCGAACACCCTCATCGGGCCGGACGACGACGTGCGGATCCCGCGGGGATCCAGCAAGACCGACTGGGAGGTGGAGCTGGGCGTCGTCATCGGCAGACGCACGAGCTATCTCGACTCGGTCGACGAGGCACGGGACGCGATCGCGGGGTTCGTGGTCGTCAACGACGTGAGCGAGCGGGCCTTCCAGATCGAACGCGGCGGCCAGTGGTCGAAGGGTAAGAGCGCCGAGACCTTCAACCCCGCGGGCCCCTGGCTCGTCACCCCCGACGAGGTTCCCGATGTCGGCGCGCTGGGCATGTGGCTCGACGTCAACGGGGTGCGGCGGCAGACCGGGTCGACGTCCACGATGATCTTCGACCCGTACTTCGTCGTGCACTACCTCAGCCAGTTCCTGGTCCTCGAGCCCGGCGATCTGATCAACACCGGCACCCCTCCGGGGGTCGGGATGGGCCTCGACCCGCAGGTGTGGCTGCAACCGGGCGACGTGATGGAGCTCGGCATCGACGGGCTCGGCCGGCAGAAGCAGCGGGTCGTCGCGCCCCGCTCGGCAACGAAGGAGCACTGACATGAGGACCGCTGTGATCACCGGGGGAGCGAGCGGCCTCGGCGCCGCCACCGCCACCCGCCTGAGGCAGGACGGCCTGCGGGTCGTCACCTTCGACATCGCGGGCGACGCGGACGTCCTCGTCGACGTCACCGACGGCGCGGCGCTCGCCGACGCCGCGGGGGCGGTGGGCGAGGTCGATGTCGTGATCAACTCGGCAGGCATCGTCGGCCCGGGCAAGCCGCTCGTCGAGACGACGGCCGAGGAGTGGCGGCGGGTGCTCGAGGTGAACGTGCTCGGCACCGTCGCGATGATGCGGACCTTCGTCCCCGGCATGGTCGAGCGCGGGTGGGGCCGCGTGGTCAACTTCGCGAGCATGGCGGGCAAGGACGGGAACCCCAACCTGTCGATCTACTCGGCCTCGAAGGCCGCCGTGATCGGTCTCACGAAGTCCGCCGGCAAGGAGCTCGCGACGACCGGGGTCCTGGTCAACGCGATCGCGCCCGCCGTGATCGCGACCCCCATGAACGCGTCCACCGAGCCGGCAGCCCTCGCCCACATCACGAGCCTGATCCCGATGAAGCGGGTCGGACGCGCGGAGGAGGTCGCGGAGCTCGTCGCGTGGCTCGCCTCCGACAAGGTCAGCTTCTCGACCGGCGCGATCTACGACATCAGCGGTGGCCGGGCGACCTACTGAGCGCTCCCCAGCGCCCGGTCGACGATCTCGCGCATCGTCGGCAGCTCCTCGACCAGCTGTGCGAGGGGATGCCTGAACGCGAGGGCGCTGACACTGATCGCACCGTCGCGAGCGGGGAGCGCGCCCGGGGGCACGGGGATGGCGACGCAGTTGATGCCGACCTCGTTCTCCTGGTCGTCCGTCGCGTAGCCGCGCTCGCGGGTGAGCTCGAGCTCCGCCCACAGGGCGCTCACCGTCGTGATGGAGCTCGGCGTTCGCGGCTCGAGCGAGCGCCCCGCCAGCCACGTGCGCAGGTCGGACTCGCTCCTCAGGCGCTCGCTGAGCAGCAGCTTGCCGACGGCCGTGCGGTGCGCCGGGTTGCGGCCGCCGACGACCGAGGTGAGGCGGACGGAACCGGCGGGCGGATCCACCTTCGCCCGGTAGACGACGTCGCTCCCGTCGAGCACGGCGTAGTGGGCCGTCTCCCCGAAGTGCTGGGAGAGCTGCTGCAGCGCCGGTTCGACGCGGGCGCTCTCGGGTCGCGCGGCCTGGTGCTCGTACGCGAGCCGGAGGAACTCGTCGCCGATGCGGTACCAGCCGTGCCGCGGCTGGGCGGCGAAGCCGGCACGACGCAGCGCTGCGAGCGCCCGATGCACGGTCGACTTGGGACTGCCGACCCGGGCGGCGAGGTCGTCGAGGGCGATGCCGTCGGCATGGTGGGCGAGCTCGGCCAGCACGGCGAGCACCCGGTCTGCCCCGACCACCCGGCCGGCTTCGTCCTTCACCGCACACCGCTCCCTCTGCCGCCGCGAGCGTACTGATCACCGGAACGGCGTGCGCGCATCCTGAATGCGGGCCCGGCACCGGTGCCGCGCGGAGCCCGGCGAGCGGGTTCCGGCTGTTCGACGCGCGAGGTGGACCGCGCGCTGGGAGCGCGTGGACGGTGGTAGCCGAGGTCAGCTCTGATACGTAACAATGAGCGCCGAGTGCTGCGAGTCCGCTGCCTGCGTGCGGCCCGGGTACGCCCCTCCGCGTCGCCGTGCATCACGGCAGCGGTGGGCGGCGATCGTCCGGGACGTGTGCCTCGGGGCGCCTCCGGAGCGGGAAGGGCGCGTCCCGGCAGGGCGCAGCCGGGCGAGGAGGTCCGACATGGGGGCGTTGCGCGCCGAACGGGTGTCCGACGACCGCTACCAGCTGGGTGAGGGGGTCCTCTGGGATGCGGAGGGTCGTCGCCTGCGCTGGGTCGACATCCTTCGTGGCGAGGTCTACTCGGCCGCACTCGAGGGGCCCGAGTTCCTGCCCCGCGCGGACCTGACGCTCGACTGCCCGGTGAGCGCGGTCGTCCCGATCGCCGGTGGCGGCCTCCTCCTCGCCGCCGGCACCCGCCTTGCGCGGCTGGCTCCCGACGGTCGGGTCCGATGGGGACCGTCCTTCCTTCGCGGGGAGGGGCGGCGATCGAACGACGGCGCCTGCGACGCCGAGGGGCGCTTCTTCGTCGGCAGCGTGACCGACGGTCGGATCCTCGACGACGAGGGGCTCTATCGATCGGTCGAAGGAGGGTCGCCCCGCGCGGTGCGCCGAGACCTGCACCACACCAACGGCCTCGACTGGTCTCCGGACGGTGCTCGGATGTATCTCGTCGACTCCGTGCCCGGAGACGTGTGGGCGGCCGACTACGACCTGCGCTCGGGCGAGCCGACCGGATGGCGCATCGCGTTCCGGGTGCAGGACGGCCTCCCCGACGGGCTGATGGTCGACGCCGAGGGCGCGCTGTGGATCGCCGTCTGGGGTGCCGGTGAGGTCCGCCGCTACTCGTCCGGCGGGCGTCTGCTGGCGACGGTCGAGGTGCCGACGCCGTTCGTCACGTCGCTCGCGCTGGCCGGTGCGGACGGCCGCACGATGTACATCACGACGGCGCAGGGCGATGCGGACGGTCCCGACGCCGGAGCGATCTTCACCGCCCGGGTCGAGGTCCCCGGCCGTCCCGCGAACCGCGCAGCCGGCGCCGGGTTCTGAGCCGCGCCCGGCAGGGCCCGTCGGCAGGGCGCTCTGGCGACGCACTGCGATCGCTGGTAAGTTCCACTGAGCGCAGAACCACTTTCACTGAATGGAATTGCCATGTCGCAACTAGCCATGCTCCTGCCAGAAGGAGCGGCCCGAAGCGTGACCGACGAGGGACGTGCCGTCCGGCGCGCCACCGAGGCCGACGAGGCCGCACTCGCTCGGCTGCTGGGTGAGTCGTTCGACGACCCGACGTGGTCGGCGGAGCGGGTGCAGGGCGAGCTGACGCGCGCCGCCGACGTGCTCGCGGTCTTCGTCGTGGAGGACGAGGACGGGCTCGTCGCGACGGCGTCGGCGCGCAGCGCTGAGAAGTTCCCCGGGCTGGGCTACGTGCACTGGGTCGGGGTGTCGCCGCAGAAGCGCGGGCAGCGGCTCGGACGCGTGGTCGTCGAGCAGGTCGTCGCGCACTTCGACGCGATGGGCATCGGCGGGGTGATCCTCGAGACGGACGACGTGCGGCTGCCCGCCCTCGCGACCTACCTCGGTCTCGGGTTCGTGCCCGAGTACCTCGATGAGGACCACCGTCGACGCTGGTCGGCGGTCTTCTCCGCGCTGTCCGGGCACAAGGGTCGAAAGGGGAATGCACGATGAGTCTCAGCAAGAAGGTTCTTCGCGTCGGGATCGCCGGGGCGTCGCGGGGCGGCGGCTACATCGCCGCCCTGCGGTCGGCCGGCGACCGCGTCCGCCTGCACGGCGTGTTCGACCCGTCGCCCCAGGCGGCGGAGGCGTTCGCGACGGAGTACGGGGCCGCCGAGCGCTTCTCGAGGTTCGAGGAGGCCGTCGACGCCTGCGATCTGCTGGTGCTCGCGTCGCCGCAGCAGTACCACGCCCCGCAGGCCGCCTATGCGCTCCGCGCGGGGGTCCACGTGCTGAGCGAGGTGCCGGCGGCGGTCAGCCTCCAGCAGGTGGACCAGCTCCTCGCGGCTGCGCGGGAGTCGGGCGCCGTCTACATGCTCGCGGAGAACTACGGCTACACCCGGCAGAACCTCGTGGTGCGCGCCATGGCCCGTGAGGGGCTGTTCGGTGACCTGTACCACGGCGAGGCCGAGTACCTCCACGAGATGAAGGGCTTCCACCGGCAGGCGTCCGGCGAGCCGACATGGCGCTACTTCTGGCAGGTCGGACGCAACGGGATCACCTACCCGACGCACAGTCTCGGCCCCCTGCTCGAGTGGATGGACGACCGCATCGTCTCCCTCAGCTGCGTCGGCACCGGCCGGTGGACGGACCCCGAGCACGAGATGGAGGACTCGGTCACCCTCCTGGCGCGCACGCGGAAGGGCGCGCTGCTCCGGACGCGCCTCGACCTGCTCTCGAACCGGCCGGAGCTCTACGACTACTACGCCATCCAGGGCACGGCGGGCGCCTACGAGTCCGGGCGCGGCATGGGGGACCAGCCCCGCGTCTACCTCGAGGGGCAGTCCCCGCGCGACACCTGGGAGCCGCTCATGTCCTACGCGGACCGGTTCCTGCCCGATGCCTACCGCGTGGAGCACGGCGGGTCGGGGCACTGGGGCTCGGACGCGTGGCCGTTCCTCGAGTTCCTGGCCGCGATCGAGCACGGCACGAAGCCGCCGATCGACATCTACCGTGCGCTCGAGATGACGCTGCCCGGCATCATCTCCGAGCAGTCCATCGCGCAGGGCGGCGCATGGCTGCACGTGCCCGATCCCCGCACCCTGACCGCGGGCATCGGGATCGATCCCGGCCGCGAGGCCCCGCTCGCGTGAGCGGCGCCCACGACGACGGCTGGGGCCATCAGGTCGCAGTCGTCACCGGCGCGGCCGGCGACATCGGTCGCGAGGTCGTCGAGCAGCTGCTCGCCCGCGGCGTCGCTGTCGCCGGCGCGGACCTTCGTCCGTCGACCGAGGAGGACCCCGGCGGAGCTTCCGGCCGGTACCGCTTCGACCTGGTCGACCTCACCGATCCCCGTGCGACCGAGGAGTGGGTCGCGTCGGTCGTGCAGGAGTGGGGCGTCCCGACGATCGGCGTGCTGTCCACCGGCGTGTCGGGGAACGCTCGACTCGTCGACACCTCGCCGGAGGAGTGGCACCGCGTGCTCGGCGCCTGCCTCGACGCGGCCTTCTTCCCGGCCCGTGCCGTCATCCGCGCCATGATCCGGGGCGGGGTGCGGGGGCGGGTCGTGACGATCGGGTCGTGGGCGGCGCACGCGCCGCACCCGCACATCGGCGCGTACTCCGTCGCCAAGGCCGGCCTGCGCATGCTGACGCAGACCCTCGCGCTCGACCACGCCGCCGACGGCATCCTCGTCAACGAGGTCGCTCCCGGCATCGTCGAGGCAGGCCTGTCGAAGGCCCTGCTCGAGCAGGACCCGGCGCTCAAGCAGCGCACCGAGGCGGCGATCCCGCTCGGACGCACGCTGCTGCCCGCCCAGGTGGCCCGTGACGTCCTGCACCTGGCCTCGCCGCAGAACCTCGTCACGACCGGAGCGGTCATCGTCTCGGACGGCGGCCTCAGCCTCGCGTCGGTGATGAACCCGGGGCGTTCCGATGGCTGAGCGCATCGCGCCCGTGTCGGGCCTCCGCAGCAGCAGGTGGCTCGACGCCCCCGACGAGGTCGGGATCCAGAACCGGGCGGCGCTTCGAGCGGTGGGGCTCGCCGTCGAGTCCGGGCGTCCCGTGGTCGGGATCAGCAACACGATCAGCGACCTGAACCCGTGCAACTCGTCCATGAGGGAGCAGATCGAGGAGGCGCGGCAGGGGGTCATCGACGCGGGCGGGGTGCCGGTGGTGTTCCCCACGATCTCGCTGGGCGAGGACCTCATGAAGCCCTCCGCGATGCTCTACCGGAACCTGCTCGCGATCGAGGTCGAGGAGATGGTCCGCGCCTATCCGATCGACGCCCTCGTCCTGACGGCGAACTGCGACAAGACGATCCCCGGCGCGATCATGGGCGCGACGAGCTCCGACGTCCCCACGGTGCTGATGCTCGGCGGGGCGCGCCCCGCGCCGCTCTACCGCGGTGAGCGGCTGGCCTCCGGCACCGATCTGTGGCGAGCGCTGGACGACCGCAGAACGGGTCGCATGACGGACGAGCAGTGGGAGTCCTTCGAGCGCTGCTACTCCTGCGGGCTCGGCGCCTGCAACGTGATGGGCACCGCGACGACCATGGCGATCGTCGCCGAGACGCTCGGCTTCACGCTGGCGGGGGCGTCCACGATCCCGGCGGGGGAGCCGCTCGGCCTGCGCGCTGCGAACGCGGCGGGGAGGCTCGCGGTCGAGCGGGCCAGGAACCCGATCCGCCCCCGCGAGCTCGTCACCGAGGCGTCGCTGCAGAACGCGTTGAAGGTCGTCGCGGCGTGCGGTGGCTCCACCAACGCGGTGGTCCACATCGCCGCGATCGCGGGCAGGGCCGGTATCCGCCTGTCGCAGGCGACGATCGCCGGCGCGCTCTCCGGCGTCCCGGTGGTCGCCGACGTCCAGCCCATCGGCAGGGGCCTCGCCCAGGACTTCCATGCGGCGGGCGGGGTGCCCGCGCTGGTCCATGCGCTGGGCGACACGCTGGACCGGTCCACCCGCACCGTGCAGGGCGGCACGCTCGGGGAGGCGGCGAAGGACGCCGCGCCGGCCGGCGCCGCGATCCGCCCGATCGCCGACGTCGCCGGGTCGCCGGACGGCCTCGCCGTCGTCCGGGGGTCCCTCGCACCCGACGGGGCCGTGATCAAGGTGGCGGCGGCGAGCGAGCGGCTCCTCGTGCACCGGGGACCGGCGGTGGTGTTCGACGGCTACGAGGACATGCGCGCCCGCGTCGACGATCCGGACCTCGAGGTGACGCCCGACAGCGTGCTCGTCATCCGCGGCGCCGGTCCGGTCGGCGGTCCCGGCATGCCCGAATGGGGCATGGTCCCGATCCCCAAGAAGCTGGCCGAAGCGGGGATCACCGACATGGTCCGGGTGAGCGACGCCCGGATGAGCGGGACCAGCTTCGGCACCGTGTTCCTGCACGTGGCGCCGGAAGCGGCGGTCGGCGGTCCCCTCGCCCTGGTGCGGACCGGGGACGTCATCGCGGTCGACGTCCCCCGAGGACGCCTCGACCTCGAGGTGGAGGACGACGAGCTCGAGCGCCGTCGCGCGGCCTGGCGGCCGGCGCCGACCCCGCACGTGCGCGGGTGGGTCGCGCTGTACCAGCGGCACGTCACCCAGGCGCCCGAGGGATGCGACCTCGACTTCCTCCAGGCGTTCGCACCGGGGACCGAGACCTTCGTCGAGCCGGTCGTCGGCCGGTCCTGACCTCTGATCACGAACAGAAAGGCGCTGCTCAATGACTGAACCGGTCGGGCGCGGAGTGTTCCCCGTCTTCCAGACCCCCTTCGGGGACGACGAGTCGATCGACTTCGCCCAGCTCGAGCAGGAGGTCCGCTGGATCGCCGAGCAGGGCGCACACGGCGTCGTGTTCGGGATGGTGTCCGAGGCGCTGCGGCTGAGCGACCGTGAACGCGCGGACGTGATCCGTGTGGCCTCCGGGGTCGCCGCGGAGTACGGGCTGCCCTGCATCGCGAGTGTGGGAGGGGAGAGCACCGCCGTGGCGCTGCTCCGGGTGGCCGACGCCATCGAGGCCGGCGCGTCGGCGCTGATGGCCACGCCGCCCCTGCACGGGCGGAACGGCGCGCACCAGCTCGAGGAGTACTTCCGTGCGATCCTCGCCCGCAGCAGCGTGCCGATCGTGGTGCAGGACGCGAGCGGGTACGTCGGCCAGTCGCTCTCGATCGAGATGCAGGCGCAGCTGTTCTCCGACTTCGGGTCGCATGCGAAGTTCAAGCCCGAGGCCGTGCCTGTGCGCCCGACGCTCGACGCGCTGCTCGCCGCGACCGGTGGTCGTGCCGAGGTCTACGAAGGCATGGGCGGCGCGGCGCTGCTCGACACCTATCCGGGAGGCGTCAGCGGGTCGATGCCGGGCGCCGAGGTGTGCTGGGCGGTCGTGGCGATGTGGAACGCGCTCGAGGCGGGGGACCAGGACGCGGCGGAGGCGATCAACCGCCCCCTGGTCGAGATGATCGCCTTGCAGGACGATCTGGACTCGTTCGTCGTCTGCGAGAAGTTCCTCCTCGTCGAGCAGGGGGTGCTCTCGAGCAGGGTCGCCCGGACACCGCTCGGCTTCACGCTCGAGCCGGCGGCGGAGCAGCGGCTCCGCGGCCTGCTCGACGAGCTGCGCCGCGCCGTGCAGGACGCGAGGAGCGTCCACCGGTAGCCCGCCGAGCGCCCGCCGCCGTCGGCCGGCGGACGGGACGTGCTCGAACCCCGAGCAGCCGCCGCCGGGCGCGGCGGCTGCTCGGGGAGGACCTCACGTCGCCGCCGGGGCTGCGACGTATCCCAGGTCGGCCGACAGCGACCTGCCGGCCTGGATGAGCGCGGTGCCGATCTCCTGCAGCCGCGAGTAGGGCATCCGGCTCTTCGGGCCGGAGATGCTCATGGCGTAGTCGGGGCGCCCCTGCTCGCCCGCCACCGCGACGCCGACGCAGCGGAGACCTTCCTCGGACTCCTCGTCGTCGATCGCGTAGCCGCGGCTGCGGATCGCGGTGAGGTCGAGACGCAGCGCATCCGGCTCGGCCAGCGTGCTGGGGGTGTAGCGGACCGGGTTGTACCGCCCGAGGATCCGGTCGACGTCGGCGTCCGGGAGCGCCGCGAGGAGCGCCTTGCCCAGCGCGGTCGCGTGCCAGGAGTCGATACCGCCGGCGGGGACGCCCTTGCGCATCGGCCGGCGGCTCTCCACGACCTGCAGCACCATGACCTGGTCCTGCTGCCGTGCCGCGAGGTTGATCGTCTCGTCGAAGCGCTCGTGCAGCTGGTCGATCACGGGCGCTGAGATCCCCACGATGTCGCGCTGCCGGATCGCCGAGGCGCCGAGGGTGAAGAGCGAGAGCCCGAGCCGGTACAGGCCGGTGACGGGATCGCGCTCGACCAGGTCGTGCGTCGCGAGGCTGGACAGGTAGCGCAGGGCGGTCGACTCGCTCAAGCCGGTCGCTCGAGCGACACGGTCGAGGGAGCTGTTGCGGGACGCCTCGAGCGCCTTCAGCACCGCGACGGTGCGGGTGACCGACTCGAGGTTGTAGTTCTCCGGGGCGGCGCGGGCAACCATCGCAGCGGCACTTCCCTTCTCGTGATCCGTGGCCCGACGGCGGCGACCGGCGGGCTTGACAAGGCCTAGGCCACTCCTTATGGTGACACGGCGGTGCCACTGAAAGAAAGAGTGATTTCACTCAGTGCAAGCAAGGGGGAGGTGACGATGGAGTTGTCCGGACAGGCGGTGACGCGCCTCCGTAGCGCGGCCGCCAGGGTGGAGATCACCCCGCCCATCGGCATCGCTCTGCACAACTGGGGCTACAGCCCGTACTCGACCGCGACCGGGGTCCACCGGCCGCTCTTCGCGTCCCTGTGCGCGTTCGACACGAACGACGGGCCCGCGCTGCTCGTGAGCCTCGACCTCGGCTGGTGGATGGACTCGCGTGACGAGGCCCTCCTGCGGCAGGCCCTCGCCGCTGCGGCGAACCTACCCGACGAGCGGCTCATCGTCGCGCTCACGCACTCGCACGCCGGGCCCTCGCTCTCCCGCTCCGACGCCGACCGGCCGGGAGGCGAGCTGATCGCCCCCTACCTGGACGGTCTCGGCGCCTCGCTCGCCGGCGAGGTCCCCGGGCTCCTCGCCCGCCTCGAGCCGAGCATCCTCGAGTGGTCGTACGGCAGGTGCGGCCTGGCGGTGAACCGCGACCTCTACCTGGCTGACGAGCGCCGCTTCGTCGTCGGGGCGAACCTCCAGGGGGACGCGGACGACACGTTGCTGGTCGGACGGCTCACCGCGGAGCGGAGCGGCGAGACGATCGCCGTCCTCGTGAACTACGCGGCGCACCCCACGACGCTCGGCGGCATGAACCCGCTGCTGTCCCCGGACTACCCCGGAGCGGCGCGGGAGCTCGTCGAGCAGGAGACGGGCGGCGTGTTCGTGTTCCTCCAGGGAGCCTCCGGCGACCTGAGCCCTCGGCGGCAGTACGAGAGCGACCCCGCGGTGGCCGACCAGAACGGCAAGGTCCTCGGTCACGCGGTGCTCAGCACGCTGGCCGGCATGCCCCAGCCGGGCACTCGCCTCGAGTACCGCGGGACGATCGAGTCCGGCGCGCCGCTGGGCATCGTCGACGCCGTCGCGGCTGACGAGTTGAACCGGTGCAATTTCACCCGGTTCCACGTCACCCTGGCCACGCAGCACAACGACCCGCCGGCGAGCGGCGAGCCGAGCGTGCAGGCCGACCGCGAGCTGCGGGCGCAACGGATCAAGGCGAACGCCGCGGGGAGCGACATCGACTTCCCGGTCACCGCCTGGGGGCTGGGGCCCGCCCTGGTGTTCGCCTACCCGGGGGAGGCGTACTCCAGCCTGCAGCAGTCGCTGCGGCGCACCGTGCCCGACCGTCCCGTCCTCGTCGTCAACCTGGCGAACGGGGCGCACCAGGGCTACCTGCCGTCCCGTGAGGCCTACGACCAGGGCCGCTACCCGGCGTGGCAGTCACCCCTCGCGGCCGGGAGCCTCGAGCGACTCGAAGCCGCGTGCCTGGACCACCTGAACCACCTCTCCAACAACGACGAATCGGAGCAAGGATGAACCACCGAAGGACGCTTCCGCGTCTCCTCGCAGCGGCAGCCGTTCTGGCGGCGGGCTCGCTCTCGCTCTCAGGGTGCGCAGGGGGCGCCGGGTCCTCGGGCCCGGTGACGCTCACCATGTGGCTGAACGGCGACTGCCCCAAGAGCAACTGCGTCGAGGCGCCGCTGATCGCCGGATTCGAGAAGGCGAATCCCAAGATCAAGATCAAGCTGGTCTCGCAGCCGATCAGCTCCTACTTCCAGGCGCTGAAGAGCGCGTCGGTCACGCACCGCGGCCCCGACATCGCGAACATGTGGCCCGGCGGCTACATGACGCCGTTCCTGCGGTACATGGCGAACCTGAACGACTTCGTGCCGAAGTCGGACATCAAGCAGTCCACCTCCACGAAGTACTACGCCGTCAACAACGACGTGGCGAAGGCGGTCTACGCCGTGCCCACCGGGGACCAGTGGTACGTCGGCTTCTACAACAAGAAGCTGCTCGCGGACAACGGCATCTCCGCGCCGCCGCAGACGTGGGACGAGCTCTCGGCCGACTGCAAGACGCTGAAGAGCAAGGGTGTCCTTCCCATCGTCAACGGTGCCGAGTACGGCGCGTCGACGATGGGGCCGCTGCCGGAGTTCTCGTACATCGCGTCGACGCTGTCGCCGGCGGACTGGAGCGGTCTGTACAAGGGCACGGTCAAGTACTCCGACCCGCGGCTGCAGTCGCAGCTGCAGAAGTGGGCCGACCTGTACAAGGCGGGCTGCCTGAACAAGGACGCGTTCAACTTCCCGGATCCGGAGAGCAAGTTCGAGGCGGGCAAGGCCGCGATGTTCCTCGCCAGCGGGTCGTGGGAGGTCGGCAACCTCACCACCAAGATGGGCTCGAACGTCGGGCTGCTGGTGCCGCCCTACTCGCCCACGCCGCAGCACACCCTGGTCGAGACCGCCGGCTCCGCCTACGCGGTGATGAACTACTCCAAGCACGAGGCCGAGGCGGGCAAGTTCGCCGCCTACATCCTGAGCGACGCCGGGCAGAAGATCATCGCCAAGTTCGGGCTCCCGCCCACCCGCCCGGGCTTCAAGACCACGAACCCGCTGATGAACCAGCTGAGCGCGATGAGCGCCGACCCGGCGACGCAGCTCTACCCGATGTTCGACAACTACACACAGCCCGGAGTGACGAACGCGTTGACGAGCAAGCTCCCGCAGGCGCTCGTCGGCCAGGTTCCCGTCTCCCAGGCGCTCGGCGCGGTCGACGCCGCGTTCGCGGCGCTCCCGAGCTCCCAGAAGAACGTGAACGTGAACCTCGCCCGCAAGTGAGACGAAGCGATCGCACCCCTGGCCACTCCGCCCGCCCTGCAGAAGGGGCGGGCGGAGCGGCCCGGCTCGACGGAGGAGGGCCGCGGTGATCGACACCGCTGGAGCAGAGCAGGTGGTCCGCGCCGACGCCCGGGTGGCGCCCGGCCGCCGCCGGCGCAAGGGGATGTACGGCCGGTCGGCGCGTCGGAGCGGGGTGCTCTTCACGCTCCCCGCGCTGGTCCTCGTGGTGCTGTTCGCAGTGATCCCGCTGCTTCAGGCCGTCTACTACAGCTTCACCGACTGGGACGGCGCGGTCGCGAACTGGGTCGGGCTCAACAACTACGTCAGCACCGCGCTGAACCCGGACCTGCAGCGCACCCTGCTGAACAGCCTGTTCATCCTGCTGTCGATCCCGGTCGGGATGGTGCTGCCGTTCGCGACGGCCTACCTCCTCAGCAGCGGGATCCCCGGTGCCCGGCTGCTCCGGATCCTGATCTTCGCGCCGACGGCGTTGTCGTGGGTCGTCATCGGACTCGTCGCCCGCAGTTTCTTCGCCACCGACGGCGTCGTGAACCGCCTGCTGCAGCTCATCGGCCTCGGGCAGCTCGCTCTGAACTGGCTGGCCCTGCCGACGCCGGCGCTCGTCGCGGTGCTCATCACCTTCAACGCGGCGGTGTTCGGGGTCAACACGGTGATCTTCCTCGCGGGGCTCGCCACCGTCGACCGGTCGATGGTCGAGGCCGCGCGCGTCGACGGCGCCTCCGCGGTGCGCATCCTGATGAGCGTGATCCTCCCGGCGATGCGACGATTCGTCGAGTTCGTGTTCGTGATCACGGTGGTCGTGTCCTTCACCGGGCTGTTCGCGCTGATCTTCGTCATGACCGGTGGTGGCCCCGGGGCGTCCACGACCACGCTCGAGTTCGCGGTGTGGCAGACGGCGTTCTCGAGCGGTGACTTCGGGCTGGGGGCCGCACTGGGGCTGCTGCTGCTCCTGCTCACGCTCGGCGTGATCGGTCTGGTGCGGCTCTTCGGTCGATCGGGGGATGAGGCATGAGCGCAGCGTCGGTGCTGAACGGGCGGCGGTCCTCCAGGCGGGGGGATCCCGGCAGAAGGGCCGCTGTCGTGGCCGCGACGGTGGCCGTCGGCGCGGCGGCGGCCCTCTCGCTGGTGCCGTTCGCCTTCCTCGTCATCGTCTCGCTCCAGCCCTCACCGGACGACGGTTCCTCGCTCTGGGTGCAGCTGTTCACCCGCGTGCCGATCGGCCAGTACATGCTCAACTCGGCGATCGTGTCGTTGGGCTCCGCGCTGATCGTCCTCGTCGTGAGCTGCGCAGCCGGCTTCGGGTTCGCGAAGCTGCCCTATCCCGGAAGCAGGCTCGCCCTCGGGCTCGTGGTGGCGGCGATCAGCGTGCCGGTCGCGACGACCATCCTGCCGAACTACCTCAACCTGTCGAACTTCGGAGGAGTCGGGACCTATTGGGGACCGACCCTGATGTACGCGGCCGGCGCGACGCCGTTCTCGACGATCCTGATGACGAACTTCTTCCGTTCGCTGCCCGACGAGCTGGTCGAGGCAGGGGTGGCGGACGGTGCGGGCTACTTCAGGATCTTCGCCTCCGTGATGGTCCCGCTCTCCGCGCCCGCACTGGCCACGACCGGTGTGCTCGCCTTCCTGGGGGCCTGGAACGACCTCCTGATCGCGCTCCTGTTCCTGCCGGACCCGGAGACGCGCACGATCAGCGTCGCCGTCGCATCGCTGGAGAGCGTCCGCAGCTCGAACCTGGATCTGGTGCTGACGGGCTCGCTGCTGAGCGCGATCCCGCCGGTGATCGCCTTCGTCGTGTTCCAGCGCTACCTCGTCTCCGGCATCACCGCCGGCATCAACAAGTGAACGACCTCCATCCCTCGATCCCCGGAGACCCGACCATGAGCAACGACGTCGACATCGCCATCATCGGAGGCGGTGTGGTGGGGCTGAGCATCGCCTACGAGCTCGCGACGCGGACCGACCTGTCGATCGCGCTGTTCGACAAGGAGGGTCCCGGCAACGGGACGTCCGGGCGCTCCGCGGGCGTCATCTGCCGGCACGACCAGGGCCCGATCTACCAGCGGCTCAGCCTGGTCGGGCACGCGAGGATGCGGCGGTTCGCCGCCGACCACGGGTTCCGGTTCAGCACCTGGGGGAGCCTCTCGATCATCCGGGAGCCCGACGTCTTCCCCCCGACGAGCGACGTCCCGCCGGAGCTGGCAGCGGCGCCGTCCGGCATGTACGTGAGCGAGCTGCTCGGCCGCGACGAGCTGCTCGAGCGGTTCCCCTGGGTCGCTCCGGACGGCGTCCTCGGCGGGGTGTTCGAGCCGAACGTCGGCTTCATCAACCCGTACGAGCTGATCGACCTCTACCGTCGCCTCCTCGCGGAGCTGCCCACCGTCTCGGTCGACTACGGCAACCCGGTGCTCGAGCTGCGCACCGACGGTGGCCGGGTCACCGAGGTGGCGACGAGGCGCGGTCTCTGGCGCGCCGGGACGGTCATCAACGCGTCGGGCGCATGGGCCAACAAGGTCTCCGCCTTGGCCGGCACCAGCGTGCACATCACACCCCAGCGCATGAACGTCGTGCTGGCGACCGGCTACGACGACGCAGTCGGCGAGGTGCCGCTCCACGGCGCCCCGGAGATGCAGTGGGAGGGCGACGGCGTCTGGTGCCGGGGCGAGATCGGCGGTGCCGTGCTCTTCGGGCAGCACCGCGACAAGACCCGCCCGGAGAAGCCCACCGCCGACCCCGACTTCTTCGACAAGCTGCCCGACGCGGGCTTCGCGCCGTCGCTCGCGCCGCAGTTGGAGCGCTACTACCGGCTGCCGCGCAGTCGCGTCCTCGACGGGTGGACCTGCGTGTACGACACCTCCGACGACGGCTTCCCCATCCTCGGCCGGGACGCCCGCGTGACGAACCTGGTGCACGCCGTCGGGATGAACGGGCACGGCATGACGATCCACGCGGGAGTCGCCCGCTGCATCGCGGCGCTCGTCGTCGATGGATCGAGCTCGATCGACATCTCCGACGTGCTTCCAAGCGAGCGTGAGCTCGACTTCGCGATCCTCAGGCCGGGGCGGTTCGACGAGGGCGAGGCCCTCCGGCTGCGCGGCGAGAGCGGCGGCCACGGTGCCGCCGCTGAGCAGGAGGTGGGCGGCGGCGCGTGATCGCGCCGTCCCGCTGCCCGGTGCAGCCCGGCCCACGATCGCACCGCTGACCGTTCGTGGCCGCCCGGGTTCACCGGGCGGCCACGTCGTCGTGCGGTGGCCGCGCCGTCGACGCAGCCGGCACGGGTCGACGCCGCGTCCGGCCGCAGGAGGGGACGTCGATGCGCGTCCCGTGAGCGCGTCGGGGGCGCGAAACGCGACGGCCGAGCTCCTCGTCGAAGGAGCTCGGCCGTCGCGGGCGTCGGATCAGAGGTGCTCGCTGTCTCCGTGCGGGAGGAGGAAGATCTTCCCGCAGTTGCCGGTGTCCTGCAGGTCCATCGCGGCGGAGACCTCGTCGAGGTCCATCACGTCCGTGACCATCGTGTCGAGCAGGGGGCCGGCCTTGCGGATGGTCTCCCACATGGCGGGTGCGCTCGTGAGGTGGTTCCAGTGCCAGCAGCCGTGGATGTCGAGACCCGTCGGAACGAGCGGCGGCAGGTCCACATCGGCGCCCCACGCGACGAAGCTGATCTGCCCGCGTCGCCGCGTGCTCAGGGCGAGCGTCCTCGAGGCGCCCGGGGCGCCACTGGTCTCGACCGCGGCGTCGACCCCGCGCCCGTCCCTCGTGGCCGCGCGGATCTGCTCCACGACGTCGGCGTCGCGGGGGTCGAACACCTGCTCGGCGCCGAGCTTGCGGGCCAGCTCGGCGCGGAAGGGGTGGGTCTCGATGGCGAGGACCCGCGCCCCCCGCACGGCGCCGTGAACGATGGCCCCGAGCCCGACCGGGCCGCAGCCCGAGACGAGCACGGTGTCGAGCGCGTCGACCTGCATGCGCTCCATCGCGGTGAAGCTCGGGCCCAGACCGCAGCAGGCGAGGGCGCCGTGCTGGAGCGAGATGTCATCGGGGATCGGTGCCAGCAGCCAGTCCGGCTTCAGCACGTACTGCGCGTACGTCGCCGTGCCGTAGTCCTGCCCGGTCTCCGCCAGGACGTCGCGCGGGTTCTCGCAGTACATGTAGTCGCCGGCCGTGCACAGCCAGCACCTGCCGCATCCGTAGTGCGGCATGACCGCCACCCGGTCGCCGTTGCGGACGAGGCTCGAGGTCCCCGCGTCCACGACGATGCCGGCCGCCTCGTGCCCGAGCGTCGTCTCCGGCGGACCGCTGCGGCGGTGCTTGAACTCGGTGCACATCGGTGCGATCAAGATCTGCACCACCACGAGGTCCCCGTGCGCGCTCGGCCGGCTCTGCTCGAGGACACGTGCCTCGCCGGGTCCGGTGATCGCTGCAGCCTTCATCTGCGTGGTTCCCCTTCGAACGAGTGTCGCCGCTGTGGTGGGCCGGGTCGCGGCCGTCAGAACGGGTCCCTGCCACCACCGGCGAGACCATGCACGCCGACGGCGTCGCTCACCGTCAGGGGAAGGGCACCGGGCCGCGGATGGAGGCTCCATCCGTCCTGTTCACGAGCGACATTGATACGTAACAAGTCTTCCCGCTCGGAACGGTAGCACAAAGGCGCCGCCGTGATAACTTGCCCCGTCGGCCGAGCCGATCGTGTCCTGGCGTGCGTATCCCGTGCGTGCCAGGGGCGGCGATCGGCGCACCGCGGCGCCGTTCCGGTGCCCCGGGTCGCCTGGTCGACGGCCGCCGCAACGAAGGGGTTCCTCGCGATGACACGACCGATCACGCTCTTCACGGGCCAGTGGGCCGACCTGCCCTTCGAGGAGGTCGCACGGCTCGCCGGCGAGTGGGGCTACGACGGGTTGGAGATCGCCTGCTGGGGCGACCACCTCGATGTCCATCGAGCGGCGACCGACGACGACTACGTGGCAGGGCGCCTCGAGATCCTCGAGCGGCACGGTCTGCAGGTCTTCGCGATCGCCAACCATCTCGCGGGGCAGGCGGTGTGCGACGATCCGATCGACGAACGCCACCAGGGCATCCTCAGTGAGCAGGTGTGGGGCGACGGCGACGCCGAAGGTGTGCGGCAGCGGGCCGCGGAGGTCATGAAGGACACCGCTCGCGCCGCTGCCCGGCTCGGGGTCCGCACCGTCACCGGGTTCAGCGGTTCGTCGATCTGGAAGTGCGTGGCGATGTTCCCGCCCGTGCCCGACGCGATGATCCGGCGCGGGTACGAGGACTTCGCCGACCGGTGGAACCCGATCCTCGACGTGTTCGAGGAGGAGGGGGTGCGCTTCGCGCTCGAGGTGCACCCGTCCGAGATCGCCTACGACTACTGGACCGCCAGGCGGACCCTGGAGGCGATCGGCGACCGTGACGTCTTCGGCTTCAACTTCGACCCCTCCCACTTCATCTGGCAGGACCTCGACCCCGTCATGTTCGTGCAGGACTTCGCGGAGAAGATCTTCCACGTCCATGTGAAGGAGTCGATCAAGCAGCTCAACGGTCGCAACGGACGGCTGAGCTCCCACCTGGCGTGGGCCGATCCGCGCCGCGGCTGGGACTTCGTGACGGCCGGCCACGGCGACGTGCCGTGGGAACCCGTCTTCCGCACGCTGAACGCGATCGGCTACGAGGGCCCCACCAGCGTCGAGTGGGAGGACGCGGGCATGGACCGCCTCCACGGCGCTCCCGAGGCGCTCGCTCTCGTCAGGCGGCTGAACTCGATCGCATCGCCGGCCGCGGCCTTCGACGCCGCGTTCAGCGCCCGCTGACCGTGCTCGACGTCCGACCCTCGGTGCATCGTGCGCGTTGACGGCTCGACCTACACCCGGGCGCAGCTCGTCGACCGCGTGGGGTCGCTCAGTCAGATCGCCTCGGCGACCCCGGTCTCGTTCGAGGACGGCGCGGCGAGGGGCAGCCGGATGCTGGCGGTCCGCGTCGCCGGCGGGATCAGCTGCGACGTCCTCGTCGATCGAGGTCTCGACATCGGCTACGCGAGTGCGGGTGGCACACCCCTGTCGTGGCTCGCACCACGGGGGCCGGCGAGCCCGGCGTTCGCCGAGCACGGGGGGACCGGGTGGGCCCGCACGTTCGGCGGGGGTCTGCTCACCACGTGCGGCATGGCGCACGTGGGGCCTCCCGACGCGGCTCCCGATGGGCAGGGGCTGCACGGCCGTGTCTCCAGCCTCCCGGCGGAGGGCGTGACCTCCTCGGTCGTCTGGGACGGGGACGAGCCTGTCGTGGTGATCAGTGGAACGGTGGTGGAGACGACGCTCGTCGGCCCGACGCTCGAGCGCTCGCGCACGATCACGATCCCGGCGGGACGCCCCGAGCTGGTCGTGGAGGACGTCGTCACCAACGTGAGCGGGTGGCCGGCCCCGCACATGTACCGCTTCCATCCCAATCTCGGCTTCCCCCTCGTCAGGCCCGACGACGTGCTCGATGTGCCCGGCGCCGAGCTCCTGGGCTGGCGAGCCGACGCCCCTCCCCGTGACGAGACCTGGAACCGCGTGGCCGAGCCCCGGGCGGACGGGCGCGAGGAGGTGCTGTACGTCGGCGGCCGCTCGGCCCCGGCCACCCGTGCGCTGCTCCGGCGTGCCCCTGGGGCGGAGCCCTATCTCGAGCTCGACTGGTCTGCGGAGACGCTTCCCGTCCTCGTCGTGTGGAAGCTCCAGCGTGTGCGGTCCAACGTCCTCGCCGTCGAGCCGTCGACGGTCGAGGACGACGGCCGTGCAGCCGCCGAGAGGAACGGCCGCGTCATCATGCTCCAGCCGGATGAGTCGCGGACCTACCGGCTGCGTCTCCGCCTGGACCTCCGCGAGCGATGAGCGCGGTCGGACCTCGACGCTCTCGTCGAGGCGAGCCCGCCTGCTGAGTCCCCGCGCCGTGCCGCGAGGCGCGTCGCGCGGATCCCCTCGGGACGGGTTCCGGCGTCCTCCGCCGCGCCGCGCACAGCGCCGGGCACCCGTGACGGGGTCGCTGCTCGCTCGACGGGCCCGCGGTTGGCCCCGAGAAGGCGACGTGGCACACGGGAGCGGCTCGGACCGGTACGGCTGAGCGGGGCGCGGGGCGACCCCCGACGCCCGGAAGGGCGGCCGACGGGTCCTGATCCCGGCCCTCGGACGGCCGGAAGGCCGCGCGACAGCCCCGAGGGGGTCGCGCGGCCTCGATCAGGTGGTCAGGCTGCGTGCTGCGGCGCGCGGCCGGCGAGGACGTCCAGCAGCCGTGCCCGGCTCTCGACCACCTCGGGGTAGGGGTCGTGGTCCTCCGGCTCGTGCTCGATGCTGATGACGCCGCTGTAGTCGATGTCGCGGAGCGCCGCCACGCAGTCCGCGATGTCGACGATGCCGTCGCCGAGCGCGCAGGTCTCGTGCGCTCCGGCGGCGCGGATGTCCTTCAGATGCACGTGCTCCACGAGCGGGCCGAGCTCGCGCAGCGCCTGCGCCGGGTCGTACCCCTGCGTGGCGAACCAGCCCGTGTCGACGGTGGCGGTGATGAGGCCGTCGTGGTCGGTGCCGATCTTGTCCGTGAGCTCCTTGGGGTTCCGCTCAGGGTGGTTCTCGATGCCGAAGACGGTGCCGTACTCCGCCAGGATCGACAGGGTCGCCTCCCGGTCCGAGTACAGCAGCGGGGTGACGCCGCCGAGCAGGCGGGAGCCGAGTCCGAGGATCACCTCGTTGGCGCGACGGAACTCGTCGGGGGTCTCGCCGAAGCCGGCGCCGTAGCTGACCACGGTGACCCCGTGCTCCGACAGGACCCGGTTCGCGGCTGCGATGTGCGCGTCCGTCGCCCACTTGTAGCTGACCATCGCGCTCCAGATGTCGACATGGTCGAATCCGGAGGCGACCACCTTGCTGATGAAGGCGTCGAACCGCTCCTCGAAGGTGGCGATGGGCGAGTAGTAGGCGGTCGCCGCCGCGTCTCCCTCGCCCCACCCCTTCGTCATGTTCCAGCCCAGCTGCTCGGCGACCACGTTGGCGCCGTTGAAGGAAATCCTGTCCATGCTTCGTCTCCCGTTGTCGGTCCCGCCTGCTCTGGCGACGACATCCTCGCGTTCCGCGACGTGTGAACCGGTTCAACATAGCCCTCGGCGAGTTCGCCGGGCAAGCGCGGAAGGAGGTCGCAGCGGCGTGCGGGTCGCGCTCGCGTCGAGGTGCAGGGGACATCCGGATCGCAGCCCCGCGCGGGAGGCAGGACCCCGGCGCTCGCCGCTCCGCGCCCCGGCAGGCTGCAGGGGGCTGCGCCGGGTGGCGTGCGGCTCAGCGACCCGTCGAGCCGGGGATGGGGGCCGTCGAGCTGCGCAGGACGAGCTCCGGCTGGAAGGCGGCGTGGACCGGCTCGCCGGGTTCGGGATGGAGCAGCATCGTCGCCGCCAGCTGCCCCATCTCGAACGAGGGCTGCCGGACGGTCGTCAAGGCCGGCGACAGGGCGCGCGCGAACTCGACGTCGTCGTAGCCGACGAGGGAGAACTCCTCCGGCACGTGACGCCCGCGGGCGAGGAGTCCGCGGAGCACCCCGAGCGCGACGAGGTCGTTCCCGCACATGATCGCCCCACCGTCCGGGATCAACGCGAGCACCCGGTCGACGGCCGCTTCGCCCTGGTCCGCCGTCAGATCACCGACGACGACCTCGAGCAGATCCTCAGGGGACGCCCCTGCGTCCTCGAGCGCCTCGAGCGCGCCCGCCCGCCGGTCCCGGCTCCACGAGACGGTCCTCGGGCCGTTGACGAGCACGATCCGGCGGTGTCCCAGCGAGAGGAGGTGAGCCGCTGCGACGCGACCGCCCGCGACGTTGTCGCCGTACACGGAGGGGATCGACGAATCGGCGAGGGCGTGCTCGAAGATCACGACCGGGACATCACGCTGCAGGTACGCCGACAGGCTCGCGCTGCCCGCTGCGGACGGCGCGTACAGCAGACCGTTCACCTGGCGGCTGAGGAACGACAGCAGGGCTCGGTCCTCGCGAGCCGCGTCCTGATGGGTGGAGCTCACCACCGGGAAGACCTCCGCCTCGTCGGTGACCGACTCGATCCCGCGCAGCACGTCCCCCCAGAACGGGTTGCCGACATCGGGAAGGACGACACCGAGGAGCTCGCTGCGACCGCTCCGGAACTGCACCGCGGCGTGCGAGCCCACGAAGTTGAGCTCCTTGATCGCGTTCTCGACCCGCTCCCGGGTGTCCGGCGCGACGGCATGGGGACGGTTCAGCACGTTGGAGACGGTGCCCATCGACACCCCCGCCAGGGCGGCGACATCGCGCAGGCCGGCGGGCTTGCGTCGAGCAGTCGGGGCATCAGCCATTGCAGCACCTTCTCGAGTGGATCCCGGAGACCGGTCACGGGCCCGGGCCCATCCAAAACCTCGACTCGACGTGTCGTCCACCCTAGCGACCGCGGCTTCTCGCTCGCCGGTGGGCCACGAGCGCTGGGCGTCTCGACGGTCCGCCCTCCGATGCACGACTCTCGTGGTCGCTCCTCGGTGACGTCGGGTGGATCGGGGGTTCCCGAGGCGCTCCGGTCCCGGTGCGGAGCGGGTGGGCCTGCAGGCGGGCCATACTTCCTCCGCGGCTCCTCACGGCCTTCGTCGTCGACCGAGCCGCTTCCGCGATGGGCGGCGGGGCGGGGAACCGCGCCGCGCCCCACCACAGCGGTTCGCCCGGAACGACAGGAGCAGCACGTGAGCCATGCGGACGACCAGGCCGGCTGGGGGACCACCGAGGGGCTCCGGGAGGCGGCGAGGACGACGATCGCGCACGGCCGAGCCGTGCTCGGGATCGAGCTGGGTTCGACGCGGATCAAGGCCTGCCTCATCGGCGAGCGGTCGCAGGTGCTGGCGGCGGGCGGCCACGAGTGGGAGAACCGGTTCGTCGACGGCGTGTGGACCTACACGCTCGAGGACGTGGAATCGGGGCTGCAGGAGGCATATCGGGACCTCGTGGCCGACGTCCGACTGCGCTACGACGTGGGCATCGAGTCGCTGGCCGCGATCGGCGTCTCGGCGATGATGCACGGCTACCTCGCCTTCGGCGCCGACGGTCGGCTGCTCGTGCCGTTCCGGACCTGGCGCAACACCTCCACGGGTCCCGCCGCCGCGGCGCTCACCGAGCTGCTCGGCGTGAACATCCCCATGCGCTGGTCGATCGCACACCTGTACCAGGCGATCCTCGACGAGGAGCCGCACGTGAAGGACGTGGCTGCGCTCACCACCCTTGCGGGATTCGTGCACCAGCGTCTGACGGGGCGTGCCGTGCTCGGGGTCGGCGACGCATCCGGGATGGTCCCGATCGACCCCCGCACCCACGACTACGACGAGACGGTGCTGCAGCGGTTCGACGAGCTCGTCGCCGACCGGGCTCCGGCTCTGCGCCTGCGCGCGCTGCTGCCCGAGGTGCTGGAGGCCGGGGCGGAGGGCGGCCGGCTCACCGCGAGCGGTGCCGCGCTGCTCGACCCGACAGGCGCGCTGCGCGAGGGCGCGCTGCTGTGCCCGCCCGAGGGGGATGCGGGCACCGGGATGGTCGCCACGAACTCCGTCGCCCCGCGCGAGGGCAACGTCAGCGTCGGCACGAGCGTCTTCGCGATGGTCGTCCTCGAGGGGCCGCTCGAGCAGGTGCACCACGAGATCGACCTGGTGACGACCCCCGCCGGGGACCCGGTCGCCATGGTGCACTGCAACAACGGGGCCAGTGAGCTCGCGGCCTGGGTGGGCCTGTTCACCCGGTTCGCCGAGGCCTCGGGCACCGCGCTCGCCACCGACGCGGTGTACGAGGTGCTGTTCCGGGAGGCGCTCGCCGGCGAGGGGGACGCGGGCGGGCTGCTCGCCTACAACCTCCTCGCGGGCGAGCCCATCGCAGGACTGCGCGAAGGACGGCCGCTCGTGCTGCGCACCCCCGACAGCCGATTCACGCTCGCGAACTTCATGCGGGCGCAGATCTACGGCGTCTTCGGCGTGCTGAGCCTCGGCATGCGGGTGCTCGCCTCGGAGGGCGTCCGGCTGGAGCGGATGCTCGCCCACGGCGGCCTGTTCCGCACACCGGGCGTGGCCGAGCGGTTCCTGTCGGCCGCGCTCGCGGCGCCGGTCGCGGTGGGGGAGCAGGCCGCGGAGGGCGGGGCGTGGGGCATCGCCGTACTGGCGGCCTACTCCGCCTCGCACGCGCAGCTCGACCTTGCGCGGTATCTCGACGACCATGTCTTCGCCGGTGCCGAGGTTCGCACGGTCGAGCCCGCGCAGGACGACGTCGCCGCCTTCACGGCCTTCCTCGAGCGCTACCGCACGGGTCTGGCCGTCGAGCGCAGCGCGGTGGAATCCGCGTGACCGAGGCCGGAGGTCGGACGCCGGCGTCCTGTCGTCGGGCCGGGGGCCCGCCGCCCGGGCGCTGACGGCGCCGGCCGGATCAGCGGCGGTTCACCGGTCGAGCCTCCGGATCGTGAGCAGCTGCGACGAGTGCGTGCGGGGCACGGTGACCTCGACGCCCTCCTCGGCGAGCTGCGCGCCCGACCGCTGCTCCACGCCTCCGCCGTCGTCCACCTCGACCGAGTACGTGGACGTGGGATCCAGCCCGGGGACCCGGAAGACGGCCGCCGCCTCCCCGCTCGCCAGGCGGAAGCAGAAGACCACTGCTTCGCTCGCGTCGTCGGCCACCATGGCGGCGGCGCACCAGGTCCCCGATCCGTCCCGCGGCGGAGCCGGGGTCAGCCGGTGCAGCTCGCCGAGCTGGATGGTGGTGCGGAGCTCCTTGTAGCGGGCCAGATGATGCCGGGCCCGCGCGAGCCAGCCGCCGGGGACGTGCTCGAGGTCGGCGCTGACCCCGATGTTGCCGAGCATCGCGACCCGGAAGCCGAAGTCCGTGTCGTAGGCGGGCGGCTTCCGTGCAGGGGAGGACTCGCCCCCCGGCCGCAGGCCGGGGTACGTGATCCAGTTCTCGCAGACCCGCTGCGGCAGGAACGACGTCCCGGCCATGAACATCGACAGTCGCGCGAACTGGTCGGTGGTGTCGCTCAGCCACACGGTGTCGGTGCGCTGGAGCATGCCGAGGTCGATCCGTCCGCCGCCCCCGGCGCAGTTCTCGATGATCAGCGACGGAAAGGCCCGCCTCAGCTCGTCGAGCAACCGGTAGTAGTTCGACACGTGCCGCCAGGAGAGGTCCCGCCCGGGTCCCGACGCGCCGGACGGGTCGGACAGCTCACGGAACGGCTGGTTCAGGTCGGTTCGGAGGTAGTCGAGCTCGTAGCGCTCGATCAGCCTGAACAGGTCGTTCCGGACGTGCGCGTACACGTCGGGGCGAGCGAGGTTGAGCAGCATCTGGCCGTGGGCGGTCGGGTTCGGCCCACGGACGGTCTGGAAGACCCACTCCGGATGCTCGCGGAACAGATCGGAGTCCGCGGACACCGCTTCCGGCTCGACCCAGAGCCCGAACCGCATCCCCCGCCTCCGCGCCTCTCGGGCCACCTGCTCCAGACCGAGCGGGAACGCCTCCGGGCGCGGGTTCCAGTCGCCTTCGTGCGTCAGGAAGTCGAACCCGGCCTGGATGTCGGTGTACCAGCCGGCGGTGACGATGAAGAGCTCGACGCCGATGTCGGCCGCCCGGCCGACATCGGCGATGAGCGATTCGGCCGTGATCCCGATGCCGGAGTTCACGTACCAGCCCTCGAAGATGATCGGCAGCGTGGGGTCTCCGGGCCGTACCGGCAGGACCGAGCCGTTCACGTAGCGGTGCATGGCCCTCGCTGCGTCGTCCAAGCCGCCACGGGTCACGCCGAGCACGGCTGCGGGCGTGGTGAAGACCTCGTCCGGTTCGAGGACGTGGTCGAAGTCGAATTCATGCATCCCGCCGACCACGGCGAGCGAGTGGCTGAGGTCGGTCTCGAACCCGAGCTTCCAGTTGCCGGACCACTCGAGCGCGCCGAACACGATCTCGCCGTCGGCCGCGTTCTCCAGGGCGAACCACGGTTGATGCTTGTGCCCGGTCATGCCGCGCCGGCTCTCGATCACCTTCCGACCGGCGGTGAGCACCTCGACGACGGGCTGCAGCTCGAGCAGGCCCTCACCCGTGAGGTGGTGCAGCACGTACTCCGCGGGCCGCATGCACACCGAGAACGTCGCCGCCTGCTCGAGGTGCGCCGGGGAGGCGCCCAGGTTGCCGATCTCGGCCCAGCGGCGGACGGTGCCGCTGCCGGGCGAGAGCCGGTAGTTGAGCCGCACCAACAGCTCGTGGAACCGGTCGTGCAGCTCGATGACCAGGTGCTCGCCCGTGATGTCGTAGGAGCCGAACCGCAGACCGACGTCCCGGTCCGCGTCGCCGAACGACACGGCGAGCGTGGTCTCGGAGAAGACGTACGGACCTCGGGCCGGGTACTCGAGGTCGAACCGCAGCTCCCACCACTCCTCCAAGAACCGGGGCTCGGGATCTGGGGGCGTCGACCACCCGTCGGAGGTGGTCAACTCGCGCCAGGTGCTGCTGCCCAGGTACCGGGTCCGGAGCCGGTCGGAGTCGTCCAGTCCGAGGATGTAGAGGAGGTCGCCGTCCTCGAGGTGCCACTCCCGTCGCTCGGGGTTGAACCGTACTGCCATGCGGATGCTGCCTCTCTCGGGGTGCGACGTCGTCGCACCGCTCGGTTCGCGTCGGGGCCGGGCGCCGAGGCGCATCCATGGCAGCGCGCCCTCGATGCCCGGCGTGCTCGGGTGCAGAAAGACGGTCCCGCTCCCCGCCCTGCGGCAGGGGGCGAGGAGCGGGACCGGTGACAGAACGCTCTGGCGGAGCGTCAGCCCTTCAGACCCACCGACGCGATCCCGCCGATCAGCTTCCGCTGAACCACGAAATAGATCACGACGGGCGGGATGATCGACAGCAGGTTGGCGGCCATGAGCAGGTTCCAGGGCGTGCCCGCGCGGGTGACCAGGTTGGCCAGGCCGATGGGGATCGTGAACTGGCTGTCGTTGTTCAGGTAGATGAGCGGGCCGAGCAGGTTGTTCCAGTTGTAGATGAACGTGAACACCGCGCAGACCGTCAGCACGGGCGTGCTGAGCGGCAGGACGATGCGCCAGAAGATCTGCCACCTGTTGAGCCCGTCGACGAGGGCCGCCTCGTCGAGCTCGCGCGGGATGGTCCGCATGTACTGGCGGATGAGGAAGATGTAGAACGCGGTGCCGCCGAACGCCGGGGCGATGAGCGGGAGGATCGTCCCGTACCAGCCGATCTTGAAGAACATGAGGAACTGCGGAACCATCAGCGCCTGCCAGGGGATCAGCATGGTGACGATGAGCACGTAGAACAGCGGGCCGCTGCCTCGGAACCGCAGCCGCGCGAACCCGTAGGCGACGAGCGAGCAGGAGATCAGCGTCCCGAGGATGTTGCCCCCCGCGATCACCAGCGTGTTGAAGGTGTAGCGGGCGAACGGCAGCGTGTCGAACAGGGCGCGACGGAAGTTGACCCAGTCCCAGTGGTCCGTGGGCAACCACTGCGGGGTCACCGTGAACACCGACACGAGATCGGGCTTGAGCGCAGCCGTCAGCATCCACGCGACGGGAAGCAGCACGAAGGCGGACAGCGCGAGAAGGATCACGTATGCGGCGCCCTTCAGGACCGCCCGCTTCCCGCGGCGCCGGATGAGGGTGGCGAGGGGGTAGGCGCGGTTCCGTCCAGCCCCGTCGGCGTCTGGTCTCGGCTTCGCCGTGGCGACACTCATGGCTCTACCTCTCGCTTTCCGGGTCGTACTCGTAGTAGACCCACCGGCCCGATGTCCGGAAGATGATCAGGATGACTGCGGCGGCGGCGAGGACGAGGATCCAGGCCATGGCGGAGGCGTAGCCGAATCGGCCGCCCACGAACCCCGCGTTGTAGAGGTTGATCAGGTAGAACCGCAGCGAGTCCCCGACGCCGCCCTGGCTGCCGCCGAGCACGTAGGCCGTGTCGAACACCTGGAACGCGTCGATGAGCGACGTCAGCAGCACGAACAGCAGGGTGGGGGTGAGCATCGGCAGCGTGACGAACCGGAAGCGCTGGAACGCGCCGGCACCGTCGATGCGCGCCGCCTCGTACAGCTGCGCTCCGATGTTCTGGAGGCCGGAGAGATAGATGATCGCGCCGCCTCCGATGCCCCAGAGGCCCACGAGCACGATCGAGGGCACGGCCCACGAGGGATCCTGCAGCCACCGCGGAGGCGAGCTGATGCCGATCTGGCGCAGCACGTCGTTCACCGCCCCCGTGTCCGGGTTGAGCATGGCCACCCACAGCACCGCGACGGCGACCCCGCTGAGGATCGACGGGATGAAGAGGATCGTGCGGAAGACGGTGATGCCGCGGATCTTCAGGTTGAGCAGCAGCGACAGCAGGAGCCCGGTGACGAGGTACAGCGGGACGGACAGGACGATGTACTTGAGCGTGACGCCCACCGAGACCCAGAAGGTCCGGTCGTTGAAGAACAGCTCGGCGTAGTTCTGCAGGCCGATCCACTTCGGCGTCGACAGCAGGTCCCAGTCCATCAGGCTCAGCACGACGGAGATCGCCATCGGCGCGAGCCAGAAGAGGAGGAACCCCGCGATCCACGGCGCGATGAAGAGGTACGCGCTCCGTTCCTCGCGCTTCCGGCTGCGTCCGAGCACCCTCCTGCGCGGCTTCGTCATGCTGCTCCTTTCGGGCCGAGGGCCGACGGCCTCGTCGGTCGCTTCGCCGCGGGGCGCTTCCCGCACGCTGCCGCGCGTGTCAGTTCGTGACATGGACAGCAGCCCGTGCCTCGGTGCCGAGGGCTCGCCCGGTCGCCGGGTCGAACAGGTAGAGCCGAGTGGTGTCGACCACGAGCTCGGCCATGTCGCCGACGCGTGACCTCGATTCCGGGTCGACGCGAGCCACGAACACCGACCGCCTGCTCTCGAGCTGCTCCTCGAGCGCTTCCAGGACGTCCGGCTCCTTGTCGGCGTGGATCTCCTTGATGTCCTCGTTGAGGACGGGCGGGGCGTCGACCGTGAAGTGCAGCAGGATCTCGGACCCCATCTCCTCGCGGAGCTCGATCGGGACGCGCAGCCGGCTCCCCTGGGGGGCGGACGTCTCCACCGAGGCGTCGGAGATGTGCTCCGGCCTGATGCCGACGATGACGCTGCGCCCGACGAAGGCGCGGACGGAGTCGGCTGCCTTCAGCGCCTCTCCCACCACCAGCCGATGTGAGCCGAACTCGACGACCAGATCGTCGTCGGTCCGCTGCAGCCTCGCCTCGACCATGTTCATCCCGGGCGAGCCCATGAAGCCGGCCACGAAGAGGTTGGCCGGGTTGCGGTAGAGCTCCTGCGGCGTGTCCACCTGCTGCAGGACGCCCAGTCTCATGACGGCGGCCTGGTCGCCCAGCGTCATGGCCTCGGTCTGATCGTGCGTGACGTACACGGTGGTGGTCCCGAGCTCCTGCTGGATGCGGAGGATCTCGGAGCGCATCTGGACTCGCAGCTTGGCGTCGAGGTTCGACAGCGGCTCGTCCATGAGGAACGCCTTCGGTTCGCGGACGATGGCCCGTCCCATCGCCACGCGTTGCCGCTGGCCGCCCGACATCTCACGCGGACGCTTCTTGAGCAGCTCCTCCAGGCGCAGGATCTCGGCCGCTTTGTGCACCCGCCGGTGCATCTCGGCCTTCGGCACCTTCCGGATGCGCAGACTGAGGGCCATGTTCTGGTACGCCGTCATGTGCGGGTACAGGGCGTAGTTCTGGAACACCATCGCGATGTCCCGCGCACCCGGGTCGAGGTCGTTCACGACGTCCGACCCGATCCGGATCGTGCCGGACGTGAGGTCCTCGAGCCCCGCGATCATGCGGAGGGCCGTCGTCTTCCCGCAGCCCGAGGGACCCACGAGGGCGAGGATCTTCCCGTCCGGGATGAACAGGTTGAGGTCGTTCACGGCGAGCGTGCCGTCCTTGAAGGCCTTACTGACGCCGATCAGTTCTATCTCAGCCATGCTGCTTGCCTTTCGCCTGGTGAGGTCGAGTCGCATCGATGGAGTCCGACCATCGCTTCGCTTCGACTCCGTGTGTTCGCGGTTCCATCGGTTTCCCCCTGATTCACGTCCGACGCGGAGCACCCGGCTCTTCGAGCTGAGGGCATGCCGGCCGCTCTGATCGGCGACTCGTGGCGCCGCGTCGGTCGACGGGGGCGCTGTCGTCTCCGGGGCCAGAACGGCGTTCGCGCGGTGCCGGGCTGCATCTCCCGAAGACGGGAGATGCAGCCCGGCGTCTCGCCCCTGTGGGGCAGGGGCGAGACCTCTTACTTCTGCGCCGCCTTGTCCCAGACCTGCCAGGCCTTGTTGAGGTTGTCCTGAACCGCTGGAACCGCGTCGGTGTACGCCTGCTGGGCGGTCTTCTTGCCACTCGTGACGTACCCGAACGCGTCGAATGCCGGCCCGTAGACCGACCACCGGTCCGGGATGAACACGGGAGGCCGTGCGTGCTTCAGGATCTCCAGCCCCTGCAGGCGGCCGGGGATGCCGTGCGCCCAGTTGATGTCCGACGCGACCTTGAGGTCCAGTGGCGGATCTCCCGTGATCTCCGACCGGATCCGCTGACCCTGCGTGGCGACGAACGCGACGAACTCCTTCGCCTCGGCGGAGTGCGCGGACCCCTTGAAGACGCCGATGCCATCGGTCCAGATGCTGAAGTACGGCACCTGCCCCGGCTGCGTGGGAACCGGCGCGAAGCCGTAGTGGATGCCGGCCTTCTCGTACTTCTTCAGGTTGTCGAGCCCGGCGATGACGGACGCCAGCTTGCCCTCGGCGAAGAAGTCCTCGCCCTGCTGCCAGGGGTCGAACGCCGAGCTGAGGCTCGGGGCGCACTTGTGCTTGATGCCGTCCGCGAGGGTCTGCATGGTGGAGATGGTCTGCGGGCTGTTCATGTGCCCGGCGACCGTCTTGCCGTCGGAGCTCGCGTACATCTCCCACGGCAGGAACGTCACGGGGTCGCCGTATGCGGTCCCGTACACGCCCTTACGGGTCAGCTGGCACGACTCCTTCACGTACTGGTCGACCGTGATCGGTGGCCACGCCGGCGGCGGGGTGATGTGGGCCGCCTTGTACATGTCCGCGTTGTAGAGCAGCATCACGGCGCCCGTGTACGTGCCGAGGCAGTACAGCTTCCCGTTGTAGCTGCACGACGGCTCGGTGTTCGGCTGGGACGGGTCTCCGACGATGCCCTTGTTCCAGTTGGCCACGTCGATGTGGTCCTTGGCCGCGACGTCGTCGAGGGGCAGCACCCGCCCGGCGCGCATCCATGTGCGGCTCGCCATGTCACCCACATCCGGCGGTGAACCCGCGGCCAGCGCCGTGTCGATCTTGGTCGGGTACTGGGCTTCCGGGTAGCCGGTGAACTGCACCTGGATGTTGGGATGCAGCTTCTCGAACTTCGCGATGATGGCTTTGGACGCCTTATCGGTGTTCTCGGCGACGCCCCAGTACTTGAGCACGACCTTGCCGCCGCCGCCGCTCGAGCCGTTGGAGGCTCCACTGCATCCGGTCAGTAGGAGCGTCGCGGTCAACACCGCCCCTAATGCCGCATTTCGTCTTCGCATCAGATTACCTCCACGATCCTCGTCGACCGCCTATCGTCACCTTTGACCACCAAAGGTGAGCCAGAGCCTCCGGCGGATCGCGCCGCCCGGAGTGCGTGTTCGTTCCCTCGATCGAGGGCATGTGCGAGCCGGCGCACGGCTGGTCGCGTCGCTCCGCCCAGCCCGCTCGCGGCTGCCGATCGGACCGGGCGCACCGGTTCCGGTCTCGCCGAGGCCGCTCGGGTGCCGACCCGCTCCGTCGGCCGGCCGCGCCGTTCGGAGTCCACGCGCCCGGCCGTCATGGCACGCTGAGTGGCCGCCGCGCCCGGTCGCACTGGGATCTCCATGCTTCGTCTGTTCCTCTTTGAACTCGACTTCATCCCGGTCCCGTCGGCACCGGCCGACGGGCATAGGGCAGGGATTCATACGTAAAAACACCCTGGGCTCGCAAAGTAGCATGCGCGGGGGAGGCTGTGCTACTTCTCCGCGGGATCGCGGGTCGTGTCGTTACATTCCCGTGTCATCGGCGGCAGTCATTCCGGCAGTGGAATGCGCCGGCGCCCGAGGCCGGCCCGATGGGAGATGCCGGAATCACTTCGGTGGCGGTAGCACCGCCCCTACCATGACCCCGTGAGCACCAGCGGGAGCGACGGCGGCGCCCCGCACGCCGCGGAGAGGCCGCCGCTCGAGCCGCAGCGGGGCGGCAACGGTCGGCGCCTCAACTCCCACATGGTGGCCGCGCTCGCGGGCGTGTCCCAGGGCACGGTCTCCAACGTCCTGAACCGCCCGGAGAAGGTCGCGAGCGCGACCTACGACCGGGTGATGGAAGCGATCGAATCCCTCGGGTTCGTGCCCAACCAGTCGGCCAGAGACCTGCGTAACGGCCGCGGTTCCGCGATCGGCATCGTGGTGCTCGACGTCGCGAACCCGTTCTGGGGCGAGCTGGTGCGCGGCGCCGAGGAGGTCGCGACCCGCCACGGTCGGGCGGTGATCGTCTGCAGCTCGGACGGGTCGCCCGAGAAGGAGTGGCAGGTCCTGAAGCTGCTCGAGTCGTACCAGGTCGACTGCGTGCTGATCGCCCCGGTCGATGTCGCTTCGCCGCACCTCGCCGCGCTCCGGAGGCGCGGCACCGACGTCGTCCTGCTCGAGCGAAGCGCCGAGAACGACGGGCCCGCGATCGGGGTGGACGACGTGCTCGGCGGCCGTCTCGCCGCCGAGCACCTCCTCGAGATGGGCCACCGACGGCTGGCGTTCGTGAACGGTCCCCACACCATCGCCAGCTGTCGGGACCGCGCGCAGGGCTTCCTCGAGGTGTTCGCTCGTGCGGGTTGTGGCGCCGCGGTCACCGAGGTGGGGGTGCCGACTCTGACCGCGCGCGAGGGTGCGCACGCGACGGATGCGCTCCTGCGGCTGGAGCCGCGTCCGACGGCGGTGTTCTGCGCCAACGACGTGATCGCGCTCGGCGTGCTGAGAGGCCTGGCCTCGAGGGGGATCCCGGTTCCGGAGCAGGTCTCGATCGTCGGCTACGACGACGCGGATTTCGCGGCGCTGCTGTCCCCGGCCCTCACCACCATCCGCATCGATCCGATGGAGATCGGTCGCCGCGCGGCGACCGTGGCCCTGGGGATGTCCGAGGATGCCGATGGGTCCGCAGCCGATGCCCTCGACCCGTTCCTGGTCCGGCGGGAATCGGTCCGACGTCTCGTGGATCCGCTCGAGAGCGAGGCCGCCCTCAGCGCGGAGCCGTCCGAAGGCCGGTGACGAGCCCGGGGGAGGGGGCGCGACCGCCCGGCGTCGCCCCGCCCTCGCGGCGCCTCAGTCGGCTGCGAAGCGCAAGCCGATCGAGTGGCGCCACTCGTCGAGCACTCGCATGTTGCCGACGGTGTCCGCTCCGGTCATGAAGGCGGATTCGCCGTGTGCGGCGCAGCGCGCGAGCTCGTCGGCTTCGGCGGCGTACAGGTCCTCGCCGGTGGTGGCCCAGATCTCCTCGTGGCCCTCCCGGTTCCGCAGGCCGATCGTGCCCGGTCGGGTCGGCCCGGGGAGCCAGGGCTGGTCCATCGTCAGGACTCCTCTGGACCCCCAGACGGTGACGGTGTTGGGAAGGTCGCTGATGATCGAGCACTCGATGCTCGCCACCACGCCCGACTCGAACTCGAGTGTGGCGCGAGCCCCGAGGTCGACGCCGGCGTGGTCGCTGACGAGGCCGGCGCCGAGCACCCGGCTCGGATCGGCGAACGGGCGGCCTTCGGCCGCACCGGCGACGAGACGCGCCATCGCCACCGTGTAGCACCCGACGTCGAGGATGCTGCCGCCGGCCAGCTCCCGGCGCAGGAGGTAGTTGTCCGGAGCCGGCCCCGCGTCGTACCCGAACGACGCATCGACGGCCCGGACCTCGCCGATGGAGCCGTCGCGGATCAGTGCGAGCATCCGGCGGGTCTGGGAGTGGTAGCGGAAGGCGAAACCCTCCATGAGTGCGACCCCGGCCCGGCGTGCGGCCGCCACGGCGTCGGTCGCCTGCCCGGCGGTGACGGTCAGAGGCTTCTCGCACAGGATGTGCTTGCCCTGCTGCGCCGCCGCGACGATCAGGTCGAAGTGCGTGGTGTGCGGCGTCGCGATGTAGACGGCGTCGATCTGCGCGTCGGCGAGCGCGGCTTCGTATCCCTCATGCCAGCGGTCGGCGCCATGGGCCTCCGCGAACCGGGCAGCCGACGACGCGGACCGGCTGCCGACGGCGGCCAGGCGCCCCGTCGCGCTGCTCCGGAGGGCTTCGGCGAAGATGCGGGCGATCTTCCCGGTGCCCAGGACGGCCCAGCTGATCTCGCCACGCGTTCCGGTCACCTGCACACGCTCCCGAGCGCCCACGTCCGACCGCACGGAAGGGGTTCGGTGCGGCGCCCGGTTCTCGTGGCGCGGATGCCAAACGGGTTGAACCGGTTCAGATCGAACGTAGAGCCGCGCCGGCGCCAGGTCAAGTGCGCTCAGGACCCGTGACGGCGTGGGCTCGGTCCGTCCTCGCGACGCCCGCTGGCGACCGTCCTTGACGGGCGAGGCAGGCTCGTTACAGTGGAATGAACCGGTTCAGCCACGTCGACTCCGCCTGCCCGGGCCGGGTGCCGCACAGGCCCTCACCGGGACGTGCTGTCCGTGCTCCGCCACGGCCGGCACCCGGAAGGCCTCGACGGAGGCCGACGACAGCACGGCGTCGCCGAGATTGGAAGTGGTCATGAACATCACCGATACCGCCCTCGACGCGGCACCGGGCATCAGCCGGCGCGACTACACGGAGTGGGTCAGGGGAGCGGCGGCGCTGGCCGAGGCGCTGCGCTACTCGATCCAGCCGTCGATGATCAACGACGGCACCGGCATCGTGTTCGGGGACTCGCAGTACGAGGCCTTCCGGCGCGGGCTGTGGTCCCCCGAGGCCTACGAGGTGATGGTCATCTTCGAGGCGCTGAACGAGCCCGCGGTCGACGGCCTGCCGCGCGGCGCGGAGCCGTTCGCGGAGTACGGGGGGCTCTGCGACAAGCTGATGATCCTGCACCCGGGGAAGTACTGCCCGCCTCACTTCCACCCCCGCAAGACCGAGTCGTACGAGGTCCTCATGGGCTCCATGGAGGTCTTCTACGGACCCGACGGCGTGCCGGGTCCGGACGAACGTCTCCAGGTGTCTCCGATGCCCCGGGGCTCCGAGTGGCCGGCGGGCGTCGAGCTGCCGAAGGGCCGTGAGGCGACCTACTCGAGCCTGACCAGCTTCATCCGTCTCGAAGTGGGCGACCCGAAGTTCGTGATGCACCGCAACCACCTGCATGCCTTCCGGTGCCCGCCCGACTCTGCGACACCGCTCGTGGTGCGGGAGATCTCCACCTACAGCCACGAGCCCACCGAGGCCGCGCGCGACAAGGAGTTCCCGCTGGACTCCTGGCGCACGATCAACGACAACGTCTTCCTCAGTGACGAGGCGAACACGGGGCGCCTGCGCACGGAGTTCCGGCCCTAGCCGAGGGCGCGGGACCTCCGCGCGCTCCGGGGAGAGGGCGGTCGCTCTCGCTTCCGACGCTCGACCGGGCGCGCGGTCCAGGTCTTGGGCGACGAGATAACGACACGGACGCAGTTCCGCCGGAATCGAGCAGGCCCCTTCTGGTCCGTGCTACTTTCCGGCATTCATACGTATGAATATGTTCGGCCCGTCCGTGCTGAGCATGTCGACCCGCAGTCGAGTTCGAAGAAGAACAGGCGAATGATGGTTGCAGCGATCTCGAGCCCCGGCGCTGCCCGGCTCCCCGGCTGCTCGTCCACCCGAGCCTCCGCTGACGTCCGTGGGGTGAGGACCGCCGTCGGAGCGGACGCGCGTGACCACGCGCCGGCTCGAACCGGCCCGCAGCCGCACCCCGGGAGCGTGCGTGAGCGTGAGCCCGGGGCGTTCAGGGCGTTCAGCGCGACGGTCGAAGGACCCGCTTCACGAGCTCCCTGGGTGGCCCTGGTCGAAGGAACGTCGTCGGCACCGCCTTCCCGGTGAGTGCAACTGGATCACGCATCCGGCGGAGCGGGCGACACGTGCCCAGGCCCGATCCGCGGCTGCACGAGCAACTTCACTTCCGCGCCGGCGCGCATGCCGAGTCGCGGGGGAGCGAGGCCCGCCTTTGAAGGTCAAGGGTGTGGATGGACGGTCGAAGAGGATCGTGGAGGTATCGAATGCGCAGACGAAGCGCAGCTGTTGGACTTCTGGTGGCGACAGGCCTGCTGCTCACCGGATGCAGCGGTAGCGGAGCACCGAACAGTTCGAGCGGCGGCACGGTCGTGCTCAAGTTCTGGGGGGTGGCCGAGAACACCGACAAGGCGTCGTCGCAGATCATCGCCAAGTTCGAGAAGCTGCACCCGAACATCCAGGTGCAGTGGACGGGGTATCCGGAGAGCCAGTACCCGACCAAGATCAGCACGGCGTTGGCTGCCGGTTCCCCACCCGACATCGGTGACATCAGCAGCCGGAACTGGATGGCGGCCGGTCGCGTCCTTCCTCTCAACGACGTCGCCGCGAAGAATCACATCAACCTGGCGAACTGGAACAAGGGCATCGTCGGAGACCCGTCCCGTCCGAACACCGAGCCCGCCTGCAGCTACAACAACAAGCTGTACTGCCTCGGTACCTACACCGGGGCGATCGTGCTGCTCTACAACAAGGACATGTACAAGGCTGCGGGGGTGACGCCGCCGCCGGCCTGGCCGCCCATGACCGTCGACGAGTACGTGAAGACGGCCTGCAAGCTGACCCGTAAGGGCGTATACGGGACCGCCTACGGCGATCCGATCACCTTCCTTCCGTGGGAGATGTACGTGAGCGGTGACGGCAAGACGGTCGCGGGCCACATGAACAGCCCGCAGACCATCGAGACCGCGCAGACCCTCGCTGAGGGCATCAAGCACAAGTGCGCGCCCTCGCTGAGCAGCGCGTTCGATCCGTGGGCGCAGGGCGAGGACTACTTCGCGCAGGGCAAGCTGGCGAGTGTGATCGCGAACTTCGACAACCTCACGCGGTACGAGAAGTCCGGCATCAACTACGGTGTCGCGGCGATCCCTGCTCCGGCCGGCGTCGACCCCTTCTTCAGCATCTGGACCGACGGTATCGGCGTGTTCAAGGGGACCGCGCACCCGACGGAGGCCAAGGAGTTCGTGGCGTTCGCCGCCACGCAGGGCCAGCGCATCCGGTCGCAGATCACGGGGAACGTTCCCCTCGATCTCAAGGTGGCGAGCCAGATCAACTGGGCGCAGGGCAAGCCCGGTCGCGAGGAGGGCCTGCAGATCCTGACGCACTCCCGTCCGCCCGTCTTCGTTCCGGACCGGTGGACCGTCTACGGTCCCGAGTTCGACGCGTTCGGGTACCTCACGAGTGGCAAGAAGACGGCCAAGCAGGCGTACGACGACGCAGTGCCGGCGGTCCAGGACAACCTGAACAAGGCGTGGCAGGTCTGGGACAACGCCGCGGGCAAGTAGTGCTGTGGATCGGGTCCCCTCGTGGGGGCCCGATCCACTAGCTCGGCCGACCTGCCACGTCTCCCAGCTCGCCTGGGAGACGTGGCAGGGAACGAGAGCGATGCTCGCGTCGCACCGTCGATCCGACCTCGACGACGATGACTCGGACGCGGTCGCGACACCTCTCGATGAGGCCCCGCGGCCGCGAGTGCGTCCGGACGCCGGCGCGATGCGGCTCACGGTGACCGGCATCGACGCCGTGCTCGAGGCGACCAGCGTCATCGTGCCGCGTCGGGTACGGCGCTGCGCGTCAGACCGTGGACGCCGTCCACCGGGCAGCGGGCCTCGAACCGCGGTGACGTCCACATGCTCGGGCTGTCCGATGGCGACGCCTGCCGTGAGATCGGCGACACCGCTGAGGGCGTGACGCACCCCCAACAGGCCACGGGACGACGAAGGCGGCCCCGAAGGGCCGCCTGTGGGTGTCGAGCTGCCCGGAGGACCGGGCCGGTAGCGGGGGCGGGACTTGAACCCGCGACACCACGATTCGAGTTCGCGGGTACGAAAGGGTTCGTCCGGAGTCGCTCCTCGTGTCGAGAGGTGGCGCGAGCCAGTGACTCCGTGTCTCAGGGCTTCGCAGGACCTCCTACGAGGTCGTCCGAAATATACGAAGTAAGTGCGGGATATGAGTTCGAGCAGCGGCTGCTCGCGCATCGTCCTGCCCCCGGTCGGGATCGGACCTCGTCGTCGGCGGTCGCAGGATCGCCATGCGCGTGGAGTCACCGCCCCGTCGGTTCCGGGCGTTCGCTCCGATTCAGGAAGGCCCGCGTCGCTCGTGTGAGGCCCGGGCTCCCGCACACACCAGCCCCGAAGGCGGTACTGCGCGAGCCCGACGTCGACGACGCTTCTCTTCGCACTGTCCGGGCCTCGGATGGAAGGCGCGTCGCGCGCGAGTGCAGGGCGGACCGGCCTTGGCAGATCGACGGATCGCCGACGCGCGACCTGCGCCTGCGATAGCGGCGGCGGGCGCTCGGCCGGTCGCGGGAGGAGGCGGGCGATGCCGACGGGCAGAGAAGAGGTGCCGTAGATCGGGTTCGGGCTGTGCAGCGTCGCGCTCGGAACGCTGCCGCTTGCTGCTCCGCGCGCGATGCCCCGCTTCGCCGCGTCTGCGGACGAGGGCCGAGGTCGAGGCACTGCTGCGCGCGATCGGCGTTCGCGAGCTTCTCGCGGGGACGGGTCTGCTCGCCATTCAGCGAGCCCGCGTGATCGTGCGGCGCGCGTGGCGCAGGACGCGATGACGTGCCGCTCGCCGTCGCCACCAGCGCGACGAAGCGGGGAGGACCGTGCCGAGATGAGCCAGGTGCCCGCCTTCCAGACCGGGATCCACCGTCACCGGCCGTGGTTGTTCGTTCCAGTGTTCGGCGACCCTTGACTCGAACACGCAAGGTGACATACTGCACAGACACCGTGTTCAGTTGGTTTGGTTCAAAGGAGAGCACATGACCGCGCAAGCCACCTACGGCGTCGAAGAGCCGCAGCTCAGCACAGGACTGCAGAAGGGGTCGATCGGCCTCGGCGGAGCGCTCATGCAGTCCGTGGCTCAGATCTCGCCAACGCTCGGCATCTTCTACACGATCGCGTTCACCACGGGGCAGTCCGGCATCACCGCACCGCTCACCTATCTCGCCGCATTCCTCGTCTGTCTGATGATCGCGGTTCCCATGCTCGGCCTCGCACGGCATCTGCCCAGCGCCGGCGGCTTCTACACCTACGTCTCAGCTGGCATCGGGCCGCGTGCGGGATTCATGACGGGCTGGCTCTACGCGATCATGGTCTCCGTCGTCCCCGCCGCCCTCGCCGCGTTCACGGGCGCCGTGCTGCAGGACGAACTCGACGGCAAGTACCACGTCGGCATTCCCTGGTGGGTCTACGCGACGGTCATCCTCGCGATCTGTCTCCTCTGTGCGTACCGCGGAATCGTCATCTCGATCAAGTTCCTCGTCGTCATGAGCTGCTTCGAGATGGTCGTCGGCCTCGCCCTCGCGCTGTCTGGGCTCCTTCTGCCCGGCAAAGGTGGCGTGAACCTCGACGGGTTCAACCCCCTCAACATCCACAACGGCTCCGGCTTCTTCCTCGCCATCGTCCTCTCGATCTTCGCCTTCACCGGCTTCGAGTCCGCCGCCGTCGTTGGCGAGGAGTCCCGTGACCCCCGTCGCATCATCCCTAAGGCGATCATCGGCTCGCTCGTCCTGATCGGCCTGTTCTACTGCGTGACGGCCTGGGGTCTGCAGATCGCGTGGGGCACTGATCGACTCAGCAGCCTCGCCAGCTCCCCGACGGCACCGGCGTTCGCGCTCGCCGATCGGCTCTTCAACGGCGCGTCGATCATCATCCTCATCGCCCTCGTCAACTCCGGCCTCGGGGTGTGCATCGCTTGCACGACGAGCGCGACCCGCACTCTGTACGGCATCGCCCGAACCGGAGCGCTTCCGTCGTCGCTGGCTCGCACACAGCAGAAGCACCACACTCCGGTCGTCGCGGTGTTCGTGCAGTCGGCCGTCGCGTTCGTCGTCTGCCTCGCAGTCGGGCTGCCCCTCGGCCCGTACAACCTCTTCAACCTGCTGGGCACGACCGGCACCTTCGTCTACATCCCGATCTTCATCCTCATGAACATCGCGGCGACGCGCTTCTTCTGGATGAGGCACCGGAACGAATTCAGCATCTGGTCGCATGTCGTCGCCCCGATCGTCTCGACCGTCGCGCTGCTGCTCATCGCGTACAACTCTCTCGTCCCGCTGCCCGCGTTCCCGGTGCTCCTGGCGCCCTTCATCGCGATCGCCTACGTCCTCGCCGGGTTCGCGATCCTCTTCGGGCGGAACCTGCGCTCCGGCCAGCGCGATTGGATGGCTCGCGCCGGCGAACTCCCCGACGTCGAGTAGGCGTCACGACCGGCAAGTCGATCGATCAGGAGCGACGACCCATGAATGCGGACACCCGCCAGCAGATGATCCTCGAGCAGCTCTCGCGTCGCGGTGAGGTCACGATCGGTGCGCTCAGCTCCCACCTCGAGGTCTCCGAGATGACGATCCGGCGCGATCTGAATCAACTCGCCGCTGCGGGGCTGCTCATCCGTACCCATGGTGGGGCGACCGCGACGGTGAGCGGCAGCTTCGAGCCCCCGTTCGCCGTCCGGGCGCGCGCCAACTCGGAGGCGAAGCGACAGATAGCGGGTGCCGTCGCCGATCAGATCCGCGACGGTCAGACGATCATCCTCGACGGCGGGACGACTGGCCTCGCCGTCGCACGGGCGCTCGTCGGCCGGGCGATCACGGTGTGCGCGCTGAACATCACCATCGCTGCACTGCTCGCGGACGATGCCACGACCCGCGTCATGGTCCCGGGCGGCGTCGTCCGCACCGGCGAACACAGCCTCATCGGCTCGGAGGCCGAAGCGGCGTTCCGCGGGTACCGCTTCGACCTGTTCGTCATGACCGCGTCCGCGGCGTCGGTCGCGGGGTTCACCGAGTGGAACGCCGAGGACGCCGCCGTCAAGCGGGCTGCACTCGCTGCCAGCCGCCGCACGATCGTCGCCATTGACGCTGCCAAGTTCGGCAACGAGGCGTTCTCACGCATCTGCGCCCTCGACGAGGTCGATCTCGTCGTGACAGACGACCAACTCCAGCTCGACGACCGAAGCCAGCTCGACCAGGCCGGCATCGAGCTTCTCATCGCTTAGCACTCTGAAGGGAACACGAACATGTCTCACGCGGCGCTGCCCCAGGCAGTCGACATCCTCGTCATCGGCGCAGGCACCGGTGGCGCCGCTGCCGCCGGCGTACTCGCCGAGTTCGGTGATCGGAGCGTCCTTCTCGTCGAAGCCGGTCCCGACTACGGTGCCGCCGACTCCGGGAAGTGGCCGAAGGACATGCTTGATGCCCGCTGGATTCCGCTCTCTCACGACTACGACCTCAAGACGGCACGCACGAGCGGGGTCGGCGAACTCGATCTCCCGCGGGCCAAGATCGTCGGTGGCTGCTCCTCCCACAACGGCTGCACCGCCTCCGTCGGCGCACGCGCCGACTACGACGACTGGGCTTCCCGAGGTAACCCGAGCTGGACGCCCGACGCCGTTCAGCCGATCCTCGACTGGGTGCACGACCGCTTCCGGGTGCGTCGCTACCGCATGGACGAGCTCACGCCACCTCAGCACGCCTTCGTCGAAGCGGGTGTCGCCGCGGGGCTGCCATTCGCCGACGACCTGGACGACATCGCGGCCGGCGAAGGCATCGGGCCGATGCCGGTGAACATCGTCGACGGTGTCCGGTGGAACAGCGGTTTCGCGTTCCTCGACCCGGTACGGAGCCGTGAGAACCTCACCATCGCAGCGGACACCACCGCCGAGCGACTCGAGATCGCGGACGGCCGCGTCATCGCCGCCGAACTGACCACCGGCGGCACGACGACGCGCGTCACGGTCGGCACTGTGGTCCTCGCTGCCGGCGCCTACCACTCGCCGGCGCTGCTGCTGCGCTCCGGCGTCGGGCCGGCCGACGAGCTCCGTGCCCTGGGCGTCGACGTCGCTGTCGATGCGCCCGGCGTCGGCAAGCACCTGCTGGACCACGAGTGCGTCCAGCTCGACTTCGCCGGCCAGCCTGGGCTGGTCGATCGACTCGCTGCCCTTCGGTGGAATCCAGACGAGCAGACCGTGGGGCGCGCCAGGTCGAGCGTCTGTGACGACGGCCCCTACGACATCCACGTCTTCATGGTCGCCGGCGCCAACACCGGTCACCCGGGTCTGCCCCCGATCAGCCTCTACGGCGGCGCGATGCGCGCACGCTCTGAGGGCTCGGTCACGCTCCCCGCCGATCTCGACGTCGCCCGCCCGGTCGTCGACCACCGGTACGGCAGCGACCCGGAGGGCCACGACCGGACTGTCCTCCGCGAGGCCCTCAACCTGCTCGAACGGATGGTCGTCCAGCCTGTCCTCGCCGACGTGCTCGGAGCGCGCGTCACGACGAGCGACCCCCTCGACGACATCGTGAACTACTGCCACCCCGCCGGCACTTGCAAGATGGGACCGGCAACGGACTCCATGGCGGTCGTCGGCGACGACGGCCGGGTCCACGGCGTGGAAGGGCTGTACGTCGCCGATGCTTCGATCATGCCGTCGATCACGCGCGGCAACATCAATCTTCCCACCGCCATGATCGGTGCTCACGTCGCCGCCCGGCTGCTGGGAAAGGACCCGGCGGCTCTGTTCGCGCGCGCCGAACTCGTCCAGCACTGATCCGTTGAACACGAAGGCAGGAACGCATCCCGTGGCTGAGATCACTCCATTCGAAGCCGATATCGCCGAACAGCCCGACGCCCTACGGCGGCTCATCGGTAGCGCTGATCAGCGCGCCCTGCGCGAGCTCACCTCTCGTGAGTGGGGCCGGATCGTATTCACAGGGATGGGCAGCTCCCACTTCGCGGCTCTGCCGGTGTGGCGACGGCTCGTGGGCGCCGGGCTGCCGTCATGGGCCGTCGACGCCGGTCAGCTCATCGACAACCGCGGCCTTCTCACCGCCGACACGCTGCTCATCGCGACGTCGCAATCAGGCGCGAGCGGTGAGATCGTCGAACTCCTTCATGGCGCCGGAGCGCCGACGGTCGGCGCGATCGTCGGTGTGACCGCCGATGACGAGAGCCCGCTCGCCCGCGCCGCCGACGTCCACCTCCCGCTCCTCAGCGGACCCGAGGCGACGGTCAGTACGAAGAGCTACCTCAACACGCTCGCGGTGCACGCTCGCATCGGCGCCGCGTTCCTGAAGGACGACCTCGGTGCGCTCGACGCTGAGATCGCCGTGACCGCCGACGCCGTCGCGATGGTCATCGACGGGCTCGATGTGAGCGGTATCGGCGCGGAGGTCCGTGACACCGCAGCACCTCGCCTCGCCGCAGTCGGGAAGGGCGACGCCTCTGCAACCTCCCTGTTCGCCGGCCTCATCACGAAGGAGAGTTCGAAGGTCCCTATCGAGGGATACATCGGCGGCCAGTTCCGGCACGGCCCCTACGAGCTCGCGGGCCCCGGCTTGATCGCATTCCTCTATGGGCTGTTCCAGCGCAGCACCGATTCCTCGATGGAGCGGCTCGCCCAGGACCTCGTCGACAGCGGCTCGCGCGTGGTGCTGATCGGCGACGCGCAGCTGGACGGGGCCAGCACGCTCCGAGTCCCCAGCGGATCGTCGCTGGTAGGTCTTGCGACCTCGTCCGTCGCCGCCGAACTGATCGCGGTGGACATCGCCCGGGCGCGGGGGGTCACCCCGGGCGCGTTCGCGTTCGGCAGCAAGGTCACGACGACCCTGTGAGCGACAGCGTCGGGCGGGTCCGTATCGGTATCGACATCGGGGGTACGGGGACGCGGGTCGTCTCCATCAGCGGCGACGATCGAGTGCAGGACTCGGCGAACTTCCCGACGCCGCCGGCAGGCGGCGCGGATCCGCTTCAATTCCTTTCGAATGCGATCCGTTCAGTTGCGGGCGGAGCGACCATCGCTGCTCTCGGCATCGGCGCAAGCGGCCCGATCGACGCCCGAGGGGTGATTCGGAACCCCGACACGCTGGAGGCCTTCACGGGGGTCGACCTGCTTGAGCCCCTCTCCCTGGAGTTCGGGATCGGTGCGCGGATCGACAACGACGCAGTCACCGCGGCTCTGTACGAAGCTCATCTCGGTGTCGCGGCCGGTGCACCGAGCGTGCTCGTGATCACATTGGGCACGGGTGTCGGCGTCGCGCTCATCCTCGACGGGACCCCTGTGCGCGGCGCGGACGGTGTGCACCCGGAGGCCGGGCATCTGAATGTGAACGTCGCGAACTGCCAGTGCTACTGCGGGCGCGACTCCTGCTGGGAGCAGGCCGCTTCCCGGGCCGGGCTCGAACGTCTTGCAATAAGAAGTGGGCGTGCAGAGCTGACAGCCCTCGCCGACACCGCTCGTACCGGGGACGCCGCGGCTCGTGGGCTGTTCGAGATGTATGGCCTCCGGGTTGCGATGGGACTGTCAGACCTGGTGGGCATCTACAGGCCCACAACCGTGGTCTTCGCGGGCGGCTCGACCCGGTACTGGGATCTCATCGAACACGGAGTCCGCGAAGGGCTGGCGGCCACGCACTCGGCTCCCGAACCCCAGATCCTGCTTTCGAGCGCAGGGCCATACGGCGGAGCGATCGGGGCGACGCTGTTCGATCGGGAACCAGGTGCATCGAAGAAGTAGGGCGAGGCTGAACACGAGGCCAGCGGGCCGCAGATCGAACCCGAAGAGGGGTGCGGAAACGCGCGGCGGTCGTTGTGCCCGTGCGCAGCGTTCTCGGCTGCTCGCCTCCTTGCCCGACGCACCCCTGCAGGCCGCTCCGCCTACTGCGTCGAGCCGACCGTGGTGTTCGTCGACGGCTTCTCCGTGCCGAAGCTCTCGACACGCCGCGCCTTTCCCATCGGCGATTCTCTGCGTGAGCGGGAACAGTGCGAAGGCGGCTCAAGCCCAAGACCCCTCGCCAGGTGCCTCGTCGGGTCCGAGAAATGTTGGTGCGTCTTGCCCTGCCCTGGGCTGCCACTTCGCCTGGCGCCGCTTCTGAACCACCCACGCACAACGTGAAGTCGTGAGCGGGTGGTTCGGGAGCGCAGGTGTGGCAGGCCAGGACAGGGCAAGCAAGTGGAAGGGGGGGGTCACCGCGCTCGACCAGGCGGGGCTCTCGGCCCGGGCGATCGCCGAGCACTTCGGGCACGAGGACCCGTCGATCACGCAGGACGTGCACATGGGGAAGAACACCGGCGGCAAGCGCGCCGCGAAGGCGCTCGGAAGCGTGCTCGGCGAGTCGGCGGAGCGGGGCCGCTCGAACCCGCAAACCCCGTTATGGACGCGATCCGAAGTGCGGAGTTCGTGCGGGGCCGGCGTACCCGCTGACACGACGAAGGCCCGGAGATCCGCTGGATTCCGGGCCTGCTGTAGCGGGGGCGGGACTTGAACCCGCGACACCACGATTATGAGCCGTGTGCTCTAACCACCTGAGCTACCCCGCCGCGGGAATCCGGCGTGCGAGACGCTCGGAGACCGAGCCCCGAAAGGGGATTGAACCCTTGACCTTCTCCTTACCATGGAGATGCTCTACCACTGAGCTATCGGGGCGCTGCTCGGCCCGTCCGGGCCGGAAGCAGCAACGAGCGTAGCATCCCGGGCCGCCCCGCCCGCCGTCGTGGCGGCCGCTGCGGATGTGTGTCCGCGCCGCTCGCGTCGGGCCGCTCGGGGCGCTCGGGCTGCCGTCCTGCCCACCCTCCTCCGGCCCGCGCAGGGGGCCGGCATCAGCGCGACACGCCGAGCGGTCATGCGTCTCGAGCCCGAGATCCGCGCCGTTCCGGGGAACACGCCCCGAAGGAGCAGAACACAACATGTAGGGGCTGGCGCCGGAACACGGGCGGATATATGGTGGTTGCACACCGCGAGAGCGGAACGAACGCACTACCGCAACAGCACCGCGACACGCAAGCCGACAGGCACTCGAGCCGGTCGGCACCGTGATCGCGAGGACAGGGGAGGTCCGCCATGAACTTCGACACCGAGAGCATCGACGGCTACGCCGTGCCGATGGACCCGATGGACCTCCTGCAGTGCGACAGCTGCCAGTGACCCTCTGACCGTCCGGTCCGAAGCGCCCCGCGAATCCCGATCGCGGGGCGCTTCGTCGTTCCCGGGCGGTCGGCGAGCACAGCAGAAGGGGTGGAGCGTGACGCGCTCCACCCCTTCTGCCTTCGAGGGTCAGGCCTGGCTGAGGCGCTGCACCTCGTCGTCGTCGAGGTGCAGCTCGGCCGCCCGCGCCGAGTCCTGGATGCTCTGCGGGCGCGAGGCGCCCGGGATCGGGATCACCACGGGGGAGAGCGCGAGCTCCCACGCCAGACAGACCTGCTGCGGGCTCACGCCGTGCGCGTCCGCGACCTCCTGGAACGCGACGAACGACGAGCCGAGGTCGCCGGCCTTGCCGATGCCGCCGAGCGGGCTCCACGGCAGGAACGCGATGCCGAGGTCGCTGCAGAGCTCGAGCTCGCGCATCGACGTGCGGAAGGCGGGCGAGAACTGGTTCTGCACCGACGCGAGCCGGCCGCCGAGGATCTCGTTCGCCTCCTGGATCTGGTCGGGGTCGGCGTTCGAGATGCCGGCCATCTCGATGACGCCCGAGTCGAGCAGGTGCTTCAGTGCTCCGATCGAGTCGGCGTACGACACGTGCGGGTCGGGCCGATGGAACTGGTAGAGCCCGATCGACTCGACGCCGAGGCGTGCGCGCGAGGCCTCCGCGGCGGCGATGAGGTGCTCCGCGGTGCCGTCGATCGTCCAGGAGCCGTCGCCGGGGCGCAGGTGGCCGCCCTTCGTCGCGACGAGCACGCCGGAGGCGTCGCCCTCGTAGCTGTCGAGCGCGCGGGCGATGAGCTCCTCGTTGTGGCCGACCTCGTCGGCGAGGAGGTGGTAGGCGTCGGCGGTGTCGATGAGGGTGACGCCCGCGTCGAGCGCCGCGTGGATGGTCGCGATGGAGCGGGCCTCGTCGGGGCGTCCCTCGATCGACATGGGCATCGCCCCGAGCCCGATCGCGCTGACGGTGCGGGAGCCGAGGATCCGGGTGGGAAGCGTGGTGGTCGTAGCCATGCCGCAAGTCTTCGCCGCGCCGGGTGAGCGCTCCCTCTGAGCCGTACCTCTCTATAGGGGCGCATGGCGGACCGGCGGGAACAGGGGGCCCAGTACGATTCCGGCATGGCCGTCAACGCCGACCTCGCGGGCACCGCGTACCCCGAGACCGAGCCGTACCTCGTCGGCCGAGAGAAGGTGCGCGAGTTCGCGCGAGCCACCGGATCCACCGATCCGGTGGCGCTCGATCCCGCTGCCGCCGAGGCCGCCGGCTTCGCCGACGTGGTCGCGCCGCCGACCTTCGCCGTCGTGGTGCAGGACCGCACGCTCGGCCAGCTGCTCGCCGACGAGCGCGCCGGCATCGACTTCTCCCGCGTCGTGCACGGCGACCAGCGCTTCACCTACTCGCGCCCGATCGTCGCCGGCGACCTGCTCACCGCGCGGATGACCGTCACCTCGGTGAAGACCCTCGGTGGCAACGCGATGGTGACCGCCGAGTCCGACATCCGCGACGCCGCGGGGGAGCACGTCGTCACGGCGGTCTCGACGCTCGTCGTGCGGGGGGACGCATGAGCGACGCGCTCGCCGTCGGCGACGTCGTCGCGACCGGCCGCTTCCCGATCGACCGCGACGCGCTCGTCCGCTACGCGGGGGCCTCGGGCGACTTCAACCCCATCCACTACCGCGACGACGTCGCGCAGTCGGTCGGGCTGCCGGGCGTGCTCGCCCACGGCATGCTCACGATGGGGCTCGCGGTGCAGCCCGTCGTCAACCGCTTCGGTAGCGCCCGCATCCGCGACTACCAGGTGCGCTTCACGCGGCCCGTCCCGGTGCCCCCCGAGGGGGAGGTCGTGCTCGAGGTCGAGGCGAAGGTCGCCCGGATCGACGAGGAGCAGGGCACCGCGCGGGTGGATCTCACCGTGCGGGTCGACGACGCGACCGTGCTCGGACGCGCCCAGGTGGTCGTCGCGCTGGAGAGCCGCTGATGCCGATGACGTCCGCGGTGCCGCTCGCCGAGCTCACCACGCTGCACGTCGGGGGCCCGGCGCGCGAGGTCGTCACCGCGACGACGCGGGACGAGCTGATCGAGGCCGCCCGGACGGCGTGGTCGACGGGGGAGGAGCTGTTCGTCCTCGGCGGCGGGTCGAACGTGGTCTTCGCCGACGAGGGCTTCGACGGCACCGTGCTCCGCGTCGCCACGAAGGGCGTCGAGCGGCTGCCGCAGACGGCCCAGTCCGCGGTGCCGGCGGTGCCCGCGAGCGACGAGGACCGGCTGCGGTCGCTCTCCCGCTCGCTGCGGCCCCCGCAGCAGCGCGTCCCCGTCCGGGTGCGGGTCGAGGCCGGCGAGGACTGGGATGCCTTCACCGCTTACACGGTCGAGCAGGGCTGGAGCGGCATCGAGGCCCTCTCCGGCGTTCCCGGCTCCTGCGGGGCCGCGCCGATCCAGAACATCGGCGCCTACGGGCAGGAGCTCGCCGCCACCCTCGTCGCCGTCGAGTTCCTCGACCGCGCCACCTTCGAGGTGAGCCGGATCCCGGCCTCCGAGCTGCAGCTCGGGTACCGCACCAGCGTCTTCAAGCAGGGCCGCGAGGGCGTCGTGCTCTCGATCGAGCTGCTGCTGCACGCCGCCGAGCCGGGCAAACCGGCGCTCTCGGCCCCGATCGCCTACGCGCAGCTCGCCGACGCCCTCGGTGTGCCGCTCGGCACCCGGGTGCCCGTACAGGCGCTCCGCGACGCGGTGCTCGAGCTCCGCCGGCGCAAGGGCATGGTCGTCGACCCGCAGGATCCCGACTCGGTGAGCGTCGGGTCGTTCTTCACGAACCCGATCGTGAGCGAGTCGTTCGCGCGCACGCTGCCGGCGTCCGCACCGCGCTGGCCGACGACCGCGGACGAGCCGGACGTCGTCGTGCCGCTCGGCGAGGACCTGCCGCAGCGACCGTCCCGCCATGCCGAGCCGCGCGTGAAGCTGTCGGCCGCCTGGCTGATCGAGCACGCCGGCATCCGCCGGGGTTTCTCCCTGCCCGGCTCGAGCGCACACATCTCGTCGAAGCACACGCTCGCCATCGTGAACGGCGGCGGCGCGGGTGCCGAGCAGGTGCTCGAGCTCGCGCGCTACATCCGCAACCTCGTGCAGATCGAGTTCGGCGTGCTGCTGCAGGCCGAGCCGTCGATCATCGGCGCCACGCTCTGATCCGCTCTTCAGCAACCTTTCGAGATTCTTCAGGCGTTCCCCAAGCGCCGGTGGGACTCTCTTCGAAAGGAAGGAGCCGACCACATGGCTGCAGACGACAAGATCTCCAACGCAACCGAGAAGCTCGGCGGCAAGGCCGAGAAGGCCTTCGGGCGCGCAACCGGCGACGACGAGAAGGTCGCCGAGGGTCAGGCCCACGAGACCAAGGGCTCGCTCAAGCAGGCCGGCGAGAACGTCAAGGACGCGTTCCGCTGATCCGCTGGAACAGGAGGAGCGGCGCCACCCCGCGGCGCCGCTCCTTCTTTCCTGCGCGCCGCTAGGCGATCCGCAGGTGGCTGCGGTCCCGGCTCGGCGCGTTCGAGCGGCGCGGCAGCAGCGCCCGCGCGATCCGCCCGGTCAGCGCGCCGGTCTCGCTCACCGTCTCGAGGCCGCAGGCGGTGCAGGAGCGCACAGTCCATCCGGCCCCGTTCGCGACCCGCAGCGCGCCGCCGCAGCAGAGGCAGGTGGGGCCGCCGAGGTCGCCGAGCTCGTCGTCGAACATGCGGCCTCCAGCACTCGTCGTGATTCCGCCGGCGCTCGGCCGGTGGCCCCGGAAGGGGTGGCAGCAGTATCCCGGCGAGGCACGTCGTGACCTCGTCGTGACACGCGGACGCCGTCCTTCCGCCTCCGCTCGAGATGCGCTGGCAGTCCGCCCTGGACCCCGCGGCGGGGGTCCGAAAGCCCCTGACCTCCCAGCCGCCCGCGCCGACACTGGGGTCTCGGCAACCGAAAGGAGATCCCGATGTCGCAGCGACAGACCGTGATCCGCAGCCTGCACGACCTCGGCCTCGCCGCCTGGTTCGGTGGCACCCTCATGGGTGCGGTGGGCCTGAACGGCGCGACCGCCAAGGCGAAGGACCCGACCGAGCGGCTCCGCCTCTCGTCCATCGGCTGGGGCAGGTGGACCCCGGTGCAGGGCCTCGCGCTCGCCGCCCACGGCATCGGCGGGCTCGGCCTCATCCTCGGCAACAAGGGCCGCCTCGCCGTGCAGGGCGAGGCCCGCACGAACACCGTCGTCAAGCTCGGCCTGACGGTCGTCGCCGGCGCCGCGTCGGTGTACTCCGGCTTCCTCGGCACACGGATCGCGAAGCACGCGGACGAGGGCGCCGAGGGCGTCACCGAGCCGGGCGTCACCTCGTCGCCCGCCCTCGCGTCGGCGCAGCGCCAGCAGAAGGTGCTGCAGTGGACCCTTCCGCTGCTCACGGGTGTGCTCGTGGTGCTCGCGGCCCAGCAGGGCGAGCAGCAGCGGCCGGTCTCCGGCTTCTTCAACAAGGCCTTCGAGGCGATCCGGGGCCACTGACCCCACCCGCGCGTGCTCATGCCGTCGGATGCATGAGCACGCGCGGGTCGACCGCGGAACGGCCCCGATCAGGCGCGGAAGAACTCCGCGAGCCGGGCGACGCCCTCGGCGAGCGCGTCGTCGCCGAGCGCGTAGCTGAACCGCAGGTAGCCGCTCGGCCCGAAGGCCTCACCGGGGACCACGGCGACCTCGCAGCGGTCGAGCAGCAGGTCGGCGAGCTCGAGCGTCGTCGCGGGCGTCACGCCGCCCCACTCGCGACCGAGCAGCTCGGTCACGTCGGGGTAGACGTAGAAGGCGCCCTCCGGTGTGGGCGTGCGGAACCCGGGGATCGCGTTCAGGCCGGACACGATGGCCTTGCGGCGCCGGTCGAACGCCTGCCGCATCGCCTCGATCGGCTCCGTCGGCCCGGTGAGGGCGGCGATCGCGGCGCGCTGCGCGACGTTCGAGACGTTCGACGACAGGTGGGACTGCAGGTCGCCCGCGCCCTTCACCACCGCGGCCGGTCCGACGAGCCAGCCGACCCGCCAGCCGGTCATGGCGTAGGTCTTCGCGACGCCGTTCACGAGCACCGTCTGCTCGGCGAGCTCGGGCACCGCCTCGACGATCGAGACCGCCCGCACGCCGTCGTAGACGAGGTTCTGGTAGATCTCGTCGCTGATCACCCAGACGCCGTGCTCGAGAGACCACTCGCCGATCGCACGGGTCTCGTCGGGGGAGTAGACCGACCCGGTCGGGTTCGAGGGCGAGACGAAGATGATCGCCTTCGTCCGCGGGGTGCGGGCGGCCTCGAGCTGCTCCACGCTGACGCGGTAGTCCTGGTCGGCGCCGGCGAAGACGGCGACGGGGACGCCGCCCGCCAGCTTCACGACCTCGGGGTACGTCACCCAGTACGGCGACGGGATCAGCACCTCGTCGCCCTCGCCGACGAGCGTCTGCACCGCCTCGTAGACGGCCTGCTTGCCGCCGTTCGTCACGATCACGGCGCTCGGTGCCACCTCGAGGCCGCTGTCGTGCCGCGTCTTCTCCGCGATCGCCTCGCGCAGCTCGGGCAGCCCGGCGGCCGCCGTGTAGTGGTGGTTGCGGGGGTCGCGGGCGGCCTGCTCCGCGGCCTCGACGACGTGGGCGGGGCTGTCGAAGTCGGGCTCGCCGGCGGCGTAGGAGACGACGGGGCGCCCGGCGGCCTTCAGCGCCTTCGCCTTCGCGTCGACCTTGAGGGTGGCCGACTCGGCGATGCCGGCGACGCGTGGCGAGATCGGGGCGAGGGAAGCGCGAGGCACGGCTTCAGAGCCTACCGAGCGCGACCCGGTGACCCCAGAGGCCGCGGCGCTCAGCATCCGCGCGGCGGAGGCACAGCGGGCGAGGTCACGATGCGAAGCGTTGCATCACGTGAACAGTCGGGCAGGAAGGGGAGCGCAGTGCTGCTTTCGGACAAGGTCATCGTCGTCACCGGCGGCAACAGCGGGATCGGTGCCGCCATCTGCAAGGCCGCCGCGGCCGAGGGGGCGAAGGTCGTCATCGACTACGTCGCCCACGAGGACGCCACGGAGCAGCTCGTGAACGAGATCAAGGGCGCCGGCGGCGAGGCGACGGGCGTCGAGGCCGACATCTCGAAGCCCGACGACCTGCACCGGATGATGCAGACGGCCGTCGACACCTACGGGCGTCTCGACGTGCTCGTGAACAACGCGGGGATCGAGACGCGGCAGTCGCTGCTCGACAGCACCGAGGACGACTACGACAAGGTCATGGCCGTCAACATGAAGAGCGCGTTCTTCGCGTCGCAGGCGGCCGCGAAGCAGTTCATCGCCCAGAGGACGCCGGGCCTCATCCTGAACATCTCGTCGGTGCACGAGGACTGGCCGATGCCCGGCAACATCGCCTACTGCGTCTCGAAGGGCGGCATGCGCATGCTGGCCCGCACGGCGGGTGTCGAGCTCGGCCCGCACGGCATCCGCATGGTCAACATCGCGCCGGGCGCCGTCGACACCCCGATCAACGCCTCGACGACGAGCAACACGGAGCTGCTCGGCAAGCTCACCGACGCGATCCCGCTGCACCGCGTCGCCGAGCCGTCCGACATCGCCGACGTCGTCGTCTTCCTCGCGTCGGGCAAGGCGTCGTACATGACGTCGACCACCGTCGTCGTCGACGGGGGCATCATGCAGGGCTCCGTGGGGCTGTGAGTCGCCGGTCTCGGATGCGTGAACGCCTCCGAGACGTGGCGGCGGTCCGGAACGGCTCCCGCTGCGGGGTGGCGCCCCCTCCGCGGGGCGCGCGGGTGCCTGCGCTACACTCGGGGCTCAGTCGGAGCCGAGCGCTCGCTTCGGCGTGCCCGGCCGCATCCGCCTTCCGCGTGGTGCTGCGGGTGCGTCCGGAGGACCAGCGGTCTCCGGCGGCCCTAGGGCGGTGGCTCAATTGGTAGAGCAGCGGTCTCCAAAACCGCAGGTTGCAGGTTCGAGTCCTGTCCGCCCTGCGAGGAACGCGAACGAGGGAAGGACCTGAGGTGGCGCGCAGACTGCTCGACACGCCCGGCGAGGACGTCGCCGTCGCGAAGCTCGAGCGACAGGCGCGCCGCGGCCCGTTCGCCCGCATCGCGCTCTTCCTCCGCCAGGTCATCGCCGAGCTGCGCAAGGTGGTCGCTCCCACCCGTCGCGAGCTCGTGACCTACACCGCGGTCGTGCTCGGCTTCGTCGTCGTGATGATGGCGGTCGTGTACGTGCTGGACCTCGCGTTCAGCGCCCTCGTGGTGTTCCTCTTCGGCGGAGCGAGCTGACTTCGTTTCCCCTCATGGCGCGGCGCACCCATGCCGGCGCCGGCGCGGCCCCAGACGGGCCGTGGACTTGACGACGAGAAGGACCTGATTCCAAGTGGCGAGAGCATCCCGTGACGACCTCGACCTCGAGCCGGAGCTCGAGCAGGACGCCGGACCCGAGGAGGCCGACCAGCACCAGTTCGGCACCGACGACAGCCACCTGCCGAGCCACCGCGAGGAGCTCGAGGAGGCGGCCGAGGGCGAGGGCCTGAACATCGTCGACGACGACCCGGAGGACGAGCAGGAGGAGCTCGACGCGATCGAGCTCGCCGCGGACCCTGAGGCCGACCGCGCCGTCGACGAGGCGCTCGAGGTCCACGACCCCGCCGACTACGAGGCCGCCGCGGAGGCGACCGACGACGAGACCGACGAGGCGTTCACCGAGGCGACCGCGACGGGTGCGGAGGGCGCTGCCGAGGGCATCGCCGCCGACGTCGCCGACGTCGCGCAGGACGAGGAGACCGAGGAGCCCGAGGTCGACCCGTACGAGGCGTTCCGCCGCGAGCTCCGCGCCAAGCCGGGCAAGTGGTACGTCATCCACTCCTACGCCGGCTTCGAGAAGCGCGTGAAGCAGAACATCGAGCAGCGCAAGGGCTCGCTCGGCCAGGAGGACAGCGTCTTCGAGGTCCAGGTCCCCATGGAGGACGTGGTCGAGATCAAGAACGGCCAGCGCAAGCTCGTGAACCGGGTGCGCATCCCCGGGTACGTGCTCGTCCGCATGGACCTCAACGAGGAGTCGTGGTCCGTCGTCCGGCACACCCCGGGCGTGACCGGCTTCGTCGGCAACTCGCACAACCCGACGCCCCTGCGGTTCCAGGAGGCGTTCGACATGCTGAAGAGCACGGTGCAGGTCGCCGAGGCGCCCGTGAAGGGCGCGGCCGCCGGCAAGGCCGGTGGCCGCGGCGTCGCCGCCCGTGCGCCGATCCCCGCCGAGGTCGACTTCGAGGCCGGTGAGACGATCACCATCAAGGAGGGCTCGTTCGCGGGCCTCCCCGGCACGATCAGCGAGATCAAGCCGGAGAGCGGCAAGCTCACGGTGCTCGTCTCGCTCTTCGAGCGCGAGACCCCCGTCGAGCTCAGCTTCGACCAGGTGACGAAGCTGTAGCCGATGGTCTTGGATGCGCGAACGCATCCAAGACGCGCGCTGGAGCTCAGAGGGACGGCCATTTCTGGCCGTCCCCACGACGCCAGCGCCGAGGGCCGTCCCGGCCCTCGGTACCCGTGGCTGCACCAGCCGCGAGCGCGGGTAGAATCGTCTGTCGGCCTTCGGGCCGTCGGGAACCACGGCACGCATCGGGCGTGCGCGTGGGAGCAGACGAGCGGCAGCCGCCGCCCGTCTTCGAACAAGGAGAAGAAGCATGGCTCGCCAGAAGAAGGTGACCGGCCTGATCAAGCTCCAGATCAAGGCCGGCGCTGCCAACCCGGCGCCGCCGATCGGCCCTGCGCTCGGTCAGCACGGTGTCAACATCATGGAGTTCTGCAAGGCGTACAACGCCGCCACCGAGGCGCAGCGCGGCAACGTCATCCCGGTCGAGATCACGGTCTACGAGGACCGCACGTTCACGTTCGTGCTGAAGACCCCGCCGGCCGCCGAGCTCATCAAGAAGGCCGCGGGCGTCGCCAAGGGCTCCGCCACGCCGCACACGGTGAAGACCGGCCGGCTCACGCGCGACCAGGTGCGCGAGATCGCGGCGCAGAAGCAGCCCGACCTCAACGCGAACGACCTGGACGCGGCCGCGAAGATCATCGCCGGCACCGCGCGCTCCATGGGCATCACGGTCGAGTAGGGGACGACGATGGCGAAGCACTCCAAGGCCTACCGCGAGGCGGCGGCCAAGCTCGAGTCCGGCAGGTTCTACAGCCCGGAGGAGGCCGTCGGCCTCGCGAAGGTGACCGGCTCGAAGAAGTTCGACTCGACCGTCGAGGTCGCGCTGAAGCTCGGCGTCGACGTCCGCAAGGCCGACCAGATCGTCCGCGGCACCGTCAGCCTGCCCCACGGCACCGGCAAGACCGCCCGCGTCATCGTGTTCGCGGTCGGCCCCGCCGCCGAGGCCGCGGTCGCCGCCGGCGCCGACGAGGTCGGCGGCGACGAGCTGATCGCCCGCGTCGCGGGCGGCTGGACCGACTTCGACGCCGCCGTCGCGACGCCGGACATGATGGGCAAGGTCGGCCGCCTCGGCCGTGTGCTCGGCCCGCGCGGTCTCATGCCGAACCCGCGCACGGGCACCGTCACCCCGGACGCGGCCCGCGCCGTGTCCGAGATCAAGGGCGGCCGCATCGAGTTCCGCACCGACAAGCACTCGAACGTGCACTTCGTGGTCGGCAAGGCCGGCTTCACGGAGGAGCAGCTGAACGACAACTTCAAGGCCGCGGTCGACGAGGTCGTGCGCCTCAAGCCCGCCGCCGCGAAGGGCCGGTACATCCAGAAGGCGTCGGTCTCGACGACCTTCGGCCCGGGCATCCCGGTGGACGTCGCCGCGCTCGCCTGAGCACCGCGCACGTCTGCAGCGAAGGGTCGGCACCTCTCGGGGTGCCGGCCCTTCCTCGTCCCCGCGAGGGGCCGGTCCTCTCGGGCGGTCGCGTCCATCCCCCGTTCCCTGAGTCATCGTGGGCTGCTCATACTCGGTTCATAGGGAACGGATCGACACTGATCCGGTGACCAGCACCACTCGTACCGGCGCCCCGACGGACACCGCGGCACGCGCCCGCCTCAAGCACGCCGACGGCAGCCCCATCCGCGTCCTCGTGGTCGACGACGAGCCGACCCTCACCGACCTCCTGCAGATGGCGCTGCGCTACGAGGGCTGGGAGGTGAAGACGGCTGCCGACGGCCGGCACGCGCTCACCCTCGCCAGGGAGTTCCGGCCGGACGCGATCGTGCTCGACATGATGCTGCCCGACATCGACGGCATGCAGGTGCTCTCCCGCCTCCGTCAGGACGGCCAGCAGACCGCCGTGCTCTTCCTCACGGCGAAGGACTCGCTCGAGGACCGCATCAACGGGCTCACGGCGGGCGGCGACGACTACGTGACGAAGCCGTTCAGCCTCGAGGAGCTCGTCGCACGACTGCGCGGCCTCATCCGTCGCTCCATGCTCACGGCGAGCGACGAGGAGGACCCGCGCCTCGTCGTCGGCGATCTCGTGCTCGACGAGGACAGCCACGAGGTGTCGCGCAGCGGCGACGCGATCGAGCTGACGGCCACCGAGTTCGAGCTGCTGCGCTACCTCATGCGCAACCCGCGGCGCGTGCTGTCGAAGACGCAGATCCTCGACCGGGTCTGGAACTACGACTTCGGCGGCAAGTCGAGCGTCGTCGAGATCTACATCTCCTACCTGCGCCGCAAGATCGACGCCGGCCGCAAGCCGATGATCCACACGGTCCGCGGCGCGGGCTACATGCTGAAGGCCGCCGACTGAGGCGCCCGCCGCGCCTCGACCGCCACCCCCTCATGGACCCGCACGCCTGGACGCTGCGCACCCGGCTCATCGCGGTGATGGTGGCGCTCGTCGCAGCGACGAGCGTCGTGATCGGCGCCGTGACGCTGATCGTGCTCTCGCGCATCTACTCGAGCCAGTTCGACCTCCAGGTGCAGAACGCGGCGCAGAACGTCGGGCAGATCATCCGCGAGACCGACGGCGACCAGATGAACCCGCGGTTCGCCGACCAGGCGGTCATCATCGTCGGCCCCACCGCGACCGGTGGCACGGTGGGGTACTACCTGCACGGCGAGTCCCGGACCCCGCTCACGGAGGCGCAGCTGCGCCCCATCCTCGCGCTGGGGCGGGACCCGCAGCTCTCCCGGCCGAACGCGACCCCGCGGGCGCTGCAGGTGCCCGGCTACGGCGAGTACCGCTTCGTCGGCGCCGCACCCTTCACGAACGTGCTCGTCGGCGAGTCGAGCTCCCAGCTCAACCGGCAGATCGGGCTCGTGCTGCTGCCGATCACGCTCGTGGTCGTCGCTGCGATCGTGCTCGCCGCGCTGATCGGCGCGCTCGTGGTCGGGCGCGCGCTCCGTCCGCTGCGCCGGGTCGCGACCGTCGCCTCGAACGTGGCCGGGATGCGGCTCGACCGCGGGGACGTGCACCTCGTGCAGCGCGTCCCCGGTCGGTACACGAACCCGCACACCGAGGTCGGCCAGGTCGGCAGCGCGCTCAACAGCCTCCTCGAGTCCGTCGAGAGCGCGCTCGCCGTGCGGCAGGCGAGCGAGGAGAAGGTGCGCACCTTCGTCGCCGACGCGAGCCACGAGCTGCGCACCCCGCTCGCCTCCATCCGCGGCTACGCGGAGCTCACCCGCCGCTTCGGGGGCGACCTCGACGAGACGGTGCAGCACAACATCGGGCGCATCGAGTCGGAGGCGCAGCGCATGACGGCGCTCGTCGAGGACCTGCTGCTGCTCGCGCGACTCGACGCCGAGCGCGAGCTCGACACCACCGACGTCGACCTCTCGCGCCTGCTCGTCGACGTGGTGAGCGACGCGCACGCCGCGGGCCGCGACCACGAGTGGGACTTCGAGCTGCCCGACGAGCCGGTGGTCGTGCGCGGCGACGACGCCAAGCTGCACCAGGTGTTCACGAACCTGCTCGCGAACGCCCGGGTGCACACGCCCGCAGGCACCGCCGTCACCGTCGAGCTGCGACCCCCGGTGGGCGACCGCGTCACCGTGCTCGTCAAGGACACGGGGCCCGGCATCCCGCCCGAGCTGCAGCCCAACCTCTTCCAGCGCTTCGTGCGCGGCGACTCGTCGCGGCAGCGCAGGACGGGCAGCACCGGGCTCGGCCTGTCGATCGTGAACGCGGTCGTGGAGGCCCACCACGGAACGGTGACCGTCGAGTCGCAGCCGGGATCGACGGTGTTCACCGTGACGCTGCCGGTGCACCAGCCAGCGGTCACGGAGCCTGCGCCCGCCCCGTCGCCGTCTCCCGAGCCGGTCCCCGCCTGAGCCGGCAGGCGTCCGCGCTCCTCGGGGAGCGAGGCGTCAGGCGCGGGTCAGGAGGTGCGTGCCCTCGAGGAGCTCGCGCTTCGGATCCGGCTGCTGCACGACCGGCACGGGCGCGTCCTCGAGCCCGGAGATGAGGGTCGTCGGCAGCGACACGGCGAGCGCGCCCCAGGAGACGGCCGTGCCGAGGCCGTGCGCGAGATCGAGCGGCGGGGTGCCGCCCGCAATCCGCGCCTCGGGCCGGATCGCGTCGCTGAGGAAGCCTGCGAGCGTCGCGTCGCCGGCGCCCGTCGTGTTCACGAGCGAGGGCGCGACCGCGGCGCCCCAGACGGCGTCGTCGGCGGTGACCGCGAGCGCGCCGTCGGCGCCGAGCGAGACGAGCGCGACCTCGACGCCGAGCGCGTTCAGCTCGCGGCCCGCATCGAGCGCCTCGCCGACCGTGACGAGGTTGCGGCCCACGAGGTTCGCGAGCTCGTCGGCGTTCGGCTTGATGAGGTTCACGAGGCCGCTGCGGGTCCAGCGCTCGAGCGGCACGCCGCTCGTGTCGAGCGCGACCCGCGCCCCGGTCTCGCGGGTGCGCTCGAACAGGTCGGTCATGTCGACGAAGTCGTTCGTGTCGCTGTTGAACGGGTGCACGCCCGAGACGACGAGCCAGTCGGCGTCCATCTCGGCCAGCTGCTCGACGGCCAGGTCGACCACGCGCGCCCAGTCGGCGGACGACATCGGGATCGCGCTCTGGTTCACGTTCGTGGTGCGGCCGCCGCCCTCGACGATCGCGGTGTTCACCCGGATGCGGCCGAGGATCGGCACGATCCGCAGGATGTGCGGCGACGGGGTGCGGAACAGCAGGTGCTCGTCGTCGCGCCCGATGGGCATGACCGCCGCGACCGGCACCCGCGCGAGGTGCAGCGTGCGGGCCACGTTGAGGCCCTTGCCGCTCATGTACTCGTGGACCTCGACGGCCCGGTTCACCTTGCCCTGGGCGAGCGACGACACGAGGTACGTGCGGTCGAGCACCGGCGCAGGGGTCAGGGTGACGACGCCGCTCATCCCGGTCCTCCCGATATCCGCGCGGTGGGGCCGCGCACGGTCCCGCACTCTACTGAGCCCCGCACTGGTGCGCCGTGCGCGCCCAGCGCGTCGGCCGTCCGGCGCGGACGAACGCGAGCGCGGCGAGCAGGGCCGCGAGCAGCGCGACGGCGAGCCCGCCTGCCCGCGAGGGCGACCGCGAGGGCGGTGCCCGTGCCGAGGGCCGCGACCTCGGCCCGTCGCCCGATCGCAGGGAGCGGGATCCGGCGGCGTCGTTCCATCGCCGTCGGCCCCGGTCGCTCCCTCTGAGCCCGGACGCGGGGCCGATCGGTAGGGTGGCGCGGTCGGACCGGAGCCGGAGGCGCGGAGTGATCGAGCTGCAGGACGAGGCCGCCCGCGAGCGGCTGACGGCCGCCCTGCCGGTGCGGCGGTGGATCGACGAGCTCGTCGCCGGCGGCCCCTACGCGTCCGTCGACGAGCTCGTGGCGGCGGCCGAGTCCGCGGCGGCGACGCTCTCCGACACCGAGGTCGACGAGGCTGCCGCGTCGACGTCGGCGGCGGGCGAGCGGGTCGCGAGCGACGGCACGAGCGCGGTCCGCGTCGCGCAGGAGCAGGCGGGCCTCGAGCGCAGCGAGGAGGGCGCCGATGCGGGCGTCTCCCGCGGCGCCGAGGTCTACCGGCAGCGCTTCGGCCGGACGTTCGTGATCGACGCCGACGGCCGTACGCAGCAGGACCTGCTCGACGAGCTGCAGCGCCGCCTCAAGAACGATCCCGCCGACGAGGCGGCGGAGGCCAAGGCCCAGGTCGCCCGTATCGCCGCGCGCCGCCTGCGCGCGCTGTTCGAGGCGTCGTGAGCCGCGTCAGCACCTCGGTGCTCGACGCGGCGTTCGGTCAGCCCGCGGTCGGGGTGGGCGTGACCCTCGACCGCCAGTCGGACGACCGCTGGAGCGAGGTCGCGAGCGGCGCCACCGACGCGGAGGGACGCGTCGCCGGCCTGGGACCGGACCGGCTGCCCGACGGCGTCTACCGCCTCACGTTCGCCACCGGCGACTACTTCGAGGCCACGCACCGCCCCGCGTTCTACCCGGAGGTGCAGGTCATGTTCCACGCGACCGGCGCCGAGCACTATCACCTGCCGCTGCTGCTCAGCCCGTTCGCGTACTCGACCTACCGGGGCGCCTGACCGAGCAGGGCCGGCAGCGCCGTGAGCGCGGTCACCTCGTGGTCCGGCTCCGGCGCCCCCTCGGGTCGCGGCCGGCCGGTGCGGTTGACCCAGACCGGCACGAGGCCGGCGCGACGGGCGCCGAGCACATCGACGCCGAGGTTGTCGCCGACGAACCAGGTGGCCGCAGGTTCGAGCCCCCCGAGCGCGAGCGCGGCCTCGAAGACGCCCCGGTCGGGCTTCGCGACACCGACCTCGCTCGAGATCACGACCGGGTCGAGCCCGTCGTCGAGGCCGACCGCGGCGAGCTTGTCGCGCTGCAGCACCGCCGCGCCGTTCGTGACGAGGCCGACCCGGTGCCCTCCTGCCCGCAGGGCATGGAGCGCGGGCAGCACGTCGGGGAAGAGCCGCACGACCCGGCGCTCCCGCTCCCGGAAGGTGCGCGAGGCGAGCGCGACGAGCGCCTCGTCGTGCAGGCCGCACCGGGCGAGCGTGCCGCGCCAGGCGCGGTCGCTGATCCCCGCGCCGGGCAGCGTGCCGAGCATCCAGTCGTCCTCGACCTCGGGCCAGAGCTCCTGCCACTCGGCCGTGTTCGCCGCGACGACCGCGTCGGCGTCGAGGCCCGGCACCGCCGCGGCGAGCGCGTCGGCGGCGCCACGCACCGCGAGCGGCAGATCGGCGCCGTCGAGGAGCGTCCCGTCGAGGTCGAACAGCACCGCCGTCATCCGCCGATCCTCGCAGGCGCCGCTCGGCACCCCACGTCCGGTCGGTTCCGGCCACGGCGGGCCGGACGGGGCGCCCGGTGCGGCCGGAGTCGCCCGTCCTCGCGTGAGCGCTCGCCGCGGCCCGGGCGGGATCAGATCGGATCGGTGATGCGGTCCTCGCGGGCGTCGGCGAGGTCGAGCACGTCCTGCGCCGTCGTGATCGCGCGGGTGCTGTAGGTGCCCACGGCCCGGGCGTCGAGCAGCTCGTCGCGCGCCGCCTGCCGCATGCGGCGGCGCAGCACGATCAGCTGGTCGTGCAGGTCGGAGCGGGTGCCGTCGGTGTCGCCGTCGGACTCCTCGATGTCGGCGGGGGAGACGCCGTACCGCTCGCGGAGCAGCTCGAGCACCCGGGGGTCCGCCGGCTGATCGCCGACCGTCGTGCGCTGCGGGTCGTCGAGCAGCGCGATCGACGCCTGCCGCACGTGGTCGAGCAGCTCGCGCACCTCCTCCCGTCGCTCGCGGCGGCCGGCGCCGCGGATGCCCACGGTGCGGATCACGAGCGGCAGCGTGCCGCCGAAGCCGAGCAGCGTGACGACCGCGACGGTGAACGCGATGAGCACGAGCAGCGGCCGCTGCGGGAACCGCTCGGGCAGCGACTGCGCCGCGGCGAGCGTCACCACGCCGCGCATCCCCGACCAGCCGACGACGGTGGCGCCGCGCCAGCTCAGCCCGTTCTCGCGGAGGAACAGCAGGTCGGCGCGCTTGCGGGCGACGGTGCGTTCGGCGCGATCCATCCGCGCGGCCTCGCGGTCGTCGTGCGCGTCGGCGGCGTCGAGCTCGCGGGCCTTCTCCTCGAGGGCGTGCTGCTTCGACAGCAGGCGGTGCTCCCGGGACCGCAGCACCGGCAGCTCGCCCGCCACGTACAGCACCCGGACGAGGAACAGGGCGGCGACGAGCAGCAGACCGAGGCCCGCGGCCGTCATGAGCGTCGAGCGGCCGCCGAGCGCGTGCACGAGCGGCCGGAGCTCGAGGCCCATGACGAGGAACACGGCGTGCTCGAGCACGAACTGCACGGTGCGCCAGTTCGTGTGGTCGTTGAGGCGCTGCCCCGCCTCGAACCGCGACCGGCCGCGGGCCCCCGTGACGAGACCGGCGACGACCGCCGCGAGCACGCCCGAGGCGCCGAGCCGCTCAGCGGGCAGGTAGGCGATGAACGGCACGACGAACGAGATGGTGGTCGTGAGCACCGGGTCGGACAGCCGGGCGCGGATCGCCACCGTGACGTATCCGGCGACGAGCCCGACCGCGACCGCGCCCACGACGGCGTAGAGGAACTGCCCGCCGGTGACCAGCAGGTCGACGGTGCCGGCGGTCGCGGCGGCGGTGAACGAGCGCAGCAGCACGAGCGCGGTCGCGTCGTTGACGAGGCTCTCGCCCTCGAGGACCGTCACCACCCGCTCCGGCAGCCCGAGCCGCTTCGCGATCGCCGTGGCGGCGACGGCGTCGGTCGGGCTGATCACCGCGCCCACGGCGAGGGCGGCGAAGACGCCGATCCCCGGCACGAGGGCGGTGAGGGCGAGCCCGGTCACCGCGGTCGAGACCGCGACGAGCACCACCGCGAGGCTCCCGATCGGCACCGCGTTGCGGCGGAAGTCGCTCGTCGGCAGGTTCACCGCGGTCGCGTAGAGCAGTGGCGGCAGCACGCCCTCGAGGATCCACTGCGGCGGCACCCGCACGTCGGGCACGAAGGGCAGGAAGCCGACCCCCACGCCGACGAGCAGCAGGACCAGCGGCGAGGCGATGCCGGTCCGGTTCGAGAACGCGGCGACGAGCACGATCAGCACGAGGCCCGCGATCAGGAGGACGCCCTGGTCGATCATCCCCGCCCTTCCGGCCCGTCTGCGAACGCCCAGATCCTCGCATCGAGGATGGCGCCATGCCTTCCTACGCCGCAGCGCTCGAGACGATCCTGAACCGCGAGACCCCGCCTCAGGGCGGCACGACCGGCGCCGACGTCGCCTACGCCGTCGACGGGGTACCGTGCACGGGCTACCTCGCGAGACCTGCGGTGGCCGCGGACCCGCTCCCCGCGGTGCTCGTGCTCCACGACTGGCTCGGCCCGTCCGACACCGTGCGGATGCGCTGCGACATGCTCGCCCGGCTCGGCTACCTCGCCTTCGCCGGCGACCTCTACGGCGACGAGCTGCGTCCCGGCCCCGCCGACGCCGCCCAGGCCGCGGGCTCGTTCTACGGCGACGTGCCGTTCTGGCGTACCCGCATCGTCGGCGCCTATGAGCGGATGCTCGCCGAGCCGCTCGCCGACGCGCGCCGCACCGCCGCCATCGGCTACTGCTTCGGCGGCTCCGGCGCCCTGCAGCTCGCCCGTACGGGGGCGCCGCTGAAGGCGGTGGTCAGCTTCCACGGCGCCCTGTCGACCGGCCCCGAGGGCGAGGCGGAGCGCATCCGGGCGAAGCTGCTCGTGCTCACCGGGGCGATCGACCCGGTGGTGCCCGACGAGGCCGTGCAGGCCTTCCAGGAGGAGCTGCGTCGCGTGCCGGTGCTCGACTGGCAGGTGATCACCTACTCGGGCGCGATGCACGCCTTCACGATCCCGGACGCGAACTCGCCCGACCACGGGGCGATGTTCGACGCGACCGCGGAGCGCCGCAGCTGGGTCGCGATGCGCGACTTCTTCGCCGAGGTGCTCTGACGGCAACGGCGGCGGGGCGGCCCGCACCGGACCGCCGCGCCGCCGTTCCCGGTTCCGGCGTCAGGCCGCCTGGAAGGCGCCCTCGCGCACCGAGCGCATCGCGAGCGCCCAGGTCTCGAGCTGGTCGAACAGCACCTGCGCGGCGTCCGCGTGCTGCGGGCCGGGGGTGAAGCGGCGCATCTGCTCGAAGTCGGTGAAGAGCGAGAAGCCGAGCTGCTGGCGCACGTGCGCGAGCTGCAGCTCGGACGCGATGCCGCGGAGGTGCTCCACGGCGCGGGCGCCGCCCATCGAGCCGTAGGCGACGAAGGCGGCCGCCTTGTTGTTCCACTCGGCGTAGAGGTAGTCGATCGCGTTCTTCAGCGCGCCCGGGATCGAGTGGTTGTACTCCGGGGTGACGAAGACGAAGCCGTCGTACGCGGCGACGGTCTCGGCCCAGCGCACCACGTCGTCCTTGGTGGACGGCGCGTAGGCGGGCGAGATGGCCTCGTCGAAGGGCGGAAGCGGGAAGTCGGCGAGGTCGAGGATCTCGTAGGTGGCGCCCGGGCGCCCTGCCGCCTGCTCGAGGACCCAGCGGGCGACGGCCTCGCCGTTGCGGGTCGGGCGGGTGCTGCCGACGAGGATGGCGATGCGGAGCTGCTCGGCCATGGTGTCCTTCCTGTTGGAGGTTGACGTGTCACCAGTATGCACGAATCGGTGACATGTCAACGACACGGCTGCTACGCTCATGCGCATGTCGGACCCCACCGGTCTCGACCCCGCCGACTGGTCGATGTGGCGCGCGTTCTCGGGGATGCGCGAGGCGCTCGACCGCGCTCTCGAGCAGCGCGTGCAGCGCGACGCGGGCATCTCGACCGCCGACTTCGACGTGCTCCGCACGCTCGCCGCGGCCGACGGGCGGCAGCTGCGGGCCGGGGCGCTCGCCGAGTCGCTCGCGTGGGAGAAGAGCCGCATCTCGCACCAGGTGCGGCGCATGGCCGATCGCGGCCTCGTGATCCGCGCCGACTGCCCCACGGACGCCCGCGGCACGTGGGTCGTGCTCGCGCCCGCCGGCGCCGAGGCGCTCGCCGCAGCGTCCTGCGGCTACGTCGACGTGCTCCGCCGTGCCTTCTTCGACGAGCTCAGCCCGGCCGAGAAGCGCGCTCTGCAGGCGGTCTCGCAACGGGCGCGGGAGGCGATCCGCGGCGTCGGCTCCGAGGTCCCGGTCGGTTGACGGCCCCGGCGTGCTCACCGTTCTCGCAGCCGGCGTCGGCATCGTGAGCCACGTCGGAAGGACGCACACGGAATGAACCCCATCAAGGCACTGGTCGACGCCGGCTTCAAGAGCGAGTACGCCTACTGGGGCGGCTTCGTCTCCATCGGTCTCAGCTTCACCGCGTGGGCGCTGTCGCAGGCGAACAACTCCTCCGACCGCGCGCAGTCGGATCGCTGGGGCATCTTCGTCGGGCACTGGGCGCCCACCTTCTTCGCGCTCGGCATCGCCCTCAAGCTCGAGGAGTAGCCCCTCGCCCCCCTCGATCTGCAGGATCGTGCGTCCCGACCGCTTCGGAACGCACGATCCTGCGGAACGAGTGCGTGGACGGTGTGACATGACGCGCGCGGATGCGGTTGCATGGTCGGGTGACCGACCTGCCCCGAGCCGCGCGCGCCGTCGCGGAGCTGCTCGCCGCGCTCGGTGAGGACGTCCGCCGCCCCGGCCTCGCCCGCACCCCCGACCTCGTCGCGGCCGCCGCGGCCGAGCTCTTCGCCGGCGTCGGTCAGGACCCCGCGGCGCTGCTCGCCGCCGGACCCGCGGTGGACGGTCCCGACGGCGTGCCCGTGGCGCTCACCGGCATCCCCTTCCGCTCGCTCTGCGAGCACCACCTGCTGCCGTTCGCCGGCACGGTGTCGGTCGTCTACCGGCCCGCCGGTCGCCTCGCGGGGCTCGGCACCCTCGTGCGCGCCGTCGAGCTCGCGAGCGCCAGGCCCACGGTGCAGGAGCGGCTCACCGACGAGCTCGCCGCCGCCCTCGAGCGCGGGCTCGGCGCCGCCGGGGTCCTCGTCCGCGCAGAGGCCGACCACGCCTGCCTCTGGGCGCGCGGCACCCGCACGCGCGGCGCCACCCTCGTGACGCTCGCCGCGCGCGGCGTGTACGGCGGCCCGGCGCGGGCCGAGGCGCTCGCGCTGCTGCCGCCCGCGGGCTCCCGATGAGCCGGCCCCTCGTCCTCGGGGTGCTCAACGTGACGCCCGACTCGTTCAGCGACGGCGGCGAGCACCTCGCTCCCGATGCCGCGGTCGCGCACGGGCTGCGCCTCACCGCCGACGGGGCCGACCTCGTCGACGTGGGCGGCGAGTCGACCAGGCCCGGCGCCGCGCCGGTGACCCCGGCCGAGGAGGCCGGACGGGTGCTACCGGTCGTCGCCGCGCTCGTCGCCGAAGGCGTCCGCGTGAGCATCGACACGGTGCACGCGTCGACCGCAGAGGCCGCCGTCGATGCCGGCGCGGTCGTGGTGAACGACGTCTCGGGCGGCACGGCCGACCCGAGGATGCTGGCCGCCGTCGCCGCCACCGGCGCGGAGTACGTCGTCATGCACTCCCTCGGGCCGGCCGGCGCGGCGGTGACGTACCGCGACGTGGTCCGCGAGGTCGCCGACGAGCTCGAGCGACGCGTCGCTGCGGCCGTCGCAGCAGGGATCCCCGAGCAGCGCATCGTGATCGACCCGGGGCTCGGGTTCGCGAAGGGCGCCGCCGACAACTGGCGACTGCTCGCCGCCCTGCCCGCCTTCGTCGCGACCGGCCGTCGCGTGCTCGTCGGCGCCTCACGCAAGCGGTTCCTCGGTGCGCTGCTGCCCGACGGGGCACCCATGGCGGCGCGCGACCTGCCGACCGCGGTCGTGAGCGCCCTCGCGGCCCGCGACGGCGCCTGGGCGGTGCGGGTGCACGACGTCGCCGCGACCCGCCTCGCGCTCGAGGTCGCCGCGCGCGCGGCGGAGGGGACGGCATGACCACGTTCGCGCACGACCGGATCACCCTGACCGGGCTGCGCGTCGAGGCGAACCACGGGGTGCTGCCCGAGGAGCGGCAGCGGCTGCAGCCGTTCGTGATCGACGTCGAGCTCACGGTGCCGCTCGGCGTCGCCGCGGCCACCGACGACGTCGCGGCCACCGTGCACTACGGCCTCCTCGCCGAGCGCCTCACGGCCGCGGCGACGGCGGACCCCGTCGACCTCATCGAGACGCTGGCCGAGCGGCTCGCCCGCGTCGCGCTCGAGGACGAGCTCGTCGACGAGGTGCGTCTCACGGTGCACAAGCCGGAGGCGCCGATCCCGCTGCCGTTCGCGGACGTCGCCGTCACCGTCGTGCGCCGGCGACCCGTCGCCGCCGTGCCGGTGGTTCTCGCGCTCGGCGGCAACGAGGGCGACCGTGAGGCGATCCAGCAGGGGGCGCTCGCTGCGCTCCGCCGCCTGCCGGGGCTCGTCGTCACCGCCGTGTCCAGCCCGGTCGAGACGGTCGCCGTCACCCTGGACGGCCCCGACGAGACGCGACCGCGCTACCTGAACCGGGTCGTCCTCGGCGAGACCGACCTGCCTGCGCCGCAGCTGCTCGCCGCGCTGCACGGCGTCGAGCGGGTCTTCGGGCGCGTCCGTGCCGAGCGCTGGGGCGACCGCACCCTCGATCTCGACCTCGTCACCTACGGCGAGGCCCGCATCGACGACCGGGGGCTCGTCGTGCCGCATCCGCGCGCCGGGCAGCGCGAGTTCGTGCTCGCACCGTGGCTCGAGCTCGACCCCGAGGCGGTGCTGCCGGGCGCCGGGCGGGTCGCAGACCTGCTCGCCCGCCTTCGGGACGGCTGACCGCGCTCCCGTGCGGTTCGATGGAGGCGTGACATCGCCGATGCTCGAGGTCCCGCTGCTCGTCGCCGCCGAGGTGCGCCTCGAACCCCTGGACCGGCGCCACGTGCCGGATCTCGCGGCCGCCTCCGCCGACGGCGACGTCTGGCGGAAGTGGACGACGAGCGTCCCGTCGCCCGATCGGATGGCCGACGACGTCGAGCGCACGCTCTCGGCGCAGGCGGCAGGGACCGTGGTGCCGTGGGCCACGTGCCTGCCCGACGGCCGTGCGGTCGGCCGGACCACCTACCTCAACCTCGACGAGGCGAACCGGCGGCTCGAGATCGGCTCGACCTGGCTCGCCCCGTCCGTGCAGGGAACGGCCGTCAACTCCGCGGCGAAGCTGCTGCAGCTCACCCGCGCGTTCGACGACCTCGGCTGCATCGCCGTCGAGTTCCGCACCCACTGGCACAACCGGCAGTCGCGCGCGGCCATCGAGCGCCTCGGGGCGAAGCAGGACGGGGTGCTGCGCAACCACCGCATCCTTCCCGACGGCTCGTACCGCGACACCGTGGTCTACTCCGTCGTCGCGAGCGAATGGCCCGCCGTGCGGCGGGGTCTCGAGGCCCGGCTCGGCCGGGACGGCGGCCGATAGGCTCCGCACCGGCAGCACCCGAGGAGAGGTCAGGGGCATGAACGACATCGCCGTCCGCCGCTCCGTGCTCGCCGACGGGCGCGAGCTGCTCTACTTCGACGACCCCGGCACGGCGCTGCCGCCCGAGCGCCGCATCGACGAGCGCCACCTCGACCCGCGGCCGCCGACCGCGACGATGCGCCAGGACGTGCTCACGGGGGAGTGGGTGTCCATCGCCACCGCGCGGCAGAACCGGGCGTTCCTGCCGCCCGCCGAGGCCGACCCGCTCGCCCCCCAGTCGGCCGCGAACCCGTCGGAGGTACCGGCCCTCTACGACGTCGCCGTGTTCGAGAACAGGTCCCCGTCGTTCGGGCCCGCGACCGGCGGCGTCCCGGACGCCCCGGAGAGCCTCGACGACCTCCGCGAGCTCGGCCTCGGCCGCACCCGTACCTCGGTGGGCCGCTGCGAGGTGGTCTGCTTCAGCCCGGAGACCGCGGGCTCGTTCTCCGCCCTCGCACCCGTCAGGGCCCGCACGGTCGTCGAGGCGTGGGCGCATCGCACCCGCGAGCTGTCGGTCGTGCCCGGCGTGCAGCAGGTCTTCCCGTTCGAGAACCGCGGCGAGGCGATCGGGGTGACCCTGCACCACCCGCACGGGCAGATCTACGCCTACCCGTACGTGACGCCCCGCACGAACCGGCTGCTCGACTCCGTCGACCGCTACCCCGGCGACCTGTTCGCCGACCTGCTCGACTTCGAGCGCGCGGGCGACCGGGTCGTGCTCGCCGGCGAGTCGTTCACGGCGTTCGTGCCGTTCGCGGCGCGCTGGCCGGTCGAGCTGCACCTGCTGCCGCACCGCCACGTGCCCGACCTCGCCGCCCTGAGCGACGACGAGAAGGACGAGCTCGCGCCGCTGTACCTGCGCCTGCTGCGCGCGGTCGACGCGCTCTACGACACCCCGACGCCCTACATCAGCGCGTGGCACCAGGCGCCGGTCGCGACGCACCGCGACCGCGTGCGGCTGCACCTCGAGGTGACGAGCCCCCGGCGCAGCGCCGACAAGCTGAAGTACCTCGCGGGCAGCGAGGCGGCGATGGGTGCGTGGATCGGCGACCTCGCGCCAGAGCAGACGGCCGAGCGCCTCCGCGAGGCCCTCGCCCGCGCCGACGCCGGGGCGGCGTGATGAGCGAGCAGTCCGCCCGCGACCTGTTCGCGGCGCGCTTCCAGGGCGCGCCCGACGGCGTCTGGGCGGCTCCCGGCCGCGTCAACCTGATCGGCGAGCACACCGACTACAACGACGGCTTCGTGCTGCCGTTCGCGATCGACCGCTCCACCGCGGCCGCCCTCGCGCTCCGCGACGACCGGCGCGTGCGGGTCGCCTCGACGTTCGACGCGGCGCTCGTCGACACGACCCTCGACGACGTGGCCGAGCGGCGCTTCGCGGGCTGGTCGGCGTACCCGCTCGGCGTCGCCTGGGCCTTCGGCGAGGCGGGCACCGACCTCGCGGGGCAGCGCGGCTTCGACCTCGCGCTCGACTCCGACGTGCCGGTCGGAGCGGGGCTCTCGTCGTCCGCGGCGATCGAGATGGCGACGGCGGTCGCGCTGAACGACGCCTGGCGGGTGGATGCCGACCGCGCCGCGCTCGCGCGGCTGGGACGGCGGGCCGAGAACATCGCCGTCGGCGCGCCGACCGGGATCATGGACCAGTGCGCCTCCGTCTTCGGACGCGCCGACGCCGCGGTCTTCCTCGACTGCCGATCGCTCGACGTCGAGCAGGTGCGGCTCGGGTTCGCGGAGGCCGGGCTCGTGCTGCTCGTCGTCGACACGCGCGTCGAGCACGCGCACGCGACCGGCGGCTACAAGGATCGCCGCGAGGCGTGCGAGCGAGGTGCCGCCGCGCTCGGCGTCCCGGCGCTGCGCGACCTCGGGCTCGACGACCTGCCGCGCGCGGAGCAGGAGCTCGACCCCGTGACCTACCGGCGCGTGAAGCACGTCGTCACCGAGGACGACCGTGTGCTCCGCAGCGTCGACGCGTTGAAGGCGGGCGACGTCGCGGCCTTCGGCCGGCTCATGGTCGAGAGCCACGCATCGATGCGCGACGACTTCGAGATCAGCGTGCCCGAGCTCGACGCCGTCGTCGACGTCGCCCTCGCGCACGGTGCGGTCGGCGCCCGGATGACGGGCGGCGGCTTCGGCGGCGCCGCGATCGCGCTCGTCGCCGCGGACGCCGTCGACCCGCTGCGCGAGGCGGTCGCCGAGCGGTTCGCCGCGTCCGGGTACCGCGGAGCCGCCGCGTTCCCGGTCGTCCCCGCCGACGGCGCCCGGCGCCTCGCCTGAGCGCGTCTTCCGGACGTCCCGCCCAGGGTCCGGGCCATGGCGACGATCTGCATCACGGGCAGCACGGACGGCATCGGGCGCTCGGCCGCCGAGCTGCTCCTCGGTCAGGGGCACCGCGTGCTCGTCCACGCCAGGAGCGAGGCGCGGGGCCGCCCCGTGGTCGACGAGCTCGGCCGCGCGGGCGAGGTCGCCCTCGTCGTCGGCGACCTCGCCGACCTCGGGCAGCTGCCCCACCTCGCCGACGCGATCGGCGAGGTCGACGTGCTCGTGCACAACGCGGGCATCTGGGCGAGGGCGGGTGCCGCACGGAGCGCCCAGGGCTTCGAGCCGACGTTCGCGGTGAACGTGCTCGCGCCGCACCGGCTCACCGCCCTGCTCCAGGACCGGATCCGAGGGCGGCTCGTGTTCCTCGGCAGCGGCATGGCCGGCAGCGGCGACGCGGACCCCGAGCACCTCGGCGAGGCGACCGAGCCGCGTCGCGCCTACGCGGACAGCAAGGCGCTCGACGTCGTGCTCGCTCTCGGCTGGGCACGTCGGCTGCCCGCCCTCCGCGTCGGCGCCGTCGATCCGGGCTGGGTGCGCACCAAGCTCGCGTCTCCCGGGGCACCGGGCGAGGTGGGGTCGGGTGGCCGTCGGGTCGCCGAGGCCGCGGCGGGCGAGGACTGGCCCGGCGGCTACACCGCGGGTCGCCGCGCGGTCCGGGTGCCGCCGGCGCTCGAGTCCGAGCCCCTGCAGGACGCGGTGCTCACCGCGCTCGACCGCCTCACGTCCTGAGGGTTGCTCTTCAGCCGCCACCTTGTCGCGCGGTAGCCGTGGCGTGACGCGGTGCGCATGCACACCGCGCGACGCCACACCTACCGCGCGACGCCGGAGAGGGCAGGGGAGCGCGCCCGAGGTCGCATCCAGGCGGCGCGGCGGAGACTGAAGCCATGCGATACCGGACCCTCGGCAACAGCGGCACCGTCGTCTCGGTGCAGGCGCTCGGCACGATGACCTTCGGCGGGGAGGCCGACGAGGACACCTCGGGCGAGATCATCCGCGCCTACCTCGACGCGGGCGGCAACTTCCTCGACACGGCCGACGTCTACAGCAAGGGCGTCTCCGAGCAGATCATCGGCCGCTGGCTCGCCGCGAACCGCGTCGAGGCCGAGCAGATCGTGATCGCCACGAAGGGCCGCTTCCCGATGGGGCCCGGCGCGAACGACTACGGCGCCTCCCGCCGGCACCTCCGCGACGCGCTCGACTCGAGCCTCGCCCGCCTCGGCGTCGACTTCGTCGACCTGTACCAGATCCACGCGTTCGACGCCCTGACGCCGCTCGAGGAGACGCTCCGCTTCCTCGACGACGCGATCACCGCGGGCAAGATCGGCGCCTACGGCTTCTCGAACTTCACCGGCTGGCAGCTGACGAAGGCCGCGTGGATCGCGAAGGTGCACGGCTTCGCGCCGCCGGTCACGCTGCAGCCGCAGTACTCGCTGCTCGTCCGCGGCATCGAGCACGAGATCGTGCCCGCGGCCCAGGACCAGGCCATCGGGTTGCTGCCGTGGTCGCCGCTCGCCGGCGGCTGGCTGACCGGCAAGTACCAGCGGGACACGGTGCCGACGGGTGCCTCCCGTCTCGGCGACGACCCCGAGCGGGGCATGGAGGCCTACGGCCCGCGCAACGAGGACGAGCACACCTGGCGCGTGCTCGACGCGCTCAAGGAGGTCGCCGACCAGACCGGCGCGACGCAGGCCGCGGTCGCGCTCGCCTGGCTCGACGCGCAGCCCGCCGTGACGAGCACGATCCTCGGCGCCCGCTCGGTCGAGCAGCTGCAGCAGAACCTCGCTGCGGCCGACCTCGAGCTCGAGCAGGCCGCGCTCGACCGCCTCACCGAGGCGAGCACGCCGCGCACGGAGGTGTACCCGTACGGGCCGCTCGCCGTGCAGCAGCGGCACCGCGCCATCGCGCCGCCGAAGGCCTGACCGTGGCGTCGTACGCGTTCCGGCAGGTCGACGTCTTCCCGGGCGGCCCCCTCGGCGGCAACCCGCTCGCGGTCGTGATCGGCGCCGACGGCCTCGCCGAGCAGCGGATGCGCGACTTCGCGCGCTGGACGAACCTGTCGGAGACGACCTTCCTGCTCGCCCCCGAGGACGCCCGCGCCGACTACCGGGTGCGGATCTTCACCCCCGCGGAGGAGCTGCCGTTCGCCGGGCACCCGACCCTCGGCTCAGCGGCGGTCTGGGCCGAGGCGACGGGGTCGCGGTCCAGCACCTTCGTGCAGGAGTGCGGCGTCGGGCTCGTCACGCTGCGCCGCACCCCGTCCGGGATCGCCTTCGCCGCGCCGCCGCTGCTCCGCTCCGGCGCCGCGACGGACGCCGAGCGCATCGCTGCCGCCGCGTCGCTCCGGCTCGACCCGGACGACCTCGGTGAGGCCGAGTGGGTCGACAACGGGCCGGGCTGGCTCGCGGTCGCGCTCGCCGACGCCGGCGCGGTGCTCGCGGTCGACCCCGACTTCGGTGCCATGCCGTTCCCGCTCGGTGTCGTCGGCCGGCACGAGCCCGGCGGTCCCGCCGACTTCGAGGTGCGCGCGTTCGTGCCCGGCCTCGGCGTGCCGGAGGACCCGGTGACCGGGAGCCTGAACGCCGGGATCGCCACCTGGTTCCTCCGCGACGGCATCGTGCCGGGCGGCTACACGGTGCGGCAGGGCACGGCCATCGGACGCGACGGCCTCGTGTCGATCGAGCGCGACGACGAGGGCATCTGGGTCGGCGGCGCGGTCGCGCCGGTGGTCGAGGGCACCGTCACGCTCTGACGCGGCGCCGTCCGGTCAGCGCGAGCAGCCCGGCGATCACCGTGCCTGCGCAGAGCGCGGCCGAGCTCCAGGCGAGCGAGGTCGCGACACCGGCGGCCGCCCCCGCGATGCCGACCGTGAACCCGCTGCCGAGCCGCAGGCCGTTCGCGGCGACGCCGTAGAGGCCGATCACCCGGCCGCGCTCGGCGGGCGGCGCGAGCAGCTGCACGACGGTCTGCGAGATCGACATGGACGCGAGGTTCGCGGCGCCGCCGACGAAGAGCAGCACGACCGCGAGCAGGTACGACCCGGTGAGCGCGAAGCCGAGGATCGCGAGGCCGTAGACGAGCGTCGCGGCGACCGCGGCGGCCACGGACGGCTTCGGGAAGTCGGTCGCCTCGAGCAGGAAGCCGCCGACCACGCCGCCCGCGCCGGTGCCGAAGAGGAGCACGCCGTAGGCGAGCCCGGCCGAGTCGCCGGCGCCGAGCCGCGCGGCGAACGCCGGCATCACCGACTGCAGCGAGGCGCCGACGAAGAACGAGCCGAGGCCGGCGAGCACGAGCATCGACACGAGCGTGCGGTCGGTGCGGATGCGCCCGAAGACGCGCAGCGAGTCGAGCATCCCGACCCGGGGGCGGGCCTCGGTGTCGCGGGTGTGGCCCGTGTACCGCGTGCGCAGCAGGAAGAGGATGAGCGGCAGGTAGAACAGCGCGTTCACGAGGATGCCGGCCTCCGGGCCGAGCCCGAGCAGCAGCGCCGAGCCGACCACGGGGCCGAACAGGATGCCGAGGCTGCGGAAGGTGGCGTTCAGGCGCACCGCCGATGGCACCTCGGCGGGCCCGACGAAGTCGTGCAGCATCAGCTGCTCGGCCGGACCCCAGAGGGCCCCCGCGGTGCCGTGCAGCACGAGCAGCACGCAGGCCGCGACGACGGTGAGGCCGTGCGTCGCGAACAGCACCCCCCATGCGACCGAGACGAGGGCGAACAGCAGCTGCCCCGCCTGGATCACCCGGCGGCAGTCGTACCGGTCGGCGAGCGCGCCGAACGGGACCGAGAGCAGCAGGAACGGCAGCCAGTGGCTGATCACCTCGAAGCCCGCGAGCACGGGGGAGCGGTACGTCTCCCAGAGCACCCAGTAGGTGATGACGTGCTCGATGTTGTCGGCCATCATCGCGAGCGCGGCACCGATCAGGTACGTCCGGGCGTCCGGCACCCGCAGCGCGGCGAAGCGCCGGGGCGCGGCGGCGCCGGCGGGCACCGCGTCGACGGGCTGCGGGGGATCGTCGCGGGCGCTCACCGCTCCATTCTCCCGGGCCCCCTCGGCGCTGAGGGGGAGAGGAGGGGGAGGATGAGGGGTGGGTGGAGAGGGAGGATGAAGCGGTGATCCACGGCGTGCGGCATGCCGGCGGCGTCCTCGTCGTCGCCGCGGCACTCGCGTACACCGCGAACTGCGCGCTCGGCACGGCCGTCGCCCTGCGCGCGCTCGACACGAGCCGCTACCGCTGGGTGCACCACGCGCTCTACATCACGACCTCGGCGCTCACGGTCGGCGCGGTCACCGCGGGGGCCGTCTCGCGCCGACCCGCGGCGGCGCTGCTCGCGCCCGCGCTCGTGCCGCTCGCCGGCATCCCCTACGCCGGCACCCGCACGCTGCGGCATCCGCTCGTGGCCGTCACCGCGGCGCCCTGGTACGCCGCCGCGCTCGCCGCCGTCCGGAGGGACTGAACCGATGGACCTGCTCGACGCGATCCGCCGCCGCCGCACGACGAACGGCCCCCTGCTGCCCGACCCGGTGAAGCCCGAGCACCAGCGGCTGCTCATGGAGGTCGCCGGCCGCGCACCGTCGCAGCTGAACAGCCAGCCGTGGCGCTTCGTGCTCGTCGAGCGGCGCGAGACGATCGACGCCATCGCGGCGATCAGCGGCGAGAGCATGACCGAGGCGATGAGCAACGGCACGTTCTTCGAGCGCTACAAGCCCTACTTCCGCTTCAGCCGCGAGGAGATGCAGCGCCGCCGCGACGGGATGCTGTTCGACCGCCTGCCCGCCCCGCTGCGCCCCTTCACCGGGCAGGCGTTCACGTCGCGCGGCCAGCGGCTCATGAACACCCTCCGCGTGCCGCAGACCCTCGGCGCGGAGAACCGCAGGCTCGTGGCCGGGGCTCCGCTGCTGCTCGCGGTGCTGCTCGACCGCGGCGAGTACCGGCCGGGCGAGCTGTCCTCGTTCTACTCCGTCTTCAGCATGGGGGCGGCGATGGAGAACGTCTGGCTCACCACGGTCGAGCTCGGGATGGGCATCCAGTTCGTCTCGTTCCCGATGGAGGTGCCGGGGCAGTGGGGCCGCATCGAGCGGCTGCTCGAGGTGCCCGACGAGCTCGAGCTCATGGCCGTGTACCGGCTGGGCTACCTGCCCGAGCAGCAGCGGCGCAACTCGATCGACTGGACGAGCGCGGAGCGCAAGCTGCCGTCGCAGTACGTGTTCCGCGAGACCTGCGCGACGCCGCAGGAGGGGTGGGACGAGGCCGCGCAGGCCGCGCCGCGCGAGCGCGACTGACTGCCCGGCTCACTCGGCGAGGATGCGCTCCCGGGCGGCCTGGAACTCCTCGCGGCTGATCCGGCCGCTGCCGAGCAGGTCGTCGAGCTCGGTGAGCCGCTCGGACTTCGTCCGCTCCGGCGCGAACGCCTGCGCACGCATCGCCCGCGCCGCGAGGTCGCTCTGCAGCGTCAGGGGGTTCAGCCCCTGCCTGCGCAGGCGTCGCGCGTTCACCACCGCGAGCGTGATCGTCAGCGCGAAGCCGGCGACCACGATCAGGACGACGATCCCGAACAGGATCGGGAACACCGCGAACAGCGTGTCGCCACCGCTCGGATCGGGCATCGGCTCCTCCTCGGGCTCGGGACGCGAGCGTATCGAGCGGCGGCCCGGTGCGACAGGCCCCGATCAGCCGCCTGCGGGCAGCCGCTGCAGCGTGGAGCCGTCGCCCGTATCGGCCCGCTGGATGGCCTCCGCGGCGCGGATGAGCGCGAGGTGCGAGAGCGCTTGCGGGGTGTTGCCCGCCTGCCGCCTGTTCTGCACGTCGTACTCCTCCGACAGCAGGCCGAGGTCGTTCGTGAAGCCGACGAGGCGGTCCATCAGTCGCCGGGCGTCGTCGACCCGGCCTGAGCGCGCGTACTGCTCGACGAGCCAGAACGCGCAGGCGAGGAACGGGTTCTCGCCCGGCGGCAGGCCGTCGGGCGACTTGTCGGTGCGGTACCGCAGCGGCAGGCCGTCGCGCAGCAGGTCCTCCTCGATCGCCTGCACCGTGCCGAGCATCTTCGGGTCGTCGGGCCGGCAGTAGCCGACCTGCGGCAGCAGCAGGAGGGACGAGTCGACCTCCTTCGTCTCGAAGTGCTGCGTGTAGGTGTTCCGCTCGGCGTCGTAGCCCTGGCGCTCGATCTGATCGCGGATGCCGTCGCGCAGCCGCTCCCAGCGGTCCGCGTCGCCCTCGAGGCCGTGGTCGCGCACCCCGCGGATCGCGGCGTCGAACGCCGCCCACTGCATCGCCCGGCCCTGCGTGTAGAAGTGCGCCGGCCCGCGGGCCTCCCAGATGCCCTGGTCCTGCCGGTCGAGGTTCTGCTCGAGGTACGTGATCAGCGAGCACTGCAGCGACCAGGAGTTCGCGCTCTCCTTCATGCCCGCCGCCCGCGCCTCCTCGAGAGCGACCATCACCTCGCCGATCACATCGGCCTGGTACTGCGTGTAGGCGCCGTTGCCGACGCGCACCGGGGAGGCGCCCTCGTAGCCGGGCAGGCTGTCGAGCTCGTACTCCGCGAGCCGCCGCTCGCCCGCGATGCCGTACATGATCTGCAGGTCAGCGGGATCGCCGGCGATGGCGCGGAGCAGCCAGTCGCGCCAGTGGCTCACCACCTCGGACAGGCCGCTGCGGATCATCACGGAGAGCGTCAGCGAGGCGTCGCGCAGCCAGACGTACCGGTAGTCCCAGTTGCGCTCGCCGCCGAACTGCTCGGGGAGCGAGGTGGTCGCCGCCGCGACGATGCCGCCGGTCTCGGCGTGCGTCAGGGCGCGCAGCGTGAGCAGCGAGCGGTGCACGTGCTCCTCGTACGCGCCCGTGTACCGGTTCCTCCGGGCGAAGTCGCGCCACCAGCGGCGGGTGTGGTGCAGGCCCTGCTCGACGTCCGGCGGGGTGGGGCGCTGCCGGTGCGAGGGGTACCAGCAGAGGCTCACGTCGATCGTCTCGCCCGCCGAGACCTCGAACTCGGCCTCGTGCTTCAGGTCGGTCGCGTGCAGCTCGGGCCCGTAGCGCACGATCGCGTCCGGGCCGGAGGCGGCCGTGAACGCGGGCGGCGTCGTGGACCGGTCCTTCCGCACCCAGGGCATCGAGGCGGCGTACCCGAACCGCACCCGCAGCTCCTCGCGCATCGTGACCGTGCCGCGGATGCCGCGGATGCGGCGGACGAGATCGGCGCGGTCGGTGCCGCGCGGCATGAAGTCGAGCACCTCGACCTCGCCCTCCGGCGTCTCCCAGTGCGTCAGCAGCACGAACGAGTCGCCCTCGTAGCGCCGCGTCGCGTTCGCGTCCTCGGTGGTGGGGGCGAGCTTCCAGCGGCCGTGCCGCTCGTCGCCGAGCAGCGCCGCGAACATCGCGGCGGAGTCGTAGCGCGGCAGGCAGAGCCAGTCGATGCTGCCGTCGCGGCCGACGAGCGCGGCCGTGGAGCAGTCGGTGATCAGGGCGTAGTCCTCGATCGGCAGCGGCATGGACCCACTCTGGCGCGGCGCTCGCGCCGCTCCCCGAGCCTTCGCTGCGACCGGGCTCCACGCGAGCCGCGAACCGATCCTGGACGATCAACCCCGCAGGGAGCGATCCCTCGGGCGGTCCAGAATCGGAGGCACCATGCGGATCACCTCACTGAACCTGCGCGGCTTCTTCGAGTGGGAGGAGCGCTCCGAGCGCATCGTCGCCTACCTGCGGCGCCTCGACCCGGACGTGATCCTCTTCCAGGAGGTCGTCTACCTCCCGGGGGTCTCGCCGTACTCGCCGGTCGAGCTGCTGAACGAGCGGCTCGCATACCCGTTCCGGCACGAGTCGATCACCCGGCTGCAGCGCGGCCGCACCGCCAGCGACTACCGCGAGGGGCTTGCGCTGCTCAGCCGCTTCCCGGTGCCGTCGACCGAGGCGCTCGTGCTGCACCACGAGCAGGGCGACCCGCACCAGCGCATCGTGCAGTTCGCCGACGTCGAGCAGGAGGGCGTCGTGTGGCCGCTCGCGAACGTGCACCTCTCGGTCCGCGACGAGTTCGCGCTGCACCACCTGAAGGAGGTGCTCGGCATGCTCGACCACAAGGGGCAGCGGCGCATCCTCGGCGGCGACTTCAACGTGAACCACCTCGAGCGGCACGCGGCGCTCTGGCGCGGCCGCGCGGTGCTGACGAGCGAGGTGCAGCAGTACGTGTCGCACCCCGGCACCGACGAGAACGACGACTACTTCCTCGTGCCCGACGGCTTCGGCATCGGCCGCATCCAGCTCTCCGGCGACGAGCTCTCGGACCACCGCGCGGTCACGGTCGATCTCGCGGTCGTGGCGGCCGAGGGCGAGGCGGCGGAGGACGCCTTCACCGAGCGCACAGCCCGCCGGGCCTAGCGTCGCTCGTCATGGCGAGCGTTCCGAACATCCGACTGAACAACGGCACCTCGATCCCGCAGCTGGGCTTCGGCGTCTTCCAGATCGAGCCCGAGCACACGAAGGCGGCCACCCTCACCGCCCTCGAGGTCGGCTACCGGCACATCGACACGGCCGAGATGTACGGCAACGAGAAGGAGGTGGGCGAAGCCGTCCGCGAGTCGGGCATCGACCGCGACGAGATCTTCGTCACCAGCAAGCTGAACAACGGCTTCCACGAGCCGCAGGCGGCGGCGGAGGCGTTCCAGCGCACGCTCGACGCGCTCGACATCGGGCACCTCGACCTCTTCCTCATGCACTGGCCGCTGCCCGGCGTGCTCGATTTCGTCGAGACGTGGAAGGCGATGGAGCGGATGTACGAGGGCGGGCGGGTCCGCGCCATCGGCGTCTCGAACTTCAAGGAGCACCACCTGAACCGGCTCCTCGCCGAGACGACGGTCGTGCCGGCGGTGAACCAGATCGAGATCCACCCCTACCTCACCCAGGACGCCCTGCGGGCCTTCGACGCGGAGCACCAGATCGCGACCGAGGCCTGGTCGCCGATCGCGCAGGGCAAGGTCCTGAACGACCCGGTGCTCGTCCGCATCGCCGAGCGCCTCGGCCGGTCGACCGCGCAGGTGACCCTCCGCTGGCACATCCAGCGCGGCGACATCGTCTTCCCGAAGTCGGTGACGCCGGAGCGGGTGCAGGAGAACTTCGCGCTCTTCGACTTCGAGCTCTCCGACGCCGACATGAGCGACATCACGGCGCTGAACCGCGACGAGCGCACGGGCCCCGACCCGGACACGTTCAACTACATCCCGTCCTGAGGCCGCCGCGCTCGCTCCGATCTGCAGGAACCCGCGTTCCGCGGGCCGCGGAGCGCGGGTTCCTGCGGGATGGGACGGCCCGGGAGCGGATGGACGAGACCGCCACGCGCGTCCGCTACACTCGACGCTGCCGATGACCGCCGGTCGTCGTCCGCCCTCGGGTCGGACGGCCGAAGGTCCGGGCTTCGAAGCCCGGCGACCTGCGCAGGAACATGAGAAGGACCTGGGTCCGCGAACCGCGGGCCGGTCCAGCCCCGTGCGCCTGCGCCGGGGCTTTTTTTCTTGGGCTCCGGACGGCGTCGGCAGACGTAACGAACACGAGGAGACCCATGGCGACGAAGGAAGCGACCGTCGCGGAGCTGACGGACGAGTTCCGCAACTCGAACGCGGCGCTGCTGACCGAGTACCGCGGGCTCACGGTGGCGCAGCTGAAGCAGCTGCGGACCTCCATCCGCGAGCACGCCACGTTCTCCGTGGTGAAGAACACGCTCACGAAGATCGCGGCGAACAACGCCGGCATCACGTCGTTCGACGACGAGCTCGCCGGTCCCTCCGCGATCGCGTTCGTGCACGGCGACACCGTCGCCGTCGCGAAGGCGCTGCGCGACTTCAGCCGGACGAACCCCCTCCTCGTCGTGAAGAGCGGGTACTTCGACGGTGCCCCGCTCTCGCAGGACGAGGTCATCCGCCTCGCCGACCTCGAGTCCCGGGAGGTGCTGCTGGCGCGCGCCGCCGGTGGCTTCAAGGCCGCCCTGACCCGCGCGGCGTACGCGTTCAACGCTCCGCTCAGCAAGGCCGTCCGCACGGTCGACGCGCTGCGGGAGAAGCAGGGCGCCGACGCCGCCTGACGGCGGCGCGTCCAGAAGACCCGGAGGGGGCCCGCCGAGGGTCCGCTCCACGACACCGAGATCCCAAGGAGGGAACCATGGCCAAGCTCAGCACCGACGAGCTGCTCGACGCGTTCAAGGAGCTCACGCTCATCGAGCTGTCCGAGTTCGTCAAGAAGTTCGAGGAGACGTTCGACGTCACCGCCGCCGCGCCCGTCGCGGTCGCGGGTGCCGCCCCCGCCGCCGGCGGTGCCGGTGGCGCTGCCGCCGAGGAGGAGGAGAAGGACTCCTTCGACGTCATCCTCGAGTCGGTCGGCGACAAGAAGATCCAGGTCATCAAGGAGGTCCGTGCGCTGACCTCCCTCGGCCTCGGCGAGGCCAAGGCGCTCGTCGACGGCGCTCCGAAGCCCGTGCTCGAGGGCGCGAACAAGGAGACCGCCGAGAAGGCCAAGGCCCAGCTCGAGGGCGCGGGCGCGACCGTCACCCTCAAGTAGTCCCAGCTCGAACGCGAAGGGCGTCCGACCCCGGCAACGGGGCGGGCGCCCTTCGTCGTTCAGCGGGACCGCGTCGACCGATCCGCCGTGAGCCCGGTCTCGGGCAGCGGAACGGGGGCCGTCGAACCGCGCAGAAGCAGCTCGATGGGCGCCACGTGCGGCGCCGTCCCCGGGTCTGCTGCCCCGGCCAGCTGGTCGACGACGAGCCGGGCCGCGCGCTCGCCCTGAGCGCACGGGTCCTGGCGGATCGTGGTGAGATCGAACGCCTGGCTCCAGGAGTGATCGTCGATCCCGATGACGGAGAGGTCCTCGGGGACCCGGATGCCGAGCTCACGGGCGGCGAGCACGGCGCCGAAGGCCATCTCGTCCGAGCCGGCGAAGATCGCGGTGGGGCGGTCGGGCCGGTTGAGCATCGCCCGGGCGACCACCTTCCCCTGCGGCATCACGAACCCGCCCGAGCCGAACCACCACCCCGGGACGTCCAGGCCGCGCTTGATGAGTGCCCGGCGCCACTCCCGGTGCCGGATCAGCGCGACGGTGTGGTCCATCCCGAACTCGTCCTCACCCCCGATGTGGGCGATCCGGGTGTGGCCGAGGTCCAGCAGATGATCCATCGCGAGGTGGGTCGCCGCGGCGTCGTCGATGCCCACGCTCGGCACTCCCGCGACCGGTCCACCCACGACGACCGCCGGCATGGCGAGGGAGCGGAGCTGCCTGCGCTCGTCGGGCGTGAAGTCGATCCCGAGGGCGATGATCGCGTCGGCGCGCTTGTGCAGCCGCGAGTTCGGGAAGACCGAGTCCCGATGCCGGAGCCCGGCGTTCAGGTCGACCAGGAACATGTCGTAGCCGCGACGACGGAGGAGAGCGCCGACCCCCTCGACGACCTCCGTGTAGAACCATCGCCCCATCGACGGGATGACGACGGCGATCGCGTGATGACGGCCGCTGCTGAGACCGGCAGCGGTCGGGGAGGGCACGTACCCGAGCGAGACGGCGGCCGCGCGCACCCGGTCCCGTGTCGCCGGCGACACGTTCGGGAGCCCCCGCAGGGCGCGTGAGACGGTCGCGGTCGAGAGCCCGCAGGACCGAGCGACGTCATAGATGCTGGACACCGCTACTCCTCCTGCTCTGCGCCGGCCGCCGTCACTCCGCCGGGCGGCGGAGCGCCCGGCGGCGGAAGACGAGGATCGCGCCCACGACCGCGGCGGCCACGAGGCAGCATGCGGACGCCCACACCGCTGCACCGCCGGTGATCTGCGCGACGACGCTGATGACGAAGAAGGCGACGGCGAAGAACCCGAAGAACCCGACCGCGAGGTCGTAGCTCTCCTTCGTGCGCCGCCGCCCTCTCTCGTCCATCAGCCCTTGACGCCTCCGGCCGTCAGACCCGCGACGATGCGCCGCTGGAAGATCAGCACGAGGACGATCAGCGGGATGGTCACGATCGTGCCTGCGGCCATGATCGTCGTGTAGGGCTGGGTGTGCGGGATCGAACCGGTGAACTGCGCGATCGCGTACGTGACCGTCTGGATCTGGGTGTTCCCGAGCACGCTGACCAGCAGGTACTCGTTCCAGCTGGCGATGAAGGCCAGGATCGCCGTGGTGAACACGGCGGGGGCCGCCAGCGGGAGGATCACGATCCGGAAGGCCTGCGCGGGCGTGCAGCCGTCGATCCGCGCCGCCTCCTCGAGCTCCCAGGGCATCTCCCGGAAGAACGAGTTCAGCGTGTACACCGTCAGCGGCAGCGCGCCGGCGATGTAGGGGATGATCAGCACCTGGTACTGCCCCGACCAGCCGAGGTCGGTGAACATCTTGAACAGCGGCGTCAGCAGCGCGACCCCGGGGAACATCGAGGCGCCGAGGATGAAGCCCATCACGAGGCCCTTGCCCGTGAAGTTCAGCCGGGCGAGCGCGTACGAGGCGGAGATGCCGACGACGAGCGCGATCACGGTCACGACGAGGCAGATGAAGAAGCTGTTCGCCAGGGCCAGACCCAGGTAGTTGCCGTTCGCGGTGTCGAAGGCGCTGACGTAGTTCTCGAACGTCAGGTGGGACGGCAGCGGGTTCGGGTCGAACGTGTAGCGGGGGTCCCGCAACCCGATGACGACCATCCAGTAGAACGGCAGCAGGCACCAGATCACGATGACCGCCGCCTGGATGCCCGTGAACAGGGCCGCGCGGCCCTGTCTCCGGCGGCGGGCGCGCTCCCGCGTGGTCGAGTAGACCTCGCCCGACTGCTTCTCGGCGATCCCGGTCGCCGGGCCCGCGACTGTGGTCATGGGCTACGCCTCCTTAGCGACGGCCTTGCGCTGCTTCTCCGCGTTGCCCGTGATGTTGGCCCCGAGCAGGCGGATGAAGATGAACGCGACAGCGAAGATGAGGATGAAGGTGATGGTCGACAGGGCCGATGCCGAGTCGTTGCTCTGCTTGATCTGCTGCACCACGAGGATCGACAGCGTCGTCGTGCCCTGGCCGCCGCCGCCACCACCACCGGTGAGGATCGCCGGGAGGTCGTACATGCGCAGCGCGTCGAGCGTGCGGAACAGGATGGCGACCACGAGTGCGGGCTTCAGCAGCGGCACGGTGATGCGGAAGAAGGTCTGGATCTTCGAGGCGCCGTCCATGCGGGCCGCCTCGTAGGTCTCCTCCGGGATGAGCTGCAGGCCGGCGAGGATCAGCAGCGCCATGAACGGCGTCGTCTTCCAGGTGTCCGCGATGATGATCGCCCACCGCGACGCCCACAGGTCGCTCGTCCACAGGATCTGCGTGTGGAGCACGGTGTTCAGCACGCCGCTCGGGTCGAAGATGAAGTACCAGAGCTTCGCCGTGACGGCGGTGGGGATGGCCCACGGCACGAGGACCGCCGCGCGGAGGATGCCGCGGCCCCGGAAGTCGCGGTTCATGATGAACGCCATCCAGATGCCGATGACCGTCTCGAGCGCGACGGTCACCACGGCGAAGAGGAACGTGACGAACACCGAGTTCCAGAACCCGGCCTGCGGCGAGCCCGCGGGGCAGGCCTGGGACTTGCCACCGATCTGGCACTGCTGCAGCAGCCAGTTGAGGTAGTTCTGCACCCCGACGAACCCGCCCTTGGTGAAGAGGCCGGTCTTCGGGTCGATGCCCGAGCTGTCCGTGAAGAGCGATTGGAAGATCGAGACGGCGATCGGGTAGGCGACGACGATCAGCATGGCGATGATGGTCGGCGCGAGGAGCATCCACGCGATCCGCGTGATCCTCCGGCGGTTGGCTTCGGCGCTCTCGCGGCCGGCCAGCTTCGGCGGCTGGCTGCGGGGAGGCGCGGCGACGGCGGTCAAGCGATTCTCCTTAGTCGAGCGGGTTTCGGGGGAGGGCCTGGGCCGCGGGACGCTCCCGCGACCCAGGCACCCTTTCGGTGATGCGGATCAGCCGCCCTGCGATGCCGCGGTGATGGCCTGCGCCGTGCTGTCCAGCACCTTCTTGACGTCCGGCGAGCCGCCGTTCGACGCGCTCTGCAGCGCCTGGAACACGTTGTTCTGGATCGCGCTCGTCACGCCGTTGTAGTACGGGGTGATCGGGCGCGCCTCGGCGTTGTCGAGCGACGCCTTCAGCGTCGTCAGGTACGGGTACGCCTTCGTGAGCGACGGGTCGGTGTACTGGGACGACCGGACCGGCGCGAGCGTGGCCTTGTCGATCAGGATCTTCTCGGTGGCGGGGCTCTCCATGAACTGGATGAACTTCAGCGCGGTCTTCTTGTGCTTCGAGAACGCGCTGATGGCGAGGTTGTGCCCACCGACGGCCGACTTGCCCGGGTACGGGGCGATCGCGTACTTGCTGCGGATGCCCGCGGCCTGGGCGTTGCTCTTGATGTCGCCGACCATGTAGGGCCAGTTCGTCAGGTACAGCAGCTTGCCGGTCTCGAAGGCGTTGAGGCCCTGCGCCTCCTGGTAGGTCACCGCGGCCTTCGGGATGTTCCCGTTCTTGAAGTTGTCGACGATGAGCTGCAGGCCCTTCTGCGCCTCGGGCGTGTTCAGGGTGGGCTTGCCCTTCGCGTCGACCACGGTGCCGCCGGCCGACGTGATCGCCTCGTTGAAGTTGACGGTGAGGCCCTCGTACTTGGCGTACTGCCCCGCGTAGCAGCCGATGCCGGCCTTCTTCGCGATCGAGCAGGTGCCGAACAGCTCCTCGAGCGTCTTCGGCACCGGCGTCGAGCCGAGCAGGTCCTTGCGGTAGTAGAGCAGCTGCGAGTCGGTGCTCGACGGAGCGGCGTACTGCACGCCGTTGTACTGGCCGGTCTTCACGACGCTCGGCAGGAACGCCGAGGTGTCGAGCTTGTACGGCCCCGTGAGCGGCTGGAGGTACTGCTTGGCAGCGAACTCCGCGGTCCAGACCACGTCGGTCGAGACCACGTCGTAGTCCGACAGCTTCTGCTGGAAGTGCTGGGTGAGGTCCTGCAGCTGCTGATCGGCCTGATCGGTCTGCTGCTTGATGGTCACCTTCTCCTTGGGGTGAGCCTTGTTCCACATGTCGGCGAGGATCACGACCACGCCGGACGTGTCCTTGCCCTGGACGTAGGTGATCGGGCCGGTGTCGCCACCGCCGCCCGAGCCGCTGGTGCCTCCGCCGGACGAGCCGGAACAGGCCGCGAGGCTCATTCCGGCGAGAGCGAGCGTCGCACCTGCTGCGGCGACGCGGATCGCGTTCTTCATAGGACTCCTCGATGAGTGACCACCGGTGCAGGGGTGGTGGGCGGCGTCGGTGCCGTCCCTTCCGGGGACAGTAGACGCAGCGCGGAGGGCCGTGCAACCGCTTACAGCCGCTGCCGAGGACAGGCCCCGGAACTCGCCGGAAGGGGCTGGAGACGCGCTGGGAAGGAGCAGCGCATGCTCCCCTCTCGCTTGCGCTCGGGTGCGTGGATACGTACCTTCCGCACATGCGGGGCTCACCGGGAGCATCGCCCTCCATGGCCGTATCGCGGCGTCCTGCGAGCGCCGCGCCGGTGTACCGCTGGGCGGTCGGGGTCACCCGCGCCTGGCTCGGTGCCTACGCCCGCGGCGTGCCGGCCCCGCAGGTCGAGAACCGGCTCGCCCGGCTCGACCTCGAGCTGTGGGAGCACGCCGCCGCCGCGGACGGGGGCAGCCGAGGGCCGCTCCTGCTCGCGACGGAGATGGTGGCGCGCACGGTGCTCGGCATGCGGCAGGACCTGATGTGGCGTCGCGCGGTGCTCCGGGGGGCGGCCGTGCACCTCCTCCCCGGGCCGGCCGCGCTGCTGCCCCCGCGACGACGCGCGCGCATCTGGCTGCCCCTGCGGCCCGATCACGTCTTCGACCAGACCAACGGCACCATCGAGCCCGACGCGGTCCAGCCGATCCCCATCCAGTACGGCAGGCCGTGGTGCGGACCGCTCGGCTCCGTGTTCGGCGGCCGCAGGGGCTGACCCTGCCTCAGACGCTGATCGTGAGCGTGCCGTCGGCGAGCCAGAGGAGCCCGATCTGATCGCTCGGCCGCAGGCCCGAGTCGTTGACGGGATCCGCCCCGGCCGCGAACTCCACGAAGAGCCCCGCGGCGGAGAACCCGCTCTCGGTCGTGCAGGTGCCGGTCGGTTTCGCGCCGAGCACGATGACGAGCAGGCAGAGCCGCCCGTCGTCGGCCCGCGCGCCGAAGACCTCGGTGCCGATGCTGCCGTACGTCGCGAGCAGCCGTGTCGAGGCGGATCGGACGAATCGAGGGCGGACGGTGTCCGGGATGCGGTCGGGTGCTTCCTGAGGACGCTCGAGCACGCGGTAGGCGCGCGCCGTCGACGCGACCGCAGGTGGAGCCGGACGCTCTGCGGCGCGACCGACGAGGTATCCCGCGGCCAGGAGCGAGATGCCGGCGAGCACGGTCAGGGCCATGCGGGTCGGTCTGCTTGCGGCGCGTGCGCTCCCGCCGCTGCCGCCGTCCCGCGCCGAGGGCCGACCGCGCGCCTCGAGGGCCTCGAGCAGGGCTTCGTGGGCGAGGCGCCGATCGGCGCTGAGAAGCTCCTGCTCGGCGGTGAGCGCGGCCGCCTGCTCCCGTGTTGCCCCGCGCCGGTACAGGTTCGCACGCGCGGCATGGAGCGCGGCGGCCGGGTCCGGGGCACCACTCGGGCCGTCCTGGCCCGGGTGCGACGGCCACCACAGCTGATCGGCCGCGTCGCCGCGCCCGCGGTAGCGGCGGCGGACCTCGGCGAGGACGGCCGGATCACCCGACATCCGTTCCCAATCCGAGGCCATGGCCGCAATCGTGCATCAGAGTGCGCGCGCGTCGTACCCCTCGCGCTCCGGGCGGGGATGAGATCGGGCTTCCTGTTCGTTGGGCCCGCCATGACCAGACGGCAGCGCGCCCAGCGCCCCTGGGTGCACCTCGACACCACCCCGCTGTTCGATCAGACGAACGGCACTCGCGGCGCCACCGCGGCGCAGGTGGTGCCCGACCCCGGGACGTCGGCGACGCTGAGGCTCGTCGAGCTGGGCGTCGTGTCGAGCATCATCACGTTCGGGACCGGCATCTCCTGAGCCGTTCCTCGCCCGGCTCGAGCGCATCGGGCGGGTTCCCGGCGTTCCCCTACGCTTCTCGGTCGTGACCGACCGCGGACGCGACCTGACCGACCCCGACTGGTGGCGCACCGCCGTCGTCTACCAGGTGTACCCGCGCAGCTTCGCCGACGGGAACGGCGACGGCATCGGCGACCTCGCGGGCCTGCTCGACCGGGTGCCGTACCTCGCCGCGCTCGGCATCGACGCCGTCTGGCTCAGCCCCTTCTACCCGTCGGCGCTCGCGGACGGCGGCTACGACGTCGACGACTACCGCGACGTCGACCCCCGCATCGGCACGCTCGGGCAGTTCGACGCGCTCGTCGCAGCCCTGCACGCGGAGGGCATCCGGATCGTCGTCGACATCGTCCCCAACCACTCGGGCTCGGGTCACGCCTGGTTCCGGGCGGCGCTCGCCGCCGCGCCCGGCTCGCCTGAGCGCGCGCGCTACGTGTTCCGCGACGGCGCGGGGGAGCACGGGGAGCTGCCGCCCTCGGACTGGGTGAGCCACTTCGGCGGACCCGCGTGGACGCGGGTGCCCGACGGCCAGTGGTACCTGCACCTCTTCGCCCCGGAGCAGCCCGACTTCGACTGGAGCAACCCGGAGGTGCGCGAGGAGTTCCACGACGTGCTGCGGTTCTGGTCCGACCGGGGCGTCGACGGGTTCCGGGTCGACGTCGCCCACGCGCTCGCGAAGGACCTCTCCGAGCCGTTCAGGAGCTACCCGCGGATCCACCGCGACGTCGTGGCCGTCGACGGCACGGACCCGCTGTTCGACCGCGACGAGGTGCATGAGATCTTCCGCGGCTGGCGCCGCGTGATGAACGAGTACGACCCGCCGCGCTCCGCCGTCGCCGAGGCATGGGCGCCCCCGGCGCGCCTGCCGCTCTACGCCCGGCCGGACGAGCTCGGTCAGGCCTTCGAGTTCGACCTCGTGCTCGAGCCCTGGTCGGCGCCCGCGTTCCGCTCGACGATCCAGACCGCGCTCGACCGCGCCCGCGAGGCGGGCGCCTCGTCGACCTGGGTGCTGTCGAACCACGACATCGTCCGGCACGCGAGCCGGTTCGGCCTGCCCGACGGCACCGACCTGAACGCCTGGTTGCTCACCGACGGGACGGAGCCGGCGTGCGATCTCGCGCTCGGGCTCCGGCGCGCGCTCGCCGGCACCCTGCTGCTGCTCGCGCTGCCCGGCGCCGCCTACCTCTACCAGGGCGAGGAGCTCGGGCTGCCCGAGGTCGCCGACCTGCCCGTCGAGGCGCTCGAGGACCCGATCTGGGAGCGCAGCGCGCACACCGAGAAGGGGCGCGACGGGGCTCGGGTGCCGCTGCCGTGGACGACGTCGGGGCCGTCCTTCGGGTTCGGTCAGGGCGGCAGCCACCTGCCGCAGCCCACGTGGTTCGCCGACTTCGCCGTGGAGGCCGAGGAGCGCGATCCCGGTTCGACGCTCGCGCTCTACCGGCGGGCGCTCGCGCTGCGCGCGACGCTGCTCGAGGGCGAGGGGGTGCGATTCGTCGACGACCGCCCGGCCGTGATCGAGGTCGTCCGCGACGGCGGCTGGCGCTCGGTCACGACCTTCGGCGAGTCGGCCGCCCTGCCGGAGGGCGAGATCCTGCTCGCCTCGCAGCCGGTGGGCGACGACCGCGTGCTGCCGGCCGACGCGACCGCCTGGCTGCGCGACCCCGCCTGAGCTCCCGTCGCCCTCCGATTCCGCGCCCGGACCGCTTCTATGCCGTGACCGGCATGGGCGGCCTCAGGTGAGGTTCGGCTGCAGGGCCGCCGAGGCGGTCCGAACCAGGGTGTCGTCGAAGTCCAGCACGATCTGCACGTGGCGGGTGAACTCCGCGGGCGGCAGCGCGGGGACGCGGTGCTCCTGCCCGTCGCAGCGCAGGGCCCAGGAGGCGATGAGCCGGCCGGTCGGGTCGAGCAGCTGCACCGTCGCCGACGGCACCGTCCGCGGTCGGCGCTGCATCGCGAGGCAGGCCGCCCGCACCGAGTAGCCGCCGAGGAGCGGCCCCGCGGTGAACGAGGCCGCGCGGGGGTCGCCCGGGGACGCGTAGGTGACGCGGTCCTGCTCCGCGAGGCCGTTCAGCATGAGCGCTGCCGGCAGCTCGGTGAGGCTCGGCGTCGGCGCGGGCGCCGCCGTGCCCCGGATGCCGGCTCCGGCGAGGTAGGCCGCGGGCAGGAGCACGACCGCCGCCGCGACCGCGGCGACGACCGGGACGCGTCGGCGATCCCGCGGCGCCGGCGCGGCCTCGGCCTCCGGCCCCCACGCCTCCGGCTCCGACGGCTCGGGCTCGGGCTCGGCGCCCGACCGCGCCGCCCGTCCAGCGGGCACCGCGGCGAGGGCGGCGTCGACGGCCTCCTGCACGCGCCGCCGCTCGGCGTGCGCCGCGTCCAGCGCCTCGGCAGCGCGCCGCCGGGCGTCGTCGTCGGCGCCCCGGCCGTAGAGCGTGGCCTTCGCGGCATGGTCGCCGCCGCCGGCGACGAACCGCTCGAGCGCCGCCGCGGCGGCCTCGGGCGTGCCGGCGTACGCCGCGGCGAAGCGGGAGCGGAAGACGGCGTGGTCGAGCCCGGCGGCCGCGATCCGCCGCGCCACGTCGTCGTCGCCCACGAGCCGCAGCGTAGTTCGGTGCCCCCCGCGGGGGCACGACGGGCCCGGAACCCGACCTACGCTGCTGCCGTGAGCATGACGCGCGGTCCGCACCGGGGAACGGGCTCGCGCGACGCCTCCGCGCAGCGCGCCGAGAACGCGTCCGCGCCCCGCATCCCCGATCTGCGGCAGCGGATCGTCACGCTGTTCCAGCCCTACCGGGGGCGACTCGCGGTCACGATCACGCTCGTGCTCATCACGGCCGCGCTGACGGTCGTGCCGCCGCTGCTGACGCAGCGGGCGTTCGACGACGGCCTGTTCCCGCGCTCCGGCCACCCCGACCTGCCGCGGCTCGCCGCCATCGTCGGCGGCATCGTGCTCGTGTGGGCCGTCTCGCAGGGGCTCGGCGTCTGGCAGACGTACCTCACCGCGACGGTCGGCAACGGCGTCACGGCGGACCTGCGCACCCGGTTGTTCTCGCGGCTGCAGCAGATGGAGCTCGGCTTCTTCACCCGCACCCGCACGGGCGTCATCCAGTCCCGTCTCGCGAACGACGTCGGCGGCGTCTCGAACGTGCTCTCGAACACGGTCTCGAGCGTCGTCGGCAACACCGTCACCGTGATCGCCGCGTTCGTCGCGATGACCCTGCTCAGCTGGCAGCTCACGCTCATCGCGGTCGTGCTGATCCCGCTGCTCGTCGTCGTGCAGCGCCGCGTCGGCCAGCGGCGGGCCCGGATCGCCACGGCCACGCAGGAGTCGCTGTCCGAGCTGACCGCGATCACGCAGGAGGCGCTCTCGGTCTCCGGCATCCTGCTCGCGAAGGCGTTCTCGCGGCAGGCGAGCGAGACCGCGCGGTACGCGAGCGAGAGCGAGCGGCAGCTGCGGCTGCAGGTGCGCGAGCAGATGACCGGGCAGGGCTTCTTCGCCGTCGTGCAGGTGTTCTTCCTCGTGGTGCCCGCACTCGTCTACCTGGTGTCCGGCGTGCTGCTCACGAACGGCGCCGTGATCACGGCCGGCACGATCGTCGCCTTCACGACGGTGCAGTCCCGGCTCACGTTCCCGCTGCTCGGGCTGCTCCGCGTCGCCCTCGACCTGCAGACCTCGTCGGCGCTGTTCGCGCGGATCTTCGAGTACCTCGACCTCGTGCCCGCGATCGCCGACGCGGAGGGCGCCCTGGACGTGCCGCGCGACGACCGGCTCGGTCGGGTCGAGCTCGTCCACGTCGGCTTCGAGTACCCGCCGTCGCGAGCGGGGGAGCAGCCGGTGCGGATCCTCGACGACGTCTCGTTCACGGTCGAGCCCGGGCGATTCATCGCACTCGTCGGCCCCTCCGGCGCCGGCAAGACCACGATCGGCTACCTCGTGCCGCGCCTCTACGACGCGACGGCGGGTGAGGTGCGCTTCGCGGGCGTCGACGTGAAGCGGCTGCGGCAGGAGTCGCTGCTCGAGCACATCGGTGTCGTCAGCCAGGAGACGTACCTGTTCCACGCCACCATCCGCGACAACCTCCGGTACGCGAAGGCGGACGCCTCCGACGACGAGATCCGCGCGGCGGCGCGGGCGGCGAACATCCACGAGACGATCGCCCGCTTCCCCGACGGGTACGACACCGTCGTGGGGGAGCGGGGGTACCGGCTGTCCGGGGGCGAGAAGCAGCGCATCGCCATCGCGCGGGTGCTGCTGAAGGACCCGGCGGTCGTGCTGCTCGACGAGGCGACGAGCGCCCTCGACTCGGTCTCGGAACGCATCGTGCAGGAGGCGCTCGACGCCGCGGCCAGCGGGCGCACCACGATCGCGATCGCGCACCGGCTGTCGACGATCGTGCACGCCGACGAGATCCTCGTCGTCGACGCCGGCCGCGTCGTCGAGCGCGGCACGCACGCGCAGCTGCTCGCGCTCGGAGGCCTTTACGCCGCACTCGCCGCGGAGCAGTCGGCCGAGCTCGACGAGCCGCAGCCGGCCTGAGCCCCGGAAGACCTCTCCCGCTCATCGAGCGGTCATAGGGACGGCATAGCGGCCCCGCCCACGCTCCTCCGTCATGGAAGAGCCGTTCGGGTCGCCCGAGGTCGAGATCGTCGTCCCGGTGCTCAACGAGGCGCACGTGCTGCAGCGGAGCATCTGGCGCCTCCACGACCACCTCAGCACGCACATGCCCGTCCCCTGGCGCATCACGATCGCCGACAACGCGAGCACCGACGGCACCCTCGAGGTCGCGCTCGGCCTCGCCTCGTCGCTGCCCGACGTGCAGGTGCTCCACCTCGAGCGGAAGGGCCGCGGCCTCGCCCTCCGGGCCGCCTGGAGCGCGTCCGAGGCGCGGGTGCTCGCGTACTGCGACGTCGACCTCTCGACCGATCTCGCCGGGCTCGCGCCGCTCGTCGCGCCGCTGCTGTCCGGCCACTCGGACCTCGCGATCGGCAGCCGGCTCACCCGCACGAGCCGCGTCGTGCGCGGACCGAAGCGCGAGCTCGTCTCGCGGTCCTACAACACGCTCCTCCGCGCGGTGCTCGGGGCGTCGTTCAGCGACGCGCAGTGCGGCTTCAAGGCGATCACCCGCACCGCCGCCCAGCGGCTGCTGCCGCTCGTGCGCGACGACTCCTGGTTCTTCGACACCGAGCTGCTCGTGCTCGCCGAGCGCTGCTCCCTGCGCATCCACGAGGTGCCGGTCGACTGGGTCGACGACCCCGACAGCCGCGTCGACCTCGTCCGCACCGCCCGCGACGACCTCCGCGGCATCGGACGGCTGCTGCTCGACCTGGGGCGCAACCGCCTCCCCGTCGACGCGATCGCGGCCGAGCTCGGCCGCGGGCCGATCGGCGGCACGGCACCACCTCGCTTCCGCACCCAGGTCGTGCGGTTCGCCGTGGTCGGGGTGCTCTCGACCCTCGCCTACGCGCTGCTCTACCTGCTGCTGCGGCCGCTGCTCGGCCAGCAGGCCGCGAACCTGCTCGCCCTGCTCGCCACCGCCCTCGCCAACACGGCGACGAACCGCTCGTTCACCTTCGACGTCACCGGGCGCGTCGGCGCCGTGCGCCACCAGCTGCAGGGCCTGCTCGTCCTCGGCCTCGCCTGGTGCATCACCGCGGGCTCGCTCGTGGCGCTGCACGCCGGCGTCCCGCACGCGTCCCCCGCCGAGGAGATCGTCGTGCTCACCGCCGCGAACCTCGTCGCCACCCTGCTCCGCTTCGTGCTGCTCCGCGGCTGGGTCTTCCGCGCCCGCCGAGCGGCGCCCGAGGAGCGCCAGACCCCTGCCCAGGCGGCCGAGCCCGCCGACCGGACCCCGAACATGGAGATCGCCTGACGTGACCACGACCTCGACCACGACCACCGCCCCCGCCCGCCGCCCGGTCGCGATCGGCGCGCGCCTCCGCGCCCTGCCCCGCGACCTCTGGCGCGGCCGGGGGACCGACGCCGCCTGGGTGCGCCCGGGCCTCCTCGGCCTGCTCGCCGTCACCGCCGTCCTGGACGTCTGGGATCTCGCCGCGAGCGGCTGGGCGAACGCCTTCTACTCAGCGGCCGTGCAGGCCGGCTCCTCGAGCTGGGAGGCCTTCCTCTACGGCTCGTCCGACGCGGGGAACTCGATCACCGTCGACAAGCCGCCCGCATCGCTCTGGGTCATGGAGCTGTCCGTCCGCGTCTTCGGCCTCAGCCCGTGGAGCATCCTGCTGCCGCAGGCACTGATGGGGGTGCTCACCGTCGCGCTCGTCGTCGCGATCGTCCGGCGCTCGTTCGGCCCGGGCGCCGGGCTCGTCGCCGGCGCCGCGACCGCGCTCACCCCTGTCGCCGTGCTCATGTTCCGCTTCAACAACCCCGACGCGCTGCTCGTGCTGCTCGTCACCCTCGCCACCTACCTCACCCTGCGGGCCGTCGAGGACGGTCGCGCCCGATGGATCCTCTGGGCGGGCGTCGCGATCGGCTTCGGGTTCCTCACGAAGCAGCTGCAGGCCTTCCTCGTCGTGCCCGTGCTCGCCGGCGTCTTCCTGCTCGCGTCGCCGCGACGCCTCGGCACGCGGTTCCTGCACCTGCTCGGCGCACTCGGCGCCCTCGTCGTGTCGGCCGGCTGGTGGGTTGCGATCGTCGAGCTCGTGCCCGCGAGCGCCCGGCCCTACATCGGCGGCTCCCAGACCAACGACTTCCTCGAGCTCACCTTCGGCTACAACGGCTTGGGGCGTCTCACCGGCAACGAGACCGGTTCCGTCACGGGTGGCGCGGGCGGCCGCACCACCGGCGGTGGCATGTGGGGTCAGACCGGCGTGCTGCGACTGCTCAGCAGCGAGTTCGCCTCGCAGATCAGCTGGCTGCTGCCCGCCGCGCTCGCCGCACTGGTCGTCGGGCTCGTGGTGCTGTGGCGGCGCCCGCGCGTCGATCCCGCCAGGGCCACGGTGCTGCTGCTCGGCGGCACGCTGCTCGTCACCGGCCTCGCGTTCAGCTTCGGCGCCGGCATCATCCACCCCTACTACTCCGTCGCGCTCGCGCCCGCCATCGGCGGCCTCGTCGGCATCGGCGCGGGGCTGCTGTGGCGGCGCCGCGCGGCGCTGCGGGCCCGCATCACGGCGGCGGCGATCGTCGTCATGACGGCGGCCTGGGCGTTCGTGCTGCTGTCGGGCGCGCCGTCATTCCTGCCGTGGCTGAAGGTCGTCGTCGCCGTGGCGGGGATCGTCGCCGCCGTCGCGCTCGTGATCGGCCCGGTCGCTGCGCGGCTCGCGCCGGTCGCCGTGGTCGCGGCGCTCGTCGCGGGCCTCGCGGGGCCTGCTGCGTACGCCGTCGAGACCACCTTCACCGCGCACACCGGCTCGCTGCCCACCGCGGGCCCGGCGACCACGACCGGCTTCGGCGGCACCGCCGGTCCCGGCGGCCGAGCCTTCGCGCAGGGCGGTGGCTTCCGCGGCCAGAACGGCTTCGGCGGCGGTCAGCCGCCGGCGTTCGGCGGGCCGACCGGGCAGCCGCCCGCGTTCGGCGGCCAGGCCGGCACCAACGGCGGCTTCCGCGGTGCGCCCGGTGGCGCGGCCGGTGGTCTCCTCGGTGGCAGCACGACGGTGAGCAGCGCGCTCGTCACCGCGCTGCAGCAGGACGCCGGCAGGTACACCTGGGCGGCCGCCGCGATCGGCTCGCAGAACGCCGCCGCCTACCAGCTCGCCTCCGGCGAGGCCGTGATGCCGATCGGCGGCTTCAACGGCAGCGACCCGTCGCCGACGCTGGCCGGGTTCCAGGCCGACGTCGCCGCCGGGAAGGTGCACTGGTTCATCGCCTCCGGCATGCGCGGCGGGAGCGCGAACGGCGGCTCGGATGCCGCAGCGCGGATCGCGACCTGGGTCGAGGCGCACTTCTCGTCGTCGACGATCGGCGGGGTGACGGTCTACGACCTCACCTCCGCATCGGCCGCCTCCTCGAGCACGACCTCGGCCTGACGCCCGGCGCGGCGACGGTCGCCCTGGTGGGACAGACTCCTGCCATGGCGACCGTCGTGCTCGCGCCGAACGCGTTCAAGGGCTCCCTCGGCGCCCCTGCGGCCGCCGAGGCGCTCGCCGCGGGCTGGCGATCGGTGCGACCGGCCGACGTGCTCGTGCCGCTGCCCGTGGCGGACGGCGGCGACGGCACCCTCGACGCGGTCGAGGCCTCCGGGGGCGGGGTGCGGCACCTGCTCGACGTGCCGGGGCCTGCGGGAGGGACCGTGACCGGGCCCTGGCTCGCGCTGCCGGACGGGGCGGCGCTCGTCGAGCTCGCCGCTGCCGGCGGGCTCGCCCTCGCCGACCGGTCCGGGCCGCCGGACCCCGCCCGGGCCGCGCTGGCGAGCACCCTCGGCTTCGGGCGCGCGGTGCGGGCCGCGATCGAGGCCGGCAGCGACGAGGTGCTGCTCGCCGTCGGCGGCAGCGCCTCCAACGACGGCGGCGCGGGGTTCCTCACGGCCCTCGGTGCCCGGCTGCTCGACGCGGCCGGTGAGCCCGTGCCGCCCGGCAACGCGGGCCTGGCGGTGCTGCACCGCGTCGACGTCCGCGGCCTCGTGCCGCTTCCCGTGCGCGGCGCCCGGATCCTCACCGATGTGACGAACCCGCTGCTCGGGCCCGACGGCGCCGCCGCGGTGTTCGGGCCGCAGAAGGGCGCGGGGCCGGTCGACCTCCCGGTGCTCGAGCGCAACCTCGCACGCCTCGCCGAGGTGCTCGCCGGCGCGCTGCCGGTCGATCCGTGCGCGGCGGGCGCCGGCGCGGCCGGCGGTCTCGCGTTCGGGGCGGCGGCCTGGGGCGCGACGATCGTCGACGGCGCGGCCGAGGTGGCCCGCCGGGTAGGGCTGCCCGGCGCGCTCGTCGGCGCCGACGCGGTCGTCACGGGGGAGGGGCGCTACGACCGGCAGACGACGGCGGGCAAGGCGCCGGAGCGGGTGCGACTGCTCGCGCTCGCGGCCGGCGTCGCGCCGCTGCTCGTCGCGGGATCGATCGATGCGCCGACGGACGGCTGGCGCGCCGCCGTGGCGCTCGCCGACCTCGCGGGCTCCGCCTCGGCCGCGATCGGGTCGCCGGCGCGGTTCCTCGAGCAGGCCGGGGCGCGCCTCGCGGCGGAGTACGGGGTCTGAGGGCTCAGCCGAGCGAGAGCGTCGGCCCCAGCGCGACGGCGACGCACAGCGCCGCGCCGGCGAGCACGAACACCGCGGTCGCCCGCAGCGGGTGCCGCTCGTGCCAGCGCAGCTGGTGGCGGTGCCGGGAGCGCAGCTCGGAGAGCGTGACCGGCTCGTCGGTGGTCTCCAGGGGCACGTCGAAGTGCGCGAGGACGTCGGTGAGGCACGAGTCGTTCCAGGCGCCCTCGCGCATCCGGAACAGGGTGCGCGCGCGGCCGTCGAGGAGGAACAGGTGGCGCCGCGGCTGCAGGGTGTGCGGGTCGTAGATGGGCACGACGAGCGCGGAGGCGACGTCGCCGATCCGGGCCCGGCGCGGGGTGCGGAGCAGGCCGTGCTCGAGCAGGCCGTCCGCGTCGAGACGCAGCCGGACGCCGGCGAAGCGCCACGACACCGCCTCGGTGGCGAGGAACGCGCCGGCGGTCGCGACGAGCAGCGGCAGCGCCTTGTCGATGCCGCCGATGAGGATCGCGGTCAGGTAGGCGGGCGCGAACGCGCCGAGCAGCGCGAGGACCACGCGGCGCCGGTCCGCGTGCCGGATCGGCGTGAGCGTGCGCTCCGCGACGGGCGCGGCCACCTGGGTCATGGCCGCAGCGTAGGGACGGGTCCGGCCCGGGATGCAGCCCCAGAAGGGGCGCCCTGCCGGTCCCGCCGCCCGGGGTCAGGCGCTCACGTACACCGCGAGGTGCTGCCCCGAGAGGGTCGAGCGCTGCGTCACCAGGTCGGCCGGGGTGCCGGTGAAGACGATGCGGCCGCCGTCGCGGCCCGCTCCGGGGCCGAGATCGATGATCCAGTCGGCGTGCGCCATCACCGCCTGGTGGTGCTCGACGACGATCACCGACCGGCCGTCGTCGACGAGCCGGTCGAGCAGGCCGAGCAGCTGCGCCACGTCGGCGAGGTGCAGGCCCGTCGTCGGCTCGTCGAGCACGAGGATCCCGCCCGGCTCCGCCATCCGGTTCGCGAGCTTCAACCGCTGCCGCTCGCCGCCCGACAGCGTCGTGAGCGGCTGCCCGATCGCGAGGTAGCCGAGCCCGACGTCGTCGAGCCGGCCGAGGATCGCGTGCGCGGCTGGGACATGCGCGGGACCCCTGCCGAAGAAGGTCGCCGCCTCGGTGACCGGCATCGCGAGCACCTCGGCGATGTCGCGACCGCCGAGCCGGTGCTCGAGCACCGCCGCCTGGAACCGCCGGCCCTCGCACTCCTCGCAGGTCGTCGAGACGCCGCTCATCATGCCGAGGTCGGTGTAGACGACGCCGGCGCCGTTGCAGACCGGGCAGGCGCCCTCGGAGTTCGGGCTGAACAGCGCGGGCTTCACCCCGTTGGCCTTCGCGAACGCGGTGCGGATCGGATCGAGCAGCCCGGTGTAGGTGGCGGGGTTGCTGCGGCGGGAGCCCCGGATCGGCGTCTGGTCGATGGACACGACGTCGACGCCGGCGGGCAACGAGCCGTGCACGAGCGAGCTCTTGCCGGATCCGGCGACGCCCGTGACGACGACGAGCACGCCGAGCGGGATGTCGACGTCGACGTGCTGCAGGTTGTGGGCGGTGGCGTCGCGGACCTCGATCCGTCCCGTCGGCGTGCGCACCGAGTCCTTCAGCGCCGTGCGGTCGCCGAGGTGCCGTCCGGTGACGGTGTCGCTGCGCCGCAGCTCGTCGACGGTGCCCGTGAAGCAGACGCGGCCGCCGGCCGCGCCGGCGCCCGGCCCCAGGTCGATGACGTGGTCGGCGATCGTGATCGCCTCGGGCTTGTGCTCGACGACGAGGACCGTGTTGCCCTTGTCGCGCAGCCGCAGCAGCAGCCGGTTCATCCGCTCGATGTCGTGCGGGTGGAGACCGACCGTCGGCTCGTCGAAGACGTACGTGATGTCGGTGAGCGCCGACCCGAGGTGCCGCACCGTCTTCGTGCGCTGCGCCTCGCCGCCCGAGAGCGTGCCGGTCGGGCGGTCGAGCGACAGGTAGCCGAGCCCGATCTCGACGAACGAGTCGAGGGCGGCGGTCAGCGCGGTGGTGAGCGGGGCGACCGCGGGCGCGTCGAGGCCGCGCATCCAGTCGGCGAGGTCGCTGATCTGCATCGCGCACGCGTCCGCGATGCTCACGCCCGCGATCCGGGCCTCCCGAGCAGGGGCCGCGAGGCGGGTCCCACCGCACTCCGGGCAGGACGTGAACGTCACGGCCCGCTCGACGAAGGCGCGGATGTGCGGCTGCATCGCGTCGACGTCCTTCGACAGCATCGTCTTCTGCAGCTTCGGGATCAGCCCCTCGACCGTGAGGTTCAGGTTGCTGAGGCGCACCTTCGTCGGTTCCTTGTGCAGCAGGTCGTCGCGCTGCCGCGCCGTGAGGTCGCGCACCGGCACGTCCGCGGGGACGAGCCCCGACTCCGTGTACATGCGCACCTGCCAGCCGTCGGGCGTGTAGCCGGGCACGCGGATGGCGCCGTCGGCGAGCGAGCGCGACTCGTCGACGATCTCGGCGAGGTCGAGGTCCGTGATGCTGCCCATGCCCTCGCAGCGCGGGCACATGCCTCCCGCGCGCTCGTAGGTGCGCGACACCGCCTTGCCGCCGGCGACCGAGATGGCGCCCTTGCCGACGATCGAGGGCACGTTGAACGAGAAGGCGTTCGGGCCACCGATGCGGGGCTCCGCGAGGCGGCTGAAGAGGATGCGCAGCATCGCGTTCACGTCCGTCGCGGTGCCGACCGTCGACCGGGCGTTCGCGCCCATCCGCTCCTGGTCGACCCCGATCACCGTCGTCAGGCCCTCGAGCAGGTCGACGTCGGGCCTCGCCGACGTGGGCATGAAGCCCTGCACGAAGGCGCTGTAGGTCTCGTTGATGAGCCGCTGCGACTCCGCCGCGATCGTGCCGAAGACGAGCGAGCTCTTGCCGGAGCCCGACACCCCCGTGAAGGCGGTGAGGCGCCGTTTCGGGATGTCGACGTCGACGTCCTGCAGGTTGTGCTCCCGCGCACCGCGCACGCGGATGACGTCGTGCCGGTCGGGCGCGGGGCCGTCCGCGGTCGGCCGGTCCGGGACCTCGATCGTCATGGGCGCTCCCTTCCCCGGCCGACGGCGGCCGGGGGGCCAAGCCGATCCTGCCGGGCGCGGGTCAGCCCTGGAAGTCCTCCGGGTCGACGTCGGCGAGGAACCGCCGGAACTCGGCGACCTCCTCCTCGGCCTCGACGGGCTCCTCCTCGGTGCCCTCCGGCTCCTCGAGCACCCCCGCGTCGTCGAGCACCGCCTCGGCGACGAAGAGCGGCGCCCCGACGCGGGAGGCGAGCGCGATCGCGTCGGACGGTCGGCAGTCGAGCGTCAGGCGTCCGGCCGTCGTCGTGAGGCTGAGCTCCGCGTAGAACGTGCCCTCCTCGATCCGGGTGACCGCGACGCGGTCCACGCTCGCGTCGACCGCCTCGAGCAGGCGCTGCATGAGGTCGTGCGACAACGGTCGCGGGGCCTCTTCGCCGTTCACCGCGATCGAGATGGAGGCGGCCTCCTGCGCGCCGACCCAGATCGGCACGAGCGTGCGCGGACCGCGGTCGTGCACGAGCGGCGTGAGCAGCACGACGGGCTGCATGCGGGCGTCGACGGCGAGGCCGAGCACACGGACCGGGACCACGGGCGGCACCTCCCTCGTCGCCGGCGCGGCGGGCGCCGTCCCGTCCAGGGTAGGCCCGGAGCGCTCCGCCGAGCCGGTCGATCCGCGCCCGCATCCCCGACGTGAAGCAGCGGCGCGGCTGCGTCACCCGGACCTCCCAGCCTGCTCCGGGAGGCTCGGCCGACGGAAGGAGCCGCAGGTGAAGCGCATCTCGATGGCGGGCTCGGACATCGCCGTGACCGACGGGCGGATCGCCGCGGCGCTGCTCGACTACGCGATGCATCTCGGGCAGTCCGGCACGACCGACACGGTCACCCTGCCGGTCGCCGCGAACGGGCGGGTCCAGGAGGCGAGCCTGCTGCTGGGTCCGGCGAGCGAGATCGCGGTGACCGACAACAACGACGTGAGCCTCGAGGGCGTCGAGCTGCCAGGGGTCGAGGCGGTCGTCGCCGAGCTGGAGCGCCGCGTCCACGTCCTGACCGGGCAGCGCGACGAGATGCCGGGCGATCCGGGCGACGTGCACTCGGCGTTCGTCGACTTCGAGGACCCAGCCGGCCGCCAGGGGTGACGCGCCGGTTCGTCGGCGGGGGACGTCCCGCGCCGCTCGGATCAGCCGTCGGTGCCGGTGCTCCTCACCAGGTGGGCACCAGACCGTCTCGCCCGGCCGGGCCCGAGGAGCGGGAGGCCCTGCCGACGCACCGCTCGGCTCGGCGGCCGAGGCGCGGTCACACGCACTTGGGGTTGCTCGAGGCGATGGTCCGTGTCGCGGTGGCGACGGACTGCGCCGCGACCCAGTTCGACCCGACCGACGCCTGGACCTTGTAGGAGTAGGTGCCGTTCGCGAGCGAGGCGCTCGTCCAGGCGGTGCTCGGTGCCGTCACCGTCGCCGTCGCGGTGCCGGAGCCGTTCGCGAAGATCGCGTAGCTCGTCGCGTGGGCCACGGCGGTCCAGGTGACGACGATCGTCTGGCTGCTGCTCGATGTGCAGGAGCTGGTGGGCGACGGTACCGGTGCGGGCGATGCCGAGGCGGCGGATTGTCCTTTCGCGCCGGCGGCGGTGACGGCCCAGGCGGTCGCGAAGGAGGCGGACGCCGTCGTCAGGAGGGCAGCGGCGACCGCGGCGGCGAGCCACAGCCGGATCCTGAGCGCCATCCCGGTCGTTCCGTTCGTTCGATCCCGCGGCGGACCCGATTCCCGTCGCGTCCGCCGTCCAAAGACCCGCTCAGCTGGTCCAGGCGTCGGTCGCCGGCGACGCGGTCGCGGTGCCCGACCCGCCGCTCGCCGCGATACCGGTGAGCGACGGCATCGAGAAGTAGGCGTTCTGGCAGGCCGAGGGCGAGTTCGTGCCCATGATCGCGTCGCTCGTGAACGTCACGGTGAGGTTGCCGTTCGCCGCGACGACGAGCGGCGTCGTCAGCGTGTGGGCGGTGCCGCTCGTGCCCGTCGCGAAGTTCCACGCGACCGTGCTGCCCGTCGCCGTGGTCGTCGCGTCGCAGCCGGTGACAGCCGCGGAGAGCGCGGCGTCGCTGTAGCCGGCCCCGTAGGTGGTGCTCGTCGGGAGGTTCACCCCGGTGACCGTCACGGGGAAGGAGTTCGGGTTCGTGATCTTCGCCACGACGTCACCCGTGCCGCCCGGGTACAGCAGGTTCGACGGCGACGGCGTCGTCGTCGCGACGATCGTCACGTTGGAGACCGAGCCGGCCTTGCTCAGGGCGTTCGAGCCGCCGGCGAGACCGACCAACCAGTTCGTGGCCGCGTACGAGGCGGTGCCGACGAGCAGCACGCCGACGGTGGCCGAGAGGATCTTCGATCCGAGCGACCAGCGGCGCGCGCGGCCGACGTGACGGGCGCTCCTCACGCGCCTGCCCGTGCCCTGCCGGTGCTTGCTCGAGGCCATCCTGCGGTCCAATCCATCGGTCGTGCGGCGCTTCCATGCGCTGACCTCGCGTCAGGGCTCCCTGACGAGGTCGCGCGAAAACTATTCGGAGCGGAGGCGCGCGCCGCGGAGCGACGGGCGCCCCAGTTGGAGGCATCCCCGTTCAGGTGGCGGCGCCGCAGAGCGGGCGATGACCGCGGGGATCGAGGCCGTCGGCCGCCTCGTCCCATCACGTCGCGAGGTCAGGAATGACGGCGGGGACGCCGAGACCGCGACGATCGAGCCCCGCCCCGAACGACTCGGCCCGGATGCGTCGCCGACTCCGCGGGGCGACCTGGATCTTCCGCGTGTCGGGATCCTCGCGCAGCGGGAGGAACCGACCTGACCAGACCGGTGCGACCGTCGCTCGCGGCATCCACGCGCGAATCGCCCGGCGAACTCACAGCCTTCCGCGCATCCAGGAGGGCCTCCGCGGCAGAAGTACAGGTCAGCAGGCGACGACAGGCCGCCTCAACCCCCCAACCCGAGGAGATCCCCGTGCGAATCCGTTCGCTCCTGACCGGTCTGACCGTCGGCGCCGTCGCTGCGGTCGGCGCGATCGTGCCCACGCAGGCAGCCACCACCAGCGACTCCACGACCGCCGTCGTGTCGATCCTGCACGCCGTGCCGAAGACGCCCGTGGACGTGTACGTCAACCACCACCGCCTGCTGAACGACTTCCAGCCCGGCACCTTCGCCGGCCCGCTCAACGTGAAGGCCGGCAGCTACACCATCACCATCACGGCCGCGTCGGCGACGAACGACCGCCACCCCGTCATCGGCCCCCTCACGGTGCGCTTCGCCGCGCACCAGAACTACACGGTCGCCGCGCACCTCACCGCGAGCGGTGCGCCGACCGCGACGCTCTACACCAACCCGCTCGCGCCGACGGCGGACGAGAGCGGCCGCCTCATCGTGCGCCACGACGCCGCCGCGCCGGCGGTCGACGTGCTCGCGAACGGATCGGCGATCATCAAGGGCCTCACGAACCCGGGTCAGCGGATCCTCCGCGTCAAGGAGGGCACCTACAGCGCCGCGGTGGCGCTCGCCGGCACGACGAAGCCGGTCATCGGTCCCGCGAAGGTGCGGCTCGACGAGGGCATGGACACCATCGTCTACGCCTGGGGCAGCGCGAAGGCGGGCAACCTGATGCTCGCCGTGCAGACCGTCTACACCCACGGCGGCGAGGACTAGTCCGCAGCGACCCAGCGGCGCGATCCGCTGGTGAACCCGCCGGGCAGCGGCTGGACCCGTTCCAGCCGCTGCCCGGCACCGATCGGTGGGCCATGATGAGCGCGGTACTGACGCGCAGGGCGGCGGCGCCGGACGGGCTGCGGATGGACGAGGACGACGACGACGCGCTGAGCCGCGCGTTCTCCTCCGGCGATCCCCGCGCGCTCGCCGAGGTGTACAGCCGGTGGTCGGCCCTCGTGCACACGCTCGCCCTGCGCTCGCTCGGCGACCCGGGGGAGGCGGAGGACGTGACGCAGCAGGTCTTCGTCGCCGCCTGGCGATCCCGCGGCACCTTCGACCCGGACCGCTCGCGGGTGCCGGCCTGGCTCGTCGGCATCACGAAGCACGCGATCGCCGACGCGATCGCCGCCCGCGTCCGGCTCGCCGAGCTGACCGAGCGCCTCGAGGGCGAGGAGCAGACGCGGCAGGAGTCCGACCTCGCCGACCGGCTGCTCGTCGCGGACGAGCTGCAGCGCCTGCCGGCCGAGGCGCAGCAGGTGGTGCGGCTCGCCTTCTTCGACGGCCTGACGCACCTGCAGATCGCCGAGCGGCTCGGGCTGCCGCTCGGTACCGTGAAGAGCCACATCCGCCGCAGCCTCACGCGGATGCGCGATCGCTTGGGGGTGAGCGATGACGCACGTCGACCCTGACGTCCTCGCGCTGCTCGCCCTCGGCGAGGACGCCGCGACGGACGAGGAGCGCGCCCACATCGCGGACTGCGCGGAGTGTCGCGAGCTGATCCGCGAGCTCGCGAGCGCCGCGGCCGTCGGCCGCACCGTGCTCGAGCTCGACCGTCTCGTCAGCCCGCCGCCGCGCGTCTGGGACGCCGTCGCCGCCGAGCTCGACCTTCCCGCCGACGTGGCGCCCGTGGCGGTGCTCGAGCGGCCGGTCCCCGATGACGCGCCGCGCGCCGTTCCGCACGTCGCGCGGCGTCGCCGGTCCCGTCGCCGCCTCGTGCTGCTCGCCGTCGCGGCCGCCGTGGTGCTGCTCGCCGCCGGCATCACGGCCGGCATCGGGATCGCCCACGTCGACCAGCCGCGCATCGTCGCCGAAGCCGTGCTCTCGCACCTGCCCGGGTTCCCCGGCGCCTCCGGGCGGGCCGACATCGAGCAGTACCCCGACGGGCGGCGTGTGGTCGTCGTGACCACGAACCTGAAGCCGAGCGCGTCGGCCGGGCACGAGGTCTGGCTCATGGACGCCGCGACCGGGCGCCGGGTCGAGGTCGGCTTCCTGAAGGACGGCGCGGGGGAGTTCCCGCTGCCCGAGCACGTCGACCTGAAGCAGTACTCCTACATCGACATCTCCGTCGAGCCGCACGACGGCGACCCCGCACCCTCCGGCCGGTCGGTGGTGCGGGGGCCGCTCGGCTCCTGAGGCCGCCGCCGGCCGTGACGCAGACGCTTCCAGGACGGACGGGCGGTCACGCCGCATGAGCCGCCAGGCGGTTCCCGCTCCCGCGGAGGGTGCGCGCTCCCGCACATCGGGACGGGTGCGGGTGCTGCGGGTGCTCGCCGCCCTCGTCCTCGTCGCCGCCTGGATGGCGGTGTCCGCGCGAGGCGGCCCGACCTTCGGCACGATCTCCGAGGTCACGAACAACGACCAGACCTCCTACCTGCCCGCGACGGCCGAGTCGACCGTGGTGCAGAACCGGGAGAAGGACTTCTTCGGCTCCGACACGATCCCCGTGGTCGTCCTGTTCGTCCGCGATAGCGGCCTGATCGCCGCCGACCGGCAGGCGGTCGCCGCCGAAGCGTCTCGCTTGCGCGCGGTCCACGACGTCACGTCCGCCTCGCCGCCGCTGCCGTCGAAGGACGGGAAGGCGCTCGAGATCATCGCGACCGTCCGCGCATCGGCGGACGGCAGCGTGGTCGTCGACGCGCTGCGCAGGTCCGTCGCCGGCCACGAGAGCCCAGGGCTGCGCAGCTGGGTCACGGGCCCCGCCGCGATCGGCGCGGACTTCGGCGCCGGCTTCAGCGGCATCGACGGCGTGCTGCTGCTCGTGGCGCTCGCAGCGGTGTTCGTGATCCTGCTGGTCGTCTACCGCTCGTTGCTGCTGCCGGTGGTGGTGCTGCTCACCTCGGGCTTCGCGCTCACCGGCAGCATCCTCGTCGTCTACGGCATCGGCAAGGCGGGCTGGGTGACGATCACCGGCCAGAGCCGCGGGATCCTCGCCATCCTCGCGATCGGCGCGGCGACGGACTACTCGCTGCTGCTCGTCGCCCGCTACCGCGAGGCGCTGCGCACGGAGCGCAGCCACTGGCGCGCGCTGTGGACGGCGTGGAAGCGGGCCATCGAGCCCATCGCGGCGTCCGCCGCCACGGTGATCCTCGCGGTGCTCTGCCTCGGCTTCTCCGACCTCAACTCGAACAAGGGGCTCGGGCCGGTGGCCGCCGTGGCGATCGCGTTCGCGTTCCTCGCCGCCGTCACCGCGCTGCCGGCGATCCTCGCGCTGCTGCGCCGCGCGGCGTTCTGGCCGCTCATCCCGCGCTACTACGACCCCGCGGCCGCCACCGCCGACGAGCCGCGAGCGGGACGCCTCTGGAGCGGCATCGGCCGCGGGGTCGAACGACGGCCCCGGATCCTCTGGATCGCGACGACCGTGGTCCTCGGCGCGCTCGCCCTCGGCCTCACGCAGCTGCAGGCGAACGGCGTGCCCCAGACCGACACCCTGCTGAGCCCGTCGCAGTCGGTGGCCGGGCAGAAGGAGCTCGGGCGGCACTACGACGCAGGCAGCGGCAGCCCGGTGGTGGTGCTCGCGCCGCAGGCATCGGCGACGCGCGTCCTCCACGCGGTCGAGCAGGTGCCGCACATCGCCTCGGCGAGCGTCTACACGGGCACCCGGGGTGGGCCGCCCGCGGGCATGCCGGGGGTTCCGGCGCCGCAGCCGAAGGTCGTGGGCGGTCGGGTGCTGATCGAGGCGACGCTCACCGTCCAGGCCGACTCGCGCACCGCCCAGGACGCGGTGACGACGGTCCGGTCGAGGCTCCGTCCCATCGCGCCGACGGCGAAGGTCGGCGGCACGTCGGCGCTCGACCTCGACACGAACGTCACGGCCCAGCGCGACCTGCGCACGATCATCCCGATCGTGCTGGCGGTCATCTTCGTGGTCCTCGCCCTGCTGCTGCGGTCGCTCGTCGCGCCGCTGCTGCTCATCGCGACCGTCGTGCTCAGCTACGGCGCCACGCTCGGGGTCGCGGCGCTCGCGTTCCGGTTCGGCTTCCGGTTCCCCGGGGCCGATCCCTCAGTCCCGCTGTTCGGCTTCGTCTTCCTGGTCGCGCTCGGCGTCGACTACAACATCTTCCTCATGACCCGGGTGCGGGAGGAGGCGAAGCGGCGGGGCACGCGCCGCGGGATCGTCACCGGGCTCACCGCGACGGGCGGCGTGATCACGTCCGCCGGCGTCGTGCTCGCAGCGACCTTCGCCGCGCTCGGCGTGATCCCCATCCTCTTCCTCGTGCAGATCGCGTTCATCGTCGCCTTCGGCGTGCTGCTCGACACGATCGTCGTGCGCACGCTGCTCGTCCCGGCCGCGTCGCTCGAGATCGGCCGGGCGCTCTGGTGGCCCGCGCGGCTGTGGCGCAGGGACGGGGCCGCGAGCCCGTCGGGCCCGACGAGCTGAGCGCGGAGAGGTCGAGGCCGCGGGGGCTCTGGAACCGCGTGCACGGGCACGTCGCAGGCGCTCGCTCCATTCCCGCTGCTCCCACAGGGCCGGGCGCATCGCAGGGGCAACGGGGGATCGTCCGCGTCCCACCGCGCGCTCGGCTTCGAGGTCGAGCCGAGCGACGACCTGCTGGACGGCGTCCCGGTGCGGCTCGACCACGACGGCCTGCTGCCGGCACCCGCCTGGTGGATCCCGGGCGCGTTCCGACATCGCGGGCGCGGAACGACGCCCGGAATCTCGGAAGCCGCCCGGTTCCGCGGCGACGTCAGGCGGCCGTGCCGCCGAACCGCTCCCAGCGGCCCTCGGAGACCACGTCGACCCGTCCATCGACGACCCGGATGGCGGTCTGGTCGTCGATCGCGTAGGACGGGCACGGCATGGTCTCGGCCCAGGCCACGGCCTCCGCCATCGTGTTGCCCGGCATGCCGTCCTCGGCGAGGTGCGGGCAGATCGCGAAGTCGACGAGGCCGAGCGCGCGGTCCTCGATCTCGCCCTTGCGCCACTGGATGAAGTCCTCGCCCACGCTCGGCGCCGTGACCATGCTCCCCGCGCTCATGCCGACCCAGACGGTCTGCTCGAGCGTCGGCAGCAGGTCCTCGAGCCCGGACTCCCGCACCCAGTGCGCGAGGTACAGCGCGTCGCCACCGCTGAACAGCAGGACGTCGGCATCGCGGAGCCACGGGGTCCACTGCTCGGCCGGAAGACTCGGCAGCGCCGCGAGCTCGAGCAGCGCCACCGACTTCCACTCGAGATCCGTCATCGGCTCCGCGGAGCGGCCGGCGACGAACTGCCAGGCCCGATCGAGGCCCGCGCGGGGGTGGCCGTACATCGCGGTCGGGATGCAGAGCGCGGTCGACTCGGCGATCGGCTTGCCGAGCAGGTCGACGAGCGCGTCGCGGATGCTCGCGTTCTTGACGCCGGCCGAGGTGAGCAGGAGCTTCATCGACGAATCCCTTCCGAGGCTGCGCCGAGACTACGAGAGCCGACCGTCGGGCTCGCCGCGCGTCCATCGACGCCGATCGGCGTCACCAGCGGTGGAACTGCACCGTGCCGTCGACGATCGGGTACGGGTGGGCGTGCTCCTTCTCGTACTTCGACGAGATCGCGACCCGGCCCGGGCCCGTCAGCGACAGCCAGAGGTGCCGGTTCTCGTAGTTCTGCGTCGTGAACCACGCGAACCAGCCCGTCGTCGACGGGTACTCCGCGACGAGGTAGGGCGTCACCGAGAGGTCGCGGTAGAGCAGCGCCTGAGGCGGGATGCGGATCGTCTCGCCGACGCCGAGGTCGCGGAACATCGTGTTGCCGGGGGAGTGGAGCAGGAGCAGGCCCGGGCCGCCCTGGGCGTGGAACAGCTCGTCGTACCGGCCGAGGGGGTACTCGACCTCGTACTCGGTCTCCTTGCCGTTGTCCTTGCGGAACTTCAGCCACAGGTCGTTCTTGTGCGGGCGATAGGTGACTGCGGGCGTCGCGGCGAGGAAGACGTGGTCGCGGACCCAGTAGCCGTGCCCGTCGTCGATGGGGAGCGCCACGATCTCGCCCATGTGGTTGTCGGACAGCGCGATGCGGCCTGGACCCTGTGCGCTCAGCAGCGTCATCGTCATCCCCGATCGCACCCGGTTCAGGAAGCCGTTGCCGTCGGCGTGCTTCCCGAGCTGCACCTGCTCCTCCGCGTAGGTGAGCTTGTAGTGCGGGAACCAGATCGCGTCACCGTCGACCAGCGAGAACTCGGCGATCGGCACGTAGTCGCCTGCGATCTGCACCGAGGACCGGCCGATCTGGATGTGCGCCATGTCCTCGGCGCCCGGCAGCTCCTCCCAGCCGGAGTCGGACACGATCTCCTGCACCCGGGCGTGCGCCCCGCAGGAGAGGCACTCGCCGCGGGACCCCAGCGTGCCGGTCTGCCGGCAGTACGGGCACCAGTAGCCACCTGCCGAGGCGGATGCGGCAGCGGTCGAGATCCCGGCGCCGGATCCGCTCGCGGCGGCGGTGGCGGCCGCCGCGGTGCCCGTCTCCGCGACGTCGGCCACGGCGGTCGCCTCGGCAGTGCCCCCTTCTGTGCTCATGCCCTCCGTGGTCGGCGCCATCGGCCGGATGCGCTGCTCGCCGCTCGCGGCGTCCCACACGTAGTCGGTCCAGTCGCGGCCGCTCCACCACCGTCGCTCGCCGTGACCGTCGTCGTACCAGCCGGGAGGCGCCTGCTGCTCGCCGCTCATGGCCGCCTCAGTCCTCCGAGCTGCTGTGGTGGTACATGGACTGGATGCCGACGCGGCCGGGCCCGACCATCTCCGCGACCCAGATCTTGCCGCCGAGCAGCCCCACCTTGATCCCCGGGAGCGCGACCGTGTTCATCGTCACGGAGGCGTCCTTGTAGAGGAACGTGCCGGGCTCCACGAGGAGCCGTTCACCGGCCCCGAGCGTGCGCTGCAGCACGTCCCCGTTGCCGTGCAGCATCAGCATCCCCGGCTCCCCCTTCGCGAAGAAGCGGTCGAGGTACATGCCGCTTCCGCCATGGAGCAGGTTCGCCAGCCCTTTGATGCGCTGGAACGTGTAGTCGACCGCGTGCGAGGCGAGCAGGAACGCGTGCTCGCGCACGTCGAGCTCGGTGTCGGCGTGGATCGGCATCACCACGAGCTCGCCGGGTGCGTCGCGGGAGAAGGCGATCCGCCCGGCGCCGCTCGCGGTCAGCACCGAGTACGGCATGCCGTGGGCACGGCGTCTCGCGGGCAGGTTGTACTGCGCCAGCGGGACCTGGGGATCCTTCCAGAGCATCGTGTGCTGCTCGAAGTACACGTGGTCGTTCGGGTGCAGCTCGATCTCGGCGACCGGGACGTACTTCCCCTCCACCTGCAGGGTGGACCCCGAGAAGCTGAACCTCTCCATGTCCTTCAGTCGCGGCGCTTCGCGCCAACCCGAGTCGGACACCTTGTCGTCGGCGTCCAGCGGCGCCCCGCAGGTGGCGCACTGGGTCGCGTCGGGCGCGTTGTTGAGCCGGCACCAGCTGCAGACGAGGACTTCCATGGCCGACCTCTCCGAGGCGGGCAGCGGAGCCCGGCGGGAGCCGCCGGAGGGCCTCCGTCGGCCCGACGGACCTGACGTTAGTGAAGGCCGGGATCCCGGTTCAACGGCTCCTTCGGCCGGGGCGGGCGGCTCCCTATCGACAGTGCCCCGCATGGCGGCCATCATCGGTGCGTTCGCGTCGGCAGGCAGGGAGTGGGCACATGGGACTGATCGCGGCGGCAGTCGGAGCGGTCGGCGGCACGTTCGCCGACCAGTGGAAGGACTTCTACACGGTCCCGAACGGCCTTCCCGCGACGGCCGCGGTGTTCCCGGCCGTGCCGCGGGGCACGAACGCCGGCCGCGGATCCAACACGCGTGGGTCGGACAACGTCATCACGAACGGATCGAAGATCGTCGTGCCGCCGGGCTACGGGCTGGTGCTCATGGAGGACGGCGCGATCACCGGGTTCGCGTCCGAGCCCGGCGGGTACGAGTGGAGCTCGTACGCCCAGGACTCGCAGGGGATCTTCACGAGCGGCGACGTCGTCGACTCGCTGATCCTCACGTCCTGGGAGCGCTTCAAGTTCGGCGGCCGGCCTTCGTCGCAGCAGCAGGCCTTCTTCGTCGCCCTCAAGGAGCTGCCGAACAACCGCTTCGGGACGCAGTCCGAGATCTACTGGGACGACGCCTACCTGAACGCGCAGGTGGGAGCGATCACGCGCGGCACCTACACGTTGCGGATCGTCGACCCGATCCTGTTCGTGAAGAGCTGGATGCCGGCCGCCTACCTGCAGAACGGCCGGGTCTTCGACTTCACGGACCGCGACAACGACGCGGCGACCCAGCTCTTCAACGAGGTCGTGGGCTCGCTCGCACCGGCGTTCTCGATGTACACGAACGACCCTGCGAAGGGGAACCGCATCACGCGCATCCAGCAGGACTCGACCGGTTTCGCGCAGAGCCTCTCCGCCGCGGTCGAGGCGAACCACCAGTGGCGCACCGCACGAGGGCTCGAGATCGCGCAGGTGGCGATCGTCGCGATCGAGTACGACGCGAACACGCGTGAGCTGCTGCGGACCGTGCAGCGCGCGGACGCGCTCTCGGGTGCCCGCGGCAACGCGAACCTCCAGGCCTCGGTGGCCCAGGGGTTCGAGTCGGCGGGTGAGAACGCCGGCACCGGCGGCATCCTCGGCATGGGGTTCGCCGCGGGCGCCGCAGGCCTCGGCGGCCTGCAGCAACCGGTCGCCGGCGTCGCCGCGAGCAGCCCCTCGGAGCCGCAGGCCCCCGCGGCCGCCGCTCCGGCCGCCGAGGACCCGGTCGTCGTCCTCACCCGCGCGAAGCAGCTGCTCGACGCCGGGCTCATCACGCAGGAGGACTACGACGCGGCGAAGGCGAAGGCCCTCGGTCTCTGACGCCCGGCGCCGACCGGCGGGGCTCACCTGCGCCTGTGGGATCAGTGAGGCAGGGCCTCGGTGGTCTCGTTGGTCCGGCGCGTGTACGCGGCTGCCCGCACCGCGTCGTCGGACTCGAGGCCGGCGCCGAGTGCGCCACCGACGGTGGCGAGGGAGGCCGTGAGCCAGGCGAGCCGCAGGTAGACGCCGATGTCCACGGGATGCCGCAGGCCCTGGGCGAGCAGCGCGGGCGTGAGCAGCAGGCCCGCTGCCAGCAGGGCGAGCAGGAGGAGGGCGAGGTAGAGGGCGCCGACCCCGATCAGCACGGTGGCGAGGGTCGCGAGGTTGAACAGCACGACCTGCTGGCGTGCGCGGGGCGACCGGGCGCGCTCCCACAGCTGCGCGCCGATGACGAGCGATGCCGCGATGGCGGCGACGGAGGCCAGGCCGACGAGCGTCAGCCGGAGGGGTCCGAGCGCATCCGCGAGCCGCCAGACGTCCGACGTGACGAGCGCGAGCACGCCGGCCGCGACGGCAGCGCTGAGGGCGCGGGACAGCCGCGCGATGAGCCGCCAGGGCTGGTTCGCGCGGACCATCCCCGAGAGCAGCCGCAGATCGCCGATCAGCACGAGACCCGTGAGGCGCAGGGTCGGCAGGGTGCTGTCCTCGTCGACGGCGAGCCGCCGCGCCCGTCGAGCGAGGCGGCTCGTGCGGGAGGACGCGGTGCGCGCGACGGCGTCCTCCGGCTCGCCGAGCAGCCCGTCGACGAGGCGCAGGAGGGCGTCGTGAGCACGACGGGCGACGGTGACCGCGCCGAGCGCCGGCACGCTGAGCAGCGCGACGTGATGCAGCGGGCTGACGTGCGCGACGACCGCGCGCGGGCCGACCCGCAGCGGCAGGTCCGTGAGCACGACCGCCAGGTCGAGGCCTTGCCGCAGCAGCCGTTCGCGCGCCGCGTCGACGATCTCGGCATCGCCGGCCGGCGGCCGGACCAGCCCGTCCTCGTGCACCTCCACCCGCCAGGCGGTGCCGGGGAGCCGGGCCGACAGGGCGGCCGGCAGGTCCCTGGCCAGAACCGGTGCCAGCTGCGCGGGCGCGCCGGGAGCGGCGATCAGGCCGAGCACGGCCTCCGGGCCGGTCGGCACGGACGCGCTCGTCACGACCGGTGGGCGTCCTGGCGTTCGACGTCGTCGCTGTCGGTGCCCTTGAGGATCTGCTCGGCCCGCGCGACCTCCTCCTCCGAGCCGTGGACGACGAGCACGTACCCGCCCGTCTTGACGACCTGCTCGTACTTCGGGATGCGGTCGCGCTCCACGAACTTGCCGACGAGCGCGCCGATGCCGGCGCCGAGCGCGCCGCCTTCGAGGGCCCCGAGCGCACCGGCGGCGAGGGGACCGAGGATCAGCAGGGGGCCGACGCCCGGGATGAAGAGCGCCGCCGCCCCGGTGAGCAGCCCGAAGAGGCCGCCGGCCCACGCCCCGAAGCCGGCGCCGCTCTTCGCGACGTCGCCCACGCTGACGAAGCCGTGCACGCGGGTCTCGCTGGTGAGGCCCTGCCCGATCAGGCTGACCCGTTCGACGGGGAAGCCGGCTTGACCGAGCTGCTGCACCGCGGCGGTCGCCTCGTCGAGTGTGCGGTAGGTCGCGATGACCGCCTTGTCGTCGGGGCCGACGGGGCTGGTGTCGGGGGTGGGCTGCTGGCCGGGCTGCAGCTTGGTGGCGTCCGCGGTGATCGCGGTGGCGTTTCCGCCTGCCGTGGTGGTCATGTGGTGCTCCTCTCGGGGGTGGAAGCGTGCTCGGCCGGGGTGGCCGCGTCCGGCCGGCGCGTCTCGAACGCGAGACCGCCGTCGCGGACGGTGACGGTGACCGTGTCGCCCGGCTGGACCGCGCCGCCGAGCAGCTGCCGCGAGAGCTGGTTGTCCAGCTCCCGCTGAATGGCGCGGCGCAGGGGCCGCGCCCCGAACTCGGGCTGGTAGCCGCGGTCGGCCAGCCAGTCGAGCGCCCCGTCGGACAGGTCGAGGATGATGTCCTGGGCGCGCAGACGGCGTCGCGTCTGCTCCAGCAGCAGGTCGGCGATCCGGCGCACCTGCGTCCGGTCGAGCCCGCTGAAGATGATGATCTCGTCGATGCGGTTCAGGAACTCGGGGCGGAAGCGCTGCCCGAGGTCCTGCATCAGCGGTTCCCGCAGGTCCTCCACCGGGGTGCCCCTACGGGTGGCCGCGAGGATGCGGTCGGCGCCGACGTTGCTCGTCATGATGACGACGGTGCTGCTGAAATCGACCGTGCGGCCCTGCGCGTCGGTCAGCCGACCGGCGTCGAGCAGCTGCAGGAGGGTGTTGAACACGTCCGGGTGCGCCTTCTCGATCTCGTCGAGCAGCAGCACCGTGTAGGGGGTGCGGCGCACGGCCTCGGTGAGCTGCCCCGCCTCCTCGTACCCGACGTACCCGGGAGGGGCGCCGACGAGGCGGGAGACGGTGTGCCGCTCCTGGAACTCGCTCATGTCGAAGCGCACCATGCGGTTCTCGTCGCCGAACAGCGCCTCCGCCAGGGCGCGGGCCAGCTCGGTCTTGCCGACACCGGTCGGCCCGAGGAAGAGGAACGAGCCGACGGGACGGTTCGGGTCCGCGAGGCCCGCCCGTGCGCGGCGCACGGCCTCGGCGACGGCTCCGACGGCCTCGTCCTGGCCCACGACACGGCCGTGCAGCGTCTCCTCGAGGCGCAGCAGCCGTTCCCGCTCCTCCTCCGTCAGCTGCGCCACGGGGATCCCGGTGGCCCGTGACACGACCTCCGCGATGTCCTCCGGCGTCACCGCCACGACGCCCGTGCGCCGCTCCCGCACCTCCTGGAGCCGGCCGCGGGCCTCCTCCGCGTCGCGCTTCAGCTGGTCGGCCCGCTCGTACTGCTCCGCCGCCACGGCGGCGTCCTTGCCCCGATCGAGCTGCGCGAGGTGCTCCTCGAGCTCCCGGGTGTCGGCGGGCGCCGTGGTGCTGCGCAGCCGGACCCGCGCGCTCGCCTGGTCGATGAGGTCGATCGCCTTGTCCGGCAGGAACCGGTTCGTGACGTAGCGGTCGGAGAGCTCCGCCGCGGCGACGATCGCCTCGTCGCTGATGCGCACCTGGTGGTGGGCCTCGTACCGGTCGCGGAGGCCCTTCAGGATCTCGATGGTGTCGTCGACCGAGGGCTCCGGGACGAGGATCGGCTGGAAGCGCCGTTCCAGCGCCGCGTCCTTCTCGATGTGCTTGCGGTACTCGTCCACCGTGGTGGCGCCGACGACCTGCAGCTCGCCTCGCGCGAGCGCGGGCTTCAGCATGTTGCCCGCGTCCATCGAACCCTCCGCCGAGCCCGCACCGACGACGGTGTGGAGCTCGTCGATGAACAGCACCACGTCGCGGTCGGCGGCCTGCACCTCGTCGATGACGTTCTTCAGCCGCTCCTCGAACTCGCCGCGGTACTTGCTGCCCGCGACCATGCCGGAGAGGTCGAGCGAGACCACCCGTCGGTCCCTCAGCGACTCGGGCACGTCGCCGTTCACGATCCGCTGCGCGATGCCCTCGACGATCGCGGTCTTGCCGACGCCGGGGTCGCCGATGAGCACGGGGTTGTTCTTGGTGCGCCGGGAGAGGATCTCGAGGGTCTGCTCGACCTCGTCCTCCCGTCCGACGACGGGGTCCAGCCGGCCCTCCCGCGCCGCCTGCGTGAGGTCGCGGCCGTACTGGTCGAGCGTCGGCGTGGCCGTGCTCCCCGGTCCGCCCTCCGCCTGCCGGCCGCCGCGCTCCGGCTGCCCGCCCTCTCCCGGGGAGCGGACCCCTCGCGGGTCCGGCAGCGCCCGGTCCAGCAGCCGCGCTGCGATCGTCTCGGGGTTGTTGCCGAGCCCGAACAGGATGTGCACGGGCTGGATCGTCGACGAGCCGCCCTGGCGCGCCTCACGGTACGCATCGAGCAGCGCGCGCTTCGCCGCAGGTGTGAGCGGGGGCGCTCCCTCCGCCGAGCGCCCGCCGTGCTCCGCGACCTGCTCCGCCTGCGCGGCGAGCCGATCCACGTCCGCACCGGCACCTTCGAGGGCGCGCCGGGTCTCCGGCTCCTGCGTCGCGGCCCACAGCAGGTGCTCGGTGTCGACGTCGCTGCTGCCCCAGTCCGCCGCCTGTCGCACCGCGCGCGTGACCAGGTCGCGGGCGCCGTCCGACAGGGCCTGCGACAGGTCCACCCGCTGGACCGGGGGCGACGCGGTCCCGCCGCGCGAACCCAGGACGCTGAACGGGTCCTGTCCGCCGAAGAACCGCGACACCAGGTCGTCGAACGACCCGAACGAATTCGACACGGTCCGCCCCTTCCGTCGCTGGAGGTCGGCGTTCGCCGCCGCTCCGCTTCCCGCGTCCGGAGCTCGACGGGCCGACCACGAACCCAGGAGGTTCGCTGCGGCCGAGTGAACGCTTCCGTGCTCCCCGGCGCATCGGTAGATCGACCGATACGGGTCGTGGATCTCGGTCGTTCTGCCGATGCGACGCGACGTGATCCGAGGTGTGCTGTCGGTGTTGAGAGCCCAGCGCCCGGGATCGGCGCTTCGAGGAGGCCGCACCGTGCGCGGCAGGGGAGGAACAGACCATGGCCCGTGATGTGAGCGTCGCGCTCCTGGTGCGCTTCGAGGCCAAGCCGGGAAAGGAGCAGGAGGTCGTCGACCTCCTGCGCCAGGGGCGCTCCCTCGTCCAGCAGGAACCGGACACCGTGCGCTGGTTCGCCCTGCGCTTCGGATCGACCTCCTTCGGCATCTTCGATGCGTTCCCCGACGCGTCGGGCCGGCAGGCCCACCTCGACGGGGAGGTCGCCAAGGCACTCGGGGCGAGCGTCGGCACGCTGATCGAGCAGCCGACGTTCGAGCAGGTCGACGTGCTCGTGGAGCGGCCTCCGGTGTGAGGGCCGCGAGCTGGACCTCGAGCGCTCGCCCGCCGGCGGTGATGAGGAGTCCGAACCAGGTCCACGATTCGAGAACGAGGAGGGCTGCAGCCGGGTCCGGATGGGAGTCGAGAACCTCTGGCGCCTCGTGGTCCCGCGTGCGATCGTGCCGGGCGATGAGCCAGGAGGTGCGTCATGAAGTTCCTCGTCTTCTTCGACCTCAAGCCGGAGACCGTGGCGGCGGCGATGCAGCGGCCGAGCGACCGGGCGGCGGTGGTCGGCAAGCTCTGCGAGGCTGTCGGCGGACGGCTGGAGAGCTACTACTGGATGTTCGGCGAGCATGACGGCTTCGTCATCGCCGATCTCCCCGACTCCGCCGCTGCCGCAGCGGTCAGCCTCGCCGTGACCGGCTCGGGCGCGTTCTCGCGGCTGGAGACCCACGAGCTGATCCCCGCCGACCGGATCCAAGGCGTCCTCGACCGGGCGAGGACCGGCCAGGCCGCGTATGCACCGCCTGGCGCCTAGCTGCGCCGGCGCGCTGCCGACGGCTCCGGCACCTGTTCGGCATCGGCGCGCTCGCGAACGGCAGGATCAGGTCGGCCCGACCCGCTGATCGCCGGTCAGCCCTCGATGATCGGCGGTGAGAAGACGAGCAGTGTCTGCTCCGCCGCGAGCATCGCCTCGAACCGAGCGATCTCGGCCTGTGCTCGCTCCTCGCCGAGCGCTGCGACGAGCGCGGGTTCGGAATCGAACTCGTCGAGGTCGGATCCGTCGAACTGGAAGGCGTAGGGGACCGGGTCCTGCCCGCTGCCTGCGCGTACCAGCCGCCACCGGCCCGCGAAGCTCGGCTGCTGGCTCACGGCGGGGACGACCACCGAGCGCACCCAGTCCTCGAACTCTCGGGCGCGGTCCGCCTTCACCATCGTCAGGGCGACTATGCCGACCTCGAACGCCATCGCACGACTCCTCACCTGGCTGGGAAGGCTCATCCTGCTGGCGCGCCCAGGCCGGGACAACCTGTACGCGCGCCACTCGGCCCGGGGAAGCGGCGTGCGCGACGCCCGGACTCCCTGATCGACCTACCCGCTCCGTCTTCCACGTCTCGCGCGCTCTCGCGTCGCTGGATCGCGGTGAGGCCGAAGCTCCGGTCGGTGCGAAGCTCGGTCATATGGACGAGGTCCGGACCCTCGCGTGGGCGCGAGCCCCACAGAAGTGGGGCTTTTTGTAGGGCGCTGGAGCCGAAACGAAGCCGAGATCCGCGGATTTCCGCGGATCTCGGAGGTCGTACATGGCGGAGGATGGGGGATTCGAACCCCCGAGGGCTTTCACCCAACACGCTTTCCAAGCGTGCGCCATAGGCCACTAGGCGAATCCTCCAGGCGCTCCGACGAAGCGGAGCAGGGACCCCTCGCGCACCCGCCAGAGCCCGGTTACCCTTGCTGCGTCTCCGCCCTGGGGGAGTTGGCCTGGATGGCGCCACGCGAGGAGCCGCGACGATTGTAGCGGGGTCGGCGGGCATCGGCCGGGGCGGGGGGACACGCCGTGTCGAGCGACCGGCTCGCCGGGCGCGAACACGCCCGGCGTTGTCCGAGGCCGCTCGTATCCTCTCCTCGTGGTCACCGCCCTCTACCGCCGCTACCGGCCGGAGACGTTCGCGGAGCTGATCGGCCAGTCGCACGTCACTGATCCGCTGCGCACGGCGTTGCGCACCGACCGTGTCAACCACGCCTACCTCTTCAGCGGCCCGCGTGGCTGCGGCAAGACCACGTCCGCGCGCATCCTCGCCCGCTGCCTCAACTGCGCCGAGGGGCCCACAGACACCCCGTGCGGCACCTGCCCGAGCTGCGTCGAGCTCGGCCGCGGCGGCGGGGGATCGCTCGACGTCGTCGAGATCGATGCGGCCAGCCACAACGGTGTCGACGACGCCCGCGACCTGCGCGAGCGGGCCGTGTTCGCGCCCGCGCGCGACCGGTTCAAGATCTTCATCCTCGACGAGGCCCACATGGTCACGCCGCAGGGCTTCAACGCGCTGCTGAAGATCGTCGAGGAGCCGCCGGAGCACGTGAAGTTCGTCTTCGCGACCACGGAGCCCGAGAAGGTCATCGGCACCATCCGCTCCCGCACGCACCACTACCCGTTCCGGCTCGTGCCGCCCGCGCAGATGCTCGAGTACGTCGGGCAGCTGAGCGCGGCCGAGGGCGTCGCCGTCGAGGCCGGCGTGCTGCCGCTCGTCGTCAAGGCGGGCGGCGGATCCGTGCGCGACACGCTCTCGCTGCTCGACCAGCTCATCGCCGGGTCCGAGGGCTCGAGCATCGCCTACGACCGGGCCACCGCCCTGCTCGGCTACACGAGCAGCGCGCTCATCGACGAGGTCGTCACCGCGGTCGCCGAGCGCGACGCCGCCGACGCCTTCGCCGCGGTCGACCGCATCGTGCAGACCGGGCAGGACCCGCGCCGGTTCGTCGAGGACCTGCTCGAGCGGCTCCGCGACCTCATCGTCGTCGCGGCGACCGGCGAGAACGCGGCCGCGGTGCTGCGCGGCACCCCTGCCGACCAGATCGCCTCGCTCCAGCTGCAGGCGCAGCGCTTCGGCACCGCCGAGCTCTCCCGCGCGGCCGACACCGTCAGCGAGGCGCTCGACGAGATGGTCGGTGCGACGTCGCCGCGGCTCCATCTCGAGCTGATGATCGCGCGCATGCTCGTGCCCACGGCCGCCGAGGGCGACAGCGGCGCCGTCGCGCGGCTCGAGCGCCTCGAGCGCCGCGTGGGCGTCGACACCGGACCGGTCGCCGTGCAGCGCGCCGCCGAACCGATGCCGGCCCCCGACGAGTCGCTGCGTCGGCCCGCGGCCGCAGCTCGTGCGGTGAAGCCGGCCGCGGCTGCCCCGTCGGTCGCCGCCCCTGCCGCTGCGGCCCCCGCCGACACCGCGCCCTCGGTGGCGCCGCCCGCGCCGTCGGTCGCGCCGCCTGGTCCCGCCGTGATGCCCCCGACCCCGTCGGTCGCTGCACCGTCCGTCGCCGCGCCGACCGTCGCCGCACCCGTGGTGCAGCCGCCGACGGTCGCACCACCTGCGGTCGCTGCCCCATCCGTCGCTGCCCCGAGCGCCCCAGCCCCGAGCGCTGCTTCCGCCGCGGCGCCGGTAGCCGAGCTGCCGCCGAAGCAGGCGCCGGGGCCCGCGGGTGAGGTCACGGTGCAGCACGTCCGGGACGCGTGGCCCGAGATCCTCGAGACGGTGCAGCGCACGAAGCGCAGCGCGTGGGCGGTCGTCTACACGTCGCATCCCCGCGCCCTGAACGGCGACGTGCTCACGCTGTCGTTCGTCAGCCGCGGCGATGTCGAGGGCTTCCGCCAGGGCGGTGCCGGTGGCGTCAGCGAGGTCCTCCGCGCCGCGATCCTCGAGGTGCTCGGCGTCCGTGTGAAGTTCCTGCCGAAGGTCGACGGCGCGCAGGGCGATCCGCAGCAGCCCGAGCCCGTCACCGCATCGGCAGCGGGCTGGGGCGCGCCGGGGGTGCCGACCGCCACCGAGGTGCACCGGCCGCCGTCGCCGGTCGTCGTGCCCTCGTTCGAGCAGCAGCGCTACGGCGAGTCCGTCGTGCGCGAGATCCTCGGCGCCAGCTTCCTCGAGGAGACGGTCGTGCCGCACGGGGAGGTGGGCTAGTCCATGTACGAAGGCATCGTCCAGGAGCTGATCGACGAGCTCGGCCGCCTGCCCGGCATCGGGCCGAAGTCCGCGCAGCGCATCGCGTTCCACATCGTGCAGACCCGCGGCTTCGACGTCACCCGCCTCGGTGAGCTCCTCATGGAGGTGCACGACAAGGTGCGCTTCTGCTCGCTCTGCGGCAACGTCGCCGACGAGGACCGCTGCGGCATCTGCCGCGACCCCCGCCGAAGCCGCACCTCGATCTGCGTCGTCGAGGAGCCGAAGGACGTCGCCGCGATCGAGCGCACCCACGAGTACCGCGGTCTCTACCACGTGCTCGGCGGCGCGCTCAGCCCCATCGACGGCATCGGTCCCGACGATCTGCGCATCCGCGAGCTCGTGCAGCGCCTCGCCGACGGCGAGGTGCAGGAGGTCATCCTCGCCACCGACCCGAACATGACGGGCGAGGCGACGGCCACCTACCTGTCCCGCCTGCTGCGCACGATGGACGTGCCCGTCAGTCGGCTCGCGTCGGGGCTGCCCGTCGGTGGCGACCTCGAGTACGCCGACGAGGTCACGCTGGGCCGCGCGTTCGAAGGCCGCCGGCTCGTCGAGCACTGAGGTCCGCTCGTGCTCGTCCCGATCGGCTCCGGCACGAGCCTCGACGTCGCAGACGCCGGCAGCGGCTCGGCCGTGGTCCTGCTGCACGGCTGGCCCGTCACAGCCGTGCACTGGCGCGGCCTGATCCCGCCGCTGAACCGTGCGGGCTACCGGACCCTGGCCATCGAGGCCCGCGGCTTCGGCAACGCCTCCACCGGTCCGGGCGACGGGGCGAAGGCGCAGCTCGCGGCCGAGGTCGTCGCCGTGCTCGACGCCCTGCACGTGCGGCGCGTGGCGCTGATCGGCCACGGCATGGCAGGCACGGTCGCAGCGCTCGTCGCCGCGGCGCAGCCCGCCAGGGTGGTCGCTCTCGTGCTCGAGGAGACCGTGCTGCCCGGCACCGGCGTCCCCGCCGCGTCTCGCGAGCAGCCGGCGGCCTGGCTGCCGGCCCTGCTGCGTGCCCCCGGCGGCATCGCCGAGGGGCTGCTGCACGGGCGGTTCGACCTCGCCGTCGACGCCTACCTCAGCGCGAGCGCCGGGCCGGCAGGGCTCGACTTCGACGCCCACCTCGCCTACGTCACCGCGTACGGCTCGGACGAGCGCATCGGGCCGTCGATCGGCCTGTTCCGCGCCGAGCGCGAGGACGCGGCCGCCGTGCAGCGCGCCGCCCGCCGACGGCTCCGCCTGCCCGGGCTCGCCGTCGCCGGCCGCACCGGCACCGGTCCGGCCGCCGCCGAGTCGCTGTCACGCCTCGTGTCCGGCGTCACGCCGCTGCTCGTCCCCGGCGCGGGCGCCTATCCCGCCGAGCAGGCACCCGATGCCGTGGCAGGCGGGATCGTCCGCTTCCTCCGCGCCGTCACGTAGCGACCCCGGGCCGGAGGCCTCTTCGGGCCGCCGATACACTCGTCGCGGCCGTCGACCGCCGACCCGAAGGATCACCGTGGGGCTCATCGTGCAGAAGTTCGGCGGCTCGTCCGTCGCCGACGCCGAGAGCATCAAGCGCGTCGCGAAGCGCATCGTCGAGACCCGCAAGGCCGGCCACGAGGTCGTCGTCGCCGTCTCGGCGATGGGCGACACCACCGACGAGCTGCTCGACCTCGCCCACCGGGTGACCCTGCTGCCCGCGCCGCGCGAGCTCGACATGCTGCTCACCGCGGGGGAGCGCATCTCCATGGCGCTGCTCGCGATGGCGATCCGCAGCATGGGCCACGACGCGCGGTCGTTCACGGGCAGCCAGGCGGGCATGATCACCGATGCGCAGCACGGCGCCGCGCGCATCGTCGACGTGACGCCCGGGCGCATCCGCGAGGCGCTCGACGAGGGCGCCATCGCGATCGTCGCCGGCTTCCAGGGCTTCAGCCGCGACACCCGCGACATCACCACCCTCGGCCGCGGCGGCTCCGACACGACCGCGGTCGCCCTCGCGGCGGCGCTCGATGCAGACGTCTGCGAGATCTACACCGACGTCGACGGCATCTTCACCTCCGACCCGCGGATGGTGCCCAGGGCGCGCTTCATCCCGCGGATCACGAGCGAGGAGATGCTCGAGCTCGCGGCCGCCGGGGCGAAGGTGCTGCACATCCGGGCGGTCGAGTACGCCAGGCGGCACGGCGTGACCCTGCATGTCCGCTCGTCGTTCAACAACAAGCAGGGCACGATCGTCTACAACCCGGCGGGTCCGGGCCTCGACGCGAAGGGAGCACCCGTGGAGGAACCGGTGATCGCCGGTGTGGCGACCGATCTCGGCGAGGCGAAGATCACCGTCGTGGGCGTCCGCGACGAGCCCGGCAAGGCCGCGGGCATCTTCACGACCGTCGCGGGCACGGGCGCGAACATCGACATGATCGTCCAGAACGTCTCGGCCGCGTCGACCGGGCTGACGGACATCTCGTTCACGCTGCCGAAGTCGAGCGCGCAGACCGTGCTGAACGCGCTGCGCGCCGAGGGGTACACCGACCTGCAGCACGACGACCAGATCGGCAAGCTCTCCCTCGTCGGCGCGGGCATGCGCACGAACGCCGGCGTCTCCGCCGAGCTGTTCCGCGCGCTCGCCGACGCGGGCATCAACATCGAGATGATCTCGACGAGCGAGATCCGCATCTCGGTCGTCACGCGGGCCGACTCGATCAAGGCCGCGGTCACCGCCGTGCACACGGCGTTCGGCCTCGACGCCGAGACCGAGGCGGTCGTCTACGCGGGGACCGGGCGATGACCGCCGGGGAGCGTCACGCCGCTGCCGGCCTCCGCCTCGGCATCGTCGGCGCGACCGGCCAGGTCGGCGGTGTCGTGCGGCGGCTGCTCGTCGAGCGCGGCGTCCGCATCGACGGGCTGCGCCTCTTCGCGTCCGCCCGGTCCGCCGGCACGACGCTGCCGTGGGGTGACCGGCAGATCGTCGTCGAGGACGCCGCGACGGCCGACCCGACCGGCCTCGACGTCGCGATCTTCTCCGCCGGCGCGAGCACCTCGCGGGTGCAGGCGCCGCGGTTCGCCGCGGCAGGCGTGCTCGTGATCGACAACTCCTCGGCGTGGCGGATGGACCCCGACGTGCCGCTCGTCGTCAGCGAGGTGAATCCCGAGGCGCTCCGCGAGGTCCGCAAGGGCATCGTCGCCAACCCCAACTGCACCACCATGGCCGCGATGCCGGTGCTGAAGCGCCTCCACGACGAGGCGGGCCTCACCCGGCTCGTCGTGAGCACCTACCAGGCGGTCTCCGGCAGCGGACTGGCGGGCGTCGCCGAGCTGAAGGAGCAGGTCGAGCGCGGGGTCGCCTCCGGCGCCCTCGAGGAGCTCGTGCACGACGGCTCGGCGGTCGACCTCGGCGAGCCGCACAAGTACGTGGCGCCGATCGCGTTCGACGTGCTGCCGCTCGCGGGCAACCTCGTCGACGACGGCTCGGAGGAGACCGACGAGGAGCAGAAGCTTCGCAACGAGAGCCGCAAGATCCTCGGGCTGCCCGACCTGCCGGTGTCCGGCACCTGCGTGCGCGTGCCGGTGTTCACAGGGCACTCGGTGTCGGTGAACGCCGAGTTCGCGCGTCCGATCTCGCCGGCGCGCGCCCGGGAGGTCCTCGCCGACGCGCCCGGTGTGGCGCTCACCGACGTCCCGACGCCGCTGCTCGCCGCGGGCAACGACCCGAGCTACGTCGGCCGCATCCGCACCGACCCGGGCGTCCCCGACGGTCGCGGGCTCGCGCTGTTCATCAGCAACGACAACCTGCGCAAGGGCGCGGCGCTGAACGCGGTGCAGATCGCGGAGCTCGTCGCCGCGGAGCTCGTCGCGCGGTAGCCCGCTCGCCCGGCCGCGCCACCGATGCGGTCCACCGGCGCGGCCGCCGCGGATTCGGCCCGGCGGCAGCATCCGTTGCCGTCGACCGAATGCATGGCGGCGGGTTCGGCGTGCTGCGATTCAGGTCCAGCGGCCGCGGCTGCCGGGACTCAGGACCGCCCGTCCTGAATCGATGCACTCGTCCTGGATCCCGGCCGCGCCACCGATTCGGCGCACCGGCGTTCCCGCCACGGATTCGGCCCAGGGGCGGCATCCGCTGCCGGCGTCCGGATCCGTGGCGAGCGGAGGCGGCGCCACCGCCTCAGTCGGCCCCGATGATCGTCTCGACCGCGCGCTGCCCGGCGCGGCGCACGCGCAGCACCGGATCCCGGCGCAGCGCGTCGAGCGCCTCGAGCGCCGGCGCGACCCTGTTGCGCGCGGCGACCTTGGCGGCCATCTCCCGGGCGCGCCACGACTCGTCCGACATCGCGGCGACGAGCGTCGCGGTCGCGCGGTCGTCCCACAGCCAGAGCAGCCCTCGGAGCGCCCAGACCCGGTGCCAGTACGCGGCGACATGCGTGCCGCCCACCATCGCGATGCGAGCGGGCGGTCCGCCGAGTGCGAGGACGACCTCGTCCTCGACGTCGCGGCCGGCGAGCAGATCGATGCACGCCGCGACCACGGCAGCGCGGCCCAGGCGGGACGCCAGGGCCTCGATGCTGCGTCGAGGTCCTGGCCAGGACGGCGGCTGCACACGACGATCATCCGCCGCTCATCCGACGCCCCACGGATTCGGTCCACCCCGCGTTCCTGCCATCGAGTCGGTCCACGGGCGGCATCCGCTGCCGCCGTCCGAATCGGTGGCGCTCCCGCAGGCGGTGGGCGACGAGAGCCGCCGGAAGCCCCCCAGCGGGGGCGCGGGAAGGCGCTCCGGCGCGGCGTAGGGTTGCATCCGTGCCGACGAACGACCCGATCGATGTCGTGCTGATCGGCGGGGGAATCATGAGCGCCACGCTCGGAACCCTGCTCCGCACGCTGCAGCCCGACTGGTCCATCCGCATCTACGAGCGTCTCGGCTCGGTCGCGGAGGAGAGCAGCAACCCCTGGAACAACGCGGGGACCGGTCATGCCGCGCTCTGCGAGCTGAACTACACGCCGGAGCGCCCGGACGGCTCGATCGACATCACGAGCGCCGTCAAGGTGAACGAGCAGTGGCAGCTCTCGCGCGAGTTCTGGGCGTCGCTCGCCGACGACGCGGCGCTCCCCGAGGGCACCGGCTTCATCAGCTCGACCCCGCACATGACGTTCGTACGGGGCGCCGAGAACGTCGACTTCCTGCGCCGCCGCTTCGAGGCCCTGTCGGCGCACCCGCTGTTCGCCGGAATGGAGTTCAGCGACGACCCGAAGGTCATCTACCAGTGGGCACCGCTGCTCATGCTCGGACGCGACAAGGACGAGCCCGTCGCCGCGACCCGTGCCGAGACCGGCACCGACGTCGACTACGGCGCGCTCACCCGCGCCCTCATCGACCAGCTGCAGCACCGGGGCGCCGAGGTCCTGCTGAACACCGAGGTCACCGGTCTGAAGCGCGAGGAGGACGGCCTCTGGCGCATCCGCGCGAAGCACACGGTCGGCTACGACCGGCACGAGGTGCGGGCCCGCTTCGTCTTCGTCGGCGCGGGGGGCTGGGCGCTCAAGCTGCTGCAGAAGTCGGGCATCCCCGAGGCGCGTGGCTTCGGGGTCTTCCCGATCAGCGGGCAGTTCCTGCGCACCGACGACCCGGCGGTGGTCTCGCGCCACCACGCGAAGGTCTACGGCAAGGCCGAGGTCGGCTCGCCGCCCATGTCGGTGCCGCACCTCGACACCCGCGTGGTCGACGGCAAGGCCTCGCTCATGTTCGGCCCGTACGCGGGCTTCTCGCCGAAGTTCCTGAAGCGCGGCAGCCTGCTCGACCTGTTCCTGTCGGTGAAGCCGCACAACATCGTGCCGATGCTCGCCGTCGCGAAGGACAACCTCGGCCTGTTGCAGTACCTCATCAGCCAGCTGATCGCCACGCCGAAGCAGAAGTTCGCGGCGCTGCAGGGCTTCATGCCGACCGCCGACCCGCAGGACTGGGTGAAGCTCACGGCCGGTCAGCGCGCGCAGGTCATCAAGAAGGACCCGAAGAAGGGCGGCGTGCTGCAGTTCGGCACCGAGGTCGTCACGGGCGCCGACGGCACGATCGCCGGCCTGCTCGGCGCCTCGCCGGGGGCCTCGATCGCCGCGGCGATCATGGTCGATGTGCTGCGGCGTTGCTTCGCCGACCGGATGCCGGGCTGGGAGGGCGAGCTGCGCCGGCTGATCCCGTCGTTCGGCACCCTGCTGTCGGACGACCCGGAGCGCGCGGAGCAGATCCGCCGCACGACCGCGGGAGCGCTCGGTCTCACCGCCTGACCCGTCTCCGGCTTGCGGTCCGGTCGAACATGTGTTCGACTGGTCGCATGCGGTGGGAGGGTCAGCGGCTCGACGCGCAGGCGTCCGACGCCCTGCCGGGGCTCGCTCGGCTGAACAACCTCGTCCGCACCGTCCGCACGCCCGAGTTCGCAGGCATGACCTTCTACGAGGTGCTCGCGAAGTCGGCGCTGAACAAGGTGCCGGGCTCGGTGCCGGGCACGCCCTACGGCTGGACGATCAACCCGTACCGCGGCTGCTCGCATGCCTGCGTCTACTGCTTCGCCCGTCCCACGCACGCGTACCTCGACTTCGACGACGCCGGGGCCTTCGACCGCGAGGTCATCGTGAAGGTGAACGTGGCCGAGGTGCTGCGCGCCGAGCTCCGCAAGCGCTCGTGGACGCGTCCGCCGGTGGCGCTCGGCACGAACACCGATCCGTACCAGCGGGCCGAGGGGCGCTACCGCCTGATGCCCGAGATCCTCACCGCGCTCGCCCAGTCGGGCACGCCGCTGTCGCTGCTCACGAAGGGCACGCTGCTGCGGCGCGACCTGCCGCTGCTCGAGCACCTCTCGGCGAGCGTCCCGGTCGACCTCGCGATGTCGGTCGCCGTGTTCGACGACGAGCTGCAGCAGCTCGTCGAGCCGGGCACCCCCACCGCGACCGCACGGCTCGCCACCGTCCGGGCCGCGCGCGACGCCGGCCTGCCGTGCGGCGTCTTCCTCATGCCCGTGCTGCCGTACCTCACCGATTCGGTCCAGCATCTCGACCGCGCGCTCGCCGCGATCAAGGACTCCGGTGCGAGCTACGTCATCTGGACCGCGCTGCACCTGAAGCCCGGCGTCAAGGAGTGGTACCTCGGCTGGCTCGCGCAGCACCACCCCGAGCACGAGGCCGCCTACCGGCGCATGTACGCGGGCGTGTCCTACGCGCCGAAGGCCTACCGCCAGTGGCTCGCCGACCGCATGCGGCCGCTGCTCGCGAAGCACCGGCTGCCGGTCGGCTCGGCGGACGACGCCACCGGCGCCACGCGCTCGCGGTCCGCGGGCATCGTCGCTCGCCCGGCGCCGACCGTGCCCGCGGCGCAGCCCGTGCTGTTCTGACGCCCCAGAGCGAGGGGAGATCCGTCCTCCCCCAGTTCGATCACGACTGAGTCGGGCAGAATCGGGGGACCCGCGGGCCGCCCGACCCGCGCCGTACCGGACGCCGTCACGGCGGCCGTGAATGAGAGCGTCATGCGAGCCGAGGACCCGAGCGGATCGCCGCACGAGGCGCGGAGCGTGCCGACCGTCATCGGCGGTGCGCTGCATCCGGCGGGAGGGCAGCGGGATCGGAGCGAGGATCATCGCCGCATCCGCGTCGCGCTGCTCGACGACCACGAGGTGCTCCTCGAGAGCATCGCGGCCTGGCTGCACCAGAACGCGCCCGAGTTCGAGCTGGTGCTCACCGCGACCTCCTGGTTGCAGCTCGTGCACAGCCCGCTGTTCCCCACCGACCTCGTGCTGATCGACGTGCAGCTGACGGAGCCGGTCTCCATCGAGGCCCGGGTGCGCACCTGCCGCGCCGCCGGGGCGCGCGTCATCGTGCTCACCGGCCTCGACACCCCCGATCTCCGCGACCGCGCGATGCGGGCCGGGGCCGCCGCCTTCGTCGGCAAGACGCAGCCGCTCGCCGATGTGCTGGCGACCGCCAGGCAGGTGATGGGCCTCGGCGCCGGCGAGCCCGTCGCCCGCCCCTGGCGCCCGCTGCCCGCCGCTGCGGAGGCCGTCGAGCGGCCCCGGCTCAGCGTGGGGGAGGAGCAGGCGCTGCGGCTCTACGTCTCCGGCCGCTCCACGGTGGAGGTCGCCGAGGAGATGCACGTGCAGTTCGAGACGGCGAAGACGTACCTGCGGCGCGTCCGCGAGAAGTACGCGAAGGTTCGGCGCCCAGCGAGTCGGAAGGCCGACCTCGTGCAACGGGCGGCGGAGGACGGCTACCTCACGTAGCGGAAGGAGCGAATGATGCGACGTTCGGAGATCGAGGCGGCGATCGAGCTCGCGCGAGCCACCGCGGAGCGGTGCTCGTTCGCGCTGCCGCCGTTCGCGGCGTGGACCCGCGAGGAGTGGACCGCCCGCGGCGAGGAGCTGCGACCGACGCTCGAGCGGGGCCTCGGCTGGGACGTCACCGACTTCGGGCGCGGCGACTTCGCCCGCACCGGGCTCACGCTGCTCACGCTCCGCAACGGCACGCTCGACGAGCAGCGGTCCGGTCGCGGGCAGACCTACGCGGAGAAGCTGCTCGTCAGCGCCGTCGGGCAGGAGACGCCGTTCCACCTGCACCGCTCGAAGACCGAGGACATCATCCACCGCGCCGGGGGTGCGCTCGTGCTCGAGCTCTACCCGCCCGACTCGGACGGCCCCGTCCGCACCTTCGTGAACGGCGTCGAGCAGGACATCGCTCCGCGCACCCCGTTGCGGCTGCCACCCGGCGGCAGCGTGCAGGTGCCCGCCGGCGTGCTCCACCGCTTCTGGGCCGAGGACGAGCCGGTGCTCGCGGTCGAGGTGTCGAGCGTGAACGACGACGCCGCCGACAACGAGTTCCTGGGCGGCTCGCCGCGCTACCCGGAGATCGAGGAGGACGTGCCCGCCCGGCACCTGCTCGTCGCGGAGTACCCGGCCCTGCTCGGCTGACGGGACCCAGCAGGTCCGGAGGACGGCCGGAGCAGGCTGCCGCACATGGACTTCACGCACCTCGGCCGCTCCGGCCTCACCGTCTCCCGCCTCGTGCTCGGCACGATGAACTTCGGCCCCGAGACGAGCGAGGACGACTCGTTCGCGATCATGGACGCCGCGCACGAGCACGGCATCAACTTCTTCGACACGGCGAACCGCTACGGCGGCTCGCTCGGCGTCGGGGCGACGGAGCAGATCCTCGGCCGCTGGTTCGCGCAGGGCGGCGGGCGCCGCGAGCGCACCGTGCTCGCAACGAAGCTCTACGGGCAGATGGACGACTGGCCGAACAACCGCGGGCTGTCGGCGCTCAACATCCGGCGCGCCCTCGACGCGAGCCTCACGCGCCTGCAGACCGACCACATCGACCTCTACCAGTTCCACCACGTCGATCGGGAGACGCCCTGGGACGAGATCTGGCAGGCCATGGAGGTCGCCGTCGCGCAGGGGAAGGTGCTCTACGCCGGCAGCAGCAACTTCGCCGGCTGGCACCTCGCGACCGCGCAGGAGGCGGCTCGGCGCCGCGGGTACACCGGCCTCGTCAGTGAGCAGTCGCTCTACAACCTGCTGCAGCGCGAGGTCGAGCTCGAAGTGATCCCCGCGGCGGAGGCGAACGGCATCGGCATCATCCCCTGGTCGCCGCTGCAGGGCGGCCTGCTCGGCGGCGTCGTGCGCAAGGAGCGCGAGGGGCGCCGCCGAACCACCGGGCGCGCCGCGGAGACGCTGCAGCGCAACCGCCCGGCCATCGAGCGCTACGAGGAGTTCGCGGAGGGGCTCGGTCACGAGCCGGGCGACGTCGCGCTCGCCTGGCTGCTGCACCGGCCGGGGGTCACGGCGCCGATCATCGGCCCGCGCACCCGCGAGCAGCTCGACGCCGCGGTCCGCGCGCTCGACGTGCGTCTCGACGAGCAGGCGCTCGCCACCCTCGACGAGATCTTCCCCGGGCACCGCACCGCGCCGGAGGACTACGCCTGGTGACCGCCGCCCGCCTCCCCGGCGTCCTGCCCCAGGTGGGGCAGGATGTCGGTCCGGGAGGAAGGGGCACCGGATGGCGAAGCTGTACTTCCGCTACGGCGCGATGAACAGCGGCAAGAGCACCGCGCTGCTGCAGGCGGCCTACAACTACGCCGAGCGCGGACAGCAGGTGCTGCTGTCGAAGCCCGAGGTCGACACGAAGGGCGACCGGCGGATCGTGTCGCGCCTCGGCGTCGAGCGGCTGGCCGACTTCATGATCGGCGCGAACGACGACGCCCTCGAGCTGTTCTTCGCGCACCGGGCCCGCGTGCGCGCGGCAACGGGCTCGCCGGTGGCGTGCCTGCTCGTCGACGAGGCGCAGTTCCTGTCGCCGCGGCAGGTGGACGACCTGCTCCGCATCGCGCTCGTGCAGGACGTCCCCGTGCTCGCGTACGGCATCCGCACCGACTTCCGCACGGAGGCGTTCCCCGGCAGCCGGCGCCTGCTCGAGGTCGCGCACAGCCTGGAGGAGCTGAAGACGATCTGCCGCTGCGGACGGAAGGCGATCTTCAACGCGCGGCGCATCGGCGAGGTGTTCGTCTTCGACGGCGCGCAGGTGGCGATCGACAGCGAGCACGACGTCACCTACGAGTCGCTCTGCGGCGAGTGCTACCTCGCCGAGAGCGGCGGCCGCCTCGACGGCGAGCGCGACGAGACGGGCGGGTTCAGCTACCGCACCGCGCCGGACGCGGACTTCGCCTGACGCCGCTCCGCAACGACGAACGGCCGGCTCGTGATGAGCCGGCCGTTCGTGTCCGTCGGGGTAGCGGGATTCGAACCCACGGCCTCCTCGTCCCGAACGAGGCGCGCTACCAAGCTGCGCTATACCCCGGTGCCGCGCCGATCCCGGAAGGGGCGCCGCGCGGGCCTCGACAAGGATAGCGGACGTGGCGGCCGCCCGGACCGGCACGACGGCCGGACCCGGGACGACCGGTCAGCGGAACGCCGCGAGCGCGGTGAGCACGCCGAGCAGCGCCTGCGCCGCGAGCCGCCGTCCGAGAGGCACGGCGACGGCGCCGAACCGCTCCGGATGCGCCGCGGCATGCGCGTTCGCCGGGAACACGGCCGCGAGGAAGACGAGCAGGCACCCGCCCGCGAGTCGACGGGTGCGGGGGACGAGCAGGCCCGCCGCTCCGGCGAGCTCGCAGGCGCCTGTGAACGCGACCAGGGACGCGGGGGACGTGATGCCGCGTCCGCGGAACGACGGCGGGATCATCGCCGCCATCGTCCGAGCCGGCCCGGGGACGAGGTGCAGCACCCCCATGCCGGCGAAGGCCGCCGCGAGCAGCGGCCGCAGGATGACGCCCGGCCCGGTCAGCCGGCGCGCCGCTTCGCCTCGGCCTTGTCGTGCTTCGCCGTCCGCTTCTCCTTCAGCGTCTTCGCGGCAGCGGTCTTCGATGAGGACTTCTTGGGGCTCTTGTCGGACATGGTGGTTCCTCCTCGGAACTCGTGAGGCCGACACTAGGCCTCGGGCAGCGGCGGCGGGCGTGGCGCGTCCTGATCCGAAGCGGAAGGATGGACGCCGCGAGAGGGGCGACTGTGCGCGAGATCGTGGTCACCGAGTTCATGACGCTCGACGGCGTGATCGACTCGCCCGGCAGCGGCGACCACCCGCGGGCCGGCTGGGTGTTCAAGGAGGTCGCGTTCGACCTCGCCGCGGTCGAGATCAAGGGCCGGGAGCAGCAGGAGGCGGGTGCCCTGCTGCTCGGGCGGACGAGCTACGACGAGTTCGCGCCGGTGTGGCCGACGATGGAGGAGTTCGCGGACTACAACCGCATGCCGAAGTACGTGGTGTCGTCGACGCTGTCGGACCCGTCCTGGTCGAACACCCGGGTGCTCCGCTCGCTCGACGAGGTCGCGCGGCTGAAGCAGGAGGACGGCGAGGGCACGATCCTCGTGCACGGCAGCGCGAACCTCGCGCAGCAGCTGCTCGCCGCGGGCCTCGTCGACCGCTACCACCTGCTCGTGTACCCGATCGTGCTCGGCAGCGGCAAGCGGCTGTTCGCGGACGACGGCGCCTTCACGAAGCTCGCCGTCACCGAGCACGACGTCTACGGCAACGGCGTGACGAAGCTCGTCTACGACGTCGTGCGCTGACGGCCCCCGAGAGGCAGGCCCGCCGCAGCACCATCGGCCCGGCCGGGCGTGAGCCTGTGCCCTGATCCCGCTGTTGCCCTGGTGCGAGGCGGGTGGCAGCATCCGCGTCAGTGCAGACCGGGGAGGTCCAGCGATGGTGGCCGTCGGGCAGGAGTTCTCCAACACCCGATCGGGCGAGCGCTTCGTCTGGCGCGCGACGCGCGAGAGCACCGCCGGTGCGTACTGCGAGTTCGACCTCCACCTCGCCGCCGGCGCGAAGGTGGCGGCCGCGCACGTCCACCCGCACCAGACCGAGACGTTCACGGTGGTGGCGGGGCGGATCCGACTCCGCGCGGGGCACGAGGCGCGGGAGCTCGAGGCGGGCGGAGTCGGGACGATCCCGCCGGGAACGCCGCACGCGTGGGGGAACGCGACGGGGAGCCCGTCGCACGTCGTCGTGCGGCTCGCGCCGGCGCTCGACATCGAGGACTTCTTCGAAGCCTTCTGCGCCGTCGCCGCCGCGGGTAAGGCGGGCCGGAGCGGGCTGCCGCGGAACCCGTTGCGGCTCGCGGTGCTGCTGGACGCGTACCGCGCCGAGCTCGACTTCCCGTCGCGCGGGCTGCGCCTCGTGCTGAGCCCCGTGCTGGCGCTGCTCGCGGTTCTCGGACGTGCCGTCGGGCTGAGGCCCTCCCCGGTTCCCGCCCGCGCCCCGGTCCCGTTGCGGCGGGGCGCGGCGCGCCGGCAGCGAGGACGCTGAACCGCTTCGCCGAGCGGTGGAGGCGAGGAGTCGCTCCGGCCGCGCGTGCGGTGAGCGTCAGCAGCGACCTGAGTCAGGCCCGCGACCTCGCGCGGCCCCGGGGCGGTCTCGATGCCGCGCTGGTATCTGGCCTTCGCGTCGAGGGCCACTCCTGTGGCACACACGGATCTTCCGCTGCCTCGTCATGCATCGCGAGCAAATCGAGCCATGGTGGACGGATCAGCCGCGACGGCGTCGTCCAGGATCGCCCGCGCGGTAGCTCCATCCGGCACGAGCGGGTCGAGCATGAGTGCCTGCACCGCGAGAGCACGACTGCCGGTGACAGCTGCCTGCACGACGAGCTCCTGCTGCTGAGCGCGGGCCGTCAGCAGTGTTGCGATGCCTGGGGGGAGCTCGCCGACAGCCAGTCCCGTTACACCTGCCGCCCCCACGACCGCCGGCACCTCGACCACGGCCTCCGGCGGCAGATTGGGGATCTTCCCGTCGTTGGGCAGGTTGACGGCGAGCTCCACGTGGTCCCGGCCCGTGAGGATCGCCGCAGCGATCGACACCAGCCGCTCCGCCTCCTGATTACGGGAGTCAGTCAGCGGCTCGCTGCCATTCGCCTCCGCGTGCAGGCGGTTCCACAGCTCGTCCTTCTCCCCGATGTACTGGAACGTCATGTCCTGACCGCCCTGGAGCCCCCAAGGAAGGCTCGTCGGTTCTGCCCCGCGCAGGTACTCCGCGAAGAACTCGGAGACGTGCCGGTCCCCTGGTGCCGGGTAGAGACCGTATCCCCGCAGCAGGTCCGCCGATACGGGCGAATGCGCTCCTTCACCGAAGTTCGAAGGAGCCGCCCGGTCCTGCGCCCTCGCTTCGACGAGCTCGCGGAAGCGGGGATACAGGTCGACACCCCCCGAGCTCAGCTCGAGCAACCAGCAGAGATGGTTCACGCCGGCAAAGACCGCATGCACGTCGCGGTCCTGCAGACCGAGCTCGGCAGCGATCACCGCCTTGCTGTGCATGGTTCCGTGACAGAGCCCGATCACGGACACGCCCGTCTCCCTGACCACCCCGCGGACGTTGGCAGTGAGCGGATTCGTGTAGTTGACCATCCACGCCCCGGGGGCGAGATCGGCGACGTCCTCCGCGATCCGTACCAGCTCGGGCACGTGGCGAAGCGCCCGCAGCAGCCCTCCCGGCCCGACGGAGTCGCCGACAGTCTGCTGCACACCGTACGCCGCGGGGATCTCCAGGTCGCGAAGCCAACCCGCGGCCGAGCCGACAGCGATCGTCGTAGTCACGAATCGCGCTCCGGGAAGGGCATCGCGGCGCTCTGTGAACGCCTCGACCTTCATGTCCGAGCCGAGATCACGCGCGATCCTGCGGCCGAGCTCGGCCATGGTCTCCGCGGCATCCTCGTTCAGGTCCACCAGACGAATGGTGAAGTCGTTGAATGCCGGGTTGCTCGCGAGGTCGCGAAGCAGGCCGGGCGTGAAGACCGTGCTTCCCGCGCCGATGAGCACAAAAGATCGACCGCTCATTCGCCACGTCCTTTCATTTGACGCTCCCGGCCAGCATGCCGTTCACGATGTACTTATTGGCCACGAGTGCGATCAGCGCGGGCAGAAGAACAGCCACCACACCCGCTGCGCTCATCATGGTGAACGGGAAGCTGTGCCGCCCTTGCAACGCCGCGATCACCACCGTCAGCGGCGCTGTCGAGGCGTCCGTGGACAGGATCAGTGGGAACAGGAACTGCCCCCACCCGAAGAGGAAGGTGATCAGCGCGGTGGATGCGATGCCGGGGCGGGCGAGGGGCAGCACAACGAACCAGAGCACCTGCATTCGCGTCGCTCCGTCAGCCTCGCACGCCTCCTCGATCGAGATGGGCAGGGCGGTCATGTAGTTGTGGAGGATCCAGGTCGCCAGAGGCAGGAATCCCGAGCAGTACACGAGGATGATCCCGACGTATGTATTGACCAACCCGACGGCCGACATGAGCTGGTAGACCGGGATCAAGGTCGTATAGGCCGGAAGGGCGAGAGTAGCGAGAACCGCGTAGAACAGCACAGTCCTTCCCCGGAACCTCATCCGAGCGAACGCATAAGCCGCGAGTGTCGCGAGGACGGTCGTGAGGAGCGTCGCGCACAGGCACTCCAGGATCGAGTTCACGAACCCCTGGCGCATCGCCTGCGCCGTCTCACCGGATCCGAGCAGTAAGGCGATGTAGTTGGAGAGGGACGGGGTCGGAGGAAGGTAGTTGGACGGCTTCGCGCTACCCTGAACATTCGTCTGCAGACTGATGTTGACAGCCCAGTAGAGCGGGATGATCGTCCATACGAGGACGAACAGCACCCCTGCGCGCCGCGCCCATGAGCGCCTCGTCTCCATCAATACTCCACAGGTCGGTAGATGAATCTGAGTATCACGAGCGACGCGAGAATCGTGACCACCGTGATCATCAACGACAGTGCGTACCCCTCGCCGAAGTTGAGGTCCTGGAAGCTGACGAAGTACGTCTGCATCACTGCCGAGGCACCGGTGGAGGCAGATCCATTGAGCACGTACGGCTCGTCGAAGATGTTGATGGCGCCGACCAGAGCCTGGACCATCGCGAGGGTCACGCCAGGGAGGGCAAGAGGCAGGGTGATGTGCCGCAAGGTTCGGAGCGGCGAGGCCCCGTCGATGGCCGCCGCCTCGTAGACCTCTCCGGGGATGTTCTGCAGCGTCGCCAGGATCAGGAGAGCCGACAAGGGCGTCATCTCCCACACCTGAACGAGTTCGATCACGAAGATCGTCAGGAGAGGATTCGTGCCGAGCCAGACCTGATAGTGATCGATGAGATGCAGTGAGGTCAGGGCGCTGTTCAGCAGCCCGGTGTCGCTACCCCAGATCCCCAACCACATGATGCCCTCCGCGACACCAGGGAGAGCCCAAGGAATGATCATCAGCGCGATCAGCAGCGATCGGCCCACGAACCTGCGCTGCAGCGTGACCGCCATGATGAACCCGAGCACGGTCGACAGGGTGACGCCGATCAGGACGTACACGGCCGTGTTCGCAAAACTCGTCCGCATGGCGGAGCTGCGGAACAGGTCGACGAAGTTGCCGAACGCGACGAAGCGGATGGGTGGGTCGAACAGGTCGACTCGGAAGAACGACTCGCCGAGGGTGAACGCTGCGGGAACCAACGTCAGGAGGATCACGAAGACCCCCAGCGGCGACACGAGCGCGTAGGGCAACCATGCCGGATGGCGCCTGAGGCCGCCCTTTCGTCTGGCGATCGGTCTTCCGCTCGCGGTGCCTGCCGGCGGAATCGTGAGGCGCACGCTTTTCTCGTGCACCGATGGGATTGGCACTGCGCTATGCCTCACCGATTCAATGAGTGGCTGCGGCCGCCATGGCCTTTATCGCGTCAGGAACAGTCATCGTTCCCGTCGCGGCGGCATGCAGACTCGTTTGCACGGCGTGGGAGAAGGCCGGGTACCATTCGGGAGTGCCGTAGGGGAAGTACGGCTGGCTGTGGTTCTTGAGGATGTTCAGCAGCACGGCGCCGTCACCCACCTTGCCCTTGGCGTTCAGAGTGGTGAGGGCCGGGTAGTTCGACGGCAAGTACTGTGCGCTCCAGACCTCGTCAGAAGCGCCAGCGCCGCCGAACTTGATCTGGTTCTTCCCGTCGATGAGCCAACTCACGAACTTGGCCGCCGCAGCCGGGTGTTTCGCGAATGCCGGGACGCCTATCCCGTCCGACAGGTTGATGCTTCGGACGGGCCCGTGTGCCCCTGGTACCGGGAGGTAGACGACCTGCCCGACGACCTTGGACTGCTTCGGGTCGTCGTAGAGCGACGACACGTTGCCGGCGTAATCGACCAATGAGCTCGCAGAGAGTCCCTGGGCCTGCAGGCCCTGGGCCTGCGAGTCGCCATCGTTGACGGCACCGGGAGACACGAGTCCGGTCTTCAGCGCCGAGATCATCCACTGTGCGGCCTTGTACCCGGGAGAGCTCGGCGAGGAGAACTGTTCCTTGCCGTGCTTGTCGAAGATCGAGGCACCGCCGAATGCCACGGTCGTTTGAATCCAGTAGACGGTCAGCCCCTCAGCGGCCGAGAACGGCATGCTGAGGGGGTACTTGACGATGCCGGCACGCTTGATCTTGACGAGGTCCGCCGTGTAGTCGTCCATCGTCGTTGGCAGGCTTGTGATGCCCGCCTTGGCGAACATGCTCTTGTTGAGCGTGGTGACGCCCACCGAGGCATCCCACGGGACGCCGTAGAGCTTCTTGTCGTACGTGAAGGCGCTCTTCCCAAGAGTGTCCTTGGTGACCCCGGGGTCGAGCAGGGTGTCGAGCGGGAGGAACCACTTGAGCTTCGCGTACTGGGGCCCGTTCAGGAAGTTGAAGTAGGTCACATCGCCGAAGTAGGTCCTCGCTGCTCCGCCAGCGGCGACCTTGGTCGTGATGCTGTCGAAGTCGACGTTGTTCCATTTGACCGTCACGCCCGTCTGAGCGGTGAACCTGTCGAGGAGCTTCTTCGGCGGAGGGGGTGCAGGCATCACCACCGTGATCGTCTCGCCGCGGATCTTCTCGTGGGCGGGGGACTGGCTACCTCCAGAGCAGCCGGAGAGCTCGGTTGTCACCGCGGCTGCCCCCAGGACGAGTGCGATGGAACGGAACAGCCTTGAACTAGCTCTCATGGGAGCCCGATGTCCTTCCTGGCATGTGGATCTCCGCGCTGGCGACCCGTCGATTCGGTGCGGTGCGGTGAGGAGTACAGGGCGGGCCGCGGCGAGCGCGTGGTCTCGACGCGGCCCCGAGCAGCGCCCCGGCAGGAGGGGCGTGCGGGTCGCCGGTGTCCGGTCAGTGCCCCGGGTCCGGGAAGCGGTGCTCGTTCACCTTCCCCAGGCGCGCCGGGTTGTACGTGTAGATGATCGCCATGCGCGGGACGTCGCTGCGGTTGTAGTCGGAGTAGTGCAGCAGGTAGGAGTCGAAGCAGATCATGTCCCCGGCCTTCAGCGGAACGGGCACGACCCGGTCCTGCGGGACGTACGCGGGGTCGACCTCGAAGTGCGAGCCCTGCCGGAAGGGGTGGATGGGCTTGCCGATGTGGCTCCCCGGCACCACCTGGAGGCAGCCGTTGCTCTCGTCCGCGTCGTCGAGGTAGATGAAGCAGGTGACGAGCTCGTCGGTGTTGGCCCGCCAGCAGCAGCTCCAGTCCTGGTGCCAGGGGTAGGGCGAACCGCCGGGCAGCTTCAGGTTCAGCTTGTCCTCGAACAGCTCGACCGAATCGCCGAAGATGGCCTCGGGGGCCGCCGTGACTGCCGGATCCCGCGCCAGGTCGGCGAAGGCCTGATCGAGGTCGGACACCGGTTCGAGCTTGCGGATCACGCCCTGCATCTGGCTTCGGCGGGATTCATCGACGTTGTCGACTTCCCACTCGATGCGGATCGCGTACCGCTCGGGATCCTCGGCGCAGGTCTGCAGGACGCGTCGAGCCTCCGCTCGCATCTGGGCGAGCTGGCTGCTGTCGAGGACTCCGGGGACGACCAGGTAGCCCTCCCGCTTGTAACGGTCCACGTCGATCGTGGCTTCGCTGAGCATGAACTTCTCCTGCCTCATCGTTGAGCAGTCCGGATGCTAACCACAGCGGACCAGTCGCCGCAACTGGTACGGCCTGGTCGCCGGGGCTGGATCTGCCGGGTGACGCGCGACCTCCTACGCCTGCCTGAGGGGCTCCATCCCCGCACGCCGGCGAGATCGCCGGGGCGCGATGGGACGAGACGGCCGACCCCGCGACGGCGCGATCTCTGCGAGTGCTTGACGGTGAGCCGCGCGGTGGTCCGGTGGCCCCGTGACGACGTGGATGACTGCGAATGGCCGCCTCACCGGCGCTCGCGCCCCGGGCGGTGAGTCGACCCGGAGTGGTCCTGCGGGTCAGGCCTCCGGGCGGAAGAGGTCGGCCTGGAACTCGTAGGCGTCCCCGCGGTACTGGGCGTACCCCAGGTTGACCGGGCGTCCGTCGCCGGTGTACGTGGTCTCGCGGCCGACCAGCAGCGGAGATCCGACAGGGACTTCCAGCAGCTCGGCGACACGGCGTTCGGCAGCCTTCGCGCGGATCGTGTAGGACGAGCGACGGACCTCGATCCCGCAGGTCGAGCGGAGCACCTCGTACAGGGATCGGTCGGTCAGGTCGAGGTCGAGCAGGGGGGCCGCTTTCGGCATGGGGAGCACCGCGGTGTCCACGCACAAGGGCGTCTCGTCCATCCCGCGCAGGCGTACGAGCTCGAGCACGCGCGAGCCCGGGGCCACGTGCAGGCGCTCCGACTCCTGGAAGTCGGCGGCGCGCTCGCGCCGGCTGAGGATCTTCGAGGTCGCGCGCAGGCCGCGCGCCTCTGCTATCTCGCTGAACGACTGAAGCGTGCTCGGCGCCTCGCCGAACTGCCCGACGCTGACGAACCAGCCCCGTTGGGCCGAGCTCTGCAGGTGTCCCTCGGCGGCGAGCTGCAGAAGCGCGACCCGAAGGGTCGCACGGGAGATCCCCAGCCTCTCCGACAGCTGACGCTCGCTGGGCAAGCGGGATCCGGCGGGGTAGACGCCGCGCTGCACCGCGGAGAGCAGCACCTTGTACGCGCCTGCGGCGACTCCTTCAGCACCGGACGGGATGCCGATCTGCAGTTCGTCCGTCATGCCGCTTTCTCTCACCGATCAAGATGGTGCGAACCTAGCACCGGGTGAAGGCGGCCATCGAGCCGTCGGACCCAGCCGCTGCGGCGCCGCGGCGTGCCAGCGAACTGCAAGCCGGCGACGAGCCGGAGCGCGTGCGCCCGTCCTCCAGCCGTCCACCGGCACCGCCCCGGCTGCCCCTGGCGTCGCCGGACCTTTCGGAGCTCGCCTCTTCAAGCACCGATATCGGTGGTCGCGCCGCGCCGAACCAGGATGGGCGCGCTGCGTGGTGCATGGGTGACCAGTGCGCGGCCATTCTAGACCAGTAGCCCATATCTGGGCTTTTTGGTATGGTCCTTGCGCAGCAGTCGCACCTCGTCCTGCCTGGGCGGTCCGGCTCGGTGGGCGCGGCCTCTGGCGTGGCCGATGCCCATCATCGTGCTGTGCGCCGACTGCCGCCGATCTCGCCGAGGAGAACCAGCTCATGCACGTCCCACCCGCCGTGTTCGAGGATGCGGGATCGCTCGGGAGAGCGGCCGCCGGCCTGGTCGCCGACCGGATCGCGGCCGCCGGCGACCGTCCGTTCCTGCTCGGCGGCCCAGCAGGTCGAAGTGCCATGTCGACCTACCGAGCCCTCGCCCGCGAGGTGGCTGAGCGTCGGCTCGACCTGAGCCGCCTGATCATCGTCATGATGGACGACTACGTCGTTCGTACAGACGCCGGAGAGCTCGTCCGGGAGGCGCCCACGGCGCAGCACTCCTGCGAGCGGTTCGTCCGAGAGCAGATCGTCGGGCCGTTGAACGCGGCGGCTGGAGAGCGCCGCATCCCGGAGCAGAACCTCTGGATGCCGGATGTCAGCGAGCCCGAGCAGTACGACCGGCGGATCGAGGCGGCGGGGGGCGTCGACGTCTTCATCCTCGCCTCGGGCGCCTCCGATGGGCATGTCGCCTTCAACCCGCGGGGATCGGATGCGGCGTCACGGACGCGCATCCTCGAGTTGCCCGACTCCACCCGGCGCGACAACCTGGCGACCTTCCCGTCGTTCGGCGGCGACCTCGCCAACGTGCCCACGCACGGTCTCACGGTCGGGATCGGCACCATCGTCGCCGTATCGAAGTCCGTGCTGATGCTCGTTCACGGTTCGGACAAGGGACTCGCCGCGGCCCGTCTCTCCGCTGCCGACGCCTACGACCCCGACTGGCCGGCCACGGCCTTCGCCGTCTGCCGCGATCCTCATCTCCTTCTGGACCAGGCAGCCGCGGACGCGGCGGCCGCCCAGACCCTCGCGATCCAGCACTAGCAAAGGCGTCTTCCGATGGCACGGATCAAGCTCGCATACGTCGGCGGCGGCAGCTCTCGGGCCGCCGGAACCATGGCCTCGTTCCTCCACCACGGTGCGGAGTTCGACGGCTCCGAGGTGGTGCTCATCGACCTCGATCCTGATCACCTCGAGATCGTCCGCGCGATCGCCGAGAAGACGGCCCGCAATGCCGGCCTCGACATCACCATCTCGGCCACGACCGATCAGCGCGCCGGCCTGACCGACGTCGACGCGGTGCTCACCAGCTTCCGGCCCGGCGGCTTCGAGATGCGGCTGCAGGACGAGCTCATCCCCATGCGCCACGGCGTGATCGGTCAGGAGACCCAGGGCCCCGGGGGCTTCATGATGGCCCTGCGCTCCATCGAGATCACGAGGGGGATCCTCGCCACCCTCGACGAGGTGGCGCCGAAGGCGCGCATCTTCAACTACACCAACCCCGTGAACATCGTCTCCCAGGCGGTATCCGACAACACCGACACGTTCATCTACTCGATGTGCGAGGGCGCGATGATCTTCCCGCCCCCGATCCTCGCCACGGCCGGTCTGGACCCGGATCGGGCGGAGATCCTGATGGCGGGCGTGAACCACAACATCTGGTCCACGACCCACACCTATGACCGCGCGGACATCATGCCGCTCCTGGACGAGGCGTGGGAGCGGGTGAAGGACGACCCGTCGGTCGACGTCTGGGACAAGCGCATGCTCCACCTCGCCGTGGCGATGCGCTCCATCCCATCGGACTACTTCCGCTACTACTACTTCGCCGAGGAGTGCTTCCGTGAGGCGCAGGCGCAGCGACTGACGCGGGCCGGCGCGATCCTCCAGGACATCCCGAACTACTGGAAGCACTACGAGGAGCAGGCGGCGTCCGAGGACCCGCAGCTCGACCCGGCCCGGTCCCGGGGCGGCATCCATGAGCTCGAGCTCGCGATCGACGTCATGAGCGCCTACTACAACGACGCCCCCGTCCGGCTGCCGGTCAACCTGCCCAACGCGGGCGGTGCGCTGCCCGGCTTCGACGAGGACACGGTCGTCGAGGTGTGGTGCGACGTCGACGGGACCGGTGCGCACCCCATCCCGCAGAACCCGCTGCCGCACTCGGTCCGCGGCATCACGCAGACCCTGGCCGAATACCAGCGGCTGGCGGCGATCGCAGCCTGGAACGGCACGCGGGCGGATGCGGTCAGGGCGCTGGTCGCTCACCCGTTCGTCCCCACGTTGGCCGTCGCGGAGGAGCTCTACGACGACCTCGCCTACGCGAACCGCCGCTACCTTCCGGAGCGCCTGCTCCGGTGAGACCCCTCTACCTGGGCGTCGACGCCGGCAACTCGAAGACGGTCGCTCTCGTGGCGACGGCTGATGGGACCGTGCTGGGCTGGGGGCGCGCGGGCATCGGCGACATCTACGGGGGATACGGCGCCGAGCGCGCCGCGGACGAGGTGTGTGCGGCGGCCGGTCAGGCCCTCCGCATGGCGGGCGCAGCACCTGGCGACGTCCGGCGGGCCGCGTTCCGGCTTGCGGGGGTGGACTGGCCGGAGGACGAGGCGTTCTGGCATGGCACGATCGGCGCCAGGCTCGGCGGGATCGGGTCGTGGAGCGTGAAGAACGACGGGTTCGCACTGCTGCCGTACGCCGGGCCCTCCCGGACCGGGGTGTCCGTGGTCGTCGGCACCGGGGCAGCGATCGCCGCTCGAGGCGCCCGAGGGGACGAGTTCAGCCCGTCGTTCTGGATCCGGGAGCCCCTGGGCGCCGTCGCGCTCGGGTTCGCCGGCTTCCAGTACGTGATGCGAGCCCATCTTGGTCTCGAGCCGCCCACCACAATGACCGCCGGGTTCCTCGAGCTCTTCGGGGAACCGGAGGTGCCGGAGCTGCTGAAGTCCTTCACCCGGTACGAGGCGCCCCGGCCCCACAACGCCCTCGGGCGCGCGAGCCGCACGGTGCTCCGGCTCGCGGCCTCCGGAGATCGAGCGGCACACCGCATCGTGCAGGAGCAGGCCGCGGCCGTGGCCGCATACGCGAGTGTGGCGGCGCGATGGGTCGGCTTCGACCTGGACGAGGCGCCGATCGCTGTCGTGCTCGGCGGCTCAGTGCTCGCGTCCGAGCACCACGTGTTCCGAGAGGCGAGCATCGAGGCCATCCGGATGCGGCTTCCCCATGCCTGGTTGACCGATGAGCCCGGGCCGCCGGTCGAGGGCGCCCTGCTCGACGCGCTTGCGGAGGACGGATTACACCTCGGTGCGGACGTTCGCGCACGGGTCGCCGCGCCCACCTACCCGGTGGACCTCCTGCAGACATGACCGGCCCCGCCGTCCGCAGAGCCCGAAGCGACACGAGCCAGCCCGCTGTCCCGCTCGTGATCTTCGATGGCGACGGGCTGCTCGTCGAGGCGGAACGAGCCAGCGCACGGTGCACTCCGCTGCGAACGCGAACGCCGCGCAGCATCGGCAGGGTGATCGGTCTGCGGTCTCGCCCCTCGACCTGAGCTGATCAGGCTGTTTTCTCAGGATGCCCGCGCGGTGAGCGTGAGCAGCGACACCTCGGGACGGCACGCGAAGCGCACCGGCGCGTAGATCGAGGTGCCGAGCCCCGCCGAGACGTTGATCGGCACGGTCCGCCCGCCCGCCGTCCAGTCGCTCACACCCCGCACCTGGTCGCGGGGCAGGTCGCAGTTCGTGACGAGCGCGCCGACGCCCGGCACCCGCACCTGACCGCCGTGGGTGTGCCCCGCGAGGATCAGGTCGGCGCCGCGTCCCGCGAAGTCGTCGAGGATGCGGCGGTACGGCGCATGCGCGACCCCCAGCGTGAGCACCGCCTTCGCGGAGCGGGAGCGGAGGCCGCGCAGCCCGGCCGTCACGGCTTGGGCTCGGTCGTACCCGCGGTGCGGGTCGTCGACGCCGAACAGGTCGATCGGCATCCCCTTCACCGTGAGCCGCGCGGCGCGGTTGTCGAGGTCCGCCCAGCCCAGGTCGTCGAGGTAGGCCTTCAGGGCGGCGGTGTCCAGGCGCGACGGCTTCGGGGGCGTGGCGGAGGGGCCGGTGAAGTACTTGAACGGGTTCTTCCACATCGGGGCCCAGTAGTCGTTGGAGCCCCACACGTAGGCCCCGGGGACGACCCGGAACGGCTCGAACGCCGCCTTGATGCCGAGCAGCCCGATCCGGTGCCCCAGGTTGTCGCCGGTGTCGATGACGAGGTCCGGCTCGAGGTCGCCGAGCTCCCGGACGAACCGCTGCTTCGCCCGCTGCCACGGGGCCATGTGCAGGTCGGAGAGGTGCAGCAGCCGGATGTCGGGGGAGCCCGGCGGCAGCAGTGGCAGCTCCGCGCGGCGGATCGTGAACAGGTACCGCTCGATCCCGATGCCCCAGACCGCGGAGGCGGCCGCCGCTCCGGCGACCGCCCCCGCGACGGTGCGGATCAGCCCCGCTTGCACTTGTTCGGGTCGCCGATCACCTGCAGGGCGATGGGCGTCTCCGGGGGAGCGGCGGTGCCGCCGGCGGGGTTCTGGCCGATGACGTAGCAGTAGCCCTCCGGGGTCGCGAACGGCGTGACCTGATCGCTCACGTTCGCGTACCCGGCGGACTTCAGCAGATCGAGCGCGACGACGAGTCGCTGCTTCGTCACGTCGGGAACGGTGCCCGGCTGCGTCTGCCCCGGCTTCCCACCGTCGGGACCCGTGCTCAGCTGGATCGTGACCACCGAGCCCGGCGTCACGACGGAGCCCGGCTTCGGGTCGCTCGCGGCGACCGCGTCCTTCTTCACCCTCGGCGACGCCACCGGCGTGCCGAGCTTCGCGGTCAGGCCGACCTTGGCGAGCGCCACGGCGGCGTCCTTCTGCGAGAGGCCGGTGATGTTCGGCACCGTGACCTGCTGGCCGTAGAGGTACTGCGGGTCCGGCGTCGGCCACGTGGCGTCACCGGGGTACTTCGCCTGGTCGGCGCCGACGATGTCGCGCCAGATGCAGTGGCGGGCGAGAGCGGCCTGCGCTCCGCAGCCCGGGAAGCTGTACACCTCGCGGAGGTTCGTCGAGCCGGAGACGTTGCCGACCCACACGGCGGTCGTGGTCTTCGTCGTGCCGCCGACCTCCCACGTCTGGTTCGCGTTGTCCGTGGTGCCCGTCTTCACCATGCCGAAGGCGCCGTTCAGCGTCGTGTCGTCGCCGCGCGCGGTGCCGCCGAAGACGCCGTGCAAGGCGTAGCCCGCAGCGATCGCGACGCTCTTCGGCACCCCGGCGGAGCAGTCGCTCGTCGAGACGGGCAGCTGCTGGCCGTCGGTCTTCACGACCTTCGTGATGGCGACCGGCTTGCACACCTGCCCCTGGCCGGCGACGCCGGCGTACGCGGTCGCCATGCTGAGCGGCGCGACGGTGTTCGTGCCGAGGATCGACGCGGGGTTGTCCTGCAGCTCGTTGCCGTCGGCGCGGTGCACGCCGAGCGCGGTCGCCATGCCGCGGATGTCGCAGAGGTCGAGCTGCGCCGCCATCGACGCGTACGCGCCGTTCACCGAGCGGGCGGTGGCGCTGTAGACGCTCATCTGGCCGTTCTCGGCTGCGCCCTCGTCGTTGCCGACGTCGAAGGTGCCGAGGCCGAGCTGCTTGCCGCAGGCCTTGAAGGCGGCGAACGGGATCTTCCGCTGCGTGCCGTCGACGCTCTGGTAGACGCCCTTGCCGTTCTTCAGCCAGTCGAGCAGCGTGAAGAGCTTGTAGGTGGAGCCGGGCTGGAAGCCGTGCGAGCCGCCGTACGTCTCGTCGGTGTTGTAGTTGAGTGAGGTGGCGGTGTAGTCCGTGCCCTTCGTCGCCGCGCTCGCGCTGTCGTCGAAGGTCTTGCTCTGCACCATGGACAGGATGTGGCCGGTGCCCACCTCGACCGTCACGGCGGCGCCTGCGAGGTCCGTCCCGGCGGGGCTCTTCGCCGGCACGTAGGTGTTGATCGTCGACTTCGCCTGCTGCTCGAGGTCGAGGTCGAGGGTCGTGTAGATCTTCCAGCCGGCGCCCTGCAGGTTGTTGTAGCGCTCGCCCGCGGACCTCCCGAACTGCGGGTTCTGCAGGATCGTCTGCACGACGTAGTCGCAGAAGTACGCGGCCGAGCCGGCCTGCGCGCAGCCCGTCGTCGTCGGGGTGATGCGCGGCGTGACGGGCGTCGCGATCGCCGTGTCGTACGCGGCGCGGTCGAGCATGCCGTGCTTCAGCTCGCTGGCGAGGATGTAGTTCCGGCGCTCGGTGTTCGCCGGGATGTTCGCCTTGTCGTCGATCCGCAGCACCTCGGGCGCGTTGACGATGGCGAGCAGGCTGGCGGCCTGAGCGGGCGTCAGGTCCTTCGTGTGGGTGTGGAAGTAGTACTGCGCCGCCGACTCGATGCCGTAGATGCGACCGCCGAAGCCCGTGATGTTCAGGTAGCCGAGAAGGATCTGGTTCTTCGAGTACTTCTTCTCGAGGCCGATCGCGAGGCGGGCCTCCTTCAGCTTCCGACCGATGCCGCCGGTGCACTCGTCGTAGGCGGCCTGCACCTTCGCGGGCGTCGGCAGGAGCTCCGCCTCCTGGATGCAGACGTTCTTCACGTACTGCTGGGTGATCGTCGACGCGCCCTGCTGCGAGGCGCCGCTCGCGTTCGAGACGATCGCGCGGACGATGCCCATGGGGTCCACGCCGCCGTGCTGGTAGAAGCGGGTGTCCTCGGCCGCGACCGCCGCGTTCTTCACCGTGTCCGGGATGTCGCTCCACGGGACGACCTCGCGGTTCTGGTTGAAGAACGCCGCGATCTGCACCGGCTTGCCGCCGCGGTTCGCGTAGATCTCGGTCTTCTGCTGCAGCGATGCGATCTGCAGGTCGTCGGGCAGCGTCTCGAACAGGCCGATGCCGTTCTTGGCACCGACGCCGGTGAAGGCGATGGCGGGGGCCACACCGACGGTGATCATCACGCCGGCGAGGACGGCCGCGAGCAGCATGCCGAACAGCGCCGAGATCGGGCCCCGGGGGCGCGCGGAACGGGCGGACATAGGATCACAGGGTACGGACGGCGGCGCGGCCGCCCGGCAGCCGCGCCGCAACCCCCAAAAAGGAGGACAGATGCCCGCCTGGGAGTACGCCACGACGCCGCTGCTCATCCACAGCACCGCCGCGATCCTCAACAACTGGGGCGCCGACGGCTGGGAGCTCGTGCAGGTCGTGCAGGGCCCCGAGGGCGGGCTCGTCGCCTACCTGAAGCGTCCGCGGGGCGAGTCCTGATGGCGATCGCGGACCGGCTCGCCGAGCTCGGGCTCACGCTGCCCGAGGTCGCCGCGCCCGCCGGGGCCTACGTGCCGGCGGTCGTCGCCGACGATCTCGTCTTCACCGCGGGGCAGCTGCCGTTCCTCGACGGGAGGCTGCCGCGCACCGGGGTGCTCGGCGCCGACGTCGGCGTCGACGAGGCCGCCGACCTCGCCGCGGTCTGTGCGCTGAACGGGCTCGCCGCCGTCGCGTCCGTGCTCGGCGGTCTCGACCGCGTCGTGCAGGTCGTCAAGGTCACCGGGTTCGTGGCTTCCGCACCGGGTTTCACCGAGCAGCCGGCGGTGCTGAACGGCGCTTCCAACCTGCTCGTCGACCTCTTCGGCGACGACGGCCGCCACGCGCGCAGCGCCGTCGGCGTCGCCGCGCTGCCGCTCGGCTCGCCGGTCGAGGTGGAGCTCGTCGTCCGCTTCCGCTGAACGGCGCGACACGCCGGGACACGGCGATGTTCGAGGTGCTTGCACTGGGCCCCGAACTGGGTACACTCGGACGCGTCGAGTGAAGAGCTTGGCTTGCGGCGCTGTCCGATTCCCCCCAATCGAGCGCTGCTGAGGCGGCACCTGTTCCCCCCAATAGGTGCCGCCCCTTCTTTTTGTCTTCTTCTCGTCGCGACCTTCTCGTCGCCACGTGCTCCGTCCGTCGGGACGGGCCGCCGTCGGGGTGCATCCGCTCCTCCCCAGGCCCGGTTCCGTCGACATCCCCGCGCCGCAGCGGTGAACCGCGGGCAGGGGCCGCATCGCGCGCCTACCGTGCGGCGCGTGTCGGAACCGTTCGTCCCCGTCCGCCGGGCGCCCGCGCCGCAGCAGGCGCTCCTGGGGTCGCAGGCCGTCCCCGCGCCGATCGCGGACGAGCAGCGGCGGGACGTCGCAGCGCTCGGTCCACTCGCTCCCTTCGCCGCGCCTGGCGTCACCGATCTCGTCCTCGACTCCCGCGGCGCGCTCTGGGCCGACGCGGGCCGCGGCCTCGCCGTCGTCGACGCATGGGTGCCGCTTCCGCCTCCCGAGGCGCGGCGGCTCGCGGTCGCACTGATCGCGACGGGCGGCCGCCACCTCGACGACGCGACCCCGTTCGCCGACGTGCGCCTGCCCGGCGGCGTGCGGGCGCACGCGGTGCTGCCGCCGGTGAGCACGGGCGGCGCGCTGCTCTCGGTGCGACTCGCCCGCCCGCGGCCGTGGCGGCTCCCCGACCTCGTCGACGCGGGGATGCTCGACGACGCGACCGCGGACCGGCTGCGGGAGGCGGTCCGCCGGCGCCGCAACGTGCTCATCACCGGCGCGGCGGGCAGCGGCAAGACGTCGCTGCTCGCGGCGCTGCTCGCGGAGGCACCGCCGGCCGAGCGCATCGTCACGATCGAGGACGTCGCGGAGCTCGCGATCGACCACCCGCATGTCGTCGGCCTCGAGGCGCGCCAGGCGAACGCCGACGGCGCGGGCGGCGTCGACCTGCCGCGGCTCGTCCGCGAGGCGCTCCGCATGCGTCCCGACCGGCTCGTGCTGGGGGAGTGCCGCGGCGCCGAGATCGCCGAGCTGCTCGCCGCGCTGAACACCGGTCACGACGGCGGCGCCGGCACGGTGCACTGCGCCTCGCTCGACGGGCTCGGCGCCCGTCTCGAGGCGCTCGGCGCCCTCGCGGGCCTCCCGCCGGAGGCGCTCCGCCGCCAGGCGGCCGCCGCGATCCACCTGGTCGTGCAGCTCGGTCGGCGCGACGGACACCGGGTGGTCGAGCACGTCGGCGCGCTCCGGCTCGACCCGGCTCGCGGGCTCGAGGTGAGCGCATCCTGAGGCGGCGGCCCGATGCGGCGCGGGTCTTCGACGACGTCGCCGGCACCGTCGAGCGGCTCGCCGCCCTCGTCCGGGCCGGCGCCGCGCCCGCCACGGCCTGGGACGCGATCGCCGACGGCTCGGAGGACGAGGCGCCGCTCGCCGCGGCCGTCGCCCGTCGAGCGTCCGCGGGCCTGCCGCTCGCGCCCGCCTTCGCCGCACTTCCCGCGGACCCGCGCGGCGACGCGTGGCGGCGCACCGGCGCGCTGCTCGCGCTCGCGGCCGAGACCGGCGCGCCCCTCGCGACGGCGCTCGACCGGGCCGCCATCGGGCTGCGCGGCGGCGCCGACCTGCACCGTGCCGTGCGCGCCGCGGTCGCCGGCCCCGCCGCGAGCGCGCGCCTGACCCTCCTGCTCCCACCGGGATCCGCGGTGCTCGGCTGGGCGCTCGGCTTCGACGTGCCGCGGGTGCTGCTCACCCCGCTCGGTGCGCTCGCGGTGCTCCTCGCGACGGTGCTGATCGCGGCCGCGGCGACCTGGAGCCGCCGGCTCGTCCGTCGCGCCGCCGCCGTCCGCTGGCAGAGCGGCCTCGGGCTCGACCTCGTCGCGCTCGCCCTCCGGGCCGGCCTGCCGCTGCACGGCGCGCGGCTCGCCGCGATGAGCGCGGCCCGCGACGTCGGCATCGACCTGCGCGAGGACGAGCCCGTGATCGAAGCCGCCGCGCGGTTCGCGGAGCGCTGCGGCGTCGCGGTCGCGCCTCTGCTCGGGGCCGAGGCCGACCGGGTTCGCCGCGCCGTGCTCGCCGATGCGGGGATCGCCGCGACCGTGCTCGGCGTGCGGCTGCTCGTGCCGCTCGGTGTGCTCGTGCTGCCTGCGTTCCTGCTCGCCGGGGCCCTGCCGGTCGGGCTCGCCATCCTCTCCTCCACAGCGCTGCCGATCTGACGCTGGACGGCGCCGGAAGCCGGGCCCGCGCCGGCCGGCGGAACGCCGGGGCGACGATGACCTGCCCGTGCGCGAAGAACCCCAGAGAAAGAGGTACGACATGCCCCGCTCGCCCTGGCCGTCGCGCTCCCGGGTACCCGGGCCGACCTGGCGCTCCGAGACCGGTGCGGTCACCGCCGAGTACGCGATCGCCACGATCGCCGCGGTCGGCTTCGCGGCACTGCTCGTCGTGGTGCTCCGATCCGACGCCGTCCGCGGCATGCTCACCGACCTGATCCGGCATGCGCTCGCGATGCCCGGCTGAGCGACCCGATGCGGGCACCGTCACCGCGGAGGTCGCGGTGGCGGTGCCCGCCGTGCTGCTCGTGCTCGCCGCGTGCCTCGGCGGCCTCACGGCCGGCGCCGAGCAGCTCCGCCTGCAGGGCGCCGCCGCGCTCGCCGCGCGCAGCGTCGCCCGCGGTGACGGCGAAGCGCGTGCGGGGGTGATGGCGACCGAGGCCGGCGCCGGCGCAGTGCGCTTCGGCCGCACCGCCGACGGCGTCGTGTGCGCGACCGCCTCCGCCGAGGTCGTCGTGACGCTGGCCGCTCGCGCCTGCGCCCTCGGGGCTGCGGGGTGACCGGGCATGCCGACCGGGGAGCGGGCACGGTGCTCGCGGTCGGCGTGGTCGCGGCCCTCGCGGCCCTGCTCGTGCTGCTGCTCCCGCTGGCGGCCGTGCTCGCAGCGCGCGGTACGGCGGCGCAGGCGGCCGACGCGGCGGCGCTCGCGGGGGCCGACACCGCGCTCGGCGCCGCACCGGGCGTACCCTGTGACCGTGCCGCTGCACTCGCAGCGGCGAACGGCGCGGCTCTCGCGACCTGCGAGCAGTCCGCCCTCGTCGTGCGCGTCGACGTCGTCGTGACGGTGCTCGGCCTGCCGCTGCACGCCGTCGCCACGGCGGGGCCGCCCGGATGCGCGACCCGGTGTCGAGCGCCGGGTGCCCTACGCAGTCCGTCGGAGGCCGCTGTGTATGGTGTGCGGGATCGCGGCCGGGTCTCCCGCCGCGGACCCCGTCAGGGGAGAGGAGGACGCCGTGCCCGGCACGAAGAAGCTCGTGATCGTCGAGTCGCCCGCGAAGGCGAAGACGATCGCGAAGTACCTGGGTGACGGGTACGAGGTGCAGGCGTCCGTCGGGCACATCCGCGATCTCATCGAGCCGAAGAACCTGCCGGCCGAGCTGAAGAAGGGCTCGCTGGGCAAGTTCTCCGTCGACGTCGACAACGGGTTCGAGCCGTACTACGTGGTCTCCGACCAGAAGAAGAAGACGGTCTCCGACCTGAAGCGCGCGCTGAAGGACGCCGACGAGCTCTACCTCGCGACTGATGAGGACCGCGAGGGCGAGGCCATCGCGTGGCACCTGCTCGAGGTGCTGAAGCCGAAGGTCCCCGTGAAGCGCATGGTCTTCCACGAGATCACGAAGGACGCCATCGCCCACGCCCGTGACCACACGCGGCAGCTCGACACCGCCCTCGTCGACGCGCAGGAGACCCGCCGCATCCTCGACCGGCTCTACGGCTACGAGGTCTCGCCCGTGCTCTGGCGCAAGGTCGGGCCCGGGCTGTCCGCCGGACGCGTGCAGTCCGCCGCGACCCGGCTCGTCGTCGACCGCGAGCGCGAGCGCCTCGCGTTCGTCTCCGCCGGCTACTTCGACGTCACCGCGCACTTCGCCGCCGAGGGCGGCACCGACTTCGCCGCGCGCCTCAACCGGCTCGACGGCCGCCGCGTCGCCACCGGCCGCGACTTCGACGACCGAGGGCGGGTCAAGACCGACGCCCTCGTCCTGTCGGGCGCCGACGCGCAGGCGATCGCCGAGGCGATCGGCACCGGTCACCCCGGGGCGACCGTGCTCTCGGTCGAGTCGAAGCCCTACACGCGCCGCCCGGCCGCGCCGTTCACCACGTCGACCCTCCAGCAGGAGGCCGCGCGCAAGCTGCGGTTCAGCGCCCGGCAGACCATGTCGGTCGCGCAGGGGCTGTACGAGAACGGCTACATCACCTACATGCGCACCGACTCGCCGGCCCTGTCGGCGCAGGCGACGCAGGCCGCCCGCGCGCAGGCCCGCGCGCTGTTCGGCGCCGAGACGGTGCCCGATGCGCCCCGGGTGTACGCGGGGCGCAACAAGAACGCCCAGGAGGCGCACGAGGCCATCCGGCCGTCGGGCGAGGTCTTCCGCACGCCCGACGAGCTCCGCGGCGCGCTCAACACGAACGAGCTGCGGCTCTACGAGCTGATCTGGCGCCGCACCGTGGCGTCGCAGATGATCGACGCGCGGGGCTCCACCGCGTCCGTGGTGGTCGGCGTGCCCGCCGCGGGCCGCGCCGCCGAGTTCACGGCGAGCGGCACGGTCATCACCGTGCGCGGCTTCCTCGCGGCCTACGAGGAGGGCCGCGACGAGGAGCGCAACGCCGACCAGGGCGGCGAGGCGAAGCTGCCGCCGCTCGCGGAGGGGCAGGCGCTCGCGTCGCAGGACGCCACCGCGAACGGTCACGAGACGTCGCCGCCGCCGCGGTACACCGAGGCGAGCCTCGTGAAGACGCTCGAGGAGCTCGGCATCGGCCGTCCCTCGACCTACGCCACGATCCTCTCCACCATCGTCGACCGCGGCTACGTCACCGCCCGTGGCAACGCGCTCGTGCCGAACTGGATCGCCTTCTCGGTCGTCCGGCTCCTCGAGGACTTCTTCGGCGCGCTCGTCGCCTACGACTTCACCGCCGAGATGGAGAACGACCTCGACCGCATCGCCGACGGCGAGCAGGACCGGGTCGACTGGCTCCGAGAGTTCTACTTCGGAGACCCGCAGCACCCCGGGCTGCGCGGCGTCGTCGACAACCTCGGCGACATCGACGCGAAGTCGATCAACTCGATCCCGCTCACCGACGACATCACGCTCCGCATCGGCAAGTACGGGCCCTACCTCGAGGTCGTCGAGCCGGGCGAGCCGCAGGTCGACCCTGAGACGGGCGAGCTGCGCGAGGCCGAGCAGTCGACACGCCGCGTCAACCTCCCTCCGGACCTCGCGCCCGACGAGCTCACCGAGGCCAAGGCCCGCGAGCTCGCCGCCGCGCCGCCGCAGGAGGACCGCGTGCTCGGCGCGCACCCCGAGTCGGGGCGCACGATCATCGCCAAGGACGGCCGGTTCGGCCCCTACGTCACCGAGGTGATCCCCGATGACGAGGCCGGCAAGAAGGGCGCGCCGAAGCCGCGCACCGCCTCGCTGTTCAAGTCGATGTCGCCCGACACCGTCGACCTCGCCACCGCGGTCCAGCTGCTCGACCTGCCGCGCACGGTCGGCGACGACCCGGAGAGCGGCGAGGCGATCACGGCGCAGAACGGCCGGTACGGGCCCTACCTGAAGAAGGGCACCGACACCCGCACGCTGCCCGACGAGGACAGCATCTTCACGGTCGACCTCCCCGGCGCGCTCGAGCTGTTCGCGCAGCCGAAGTACGGCGCGAAGCGTGCCGGCAGCAGCGCGCTCAAGGAGTTCGAGGCCGACCCGGTGAGCGGCAAGCCGATCCGCATCAAGGACGGCCGCTTCGGCGCCTACGTCACCGACGGCGAGACGAACGCGACCATCCCGCGGGGCCAGGACCCGCTGCAGATCGACTTCGCCGGCGCCGTGCAGATGCTCGCCGACAAGCGCGCCAAGGGACCGGCGCCGAAGCGGGCGACCCGCACGGCGAAGCCGCGCACGACGACGGCGAAGCGCACCACGAAGCGCACGTGACCGGGCTGTTCGTCACGCTCGAGGGCGGCGACGCGGTGGGCAAGACCACTCAGGCCGAGGCCCTCGAGGCGTGGCTGACGGCGCTCGGCCGCCGCGTCGTGCGCACCCGCGAGCCCGGCGGCACAGGCCTCGGCGGTGGCATCCGCGACCTCGTGCTGCACCGGCCCGAGGCCATCACCCCTCGGGCCGAGGCGCTGCTCTACGCCGCCGACCGCGCCGAGCACATCGCGACGGTGGTGAGGCCCGCGCTCGCGCGCGGCGACGTGGTGCTGCAGGACCGCTACCTCGACTCCTCGGTCGCCTACCAGGGCGCCGGCCGCGTGCTCGACGCCGACGAGGTGCGCCGTCTGTCGCTCTGGGCCGCGGACGGGCTGCTGCCCGACGTCACCGTGCTGCTCGACCTCGACCCGGCGGTCGGTCGCGCACGCCGTGCCGACCGCGAGCGGTTCGACCGGCTCGAGGCCGAGCACGACGACTTCCACGCCCGGGTGCGCGACGCCTACCTCGCGCTCGCCGACGCCGAGCCGCACCGCATCGTCGTGGTCGACGCGGCGCTGCCGCCGGACGAGGTGCAGCAGCGCATCCGCGCGGTGCTGCAGCCGTGGGTCGGGACGACGGCATGAGCACCGAGACGCCGTTCGCCGAGCTCATCGGGCAGCAGCAGGCCATCGAGTGGGTGACGGCCGCCGCCCGCGACGCGTACCGGGGCGAGCAGTCCACCGGTGCGATGACGCACGCCTGGCTGCTCACCGGGCCGCCCGGCTCCGGCCGCTCGAACCTCGCCTACGCGTTCGCGACCGCGCTGCTGAGCCCCGGCGGCGTGCCCGATCCGGCCGTAGCCGCGCTGGTGGACGCGCGCACGCACCCCGACCTCGCCGTGCTCGCCTCCGAGCGCGTGACGATCACGATCGACGAGGTGCGCCGCCTCGTCACCTCCGCCGCCTACTCGCCGTCGGTCGCCGCGTACCGGGTGCTCGTCATCGAGGACGCCGACCGGATGACCGAGCGCACCTCCAACGTGTTGCTGAAGTCGCTCGAGGAGCCGCCCGAGCGCACCGTGTGGATCCTCTGCGCACCGAGCGAGGCGGATCTGCTGCCGACGATCCGTTCGCGGGTTCGCGTGGTCCGCCTGCGCGTGCCCGATCCCGCCGAGGTCGCCGAGCTGCTCGTCCGCCGCGACGGCGTCGACCCCGCGCTCGCGCTCCGTGCCGCGCAGGAGGCGCAGAGCCACATCGGCATGGCGCACCGGCTCGCGACCGACGCCGACGCCCGCGCGCGGCGCGACGAGACGATCCGCATCGCGTTCGGCGTGCGCAGCGTGCCGCAGGCGGTGCGCAGCGCGCAGCGGCTGCTCGACATCGCGAAGGAGGACTCCTCGGCGCTCACCGAGGAGCGCGACGAGGGCGAGCGCGCCGCGGCGCTGAAGTCGATGGGCGTGCAGCCGGGCGCGGCCGTCCCCCCGCAGCTGCGCAGCATGCTGAAGCAGCTCGAGGACGACCAGAAGCGCCGCGCGACCCGCGGGCTCCGCGACAGCGTCGACCGCATCCTGCTCGACCTGCTCGCGCTCCACCGCGACGTGCTGCTGCACCAGCTCGGCGCGGGACTCACGCCGGTCAACGGCGCGTACGGCGACGACATCGAGCGCCTCGCCACCGACACCCCGCCGACCGCGACGCTCGCGGTGCTCGACGCGATCGCCGACGCCCGCCGGCGCCTGCCGGCGAACGTGCCGCCCCTCCTCGTGCTCGAGGCGGTGCTCGTCACCGCGGCCCTGGAGCGACGCCGGTGAGGCGGGTGCTCGCGCCGCTCGCGGCGCTGCTCGTGCTGCTCGTCCTCGCCGGGTGCGGCCTGCTGCCGACGCCCGACACCACCTCGACCCCGGTGGCGGCCACCACCGCCCCCGCCTCGGCGCGACCGTTCTACGGGCAGCGGCTCGTCTGGAAGGGCTGCGCCGACGGGTTCCGCTGCAGCACCGCGACCGCGCCCCTCGACTGGTCGTCTCCCGGCGGTGGCCGCATCCACCTCGCGCTCACGATGCGGCCGGCCTCGGGGCACCGCATCGGCACCCTGTTCATGAACCCCGGGGGACCGGGCGTCTCCGCGGTCGCGTTCCTGCAGACCAGCGCGAAGCAGATCTTCGACAAGACGCTGCTCGACGCCTACGACATCGTCGCGTGGGACCCGCGGGGCGTGGGCAGATCGAGCGCGGTCGACTGCTACGACACGAAGCGGCTCGACTCCGTGCTGTTCCTCGACCCGGACCTGCCCGAGGGCAGCTCGGCGCTCCGCAGCCGCATCGAGCACGCCGACACCGCGTTCGGGCAGGCGTGCGCGGCCCGCACGGGTGCGCTGCTCGCGCACGTCGACACGGTCAGCACCGTCCGGGACCTCGACATGCTCCGCGCCGCCGTCGGGTCGCCGAAGCTCGACTACTTCGGCTTCTCCTACGGCACGTCGATCGGCGCCGAGTACGCCGACCGGTTCCCGACCCACGTCGGGCGCATGGTGCTGGACGGCGCCGTCGATCCGTCGATCAGCTCGTTCGAGGAGAGCCTCGCGAACACCCGCGCGTTCGGCGCCGCGCTGCAGACCTATCTCGCCGACTGCGTCACACGCAGCTCCTGCCCGTTCCACGGGCTCACCGTCGCGCAGGCGACCTCGACGATCGCGCAGATGCTCGTCGCGCTGCGCCGGTCGCCGATCCGCGCGTCGGACGGGCGCGAGGTGAACAGCGCCTACCTGCGCACGGCGATCGACGCGGCGCTCTACGACCAGGGCTCCTGGCAGTACCTGACGAAGGCGTTCGCGCAGATCCTGCACGGCGAGACCCAGCTGACGCTGGCACTCGCCGACTCCTACGTCGACCGAAGCGACTCCGGCTACACCGACAACCTCTTCGAGGCAATCTACGCGGTCGACTGCCTCGACAAGCCCGTCGAGACCGACCCGGCGGTGCTGAAGGCCGAGGGCCGGCAGCTCGACGCGGCCGACCCGCTCCGCGCGGCGGACAACACGAACGATCTCGGCGACCCGGTCTGCGGCAACTGGCCGGTGAAGGCGATCGGTGCCCCGCACCGGGTGCACGCGGTCGGCTCGCCGCCGATCCTCGTGCTCGGCACGACGGGCGACCCCGCCACCCCCATCGCGTGGGCGCGGAGCCTCGCGGGCCAGCTGCCGAAGGGCGTGCTGCTCACCCTGAAGGGGCAGGGCCACACCGCGTACCGCAACCACGTCGCCTGCATCGACGACCCCGTCGACCGCTACCTCACCTCGGGCGCGGTGCCGTCGGCGGCCACCTGCGGCTGAGGCTCGGACCGCGCGCAGGTACTTCGCCCTCGTGAAGGTGCGGATAGCGCGTGTCGCACCTCCACCCGGGCGGATGACCTCCGCGCGGTACTCCCGCACAACGAGAAGAAGGCACCGACCCTGACGGGACGATGCCTTCTTCTCGTGGAGCCGCCCAAGGGAATCGAACCCTTGACCTATTCATTACGAGTGAATCGCTCTGCCGACTGAGCTAGGGCGGCGGACCGCGTCGAGTGTAATCGATCGCGCAGCGCACCTCACGCGGCGCACCGGGAGCGCCGCGGGCTAGCGTTCGCGCATGACCGATCGGGACGGCCTCGGCTGGGGCATCCTCGCAACCGGGCACATCGCCGGAGACTTCACGCGGGACCTCCACGACGCGGGCCTCCGCGTCGCCGCCGTCGGCAGCCGCACGACGGAACGGGCGCGGTCCTTCGCCGCTGAGCACGACGTGCCGAACGCGCACGGCACGTGGGAGGCCCTCGTCTCGGACCCCTCGGTCGACGTCGTCTACGTGGCGACCCCGCATCCGGCGCACGCCGAGGCGGCCCTGCTCGCGCTCGAGCACGGCAAGCACGTGCTCGTCGAGAAGCCGTTCACGCTGAACGCCCGCGAGGCGGAGGCGGTGGTCCACCTCGCCCGCGCCCGCGGGCTCGTCGCCCTCGAGGCCATGTGGACGCGCTGGCTGCCGCACATGCTCGAGATCCACGAGGTGCTGCGCTCCGGCGAGATCGGCGACCCGCAGCTGCTGCTCGCCGACCACACGCAGTCGCTGCCGAAGGATCCCGGTCACCGCATCAACGACCCGGCGCTCGGTGGCGGTGCGCTGCTCGACCTCGGGGTCTACCCGATCTCGTTCGCCGTCGACCTCTTCGGGCTGCCCGCCGACGTGCAGGTGGCCGCGACGTTCACCACCACGGGCGTCGACCAGCGGGTGTCCGGCACGTTCGTGCACGACGACGGGCGGCACACGGTGTTCAGCACGGCGTCCGACCTCAAGGGTCCGAACCGCGCCGCGATCGTCGCCACCGGCGGCTCCATCGACATCGACCCCGTCTGGTACACGCCGACCGGCTACACGGTGCGGGACGAGCGCGGCGAGGTCGTGCGCACCGGACGGCCGGCGACGTCCGGGCGAGGCATGCAGTACCAGGCGCTCGAGCTCGAGCGATTGGTGCGTGAGGGACGGACGGAGAGCGAGCGGCTGCCCGCCGCGCAGGTCGTGGGCATCATGGCGCTGCTCGACGAGATCCGGCGGCGCATCGGCCTCGTCTATCCCGGCGAGGCCACGCAGGGCTAGATCAGTCCGTCCTTACACTGGCGCGATGGTCCGGCGTCGGACGCTCGCGGTGGCGAGCGGGGTCACCGCTGCCCTGCTGGCGGGCAGCTGGTCGGCGGCGTACGCGCTCTCCGCGCATCCCGCGCCCGCAGCGCGCGCGACGGCGGCATCGGCCGTGCAACCCGCCGGGCAGGTGGCGCGGACCCCGGTCACCGATCCCACGCCGACCCGGACGCCGACTACGACACCGGCGCCCCGCGTCCGTCAGGCGCTCGCCCGGAACTGCTCGATCTCGGCCGCCGCCCGTGATCCGCGGCTCGCGTCGTTCCAGGGTCGCGTGGTCGACGACGCGAGCGGCGAGGTGCTCTTCGACCGCCGCGGCGCCGTGGCCTCGCGCACGGCGAGCGTGCTGAAGCTGCTCACCACCGCGGCCGCCCTCGAGGTGCTCGGGCCCGACCACCGCTTCACGACGACGGTGGTGAAGGGGTCCAAGCCCGGCCAGATCGTCCTCGTCGGCGGCGGCGACGTGACCCTGTCACGCACGCCCGTCGGCACGACCACGGCCTACGCCGGCGCCCCGCACCTCGCGACCCTCGTCGCGCAGGTGAAGAAGGCCTGGGCGGCGGACCCCGCGAACCGCGGGCAGCGCATCACGCAGATCGTGCTCGACAGCTCCTACTTCGGCGGTCCGTCGTGGCAGCCGACCTGGCACGACCAGGACCGCATCGACGGCTACATGCCGCGGATCACCGCGCTGATGGTCGACGGCGACCGCGACGTGCCGAGCGCGCCCGTCTCGTACCGCGGCCTCGACCCCGTCGGGCGCGCCGGTGCAGCCTTCGCCGCGTACTTCGGTCCCGGGGTGACGACGGTGCGCGGCACGGCGCCCGCGCACGCGGCACGGCTCGGGCTCGTGCGCTCGCAGCCGGTGTCGACGCTCGTCCAGCAGACCCTGATCGTGTCGGACAACACGATCGCCGAGGCGCTCGCCCGCGAGACGGCGATCGTCTCCGGCGCCGGCGACCGCTTCACCGACGAGCAGCAGGGCACGGTCACCGGCCTGCAGGGGTACGGCATCGACACGTCCGCGCTGCGCATCGTCGACGGCTCCGGTCTCAGCGACGACAACGCGGTGCCGCCCACCTATCTGACGCGCCTGCTCCACCTCGTCCGGCTGCGCGTCGGATCGCTCGGCGCGATCTACGACGGGCTGCCCGTGTCCGGTCGGACCGGCTCGCTCAGCTACTCGGACCGGTTCCAGGGCGCCGCCGCGCGGGCCGACGGCGCGGTCCACGCGAAGACCGGGTGGATCGACACCGGGTACACGCTCGCCGGCGTGATCCACGCGAAGGACGGCACCCCGCTCGTCTTCGCCTTCTACGCGCTCGGTCACGTCACCGAGTCGACGAAGGCGGCGCTCGACGAGCTGACCGCCGACGCCTGGGCGTGCGGGTCGCACCTGTCGAACCGGTAGGGCCTCGGCACGCGGGAGGGCCTGCCTAGGATCGGGCGCATGGCCCGGGCGCTCCTCGTCATCGACGTGCAGAACGACTTCACCGAGGGCGGCGCGCTCGGCGTCGACGGGGGCGCGGCCGTCGCGGCGGGCATCACCGAGCACCTCCGCGCCCATCGCGGCGACTACGACGTCGTCATCGCGTCGCGCGACTGGCACGACGGCGACAACGACAACGGCGGCCACTTCGCCACCGGGGCCGCCCCCGACTTCGTCGGCACCTGGCCGCGGCACTGCGTGAGCGGCACCCCCGGTGCCGACTACCACCCGGCCCTGGATGCGGATGCGATCGACGTGCACGTGAAGAAGGGGCAGGGGCGTCCCGCCTACTCGCTCTTCGAGGGCACCACCGACGACGGGCGGACCGTCGCCGAGGTGCTCCGCGAGCGCGGTGTCACGGACGTCGACGTCGTCGGCATCGCCACGGACTACTGCGTGCGTGCCTCCGCCCTCGACGCGGTCGGAGACGGCGAGCGCGTCCGGGTGCTCACCGACCTCGTCGCGGGAGTCGCGCCGGCCTCGAGCGCGGCGGCCCTCGAGGAGCTCCGGAGCGCCGGCGTCGTGACGGAGGACAGCGCCTCCGGCTGAGGCCCCAGGGATCCCCTCCTAGGCTCGGAGGTCGAGGACGAGGAGGCGCACGATGGCGGCTGAGGACGAGTCGAGGGTGCTGGGCGACGTGCCCACGGGGCTGCTCATCGGCGGCAGCTGGCAGGACGCGACCGGCGGCGAGCGCTTCGACGTGACCGACCCGTCGACCGGGAAGGTCCTCGTGTCGGTGGCCGACGGGCGTCCCGAGGACGGCATCCGCGCCCTCGACGCCGCTGCCGCCGCGCAGGAGTCGTGGGGGAGGACCTCGCCCCGGAGCCGCAGCGACGTGCTGCGGCGCACGTGGGAGCTCGTGCAGGAGCGCAAGGACGACATCGCGCTGCTCATGACGCTCGAGATGGGCAAGCCGCTGGCCGAGTCGCACGGCGAGGTGACGTACGGCGGCGAGTTCCTCCGCTGGTTCTCGGAGGAAGCCGTGCGCATCACGGGCCGCTACGGCGTGAACCCCGAGGGCACCGGCCGCACCATCGTGTCGCAGCACCCCGTCGGGCCCTGCTACCTGATCACGCCGTGGAACTTCCCGCTCGCCATGGCGACGCGGAAGATCGCGCCCGCGCTCGCCGCGGGCTGCACCGTCATCGTGAAGCCGGCCGAGCTGACGCCGCTCACGACGCTCTACGTGGCGAAGCTGTTCGAGGAGGCGGGCGTGCCCGCCGGTGTCCTGAACGTCGTCCCGACGACGAAGGCCGGTGCGCTCACCGAGCCGGTGCTCGCCGACTCGCGCCTGCGCAAGCTGAGCTTCACCGGCTCGACCCCGGTCGGTGTGAAGCTGCTGCAGCAGGCGGCGGGCAACGTGCTCCGCACGTCGATGGAGCTCGGTGGCAACGCGCCGTTCATCGTCTTCGAGGACGCGGATCTCGACGCGGCGGTCGAGGGCGCGATGCTCGCGAAGTTCCGCAACATCGGTCAGGCCTGCACCGCCTCGAACCGCTTCGTCGTGCACGAGTCGGTCGCCGACGAGTTCGCCGCGAAGCTCACCGAGCGGGTGCAGGCGCTGCCGATCGGCCGTGGCACCGACGAGGGCGTGCGCATCGGCCCGCTCATCAACGAGGCGGCGATCGAGAAGGCCGAGCGCCTCGTGAAGGACGCCGTCGAGCGGGGCGCCACCGAGCGGATCGGCGGCGGGCGCGTCGACCGTCCGGGCACCTTCTTCTCGCCCACGGTGCTCGATCACGTGAAGCCCGGCAGCGACATCCTGAAGACCGAGATCTTCGGGCCCGTGGTGGCCGTCAGCCGCTTCTCCTCGGAGGAGGAGGCGGTGCGCATCGCGAACGACACCGAGTTCGGCCTCGTCTCCTACGTCTTCACCCGCGACCTCGCGCGAGGGCAGCGCATGATCGAGCTGCTCGAGACCGGGATGATGGGCCTGAACGTGGGCGTCATCTCGAACGCCTCGGCGCCGTTCGGCGGGGTGAAGCAGTCGGGTGTCGGCCGCGAGGGCGGCTTCGAGGGCATCCACGAGTACCTCTCGACGAAGTACACGATGACCCCGTCCCCCTTCGCCTGACCCCCTCCCACCCACCCCCGTCGCGGATCCGGATTTCTTGCGCGGATCCGGATTTCTGGTGCGACACCCCGCTTCCCCGGGGTGAGGAGCGGCGTGTCGGCGAGTTTCTCCGGATCCGCGAAGAAGGGGCAGCGGGGATCAGCGGCGAGGTGGGCCCCCGAGCCAGACCCGCCGCACTGCGCCGACCACGAACGGCAGGTCGTCCACGACGAGCCGCTGGCTGAACCGCAGCGGATGCGACAGGAACCAGGCGAGCGTCGCGTCCCGCTCGCGGTCGTGCTCGAACCCCTCGGGTGTGGCGTGGGTCGAGGCGCCGTCGACCTCGACCGGCAGCCAGCCGTCGACGAGAAGGTCGGCGCGGTAGCGCTGCGTGAGCCAGACCTGCGGCTCGACGGGGATGCGAGCATCCTGCAGGCCCACGCGCAGCAGGGATTCGCCCGGCGCCTCCGACCTGGCGTCCGCACGGTCGACCGCCCCTCGATGGTGCTCGGGCAGCAGAGACCGCAGCCTCGACAGCTCGGACGCGGCGAGGAGCGGACTGCGCTGCGCAGGGCTCAGCGCGGAGTCGATCGCCGCGACCAACCACGGCTCGGGGACGCATGACGCCATCTGCAGCAGCACGTCCAGCGGATGCGCGCGATAGCCCTGGGCGGGTTCCGATCGGCGCTCCCAGTGCCACCGCACCCCGCGGTCCTGCCCCGCGACCGCCCGTCGCGACGCGTCGTCGGCGCGGCGGAGCCGAGTGGCGTCGGGTGCCAGGCTGACGTGCAGCAGGCGAGTTGACCGCTAGGGTGTCACGATCCCGTGCTCCGCTGCCCCGGACACGCAGCCGAGCACGCCGCCGACTCGGATCGCCCGGACCGCGCCGCTCGGAAGCGTCGGCAGGCAGTACCAGCCGATGCGCGGCCGCTGCACGATGCCGAGATGCAGCGCACGGGCGACGTCGTTGCGGCTGAGACCCGCTTCGAGGAATCGCTGGAGGTGCGCGACCCCGTCGTGCGCAGCGAGCACCTCGTGGGCGACGAGCTGGAGATGCGCTGCGGCGAGGGACACGGCGGGAAGGGTGGCCCATCCGAAGTCGCTCCGGCGCGCGCTCCCAGGACGGGAGCTCGAACCACGGGCGCTTCAGGGCCTGGGGAGGACCGGATGCACCGATCGCGGATCCGGAAGAACTCCGCGACACGCCGCGCCGCCGGGCTCGGGAGCGGCGTGTCGGACCAGAAATCCGGATCTGCGCAAGAAATCCGGATCCGCGAACGGGGGAGGGGGGAGGGTCAGACGAGGAGCTGGCTGGCCGCCAGCTCGCGGTAGAGCGGTGAGGTGTCCACCAGCTCGTCGTGGGTGCCGCGCGCGAGCACGCGGCCCGCGTCGACCACCACGATCTGGTCGGCGTCGACGACCGTGGAGAGGCGGTGCGCGATCACGACCACGGTGCGGCCGACGGAGGCCGTCTTTAGCGACTCGCGGAGCAGCTGCTCGTTGCGGCCGTCGAGGTTCGAGGTCGACTCGTCGAGCAGCAGGATCGGCGCGTCGGCGAGCAGCGCCCGCGCGATCGCGAGCCGCTGCCGCTCGCCGCCGGACAGCAGCACGCCCTCCTCGCCGACCGGGGCGTCGAGGCCGTGCGGGTGTCGCAGCACCGCCTCGCGGAGGTTCACCGCGTCGAGGGCCCGCAGGCAGTCCTGCTCGGTCGCGAGGGGCGCGGCGAGCATCAGGTTGTCGCGGATCGTGCCGGCGAGCGCCGGGGCGTCCTGCTCGACGTAGCCGAACTGCGCCCGCAGCACCTCGCGGGGGAGCCGCCGCACGTCGACGCCGCCGACCCGCACCGTGCCGGCGGAGACGTCGTAGAAGCGCTCGAGCAGGGCGAGCATCGTGCTCTTGCCGGCGCCGGACGGTCCGACGAGCGCCGTGCGGGTGCCGCGCGGCACCGCGAACGTGACGTCGTGCAGCACGTCGGTCGGGCCGTCCTCACCCGCGTACGCGAACGCCACGGCGTCGAACTCGAGCGCGGGCGCCGCGGGTGCGGCGTCGGCGTTCGCGGGACCGACGAGGTCGGCGTCCTCCGGGTCCTTCGCCGACTCGGCGGGCAGGTCGAGCACCTCGGTGATGCGGCCGAGCGCCCCCAGCGCGGAGGCGACCGAGCTCGCGGCGCCGAACGCCTGGCCGAGCGGCATCACGAGCAGGAAGAGGAAGAAGAGGAACGCCGAGAGGTTCGCGATCGTGGTCGTGCCGGCGGCGACCTGGTAGCCGCCGACGCCGATCACGACGAGGAAGGCGAGGTTCAGCGTGAGGCTCGCGACCGGCACGACGGGTGCCGAAGCGCCCGCGACGCCGATGCCCGCGGCCCACGCCTCCTTCGCCACCGCGATCACGCCGTCGGTCTCGCGCTCGGTCGCCCCGGACGCGCGGATCGTGCGCACGGCGCCGATCGAGCGCTCGACCTCGGCGGTGAGGCGGCCGACCGCGTCCTGCTGCGCGCGGCTCGCGCTGCGGATGCGCCGCGCGAGACCGCCGACCACGAGGATCGCGAACAGGATGATGAGCACCGTGAGCCCGAGCAGCACGGGGTCGACGACGAGCATCCCGATCAACGCGCCGACGAAGGTGACGGCGCCGCCCGCGGCGTCGACGAGCCCCTGCGTGAGCACCGCGTAGAGCAGCGTCGTGTCGGTGCCGATGCGCGAGACGAGGTCGCCGGTGCGGCGCCGGTCGAACTCGGCGACGGGCAGCCGCAGCAGGTGCCGGATGAGCCGCTGCCGGGCGGTGAGCACCACCGAGGTGCCCGTGCGCTGCAGCAGGTAGTGCTGCACGCCGTTCGTGACCGCGGCGAACGCGACGACGACCGCCATCAGCACGATGACGTCGCCGAGCGCCTGCCCGTGCTGCACCCGCTGCACGACCTGCTGCAGCAGCAGCGGCTGCGCGAGCGACGCGAGCGCGCCGAGCACGCTGATGCCGACGACCACGAGGAGCACGGTGCGGTGCTCGGCGAGGTAGGGGAGCAGGTCGCGCAGCCCGGCTCGGGGACCGGTGTCGGTGCCTCGGCGGAAGCGGAACGAGCGAGCGCGTGCGGGCGGGTCGGAGGAGCTCATCGGTGCCGTCATCGTCGCCCGTAGCGCTTATGAACCGCCTGACGGGTGACGCCGAGCAGCGTCGCGATGAACGCCCACGACGCCCCGCCGACGCGGGCGCGGCGCACGGCCACGGCCTCGGCGCGATCGAGCTCGCGGCGCTGCGCGGCGATGCGGCGCAGGGTCTCCATGGGATCCCCGGACTCGGCTGCGGCCACGGTCACGGCGTCCTCCTCCTTCGACACGGTCGTCAACTCTAGTTGACGGACGGACGGTAGTCGCGCACCGATGACCATGTCAACTCGGGTTGACATGGTGATCCTGCCTCTTCCGCTCAGCGGAAGGAGCGGTGCGTGCGGCAGGATCGGCTGCGAGCGTGGGGGCTCGGCGTCGGCGAAGGAGGCGGCAGTGGCGGAACGCACGACGGTCGCGGTGATCGGCGCGGGACCGGCCGGCCTGCTGATCGGCGCCGTGCTCGCCGCGCACGCGGTGCCGTTCGTGATCGTCGAGCACCGCTCCCGCGAGCACGTGCTCTCGCGCATCCGGGCCGGCGTGCTCGAGCAGGCGTCCGTCGACGTGCTCGAGCGATACGGCCTCGCGGAGCGCCTGCACGCCGAGGGACTCGTCCACGGCGGCATCCACCTCCAGGTCGAGGGCGAGCGCACGCACGTCGACTTCCGCGCGCTCGTCGGGCGCACCGTCACCGTCTACGGTCAGCAGCAGGTCGTGCTCGACCTCATGCGCCACCACGACGCGCTCGGCAGCGCGGTGCACTACTCGGCGGAGGACGTGCGGCCCGAAGGGATCGACGGCGACGCCCCGGTGGTCCGGTTCCGTGTCGACGGCGTCGACCACGAGCTGCGCGCCGACTTCGTGGTCGGCGCCGACGGCTACCACGGCGTCTGCCGCACCCTCGTGCCCGACGGGGTCCTCGCGCCCGCCGAGCGCGGCTACGACGCCGCCTGGCTCGGCATCCTCGCTGACGTCGCGCCGAGCACCGACGAGCTGATCTACGCCCTCCACCCCGAGGGCTTCGCCATGCACTCGATGCGCAGCCCCACCGTGTCGCGGCTCTACCTGCAGGTCGACCCGGGTGAGGACCTCGCGCAGTGGGAGGACGACCGGATCTGGGCGGCGCTGCAGGAACGGCTCGGCTCGCCGGGCTGGACCCTCACCCCCGGGCCGATCACCGAGAAGTCGATCACCCCGATGCGCTCCTCGGTGGCGGCGACGCTCGTGTACGGGCGGCTGTTCCTCGCCGGCGACGCCGGCCACATCGTGCCGCCCACCGGCGCGAAGGGCCTGAACGCGGCGATCGCCGACGTCGCCCTGCTCGGCGAGGCGCTCGCGGCGCAGGCCCGCGGGGATGACGGGCCGCTCGCCGCGTACAGCACCACGGCGCTCGCGCGGCAGTGGAAGATCCAGTCCTTCTCGCAGTACATGACCGAGCTGCTCCACGTGCCCGGTCCCGACGTCGCGCGCGATGAGCGCGCGTTCGACTACGCGAGCCGCGTCGGCCGGCTCCGGTACGTCACCGGCTCGCGCTACGCGCAGCAGTCCCTCGCAGAGCAGTACACCGGGTTGGCCATCGCATGACGGATCCCCAGCAGCGCCCCGTGGCGATCCCACCGGGCGAGGAGCCCCAGGCGGCCCTCAGCACGGAGATCGCCGCGGTGCACGAGGGCGCGGCCGGTCGCACCGCCCGGCACGCGCTCCGCGACTTCCCGCCCTACCGCTCCAGCGTGCTCCGGCACCCGACGCACGAGCTCGTGACGGTGGACCCGGAGGAGATCGAGCTCGTCTCGCCCGCCTTCGGGCACGTCGACGTCGACCCGTACGAGAGCGACCTCACCATCCAGCACGCCGGGGAGCCGCTCGGCAGCCGCATCGTCGTCGAGGGCCGCGTCGTCGACGGCGAGGGACGGCCGGTCGCCGGGCAGCTGCTCGAGGTCTGGCAGGCGAACGCGTCGGGCCGCTACGCGCACAAGCGCGACCAGCACCCCGCCCCGCTCGACCCGAACTTCACCGGCGTCGGCCGCACGCTCACCGGCCCCGACGGCTCGTACCGCTTCGTCACGGTGAAGCCCGGACCCTACCCGTGGCGCAACCACCGCAACGCCTGGCGGCCGGCGCACATCCACTTCTCGCTGTTCGGCACCGCCTTCGTACAGCGCCTCGTCACGCAGATGTACTTCCCGGGCGACCCGCTGTTCGCGCTCGACCCGATCTACCAGTCGATCCCCGGTCAGGCCGCACGGGACCGGCTGGTCGCGCGCTACGACCACGACCTCACCGTGCCGGAGTGGGCGCTCGGGTACCGGTGGGACATCGTGCTCACCGGCGCGACCGCCACGTGGCGGGAGGACGAGCACGGTGAGCACTGAGGACACGGGGCACGGCGGCCGCCCCGGCTTCGACACCCCGGCGGGTGCGGTCGCGGGGCAGGAGCATCGCACCGCGGCGGAGGCGCTCGCCGACGAGCAGCCGCTCGAGGGGCTCCCGAACCTCGCGCAGACCCCGTCGCAGACCGTCGGCCCGTTCTTCGGCTACGCGCTGCCCTTCGCAGGCGGTGCCGAGCTGGTGCCGGCGGGACGCCCCGACGCGGTCGTGCTGCACGGGATCGTGCTCGACGGCGCGGGCGATCCCGTGCCCGACGCCCTCCTCGAGCTGTGGCAGCCGGACGCCGCCGGCGTCCTGCCGCACGTCGCCGGCAGCCGGCGCCGCTCCCTCGGCCGGTTCACCGGCTTCGGTCGCACGGGCACCGAGGCCGACGGCGAGTACGCCTTCACGACGCTGCTGCCGGGAGCCGTCGGCGACGGCCCGCGCTGGGCGCTCGTCACCGTCTTCGCCCGCGGGCTCTCGCACCACCTCTTCACCCGCGCCTACTTCGTCGCCGACGGCGAGCCGGATCCGTCGGACGCGCTGCTCGACCGCGTCGGAGCGCGGTCCAGGACGCTGCTCGCGCGGCAGGACGGCCCCGGCAGCTACCGTTTCGACGTGCGGCTGCAGGGCGACGGCGAGACCGTCTTCCTCGACTACCGGGAGGCTCCGGCCCGATGATCGACGTCGGACTGCTCGATCCCGCCACCGGGGACGCCGCCGAGCTCGTCGGCGACGCGGCCTACGCAGCGGCGATGATCGAGGTCGAGGTCGCGCTCCTCGGCGCGCTCGCCGACGTCGGCGCCGCGCCGGCGGTGGAGATCGACCCCGCGGCGCTAGCGGGGACCGTGGACGTCGCGGCCGTCGCGCGGGAGTGCCGCGGCGGCGGCAACCCTGTGATCCCGCTCCTCGGCGCGCTGCGACCGCTCCTGCCGGGCGACGTGCGCGACGTCCTGCACCTGGGCGCCACGAGCCAGGACGTGCTCGACTCCGCGACCATGCTCGTCGCGGCCCGCGTGCGGGAGCGGGTGGCCGCCGATCTCGCGGAGGTGCGCGCGGGGCTCGCGGCGCTCGCCGACGCGCACCGCGGCACCGCGGTCGCCGGCCGCACCCTCGGCCAGCAGGCGGCGCCGACCGTCTTCGGGCTCCGCATCGCGGTGCTGCTCGACGGGATCGACCGCGCCGGCGCCGCGCTGGCCGCGCTCGAGCTGCCGGCGCAGCTCGGCGGCTCCGTCGGCTCCGTCGCGGTGCTCGCCGACGTGCTCGGCCAGGAGCGCGCGGCGCAGGTGCGGAGGCGCTTCGCCGAGCGGCTCGGCCTCACGGAGCGTGCCGGGGTCTGGCACGTCGAGCGCGGTCCGGTCGCCTCGCTCGCGGCGGCGCTCGCGATCCTGCTCGGGGCGCTCGGACGCCTCGGGCTCGAGGTGGCGCAGGGCGCGCGCAGCGAGCTCGGCGAGCTCGACCTCGCGCTCGACGCGGGGGAGGGCGGCTCCTCCGCGATGCCGCAGAAGCGCAACCCCGTCGCAGCCGTGCTGCTCGTCGCCGCCGGCCGGCGCGCCCCCGGCCTCGCTGCGACCGTGCTCGGCGCGCAGCTCGCCCTCGACGACCGTCCCGCCGGGGACTGGCATGCGGAGTGGCAGCCGCTGCGCGAGCTGCTGCGCCTCGCTGTCGAATCCGCCGCGCTCGCCCGCGGCCTCGTCCCGGCGCTCGCCGTCGCCGCCGACCGGATGGCGGCGAACCTCGACGCGACGGACGGCGCGATCCACGCCGAGCGCGCGCAGTGGGCGCTCGTGCCGGCCGTCGGCCGCGCCCGCGCGGCGGCGCTCGTCCGCGACGCGCTCGCGACCGGTGAGGCCTTCGTGCCCGCGCTGCTCCGTCTCGTCGAGGGGGATCCCGAGGCCGCGCCCGCCGTGGAACGGCTCCGCGCCGTCACCGCCTCGGGCGGCCCGGTCGGCCTCTCCGACGCCCTCATCGACGCGTCGATCGGCGGGACGCGATGAAGCCGGTGCTCCGGGCCGTCGTCGACCCCACGACCGCCGACGCCCCGGGCGTGCCGCTGCTCGTGCTCGGTCCCGGCCTCGGCACGACCTCGGACACCTGGGCGGCTGTCGCCGCCCGCCTGATGGGCGCCTTCCGGGTCCTCCGGATCGACCTGCCCGGCCACGGCTCGAGCCATGCCGCTACGGCGCCGTTCACCGTCGCCGACCTCGCCGGCGCGGTCCTCGACCTCGTCGACTCGCTCGGCGGCGGCCGCTTCACCTACGCCGGTGTCTCGCTCGGCGGCGCGATCGGCCTCGAGCTCGCCTGCGGCGCGGGCGCCGACCGGCTCGACGGTCTCGTCGTGCTCTGCTCGAACGCCCGGATCGGCGAGCCCGACGGCTGGACCGCCCGGGCTGCTCAGGTGCGGACGCAGGGCACCGCCTCCATGGTCGCGGGCAGCGCCGAGCGCTGGTTCGCGCCGGGCTTCCTCGCCCGCGAGCCCGACGCCGGGGGTCGCGCGCTGAACCAGCTGCTCGACGTCGACGACGAGTCCTACGCCCGCTGCTGCGAGGCGCTCGCCGCCTTCGACCGCAGCCCGGACGTCGGCGGCATCGCGGTGCCCACCGTCGTCGCGCCGGGCGACTCCGACCCCGTGGTGACGGTCGAGGCCGCCCGGGCGCTCGCCGCCGCGATCCCGGGTGCGGAGCTCGTCGTGCTGCCGGACACCGGGCACCAGGCGCAGCTCGAGCGCCCGGCCGAGGTCGCCGACCTGATCCGCGGCACGCTCGCCCCGGCGACCGACGACCGCTACGCGGCCGGCCTCCGGGTGCGCCGCGCGGTGCTCGGCGAGGCCTACGTCGCCGCCTCGCTGCAGCGGATCACGCCGGAGACGGCCGACTTCCAGCGGTTCATCACCGAGACGGCATGGGGCTTCGTCTGGACCCGGCCGGGCCTCGACCGCCGGATGCGCAGCGCCGTCACGATCAGCAGCCTCGTCACCGCGCACCACTGGGCCGAGCTCGAGCTGCACCTCGCGGCCGGGCTGCGCAACGGGCTCAGCAGGGACGAGCTGGCGGAGATCCTGCTGCAGACCGCGATCTACGCCGGGGTGCCGGCGGCGAACACCGCGTTCGGCGTGCTGCGGCGCGTGCTGGGCGAGAAGGAGGAGGAGCGCTGATGGACAAACGGGTGGCGAGCCCGGCGGAGGCCGTGGCGGACATCCCGAGCGGGTCGTCGATCGCGGTCGGCGGCTTCGGGCTCGTGGGCGTGCCCATCGAGCTCATCCGCGCGCTGCTGGAGCGCGACACCGCCGACCTCGAGGTGGTGTCGAACAACTGCGGCGTCGACGGCTGGGGCCTCGGCCTGCTGCTCGAGCAGGGTCGCATCCGCCGGGTCATCGGCTCGTACGTGGGCGAGAACCGCGAGTTCGCGCGCCAGTACCTCGGCGGCGAGCTCGAGGTCGAGCTCACCCCGCAGGGCACGCTGGCCGAGCGGCTCCGCGCCGGCGGTGTCGGCATCCCCGCGTTCTACACGGCGAGCGGCGTCGGCACGCTCGTCGCCGAGGGCGGGCTGCCGTGGCGGTACGGGAAGGACGGCGAGGTCGTCGTCGCCTCCCCGCCCAAGCCGACCGCCGTCTTCGACGTGCTCGGCGCCGAGAAGGAGTACGTGCTCGAGCAGGCGATCCGCACCGACTACGCCCTCGTGCGCGCCGCGAAGGCCGACCGGCACGGCAACCTCGTGTTCGAGAAGTCCGCGCGCAACTTCAACCCGCTCGTCGCCATGGCGGGGCGCCTCACGATCGCCGAGGTCGACGAGGTGGTCGAGCCCGGCGCCATCGATCCCGACGCCGTGCACCTGCCCGGGATCTACGTCGACCGGGTCGTGCAGCTCACGCCCGAGCAGGCGTCCGACCTGCCCATCGAGAAGCGCACCGTGCGCGAGCGGAAGGAGTAGGCGATGCCCCTCACCAGGGAGCAGATGGCCGCGCGGGCGGCGCTCGAGCTCGAGGACGGCTCGTACGTGAACCTCGGCATCGGCCTGCCGACGCTCATCCCGAACCACGTGCCGGACGGCCTCTCGATCGTGCTGCACTCCGAGAACGGCATCCTCGGCGTCGGTCCCTACCCGTGGGCGGGCGAGGAGGACCCGAAGCTCATCAACGCGGGCAAGGAGACGGTCACCGTGCTGCCGGGCGCGGCGTTCTTCGACTCGTCCGCGAGCTTCGGCATGATCCGCGGCGGCCGCGTCACCGTGGCCGTGCTCGGCGCGATGCAGGTGTCGCGCACCGGCGACATCGCGAACTGGGCGATCCCCGGCAAGCTCATCAAGGGCATGGGCGGCGCGATGGACCTCGTCGCGGGTGCGCAGCGGGTGATCGTCCTCATGGAGCACGTCGCGAAGAACGGCGACCACAAGGTCCTCGCCGACTGCACCCTGCCGCTCACGGGCCGCGCCTGCGTCGACCGCATCATCACCGACCGCTGCGTCTTCGACGTCACCGACGAGGGCCTCCGGCTCATCGAGCTGGCCCCCGGCGAGACGGTCGACTCGATCCGCTCGCTGACCGGATGCGACTTCGCGGTCGCGGAGGACCTCTCCAGCGAGGTGCCCGCGTGACGGAGCTCCGCGAGGCGGTGATCTGCTCGCCGCTCCGGACCCCCGTCGGCCGCTACGGCGGTGCGCTCGCCGCCCTGCCGGCGCAGCGGCTCGCCTCGCACATCGTGACCGCACTCGTGCAGCGCACGTCGCTGCCGGGCGACGCGGTCGACGACGTGATCGTCGGGCAGTGCTATCCGACGATGGAGGCCGCACCGATCGGCCGGGTCGCCGCGCTCGACGCGGGCCTGCCCGTCACCGCGACCGGCTACCAGCTCGACCGCCGCTGCGGCTCCGGGCTGCAGGCCGTCGTGAACGCGGCGATGCAGGTGCAGACGGGCGTCTCGGACCTCGTGATCGCGGGCGGCGTCGAGTCGATGAGCAACGCCCCGTACTACACCGAGGAGGGCCGGCGCGGGCTGCCGCCGGGCTCGCTCGTGCTGCACGACGCGCTCACCCGCGGCCGGGAGCGGGCGGGCGGCGAGCTCCATCTCACCCCCGAGGGGAACCTCGGCAGCGCCGAGCTCCTCCGTCTCGAGTACGGCATCGGCCGGGAGCGGCAGGACGCCTACGCGCTGCAGTCGCACCGGCGGGCCGTGGCCGCGCAGGAGTCGGGTGCCTTCGACGCCGAGCTCGTGCCGGTCGAGGTGCCGGGCCGGAAGGGGTCCGTCGTCGTCGACCGCGACGAGCACCCGCGCGCCGACACCTCCCTCGAGGCGCTCGGGCGGCTGCGGCCCGCGCTGTCGCGCTCGGATCCCGAGGCCACGGTCACCGCCGGCAACGCGAGCGGCCAGAACGACGCCGCCGCAGCCTGCATCGTCAGCACGCCGGAGCGCGCGGCCGAGCTCGGCCTGACGCCGCTGCTGCGCCTCGTCACGTGGGCGGTCGCCGGCGTCGAGCCGCAGCGCTTCGGCATCGGCCCCGTGCCGGCGGCGAACAAGGCGCTCGCCCGTGCGGGGCTCGGCTTCGACGACCTCGACGTGATCGAGCTGAACGAGGCGTTCGCGGTGCAGGTGCTCGCCTGCCTCACCGAGTGGGGCATCGCGGACGACGACCCGCGGCTGAACCCGCGGGGGAGCGGCATCTCGATCGGTCACCCGCTCGGCGCGACCGGCGTGCGCATGCTCGCCACGCTCGCGCACGAGCTGCCGGCGCTCGACGGCCGCTTCGCGCTCGAGACGATGTGCATCGGCGGCGGCCAGGGTCTCGCGGCGGTCTTCGAGCGCGTCTAGCCCTCAGGCCTCGCGGAGCGACGCCGCGGGTTCCGCGCCCAGCGCCCGGGCGATGCCGCGCGTCGTCGTGAGGAGTGCCGGGATCAGCGCGCGTGCGTCCGCGGAGGGCTCGCCGACCACCGAGACGGCGGCGACCGCCTGCCGTCGCACGAGGATCGGCGCCGCGATCGACACGGCCCCCGGCGTGACGTGCTCGTGGAGCTCCAGGTACCCCTGCCGCCGGGCGAGCGCGAGGGCCGCGCGGATCTCGGGCTCGGTCGTCAGCGTCGCGGCCGTGTAGCGCCGCAGCGGGGCGGCGAGCACCGAAGCGACGGTCGCCGGGTCGGCGTGCGCGAGCAGCACCAGCCCACCGCTCGTCGCGTGCACCGGCAGTCGGCCGCCGGCTCGCGAGACGAGCCGCACCGCGGTCCGCGCCCGCAGCCGCTCGACGACGACGGCCTCCGGCGGATCGAGCACGACGAGCTGCACGTTCTCGTGCGTCACCTCGTAGAGGTCCTCGAGGAACGGCAGCGCCACCTCGCGCAGCCCGTGCGCCCGCGGTGCGAGCATGCCGAGCTCCCAGAGCCGCAGGCCGACGCGGTACCGCCCGTCGGGCAGCCGCTCGAGCACCCCCTCGCGCTCGAGCTGCGCGCAGAGGCGGTGGGCGGTCGTGAGCGGCAGGCCGCTGCGCGCCGCGAGCGCGGTCAGGGGCAGCTCGGGCGTGCCGGCGCTGAACGCGGCGAGCAGGCGCATCGCCCGGCCGAAGACGGAGCGCGGCGCGGTCACGGCTCGTCGACGTCGACGCGGAACACCCGCAGCTGCAGCGCGAGCGTGCGGTAGTAGCCGACGAGCGTCGACAGCTCGAACACCGCCCGTGCGCCGATGCGCGCGGCGTCGCCGGCCCACAGCGCGTCGTCGACGTCGCCGTGGAGCAGCGCCCGCGTCACCCGGAGGTGCGCGGCCTCGTCGTCGTCGGCCCCACCCGGCAGGTCGCCCGCGCGCAGCGCGGCGAGCTCGGCGTCGGTGAGCCCCGAGGCGCGGCCGACGGCCTCGTGGGCGTGGCGCTCGAACGCGCAGTCCTCCGCCGCGGCGACGAGCAGGATCGCCGCCTCCCGCACCCGCGGCGTGAGGTCCGCGGCGAAGCGGACCGCGGCCCCGACGGCCTGCAGGGCGCCGCCGAGCTCGGGGGAGAGCAGGAGCGCGTTGAACGGCCCGAGCAGGCCGCCGTCGGCGTCGGTGAGCGCGAAGTGCTGCGGTCCGCTCGCCCGCGGGCCGCTCGCGACCGCGTCGTGGAGCGCCCGCTGCGCCGGGTCGAGCTCGTCCGGCCGCAGGCGCGGGATCCGCCCGGTCACGAGGCGAGCCGCAGCCGGATCTCGTCCGCGGCGGCGCGTACCCGCGGCAGCACGGTCGTGAGCAGCGACTCGACGTCGTGCCGCGCGGCGGAGACCGCGACGTTCAGCGCCGCGACGGTCTCGCCGGCGCTGCCGAGCACCGGCACCGCCACCGACCGCAGCCCGAGCGCGAGCTCCTGGTCCTGCACGGCGTAGCCCTGCCGCCGGATCGTGTCGAGCTGGCCGTCGAGCTCCTCGCGCGAGGTGACCGCGTTCGGGCCGTGCCCCTCGCCGAAGGAGTCGGGCCCGAGGCGCCGGCCGAGGTCCTCGGGCGTCAGGGCGGCGAGCAGCACCTTGCCCATCGAGGTCCACACCGCCGGCAGCGTCGAGCCGACCTGGATGTTCGCGGTCACGAGGTCGGCGTTGCGCAGCCGCACGAGGTAGAGCACCCGGTCGCCCTGGAGCACGCCCAGGTTGACCGTCTCGCCGGTGGCGGCGGCGAGGGCCTGCAGCGGCCGCTCGCTCGCCTGCACGAGCCCCGAGCCGCGGAGCGCCGCGGAGCCGAGGGTGAGCACGGCGACGCCGGGGGAGATGACGCCGTCGTCGGTGCGCTCGACGAAGCCCTCCTCCTCGAGCGTCGCGACGATGCGGAACGCGCTCGGCATGGGGATGCCGGTGCGGGCGACGACGTCGCGCAGCTTCAGCGACCGCGTCGTCTCGTCGAAGAGCCGCAGCACCTGCAGCCCCTTCGCGAGGGATTCGATGCGGTACTGGTTGCGCGCGTCGGGCTCGTCGGGACGGGGGTCAGCGCCCATGGGATGCGCCTCCTCGATCGGTCGCGCCGGCGGCCCGGTCCCGGGCACCGTAGTGAACGGGGAAACGGGGTGTCAACGCGCCGCGGCGCGGAAGCGCTCCCGCGCGAAGCCGATGGCCCGGTCGAAGAGGGCGCCCGCATCGGTCGCCCCGCGCCAGAAGTGGCCCGCACCCCGCTCGCGGTGGAACTCGACCGCGACCCCTGCCGCCTGCAGCGCGGCGACGAGCGCCTCGCTCTGCGCGATCGGCATGAGATCGTCGGCCTCGCCGTGCGCGACGAGGAACGGCGGCAGCGCCGGCGTCACCTGCCGCGCCGGGCTCGCGGCGAGCGCCGCGTCGGGGAGCAGGCCGACCGGGCCGCCGAGCAGGCCCGCCTCGCGCGTGCCCGCGTCGTGGTCGAAGCGGTCGGGGTCGTCGGGGAAGAGGTGCCGGCCGAGGGTCGTCAGGTCGGCGGGGCCGTACCAGTCGATGACGCCCGCGACGCGGTCCGGCGCGGCGATCGCCGCGAGCGCCGCGAGGTGCGCGCCGGACGACTCGCCCCAGAGCACGGGACGCCCCTCGAGGCCGTGCCGGGCGCCCTCCCGCTCGAGCCAGTCGAGCGCGAGGACGACGTCCTCGACCGGCCCCGGGAACCGTGCCTCGCCGCTCAGCCGGTGGTCGACCGAGGCGACCGCGACGCCCGCCGCCGTGATCCGGCCGAACGACGCCGCCTCGGGGATCCCGGGTGTGAACGTGCGGCGGCTGCCGAGTCGCCACCCGCCGCCGTGCACGAACACGACGACGGGGGCGGGCAGCGCCTCCGGCAGGTGCAGGTCGAGCGACAGCGGCCGGAAGCCGATCCGCTCGGCGAAGACGACGTCGCGGAGGACGGTCGTCACTCGGCCTCGTCGAAGCGGAACTCGGGGCGGAACACGGTGCCGTACTTCTCGCCCGCGGCCTGCATCTGCTCTCGGGTCGGCACGAAGATCTCGCCGGGCTCGGGGATGCCGGGCTTGTCGGTCTTGCGGCCCATGGCGTGGAAGAAGCGGCCGAAGCCCGCCGTCGAGGTGCCGAGCACCTTCGACGTCGCCTCGAAGCGGTAGGCGTGCACGATGTTCTTCGGCACGTACGCGAAGTCCCCGGTGGTGAGGACCCGGTCCTCCTTCGTGCCGTGCTCGTCGTCCATCCAGACGTGCACCGCCCCGTCGACGACGTAGAAGATCTCGTGGGTCCACATGTGCAGGTGCGCGGGGATCATGCTGCCCGCGTGGCCCTCGGCGGTGAACACGTCGTACTGGCCCTCGGTCTCGTCGCCCGACAGCAGGATCGTGAAGAGGTCGCCGAACAGCACCGACTTCTCGCCCTCGCCGTTGCCGAGCGTGAAGGGCACGGGCCGGCCGGGCAGGACGCCGGGGAACTGGTCGCGCTCCGCGGACTCGTCCACGCGGTGCGGGGTGTCGATCGACATGGCTGACGGACCTCCTCGTTGAAGTGACCGGGACAGGCTGCGGCACGCAGCGGGTCGAGCGCCAGTCGGACCTGCCTCCCGAGCGGTAGGCGGAGGCTATCGTTCCGCGGATGGACGTCCCCATCACCTCGCTCCAGTACTTCTGCGTGCTCGCCGAGGAGCTGCACTTCGGCGAGGCGGCTCGACGGCTGCGCATCGCCTCGCCCACGCTGAGCCAGCAGATCGCCCGCCTCGAGTCGCAGCTCGGCGCGCGGCTGCTCGACCGCGGACCCCGCCGGGTCGTGCTCACCGACGCGGGCCGCGAGCTGCTGCCGCTCGCGCGCGAGGCGCGGCGCGCGCACCGGGCGGTCCTCGACTGGGCCGAGGCGCGCCGCGGCGGCAGCGGTGTGCTCCGGGTCGGCGTGGTCGCCGCCGGGGCGGGCGCCCTCACGACCGGGATCCTCGCCGCCGCGCTCGAACGCATCCCGGGCCTGCGGCTCGAGATGCGGCGCCTCGGGTTCTTCGACGCGCCGCGCGAGCTGCTCGCCGGCACGGTGGACGTCGCGTTCACGCCGGCGCCGCTGCCGCCGCTCCCGGGCATCCGCGCGATGGAGGTGCTGCGGGAGGGGCGCGTGCTCGTGGTCGCCGCCGCGCATCCGCTCGCGGAACGTCCCTCGGTGCGGATCGAGGAGACCACCGACGAGGTCTTCGTCGCGCCCGCCGGGGGCGACCCGGCGGTGCTCGACGCCTGGCTCGTCGACCCGCGCCCGGATGGCCGGCCGGTGCGACGAGGGCCCACCGCGGACGACATCGAGGGGATCCTCGAGCTCTGCGCGGCGGGCGTCGGGGTGAACATCGCGGCCGCCTCGGTCGCCACGCACTACCGCCGGGACCAGCTCGCCTTCGTGCCGATCGAGGACGTCGCGCCGGCCTCGATCCTGCTCTGCAGCCGCGACGGGGGCGAGGACCCCGTGGTGCGCGTCTTCGAGCAGGTGGCGCTCGACACGGCGTCCGCCGCGGTTGACACCGGAGCACGCGCGACCTAGCGTGAAACCTGCTTTCGCAGAGTGAGACGCGCAAAGGAGCGGAGCATGGGCGACACCGCACCCGACGCCTCATGGCTCGGCCTCCTCGACCGGCGCGTGCTCATCGCCGGCGCCGGCGGCATCGGCGGAGCCTGCGCCCTCGCCTACGAGGCGGCGGGGGCCCGCGTCGCCGTCGTCGATCGCAGCGTCGAGGCCCTCGGCGCCCTCGGCGACCAGGGCTTCACCGGCGAGCGCATCGAGGCCGACCTCACCGCACACGGCGCCGGCAGCGCCGTCGTCGCGGAGACGGTCGCGCGGCTCGGCGGCCTCGACGTGCTGCTGCACGCCGTGGGCATCAACGACCGCCGCCCGATCCTCGACTTCACCGAGGAGGAGTGGGACCGGATCCTCCGCGTCAACCTCTCCACGCTCTTCGGCCTCGCGCAGGCCGCCGGCCGCCACATGGTCGAGCAGGGCTCCGGCCGGGTCCTCGCCCTCTCGTCGGTGTCCGGCCTGCTCGCGCACCACTCGCACGGCCCCTACGCGGCGTCGAAGGGCGGCATCAACCAGCTGCTGCGCGTCATGGCCCGCGAGTGGGCGGCGGCCGGCGTGACCGTGAACGCCCTTGCGCCCGGCTACATCGAGACGCCCCTCACCGCGCACCATCTCGCGGAGCCGGGGAAGCGCGAGGAGCTCGAGTCACAGGTGCCCGCCGGGCGGCTCGGCACCCCCGAGGAGCTGACGGGACCGGCGCTGTTCCTCTCCTCCCCGCACGCTCAGTTCATCACCGGGCACGTCCTCTACATCGACGGCGGGCGCACGCTCGTCTGACCGACCGACACGAGATCGAAGGAGTCCTCGTATGAGCGATCCGACGGAGCCGCGGATCTTCCCGCGGTTCGAGGGCAGGACGGTGCTCGTCACCGGCGCCGGCACCGGGTTCGGTGCCGAGGTCGCGGCCCGCGCGGCGCAGGAGGGCGCGAACGTCGCCATCCACTACCGCAGCTCGAAGGCGGGCGCCGAGCGCACGCTCGAGCGGGTGCGCGAAGCGGGCCGCGACGGCATCCTCGTGCAGGCCGACATCGCGTCCTGGGACGAGATCAAGCGCATGGCTGACGAGGTCTGGGCCGCGTTCGGCGGCCTCGACGTGCTCGTGAACAACGTCGGGGACGTCTCCTCCGAGCAGATGTCGTGGCGCGAGCTGACCCAGGAGGCGCTCGACGCGGTCATCGACGTCGACGTCAAGGGGACGCTGCTCATGACCCACGAGTTCGGCTCGCGGATGCTCGAGCAGGGCCACGGGAGCATCGTCAACGTCGGCTCCACCGTGATCGTGCGCGGGTCGCCCCGCGCGCCGCAGTACGCGGCGGCGAAGTACGGGATCCTCGGCATCACGAAGTCGTACGCGAAGGCCTTCGCGCCCGCGGTCCGCGTGAACACGTTCGCGCCGGGCTTCATGGAGACCGAGCGGCTGCTGAACCGCGAGGACTGGAAGAGCGGGCGCCGCGAGGTGCTGCTCTCGCAGACGCCGATGGGCGTCATCCCGCCGCCCGAGTTCGTCGCGGGCACGTGCCTCTGGCTCGCCACCGACGAGGCGGCCCATCTGACCGGCTCGTACATGCTCGCCGACGGCGGCTTCAACATGGTCGGCGCCTGAGGCCGCCGAGGAAGGATCGTCCGAGATGAAGCTCATCACCTTCGACCAGGGCCGCGTCGCGCGGCTCGAGGGCGACGACGTCGTCGAGCTCGACGTGCCGTCGACCCGCGAGTACTTCGAGCGCGGGGGCGACGTCCGCGAGACGGGGGAGCGGCTGAAGCTGCAGGACGTGCGGCTGCGCGCGCCCATCCAGCCGAGGAAGTTCTTCCACACCGCCGGCAACTTCGCCGCGCACCACGAGGAGCTCACCGCCGTCAGCTGGTCGCACCCCGTGCACAAGGGCATCGTGTTCTTCCAGAACGTCGACGCGGTCATCGGCCCCGACGACGACATCGTGTACCCCGCGAACCTCACGAAGGAGCTCGACTACGAGCTCGAGCTCGCCGTCGTGATCGGCAGGAAGGGCAAGTTCTTCGGCCCCGACGAGGCCGAGTCGTACATCGCCGGTTTCACCGTCTTCAACGACATCACCGCGCGCGACATCCAGCGCCGGGAGATGAAGTCGGGCGTCTTCTCGTTCAGCAAGGGCATCGACACCTTCTGCCCGATCGGCCCGTGGATCGTCACGGCCGACGAGATCCCCGACTACCAGGAGCTCGCGATGGAGCTGCGCGTGAACGGCGACGTGCGCCAGACCGGCAACACGAACGACATGCGGCTCACCATCCCGCAGCTCATCGCGTTCCACTCGCCGCAGGGCTACAGCGCGGGCGACCTGCTCACCACCGGCACCGTCTCGGGCGTCGCCGCGATCCAGGAGAACCCGTTCGACTTCTACCTGCAGCCCGGCGACGTCGTCGAGGCCGAGATCCAGGGCATCGGCGTGCTGCGCAACCGCGTCGTGTCGTGGGAGGACGCCTACGGCACCCCCGAGCCGCAGCCCGCCGTCTCGGTGACCGAATGAGGGTCGCGAACGTCGCCGGCCGCGCCGTCCTCGTCACGGGCGACGGCGTCGGTCTCGACGTCGAGCGGGCCTCGGACGGCCGCTTCGGCGCCGATCCGCAGGCGCTGTTCACCGACTGGGGCGGGTTCGCCGGCTGGGCCGCGGGCGCGACCGGCGAGCCGGACGTCCGGTTCGCGCCCGAGCAGCTCGGACCGCCCGTCCCGCGCCCGCCGCAGGTCTTCGCGATCGGCGTGAACTACCGCGAGCACGCCGACGAGGCGGGCTACCCGCCGGACTCCGCACCGATCACGTTCACGAAGTTCCCGACCTGCCTCACGGGCGCCGACGCGGTCGTCGAGCTGCCGACCGAGACGGTCGACTGGGAGGTCGAGCTCGTCCTCGCGATCGGCACGCGGGCGCGGCGGCTGTCGCGCGAGCAGGCGTGGGAGCACGTCGCGGGCGTGACGGTGGGGCAGGACCTCTCCGAGCGCGTGTCCCAGTCCGCCGGCGCGAAGCCGCAGTACAGCCTCGCGAAGTCGCACGAGGGCTTCGGGCCGACCGGTCCGTGGCTCGTCACGGCCGACGAGCTGCCGGACCGCGACGACCTCGCGATCTCGTGCCGGCTCGACGGCGAGACGATGCAGTCGGGCCGCACCTCGCGGATGATCTACGACGTGCCGGAGCTGCTCGTGCGGCTCTCCGCCGTCTGCACGCTGCTGCCCGGCGACCTGGTCTTCTCGGGCACGCCCTCGGGGGTCGGCAACGCGCGCACCCCGAAGCGGTTCCTCACGCCCGGCGAGGAGCTCGTCAGCGAGATCGAGGGCGTCGGCAGCATCCGCACGCGTTTCCGCGCCGCCCCCTGATCCCGTCCGGCAAGGAGGGCGACGGCACCGGCCGTCGCCCTCCTCGACCATGCCTCCGGCGTCCCTGCACGCCTCCGTCACACGTCCAAGGAGCACACATGCCTGATCCGACCTTCCCCGCCGACTTCCTCTGGGGGGTCGCCACCGCCGGCCACCAGAACGAGGGCGACAACACGACGAGCGACACGTGGTTCCTCGAGCACGTGACGCCGACGATCTTCCGCGAGCCGTCGGGCCGTGCGTGCAACGGCTACGAGCTCTGGGAGACCGACCTCGACCTCGCGGTCGCGATGCACCTGAACTCCTACCGGTTCTCCGTCGAATGGGCGCGCGTCGAGCCGGAGGCGGGCCGGATCGACGAGGCGGCCCTCGACCACTACGAGGCGGTCGTCGACGGTGCGGTCGCCCGCGGGCTCGCGCCGGTCGTCACCTTCAACCACTTCACCGCCCCGCACTGGTTCGCGGCCAGGGGCGGGATGCTCGCCGAGGATGCGGCGCCCCGGTTCGCCCGGTACTGCGACGTCGTCATGGAGCGCTTCGGCGACCGCATCGCGATCGCGATGACCCTGAACGAGCCGAACCTGCCGCGGCTGCTCTCGTTCATCCTTCCGCCGCCCGTGCTCGACCTGACCCGCGCCACCCTCAGTGCCGCCTCCGAGGCGGCGGGGGTCGAGCGGTACCGCGCGAGCAACGTCGTGCAGCCGGAGGACTACGACGCCATCGAGGAGGGGCTCACGGCCGCCCATCGCGCCGGCAAGGCGGCGATCAAGGGCCGCCGCCCGGACCTGCCCGTCGGGTTCTCGATCGCGATGGTCGACGACGTCGCGGCGCCGGGCGGTGAGGCGGCCCGCGACGCGAAGCGGGCGGCCGCGTACGGTCGCTGGCTCGCGCTCGCCGCGGAGGACGACTTCGTGGGCGTGCAGAACTACGAGCGGGTCGTGCACGGCCCGGAGGGGCCCCTCCCGGCCCCTGACGGGGCCGTGCTGAACGAGATGGGGTCCGCCGTCGAACCCGCCTCGCTCGCCGGTGCCGTGCGGTACGCCCACGAGGTGACGGGCGTGCCGGCGCTCGTCTCCGAGCACGGCGTCGGCACCCACGACGATCGGGTGCGGGTCGGCTTCCTGGAGCCCTCGCTCGAGGCGCTCGCCGAGGCGATCGCCGAGGGCGTGCCGGTGCTCGGCTACTGCCACTGGACGCATCTCGACAACTTCGAGTGGGTCGGCGGCTACGGCCCCCGCCTCGGGCTGCACGAGGTCGACAGGACGACGTTCGTGCGCACGCCGAAGCCCAGCGCGCACGAGTACGGACGGCTCGTGAGCCGCTCCCGCCGCCTCGCCTGACCCCTCGTCGACGCCTCGCGACACGTCCTGTTTCGCTCTGCGAAAGTTACTTTTGATTCGCCCGGATCCGTGCTACAACTTCCCGGACATCCCCGCGAGGACCGCGACCGGCGGCCGCGGATCGAAGCCCGGTAAGGCAAAGGAGCCCCTGCTCATGAACCGTCCCTCCCCGACGCCGACGCCGACGGCCCGCTCGGGCGCTCCGTGGCTGCGCCTCGGCGCGGCTGCCGCGGCCGTCGCCCTGGCCACGTCGCTCGCCGCCTGCTCGGGCGGCGCGTCCGGCAGCGCGGGCGGTGCGTCGACGACCTCGACGGTGACCATCGGCGAGAACGCGGACGCCGCGCCGAACGGCTACGACCCGCTGCTCTACTCGGCCGGCCAGTTCAGCTTCTTCGCGGGCCTGTACGACGCGCTGTTCGTCACGGACGCCGCGGGGAACGCGAAGCCGAGCCTCGTCGCCTCCTCGACCACGAGCAAGGACAACAAGACCTTCACGCTGAAGCTGCGCCCGGGCGTGAAGTTCACGGACGGGTCGACGCTCACCTCCTCGCTCGTGAAGCAGAACCTCGACCGCCGGAGCGACCCCACGCTCGCGGCGTACGGGCAGCTGTCGAAGACCGGCAGCAGCGCGATCACCGACATCGCCACCCCCGACGCGAGCACCGTCGTCATCACCTGGGCGCAGCCGCAGGCGAACGGCGCGAGCGCGCTCGCCGACAGCGCGGGCGCGATCGTCGGCAGCAAGGGGATCGCGGACCCCTCGTCCCTGAAGACGACCCCCGACGGATCCGGCCCGTACACGCTCGGCTCCGCGACCCGCGGCAGCTCCTACACGCTGAAGAAGAACGCGAAGGCCTGGGACGCGACGGCGTTCGCGTTCGACACGGTCGTCTTCAAGGTGATCACCGACGCCCAGTCGCTCGCGAACGCGGTCGCCTCCGGCCAGGTCGACCTCGCGGGCCAGCTCGACCCGAGCACGACGAACGTCGTGAAGGCCCGCAGGAGCGTCACCCAGGTCGGCGGCACCATCGTCGGCTTCCCCGTCGCCGACAAGCTCGGCAGGACGAACAAGGCGTTCGCGAAGCCCGAGGTGCGTCAGGCGCTCAGCTACGGCATCGACCGCGCCACCATCGTGAAGGACCTGCACCCCGGCGCGAAGGCGACGGCGCAGCTGTTCCCGTCGGCCGCGACCGGCTTCGACCCGGCGCTCAACACGCAGTACGCGTACGACCCGGCGAAGGCGAAGCGGCTGCTCGCCCAGGCGGGGTACCCGAACGGCTTCTCGATCGACCTCACCGTGCTCGGCAAGCCGACGGACGACGAGGTCGCGATCCAGAAGCAGTGGTCGAAGATCGGCGTCACGCTGAACTTCAAGACCGCCACGTCGACCGACGCCGTCTTCGCGGCGGCCCAGACGCAGCCGCTGCTCTTCGGGCCCTTCAGCATCGGCACGAACCCCGCCGGCTTCGTCGCCGGCGTCGTCTACGGCGGCTTCATGAACCTGCAGCACGCCCAGGACCCCAAGATCGGCGCGGCCCTCGGTCAGGCGCTCGGGTCGACGGGCACCGCTCGGGACGCGGCCCTGAAGAACCTCGACGCCGCGATCACGAACGAGGGCTGGTACATCCCGGTGTACGAGTCGTTCAACTACTTCGGCTACGACGCGAAGAAGGTCGCCAAGCCGGAGCTCTACACGAACTACGGCCAGATCGTGCTCTCGAGCGTCAAGCCCGCGAGCTGACCACACCCAGGGTGGCCGGGCCCCGGCCCGGCCACCCTCCCCGTCCCCGGCAACGGCGCTGACCCAAGGGATCGACATGCTCGCCTACATCGGCCGACGGCTCGCGATCGCGATCGCGACGGTCCTCGCCGCGGTGGTGATCAGCTTCCTGCTCGTGCACGCGACGCCGGGCAGCCCCGGCGCGGTGGTGCTCGGGCCGAGCGGCACCCCGGCGCAGATCGCCGCGAAGAACCACGAGCTCGGCTGGGACCGGCCGCTCTGGATCCAGTTCCTCGACTACCTCGGCCACCTCGTCCGCGGCGATCTCGGTGTCTCGCTGATCGACGGTCGCTCCATCGGCGCGGACCTCGCGGCCCGGCTGCCGGTGACCGCCTCGATCGCCGTGCTCGCGACGCTGCTCTCCGGTGTCGTCGGCATCGTGCTCGGCGTGACCGCCGCGGTCCGCGGCGGCTGGCTCGCCCGGATCATCACCGTCGGGAGCGGCATCGGCCTCAGCCTCCCCGCCTTCTGGGTCGGGATCCTCTTCGTCCTCGTGCTGTCGCTGCAGCTGAACCTGCTGCCGGCGACCGGCTACATCGCGCTCAGCCAGGACCCGCTCGGCTGGCTCGGGAGCATCCTGCTGCCCGTGCTCACCCTGACCGTGGGCGGCGCCGCGATCATCGCCCGCACCGCGGCCGCGGGCATGCGGGAGGCGCTCGGCCAGGAGCACATCCGCACGCTGCGGGCGCTCGGCACGCCGACCTGGCGCATCCGCTACGTGCACGCGCTCCGCTTCACGAGCGTGCCCGTCGTCTCGGTGCTCGGCATCCAGTTCATCGGCCTCTTCGGCGGCTCGGTGATCATCGAGAACCTCTTCGCGCTGCCGGGCCTCGGCCAGGCGAGCCAGGCGGCGGTGTCCGCCCACGACTTCCCGGCGCTCATCGGCGTCGTCATCGTCGCGACCGCCGTGGTCGTCGTCACCAACCTGCTGCTCGACCTCATGGTCGCGGCGCTCGACCCGAAGGTGCGGACCGCATGAGCGTGCTGCCTCTCGACGCGGCCGACGAGGTCGCCCCCGAACCCGCCGCGCCGACGGCACGACGTCGCGGGATGCCGTGGTTCCTCCGCCGCCCCGGCGGCCTGCTCGGCGCCGCCTGGCTCGTGCTCATCGTCGTCGCGTCGTTCACCGCACCCCTCTGGCGCCCGTACCGCGTCGACGACCAGGACCTCGCGCACCGGCTCGCGCTCCCGTCGGGCGCGCACCTGCTCGGCACCGACCCGCTCGGCCGCGACCTGCTGAGCCGCGTCGTGACCGCCGGTGCCGAGCCGCTGCTCGCGTCGTTCGTGACGGTCGTCGTCGCCTTCGGCATCGGCCTGCCGCTCGCGCTGATCGCCGCGGAGCGCGGGCGGCGGGTCGAGCGCGTGCTCAGCCGCTCGACGGAGGTGATGCTCGCGCTGCCGCTCGTCATCATCCTGCTCGCCGTGATCGGCGTGATCGGGGCGCAGACCTACGTCGTCATGGCGGTGCTCGGTGTGCTCATCTCCGCAGCCGTCTACCGGATCATGCTCGGGGTCGCCCAGTCGGTGCGGCAGCGCCTCTACATCGACGCCGCGCGTGTGAACGGCATCGGCTCGCTGAAGGTGAACCTCGTGCACGTGCTGCCGTCGATGGCGACGGTCGCGGCCGTGCAGGCGGCGCAGCTGTTCGGCATCGGACTGCTGATCAACGCGGGCCTCGCCTTCCTCGGCTTCGGCCCGGGCGAGCCGCAGCCGAGCTGGGGCTTCATGATCCAGGACGCCAGCAAGCACATCTACGACGACCCGTGGCTGCTCGTGCCGAGCGGTCTCGCGCTCGCGCTCACCGTGGTGGCCGCGAACGAGCTCGCCGATGCGCTGGCCCACAGGGCCGCCGGCGAGCGGACCGTCGCTCGGCGCCGCCCGGGTCGCACGCCCGCGTCGCCGGCGGACGGAGCGCCGAGTGCGTCCGCCGTGCTCGAGGTCCGCGGTCTCACCGTCGCGGTCGACGGCGGCCCGACGCTCGTGAGCGACGTCTCGTTCAGCCTCGGCGCCGGCCGTGTGCTCGGGCTCGTGGGGGAATCGGGCTGCGGCAAGACGATGACGGCCCGGTCGCTGCTCGGTCTGCTCCCGGACGGCGTCTCGGTGTCCGGCGGCGCGATCCTCTGGCGCGGGCGCGACCTCGTCGGGCTCTCGGAGCGCGAGCTGAACGCCGTCCGCGGCCAGGAGATCGCGATGATCTCGCAGGAGCCGATGGTCGCCCTCGACCCCATGTTCTCGATCGCCTACCAGCTGACGCAGCCGTTGCGCCGCTTCCGGGGCCTCAGCCGCACCGAGGCGCGCTCCACGGCGGTCGAGCTGCTCGAGCAGGTCGGCATCGTCGATCCGGCCCGGGTGCTGAAGAGCTTCCCGCACCAGCTGTCGGGCGGCATGGCGCAGCGGGTCGCGATCGCTCTCGCCCTCACCGGCCGACCGAAGCTGCTCATCGCCGACGAACCCACCACGGCGCTCGACGTGACCGTGCAGGCCGAGATCCTCACCCTGCTGCGGGACCTCGTCCGCGAGATCGACCTGTCGATCGTGATCGTCAGCCACGACCTCGGGGTCGTCGCCGACCTCTGCGACGACGTCGCGGTGATGTACGCCGGTGAGGTCGTCGAGTCCGGCACCGCCGCCGCGGTGCTCGACGAGCCGGCGCACCCGTACACGATGGCCCTGCTGCGGGCGAACCCGCACGTGCCCGAGGGCGCCGCCGTGCCCGTCCGCCTCGCCTCGATCGCCGGCGCGGTGCCGCCTCCCGGCTCCTGGCCGAGCGGGTGCCGCTTCGCGAGCCGCTGCCGCTTCGCCCGCGACGAGTGCCGGAAGCCGTTCCCGGCGCTGCCCGCGCACGGCAGCGGGTCGGTGCGCTGCATCCGCGTCGACGAGCTGCAGCGCGAGCAGGTCACGTGGGACGCCGACGCGGTCGGCGCGGAGCTCGAGACCGGAGCGGGGGTGCCGGCATGAGCGCGGCGAGCGGGACCAGGACGACCGAGGTCGCGGCCGCCGCGCCGGCGCTCGAGGTCACCGACCTCGTCGTCCGCTACGGCACGAGCCGGAAGGCGCGGCTCGCGCCGCCCGCGATCGACCGCGTGACGTTCGACATCCGGCCGGGGGAGACCCTGGGGCTCGTCGGCGAGTCCGGCTCGGGGAAGTCGACGATCGGCAAGTCGGTGCTCGGGCTGCAGCCGCCGACCTCCGGCACGGTGCTGCTGCACGGCCGCGACATCACGAAGGCGTCGCTGAAGGAGCGCCGCGGCCTCGCCGTCGACCTGCGGGTGGTGTTCCAGGACCCGTACTCGTCGCTGAACCCGTCCCGGACCATCGGGCAGACACTCGTCGAGCCCCTCGCGGTGCTCGGCGTGCGTCGCGCCGAGGCGCTGCAGCGGGCGCGGGCCACCCTCGAGTCCGTCGGCCTGCCCGCGGACGCGGCGGACCGGTACCCCGCGCAGTTCTCCGGCGGCCAGCGGCAGCGCATCGCGATCGCCCGCGCGCTCGTCTGCGACCCGAAGGTCGTCGTGCTCGACGAGCCCGTGAGCGCCCTCGACCTCTCCACGCAGGCGACCGTGCTGAACCTGCTCGCCGACCTGCGCGACCAGCGCGACCTCGCCTTCCTCTTCATCGCGCACGACCTCGGCGTCGTCCGCTTCCTCGCGCAGCGGGTCGTCGTGCTCTACCGCGGCCAGATCATGGAGTCGGGTCCCGTTGAGCCGGTGACGCAGGGGCCGCAGCACCCGTACACGGTCGCGCTCACCGCGGCAGCCCCGGTTCCGCGTCCGGCGGAGCAGGCCGCGCGGCGGGAGGCGCGCGAGGCGCTCGGCTTCCGCACCGCCGGTGTCGCGGCTCCGGCTGCGGCCGGCTGCCCGTTCGCGCCGCGCTGCCCGCTCGTCACCGACGTCTGCCGTGCCGAGCGGCCGCCGCTGCGGCACGCCGGCGACAGCCTCAGCGCGTGTCACCACGCGGAGCGGGTGCCGTCGCTGCGGCCCGTGCCGGTCCCGTGAGCGGTCTCCGCGTCGCCGAGCGCTGCCGGGTGATCGTCGACAACGACTGGGCCGGCGACCCCGATGGACTCGTCGCGCTCGCGCACCACCTGCTGTCGCCCGCGAACCGCGTCGAGCTCGTCACGAGCTCGTTCCTCGACCCGGTGTTCGAGTCGCCCGGGGGCGCGGCGCGGGGCGCCGCCCTGGCCGAGGAGCTGATCGACCTGATCGGGAAGGACCGGCGGCCGCCCGTCGTCGCCGGATCCGAGCAGGCGCTGACCCACGCCTCGAGCCCGGCCGCGGAGGCGATCGTCGCCGCCGCCCGACGCGACGACCCGCTCCCGCTGCTCCTCGTCTGCGCCGGGCCGCTCACGAACGTCGCGGAGGCGCTGCGGCTCGCAGCCGACATCGCGACGCGGCTCACGCTCGTCTGGATCGGCGGCGCCGCCGAGGACCGCGGCTTCGAGTACAACCGCGACACGGATCCGGCGGCCGCCGAGCTCGTGTTCGCGGTGCCGGAGCTGGCCATCCGATGGTTCCCGCTCGAGACCTATGAGCGCTGCGCCTACTCGATCGCCGAGCTCGAGCACGACCTGCGCCGCTCCGGTCGGATCGGGGAGTGGCTGTGGGAGCGGTTCGTCACGCTGCCGCTGCCGGAGGGGTTCCCCGTCGGGGCGACCTGGACGCTCGGCGACAGCCCGCCCCTGCTCGTCACGGCGCTCACCGACGCGTCGAGCTCGTCCGTTCTCGAATCGACCGGGGCCGCCGAGCGCCGCCGGTACACGGATGTGGACCTCCGACTGCTCGTCGGGGACCTGCTCGCGCGGCTGCGGCTGCACGAGCAGGGGCGTGACCGGTCCGCTCGGTAGCGCGCGGATCCGGATCGCTTGCGCCCTTCCGGAGTTCCTCAGTGACACGCCGCGGTCGCGCAGACTCCACCGGCGTGTCGCCGAGGATCTCCGGATCCGGGGGTCAGCCGCGGGTCAGCCGAAGCGGTGGCTGCCCGGACCGACGACCGAGATGGATCCACCCGGCGGGGTCACCTCGCACCGGGCGCCCGGCGGCACCTCGACCTCGAGCGCGATCCCGTCGGCGGTCCGGTGCCACGCGCTCCTGATGCGGCCGTACGGGCTCTCGTGCGACGCCTGGGCCCAGTCGAGTCGCGCATCCGGGACGGGCCGGACGGCGAATCGCCGGTAGCCCGGCTCGAGCGGCACGATCCCCGCCGTGTACCGGTGCAGGAACGCGACGACGGCGCCCTTCGAGTAGTGGTTGTGCGACTGCGAGGGCATCCCGTCGGCGTCGTAGCCCGACCAGCGCTCCCAGATGGTGGTCGCGCCCTCGTCGATCATCTTCAGCCAGCTCGGCCACGAGTCCTGGAGCAGCAGGTCGTACGCCACCTCGGCGTGCCCCGCGTCCGCGAGCGCAGGCAGCAGCAGCGGCGTCGAGAGGAAGCCGGTCGTCAGGTGGTCGCCGGCGTCGCGCACGAGCGCCACGAGCTGGGTGGCGATCCGCGCCCGCGCCTCGTCGGGTACGAGGTCGAAGGCGAGCGCGCGCACGCAGTTCGCCTGGTTCGCCGGGCGGACGAGGCCGCTCTCGTCGAGGAACTCGGCCGCCCACGCCTCGCGCACGCGCTCCGAGTAGGCGGCGTACTCGTCGGCCTCCCGCTGCTTGCCGAGCACCGTCGCGATGCGCGCGGCGAGCCGGGTCGAGTGCCGGAGGTACGCGGTCGCGACATCGCTCTTGTCGGCCGCGACGAACGCCGGGAAGCCGAGCCGCTCGACCTCGGGCTCCGGCTCGAGCCACTCGCCGAAGGAGAAGCCGGCGTCCCACAGGTGCTGCTCGTGCGGCAGCGGCTCCGGACGCTCGGCGGCGCGGTCGGGGTGGCGCTGCTCCCGCGCGATCCGCTGCGCGCGGTCGAGCCAGCGGACGAGGGCGGGCCACGCCTCGGCGAGGATCCCCTCGTCGCCCGTGGCGAGGTGCTGCTCGACCGGCAGGATCGCGACGGCGTCGCCCCAGCCGGCGGAGCCGGCGAGAGACGCCGCCGGCCCGTGCGGTCCCTCGGCCGGCGCCTGCGGCGCCACGTTCGGCATGATCCCGTCCGGCCACTGCGCGGCGACGAAGTCCCGGAACCACTTCGTCGCGAAGCCGCCGACGTCGAAGAGGAACGCCGCGGCCGGCAGGAACAGCTGCCAGTCGCCCGACCACCCCGCGCGCTCCCGCGTGGGGCAGTCGGTCGGCACGTCGCACGCGTTGCCCCGGAAGCTCCAGGCCGCGGCCTCGTGCAGCCGGTTCACCCGCTCGTCGCTGCACCGGAACATCCCGATGCGCGGCAGGTCGGTGTGCACGACGACCGCGGTCGCGGAGCCCGGCGCGAGGTCGGCGTCGAGGCCCTCGATCCGCACGTACCGGAAGCCCTTCGTGCTGTGCCGCGGCTCCGCCGTCGCGGGGCCGTCGCCGAGCAGCACGGTGTCGACCTGGCCGGCTGGCAGCGGCTCGGGCAGCATCGGCACCTCGGGCACGAGGTTCGCCTGCGTCACGTCCCCCGAGGGGTCGAGCGCCTCGCCGTAGGTGATCGTGAGCCGCGCCCCCGGGGCGTCGAGACCGCTCAGTCGCACCCAGCCGTTCACGTTCTGCCCGAAGTCGACGACCAGCCCCCGCCCGGCCCGACGCACGGACCGGGCGGGCAGCTCCTCGACTCGGCGCACCGGGGGAGCGGGTGAGGCGACGAGGTTCCCGAGGTCGTGGTCGGCGACGCGCACCGGCCGCCATCCGCCCCGCGGTCCCGGATGCGCGAGGTCGATCGCCTCGCCCGCGATGAGGTCCGCGAGGTGGGAGGACGGCGCCCACGTCCACGAGCCGTCGGTCGTCACCACGGTGCGCGCTCCCCGCTCGCCGTCGAGCTCGAGCTGTGCGAGCAGTCCGGCCGTCGGCCCCCACTGGTCGGCGGCGCGGAACAGCCCGATCTGCCCGCGCCACCAGCCGTCGGACACCTCGACGGCGAGCTCCTGCTCCTCCCCGGCGCAGACCAGCCCGGAGACGTCGAAGGTCTGCACCTGCAGCCGCGACTCGTACTGGGTCCAGCCCGGAGTGAGCTCGGCGTCCCCGATCCGACGTCGGTCGACGTGCGCCTCGAACACGCCGTGCGCGGTGATGTGGAGGCGGGCACGGACCACCGGCTCGGGCGCGCGGAAGCGGGTGCGCAGCCAGGTGGTGGGCCGTCTGCCCGGTTCCGCGGGCGACTCCTCGTCCGGCTCGATCCACCGGGCGGTCCAGTCGGCGGTGCGCAGGAGCCCGCACTCGTACGACGACGGGTCGGACCAGTCGCTCCAGCCCTCGGCCGTGCGGACGCGCACCCGCCACTCGACGCGCTCGCGGCTGCCCGCCGGCGGGATGGGTGCCGTCACGAGCACGGAGTCGCCGCTCGCGACCTCGCCGGTCGTCGTCGCGCGGCCGTCCCTGCGGGTCTCGATCTCGTACGCCTCCTGCCGGAGCGCGCCCTCGGGCAGCCACCAGGACAGCCGCGGGGCCGGCTCGCCGATGCCGAGCGGGGCGACGAGGTGCTCCGAGCGGAGCCGGGTCGGGCGGCTCATCCGCGTCCCTCCGATCGGACCGGCGCCTGCACCGCCCCTCGGCGATGCTACTGAGCCCCGGCGGATCCGAAAGCCGGTTTCTGCCGCACGTCGAACGCGTCGAGGACGTGCTCTCCAGCCCATCTGCAGGAGTCGTTCACCGGCCGTTCCCACGCGCAGGGACCCTCGTTCACCCCGTCCTCGGAGCATCCGAGGCGACCCCCGAGCCTGTTCGAAGGAGCACGTGCATGCCGTCCCGACGTTGGACCCTTCCCGTGGGTGCAGCCGGGTGCGCCGCCGCCCTTGCGGTGGGCGCCCTGCCCGCCGCCGCCCAGCCGGCCACCTCCGAGCACCGCCCGGCGAGCCGTCACGTGCTCCTCCTGTCGGTCGACGGGCTGCACGAGTCCGACCTCGCCCGCTACGTGCGGCAGCACCCGCGCTCGGCGCTCGCCGGCCTCGTGCGGCAGGGCCGGTCGTACACCCGCGCCTCGGCGACCTTCCCGTCGGACTCCTTCCCGGGCATGGTCGCGCAGCTCACCGGTGCCGATGCCGGCACGAGCGGCGTCTTCTACGACGACACGTACAACCACTCGCTGCTCCCCGCCGGCACGACGCACTGCAGCGGCGCCGCCCCGGGCGCCGAGGTCTCGCTCACCGAGGCCGCCGACCGCTCCCAGAACCCGATCACGCTCGACGCCGGTCAGGGCATCCGGAGCTCGTCGCTGGCGGCTCTCCCGACGAACTCGATCGCTCAGACCCTCGCTGCCGCGCCGTCGCTCACGACGGCGATCCTGCAGCTGACGTCGAAGCCGCGCACGCTGCTCGACCCGGCCGCGCTGCCCGTGAACCCGTCGTCGTGCACGCCGGTCGAGCCCTACCAGTACCTGCGCGTGAACACCGTGTTCGAGGTCGCGCACGCGGCCGGCCTCCGCACCGCGTGGTCCGACAAGCACCCCGCCTACGACATCCTGAACGGTCCCTCGGGCAACGGCATCGACGACCTCTTCACCCCGGAGATCAACAGCGTCGCCGACGCCGCGGGCGACGACTGGACGACGGACAACGCGCTGACGCAGGAGTACGACTCCTTCAAGGTGCAGGCGGTCCTCAACGAGATCGACGGCTACGACCACAGCCGGACCCACCGCGTCGGGGAGCCGGCCGTGTTCGGCATGAACTTCCAGACCGTCTCGACCGCGGAGAAGCTGCCCGTCTCGGACGGCCTGAAGGGCGGCTACACGAGCACCGGCGCTCCCGGTCCGCTCCTGCAGCGCGCGCTCGACTCCGTCGACCGGCAGGTGGGCCGCATGCTCGCCGAGCTCCGTCACGAGGGCCGCGCCGGGTCCACGACGGTGATCCTCTCCGCCAAGCACGGCCAGTCGCCGATCCTCCCGCAGCAGCTGCGCCGGGTCGACGACGGCAAGGTCCTCGACGGGCTGAACGCCGCGTGGAAGGCCGCCCACTCGGGCAGCGCCGACCTCGTCTCGTTCTCCGTGAACGACGACGGGATGCTGCTCTGGCTCTCCGACCGGTCGTCCGGCGCCGTGGTGTTCGCGCGGCACTACCTGCTCACGCACTCCGCCCCTGCCAACACGATCAACGACCCGAAGGGCGTGTACTCGACGACCGTCGCCTCCTCGGGGCTCAGCGCGGTGTTCGTGGGCACGGCCGCAGCGCGTCTCGTCGACGCGAAGGCCGGCGACCCGCGCAGGCCGGACCTCATCGGCATCGCTCAGCAGGGCGTCGTCTACACGGGCGGGGTGAAGAAGATCGCCGAGCACGGCGGTGCCGCCTTCGACGACCGCGCGGTGCCGCTCGTGGTCGCCGGTGCCGGCGTGCACCATGCGGGATCCGCATCGTCGGCCCACGTGGCCACGACGCAGATCGCGCCCACGATCCTCGCGCTGCTGGGTCTCGACCCGAACGCGCTGCGGGGCGTCCGTATCGATGGCACGAGGACGCTGCCCGGGCTGCGCTGAGCCGCGAGGGAGGAGGGACGGGCCGGGAGGGCCCGTCCCTCCGTCGTGCGTCCAGGGGGAAGCGGATCGGGACGCAGCAGCCACGCCCTGCTGGGTGCTGCCTGGTCCCCTTCTCTCACCAGGCGAAACGTTTCGTCACGGGATCGTTACCGGATTTCGGGGGTCGGGACCTGGGGGTCTCCCTAGAGTTCGGAGGTCCGCTCCTCGTTGCCGAGGCGCGGAGACGGCCTGCTGCCGTCCAGGACGAGAAGGGTGAAGAAGCCTTGAAGAAGACGATCCTCGGCGCGGCGACGGTAGTCGCTGCGACGACCCTGCTGCTGGCCGGCTGTGCCTCCGGCGGTGGCTCCACGACGAAGAGCACGAGCGGCTCGGGCGGCGGTGCGAAGGCCGCGGCCTCGAAGCGCGCCTGCGTCATCCTGCCCGACACCGAGTCGTCGCCCCGCTGGGAGAACGGCGACCGGCCCGCGCTGCAGAAGGCGCTCACGGGCGCCGGCTTCACCGCCGACATCCAGAACGCGCACAACAGCACCACCCAGTACGCGACCATCGCCTCGGCCCAGCTCAGCAAGGGCTGCGGCGTGATGCTGCTCGTCGACCTGAACGGTGCCGGCGCGCAGGTGCTCACGAAGGCGCACGGCCAGGGCGTGCCGGTCATCGCCTACGACCGCCCGATCCAGGGTGCCGACTACTACGTCTCGTTCGACAACGAGAAGGTCGGCGAGCTCGAGGGCCAGATGATCGTCGACGGCCTGAAGAAGGAGGGCAAGGACCCGAAGACGGCCAAGGTCGTCTGCATGGCCGGCGACCCGACCGACGGCAACGCCGCCTACTTCCTGAGCGGCGCGAAGAAGTCGATGGGTGCCGCCGGCATCCAGTGCGCGTTCTCGCCGAAGGGCACCTGGGACGCCACGAAGTCCGGCACCGAGTTCGCGCAGGCGTACACGGCGCTGAAGGGCAACATCGACGCGGTCTGGACCGCGAACGACGCGAACAACGCGGCCGTCATCACGGTGCTCGACAAGTACAACAAGGTCGTGCCGACGTCCGGTCAGGACGCCTCGATCCCCGGTCTGCAGAACATCCTGCTCGGCAAGCAGTACGGCACGGTCTACAAGCCGTACCAGCTCGAGGCCGACCAGGCGTCGAAGATCGCCATCGACCTGCTGAAGGGCTCGAAGCCGAGCGCTCCGACGAAGGTCGGCGGGGTGCCGTCGTTCCTCGAGACGCCGATCCTCACCACCGCCACGGGCGTCGAGAAGGTCGTGCAGGACGGCAACGCGTCCGTCGCGCAGATCTGCACCGGCGCCGTCAAGAAGGCGTGCGACAAGTACGGCGTCAAGTAATCCCCTCTGGCGCGGCCTGCGCGGTCGGAGCATCCTTCGGGGTGCACCGGCCGTGCAGGCCGCAGCCGGTTCCGGCACCTCCCGCATAGCAGCGGCAGAAAGAAGGAGGGGGCATGGTCGCCCCGATCATCGAACTGAGAGACGTCCGCAAGAGCTTCGGTCCGGTCGACGTACTGAAGGGGGTGAACCTCAAGGTCTACCCGGGTCAGGTCAGCGCGCTCGTCGGCGACAACGGCGCCGGCAAGTCCACCCTCATCAAGGGCCTCGCCGGCGTGCAGCCCTACGACTCGGGCGAGACCCTGATCGACGGCTCGCCCGCGCATCTCGCGACGCCGAAGGAGGCCTCCCGCCTCGGCATCGAGGTCGTGTACCAGGACCTCGCGCTCTGCGAGAACCTCGACATCGTCCAGAACATGTTCCTCGGCCGCGAGGAGACCCACCAGGGCACCCTGAGCAACGGCGAGATGGAGAAGCACGCCTCCGCCACCCTCGGCTCGCTCTCGGTCCGCACCATGAAGTCGGTGCGGCAGAAGGTCTCGTCGCTCTCCGGCGGCCAGCGGCAGACGGTCGCGATCGCCCGCGCGGTGCTGCAGAAGGCCAAGGTCGTCATCCTCGACGAGCCGACCGCCGCCCTCGGTGTCGCGCAGACGGAGCAGGTCCTGAACCTCGTCCGCCGCCTCGCCGATCAGGGCGTGGGCGTGCTCATCATCAGCCACAACCTCGCCGACGTCTTCCAGGTCGCCGACCACATCAACGTGCTCTACCTCGGCACGATGGTCGCGCAGCTGGAGACGAAGGAGACGAACAACAACGACGTGATCGGGTACATCACCGGTCTCAAATCCGTCGAGCCGAGCGCCGCAGGAGCCGCACGATGACCACCACCGAGAACAAGGTGCCGGACCCCGAGCTCGCAGCGGCCGTCGATACGGCGGGCGGCGCGACCGCTCCCGGGATCGCGACCGGCTACGAGGGCACGATCGGTGACCAGTTCAGGGCCTACATCGCCCGGGTGCGCTCGGGGGAGATGGGCATGCTGCCCGCCATCGGCGGCTTCATCGTGCTCTGCATCCTGTTCGAGATCCTGACCCAGGGTGACTTCCTCGGCCTGCTGAACGTCTCCAACCTGATCACGCAGACGGCGTTCCTCGCGATGCTCGCGGTCGCGCTCGTGTTCGTGATCCTGCTCGGCGAGATCGATCTGTCGGCCGGTGTGACCGCTGGTGTCGGCATGGCCGTGTTCGTGCAGCTGAACAACTCGCTCCACATCAACTGGTTCCTCGCCCTGATCGTCTCGCTCGTCGTCGGCATCGTGATCGGCGGCTTCATCGGCTACTTCGTGGCGAAGGTCGGCATCCCGTCGTTCGTCGTCACCCTGGGGCTGTTCCTCGGCTTCCAGGGCCTGCAGCTCGTGCTGCTCGGCAACGGCAACTCGTACCGGATCACCGACCCGTCGGTGCTCGCGATCGAGAACAGCAACATGCCGGTGTGGGCCGGATGGCTGATGTGGGCCGTCATCGTGCTGGTCTCCTTGGGGTCCGCCTTCTACGACCGCACCCGACGGCAGCGCGCCGGCGTCCCGGTGCGGCCGATCAGCATGCTCGCGATCCGCGTCGGCGCGGTCGCGGTCTTCACGGGCATCATCGTCGCCCTGCTGAACCAGGACCGGTCCGTCTCGGTCGTGCCCGTGCAGGGCGTCCCGATCGTCGTGCCGATCGTGCTCGCCATCCTCTGGATCGCGACGCAGGTGCTCGACCGCACCCGCTGGGGCCTCCACCTCTACGCGGTGGGCGGCAACCCGGAGGCGGCCCGCCGCGCCGGCATCAGCGTCGCGGCGATCCGCATCTCCGCGTTCGTGCTCTGCTCCACCCTCGCGATCGTCTCGGGCCTGTTCCAGGCGAGCGAGGTCGGCGTGGTCGGCTCGTCCTTCGGCCAGACGGACGTGCTGAACGGCGTCGCGGCGGCGGTCGTCGGCGGCGTCAGCCTCTTCGGCGGTCGCGGCCGGCTCGTCCAGGGTGTCGTCGGGGCGCTCGTGATCACCGCGATCACGAACGGCCTCGGCCTCATGAGCCTGCCGGGCGGCGTCAACCTGCTCATCACCGGCGGCGTGCTGATCCTCGCCGCCACGGTCGACGCCCTCTCGCGCAAGCGGGCCGGCGCGTCGCTCGCCCGCGTCTGACGCGAGCCGCACACGAAGGGGCCGGGAGCGATCCCGGCCCCTTCCGCGTCTTCCCGTGGCGTCGACGGGCTGGTGCCGCCGAGTCCCGCGTCGTCCGCGGCCGGGGCGGCCGATCGTGCGGATCGGAGCCGCGCTCAGCCCGAGACGACGCCCTTCGTGAGCACGAAGCACCCGTACGGGCGGTCGTCCGTGGTCGCCACGGTGGCGAAGCAGCCCCTCGCGAGGTCGTAGAAGGCGGTGCGCTCGACCGGCGCGAAGCGCACGGCCCGGCCCTCCGCGCTCGAGGCCGCGCGCTCGACGTCGCGGTGCACGTCGAGCACCTCCTCGGGCCGCCCGTCGGGCACCATGCGGAACGCGGCGGGTTCCACGAAGTCGTCGACCGGGAACAGGCTCAGCACGTCACCGATCGCGTCGACGAGCGGCACCGCGGCCAGCGGGATCACCCGCGTCGAGTGCGAGTGCGCGGGGTAGTTGGCGTCGACGACGGCGAGCCGGTCGCCGTGCCCCATCGCGGCGAGCGCCCAGAGCAGGTCGGGGCCGAGGGTGCGGGGGATGCCCTTGAGCATGCGGGTCCTTCCGAGCGGAGCGCGCCGATCAGCGCGCGGCGGCTTCGAGCTTCGCGAACAGATCCTCGAACATCAGCCGGGTGTCGAGTCGTGTGAAGACGCGGATCGCGCGGCCGTTGCCCGTCGGGTGCAGCGTGCCGTCGTCGCCGAAGCGCGGCGCGGGTTCGACGACCGACTCGCTCGACGAGGCGTCCGGCTCGAAGGCCGACTGCAGCGCGGTGAGCAGCACGAGCGGGCTGTCGCCGTACGCGTAGGTCTCGCCCAGGTCGTGCCCCGCTGCCGCCACCGAACGCTGCGCCCCGTCGATCGCCTCGGCGAGCAGCGCTCCGATCGCGCCGTGCGGCCGGATGCGCCGGTCCAGCTCCGCCTGCGACAGCAGGGTCTGCCGGTAGGCGTTCCGCGGCACCTGCCAGACGTCGAGGTCGGAGTCGTTGAAGACGACCTGCGCGGCGACTACGTCGATGGCGGTGTTGTACTCGACGTCGGGCGCGCCCGGCGGGGTGGTGCCGTGGCCCGGGTACTCGGCGCCGCCGATCCACACCACCGTGAGGCGTTCGGCGATCCGCGGCTCGAGCAGCCACGCGCTCGCGATCTCGGTGAGCCCGCCGCCGCAGGCGACGACGAGGGGCAGGTCGGTGTCGTCGCGCATCGCCTCCTCGACGATGGCGCGGGCGGCGGACGAGTCGGCGGGCGTGCGGCGATCCGCGAGGCCGAGGTTCGATCCCGCCATCACGCGATCGTCCGGCAGGCCGAGCGCCGCGAGCACCTCGCGAGCGCGGTCGGCGGCGTGGTCCGCCGTGGCGCCGGAGTCGTCCCACGCGTCGCCCGCGGCGAGGTGCGAGCCGATCACGAGCCGCAGCTCGACCGAGGGGCTGAGCGCGTGGTGCGCGAGCTGGACGAGGCCGTCGGGATCCCCGGCGTAATCGTTGTCGGCGATGACGCGCAGGCGGGGCATCGGTGCCTCCTTCGTCAGCGGGCCGTCGCCCGTCACGCTAGCGCGACGAAGCCCCCGCGGATCAGCCCGCCCTGCTCCGGATCCGTGCCGCTTCGACCGAGCCGGAGCGACCAGGATCCGGAGCAGGGACCTGGATCAGCGGCGGATGCCGGCCGCCATGCTCTCGAGCCGCGCGATGCGCTCCCGCATCGGCGGGTGCGTCGAGAACAGCTGGCCCACGTCCTGGGCGCGGAACGGGTTCGCGATCATGAGGTGGCTCGTGCTCTGCAGCCGCGGCTCCGGCGGGAGCGGCAGCTGCTGCGTGCCCGCCTCGAGCTTGCGGAGGGCCGAGGCGAGGGCGACCGGGTCGCCGGTGAGGGCGGCGCCGTCCTCGTCGGCGTCGTACTCGCGGGTGCGGCTGATCGCGAGCTGCACGACGCCGGCCGCGAGCGGACCGAGGATCAGCAGCAGCAGGGCGCCGAAGCCGCCGCCGCGCTCCTCGCGGTCGTTGCCGCCGCCGAGGAACATGGCCCCGTAGGCGAGGTAGGTGATCACCGACGAGAGCGCTGCCGCGACCGACGAGGTGAGGATGTCGCGGTTGTAGACGTGCATGAGCTCGTGGCCGAGGACGCCGCGCAGCTCGCGCTCCGAGAGCAGCTCGAGGATGCCCTCGGTGCAGCACACGGCTGCGTGCTTCGGGCTGCGGCCCGTGGCGAAGGCGTTCGGTGAGGCGGTCGGCGAGACGAAGAGCGCCGGCATCGGCTGGCCGGCCCGTGCGGAGAGCTCCCGCACGATGCGGTGCATCGCGGGCTGCTCCGCCTCGGTGACGGGGTAGGCGCGCATCGCCTTGATGGCGACCGTGTCGCTGAACCAGAACGAGCCGAGGTTCACGAGCAGCGCGATCGCGAGCCCGATCGTCAGGGCCGCGAGGCTGCGGCCGAAGAGCAGGTAGCTGGCGCCGAGCACCACGGCGCCGAGGAGCCCGAAGAGCAGGGCGGTCTTCAGGCCGTTGTAGTGCCGGTGAGGCATGTCGTTCCTTCCAGGAGTCGTGCACCCTCTGTGTTCGACCAGTCCAACAAACCGCGGCGCTCGACGCTTCCGTCCGGCATATGAGATGCGTATGAACGCCCTGAGAAGACACGACGCGGGCGATGCGGCGTCCGCCGTATCCTCGCGGCAGGACCGCGAAGGAGCGACTCGTGACCGATGTGAAGGACCGACCGGCACCCACGACCGTGCTGCTCGGCTACGCCCGAACCCCGTTCGTGAAGTTCACGGGGCAGTTCGCCGGGATGCCGGCGGTGCGGCTGGGCGCCGTCGCCGCCCGCGCCGCGATGGAGCGGGCGGGCATCTCGCCCGAGGACGTCGACCAGGTCGTCGTCGGCCAGGTGCTGCAGGCCGGGGCCGGTCAGAACCCCGCCCGTCAGACGGCCGTCGCCGCCGGCGTCCCGATGACCCGTCCCGCGATCACGCTGAACGCCGTCTGCCTCTCGGGGCTCGAGGCCGTCACCGAGGCGCACCGGCGCATCGCGCTCGGCGAGGCCGACGTGGTGCTCGTCGTCGGCCAGGAGTCGATGACCGAGGCGCCGCGGCTGCTCGCCGGGTCCCGCAGCGGCTCCAAGTACGGACCCGTCACCATGGTCGACTCGACGGACCACGACGGCCTCACCGACGCGTTCCAGCACCAGAGCATGGGCGCCTCCACCGAGGACTATGCGGGGGAGCGGGGCATCAGCCGTGAGGAGCAGGACGCGTGGGCGCTCCGCTCCCACCAGCGCGCGTCCGCGAGCCGCGGCCGGTTCGCCGACGAGATCGTGCCGGTCGAGGTGCAGCGCGGCCGCGCCACCGCGTTCGTCGAGGCGGACGACGGCATCCGGGACGACGCCTCCACCGAGGCGCTCGCGAAGCTGCGACCCTCGTTCTCGCCGACCGGCACGATCACGGCGGGCAACGCCTCGCCGATCACCGACGGCGCCGCGGCGATCGTCGTCGCGAGCGCGCGGTGGGCTGCGGACCACGGTCGCACGCCGCTCGCCGCCGTCCGCAGCGCCGCGATGGTGGCGGGCCCCGACGTGTCGCTGCTGACCCGGCCGAGCGAGGCGATCGCGCTCGCGGCGAAGCGCGCGGGCGTCGAGCCCGCCGATCTCGCCGCCATCGAGATCAACGAGGCCTTCGCCTCCGTCGCCGTGGTGTCGGTGCGCGAGCTCGGGGTCGACCCGGAGCGGGTGAACCGCGACGGCGGCGCGATCGCGCTCGGTCATCCCATCGGCGCCTCCGGCACCCGCCTCGTCGGGCACCTCGCGCTCGAGCTCGCGCAGTCGCCCGCGGGCACGCTCGCCGCGGCGGCGCTCTGCGGCGGTGGCGGGCAGGGCAGCGCGATGATCCTCGAGGCGCTCTAGGTCGGCCCCGACCTCGCTCCGCTAGCGTCGGCGGTGAGGCGCCGGGCCGCGGGCCCGGCCGGCAGCGAAGGAGCAGCGATGGCGCGACCGATCACCCTGTTCACCGGCCAGTGGGCCGATCTGCCGTTCGAGGAGGTGGCGCGGCTCGCGGGGGAGTGGGGCTTCGACGGCCTCGAGATCGCCTCGTGGGGCGACCATCTCGACGTGTCCCGGCACGCGGACGCCGACTACGTGGCGGGCCGGAAGGCGATCCTCGAGCAGAACGGCCTGCAGGTCTGGACGATCTCGAACCACCTCGTCGGGCAGGCGGTCTGCGACGACCCGATCGACGCCCGGCACCGCGGGATCCTGCCCGACCGGGTATGGGGCGACGGCGAGCCCGAGGGCGTGCGGCAGCGCGCCGCGGAGGAGCTGAAGGACACCGCCCGGATGGCGAAGGCGCTCGGCGTGAAGACCGTGACGGGGTTCACCGGATCATCGATCTGGAAGACGGTGGCGATGTTCCCGCCGGTGCCGGACGAGATGGTCGAGGCCGGGTATCAGGACTTCGCCGACCGCTTCCACCCGATCCTCGACGTGTTCGAGGAGCAGGGCGTGCGCTTCGCCATGGAGGTGCACCCGAGCGAGATCGCCTACGACTACTGGACGGCGCAGCGGATGCTCGACGCGATCGGCCAGCGGGAGTCGTTCGGGCTGAACTGGGACCCGAGTCACATGGTGTGGCAGCAGGTCGACCCGGTCGGCTTCATCGTCGACTTCGCCGACCGGATCTACCACGTGCACTGCAAGGACTCGAAGGTGCAGGTCGGCAACGGCCGCAACGCGCGGCTCTCGTCGCACCTGGCCTGGGCGGACCCGCGGCGCGGCTGGGACTTCGTCTCCGTCGGCCTGGGCGACGTGCCGTGGCAGCGCTGCTTCCGCGCGCTGAACTCGATCGGCTACGACGGCCCGCTCTCGGTCGAGTGGGAGGACGCCGGCATGGACCGCCTCGTCGGCGCCCCGGCGGCGCTCGAGTTCGTCCGCGAGAACGCGGTCGAGCCCTCGGCGGCGGCCTTCGACGCCGCGTTCTCGAGCGCCCGGGACTGATCCGACCTCCTCCGGGAACCGCGTGTAGGTGGTTCGTGCTCGTGTCGGTGCGACACGCGAGGCGCGTACCTACGGCAGAGCGAAGTACCTACACGCGGTTCCTCAGGCGGCGAGTGCCTACGCTGCCGAGCGTGAGCGATACGGGCACGGGGAGCGGCTGGAGCGATCGGCTCGGCACGGTCGGGGTCTGGCGGGGCGGCAACGACGTCGACGCCGGTCTCGCGAGGACGATCGAGGCGCTCGGGTACGGCACGGTCTGGCTCGGCGGCTCGCCGGGCTCCGACCTGCGCCGGGCCGAGGAGCTGCTCGACGCGACCGACCGGCTGCAGGTGGCCACCGGCATCGTGAACATCTGGAAGTCGGACCCGGCCGAGCTCGCCGACTCCTTCTTCCGCATCGAGGAGCGGCGTCCCGGGCGGCTGCTGCTCGGCATCGGCTCGGGCCACCGCGAGGCGACCCCGCAACGCGTCCGCCCGCTCGATGCGATGGCCCGCTACCTCGACGTGCTCGACGAGCGCGGCGTGCCCGTCCACGCCCGCGTGCTCTCGGCGCTGGGCCCGAAGATGCTCGCCATGGCCGCCGAGCGCAGCGCCGGCACGCATCCGTACCTGACGATCCCGTCGCAGACGCGCGAGCAGCGGGAGGCGCTCGGGCCCGAGGCGCTCGTCGCGCCGGAGCAGACGGTCGTGCTCGACACCGACCCGGACTCCGCTCGCCGCGCCGCCCGCGCCTTCCTCGCGGGCTACCTCCGCATGGAGAACTACACGACCACGATGCGCCGAGGCGGCTTCACGGAGCAGGACATCGCGGACGGCGGCAGCGACGGGCTCGTCGACCGCATCGTCCCGCACGGCGATGCTGCCGAGCTCACTGCAGCGCTGCGGGCGCACCTCGACGCGGGTGCGGACCACGTCAACGTGCAGGTGCAGCCGGCGTCCGGAGACGTGGTCGGGCCGCTCACGGCGCTCGCGCGGGAGCTCCGCCTGGCGCGGTAGCCCGCGGCTCAGGACGGGGCGGACGGGACCCAGTTGTCGATGCGCCGGTGGTCGGGCGCGAAGCCGTGCCGCACGCCCCAGAGCACCGCCTGGGTGCGGCTCGTCACCCCAATCTTGCGGTAGACGGAGCGGATGTAGGTCTTCACGGTGTTCGGGCTCAGATAGGTGATCTCGGCGATCTCGGCGTTGCTGCGGCCCTGCGTGATGAGCGCGAGCACCTCGGCCTCCCGGTCGCTGATGCCCTCCCGGCGTCCTGGCCAGTCGAGGCCGAGCGCGGCCGCGGACCGCGGCGGTGCGTCGCTCACGACCACCTCGCCCGCCTGCACGGCCTCGATCGCCGCCACGAGGTCCCGCGCGGCCAGGGTCTTCGACACGTAGCCGCGCACGCCCACGGAGAGGGCCTGGTCGACGAGCTCGCGGTGGAAGTTCCAGGTGTAGACGACCACGCGGTGCGCGTGCGGGTTGTCGACGAGCTGGCGCAGCACGCCCGAGCCGGGCTCGGGCTGCGCGAAGTCGTCGTAGAGCACGACGTCGATGTCGTCGGCGAGCGACTCCTCCGCGTCGATCTCGGCGATCGTGACCCGGTCCTGGTACCGGTCGAACATGTGGGCGAGCCCGATGAGCACGACGTCGTAGTCGTTGATCAGGGCGACCCGGATGGGCCGCGTCCGCGTGTCCGCTGCCACAGGGCCCGGTATACACCTCGGGGTGTGGAGTTCACCCCTAGGGATGTCACCGGATTCCCACCTGAACCTCCGCTGATTCTCACCTGAGCCTGCTCTGATCGCTTCTGCATCCCACGCCTCGGGGTGCCCGCCACGTCGGACACGTGCATCTCGGAGAAGTGGATCATGGGCATCCTCGGCACCATCATCGTGATCATCATCGTGGGGCTCATCGCGGGCTTCATCGCCCGGGCGATCGTGCCCGGCCGGCAGTCGATGGGCATCGGCGCGACGATCCTGCTCGGCATCGTCGGCTCGTTCGTCGGCGGCTTCCTCGGCTTCCTGCTCTTCCACGCCGACCCCCAGGGCGGCTTCATCCAGCCCTCGGGCATCATCGGCTCGATCATCGGCGCGATCATCGTGCTGCTGATCTGGATGGCGGTCCGCGGCCGTCGCACGGCCCGGTAGGGCCCCTCAGCACCTCGATCCGGCGCCGCTCCCTCCTCGGGGCGGCGCCGGATCCGTCTCCCCGGCGGCTAGGCGCGGGCGCGGGGCACGAGGCGCTCGAGCTGCGTCACGTGCTGCGGGGTGAGCTCCTCGAGCGAGTGGGCGCCGAGCAGCTTCATCGTGCGGACGATCTGGTCGGAGAGGATCTGGATCGTCCGATCGACGCCCGCGCGCCCGCCGGCCATGAGGCCGTAGAGGTAGGCGCGCCCGATGAGCGTGAACCTCGCGCCGAGCGCGATCGACGCGACGATGTCGGCGCCGTTCATGATGCCGGTGTCGACGATCACGTCGGTGTCGCGTCCGACCTCGCGGACCACGTCGGGCAGCAGGTGGAACGGGATCGGTGCGCGGTCGAGCTGGCGACCGCCGTGGTTCGAGAGCACGATGCCGTCGACACCCGCGTCGGCGAAGCGCTTCGCGTCCTCGACGCTCTGCACCCCCTTGATCGCGAGCTTGCCGGGCCAGAGGCCGCGGATCACCTCGAGGTCCTCGAAGGTGATCGTCGGGTCCATGGCCATGTCGAGCAGGTCGCCGACGGTGCCGCCCGTCGAGCTGAGCGAGGCGAACTCGAGCTTCGGCGTGGTGAGGAAGTCGATCCACCACCACGGCCGGGGCGCCGCGTCGAGCAGGGTCCGCAGCGTCAGCTGCGGCGGGATCGCGAAGCCGTTGCGCTTGTCGCGGAGCCGGGCGCCGGCGACGGGGGTGTCGACGGTGAAGAACAGCGTCTCGAAGCCGGCCTTCGCGGCGCGCTCGACGAGCCCGTACGAGATCTCGCGCTGCCGCATCACGTAGAGCTGGAACCAGTTGCGGCCGTCCGGGTTCGTCTCCTTCACGGACTCGATCGAGGTCGTGCCGAGCGTCGAGAGCGTGAAGGGGATGCCGGCCTCCGCCGCCGCGCCCGCTCCCGCCGTCTCGCCCTCGGTCTGCATGAGCCGGGTGAAACCGGTCGGTGCGATGCCGAACGGCCACCTCGAGGGCGCCCCGAACACGGTCGCCGTGGTGTCGACGTGCGCCACGTCGCGGAGCACCTGCGGGTGGAACTCGACGTCCTCGAACGCCTGCCGCGCCCGCTGTATCGAGATCTCGGCCTCGGCCGAGCCGTCCGTGTAGTCGAACGCGGCCTTCGGGGTGCGCCGCTTCGCGATGCGCCGCAGGTCCTCGATCGTGAGCGCGGACTCGAGCCGCGCCTTCTTGAAGTCGAGCTCGGGCTTCTTGAACCGCAGGTACTCGAAGACCTCGGCGGGCTTCGGGAACTGGCGCTGCACCGTCATCGGCGATGAGCCTCTCGTCAGGAGCGGGCCCGCGGCGGGAAGACGCGGGGCGGGAAGGACACCTCGACCACGCGGCGGAGCGCCTCGAGGTCACCGGCGAGCAGGCCGTGGGTGCGGGCCTGCACGAGCAGGTTGCCGATCGCGGTCGCCTCGACGGGACCCGCGACCACCGGCACGCCGACCGCGTCGGCGGTCAGCCGGCAGAGCAGCTCGTTCTGCGCGCCCCCGCCGACGACGTGCACGGTGCGGATCGTGCGACCCGTGAGCCGCTCGATGTCGCGGACGGCGTCGGCATAGGCGTCGGCGAGGCTCTGCAGCACGCTGCGGACGAACTCGCCGACCGTCGCCGGCACGCGGCTGCCCTGCTCGGTGAGCAGCGCCTCGATGCGCCGAGGCATGTTCCCGGGGGCGAGGAGCCGCGGGTCGTTCACATCGAACGTTGGCACGTCGGCGGGCGCGTCGGCGGCTTGCGCCAGCAGGGGCTCGAGGTCCTCCGGCTCGCCGGCCTTCGCCCACGTGCGGACCGACTCCGACAGCAGCCAGAGCCCCATCACGTTCTTGAGGAACCGGGTGCGGCCGTCGACGCCGCCCTCGTTCGTGAACCCGGCTTCCCGTGCTTCGTCGGTGGCGAGCGGGGACTCGAGCTCGGTGCCGACGAGCGACCAGGTGCCGCAGGAGATGTAGACGCTGCCGGCGTCGCGCATCGGCACGCCGACGACCGCGGAGGCGGTGTCGTGCGAGCCGACCGTGGTGAGCAGGAGGTCGCGGGCGATCCCGAACTCGTCGCGCGTCGTCGGGGTGACGGGGCCGAGCACCGTGCCGGGGTCGACGAGGTCGGGGAGCAGGTCCCAACGCAGGCCGAGCCGGAGCATGAGGCCGCGGTCCCAGTCGCCGCCACCGACCGGCAGCAGTCCCGTCGTCGAGGCGTTCGTCCGCTCCGCGACCTGCACCCCGGTCGCCCACCAGCCGAGCAGGTCGGGGATGAGCAGCAGCCGCGTCGCCATGTCGAGCACGCCGGTGCCGGCCGACGCCGCCAGCTGGAAGATCGTGTTGAAGGGCAGGTGCTGCAAGCCGTTGCGGCGGTACAGCTCCTCGGCGCTCACCTCGCCGTGCACCGCCTTCACGCCCTCCGCGGTCCGCTCGTCCCGGTAGTGGTACGGGTTGCCGATGAGGCGGATGCCGCGGAGCAGGCCGTAGTCGACGGCCCACGAGTCGACGGCCGCGCCGAGCAGCTCCGGCTCCTCGCGGGAGGCGGCGCCGACGCCCGTCATCGCGGCCGAGTACAGCGACAGCACGTCCCAGTGCAGGCCGTCCGGCAGCCGGACCGGGGTGTTCGGGAACCGCATCACGTGCCGGAGGTGCAGCTCGCCGTGGCCGAACGCGCCGAGGATCACCCGCCCGCTCGTGGCACCGAGGTCGATCGCAGCGACGGACTTCATGGAGTCCGTCCTACTCCTCGCAGCCGGGAGCCGGTCATCGGAGGAAGGCGGCCGCGACGCCCGCATCGACGGGGATGTGCAGCCCCGTGGTGTGGCTGAAGTCGGGGCCGGTGATCGCGGCCACCGCGTTCGCCACGTTCTCGGGCAGCACCTCGCGCTTCAGGATCGTGCGCTGCGCGTAGAACCTGCCGAGGTCCTCCTCGGGGATCCCGTAGGTCTTCGCGCGGTTCGCGCCCCAGCCGGAGGCGAAGATGCCGGAGCCGCGGACGACGCCGTCCGGGTTGATGCCGTTCACCTTCACGCCGTGCTCGCCGAGCTCGACCGCGAGCAGCCGCACCTGGTGCGCCTGGTCGGCCTTCGTCGCCGAGTAGGCGATGTTGTTCGGCCCGGCGAAGACGGAGTTCTTGCTCGAGACGTAGACGACGTCGCCGCCGAGCCCCTGCTCGATGAGGACGCGCGCCGCGGCCTTCGAGACGAGGAACGAGCCCTTCGCCATCACGTCGTGCTGCAGGTCCCAGTCGGCCTCCGTGGTCTCGAGCAGCGGCTTCGAGAGGGACAGGCCGGCGTTGTTCACGACGAGGTCGACGCCGCCGAAGGCGAGCACGGTCGCGTCGATCGCCGCCTGCACCTGCGCCTCGTCGGTGACGTTCGCGGCCACGCCGATGGCGACGTCGGTGCTGCCGAGCTCCGCGGCCGCCGCCTGCGCCTTCCCGAGGTCGAGGTCGGCGATGACGACGCAGGCGCCCTCGGCGGCGAGGCGGGTGGCGATCGCCTTGCCGATGCCGCTCGCGGCACCCGTGACGAGGGCGATGCGGGTGGCGTGGCTCTTCGGTCTCGGCATGCGCTGGAGCTTCGCCTCCTCGAGCGCCCAGTACTCGATGCGGAACTTCTCCGACTCCGGGATCGGGGCGTAGGTCGAGACGGCCTCGGCGCCCCGCATCACGTTGATCGCGTTCACGTAGAACTCGCCGGCGACGCGGGCGGTCTGCTTGTCGGCGCCGTAGCTGAACATGCCGACGCCGGGCACGAGCACGATCGCGGGATCGGCGCCCCGGATCGCGGGGGAGTCCGCCGTCGCATGACGGTCGTAGTACGCCTGGTAGTCGGCGCGGTACTGCTCGTGCAGCTCCGCGAGCCGCGCGAGCTGCTCCTCGACGGTCGCCTTCGCGGGCAGGTCGAGCACGAGCGGCTTCACCTTCGTGCGGAGGAAGTGGTCGGGGCAGCTCGTGCCGAGCGCGGCGAGCCGCGGGTGCTCGGCGCGGGCGAGGAAGTCGAGCACGACCTCGCTGTCGGTGAAGTGCCCGACCTGCGGGCGGTCCGTCGAGGCGAGGCCGCGGATGGTGGGCGCCAGCGCGACCGCGCGAGCGCGGCGCTCCGCCTCCGGCAGCGGCTCGTAGCCGGGCAGCGCCGCGCCGAAGGGCTCCGGCTCGCCGTGCTCCTCGAGGTACGCCTCCGCGGTGCGGATGATCTCGAGGCTGTTCGCCTCGGCCTCCTCGCTCGTGCCACCCCACGCGGTGATGCCGTGACCGCCGAGGATCGTGCCGATCGCCTGCGGGTTCGCGTCCTTGATCGCCGCGATGTCGAGGCCGAGCTGGAACCCCGGCCGCCGCCACGGCACCCACACGACACGGTCGCCGAAGATCTCCTTCGTGAGCCGCTCGCCGTCGGCCGCGGTCGCGATCGCGATGCCGGAGTCGGGATGCAGGTGGTCGACGTGCGCCGCCTCGACGAGCCCGTGCATGGCCGTGTCGATCGACGGCGCCGCGCCGCCCTTGCCGAACAGCGTGAAGTCGAACGCCGCGACCATCTCGTCCTCGCGCTCGACCCCCGGGTAGACGTCGACGAGGGAGCGGAGCCGGTCGAGGCGGAGCACGGCGAGCCCGGGCTCCGTCAACGTGCCGAGGTCGCCGCCCGAGCCCTTCACCCAGAGCAGCTCGACCGGCTCGCCCGAGACGGGGTCGGTCTCGGTGCCCTTGGCGGAGGTGTTGCCGCCGGCGTAGTTCGTGTTCTTCGGATCGGCGCCCAGCCGGTTCGACCGGGCGATCAGGGCGGCGGCGGTGGCGTTGGTCATGGCGTCTCCTCTGGGCACGCCGGTCCTCGCCCGGCGCGCGTCGTGGGAGGTCCGTCCGGCCGATCACATCGGCCGGACTCCCGTTCCCCGGTTCGGATGGGCATCGTGCGTCGGTCGGGGGAGGAGCTTCAGGCTCCCCAGCCCGCCTGGGCGCCGCCGACGCGGTCGGCCTCGATGCGCTCCTGGTAGCCGGACTCCGCGTACGCCCGCATCGGGTCGGCCGGCAGGCCGCGCGAGGCGCGCCACGCGGCGAGATCGGGCCGCACGTCGCGGTAGAAGGCGTCCATGAGGATCCCGTTCGCGCCGAGCACGTCACCCGCCCGCTGCGCGACGTCGAGCGCTTCGCGGTCGAGCAGCAGCGCCCGAGCGGTCATCTCCTGCACGTTCAGCACGCTGCGGATCTGGCCCGGGATCTTCTTCTCGATGTTGTGGCACTGGTCGAGCATGAACGCCACGTCGCTGCCCTCGCCGTACCCGCCGCCTCGGACCACCTCGACGAGGATGCGGAACAGCTGGAACGGGTCGGCCGCCCCGACGATGAGGTCGTCGTCGGCGTAGAAGCGCGAGTTGAAGTCGAAGCTGCCGAGCTTCTTCAGGCGCAGCAGCTGCATGACGATGAACTCGATGTTCGTGCCGGGCGCGTGATGGCCGGTGTCGAGGCAGACCATCGCGCGGTCGCCGAGCGCCGCGACCTGCGCGTACGAGGTGCCCCAGTCGGGCACGTCGGTGGAGTAGAACGCGGGCTCGAAGAACTTGTACTCGAGCACGAGGCGCTGCCCCTCGCCGATCGCGGCGTAGATCTCCTGGAGCGACTCGGTCAGGCGGTCCTGGCGGGAGCGCAGGTCGTCCTGACCGGGGTAGTTCGTGCCGTCGGCGAGCCAGATCTTCAGGTCCTTGCTGCCGGTCTCGCCCATGATCTCGATGCAGCGCAGGTGGTGGTCGACGGCCTTCCGGCGCACGGCGTCGTCGCGCGAGGCGAGGCTGCCGAGCTTGTAGGCCTCGTCCTGGAACGTGTTCGAGTTGATGGTGCCGAGAGCGACGCCGAGGTCCTCCGCATGGCGGCGGAGCGCGGCGAAGTCGTCCACCTCGTCCCAGGGAATGTGCAGGGCGACGGTCGGCGCGAGCCCCGTGAGCTCGTGCACCTTCGCCGCGTCGGCGATCTTCTCGAACGGATCGCGCGGGACGCCGGCCTGCGGGAAGACCCGGAACCGGGTGCCGGAGTTGCCGAACGCCCACGAGGGGAGCTCGATCGCCTGCTGCTCGAGCAGGGGCGTGATGTCAGCGAAGGACGGCATCGTCGTTCAGCCTTTCCTGCGGCGTCCGCGCCGCTTGAATCGTTTCAAGCAAGAGTAGGGAGAGAAGGGCTCGGGGTCAATCACCGGGAGCATCGAGTCGGGCGAGCTGGTCCTCGAGCGAGAAGACCTCGCGGAGGCGTGGCGCGCCCTGGTCGGGACGGGCGCCGGGCAGCGCGACGAAGAGCTCCGCCGACTCCGCCTCCCAGCGCGCAGTGTCGGGGTCCTCGGCGAGCCGCCGCGCAGACGCCGCGTCGTCGTCGGTCTCGTAGTAGCCGATGAGCAGCCCGTCGTCGCGGAGGAACAGCGAGTAGTTCCGGCGACCCGAGCGCTCGATCGCCCGCAGCATCTCCGGCCGGACGGCGCGGTGCCGGTCGATGTACTCGGCGATGCGTTCGGGCTTCACCTGCAGCTGGAAGCAGAGGCGCTCCATCACTCGCCCCCTGCTCCGGCTGCGGGAACCGCGAACGGCGCCTCGAGGCGGACGTCGCGCGACGACACCCCGATGAACGCGACGTGCTCGCCGGGGACGAGACGGCGACGTCCGCTCCCGTCGGCGCGGGCGAGGTCGTCGAGCGGGACGCGCAGCTCGACGCGGCGCTCCTCCCCGGGCTCGAGCCGCACCGCCGCGAAGGCCTGCAGCTGCCGCGGCGGCTGGTCGGCCTCGGGCGGGAAGGCGACGTAGACCTGCGGCACGGCCTTGCCGCGCCGGTCCCCGACGTTCCGGACCGTGACCGCGACGACGACATCGTCGGCGCCCACCGCGGCGCGCGCGTCGGTGAGATCGAACGTCGTGTAACCGAGTCCGTGCCCGAACGGGAAGGCCGGATCCTCGCCCCGGGCGTCGTACCAGCGGTACCCGACGAGCAGGCCCTCGGTGTGCTCGACCGAGCCGTCGGCGCCCGGGTACTGCACCGGGGTCTCGATCGGGGTGCGGTCCTCGGCCGCGGGCCAGGTCGTGACGAGCCGGCCGCCGGGCTCGGCGTCGCCCGTCACCACCGCGGTCAGGGCCGGGGCGAAGCGCTCGCCCGGGAACCAGGCGTGCAGCAGCGCTGCCGGCGGGGCGCCGTCCGGCAGCACGACCGGCCCGGCGCCGAGGGTGACGAGGACGGTCCGCGGGTTCGCCGCGACGACCGCCGCGAGCAGGTCCTCCTGCGACCCGGGCAACCGCAGGCCGTCGGTGTCCATGCCCTCTCCCGAGACGCGGCCGGCGAGCACGACCGCGACGTCCGCGTCGGCGGCGAGCCGCGCGGCGTTCGCGACCCGGTCGTCGGGCTCGCTCCAGCCGAGGCGCAGGTGCGGCCGGATCGGGGAGTGCGGGATCGGGATGCTGATGGCGACGCCGCTCGTGTACTCGACCCGGACGTCGGCCGCGCGGCCCGCCTCGAGGTCGACGGTCGCGAAGAGCGGCAGCAGGGGGCCGACGACGAACGGGGACGCCTCCCGGAAGCCGGAGGCGACCGGGTGGCCGTCGACGAGCAGCACGGCCTCGCCGGCGAGCTCGAGGGCGAGCACGTGACGGCCGCTGCGGGTGGGGACGATGCGCGTCTCGAGCAGGGCCGACCAGGCCGCGGGCGGCCCGTCGGGCGCCTCGACCTCGGCGGACGTCGGCGCGAGCTCGCGTTCCGCGCCGTCGGCGGTGCGGAGGGTGACGCGGATGCCGTGCTCGGTGCGGTCGGCGGGCAGGGGTGGCAGCGGCGCGACGCCGGGTACGCCGGGTGCGCTCGTCACCGTCAGCCGGGCCGCGAGGGTCTCCTCGAGCCCGGGGACGCGGTCCGACGGCGGGACGACCGCGGCGGAGCCGCCGATCACGAGGAGCGCGCCGGCGGTCTCGGGCGCGATCAGCGCCACGCGGGTGCCGTCGGCGAGCGGCAGCAGGTCGCCCTCGTTCCTCAGCAGCACCATGCCCTCGGTCTCGATCCGCTCGGCGAGCGCGAGCGCCTCGGCGCCTCCGAGCGCGCCGGGATCCTCGCGGGGGGCGCGCAGGCCGATGGCCTCGGCCGCCGTGAGCACGTGCAGCACCGCCGCGTCGCGGCGTGCCCGGTCGGCTCCGAGGTGCTCCGGCGTCCGGCCGGCGGCGCCGTCGAGCCCCGGCAGGTCGAGGCCGGCGGCCAGCGCGGCGGCGGGGTCGCGGACGGCGAAGAGGAAGTCCGGGATCGTGACGCCGCGCCATCCCCAGCGCTCCCGGGGCAGGGCGAGCAGGTCGGGGGACTGGCAGACGTACTCGCCGTTCAGCCGGTTGTACGAACCCATGAGCGCCGCGGCACCGTGCCGGACCACCCGGCGGAACGGCTCGAGGTAGAGATCGGCGAGCGTGCGCGGGTCGACCCGCACGTCCATCGCCGGTCCGCGCTGCGGGAAGCCCGATCCGGTGCGCAGCCATTCGAAGCCGTTCGCGACGTAGTGCTTCACGACCGCGAGCACGCCTGCCGCCTGCAGGGACTCGACGATCTGCCCCCCGATCTCTCCGGCGAGCACGGGGTCCTCGCCCAGGTTCTCGCCGGCGCGCCCGGACTGCGGCACACGCGCGAGGTCGAGTGCGGGGCCCAGCAGCGCGTTCCGGCCGGCCGCGAGCACCTCGGCGGCGAGGACCCGGCCGTAGTCCCCGGCGAGGTCGCGGTCGAACGTCGCGGCGAGCGCGAGCGCGGAGGGGAAGGCGGTCGCCCCCGGCACCTCGCGGGCGCCGTTCGGGCCGTCGACGTAGACGAAGGGGACGAAGCCCGGCTCACCCACCCGATCGAACGCGGCGAGCGCGATCGCGTCCCGGTCGGCCTCGGGCAGCGCCGCGAGCCTGACCTCGGCCCGGTGCAGCGCGACGTCCCAGTCGATCGGTCCGTGCATCCTCGCGCCCCCGTTCTGAAACGCTTCAACCGTAGCGGTGGCGGGCTCCGGCATCGAGGGGTTCCGTTGCGTGGGCTTCGCATCGGAGGATGCCCGAGACGGCAGACTGAGCCGGACGAGGCCGGCGGAGCAGGGCGGAGCGGGACATGGCGGTGAGCGTGCGCGACGTCGCGGAGCAGGCGGGCGTCTCCGTCGGCACCGTCTCGAACGTGCTCAACAACCCGGAGAAGGTCGCCGCGGCGACCGCCGAGCGCGTGATCGCCGCGATCGAGGCGCTCGGCTTCGTGCGCAACGACGCGGCTCGGCAGCTCCGCGCCGGAGCGAGCCGGAGCATCGGGCTCGTCGTGCTCGACGTCGGCAACCCGTTCTTCACCGATGTCGCGCGCGGCGTCGAGGAGCGGGCCGCGGAGGAGGGGCTCGTGGTCCTGCTCGCGAACAGCGACGAGCGGCGGGACCGCGAGGCAGCGCACCTCGACCTGTTCGAGGAGCAGCGCGTGCGCGGCCTGCTCATCACCCCGGTCGGCGAGGTGGGGGAGCGCCTGCACCGGCTGCGCGCGCGGGGCATCCCGACGGTGCTCGTCGACCGACTGGCCGGTGAGGGGTTCTCCTCCGTGTCGGTCGACGACGTGGCCGGCGGGCGGCTGGCGGCGCAGCACCTGCTGGACACCGGGCGGCGACGGCTGGGCTTCGTGGGCGGCCCGCTCGAGCTCGGCCAGGTGCGCGATCGCCTCCGGGGTGCCCGCGAGGCCGTCGCCGAGGTGCCCGACGCGCGACTCGACGTGCTCGAGACGCCCGGGCTGTCGATGACGGAGGGCGTCTCAGCCGGCCGCCGGGTGCTCGAGCAGGAGCCGCGGTGCGACGCGGTGCTCGCCGCGAACGACGTGGTCGCCCTCGGCGTGCTGCAGGGGCTGCTGCTCGGCGGGGTCCGGGTGCCGCACGACGTCGCGCTCGTCGGCTACGACGACATCGACTTCGCGGCCGCAGCGGCGGTGCCCATCACCTCGATCCGGCAGCCGCGGGAGCGGATGGGCGCCGAGGCGCTCGGGCTGCTGCTCGCCGAGCTCGACGGCGACGAGCGGCACCGGCAGATCGTGTTCCAGCCGGAGCTCGTGGTCCGGGAGTCGACGGCCGCCCGCTGACGCGCCCGTCCCCGTTCACGGATCCGGAGCGGTCCGGGAGCGTCAGGTGGCGGGCGGCCGCCAGCGCTCCTCCATGGCGGCGCGGCCGATCGTGCTCTCCCGCGCCACGACGTGCGGCTGCAGCACGACGGTGCGGTGGGCGTGCGCGTCGCCCTCGTGCGCCAGCTCCTCGAGCAGCAGTCGGACGCCCTCCTCGCCCATCTCCTCGCCCTGCATGGAGACCGAGGTGAGCGGGATCGCGCCGCCCCACGCGGCGGAGTTGTGGTCGCAGCCGAGCACGGCGACGTCGCCCGGCACGCCGAGTCCGGCCGCGATGAGCGTGCTGATCGTGCCCATGCCGAGCATGTCCGTCACCGCGAGCACGGCGTCGGGCCGCCGGCCCGCCGGGGAGTCGGCGACGTAGCGGCCCGCGACCGCGCCGCCGCCGGCCTCGATGTCCTCGACCTCGAGCTGCTCGAGCCGCACGTCGGGGTGCTCGGCCACGGCCCGGAGCACGCCCCGCCGCCGCAGCGTCGTCGGCTGGTAGTCGTAGCGGCCGCCCACCCAGAGGATGCGCCGCCGCCCGAGCTCGATGAGGTGCGTCGCCGCGAGGTAGCCGACCTGCTCGTTGTCGATGAGCACGGTGCACACGTCGTGCTCGGCGGAGACGTAGTTGAGCAGGACCACCGGCACGCCCCGTCGGCGCACCTGCTCGATCTCGACCCGGGACTCCTGCATCGGCGCGAGCAGCAGCCCCGTCACGCGCGCGCCGGTGAGGAACTCGACGTGCTCGTCCTGGAGCAGGATGTCGCTGTCCGCGCTCGCGAGCTGCAGCCGGAAGCCACGCTCCTTCGCCGCCCGCTGCGCGCCGCTCGCGAGATCGACGAACAGCGAGTTGCGGAAGGTCGGCACGACGGCGCCGAAGGTGCTCGTGCGACCGGACGCCAGGGCGCTCGCCATCGTGTTGCGCGAGAAGCCGAGCTCCGCGATCGCGGCGGCCACGCGGCTGCGCGTCGAGGTCGTCACCTTCTCGGGGTGGTTCAGCACGTTCGACACGGTGCCGATCGAGACCCCGGCGCGGGCCGCGACGTCCTGCAGCGTCGGCGTCCCGCCGCGGGGGAGGTCGTCGCCGGGCACGGCGGTGGACTCTACCCGGCGGGGAGGGACGCCGGTGCGTCCCTCCCCGTGCGGTCACCGCCTCGCGGGGGAGCGCTCCTCGTTCAGCCGCGCGAGCGCCTCGTCGACCGCCGAGCGCGTGCCCGCGGGCACGAAGCGCAGCGCCTCGCCGACGGACCGACCCGGCGTCCAGCGCGTGCGCCGGCGGAAGTCGCTCGCGAGCTTCTCGTCACGCGACTGCAGCGCGGCGACGATGGCGTCGTACGCCTCGCGGTCGTCGATGACCTCGGCGAGCGACGTGCTGTCGTCGACGGCACCGCGTTCAGCGCTGCGGACCGGGAGCGTGACGCTCCAGCGGTGCGTGCCGGAGCCGACCCGTTGCGCGGCCGCGCCGTCGGGCAGCAGCACCTCGGCGGTGGTGTTCGCCGGCACCGTCGCCTCGATCTCGACGGTGTCGCCCTCGCGGTGCCACGCGACGCGGGCGAGCCCGTACGGCGTCTCGTGCGACGCCTCGGCCGAGGTGAGCGCGCCGAGCGGCCGCGGGGCGATGCGGAGCGTGCGGTAGCCGGGCTCGGCCGGGGCGAGGCCCGCGACGGTCCGGTGCAGCCAGTCCGCGACGGCGCCGAAGGCGTAGTGGTTGAACGACGTCATCTCGCCGGGGTTGATGCTGCCGTCCTCGAGCATGCTGTCCCAGCGCTCCCAGATGGTGGTCGCCCCCATTCGCACCGAGTAGAGCCACGACGGGTTGTCGGTCTGCAGGAGCAGCCGCTCGGCGGCGTCGAGGTGCCCGGTCTCGGTGAGCGCGTCGAGGATGAGCGGCGTGCCGACGAAGCCGGTGCCGATGCGGTAGCCGTTGGCGCGGACGAGGGCGGCGAGCCGGTCGCCCATCGCCTGGCGCTGCTCCGGGCCGGTGTTCAGACCGAACATGATCCCGAGCGCGTACCCGGTCTGCGCGTCCGACATCATCCGGCCGGAGTCGGCGACGAACTCGGCGAGGAACGCCGCCCTGATCCGCTCGGCCAGCGCGCCGTAGCGCTCCGCCTCGTCGTGCCGGCCGAGCAGCTCGGCGGCCCGTGCGACGAAGGAGGTCGAGCGGAACAGGTAGGCGCTCGCCACGATGTCGGCGTCGGTGCGCGCCTCGAACGGGTTCTCGGGAGGCGCCGTGGGGTCGAGCCAGTCGCCGAACTGGAACGAGTCCTCCCAGAGCAGCCGGTCGCCGGCCCGCTCGAGCAGGGCGTCGGCCCATGCCCGCATGCTGCCGAGCTGCTGCTCGAGCGCGCCGACGTCGCCGAACCGCTCGTGCAGCACCGTCGGGACGACGGTCGCGGCATCGCCCCAGGCCGCCGCGGGTGCCGGCTCGCCGAGCACCATCGGCACGACGAACGGCACGACGCCGTCGGCGTGCTGCTGCTCGAGGGCGAGGTCCTGCAGCCAGGAGGTGAGGAAGCCGTCGCTGTCGAAGAGGAACGAGGCGGTGGGGGAGAACACCTGGATGTCGCCGGTCCAGCCGAGCCGCTCGTCGCGCTGCGGGCAGTCGGTGGGCACCGACAGGAAGTTGCCGCGCATGCCCCAGACGACGTTCTCGTGCAGGCGGTTCAGCAGCGGCTCCGAGCTCTCGAACCACCCGGTGCGGCGCAGGTCGCTGTGCAGCACGACCGCGGTGACGTCCTCCGGCCGGACGTCGAGACCGGTGAGCTGGGCGTAGCGGAAGCCGTGGAAGGTGAACCGCGGCTCCCAGACCTCCTCGCCGTCGCCCTTCAGCACGTACCGGTCGGTCGCCTCGGCGGCGCGGAGCGGCCGGCGGCCGAGCTCCCCGTGCTCGAGCACCTCCGCGTGCTGCAGCACGACCTCGGTGCCCGCCGTCCCGCGGACGCGGATGCGCAGTCGGCCGACGAGGTTCTGGCCGAAGTCGAGGATCGTGCCGCCGCTCGCCGCGACGACCGTGTCCTGCACCGGCAGCTCCTGCGTCGCGCGCACCGGCGGCGCGACGCGGGCCTGCGGGACCGGGAACCCCTCGGCGACGCGCACGCCGGACCAGGCGCCGTCGTCGAAGCCGGGCGTCGACCAGCCGGGCTGCTCGAGCCGCGCGTCGTAGGTCTCACCGGCGTAGATGCCGCTCGCCGTGATCGGGCCCCCGCCGGTCGCCCGCCAGTCCGGCCCGGTCGTGATCGTGCGGGAGGAGCCGTCCTCGAGCTCCAGGACGAGCTGGAGGGCGACCGCGGGCTGCGGACCGTAGAAGGGCTTCGCGAAGCCGCGGAAGCCGAACCGCTCGGTCCACCAGGCGCCCGCGAGCGTCACGCCGATCGCGTTGCGGCCAGGGGCCACGAGCGCCGTGACGTCGGTGGTCTCGTGGATCAGGCGCCACTGGTACGAGGTCCACCCCGGCTTCAGCACCTGGTCGTCGACCTCCTGCCCGTTGACCTCGACCTGGTAGGCGCCGTGCGCGGTGGCGTAGAGCGTGGCCCGGGCGACCCTTCCCTCGACGTCGAACTCGGTGCGGAGCAGCGCCGGCTGCGCGTCGCGCGGGGGGTCCGCGAGCCCCACCAGCGGCGCCGTCCACTCGCCGTCGCCGAGGAACGCGGCGACGACCGTCGTGGGCTCGCTCCACTCGGAGGTGGCACCGTCGTCGCCGGTGACCCGCACGCGCAGCGTGTGCGCCTCGCGCGGCGCGAGCGGTGCGAACGGCCAGGCGACCAGCACCGAGTCCCGGCCCTCGACGGTGGCGGTGGCGGCACCGTCGAGCTCGAGCTCGGCGCGCGCCTGCAGCCAGCCCTCGCCGTCGGACTCGGTGGTCCAGCTGAGGCGCGGGTTCGGGACGGCGACGTCGGTGCTGTCGGTGCGCAGCTCGGCGCGGACCTGGCGGACGCGGACGGTCATCAGGGCTCCTCACAAGGGGTCGGACGAGGTCAGGAGTACTCGGGCGGCGGCACGCGGGTGCGCCACGCCAGCTCGTTGTCGAGCACGAAGCGGGACAGGCTCGCGTCGCGGGGGAGCGGCCAGTCGGCGGCGCCCTCCAGCAGGCCGAGCACCCGGCGGCCGGCCTCGACCGAGGGGCGCTGCACGACCTCGAGCAGCGCCTCGTCGAAGCCGGTGGGCTTGCGTGGCAGGGCCCGGACCGCCGCCGCGAGGTACTTCGGGCCCGCGAAGCGCACGTGGTTCAGGGCGAGCATCGCCCGCGCGGCCGAGGTCGCGAGGTGCACCGCGGCATGGGCGGCGAGCAGCGGGTCGCCGCGCTCGACGCCCTGCACGAGGAAGTACCCGCCGTGGAGGCGCGCCTGCGCCACGAACGACGCGGCGCGCTCGTCCCACTGCGCCTGGGGCACCTCGGCGACGCGCGCCACGAGGCCGGGGAGCCCGCCGATGCGGTCGAGCACCACGCGGGCGCCGGCGAAGCCGTCGCGCAGCGGGTCGTCCCCCCGCTCGGCGGCCTCCTCGAGGTACCGCGGGCTCGCGAGCTTGACGTCGATGTAGCCGTGCTCGTACGCCACGTCGTCGGTCTCGACGTACGCGAGGCGGCCGGCGTCGAGCGCGGCGGCGAAGCGCTCGTCCGTCACGACGAGGATCACGTCGACGTCGGAGTCCGGTCGCTCGGCCCCGCGGGCGAGCGACCCCGTGAGGATCACGCCCAGCACGCCGTCGTCCTCGCGCTGGCGCGTGGCGTAGCGCTGCAGGGCGTCGTCGTGGTGCCGCACCGAGAGTCCTCCCGCGCCCCGCGAGGGGCGCCGGCGACGGAGCGTCCGGCCGGCGCGGGCGGAGCGTGGCCGTCACTCTACGCACGATCGGGCCGCGCTGTGAATCGTTCCAACGCGAACTTCGGACCGGGGTCCGAAACTTTCCGGCCGTTATCCAGTCGTTACCTGTGCCGCGTTGACGCGCCTCCCGCTCTGGTTCATCCTTTCGGCTTGAAGCGTTTCAAAAGCGCTGCCGGGACGTTCCGGCCACTTACGAGGAGGTAAGCGATGGTCTTCCGCGGAACCGCGGCGAGGACGGCGGTGGCCCTGGGCGGCACCGCCCTGCTCGTCGCCTCACTCGCCGGCTGCTCCGGTGGACTCGGTGGCTCGTCCGCCGGTGGCGGCGGCAGCACCAGCGACACGAGCTCGGGCAAGCTCACGAGCAACGTGACGATCAAGCTGCTCGCGGGCGGCAACGACCCGGTGTCGATCGCGACCGCGAAGCAGTACGCGGCCGGCTTCCACAAGGCCGAACCGAAGGTCACGGTGACGGTCGACACGCGCCCGGGCGGCACCGACGGCGACAACCTGATCAAGACCCGCCTCTCGACCGGCGAGATGGACGACGTCTTCCTCTACAACTCCGGCTCGCTGTTCCAGGCGCTGCACCCGGACCAGACGCTGCAGCCGCTCACGAACGAGCCCTGGGTGAAGAACATCACCAAGGACTTCAAGGCCACGGTGAGCACGAGCAAGGGGACCTACGGCGCCCCGGCGGGCACGACCTTCGCCGGCGGCATCATGTACAACAAGAAGGTCTACGAGAAGCTCCACCTGTCGATCCCGACGAGCTGGGACGAGTTCATCGCCAACAGCAAGAAGATCAAGGCCGCGGGCATCACGCCGGTGCTGCAGACCTACGGCGACACGTGGACCAGCCAGCTGTTCGTGCTCGGCAGCTACGCGAACATCAGCGCGAGCGACCCGCAGTGGGCGACCAAGTACACCGACAACGACCCGAGCGCGAAGTACTCGAAGATGCCCGCGCTCGAGGGCTTCGAGCACACGGCGCAGATCCACCAGCTCGGCCTCGCGAACAAGGACTACGCGTCGCTCACGAACGTGAACGGCCTGAAGGAGCTCGCCGAGGGCAAGGCCGCGCAGTACCCGATGATCGCGGTGGTCATCGGCAACGTGCTGCAGAGCGACCCGAGCAAGGTGAACGACATCGGCGTCTTCCCGATCCCGGCCGACAACGCCTCGGACACCCACCTCACCATCTGGGAGCCGGGCGGCGCCTACATCCCGAAGACGACCACCGGGCAGAAGCTCATCGCGGCGAAGAAGTTCGTCGCCTGGCTGAACTCGCCCGCCGGCTGCGACATCCAGAACAAGACCGGCCTGCCGTCCGGCCCGTACGCGATCAGCCAGTGCAAGGTGCCGAGCACCGCTCCGGCCCTCGTGGCGGACACCCAGAAGTACATCGACCAGGGCAAGTCGGGCGTCGCGCTCGAGTTCCTCTCGCCGATCAAGGGCCCGAACCTCGAGAAGATCCTCATCCAGGTCGGCTCGGGCATCTCGTCGGCGGCGCAGGGCGCGAAGCTCTACGACGACGACGTGAAGAAGCAGGCGCAGCAGCTGGGCCTCAAGGCCTGGGGCTGATCGGGGCTCCGGCTCCGATCCACGGGGGCCGGCGACCATCCAGTCGCCGGCCCCTTCCTCGAAGCACGACACTGGGGAGAGGGTCCGCTCGATGAGGAGTGCAGCATGACGACCGCCACCACGACGTCCGCGCTGAAGCCGGCCGCCGCGCTCACGAAGAACGGCGGCGCCCCTGCCCGCCGCAAGATCAAGTCCTTCTACCCGTCGTGGTTCTACATCCCGGCGATCGCGCTCTACGTCGTGTTCTTCGCGGTGCCGACCTTCGCGTCGTTCTACTTCGCGCTCACGAGGTGGACGCTGTTCGACAACACGTTCATCGGCTTCGGCAACTTCGTCGAGTTCTTCCAGGACCCGCAGCTGATCTCGGGCTTCATCCACACCTTCGAGTACGGCTTCGCCACGAGCGCCGCGAAGGTCGTCATCGGGTTCCTGCTCGCGCTGCTGCTCACCGGTCCCGTCATCGCGCGCGGCTACCTGCGAGCGGTCATCTTCTTCCCGGTGCTCGTCTCGACGATCGGCGTCGGCATCGTCTTCAAGAACCTGCTCGACCCGTTCCACGGCATGGTGAACGGCATCCTCGGCGCCGTCGGGCTGCCGCAGCCGGGCTGGTTCACGGACCCGAAGCTCGCGCTCTGGTCGATCGCCGCGGTCGACATCTGGAAGGGCGTCGGCATCGCCACCCTGATCTTCATGGCCGGCATCGTCGCCATCCCGCAGGAGTACTTCGAGGCAGCGCGCATGGACGGCGCGGGCAGCTGGAAGATCCTCCGCACGATCACGCTGCCGCTGTCGCGCCCCGCGATGGCGACCGTCATCATCCTGTCGCTCATCGGCGGCCTGCGGTCGTTCGACCTCATCTGGGCGACGACGGGCGGCGGCCCCGGCTTCACGAGCGACGTGATCGCCTCCGTGATCTACAAGGAGTACCAGGCCGGGTTCTACGGGCTGTCGACGGCCGGCAACGTGGTGCTGTTCCTCGTGGTGACGGTGATCATGGTGCCGATCTCGTACTTCCTGAACCGCAAGGAGGTCGAGCTGTGAAGGCGCAGCGCACCCGGGCGTGGATCACGGGGGTCATCGCCGTCGTCGTCTCGGTGGTCGTCTTCCTGGTGCCGTTCGTCTACGTCGTCCTGCAGGCGGCGAAGGATCCGGCCGACGCGCAGACGCTCGCCTTCTCGTGGCCGAAGCAGTTCCTCTTCTTCCAGAACCTCGGCGACGTGCTCACCTACAACGACGGCATCATCTTCCGCGCGTTCGTGAACAGCACGATCCTCACGGTGTTCAGCGTCGCGGTCACGACGGTGTTCGCCGCGATGGTCGGCTACGTGCTGCAGCGCAAGCCGAGCCGCTGGAACCCGGTGATCAACTTCTTCGTGCTCGCGGGCCTCATCGTGCCCCCCGCGGTCGTGCCGACGATCTGGGTGCTGCAGGGGCTCGGGCTCTACAAGACCATGCTCGGGATGATCCTCATCGAGGCCACCTTCGGGCTCTCGTTCAACATCCTGCTGTTCCGGGCGTTCGTCGCGACGATCCCGAAGGAGCTCGACGAGGCCGCCGTCATCGACGGCTCCGGGCCGATCCGGATGTTCTTCCGGGTGATCCTGCCGCTGCTGCGACCGGTGCTCGTCACCGTGATCGTGGTGCAGGCCGTCGTGGTCTTCAACGACTTCGCCGGACCGCTCTACTTCCTGCCCGGCGACGAGAACGCGACCGTGCAGCTGACGCTGTACCAGTTCCAGGGGCAGAGCCAGAGCTTCTACAACCTGCTCTTCATGGACATCCTGCTGATCACGATCCCGCCGCTCGTCATGTTCATCTTCTTCAACCGCCAGATCGTCGCCGGCTTGACCAGCGGCGCGGTGAAGGGGTGACGGCGCGCGTCGTCGCGCTCCGAGCCGAGTACCGGGCCGATGCGCTCGGGCTCGGTTCGGCGCGCCCCCGGCTGTCCTGGCGGCTCGAGGGTGTCGCGCCGGGCGTCGACCAGGCGGCGGCGGAGCTCGAGCTCACCGACGACGAAGGCAGGGTGCAGCGCGCCGAGTCGCCGACGCCCGACCGGGTGCTCGTCGACTGGCCGTTCGCGCCGCTCGTCTCCCGGCAGGCCGTCGCGGTCCGCATCCGTGCGCGCCTCGACGACGGCACCACGACCGGCTGGAGCGAGCCGCTCGCCGTCGAGGCGGGCCTGCTCGCCCCGACCGACTGGACCGAGCCGTTCGTCTCGCCGTCGCCCGCCGCGTCCCGGTCGGGGGTGCGTCCCGGGTTCCTGCTGCGCGCCGCGGTCCCGCTCGACGGCGAGGTGCGGCGGGCCCGGATCCGTGCCACCGCCCACGGTGTCTTCACGCTCGCGCTGAACGGCGAGCCCGTGGCCGACTCGGTGCTCGACCCCGCATGGACCAGCTACCGGTCGCGCATCCGCGCGCAGACCTACGACGTCACCGACCGCCTGCGGCGGGGCGAGAACGTGCTCGCCGCGCAGGTCGCGGACGGCTGGTACCGCGGCCACATCGGCTTCGACGGCGGCCTCTGGGACGTCTACGGACCCGACGTGGCGCTGCTCGCGCAGCTCGAGATCACCCGGCCCGACGGTCGTGTCGAGGTCGTGCCGCTCGGCGACCGCTGGCGCTCGAGCGCCGGCCCCGTCACCGCCGCCGGCCTCTACGAGGGGGAGAGCTTCGACGCCCGGCTGCTGCCCGCGGGCTGGGACGCCCCCGGCTTCGACGACACCGGCTGGGAGCGTCCCGCGCTGCTCCCGTCGTCGGACTTCCCTGCGGTGCTCGAGCCTGCGCTCGACCCGCCGATCCGCGTCGTCGGCGAGCTCGCGCCCGTCGCCGTCGAGCGGCGCCCGAACGGCCGCATCCGGCTCGACTTCGGCCAGAACATCGCCGGACGCCTGCGCGTCGAGGTCGAGGGGCCCCGCGGGCACGCGGTGCGGCTGCACCACGCCGAGGTGCTCGAGCACGACGAGCTCGGCACCCGGCCGCTCCGCGCCGCGACCGCCGTCGACACCTACGTGCTCGCGGGAACGGGCCGCGAGCGCTGGGCGCCCGCCTTCACGATCCACGGGTTCCGCTACGCCGAGCTCGAGGACTGGCCCGGGGGGCTCGCCGACGGCGACGTCGTCGCGCAGGTGATCTCGTCGGACCTGCGACCCACCGGTGGCTTCGCGGCGAGCGACCCGCTGCTCACCCGCCTGCACGAGAACGTCGTCTGGAGCATGCGCGGCAACTTCGTCGGGCTGCCCACCGACTGCCCGAACCGCGACGAGCGACTCGGCTGGACGGGCGACATCCAGATCTTCGCGCCGACGGCCGCCTTCCTCTTCGACAGCGCCGGCACGCTGGTCAGCTGGCTGCGCGACCTCGCCGCCGAGCAGCGCTCCGACGGCGCGGTGCCCGACTACGTGCCGTGGCTGCCGCTCGGCTTCTCGCACGGCTTCGAGTCGGCCGCGTGGGGTGACGCCGCCGTCGTCGTGCCATGGACGCTCTACGAGCGTTTCGGCGACGCCGGCGTGCTCGGCGCGCAGTGGCCGAGCATGCGCGCCTGGGTCGAGCACTGCGCCGCGCTCGCCGGGCCGGACGGCCTGATCCGCACCGGCACGCAGCTCGGCGACTGGCTCGACCCGACCGCGCCGCCCGACCGGCCCGCCGAGGCGCGGACCGACAAGTACCTCGTCGCGAACGCCTACCTCGTGCACTCCGCTCGACTCGTCGCGCGGGCAGCAGCCGTGCTCGGCCGTCCGGACGACGAGGTCCGCTTCACCGGGCTCGCCGACCGCACCCTCGCAGCGTTCCTCGCGGCGTACCGCGGCGGCAACGACTTCGGGCCGCTCGGCACCGCTACCGGCCTCTCGCTCGCGATCGGCTTCGACCTGCTGCCGGACGAGGCGGACCGCGTCGCGGCCGGCGCCCGGCTCGCCGAGCTCGCGGCGGAGGGCGGCTACCGCATCCAGACGGGCTTCGTCGGCACGCCGTTGATCCTCGACGCGCTCGCGGCGACCGGGCAGATCGACGCCGCCTACCGCCTGCTGCTCGAGCGCGGCTGCCCGTCGTGGCTCTACCAGGTCGTGATGGGCGCGACGACGACCTGGGAGCGCTGGGACAGCATGCTGCCCGACGGCAGCATCAACCCGGGCGGGATGACGTCGTTCAACCACTACGCCTTCGGCGCTGTCGCCGACTTCCTCCACCGCCGCGTCGCGGGCCTCGCGCCCGCCGCGCCCGGCTACCGCGAGCTGCTCGTCGCGCCGCAGCCGGGTCCGCTCGAGTCGGCGTCCGCCGCGCTCGAGACGCCGTACGGACCGGCGAGCGTCGCCTGGCGGCGGAACGGCGACGACTTCCTGCTCGACGTCGTCGTGCCGACGGGCACGACCGCGACGGTCGTGCTGCCCGACGCCGCGGGCACCCGATCGGTCGTCGGCGCCGGCGCCCACCGCTTCGCCACGACGCTGTCGGAGCCCGCCGGCGTGCCCGCCTGATCCGCCGTTCCCCTCGACCTCCGGAGGTCCCGATGCCCGATGTCGCTCCCCACGCCTGGCCGCGCTCCTGGCGGGGATCCTGGATCGGCCTCGAGCCGCCCGCGGCGCCGGCGGGCGGTGAACCGCAGTGGCACGGGGAGGGCGGCGGCGACTTCGCCCGCACCCTGTTCCGCCGCCGTGTCGAGCTCGCCGCCGTCCCGGCGTCGGCGCCCTTCCGGCTCACCGCCGACTCCCGCTACCTGCTGCTCGTGAACGGGCGCGAGGCCGCACGCGGCCCGGTCCGCTCGCAGCCCCGTCGGCTCCGCTACGACGAGGTCGACCTCGCCCCGTACCTCCGCGAGGGGGAGAACACGGTCGTCGTGCTCGTCACCTACTACGGCGTGCCGAACTCGTTCTGGCAGCCGTCGGCGTTCAACGAGGGCCTCGGGCGGGTCGGCGTGCTCGTCGCGGAGGGCGAGCTCGGCGAGGTCGAGGTCGCCACGGACGGTGGATGGGAGGCGAAGGCGGTGCCGGCGTGGACGGCCGCGCCGCGCGCCGGGATCGACGGCGTGCCCGTCGAGATCCTCGACGCCCGCCTGCTCGACCCGTCGTGGCGCGACGGCGGCGGGCACGGCTGGAACCCTGCCGCGGTGCTGCCGGCGACGCACATCGGCTCGCTCGCGCGGTCGCAGCCGCCAACGGATCCCTACGGCCCCCTGCTCCCGCGGCCGATCGGGCAGCAGGGCGACGACATCGTCCGCCCGCGCAGCGCAGCGGTCGCGCCGCCGGTGCCCGGTGGCGCCGATCCGGGCGACCACCCGGTCGACGACGTGCTGCGCGCCTGGAGCCGGTTCGCCGGCCGCGGCGAGCCGCAGGATCCCGCCGTGCTCGCCTTCGACGCCGGCGCGGGGGAGACGCGCGGCGTGGAGCTCGACTTCGGCCGCATCACCGCCGGGCTCGTCGAGCTCGCCCTCGACGCTCCGGAGGGCACCGTCGTCGATCTGCTGTACCGCGAGAAGCCCGCAGCGGAGCGTGACGCGGAGGAGTTCTCGGTGCCGCGCACCGGTGCGCGCTACATCGCCCGCGGTCATGACGACCGGTTCGAGGCGCTCGAGGTGAACGGCTTCCGCTACGTCACCGCGCTCGTCACGACTCCGGTCGCGGCGCGGGTCGCGATCACGGGGTTCGCCGTCCGCGAGCGCACCTACCCCATCACGGGCGACGCCTTCTTCCGCTCGAGCGATCCCGAGCTCGACGCGCTCTACACGGCGGGCCGCCGCACCGTGACCCTGAACGCGCTCGACGCCTACATCGACTGCCCGACCCGCGAGCAGCGGGCGTGGGTGGGCGACGGCGTCGTGCACCAGTCCGTGCATCTCACCACCTCGACGGACTGGCGGATGGCCGCCTGGTACGTCGAGCTCGGCAACTCCCCGCGAGCCGACGGCATCCTGCCGATGACCGTCGTCGGCGAGATCGAGTACAGCGGCGCGGCGACGATCGCCGACTGGTCGCTCTACTGGATCCGCGGGGTCCGGAACCTGCACCGCTACGCGGGCGATCGCGGTGCGGTGCAGGCCGCGCTGCCGACCGTGCGGCGCATCCTCGAGTGGTACGGGCCGTACCTCGACGAGAGCGACGTGATCGCCGACGTGCCCGAGTGGAACCTCGTCGACTGGTCGAGCCTCCTGCTCACCGGTCGCAGCGCGATCCTCACCGCGCTCTGGGCGCGCGGCCTGCAGGACTACGCCGAGCTCGCCGAGGCGCTGGGCGACGCGGGCTCGGCGGCGTGGGCGCGGGAGCTGCACGGTCGGGCCGCGCGCGGCTTCGAGCAGTTCTGGGACGACGAGCGCGGCACGGTGGTCGACCACGTGCTCGGCGGGCGGCGGGAGCCGGCGGCCTCGCAGCTCGCGGGCGCCCTCGCGATCGTGTCCGGGCTGCTGCCGCAGGAGCGGGTCGGCCGGGTGATCGACTGGATCGGCGATGCCGACCGCTGGGTGGTGCGGTCGTGGATCGGGGGCGACGGCGGTTACGACCAGCAGAAGATCCTCGACCAGATGCGGGGCGTGCAGACCATCGACTGGGACGCGGAGCGCGAGGTCGTCGTCGCCGAGCCGTTCGCCGCGCACGTCGTGCACGACGCGTTCGAGGCAGCGGGCCGCACCGATCTGGTGCTGACGAGCATCCGCCGCTGGTCCGTCTTCCTCGAGGACTACGACACGTTCGGCGAGTGCTGGGGCTGGGGCACGCCGGTGCACGGCTGGAGCTCCACGCCGACGCGCGACCTCGTGGTCGGCGTGCTCGGCGTCACCCCCGCCGAGCCCGGCTTCGCCGTGGCGCGCGTCGCGCCGGCCGTCGGCCTCGTCGAGCGGTTCGAGGGCGCCGCGCCGACCCCGGCGGGGCTGCTCCGCGTCGCGGTCGACGGCACCGCGATCCGCGTCGAGTCGCCGGTGCCGTTCGTGCTGGCCCTGCCCGACGGCACCGAGCAGCGCCACGAGGCGGGCACCATCACCATCCCCTGACCACCTTCGCGGATCCGGACTTCTCGCGCGGATCCGGACTTCTGGCCCGACACGCCGTGATCGCTGGGCTGTGAGCGGCGTGTCGCCGAAGAACTCCGGATCCGCGAACTCGGAGGACGGATGCGCCAGCCTGGTGGGGTGCGCGACGAGCCCGGGCCGCTGTTCCAGACCCCGCTCGGCGCCTACGAGGGCGTCCGCGACGGGGACGTCGTCCGCGTGCTCGGCGTGCGGTACGCGACCGCGGCGCGGTTCGCGGCGCCCGTGCCGGTGCCGCCGCACGAGGGCGTCGTGCGCGCGGTCGAGCCCGCGCCGCTCTGCCCGCAGCCGCTCGCGCCCGGCGGCCGGCTGCTCGGCGACCCGAACCGCGGCGTGACGTACGACGAGGACTGCCAGCGGCTGTCGATCACCGTGCCGGCCGATCTCGCGCCGGGGGAGCGGCTCCCCGTGCTGGTGTGGATCCACGGCGGCTCCTACGTCTCAGGCGGCGGCGACCTGCCGATCGCCGACCCGGCCGCGCTCGTCGCCGGGGAGCGCGTCGTCGTGGTCGCGGTCACCTACCGCCTCGGCGTGCTCGGCTTCCTCGGCGACGGCGCGAGCGTGCCCGCGAACCTCGGGCTGCTCGACCTGCTCGAGGCGCTCCGCTTCGTGCGGGCCGCGGTCGCCGGCTTCGGCGGCGACCCGGAGCGCGTCACGCTGTTCGGCCACTCCTCGGGCGGCGACGCGATCGCGCACCTGATGATCGCGGACGGCGCCGAGGGCCTCTTCCGGCGCGCGGTCCTGCAGAGCGCACCCTTCGGGATCCGCCGGCGCCGCAGCCGGATGACGGCGCTCATGCTCGCCGCCGTCGGGCGCCTCGAGCCGGAGGCCGCCGAGGACGTGCTGTTCGCCGCGCAGGGCCGGGCGCAGCGGGCCGCACGCCGGTTCGGCTACCGGGCGGGGATGCCGTTCGGCGTGCAGTACGGGCACGCGCCGCTGCCGCCGGAGGACCGTGCCGACGAGGCGTGGCGCCGGGTCGCGCCGCGGTTCGACGTGCTCGTCGGCTGGTCCGCGGAGGAGACCGCCCTGTTCGCCGCCCTGGTGCCGGCGATGGTCCGGCTCTTCGCGCTGCCCGTGCTCGGACGGCCGGTCCGGTCCGCGCTGCTGCGCGCCACGACGGACGCCGTCTACCGCCGCGGTGGCCGCGCCTTCGCCACGCTGCTCGCGCGGGCAGGCGCCCGCGTGACGACCTACGAGCTCGCCTGGCGGCCCCCCGGCGGCCTCGGCGCTGCCCACTCGAGCGAGCTGCCGCTGCTGTTCCCGAGCGTGTCCGGGTGGGCGGGGGCCCTGCTGATCGGCGACGTCGACCCGGCCGCGCTCGACCCGCTCGGCCGCGGGATGCGCCGGGCGTGGGCGGCCTTTGCGCGGGACGGCGTCGTGCCCGCGGTGCGGAGCGCGGTGCCGCTCCGCATCCGGCGCCCGGGTCCCCGCCTCTCGGCGATGGGACGATGACGGCATGCCGACGGTGTGGGTGCTCGGAAGTCTGAACGTGGATGCGATCGTGCGGGTCGAGCGTCATCCGCAGCCGGGGGAGACCGTGCTCGGCGGTCCGGTCGACATCCGCTTCGGCGGCAAGGGGGCGAACCAGGCGGTCGCGGCCGCGGGCGCCGGCGCCACGGTGCGCATGATCGGCCGGGTCGGCGACGACGCGGACGGGCGCGCCTACCTCGACTCGCTGCGCCGCCACGGCGTGGACGTCCGCGACGTGCGGGTCGACCCGCGCACCGCCACGGGCCGTGCGGCCATCGCCGTCGATGCGGGCGGGGAGAACACGATCATCGTGTCGCCCGGCGCGAACGCCGCGGTCGACACGACCGACCTCGAACCGCTCGACGCGGTGGCCCCGGGCGACGTGCTCCTGCTCCAGCTCGAGGTCGACCTCGCCGTCGTCGCCGAGGCGGCGAAGCGGGTCTCAGCCCGGCAGGGGCGGGTCGTGCTCAACGTCGCCCCGTACGCGGCGCTGCCGCCGGACGTCCTCGACCTCGGCGACCCGGTCGTCGCGAACGAGAGCGAGGCCGCGGCCCTCGCTGCGGCGGGCGCGACGCCGGGCGAGCTGCTCGTGACCCGCGGCGGTGCGGGCTCCTCCTGGGGCGAGCTCCGCGTGGCCGCGGACCGGGTCGCGGACGTCGTCGACACGACGGGCGCGGGGGACACCTACTGCGGCGCGCTGGCGGCGGCGCTCGCCCGCGGCGAGGACCGTGAGCCCGCGATGCGGGAGGCGTCGGCCGCGGCGGCCCGGAGCGTCACCTGGTCCGGCGCCCAGCCCGACCCGGGCAACCGCGTGTAGGTACTCCGCGCCCGTGTAGGTGCGGAAGCCGGGTGTCGCACCTACACCAGGACGAAGTACCTACACGCGGTACTGGTGGGCGGGTTCAGCGCAGGCCGGAGGCCCGCAGGTCGCGCAGCAGCGCCGCCGTGCGGAGGGCCGCGGCGGCCGCCTCGGCGCCCTTGTCCTCCTTCGACTCCGGGAGTCCGGCCCGGTCGAGGCCCTGCTGCTCGTCGTCGAGGGTGAGCACCCCGAACCCGACGGGCTTGCCGGTGGCGATCGCCACCTGCGTGAGCCCCTGCGTCGCCGCGCTCGACACGTACTCGAAGTGCGGGGTGCCGCCGCGGATGATGACGCCGAGCGCGACCGCCGCGTCGGCGCCCGCCTCGAGCGCCGCCTTCGCGGCGACCGGCAGCTCGAAGCTGCCGGGTACCGCCAGCTCGACGACCCGCGCGCCGGACGCGTCGAGCAGGCGCCGGGCGCCGGCGAGCAGCGCGTCGGCGATCCGCGGATGCCAGGTGCCGTGCACCACGGCGACCGTGAGGCCGGTGCCGTCGACCGGCGTCTCCTCGGGGCGTCCCTCGGCGCTCACCTCGCGCTCCCATCGGCAGCGGCGGCGAGCGGGTGGAGCGCGGCGTCGTCGATGAGGTGGCCCATCCGCTCGCGCTTCGCCTCGAGGTAGGCCTCGTTCACGTCGCCGACGCCGACGACGAGCGGCACCCGCTCAGCGACGTGGACGCCGTGCTCCTCGAGCTGCGCGATCTTGTTCGGGTTGTTCGTGAGCAGCCGCACGTCGTCGACGCCGAGGTCGCGGAGGATCACCGCGGCCGCGACGTACTCGCGGGCATCGGCCGGCAGCCCGAGCGCGAGGTTCGCGTCGAGGGTGTCGAGACCGTCCTCCTGCAGCCGGTAGGCGCGCAGCTTGTTCACGAGTCCGATCCCGCGTCCCTCGTGCCCGCGCAGGTAGACGACGACGCCGCCGTCCTGCTGGATGCGCTCGAGCGCCGCATCGAGCTGGGGGCCGCACTCGCACTTCAGGGACCCGAACGCCTCGCCGGTCAGGCACTCGGAGTGCACGCGGACGAGCGCGCCGGGGCCGGGCTCGCCGACGATCAGGGCGACGTGCTCGTCGCCGTTCAGCTGGTCCCGGTAGGCGCGCACGCGGAAGACGCCGTGCTCGGTCGGCAGGTTCGTCTCGACCTCGAACGTGATGCGCGGCGGGGGCGGCGGGGTGCTGATCCCCACCTGGCGGCAGAGGCCGGGGTTCGCGTCGAGATGCGCGACGATCGCGGCGACGGTGGTCACCGGCACGTCCTCGCGCTCGCCGAGCTCGAGCAGCTGCGGCAGCCGCATCATGGTGCCGTCCTCGGCGGTGATCTCGGCGATCGCCGCGACGGGCTGCAGCCCCGCGAGGCGCATGAGGTCGACGGACGCCTCGGTGTGCCCCGGGCGCACGCGGCTGCCGCCGTCGACGGCGCGCAGCGGCAGCACGTGACCGGGCCGGCTGAGCGCGGACGGCGTCGCGCCGGGGTCGGCGAGCACGTTCAGCGTGTGCGCCCGGTCGGCGGCGCTGATGCCGGTGGCGTGCCGGTCGGCGGCGTCGACGCTCACCGTGTAGGCCGTGCCGCGGGGGTCCTCGTTGAACCGGACCATCATCGGCAGCTCGAGCCGGTCGGCGATCGCGTTGCTCATCGGCGCGCAGAGGAAGCCGGAGCTGTGGTTCACGATCCAGGCGATCGTCTCCGGCGTGGCGTGCTGCGCCGCGATCACGGCGTCGCCCTCGTTCTCACGGCACTCGTCGTCGGCGACGATCACGACCCGCCCGGCGCGGAGCGCGTCGAGCACCTCGGGGATGGGGGTGAGCGCCATCAGCCGACCGCCGTCCGCTCGGGCGCGAACGCGAGCAGCCGCTGCACGTGCCGCGCGAGGACGTCGGTCTCGAGGTTCACGCGAGCGCCCGGTGCGAGCGCACCGAGCGTCGTGGCGCGCAGCGTCTCGGGGATGAGGCTCACCTCGAACCAGAACCCGTCGGCCTCGCCGATGGCCGAGACCGTGAGCGAGACGCCCGCGACCGCGATCGAGCCCTTGTCGACGACGAGCGGAGCGAGATCCTCGGGGAGCGAGAACCGCAGCACGCGCCAGGCGCCCTCGTCGCGCACCGACTCGAGCACGCCGACGCCGTCGACGTGGCCCTGCACGATGTGGCCGCCGAGCCGGTCGCCCACCTGGGCCGCCCGCTCGAGGTTCACGTCGTCGCCCTGGCCGAGGTCCGCGATCGCGCTGACGGCGAGGGTCTGCCCCATGACGTCGGCGGTGAAGCCGCCCTCGTGCCGGTCGACGACGGTGAGGCAGACGCCCGAGACGGCGATGGAGTCGCCGTGGGCGGCGTCGGATGCGGTGAGCGGCGCCGCGACGGTGAGGCGTGCGCCGCCGTCGGGCGTGCGCTCCCAGGCGAGCACGCGCCCGCGCTCCTCGATGATGCCGGTGAACATGGTTCGACTTCCCTTCAGGGGGTGCCCGCAGGATGCGGGCGGGCGGCGACCAGCACGTCGGTCCCGAGCGTGCGCACCTCGCGCACGTCGAGCCGCAGCTGGTCGGCGATCGTGGCGACGCCGAGATCGGTCGTCGCGAGGCGGGAGCCGCCGAGCAGCGTCGGCGCGAGGTAGACGAGCACCTCGTCGACGAGGCCGGCGGCGAGGAACGCGGAGACCAGGGTGGGACCGCCCTCGAGGAAGGCGCTCGTCACCCCCTGCTCGGCGAGCGCCGCGAGCACGGCGGCCGGTTCGTGGCGGCGCACCTGCAGCAGCGGGCGCGGGTGCCGCCGGACGGCGGCGTCGCCGGGCACGTCGCGCCGGCCGACGACGACCGGCAGCGGCTGCGCGGGCAGCAGCCCGTCGGCGCCGCGGGCGGTGAGCGCCGGGTCGTCCGCGAGGGCGGTGCCGGTGCCGACGACGATCGCTCCGTGCTGCGCGCGGCGGCGGTGCACGTCGGCGCGCGCCTCGGGTCCGGTGATCCAGCGGCTGGTGCCGTCGGCGGCCGCGATGCGGCCGTCGAGGCTCGATCCCCACTTCGCCGTCACCCAGGGCCTGCCGAGCCGGATCGCGGCGCGCCAGCGCTCGTTCAGCGCGTCCGCCGCGTCGGCGAGCAGCCCCTCCTCGACGGCGACGCCCGCGGCGCGCAGCCGGGCGGCCCCGCCCGAGGCGAGCGGCAGCGGGTCTCGGGTCGCGAAGACGACGCGGGCGACCCCGGCCTCGATCAGCGCGACGGCGCACGGACCCGTGCGGCCGGTGTGGTTGCACGGCTCGAGGGTGACGACGGCGGTCGCGCCGCGGGCGGCGCCCTCGGGCAGTCGCGAGAGCGCGTCGACCTCGGCGTGCGGGGTGCCGGCGCCGCGGTGGTAGCCCTCGGCGAGCACCTCCCCGTCGGCGGAGAGCAGCACGCAGCCGACCTGCGGGTTCGGGCCGCCCGCGGGACCGAGCGCCGCGAGCTCGAGGGCGCGGCGCATCGCCTGCTCGACGGTCGTCGTCGTGCCGGTGGTGGTCATCGCGGAGTCCTCGGTGGGCAGGCTCCGGGGTGCGCGCCGCGGGCCGTGCCGCGGACGGCACCGCCCACCTCGTGCTTCTCCCATCCAGACTGTGACTGTCGGTCCCGGAGTTCCACCGGATCGGCCCCGCCCTCGTCGCTCCCTCGATGAGGAGCGCCTTCGGACGGGGTTCGCGGACTATGACCGCCGGTTCGGAATTGCACCGACCCCGGAGCACGAAACGTGTAGCTGTGTTGTAGCAGACACGGCGCGGAGCCTTCCTATTCCCGTCGTTCCGTGACGATCCGGTCCGGCCCCAGGAACCGCAGCACCGCGTCGGGGCGCTCGACCGCGGCGAAGTGCCCGGCGCCCTGCAGCACGAGCTCGGCGCCGTCGGGGAGGAGGGCGGCGAGCGCGGCTCCGTCGCCCGCGCCGACGAACACGTCGCGCGCGCCTCGCACCGACCGCACGGGGCAGCGCACACGGCGCCAGGTGGCGAGGTCGTAGGCCGCCGCGGCCCGCGTCGCGAGCAGGAAGGGCACCGGCCGGATCTCGTCCGCGAGCGCCGCGATGACGGCCTCGTCGACGCGTGCGACGTCGGCGAACAGCGGTGCGGCGAGCGGCCGCAGCAGGCCGAGGCGGGCGAGCAGGCGCAGCAGGCCGCGGCCCGAGCGGGGCAGGGCCGCGAGCGCGCGCATGGCGAGCAGCATCCCGGCGAACCAGGGCAGCCGCAGGCCGCCGCGGAGCGGTCGGCGGATCGCGTCGACCACCGCCGCACCGGTCGGCGACACGAGCCCCACCGCGACGGTCGCTCCGGGCTCCCGGGCCGCGAGGTCGAGGGCGACGAAGCCGCCGAGCGAGTGCCCGAGCACGGTCCAGCGCTCGTAGCCGAGCGCACGGGCGACGCCGGCGACGGCGCTGCTCACCGCCTCGACGTCCGCAGGGCGCGCGGGCGCCGCGGACTCGCCCCAGCCGGGCAGGTCCGGCGCGACGACGTCGGGGATCGTCGGGTCCGCGGCGAGCAGCGGCGCCCACGTCGTCCACGAGCCGGCGGCCCCGTGCAGCAGCACGGTGGCGACGGCGCCGGTGCGCCGCCCCGTCCGCACGACGACGGGGCCGAGCGGGGTCGCGACGACCTCGCGGGTGAGCCCGAGGGCGTCCGGATCGATCACACGGGGGATTCGGCGCCGACGGCCGTCGCGGCTGCTGCGAGGGCGTCCCGGTCGGGGCGGATCGCCTCGAGCACGCCGTCGAGCCCGTCGAGGCCCGACGGGACCCCGAGCAGGTCGGCGGCGACCACCTCGCCGAGCGCGGCGGAGGTCTGGATGCCGAAGCCGCCCTGGCCGGCGAGCCAGTAGAGGCCCGGCACCTCGGCGTCGCGGCCGACGACGGGCAGGCCGTCCGGCGCGACGGTGCGCAGGCCCGTCCAGGCGCTCGTCGCGCCCGTCAGCGCCAGGTCGGTGACGGCGTTCAACCGCGCGACGACCCTGGCGACCACGTCCGGGCGCGGCCGCGCGTCCTCGGGCTCGCTCGGCTCGTCCTCGAGCACGCAGCCGAGCAGCGTCGCGCCGCGCGGCCGGAAGTAGAAGGTGTCGGCCGCATCCGCCGCCATCGGCCAGCCCGGCTCGACGGGCCGGGCGGTCGGCTCGACGACCGCGACCGTGCGTCGCTTCGGCACGAGGCCCCGTGGGGCGCCGCCGACGAGCGCCCCCACCCGCTCGGCCCACGCGCCGGCGGCGTTCACGACGATCGCGGCCTCGATCGTGCGGTCCCCGGCCGTCAGGCGCCACCGCTCACCGGCCTGCTCCACACGGGTGAGCGGCGACGACAGCAGGATCCGCACGCCGCCGGCCTCGGCCGCCGCGCGGTACGCCTCGAGCAGCGCCGGCACCCGCACCTCGACCGCGGAGTCGTCGACCGCCGCGTCGCGCAGCAGGTCGGGGCGGAGCGCCGGGAGGCGCCGCACCGCCTCGCGGGCGCCCAGCTCGGTGAGCCCCGGCACCGTGGCGAGCAGGTGCTCGAGCTCGGTCCGGTCGTCGGCGTACGACAGCCAGAGCAGCGGGCGCGGTGTGAAGATCGGCTCGCCGAGCCGCTCCGCGATGCGGGCGACGAGCGGGATCGAGGCGCTCGTCAGCCGCCGGGCGGCGTCCGGCCCGTAGGTCGGCTGCATCTGCTCGGCCGACCGGCTCGACGTGTGGAGGTACAGCGACGGCTCGGTCTCGAGCACGACGGTGCGGGCACGGCCGCGGAGCGCCGCGGCGAGCGACAGCCCGGCGACGCCGCCGCCCACGATCGCGATGTCCACGACGTCCGCCATCCGCGCCTCCCGCCCTGTCCCTGCTCAGGTCTACCGCACGAGCGGGGGCACGATCAGCGGCCGGCGAGCAGGTCGGGCAGGCCGGTGAGGTCCGGCAGCACGGCCACCCCGAGCGCGGCGGCCTCCGCCTGGTGCTCGGGCAGGGGCCGCGCATCGGTCCGGTTCAGCCAGACGCCCGTGAGGCCCGCTCGGGCGGCGCCGACGGCGTCGGTGACGAGGCGATCGCCGATGTAGGCGGCCTCCCCGGGCCGCGCGCCGAACAGCGTGAGCGCGGCCCCGAAGATGCGCGGGTCGGGCTTCGCGACGCCGAGCTCGCCGGAGGTCACGAGGTGCTCGACGCGGTCGGTGAGCCCGAGGGCCTCGAGCTTCGCGGTCTGGAAGGCGAGGTCGCCGTTCGTGATGATGCCGAAACGGACCCCGGGCAGACGCCGCTCCAGCTCATCGAGGCAGGGGAGCGCGTCGTCGTGGAGCCGGAACGCGGCGCGGTAGCGCGCCAGGTACTCCTCGAACCAGGTCTCGGCCTCGTCGTCCTCGAGCACGGTGCCGTAGGGGGCGAGGAAGTCGCGCGCCCGCGCTCGCCGCTGCCCGAGGTAGTCGAGCTCGCCCGTCAGGTAGCGGGCGTAGTGGTGCTCCTCGAGCTCGGTCCACCGGCGCTGCTCGGCCGCGTCGTCGAGGTGGGCGATCCGCTCGAGCGTGTCGAGCGTCGCGAGGAGGCCGTCGTCGACGGCGCCGCGGTGCGAGAACAGGGTGTCGTCGAGGTCGAACAGGACGACGCGGATCACGCGACCGCCTCCGGCCACCCCGGCTTCGGCGCGCGGTCGTCGTCGCGGCGCAGCACCCCGTGCCAGGCGTCCGGGTAGGCGCCGTCGCGGCTCCGGATGCGGCTCGGGGCCTCGCCCGTGTAGGTGAAGCCCGCCCGGCGTGCGGTGCGTGCCGACGGCACGTTGCCCCGGACGCACTCCCAGCGCACGAGCTCCTGGCCCTGCGCGAAGCGGTGGTCGAGCACCGCGGTGAGCGCCTCGACGAGGTAGCCCTGCCCGCGGTACGGGGCGCCCATCCAGTAGCCGACGTCCTCGAGCGCGCGGCGGGCGCTGATCATGCCGAGCAGCTCGTTCGTCGCGGCCAGCCTGATGCCCCACGACTCCTCGCTGCCGTCCCGCCACCCCGGCGCCACGACGTGCTCGAGGAACGCGACCGCGTCCTCCCGCGTGTACGGCGACGGGACGGTCGTCCAGCGCTGCACCTCGGGATCGGCGCAGTACGCCGCGATCGCGTCGACGTCGTCCACCGTCGGCGGCTCGAGGACGAGCCGGGACGTGCGGAGGGTGATCATCAGAGCCTGGGGAACAGGCCGACGCGGTCGTAGACGGCGCGGACCTTCGCGTCGGCGATCCCGGCAGCCCGCTCCGCGCTCGCCGTGAGGATGCGGTCGAGCTCCGCGGGGTCGCGCTGCAGCTCGAGCGCCCGCTCGCGCACCGGAGCGAAGGTCTCGACCACGACCTCGGCGACGTCGCGCTTGAAGTCGCCGTAGCCCCGGCCCGCGTACTCGTCCTGCAGCGTCGCGATCGGCACCCCGCGGAACGCCGACAGGATCGTGAGCAGGTTCGAGACGCCCGGCTTCTCGTCGCGGTCGAACACCACCTCGCGGCCCGTGTCGGTGACGGCGGACCGGATCTTCTTCGCGGTGACGGACGGCTCGTCGAGCATCCAGATCACGCCCGCCTCGCTCGCGGCCGACTTGCTCATCTTCGACGTCGGGTTCTGCAGGTCGTAGATGCGCGCGGTCTCGCGCTGGATGAGCGCCTCGGGCACGACGAACGTGTCGCCGAAGCGGGCGTTGAACCGGCCGGCGAGGTCGCGGGTGAGCTCGACGTGCTGCCGCTGGTCGTCGCCCACGGGCACGGCTGCGGCGTCGTAGAGCAGGATGTCGGCCGCCATGAGCACCGGGTACGCGAAGAGGCCGAGCGACGCGGCGTCGGCGCCCTGGCGGGCCGCCTTGTCCTTGAACTGCGTCATCCGGCTCGCCTCGCCGAAGCCGGTGATGGTGTTCAGCACCCAGGCGAGCTCGGGGTGCGCGCCGACCTGCGACTGCACGAACATCGTCGACCGGGACGGGTCGATGCCCGCGGCGATGTACTGCGCCGCGAGGCTCCGCGTCTGGTCGCGGAGCGAGGCCGGGTCCTGCGGCACGGTGATCGCATGCAGGTCGACGATGCAGTAGATCGCGTCGTAGGCGTCCTGCAGCTCCTTCCACTGCAGGATCGCGCCGATGTAGTTGCCGATGTGCAGCGAGTCGGCGCTCGGCTGGATGCCGGAGAAGAGGCGGGGCTTGTCGGTCATGGCGATGCCTTCAGAACGAGAACGGGGAGGTCCGGCGGGAGCGGCCGGGACGCTGCGGGAGCGGGCGGATCAGAAGCGGTAGTCGACGACCACGGGGGCGTGGTCGGACCATCGCTCGGCGTGCGACGCCGCGCGATCGACCCGGTAGTCGGCGACGCGCTCGCCGAGCCCGGGGGAGGCGAGGTGGTAGTCGATGCGCCAGCCCGTGTCGTTGTCGAACGCCCGGCCGCGGACCGACCACCAGGTGTACGGCCCGTCGACCTCGCCCGCCGCGCGGCGCCCGACGTCGACCCAGCCGAGACCTGCGCCCGCGTTGTAGCCGTCCACGCCCTCCGCGCCGACCCAGCGGTCCCAGTACGCGCGCTCCTCGGGCAGGAACCCGCTCGCCTTCTGGTTGCCGCGCCAGTTGCGCAGGTCGATGCGGCGGTGCGCGACGTTCAGGTCGCCGACCACCACCGCGAGCGGGTTGTGCGCGACGAGCTCGGGCAGCCGGGCCTCCATCGCGTCGAGGAACTTCACCTTCTCGTCCTGCTTCGGGGTGCCCGCCTCGCCGGAGTGCACGTAGGCGGAGACGACGGTGAGGACCTCGTCGCCGACCGAGTAGTCGGCCTCGAGCCAGCGGCCGGCGGTGTCGAAGTCCTCCTCGCCGATCGCGACGCGGTGGATGGTCGCCTTCCCGCGGGACGCGATCGCCACCCCGGCGCGGCCCTTCGCCGTCGCGGCGTCGTGGAGCACGTTCCACTCCGGGCCGAGCAGGCCCTCGAGGTCCTCCGTGCTGGCGCGCACCTCCTGGAGGGCGAGCACGTCGACCCCGCGGCCGTCGAGCCAGTCGCCCATGCCTTTGCGGAACGCCGCGCGCACGCCGTTCACATTGACGGTCGCGACGCGGAGAGTCGTGCCGGGCATGCCCCGAGCCTACCGAGCCGCTCCGGACGACCGGGCCGCCGCCTCCCGCACCTGCTCGGCGTCGGGATCCGGGTCGCCGGTCTCGTGCTGCGCGCGCTCGAACTCGCTCCGCGTCGGCACGGCCGCGCGACGGGCCTCCTCCGCCCGCACCTCCCGCTCCAGCTCGCGCTCGAGCCGCTCGCGCCGTGCCCCGCGCGCGGCGCGCACCCGCTGCTCGAGCGCCTCCCGGTTGCGGTCCGCGACGAGCCGCCGCGCCTGCTCCAGCGCCTCCGCGTCGTCGATCTCGCGCTGCTGCGCCGACAGCGACCGGGGATCGAGGCGCGCCTCCTCCATGCCCACCGCGATCCACGACGCGGCGACGAGCAGGATCTGGCAGCTGAAGTTGAAGTACAGGAAGATCCCGATGAGGGTCGCGAAGGCCTTGAGCAGCGGGTTGGTCGTCGCGCCGCCGAGCAGGCTCGTGCCGACGGTCTGCAGCACGGCGAGCCCGACGCCGCCGATGAGCGCACCGACGATCAGCCGACGGCGGGGGATCCGGATGCCGGAGAGCGCGCGGAACGCGGCCGCGACGAGCCCGGTGTCGATGAGCAGCAGCACGAGCACGCTCACCGCGGTCGCGCCGATCTGCTCGGCGGCGGTCGCCTTGCCGAGGCCGAACAGGCCGAGCACGAACGACAGCGCCGTGTTCGCGAGCAGGCTGATCACGGCGGTGAGCAGCACCACGACGCCGAAGGCGACCGTGTAGCCCGCGTTGATGAGGATCAGCAGCACCGGGATCGTCGTCGGTGGTCCCAGGCGGAACATGATCCGGATCGCCGTGCGCAGCGAGCCGACGAAGCCGATCGCCGTGAGGAGCACGCCGATCAGCGAGAGCGCGGCGCTCCAGCTGAGCGCGGTCGTCTCGGTGAGGACCTTCGCGGAGACGAGGCCCTGGTCCCCGTCGCCCGCGTAGGCGATGAGGCCCGGGATGAAGCGGTTGAGCGACCCGAACACGAGGTCCTGCAGGTGGGGACTGCCCTTCACCACGAACCCCGCCACGGAGAAACCGAGCCACAGCGAGGCGAACAGCGCGAAGATCGCCTGGTACGTGAGGCCGCTCGCGAGCAGCGGGCCGTTGTCCTCGAGGTAGTGGAACCACACGCGCAGCGGGCGCCATGCGAAGACCCGCGTGATGAGGCCCGCGATGCCTCGGGTCGGCTGCGGGTCCGGCTTCGCGCCCGACGCCTCCTCGGCGAGCTCGGCGTCGCGGACGCCCTGCTTGCCCTCGACGCTCATGGGCGCACCGTACTTCCCGTGCCCGCGCGATCGCCTGGACCGTCCATGTGCTTCGGCGGGGCGCGCCGCTACGCTCGGCAGCAGGCGAGCGAGGAGGCGGCTTCCGATGCGACTGACCGGGATCGGTGTGGGACGGGCACTCGCGGTGGGACCGGTCCGGCGGATGCCGGACCCGCTGCCGGAGCCGCCCGAGGGCGCCACCGTCGCCGATCCCGAGGCCGAGATCGCCCGCACCCGCACGGCGCTGCAGCAGGTGTCCGCCGAGCTGCTCCAGCGCGGCGCGCGCGCCGGCGGTGACGCGCGCAACGTGCTCGAGGCGCAGGCCCTCATGGCCGAGGACCCGACGCTGCTCGACGACGTCGTCACGCGCATCACGGGCGGCCGCACCGGCGAGCGGGCGGTCTTCGAGGCGTTCCTCGAGTTCCAGGTGATGCTCGTCGGCCTCGGCGGCTACATGGCGGAGCGGGCCGCCGACCTGGGCGACGTCGCGCAGCGCGTCATCGCGCGCCTCACCGGGGTGCCGGCCCCAGGCGTGCCCGAGTCGGACACCCCGTTCGTGCTCGTCGCCCGCGACCTCGCGCCCGCCGACACCGCGCTCCTCGACCTCACGAAGGTGCTCGCCCTCGTGACCCGCGACGGCGGCCCCACCTCGCACACCGCGATCCTCGCCCGGGCGCGCTCCATCCCCGCGGTCGTCGGGGTGCGCGAGGCCGACGACCTTCGCGACGGGCAGCTGCTGCTCGTCGATGCCGGCGCCGGCACGCTCGACGTCGATCCCGACCAGGCGTCGGTCGACGAGGCCCACCGTCGCATCGAGGAGCGCCGCGCCGCGTCGTCGGGGCCGATCACGCCGGGCGTGCTCGGGGACGGCACGAGGATCCAGCTGCTCGCGAACCTCGGCAACGCGAAGGACGCGCAGGGCGCGGTCGACCTCGGCGCCGAGGGCGTCGGCCTGTTCCGCACCGAGTTCCTCTTCCTCGACGCGAAGTCGGCGCCGACGGTGGGGGAGCAGAAGGCGCAGTACGTCGCGCTGCTGAAGGCGTTCCCGGGTAAGAAGGTCGTCGTGCGCGCGCTCGACGCCGGCGCCGACAAGCCGCTCGCGTTCCTGAACGACAGCGAGGAGGAGAACCCGGCGCTCGGCCTGCGCGGCCTGCGGGTGCTCCGTGAGCGCGAGGACATCCTCCGCGAGCAGCTCACCGCGCTCGCCGAGGCCGGCGCCGAGACGGAGGCCGAGCTCTGGGTGATGGCGCCCATGGTGTCCGAGCCGGAGGAGAGCGCGTACTTCACCGCGCTCGCGAAGGAGCTCGGCATCAGGACCGCCGGCGTGATGGTCGAGGTGCCGTCGTCCGCGCTGCTCGCCGCGCACATCCTCGAGTCGGCCGACTTCGTCTCGATCGGCACGAACGACCTGACGCAGTACACGCTCGCCGCCGACCGGCTGCTCGGCACGGTCGCGCACTTCCAGGACCCGTGGCACCCGGCCGTGCTCCGGCTCGTCGCCGAGGTTGGCCGCGCGGGTGCCGCCGTGGGCAAGAGCGTCGGCATCTGCGGCGAGGCCGCGGCCGACCCGGCGCTCGCGGTGGTGCTCGTCGGGCTCGGCGCGACGAGCCTGTCGATGACGCCGGCGGCGCTCGCCGACGTGCGCGCCGAGCTGCTCACCGTCACGCTCGAGCAGGCGAAGGCGCGCGCCGCGGCGGCGCTCGCCGCGGGCAGCGCGGCCGACGCGCGAGCGGCCGCCGCCTCCGCCTGATACCGGGTGTAGGTACTTCGTCCGCGTGTAGGTGCAGAACGCGGTTCTGCACCTACACGCGGACGCATCACCTACACGCGGTATCGGCGGCGGTCACGCGAGGGCGGCCAGGATCACGGACTGCACCCACGGCCACTCGAACAGCACCTTCGTCCACGTGAAGCGGAGGGTGCGGTAGCCACGCATCGCGGCCATGCCGTCCCGGTACCGGTCCCGCTCGAAGTCGCCGTGGTTCTCGCGGCCGTCGATCTCGACGATCAGGCGTCCCTCGACGAGCAGGTCGACTCGCCCGACGCCGTCGATGTGCACCTGCACCTCGACGCGCAGGCCGAGTCGCTGCAGCAGGTAGCGCCCGACGGATTCGATGCCCGACTCGGCGCGCCCATCGAGTGAACCCAGGAGACGCGCGAGGTCGTCCGGAAGCCGCGGGGCGAGCAGGTCGAGCTCTGCAGCGCGGATGACCCGCTGATGCAGCGCGGAGTCGAGCACAGCGACGGCGTGCTCCGGCGGCAGCGCCTCGAGCAGCTGCAGCACCATCAGCTCCATCGGCACCATGCCGGACACCGCCTCGACCGTCTCGATCCGCGAGGTCCAGTGCAGACGCACGTCGGGCCGCTCGACGTAGGGCAGGTCCGGGTCATCCGGATCGCGCAGGCGGGGCGTGTTGATCGCCACCGCCACGTGCAGCGGCGCGGAGGGCGGGACCCACAGCCCGCGCGCCTCGCCGGCCGAGGTGGCCGTCGCGAGGCCGCCTACCCGTACCGCGCGGACCAGCGGTGCTGGCGTCCCCGATTCCGCGTAGTGGCCTTTGCGCACGAACACGAGCGCCCGCGACGTGAGAGCGGACCGGATGCGCGCCCTCGAGTAGCCCGCGTCGCGCAGCTGCTTCGTCGTCCAGAACCGGTGTCGCACGGCGAGAACGCTGGAGCATGCGCCGTGCGAGCACGTGGTGGCGGGCGATCCTGTGGATGGTGCCGCCCGGATCCCTGCCCTGGGGAGGAGCCCCTCGCAGCACCGCGTGTAGGTGATCCGACCTCGTGTAGGTGCGAAACGCGGTTCTGCACCTACACGAGGACGAAGTACCTACACGCGGTACCTCGGTCTGGGAGGGGCGGGGTCAGACCGTGCCGCGGGCGCCCGTCAGCATGCCGGCGCCGACCGTGCGGTTCGTCGCCTCGTCGACGAGGATGAACGACCCCGTCGCCCGGTTCTCGGTGTACGGGTCGGTGAACAGCGGCAGCGTCGAGCGCAGCCGCACGCGGCCGATGTCGTTCAGCGACAGGCTCGTCGCCTCCTGGTCGCGGTGCAGCGTGTTCACGTCGATCCGGTACGCGATCTCGGTGACCTTCGCCCGCGCCCACCGGGTCGTGTGCTTCAGCGCGTACACCCGCCCGGGTACGAGCTGCGCGCTGCCGTCCATCCAGCAGATCTGCGCGTCGAGGTTCTGCGTGATCGTCGCGGCGTTCTGCGGGCGGCAGATCATGTCGCCGCGGCTGATGTCGATGTCGTCGGCGAGCCGGACGACGACGGACATCGGCGGATAGGCCTCGTCGAGCGGGCCGGCGGGCCCGTCGATCGCGGCGATCGTCGTCTCGAAGCCGCTCGGCAGCACCGTGACCCGGTCGCCCGGCTTCAGCACCCCGCTCGCGACGGTGCCCGCGTACCCGCGGTAGTCGGCGTTCGTCGTCGACTGCGGCCGGATCACGTACTGCACGGGGAAGCGGGTGTCGACGAGGTTCCGGTCGCTCGCGATGTGCACCTGCTCGAGGTGGTGCAGCAGCGGCGCCCCGGCGTACCAGGGCATCCGCTCGCTGCGGTCGACGACGTTGTCGCCGAGCAGCGCCGAGACCGGGATGAACGTGAGGTCGGTGACGCGCAGCCGGCTCGCGAACTCGGTGAACTCGGCGCGGATCGCCTCGAAGACGTCCTGGTCCCAGTCGACGAGGTCCATCTTGTTCACGAGCAGCACGAGGTGCCGGACCCCGAGCAGGGAGGCGAGGAACGCGTGCCGCCGGCTCTGCTCCGAGACGCCCTTGCGTGCGTCGACGAGGATCAGCGCGACGTCGGCGGTCGAGGCGCCGGTGACCATGTTCCGCGTGTACTGCACGTGGCCCGGGGTGTCGGCGACGATGAACTTGCGCCGGGGCGTCGAGAAGTAGCGGTACGCCACGTCGATCGTGATGCCCTGCTCCCGCTCGGCACGGAGGCCGTCGGTGAGCAGCGCGAGGTCGGTGTAGTCGTCGCCGCGCTGGCGGCTGACCTCCTCGACGTTCTCGAGCTGGTCGGCGAACAGCGACTTGCTGTCGTAGAGCAGGCGCCCGATGAGCGTGCTCTTGCCGTCGTCGACGCTTCCGGCGGTCGCGAACCGCAGCAGATCGGCCATCAGAAGTACCCCTCCTTCTTCCGGTCCTCCATCGCGGCCTCGCTCACGCGGTCGTCGCCGCGCGTCGCGCCGCGCTCGGTCATGCGGGCCGAGGCGATCTCCTCGACGACGGCGTGCACCTCGGTTGCCGTCGACGGCACCGCGGCGGTGAGGTTCGCGTCGCCCATCGTGCGGTAGCGCACCATCCGGCGCACCGACCGCTCGCCCTCGCGCAGCCGTACGAACTCGTTGACCGCGTAGAGCATGCCGCCGCGCTCGACGACCTCGCGCTCGGCGGCGTAGTAGAGCGAGGGGAGCGGGATGCGCTCCTCCTCGATGTAGTGCCAGATGTCGAGCTCCGTCCAGTTCGACAGCGGGAAGACGCGGATGCTCTCGCCCTGGTGCACGCGCCCGTTGTAGAGCGACCAGAGCTCGGGGCGCTGGTCCTTCGGATCCCACTGGCCGAAGTCGTCGCGGAAGGAGAACACGCGCTCCTTCGCCCGGGCCTTCTCCTCGTCACGGCGCGCGCCCCCGAACAGCGCGTCGAACCCGTGCTCCTCCGCCGCGGCGAGCAGCACGGGCGTCTGGATGCGGTTGCGCGACCCGTTCGGCTCCTCCTGCACGAGCCCTCGTTCGATCGCGTCGGGCACCGACGCGACGATCAGGCGCAGCTCCTGCCGGGCGACCCACTCGTCGCGGAACGCGAGCACCTCGGGGAAGTTGAGCCCGGTGTCGACGTGCATGATCGGGAACGGCACCCTGGCGGGCGCGAACGCCTTGCGGGCGAGCGCCGAGAGCACCACCGAGTCCTTGCCGCCCGAGAAGAGCAGGCAGGGCCGGCGCATCTCGGCCGCCACCTCGCGGATGATCGCGATGCTCTCCGCCTCGAGCGCCCGCAGGGTGCTGAGCGAGTAGCTGCGCAGCCCTGCGGAGGTCGACGGGCCGGGTGTCGTGACCGTCACGCTGCTCCTTCCGTTGCGGCGGTCGCCGCGATCGTCGCGAGAAGCCGGTCCCGCAGCTCCGGCCGGCAGATCACCAGGTCGGGCAGCCAGGGGCTCTCGCGGTTGTACTCGAGCGGGCCGCCGTCGAGGCGGCTCGTGTGCAGGCCGGCGGCGTGGGCCACGGCGACCGGTGCGGCCGAGTCCCACTCGTACTGGCCGCCGCCGTGCACGTAGGCGTCGGTCTCGCCCGTCACGACCGACATGGCCTTGACGCCCGCGGACCCCATCGGCACGAGCTCGGCGTCGAGCGCCTCGGCGAGCGCGGCGACGAGCGCCGGCGGCCGGCTGCGGCTGACCGCGAGCCGGATCCGCGTGCGGGCGGGAGCGGGGGAGCGCACCGGCTCCGCGGTCGTGAAGGCGCGTCCGGCCCCGGGCATCGCGACGGCGCCGGCGGTGAGGCCGCGGCCGCGCTGCCAGAGGGCGACGTGGACGGCGAAGTCGGCGCGGCCCTCGGAGAACTCGCGGGTGCCGTCGAGGGGATCGATGATCCAGACCCGGTCGGCGGCGAGCCGCACGGGATCGTCAGCGGCCTCCTCGGAGAGCACGGCGTCGCGCGGTCGCGCGGTGGCGAGGGCCTCGGCGAGCAGCGACTGCGCGGCGGCGTCAGCCGCGTCCTTCAGCTCGCGGCCCGCGAGGCCGGTGCTGGCACGCAGGTGCAGCAGCGCGGCGCCGGCACGCTCGGCGAGCTCGGTCGCGAGCCGCTCGTCGTCGGTCGCGCGTTCCGTCATGCGCGGCCCTCCCGCTCGAGCAGCGCCACGACGGCGTCGGCCGCGGCGTCGATGTCGGTGCGGCTCGTGTCGACCACGAGGTCGGCGTCGGTCGGCGCCTCGTAGGGCGAGGAGATGCCGGTGAAGTCGGGGATCAGGCCTGCCCGCGCCTTCGCGTAGAGGCCCTTGCGATCGCGGGCCTCGCACACCTCGAGCGGGGTCGCGACGTGCACGAGCACGAAGCGAGCGCCCTCGCCCTCGACGCGCAGACGCATCTCGGCGCGGCCCTCGGCGAACGGGGCGATCGGCGCGGCGATCGCGGTACCCCCGTGCCGGGCGACGAGCGAGGCGACCCAGCCGATGCGGCGGATGTTCATCGCCCGGCCCTCGGCGTCGAAGCCGAGCCCGGCGGAGAGCAGCGTGCGCACCTCGTCGCCGTCGAGCACGGTGACGGTGCGGCCGGTCTCGGTCAGGCGCGCCTCGACGGCGCGGGCGAGCGTCGACTTGCCGGATCCGGACAGCCCGGTGAGCAGCACGACGCAGCCGCGGCCGGTGCTGCGGCGCCGGTACGGCAGCACCTCGGGCGGCAGCACCCGGCGCTCGGCGGCGGCGAGCCGCTCGGCGAGCTCGGCGAGCAGGCGGTCGTCCTCGTCGTCGGCGAGCAGCACCCGCTCGACGCCGAGCACCTCGCCGGCCCAGCGCTGCAGCGCCTCGTCGTCGGCGAAGGGGGACACGAAGGCGTCGGTCGGGGCGCTCGGGCTCCAGGGGAGCGCGACCGCGATCGCGGAGCCGCCCGCGGCGCCGGACGATGCCGCGGCCGCGACGCCGCCGAGCAGCGCGCCGGCGTCGGCGGTCGCGCGGCCGGTCAGCGCGACGAGCAGCACGAGGCCGTCGCCGGTGGCCTCGCGCGCACGTTCGAGCGCGCGCCGGGTCGGCAGGGCGTGGAACAGCACGGCGGCCGAGGCGCCGAGGACCCGGGCGTCGGCGAGGGACGCCACGCCGCCCGCGCCGCGTTCGAGCGCGGGACGGGGGGCGAGCGGGCGCAGCGGGTGGATGCGTCCCGTCCCGTCCACCTCGGCGACCGGCGTCGACTCGGCGTCCTCGAGCAGCACCGGTGCCGTGCGGCCGTGCGCGAGGCGCAGGCCGGCCGGGGACGCCCCGAGCAGCGCGAGCTCGACGAGGTCGAGATCGGCCGGCGCGGCCCGCACCGCGACGGGCGCCGGGGCGGCGGGGGGAGCGGAGTCGGGCACGGGTTCCTTCGGGTGAGCGGGTCGGAGCGGCGGGAGCGTCGGCGGCCCGGTCAGCGCCGCGGCACGGCGTCCTCGGGCACGACCTGCTGCGGCGTGGCGCGGCGCCGGCCGAACCGGGCCTTCACCCCGATCCAGAGCAGGTTGCCGCCGACGAGCGCGGCGAGCGCGGCGGCGAGCACCCAGGGCGTGGGCACCCCGACGAGCTTCAGCCCCGACGCCATGAGCACGACGGCGAGCAGGCGACGGATGATGCCGCCGGGCACGCGGGTGGCGAGCCATGATCCGAGCAGCACGCCGGGGATGGCACCGACCAGCACGGAACCCGCGATCGAGAGCGAGACGCTGCCGAAGAGCAGGTGCCCGACCACCGCGGAGCCGACGAGCGGCACGGCCTGCACGAGGTCGGTGCCGACGAGCTGCGACGCCCGCAGCCGCGGGTAGAGCAGCAGCAGCACCACGATGATGATCGAACCCGCGCCGACCGAGGTGATGCCGACGATCAAGCCGGCGACCGCGCCGAGCACGATCGTGGCGGCGGGCGCGAACCGCAGCCCGGGCCGCGCGAAGTCGGTGGGGCCCTCGCCGAGCGCGTCGCGGTGGCGCGTCACCCGCACGAGCGCGCGGGCGAGCAGCCCCGCCGCGGCGAGCAGCAGGGCGCAGCCGACGAGCACGAGCAGCGTGGGCTGCACCGTGTCCGTCGGGATGAGCTTCGTGGCGACGGCGCCGAGGAAGGCGAACGGCACCGAGCCGATGCAGAGCAGGCCGACGAGCCGCAGATCCGCGGTGCGGCGCACGAGGTGCACGGCGGCCCCGACCGGCTTCATGAAGAGGCTGACCACGAGGTCGCTCGAGATGGCGGTGAGCGCGTCGACGCCGAAGAGGAAGACGAGGATCGGCGTCATCAGCGCGCCGCCGCCCATGCCGGTCAGGCCGACGAGGGTGCCGATGCCGAGGCCCGTGACGACCATGGGCAGGCTGAACCAGTCCATGTGCGCGTCCAGTTCGGGCTAGGAGCAGGGAGGGTGGCCCCGCGTCGGGCGAATGCGGGGGACGTTAGCGAACTCCCACCGCCGGTGTCCACCGCTCTCCACAGTCGCAGGTTCCGTGCCGCATGCACCGCGTGCCGGCCCTCCGTGGAAGCGGAGCACCGGCACGCGGGAAGGACGTCGGGACGGGTCAGGCGATCTTGACCTTCTCGCGGCTGCGCATGGTGGCCGCCTTGACCTCGCTGATCGCCTTCGTGATCTGGATGCCGCGCGGGCACGCCTCCGTGCAGTTGAAGGTGGTGCGGCAGCGCCACACGCCCTCGCGGTCGTTCAGGATGTCGAGGCGCACCTGGGCGGCGTCGTCGCGGCTGTCGAAGATGAACCGGTGCGCGTTCACGATCGCGGCCGGCCCGAAGTACTGGCCGTCGGTCCAGAACACGGGGCACGAGGTGGTGCACGCCGCGCAGAGGATGCACTTCGTCGTGTCGTCGAAGCGCTCGCGGTCCTCGGCCGACTGCAGCCGCTCGCGGCCGTTCTGCGGCGTCGTGCCGGCCTGCAGGAACGGCTGCACCTGCCGGTAGGCCTCGAAGAACGGCTCCATGTCGACGACGAGGTCCTTCTCGAGCGGCAGGCCCTTCAGCGCCTCGACGTAGATCGGCTTCGTCGTGTCGAGGTCCTTCACGAGCGTCTTGCACGCGAGCCGGTTGCGGCCGTTGATGCGCATCGCGTCCGAGCCGCAGATGCCGTGGGCGCACGAGCGGCGGAACGTGAGCGAGCCGTCCTGCTCCCACTTGATCGTGTGCAGCGCGTCGAGGATGCGGTCGGTGGGCAGCACGTCGACGTCGTAGTCGCGCCAGTACGGCTCGGCGTCGGTCTCGGGGTCGAACCGGCGGATGAGCAGCGTGATCGTCGAGAAGCCCTCGGGCGGCCGGCGCTTGACCCGCACGTCGGTGGCGGCGGGGGCGGGGACGGTGAGTGTCATCAGTACTTCCGCTCCATCGGCTGGTACCGGGTCACGACGACCGGCTTCCAGTCGAGCTCGATGTGGTCGGCGGCGTTCGACGAGTGCGGGTCGCCCGTGAGGTACGCCATCGTGTGCTGCATGTAGTTCGCGTCGTCGCGCTTCGGGTAGTCGTCGCGCATGTGGCCGCCGCGGCTCTCCTTGCGGTTCCGCGCGGAGTACACGACGACCTCGGCGAGATCGAGCAGGAACCCGAGCTCGATCGCCTCGAGCAGGTCGGTGTTGAACCGCTTGCCGCGGTCCTGGATGCCGATGTTCAGGTACTTGTCGCGCAGCTCGTGGATGACCTCGGTCACCTTCGCGAGCGACGCGTCGGTGCGGAACACCTGCGCCGAGGCGTCCATGTTGTCTTGCAGCTCCTTGCGGAGCGCCGCCACCCGCTCGGTGCCGGTCGCGTTGCGGAGCCGGTCGACCAGCTCGCGGACCCCGCGGGCCGGGTCGGGCGGCAGCGGCAGGAACGAGGCGCTGCGGGCGTACTCGACGGCGTTGTTGCCGGCGCGCTTGCCGAACACGTTGATGTCGAGGAGCGAGTTGGTGCCGAGCCGGTTCGAGCCGTGCACGGAGACGCAGGCGCACTCGCCGGCGGCGTACAGGCCGGGCACCACGGTCTCGTTGTCGGCGAGCACCTCGGCCTTCACGTTGGTCGGGATGCCGCCCATCGCGTAGTGCGCGGTCGGCATGACCGGCACGGGCTCGGTGACGGGATCGACGCCGAGGTACGTGCGGGCGAACTCGGTGATGTCGGGCAGCTTCGTCTCGAGCACCTCGGCGCCGAGGTGGGTGCAGTCGAGGAGCACGTAGTCCTTCAACGGGCCCGCGCCGCGGCCCTCCGCGACCTCCTGCACCATGCACCGCGAGACGATGTCGCGCGGCGCGAGGTCCTTGATGGTCGGGGCGTAGCGCTCCATGAACCGCTCGCCCGAGGCGTTGCGGAGGATCGCGCCCTCGCCGCGGGCGCCCTCGGTGAGCAGGATGCCGAGCTTCGCGAGGCCGGTCGGGTGGAACTGGAAGAACTCCATGTCCTCGAGCGGCAGGCCCTTGCGCCAGACGATGCCGACGCCGTCGCCCGTGAGGGTGTGCGCGTTCGAGGTCGTCTTGTAGATCTTGCCGAAGCCGCCGGTGGCGAAGACGATCGACTTCGCCTGGAAGACGTGCAGCTCACCCGTGGCGAGCTCATACGCGACGATGCCGGAAGGCCGCTGCACGACCCGGCCGTTCTCGTCGACCGGGGTCATGACGAGGTCGAGCGCGTAGTACTCGTTGTAGAACTCGATGCCGTGCTTGACGCAGTTCTGGTACAGCGTCTGCAGGATCATGTGACCCGTGCGGTCGGCCGCGTAGCAGGCCCGGCGCACGGGGCTCTTGCCGTGGTCGGCGGTGTGGCCGCCGAAGCGCCGCTGGTCGATCTTGCCCTCGGGCGTGCGGTTGAACGGCAGGCCCATGTTCTCGAGGTCGATGACGGCGTCGATCGCCTCCTTCGCCAGGATCTCGGCGGCGTCCTGGTCGACCAGGTAGTCGCCGCCCTTCACCGTGTCGAAGGTGTGCCACTCCCAGCTGTCCTCCTCGACGTTCGCGAGCGCCGCGGCCATGCCGCCCTGCGCCGCGCCCGTGTGGGAGCGCGTGGGGTAGAGCTTCGTGATGACCGCGGTGCGGGCCTTCGGGCCGGCCTCGATCGCCGCGCGCATGCCCGCGCCGCCGGCGCCGACGATGACGACGTCGTGCCGGTGGTAGTGCACGCCGTCGATCGTGCGCTCGTCGGGGCCCTCGTCGGTCCACGACTCCCAGTTCTCCGGGTCGCGCTGCGGTCCGCCGCGGTTCGAGCCGCGGTCGTTCGCGGTCGCGGCGTCGCGCAGCCGGTTCGTCGGGCTCTCGGACGTCATCGGACCGCCTTGCAGAAGTCGGGGAGGTTCTTCGCGAGCCCGTTGGCCGGGCACGGGTCGAACGTCCAGATCACCATCGTGCCGAGCACGAGCAGCAGCACGGTCGCGGCGATGAGCGCGTACTTGGTGAAGCGGTTCGCGGTGGCGTGCACGACGTAGTCGTTCACGATCGTGCGCATGCCGTTGCTGCCGTGGATGAGGGCCAGCCAGAGCAGCAGCGTGTCGTAGACCATCCAGAACGGGTTCGCGTACTTGCCGGCGATGAACGCGAAGTCGATCTGCCGGACGCCGTCGCCCGTGACGAGGTTGACGAAGAGGTGCCCGAAGATCAGCACGACGAGCACGGCGCCGGACACGCGCATGTAGATCCAGCCCCACTTCTCGACGTTGAAGCGGCGGCCGGGGTGCGTGGGGGCCTGACGGGAGCGAGGAGCGTCGAGCGTCGTGGCCATCAGCGGGGGAACTCCTCGAGGATCGTGATCAGCTGACGCGGCGCGAAGCCGGCCATCACGACGAGCCAGGCGATGATCACGGCCCAGAACATGCCGCGCTGGTGCTTCGTGCCGAAGCTCCAGAAGTCGATGAGGATGATGCGCAGGCCGTTGAAGGCGTGGAACACGATGGCGGCGACCAGCGCGAGCTCGCCGAGGCCCATGATCGGGTTCTTGTACTCGGCGATGACGCCGTCGTACGCCTGCGGCGAGACGCGCACGAGCGCGGTGTCCATGATGTGGACGAGCAGGAAGAAGAAGATGCCGACGCCGGTGATGCGGTGCAGCACCCACGACCACATCCCCTCGTGCCCCCGGTAGACGGTGCCCGCGGGCGCCTTCGGCAGGGACAGCCTGGGGGAGGTGGAGGTCGGCGGCAGCTTGGGCGCGGGTCGCAGTGACACCATCGCTTGAGGGCCTCCTCGATCCGTTGCGTTTGCCTGACGATCCTACGTCCGCGTTCCGACCGGTTCGTGCCGTTCGCGCCCCCGCATGGGGGCGCGGTGGGGCTGGGGGCGACGACCGTTTCCGATCGTCGCCGCGACCCTCCCCATCGCACGGCCGGCCCGCCGACGAGCGGCGGGCCGGAACCGGCGCTGTGGGCCCAGCGCCGGACGCCGTCCCGGCGGCCGGGAAGGACGCGGCCGGGACGGCGCATGTGCACAACCGGTCGCCTGCGACACACCGGCGGATACAGTGGCGCGCATGGCTGAGGGCACCATCCGCTGGGCCGGTCGCGGCACCGAGCCCGACGCGGTCGACCGTTTCTACGCGGTGATCCCCGCGGGCGGCATCGGTTCGCGGCTCTGGCCGCTGTCCCGGGCCGACGCGCCGAAGTTCCTCCACGACCTCACCGGCGCGGGTCAGACCCTGCTGAAGCAGACGTGGGACCGCCTCGCGCCGATCGCCGGCGAGCAGCGGGTCATGGTCGTCACCGGCCGTGCGCACCGCGCCGCCGTCGAGGCGCAGCTGCCCGAGCTCGTCGACGCGAACATCGTGCTCGAGAGCGAGCCGAAGGACTCCTCGGCGGCCATCGGCCTGGCCGCGGCGATCCTCGAGCACCGCGAGCCGGGCGTCATCATCGGGTCGTTCGCCGCCGACCACGTGATCGGCGACGTGCGCCGCTTCCGCTCCACCGTGGTCGAAGCGATCGCGCTCGCCGACGCGGGCTACATCGCGACCATCGGCATCCTGCCGACCGAGCCGGCGACCGGCTTCGGCTACATCGAGAGCGGTGACGCCCTCGCCGTGCCCGGCGCGCCGACCGCGCTCGCGGTCACGCGCTTCGTCGAGAAGCCGGACCTCGACACGGCCCGCTCGTACGTCGAGCGCGGCGGCTTCTTCTGGAACGCGGGCATGTTCATCGCCCGCGCCGACCTGCTGCTCACCGAGATGGCGAAGTCGCAGCCCGAGCTCGTCCGCGGGCTGCGCGAGCTCGCCGCGGCGTGGGACACCCCCGAGCGCGGCGCGCTCGTCGACCGCATCTGGCCGCGGCTCACGAAGATCGCCATCGACTACTCGGTCGCCGAGCCCGCCGCGGCCGAGGGGCGGCTCGCGGTCGTCGAAGGCGACTTCGCCTGGGACGACGTCGGCGACTTCGCCTCGATCGCCAAGCTGCAGTCCGGCGGACGGGGGAGCGACCTCGCGATCCTCGGCGAGCACGCCCGGGTGCTCGCCGACTCGGCGACCGGCATCGTCGTCACCGACAGCGACCGTCTCATCACGCTCATCGGGGTCGAGAACATCGTCGTCGTCGACACGGCCGACGCCCTGCTCGTCACCACGAGCGAGCACGCGCAGCGGGTGAAGTCCGTCGTCGACGCGCTGAAGATCTCCGGCCGCACCGAGGTGCTCTGACCCGAAGGGCCGGTTGCGGATCCGTAACGCCTTCGAGGGGAGGGCCGCACGGCCGTGCGCGGGCGTCCGGCCCGTGGCTAGCCTGTCGGCGGCCGCCCACGAGGCGGTACCCCTGTGCCCTCGACCGGAAGGTTCCCGTGCCCGTTCCCCTGAAGCGCCTCGGCCTCGGCGCCCTCGCCGGCGTCTCCGTGATCGCCCTGCTCACCGGCTGCGGCCAGGCTCCCAAGAGCTCCTCGTCGGGCAGCACGAAGGCCGCCTCCTCGTCGAAGTACCTGCCGTGCATCGTCTCCGACCAGGGCGGCTTCGACGACCACTCGTTCAACGAGCTCGGCCTCACCGGCGTGAAGCAGGCCGCGCAGAAGATCGGGTCGTCGGTCAAGCAGGTGCAGTCGGCCACCGCGAACGACTACGCGTCGAACATCAACAACCTGATCGCGCAGAAGTGCAACATCGTCGTCGCGTCGGGCTTCAACCTCGTGTCGGCCGTGAAGGACGCGGCGGCGAAGAGCCCGAAGACCGACTTCGCGATGATCGACGACAACTCGATCAAGGCCCCGAACGTGAAGCCGGTCGTCTTCGAGACCGACGAGGCCGCGTTCCTCGGCGGCTACGCGGCCGCCGCCTACTCGAAGACCGGTGTCGTCGCCACGTACGGCGGCGCGCAGATCCCGCCCGTGACGATCTACATGGACGGCGTCGCCGACGGCATCGCGTACTTCAACAAGCAGAAGCACAAGAACGTGCGCCTGCTCGGCTGGAACGAGCAGACCCAGAAGGGCACGTTCGTCGGCGACTTCAAGGACCAGAACAAGGCGAAGACGTACACGACGAACTTCCTGAACGCGAACGCCGACGTCGTCATCCCCGTCGGCGGCCCGCTCTACCAGGGCGCCGGCGCGGCGATCAAGGCGTCGGGCAAGAAGGCCGTGCTCGAGGGCGTCGACGCCGACCTGTTCCAGACCGACACCGCCGGCTACAAGGACCTGTTCCTCGTGTCGATCCTGAAGAACATCGCGACCGCGGCGGACTCGGTCGTGACGCAGGCCGCGAGCGGCAAGACGTTCGACAACACCGTCTACGTCGGCACGCTGAAGAACGACGGCGTCGGGCTGTCGTCCTTCCACGGCTACGCGAGCACGGTGCCGTCCTCGCTCCAGTCCGAGCTCGATGCCATCAAGAAGGGCATCAGCGACGGGTCGATCCCCGTCTCGTCGCCCTCGTCCTTCAACAAGTAGGACCGCTGCGGCCCGGCCCTCCCTGCAGGGGAGGCGCCGGGCCGCTCGCCGTCGCGCCACGGAACAGGGAGGATGCAGGCGTGAAGCTCGAGCTGCGCGGGATCACGAAGCGCTTCGGCCCGCTCGTCGCGAACGATCGGATCGACCTCGTCGTCGAGCCGGGGGAGATCCTCTGCCTGCTCGGCGAGAACGGCGCCGGCAAGTCGACCCTGATGAACGTGCTCTACGGCCTCCACCGGCCGGACGGCGGCGAGATCCTGCTCGACGACGCCGTCCAGCACTTCTCCGGGCCGGGCGACGCCATGCGCGCGGGCATCGGCATGGTGCACCAGCACTTCATGCTCGTGCCCGTGTTCACGGTGGCCGAGAACGTCATGCTCGGCCACGAGGCCACCCGCTTCGGCGGCCGGCTCGACCTCGCCGCCGCTCGCGCGAAGGTGAAGGAGATCTCGGACCGCTTCGGCTTCGACGTCGACCCCGACGCGCGGATCGAGGACCTGCCGGTGGGCGTGCAGCAGCGCGTCGAGATCATCAAGGCGCTCTCGCGCGACGCCCGGGTGCTCGTCTTCGACGAGCCCACCGCGGTGCTCACGCCGCAGGAGACCGACGAGCTCATGGCGATCATGCGCCAGCTGAAGTCCGCGGGCACCGCCATCGTCTTCATCACCCACAAGCTGCGCGAGGTGCGCGAGGTCGCCGACCGCATCACCGTGATCCGGCTCGGCCGCGTCGTCGGCGAGGCGTCGCCCACGGCCACGAACGCCGAGCTCGCCTCGCTCATGGTCGGCCGGTCGGTCGAGCTGACCGTCGAGAAGGCCCCGCCGACGCTCGGCGCCGACGCCCTCGTCGTCGAGGACCTCTCGGTGCACGACGCGAACGGCGCCGCGCTCGTCGACTCCGTCAGCTTCACGGTCAAGGCGGGCGAGATCCTCGCGATCGCCGGCGTGCAGGGCAACGGGCAGACCGAGCTGACCGAGGCGATCCTCGGCCTGCAGAGCGGGGTGAGCGGCCGGATCCTGCTCGACGGGCAGCCCCTCACCGGCCGCAGCGTCAAGGGCGTGCTCGCCGCGGGCGCCGGCTTCGTGCCGGAGGACCGGCAGCACGACGGGCTCGTCCCCGAGTTCACGATCGCCGAGAACCTCATGCTCGACCGCTCGGACGGGCCCCCGTTCGTGAAGGGCGGCACCGTGCAGACGGCCGACCTGAACGCGTTCGCCGAGCAGCAGCTCGCCGAGTTCGACATCCGCGCGCAGGGCATCACCACGCGGGTCGGCAGGCTCTCGGGCGGCAATCAGCAGAAGGTGGTGCTCGCCCGCGAGCTCTCGCGCGACCTGCGCCTGTTCGTCGCCGCCCAGCCGACCCGCGGTCTCGACGTCGGCTCGATCGAGTTCGTGCACGAGCGCATCGTCGCCACGCGCGATGCGGGGATCCCCGTGCTCGTGATCTCCACCGAGCTCGACGAGGTCGTCGCGCTCGCCGACCGCATCGCGGTCATGTACCGCGGGCGCATCGTCGGGATCGTCCCGGCCGACACCCCGCGGGACGTGCTCGGCCTGCTCATGGCCGGCGAGACCGCGCCGGCGGTGGCGGCGTGACGGGGACGGAGCCGGCGCCCGTCGCCGAGACCGGCAACGAGGACCTCGCCACGCTCGAGCCGGGGCAGGTGCCGAACGCGGCCGTCCCGGCACAGCCGGAACGGAGCGGCGCCCAGCGGGTGCTCCGCGAGATCCTCACCGGCAACCTGCTGCTCAGCGTGCTCGCGGTGCTCGTCTCGCTCGTCGTCGGCGCCGTGCTCATCGCGGTCACGAGCAGCCAGGTGCTCGCCGCGGCGGGCTACTTCTTCGCCCGCCCCGCCGACACGTTCAGCGCGATCGGCTCGTCCGTCGGCGGCGCGTACGCGTCGCTCTTCCGTGGTGGCGTCTACGACTACACCGCGACCGACCTGCTCGGCGGCCTCCCGCCGCTGCTCAACAGCCTCGACTTCGCGACCCCGCTCATCGCCGCCGGCCTCGGCATCGCCATCGGCTTCCGTGCCGGCCTCTTCAACATCGGAGGCCAGGGCCAGATCCTCATCGGCGGGGCGGTCGCGGGCTGGCTCGGCTTCGCGCTGCACCTGCCCTTCGGGCTCCACCTGGTCGTCGCGCTGCTCGGCGGCCTGATCGGCGGCGCGGTCTGGGCGGGCGTCGTCGGTGTCCTGAAGGCCCGCACGGGCGCGCACGAGGTGATCGTCACGATCATGCTCAACTACGTCGCGATCTACCTGCTCGACTACCTGCTGCACACCCCGGTGCTGCAGGCGCCGGGGTCGAACAACCCGAAGTCGCCCGCGGAGCTGCCGACGGCCGTGCTTCCCGATCTCTTCGGCACCCCGGTGAACCTCGGCTTCCTGCTCGCGATCGTCGCCGTGCTCGCCTCGGCCTACCTGCTGAACCGCTCGAGCCTGGGCTTCAAGCTGCGCGCCGTGGGCGAGAACCCGCCCGCCGCGCGCACCGCGGGCATCGACGTGCGGCGGATCGTCGTGCTCGCCATGGTGATCTCGGGCGTGCTCGTCGGGCTCGCCGGCGCCTACCAGGTGCTCGGGCAGACGACGAGCGGCTTCACGAACGACTTCGACGCGGGCATCGGCTTCAACGCGATCACCGTCGCGCTGCTCGGTCGCTCGCGGCCGTGGGGCGTGTTCTGGGCCGGCATCCTGTTCGGCGTCTTCACGAACGGCGGCTACACGATGCAGGCCGCGAACGCGATCGACCTGAACGTCGTCTCGGTCGTGCAGTCGCTCATCGTGCTCTTCATCGCGGCGCCGCCGCTCGTGCGGGCGATCTTCCGCCTGCCGGCCCCCGGCGCGCCCCGGCGGCAGCGGAAGGCGGCGGCATGACCTCGCTCGAGACGAGCACGACCGGCGCCCTCGTCGGCCGGGACGGGCAGCGCCGCAGCTGGAAGCTGCCGATCGTCTACGGCGTGCTGACCCTGCTCGGCCTCGTGCTGCTCGTCGCCCTCGGCCGCGACGGCGCCGCGTCGTTCGCGCTGTCGCAGTCGGGCGACGCGGTCACGCTGCCGCCGCTCGTGCTGCCGGCCCGCGTCACCGGGATCGTCGCCGTGCTCGTGGCCGCCGCCTGCACCGCGTGGAGCGTGCGGCTCGTCACCGCGCACCGCCGCCAGCCGCTCTGGCTCCCGGTCGTGTTCGCGCTCGTCCTCGTCGTCGGGCTGCTCGCCTGGGCGACGGCGGGCAACACGCTGCCGGTGCCGGGCCTGCTCGCCGGATCGCTCGCGCTCAGCGTGCCGCTCATCTTCGGTGCGCTCGGCGGCGTGATCAGCGAGCGCGTCGGCGTCGTGAACGTCGCGATCGAGGGGCAGCTGCTCGCCGGCGCGTTCGTCTCGGCCGTCGTCGGCTCCCTGACGCACTCGCTGGCCGCCGGGCTCGTCGCCGCCATGGTCGCGGGCATGCTCGTGTCGTTCGTGCTCGCCGCGTTCGCGATCAAGTACCTCGTCGACCAGGTCATCGTGGGCGTCGTGCTGAACGTGCTCGTGCTCGGCCTCACGAGCTTCCTCTACTCGGCGATCCTCGTGCCGGCGTCCGGCGTGCTCAACTCGCCGCCCCAGTTCACGCCGGTGCGCATCCCGGTGCTCTCGGCGATCCCGGTGATCGGCCCGGTGCTCTTCGACCAGACCGTGATCGTCTACCTCATGTACGTCGCCGTGGCGGCGGTCACCTTCGGGCTGTTCAAGACCCGCTGGGGCCTCCGCCTGCGCGCGGTGGGCGAGCACCCGCAGGCGGCGGACACGGTCGGCATCAGCGTCTCCGGCACCCGGTTCTGGAACGTCTCCCTCGCCGGCGCGATCGCGGGTCTCGGCGGTGCCTACTTCACGCTCGCGGCGGTGCCGTCGTTCAGCAAGGACGTGACGAGCGGCGCCGGCTTCATCGCCCTCGCGGCCGTGATCTTCGGTCAGTGGAACCCCGTGCGGGCGACGCTCGCGGCGCTGCTGTTCGGCTTCGCGAGCAACCTGCAGAACGTGCTCGGCATCCTGAACAGCCCCGTGCCGAGCGACTTCCTGCTCATGCTCCCGTACGTCGTCACGATCTTCGCCGTCGCGGGGCTCGTCGGGCAGGTGCGCGGTCCCGCCGCCGCCGGCAAGCCCTACGTGAAGGGATGACCGTGACGATCGACTGGGACGCGCTGCGCGAGGCCGCCGTCGCGGCGAGCCGCAACGCCTACGTGCCGTACTCGTCGTTCCCGGTGGGGGCGGCCGCGCTCGTCGACGACGGGCGCGTCGTCGCCGGCTGCAACGTCGAGAACGCCTCGTACGGGCTCACGCTCTGCGCCGAGTGCGCGCTCGTCTCCGCCCTCGCGATGTCGGGCGGCGGGCGCCTCGTCGCGTTCGCCTGCGTCGACGGGCACGGCGAGCCGCTGATGCCGTGCGGCCGCTGCCGCCAGCTGCTCTACGAGCACTCCGCCGACGGCATGCTGCTCGCGACGGTGTCGGGCGTCCGCACGATCGACGAGGTGCTGCCCGACGCCTTCGGCCCGCGCACCCTGCAGGCCTACCGCGAGTCCTGACCCCGCCCGTCCTGCGCGCACGGGCGCCTGCGTCCCCCGCCCCTACCGGGCGGGGGAGCCCGGCGCGCCGAGCAGCGGCGTGACGGCCGTGCGCACGGGGAAGGATGGGGGCATGGCTGAGGCGTTCGACGCGGTGGAGCTGATCGTCGAGAAGCGGGAGGGGCGGCCGCTCTCGACCGCGCAGATCGACTGGCTCGTCGACGCGTTCACCCGAGGCGTGGTGGCCGACGAGCAGATGTCGGCGTGGGCGATGGCCGTGCTGCTGAACGGCATGGACCGCCGCGAGATCCGCGACCTCACGCTCGCGATGATCGCCTCCGGTGAGCGGATGTCGTTCGAGGGCCTCGGTCGCCCGACCGTCGACAAGCACTCGACCGGCGGCGTCGGCGACAAGATCACGCTGCCGCTCGCGCCGCTCGTCGCGTCGTTCGGCGTCGCCGTGCCGCAGCTGTCGGGCCGCGGCCTCGGCCACACGGGCGGCACGCTCGACAAGCTCGAGGCGATCCCCGGCTGGCGCGCCGACCTGTCGACCGCGGAGATGCGGGAGCAGCTCCGCACGATCGGCGCGGTGATCTGCGCCGCGGGCGCCGGGCTCGCACCGGCCGACAAGCGCCTCTACGCGCTCCGCGACACCACCGGCACGGTCGAGGCGATCCCGCTGATCGCGTCGAGCATCATGTCGAAGAAGATCGCCGAGGGCACCGAGGCGCTCGTGCTCGACGTGAAGTTCGGCGCCGGCGCGTTCCTGCCGCGCCGCGAGCTCGCGGAGGAGCTGGCCCGCACGATGGTCGAGCTCGGCGCCGACGCGGGCGTCCGCACCGTCGCGCTGCTCACCGACATGAGCACGCCGCTCGGGCTCGCGGTCGGCAACGGCGTCGAGGTGACGGAGAGCGTCGAGGTGCTCGCGGGCGGCGGCCCGTCGGACGTCCGCGAGCTGACGATCGCGCTCGCCGCCGAGATGCTCGCCCTCGCCGGCCGGGGCGACGAGGACCCGGCGGCGGCGCTCGACGACGGCCGGGCGATGGACGTGTGGCGCCGCATGATCGCGGCGCAGGGCGGCGACCCGGACGCCCCGATGGCGGAGGCGCGGGAGCGCGAGGTGCTGACGGCGCAGGAGGACGGCGTGCTCACCGCGCAGGACGCGAAGGCGGTCGGGGTCGCCGCGTGGCGGCTCGGCGCGGGCCGCGCCCGCCAGGGCGACCCGGTGCAGGCGGGCGCCGGCGTGCTGCTCGCCGCGAAGCCCGGGGACGCGGTCCGGCGCGGGCAGCCGCTCGCGACGCTGCTCACCGACGAGGCGGACCGCATCCCGCGCGCGCTCGAGGCGCTGTCCGGGGCGTTCCGGGTCGCGCCGGCCGGCACGCCCGTGCCCGACCGGCCGCTCGTCGCGGGCCGGATCGCGGCCGGGAGCGAGGACCCGGGCACGCGCTAGCCTGAACCCCGTGGCGGGGGAGTGGCTTCTGTGGAACGACGTCGATGCCGCGCGCCTGCCGAAGGTGTCGCTGCACGACCACCTCGACGGCGGCCTGCGGCCGGCGACGATCGTCGAGCTCGCGGAGGAGCACGGCGTCGACCTGCCGGCGACCGAGCCCGACGAGCTCGGTGAGTGGTTCCGCGAGTCCGCCGACTCCGGCTCGCTCGTCGACTACCTGAAGACCTTCGACGTCACCACCGCGGTGATGCAGACGGCGCCCGCGCTCACCCGCATCGCCCGCGAGTTCGTGCTCGACCTGGCCGACGACGGCGTGCTCCACGGCGAGGTGCGCTGGGCGCCCGAGCAGCACCTCCGCGGCGGCCTCACCCTCGACGGCGCCGTCGAGGCCGTGCAGGCCGGCCTCGAGGAGGGCGCCGACGAGGTGCGGCGGAGCGGACGGACGATCAGCACCGGGCAGCTCGTCACCGCGATGCGGCACGCGGATCGCGGCCTCGAGATCGCCGAGCTCGCCCTGCGGCACCGCGACCGCGGGGTCGTCGGCTTCGACCTGGCCGGCGCCGAGGCGGGCAACCCGCCGTCGCGGCACCGGGTCGCGCTCGACTTCCTCGCCGAGCACTGGTTCCCCGTCACGCTCCACGCCGGCGAGGCGGCCGGGCTCGACTCGATCCGCTCCGCGCTGCTCGACGGCCGCGCCCTGCGCCTCGGTCACGGGGTGCGCATCGCCGACGACGTCGTCATCACGGGCGAGGACACCGAGAACAGCTACGTCACCGTCGGCCGCCTCGCCCGCTGGGTGCGCGACCGGCAGATCCCGCTCGAGCTGTCGCCGTCGTCGAACCTGCAGACGGGTGCGATCGAGCGCTGGGGCACCGCGATCGAGGACCACCCCTTCGACCTGCTCTACCAGCTCGGCTTCCGGGTCACCGTGAACACCGACAACCGGCTCATGAGCGACACGAGCCTCTCGAAGGAGCTCGTGCTGCTCACCGAGGCGTTCGACTACGACCTCGACGACCTGCTCACGTTCCAGCTGAACGCCGCCGATGCCGCGTTCCTGCCGGTCGAGGACCGCGAGGAGCTCGCCGACCGCATCACGAGCGGGTTCGACGCGCTGTGACGGTCTCGATCCTCACCCTCTGCGGCGCCGGTGTCGGCACGAGCGAGATCCTCCGCGTCTCGGCGCAGCGAGCGCTCGCCCGGCTCGGCATCGACGCGCACGTGACCGCGACGGACGAGCAGCACGTGCGCGAGCTCGCCGAGGACGCCCAGGTGATCCTCACCACCGCCGACCACGCGCAGCGGCTCGGCCGCACCTTCGCGCAGGTGATCGTGGTCGAGAACATCCTCGACCAGGACGAGCTCGCCGCGAAGCTCGCCGACGCGCTCGAGTAGTCCCCCGGGCGCGGCTCAGGCGAGCAGCGCCCGGACGCCGTCGCGCAAGGCGCGGAGCCGGCCGTCGGTCTCGGCCCGTCGCTCCTCGGGCGAGCCCGCGTCGGACCACACGTCGAGGTACGCCTTCAGCTTCGGCTCGGTGCCGCTCGGCCGCACGACGAGGCGGGCGCCCGCGTCGAACGAGATGCGCAGCACGTCGGACCGGGGCAGCTCGCCGCCCTCGAGGAGGTCGTCGACGGCGGTCACCGGAAGGCCGCCGACCGCGGTCGGCGGGTCGGACCGCAGCCGGGCCATGAGCGCCGCGATGCGCGCGAGGTCGACGACGCGGACCGACACCTGGTCGGAGTCGAACCGGCCGATCGCCGCCTCGATCTCGGCGAGCCGGGTGGTCAGGTCGCTGCCGCGATCCGCGAGCCGGAGCGCCTCGCGGAGCAGGACGACCAGGGCGGAGATCCCGTCCTTGTCGTGCACGATCGCCGGTGCGACGAGGTAGCCGAGGGCCTCCTCGAAGCCGAACACGAGGCCCCGGGCGCGGCCGATCCACTTGAAGCCGGTGAGCGTCTCCGTGTAGCCGAGGCCGAAGCGGTCGGCGATGCGGCGGAGACCCGGCGTCGAGACGATCGAGGTGGCGAGCGTGCCGCTGTCCGCCTGCTCCGCCACCGACCAGCCGAGCAGCAGGCCCACCTCGTTGCCGGTGAGCCGCCGGTAGCCGTCGCCCTCCGGCAGCGCGACCGCGAGCCGGTCGGCGTCCGGGTCGTTCGCGAGCACGAGGGCGGCCTTCGATGCGGTCGCGGCGGCGAAGGCCGGGTCGAGGGTGCCCGGCTCCTCGGGGTTCGGGAACGGCGCGGTCGGGAAGTCGGGATCGGGCTGCGCCTGCGACGGCACGACCTCCGGTGCGGGCAGGCCCGCGGCGTCGAGCACGCGGCGCACCGTCTCGAGGCCGACGCCGTGCATCGGCGTGTAGACCCACGGCAGCGCCGGACGCGCCCCCGTGGCGGCGAGCGCGGCCGTCGCCGCGACGTACCGGTCGAGCAGGTCCTCGCCCGCGATGCGCACCTCGGACGACGTCGGCGGGAGGCCACCGGCGGCCACGACGTGCTCGATCTCAGCGAGCACCGCGGCCTCGTCGGGCGCGACGAGCTGCGCGCCCTCGTCCGGGCCGCCCAGGTAGAGCTTGTAGCCGTTGTCGGGCGCCGGGTTGTGCGAGGCGGTGATCATGACGCCGGCGTCGGCGCCGAGCGCGCGGACCGCGAAAGCGAGCACCGGCGTCGGCAGGGCGCGGGGGAGCAGCACGACCGCGACGCCCGCGGCCGCGAGCACCTCGGCGGCGTCGCGGGCGAAGCGGGCCGAGTTGTGGCGGGCGTCGTGGCCGACGACCGCGGTCGGCGTGCCGCTGCGGCGGGCGAGGAACCGGGCGAGCCCCGCGGACGTCTGCATCACGACCACGCGGTTCATCCGGTTGGGGCCCGCGCCGAGCGGACCGCGCAGGCCCGCGGTGCCGAAGACCAGCCGGGTGCCGAAGCGGTCGGCGAGGCCCGCCTCGTCGTGGTCGGCGAGCAGCGCCTCGACCTCGGCCCGCGTCGCGGGATCCGGGTCGATGGCGAGCCACTGGCGCGCTGCGGTCTCGAGGTCGCTCACGGCCGGGCCGCCAGGTCGCGGGCGACGCGGTCGACGATGCGGGCGAGCAGGTCGGCGAGCCGCGGCTCGGCCTCGCGGCCCGCGGCGAGCACCTCCGCATGGCTGAGCGGCTGGTCCGTGACGCCCGCCGCGGCGTTCGTGATGAGCGAGAGGCCGAGCACCTCGAGGCCCGCCTCCCGGGCGGCGATCGCCTCGAGCGCGGTCGACATGCCGACGATCGAGCCGCCGATCGTGCGCGCCATCGCCACCTCCGCGGGCGTCTCGTAGTGCGGTCCGCGGAACTGCACGTAGACGCCCTCGGCGAGCGACGGGTCCACCTCCTGCGCGAGGCCGCGGAGGCGGGCCGAGTAGAGGTCCGTGAGGTCGACGAACGTCGGTCCCTCGAGCGGCGACGCCGCGGTGAGGTTGATGTGGTCACGGATGAGCACCGGGGTGCCCGGCGCCCAGGCGGGGTCGATGCCCCCGGCGCCGTTCGTCAGCACCATCACCCGCGCGCCCGCGACGGCCGCGGTGCGCACGCTGTGCACGACGCGTCGGACGCCGCGGCCCTCGTAGAAGTGCGTCCGCGCACCGATCACGAGGGCGTGCAGGCCGTTCGGCAGCGCGATCGAGGTGAGGGTGCCCGGGTGTCCCGGCACGCCGGAGACGCTGAAGCCCGGCACGTCGGCGGCGGGCACCTCGGCGACGACCTCGCCGAGCCGCCGTGCGGCGGCGCCCCAGCCGCTGCCGAGCGTGAGCGCGAGGTCGTGGCGCTCGACGCCCGTGCGCTCGGTGAGCGCGGCGGCGGCCAGCTCGGCGACGGCGGTGGGCGGGGTCTCGAGATCGTCGAGGGAGGGCTCGGCCATGCCGCCAGCCTAGGGAGAGACGGCGCTGATCGGCCCGGCTCGCGGCCCGTCCGCGCGACGCCGCGGCTCCACCCGGAAGAATGGGGGCATGGCGTACGAGTTCGAGCGCAAGCAGCGCATCGCGGTGCTGGGCGGCGGCCCCGGTGGCTACGAGGCGGCCCTCGCCGGCGCGCAGCTCGGCGCCGACGTGACCCTCGTCGAGCGGGTCGGGGTGGGCGGATCCGCCGTGCTCACCGACGTGGTGCCCTCGAAGACGCTCATCGCCACCGCCGAGGCGAGCGGCGCCGTGCCCGGCGCCTCCGACCTCGGCGTGCAGTTCTTCCTGCCGAACGAGTCCGGACGTGCGGCGCGACCCGACGTGGCGGTCAACCTCGGCGCGGTCAACCGCCGCCTCCGGGCGCTCGCGCGGCAGCAGTCCGACGACATGCGCCGCACCATCGAGCAGGCCGGCGTGCGCATCGTCATCGGCGAGGGGCGTCTCGACGGACCGAGCCGGGTCGTCGTCTCGACGGGGCGCGGCCGCACCGCCACCGACTTCGACGAGATCGAGGCCGACACGATCGTCGTCGCGGTCGGCGCGAGCCCGCGCCGCCTGCCGTCGGCGCAGCCCGACGGCGAGCGGATCCTCACGTGGACGCAGCTGTACGAGCTCGAGGAGGTGCCGGAGCACCTCATCGTCGTCGGCTCCGGCGTCACGGGCGCCGAGTTCGCCTCCGCCTACCTCGCGCTCGGCAGCGAGGTGACGCTCGTGTCGAGCCGCGACCGCGTGCTGCCCGGCGAGGACGCCGACGCGGCCGCGCTGCTCGAGGACGTCTTCACCCGCGGCGGCATGCACATCCTGTCCCGCAGCCGTGCCGTCTCGGTCCGCCGCGACGGCGACGAGGTCGTCGCCGAGCTGTCCGACGGCCGCGAGATCCGTGGCAGCCACTGCCTCATGGCGGTCGGCTCGGTGCCGAACACCGCGGGCCTCGGCCTCGAGGAGGCGGGCGTGCAGCTCGTGCCGTCCGGCCACATCCGCGTGAACCGCGTCGCCTCGACCTCGCGGCCGTCCGTGTACGCGGCCGGGGACTGCACCACGTCGCTGCCGCTCGCCTCCGTCGCCTCGATGCAGGGCCGCACCGCGGTCTTCCACGCGCTCGGTGACGCGGTGAACCCGCTCGAGCTGCGCAACGTCAGCTCGAACGTCTTCACCCAGCCCGAGATCGCGACGGTCGGCTGGTCGCAGAAGCAGATCGAGGACGGCATCGCGCAGGGCGAGGTCTACAAGCTGCCGCTCTCGTCGAACCCGCGCGCGAAGATGCAGGGCGTCTCCGACGGCTTCGTGAAGCTGTTCGCGCGCACCGGTTCGGGCACCGTGATCGGCGGCGTCATCGCGGCGCCGCGGGCGAGCGAGCTGATCCTGCCGATCACGCTCGCCGTCGAGCACCGCCTCACCGTCGACCAGCTCGCGCGGGCCTTCAGCGTCTACCCGTCGCTGTCGGGCGCGATCACCGACGCGGCGCGGGCGATGCACATCGTCGCCTGACCCGGACGCTCACCTTCGCGGATCCGGATTCCTTGCGCGGATCCGGAAGAAGCCGGCGACACGCCGCTGGTGCGGCTCCGGCGGCGGCGTGTCGGTCAGGAACTCCGGATCCGCGAGAGATCTCCGGATCCGCGAGTGCAGCGCCGGTCAGGCGTTGGCAGGGACCGGGGCCTCGTCGAGGATCTCGAGCAGCACCGTGCCGGAGGAGACCGTCGTGCCGGCCGTCGCCGACACCGTGCCGACGACGCCGTCGCGGTGCGCGGTGAGCGGCTGCTCCATCTTCATCGCCTCGAGGACGGCGACGAGGTCGCCCGTGACCACGCGCTGGCCGGGCTCGACCGCCACCTTGACGACGGTGGCCTGCATCGGCGCCTTCACCGCGTTGCCCGTCGCGGCGGTCGCACGACCGGCGGCGGCGCGACGGCGGGGCGGCGGCGCGGGCGCGGCCTGCACCTCGCCGCGGGCGAGCGCGGCGGGCAGCGACACCTCGATGCGCTTGCCGTTCACCTCGACCGTGACGCGATGCCGGTCGTCGGGCGCGGCGATGGCGTCCTGGTCGCCGAGCGAGCCGCTCCACGGCTCGAGCGTGTTGGCGAACTCGGTCTCGATCCACCGCGTGTGCACGGTGAAGCGCCCGTCCTCGGCGGTGAACGCGGGGTCGCGCACCACGGCGCGGTGGAACGGGATGACCGTCGGCAACCCGGCGACCTCGAACTCGGCGAGCGCGCGGCGCGACCGTGCGAGCGCCTCCTCGCGGGTCGAGCCCGTGACGACGAGCTTCGCGAGCATCGAGTCGAACGAGCCGGAGACGACGTCACCGGTGGTGACGCCGGAGTCGACGCGGACCCCGGGGCCGCCCGGCACGCGGAACGCCTGCACGGGACCGGGGGAGGGCAGGAAGCCTCGGCCCGGGTCCTCGCCGTTGATGCGGAACTCGATCGAGTGGCCGTGCGGCACCGGGTCGTCGAAGCCGATCGGACGGCCCTCGGCGATGCGGAACTGCTCGCGAACGAGGTCGAGGCCGGTGACCTCCTCGGACACGCAGTGCTCGACCTGCAGCCGCGTGTTCACCTCGAGGAACGACACCGTGCCGTCGGCGCCCACGAGGAACTCGCAGGTGCCGGCGCCGATGTAGCCGACGTCGGCGAGGATCGCCTTGGAGGCGGAGTAGAGCAGGTCGCGCTGCGCGTCGGTGAGGAACGGCGCGGGCGCCTCCTCGACGAGCTTCTGGTGCCGGCGCTGCAGCGAGCAGTCGCGGGTCGAGACGACGACCACCTTGCCGAAGGAGTCGGCGAGGCACTGCGTCTCGACGTGGCGCGGCTTGTCGAGGTACTTCTCGACGAAGCACTCGCCGCGGCCGAAGGCAGCGACCGCCTCGCGGGTCGCCGACTCGAAGAGCTCGGGGATCTCCTCGCGGGTGCGGGCGACCTTCAGGCCGCGGCCGCCGCCGCCGAAGGCGGCCTTGATGGCGATGGGCAGCCCGACCTCGTCGGCGAACGCGACGACCTCGTCGGCGGTCTCGACCGGGTTCAGGGTGCCGGGCGCGAGCGGGGCGCCGACGCGCTCCGCGACGTGCCGCGCGGTGACCTTGTCGCCGAGCGCGTCGATCGCGGCGGGCGGCGGACCGATCCAGATCAGCCCGGCGTCGATCACCGCCTGCGCGAAGTCCGCGCGCTCGGAGAGGAACCCGTAGCCCGGGTGCACGGCGTCCGCGCCGCTGCGCCGCGCCACGGAGAGCAGCTTGTCGATCACGAGGTAGGTCTCGGCACTCGTGGTGCCGTTCAGTGCGTACGCCTCGTCGGCGAGACGCACGTGCCGGGCGTCGCGGTCCTGATCGGCGTACACGGCGACGGACGCGATGCCCGCGTCCCGCGCGGCCCGGATGACCCGGACGGCGATCTCTCCGCGGTTGGCGATCAGCACCTTCGTGATCCGGCGCTGCTCCGACGTCATGATTCCTCACTGTAACCACCACGCAGGGTGTCCGTTTGGTGCCTCGGCACAGACCTCCCTCCGATCGGCGGTGGAAGGCCTACAAGCGGACGGCTACAGCGCGGGACGACGGGCGCGCCGCAGCTCCGGCCGCCAGAGGTCCGGCCACGCCACCCCGGCGGCGCGGACCAGGTCGCGCAGCGCCGGCAGCGAGAGCCCGACGACCGTCGACGGGTCGCCCTCGATGCGGCGGACGAAGGGTCCTGCGAGGCCGTCGATCGTGAACGCGCCCGCGACGGCGAGGGGCTCGCCGGTCGCGACGTAGGCGGCGAGCTCGTCGTCATCGAGGTCGTCGGCGAACTCGACGAGCGCGCTCGTGCCGACGCCCGCGCCGCTGCCGTCCCGCAGGTCGATCAGCCAGTGCCCGGAGTGCAGGACGCCGGAGCGGCCGCGCTGCTCCCGCCACCGCCGCAGCGCCGCCTCGGCGGTGCCGGGCTTGCCGTGGATGCGGCCGTCGTAGACGAACGCCGAGTCGCCGCCGAGCACGAGCGCGTCGGAGCGCGGCAGCGTCGCTGCGACGGCTTCGGCCTTGGCTCGCGCGAGCAGCTGCACCATCTCGGCCGCGGGCAGCGGGGCACCGGCGGCCTCCTCGGCCGCGCGGACCGCTGCGGGCTCGTCGACCTCGGACGGCCGCACGTCCGGCTCGATGCCCGCGGCGCGGAGCAGGGCGAGCCGCGCGGGCGAGGTGGACGCGAGCACGAGACGCATCCCGTCACGGTAGTGACGCACGATGTGCTGAGGTGGACCCGTGGCGGAACCGCAGCGGCTCGAGGGATGCGAGCTCGAGCTCGACGTGCTCCGCATCGCCCACGGCGGCGTGGCGGTCGCGGACCTCGACGGCCGCGTCGTGTTCGTCGCGGACACCCTGCCGGGGGAGCGGGTGCGCGCCCGGGTCATCGAGGACCGGCACGAGCGCTTCCTCCGCGCCGACACGGTCGCCGTGCTCGAGGCGTCGCCGGACCGGCGACCGCACGTCTGGACCGCTGCGTCGCTCGACCGCGACCCGGTGGAGCGGGCGGGCGGCGCGGAGTTCGGTCACATCGCCCCCGAGCGGCAGCGGGCGCTGAAGACCACGGTCCTCACCGACGCCCTGCGGCGCACCGGCGGCCTGTCCGAGGAGGACGTGGCGGCGCTCGCGCCCGAGGTGCGGGCCGTTCCCGGCCGCTCGGACGGCACCCGCTCGCGCACCCGCATCCGCCTGCACGTCGATCGCGCGGGCCGGCCCGGGCCGTACGCCGCCCGCAGCCGGCACGTCGTGCCCGTCGCCGACCTGCCGCTCGCCGTCGAGCCGCTCGAGGCCCTGCTGCCGCGCCGGGTCCCGGGCGGCGCGAAGGCCGTCGACCTCGTCGCACCGAGCGAGGGGGAGCCCTTCCTGCTCGCCGGGCACCGCGCGCACCACGACGCTGTCGTCGAGCGGGTGGGGGAGCGGCGCTTCGTGCTCGACGCCCGCGGCTTCTGGCAGGTGCACCCCGCCGCGGCCGCGGTGCTGAGCGACGCGGTGAGGCGGGCCGCCGCCGGCCTCGACCCCGCCGCTTCGCACCTCGACCTCTACGGCGGGGTCGGCCTGCTCGCCGCGGCCCTCGCGGACGCGGGCGGCCCCGCGACCGCCGTCACGACCGTGGAGGCCGACGGGGTGGCCTCCCGGCACGCCCGCGACAACCTCGCCGACCTCCCGGCCGCGCACGCGGTCGCCGCCCGGGTCGACGCCTTCCTCGACGGCGAGCAGGAGGCCCGGCCGGGCGCCGTCGTCGTGCTCGACCCGCCCCGGTCCGGCGCCGGTGCCGCGGTCGTGCACGCCATCGCGCGGCTCGAGCCCGCTCGCGTCGTCTACGTGGCCTGCGACCCCGTCGCGCTCGCCCGCGACCTGCGCACGTTCGCCGAGTCGGGCTGGCGGCCTGCGCGCCTCGAGGCGTTCGACCTGTTCCCGAACACCCACCACCTCGAGGCCGTCGCGACGCTCGAGCGCGCCTGAGGCGGGCGCTCGCCCCGAACTGGGGTCGCGGAGCGCCTCGCGCTGGGGGTGTGCCGGACGGTCCAGCCTGTCCCCCGGCGACCTAGACTTCCCGCGTCCGTCCGTCTGGAGCCGAACATGATGACCGCCACCGATCCGACCGAGACCTCGACCGAGACCGTCCGCGTCGCCGTGGTCGACGACCACGAGTCCGTCCGCCTCGGCCTCCTCGCCGCCTGCATGCGCGAGGGCTTCACCTTCGTCGAGGAGGGCGCCACCGTCGCCGAGCTCGTCTCGAAGCTCGCGGGCCGCGAGTGCGACGTCGTCGTGCTCGACCTCTCGCTCGGCGACGGCTCGAGCATCACGGACAACGTGAAGACCATCCAGGCCACCGGCGCCGCCGTGCTCGTGCACTCGATCGCCGACCGCGCCGCGGGCGTCCGCGAGGCGCTCGCCGCCGGTGCCGCCGGCGTGATCCCGAAGTCGGCCGCCACCGCCACCGTCATGGCGGCCATCCGCACCGTCGCCCGCGGCGACGTGCTGAACAACCTCGAGTGGGCGAGCGCGATCGACGCAGACGTCGAGTTCGCGAAGGCCCAGCTCGGCCGGCGCGAGCGCGACGTGCTGAACCTCTACGCGTCGGGCCTGCCCCTGCGCATGGTCGCCGAGCAGCTCGGCATCGCCCCGTCGACGGTCCGCGAGTACCTCGACCGCATCCGCGTGAAGTACGTCGAGGTCGGCCGGCCCGCGCCGACGAAGGTCGACCTGCTCCGCCGCGCGGTCGAGGACGGCATCCTGCCGAACCTCGATGCGGACGCGGTCGACGATGACGACTGAGCAGGCGCCCAGCGCGCAGCGCTCGGTCCCGGATCGGGGCCGGGTGTTCGTCTCGCCGGTCGGCTCGCGCCGCGTCGAGGTCACCCTCGCCGTCGCGATGAGCGTGTTCGGCGTGCTCTTCAGCTTCCAGAGCGTGCCCGCCCTGGTCGGGCAGTGGTCGTACACGGGGACCCCGCTCGGCGTCACCGTGCTGCTGCTCGTCTTCGGCTCGATCACCGTCGCCGGCCTCGCGGCCGTGCTGCGGCAGTGGACGCGGCCGATCTTCCTCACCGCGGCCGTCGCCTACCTGCTCGCGCTCGCCCTGTGGCCGAGCGTGGTGCCTCCGCACGACGGGCTCGTGCACGGCGAGACGCCGTGGATCGTGCAGGTCGCGACCGTGCCCGCCGGGTTCGTCGTCGTCGCGCGGCGCCGCTGGGGCGTGCCCGCCCTCTACGCGCTGCTCGTCGCGGTCTCGATCGGCGTGCTGCGCTCGTCGCCGGCCGGCGGCGACGTCGATGCGCTCCGCGCGACGCTCGACGCCGTCTACGCCTTCGCGCTCGACATCGTGCTGCTCGTGCTCACGGTCGCGGTGCGGCTCGCGGCGGCGAGCGTCGATCAGGCGCAGAACAACGCGCTGCAGCGCTACGCCGCCGCGCAGACGGACCTCGCGATGGAGTCCGAGCGCGTCGCGACCGACGCCCTCGTGCACGACTCCGTCCTCACGACCTTCCTCTCGGCGGCCGCCGCGACCACCCCCGACGCCACGGCGCTCGCCGCGACGATGGCGCGGAAGGCGATGGGCAACCTGACGCGCGCCACCGTCGCCGCCGGCACCGGGCCGCGCGTGCCGCTCTCCGGTCTGCTCGCCCGCATCCGTGACGAGGCCGCGGTCGTCGCCGACCGCTTCACCTTCGCGAGCGACGACACGGCCGGCGTCGAGCTGCCCACCGAGGTCGCCGACGCGCTCGCGGCCGCGGCCGCCCAGGCGATGATGAACAGCGTCAAGCACGCGGGCGGCGAGGACCTGTCGCGCTCGGTCGTCGTGCGGGGACTCGGTGACGGCGCCCTGCGCGTCGAGGTGGCCGACACGGGCCGCGGGTTCGACCCCGCCGCGATCGGCAGCCAGCGGCTCGGCGTCCGCGTCTCGATCGTCGAGCGCGCGCGTCACGCGGGCGCGGAGGTCGAGATCGACACCGCGCCGGGCGCCGGCACCCGCGTCGTGCTGTCGTGGCCCGCCGCAGCGAGGGCGGTCGTCGAGCGCGCCGAGCAGACGGCGGCGGCGCGATGATCACGCTGCCGCGGCGCCTGCTCGTCACCGTCACCGCCGCGTTCTCGCTGTACCACGTCGTCCTCGGTGTCGTGGCCCTGCTCGTGCCGGAGCCGGGGGACACGGCGAAGCAGGCCGCCGTCGCGCTCGCGCACCCCGAGCGCGTCGTGCTCGCGCTCGTGCTGTTCGTGGTCGCCACCGCGCTCTCGCTCGGGATCGGCCGTCGCGTCGAGATCCCCGTGTGGCTCGCCGGGCTGAACGTCGGGCTCTCGCTGTCGATCGCGCTGCTCGGCTCGAGCACCATCCCGCCGTCGGCCCTCGACGGCTACTCCTGGTACGGCACCTGGTACGTCGCGGCGATCGGCACCCTGCTCACCATCACCGCGGTGCGCCGCCACGTCGCCTACGCCTGGTTCGGGCTCGGCCTCGTCACGGCGCAGACCGTGCTCTGGACGCACGACCTCACCGCGATCACCCGGTTCGGCCTGCTCGGCGACGTCGTCTGGGTCGCGATCGCGGCGGTCTTCACGCGGGCGCTCGCCCGTGCGGCGCTCGACGTGCGGCAGTTCGCCCGCGCGGAGCGTGAGGCCGTCGAGTGGCAGGCGGCTCAGGACGCGCACCACTTCGAGCGCCAGGTCCGGCTCACGCAGACGAGCCGGACGGCGCTGCCGATGCTGCGGCACATCGCCGCGGTCGACGGCGACCTCGACGAGGCGGCACGGCGCGAGTGCCGCGTGCTCGAGCAGTCGATCCGCGACGAGATCCGCGGCCGTCACCTGCTGAACGACGCGGTGCGGCGCGAGGTGATGGCGGCCCGCCGACGCGGCGCGGTCGTGCAGGTGCTCGACGACGGCGGCCTCGACGACATGGACCCGGCGCTGCTCGAACCCGTGCTCGACGCCGCCGCTGCAGCGATCGCGGGCGTCTCGTCCGACCGGCTGATCCTGCGCACCGCGCCGAAGGGGTCCGACAAGGCCGTGACGGTCGTCGGTATCTCGGTCGACGCCACGGCCGCCGCGCTCGGGCTCGAGGACGACGACGAGCAGGTCGACCTGTGGCTCGAGCTCGACCGTCCGACGGCGGCTGCGGTCCCCGTGACCACGACCTAGTCCCGCCGCGCGGAATGCTTCGGCGGCAAGGGAGACCGGTCCGCCTGATTTTGTACCCCGATTGTCCTCCGGAAGGCCGACTGCGCACCGCGCGCGGACCGTTCACAATGGAGTGCACCGCGCTCCGCACCTACGGGGCGCGTGTTCCGGACGCCGCGCCGATCAGGGTAAGCAGGCGTGGCGTCGGGGGCGGATCGCTGGGCATTCGGGTTGTCCGTGATCCGGGGTGTACAGGGGCCGGTCTGGGGAGGCCGGCCCCTTTCCCGTTCCCCCGGGTGCTCCGGCGCGGGGTCAGGCGCCGCGCCAGGGGCCCTCGAGCGGCAGCCGCACGGGGCGCATGCCGCGCTCCCAGGCCGATCGGCTGCGGCCCGGCGGCAGCGGCTCGGGCGCGGCTGACCGCTCGACGAGCAGCTGCGCGAACACGGCGGCGATCGCGGCGGTCTCCTCGTCGGTCGCCGAGCCGCCCAGCACGTGCGGCTGCGCGGGATCCGTCACAGCGGGATGTTCCCGTGCTTCTTCGGCGGCACGCTCGCCCGCTTCGTGCGGAGCGCGCGCAGCGCCTTGATGACCGTGATGCGGGTGGCGGCCGGCTCGATGACGCCGTCGAGCTCGCCGCGCTCAGCGGCGAGGAACGGGCTCGCCACGTTGTACGTGTACTCGTTCGCGAGCCGGGTCCGCACGGCGTCGACGTCCTCGCCCGCGGCCTCGGCCCGGCGGATCTCGCCGCGGTAGAGGATGTTCACCGCGCCCTGCCCGCCCATGACGGCGATCTCCGCGGTCGGCCACGCGTAGTTGAGGTCGGCGCCGAGCTGCTTGCTGCCCATGACGATGTACGCGCCGCCGTACGCCTTGCGGGTGATGACGGTGACGAGCGGCACGGTCGCCTCGGCGTAGGCGTAGAGCAGCTTCGCGCCGCGGCGGATGACGCCGGTCCACTCCTGGTCGGTGCCGGGCAGGTAGCCCGGCACGTCGACGAGGGTGAGGATCGGGATCGAGAACGCGTCGCAGAACCGCACGAACCGCGCGGCCTTCTCGCCGGCGTCGATGTTGAGCGTCCCGGCCATGGCGCTCGGCTGGTTCGCCACGATGCCGACCGTGCGGCCCTCGACGCGGCCGAAGCCGACGACGATGTTCGGCGAGTAGAGCGCCTGCGTCTCGAGGAACTCGCCGTCGTCGACGAGGGCCTCGATGACCTCGTGCACGTCGTACGGCTGGTTCGGGCTGTCCGGGATCAGCGTGTTCAGGCGCCGATCGGAGTCGTTCACCTCGATCTCCGCGGTCGACGCGTAGGTCGGCGGGTCGGTGAGGTTGTTGTCCGGCAGGTAGCCGAGCAGCGTGCGCGCGAAGTCGAGCGCGTCGTCCTCGTCGGGCGCGAGGTAGTGGGCGACGCCGGAGCGCGTGTTGTGCGTGTACGCGCCGCCGAGCTCCTCCATGCCGACGTCCTCGCCCGTGACCGTCTTGATGACGTCGGGGCCGGTGACGAACATCTGGCTCGTCTTGTCGACCATGATCACGAAGTCCGTGAGGGCGGGGGAGTAGACGGCGCCGCCGGCGGCCGGCCCCATCACGATCGAGATCTGCGGGATGACGCCCGACGCGGCCGTGTTGCGGCGGAAGATCTCGCCGTACTTGCCGAGCGCGACGACGCCCTCCTGGATGCGCGCGCCGCCCGAGTCGAGGATGCCGATGATCGGCACGCCCGTCTTCAGGGCGTGCTCCATCACCTTGATGATCTTCTCGCCCGCGACCTCGCCGAGGGAGCCGCCGAAGATCGTGAAGTCCTGGCTGTACACCGCGACCTGGCGGCCGTGGATCTCGCCGACGCCGGTGACGACGGCGTCGCCGTAGGGCCGGCGGCTCTCCATGCCGAAGGCGTGGGTGCGGTGCCGCACGAACTCGTCGAGCTCCACGAACGTGCCGTGGTCGAGCAGCTGCTCGATGCGCTCGCGCGCGGTCTTCTTGCCCTTGGCGTGCTGCTTCGCGATCGCGGCCTCGCCGCTCGCGGTCACGGCCTCGTGATAGCGCTCACGGAGATCGGCGATCCGCTCCGCGGTCGAGAGCGGTGAGCTCGCCGGAGCCTCGTCGGTGTCGGTCACGAGCAGGGAGCCTAGTGCCGGGCCCGAGGCGGATCCGGGGCGGCCGCCTAGGCTGCGGCGGGTGGAACTGCCCCGCTCCTCCGCGCTCGTCGCCCGCCTGCAGTGGCTCGACGAGGCGGGCTCGACGAACTCCGAGCTCGTCCGCCTCGCGACCGCCGACGAGGCCGGCTGGCCGGCGCCCTCGGTGCTCGTCACCGACGTGCAGACCGCGGGTCGCGGCCGTCTCGGCCGGGCGTGGACCGCGCCGCCCGGGGCCTCGCTCGCGGTGTCCGTGCTCCTGCGTCCCGCGGTGCCGCGCGACCGGCTCGGCTGGCTGTCGCTGCTCGCCGGCACCGCGATGGCCCGGGCGCTCGCCGGGCTCGGCGTCGCCGCTTCGACGAAGTGGCCGAACGACGTGCTCGTCGGCGGGCGGAAGATCTGCGGCGTGCTCGCCGAGGCGCTGCCGGACGGGGGCGCGGTGATCGGCACCGGCCTGAACCACCGCCTCGCCGAGGAGGCCCTGCCGGTGCCGACCGCGACCTCGCTCGCGATCGAGGGCGGCCCCACGGATCCGGACCTGCTGCTCGCCGCGTACCTGACCGAGCTGCTCGCGCTCGCGGAGCGCTTCGCCGCGGCGAAGGGGGACCCCGACGCGAGCGGTGTGCGGGAGGCCGTGCTCGCGATCTCGGGCACGATCGGGCGTGCCGTGCGGGTGTCGCTGCCCGACGGCACGGCGCTCGTCGGCACGGCGGTCGGCATCGACGCCGACGGCCGCGTGGAGGTGCGCGCCGAGGCGGATTCGCGGATCACCGCGGTGGCGAGCGGCGACGTCGAGCACCTCAGGTATGAATAGGGACATGGCGATCGGGGGGACGACCCGGGCGGCTCCGGCACGGCCCGAGCGACGTCCGGCGAGCCCGTCCTCGCGGGAGACGCCCGAGCACGTCATCGTGCGGCTGCGGCGCTCGGCCCGCCACCTCGTCTGGCCGTCCGCCGCGTTCCTCGTGCTCTGCTTCGGCACCGGCTACTACTGGGGACGGCTGCCCGAGCCGTGGCTGAACGCGGCGCTGCCGATCCTCGCCGCGGTGCTCGTGGTCGCGTGCTCCGGGCTGCCGCTGCTGCTGTGGCTGAACCGCATCACGATCATCACCACCCGACGCCTCATCGTGAAGCACGGCTTCGTCGTGCGCGAGCGCAGCGAGTTCCTGCTCGGCCGCGGCTCCGAGGCCACGCTGCGGCGCGGCCCGCTGCAGCTGCTCACGGGCAGCGGCGACGTCATCGTGCACGCCGGCGCCGACGGCCAGATCACGCTCCGCGACGTGCCGCGGGCGCGCATGGTGCAGCGCGCGGTCACCGACCTCATCGAGCAGGCGGCGGGCACGCCGCTCGCCCGCCGCGCGGGCTGATCCGCCCCGCGCCCCGCGCCCCGCCAGCCACCGATTCGGTCCACGACCGCGGATCCCGTCCCGCAACCGAATCCGGTGCGGATCGGCGGCTGAACCGAATCCGTGGCGACCGGTCAGGGACGCATCCGCTCCTCCCCAGGCGCATCGGACGGGTGCCGGAGCGTTTGCAGAACTGGACAGCCGGGCCCGGATGCTCCCGGCAGCGTGACGATGCGCGGCATGCCGGCACTGCTCGCCCCGATCGCCACCCGTCAGCAGCTCACGCGCTGGGGCTTCACCCGCGTCGAGATCGACCGGCAGGTCGCCGAAGGCCGACTGCAGCGGGTGCGCATCGGATACTTCGCGCGTCCGGATGCGCCACCCGCACTCGTCGCCGCGGTTCGCGCAGGCGGCGTCGCCACGGGTGTCACCGCCCTTCAGCACCACGGTCTCTGGGTACCGGAGGATCCGAGACTCCACATCGCGGTCGCTCCCAAGGCGCATCCGCCGGCGTCCCCCGACGTCGAGGCGCATTGGACGTCGTCGTTCTCGACGCGGCCGGCGACGGGAGCGGCGTTCCTCCCCGTCATGCCGCTCGCCGCCGCGCTCGAGCATGCCCTCGCCGACCTGCCGCCAGAGCTCGCGGTGGCCGTCGGCGACTCGGCCCTGCACCAGCGCCGCATCAGCCGCCGCCTGCTCGACACGATCGTCGAAGGCCTTCCGCGCCGCGTCGTCCGCCGGATCCGGCGGCGGTTCGACGGGCGCAGCGAGTCAGGGCTCGAGTCGATCGCGCGCTATCTCCTGGAGGAGGAGGGGATCGAGTGCGCGGTGCAGGTCGCGATCGACGGCGTCGGCCGCGTCGACCTGCTGATCGACGGCTGGCTCATCGTCGAGCTCGACGGCGCCCAGCACGCCGAGCCGACGCAGATGCGTAAGGACCGCGCCCGCGACGCTGCCGCGGTCCGCCAGGGGTACCGGACGATCCGCTTCGCCTCCGACCGACTGCTGCACCACTGGCCGGAGTGCCTCGCGACCGTGCGGGCGATGCTGGCCGCGGGCGCGCCGCTCGCCTGACGCGCCCGGCCCTCGCGCCAGCGATTCGGACGACGGCAGCGGATCCCGCCGGCCGGCCGAATCCCTGGCGGGCTCGCCGGTGAACCGAATCGGTGGCGGGGGAGAGGGAGCTACTCCGCCGTCGCCGCGTCCGAGACGCGGTTGCGGCGGGCCGGGTGGTACACCCAGTGCCGGTAGAGGGCGAAGCGCACGATCGAGCCGAGGACGAGGCCGATCACGTTCGTCGAGATGTTGTCGGCGAGGGGGCTCGTGAGGTCGAGCAGGTAGTGCGACACCCAGAGGCAGGCGAGGCCCACGAGCATGCCGAGGATGCTCACGAGCAGGAACTCGACGCCCTCGGTCGCGCTGCGCGTGCTGCGGTGCGGCCCGAACGTCCAGTACCGGTTGCCGATCCAGTTCGCGATGATCGCGAGCGCGGTCGAGATCGCCTTGGCGATCAGCGGCCCCTCGTGGATGCGCGCCGGATCGAGCACCGTGAAGCGCAGCAGGTTGAACACGCCCACGTCGACGACGAAGCCGACACCGCCGACGAGCGCGAACTTCGTCAGCTGCGCCCACAGCCCCTGCCGCTCGGGCGCGAGGGCCGAGGTCATCGGTGTCGTCATACGCTCTCTTCGAGGTCTTCGGCGGTTCCCGGACGGGTTCCCGCGGTACGACGAGGCAGCATAAGCGGCGCTGCGCTGAGATCCCGGTCAGACCTGCGGGATTCGGCGGGCGCGTAGGAAGAGGGAACATGCGCGTCGGTGTGATCGGCGGCGGCCAGCTCGCCCGGATGATGATCCCCGCGGCCGTCGGGCTCGGCATCGAGATCGCCGTGCTGGGGGAGTCGGACGACGCCTCGGCGCGCGTCGCCGTGACGCGGGTCGGCGACTACACCGATGCCGACACGGTGCTCGAGTTCGCCAGGGACGTCGACGTGGTCACCTTCGACCACGAGCACGTCCCGCAGCCGGTGCTCCGCGCCCTCGTGGACACCGGTGTCGCGGTCCGACCGGGGCCGCACGCGCTCGCGCACGCGCAGGACAAGCTCGTGCTGCGCGAGCGGCTCGACGCGCTCGGGCTGCCGCAGCCCGTCTGGGCGCGCGTCACCGACCGCGCCGAGCTCGCCGCGTTCCTCGCCCAGGTCGGCGGCAGCGCGGTCGTGAAGACGCCGCGCGGCGGGTACGACGGCAAGGGCGTCCGCGTCGTCACCGACGCCGCGGAGGCGGACGACTGGCTCGCCGAGGGCCCGCTGCTCGCGGAGGAGCTCGTGCCGTTCCGTCGCGAGCTCGCGCAGCTCGTCGCCCGGCGCCCCTCCGGCGAGATCTCCGCGTGGCCGCTCGTCGAGACCGTGCAGGGCGGCGGCGTCTGCCGGGAGGTGCTCGCCCCCGCGCCCGGCGCGGCCGAGCGGCTCGCCGTCGTCACCTGCGACCTCGCCATGCGCATCGCCGCCGAGCTCGACGTGACCGGCGTGCTCGCCGTCGAGCTGTTCGAGACGATCGACGACCGGGTGCTCGTGAACGAGCTCGCGATGCGGCCGCACAACTCCGGTCACTGGACGATCGACGGCGCGACGACGAGCCAGTTCGAGCAGCACCTGCGCGCGGTGCTCGACCTGCCGCTCGGCGCCACCGGCCGCCGCGACGAGTGGAGCGTCATGGTGAACGTGCTCGGCGGCCCCGCCGACGGGGACCTCGACGCGCGCGTGCCGGGTCTCCTCGCCGAGCACCCCACCGTGAAGCTGCATCTCTACGGCAAGACGCCGCGCCCCGGCCGCAAGATCGGCCACGTCACGGCCGCCGGCGACGACCTCGACGACGTCGTCTACCGCGCGCGTGCCGCCGCCGCCCACTTCGACGACGCGCCCGTACGATAGCCCGATGCCGGAGGAGACCCCGATCGTCGGCCTCGCCATGGGCAGCGACTCGGACTGGCCGGTCATGCGCGCCGCGGCCGACCAGCTGACCGCGTTCCGCGTGCCGTTCGAGGCCCGGGTGCTCTCGGCGCACCGCACGCCCCGCGCGATGCTCGACTGGGCCGAGGCCGCCGCCGGCCGCGGCATCCGCGTCGTGATCGCCGGCGCCGGGGGAGCGGCGCACCTGCCGGGCATGCTCGCGAGCGCGACGACCCTGCCCGTCATCGGCGTCCCCGTGCCGCTGAAGCACCTCGACGGCCTCGACTCGCTGCTCTCGATCGTGCAGATGCCGACCGGCGTCCCGGTGGCGACGGTCGCGGTCGGCAACGCCGCGAACGCCGGCCTGCTCGCCGTGCGCATCCTCGCGACCGCCGACGAGCGCCTCGCCGCCGCGCTCGCCGACTACCGCGCCGACCTCGAGCGGCAGGTCGCGGCGAAGGACTCGGCCCTGGCGCAGCAGGCGGCGACGGCGCGGTCGTGACCGCCACCGGCACCCGTTGGACCGCAGGCGCCCCACCCCGGCCCTCCGGCCGCGGCGCCACGCGGGCGATGCTCCGCGACCCCGATCCGCTGAACGTCCCGCTCATGACGCGGCGCGCCTGGTGGCTCGCTGTGCTGCACCTGCTGATCCCGGGCGCTCCGCAGGCGCTCGCCGGGAACCGGCGCCTCGGTCGCTTCGCGCTCGGCGTCTGGCTCGCGTTCTGGATCGCGGCGCTCGCGGGCGTCGTGCTCTGGTTCCTGCTGCCGCAGGTGCCGCTCACGGTCTTCACGAACGTCGTCGGCCTCACGGTGCTGCAGGTGCTGCTCGGCGGGTGGGCCGTGCTCGAGGTCGTGCTCACCGTCAGCACCTTCCGGCTGCTCCGCCTCGTGCGGGTGCGGCCGGTCGCCCGGGTCGGCACCGCGCTGCTGCTCGTCGTCGGCCTCGTGATCGGCGTCGGCGGCGGCGCCTGGGGCGCTTACGCGGCCGGCATCGCCCGCGGCACCATCGGCTCGGTGTTCGGCAGCGGCCGGTACGCCCTGCCGGAGAACGGCCGCTACAACATCCTGCTGCTCGGTGGCGACGCGGGACCGGGCCGGCTCGGACTGCGCCCCGACAGCATCTCGGTCGTGAGCCTCGATGCGCTCACCGGGAAGATGGTGCAGCTCGGGCTGCCCCGCGAGATGAACGACATCCCCTTCGCCCCCGGCTCGCCGATGCTGAAGAAGTACCCGAACGGCTACGGGCACGCCGACCACTGCGACGTCGACGTCTGCCAGCTGAACTCCATCTACACCGAGGTGCAGCTGAAGTACCCGGGGCTCTACCCCGACGCGACGAAGCAGTTCAGCAAGCCGGGCATCGAGGCCACGCGCGACGCGGTCGAGGGCGCGCTCGGCATCCGCATCCAGTACTACGTGCTCGTCGACATGGAGTCGTTCGGCCGGCTGATCGACGCGATGGGCGGCGTCACCGTCGACGTGAAGCAGCGCATCCCGATCGGCGGCCACATGGTGAACGGCACGCTCACCGGCGTGAAGGTGTGGATCGAGCCCGGCCGGAAGCGCCTGAACGGCAACCGTGCGCTGTGGTACGCCCGATCGCGGTACGGCGACGCGCAGGGCGACTACGGGCGCATGGCCCGCCAGCGCGAGCTCGAGACCGCGATGCTGCACCAGATGAACCCGATCACCCTGCTGACGAGGTTCGACAAGATCGCGAAGGCCGGCGCGCTCGCGGTCGACACCGACATCCCGCAGGGGCTGCTCGGCGAGATCGCCGGGCTCGCCGTGAAGGCCCGCACCCAGAAGGAGACGACCATCGAGTTCGTGCCCCCGCGGGTGCAGGACGTGCTCCACCCCGACTGGACGGCGATCCATCGGACCGTGCAGGCGGCACTGCGCTGAGCGGCACCGCTCTGCGCAGGCGGAAACGCGCCCGCGCGAAACGCCTTGCTCCTGCTCGCCCGCCGGTTACCCTCGACGCCGTGACCTCCGTGGTTCGACTCCGCGACACCGTCGTCGCCCCGTCCCTCCGCGTCGCGCGGACCCGCACGCGGGCCGACGTGCTCTTCGCCGTCGTGCTCGCGGTGCTGCTCGCCGTGCACGTCACGATCTTCTTCGCCGTGCTCGCGATCGCCCCGGTCACTGCCGCCGAGCAGCGGAGCCTCGACCTGCTCCACCTGCCCGTGGAGGTGGCGCGGGCGCTGATCCTGCCCTTCCACGCGCTGCTCATCGTGAGCCTCTTCGTGCTCGGCCGCCGCGCCGCGGGGCGATGGGCGGGCCTCGGCGCCGTGCTCGCGATCCTCGCCCTGAACCTGCGCGCCGATCCGACGGCGATCGTCTACGGCCCGAGCATCGCGACGGGGGGCTGGGTGGCCGCGTCGCTGCTCGCCGCCTCGTTCGTCGTGCTGCCGCGTCGCCGGCTGCTCGCCGCCTGTCTGCTCGGCGCCGCCGCGGTCTTCCACTTCCTCACGGCGCTCGCGCTGCCGGGCTTCCTGGTCGCGCTGCTGCTGTTCCCGGCGCCCGACGGGCCGCGCCCGCTCGACCGCGTCAAGGACCTGCTGTCGTTCGCGGGTGCCTGGCTCGCGGCGTTCGCCGCCGGGCAGCTCGTCTGGCTCGCCGACCTCGGCCTGCCGGCCTACTCCGCGCGCGTCGCCGAGTTCCTGCCCGAGTTCACGCCGCACCCGATGGTGCCGCTGCTCGAGCAGCCGTCGATCGTGTTCGCCGCGTGGCACTTCGCGACGCTGACGACCGTCGCGCTCGCCGCGTTCCTCTTCCTCGCCGCGGGCACCGGCGTCGTGCGCTACTTCGTCGTGCCGCGGCCGGAGGAGGTGGGCCCGAAGGCGCTCGTCGTCGCCCGCCGCCTGCCGATCGAGCTCTGGGCGGCCGCGTGCTCGACGGTGCTCTTCGCCGCCTGGTGGACCTTCTCGGGGCTGCGGGTCGTGATCGACCCGAACCTGCCGGCGCTCGTCGCGGTCGTGCCGCTCATCACCGCGATGGCGTACCGCGGCGCGAAGTGGCTGCTCACGGTGAACCGCTTCTGGGCGCTCTGCGGGGCGCTCTACCTGATCGGGCTCATCCTCGCCCGGTCGATCCAGCTCCTCATGACGCTGATCCAGGCGTTCTCCGCGTAGGGAGCGGCGCCGCGCTCGAGCCGCAGCGGTGCGCGCAGCTGCGCGCAGAAGGACGCCGTCAGCCCCAGCAGGCCGTGAGCCGGTAGAGCCTCGTCGTGCCGGACGTCGCGACCAGCTGCACGCCCCGGCCGTGGCTCGCCCGGTCGATGCCGTAGAACGCGCTCGCGGCCTTCCGGTCGCCGTGCAGCCGCTCCGGATCGCCGATCACCCAGTGCACATCGAGATCCCGCACCGCGCGGCAGACGGCCGGATCGGTCGCGTACCTGTCGAGGCTTCCCGCGATCGTCTTGCGCTCGTCGCCCCAGTAGCCGCCGAGGTGCGGGAAGAGCACCCGCCGGTCCCCGAGGGCCATCGCGAGGGCGCTGCCGTTCCAGGGGTTGCCCGCGATCACCTCGCCCGGCGGCACGTACCGGTCGAGGCGCTCGAGCAGCTGCACCTCGGCCGCATCGAGCAGGAGGCCGCCCTTGTCGGACGCGGGGAGCGAGAAGACCGTGCCGATCGCGTCGCTCACGCCCCGCTGAGCGGGTCCGAGCCACGTGACGAGTGCGACGACGAGCGCGACGGTGGTCGCCGCGACGACGAGCGTGCGGGGCCGCGGCTCGCTGCTGCGGAGGCCGCGGCGCCGGAGCGCCCCCGCGACCTCGAGCGCGCCGGCGGTGAGGGTCCAGGCGACGACGGGCGCGCCGATCGTCGGCAGCATCGCGAGGATGCGGAACTTGTCCTTGTCCCAGAGGCCCGTGAGCAGCTTCGCGAAGTCGCTGTCGCTGCCGGCGGCGAAGGCGTAGAGCACGACGACGAGCAGGTAGCTGACGGCCGCCCACCGCAGCCCGGGCCGCACCGCGAGCGCGACGAGGCCGGCGAGCGCCACGGCGGCGAGCAGCCCCGACGGGGGCAGCGGCGACTGGCTGGGGGAGACGAGGCTCGTCGCGAGCAGCCCCTGCAGCAGCGCCTGCCCGAGCTGCTCCTTCGCGCGGGCCGGCCCGCCGTTCAGATGGTCCGAGATCGGGCGGCGGCCGACGTCGTAGTAGGCGAGCACCGCCGCGAGGGCGAGGCCCGCGACGACGATCACCCCGAGCACGAGCAGCACCCAGCCACGCCGCGCCCGCCGCCACCCCTGCGGCCCGGTCGCCGCGAGCGCGCCCATGCGGCTGCTGAACCAGGCCACGAGCAGCGGCGCCGCGAGCACGAGGAGCGACACGATCGAGCGCGGATGCGTGAAGCCGGCCGCGACGAGCCAGCCGAGCAGCAGCAGGAGCACCCGCCACCGCGGCGCCGGCACCTCGGGGCGCCACGGGCTGCGGTCCGGCCAGGGCACCGCCGCCGCGACGAGGGCGAGGCCCACGGGCAGGGTCGTGTACGCCAGGCCGTTCGGGTAGAGCGTGCCGAAGTCGAGCAGCAGGTAGGGGAACGCGACGAAAGCGGAGGCGAGCAGCGCCGCGACGGCCGAGACGAGTGTCCGCTGGAGCGCGGGTGCCTCCTCGCGGCGGAAGCCCGCCCCGCCGAAGAGCGTGCCCGCGGCGAACGCGCAGCCCGAGGCGAACACCGGGCCGGCCGTGCCGATCCACGCGGCGTTCGTCGCGACCGTCACCGGCGCACCGGTCAGCTGCGCCACGAGCGCGACGATCGTGTGCCAGACGGCCGGGTAGAAGGCCGTCGTCTTCGTCGGGTTCGTGAGCCGGTAGAGGTGCAGGCTCGACGCGTCGCCCGTCTGCACGATCGACGCCGCGGCGTTCAGGTGGAACACGGCGTCGTACGTCTGGCTGATCCGGGCGGGGCTCGGCACCGCGGCGAACGCGATGATGCCGACCGCGGCGCTCGCGACGACGACCGCGGCGAGCACCGGCAGGAACGCCGCCGGCCGCCAGGAGCCCCAGACGGGCAGCGGCGCGCCGCGCAGCGCCGCGAGCAGCCGGACGCCGACGAGCACCACCCCGGCGACGACGGTCGTGAGCGCCACCGACCACCAGCCGAACGGCACGGACACGGCGCCGAAGGCGGCGCCTGCGAGCCCGAGCACGAGGAAGCCGAGCGGACCGGCGAGGGCGAGGGCGACCGCACCCCGCAGCCGCAGCGCCACGGCGAGGGCGCCGCCCGGCACGAGCACGACGAGCACGGCGACCGCGATCGGCAGTGCGGCCGCGGACCAGGTCATGACCGCCTCACGGTACAGGGGATCCGCCGCGGCCCGGGCACCGCGCGCCGCTCGCGGGGCCGGCTCGCACGCTCCTCCTCGCACCTTCGTGCGCGGGCGGAGCCCCCCGGACTGGGGGCGAGCGGGCGGGCGAAAGAGCCGTCTCATCGGCGTTTCCGTTCGAGCTTCTTCCTAGCCTGGCCGCCATGGGGGAACACACCGTCTTGCCTTGCCTGCTGCGCGCCGCCGCGGCGACCGCCCTGGCCGCCGCCGTGGCCCTGCCGTTGACGTCCTGCTCGATGCTCGGGAGCTCCCCGGCGTCGGCCGAGACCGCCTCGCCCGCGCCGACCGACGTGATCGACCCGTCGATCCCGACGCCGACCGCCACACCGACCGACCCGTCGACCACCGTCCCGACACCGACTCCTGCCCCGACCGCCTCGACGCCCGGCGACTCGCCCGCCCCGACGCCCGTGCCGAGCACGGTCACGTCCCGCACGTCCGTCACGCCGTTCGTCACCGCGGCGGCCTGGGACGCCCACGCGGGCGCGCTCACCGCGTCCGCCCTCGTGTCCGAGATCGTCGAGCAGGGCGGCACCTGCACGCTCACCGCGACGCAGGGGAGCACTGTGCGCACGGCGACGTCCACCGCCGTCGCGGCGTCGTCGTACACCGCCTGCCCCGAGATGAGCATCCCGGGCGCCCAGCTGTCGAACGGCACCTGGACCGTCCGCGTCACCTACTCCTCGTCCGCCGCCGTCGGCACGTCGGCGGTGAAGACGGTGCAGGTGGCTCGGTGAGCGCCCTGCGCCGCCTCGTCGCCGGCGTCGGCGTCGTGCTCGCCGTCTCCGGTGGGATCGTCGCCACGGCGACGCCCGCCGCCGCGCTCACGCCGCAGCAGATGCTCGCGTCGTTCGACCCGGCCGACATCATCAGCGACCAGGTGATGTTCAACCCGGGCACGATGTCGGCCTCGTCGATCCAGACGTTCCTGAACCAGCAGGTGCCGACCTGCGAGAACGTCAAGTACCAGACGGGTCTGCCCTGCCTGAAGGACTACCGGCAGACGACCACGACCCGCGCCGCGGACCCGATGTGCTCGACGTACGCGGGCGCCCCGAACGAGTCCGCCGCGACGATCGTCTCGAAGGTCTCGCGCGCCTGCGGCGTCAACCCGCAGGTGCTCCTCGTCATGCTGCAGAAGGAGGAGGGCCTCATCCAGGACACGTGGCCGACCTCCGGGCAGTACCGCACCGCGATGGGCTACGGGTGCCCCGACACCGCCGCGTGCGACTCGGAGTACTTCGGCTTCTTCAACCAGGTCTACAAGGCCGCCTGGGCGATGAAGCGCTACACGTCCCCGCCGGGCACGAGCGGCCCTGGCTGGATCGTCTACAACTGGTTCCCCGTCGGCACGCCGACGGCCGTGCTCTTCAACCCCGACTCCAGCTGCGGGGCGAGGACGATCACCATCAGGAACAAGGCCACGGCGAGCCTGTACTACTACACGCCCTACCAGCCGAACAGCGCCGCGCTCGCGGCCGGGTACGGCGTGGGCGACTCGTGCTCCGCCTACGGCAACCGCAACTTCTTCCTCTACTTCACGTCGTGGTTCGGCTCGACCCACTACGCCGTCACGGGCGCGATCAAGACGTTCTGGGCGAGCGCGGGCGGCTCCACCGGGGTGCTCGGCAACCCGACCGCGAACGCCTCGACGACCACCGCGAACGGCGGGGGCACCTGGCAGAACTTCGAGCACGGCACGGTCTACAGCTCGTCGGCCGGGACGTGGATGATGTCGGGCGCGATCCGCAGCGAGTATTACCGCCGCGGCAACACGGGCGGCAGCCTCGGCTGGCCCGCCGGCCCGCAGAAGACGATCCCCGCGAACGGCGGCGGCTCGACGCAGGCGTTCACGAGCGGCGACATCTACTCGTCGGCCAAGGGCACGTACGCGGTCCGGGCGGACCTCCGCGACGCCTACGGGCAGGCGGGCGGCGTCACCGGCCCGCTCGGCTGGCCCACCGCCACGGCCACGCCGCTCGGGACGGGCTGGGTGCAGCGCTTCACCGGCGGCTCGGCGTACTGGTCGAGCACGACCGGCGGCTTCGGGGTCGCGGGCGCGACGGACCAGCACTACCTCGCGCTGAACGGCCCCCAAGGGGTCCTCGGCTGGCCGCGGTCGCTCGCCGCGTCCCGCACCGCGAGCGGCATCACGGGCACGCGCCAGAGCTTCCAGCAGGGCGACATGTACAGCTCGACGGCCGGCACGGCCGCCGTGATGAGCGCCGCCCGTGCCGCGCTCGAGACGGTCTCCGGGGTCCCTGCGGGGTCGACCTCCGGGACGACGACGACGACGGCGCCGCCGGCGTCGGGTGACCTCGGCTGGCCGACCGCCGACGCCGTCGCCGTGACCAGGGCGGGCGGCGGCACGGTGCAGCAGTTCACCGGCGGACGCCTCTATCTGCGCACGGGCGGCGCACCCGCGCCGGTCACCGGCGCGATGCTCCAGGCGTACGTGGCCAAGGGTGAGGTCGCGAGCTCGCTCGGCTGGCCGGTCTCGGTCGCGACCAGCGTCACGGCGCAGGGGGTCACCGGTGTGCAGCAGGTGTTCGACAGCGGCGCGATCCAGATCACGCCGACCGGCACCCGCTACCTCACGAGCAGCATCTGGGGCGACTACCGCGTGAACAGCGGCGTCGCCGGGACGCTCGGCTGGGCGACCGGGAACGCGACGCACAGCGCGCTGTTCGGCCAGGGGTGGTTCCAGACCTTCACGGGCGGCACCGTCTTCTACTCGTCCGTGGCGCGGCAGACGCACCCGCTCACGGGCGCCTGGCTCACCGCCTTCACGGACGCGGGCGGCCTGCCCGGGCTCGGTTGGCCTGGCGGTCTGCAGCGCGTGACGGATGCGGGCGGCGGACGGCTCGTGGTGTGCACGAACGGACGGCTCTACGCCTCGAGCGCCGGCACGGTCGCCGTGACCGGACCGGTGCTGACGAAGTACCTCGCGCTCGGCGCGACGGCGAGCCGACTCGGCTGGCCCGCCGCGGCGGCGACCACCGGCACGACGGGCACCGTGCAGCGGTTCCAGCACGGCACCGTCTCCGTCTCGCCGCACGGCTGGGTCAAGGTCGTCTACTCCTGACCCGAACGGCCTGACGGCGGCCGGATCCCTCCTTCTGCGGGGGTCCGGCCGCCGCCCTCGTTCCCGCGGCGACCCGGCCGGGAGGCCCCCGGTTACACTGGGCGGCGCCGCGCCAGCGGTTCCGCACCGGAGAGCGACGCCCCGATGAGTACGAGCCCCAGCGCCCCCCGACGGGCGACCCCGTCCGTGGTGGCGGTCGTCGTCGCGTACAACCGGCGCGACCTCCTCCTCGAGGCCCTCGGCGCGCTCAAGGCCCAGACCGCGCCCCTCACCGCGGTCGTCGTCATCGACAACCACTCCGACGACGACAGCGCCGAGATCGCCGTGGACTTCTGGCCCGAGGTCGACCTCGTGCGCCTCGCGCGCAACACCGGCGGCGCGGGCGGCTTCGCCACCGGCATGGCGGTGGCGATCGCCCATCACGAGCCCGACTGGGTGTGGGTGATGGACGACGACACGGTCCCCACCGAGAACGCGCTCGAGGAGCTGCTGAAGGCCGTCGAGCAGCCGGGCGTGGTGCTCGCCGGCAGCCGCGTCGTGTGGACCGACGGCCGCGACCACCCGATGAACACCCCGCGGCGCAACCCCTTCGTCGGCCGCGCCGAGCTGCGCGAGGCCGAGTCGCGCGGCGTCGTGCCCGTGCGGTCGTCCTCGTTCGTCTCGATGCTCGTCTCCGCGCGCCGCATCAAGGAGGCGGGGCTGCCGATCGCCGACTACTTCATCTGGAACGACGACTTCGAGTTCTCCACCCGCATGCTCCGCGGCGGCAAGGGGCTCTACGTGCCGCGCAGCGTCGTCGTGCACAAGACGCAGGCCCGCGCCGACACCGACGCCGACCCGGGTGCCCGGTTCTTCTTCGAGGTGCGCAACAAGGTCTGGCTCATGGTGTTCAGCCGCGGCCTCGGCCCGATCGAGAAGCTCGTCTACATCGGGTCGACCCTGCGCCGCTGGATGCGCACCATCCAGAACAGCCGCCAGCGCCGCTTCCTGCTCGTGCAGCTGCGCCGCGGCCTCGCTGCCGGCTTCCGCGGTCGCCCGCGCCTGAACGCCGACGCGCTGTCGGACCTCGGGCCCGTCACCGAGGCGGTCGTCCGGGTCGAGGCGCCGGCCCGCGAGCGCACGTGACCGCGTTCTCGCTGCTGCTGCCGGTCTACGGCCGCGACGATCCGGCCCACCTCCGGCGCGCGTTCGAGAGCGCCGTCCAGGAGCAGACGCGGCGCCCCGACGAGGTCGTCGTCGTGCAGGACGGCCCCGTGCCCGACGCGCTCGCGGCCGAGCTCGCCGCGCTCGTCGGCTCGTCGCCGGTGCCCGCGCGCCTCGTCGAGCTGCCGCACAACCTCGGACTCGCCGCCGCCCTCACGGCCGGCCTCGACGCCTGCGCCCACGACGTCGTCGCCCGGATGGACGCCGACGACATCGCCCTGCCCGAGCGGTTCGAGCGACAGCTCGCCGTGATCGACGAGGGGTTCGACCTCGTCGGCTCGGGACTGCTCGAGTTCGAGGACGACGAGCGCGTCACCATCGGCGTGCGGACGCCGCCGGTGGGGGAGGAGCGCATCCACCGGTACGCCCGCTTCCACCAGCCCTTCAACCATCCGACCGTGATGTACCGGCGGCAGGCGGTGCGCCGCGCCGGCGGCTACGTCGCCGAGGGGCTCATGGAGGACTACTGGCTCTTCGCGCGCATGCTCGTCGCCGGCGCGCGGGTCGCGAACCTGCCGGAGCCGCTGCTCAAGTACCGCGTCGGTGCGGGCGCGTACCGCCGCCGCGGCGGCTGGTCGCAGCTCGGCGCCGAGCTGACGCTGCAGCGGCAGCTGCGCGGCCTCGGCTTCACGTCGCGGCGCGAGGCGCTGCGCAACCGGGTCGTGCGCGGCGGGTACCGGCTGCTGCCGGAGGCGGTGCGCAAGGTGTCGTACCGCGGGCTGCTGCAGCGCGGGTTCCGACGCGGCCGCTCGGGAACGGAAGGCGGGCACCGGTGACGGATCTCCTCGTGGTGGGCAGCGGCTTCTTCGGCCTCACCGTGGCCGAGCGCATGGCGGAGGAGCACGGGCTCTCCGTCACCGTGATCGAGCGTCGCGACCACCTCGGCGGCAACGCGTACAGCGAGCGGGATCCCGAGACGGGCATCGAGATCCACCGCTACGGCGCCCACCTCTTCCACACCTCGAACGAGCGGGTGTGGGCGTATGTGAACCGCTTCTCCGCGTTCACCGACTACGTGCACCGCGTGTACACCGTGCACGGCGGCGAGGTGTTCCCGCTGCCGATCAACCTCGGCACGATCAACCAGTTCTTCCGTCGGGCGCTCCCGCCCGACGCGGCCCGCGCCCTCGTCGCCGAGCAGGCGGCCGAGCTCGGCGACGCCGCGCCGGCGAACCTCGAGGAGAAGGCGATCAGCCTGATCGGCCGGCCGCTCTACGAGGCGTTCATCCGCGACTACACGGCGAAGCAGTGGCAGACGGACCCGAAGGAGCTGCCCGCCGACGTGATCAGCCGGCTGCCCGTGCGGTACACGTACGACAACCGGTACTTCAACGACACCCACGAGGGTCTGCCCGTCGACGGCTACACCGCACTGCTCGAGCGCATGGCCGACCATCCGCGCATCGACCTGCGCCTCGGGACCGACTTCCTCGGCGACGGCGAGCTCGGCAAGGCCGCGACGGTGGGGCAGCTGCCCGTCGTCTACACGGGTCCCGTCGACGCCTACTTCGGCGACGAGCTCGGCTCGCTCGCCTGGCGCACCCTCGACTTCGAGCGCGAGGTGCTGCCGGTCGGCGACTTCCAGGGCACGTCGGTCATGAACTACGCCGACCTCGACGTGCCCTACACGCGCATCCACGAGTTCAAGCACTTCCACCCGGAGCGGCCGTCGCCGCCGGACGCCACCGTGATCATGCGCGAGTACTCGCGGTTCGCCGACCCCGGCGACGAGCCGTACTACCCGGTGAACCGCCCCGTCGACCGCGAGCGGCTGCTCCGCTACCGCGACCTCGCCGAGGGGGAGCGCGACGTCTTCTTCGGCGGTCGTCTCGGCACCTACCAGTACCTCGACATGCACATGGCGATCGCGTCGGCGATCTCGATGGTCGAGAACCGCCTCGCCCCCCGTTTCGACCGCGCCGCCGTCTAGCCCGCGGCGCGACCGCGCGGGTCCCGGTTCCTCCGGGATCCAGAGCGGCGCAGGTGCCGGGGGTCCGGAGTTGGTATCAAGGACTGCCATGCCTGCCGCCCGCCCCCGCTCCGTCGGCTCGATCCCCGACCAGAGCGACCTGATCGACCTCGCGCTCGTCGCGCTCGCCGCCGTCGGCGCGCTCGTCGCGCTGGTCACGGGCGCGGCCCTCGTCGCCGTGGTCGCGGCGCTGCCGAGCCTCGCGGCCGACGTGGTGCGCGTCGTGCGGCCCCCTAGCCTCCGGTCGGTCGCGCGGCGGCTGCTGCTCGACCGCGCGAGCCGGTCGCTCGTGCGCAACGGCGCGGTCGTCGTCGCGGTCGCGGGCACGGCCCGCACCTTCGACGGCGTGCCGACCGGCGACCTCGTCGCGCTGCTCTTCGCCGTCATGGGCGTGCACGGTGCGCTCACCCTCTCGGGCGCGCTGCGCACGCGCCGGCTCGAGGTCGAGTCGACGACGATCCTGTGGCGAGGCCTCGACGTCGCCGGCGCGCTCGATGGCCCCGACCCGCTGCCCGATCCCGTGCGGCGGCTGCTGCCCATCGACGGACGCCGGCTGCTCAGCCTCCTCGAGGTGCTCGTGCTCGCGGGGCTCCTCCTCGCGGCCGCCAGGGTCCCCGCGCTGCCGGTCGTCGCCGCGGCCCTCGTCGTGGTCGGTGCGGGCGCCGTCATGCTCGCGGTCTGGCGCGGATGGGGTCGCGGTCCGGTCCGCGACACCGACTCGCTCGTCGAGGCGGCGGTCGCGCAGCTCGCCCCCGAGGTGGTCTTCTACTTCTCGTCGCCCGCGTCCGGCACCTACGCCCTCACCGTGTGGGCGAGCGTCATCAACGCCGTCCGCCGCCCGGTGCTCGTGCTCGTGCGCGAGGCGGTGCACCTCGAGCAGCTCGACGCGATCACGGCGCCGATGGTCGTCGCGCCCTACGTCGCCGATCTGCTGAAGGTCGTGCCGCCGTCCGTGCGCGTCGTGCTCTACCCGACGAACGTCGTGCGCAACAACGAGATGGTGCGCATCGCGGGGCCGATGCACTGCTTCATCGGGCACGGCGACAGCGACAAGGTGGGCAGCTTCAGCCCGCTGAACCGGCTCTACGACGAGATCTGGGTCGCGGGCCGCGCCGCGGTCGACCGGTACGCGGCCGTCGACGAGGGCATCGACCTCGCCGCCATCCGCGCCGTCGGCCGGCCGCAGCTCGCCGACATCGCCCGGGCGCGACCGCGGCAGGAGACCGACCGGCTCACCGTGCTCTACGCCCCGACCTGGGAGGGCTTCTTCGACGAGGCCGACTACTCGTCGGTCGCGGCGATGGGGGAGCGGATCGTGCAGGGCGCGCTCGACTCGGGCGCCGCCGTGCTGTTCAAGCCGCATCCGCTCACCGGCCACCGCATCAAGGAGGCCGCCGCCGCCCGCAAGGCGATCGAGGAGCTCGTCACCCGCGCCGGGAACGGCAGCCGCGTCGTCGAGAACCGGCCCGACGCGCTCTACGGCGCATTCAACGAGGCCGACGTGCTCGTCTCGGACATCTCGAGCGTCATCACCGACTTCCTCGCCTCGCGCAAGCCGTACATGGTGACGAACCGCCGCGACGTGCCGGACGCCGAGTTCCGGGCGGCGTTCCCGTCCGCCAGCGCCGCCGAGCTGCTCGGCAGCGACCTCGCCGGCCTGCCGCGCGCCCTCGCCGAGGCCGCCGGCCCCGACCCGTTGCGGCCCCGGCGCGAGGCGCTCGCCGAGTACCTGCTCGGCGCGGAGCAGGACCCCATGGCGGCGTTCCTGCGCGAGATCGACGACTTCGTCGCGCGCGCGGACGCCCGGGCCGCCCTGTCCCCGGTGCCGATCGGCCTGCGGAGGTGAAGCCGGCGCTGCGGCTCGTCGCGGTCGGCGGGCTCGCGCTCGCCTACCTGCTCATGGTCGTCTGCGCGCTGCTGCCCGCGCCGGTCTGGTTCCTGCTGCTCACGGCGCTCGCCGTCGCCACCGAGCTCTGGCTGCGCCAGGAGCCCTCCGGGCTGCCGCTGCTGCTCCGCGGCCAGCTCGGCGTGCGGTTCCGACTGCTCTCGGCGGACGTGCTCACGGCGGTGCTCGCCGCGCGGCTGCTGCCCGACCGGACGGCCACCGTCGTGCTCGCCGTGCTCGCCGTCGGCGCGCTGCACCTCGGCCGCGAGGCCGCTGGCATCTTCGCGCGCCGGTACGAGTGGCGCCGCAGCGGCGGTCCGGTCGGCTGGCTCGGTCTCGACGTGCCGGGCCTGCCGGTGCCGGTGCCCCCGCGGCCGGTGCCGACGCTCGACACCACGTTCGCGCTGCTCACCCTCGTGCTGCCGCTCGGCTTCACCGTCGCCTGGTTCACCGACCGCCTGCTGCCGTCCCTCGTGGCCGAGATCGTGCTGCTCGTCGTGGTCGTCGCCTACCTCGCGTGGCGCACGGTGCAGTACGTGCTGCTGAACCGGGTGAGCCGCGACGACGTGCGTGCCGCGGTCCGCGACGCCGTCGGCACGCTCGGCCCCGAGATCGTGGTGCATCACAGCGGCCGGCGCGGCACCGCCGACCAGGTGCTGCGCTGGGTGCCGGAGCTGCGGCGGCTCGGCCGACCGGTGCTCGTCGTCGTGCGCGAGCACACCCACCTCGAGCTGCTGGACGGCTGCGGGCTCCCCGTGGTGTTCGCGCCGCGGAGCCAGGACGTCGAGCTCTTCATGGTGCCGTCGGTGCAGGTCGCGCTCTACCCGTCCGACGCGACGAACATCAACAACCACCTGCTGCGGGTGCCGGGCATCTACGACGTGCTGATCGGGCACGGCGACTCGGACGAGCAGGAGAACCGCAGCCCGGTGGCGCGGATGTACGACGAGGTCTGGGTCGAGGGCCGGCTCGGGCGCGAGCGCTACGCCTACGCGGCGTCCGGGGTGCCGCAGCAGCGCATCCTCGAGGTCGGCACGCCCGCCGGCCCCGCGGCGGCGCCGCTGCCGCCCTCGGACGACCCGCGGCCCGTCGTGCTCTACGCCCCGGCGTGGGAGCACGTCGTCGATGCGACGAACACCTCGTCGCTGCCCGAGCACGGCGAGGCGGTGCTCGACGCACTGCTCGCCCGGCAGGACGTCCGCGTGCTCCTCGCCCCCGCCCGGCCCACGGGCAGCCGGCTCCCGGAGCTCGCCGAGACCCTCGAGGCGATGCGGCGGCGCATCGAGCTCGCCGGACTCGGGCACGCCGTGATCGACCCGGCTCAGCTGCCCGCCGCCCTCGAGGTGGCGGTGCTCGCCGTGGTCGACGTGTCGCCCGTGCTGTCGACGGCGATCCTCGCCGACGTGCCCGTCGGCGTGGTCGCGCTCGGCGGCGCCGACGAGGCGGGCATGCGGGAGGCGTTCCCGTCGCTGCTCGGCGCGACCGTGCTCGTCGACCTGCCCGCCGACGTGTTCGACGCCGTCGACGACGCCCTCGGCGCGGATCGCACGGTGCTGCCGCGCCGCGCGACGGCCGCCCGCATCAGCACCGTGCACGGGGCGGAGGCCTCCGAGCGCTTCGTCGCGGCGATCGAGCAGGCGATCGCTGCGCAGGGCCGCCGCCGCGCCTTCGCCCGCCCGGCGAGTCCGCGCTGAGGGAGGAGCCCGTCCCCGGGCTCCTCGCGGGCACAGGCCGGTTGCCGCGGCCCTCCGCGCGGCGTGTCGCGAGAGCAGCCTGCTCGGCGCAGGTGCGGGGCTAGTCCGTGGCGGGCTGCTGCTCGCCGCGGCGGCGGACGTCGACGATCTGCCCCGTCGCGTCGGACAGCAGCGTGTCGATCGACGCGAGCGCGACGGTCTCGGCCGCGAGCAGGGTGCCCTCGGGCTCCGCGCCGAAGGCACGCGTGCGCATGCCGGTCTTCGTGCGCTCGGGATTGATGCAGTTGACGCGGACGCCCAGGTCGGCCCACTCCTCGGACAGCGACTGGGTGAGGTTCACGGTCGCGGCCTTCGTGGCGGAGTAGACGCCGTAGTTCGCCCGGCCCCGCGTGTACGAGCTCGACGTGAAGTAGAGCAGCTGGCCTCTCGTCTCGCGCAGGTACGGCAGCGACTCCTGCGCGATCATGATCGGCCCGAGCAGGTTCACCTGGATCGACTTCTTCACCGCGTCGTGGCTGAAGGTGTCGAGGCCGCCCATCTCGAGGACGCCGGCCGAGTTCACGACGTAGTCGATGCGGCCGCTCGCCTCGACCGCCTGGCGGAGCGCCTCGACGACCCGCTTGCGCTTGCGGATGTCGGTGCCGGTCGTCGACCGGGAGAAGGCGAAGACGCTCGCCCCGAAGCGCTGGGCGGCGTCGGCGATCGCCTTGCCGATGCCCTCGCTGCCGCCGAAGACGACGACGGTCTTCCCGGTGAGGCGCTGCTCGCGGTCGCTCGCGCTGAGGCCGCCGGGCTCGGAGGACTTCAGCTGGAAGAGCTTGTCGGCGATGAACACGTCGATCGACTCGGTGATCTTCATGTTCTCGTCGGAGCCCGCGACGACCGCGATCGGCACGTCGGGCGTGTACTTCAGCACCACGGTGCAGTCGTCGGTGGCGACGAAGTTGCGGTCGCGCGCGGCGCGCTCGTAGGCGTGCCGGATCGCGGAGAGCAGGAAGCCCTGCGGCGTCTGGCCGCGGCGCAGGAGCGCCCTCGGCGGCACGTCGACGAGCACGTTCGTCTCGGTGTTGATCTGGATGATCGTGTCGGCCGACGGGATCGCCGTGTCGACCGCGCCGTAGTGGTCGAGCGCGTCGACGCAGTCCTGCAGGATGCGCTCGTCGACGAACGGCCGCACCGCGTCGTGGAAGAGCACCTTGCACTCGTCGTCGCCCAGCTGCGCGAGCGCGAGCCGGGTGGTGTCGTTGCGGCTCTCGCCGCCCTCGAACACCCGCGTGAGCTTCGGGTAGCGCCCGCTGTCGATCAACGCCTCGACGGCCGCCATGTGGTTCGGCTCCATCATGACGATGATCTCGTCGATGCACTCGGCCGCGTCGACCGCGGCGATCGTGTGCTCGATGATCGGCTTGCCGGCGATGCGGGCGAGCTGCTTCGGCATGCCGAGGCCGGCGCGGACCCCGACGCCTCCCGCCAGGATCACCGCGACCGTGCGGAGCCGTCCCTCGTCCGAAGCCATGGCGGCGATCCTATGGGAGACCTCCTCGCGGGCTCCGGGACCTCTCCACACCTCCCGAGCGCCTCGTTTCCTCAGGGCCAGGTCATCGACCCTCCCGCTAGCCTCGCCGCCCGTGACCGGGAACGAGGCTTCGGGAAGCGGGATCCGCATCAGCGTGATCGTGGCGGCGTACCGTCCGGGCGACGGGATCACGCGGGTGATCGACTCGCTCGACGCGCAGACGCTGCCGCAGGACGAGTTCGAGACCATCGTGATCGACGACGGCTCGCCCGACGACACCTACGAGCGCCTGCAGCGCTACGCCGAGACCCGGCCGAACATGCGCGTCCACCGCATCGAGAACTCCGGGTGGCCCAGCCGCCCGCGCAACGTCGCCACCGAGATGGCGCGCGGCGAGTGGGTGCTCTTCATGGACCACGACGACTCGCTCTACCCCGATGCGCTGCGCCGCGTCGCGGAGTACGCGGCCGAGACGGGCGCCGACCTGCTCTCGCCGAAGGAGTCGAAGACGTCCGACGTCTGGTGGGGTGTCAACGCCTTGAGCGACGGCAACCTGCCGAACGTGCTCGGCTCGGGCGGCGGGATCGATCGCCTGCTGCCGATGGTGCCGCACAAGTTCTACCGGCGCGCCTTCCTGGCCGAGCACGGGATCCGCTTCCCCGAGGGGCGGCGGATGCTCTGGGAGGACATCTACGTGAACGTCGAGGCGTGGCGGCACGCCCGCGTCGTCTCGGTGCTCGCCGACGCACCCGTCTACCTCTGGCACTCGAGCGAGACGAACAACTCGAAGACCTACGGGCCGCAGACGGGCGAGTTCTGGGACCGCCTCGACCAGCTGTTCGCGTTCATCGACGAGACGCTCGACGGGCCGGAGTTCGCCGAGGCGCGCCGGACGATGCTGCTGCACCAGTACCGCGGGCGCCTCATCGGCCGGTTCGGGCAGATGCTGTCGTACGCGAGCCCCGAGGAGGTGCGGCGGGCGCTCGCGCGCGGCCGCGCCCTGCAGGAGCGGTACATCCCGGAGGAGTGGGACGGGCTGCTCGGCCGCTTCGAGCGCGCCCGCGCGCTGCTGCTGAGGGCGGAGCGGCCCGACCTGCTCCGTGTCCTCGTGCAGGGCGACGCCGATCTGCACGCGGTCACCCGTGCCGACAGGATCGAGTGGCGCGACGGCCGGCTGCACCTGTCGGTCTCGGCCGGCTGGCGGCTCCGGTCGGAGGGCCCGATGCCGTTCGAGCGGCAGGGCGACCGGGTGCTGCGCGTGCTGCCGCCCGCCGTCGCGGCCGCGCTGCCGGCCGAGCTGCTCGACGTCACCGACGACCTGCCGTCGCTCGACGCCTGGGTCGGCATCCGCGCCCGGAGCGAGCGGGTGACCTGGCGGCTGCGGCACGAGCCGGAGCGCCTGTTCGAGCCGGTCGGCGACGAGGGCCGGGTGGCGCCGGCGGTGCGCACCGAGGTCGAGGTCGACCTCGGCACCGCGGCGTCCGGGCACCCGCTCGAGGACACCGTCTACGACCTCTACGGCGCGGTGCGCTGGGGCGGCCTCGCCCGGAGCGCGTCGATCAAGTACGGCAAGGCCGCCCGGGCGGCCCTCCTCGACGGGCGTCAGGCGGTCGCCTACAAGAACAAGAAGGGCAACCTCACCCTCGACCTCGCCGGCCGGCTTCGGAGCGTCGTCAAGGACGCGCGCCCGGGCGAGGAGCACGTGCACGGCGCGGACGGACGACTCACCGTCGAGCTGCCGGAGGCGGTCGTGCACGGCACGACCGCCCTTCCCGCGGAGGTCGTGCTCGAGCCCTCCTCCGGCGGCGAGGCGATCGTCCTCCCGGGTCACCTCGTGGGGGACGCGGAGGGCGCCCGTCTCGAGGCGGCGGGCAGCGTGCCGCCCGGCGACTACGGGCTCGCCTTCCGGACCGGCGCCGGGGGCGAGTCGCTCGAGAGCGCGTTCCGGCTCACCGTGGACGAGTCCGGGGTCATGTCGGCGGCGGGACGCAACGCGCCGCCGCCCGCGCAGGAGACCCTCTCGGACCGGCTGGGCGCGCAGCTCGAGCGCACGCGGAAGCGGCTGCGCACCTCGGCCCGCGAGATGTACTGGGCGATCCGCAGGCGCTGAGGCGGCGAGCGCCGCTCAGCGCCTGGCGGCGGTGATGCGGGTGTGCAGTCGGTGGGCGAGCTCGTTCGTCGCGAGGTAGCCCTGCTGCACCTCACGGAGCAGGCTGAAGATCTCGTTGTCGCTGAACTGCACCGTCGCGCCGTTCAGCTCGAGGAAGACGTTCGTCGCGAGCCAGGCGAGCCGCTTGTTGCCGTCGAACAGCGCGTTGCTGCGCGCGAGGCTCTCCATGAACGCCGCGGCCTTCATCGGGAGAGGGCCGTAGACGTCCATGCCGCGGTACCTGAGCGCGGGCCGGTCGACCGCGCCGATGAGCAGGCCGAGGTCGCGGACGGCCTCGCGGAGGGGCGCCTCGCTGAACATCTCGACGATCTGGACCACGTCGTCGATGCTCAGGTACTCGACGCGGGCGGCCTCCGGCTGCGGCGGGAACGGCTCCGTCATCCTCACCTCAAGCGGTCGGCCTCCCGGGACCCTTGCGCCCGGCTGTGCCCTCCAAGGCTAGGGGCACCAGGCGGTTCACGCCTCCGCGAGGCGGGTGAACAGCGCGGCGTAGGTGGTGAGGAGGCGCTCCGTGGCGGCACGGACGAACTCGGGGTGGTCGGGCCTCGGGGCGGCGATGTCGATCGCCGTCGCCACGGCCTGGTTCTTCGAGCTCTGGAAGGCCCGGGCCAGGCGGGCCAGGGTCGCATCCTCGTCCGCCGACAGTCGCAGGGTCATCGCCATGGCCTCAACCTACGGTAGAAGGTCAAGGTTGTCCGGCATTGCCGACGGCCGTGTCGCGGGGGAGGCGACGGCGCCGCTGGAGAGCGGCGCGAGGGGTTCGCACATCGTGCCCGAGGGGTACGGCCGCGGCGGATGACGCGCCGCGGCGGGCCCGCGATCAGGCCCGAACGGGGGACAGCGTCTCGTCGATGGCCCGGGTGAAGTCGTCGAGGTCCTTCGGGTTCCGCGACGTGATGAGCGTCCATCCCTCCGTGTCGTCGACGACGACGGGCTCGTCCACCCATTCGCCGCCCGCGTTGCGCACGTCGGTCTGCAGGGACGGGTAGGAGGTGAGTCGCTTGCCGCGCAGCGAGCCGGTCTCGACGAGCGTCCACGGCCCGTGGCAGATCGCGGCGATCGGCTTCCCGGCGCCGATGAACCGGGCGGCCACCCGCACCGCGTCGGCCGACTGCCGCAGGTTGTCGGCGTTGATCGTGCCGCCGGGGATCAGCAGCAGGTCGTAGCCGTCGTCGTCCTTCGCCTGGTCGAGCGTCGTGTCGGGCTGCACGATCCGGCCCGGATCCTTGTCGCTCACGAGGGTCTGCGCCGGCCCGTCCGAGGTGGAGGCGATCACGACGCGCGCGCCGCGCTCCTGCAGGTGCTCGACCGGCACCACGAGCTCGTCCTGCTCGATGCCGTAGTCGCTCACGATCGCGAGCACCGAGAACCCGCCGAGGTCCGTCTCCGCCATCGCTCCGCTCCGTCCCGGCGCGGTCCGCCCACGCTCGCTCGCCACGCTCGGCACGGGGTCTGGACGGCCCCTCGCCGAACGGTGGGCGGCGGCTGCGGGCGCTCAGCGGCGGAGGTGGGCCTCGAGGGCGTCGAGCTGGTCGCGGGGGACGAACCCCGTCGCCGCGAGCTTGCCGAGGTCGAGGGTCGAGCGCAGCGGCCGGGGAGCCGCCGCCTTGCCGGCGAAGTACGCCTCCGTCGTCACCCCGGTGACGCGCTCGGGGTCGGCGCCGACGAGCGCGAACACGCGCTTCGCGATCGCGGCCCAGCTCGCAGGCTCGCCGGAGTTCGACAGGTGGTAGGTGCCGAAGGGGGCGCCGGTCGCGAGGAGGTGCGCGATGCCGGCGGCGAGGTCCTCGGCGAACGTGAGGCGTCCGACCTGGTCGTCGACGACCGACGGGTCGACGCCGCGCTCGGCGAGCGACGCCATCGTGCGCACGAAGTTGGCGCCGTCGCCGATGACCCAGCTCGTGCGGACGAGGTAGTGCCGCGGCACCGTGGAGACGAGCGCGTCACCGGCCGCCTTCGTCTGCCCGTACACGCCGAGCGGGGCGAGCGGCTCGTCCTCGCGGTGCGGGTCGCGGCTGCCGTCGAAGACGTAGTCGCTCGAGACGTGCACGAGCGTGATGCCGTTCGCCGTGGCCACCCGGGCGAGCTCGGCGACGGCGGTGACGTTCACCGCCCAGGCCGCGGCGCGGCCCTCCGGCGTCTCCGCGCGGTCGACGGCGGTGTAGGCGGCGGCGTTGACGATCGTGCCGTAGTCGCGCCAGCGACGGCTCGACCAGGCGGCGGGATCGGTGAGGTCGAACGCCGCGCGGTCCGCGAACTCCGCGTCCGGCAGCACCTCGCGCAGGGCGCGCCCGAGCTGGCCGCCCGCGCCGAGCACCAGCGTCCGCCTCGGTCCCATCGGTGTGACGTCGGCGAGCCGCGGGTGCGCGCGGTCCTTCGCGGAGATCTCGACCGAGTCGAGCGCGATCGGCCAGTCGATCGCGACGGTCTCGTCGGCGAGGTTCAGGAAGGTGTACGTCGCGTCGGGCGACCAGTGGTCGTTGACGAGGTAGGTGTAGGCGGTGCCCGCCTCGAGGGTCTGGTAGGCGTTGCCGACGCCGCGCGGCACGAACACCGCCCGCGACGGGTCGATCTCGGCCGTGAACACCGCGCCGAAGGTGGCGCCGTCGCGCAGGTCGACCCAGGCGCCGAAGATCCGGCCCGCGGCGACCGAGACGTACTTGTCCCACGGCTCGGCGTGGATGCCGCGGGTGGTGCCGGCCGCGTCGTTGAAGGAGATGTTGTTCTGCACCGGCCCGAAGTCGGGCACCCCGAGCGGCAGCATCTTCTCGCGCTGCCAGTTCTCCTTGAACCAGCCGCGGTTGTCGCCGGGCACCGGCAGGTCGAGGACGACGAGGCCGGGGATCGGGGTCGCCGTCGCTGCGAGCGCCTTGCCGTGGTCGAAGTCGCTCACTTCGACCCTCGGGCCTGCTGGGCGTAGCGGTCCTCGGTTGCCTGCTTCTGCGGCCTCCACCACGCCTCGTGCTCGCGGTACCAGTCGATCGTCGCCGCGAGCCCGGCCCGGAAGTCCCCGTACTGCGGCCGCCAGCCGAGCTCCGTGCGCAGCTTCGTCGAGTCGATCGCGTAGCGCAGGTCGTGACCGGCGCGGTCCTGCACGTGGTCGTACGCGTCCCTCGGCTGCCCCATGAGCTCGAGGATCAGCTCGACGACCGTCCGGTTGTCCTGCTCGCCGTCCGCGCCGATCAGGTACGTCTCGCCGATCTCGCCGCGCTCGAGGATCGTGAGCACCGCCCGCGAGTGGTCGTCGGCGTGGATCCAGTCGCGCACGTTCCGTCCGGCGCCGTAGAGCTTCGGCCGCACCCCGTCGAGCACGTTGGTGATCTGGCGGGGGATGAACTTCTCGACGTGCTGGTACGGCCCGTAGTTGTTCGAGCAGTTCGAGATCGTCGCCTGCAGCCCGAAGGAGCGCACCCACGCCCGCACGAGCAGGTCGGACCCGGCCTTCGTCGACGAGTACGGCGACGACGGGTTGTACGGCGTGCGCTCCGTGAACCGGTTGGGGTCGTCGAGCTCGAGGTCGCCGTAGACCTCGTCGGTCGAGATGTGGTGGAACCGGGTGCCGTGCCGCCTGGCCGCCTCGATGAGCGTGTACGTGCCGATGATGTTCGTGTCGAGGAAGGGCCGCGGGTCGTGCAGCGAGTTGTCGTTGTGCGACTCCGCGGCGAAGTGCACGACGGCGTCGGCCGCGCCGACGAGCCGGTCGACGAGGGGCGCGTCGGCGATGTCGCCGACGACCAGCTCGAACCGGTCGTCGGGCAGCCCGGCGAGCGACGCCCGGTTGCCCGCGTAGGTGAGCGCGTCGAGCACGACCACCGAGGAGTCGGTCTCGGCGAGCACCAGATGGACGAAGTTCGAGCCGATGAAGCCCGCCCCGCCCGTGACGAGCAGCCTCACGAGTCCCGTCCTCTCTCGAGCAGCGCGAGCAGGTACTGCCCGTAGCCCGACTTCGTCAGCTGCTCGGCGCGCTGCCGCAGGCCCTCGTCGTCGAGGAACCCGAGCCGCCACGCGACCTCCTCGGGCGCGCCGATCTTCAGGCCCTGCCGCTGCTCGATGGTGCGCACGTACTCGCCGGCGTCGTGCAGCGAGTCGTGGGTGCCCGTGTCGAGCCATGCGGTGCCCCGTCGCATCACCTCGACCTGCAGCCGGCCCTGCTCGAGGTAGGTGCGGTTCACGTCGGTGATCTCGTACTCGCCGCGCGGCGACGGCTTCAGGCCCCGCGCGATCTCGATCACGTCGTTGTCGTAGAAGTAGAGGCCGGGCACCGCGTAGTTGCTCTTCGGCTTCGCGGGCTTCTCCTCGAGCGAGACCGCCGTGCCGGAGCGGTCGAACTCGACGACGCCGTAGGCGCTCGGCTCGGCCACCCAGTAGGCGAAGATCGCGCCGCCGTCGACGTCGGTGTACCGGCGCAGCTGGGTGCCGAACCCGTCGCCGTAGAAGATGTTGTCGCCGAGCACCAGCGCCGCCTTCTCGGTGCCCAGGAAGTCGGCGCCGATCACGAAGGCCTGCGCGAGCCCGTTCGGCTCCTCCTGCACGGCGAACGTGATCGAGATGCCGAAGCGGCTTCCGTCCCCGAGCAGGCGGGTGAACTGCTCCGCGTCGTGCGGCGTCGTGATGACGAGCACGTCGCGGATGCCCGCGAGCATGAGCGTCGTGAGCGGGTAGTAGATCATCGGCTTGTCGTAGACGGGTACGAGCTGCTTCGAGATCGCCATCGTGATCGGATGCAGCCGGGTGCCTGAGCCGCCGGCGAGGATGATGCCGCGCATGGGGGGAGTCTGCCCGAACGCGGCCAAGTCGGCGCTGAGGAGCCCCTCGGGGCCCTAGCATCGGCCGGATGCGCCGCAGGACCCTCGCCGAGCGCTTCCGGCTGCGCCTCGTCGGCGTGCTGATCCTCGTCGACGTGGCGTTCGTGCTGCTGGTGACGCTCTGGCCGACCACGGTCGACCGGCCGATCGACCCCGCGCTGCTGCGCTTCCTCGCGGCGCTGCACCGGCACGGGGTGCCGGCGTTCGTGAACTACGACCTCGTGGAGTCGAGCGCGAACGTGCTCTTCTTCGTACCCGTCGGCTTCCTCGCGAACCTGCTGCTGCCGTACCGGCGCATGTGGTTCGCCGCGCTGCTCGGCGCGCTGCTGTCGTGCTGCGTCGAGACCGCGCAGCTGCTGTTCCTGCCCGGCCGGGTCGCGAGCCTGCAGGACGTGCTGCACAACACGATCGGTGCGGTGCTCGGCTGCGCCGCCGCGGTGCTGTTCCGCCGGGTGATCCGGCATCGCGACACCCTGGTCATCCGCGACGCGCTCGAGGGCCGCACGGGCGCCGACGCGCTGCCCGTGACCGTGCCGGCGGCCCCAGAACGGGGCGCGCCGCTCGGCTGAGCATGGAGTTCCTCATCCGGGGCCGGATACCCTGCAGCAGCGCATCCGCCTGGATGAGCGGGAGGCGGATATGGCACGCAGGGCGTGGAGTCGTGGTCGGCGGCGCGTCGCGCTCGCGGGCTGGATCGCGCTCGGGCTCGGGGTGCTCGCCCTCGTCGTCGGCGCCCTGTGGGTCGGCGGCCGCGTGCTCACCGTGGCGAACAACCTCAAAGCGGCGCAGGCGAGCCTCTCGGCGTTCAAGGCCGACGTGCTCGGCACCGGCTCGACGACGACCGCGGAGGAGTACCGCCGCGTCGCCGCCGACACCGGCCGCGCGCGCTCGGCCGCGGCCGACCCGGTCTGGCGCCTCGCGGAGCACGTGCCCTGGCTCGGGCCGAACCTCACCGTGCTGCGGCAGGTCAGCGGCATCACCGACGACCTCGTGAAGGACGGCGTGGGGCCCTTGGCGACGGATGCGAACGGCCTCACCCTCGCCACGTTCAAGCCGAGGGACGGCGCCATCGACCTCGCCGCCATCAAGCGCATCACGCCGGCGATCGGCACCTTCGACGCGGCTGCGCGCCGCGCCGACGCCCGGCTCGCCGCCCTCGACCTGGGGCCCGTGGCCGCGCAGCTGCGCAAGCCCGTGCTGAAGCTGCGCTCGGAGCTGCAGGCCATCACCCCGGTCACCGCCGAGGTGACGAAGGTGCTGCCGGTGCTCTACCCCGCGCTCGGCGGCGACGGGCCGCGCCACTACCTGCTGCTCTTCCAGAACAACGCCGAGGAGCGCGCGAGCGGTGGGAACCCGGCCGCGCTCGCCATGGTCGACGTCGATCACGGCCGCATCACGCTCGGCCAGCAGCCCAACTCGGGCAGCTTCCCCGAGCCGTACAAGGAGCCGGTGCTCGCGTTCCCGCAGAGCGGTGACTGGGACCGGATCTACGGCCAGCACGTCACGCGATACCTCACGAACATCACCTTCACGCCCGACTTCCCGACCACGGCCCAGCTCGCGATCGAGATGTGGCGGCGGCAGTTCGGCGGACAGGTCGACGGGGTGGTCTCGATCGATCCCGTCGCCCTCTCCTACCTCCTGAAGGCCACCGGGCCGATCGGCATCGGCGACAAGCAGACCCTGGGCGCCAAGAACGCCGTGCAGTACCTGCTGTCGACGGTCTACGCGAAGTACCCCGACCACGTGGTGCAGGACGCGGTGTTCGCCTCCGCGGCGAAGGCCGTGTTCACCGCCGTGAGCCACGGCGCGGGCGGCTTCGGTGGCTACGCGAAGGCGCTGAAGCCCATGATCGCCGAGCAGCGGCTCAAGGCCTACAGCGTCCGCAGCGACGAGGAGCAGCTGCTCGCCGACGGGAGGCTCGCGAACATGCTGCCCGCCGACAACAGCGCGCAGACGGTGCTCGGCGTCTACAACAACGACGACGCCACCTCGAAGATGAGCTACTACATGGATGCGACCGTGCATGTCACGGCGAAGATGTGCCCGGCGACGACGCCCACATGGACCGTGTCGACGACCGTCACCGACACGCTGACGCCGGCGCAGGTGGCCACCCTGCCGAAGTACGTCCTTCCGAACCGCAAGCCGATCCCGCCGGGCGGCGACCGGCAGTGGGTGCAGCTCTACGGCCCGGCCGGGGCGAAGCTCGTCTCGGCCTCGATCGACGGCGCACCGGTGCGCTGGGGCGACTCCATCGACGCGCAGACGAACACCGTGACCGATGCCACGGGTGCGTGGCTCGGGAAGCCGGCGGTGCAGGGCGAGATGTACGGGCGTCCCGTCGGGGTCGTGAGCATCACGATGGCCCCGCAGCAGTCGGTGACGGTCGCGGCGGTCTTCAGCGGCGGCACGTCGCCGTCGCGGGACATCGCCGTGAGCCACACGCCGAAGGTGCACGAGGTCCCGGTGACGATCGACCGCACGGCCTGCGGCTGACGCCGGGGCGGGAACGCGGTCGCTCCCCGCGCGGCGCGGCCGGACGTGCCGCGGCGCACGGGCGGGCCGCCTGCCCCGGCCCCTCGGGCAGCACCGGCCGACGGCGCCAGGCGGGGAGGTCGAAGACCCACCCGAGGTGCAGCCGCGCGCGAGCCGCGCGGCGAGCAGCGGGACGGCGACGCCGAGGACGACGCCCCCCGGAAGGTCAGGCGAGCTCCGCCACGCGAGCGATCGGAAGGCGGGCGACCGCGGCGGCGAGCAGCGCGCGCGGCGACCGCAGCCCTACGGGGCTCGTGACGCGCACGGCGCCGTGCAGCCCGACCCGCAGGGGCACCGCGGCGGTGCCGGCGGTGAGCAGGTAGCGGCCCGCTCGCGCCCAGCCGGAGGCCTCGAGCGCGGTGCCCGCGTCGGTGCGGACGAGGCGGGCGGCGAGCAGCAGCCCGCCCGGCACGGCCCTCGCGCGCCGTCGGAGCGGGACGAGCCGCACGAGCACGTCGCCGGGCTCGAGATCGCCGGCGGGCAGCGGGATCCGCATCGCGCGCAGCGAGCCGACGCGCCGGGACCCGGCGGAGACGCGGCCGAGCAGGGCGGCGAGGGGTGGGACGGGGTTCGGCACGTGGACGAGCACGGCGCTCCTTCCGAGGACTTCGGGCGACCCTACGAGCGGGTCGGCCCGATGCCCGGAAGGAGCGCCGCGCGGCGGGAGGAGCAGGAGGGCTAGCCGACCGTCTCCAGCTCCGCGCCCTGCGCCGTGAGCGCGGCGAGCGCCCGGCGCAGCTGGGTGGACGACGTCGACACCGTGTACGGGAAGTACACGACCTCGACCCCGACCGCGGCGAACTCGGCCTCGAGGCGCAGGCCCTTCTCGGTGCCGCGCCAGTCGTCGCCCTTGAAGAAGTGCGTGAAGCCGACGGCACGCCAGGTGTCGAGCTTGTCGGGCACGGTCTCGGCCCGCGCCTCGTCGACGTAGGCGACGCTCCGCACGATCTCGAGGCGCTCCGCGAGCGGGATCACCGGGGTGATGCCCTTCGTGAGCTGCAGCATCTCGTCGGAGACCACGCCGGCGATGAGGTGGTCGCAGCGGCTCTTCGCGTGCTTCAGCAGGTTGAGGTGGCCGATGTGGAACAGGTCGAAGGCACCGGCGGCGTAGCCGATGCGCAGGGGGGCGCTCATGCGGGGGATCTCGATTCGGGTCGGGAGGGGAGCGCCGGCGGGTGGGTGGTCCGCCGGTGGGTGGGTGCGGATGGGTGGTGGGGTGGGCTCGGTTCGGTGGGTTCAGCGCGGCAGGTGCCAGGCGACGGGTTCCGGCAGGGCGACGGGCGCAGGGCGGCGGCCGTCGCTCATGCCGCGGGTGGTGAAGCCGCGGTGCAGCCGCACGGCGAGCGCCTCGTAGGCCTCGGCGACCGAGTCCCAGTCGTAGAGGCGGCGCGTGCGTTCCTGCAGCAGTTCGCCGATGTCGACGAAGCGCAGCGGGTAGCGCTCGACGTCGGTGAGCAGCGGGGCGAGCTGGTTCGGCGAGGCGAAGTAGAGGCCCGCGGTGCCGACGACCTCGCGGTTGAAGACCACCTGCCAGGCGATCACGGCGGTCCCGGCGCCCATGGCGCGGAGCAGCGAGGGGTGCGCGCCGCCGACCCCGTGGCCGTGCACGTAGCAGGCGGCGTGGGCGTAGAGCTGGTCGAGGAGCCGCTCGTCGGTCACGTCGCCGAGCAGCCGGATGCGGGGCTCGGCGTGCGCGAGCTCCTCGATGCGGCGGGTCGTGGCGCTGCGATGCGGCCCGGATCCGACGACGACGATCGGCAGGGTGGCCCCGGAGCGGCGGTAGCCCTCGAGCACGACGTCGACGTGGTGCTCGGGGACGAAGCTCGCGACGACGAGGTGGAAGCCGCCGGGCACGAGCCCCCGCGCCTCGAGGGCGTCGGCGGGCACGTTGCGCACGACGCGGCCGCCGAAGCCGATCAGCTCGCTCGGCAGGCCGTAGGCGTCGTGGACGTGACCGGCCGTGGACTGCACGTCGGCGATGAGCGCGTCGGCCTGCCGGACGGACCAGCGCTCGGCGAAGCGGCAGTAGCGGCGCCCCCAGGCGCCCCACCGGCCGCGCTGCTCCTCGAGGCCCTCGAGGTGGACGGCCACGGCGGTGCCGCGGGCGCGCAGCAGCGGGAGCGCGGGCGCGTTCGAGCCGTCGAAGAGGAAGGCGACGTCCTGCTTCTGCCCGAGCGCCGCGCGGGCACCGGCGAGGGCGGCGCGACCGACCGTGCCGATGTTGCCGTCGCCGAGCGCGGGCAGCGGGACGAGCCGCATGCCGAGGCGTGAGGTGGCCGGCACGTCGAGGCCCGACCCGTAGACCGTCACCTCGTGGCCGCGGGCGACGAGCCGGCGTCCGATCTCCTCGACGGCCGTCCCCGCACCGCTGTCGCCGGCCGCGACACCGCGCGTGCCGACGAAGGCGACGCGCATGCGCTGCACGGGCAGTGCGTGCCGGGGAAGGCGGGTGGGGGAGGAGGTCATGGGGAGGCTCCGGACCGTTCCGCCGGGGACCGGACGGGACGGACGCCGAGCGGTGCGGTCACCGTCGGTCCCGCGGGCGGGGTCGGCGGCGTACGACGCTCGTCGTGGGTAGGGGATGGGACGCTGAGCTGAGACCGGTGCCGCCGACGGGTATCGGAGGCCGGGTACCGGCGTTCGATCGAGACTAGGCGGCGACCGCTTCCGCGCGCGCCCCGTCTTCTGGGGCCAGCCGCACGACGGGCACCCACGGCACCGCCACGGAGAGCATCACGAGCAGCGCCCAGTTGCCCTCGATGAGCAGGCGGCTCTCGGCGAGCGCCTGGGTGAGCAGCGTGGTGAGCAGCAGCAGCGGCAGCACGGTGAGCGGGGCGGGCACGACGGCGAGGCGCAGCGACCGGTAGGCGAGCGAGCCGATCAGCGCCGCGAGCGCGAGCAGCCCGGGGATCCCGAGCTGCATCTGGATGTCGAGGTACGCGTTGTGCGCCTGCAGGTACTGCACGCCGCCGCGCACGACGAGCCGGTCGTAGGGGGCGACCCAGGGCGCCCAGTAGCTGATCCAGCCCCAGCCGAGCACCGGCCGCTGCTCGACGAGGCCGCCGACGATGCGCCAGATCTCGAGTCGTCCGGTGAGGTCGTCACCCTTGCCGAGCAGCGCGAGCACCGGCCCCGACAGGCGCGACGAGCTGAACGCCACGAGCGCGACCACGACCGCGGCGACCACGGTGACGACGACCCGGCCCCGGCGGTGCGAGCGGCGGTAGCCGAGCGCGACGAGGCCCGCCGCGAGCACGGCGAGGCCCGCGACGATCACGGTGCCGGAGCGGGTGAGCGCGACCATCAGCAGGTCGAGCAGCGCGGCGGGCACCGCGAACCGCAGGCGCAGCAGACGGCCCGCGGCGAGCGATAGGACCGTGACGAGCCCGAGCAGCGCGATGAAGCAGGTGAGGTTCGCGTTGCCGACGATGCCCTGGATCCGGCCGCCCGTGAACAGCAGCCCCTGGCTCCAGTAGTAGGCGCCGGGCGCGTTCGAGCCGTAGTCGGTCCAGAACGGGGCGAGCTGGTGCGTCGGCAGCAGGGCGACGACGACCTCGAAGAGCAGCGCCAGCACGAGGTGCACGTGCAGCATGAGCGCGAAGATCCTCACGAGTCGGCGCGCGGGCATCAGCACGAGGAGGGCGGTGCCGACGGCGGCCGTGCCGATCTGGATCGCGCACGCGATCAGCGTGGCGGAGGCGTAGGCCGACCAGGTGGCGGAGATCAGGCAGACCGCGAGGAACGCGGCGAGCGGCAGCGTGTCGACGGTGAGCACCAGCTCCTTCAGCCGCCGCCGGTGGCGCACCAGGACGACCACACCGACGACGAGCAGGAAGGCCGACAGGGCGCCGAAGCCCCACCAGCTGAGCAGGTCGCGCAGGCCGTCGCCGTCCCACAGCGAGAACAGCGCGAGGAACGCGTAGGCATCCGTCATCCGCCTCCGCCGCACGAGGGCCCAACCTACCTTCCGCGTGCGACGGCACCCGGGATCCTGCTCGCACGGAACCGCGCACGGTAGAACGGTCGTCGACCCCGACCGAGCTGAAGGAGCCGTCCATGATCGTCGGTCTCACCAACACCCCTCGCGACTACGCCTGGGGCTCGACCTCCGCGATCGCCGAGCTGCTCGGTCGGCGGCCGTCGGGTGCCCCCGAGGCGGAGTACTGGCTCGGTGCGCACCCGGGCTCGCCGAGCGAGATCACCGACTCGGCGCCGGCGCTCGCCGGCCGGCACCTCGACGAGGTCCTCGCCGCCGAGCCCGAGGCGTTCGTCGGCCCGGGCCGCACGCGGCTGCCGTTCCTCATGAAGGTGCTCGCCGCCGACCATGCCCTCTCGCTGCAGGTGCACCCGGACCCCGAGCAGGCACGCGCCGGGTTCGCGCGGGAGAACGAGGCCGGCGTCGCGCTCGACGCGCCGGAGCGCAACTACCGGGACGACTCCGCGAAGCCCGAGCTGATCCTCGCCCTCTCGCCGGCGTTCGAGGCGCTCGCGGGGTTCCGGCACGTGAGCGAGGCGCGACTGCTGCTCGCCGAGCTGCAGTCGTTCGCAGCCGACGGCGACGACGCCGACGCGATCGGAGCGCTCGCCGATCGGCTCGCCGCCGGTGATCCGGGTCAGGCGGGCTCCACCGGCAGCTCGATGGACGTGAACGCCACCGGCATGCCCGACTCCGGGGTCACCGCACCGGATCACGCGGCGTCGGGCAACCCGCTGCGCGACGCCGTCGAGTGGCTGCTGCGCGGGGGGAGCGACGTCGCGCGGCTCGTGCCGGCGATCGTCGGCGCCGCGGCGCGCGCGTCGGCGACCTCGAGCTTCCGGCGCGAGTTCGACACCGTCGCGAAGCTCGCCGACGAGCACCCCGGCGACCCGGGCATCGTCCTCGCCCTGCTGCTGAACCGCATCACCCTCGCGCAGGGGCAGGCGATGTTCCTGCCGGCGGGCAGCATCCACGCCTACCTCGAGGGCGTCGGCATCGAGGTCATGACGCAGAGCGACAACGTGCTCCGCGGCGGCCTGACGAGCAAGCACATCGACGTCGACGAGCTGCTCGCCGTCACCCGCTTCCAGGCCGAGCCGGTGCCGCTCTCGCACCCGGACTCGCCCGTCGAGGGGGTCCGCGTGTGGCGCGTCGACTCCGACGACTTCGTGCTCGCCGAGGTCGCTCTGGGCGACGCCGCCGAGGTGCACGGCTACCGGCTCGCGGGGCCCGAGCGCACCTCGTTCCGGCTCACCGGGCCGGCGATCGTGCTCACCCTCACCGGCGGCATCACGCTGCAGGGCGCGACGATGCAGGCGAACCTCGCCCGCGGCGACGCCGCCTTCGTGACGCCCGACGAGGGCGACCTCGTCTTCAGCGGCTCCGGGGTCGCCTACGTGACGACCACGCCCTGAACCCCGAAGGGGGACCTGCTGCAGCGGCCGCGGAGGGGCGAGGATCGGGGCACCCACCCCTCGTGACGGCTGTGTGAACCCGGGCACCGCCGCGCTCTTCCCTGCTTCCCGGGCGCTCAGGAGTCCCCGTGATCGAAGCGACCCCCGACCGCACGGTCGATCTGTCGCACCTGCTGGTACGCGTCGGCCGTCGCTGGCCGACCGTGCTCGGCGTCACCGCCGTCGTCCTCGGCGGTGCCCTCGCCGCCGGCCTCACCACCCCCGCCTCGTACAGCGCCACCGCGTCGGTGGCGGTGTCGCCCATCCGGTTCGCGACCGCCGCCGGGACCTGGTACACGCAGGACGTGAACATCAGCACCGAGCAGGCCGCGCTCGGCTCCCGGCAGGTCGCCGACCTGGCGTCCGCCGCGCTGCACGGCTCCGTGGACGCGTCCACGCTCGTGCGGTCGACCTCCGTGGCCGCGCCGCAGGGCTCCGACGTCCTGCAGGTGACCGTCGACGCGAACGACCCGCGTCATGCCGCCACCTGGGCCAACGCGCTCGCCTCGGCCTACCTCACCTTCCGGGCGCAGTCCGCGCAGCAGGCCGCGCAGTCGACGCTCGCGTCGATCGACGTGCAGATCGCGGCGACGGACCCGACCTACCTGAAGACCCTGACGGGCCTGAAGGCGCAGCGGACCGCGCTCCAGCACGTCGGTGACGGCACGGCCCGCGTCATCGGCGCCGCCGTGGCGCCCTCGGCGCCGTCGTCGCAGGGGCTGCAGTCCTTCGTCGTCGGCGGACTCGTCGGCGGCCTGCTGCTCGGCGCGCTCGCCGCGCTGCTCCGCGACCTCGTCGACCGCCGCGTCCGCTTCGGGCGCCGCTTCGGCGACGTGCTCGGCGCCGAGACGGTCGAGCTGCGGGACGACGACGACGAGACCGCCCGGGCGGTGCTGCGCGCCGTGCGCCGCTCCGCCGGCGAGGAGCCCGTCGTCGTGGCCGTGACCGCCGCCTCCGGCTCCGCGGACGCGCTGCTCGACCACATCGCGGACTACGCGCTGCGGACCGGTCAGCGGGTGCGCGTCGTCGGCGCGGACCACCTGCCGGCCGAGCAGCTCGACGGCCGCTTCGGCTTCGTGCCTCAGCCGAGCGACGAGATCGTGCTCCTCGATGCCCGTCACGTGACCTCCGTCACCCGCCTCGCCGTGCTCGGCGACGCCTCCGACGCGGTCCTCGTCGTCGGCGACGCGTCCGCCCGTGTCCGCGACCTGCGCGGCCTCGCCCGCGCGCTGCGCAGCGGGGGCCCGGTCCGTGTCGTGCCGGTGTTCCTGAACCGCTCGGCCGGACGTCCCGCCACGCGCGCCCGCCGGGTGCGGAAGCCCGTGGTGGCGCCCTCCGCCTGATCGCTCTCCCGAAGCGGCCCCGGTCCTCGACGGACCGGGGCCGCTTCGTCGTTCACGGGCGCTGCCCGTTCGCCTCCCGCGCCGCTTGCAGGGGATGCACCCGGGTGCAGGTGCGACACGGGGCCGCAGGCCCGGCAGCCGCGCGAGGAACCTGCATCCGGGGAGCGACTTGCGCAGGCCCCGCCCGGCGCTCGGGCTACGGCCGATGCCGATGCCGATGCCGATGCCGCGTCTCGGTGATCCGCTCCCGTGGCGGTGCGACACGCGCGCCCTCCACCTGCGCCCGGACTACCGACACGCGGTTCCAGGAGGGCGACGTGGCTCCTGGCCACCGTGGCTCCTGGCCGCGTCGGTGCCTCCCGAGCCGCGGCCCCGTTCGCGTCGCCGGATACCTGGCGTAGGTGATCCGCCCTCGTGTAGGTGCGACACGCGGCATCCCCACCTACACGAGGGCGAAGTACCTACACGCGGTACGGCGGTGCCTGGCGGGGGCACGACGACGCCGCGTCCCGCCCTGCAGCAGGACGGGACGCGGCGATCGACCGCGGGGGCTAGCGGGCCGCGACGGGCTCCGCGATCGCGACCGCGACTCCGGTAGCCGCCGCCGTCTTCCGCTTCGGCAGCAGGGCGCCGAAGCCGAGCCGGGAGCGCAGCGCCACCAGCAGCCCGAGATAGACGAGGCCGAGCGCCGTCGCGGCGAGCACGAGCACCGGGACGCTCTGCCCGAGCAGCGCGGCCGCGAGCGACCCGCCGCCCGCGAAGACGACGAGCGCGAGCAGCGCGGGCAGCGCGATGCGCCGCGGCGAGCTGCGGATGCCGAGCTTCACGCCCACCTGCACGGCCGCGAGCACGGTGTCGACGACGATGGAGGCCATCCAGCCGATCGCGGCGCCGGTGAGGCCGAGCGGCGGCACGAGCAGCGCGGTCACGACCGTGAGCGTCGCGAGCTGCACGAGCCGGTTCCCGAGCTGCCACGAGCTGCGGCCGCCCATCAGCAGGATGCTCTGCACCATGCCGGCGGTGGTCGCGAGCATCATCGCGATCGCCACGAGCGCGAGCGGCAGCGCGCCGGCGCGGAACTCCCTGCCGAAGATCGACAGCACGGCGGGCGCGAACACGGCGAGGAGCAGGTAGAACGGCCAGCTCACCGCGACGATGGCGCGCGTGACGTCGAGGAACAGCGCGGACGCCTCGGTGCGGTCCTGCACGGCGAGCGCCCGGCTGATGCGCGGTCCGACCACGATGCGGGCGGCCTGGTCGATCATCGTGCCGGCGCTCACGCAGCGGTTGACGACCGCGTAGATGCCGCCGGCGACGGGGCCGGCCATCGCGAGCACGAGCAGCACGCCGGTCCAGTCGAGCATCCGCTCGATCAGGGTCGACGCGCCGCGCGGCAGAGCGAAGCCCCAGAAGGCGCGGCGGACCGCGGGCAGGTCGACGGGCGCGGTCGCGGCGACCGCGGAGGCGCTGCGCACGGCGCGGACGGTCAGCAGCGCAGCGACCGCCGTGACGATGACGAGCGGTGCGGCCCACGCGCCCGCCACCACCTGCACGGGCAGGCCCGCGGTCATGGCGAGCGCGACGACGGCGAGGCGGGCGACGGGCAGGCCGATGTTCTGCAGCAGCGTGTAGGGCACCGTTGAGCCGAGGCCGCGGGTCGCGCCGAGCAGCACCGCGAGCAGCGCGCCCGCGGCGAGGAACGGGGCCATGATGCGCAGCACCCCGACGGCGTAGGCCGGGTCCTGCGGCGCGACGAGGGTGGCGAGCGGCTCGGCCGCGAGGAGCACCATCCCGGTGACGAGCGCGCCCACGACGGCGACCGGCACGACGGCGCTCCGCACCGTGGCGCGGATGCCCCCGCGCTCACCGAGCGCGATCTGCCGCGAGAGGGTCCGCACGAGGGCGGTGTCCGCGCCGAGCTGCAGCGCGTTCGACACGATCGCGAACAGCGCGATGGCCTGGAAGAAGAGGCCGGTGCCCGCGGCGCCGAGGCCGTTGCCGACGACCTTCGCGAGGAGCAGCGTCGCGGCGGCGCCGACGACGATGCCGCCGAAGGTGGTGCCGCCCGCCTGCACGAGCCCCTCGGGCCGGCGGCTCATCGGAGCACCTCGCCCGTGGCGCGGGCACGGAGCAGCACCCCGGCGATCACCGCGATCGCGATCGTCTGGATCGTGCCGAGGCCGTAGAACCACATCACGGGCACCAGCGCGACGAGCACGGAGTGCAGCCAGAGCGAGGCGGTGCCGGGCGCCCGGCCGGTGCGGACGATCGCGCCGACGAGGAAGACGAGGAACAGGCCGAGGCCCACGAACCCGTACGAGTACATGAGGGTCCAGGCGAGGCCCTGGCTGCCGAGCGGGTAGCCGATCGCGCTGTCGGTCTGCGGGCTCGCCCAGCCGAGGAACGGCGACTCGAGCGTCGCCCGGAACGTGCCGAGGTAGATGTCGCTGCGGGTGGCGGTGCTGTCGCTGTACTGCTGCCGGCCGAGGATCGCGGCGAGCGAGCCGGATGCCACGAGGTAGCCCGCGGCGGCGAGCGCGGTGCCGACCGCCCCGACCGCGACGAGCAGCCGGCCGCGGAGCGCGAGCCGCGCGACGACGTAGGCGATGCCGATGGCGAGGCCGAGGAACATGCCCCGGTTGCTCGTCTGGATGGCGGGCCAGAGCGACACGACGAGCAGCCCGACGAGCGCGACGACCTTCCAGCGCCGGGGCCGCAGCGCGAGGTAGGCGAGCACGACGGGCGTGAGGATCGCGTAGGCGGCGCCCCAGCTGTTCGCGTAGGGGAACGGCGCCGCGGGCCGATCGAACGGATGCGTCGCGCCCCACGGGTGCTGCACCTCGGCGAGCGGCGGGTGGAGCAGCTGCTGCACGAGGCTGTTGCTCTGCAGCGACGCGGGCACGAGGTGGCTCATCGGCGTGGTGAGGTGCACGTCCGGGAAGCGGATCGCGGCGATGCCGAGCACGACGATCGCGATCCAGAGCAGCACGAACGAGGAGAGCACGCGGGCGGCGGGGATCCGCTCCCGCGCGTTCACGTAGTAGAGCGCGGCGACGCCGGCGGCGGCGAGGTCGCCGAAGCGCTGCACGTAGCCGATCGCCTGGTTGCCGGAGTGCAGGCCGACGGCGCACGCGAGCACCCAGGCGAGCAGCAGGAACCACGGCAGCAGGCCCGGGACGATCCGCACGCGGCCGCGGACGGCGAGGTAGACCGCCATGACGAGCGCGAGCAGGATCGACCCGAACGCGGTGGCGCCGAGCGCCCACTCGACCGGGTAGCCGACGATCATCAGCTGCAGCGGCCACGCCGGCAGCACGCCGCGAGCAGCGGCGGGCTCGGGCGCCCGGTGCGGCCGCACCGCGGCCGGAGCGAGGGCGGTCACGACGCGCGCCCGAGCGCGACGAGGTGCGAGTACTTGCGGCGCATCGAGGCGGCCGCGTGCAGGGCGTTCGCGGCGAGCAGCGCCGTGTAGACCATGCCGAAGAGCGCCGGCGCGCCCCAGAGCACGAGGCTCCAGCAGAGCACGCCCGAGTCGGTCGGCAGGGTGAGGAACGACTGCTTCACGCCGCCGCGGCCCGCGGGAGCGCGGTGCTGCCGGCCGCTCAGCTGCTCGGCGAGGATCTGGCTCATGAACTGCCCGACCGCGACGACGCAGTAGAGCAGCGCGACGACCTCGAGCCACGCGGGCGCGCCCTGACGGGCGAGCCCGACGAGCACCGCGAGGTGGATCGCGGGCGTGCGGATCGCGTCGACCACGTGGTCGAGCCACTCGCCGGCGATGCTGCCGCGGCCGGTGAGGCGCGCGACCTGCCCGTCGGCGGAGTCGAGCACGTAGCCGAGGGCGAGCAGCACCCCGGCGGCCACCGCGGGAACGGCCGAGGCCGGGGCCGCGACGACGAGCGCGATGGCGGCGGCCGAGCTGACCGCGCTCGCCGCGGTGACCGCGTTCGGGCCGAGGCCCCACGACGCGAACAGGGCCGCGGGGTAGCGGGCCAGCCGCCGGTTCACCCAGCGGGTGTACGCGGGGAACCCGCTGCCCGGCTTCTGCACGGCGCGGAGCTCGGCGAGGGCCTCCCGGACCCCGATCCGGGGACGGGCGCCCCCGGACCGGGCCGGGAGGAGCATCGGGGCGGGGAGTGTCATCTCGGTCCTCACTGCACGACCGCTTTGAGGTCGAAGCTGGTGTTGGGGGTGCTCTTGTAGTTGGACTGCACCTGGGCGGTGATCACGTTCGTGCCGGTGACGAGCAGCGAGGCGGGCACCTGGAAGGTGACGGGGTTCGCTGCCGCGGTCGTGGTGCTCGGCGCGGAGAGGGCGTAGGTGGTCGCGGTGATGGTGCCGGTGGGCAGGTTGGCGCGGCCGACCTCGGTGCCGTTGACGGAGACGACGATGCCGTCGTCCGCGCGGGTCGTGAGGTTCAGCCCGGTCGTCGGCACGCTGCCGGCGGGGATGGTGAAGGAGCCGCGGAAGGAGCTCCCGAGCGGGTGGCCGCCCGCGCTGAGCGCCGGGAGCTGGGTGGTGATCCCGGTCGGGCCCCAGCCGAGCACGGCCGTGCCGGTCGGCCAGGTGGACGCGTCGTAGCCGGGCGTCTGCCAGTCGGCCGCGGGGGCCGTGGCCTGCGACCAGTACGACCAGGTCGAGCCGGAGTCGACGAGCACCGTGCCGCTGGGCAGCGGCTGACCGGCGACGACGAGCGCGACCTGCGCGGCCGGGGTGCTCGCCGAGCGGTTGCCCGACGGGTCGACGGCGCGGACGAAGTACTTCGCCCCGTCGGGACCGGTCGGGAGCGTGATCGACGTCGCGGTGGTCGTGGCGATCACCCGGTCGTCGCGGAGCACCTCGTACGTGACCGTGCCGCCGCTGTCCGTCGAGGCCGTCCAGGAGGCGGAGACGCCCGTGGTCGACGCCGCGACCTTGAGGTTCGCCGGCGTGGTCGGCGCGGTCGAGTCGTTCGGTGCGAACCGGGCGTAGCCGCCGACCCAGCTCTTCCCGTAGGCGCCCATGCGGGCCCCGGTGAAGTCGCCGCCGACCCAGGTGACGCCGGTCGAGTCGGTGAAGGTCGCCCAGGCGCCGGCGCCCTCGCGGCTCGTGAACGAGGGGCTGAAGGCCGGTTCGTAGACGCCGGTCGCCGCGTTCCAGGCGCCGAGCGCCTCGATCTTCGACGCCCGGGTGAAGTCGGTGACCCTGTGGAAGTCGGTGGTCTGCGTGTTCTCGTACACGCCGAGCCAGCAGTGGCAGCCGCCGTAGACGTTGCTGCCGTCGGTGGCGATGACCTGCCCGTCGCCGCCCTCCATCGACGTCACGTTCGTGGAGGCGAGGCCCAGACCTGCGCGGTTGTAGCTCATGATCTCGTGCTGGCTGCCGCCGATCCACACCCGGCCGCCGACCTCGCGGACGGCCTGCTGGTAGTTGGTCGGGTCGGTGAACCGGAGGGACCACGGGATGACCGAGGCGTCCGTGGTGCTGATCGCGGCACCGCGCACCGTGGGCGTGGTCTTGTCGTTGGCGAAGTAGCCGGCGAAGTAGACGCGGTCGCCCAGCGCCGAGGCGTCGAGCGAGACGACGGTGCCGTCGAAGGCGACGGTCCACCTGGGGTCGGGCGTGCCGTTCGTCACGGACATGCGCACCGCGGAGCGGGAGTAGACCTGCGCGGTCGTGCTGCCGCCCGTGGCGTGCGTGAAGGCGCCGCCGACGTAGAGCCAGCCGTTCTGGACGTCGAGCGAGCGGACGATCACCTTGCCGGCGCTCGTGGACAGCGCGTTGGTCAGCCGGCCCGTGAAGGTGGTGTCGATCGCCCCCGTGGTGGGGTTCAGCACGACGAAGCCGTTCCTCGGGACGCCGTTCACGGTGCTGAACCAGCCGCCGGCCACGATGCGGCCGTCGGGCAGCGTGGCGAGCGCCTTGACCTGCCCGTCGAGCTTCGGTGCGAAGCCCGGCACGAGCTGGCCGGTCCTCACGTCGAACGCGGCGAGGTACGACTGCTGCACCGTGCCCGCGCCCGTGGCGTTCTGCTGCACGTGGTCGAAGTTGCCGCCGACGTACACCTTGCCGTTCGACTCGGTGAAGGCCGACACCTCGGTGTTCTCGATGCCGGTGCCCTGCGCGCCGAGGCCGCTGACGCCCTCGACCGTCTTCATCGCGAGGCTGCTCGCGAGCGGCGCCTGCGCGGAGGCCTGCGTGCCGGAGTCCGGGATGGTGGTGAACACGGCCGAGCTCACGAGCTTCGGCCGCAGGTACATCTGCGCGAAGGGACGCACGTAGCCGGTGGTGGCCTGGTACAGGTAGTCGGTCGCGGCCGCGCTGCCCTTCACGTTCGGGCCGTAGCCGAAGCCGGTCGCCCAGCCGTCGTAGCGGGCGGCGCTGTTCCAGTTGGCGGCATGGTTGACCGTCTGCGTCGACACGTGGTTGTAGGTCAGGTCGCTGCCGAAGGACTCGGTGGTGCCGCCGGTGCCGCTCACCGTGCCGCTCGTCGTCTGGAACCGCCAGGTGTTGAGGCGCTGCACGTCGTCGAACTGCCAGGACCAGTCGGTGCGCGGGGACGCGAAGGTGAAGCGCACCTCCTGCCAGCTCGTGCCGGCCGAGTCCATCGCGCGGCGGATGCGGACGCCGTCCGGCAGCGCGGACACGGGCTGCCCGTTCAGCAGGGCGTCGACGGTCGCGGTGCTCAGCTCGCGGGCGCTGAACGCGGCGGGTCCGGTGATGGTGCTGCGGACGTCCGACGCGGTGCCGTACCCCAGCTCGGACTGGGTCCAGTTGTCGCGCCCGCGGCCGATGAGCACCCAGCCGCCGCCATCCGTGGTCTGGTCGCAGTAGAACTGCTGGGGCGCGCCGAGGGCGGGGGTCTCGAGCCAGTAGACGCCGTCGGGCGAGGAGGGCACGTTCTGCTTCACCTCCCAGCAGGAGGCGGCGGCGGTCGCGGCCGACAGCCCGTCGGGCAGCGGCGTCGCGGCGCTCGCGGACTGCAGGGCCGGTGCGAGCGCCGTGCCGAGCAGGGCGATCGCCGCGCCGGCCGCGGTCGCGGCACGTCGGGGGGAGAGGGACGTCATCGGGAGGGCTCCGTCGGGTGCAGGAGGAGGCGGGGGAGTCGCCGGGCCGGGGGCGAGGGGATCGGGGGTCAGCAGCTCGGGTCGGCGGGGAAGGAGTGCGCGACGATGTGCCAGGTGCCGTCCGTGTAGGCGAGCGAGTAGAGGTTCAGCGCGCGCCGCACGGCCTGCGGGTGTGCGACGACCGGCTTCCCGTGCGCGTCGAGCAGGGTGACGTCGCTCGAGTCGATGCACGCCTGCACGCGGGCCGTCGGCGTCGCCGAGGCCGGGTCGCTGCCGAGCACCCGGACCCCGTCGACGCGGGTCGTGCCGTGGACGGTCCAGCCGTTGCTCTCGAACTCGAGCTGCTGCGCCTGGAGCTCGGCCTTCGCCTGACCGGCCACGACGGGGGTGATCGCGCCGGTGAGCGAGTCGGGCGTGACGCTGTCGACGGCCTGCACGTACGTGGCGACGGCCGCGGTCGCGGAGCGCGTGGTGATCGTGCGGGTCGCGAGCGCCGCCGTCGTGCTCGCCGGGAGCGGCGCGGTGGTGGTGCGCGGCGCGGGTGCCGTCGTGTGCGCGGGAGCGGACGTCGCGGTCGGGGCCGGCGGTGCGGCCGCGGTGCGGTGCGCGGGATGCGCGGGCAGCAGGAGGCCGGCCGCCACGGTCGCACCGACCGTGAGGGTGAGCGCGGTCGCAGCCGTGACGCTGAGGGCGCGGGAGGAGGGGGTGCGGGTCATCGGGGTACCTGTCGGGTCACAGGGGAGGGGAGCGCGCGGGACGCCGGCCTGGGAGAGCCGGCGCCGGGTCCGCGCGAGGTGGGTGATCCATCGTCGGACGGACGCCCCGGCGACCGCGATCCCCAGTACGGGGACCGCGGCCGGAACCGGTCAGCGCGGCCGGAGGACCGCCACGACCGGGACGGGCGTGGCGATCGGGAGGGCGTGCGGGCGGGAGGTCGTCCCCGTCGTCACTGCACGACCGCTTTGAGGTCGAAGCTGGTGTTGGGGGTGCTCTTGTAGTTGGACTGCACCTGGGCGGTGATCACGTTCGTGCCGATGACGAGCAGCGAGGCGGGCACCTGGAAGGTGACGGGGTTCGCTGCCGCGGTCGTGGTGCTCGGCGCGGAGAGGGCGTAGGTGGTCGCGGTGATGGTGCCGGTGGGCAGGTTGGCGCGGCCGACCTCGGTGCCGTTGACGGAGACGACGATGCCGTCGTCCGCGCGGGTCGTGATCGTGAGGCCCGTTCCCGGGACGCCACCCGCCGGGATCGAGAACGATCCGCGGAAGCAGCTGGCGAGCGGCCGCCCGGTTGCGGGCGCGGGGATCTGGGTGGTGATCCCCGTGGTGCCCCAGCCGAGGACCGCCGTGCCCGTCGCCCAGGTCGAGGCGTCGTAGGCGGGAGCCTGCCAGCCGCCATCAGGCGCGGTCGCCTGCGACCAGTACGACCAGGTCGAGCCGGAGTCGACGAGCACCGTGCCGCTCGGCAGCGGCTGACCGGCGACGACGAGCGCGACCTGCGCGGCGGGCGTGCTCGCCGAGCGGTTGCCCGAGGGGTCGACGGCGCGGACGAAGTACTTCGCCCCGTCGGGACCGGTCGGGAGCGTGATCGACGTCGCGGTGGTCGTGGCGATCACCCGGTCGTCGCGGAGCACCTCGTAGGCGACCCTGCCGCCCGAGTCCGTCGAGCCGGTCCACGAGGCCGAGACGCCGGTGGCGGCGGCCGCGACCTTGAGGTTCGTGGGGCTCGTCGGGGCGGTCGAGTCGTTCGGTGCGAACCGGGCGAAGCCGCCGACCCAGCTCTTCGTGGTGCTGCCCATGCGGGCGGCGGTGAAGTCCCCGCCCATCCAGGTCACGCCGGTCGAGTCGGTGAAGACCGCCCAGCCGCCGGCGCCCTCACGGCTCGTGAACGAGGGGCTGAAGCCCGTCTGGTACGCGCCGGTGGTGGCGTTCCACGCGCCCATCGCCTCGATCTTCGAGACCTTGGTCCACGCGGTGCCGGGCTGGTTCCAGACGTGGGTGTGCGCGCCCTCGTAGACCGCGAGCCAGCAGTGGCAGCCGCCGAAGACGGAGGTGCCGTCGGTGCCGAGCACCTGCCCGTCGCCACCCTCGTTCGACATGAGGTTCGTGCTCGCCTCGCGCATGTCCGCGCGGTTGTAGCTGAAGATCATGTGCTCGGAGCCGCCGATCCAGACACGGTCGCCGACCTCGCGGACGGCCTGCTGGTAGCTCGCGCTCGCCGAGGTGAAGTCGACGGTCCACGGGATCACGGCGGCGCCGGCCGTCGTGAGGGCCGCGGCGCGGAGGGTCGGCGTCGTCCTGTCGTTCGCGAAGTACCCGGCGAAGTAGACGCGGTCGCCCGCTGCGGAGGCGTCGAGGCTCACGACCGTGCCGTCGAACTCGGTGGTCCAGGTCCTGTCCGGCGTGCCGTTCGTGACGGAGAGCCGCACGGCGCCCCGCGAGTAGACCTGGGCGGTCGCGCTGCCGCCCGTGGCGTGCGTGAACGACCCGCCGACGTAGAGCCAGCCGCCCTGCACGTCGAGGGCGCGGACGACGGCTTGGCCGCCGCTCGTCGAGAGCGCGTTGATCAGCCGGCCCGTGAAGGTCGTGTCGACCGCGCCGGTCGTCGGGTCGAGCACGACGAGACCGTTCTCGGGTACGCCGTTCACGGTGCTGAAGTCGCCGCCGGCGACGATGCGGCCGTCGGGCAGGGTCGCGAGCGCCTTGACCTGGTTGTCGAACACGGGCGCGAAGCCGGGCACGAGCTGCGCCGTCGTGACGTCGAAGGCGGCGAGGTACGACTGCTGCACCCGGCCCGCGCCGGCGGCGTTCTGCTGCACGTGGTCGAAGTTGCCGCCGACGTACACCTTGCCGTTCGACTCGGTGAAGGCCGACACCTCGGTGTTCTCGATGCCGGTTCCCGCGACGCCGAGTCCGGTGACGCCTTCCACCGTCTTCAGGGCGAGGCTGCTCGGCAGCGGCGCCTGGGTGGAGGCGGGGGTGCCGGTGGCCGGGATCGGGGCGAGGAGGTTCGCGCTCAGCAGCTTCGGGCGCAGGAAGACCTGCGCGAACGGGCGCACGTACTGGCCGCTGGTGGCGCTCTGGTAGAGGTAGTCGGTGGGTGCGGTGCTGCCGACCACGGCGCTGCCGTAGCCGAAGCCGGACGCGTAACCGACCGTCCTGGTCATCGTGGTCTGCACGACGCCCAGGCCGCTTCCGCTGCCGAAGCTCTTCGTGGTGCCACCCGTCCCGCTCACGCCGCCGATCGACCAGGTGGCGACGCGCTGGTAGGCGTCGAACTGCCACGACCAGTCGGTGCGGGGCGAAGCGAGGGTGAGGCGCACCTCCTGCCAGCTCGTGCCGGCGGAGTTCGCCGCGCGACGGATGCGGATGCCGTCGGGCAGCGCGGAGACGGCGCCGTTGTCGAGCAGTCCGTTCACGGTCCGCGCGCTCAGCTCGCGGGCGTCGAAGGCGGCCGGGCCGGTGACCGTCGCGGCCACATCCGCCGGCGCGCCGTAGCCCTCGCCGGACTGGCTCCAGTTCTCGCGACCGCGGCCGAGCAGCACCCATCCGCCGCCGTCGGTGGTCTCGTCGCAGTAGAACTGCTGCGGCGCGCCGAGGGCCGGGGTGTACAGCCAGTAGACGCCGTCTGCGGCGTTCGGGTCGCCCTGCTTGATCTCCCAGCAGGAGGCGGCCGCGGTCGCGGCGGTGCGGCCGTCGGGCGCCGGGGTGCTGGCGCTCGCGGCCTGGGCGACGGGCACGACGGCGGTGCCCAGCAGGGCGATCGCGGCCGCGGCCGCCGCCGCGGCGCGGCGGGGGAGGAGGAGGGGGTTCATGGTGGGGCTCCGTCGGGTTCGGGGGCGGGACGCGCTGTCGGGCGTGCCGGGCCACCGCGAGGGGGAAGGGGTCGGTCGTGGGGAGGCCGGGGTGTCCGCGCTCCGTGCGCGGGCGCTGCTGGAGCGGGCGGTCCGTCGTCGCACGGACGCGGATCCGGCCGCGATCCCCACGACGGGGACCGCGGCCGGCCGGGATCAGCGCGCCTGGGGCACGGCGTCCAGGGGGACGGGGAGCGCGATCGGCACGGGCACCGCGGCGGGCTGCCGCTTGCCGAGCGGGCGGGCGGCGCCCCTGCCGCGGCGCAGCCGCGACCAGTTGACGAAGCCGGCGGGCCGCGAGAGCACGTCCTCGACGACCCGGCCGAGCTCGCGGGCGGTCTCGTCGACGTTCCCGGCGCGGGGGACCCGCCGCACGGAGGCGGGGTCGGCGTACGCCGCGTCGAGTGCGTCGAAGAAGGTCGGCTCGTCCTCGGCGAGGATCGCGTCGCCGGTGCTGGCCATGAACCGCCCGAAGACGATCTGGTGGCTGTCGACGTGCTCGCCGAGGTCGGGGCGCCGCGGCACCGCGATCGGGATGCGGCCGGCGGCCGCCACGTCGAGGATCGAGCCGGGCCCGACCTGCGTCACGACGAGGTCGGCGCCGCGGTAGCGCTCGAGCATCTGCTCCTGCGAGAGCATCGGGACGCCCTCGCCGTACTCGGGGGCGCGCGACGTGCCGTGCTGCACGAACAGCTCGACATCGGCGCCGCGGGTCATGATCCAGTCCTCGACCCAGTCGATCAGGCGGTCGAAGCGGTGGTGGTCGGTGCCGGCCGACACGACGAGCGTGCGGCGGGTCACAGCGCGGGTCCGATCACGAGGGCCTCCGGGTAGATGGCGCGCTGCTGCGGCCACTGGCCGCACATGGCGTCGGAGATGGGGTAGGAGAGCCGGCCGGTGAGGGTCGGGCTGTCGATGCGGTCGAACACCTCGAGGTAGACGGTGTGGATGCGCAGCAGTCGCGCGACGACGAAGAACGGCAGGCTCACGCCCGCGCCGGTCGAGACGACCACGTCGGGCCGCAGCCGCCGCAGGGTGGTGACCGCGAGGCCGAGGTTGCGCATCGCGTTCGGGAGGTTGCGGGTGACGGGGTGGTGGGCCCAGGTGACGGCCTCGTCCTCGAGCGCCGCGATGGCGTCGGGCTTCTGGAACGTCACCCAGTGCCGCTCGTGCTGGGACCACCACTCGCGCATGGTGAGCAGCTGCGCGAGGTGTCCGCCGGTCGAGGCGACCAGGAGGATCTTCATGGGGGGAGGGGTGCTTTCGGGTAGCGGGGAGTGGATGGCGAGGGGTTGGGGCCGGACCGGTGGGGAGTCGGTCCGGAGCGGGAGGGACGGACGGGTTACAGGCCGCGGCCGCGCCGGTTGACGAGGTCGACGAGCAGGGGCGCCGGGGCGAGCCCCGCGCTGATCGCGAGCGCCGCGTAGGCGCGCAGCTGCCGGCGGTCGTTGCGGATCGCGTCGCGCGCCCAGCGGCGCGCCTCGCGGCGGTGGCCGAGGGCGGCGTTCGCGAACGCGATCTGGCCGGCGATCCGGGCGGTGCCCTGCCGGGCGTCGGCGAACTCGGGGAACTTGACGAGCAGGTACGACAGCCCGTCGGCGATGCCCTGCCAGCGGCCGGAGAAGAACGAGGTGCGCTTCCAGTTCACGACGACGAGCGGCTCGACGACGCTGCGGACGTGGCCGACGCGCGTGGCGCGGAGCAGCAGGTCGTAGTCCTCGCCGTACGAGGCGGGCAGCACCTCGTCGACGAGGCCGATCTGACCGAGCAGGTCGGCGCGCCGCAGCAGGAACGTCGACGGGTGGATCTCGGTGATCCGCGAGTCGAGGAAGTCGGTGAACGTCGCGCGGGCCGGGGGGAGCCGCACGTGCGAGCCGCCGGCGGACTCGATGCGCACGCCGCTCGCGATCATCGCCGCATCGGGGTCGGCGCGCCACGCGTCGAGCTGCGCCGAGAGGCGGTTCGGCAGCCACTCGTCGTCGTCGTCGCAGAAGGCGATGAGCTCGGTCCCGGTGGCGAGGATGCCGCTGTTGCGGCCGCCGGCGAGGCCCGGCGAACGGGTGTTCGCGATCGTGCGGAGCGTGCGGCCCTCGGGGACGAGCACGTCCTCGAGCCGGTCGATCTCGACCTGGTCGAAGACGACGGTCACCTGCACCTCGCCCTCGTGGTCCTGCAGGAGGGCGGCGCGCACCGCGGCTCGGAGCAGCTGCGGCCGGCCGCGGGTGGCGATCACGACGCCGACGGCCGGTGCCGGCGATGAGAAGGGCTGCGACATGAGGGGACTCGTTTCTCCGCCGGGGTGCGGCGGACGGGGAGGGAGGATCGGGTCGGGGGGAAGGCGGGTCGGCGGAGGGACGCCTGAGGACGCCGCGCCGAGGCGGGGCGCAGGCGGGAGGACGGGGGCCGGGAGCGGCCCGCTCCGTCAGCGGGCGAGCGTCGGCGCGGGAGCCGGCGGAGTCGCGGAGCGCCGACGCGGGTTCGCGCGGCGCGGGTGCGGGGAGACCGTGGGTGGGGTCATGGCTGCCTGTCGGGTGCAGGTGGGCGGGGGAGGGATCCGGGCGGGGACGGGCCGATGGGTGGCGGTCCGTGGGGATCCCCGGAGGATCAGGGCTCATGCTGTCGCGCGTGGCAGGGGCGCCACCATCCCGTCTTCGGGGTACCCCGGCCGATAGGCTTCGTCCGATGCCGACCGTCGCTCCCTCCGAAGCCCGGGCATGACGGAGCCGGCGCGGCTCCTCGTGGTGTGCACCGCGAACGTCTGCCGCTCGCCCCTCGCGCAGCGCGTGCTGCAGGACCGTCTTCCGGCGTCCGTCGCCCCCCTCGTCGAGAGCGCAGGCACCCGAACGGAGGAGGGCTGGGCCATGTGCCCGGTGTCCGCGTCGGTGCTGCCGGATCCGCAGCGCGACGCGGCGTACGCCGAGGCGCACCGCTCGCAGCCCGTGACGCGGCGGCTCGTCGAGCACGCCGGCCTCGTGCTCACCATGGAGCGGGAGCAGCGGTCCGCCATCGCCCGGCTCGCGCCGGGGTCGCAGGCGAAGGTGTTCACGCTCCGCGAGGCCGCGGCGCTCGCGTCGGTGCTGCAGGAGCGGGGCACGACGCCGGTGGCCGACCTCGAGGCGCTCGCGCGGGCGCTGCACTCGGTGCGCGGCTTCGCGCCGATGCCGCCGCTGGAGCCGGTCAAGCGGCGCTGGTTCCAGAAGCCCGTGCCACCGGAGGATCCGCTGACGATCGTCGACGGCCACGGGCTGCCCGAGCCGGAGCACCTCGCGGCGGTCGAGACGGTGCGCAGCACGACCGAGCAGGTCGCGGCGGCGTTCACCGCCCTGCTGCGCGGCTGACCCGGATCAGGTGCGGCGCTGCAGCGCCGCCCACTCGAGCGCGGCGATCTCGCGGAGGCCGGCCACGGACGGGTGGAAGTAGTCGAGCGGCGACAGCTGCGCGACGGTCGGCTGGTAGTCGTGCAGCGCGCCGCCGTCGAAGACGCAGGTCCTGATCGAGGCGCAGGCGGACTCGAGCGCGCCGTCGAAGTCGGCGATCCGCTGCCGGACGGCCGCGCGGCGCTGCTCGGCCGCCGGGTCGGTGGCGAGCGGGGCGTCGAGCACGGTGCCGCAGCCGCCGAGCGTGCTCCAGAGGAACCGCGCGGTCGAGATCGGCGCGGCGACGGGCAGCAGGTCGGTCACGTCGGGCACCGAGGCGACGAGGATCGTCGCGTCCGGCAGGGCGGCGGCGAGCCGCCGCAGCTGCCCTGCTGCGATCGCGGCGAAGGTCGCGCCGGGCGTCATGTCCGGCAGCGTCGCGCGGCAGACGTCGTTGCCGCCGATCAGCAGGGTGACGAGCGTGGGCCGCTGCGCGATCGCGAGGTCGACCTGTCGGGGCAGGTCGTCGACGGCGGCGCCGGCGCGGGCGTCGTCGTGCACGATCACCCGCGCGCCGGTCTGCTCCCGCAGCCGGGTCGCGATGCTGTGCACGGTGTCGTCGGTGCCCGTCGACCACGATGCCGCGGGGCAGTCGCCGTAGTGGTCGCAGGCGTCGAAGCCGGTGGAGAGCGAGTCGCCGAGCGCTGCCACCGTGATCCGGGATCCGCTGCCGCCCGCGGTCGGTGTGGGGCTCGGGCTCGGCGCGCGGGTGGCGCTCGCCGAGGGCGCGGCGGCGGGCGCCTGCCGCGCGGGCGCGCACCCCGCGAGCAGCCCCGCGACGGCGGCCACGACGGCCACCATCCGCACCCGACGCCCCCGCATCGTGCAATCCTCCCCGCGTTCGAGGCCCGCGCTGCGCGGTCCCCGGTGCGCCCGCGAGCCGGGCGCGGGACCGGCCGGCTCCCCGGGTGGCGCCGATCGAGCTCAGGTGACGGCCGACGGGCGGCTTCGCGAGGTGGTCAGCGAGCGAGGACGACGGCTCGCGTCCATGGGAACCAGCCGGAGGCCTCGACCCGGAGCCCGGCGTGCTCGAAGGCGGCGACGGCCCGCACGAACTCCACCCTGGGCTCCCGGTCGCCGATGACGATCACGGTGCGAAGACCGGCTGCGCGCGCCGCCGCTGTGCGTGGCGTCACCTCCGAGTCCCAGATGCGGTGCCGCTTCGCTCCCGTCCTCCAGACCCCGATGTCGGCCATCCCGGAGAACGTCGCGGCGTACTCCCCGAGCATCTGGCGGGGCGCCCGCGCGGCTGACGGATCGGCGAAGTAGAAGCCCGCCTGCGACGTCCTGTGCTGCGCGACGAACGCGGCGTCCTCACCCCAGTCGACGCCTTTCACGAGCGGTGCCCGCTGGTGCAGGTACACCGGCGCGCAGAGCGCGGCCAGGACGACGACCGCGAGCGCGGAGGCCCGCTTCAGCCGGTTCGCGGCCGCACCCATGAGCAGGGCGGCCGCCGGCAGGGACATCAGGGCGTACCGCTGCACGTACATCGGCTTGCCGAGCGCGCTTCCGAGCACGAGGACGAGCGTCGGCAGCACCAGCCACGGCAGGAGCACCCGGAGCGCCTCCCGTGACGACGGGCCGCTTCGTCGCATCACCAGCACCACGACCCCGGCGATGACCAGCAGCCAGGCGACCCCCTCGTACCAGTACGACCCCACGAACCACTCGGCAGCGATCTGACCGAGCGTCTGCGGGCCGAGCGGTGAGATCCACCCGACCTGGTCCTGCTCGCGGGAGGCGAGCAGGACCAGGGGCGCAGCCGCGAGCGCCGCTGCGCCGTCGGCGACGAGGAGCCGGATCAGGTTGCGTCGCAGCCGAGCCGACAGGAGGACCGTCACGGCGTGCGCGAGGACCACGAGCAGTAGGTACAGGAACAGGTAGGCGGATGCGGCGGCCGCGGCCGCGTAGGCGATCCACCGCCGCCGTGGACCGTCGGCCGCCCAGATGAGCAGGACGGTCAGCCATACGGCGGCCGCCATCGAGAAGCTGTACGACCGCGCTTCGCCCGCGGCCCACATGGTCATCGGCACGGTCAGGAAGAGCAGCGCACCGATGAGCGCGACGCGGCGATCCGCGAGGCGTGCACCGAGGCGGTGCACGCCGACCGCGGCCACGCCGACGGCGATCGCGCTGGGGATGCGCAGCGCCACGATGCTCGAGCCGAAGATCGTGGCCCAGAGGCGCATGGCGAGGTAGTAGGTGGCGTGCACGGCATCGACGTGCAGCGTCACCGTCTTCAGGAAGCTGCCGAGCGGGCGGGTGACGAGCGTCTGCGTGGCCACCTCGTCGGACCAGCCGTAGGGGACCCAGGTGAAGGCGACACCCACGAGAGCACCGAGGAGACCGACCGCGACGGGGGTCGCCCATGCCGGAACCGCCCGGACGGCGGCGACGGATGGCTGGGCGAGCGTCGGGGCGGCGGCAGTCACCGGCCGAACTCTGCCATCACGTGGCCCCCGTTAGAGGGAGGAAACGCGAGCGGTGCCGGTTCTCGCGTCGAGGCGTCCGCCGCGCCGGCGCAGCGCTCCTGCGGGCGCTCACCGATACCGGACCCGTGCCCGTGCCGCGGCAGGATGGATCCGCACCGTCCCGCCCGCGAAGGAGACCCTGTGCCCGTGCACCCGGCGATCGCCGCCCGCCTGCCGCTGCTGCAGGACCTGCCCGCCGACCAGGACTGGCTCACGCTGCCGGAGGAGGCCGCCTCGTTCTTCGCGCCCTACGGCGACTACGCGCTACCCACGTCGGTCGAGGTCTCCGAGCGGCGGATCGACGGCCCGCACGGTCCCGTGCGCCTGCGGCTCTACCGCCCCCGCGACGTCGACGGTCGGGTGCCCGGGCTGCTCTGGGCGCACGGCGGCGCCTTCATCGGCGGCGACCTCGACATGCCGGAGGCGCACGTCGTCGGCGCCGAGATCGCGGCCCGCCGCGGCGCGGTCGTCGCGAGCGTCGAGTACCGGCTCGCGACCGAGACCGTGCGCTACCCGGTGCCGCTCGACGACGTCGTGGCCGCCTGGGAGGCGTTCGCCGGCATGGCCGACGAGCTCGGCCTCGACCCCGCGCGGCTCGGCATCGGCGGGGCGAGCGCGGGGGCGAACCTCGCGGCCGCCGCGGTCCTCCGCGAGCGCGACGCGGGCGGCCGGATGCCCTCGGCGCTGCTGCTCGCCTACCCGGCGCTGCACTTCCCGAACCCCGCGCTGCAGGACGACCTCGCCGCCGAGATGCGGCGGCTGCCGGCGATGCTCCGCTTCACCGCCCGCTCGACGACCGAGATCACCCGCGCCTACCTCGGCCGGATCACGGACATCCCCTCGAACCTCATGCCCGGCCTCGCGGACCTCACCGGGCTGCCGGTCGTGCGGATCGTCGTCAGCGAGTACGACGACCTGCGCTCCTCGGGCGAGCTGTTCGCCGAGCAGCTGACCGAGGCGGGGGTACCCGTCGAGACCACGGTCGCGGAGGGGATGCTCCACGGGCACCTCAACCTGCCGCCCGTGCGGTCGATGCCGGAGGTGAGCCGGTCGCTCGACTTCCTCGCCGAGGGCCTGTGACGCGGCGGCCGCGCGACGGGCGGGTGCGCGCGCTCGTCGTCGTGCTCGTGCTGCTCGCCGTCGCCGGCGCCTTCCTCACCCTGACCGGCCTGGCGCAGCAGCAGCTGCTGCCGCAGCTCGAGGGGGCGAGCCTGCTCGTCGTGGCCCTGCTCTGCATCGTGCTCGCGCTGCGCCGCACCCGTCGCCGCTAGCGCCCCCGGCGCCTGGGGAGATCGCACCCCGGCGGCCACGGGCCGTCGCTAGGCTCCCCGCCGACGAGACGGAGGCATCGATGTCGACCGAGGACCCCTGGGCCCACCCCGGCGGTGAGAGCGCGGAGCGCCGTCCCGCGCCCGCGCGCCCCGCGGGCCGGCCGGCCGACGAGACCGGATCCGCCGCCTTCCCGCCGTCGACGACACCCCTCACCGACGGTCCCGCCGGTGAGGCCGCGTTCCCGCCCCCGGGCGGTGCGACCGCGCTCCCGCCGCCGGGCGGCCCCCAGGGTTTCCCGCCTCCCGGCGCCGCGCTGCCCCCCGGCGGGGGAGCCGCCTTCCCACCGCCCGGCGGCGCGCTGCCCCCCGGCGCGTTCCCCGGCGGCCCCGAGCAGCGGGCGCGCAACGCCCTCGGGGTCACCGCGCTCATCCTCGGCATCGTCGGGCTCGTGCTCGGGTTCGTCCCCTTCGTCAGCTTCCTCGCCGTGCTCATCGCGCTCGCCGCGATCGTGTTCGGCATCGTCGGGCTCACCGCGAAGGACCGGCCGCGCATCGCGGCGATCTGGGGGCTCGTGCTCGGCGCGGTCGGGCTGCTCGTCGCGATCATCGTCTCGGCCATCAGCGTGTTCCTGATCGCGCTCGGCGCCTCGCGGGGCTCCTCGTACTCGAGCAGCCTGCCGTCGGCGGGCGCGAGCGCCGCCCCGGCGCCGACCTTCTCGAGCTCGTTCGGCGCGAACGCCACGGGCCCCTCGCTCACAGCGGGGCGCCACACGGTCCGCTACTCGCTGTCCGGCGGCGGATCCGGCGCGAACGTCGACTACGACGCCTACGCGAACCACCGCTTCGGCTCGAGCCGCGAGCAGGACGTGGCGCTGCCGCACTCGCGCACGCAGACGGTCGCGATCGCCGACGCCGGCTCGTACGCGAACTTCACGATCACGGGCAGCACCTCCGACGCGACGACCCCGCTCACCTGCAGCATCGCGGTCGACGGGCGCACGGTCGTGACGAAGACGGTGCAGCCGTCGTCCTACGCGACGGTCTACTGCTCGTACAGCGCCGAGTAGGCCGCGGCGCTCACAGCCGCGCGAAGGCGCGGTAGTCGCAGCCCTGGCGCTGCAGCACCGCCCTCAGCGCCTTCACCTCGGCGGGGCTGAACCGGCCGGGGGAGGCGGCGGTGAGGCTCGGGTACATGGCGTCGGCCGTGGAGGTGCGGTGGTCGAGGTCGAGCGCGTGGCCCACCTCGTGCGTGATGAGGGACTGCCAGGTGGCGCCGGCGCCGGTGCCGGCGCCGTGGAAGCCCGTGTAGAGCAGCACGCGGCCGTAGGTGATGGCCTCGAAGGTGCTGCTGCCCGTGCGCAGCCAGGCCGCGGCGGGGCCCCCGACGCCGACCTCGCCGGGCCACGCGAAGTGCTGGCCCGCGGTGGTCGAGGCGTCCGTGAAGGAGAAGTAGAGCGTCGGGTCGGTGCGGGAGAACCAGGTCGAGTCGAAGGTGTGGGTCGTCGCGCCCGCGTAGGTGAAGGTCACGCCGGTCTGCGCACCGATGTCGGCCATGACCCGACGGATGACGGGAGTCAGGCCCGCGGGCTCGCCGGCGGGGTTGATCCGGTACTCGATCGGGCGGCAGGCGAGCCACTGCACCGGCATGGAGGGCGCCGCGTGCTGCAGCAGCTCGTAGGTGTGCTGACCCGTGGCCAGGACGGTCGAGTCGACGGCGCGCTCGACCGCGACGTGCGTCGGCGCGGGCTCGGCGCCGAGCGAGGGGGCGGCGACCATGACCGCGGCGACCGCGAGGGCGATGCCGGCGAGCAGCGCGCGGCGCAGCCAGGGACCGCGCGCGGGCAGGTCATCGTCGGCGGGCGGCGCGATCGGCGCCACGACGCGCGGCCGGGCGGCCGGCTGCACCGGCAGGGTCCTCGTCGAGACGCCGACGGGCGCGCCGGCGAGCGGTCGCGGCCGCGACGGAGCCGGCGAGAGGGCGGGATGCGGCCGCAGCGCGCGATCCCGCTCGAGCACGGCGTGCAGGTCCCGGACGGCCGCGGGCGCCTCGGCGGCGTGCCGGCCCCGGTCGGCGCGCACGGGGGAGTGCCCCGGAGCGGCCGGACCTGCGGGCGGGCGCGGGGCGCCGGACGGGCGCTGCACGGTCAGGCGGTCGCCGAGGAGCGGGCGCGGCCGAGCGCCACGGCGAGCACCGCGCCGCCCGCGGCGGCGAGCGCGCCGAGCGCGACGTCGAGCAGGGAGGCGGGGACGCCCGCGACCTGGTGCTGCGCCATGCCGCATACGGCGGCGAGCGCGGCGCCGGCGAGCACGGCGTAGCCGGGGTGGCGGGTCCACCAGGAGAGCGCGAAGCCGAGCGGTGCGAACACGGCGACCTCGCCGAGGTCCTCGAGGGCCCACGTGAGCGGCGCATCCGTGCCCTGCACCTGCACCAGCCAGCCGATCGGCCCGTCGACGTGCCGCGGCCAGAGGAGGAGGGCCAGGAGGGCGGCGGCGATGCCGACCGCGAGGAGCTGGGGTCCGCCGAACCGTGTCCGTCGCTTCACGCGGTCACGGTAGATCGGCGCCCGGGCGCCGCCGGGGAGGCGCGCCAGGACGATTCCGCGCGTGTCGCGCCCCTCGCTCCGATCCAGGGAGGGTCCCGGCGAGGCGGGCCGGAACGTCCGCCCGGGGTGTCGGAGCCCGCCCGGATCCTGTCCGAGCGGGAGGCGGCGCGTCGGCGGCGCTCCGCCGCGGATCCGGCCTACGGTCGGGCCCGGCGACCGTAGGCCGAGGGGACGGAGGCGCCGTGGCGCGACGGGGGAGCCGAGGCGCGGCCCCGGTCGGGCTCGTGCTGCTCGTCGCCGTCCTGGTCGTCGCGATCGGGGCGCTCTCGTCGCTCTCGCGCACGAGCGGGAGCGCCACCACCCCGTCCGTCGCGCCGTCCGCCGGTACCGCGCTCGCCCTGCTCGCGACCCTGCCCGTGCGGGGGAAGGCCCCGCTCACGGGCTACGACCGCGTCCGCGACTTCGGCGCCGCCTGGCTCGACGTCGACCGCAACGGCTGCGACACCCGCGACGACGTGCTGCGCCGCGACCTGACGCGGATCCGGGCCACGGGCTGCAGGGTGCGCTCAGGTGTGCTCGCGGACCCGTACACGAAGCGCGTCATCGACTTCGTCCGCGGCGCGCGGACGAGCGAGGCGGTGCAGATCGACCACGTCGTGCCGCTCGCCGCGGCCTGGCGGACCGGCGCGCAGCGGTTGTCGCAGGCGCAGCGCGAGCGGCTCGCGAACGACCCCATCGAGCTCTTCGCGGTCGACGGCCCGACGAACCAGGCGAAGGGCGATGCGGACGCCGCGAGCTGGCTGCCGCCGAACCGCGCCTTCCGCTGCACCTACGTCGCGCACCAGGTCGCGGTGAAGGCCGCGTACGCCCTCTGGGTCACCCCTGCGGAGCGCGACGCGATGCAGCAGGTGCTCGCGCACTGCCCGTCGACACCGGCGCCGCGCTCCGCCCTGGCGCGCTGACGGCGCCCCCGATCTCAGCCCCGGGCGCCCCCGCACCCAGCCGGCGTTCAACTCGTGCCGGGCGTGTTCACCAGGCGCACCCAAGCGCTGTCAAGGGGTGTTCGGAAAGGTTCTGGGCTGCAACGACCAGTTGCGAGAAGGAGGAACTCATGATCGCAACGCGCGACATCGATCGGATCATCGGCTCGGAAGCCGTGGACAGCGACAACGACAAGATCGGCAAGGTCAGCCAGGTCTACATCGACTCCGACACGGAGCAGCCGACCTGGGCGAGCGTGAAGACGGGCCTCTTCGGCACCCACGAGACGCTCGTGCCTCTCGACAACGCGAACTGGGACGACGACGTGCTGCACGTCGCCGTCGACAAGGCGCAGGTGAAGGACGCCCCGCGCGTCGACCCCGACGCCGAGATCTCGCCCGAGGAGCAGGAGCGCCTCTACGAGTTCTACGGCGTGCACAACCACGGCGGGTCCTCGTTCGGCGGCGGCACCACCGGCTCGACGACCGACGCCGGCACGACGACCACGGTCGGCGGCGCGGACCGGGGCACCATGAACCGCGGCACGACCGACCGGGGCACCACCGGCCTCGGCGACTCGTACGACCGCTCCCGCACCGGCGCGGACGACACCGCGTACGACAGCGACGGGACCACGGGCGGCTTCGCCGGCGGCAGCGCGGGCTTCGACCGCGGCACCGATCGCGGCGCGGACTTCGACCGGGACGCCACCGACCGCAACCGCGCGGGTGGCTACGACACCTCCGGCCCGACCACGGACGACGCGATGACCCGCTCCGAGCAGCGGCTGAACGTCGGCACCGAGCAGACGCAGGCGGGTCGCGCGCGGCTCCGCAAGTACGTCGTGACCGAGCAGCAGTCCGTGAACGTGCCGGTCTCGCGCGAGGAGGTCCGCCTCGACCGCGAGCCCATCACCGACGCGAACCGCGGCGACGCCTACGACGGCCCCGAGCTGAGCGGTGAGGAGCACGAGGTCGTCCTCAACGAGGAGCGACCCGTCGTGAACAAGGAGACCGTGCCGGTCGAGCGCGTCCGCCTCAGCAAGGAGCAGGTCACCGAGAACCGCCAGGTCACGGAGGACGTGGCCCACGAGGAGATCGAGACCGACGGCGACGGCATCGGCGGGAACGCCGGCCGAGGCGACCGCCTCTGATCGGTCCTTCCCGTACGGCGATCGGCGCCGGTTCCGCACCCGCGGGGCCGGCGCCGATCCCTGTCCGGGACCCCCGTTCGTGGGATTTCGGGGGCGTCACGAGGCCTGCGACGATGCCGCTAGGGCTACCCGGCCCACCGGATTGGGGGATCCACTCATGCTCGCGCTCACCGTGATCGGCGCCGTCGTCGCCGTCTGGACGCTCGTCTCGATCGTGCTCGCGCTGCTCATCGGCCGCGCCGCGAAGATCGGCGAGGTCAAGCACCAGGACGCCGTCTTCCTGCGGGACGTCTCCGCGGGCCGCGCGCCCGTCTCCGTCCGCTAGTCCTTCCGCTTGCGCCGAGGGCCGGCGCCGTCAGCCGGCCCTCCGCGCCGCCACCGATCCGGTCCGCAGCACCGGATTCCGCCTTCGGAAGGGATCCGGTGCGAGAACGCCGCTGAACCGAATCGGTGGCGAGCGCCGGGATCCAGGACGCGAGCCGCGATTCAGGACCGCCGGTCCTCAATCGCTGCCCCTTCGACCGAGAAGCCTGAGTTCTGGGCGCCGCGTCGCCGCCACGGTTTCGGTCCGCAGCAGCGGATCCCGCCTCCGGATCGATTCCGGTGCGCGCACGCCGCCGAACCGCATCGGTGGGGGAGCGCCCCGAGTCAGGACGCGCGCTCGACCCGCGGCAGCAGCGGCGCGAGCTCCTTGCGGCTGTGCACGCCGAGCTTGCCGTAGGCGCGGCCGAGGTGCGTCTGCGCCGTCCGCACCGAGATGCCGAGCCGCTCCGCGATGTCGCGGTCGGTGAGGCCCGTCGCCGCGAGCCGCGCGGTCTCGCGCTCCCGGGGCGTCAGCGTCAGCGCCGGCGGCGCGGCCGCCACGACCGGCGCCGCGAGGGTCGGCAGCGCGTCCCGCCAGATCCTCGCGCGGGCGGCTGCGGCGTGCGCGGCCCGGATGTCGAACGCGCCGTGCCGCTCGACCGCGGTGGCGGCGAGCTCGGTCGCGAAGAGCCCCAGGCCCTGGTCCCAGTACCGCCGGGCCACCCGCTCGAGCTCGCGGGGGTCGCCGTCGAGGATCGCGCGGGCGTGGTCGCGCTGCACGTCGCGGCCGGGGCCGCGCGGCACCGCGCCGAGCTCGAGGATGCGCCGCGCCGCGTCCCCGTCGCCGTAGCGGAGCGCCGCGTGCAGCGCGCTGAAGGCCTCGGACGCCGCTCCGTCCGCGGATGCGCGCCGTGCGACGCGGGTGGCGAGCGCGGCGGCGTCGCGGTGCTCGCCCCGCCCTGCGGCCAGCGCCGCCTCGGCGAGGTCGACCGCGCCGGCGAACGCCGGCGGCCGCTCGAGGGGGAGCAGCCGCTCGAACACCTCCTCGGCCTCGTCCCCGCGACCGGCGAGCACGAGCGCCTCGACGAGCGTCGCGAGGAGCAGCGGCAGCGCCGCATCGCGCCAGAGCCCGGGTGCGGACTCCGCCTCGCGGAGCAGGTGCACGGCCCGGCCCGGGTCGCCGGCGAGCAGCCGGCAGCGGGCGAGCAGGTGCGCGAACGGCGCGCGCACCTCGGGACGGCCGGCGAGCAGCGCCCGGTCGTACGCGCGTTCCGCGCGGGCGGTCGCGGCGCGGAGGTCGAGGGTGACGAGGAGGGGGATCGCCGCCTCCGCCCAGTCGAGCAGCGCCGCGTCGCCACCGGGGAGCGCCGCCGCGAGCGGCCGCAGCGCCTCGGCGGCGGCCCGAGCGCGGGTCTCGTCGCCGCGGAGCATCCGCGCAGCCACCTCGGCGATGCCGGCGCGCACCCCGGCGGTGCCGGAGCGCCGTCCGGCGAGGGTCGCCGACAGCAGCAGCGCGTCCTGCAGGCGTCGCTGCAGGAGCAGCAGCGGGATGCGCGCGGCGAGCAGCTCGGGGTCGCGGGGGCGGGTGCGCAGCGCCAGGTCGAGGGTCGTGAGCGCCGCGGCGGGCCGGCGTCGGGCGAGCCCGACGAGCGTCGCCTGCAGGCCGACCGCGGCGGCGGGGCCGGACGGATCCGTGCCGCCGGTCTCCTCCACGAGCCGTGACGCCGTGTCGAGGTCGCCGCGCCGGGCGCGATGCTCGGCGAGCGCGAGCCGCGCCGCGGTGCCGCCACCCGTGTCGATCGCCGAGAGCAGCAGCCGCTCCCGCAGCACGGGCGGGGCGGCGGGGAGGTTCGCGACGAGCATCGCCTCGTCGACGGGCAGCGGCTCGCCGAGCTCGAGCCGCCAGCCGGTGACGGCGATGCGCTCGGCGTCGGTGCGCAGGCGGTCGAGGCCGGCGGCCACGCGGAGCAGCAGGTGCAGCAGGCGCTGCCGCTCGTCGCGGGGCACGCCGTCGAGCGCGACCTCGGCGATCCCGCCGCCGGCGGGCCGGACGGTGCCGGCCGGGTCCGTGACGAGCCAGTCGGGGACCGGCTCGTCCACCGCGACGCGGGATGCGACGGCGGCGGGCACGCGACCGGCCGCGGCGACGAGCCGCACCGCCTCCTGCTGGGGCTCGGGCAGCGCGGCGAACCGCGCGCGGAGGTCCGCGCTGAGCGACGGGGGCAGCGGCGGTGCCGCCGCGAGCCGGACGAGCCCGTCGACGACCCGGAACGTCTCGGGCGACGTCTCGACCAGCTCGCGCAGCGCGGCGGGGGAGCCGCCGGTGCGGTCGAGCAGCACGAGGGCCGCGCCCGACTCCACCGGCGCCCCGAGCAGCTCCTCGACGAGCTTCGCGAACGGGCGCGGCTCGAGCCGGAACGGGCTCGTGCGCGGGCTCGGCGAAGCGGCGCCGGCGGGCTTCGCGGCGCTGCGGGTACGCGCGGGGGAGGCGGCGTCCTGGGGCATGGGTGTGCTCCGAGACCGGGGGTTGGGGTACCCCACCCTGACACCTCCTGGCCACCGAATGGAAGCCATGGGTTCAGATCGCGCAACGCAGAGGTCGGTTCGGCGTCCGGCCTCGTCCGGGTGCGACATCGGCGAACTCGCAGCGCGTGCGCAGCCGTGCTCCTGTCGAATGGCCGCGGAGGGGCCGGTCACACCCTTCGGCCCGTCCGCCTCCGGGCTCGACCGACAGGAGGAGCCGTCATGCCGCGTCCCCGATCCCGGATCGTCCGATGAGCGCCAGATCCGCCGGCCGCATCGCCGCGCTCGTCACCGCGAAGTCGCTCGGCGTGCCGGTGCAGCGCACCGCCCGCACGGACCCCGAGCCCGTGGTGCTCGATGCCGGCAGCACCCGCGGCGAGCAGCAGGGCGTCGCCCAGCCGCTCGTGCCGCAGGTCGAGCCCGGCGCGCTCGTGTCCTCCGGCGAGACGAGCGCCCTGCGCGCGCTCGTGTCGTACATCCCCTCGGAGGCGCTCACCATCTACCTCGCGGGCGTCGCGGCGGTGAACCTCGTGCGGGATCCGTCCACCTCCGGGGAGAAGATCGCCGCAGCGTGGATCCTCTACGTGATCGCGGCCATCGCGAACGCCGCGTTCCTCTGGATCGCGTTCCGCGACAAGTTCCGCGAGTACTCCAGGCGCGAGCTCACCGTGCGGCAGACGCGACCGCTCGCGGCGGCGTTCCTCATCACCGAGCTCGCCCTGTTCGTCTACGCGCTCGCGGTGCCGGGCGGCATCGCCGTCAGCGACCTGCAGTGGCTGCCGCTGGTGCTGCTCATCGGGGCCGCGGTCACCGTCGGGCTCGCGCGCCTCGTGGGCCTCGCGGCCCTGCGCGACGACGCCGAGCTGTGACGGCCGTCTAGGTAGCCCCTTCTGCTCCCGGCGCATGGCGGGCAGAATCTCCGCGCTGGCACGGTGAGGGGGACGGACATGGACCACGGACACCAGGGCGACGGCAGACCGCCGGACGACCCGCTCGCCGCGGGCGCCTCCCACAGCCCGAACCCGCGCTCCGCCACGCTGCTGCGCGTCGGCATCGCCGCGGTGCTCGTGCTGCTCTGCGGCGTGCTCGCCGGCATCGGCGCCGTGCGCGCCGCGGACGAGAGCCAGGCCGCGACCCGTGCCGCGAAGCACTACACGCCCCCGCCGTTCCCGACGCCGACGGCGCCCGCGCCGGTGATCTGGGTGGTCAGCGACGACACCACCGCCGACACCGGCTCGAAGCTGCTGGCGACGCAGCGCTGGCCCGCGCTCGTCGCCGACGCGCTGCACGTGCGCATCGACACGAGGGCGTCCGTCGGCGCGGGCTACATCCGGCAGGGCCAGTCGGCGCGCACGTTCGGGCAGCAGGCGGCGCTCGCGCCGAGGTACGCCGACATCGTGCTGTTCTTCGGCGGATCGAGCGAGCTGAGCGCGCCGCTCGGCGACCTCCAGCGCAACGCCGGGCGCGCGTACGACGCCGCGAGGGCGGCCGCACCGAACGCGAGGATCGTCGTGATCGGCCCCGCGCTGCGCGGTGTCGGCACCGCCCAGCGGCTCGCGCAGGTCGAGGCCGTGCTGCAGCGCGCGGCGGCCGCGGCGCACGCCCCGTGGGTGGACCCGCTGAAGGAGCAGTGGATCGGCACCTCGAGCAACGCGCCGATCCACGGCGACTCGCTCACGACGGACAACGAGCGCGCCCTCGCGAAGCACGTCGAGGCCGTGCTCCGGCCGTTCCTGCCGCACGCCTGAGAGCCCCCTCTTCGGGGGCGAACAGGGCCGGCTCAGGGCGCTGCCCTACCATCCCGCTGCATCAGCGGATACCGTGACCCGATGCCGATCACCCAATCGGCACTGCATCGGTGGCGTGCCCACCACCGGTTGCGAAGGCCCGAACGAACAGGCTCCTGCATGTCCCACGCAGCACATCCCCGTCCCCAGCGCCGGCCGGACGGACTCGACGACGCCGCGCTCGCGGCCATGGTGCCTGGATGAGCGACCGGATCGACGCGGTAGGACCAGCTGTGCCGGGGGGATCCGAGCAGCCGGCCGACGAGCGCACCTTCGGCCTCCGGCCGAGCGCCTGGGAGGCCCCGCTGCCGAACGCGCGACCGCTGACGATCGCGCACGACTACTTCACGCAGCGCGGGGGCGCCGAGCGGGTCGCCGCGGCGCTCATCGACGCGCTGCTGCCCGATCGCGTGGTGACCGCGGTCGTGACGCCGGAGCACACGTTCCCGCTGCCCGCGGGGCAGGTCGAGACGACCATGCTCCAGCAGTCCGAGCTGTTCCGCTCCGACCCGCGGCGGGCGCTGCCCCTGTTCCCGCTCGCCTGGAGCCGCGTGCCGCCGGTGACGGCCGGAGTCGTGATCTGCAGCTCGTCCGGGTGGTCGCACGGCATCCCGGTCACCGGGAACGCCCGTAAGATCGTCTACTGCCACAACCCCGCCCGCTGGCTGTACCAGCCCGACGACTACTTCCGCGAGCAGCCGAAGGTGCTCCGCGCGACGATGCGCCTGCTCGCCCCGCTCCTCGCGCACTGGGACCGCGCCGCCGCCGCGACGGCCGACGTCTACATCGCGAACTCCAGCTCGGTGGCCGAGCGCATCCGCACCGTCTACGGCCGCGAGGCGGTCGTGATCCACCCGCCGGTGACGATCGACCCCGCCGGCGAGCGCGTCCCTGTGGCCGGCCAGCGACCCGGGTACTTCCTCACCGTCGGCCGGGGGCGCGGCTACAAGAACCTGGACCGCCTCGTCGCGGCGTTCGCCGAGCTGCCCGCTGAGCGGCTCGTGGTGGTCGGGGAGCCGCCGCGCGGCGTCGACCTGCCCTCGAACGTCTCGGTCGTGCACGACGTCTCCGACGCCGAGCTGCGGTGGCTCTACGCGAACGCCCGCGCGCTGCTCAGCGTCTCGCACGAGGACTTCGGCCTCACGCCGCTCGAGGCGAACGTGTTCGGCACGCCCGCGCTGCTCGTCCGCGCCGGCGGCTTCCTCGACTCGCTCGACGAGGGCGTCTCCGGTCGCTTCCTCGACGACGACACCCCGGCGGGCATCGCCGCGGCGGTGCGGGCGTTCCCGAAGCGCTGGGACTCGGCGGCGATCGTGGCCCATGCGCAGGACTTCTCCCTCGAGGCCTTCGTCGGCCGGCTGCGGCAGGTCGTCGACCTCCTGCTCGCCGACTAGGCCGAGGATCAGGGCCCTTCGGCCCTGGTCCGTCGTCGATTCCAGGCGATTCCGCGGATCCGGCCGCCGTCTGCCCCCGGAAAGCGGGGCGCATCCGTCGACAGGTCCGGCGGCGCGACCTAGGCTGCGCCGCACCGGCTACATCAGTCGGGACTGACACGGCGCGCGCCGCTCGAGGAGGAACGATGCACCGCACCCGTTGGATGTCCGCCACCGCAGCACTCGCCGTGCCGGCGCTCGTGCTCGCCACCGCGCAGGGCGCCTCGGCCGCCTCCGCGACCGTCGCGTCGTGGGGGATGAACGACACCGGCACGACCATGTCCGACTCGTCCGGCCACGGCCACAACGGCACGCTCCACACCGTGAAGACGGCCCAGCCGGGCTTCGCGGGTTCGTCCTTCGGCTTCTTCGGGCACCCCTCCTACGTGTCGGTGCCGTCGGCGGCCGACCTGAACCCCGGCACCGCGAACTTCTCGTTCACGCTCCACGTCAAGTTCCCGAACCGGCCCTCGAGCAGCGTCGGCGACTACGACCTGATGCGGAAAGGGCTCGCGACGACCGACGGCGGCAGCTGGAAGGTCGAGGTGCTCGGCTCGGGCAAGGCCTTCTGCGACTTCCGCGGAGCCACGCACGAGGGCACCGTGACCAGCACGAACGCCCTGTCGGCCGGGGCGTGGCACACCATCACCTGCACCCGCACGGCGACGACCGTGCAGATCGTCGCCGACGGCGCCACGGTGACGAAGACGGTCACCACCGGCTCGATCAGCAACTCCGGCAGCGTCTTCCTCGGCGCGAAGAACGGCACGGGCGCCGATCAGCTCACGGGGTACCTCGACAGCGTGACCGTCCGGAAGGGGTGACCCCGATGCCCCTCGAACTGGGGACGGCACGGAGCGCATACGCCCGTTCGCGCTGATGGGAACGCCTTTACCGGCGCGGTGCGGGGCCAGTAGTCTGGCCCCTCGGCCGACGGTCCGGCGCCGCACCCGGGCGCTGGAGCCACCCATACGTCGGCCCGTGTTCCCATGAAAGGGGGATCGGTCACGTGAGCCCGCAAGACCTGATCCGACTGCTCCGCCGCTACTGGCTGCTCACCGTCGTCCTCGTGCTGATCGGGGTCGCCTCCGGCATCGGTGCGTCGCTGACGATGAAGCCGATGTACTCCGCCACCTCGACCGCCGTGGTCCAGGTGGCGAGCGACGGCCAGAGCGTGCAGGACGTCGCCGTCGGCGCCGCCTTCGCGCAGAAGGCCGTCGAGACCTTCGCCTCCGTCGCGACGAGCCAGCGCGTGCTCGATCCCGTCATCAAGACCGTCGGGCTGAGCGGCACCACCTCCGCCCAGCTCGCCAAGCGCATCAGCGTCGGCACCTCGACGAACAACCAGGTGATGAACATCACCGCGAGCGACCCGTCCCCGGATCGCGCCGCCGCGATCGCCGACCAGGTCGAGTCGCAGCTGAGCCACGTCGTCGCCACCGCCTTGAACAGCACGACGAAGGGCAGCGCGGCGCCGACCGTCGTGCTCATCTCCCACGCCGACGTCCCCAAGGCCCCCTCCTCGCCGAACACGGGCCTGAACGCGCTCGTCGGCGGCATCCTGGGGCTGCTCGTCGCGCTGGTGCTCATCGGGGTCCGCCGCCTGCTGCTCGACAAGATCGAGTCGGTCGAGGAGCTGCAGTCGATCACCGAGGTCCCGGTCGTCGGCGAGATCGTCCGCGACCGCGGCGTCACCGCGCAGCCCCTCCGGGTGCTCGCGGACCCGCTCGGCAGCTACGCCGAGTCGGTGCGCGACCTGCGCACCAACCTGCAGTACCTCACCACCGCCGAGGGCGCGCAGACGATCGTCGTGACCTCCGCCGCGCCCGGCGAGGGCAAGACGACCACCTCGGTCAACCTCGGCCTCTCGCTCGCCGGCGCGCAGAGCGTCGTGCTCGTCGACGCCGACCTCCGCAAGCCGCGGATCGCCGACGTGCTCGGCATCGACGGCGCCGTCGGTCTCACCGACGTGCTCGTCGGCCGGGTCTCGCTCGACGACGCCCTGCAGACCGTGGGCGACAGCGGCCTCGTGGTGCTGCCCGCGGGCGGCCACCCGCCGAACGCCGCCGAGCTGCTGCAGTCCGCCGCGATGCGCCGCCTCCTCGGCGAGCTGTCGCAGCGCTACAGCACCGTGCTCTTCGACTCCCCGCCCTCGGGACTGCTCTCCGACGCCCGCGTGCTCGCTCGCGAGTGCTCCGGCGCCCTGGTCGTCACCGGCCTCCGCCGCGCGAAGCGCGCGCAGCTGCGCACCACGCTGCAGTCGCTCGAGCGCGCCGGCGCGAAGACCCTCGGCATCGTCGCCACGTTCGTGCCCGGCACGAACTCGGCGTACTACGAGCTCGAGCGCGCCGAGGGCATCGACGTGCAGCGCAAGCGGTCGCGCAGGGGCGCGCCCCGGGTCCGGCCTGCGCAGGCCGACCCCGGCAGCGCCTCCTGACGGGCGCCGGCATGTCGTCCGCGAGCCTGCTGCGGCGCCGGCCGGGCCTCGACGGCCTCGACCTCCGCACCGCGGCGGTCTGGGCCGCCGGCATCGTCGCGGTGCCCGCCCTCGTGCTCGCCGCGGCGACGACGCGGCCGTCGCTCGTCCTCGTCGGCCTCATCGTCGCCGGGGCGGTCGCGGTCGTGCTCGTCGCGACGGTGCCCGCGGCGGTCGTGCCCACCGCGTGGACGCTCATCGTGTTCATCGGCCTCGTGCGCAAGATCACGGCGGGGTCGGCCGGGCACGTCACGAACGACCCGCTGATCGCCGCGCCGTACCTGCTGCTCGTCCCGCTGCTCTTCGCGCGGTTCTGGTGGCAGCCGCGGTACCGGGCGCATCTCTGGATCGCGCTCGTCGTCGCGGTCGACGTCGCCGCCTCGTTCGTGGTCGTGCTGCTCCAGGGCGACTCGTCGCTCGGCACCGTCCGCGCGTTCGTCGAGGAGGCGGTCGCACCGCTCTGCGCGCTCGTGCTCGTGCACCCCGCGCTGCGGGGGAGCATCCGCGCGACGCTCACCACCGTGCGCATCACGACGCTGCTCGCCGGCATCTACGGCATCTGGCAGTACGTCTCGCCGCCGCGGTGGGACCTCACCTGGCTGCAGAGCGTCGTCAGCCAGGGCGTGCAGACGTTCGGCGTGCCGGTCCCGCAGCAGTTCCGGCTGTTCGGACCGCTCAGCTCGCCGCTCTCGTATGCGCTCGTGCTCGCCGTCGGCATCGCCTGCTGGGCGTTCTCGTCCGGCCGGCTGCTGCCGCGGCTCGCGGCGATCGCGGTCATGGCACTGCCGCTGCTGCTCACCGCGGTGCGCACGTCGGTCTTCGCGCTCGTGATCGCCCTGCCGATCGCCGCGATCATCCGGTACCGGCAGCGGGCCATCGTGCCGCTCGTCGTGATCCTCGCGGGGGTCGCTGCGATCCCGACGGTGCTCGCCGGCATCGACCCGAACCTCGTGAACCGGTTCTCGGTCACCGGCCTCAGCCAGGACACCTCCTACAACGCCCGCCTGCAGCTGCTGTCGAACTCGGGCGACGCGGTCTACAGCTGGGGCGGCGGTCCGGGCTCCAGCTCGAGCGGCTCGCTGGTCACCGACAACGGCTACCTGTCGCAGTTCATCGACTACGGCCTGCTCGGCGGCGTGCTGCTCATCGTCCTCGTCGTCGCCGCGCTCGTCGCCTCCGTGCGCTTCGCGCTGCGCTCGACGAGCCCCGCGCGCGGCCTGCCGCTCGTGCTCGTGCTCGTCTACGGGCTCTCCGAGACGAGCGCGCCGGTGATCCAGGGCCAGCAGGGCCTCGTGTTCTGGGTGACGCTCGCGATCCTCGGCGCCGACGTCGCCGTGCGCCACGGCGGGACGCCCGATGACGACCTGCTGACGCGGCGCCCGCGCCGCGGCCGGCACGCGCAGCAGGCCGGACCGGCCGAAGCCGCTCCCGCCGCGCGATGAGCGCCGGCGATCCGGCGGGGCCGACGCGCCTCGTCGTCCTCGACCATGTCGCCCGCCTGTCCGGCGCCGAGATCAACCTGCTCAAGGTCGCTCCGAAGCTCCGCGGGTTCGACGTCACCGTCGTGCTGGCCGAACCGGGCGACCTCGCCGACCGCCTCCGCGCCGCCGGTGCGGCGGTCGAGATCGTGCCGCTCGACCGGCGTGCCGCCGACGTCGCCGCGCAGCAGCGGGGCATCGCCGAGCTGCTCCGCGGGGGGCTCGCGTTCCTCGCCTACGGCGTGCGCCTGCGCCGCGTGCTGCGGCGGCTGCGCCCCGACCTCGTGGTCACGAACTCGTCCAAGGCGCACCTGTACGGCGCCGTCGCGGCTGCGCTCGCGCGCGTGCCGCTCGTCTGCCACGTGCACGACCGCCTCACCGGCGACACGTACGCGCTGCCGGCGCTCCTGCTGCTGCGCGCCGTCTTCGGGTACCGCGCGGCGGGGCTGATCGCCAACTCCGCCTCGACCGCCGCCACCCTCCCGGCGCGGGCGGCAGCGCGGACCGTGGCCCTGCCGTGCCCGGTCGACGAGGCCGATCCGCTCCCGCACCGGCCGTCCGACACCGTCCGGTTCGCGGTCGTCGGCCGCATCAGCCCGTGGAAGGGGCAGGACCTCGCGGTGCGGGCGTTCGCCCGCTGGCGCGAGCGCACGGGGCAGGAGGGGCGGCTCACGATCGTCGGCGGCGCGCTCTTCGGCGAGGACGAGTTCGGCGACGGCCTGCTTCGCCTGCTCGACGAGCTCGGCGTCGCCGACGCGGTGGACGTCACGGGTCACGTCATGCCCGAACGCGTGCAGGAGGTGCTCGCCGGCACCGACGTGCTGCTGCACACGAGCCGCATCCCCGAGCCCTTCGGTCAGGTCGTCGTCGAGGGCATGCACGCCGGCGTCGCCGTCGTGGCCGCCGACGCGGGCGGCCCCGCCGAGATCGTCCACGACGGCGTCGACGGGCTGCTCTACCCGGTCGGCGACCCGGTCGAGCTCGCCGCCGCCATGGAGCGGCTCACCGCATCGCCCGACCTGCGCGCCCGCCTCGCCGCCGCCGGCCGCGAGACCGCGCGGAACTACGCGATCCCTGCTGTGCTGCCGCGCTACGAGGCGTTCCTGCGGCGCGTCGGCGGCCGTCCCGCTCCCGCCCCGTCGGGCGTCGCCCGCGGCTGAGCCCTCGCCCCGGGTACGCAACGGCCGATTGCGCTCGCGGGGCTCCGCAATACGCTGAACGGATCCCCTCGCGGGGAAGACAGGGCTGCGAGCCGCGTCCTGGCCGTCCGGCCTCCTGCGCTCGCGCGCGGGAGTCGGCCGATGAGCGACGTATCACATCCTCTTGGGTGGGATCTGCGACTCGCCGCGCGCCTTCCTGGCCCCCTTCCGGGGGACACCTATCTTCACCGGGTGCCTCGCTCCGGATCGTCCGCCTCCGTCCGTTCCCGCCACGCCGCACCGCGCCCGAAGCGCCGGGGGCCGCTGCTCCTGCCGGTCGGCGTGTTCGCCACCGTGGCGATCGGCGTGACCGGGGTGCTCACGTCGACGAGCGCGAACGCGTTCGCCCCGGGGCCGATCCGGGCGATCCTGCAGACGATCCACTCGCCGCTCGTCGTGAAGGCGCCGAAGGGCAGCGACGACGCCGCCGAGGGCGAGCAGGAGGAGGGGCGCCACTCCGGCACCACCGTGGCGAGGAGCGGCAAGCACGCCGGCCCGGTGCGCGCGCCCGCGTCGACGACGGCCTCCGCCGCCGGCACCCCGTCGACCTCGGCGAGCAGCAGCGCCTCGTCCACCCCGAGCGCGTCGACGGGGGCCCCGTCCTCGCCGGCGGTGCAGCCGCCGGGAGTCGGCACCGGCGTCGCCTCGACCGGCACGCTGACGGACGCGCAGCTGATCGACAGCATCGGCGTGAACATCCACCCGAACTACACGGACACGACCTACGTGCAGAACGGCTCGGCGCAGGTCACGCTGAACGCCCTGCAGGACCTGGGCATCAAGAACGTCCGCACCCGCATCATGACCTCCGCCACCCCCGCCGCGACCTCGTTCGTGAACGGCCTCGCGGCGTCCGGCATCAAGCTCGACGCCGTGGTGGGCACCCCCGACGGCCGCTGGAGCACCTACTCCACGGGCCAGAGCGCACAGCTCGTGCAGGCCGTCACCAACGGCATGTACAAGGGCAAGGTCGCCCAGCTCGAGATGCCGAACGAGTGGGACGCGAACGGCGGCAGCACCTGGGCGAGCGACCTGCAGCGGTTCGACGCCGAGTACGGGCGCGCCCTCGCGCCGACGGGCATCCCGGTGCTCGGTCCGTCGATGGCGCAGCCCGGCAGCTACGCGGGCTTCCGGTCGGCGATCCTCGGCGAGGCGCGCAACATCCACCCCTACGCGGGCACACGGCTGCCCGAGGCGGACAGCGTGATCGGCGCCTGGTCGGCGGACAGCACCCACTCGTCGACCGGCTCGACCCTGCAGGCCACCGAGCTCGGCTGGCACGACGCGCTGAACACCCGCGGCGGCGTCACCGAGGCGCAGCAGGCCCCCTACCTGATCCGCGCCCTGCTCTGGAACCGCACCCACGGCGTCTCGCGCAGCTACATCTACGAGCTGTTCGACCAGCGCCCCGAGCCGGCCATGACGAACCGCGAGATGCACTTCGGGCTCGTCGCGGTGTCCGGCGACGCGGTCGTGCCGGGCACGTGGAAGCAGCGCGCGAAGCCGTCGTACATCCAGCTGAAGGGCCTCATCGGCCGCCTGCAGGACAGCGGCACGACCGCCGGCGCCCCGGTGCAGTACTCCCTGTCGGGCCAGCCGTCGGACGTGTACTCGATGCCGATCGCGCGGGCCGACGGCTCCACCGACATCGCGATCTGGCGCATGGAGGCCCTCGCCGCGGACGGCTCGAGCCCGAGCGCGACCGCGACCGTGAAGCTCGGGGTCCCGGCCTCGGTCGAGGCGTACGACACCGCGACGGGCAGGACCAGCACGCTCAGCTCCTCCGCGACGTCGAGCGTGACGCTGCCGGTGGACGGATCGGTCACCATCCTGCGGGTGAAGCCGTAGCGCAGGCCGCGCACCGGGGCTGTGGACAACCTCGCCCGGAAGAACGGGGCCGTGTAGCCTGACGGCACGCCGGTAGGATCGTCGAAGGCACAGGTCCCAGCACCCACTCGGACGCGCGTCGGCTTGCCTCGTTCCCGGAGAAGATGCGTGTCGACCGATCAGCAGAGCCCGCCGAGGACCGATCTGCGGCGCGCAGGCGCGAAGGGCGCCCTGTACCAGGGCGTCGCGTTCCTGGCGTCGAAGTCGGGCATCATGCTCAGCACGATCGTGCTGGCGCGCATCCTGGCGCCCAGCGAGTTCGGGCTCGTCACCCTCGCGGTGGTGGTCGTCGGCTACGTGCAGACCCTCGCCGACGCCGGTGTCGGCCAGGCGCTCGTCTACATCCCACGGCGTGAGTCGATCGTCAACGCGGCGATCCTCAGCGCACTCGGCACGGGGGTCGCCCTCGCCGTGCTCGGCGTGCTGGCCGCGCCGCTCGCGGCCTCGTTCTTCGCATCGCCGCACCTGGCGCCGCTCGTGCGCCTCTGCGCGCTCTCGCTCATCCCGTCGGCCCTCAACTCGGTGCCCGAGTCGCTGCTGCGGCGCGAGCTGCGCTTCTCCCGCATCACCATCGCCCGCACCGCGCAGGCCGTCACGGTCGCCGGCGTCGCCATCGGGCTCGCCGTGCTCGGCTTCGGCGCGTGGTCGATCGCCTGGGGCAACTTCGCGGGCTCGACCATGTACCTCGTCGCGGGATGGATCGCGCTGCCGCAGCGCCCGGGACTCCGGCTCTGGCGCACCAGCCTCGCCGACGTGCGCGAGGTCGTCGCGTTCGGCTTCCCGGTGGCGGGCGCCACCTTCCTCTCGCGCGCGATCTTCGACGTCGACTACCTCATCGTCGGCAAGCTGCTGGGCGAGACGTCGCTCGCGTACTACACGCTCGCGTTCAAGCTGCCCGAGCTCGCGATCCTCAACGTGTTCTTCGTCATCACGAACGTCACGTTCCCGCTCTACACGCGCGCCCGCGACGATCCCGACCGACTGCGGCGCGGCTACGTGTTCAGCTTCGGCATCCAGTCGCTCTACGGGGTCAGCGCCGGCGTCGGCCTCGCCGTGGTCGCACCGATCGCGATCGCAGTGGTGTTCGGCCCCCACTGGACGCTCGCCGCGGCCCCGCTCGTCGCGCTCGCCCTCTACGCCGCGGTCCGCACCGTCGGCGGCGGCGCGAACGAGGTCTACAAGGCGCTCGGACGTCCGGGGCTCTCGGTCGGCATCTCCGTGGTGCGCCTCGCCGTGCTGGTGCCGGCCCTCGTGCTCGCCACCCGCTGGGGCATCACCGGCGTCGCCTGGATGCAGTTCGTCATGGCTGCGGTGTTCGCGCTGCTCATGCAGGGGGTCGCGCTGCGGGTCATGCAGCTGCGGCCCGGCGCGATGCTGAAGGCGCTCCTGCCGTCGCTCGCCGCGGGCGTCGCCGTCGCCGTGGCGGCCGGCGCCGTGGGGCTGCTGCCGCTGCCGGCGCCGCTGCTCCTCGTGCTCGCGGTGGTGGTCGCCGCGTGCGCGGCCGTCGGCGCGCTCGCGATCGTGCAGCGGCCGTTCCTGCTCGAGACGCTCGCCCTGTTCCGCCGCCGGACCGCGCGCACCTGATGTCGGCACCGACCTCGCCCGTCGTGTCACTGCAGCAGTGGCAGCGGCTCGACTTCCGTTTCCTGCTGCCGGGGGCGGTCGCGACACCGATCGCGCTCGGCGGCCGTCCGGCCGGCGACCTCGCCGAGGCGATCGGCGCGCTCGGGGCGGTCACGGCCCTCGCCGACACTCCCGACGGTTCCGCCGGGCTCGTCGTGCTCGCCGACCCCGACGACGACGACCTGCGCCACGCCGTCGTCGCGTGCCGTCCCGGGGGCTGGGTGTACGCCGAGGTCCGCCCGCGCCGCAGCGCCGGGCGGGGCCGCCGCTCGCTCGCCGCCTGGCGGCGGGCGTTCGTCACGGCCGGACTCGAATCGGTGCGCGTCCACTGGCACCTCCGCGACCTCGCCTCGGCGACCCGCATCGTCTCGCTCGACTCCCGGGCCGCCCTCCGGCGGGTGCTCGGCGCGCACGAGGGGTCGCGCGCCGGACACCTGCGCGCGCTCGCGGGGCGCACCGCGCTCGACCTGCGCCTCCTCGACCGCGTCGCCCCCGAGGGCAGCGTGCTCGCCCGCCGGCCCGATGGGGGAGCGGCGCGGGGCACGGCGACCGTGCTCGAGCAGCTCGCGGCCCAGGCCCTCCCCGCCGACCGCGGGTTCGAGTCGTTGCTGCTCACCCCGCGCGAGCCCACCTCCCGGTACGTCATCGCCTTCGTCCACGAGCGCGGCGACGCCCGCCCTGCGGCCGTGCTCAAGTCGCCGCGCCGCGCGGGCGACGAGGCGTCGCTCGACGACGAGGCCGCCGTGCTCCGCCGCGTCGCGGATGCACTGGGGCCGGCCGGCCCGCGCATCCCCGCGGTGCTCGGCGTCGTGCGCTCCGAGGCCGGCTGCGCCCTGGCGCAGTCCATGGTCACGGGCAAGCCGCTCAGCCCCGCCGTCGTGCGGCGCGACTTCGCCGCGGCGCTCGAGCTCGGCCGCTCCTTCATCGCCGCGCTGCCCGTCACGGTCGGCGCCGCCGACAACGACGGCTGGTACGAGGCCGCCGTCGCCGAGCCGCTCGAGCGGCTCGCGGGCGTCGCCGGGCTCGACGGGCAGATCGGCGAGCTCGCCGCCCGCACCCATGCTGCGCTCCAGCCGCTGCGCTCGCGGCGGCTGCCCGCCGTGCTCGAGCACGCCGACCTCGCCTACCCCAACCTGCTGCTCGGGCAGCGCCCGGACGAGCCGCTCGGCATCATCGACTGGGAGCGCTCCTCGCAGCGGGGAGTGCCCGGCCACGACCTCGTCTTCTACGCGCAGTTCCTCGCCGAGGCGCGCACGGGCGCCGACGACGACGACCCCGACAGCATCACCCGCGCGTTCGACACCGCGTGGACGGGGGGCCAGGGCTGGGCCGTGCCCGTGCTGCGCGGGCACCTCGCCGACCGCGGCGTCGACCAGGAGCTGTGGGGCGCGCTCGTGCTCACCGCGTGGACCCGCACCGCCGCGACCCTGGCGGTCCGGCTCGTGCCGCAGCACGGCGACCCCACCGAGCCGGCCGCCGATGTGGCCGCCTCGGTCGCCGCCTCCCGCGAGCTCGCCCTCTGGCGTCACGCGCTGCTGCTGCTCGAGCAGGGCCGGCTGGGAGGGGTGGTCTCGTGAGCGCATCGCAGGTGGTCGACTGGGACGTGCACGGCCTCGTGCGGGTTCGCGCCGAGGGCGCTCCCGGCGGTGTTCTGCGGCACATCACGGAGGAGCTGCGCGCGCCGGTGCCCGCACCCGCCGGCGAGCCCGACCTGCGCATCACCTTCGTCGACCGGCTGCCCGAGGCGGGCCGGCTGCGCCTGCTCGGCCTCGGCGCCGCCGCCTACGACGACGAGCACTTCTACCTCGTCGGCGCGGGCGGGGCTCGCGCCCGCATCGATCTCGCCGCTGCCGGCACCGCCACCGAGCTCGTCTGCGAGCGGGGCCTGCGCCACGTGCCGCTGCTCGTGCCGCTGCTCGGCCTCCACCTCGCCCAGCGCGACGCGGTGCTGCTGCATGCGGCGTCGTTCGTGCACCGCGGCGTCGGCGTGCTCGTCGCCGGCTGGCAGAAGGGCGGCAAGTCCGAGACCCTGCTGCCGTTCATGGCACACGGGGCCGAGTTCGTCGCCGACGAGTGGACGATCGTGGGCGGCAGCCCCGCGACCATGGCGGGCATCGCGAGCACGGCGCTGTGGGAGTGGCACCTGCGGCAGTACCCGCAGTACTGGTCGAAGCTCGACGCGGGCCAGCAGCGCCGCATCGCCGCATGGCGGGCGGCGCACCGCGCCTACCGGGCCGCGCCGGGCACCGAGCGGCTGCCCGGGCCCGTGCGCCGACGGCTCCAGCGCCTGATGACCGAGGGCGGCAACCCCGTGCAGGCCGCGGGGCAGCTCGATCCCGCGGTCGTGTTCGACGGCCGCGTGCGCACCGACCGCGTCCCGCTGCAACGCGTGGTGCTGCCCGTGGCGACGCTCGATCGAGGCGTCGAGCTCGTTCCCGATTCCGGTGCGGCCATCGCGCAGCGCATGGTGCACTCGCTCGACTACGAGCGCAGCGCCCTCACGACCGCCTACCAGCAGTTCCGGTTCGCGTTCCCGGGGCGCACGAACCCGCTGCTCGAGCGGCTGCCGGTCGACGAGCAGCGCATCCTCACCGCCGCGCTGCAGGGCGTGCCCGCGTTCGAGCTGCGGCACCCGTACCCGGTGCGGCTCGACGCCCTCTACGAGGCGGCGGCGCCGGCGCTCGAGGGCTGAGCGCCCTTGCGGGCCGAGGAGCGCCGCGCGTCGATCGTGCGGATCACGGCCGCGAGCACCGCCTCGCGGTCGGCCCGCACGTCGACGACGGCGGAGGCCGGGAAGCTCGGCAGCAGCCCGCGGTAGCCCTCGCGCATGCGCTCGAGGATCTCGACCGTGTGCTCGCCCTTGCGGGCGAAGAGCACCTCGGCGGGCGCGTCGAGCAGCACCGCGAGGTCGGGGCTCGGCGCGAGCAGGCGCAGCGCGGCGACGCGCAGCGCGAGCCCCGCGCCGTGGTGGCCGCCGTCGAGCCGGAACTCCTGCGGCGCGCGGTCGAGCAGCACCAGCGCGCCGCGGCGCAGCGCGGCGCGCGCCTTCAACCCGTTCGTGACGATGCGGGAGAGGCGCAGGATGCGTCCCCCGCGCGGCAGCTTGCGCAGCCAGTGGTCGCGGTCGGCCTCGGGGGAGAGGCCGCTGTAGAGATAGAGGACCTCGCCCGGGTAGGCCGCGACGAGTGACTGCCCCACCGTGGTCTTGCCGGCGCCGTCCGGGCCGAGCAGGGCGACGCAGTATCCGCGCACGCGCATGAGGGGTCTCCAACAGGTCGGGCCGAGGCGGGTGCGGCGGGGCGCCGCGAGCGTCGCTGCCCAGAGGTCCTCGAGAGTCCGGCACCGCAGTCATACCCGAGGCGGTACGTATTGGCAAGGGTCCCGACCGGGGGTAGTTTGACCCGCCATGCCCCCGTTGGGGGGACGTAATCTCACAACCTCTTATCCCTCCTCGCCGCTGGTGCGGCAGAACGCGAGGAACCCTCATGCGTGCACGACGCCTCCTCGGCGCGCTCGTCGCCGCCGGTGCCCTGATCGCCGGCGGCCTCGTCGCCACCCCGGCGACGGCCGCCACCGGCGACCTCGGCTTCAAGGACCAGTCCTACCTCGGCGCCACCTACCCGGCGACGTCCGACAAGCCGCAGAGCAAGCTGTGGTTCACGGGCGGCTACTGGTTCGCCGACATGTTCGACACCGTCTCGAAGACCTGGCACATCTTCCGGCTCGACCGTCCCACCGAGAAGTGGATCGACACGGGCACGAAGATCGACAGCCGGGTCAACACCCTCGGCGACGCCCTCTGGGACGGCACCCACCTCTACATCGCCTCGCATGTGGTCGCGTACTCGACCGACACCGCCCCGAAGCCCTCCGTGTCCGGCGCGCCCGCCTACCTGACCCGCTACACGTTCAACGCGGCGACCTCGAGCTTCACGCCTGACACGGGCTTCCCGAAGACGATCACCACCCAGTCGAGCGAGTCGATGACCATCGATGAGGACTCGACCGGCACGATCTGGGCCACCTGGACGCAGGTGTCCGGCAACGCGACCTCCGGCTACACGAACGCCGTCTACCTGAACAACGGCACGAGCGGCGGCACCACCTGGGGCACCCCGTTCGTCGTGCCGGTGACGGGCTCGAACCCCTCGCCCGACGACATCTCGAGCGTCGTCAAGTACGGCGGCAACAAGATCGGCCTGATGTGGAGCAACGAGCTCACGCAGTCCGTCTACTTCGCCTCCCACACCGACGGCGCCACCCGCACCACGTGGACGGGCGGCCCGATCCCGGGACTCACGGGCAGCCACTCCGCCGACGACCACCTCAACCTGAAGTCGATCGTCGGCGACAGCGCCGGGCGCATCTTCGCCGCGGTGAAGACGAGCGCCGATGCCTCGTCGACCCGCAAGCCGACCGACCCGCTGCTCGTGCTCGTCGAGTACACGCCGGCCAGCGGCTGGATCAAGTCGACGATCGCGACGCTGGCCGACTGCAACACCCGCCCGCAGGTGATGCTCGACACGCAGCACTCGATCATCCACGTGCTCTCGAGCGCGCCGACGGGCACCAGCTGCGCATCGACGAACGCCCAGACGATCTACGACAAGACCGCGTCGTTCACGAACCCGGTCTTCGCGACGGGGCACGGCACGCCGATCATCCGGAGCGCGGCCGAGACGAGCACGACGACCGAGTACATGAACAACGCCACCACGACGAAGCAGTCGGTGAACGGGAACACCGGCCTGATCGTGCTCGCCGGCGACACCTCGACGAAGACGTACTGGCACGCCGACATCAACCTCGGCGGCGGCACCGGCGACACCACGCCGCCGAGCACCCCGGGCTCCTTCAAGGCGACCGTCGCCAGCAACACGCAGGTCAACCTGTCGTGGACCGCGAGCACGGACAACGTGGGGGTGACCGGCTACCGCGTGTACCGCGGCGGCACCCTGCTCACCACGACGAGCGGCACCACGCTCGGCTACAACGACACCACCGCCGCCGCGGGCACGACGTACACCTACCAGGTGAGCGCGATCGACGCGGCCGGCAACGAGTCGGTGAAGGCGTCCGCCACGGTCACGACGACCGGTGGCACGACGGGCACGACGATCAGCGTCACGCCGACGGCCGACGCCACGGTGCAGTCGGCCAACCCGAGCACGAACTACGGCGCGGCCACCCGCCTCACCGCCGACGGCTCGCCGCTCACCGCCGCGTTCCTCAAGTTCACGGTGTCGGGCAGCTCGGCCTGCACCGTGACGAAGGCCGTGCTGAACCTCACGGTCGGACCCGACACCGGCAACGACTCCGTGTACGGCGGCGACTTCTACGCGGTCGCCGACACCACGTGGACCGAGACGGGCATCACCTGGAGCACGAAGCCCGCCGCCGGCGCGAAGATCGGCAGCATCCCGGGCGCCGTGGCGCTGAACTCCGCGCAGTCGGTCGATGTGACGCCCTACATCACGGGCTACGGCACGTACAGCATCGAGCTCGCCACGACGAACGCCGATGCGGTCGCCTACAAGTCGAAGGAGAGCGCCACCGCGGCCCAGTGGCCGCACCTCGTGGTCACCTGCGGCTGACCCGCCGTCGAGCAGGGGCCGTGCCGGCGGACGCCGGCACGGCCCCTGCTCCGTCTCGCGCGCCGGTCGCATATCTTGAAGTTCGAGGTTAACGCGATCTGATCAGGCATTTTCTTCTGCGTACCCCTTCCCACGGGCCTGGCGGGCAGGGATCCTTGTCCGAACCCGACCCGGTCGGCCAGGAAAGGACTGCGTTCCCCGATGCGCACTCGATCCCTCGGAGCCCTGATCGCCTCCGCCTCCCTGCTCGCCGGCGTGCTCGTCGCCGCCGGTCCCGCGTCCGCCGCGACCGGTGACCTCGGCCACAGCGACCAGTCGTACGCCGGCGCCACCTACCCGGCCACCTCGGACAAGCCGCAGAGCAAGCTCTGGCACGTCGGCGCCACGTGGTTCGCCGACATGTTCGAGGCGACCTCGAAGACCTGGCACATCTTCCGGCTCGACCGCTCGACCGAGACCTGGGTCGACACCGGCACCGTGATCGACACGCGCGTCAACACGCTCGGCGACGCGCTCTGGGACGGCACGCACCTCTACATCGCGTCGCACGTGGTGGCGATCTCGACCGACTACTCGGCGAACCCGTCCACCTCGGGCAACCCGGCCTACCTCACCCGGTACTCCTACAACGCGACGACGCAGACCTTCAGCCTCGACGCCGGCTTCCCGCAGACGATCACCAACCAGTCGAGCGAGTCGATGGCCATCGACGAGGACTCGACCGGCGCGATCTGGGCCACCTGGACGCAGGTGTCCGGCAACGCGACCTCGGGCTACACGAACGCCGTGTACGTGAACGACGGCACGGGCAACGGCACCACCTGGGGCACGCCCTTCGTCGTGCCGGTCACGGGCGCGACCCCGCAGCAGGACGACATCTCGAGCGTCGTCGCCTACGGCGGCAACAAGATCGGCGTGATGTGGAGCAACCAGCTCACGCAGAGCGTCTACTTCGCGAGCCACGCCGACGGCGCCGCGGCGACGACGTGGACCGGCGGCGCGATCCCCGGGCTCAGCGGCGGCTACTCGGCCGACGACCACCTGAACCTCAAGTCGATCGCCGCCGACGCCTCCGGGCGCGTGTTCGCCGCGATCAAGACGAGCGCCGACCAGGATCCGGCGCACACCGCGAGCAGCCCGCTGCTCCTGCTCGTCGAGTACTCGCCGACGGCGGGCTGGACGAAGTCGACGATCAGCACCGTCGGCGACTGCAACACCCGGCCTCAGGTGATGCTCGACACCGACCACTCGATCGTCCACGTCGTCTCCGCCGCGCCGACCGGCACGAACGGCTGCGGCACCACGAACGCGCAGACGATCTACGACAAGACGGCGTCGTTCACGAACCCGGTCTTCGCGGCGGGCCGCGGCACGCCCATCATCCAGAGCGCCGCGGACACGAGCACCACGACCGAGTACATGAACAACCCGACCACGACCAAGCAGAGCGTCACGGCGGCGACCGGCCTCGTGGTGCTCGCGGGCGACACGGCGAACAAGCGCTACTGGCACGCCGACCTGGCGGTGACGGGCGGCACGGCCGACACCACGCCGCCGACCACGCCCGGCTCGTTGACCGCGACGGCGGCGAGCAGCACGCAGGTGCGCCTCGCCTGGACCGCGAGCACCGACGACGTGGGCGTGACCGGCTACCGCGTCTACCGCGGCGGGACGCTGCTCACGACGGTGAGTGGCAACACGCTCTCGTACACGGACACCACCGCTGCGGGGGCGACCACGTACACCTACTCGGTGAGCGCGATCGACGCCGCGGGCAACGAGTCGCCGAAGGCGAGCGCCACGGTGACGACGCCCACCACCACGACGACCACGCTCACCTTCCCGGCGACCGCGGACGCGACGGTGAAGTCGGCGTACCCGACGACGAACTACGGCACCGTCCAGCGGCTCATCGCCGACGCCTCACCGCTGACCGACTCGCTGCTGAAGTTCTCGGTCACCGGCACCTCCACCTGCACGTCGATCTCGACGCGGGTGAAGCTGCGGGTCGGTCCCGACATCGGCGACAACGCGGTCTACGGCGGGGACTTCTCCGCCACGTCGAGCTCGTGGACCGAGACGGGCGTCACCTGGAACAACAAGCCCGCTGCGGGCGCGAAGGTGGGCAGCATCCCCGGCTCCGTGGCGCTCAACACGAGCTACACGGCAGATGTGAGCGGCGCAGTGAAGGGCGACGGCACGGTGAGCCTGCTCCTCACGACGCCGAGCGGCGACGGGGTGGGCTACCTGTCCCGTGAGGTCAGCACGACCTCGTACCGCCCGCAGCTCGTCGTGACCTGCACGAAGGTCGGCTGAGCGGGGCGCAGCGCACCCGACGCGTTATGAGGGGCGTGACGGCGGAGGCCGTCCCGCCCCTCTGCCGTGCGTTCCGGCATGCGGCGCGGACGTCCTCGTCGGAACGGCCTGATCGAATTCGTCAGACACCCTTGATCCGATTCTCACCGTTCTATTAGCGTGTCAGAGCGGCCTGACCCGGGCCCGTTTCGGCACCATCGACAGGGCGGACGATGACGGATCACCCGGACCGCGGCAGCTCCAGGCGCATCATCGTGGTGACCGGCAGCCCGCGCTCGGGGACCACCGCCGTCGGCGACGCGATCGCCGCCGCTCCCGGCGTCATGAGCCTGTACGAGCCGCTGAACCGTACGGTGGGGGACCGGCGGGTCGGCCGCTACTTCGAGGTCCCCGGCACCGCCGACTTCCCCGTCGAGCGCGCCCTCGGGCTCGCCGACGGCGTCGCCGCGCTGCGGCTGCAGCTGAGGTCCGGCATCTTCCCCGACGACCCCGCGTGGCGCCGCGTGGTGAAGATCGTCACCGGCAGCCGCGCCCTCGCCTCCTACCGGCGGGCGCGCCTGAAGCCGGCACCCACGCTCATCTGGAAGGACCCGTTCGCGGTCTTCTGGCTCGACCTCCTCGAGCGCCAGCGACCGGGGGTCGCCTCCGTCGTCACCTACCGGCCGGCGCTCGCCGTCGCCGCGAGCTTCGCCCGGCTCGGCTGGACCTTCAAGCCGCACGAGGTGCTCGCGCACCTGCACGAGGTGGGCGCGTTCGTGCACCCGGTCGCCGAGCGGTTCGTGCACGACCAGGACATGACGAGTCCGGCCCGCAACGGTGCGGCGATCTGGGCGCTCGTCTACGGCTGGCACGCGAACACGGCGTTCAGCGACAGCCTGCTCGTCGACGCGAAGGGCTTCGCGGACGACCCCGGCGCCTACCGGCCGCTGTACGAGCGCCTCGGGCTCGCGTGGACGCCGGCGGTCGAGCGGCGGATCGAGCACTCGCAGGAGACGCCGTCGAAGTCGGCGAAGGCCGCCAAGGCGCCGAGCTACGGCCAGCGGGCGCACACGAAGCACCGCAACCTCGCGGCCATGAACTCGTACTTCTCGTCGATCCTCACGGAGGACGACCAGCGGGTGATCCGCGACGAGCTCGCTCCGATCGAGGAGGACGTCACGGCGCGGCTGTGGCGCGCGGGGCAGGACGCCGTCGCGCGCTGAGGGTTCCTGCACGACGGCCTCACGCATGCGGCGTCGTGATGGTGCCGAGATCGACGTCGTGATGCTGCGGATCCGCTGAACCTTCGCGTTCCATGAGTACGGATTCGGTTGGATTCCCTCATGGCGGCGGGTGCACCGGAGTGGGTGCTGGAGAGACTCGGTGATCGAGCGCGGCCCGTGCTCACGGCGCGCTACACCAGGGAGGGTGGCTGGGAGCGGATCCCGGGCACGACGTTCTCGGATGAGACCGAGGCGCAGCTGCGCGAGCAGGGCGTGACCATGGTCGAGCTGAAGTGGCGGCTGGCGCGCCGCCGGTTCTCGCTCACCACCCACCAGTCCACCTACTGAGCGCCGAGAGCCCGGGAACGCTGGGGAAGACGAGCCGAGATCCCTCCGTCGCGTCGGAAAGAAGAGCTGCGGCGCGGAGCGTTGGGACTCGAAGGATCCAGGTCGGCGTGGCGGTGCCTTCACCCGCCGGTACCCCGGCCACACTGCAGTGGCTGGCATGACCGAGGCAGTGGTAGACCGACGAAGAGTGGGGTCGATGGAGACGATGGAGCAGGCGATCCGACGACGGTCCGACGTGACCGGCGCCCACGGACCCGCACGTCGCATCGGCTCGGCCGTGGCCGGCCCACGTGTCATCGCGCTCGCGCTCGCGCCTTTCGCCGTCGTGACCGCGCTCGCGAAGTGGGCACCGAGCGAGCCAGTCGCGCAGTAGCTGGTCGGGCTCGAAGTCCGAGCCCGAACGATGCCGATGCCCTCCGTCAGCGGCAACCGCTGAAGCTTCCGCTGCTCACACAGGTCACGTGATCGAGCCCCGCTGCCGAGCCACCAGCGGCACTTCGAGTGTGAACGGGAGTGCGTCCGGCACCTGGCTGGTGTGGGGAACTCCGGATCGATCGGCCGCCTCGCCGATAGCATCAGTGGCACTGTGAACGCCGCGCCGACCCCGACTCAGCGGTCGGCGCACCCCCGGCGCAAGAGGATCGTGCACGTCGGCATCGCCGCTCCCGCGGAGCAGCCCGGCGGATTGAACCGCTATGTCGACGACCTCGCTGCTGCCCAGTCAGCCACGCACGACGTGCGAGCCCTCGTGCTCGGCACGCGCGCCTCGCGCCCGTTCTATCGGTTCGTCGGACGGCTCGACCAACCCTTGCCGCGCCGGCTCCTCGGTTTCGTCGCAGCAGGGATGCGCTCGCAGCCGGTCGACGTGGCGCACCTGCATTTCGCGCTGACCGGCGCCGCGTTCCTGGTCGGCCGCCGGCTGGCGCGGAAGCAGGACGGCGCGGTGGTGGTGCACTTCCACGGGCCCTGGGCCGCCGAGAGCCTCGCTTCCGGCGCGCGCGGTCTCAGCATCCGGGTGAAGGCAGTCGTGGAGCGATGGCTCTATGCGCGCGCGGGCAGACTGATCGTCCTGTCCGTCGTGTTCAAGGACCTTCTGCACGAGCGTTATGGCGTCCCGGAGGACCGGATCGTCGTGGTGCCGCCGGGGGTCGACCTCACACGGTTCACGCCTGGGGACCGGGCCGCGGCTCGGCAGCGGCTGGGCCTCCCGGGCGATGTGCCGATCGTCGCCTGCGCACGCCGACTCGTCGCTCGGATGGGCATCGGTGACGCCGCCGAAGCGCTGGCTGCGGCATCGCCGACCGCGCACCTGGTCGTCGTCGGCGACGGCCCTGAGCGCAGCGGCCTGCAGCGCGCTGCCGACGCGGTCCTTCCCGACCGGAATCGCTTCCTCGGCCGGGTGGACGAGGGGACCCTGCTCGACGTCTACCGCGCTGCTGATGCCACGGTCATCCCGACGCTCGAGCTCGAGGGGTTCGGACTGGTCTGCCTCGAATCCATGGCGGTCGACACACCCGCAGTGGCCAGACCGCAGGGCGGACTCGTCGAAGCACTCGCCGGCTTCGCAGGAGGGCGCTTGCTCGCGACCTCGATGACGATCGACGCACTCCGCGCTGCGCTCGCTCAGGTGCTCGACGGACCACCGGACCCCGGAGGGTGCCGCTCGTACGCTGAGCAGTTCAGCTGGAGCCGGGCGGTCGAGCGCATCGACGCGGTGTACGCGGACGCTCAGGGCGCATCTCCGGCCACTCGATAGGTCGAGTCGGTCGGGGATCCCGCCCCGCTCGAGCCCGCGAGGACCGACCGCGACATGGGCTTTGGTCCCGTCGCGCTGTCGGACAGCGGGTCGGCCGCCCCAGCACCTGGAGCATGCGTGAGAAGCCGGTGCTCCACCTCTGTCGGACCTTGCTCCATATCGAATGCGCAGGCCGCCGACCCCGGCGGCGGCGAAGCCGACGAGCGCTTGAACGCGCGTCGCCTCGGTGACGATGCAGCGCGCACGATGCCTCGGACCTTCCGATTCTGAACCGGGTGCCCGTCGACGGCTCGGTCACGATCCTGCCGACGACGAAGGGCTGAGCGATCCAGCGCGCTCGCTGCGGCGTGCTGCTGCCGCGGACGGTTCAGATCGGCGTGGTGAAGTGTTCACCGCCTCGTTCATCGGAGCGAGTGCACTGGCCTCCATGACCGAAGCGCACGTGTCTGAAGAGGTGGGGTCGATGGCGACGATGCACCAGGCTGTGCGACGTGGTACCCGAAGCACGGGGCGCGCGCGTGATGCCGGTACAGCACTGATCACGCTTGCGCTTGCGCCGTTCGCCGTTGTCACCGTGCTCGCCAAGTGGGCGCCGGGCGACGCGCCGGCGCACGAGATGAGCTTCTAGGTCCAGAGGCCACCACTCGACGCGCACGTTACGCGTCCGCTGACATCGGTGCTCGGAACCTTCGTCGTCCCTGAGCCCGGGCGGCCGATCCTGGGCGCTCGTTACGCGGCGCAGCACGGCTGGGACGACGTTGCGGGCTCTCGGCGCGGATCGAGGAGTAGCCGTGGGGGCAACGAGTCACGGCGCTCGCGTCGACGCTTCTCGCTCGCCACGAGGGCTCGAGTGTCGGGCCCGCGGACTGCTGATGCACGTGGCAGCGATCGACCACCACCGCGTACCGGATGCGGCATTGGCTTCGCGGGCGAAGCAGTGGTATCACAGCGGAAGGACGGATCGCGATGATGCAGAGACTGATTCAGGGGGTGGCGAGTGTGGCCACCTTGCACGCCACGGCACGGCACGCTGGTGGGACCTACGCCGGCCTGACGCTGATCGCGCTGGTCCTTGTGCCATTCGCCATCGTCACCGTGCTCGTGGACTGGACTCCGGGCGAGGCGGGGCAGTTCTGATCGAGCGGCGGACCTCTCCCGCTGTGATGCCCTGGACGTCTCGCTGGCCAGGTTCCTGCCGATCGTGACCAGCGCACCCAGTGGCCCGGACCCTGCCGAGGAATCGCCCCGCGGTTCCGGGCCGCCAGGTTCAGCGCAGCGGTTTCGATCAGCTCGCCCCGGTCGTGAACGACCAGGTGTACGCACTCAACGGGTTCCCCGCCAGATCCTTGATCGCCGAGGTCAGCGCGACCGTGTAGGTCGTGTTGGGCGCAAGGGCTCCGGATGGGGTGAAGGTCGCCGTCCCCGACGCGTACGTGACTGCACCCGCTACCGATGACGTGCCCGCTTTCACCGTGAACGACGCACCGCTGACCCCGGTCACGGACTCGCTGAACACCGCCTTCACCAAGGTGGGTGTCGAGGCCGACCCGATAGGCACACCGGTCGCGCCTGAGGCAGGAGTCACCGACTTCACCGTGGGCCTCGGTCCGGTCGAGAAGGTCCACGAGAGCGGCGCCAGCGAGGTTCCTGACGCGTTCTTGATGTCGGAGGTGAGCGAGACCGTGTAGTGCGAGTCGGTCGTCAGGGCGCCGGACGGGGTGAAGGTCGCCGTGTTCGTGGAGCCGTCGTAGCTCAGGGTGCCGGCCACGGAGGCCGTGCCGAGCTTGACCTGGAACGAGGATGCGCTGACGCCGGTCACGGGCTCGTTGAACTGTGCGGTGATCCGCTTCGGTGCGGTCGCCGATCCGACGCCGATGTTCGTCGCTCCGGCGGCAGGGTACTTCGCGATCACGGTGGGCGGTGTGGCACCGGTGACCGTCACCGAGTGCGTCACCGATCCCGTGTAGCCCAGTCCGTCCCGCACCTGGAGCTTGACTGCGTAGGTGCCTGCCGCGGCGAACGCGTGCGTCGTGGTCGGACCGCTCGTCGAGGTGCCGCCGTCGCCGAACGTCCACGAGTAGCTCGTGATCCCCGTGGGGTTGTCCTTGTCGACGGACGCGGATCCGTCGAAGGTGGCGGTCTGGTTCACGCCGGGAGACGAGGGGTTGACCGTGAAGGACGCCGTCGGCGACTCCTCCTTCTGCACGCAGCCGGCGATGCTGTTCGTCGCGTAGTCCTCGTTGCTGAACTCCTCCTGCAGGAAGTAGTGGGCGCCGTTGATCGTCTGGTTGTACTGCGCGCCCGACGTTCCCGAGGCCGTCCCGTAGATGTAGGCGCACTCGTCACCGTTCTCGTAACCGCTGGTGTCGTACCAGGCATTCAGCAAGGGGTCGCTCGCCGCCTCGTTGAGCTCGTGGCTGAGCGGGCTCGTCACGATGTCGGCGTTCGAGTCCCCGTTCGGCGACTGGATGGTCGTGGTGCAGAAGCTCGGCAGCGCGAACGGCATGAGCGCATCGATGAGCGGGGCCGTGGAGCTGCCCTGCCACGTGTGGTAGGCGCAGTACGAGTTCGAGGTGCAGTCCCCGCCCTGGCTTCCGTTCGCGGTCCCGAAGCAGGACTCGACGCCCTTCGGCAGGAACACCGCATAGACGTGGTTCAGGTCGGACGGCAGCGAGTGCCCCCGCACCACGTTCAGGAGCTCCGTCTGCACCTGAGGGTCCGTCACGCACGACGTGAACCCGCTCCCGTCGGGGTAGCGCGAACCGGCCTCCGCGGAGCAGCCCGACGTGGGGAACGGGGTCGAGTCGGAGAGCGCCGTCGCGGCGACGTAGCGGTAGCGGACATGCCCGCTCGAGCTCGTCCACTGCTGGAGAGGAGAGAAGACGTTCGTGGACTTGCCGCTGTCCGCGGCGACGTTCGCGAGGAAGGTGTTGAGCACGCTCTGGTAGGTGCTCGGGAACGTGTAGCCGCTCGGCGCCCAGTAGATGGGGGTGACGGTGATGGGGCCGCTCGTGGCCATCACCGGTCCGCCGTTGTAGATCAGGGGCGGAGTTGTGCCGGGGTAGTAGTAGTCGTTCTTCCCGATCGGTCGATAAGTCGGGGGACAGGGGTGGCCCTTCGCGACGTGCTTCACCTGACGCACGATGCCGCCGATATGACCGTGCTGTCCGGGCGCGTGCTGGACGCAGGGCAGGTCGCCTGCCGCAGCGGACGCCGGTGCGGACGACAGGACGAGGCTGCCGAGACCGAGGGCGACGGCGGCGAGCAGCGACAAGGCGCGGACCGGCTTGCGCATGGGGGTGCCTCCTTGATGCGGCCACTTCATCGAGGCCGTCCGGGACGCATTCACCTCCGGCCGGCGCCCGCCCGTCAAGACCACACTTCCGAGGGCAGCGCATCGTCACTGCTCACTGGTGGGTCGACTCTGAGCGCGCTGCTGATGACGCTCGTGCGAGTGAGCGGTCTGCGCGAACGTCCGTACCGCTTATCGGCAGCGGCATCCGGGCGCCATTCGATGCGGCGAGCGGCGCGGGCTCCGGGGGAGCGAGCTGCGGGGACGTCGTCGTTCGGCACCGTCTCGATCCCCGGATCCGCCGTCTTAGCCGCGGCTGAGCGTCGGGTCGACACGATGCACACGTGAGCCGACTCGGAAGCGATCCGCGGTGATTGAGCGACGACCGCCGCTGCCCCTCGCGGGCCTCGTCGTGCCGGGGCGCGGCGCCGTGGCGCGGGCGATCACGGCGCATCCGTTCCGCGCGCTGTCGCTGGTCCTCGCCGCCGTCAGTGTCGCGCACCTGCTGACCGAGCCCGCGTGGGCAGTCGGGTGGGGCTACGTCCGGTCTGCGGTCCACATTCTCGTGTCGCCGCATTGGTTCGCCCTGTACGCCCTACGTCCTGACATCCAGATGGGGCCGATCACCTTCCTTGTCGGTGCGCCACTCGTGCTGATACTCAAGGGGGACGCCGGCCGGTTCGCTGCCGTGCTCCTGATGCTGCTGATCGGCCTCGCGATCATGCGCGAGGCGCAGCGGATCCTCGCCGCCGAAAGCCCCTCCGCCCGTCGACGGTGGGCGGTCGCCGCCGTGCTGTTCGCGATCGCGTGGCCAGAGCTCGCGGTGCGTTTCGGGCACCTCGACGATGCTCTGGCGCTCTTCTTCGCCGTGCTCGCGATGCGGCTGCTGCAGGACGGACGCACGGTCGCCGCAGGGCTCGCGATCGGAGTCGCTGTCGACTGCAAACCATGGATGCTGCCGCTCGCAGCGGTGCTGCTGTTCGCGCCGCGGCACCGGTGGCCCGCCCTCGGCGTCGTCGTTCTCGCAGTCGTCGTGGTGTGGAGCCCGTTCTTCCTCCTCGATCCGGCCAGCGTGAGGGCCCTGCAGTTCCGCATCCCGGTCTCGTCCGGAAGCACGTTGTGGCTCTTCGGCATCCGCGCCCACGGCACACCGCCGTGGTGCCGTCCGGCCCAGCTGGTCGGAGGCGCGCTCCTCGCCGCGGCTGCGGTTCGTCGCGGGCGTCCGCTTGCGGCGGTCCTCGTCGTCGTGGCCTTCCGGATGCTGCTCGACCCGGGTGCGCACAGCTACTACGCCTCAGGCCTGCTCACAGGAGCCCTGCTCCTCGATCTCGATGCCACCCTCGCGCTCGCCACCTTGGCCGCCCTGGTGCTGGTGCTGGGCCCGGTCTACCTGGTTCCTCCGCGCATCCCCGTCCTCGTCAGCGGGTTCCGTACGGTCGGCATCGTCGCGTCCCTCGTCGCCGCGTTCGCGCTGCCGCTCCACCGCCGGCGAGAGCTCGGGCCACGCGGAGAGCCGCACCGCGTCGACGTTCCTCGATCGTCGAAAGCCGCGGCCCTCTGATCCCGGCTCGTCCTGCCGGGGAGTGGCGCCGCAGGACCGGCCTGCCCGCAATGCCGTCCTGGCGACCGGCGCCGTTCGGCCCGCACGAGCACGATGATGCGACTCCGGAGGCACGCCCCTGGCTCACGGGTACCGTCCGCATGATGCTTGCGCGTCTCCGTGCGTCACTCCACGATGAGCACGTGACCGACGAGCACGACCACGATTCCGCGCACGAGCGCGATCTCGTGAACGAGCCCGAGGGGAGCAATGTGAAGGACCGGGACGAGGTGGCCGGTGGCGACGCCGACCAGATCGCGCAATCGGAGATTCCTTCAGCGGCCGCTGTCGTCCGCGAAGAGGACGCGCCCGCTGATGCTGGTCAGGCGAGGCATGAGGGGGATACCGGTACTGCACCAGAGTGGGAAGAGGCCGCGGCGGCCGTAGCGCCACCGTCGAATCCGTCTCGGCCGGACCCAGCTGTGACGGCAGCGCTCCGCGCCTTCGCGATGAGGGATTCGACCGGACCGGTGCCTGTGTCCCCCCGACCGTCGCCGCGGCCCGTCACGAGCGCGAGCCCGAGTGCTGATCTCGTGGACCAGCCGAGGACGCCGTCGGCCGAGGCCAGGACAGACAAGCCTGCGCAGACGCGCCCCCAAAGATCTTCGGAACGCGCTGGAAGGGAGGCGCGAGGGCGGCGCCGTCCTTTCAGTCGCCGACTCCGGTCGGGTACCGACCCCGCGGCGCGTCTCGAAGGACGTCCGCTGCGGTACATCGCCCTCGTAGTGCTTGCGATCGTGTGGATCGTGCTCCTGGGCGCCGTACTGCTCAAGTTCCGCGCAGAAGAGGATGCCGCCGCGAAAGAGGCGGCGCGGTATGTCGTGCCGGCGCTGCCCACCACCAGGAGGTCTGCGGCTGCACCGCCCGCGCTGCGGACGACACCCACGCCCGTGTCGACGCCGACGCCGACGCCCACAGTCACCTCGGCGGCGCCGACACCGACGCCGCTCGGCTGACCGCCCTTCCCTGCCCGAGATCTACGACGCCCGAGCTGACCGGACGACTCGGCAGGCGAGACGGCGCAGGGGGCGGCTAGAAGTGCGCCCGCGCGATGAGACCGAGGGCGTAGCTCTCCCAGAAGGTGCCGACGGCGGGGCCGCCGTGGCACGGCCCGTCGGAGTTCCCGGGTCGCTTCACCCACAGGAAGGCGTCGACGAGGGGCACATGCGTGACCAGTGTCGGCTTCTTCCCGAGCCCCTGCCCCGGCGGGTTGCACCAATCGCTCCTGGCGGTGCCGACGCCGTTGCGAGAGGTGTCGATGATGAAGTGCTTCCCGCCCACGAGTCGCGAGATGCTCCGCCCGTAGGCGATCTGGGAATCGGTGGACTGGAAGTTGGCGACGTTCACGGCGAATCCCGTCGCGTCGGCCACACCAGCGGCCTTGAGGCGTGAGGCCGCGACCTGCGGCGAGAGCCAGCCGGTATGAGCCGCATCGATGTACACCCACGAACCCTGGTGCGCGAGCACCTTGGTCGCTTCGCTCAGCAGCTGGAGGCGCTGCTGCTGCTGCTGCTGCGTCAGGCACTGGAAGAGCCCCGTCGCGTCGGGTTCGAGCACGATGATGGCCCGGTAGGAGCCGAGTGCCTGCGCGATCGTGCTGATCCAGGACCGGTAGTGTGCGGCGGACTCCGCAGCGGGCAGAGCGGAGTAGGGGCTGCATCCCCGATCGGGGATCGCGTAGGGCACGAGGGTGACCAGTCGATCGGCCTGCGTCGCCTGCGCTACGACCGACTGCACGCGCTGTCGGGTGGCGGTGAGATCGGTGCTCGTCAGCCAGACGCCGGTCGGTTCATCGGCGAGCACCTGCAGCGCCCTCGCTCGATCGTTCATCCCGACCGCGAGCAGCGAGCGCGTCGCCCTCGCGACGCCGGTGCTCGGATTGACCCACAGCGGGGCGGTGAACCGCCCCGTCGCCTCCGTCGTCCGCTGGGCAGGGCCACTGCTCGGGCTGGGGAACAGCTGGTGGAACCAGGTCGCGCCGCCGCTCGGCGCGATCGGAAGGAGCGAGACGCACAGGGCGATGAAACCGGCGGTCATCCTTCGGGGACTCATGGCGGCAGAGGGTAGGCGCCGCCGGCGCCTGGGCCCGTCAACTGTGCGGCGAGTCGTGCGCATCGATCGCTCCGCTGAAATCCGCTGCTTCGACTTTACCGCCGGAGGTGGGAAGGCGGCGTGAGATCGCGCCGTGTGCCGCGACGCCGGCTGAGGGGCGGCTGCCGTGAACGTGCTGAGACGAGGCGTTGAGCAGTGGAAATTCGTGCTGGAACGGATAGCCGAGGCCGATTATCATCACGATGAGGGGCGCGCCCGGAATCCACTCGGTCGTCGCAGAATCAGTTCGACGCGACTTGGTCAGGCGGTTCCGGAATGTATGCGGTGATCGATGGTGGTATCGCTCCCGTCGGCCGGATCACGGTCAGTGGCGCGAAGAACTCGGCCACTCGACTTCTCGCTGCCGCGCTGCTGAGCGACGAGCCGGTCGATCTGAGCAACTTCCCGTCGTCGCTCGTCGACGTCGGGCACAAGATCGGTTTCGCCCGTGCGATGGGGGCTTCCGTCGAGGTCGACGGCGGCGACGGACGCCTGCGCGTCGACGCTCGAGGCTTCACCCCGCACCAACTCGAGCGCGCACAGCTCGACCTGCCCGTCCGCACCACGTACCTGCTCGCGGCTGCGCAGCTCGCTCGATCCGGGGTCGCCTATGTGCCCTACCCCGGCGGTTGCCCCATCGGGCCGGGGCCATCCGGTCAGCGTGGCTACGACCTGCATGTCATGGTGTGGGAACGGCTCGGCTGCACCGTCGAGGAGCGCGCGGACCACATCTACGTGGCCGCCCCGGCGGGTCTCCGAGGCAGCAGCATCGACTTCCCGATCTCGACGGTCGGCGGCACCGAGAACGCGCTGCTCTGCGCCAGTGTCGCCGCCGGCGAGACACGCATCTCGAACGCGTACATCACGCCGGAGATCGAGGACTTGATCAAGCTCCTGCGCCAGATGGGCGCGGTCATCGAGGTCTACGGAACGAGCCATCTGGTGGTGCAGGGACGTGCCGGGCTGCTCGCGGGCGCGCGGATGCCGGTGATGCCCGACCGTATCGAGGCGCTCACATGGATCGTGTACGCCGTCATCGCCCGCGGTGACCTCACCGTCGAGGGCGTGCCGTTCGAGGCGATGGAGGTGCCGCTGACGCACCTGCAGCACGCGGGCATCGACTTCTACGCGAACAGCCGCTCGATCCAGATCAAGCCGGACTGCTTCCCCTCGGGGCGGGTCGAGCCCTTCGAGCTCGCGTGCGGTGCGCATCCTGGCGTGATCTCCGACATGCAGGCCTTCTTCGTGTTGCTCGCCCTCGTCGGCGCCGGCACCTCGCGCATCTACGACTATCGATATCCCGAGCGCATCGCCTTCGTCAGGGAGCTGGCGAAGCACGTCCAGGGGTCGCACCTCGAGGCGATGCCCGGCAGGATCACGGTGCGCGGCCCGGCACGGTTCCAGCCCGCGGTCTCCACCTCGACCGACCTCCGCGGGTCAATGGCCTCCGTGCTCGCCGCTCTTGTGGCGCCGGGCCGCTCGGTCGTGCAGGACGTTCAGATGGCGATGCGCGGCTACGACAACCTCGAGGGCAAGCTGCATCGCCTGGGGTCTCGCATCCAGGTGCACGAGGACGTGTCCCCGGTGGACCGGGAACTGGTCTCCACCGCATGACCGTCGAGACGGCGCGGGCGATCGCGCGCCTCGACGACGTGATCGTCGAGCGCGACCTGCCGCTCAGCCGCTTCACCTCCTGGCGCATCGGTGGGAGCGTCCGATTGGTCGCCGAACCGCGAACCGGCGTCGCCGCCGCCGCAACGGTCGCCACGCTCGCCCGCAGCGGTGAGCCGTGGATCGCGGTCGGTGGCACCTCCAACCTGCTGTTCGATAGCGCGCAGCACGACGAGACCGTGCTGCAGATCGGCGCGCAGATGTCGGAGGTGTCGATCGACGGCCGCCGGGTCGTCGCTCAGGCGGGCGTGTCGGTGCCAGCTCTTGCGCGCGCAGTGGGTGCCGCCGGCCTGACCGGTATCGAGCACACGGTCGGCATCCCCGGCACCCTCGGTGGCCTGGTGCTCATGAACGGCGGGAGCATGCGCCGCGGGATCGGTGAGCGGGTCGTTCGCGTCACCGGCGTCGATCGCGAGGGTGAGCTGGTGCAGCTGACCCAGGAGGAGTGCGAGTTCGCCTACCGCTCGTCCGCGCTGCAGCACCTCGGGATCCTCATCACCGAGGTCGAGCTCGAGCTCGAGCTCGGTGAACCGGCCGAGATCGCAGACCGGATGGATGCGATCGTGAGCTCGCGGGCGGCCCGGTTCCCACTCGACCTGCCGAGCGGGGGATCGACGTTCCTGTCGAGTCCTGAGCTGTACGAATCAGTGGGCCCTCCAGGCAGAGTGATCGAGCTGGCGGGCCTGAAGGGAGTCCGTCGCGGTGGCGCGATGATCTCCGAGCGGCACGCGAACTTCATCGTCAACATCGACGGCGCCAGCTCCGACGACGTCCTCTGGCTGATCGCACTCGCGCGACGCGCCGTGCACCGCGCGACCGGGCACTGGCTCGAGTGCGAGGTCCGCTACGTGTCACCTGCCGGTGCAGTCGTCCCCGCGCACCTCGCTGCCGATCACCGGTGGTCACAGCGCGAGGACGACGACGAGGGCGTCGGGCTGCTGCAACGCAGCGGGTACGGGTCGTGAGCTCCCTCCCCGCGCAGGTCGCGACCGTGCTCTTCGGGCGAGGGGTCATCCGCATCGCTCAGCTCGTCACGTTCGTGCTGCTCGCGCGGTCGCTGTCGGCCGCCCAGTTCGGCTGGTTCGGCGTGCTGACGAGCGCGCTCGCCCTCGCCGCGACGCTCGGCACGCTCGGGCTGCGCCAGTCGTTCGCGTACTGGATCGGGCAGCGTCGGCTGACCGGAGCCGGTGCCGCGGCCACAGGGATCGCCCTCTGGCTACCTCTGACCTTGCTCGCCTCGGCGTTCGTCTACGCCCTGTTCGGTACTCACGCGCCGGTTCACAGTCCCGCGACCGCGGCGCTGATCATCTTCACCAGCATGGCCGGGACCGTGCTCATCACGCTCCTTCAGGGCGTGAACCTCGGCCGTGGCAACATCCGCGCCTTCACGCTCGGCGACACCCTGCCGCGGGTCCTGCTGCTCATCGGTGTGGCGCTCCTGGCCGTCACCGGCACGATGACGCTGGAAGCCTCCCTGTGGGTCCAGTCGCTCTGCTACCTGCTCACGATCCCGACCTCGATCTGGTTCGCGCTTCGCGGCGAGAGGGGAGCCTTCCGGCCCCAGGGGCGGTCCCTGCTCCCGATGCTGCGCTACGGCATCTTCTTCGCGCTCAACCTCTTCCTCATCACCCTGTGCTCGCGGATCTCGATGTTCGTGATCCAGGGGTTCCAGGGAGCACAAGCGGCGGGGCAGTTCTACGCAGCGGTCCGCGTCAACGAGATCTTCCTCGAGGCATCGACGGCGCTCGGCATGGTGATCTTCTCTCGAACCGCGCGACAGGTGGACGCACGTGCGGTGCTCGAGGAGAGCGCGAGGCTCGCGGCGTGGCTGCTCTGGGGGTTCCTGCTCATCGCGGGACTCATCGCCGCCGCCGCTCCGGTGCTCGTCAGGGTGCTGCTCGGCTCGGACTACGAAGGAGCCGCTGGCGCGCTGCAGGTGCTCGCGCTGAGCCTCGCACCGACCGCCGCGACCAAGGTCGTCTACTCGACCATCGCGGGCATCGGCCGGCCCACCTTCGGCACCCCGCTGATCGCGGTCAGCCTCGGAGTGAACCTCGTCGCGTCGTGGCTCCTGGTGCCGGGTCTGGGCGTACCCGGCGGCAGCGCGGCTCTGGTGATCGGTCAGGTCGTGCTGCTCGTCGGCTATGCCATCCTCTGCCGGCGCAACTACCGCATCCCGATGCGGACGTTCTTCCTGCCGCCCCGGTCCGAGGTGGCGGCGCTCGTGACGAGCGTGCAGCGACGATCGAGGACCGCGATCCACGGACTGCTGCAGAGGTGATGGAGACAGCATGAGCGCGAAGGTGTCCGTGGTCACGGGCTACTACAACCGGCGGTCGGTCCTCCGCAGGACCATCACCTCGATTCTCGAGCAGAGCTACGACGACCTCGAGTTGCTCGTGTTCGATGACGCCTCGAAGGACGGGACCGCCGACGAGCTGGCGCGGCTGGCCGACGAGCTCGACGATCCGCGCCTGCGCTTCGTGGTGCACGAGCGCAATCTCGGCTTCGTCACAGGGCTGCGACAGGCGATCTCGCAGACCACGGGGGAGTACATCGCCATTCAAGGGTCAGGCGACGTCTCCCTGCCCGGCCGCATCCGGCTGCAATCCGAGCTGCTCGACGGCGACCCGGGTGTCGGCGTCGTCGGCTGCCACTACGCGAACGTCGTCGAGGCGACCGGGGCCCGGCGGCTCCGCACCCCTGACGCCACGACGATGGACTTCGAGCGGCTCGTGACCCGCGGCAACGTCTTCTCCCACGGTGAGGTCATGCTGCGGCGCAGCTTCTACGAGCAGGCGGGCGGCTACCGCACCGCCTTCACGAACGCCCAGGACTACGACCTGTGGCTGCGGATGATCAGGCTGTGCCGGTTCTCGACGGTGCCCGAGCACCTCTACGACCGGTACATCCAGTTCGACGGCGTCTCGTACGACCCGAAGAAGCTCGCAGTGCACGGCCGCTACTCGATCATCGCGCAGCGGGTCGCGACCCTGCCGCCCAGGGAGGGCGAGCGTCTCGTCGAGCGCCTTCGGAGCGAAGGGCCGCTGGCTCTGGTGACGCCCGAGGACCCGAAGCTGCAGAAGAAGCTGTTCAAGGGCAGCGTCCGTTCGGCGGTGTGGGGAGCGTACGACGACGCGACGGAGATCGCTCGGTCGTACATCACAGGGCGCCTGCCCCGGGTGGCGCTGCTCGTCTTCGCCGCGCTGCTCGGCCGCACCTGGGCTGCGAGGATCCGTGCCGTCGTGTTCCGGCTGCTCGGCGTCGAGGGCGGCGCCGCTTCCGTCGCCTCTCCTCGCGGACAGAGGGCGTAGCGGGGCGATGGCTGGGAGCAGGGGAGTCGTGCAGAGCGGAAGGGCTGCGCCCGCCACCGCGTCTGGAGCCGGCGCTCCCGGGGCGGGGCAGGGCGTTCGGCGGGCGGCGTCCGTGACGGTGCTGGCGATCTGCTCGATCGAGATGTCCAACCCGTTCGACAACTTCCAGCCCTGGAACGTGGTCATGAGCGCGCTCGCGATGATCGCGATCGCCATCGCGATCACGTCCTTGCGTCGTGACCGCACCCAGGAGATGCCGCGCTTCTTCTGGCCGGACCTCGTGTACCTGGCCTACCTCCTGTATTGCGCCCTCTCGACGCTGTGGTCGGTGAGCCCGCTCGCGACGGTCGTGCAGGTCGTCTACGCGGGGATCCTGTGGACCGCGACGTTCGTCGTCCGCACCGTGCGCGCCGAGGAGCAGCTGCGGATGGTGACGAAGGTCGCTGTCGTGCTCGCCTTCCTCTCCTTCGCGGCCATCCTGGTGTTCGGCGATGGTGCCTTCCAGACGCATGTCACGGGGCTCGGTGTCCCCGAACTCCGCGGGGTGTTCAACCATCAGCAGCGTCTCGGCCTCGTGATGGGCACGGTGGTCGGCCTCTGCCTCGTCGCGATGGCCAACGGTCGATTCCGCTCGCTGCTGCCCGGATCGACGGTCTATCGGAGGTTCGCCTTCGTGCTGCTGGGGCTGGCGTTCGTGGCCGCCCTCGCGCGGTTGAACTCCGTCTACATCATCATCGCGCTCGTGCTCACCCTCGGGATGACGCGGGGACCGATCCTCCGGGTGCTCGTCGGGGTCGTCGTCGGCGGATTGCTCGTGTGGGGCGCGTTGAACGCCGCCGACATCTTCAACTCACTCGGGTCCGACGGTGTCGATTTGTCGCTCAGTGGCCGCACGAACGTCTGGGAGCGCACCATCGCCGCGGCGCAAGGTTCCGGACCGTTCGGATATGGGTTCTCGAGCTTCATCAGTCCGGTGTTCGACGCCTATTGGGGTCGTTACCGCGCTCCGCATGCACACGACTCGTTCCTTCAGGCGTATTTCGAGACAGGGATGCTCGGTGTCTGGTTCACCGTCGCGGTCGTGCTCGCACAGCTCGTCGGGGCCATCTGGGTGCGGGTGCGGCTCCAGCGCGTGCCGTACTCGCTGTTCCTGGTGCTCACGACGCTGCTCGCGAGCCTGACGGGCGTGGAGTACGCCGGCAAGCCGAGCACGGTGCTCGCATTGACCTTCCTGGTGCTCGCCGCCGAGCTGCAGGAGGCCACCGTCCAGCCTCGCCGGACCACCAGTCGCGCGCGCCAGCGGGTTGCGCTGATCGGTGCCGCCGGTTCCCCGGATGGCAAGAGCACATCGATACTTTCTTGACGCGGAGGAATGGCTTGTACTCAGTACGTGAAGACGTTCTAATAACGGAGCAGCGGGAGGAACCCGCCCCGCTGCCGATTTCATGCGACGGCGGTGGCCGTCGGCTCGTAGCGCCCGAACGAGGAGTCCTCGATGGAACTGACTGACGCGTTGACCGTGCTCCGGCGGGGGTGGCCCACGATCGTGGCGGTCCTGCTCCTGGGCCTGATCGGTGCGACCGCGCTCTCCCTCGTGCAGCGGCCTGGGTACAACGCAGTCAGCGAGGTCTTCGTGTCGACGCAGTCGGCGAACACGGCCTCCGACCTCACGCAGGGCGGTACCTTCGCGCAGGATCAGGTGAAGTCGTACGCCGACATCGTCCCGACGGCCCTCGTGCTCGAGCCCGTGCGCAAGGCGTTCAGGATCCAGCAGCCGGTGCGTGAGTTCGCGAAGAACGTCACGACGAGCATCCCGCCGAACACGGTCATCATCACGATCGGCGTCACCGACCCTTCGCCGAACCGGGCCGCGGCCCTCTCGAACGCGATCTCCCGCACCTTCGTCGACGCGGTGTCGCGCATCGCGCCGCAGAACGTGAAGAGCGGCGAGAGCCCCGTCAAGATCACGATGCTGCAGCCGGCCGATCCGCCGACTGCGCCGTCGTCCCCGAACCTGCCGCTCTACCTCGCCATCGGCGCAGCGCTCGGGCTCGTGCTGGGCGTGCTGTTCGTCTTCCTGCGCAACCTCCTCGACACCAAGGTGCGCAGCGTCAGCGACCTGAGCGACCTGGTGAGATCCCCGTCGCTCGGCGCCGTCGCCTACGACCTGCGCGCGTTCAGCCACGCGCTACTGACCGGCACCGACCCGCGCTCCGGGCGCCGCGTCGAGGAGTTCCGGCGCCTGCGCACGAACCTGCGGTACCTCTCGACGCTCGCGAAGCGTACGAGCGTGATCGTCACCTCGCCGGGGCCCGGCGAGGGGAAGAGCACCATCGCCGCGAACCTTGCGCTGGTCGCGGCGAATGCGGGGGCGCGGGTCGTCGTCGTCGACGCCGACCTGCGCAAGCCCTCAGTCGCGCCGTACTTCGGCATCGACGGCGGTGTGGGTCTCAGCGACCTCCTCATCGGACGGGTGGGCCTTTCCGAAGCCGTGCAGCACTGGGGGGACGGGCAGCTGGACGTCATCCCCGCTGGTCCGCTCCCGCCGAATCCGACCGACCTGCTCGCGTCCGAGGAGATGCGCGGCCTGGTCCGCCAGCTCGAGGCGCAGTACGACCTCGTCGTCATCGACTCGGCGCCGCTCGTGCCGGTCGCCGACACCGCGGCCCTCGCCCCGGCCGCCAGCACCGTGATGCTCGTCGTCGCAGCAGGCAAGACGACGAAGCATGCGGTGCACACCTCGCTCGCGTCGCTCGATGCCGTCGGCGCCGCCGTGTCCGGCACTGTGCTATCGATGGCGCCGCAGCGGGCGACGGACGGCTACGGGTATGGCTACGGCTACGGGTACGGCTACTCGCCGACCCCCCTAGCGCAAGAGGCGGCAGCGCCGCAGCACCGTCCGGCCCCGGGACTCGGCGAGGCACGCCCGGCTCCTTCCGCCTGAGAGCGGCGGGGCTTCCTGGCCGGCGCCGGCGCGGGGCTCCCGGGCCGGCGCGCCGGCCGGTGCCCTCGCTTGGGCAGAGCCGTCGTGGGGAGCGCGGTCGAACTCGTGCCGGTCGGCTCCTCACTGCCTGCCGTTCGCTTACACCGGCTGGCGGCGCCAGTACGTCTCGACCAGGTCGCGGGTCGAGACGATGTTGCGCTCGCTCGACGCTCCGAACACGATGCTCTCGATGTTCGGAAGACCGCACACCCACCGCACAGCCTCCGCCGGCGGGATCGCGCCCGACGCGAAGATCGACATCGCGATCAGTCTGAAGTCGGCGCGGCGCAGCGCCTCTTCATAGGCCTCGACGCCGCCCGACATGCGGAAGCCCAGCTTGTTGACGTTCGCGCAGACGAGCGGGTTCTCGATCTCCTGCATGCGGAGCGCGTCGAGCAGGCGTGGGACGTTCATCGTGATGAACCCGGGCTCGGCGTTGTAGCGGGTGCGCACATGGTCGGCGAACACCTGGAAGATCTCGTACGCCCCGAGTCCCAGGATGAGGTCGACGGTCACGTTCTGCAGGAAGACGACCGGGGTCGAAGCGTTGCGGAAGGGGCGCATCTCGGCGTCGATCAACAAGGTCGCGACGCCCGCGATGTCGCGCGAGGCGAGTGACCTGCCGCTCCGGACGAGGGCTTCGATCCGGCCGCGCTCGGGCAGGAAGCCCTGCAGGGAACCGATGATCCCCTGCTCCGCCATCGCGTTCGAGTACTTGTGGGCGTAGGGCATGCAGGGGAGGAACTGCTGATCCGGAAACGCCTCCGGGCGCTGCAGAACGCTCGGCACGATGCTGCCGAGCCGGTCGTGCGTCGTGCACATGAATGACCGGATGCCGTTGCGGTTCGCTGCTTCCAGCACCTCGAGAACGGCGTCGTCGGTCTGGAACCTGATCGCCTGGGCACGCGCTTTGTCCTCCGACATGTGGTTCACGCCGAAGAACTGGTTGTCGCCGAAGATGAGCCGGTCGGGCACGTCAGCTCCTCACCCAGAGTCGGCGGCGCGGAGCCACGACCTTCTCGATCTCCTGCTGACGGCCGCTGTTCGCCCCGGTCAGCAGCTCGATGGCCTCGTCGGTGGTGGCGGCGGAGCGGAAGTCGTTCACACCGTCCAACGCTCGGTTCCGCACCCGGGCGACGAAGTCCTCCATCTGGAGCGAGTACTCCTCGCCGCGAAGGTAGTAGGCCACCGGCGGGGTGAGTTCGGCGATGTTGAGGGTCGTCCAGCCCGCCGAGTAGGCGCGTCGCGAGGTCTCCGCGGCGTGCCGGAGGAAGACGCGGATCTCCTGCCGATCGGCGACGATCTTGCCCTCGGCGCCCCAGAGCGAGACCTTGGTGGCCATCTTGCGCTCGGAGGTGTCCGACCAGCTGACGCTCAGGTGCGCGCTCAGCGAGTCGGGCCACTGGAAGGTACCGAGCACCTCGTCCTCGGTGTCCGCCGAGAAGACGGAGGTCATCACCGTGCCGATCGCGGTCTTCGGTGCGCCGAAGAGCCAGGTCAACAGATTGATGGGGTGCGGTGCGTAGTCGTAGAGGGCTCCGCCGCCTGCGCTCTTCTTGCTCCGCCAGGTCGCGTTCGCCGGTCGGACCACCACGGGACCGTAGGCCTCCGCCTCGGCGTGCGTGACCTTGCCGAGCGCCCCGCCCTCGATCAGGTGCTTCATCTCCTGGAACGTGGCCACGTACCGGTAGTGGTAGCCGACCTGGGTCACCAGACCGTTCGCGCTCGCCAACTCGGTGAGATCGATGGACTCGTGAGCGGAGAGCGTGAACGGCTTCTCGCAGAACACGGCGACCCCAGCGGCGAGCGCCGTTCGCACCATCTCCGCGTGGAGGTGATTCGGCGTGGAGATGATGACGCCGTCGAGCCGCTCGGCGGCGAGCATCTCCGGCATCGAGGTGTAGGTGTTGACCCGACCGTATCGGTCGATGAATCCCAGAAGCAGCGTCGACGAGTCGCATACCGCGACGACTTGCGCGCCGGGCGTCGAATTGGCGATGGCGTAGTGCGAGAGCCCCATCTTGCCGAGGCCGACGATTCCGAGCCGGATCATGATGGGTCGCTTCCGGATGAGATGGATTCCTCGGGCCTGGGTAGTGGCACCGAGTCGCGGGGTACGACGCTCATGGTCGTCGCCGCTAGCAGGTCTTCGCGGGTCAGCTCCGGCGCTTCGACGACGCGGGCGATGCCCAGCGAGCGAAGCAGGTCCGCGATCTGGCTCTGGTGGTCGTCGACGTGCTCGTGGCGAGCGCGGCGCCTCGGCACGACCACGGGGAAGCGTCCGGCTTCGAGCAGGGAGAGGATCGTGCCCACACCGGCGTGCGTCACCACCACATCCGCGCGTGACAGCTCGGTCTCGAACTCGGCGGCGCTCAGCTCGACCTCGACGCGGCCGGGCAGGTCGGACCGGTCCGTCGCGCCGAGCTGCCAGGTGGTGCGGGGGCCTACGAGCCCCGTGCGGAGCAGCGCCTCGACGAGGCTGTCGAACCGGTAGCGACGGAACGTGCCGAGCGTGACGAACACCGAGTGCCCGTCCACGTCGGGCGGGGGCTGCTGGACAGCAGGTGCCGGCGCGTATTCGGCGAGGACGCTCGGGTGCGGCTTCCACCGACCGGTCGCCCAGCCCTTGTGCTGCGTGTAGAGGTCTGCGAGGTGCAGAAGGGCGATGATCCGCCCCGACATCGACGGGCCGGTGACGCGGCTCACGCTCTCGACGAAGATGCGTGGCACGTGGTGCAGCGCCGCCTGCGCGAACACGCCGATGGCGAAGGCCGAGCCGGTGCTGATAGCGACATCGAAGCGCTCGTTGATGAACAGCCGGCCGGACTGTCGGAAGGTGCGGAGGACGCCGAATGGATCGCGCGCGCCCACGTAGGGGAGGTACAGCACGCGGCAGCCCTCGAGCAGGGATTCGCTCTGGGGGGTCCTCGTTGTCACCCAGAGCGAATCCGAATGCGCGTTCATGCGCTTCGAGAACCGGCGCAGCTGTGCCAGATGCCCCCCGGTCGACGCCACGAATACGTACTTCCGCGGGCGCTCGTGACCGGAGAGATATGCTCCCGCGGCTGCGGCGTCAGCGTTCGGGGGCACGAACCGAACGCTAGCAGTAGCAGGGTTTTTCTGTCAGGGGCCTGTTAATGGATTGTGGCGCTCGCCCCCGCCGGCTGGGAGAAGGTCCACGGTGGCACTACGTCCTCGACCAGTCAATGGTCAGAGGAAGCGAAGAGTGCACCCGTCGGAGGGGTTGTGCCAACGAGGTCGTTGTCGGTTCGGCGCCTTCGCTCAGCGAAATTGAGATGGCCCTCCTTGAAGGTCGGTGGGCCTCACGGCGAGACTCGTTCCGGTACGACCCCGCGGATCTCCGTATGCGGCGCACCGCGACGCGCACGCCGACCTCTTCGATCAGCACGCGCCCAGAGAGGTGCTGCTGCCCCGTTGCGGCCGCGGCACGTTCGGCGCCCCAAGCAGCCTGGGCGCCCTCGCTGCGGCTCAACGGCATCGGTCTCGAGGAACCGACCGCATCGATCGGCGTCGCGCAGACGCTGATCCGTCGGCGTCCCCCGCATGCATCCAACCGAACCCGTATCTCTATGAAAATCGTCGGCGCTTACCGTCGCGCAATGAACGGTCCGGCAGATCCCTGGGATTCACGGATCACGAGAAGCCATGCATCGCTGTCGAACGCGGCTACCGCGTCCCTACGATGAACAGGTGACCGATCCGGACGAGCACGATCCCGACCTGCCCCACGTTGCCGCCCGGCTGAAGTCGACCGAGGGAGATGGCGGCCGGGAGAAGCCGGCCCCAGCAAACGCCAAACCGCTCGATCAGCCTCACTTGCCGGTCGACTCGGCGGTCCGTGGGATTGACGAGTACGCCGACAGCGAGGACGTCGACCTCAGCGACCTGCCCGAACCGCTCAGCGCGTCGCGGCACTCCTCAGTAAACCAGCCGACCCTGCCCACAGCTCCGGATCCGGCCGTCGAGGCGGCCCGCCGGGCCTTCACAGCGCGAGGTGACGCCGGGCCGGTTGCCCCCCCGCCTCCGACGTACAACCGCACGGGCCCGATGCCGGTAATCGACGCCTCGGCGCCCGACGCAACACCGCGCCCCGCCGCGACCGCTCCGATGCCTGCTCGCATGCCTGCTGCGCCTGAGCCCGCCGTACCGGGCGCCAGCACTGTACTTCCGTCCGGGGAGGCAGCGCCGGGGCCAACCTCAGAGCCCAAGGGGAACCGTGTTCAACCGCAACGGCGGTCGGGGTGGTCGTCGCCGACGTCGAGCAGCCGGCTGCGAGGGCGCGCCGGCTCGAGTGCCTTTGATCGGCGCTGGTTGCAGTACGGCGCCCTCGCGCTCATGGCCCTCATCTGCGTCGTGCTGGTGATCGCCGTCGTGCTGAAGACGCGCGCGGAGGCGGACGCGGCTGCCAAGGAGTCGTCGCGATACGTGCCGCCGACGCTGGCCTCGACCGCTTCGGCTGCGTCGCCGACGCCGCGAGGAAGCACAACACTCTCGCCGGGCCCGACGCTCACGCCCCCTGGCCAGTGAGCCCGGCCGGGCTAGCGAAACAGCACGAGCGACGTACCTCGATCTTCCGAATCGTAATCTGCGCACCTCTGGATCGAAGTTAATGCGCGGAAACGTGTGAGTGAGATCTCCATGCGCGCACGATCCAAGGCGCCGTTCACGTGGTCACGCTCACGGCTATCGTCGCTGCCGGCTTGACGCGCCGAGCACGTTCGATGCGCCCGCGAGAGCCTCTACCGGCTCTTCACGCTGCCCGCAGTCGCCCACAACGGGCCTGACCTCGACTGCAACGGAACCCCCGACTTCCTCGCCGTGTACAGCAGCGGCGCGCTCCTCTTCTACCGCGCACCTCCTACGACTGGGCGCCGAACATCGCCATCACGGTCGACAGTGGTTCGGTACCGCGTACTTGCGGCTGCTGCTGCCTGGCGACCTGAACGGCGACGGCGCCCCCACCTGCTGGGCTGGATTCCTCGGACCACTCGCTATGGCTCATGAGGGGCACCTGCGCGGGTTCGTTCAGCGCCGCGACGCGGCTGGCGACGACGGCGACCTCACCGATCGCCGTGGGCGACTTCACGGGCGATAAGCACGCCAACCTCCTCGATCAGCAGGTGAACGGTGAGGTGCAGTTGCTGCTCGGCTCCGGCAGCGCCACCTTCGGCGCTGCGACCAGCACCGGCACCTTTCCCGCCTCGCTGCAGTTCATCGGGGTCGGTGACTTCGACAAGCAATGCGCCGCCGGCGTGGTCGCTCGAAGCACTACCGGCGCTCTCTCGCTCTACGAAGGAGCCGGCGCGCGCGCGAGGAAGAACGCGACCGCACCGATCGACCTCGGGCAGACGCTCACACCGTCGGCGTTCCCACGGCTGCTCGCCGGCGGTCACCTGAGCGGCGACCTCACGGCGGACCTCGTCTCGATCGACAGCGCCGGCACGATGTGGCGGTACTCCGGGAACGGCGTCAGGACGCTGTCCACCGGAACCCGCATCGGAGGAGGGTGGTCGGCGCTTACCGTGGCGCAGTAGCGAAGGCCTCCCAGTAGCGAAGGCCTAAGCGATCTCGACGGATTCGGGGCAGCGGCGCCAACACTGCCGCATCCCTACGATGAGTAGGTGACCGATCCGGACGAGCGCGATCCCGACCCGCACCGCGACACGGCGCCGGAGGGCACCCTGGGCGAAGGCTCCCGAGAGGTGGGCGCCCCTGCAACCGCTGTGCCGGCCGAGGACAGCGCGCAGGTCGGGCCCGACACCGGGGCGCTGGACGAGTATGTTGACAGCGACGACGTCGATCCGAGCGACCTGCAGGAGTCAATCAGCGCGTCCCGGGACTCGCACGTGATTCAGACGACCATGGCGTCCGCTTCCGACACCGCGGTGAAGGCAGCTTGTCGGGCATTCACGGCTCGAGGCGACACCGGGCCGGTGATGCCTCGCCCCGCGCATGATCGCGCCGGCCCGATGCCGATCGTAGATGTCATGCCACCGGCCGACCTGGCGCCCTTACCGGCCGGGACAGGCCCCGCTGCTACGGACCTCTCGAAGCAGGTCATCGCCCAGATAAACCCCGGGGCAGGAAGCGCCGTCGGTGCGAGAGCCGAACCGGGTAGGAATAGATCGTCGCCTCCAGCAGCGGCGCGGGCGAAACCCGTCACGCTCGGCCCCGTATTCTCGCTCGCGAGTGCAGTTCCGCTCACGCGCATTCGACGGGCGCTGGCTGCGGTAGGGCGTTCTCGCACTGCCGGCCCTACTCTGCACCGTCCTGGTCGTCGCGGTCGTCCTGAAGGGACGAGCAGAAGCCGACACGGCAGCGAAGGACGCCGCACGCAACGTGCCCCCGACGCTGCCTGTGGGAGGTCGCTGTCGCCTACGGTAGCGCCGAGCGCGATCACGCAAAGTCCTACAGGCATGACCTCTCAGTAGACTCAACCAACTATCGCAGGAACCTGCTAGGTAAACGCTTCCGCCGACGATACCAGGGGCTGAGGCGCGCCGCTTCTTCTGCATACCGAAGCGTTACGGAAGCCGTGGTACCAGCGACTTAGCGTTGAAACGAAGACTCAAGTGGTAGGCCTAGTATCGGGGTGGAGGCGAAGCTGAGGGCAGGCTCGCCAGCCGCTGGATTACATCGCAAGAGTGTGCCAATACGGACGACCGGAACCAAAATTACAGGGGCGGAGCACACGACGCTCCGGAGCACCAGCCCTTGAGCCTATAAGTATCGAAGGTGACCACAGTGCGCAGGACGCCGTCGATAGGGCAAGACATGTCGACGCGCGATATTCTCGCGACCCAGACATTCAGTGCTTGGCAGGCTGTCCGCGCCTCGAAGCGGCAATCTCCTCACGTCTGCTACCCGCCCGACGCCTTGACGAGTTCCCGGAGCGAAAAAAGAGTATGGAGTAACCAATGCCTTCGCCGAAGCGTTCAGTAGCAATTCTTGGCACCAGGGGCTACCCGAGCTATTACGGCGGCTTCGAGACTGCGGTCCGGAAGCTTGCTCCGTTCCTGGTCGATGCCGGATGGAACGTTACCGTGTACGGCAGACGAGGAAGCGTTAAGTCAGACGACGCCGATGCAGATGCGCGAGTTGAGTCCGTGCAGACGCACGGCATTCGTACCCCGGCTCTTTCGACGCTAACGCACGGATTCACGGCGGCACTACACGCAGTCATTCGACCGCCCAGCGTCGCACTCGTTATGAATGTCGCCAACGGGTTTGTCCTTCCGCTGCTGCGTCTTCGCGGTATCCCCTGCGTTGTCAACGTCGACGGCATTGAGTGGGAACGTGGAAAGTGGAGTTGGTTCGCTCGACAGATGTTTTTTGCCGGCGCGAAGATGACAGCAAAATTTGCGAACCGCCTCATCTTTGATGCGATCGAAGTAGAAAGACGATGGAGGGCTGACTTCAATGTCACAGGCGACTACATTCCCTATGGCGGCGACCGACGTGGGCAGTTAGAAGCACCTCTTGATCTAGTAAACGGAAGCTACATCCTGCTGGTCGCGCGTTTCGTTCCGGAGAACAGTATCTCCGAGTTCTTCGCAGCCGTGCCTGCGCTTGCCCAAGATTGGCCCGTAGTACTGGTGGGGACCGACCACGGCGGATCGTTCGACGAGGAGGCAAGAAAACTGCAGTTGTTGGCGAACGTACAATGGCTAGGGCACGTTAGCGACGATGATTTATTGCACTCACTCTGGCAACACGCTGGAGTGTACTTCCACGGCCATAGTGTGGGCGGCACGAATCCGGCGCTAGTGCAAGCGATGGCGCTTGGTGCCCCGGTGGTTGCCCGAGACACGGCTTACAATAAGGAAGTTCTCGGCGACAGTGGCGTGTTCGTGCAAGCCACCAGCGAGGAAATCTACGCGGGCGTACGTGCCGTGATGTCCGATCCAGATACGCGTGATCGTCTACGGCAGGAAACTATCCAGCGTGCCCGAGCCAAGTTTACCTGGCACCTTGTCTGTTCTCGCTATGGCGAGGTACTTACGGAATCTGCCAAGGTGCGAGAATCGCCTGGGGAACCTAGCTGAACGATGCGAATGCGACTACGGCTCCTAACAATGCGAGAATAGCCTGCAAAGTCGTATCAATGAACTTTGACCAGTAGACGTATGCCGGGTGCGCTGTGAGATTAGGTACTATCCGTAAGCCAGCTCTGAAGCTATGGTCCACTTTAAGTCGCGGTCAAGTTTCACGCACGCTTTACGGGCAGTGGGGACGGTATGCGCTGCAAATTGCATCCCTGGTGGTTTTGACCCGCCTGCTCCCCCCCAGCGCATACGGCATCGCTGCAATGGGCGCCACTATTACGGGACTTGCAACCGTGCTTTCGGATTTGGGGCTTTCGCTTTCGGCGCTTCGTACCGTGAACATCAGCCAGCAGGAGCAATCAAACCTATTCTGGCTCAACGGGGCCATAGGCATTGGAGCAGGCGCGTTAGTGCTATGCATCGCCCCACTTGCCGCGCAGTTCTATTCATCGCCGGCGGTCGTTGCGTATCTCGGCGCGGTGGCGATGATATTTCCTGCGAGCGGTTTTGCTGTCCAACACCGTGTCCGGCTGCAACTAGCCGGCAGAGTCGGGGTGCTTGCATACGGCGACCTCGCAGCGCAGGCGAGTGGCTTCGCCGCGGCGGTCGCAGCCGCGCTTCTCGAAGGTGGCGTAGGAGCATTGGCATGCGCGATTTTGATACCCGCCTACGTTCAACTACTAATCGCGGTATTCAGCGACCGGTGGAAGCCCTCTCGATTCAACAAAGCAGGATCGATGGCGCATCATCTGCGCTTCGGGCGCAACTCGAGCATTTTGCAGGTGCTGAATTATATCGGATCAAATATAGACACTGTAATGCTCGGTCGCCTACAAGGCACTACGGCAACCGGTCTGTACAACAGGGCATTCCAACTCGTCTCGCTGCCGATTCAACAAATTGCAACTCCTCTGACGCGAGTGATGCTTCCGCACATGGCCAGGGCGATCAGAGAAGGAAGGTTCCCCGAGGAGGTTCAGCGAATACAACGGCGTCTCTGCTGGGTCACACTTCCTCTCCTAGGCATGCTTTTTTCATGCGGGCCGACTTTGGTCAGTACTGTGTTTGGCTCGCGGTGGGGACAAACTGGCAGTCTTGTTCAGGTTCTTGCCATTGGCGGTGCCTTTCAAGCAGCTGGTTACATCTACTATTGGGGGCTGCTTGCCTTGGGGCGCACGTCCTTGCTTTTGTTAACTGAACTTCCGGGTCGAGCATTAGCAATCGTTGGCGTAGTGTCAGTTGCTCCGTCAGGACCGACGGCGGTGGCACAGGTCATGTCAATGTCGTATATTGCAATATGGTGCTCAAGCACTCTGGTTCTGGGGCGTGTCCGCTCTGCGAACTTTCCGAATCTCATAAAACCTGCTCTTGCGCCTTTCATCGCTGCAGTTGTAGGAGCAGTGTGCACTACAGCCCTTGCACGGGTCCTTACGTTTCACTCAGAGCCGAACTTGGTCGTTGTCGTCGTACAAGTCTCGACTTGGATAACGACGACCGCACTCACGGCGGCACTCTTGAGGATGCTCATTCTGATAAGGAGTAGGTGATGCGAGTTCTTACTCTGCCCATGTCTTCGTCTTCTCATGACAATCCGTTCGGCGAACTCTTCATGAGATACGTCGGACAGGAGTGCGAACTCATCACATTTACTTGGCGTCGCGCACTTTTTGATCATTACGACGCCGTGCACTTTCACTGGCCAGAGGCTCTGTTCACCGGCGGCTTCGTAATCAACCTGCGCAATGTAATGCTCTTGTGTGTACTGGCGATGATGAACAAATGGCGCGGGGTCCCGCATATAGAGACTATTCATAATCTTCGGCCGCACCAGCCACGTACCTCGACTGCGAGGCTCGGCCTCGCTATATGGCAGCGGACAGTGTACGTTCGCATCTTCATGGCTGCGACACCGAGGGTGGACGTCGATATGTGGCCAAACGTCTTCCTACCCCACGGAGATTACCGGCCCATCATTCATCCGTACGACGTCTCGGATGCCAAATCGTCGGAACGCGTCCTGCTGTTCGGACACCTGCGTCGCTACAAAGATATCGAGCGTCTTATGAATGCGTGGGCGGACTCGGATGTCACACTACCAAAGCTACTCGTGGTGGGGCGCGCCGAGACAGACTCGTACCTGCACGCGCTGGAGTCGATATCTGCGAGGACTGCCGACCGAGTGCAGCTGCGCAGCGAATCTCTGCCGACAACTGAACTATTGCGCCTCATCAAGACGAGCTCTGCGGTCGTGTTGCCGTATCCGAACTTCTACAATTCCGGAGCTGCGATCCTCGCATTATCTCTAGATGTCCCCGTGGTGCTCTCCCGGTCTTCAGCCTCCGAGGGACTGGCTGCGGAAGTAGGACAGGCATGGGTGCAGCTGCTGCCGACAGCATGGGACGCAAGTGCCTTGCGGAAGTGCCTTGAAGAGCTAGAGGCTCGCGCTCACGAGCGTGACCACGCTCCTTTAAGCGACGCTCGCAACTGGGTGCGTCTAGCAGAGGCGCACGCCAGGGTGTATGCCAAGGCGACCGTCCTCAAGAAGGGGAAGCGGTCGTGGTGGAGTTCGCGATGAGGAAGCCCTCCAGGCCGCCGCGCAGCTCAGCACCACGCGTTCGTGTGGCAGTAGTGCTGCCGTACGGCTATTCCGTGCGGTCCTGGCGCGCTGCTTTTGAACGGGGTCTTCGATGGGACGAGACCCCCTACGGGTACCATCTTGCGGGTCGTGACTACGAGCTTCGCTGGTCGATGGACAAGCGGCGCGTCCTGCCGCTTGCACTACTGGCGAAGGTATCGCGTCGCTGCACGGGAGCAGATCTTGTACACGTTTGGGACAACCGCAAATTGCTCCGCTGGGCCGACGTAATTTGGACTCACACAGAAGCCGAACATCTGGGGGTTGCGCTATGGGGTAGGCCAATGGGCATTAAGGGAACCCCCATACTCGCGCAATCCGTTTGGCTATGGGATAACTGGCTTCGGTGGAGCAGGCTGAAACGTTGGATTGTTGCCTACGCGCTGCGCTCGGCCGCGGTAGAACTGGTGCACAGTGCCGTCAATCGCGCGGTGTCGAATAAGGCGGTTAGAGGCCGAGTCGTTCTACAAGTTCCGTTCGGCACGACCGACATATCTGGTCGAGTAAAGGCCCGCCGGCCTGATGGAGGGAGGCCGCTCGTTGTTGCTCCAGGCAACGATCCCGACAGAGACTGGCTACTGCTGATTGGCGTGGCTCGCTCATTGCCCGCTGTCGACTTTGTAATCTTCTCAAGCAACGTCAACATCAGTGGGGTCCCGCTGCCTGATAACGTGTCTGTTGCAGCAGGGGGCGCGGATACCCTTGCCGAGCTGTACGTGCGTGCCTCGTGCGTCGCTATACCTAGTCGCGAAAATCTGCACGCGGCTGGAGCAACAACTCTCATGGAGGCAATGCAAATCGGCTGCCCGGCCGTCGTAACTGCCACTGGCGGAATAGCAGATTATTTCAAAGTGGCGACGATTTACGCGGTGAACCCTAACGATCCTGAAGCCTTCGCTGCCGCTTTGGAGAGTGCGCTACAGTGCGGCAATCACATGTCGGGTAGGGTCGCCTTGGCCGCGTCCGGGCTGCGGCAGGAAGACTACGTGGCTCGGTACGAGGCGTTAACTGACTGGACACTAGGCTACTCAGCGTTTCCAAGATGGGTATCTGCCTTCGCGCCTGCCCCGGCGGACGGTAATCAAGACAGCGTGCACAATTGAAAATGAGATGGCAACCCCCGCAGGCCACCCAGGCTTTCGTTCGGTAACTGCGGCGGGTCGCGCGGCGATCGAGCTCTTACGTCGTCATTTACACCAAGATCCGGGCTCGACGAAGGTCGCAATGTAGGAAGGGAGGCTAAGCTCTTTTGGATAGCGCTGGTGCGTGGGGAGCTGTGGTGCTTTACTACAGACGAGGTCCAGAGTTCGAGCGGACTCTTCAGAGCCTCTTTTCGCAGACCTGTCCTCCGCGTAGCGTCGTGGTTGTCGATAATTGCTCTGCCGACGGTGTTGTTGGTGAGCTAGAGAACCGCTGGCCTGACGTTCAATTCATCAGACTCGAGCGCAACCTCGGTTATGCAGGAGGGATGAATCGAGGCCTGGCGATGCTCCCGTCCAGCCTAAGTATGGTTGCCTTGCTTACGCATGAAGTCTTAATGGATCCAAATGCCGCGGAAATGTTGATGTCAGCATCTCGGCGATACGAGAGGGCGAGCGCCTTTGGCCCCGTCCTGGCAATGACAGCAACGAATGTCCAGTGGTCTGGGGGAGGGGACTTGACTTGGGCGGGAAACGCGGTGCACAGGTTCACCGACCGTAGGCAAGAGCGCGCGGTCCGCTGGCTTGATGGAGCGTGCATTTTCGCACGCCGTGCTGCTCTAGACCAAATCGGTGGTCTGGACGAAGATTACTTTCTCTACTGGGAGGACGTGGACGTCTCCGCTCGCCTAACACAAATTGGTCCCGTTATGGTCATCCCCAGTGCAGTTGCATGGCAAGATACTGCTGGAACGCCTGTCTACTTCGCGGCGCGGAACAGAGTGCTTTTCTGGCGCAAGAGAAGGAAGCCGCTTCTCGTCACGCTCTCCGTTGTGGCTGTACTCGCACGGATACTCTGGCGAGATCTCAGGAGCCCGGCTCAAGCTGGGCGGCGGCTACAGGGGCTGGTCGATGGTTTCACTGGTGCTCTGCACCTTCGAGGTCAGTAGATCGCACATGCAACAAGAGTCACAGTGGTCATTCTATAATCCTCTTCCTGAGGCCCTTGCTCACTACGAGGAAGAGTTGATTGCAACGTTGCAAACTGCAGGTGTTGTGGTCGGACGGATGAAAGCGACCCCCGTCGAAGGCGTCACAGGTCTTCGCAAAGCAACATCTGCGCTGCGAGCCCTAGGCGAGAGATTGGCGCTTGCACTAAGTGCCCCTTCTATTGAGAGGATAATCGTTCTGTGGCCAGCGTTTGGGTATTTCGACGGTCTGAGTTGGCTTCTGGCTAGCATCGCACGGGATATCACTATCATCATCCATGACGTACGACCCTTGCGTCCTCAGTTCGGCTACGGGGCCCTAGCCTTACGCTCCTGTAGAATCGCGGGGAAGTCGGCCCGTGTTCGGTATGTGTGTCACACCGAGGCTGCTGCGCGAGAGCTACTGGAATTGACGGGCATCTCAGCGAAAGTAGTCCTTCACCCGGTCATGGCCGTCTCATCTGAGGTGGCTTTCACTGAGGAAGCAGCGACCATCCGCGTACTAGGGCAGTTCAAAAGTGCTAGGGACGTTGGCATCCTAGAGCGGATTGCCAGGGACGACCGATTATCGCATTTCCGTTTGCAGATTTGGGGCAGGGGATGGCCAGCGGTTGCGGGATGGGAGGTCCACGATCTCTTCGTTCCCGAGGCAGACTTCCGCCGACTGATCCAAGGTGCGGCGGGAGTAATCATTCCGTACCAGCACTTCTACCAAAGCGGCGTAATGGTGCGAGCGCTGGAAGCGCTCGTCCCCGTCATATGCGTCCGGCACCCGCAACTGGTTGAGCTTTACGGTGCTGATTATCCTGGTATCGTCGACGATACTTCAGCGGACGGGTGGCTCGCCTCGATCGCGGAAGCAGTAAGCGTCTCTAAGCAGTCGATGCAGTACAGGCTCGCTCGCGCGCTAGAGAGGTGCTCTGAGACTTGGACTGACCTTCTAGGCGAAGTGAGCCGGACGAGATGCTAGTGCCAAGAATTTCAGTTGTCGTCCCCTGCAAGGATCGCAATGACATGATACTTGAGTGCCTGCAGAACCTTTGCGAGCAGACGCTCTCGCCTGTCGAGATCATCGTGGTCGATGATGGGTCTGTGAAGCCGATTGCAACGTCGCTCGACGGATACTCCGGTGCTGTGCCCGTGCGAGTGTTCAGGTTCGAGGAGGGGCGGGGCGCCAACGCTGCGCGGAACGAGGGCGTTCGAAGGGCCTCGGGAACGCTCGTCGCCTTTCAGGACTCGGATGATCTTTGGACTCGCGAGAAACTAGAGAAGCAAGTTGCGGCGCTCGCGAGCAGCGACGAAGCTCGAGCGATTAGCTATTGTGGTGTTAGAAAGGTGCTACGCACTGGTGCGGTGCTAGAGGCACCTGCAGTCTTTGATGACTTGCCGCTAACTCGGGGAAATTTCATTAGCACGCAGACCGTTCTCGCTTCCCGCGATTTTCTAGCGGCTAATCCCTTTGATGAGTCGCTTCCGCGACTGCAAGATTGGGAATTGTGGTTGCGCGTCTCGCGCTTCACCAGATTTGTGCCCGTTCGAGAGTACCTGGTGCATGCCAGAGAGCCAATTGACAGCATATCGCGAGAGCCGGGCGCGTACGACGAAGCAATAATAAGGCTGGTGAGCTTGCGGAGAGACGCATTTAGGCAGGATCCCCCGGCGTATGCCCATTTTGCCCGGTCAGCTGTCGCGGCCGCCTTTCGAACTCGTAGGGTGGGTGCAACAGCGCAAAACGTCGCAAGGATGGTTATTTTCGACCTTCTGGGTCGGCGTATGCTGCTGAAGTTCCAGCTGCCTCGTATTCGGGAGAACATGAGCGTGACGACTCTGAGTAGCGGCTCTTCGCCTGAAAGCTCCAAGTAGATTTGCTTGCGATCGGTCTGCTCGTACTCGCCGCCATCGCTGCGATTTTGTTGCCACTTCGTTCCGTCGTGAGCGTACTCGCGCCATTAGCCGCGGCCGTTCCTCCGCCGCTGTATGCTGAGGTCGCGTCCTTGACTGTTCCGCCAGAGTTTGCAGTGATCGTGGCCGCCGTCGTACGTTTAGCGGGTCGGGTGGCGCTTGAGTCGCGCGAAACTACTGTTGAGCGACGGTTTGCGGCGCGTGGCCCGAACGTGCGAATGCCGATTGGTCTTCTCGTCATGTGCCTTGTGCTCGTGGTGATCGTTTCGCTCACCGCGCACGGAGCCCGGCAGGGATCGATTACTGACGTACTCACGGTTCTCGTGGAACTCGTGTCATGTGCACTCGTTTATAAACTGGCCGCCGACCTAGATGTGTTTGACTTCGCGCGGTGGAGAGGCGCCTGGACCCTAATTGTCGTCCTTGCCGTTTCCCTTGGCCTGATGGAACGAGGGAGAGGCACTTACCTTCTGCCCGCGGGGCAGGGAATATTTCATCCAGGTTACCGGGATGGGGTCGTGCGAGCTCAGGCCTTTTTCCCGCATCCGATTGTTTTTGGCGTAAGCGTGGCGGCTATCACCTTAATGTGGCTGCTCGATCGCACTACGACGAAAGTTCGGATACTCGTCGGCGCAGCCGGTATATTGGGCCTCCTCCTATCTGACAGTCGCGGCCCGCTTGCTGCATCGGTGATAGCGATTGCGGCCGCGACCGCGTTTCGTTTCGTGCCGAAGAATGTTCCACGAAGCGCTATCTCGCTTGCGCTTGGCGGACTTGCCGTCGCAGTCAGCATCTACTTCTCCTCCCTCCCAAGTGTTTATGTTGGAGGCGCCAACGAATCAGAGGCGAGTTCTCAGTATCGTATCGCGCTGATTCAAGTGGGGAGTCAGGTCGTCTCCGCCAATCCTTTCGGTTTAGGCCCCGGAGCGCTGCCACCAGGGCTTTTGCTTGTTGATTCTGTTTACGGTGTGCTCGACCTTGCGCACAGCGTGGACAACACGTACTTGATTGTCGCCCTTCAGTACGGCCTGATCGGGTTAGGCCTCGTGATCATAGTTGCGGTGTCGATAGCACGCAGGGCTACTTTGCGTCGATTCTATGGCGCTGAGCCGCGATTGGCACTCTTCGCGGTCCTTGTATTGTTCGCCGCCGAGGGCTTCTCTGTTTCCGAGTTTTCATGGGTGAGTCTGACCGCGATACTGGGTGCGGTATGTGGTCTTCTGTGCTCTCAACGCATCTCAACAGGAAGCACGATGGTCGCTCGCGTCTAGGTACACTCAGCCCCGAGCAGGGGCACGATTGTCCTCTAAATCTGGGTCAGTTCATGTTGCCTCAACGGTTGTGGGCGTACCCGTAAACTCCTGCTGTCGCTCTGCCGGGCGGTACCATGTTCAGGGCAATGCCGAGGAGGGCGCTGTCTGTTGTTGCCAATGTCGTTAGCGACAGATCTAACTGTGTTCGGGTGGTCCTATCTGCTGCAGCGACGATAATAACGCCGTCCACTTGTCCGGCAAGGACTGCAGCATCTGCGACCGGCAGAAGCGGCGGAGAGTCAATGAGTATTTGGTCATACTCGGGCCTGAGTTCTTCGAGCAGCTTATGAAGAGCCCGCGAACCGAGAAGTTCGCCGGGATTTGGTGGCGTTTGCCCTGACGTTAGGATATCCAGGTTGAGGTATGCGGAGCGTTGAATTGCGTGCTCACGCTGTACCTGGCCGACGAGCACATCCGTCAATCCAAGCTCGCCCTCGAGCGCGAAGTAGTCGGCAATCGCTGGCCGTCTTAGGTCTGCGTCGATCAATAGCACCCGTGTCTCTGCCTGAGTGAGCGCTATAGCTAAGTTCGCGGCCGTGGTTGACTTTCCTTCCCCGGCTATCGAAGACGTGATTAAGGTTGTCCGGACTCTCTTGTCGATACTGACGTAGTTCAGGTTGGCGCGCAGAGCTCGGTATGCCTCGGCGGCGGCCCCTAGTTCGTCGTCGCGCATAACCAGACGTGCTGGCTGGTCCCGCTTTGTGAGCAGGAGTTCGCCGACAATGGGGGTGTCGGTTACCTCCTCGAGGTCGGCGCGGGAGTGAACGCGTGTGTCTAATGATTCTCTAAGGACGCTAAGGCCGTAGCCCACAATGAGGCCAGCGAGCGCACCAAGAGTCATCAATAGTGCGAGGGGTAAATTCGATCTTGATACCGGTGGCACGGCCGGCTGAATTCTCGTGATCTTAACTGGTGTGGCTGCTACGCTGGTCAAACTATTGATGCTGTTACTGAGCTGTTCTGTGACAGCGTTCGCCACTGCAGCCGCACGCGTGGCGGATCGGTCTGCGACAGTTATGTCGATTATTACCGTGTCTACGGGTGCTGTGGCTGTGATTTCCGCGGCTAACTGGGATGTTGAGAGCTGCAGGTGAAGCCGCTTGATCACGGGAGAAAGCACAAAAGAGGACGTCGCCACTTGAGCATAGCTCTTGACGGCTTGCTGGGTGAATGACGCTCCTTGGCTCAGTTCGGCGATCGACGAGCTGGACGGTGTTGCCACGTAGGCGCTCGCTGTCGCCTGATATGTTGATGGCTGAACGAGAGCGACAGTCGCGGATACTGCTATGCCTGCTAGGACCGTCGCCAAGATGGTTTGCCAATACCGCCTCCAGATGACGATATAGTCGCGAATTTCCAAAGTATGCTTAATCCCTCCGTCTGGTCGATACTACGATCAGGGTAGTGCCTCTTGAGGCTGATCGGTTGAGGGACATCACTCGTTTCATTGGCGGGCTGCCAGCAGATGCTGAGCCTTCGGTGGTGAGTAGGTTGCGGTGCCGCTGCCTAGAGTGTCAGCCGGGGTCGAGGGCTGCGGATGAGCCCAATCTTCGCCGGTGCTAGGTAGCGGCGTTAGGTCGCCTCGGCCGATGACGGTGTTTGGGCAGTAGCGGAAGAGTGCCGGCAGCGTTGATCCGTGGGTCCGTGGGGACGCCCGTGAGCGGTGCGTTGTCCTTTCGTAAATCCTCTTCCGGCGCTGAGTGGTCGCGAGAGTCCGGCATGAAAGCTTGTCCCGCCCTATGAGATGAGCGGATGCGCATAAGCCGTAACTCGTCGTGCCACAACCTTCGAGGCGGCCCTTCAATGCTTCATGCTTCGGCCGTTGTGGAAATTCGCGAAGGCGGCTCCCGGAGCCAACTCGAAGTAATGCTGGTGTCTGCGATTGAAAGCGGTATATGTCGGTACTTTCGGCCGCATGCGCTCACGAAAGGGGGATTGTCGCGGCTGCGGAAGAGAGGAGTTCAGCCTCTCGCGACCTCCTATGTTTCATCGGGCCACCGCGCTTAGGTCGAAACTCGAGTCGGGTGCGGCATGGTAATTCGTCTGAACCTGTATGGCGATCGTGTTCGTGCCGTCCCGAAGCAGTGACGGCGGCGCGGAGAACGTCACCGGGCTCGCGACCGCGGTCGAGGTGCTCCTCGACGAGGCCGCGTAGGTGCCAGCGCCGATCGTGCCTGATGGCAAGTTGGAGCGGCCCACCTCGGTGCCGTTCACGAACACGATGATCCCATCGTCCGCGCGGGTCTTCAGCGTGAGTCCGCTCGTGGGGATGCCACCGGTCGGGATGGCCACCGTGCGCACATAGTAGGTGGCGAGTGGGTTGGTGCCCGTCGGCAGCGGGATCGTCGTCCTCAGGCTGCTCGAGCCCCAGCCGATCGGGGCGGCGCCGGAGCTCCACGAGGAGGTGTCGAAGCCGGGGGAGGACCAGCCGGACGCCGGCGCGGCGCTCGGGTGCGTGAACGACCAGGTGGAGCCGGCGGGCAGCAGCACCGTGCCGCTCGGCAGCGGGGTGCCCGAGCCGGTCGAGCCACCGGAGCCGCCCGTCGAGGTCGCACCGCTCGCGCTCGCGCTGAGGTCGAACGACGTGTTCGCGGTGGAGTGGTAGTTGGAGTGCACCTCGGCGGCGATCACGTTCGTGCCCGCCTGGAACGCGCTGCTCGGCACGGTGAAGGTCACGGGCGTCGCGACCGCGGTGGAGGTCGTGACCGCGCTCGTCGCGTACGTACCGCCCGTGACCGTGCCAGTGGGCATGTTCGCGCGCTGCGCCTCGACCCCGTTCACGTAGACGACGACCCCGTCGTCCGCGCGGGTCGTGAAGGTCACGGTGCCGAGGGTCGACGGGTCCGCCACCTGCACGGTGCGGCGGTAGTAGGCGGTGAGCGGGTTCGTCGAGGCGGCTCCGGGCTGGATCGCGGTCTTGATGCTCGAGCTGCCCCAGCCGAGCGGCGCGGGGCCGGACTTCCAGGCCGAGTCGTCGAACGACGTGCCGGTCCAGCCGGCGGGGGCGGTCGTCGAGGCCGGGTCGGCGTACGACCAGGTCGAGCCGGCTGGGACGAGCGTGGTGGGCGTCGGGGGCGTCGTGCTGCCGCCGCTCACCGTGACGCTGTGCGAGACGGAGCTGGTCGCCCCACCGTTGTCGGTGACCGTGAGCGTCACCGTGTAGGTGCCGGCGGTCGCGTAGGTGTGGGTGGCGGTGCTGCCGCTGCCGTCCTGCCCGTCGCCGAAGGTCCAGGCGTAGGTGGTGACGGTGCCGTCGCTGTCGCTCGAGGCGGAGCCGTCGACGCTCGCGGTGAGACCGCTCGTGGTGGAGGTGAAGCTCGCGGTCGGTGCGGCGTTCGTCGTGGTCGTCGTGCGCGGCACGCGCGTCACCGCGAGCACGGCGGCGTCGCTCGTCTCGGCGAAGCGGGCGTACTCGCTCGTGCCGCTCTGCACGGTGATGCGGGTGAGGTTCGGCACGGCCGCGCTGATGCCGTAGAAGCTGAGCCACGACGACGAGGTGAGCGGGGTGTCCTTGCGGAACACGTGCGTGTCGCCGTTCATCAGGAACACGGGGGCCCCGAACGCCGTCGACTGTGCCGCGAGCTCCTTCACGATCGAGCCGTAGGCCTGCTTGTACTTCGCGCTCGGCGTCGTGGTGCTCGGGATGAACATGTCGGCCTGCGTCTGGATCACCACGGCGCGGCTGCCGCTCGCCTTCGCCTGGCTGAAGGCCTGGTCGATCCACTGCACGTCGGCTGCGGTGCGCGCCGACTCCTCCGACAGCTGGGCGGAGGTGGCGGCGGTGTAGCCGAGGCCGGTCCAGGTGTCGAGGTCGTTGTCGGAGCCGGGGAGGTTCAGCGCGGCGAAGGTGACGTCGCCGAGGCCGTACCGCACGTTCTCCGGATAGCCCGCCTGCGCGGTGACCGCCATCGGCGCCTTGCCCATGGTGGTGCCGGGCGTCGGGAAGAAGGTGGAGCGGACGGTCGCGAGCTTGTCGAGCGGGTTGCCGGCGCCGGTCGTGGCGCGGTGGCAGTCCGCCCATTCGTTGTCGCCGGGGGTGTAGACGAAGGGCATCGCGAAGCCGTCGAACATCGACTTGACCGAGTCGTAGTACGAGCTCGAGCAGTTCAGCGGGCTGCTGATGTCGCCGACGTGGGTCGTGACCTGCACGCTCGGGTCGGCGTTGATCTGGGAGATGAACCCGGGCAGGTCGGCGTACTGGGTCCCGCCGTAGGGGACGTCGCCGATCACGGCGAAGGTGATGGGCGCGGCGGCGTGCGCAGCGGGGGCGACGCCGAGCACGGCGGTCGTGGCGAGGGCGGCGAGCCAGGCGGCGGCCGTACGGGCACGGGGCATCGGGCGGGTATCCCTTCGGGGGGACCGACGGCGTCGGGGAATCGGGGGACCGATGGGTGGTCGGTCCCGCGCGTGACCCTAATGGGGGGCAGCCGGCGGCGTCGCCGGTTGTCCCCAGGTCGCTGCACCTTCAAGTCGAACTTCAATCGAATACGGCGTGGCATCCGGAACACGCCGCGCGATCTGCAAGGGGAACGTGTCCTCCGCTGGTTACCGTCCCCGCGGCATCTGATCAGGCGGCGCGCCGAAACCGCGCCGGACCAGCGGAAGGCATCCCTGCTATGGACACGCCCGCGCGCGAACCGTCCACCCCGGCACCCCGTCCGCACGGCCGGCACCGCGGCATCGAGCCCGTCGCTCACGACGCGGCGATCGCCACGCTGCTCACCGGTCCGGTGCAGGAGGTGCGGCCGCCGCACCCGAGTGGGCCGATCCCCACCATCGACGCGGCGACCATGGTCGCGACCTCCCCGGACGTCAGCGACGACCAGATCGCATCCTTCCTCGCCGAGGCCGCAGCGCTGCGGGCCGCCGCGCGCCGTATCGCCGTCGAGCCGCCCACCGCGCCGCAGCGGGCGGTCTCGTGGACGCCTCAGCCGATCGAGCCCACCGCGGCCGAGATCACGCAGCCGCTCCGGACGTTCACCCGCCCGCCGATCGTCGCGCCGGGCGCGCCGGCCGCGCCGCGCGCCGCGGCGGTGCCCCAGCCCGCGCGTCCCGCTCCCGCTCCGCGCTCCGAGGCCCCGGCGGTCGCCGCTCCGGTCGCGGCGCAGCAGGGCCCCGAGCCGACTCCCGGCGCGTCGGCCGAGGATGAGGCCACGGCGCCGATGGCTCCGCGGGTACGCGGCGACGAGCCCGTGCCGCCGGTGACCTCCCGCCGGGCGGTCCGACGGGTGCCGTCGCTCCGGTCCGCGCCGTCGCTGCTCGACCGTCCCGCGGCAGCCCCGCGTGTGCAGCACGCTCCCGCTCGGGCGTCCCGGCCGACGCGTCAGGGGGCCTGGCTGCTCAACAGCTGGACCGGCAGCATCGTGCTCAGCATCGCCATCGTGCTCGTCGCCGTCGTCGTGCTGGCGGTCGCCCTTCCCGCCCGCTCCGCGGGCAGCCGCACCGGGGCGCTCGCACCCGTCGACGCCGTCAGCGCCGCGAGCAGCCACGCGGTCGCGGCGACCGGCGCGGACCGGGCCGTTCCCTCCGCTACCACGGTGGGGCGGTCGTCGCGCGGGGTCGGGCCGCATCCGGCGAGCACGCTCCTCACCGCCTTCGCCACCCCGACCCGTGGGCGCGGATCCCGGTCCGCTTCCGCGATCCCGTCCAGCTCATCCGGTGCCTCGCCGAGCATCTCGGGTGCGCCGGTCATCGCCTCCGAACCCGCGCCGCCCATCGGCACGCCGCCCGTCGCGTCCGGCAACGACCTGCCCGCGGGCAGCTGGAACCTCCGCTGGGCGGACGACTTCTCGGGCAGCAGCCTGTCCTCGAACCAGTGGTCGGTGCTGAACGACTCGACGTTCGGCGACGGCAACCAGCAGCTCGAGTGCGAGCTCGCGAGCAACGCCGTCGTGAGCGGCGGCGTGCTGTCGCTCGTCGCGAAGCACGAGTCGAGTCCCGTGACCTGCGGTTCGCACGACTCGCGCTTCCCCGGCGGTCGCTCCTACTCGGGCGCGACGATCGAGACGAAGAACAAGGCCGCCTTCACCTACGGCTACTTCGAGATCCGCGCGAAGCTGCCGATGGCACCCGGCGCCTCGAAGGGGCTCTGGCCGGCGTTCTGGCTGCGGCCGCAGGACGGCGGCGACGGCGAGATCGACGTGCTCGAGACGGTGGGCACGCCCGCCGGCGGCACGGACGACGTGCACCAGACCATCCACGCGGGCTACACGAGCGGCATCGGGCAGCAGGAGCACACGACGAGCTACCCTTCGGGCTCGCTGTCCTCCGGGTGGCACACCTACGGGCTCGACTGGGAGCCCGGATCCATCACCTGGTACATCGACGGCCACGCCACGTACACGCGCACGACCTCGACGACGTCGTGGCTCACGCGGGACTTCTCGCGACCGTTCTTCTTGCGCCTCAACTTCGCCGTCGGTGGCAGCTGGCCAGGATCTCCCGACTCGGCCACTGGGTTCCCCGCGAACTACGGGGTCGACTACGTGCGGGTTTACCAGCACTGAAGCAAGGTCAGGGCTGGAGGCGGTGGCCCGAGCGACTGTCGAGACGACGTCAGGCGAAGCGGTCGAGCTGACAGGCGAGACACGTGCACTCTTCAGCAGCGCGTCGCGCCGCGCGCGCCTCGCGGCGCGTCATCACCTTCGGCTGCTGCGCCTTGGTCTCGTGGGCGGCAACGAACTGGTGCAGGATGCCGGCGATCGACATGGTGGGGCTCCGACTGTCGCGACGCGCGGTTCCGTTCGGGTGCGGGGCCGTCGCGCCGATATCACAAGAGTGCGCTCCGGGATGGAGACCCGCGAGCCCCAGTTCAGGGGATTGAACGGATTACTTAGCCCCAGAGCGATATGGAGGGCGAATCAAGGGTCGCGAGGTGTCGGCGCCAGCAGGGGAGACGGACGTGCTTGCCTTCTCCCGGACCCTCCGCGGCGCGTCCCTAGCGCTCGGCCGGTCGCCGATTGTTCGGCGCGCTTGCAATCGCTGCTGCACTCCTCCGCAGCTTCGCGATCAGCATCTCGACCGCGACGGCGAGCAGGCCGACGGCGACCACTACGGGCAGCGCGGGGTCTTCCGGGGCGCGGTTCGACCAACCGTGATTCCGGCGCGTCCTCGCCCCTCGGTCCGAGCCGCCTCGCAGCAGGCGGACCCACCTGCGGCGCTGCGCGAACGTACCGTGGGGAGGCCGGATCGGCGCGGAAGATTCGGGGGTATTCGGCTCGCTCAGTCCCGGTCCGACCGCCAGAGCAGGGCGAACGGCAGTGTGAAGACGGCGAGCACCACCGGGAGGGCGCGCTCCGTCAGTGTGGCGCGGCGGGGGACCGCCGGAGCGGCGGGTTCGGCGGCGGCCGCCGGGGGAACGACGACGCGGTGCAGCAAGGTGGTCACGGAACGCTCCTTGATCCCGGTCGGGCACCGGGATGGCTGCGCCGCCCGGGTGGGGGATCCGGGTGGGAACGGCGCAGCACGGACGCTACGCGCCGCACCCTTTCAGGGTCAGTCGCCTCTTCGGGGTACAGGAACGGGCGCGACCGGACCGTTCAGTCGGCCTGCACGCCGACCTGCCGCCAGGCGTCCGCCACGGCCTGCTGCTCGGTCGCCCCGTAGAGCGCGGCCGCCTGCTGCGCAGTGACGGCGGCGAACTGCGCGAACGTGGCCGTGCTCGAGAGGGTCGTGCTGGAGATCGTCGAGAACCAGATGTGTCCGGCCTTCTCCCACGCGTTGCCGCCGAGCGCCACCGCGGCGAGGTAGAAGGCGTGGTTCGGGATGCCGGAGTTCGTGTGCACGCCGCCGTTGTCGCTGCTCGTGCGCACGTAGCCGCTCATCGTCGCCGGCTGCGGGTCCCGGCCGCCGAGTTGCGGGTCGTCGTACGCGGTGCCGGGTGCCTTCATCGAGCGCAGCGCCGCGCCGTCGATGTCGCTCGCGAGCAGCCCCGCGCCGATCAACCAGTCGGCCTGCTCGGCGGTCTGGCCGAGCGTCCGCTGCTTCACGAGCGAGCCGAACACGTCGGACACCGACTCGTTCAACGCGCCGGACTGCCCCTGGTACTCGAGGTTCACGAGAGCCCCGGTGACGCCGTGCGTGAGCTCGTGCCCCATCACGTCGACCGCGATCGTGAACCGGTTGAAGAGCACACCGTCTCCGTCGCCGAACACCATCTGGCTGCCGTCCCAGTACGCGTTGTCGTAGTCCTGCCCGAAGTGCACCGTGCCGAGCAGCGGCATGCCGTTGCCGTCGATCGAGTTCCGGCCGTACACGTCCTCGTAGAGGCTCCAGGTGGCGCCCAGGCCGTCGTACGCCTCGTTCACGGCGACGTCGCTCGTCGGGGCCCAGCCCTCGCGGCGCACGAGAGTTCCCGGCAGCGTCTCGCGCGAGTGGCCGTCGTAGATGCGCCGGTCCTCGGCCGGCGCGACCGCGGTTCGCGCGGGGGGCTGGGGTGCGAAGCGGGAGGCGCCCAGCTCCGCGGAGAGGCCGAGGGTGCGCCGCGCGGCCTCTCGCACGCGGTCGTCGCCGTGATCGGCGAGCGCCTCGAGGATGTACGGGGGGACGATCCCGCAGCGCGGGTAGGCGTGGGACATGAGAGTCCTTCCGGTGGTTCGAGCAGCGGAACGACTCCGCACCATAGGGGAGCGCGCCGACGGCCCCACGGGGTTGTCCACCGTGGCAGCTACTCAGGCTCGTCGTGCGAGCAGATCCGCGAGCAGGCGCCGGACGTGCGGGGCGATGGACTGCTCGCCCACCTCGAGCACCTCGGGCGAGGCCGCCCGATCCACCCGCTCGATCTCGAAGCGGTAGACGAATCGGTCGGCCGCTCCCGCGTCCGCGACAGGGCTGCCGGAGCTCGTCGGCAGGGCCGCGAGCAGCCGGCGGATCGTGTCGGGATCCGACACCTCGGTCGCGGCGACGAGCCCGGCGAACCCGCCGCTGCGCTCGATGCGAACCCGAGCCGGATCGGTGCCCATCGCCTCTCCTTTCCACAACTGAGGGAAAGAGTGGCAGGTGCAGTCGCCGATTCGATTGGATTGGTTCAACCGTTCACTGCCGCGGGCGCCATCGCTCGAGGCTGAGGGAGAGAAATCCATGCGCATATCGGTCATCGGCTGCGGCTATCTGGGTGCCGTGCACGCCGCATCGATGGCCGAGCTCGGGCATGACGTCGTCGGCATCGACGTCGATGCCGGCAAGGTGCAGGCGCTCGCCGCCGGCCGGGCGCCCTTCTTCGAACCGGGGCTCGAGGAGATCCTCGACTCGGCGATGCGATCAGGCCGATTGCGTTTCTCCACCTCGACGGCGGATGCGAAGGGCGCACAGGTGCACTTCATCGCAGTCGGCACACCCCAGGCACGAGGGGGCGGAGCCGCCGATCTCACCTACGTGCACGCCGCCGTGGACGGCCTGCTGCCGCACCTCTCGCCCGGCGACCTCATCGCCGGCAAGTCGACCGTGCCCGTCGGCACGGCCGCTCGGCTCGCGGAACGCGTCGAGGCCGCCGGAACGGGAGCGATGCTCGCGTGGAACCCCGAGTTCCTGCGCGAGGGCTACGCGGTCAAGGACACGATCAGCCCCGACCGGCTCGTCTACGGTCTTCCGTCCGGAGATGCCGCACCCGCGGCGCGGAGACTGCTGGACGAGGTCTACGCGACCGCCGTCGGCAACGGCACCCCCGTCGTCGCGGCCGACTACGCGACGGCCGAGCTCGTCAAGGTGTCGGCGAACGCGTTCCTGGCCACGAAGATCTCGTTCATCAACGCGATGGCCGAGATCGCCGAAGTCACCGGCGCGGATGTGACGCAGCTCGCCGACGCGATCGGCTACGACCCGCGCATCGGGCGCCGGTTCCTCAATGCCGGCATCGGCTTCGGCGGGGGCTGCCTCCCGAAGGACATCCGCGCGTTCGTCGCCAGGGCGGAGGAGCTCGGCCGCGGTGAGAGCGTCGACTTCCTCAAGCAGGTCGATGCGATCAACCTTCGCCGTCGGCAGCGGATGGTCGACCTCGTCGTGGAGAGCCTCGGCGACCAGGTCTACAAGAAGAAGGTCACCGTGCTCGGACTCGCGTTCAAGCCCGACTCCGACGACGTCCGCGACTCGCCGGCCCTCGATGTCGCCGTGCAGCTGAACGGTCTCGGTGCCCACGTGATCGCGACCGACCCCGCCGCGATCCCGAACTCCATCCGGCTGCACCCGCAGCTCGGCTTCGCGACCGACACGCTCGATGCGCTGCACGAAGCGGACGCGGTCGTCCTCGTCACGGAGTGGAAGGAGTACCGGACTCTCGACCCGGTCGAGGTCGGGCGGCTCGTCCGCGACAAGCTGATCATCGACGGCCGGAACGTGCTCGATCCCGAGCGCTGGAGGGCAGCCGGGTGGACGTATCGAGGAATGGGGCGACCCTAGGGGCAACCAAGGAGAGTCGCACCCACACTGTTGTTTCGTCAGCGTTCTGTAAGGCCTTCGGCACCTGTTCACCAGAGTCGCATGTGTACGGTCGCTGCACGCGCCGTCCGGCTGGCGTCTGTTCCGGACGTCCGGTGTGAGGAGTCCGTCCCATGAGTATCAGTGCACTGCTGCACCCAATCGCTTCCCACCGCACGGAGACCGAAATGGTTCCCCGTCGTGCTCGTCGCACACGCCGCATCGAGCAGCAGTGCAACTGCTTGGTGTGTCAGTTCGATCGCTTCGCCTGACGCGCTCACGTCACTGCACGCCGGTGGCGCACCATCACCCAAAGAGGTACGGGCGCACGCCCATGCTGTGACGCGGGCCTCGTCCTGCCGCGCTCCGAAGGGTACGTTCGAAGCGCGGGGGACCCGAACGACTCATCTGCCCTCGCCGTAGCCGAGCCGGAGAACGTCGTTTACGACTTTCCGAGCAGGACCTCGCCGGCGCACGTTCTGCCGTCCCGCTCGCCCCTCATCCGACGTCGGCGTTTACGGCGGCGGGTCCTGATCCTCGCCGGCGCCGTCGTCGCATCGGTCGTGCTCATCGCCGTGGCGCCCACCGCGTACTTCCTCGGCTGGCTCTCCGCCTCCTACAACACCCATCGACAGATCGTCGCCGACCCGTTCCCCGCACCGAGTGAGCGGCCGGTCCGTGCCGGAGGCGCCGCGGCTCAGGCGCGGAGGGTGCTGCTGCTCGGCAGCCCGGACGCCAGCCGCAAGCCGACGACGCTCGCCTCGGTCCGTGGCCAGGACTCCACCACGGTGACGCTCATCCACGTGCCGTCGGACCGGCAGCGCGTCTGGGCGCTGTCGATGCTGCCGTCGATGGTCGTCGCGGTCCCGGGGCACGGCCGGATGCCGATCGGCAGCACGGTGCGCGTGGGCGGTGTCGCGCTCGCCGTGAAGGCCATCGAGTCATTGCTCAACACTCGCGTCGACCACGTGGCCGTCGTGCCCGCAGCGGGATTCGGGGAGCTCGCGTCCGCGCTCGGCGGGGTGACGGTCGACAACCCGGGCGCGTTCCACTCCCGTGCCTACGACTTCCCGGTCGGGAAGGTCACGCTCACCGGTGCACGCGCCACCGCCTATCTCTCGGCGACCGCCGATCTGCCTGGCGGCGACGCGGAACGGGTGCAGGACCAGCAGCAGTTCGTCCGCGCCCTCGCTCATGCCATGTGGAGGCCCACACCCTCCTCGATCCGGCGAAGGTGGGTAACGCGGTGAACGCGATCGCGCCCTGCTTGATCGTCGACAACGGACTGGACGCCGCATACCTCGGCGACCTCGCGGTCAGCCTGCGCGATGCTCGGGCCTCGAACATCGGCTTCCTCACGGTGCCGGCGAAGCAGGAGAGCGGAAAGGGCACGGCCGTGCCCGACGGCGCGAAGGTGTCGGCGCTCGCGGCCGACCTGCATGCCGACCGCCTCGACCGCTACCAGCCGTAGGGCGCACCGGCGCTCGGCTCGGCCGTCACCATAGAAACAACGCCCAGGCGAGGCGCATCAGCAGGGGCGGACCTCTTCACGCGACCAACCCCCGTACGCCGGCTGGGCTTCTCCTGGTTCTTCGCCGTCCTAGTGGGCAGGACGCGCCGGCTCCGGGATCAGAACGGCCGCCCGTCAGTGCCCGGCAGGCTTCACGGGGGACCGGCGAACAGTGCCGCCAAGGGCGGCCTAGCTCAGGCGCGAAACGCCCCGGGGACCATAGGGCCCGACCTCGGCGTGCGGGGCAGCCGGCGACGACTCATGCGACCGACGGAGCCGGTTACGGCTTGACTCAGGCCCTGCGAATCCAGTGCAGTGACGCGGGTGCCGGCGGCGCGACGACCGGCTCGAACCGCAGAGCCTCGGCGAGGAACGTGCCGAGCACGAGCGCCGTCTCCCGCGCCTCCTCGACCGTGTGCCGATGCAACGACGCGAGCTCGTGGCCGTCCGCCATCGACAGCGGGTCGGTGGCTTCGCGCTTCCAGTGGAAGGCGCTCGTCTTCACCGCTGGCTCGATCACGGGGATGACGCCGCGGATGGCCTGCAGTGCCGCGGCGAGCGCGGGCAGGTCCGCGGGCGGCGGCGTGACGCCCGCTTGCACGTCCTCGCGGAGGAGGGTGGCGAGCACCCGAGCCTCCTTCACCGTGAACGTCCGCACCTGCGCACCGCGCTGGAGTGCGCCGATGGCGGAGCGCTGGTCGCGCTCGGCGGTGAGGATCAGGCCCGCGTTCGCGACGTCGGCCGGAGTGAGACGCTCGGCGCGATGGCCGGTGAAGAATGCCACTGATGCGGGGCTCACGCCCAGCCGGTCCGCGGCGGCGGTGCACATCGCTGCGCCGACCTGCGCGGTGAGACCACGGCTCGCGATAGCCACGGAGCCGAGCCAGCCCGGCCCGGCGAGCGCCGAGCGAAGTGTGTACTCGATGATCGGCGCGCGGCAGACGTCCGCACCGTCCACGATCAGCAGCGTCTTCAAGCAGCCCCCGTCCTCACGGCTGACCCCAGAGTAGGGGGTGAAGGCCTCAGGCGGACAGCCTGGCTGACAGCGCCGAAGGGCTCGCAAGGGGCGCCGCTAGGGTGCCCGCATGTGGTGGGGGAGCGCGGTGCTCGGCTTCCTGGTGGGCGTGGTGCTCGCCGGGCTCGTCGCCTTCGGGCTCGCTCGCACGCTCATGCGGATCACCACTGTCCGCGACCTGCGCGGGCTCGCCCGTCTCGTGCTGACCGGGCTGCTGCCCGGAACGCGCCGCGACGGCGTCATCGTGCAGCGGGCGCTCGCCCGGCTGCTCAAGGACACCTACTCGGTGATGGCGTCCGGGCGGCGGGTGGCGGCGACGGCAATCGACGTGCACGTGAGCCCCGAGGACTACCGCCTCATCACGAGCTCGATCGGCACCGACGCCGCGGTCGCCGACCTCGTCGAGTTCTACATCGGTTACGCGCGAGAGAACCAGTGGCGGCTCGCCACCGACCCGCTCATCACCATCCGCCGGGACATCTCGCTTCGGCCTCGGCAGGCGTACGCGCAGCGCACCCTCCACCCAGCGGACGAGCCCGACGAGGCCGAGATCACCGCCGAGCTGAACGCGTCCCGGCTCGAGCTGCCGCCCGAGCCGCCCATCGCGCAGCCGACCGAGGTGCTGCCGAACCGCACCGAGACGCCGTTGGAGCGGACCGAGGAGACGGCCCCGGGGGAGCCGTACCCGACGCGGGCCTACGAGGCTTCGGACACCGAGGTGCTCGGCGTCGGCGACCTCGTCGTCGTGCACGGCACCGACGTGCGCACCGTGCCGCGCGAGCGAGGCCGAGCGCTGGTCGGGCGGGCGGACAGCGCCGACATCCGCATCGACCGGCCCGGCGTCTCGCGCGAGCACGTCGAGCTCGAGCTGCGCGAGGACGGCTGGTGGGCGGTGCCGCGGTCGGCGAAGAACGGCACCCTGCTCGACGGCCGATTGCTGCAGGGCCCGGCGCGCCTGCCGGTGGAGGCGACGCTCGGGCTCGGCCGGGGGGTCCGGCTGCAGCTCACCGTCGAGCCGGTGGGGCTGCGCTGAGGCGTCAGTCCGTGTGCCGGATGACCGGGATCGCGCCGGTGGCGAGCGAGACGAGCTTCGGGCCGATGACCGGGATGGATCCGGTCGCGACCGAGACGAAGCGGCCGAGGCGGGCCGCGGCGCTGCTCGTGGGGCGGCGGGGGCGCGGGCGGCGCTTGTTCGCCACCGCGACCGACTGCGCGAACAGCATCGCGGCGACGATCGACACGGCGATCCACACTGCGGTGGCGGTGATCACGATCCCGAGCCAAGGCATGCCTCGGTTGTAGTGGACGCGGCCCCCGAACGCGGGGTGCGACACGGGTCGGCTTCGGCTTCACGGTCCGGTCACGACCGCGCTACCCGTGACGGGAGGCGGGGTGGGGATGGTTGACTGGCCCGCCGGCGGCGCATCGGCGTCGAACGACAGGGGTGCGGGTGACGACAGGCGGCGCGACGCGGGCGATACGGCCGCATCGGCGTCCCTTCGACCTGCTCGCCATCGCCTGCATCGGCGTCGCGATCGTCGCGGCGGCGCTGTTCCCCGCCTTCACCGCGAACGCCGGCGGCACGAAGACGATCCGCGGTGACGTCACCGTCGACGGCGAGGCGGTTCCCTTCATCCGTGTCGGGTTCTGGTCGCCCACAGAGGGCGTCATCGCCCACACCGAGGCCGACGCCGGCGGGCGCTTCACGCTCGATGTGCCCGACGCCATCGACGGCTACGCCTTCGCGGGCGCCGAGCCGAACTCGACCGACGCGATCACCGGCAGCGGGGCCGACGCCGTGGTGCGGGGGATCATCGGCGCGAAGGCGGCGAAGCCGACCTCGACGCCGCTTTACCAGGGTTGGGCCGCGGCGACCGCGGAGAACCTCGCCGGCGGCAAGGCGCAGCTGCACTTCAAGCTGCAGCACCCGGGGCGCATCACCGGCAGCAGCCCGATCGCCGCCAACCGGGTGCAGGCGATCCAGGTGCGGCGGCTCGACCAGTCGGTCGTGCAGCGGCTGTCGCTCGACAAGCACGGCCACTACACGTCCGAGCCGCTCGCGCCCGGCACCTACGCCGTCGCGCTCGTCCCGAAGGCGCCCGACCTGCCACAGGCGGTGCGCGCGGAGGTGGGGAGCGGGCAGACGGTGACGGCGAGCCCGGCCGCGCCGGTGTCCGGCGGCACGATCCGGGGCACCGTCACCGCCGACGGCAAGGCGGTCGGGGGCTCCGTACCGGTGCTCCTGCTGCGCGAGGGCGCGGAGGTGGCGGCGACCACGACGTCGAGCAAGGGCGAGTACACCTTCTCCGGCCTGGCGGCCGGCCAGTACACGGTCACCGCGGGGCAGTACGCGGGGGAGACGGGCACCGCGAGCCGGACGCCGACCCCCGTGCCGATCCCGGATCCGTCGGGCAGCCCGACCCCGAGCCCCACGCCGACGAGCACGCAGACGCTCACCCCCACTCCCACGTCCACGCGGCCGACCGGCCCCGAGGCGGTGCTGCAGCCCGTCGTCCGCACCGCCGACACCGTGCTGCCCGCGTCGGTGGCCGCCGAGCTGCCCGAGGTCCTCGGGGAGGTCGAGGCCGACGTGGCCGCGCAGCCGGCGGGGGAGATCGGTGGGACGGTCACCGGCGGCGCGGCTGCCGCGCCGGTGCAGGTGGTCGCGGAGGACCTCGGCACCCGCGGCATCATCCGCAGCACCACCGCCGACGCGGGCACGGGAACGTACCTGCTCGGCGGCCTGACGCCCGGCGTCCGGTACCGCCTCTACGCCGTCGACCGTCCCTCCGACCTCGCGCAGGCGCGCTACGGCGGCGCGACGATCGAGGCGAGCGCCGGCACGCCGTCGACCGCCGACATCACCATCGGGAAGCCGACGCTGCACCTCACCGGGTCGCTGAACGGTGCGACGAGCGGTTCGGTCGTGGTCGGCGACGCGGCGGTGTTCTCCCGCTCGGCGATGGTCGACTCGACGGGCGCCTACACGGTGAACGGGCTCATGCCCGCCGTCTACGCGGTCACGGGAGTGAGCGCCGGCCGGCTGCCGTCGCCGCCGATCGCGGTATCGGTGCTCGGTTCCGCGACGCAGGACCTCGACGCAGGGCCGGAGCCCGCCACGTTCAAGGCGTGGTTCATCTCCGGGGGCGCCGGCGCGCCGCAGGTCGGCGGCACCGCGAGCGACGCGCGGGGCGACCTCGTGCGGATCGGGCCGCGGCTGCCCGACGGGCAGGTCACCGTGCACGACCTGACCCCCGGGACGTACTCCTACGACGCCGAGTCGTTCATCGGCTCGGCGCCGGTGACGGACGGCCCGTGGTGGTTCGCGCCCCCGGTCGGCACGTTCACCCTGCGCGACGGCGCCACCACCGACGTGGGCCCGGTCGTGCTGCACGTCAAGGCGCACTGAGCGCCCGACGACGTCGGGTCAGGCGGCGCGGGGGTGGATCAGTTCGTCGGCCGTCGCCACCGTGCGGTCGTCGAGCGGTCGGTCGTCGTGGAGCTCGCGCTCGTGGATGAGCGCGCCGGTGATGAGCGCGAGCGCCACGGCGGTCAGCGCCCACACCACCAGTCCCGCCACCAGGGCGAGGATGGTCACGGCTGTCATACCCGGAGGGTGACCGCTGACGCTGTCGGCGCGTTGAGGGACGCCTGATGATCGGCCGTGAACCTGCGGCCGGTCGTCCCGCGGCGTCATTCTGGCTGTGAAGCCCCTGCCATGTCTAGAGGCGATGCAGCAGGAATGGTCCTCTAGCGGTTGCGTCCGGCGCTCGCGGGCCGCGCAGGCGACACGGCGTGGGGGAGCGTCGCGGTCTCGCTGCCGGCGTCGTCGACCGCGGTGAGGACGAGCCCCTCCATGGTCGAGCGGACGCGGCCCACGAAGCGGTCGCCGGTGATCCGCTCGATGCGGCGGGCGAGCCAGTCCGCGGCCTGCTCGCCGGTGCGGCGGTCGAGCGCCGCCTCGTCGACGAGCAGCACGTTGACCCCGCGGCGCCGGGCCGCGCCGACCACCTCGGGCAGCCGTCCCTGCAGCAGCCCGGGCGCGCGGATCTGGTCGCGGAGGGCGCCCTCGAGCACGAGCAGCTCGCGGCGGTCGACGGCGGTCATCGGCCGGCCGTCGGCGATCGCCTGCAGCATCGGTCCCGCCTGCTCGAGCACCGCCTCCGCGGCGCCGCGGCGGGCTCCCGCCCGGGCGGCGGCGGCCTCCTCCGCGGCCCGCGCGCGCCGCTCCGACTCCTGGCTGGCGAGGAACGCGCGGTTCGAGCGGCGGTAGCTGTTCGCGAGCAGGGTGCCCACGAGGAGCGTGGCGAAGTGCCGGTCGACGAGCTCGATGCCCGGCCCGACGCCGAGCCCGCTCGAGGCGGACCAGCCGATCGCGATGCCCGCGGCACCGAGCAGGATGAGCCACGCCTCGGAGTAGCGGCCGGCGAGGGTGAAGCCGAGCAGCACGAAGGTCACCGCGCCGAACGGCCAGGCCTGGTAGCCGCCGACCGGCCTGTCGAGCGGGAGCGTCCAGACGTTCACCCAGATCGATCCGAGCAGGCAGAACGCGAGCACGCCGACGAGCCACGACTCGAGCCGCCACCGGATTATGAGCACGCCGTAGGGGATGCAGATGAGGCCGAGCTCGACGAAGTCCTGGACGCTCACCCCGTCGGTGGTGACAGCGAGCACCGTGTGCACGAGCACGAACAGGACGTAGAAGGCGAGACCGCCGGTGAGCAGCGAGTCCGCGACCCCGCGAACCCGTGGGAAGAACCGTGCACGGCCGAGGCCCCCGTGCCGCAGCGCCTGCGTGACCTCGGTGGTGCTCATCACGACGCCGGAGGCTTGTAGCGCAGCTGCACCCGGGTGCCGACCCCCTGCTGCGAGACGATGACCGCGGAGCCGCCCTCGAGGTCCGCCATGCGGCCCTTGATGCTGCGCGCGATCCCGAGCCGGTTCGGCGGCACCTGCTCGGGGTCGAAGCCGGCGCCGTCGTCGAGCACGTCGACCCGCACCCGGCTGCGGTCGACGAGCACGTGCACCGTGCGGTTCGCCTCGCCCGCGTGCCGCGCCGAGTTGCGCAGCGCCTCCTCGGTGGCCGCGGTGAGCGTCTCGACGGCCTCGGCGGGCAGCGTCACGTCGTCGTGCACCTCGTAGCCGAACACCGCATCCGGCATGAGGTCGGTGGTGACGCCCTGCAGCGCCCAGGCGAGCTCCTCGCCGCTCAGCGCGACCGCGCTGCCGTCGTCGTCGCTGCGGAGCAGGTCGCGGAGCCCCTCGAGCGCGCGCCGCGCGTCCTGCCGGCGCAGCTGCTCGCTGCCGGGCACGTTGCGCGCCGCGGCGAGCAGGGTGGCGAGCACGCGGTCGTGCACGAGCGCGTTGATGCGGGCGCGCTCGCGCTCGCGGGCGTTGTCCGCCGCAGCGGCCGTCACGGTACGCAGCGCCTCGGCCTCGGCGAGCTCGGCGAGCCGTGCGGCGCGCAGCGAGCTGATGCCGAACGCGACGAACGTGATGCAGAACAGCAGGATGTAGAGGGCTGCCTGCAGCGCGTGCAGCCAGTGGCCACGCGTGACGGCGTCGTAGTCGACGAAGGTGAGCAGGGCGGTGGCGACCGTGACGGCGAGGGCACCGAGTCCCGGCAGCGCGATGCCCGCCGCGACGGCGCCGAGCGCGAGGATGTCGTTGATCCACGGTGGCGCGGACGGCAGCGGCCCGCGCCAGGAGGCCGCGATAGGCAGGATGCTCAGCTGCGCCAGCAGGCCCGACAGGGCGCTGATGCCGGCGAGCGTGCGCAGCACCCACACGGGCGCGAGGAAGGCGAGCGCGCCCATGAGCGTGGCCGACAGCACCATGCCGGCGAGCACCGCCTGGATCCACCAGACGGGGTAGTACTCGAACTGCTGCGAGAGCCGCGGGGTGACGAGCAGGCCGAACACGACGCCCCCGGGCAGGAAGCCGAAGGCGAAGACGCGCAGCACCCGCTCTTCACCGGGGCCGCCAGCGAGGCGACGCAGCAGCGGCGAGTCGCTCGGGAGCACATCGCGGGCGGGGGCCGGCGCCGCGGCCCGCCGGTGCGGCGGGCGAGCGCGACCAGCCGCCGTGGTCACGGCTCGTTCGGCGCGGGCAGGAACCCGTCCTCGACGGCGCGCTTGTAGAGGTCGACCTTGGTGACGGCGGGGCGCCCCGCGCGCGCGTACTTCGCGCGGATGCGGCGCACGTAGTCCTCGATGGTGCTCACCGCGATGCCGGCCTCCTCGGCGACGGTCTGCGCGGTGTTGCCGTTCGCGAAGAGGGCGAGCATGCGCTGCTCCTGCGGGCTCAGCCTGGCGTCGCTGATGAGCGGGTCGTTCTCGACCGTCGATGCCCACTCCGCGGTCATCACCGGCTGGCCGTACGCGGCGCGGAGCAGCGCCGAGGTGAGCGCCTGCAGGGGTTCGCTCTTGCGCACGATACCGAGCACCGGTGTGCGGGCCACGGTGCGGAGCAGGTAGGGGCTCTCGCCGCTCGTGAAGGCGATCACGTTGCAGCCGGCGGCGGTGAGCCGCTCGACGTTGTTCGCGGGGGAGGAGCCGTCCTGCAGCCGCAGGTCGAGCACGACGAGGTGGAGGCGTCCTGCCGCGCGCGCGAACAGCCCGTCGACCGTCGGTGCCCAGGCGACGAGCTCGAGCTCGCGGGTGGAGCGCAGCGCGGCGCGGACCGCCGTCGCGATGACCTCGTGGTCGTCGACGAGCCCTACGCGGAGGGTCGCGGGTTGTGCCGGCTGCATGACACCGCTTTCCGGACGCCGTTTCGGGTTCGGAGCCCTTCGGATCCGACTGTACCGCGAGGAATCGCGCACGGATCCGTCGTTGGAAACCCGGATGGGAGCGGAATCGGTAGCGCTCGCGCACGATCGTTGTCACGATGATGCCGCCGGAGCAGCGATTTCGCGCATGCACTCTTTCGCTGTGAAGAACCCGTGTGTTCGGGGCGTCGCGCTGATCCCTCTGCGTGTCCGCCCCGGCTTGCCATCGGATGCGGCACTCTGGTATCTAGCGGGCACCGAGGGCGGCGCCCGACGAGAGGAAGCCATGCGGGCTCGATCGCGCGATGTCGCGGCAGTCGTGGTGCTCATCGTCGCAGGCCTGGTCGCGCTCGCTGCCTGGCATCCCTATGGCCGCTGGGCCTCGCTCGTCCTCGCCCTCGCGGGGCTCGGGCTCGCCGCGGGCATCTACCGAGCGCGACCGTCCGCGTTCCCGCTGCGCGACGACGCAGCGCCGGTCGGCACCGTCTCGGTCGACACGCGGCCGTCGGACGTGCTCGACCACGAGAGCCGCTGAGCGCCCCGACCGGGCCGAGGGCGCCGGCAGCGGCTCAGTAGGCCCCGTCGCGCTTGAGGACGGCCTTGACCGTCTTCAGCAGGATGACGAAGTCGGTGACGACGCTCCAGTTCTCCACGTAGTAGAGGTCGAGCTTCACGCTCTCCTCCCACGAGAGGTTCGAGCGACCGCTCACCTGCCAGAGCCCGGTGATACCGGGCTTGATGAGCAGACGCCGGTTGACGCGGCCTTCGTACACCGCGACCTCGCGGGGGAGCGGCGGGCGCGGCCCGATGAGGCTCATCGTGCCGTTCAGCACGTTGAACAGCTGCGGCAGCTCGTCGAGCGAGTACCGGCGGATGAACGCCCCGACGCGGGTGATGCGCGGGTCGTCACGCATCTTGAACAGCAGCCCGGCGCCCTCGTTCGCGGCCTGCAGGGCGGCGAGCCGCTCCTCCGCGTCGATCACCATGCTGCGGAACTTGAACATCGTGAACGAGCGGCCGGCGACGCCGATGCGCTCCTGCCGGAACAGCACCGGGCCGGGGGAGTCGAGCCGCACCGCGAGCGCCACGAGCGCGAGCACGGGCGAGAGCAGCAGGAACGCGACGCCCCCGAGCACCAGGTCGATGCCGCGCTTGAGAGTGTGGTTGAAGCCCGCGTACTGCGGAAGGTCGACGTGCAGCATCGGCAGCCCGTCGACCGGGCGCATGTGGATGCGCGGGCCGGCCACGTCGGTGAGCTGCGACATGAGGATCAGCTCGGTCTTCGAGTTCTCGAGCTGCCAGCCGAGGTCCTGGATCTGCGCGCGACCGCCCGGGAGGTCGCCGGCGACGATGACCGCACGCGTGTGCGTCGCTCGCACGGTGTCGGCGAGGGTGCGGAAGTCGAGCAGCGGCACCCGCGCGCCGTCCGTGACCAGCTCGTGCGCGCCGCCGAGACCATCGGTGAAGGCGACGCCCGCGGGCTTGTAGCCGGCGTGGTGGTGCTTGACGAGGTCCTTCGTCACCCGCGTCGCGTCCGGGTGGCTGCCCACCACGAAGGCGCCGGTGAGGCAGCCGCCGGCACGACGCCGCGAGATGAGCCACGAACGCCAGAAGTAGCGGTCGAGCAGCAGGCCGCCGAGCCCGACGGGAAGCGCGATGAGCAGGTAGCCGCGCGAGACGTCGTTCAGCTTGACGGCGAGGGCGACGACGGCGAACCCGCCGAAGGCGTAGAGCGTGGCCTTCGCGACGCGCTGGTACTCGACGGTGCCGGACCCGACGAAGCGGGACTCCCGGGATCGGAAGGCCGCGAGCATGCCGAGCCAGAGCACGCCGATCGCGACGGCGACCACGGCGTAGGGGACCTCGGCCTGCTCGACGGGCTTGAGCGGCGAGACGTCGAAGCGGGCCGACTGCGCGAAGAGGAGCGCGAGCGCGACGACGACGGCGTCGGTGGCGATGAGGGCGAGCCGGTAGACGGTGGTCCAGTGCAGGTCGCGGTGCCCCGCGCCGACGAGCTCGGGGAGCCCCGGCGCGGGCGCGAACGCCGTCCCCAGGGAGGAGGAACGGGAGAGCGCGGCGCGACCTTCGGGCAAGGTCTCGCCGAGAGCACTGGATTCCATGGGGTCCTTACTCGGGTCCGTTCGGGCGGAGGAGGATCGGGCGCCGTCGCCGCGGACTCAGGTCTCCCCATGCTTCGCGATCCGGCGCTCAGACGCAACCAGGTTTTTGGGGGCAGATCCTGCCGTTCACGCAGAATCGGTGCGCACGGCCCCTCCCGGACACCTTTCTATGGCACCCTGCGCGGCTGCGAGCGCTCGAAGGTCCTGCCGTACGGTGAGTGCTATGGAGACCCCCGCTGCGCCCGAGCGGCCGCGCCTCGTCGCTTTCGACCTCGACGACACCCTCGCGCCGTCGAAGGCCCCGCTGCCCGATCCGATGCAGCAGGCGCTGCGCGACCTGCTCGCCGTCACGCAGGTGTGCGTGATCTCCGGCGGCCAGATCGACCAGTTCCGCACCCAGGTCGTCGAGCGGCTCGGCGACCTGCCGTCGAGCTCGGCGCGGCGGCTGCACCTCATGCCGACCTGCGGCACGCAGTACTGGCGCCTCGGCGAGGACGGCCTCACCTGCGTCTACGCGGAGGACCTCACCGACGACGAGAAGCAGCGGGCGATGTCCGCCGTCGAGGAGCAGGCGAAGCGCCTCGGCCTCTGGGCCGAGCGGACCTGGGGTCCGGCGCTCGAGGACCGCGGCTCGCAGATCACCTTCTCCGCCCTCGGCCAGCAGGCGCCGCTCGACGAGAAGCGCGCCTGGGACCCGACCGGGGAGAAGAAGAACCGGCTGCGCCAGGCGGTGCAGGAGCAGCTGCCCGACCTCGAGGTGCGCTCAGGCGGGTCCACGTCCGTCGACATCACGCGGCGCGGCATCGACAAGGCGTACGGGATGCGGCGGCTCGCCGATATCACCGAGGTGCCGTTCGACGAGACGCTCTTCGTCGGTGACCGGCTCGATCCCGACGGCAACGACTACCCGGTGAAGGCGCTCGGTGTGCCCACGCGGGCCGTCGAGGGCTGGGAGGAGACGGTCGGGGTCGTCGAGGGGCTCGTCGCGGCGCTGCGCTGACGCCGCCCGCCTCCCGCATTCCGGGCGGGTTCCGACACAGCGGGCGCGACGCGACGCCCGGATCGTCGGAAGGCGCCCGGATTCTGCTGCTGCCTCCGTGCGGCGCGTCAGGCGCGGGTGGAGCCGGGCTGCGGCAGCGGCTGGATCAGCTGCGGACCGTTGTTGCGCACGCTGTTCGCGTCGCGGCTCACCTCGTAGTGGTCGAGCGCGTGGGCGACCTCGAGCGACTCGCGGTCGAGCAGCGCGACGAGCTGCTCGGAGCTCAGGCCGTCGCCGAGCCACGCCTCGTACGCGTCCGGCGTGAGGCAGGCGGGCATCCGGTCGTGCACCTCGCCCGGCGCGACATGCGCGTCGCGGGTGATCACCGCCATGGAGAGATGCCAGCGGTCCGGGTCGTTCTGGTCCTTGGTGCGGTCGGCCCAGGCACTCACGACGCCGGCCATGGCGAGCGCCGAGTCGGGGTCGTGGATGAAGTGCGGCTGCTTGCCCGTGGGGGTGACGACCCACTCGTAGTAGCCGAGCGCCGGCACGAGGCACCGCGCGCTCGCGAAGGCGCGCTTGAACATGCCGGAGGTCGCCACGGTCTCGATGCGGGCGTTGATGGGCTGCGGCTTCGCCCGCTCGTCCTTCGCCCAGGTGGGGAGGAAGCCCCAGTGCACCTCGGCCATGCGCCGCTCGTCGTGGCGCTCGCGGACCACCGGCACGAGCGCCGTGGGCGCCACGTTGTAGTCGTCGGGCAGGTCGCCGAGACCGCCGAGCAGATCGGGGAGCAGGTCGTTCACGGCCTTGGTGACGACGTAGCGGCCGCACATGCGCCCATTTTCCCGCATCCGCAACATGAATGTTCCCCTATAGCAACAGCAGACCATCCGGTTCACCGGTTCGGCGCTGCTCCTTCCGCTGTTCCCCCGGATTTCACCCGCGGGCCCCCTATCGCGAGCGGGGGACAGCGGGGTACAATCTGAGAAAGCGCTGACATCGCGACGGAGCGACCGGACCGATGGAGCGACTGAGGGGAGGACCCGATGAGCACGATCGCTCCGATGCCACCCGCGGCCTCGATCCCCTCGTGCGTCGAGTGGCGCCTTCTCAACCGCAAGCTGTGGGTGGGCCGCCGTGACGGCCGCCCCGTCGGCACGGTCGAGCACGGCCACCGCTATCTCGCGCTCGGCATCGACGGCGAGACCATCGGGGCCTTCCGCACCCTCGAGGAGGCGCAGGCGGCCGTCGCCGCGCCCGAGAGGCTCCAGCAGGCCGAGCCGCAGCACTCGCGCCGCTCGTGGACCGGCATCACGTTCGTGGCGCTGCTCTCGCTCTCGACCGCTGCACTGCTCGGCATCTACGCCTTCCTCGGGCTCTGATCCGCTGCGTGATCCGCGACCGCGCGGCACGGCATCGAGGCGGCGTCCGACCCCGTCAATAGGCTCGCCCGCATGACGTGGATGGTGACGGGCGGCGCCGGCTACATCGGGGCGCACGTCGTGCGTGCGCTCACCGGTGCGGGGCTGCAGGCGCTCGTGGTCGACGACCTCTCGAGCGGCCATCGCGAGTTCGTGCCGGGCGATGTCGAGTTCGTGCGCGGCTCCATCCTCTCCGGCGAGCTGCTCGCCGACGTCTTCGCCGAGCACGCCATCGAGGGCGTCATCCACATCGCCGGTTTCAAGTACGCGGGCGTGTCCGTGCAGCGACCGCTGCACACGTACGCGGTGAACGTCACCGGCACCGCCACCCTGCTCGGCGTGATGGCCGACGCGGGCATCGACAAGATCGTGTTCTCGTCGTCGGCCGCCGTCTACGGCACGCCCGACACCGAGCTCGTCACCGAGGAGACCCCGAAGCATCCCGAGTCGCCCTACGGCGAGTCGAAGCTCATCGGCGAGTGGCTGCTCGCCGACCAGGGCGTCGCGGTCGGACTCAAGCACACCGCGCTGCGCTACTTCAACGTGGTCGGCTCGGGCGACGCGGACCTCTACGACACGAGCCCGCACAACCTGTTCCCGCTCGTCTTCGAGGCGCTGCTCGAGGGGCGTACGCCACGGATCAACGGCGACGACTACCCGACGCCCGACGGCACGTGCGTGCGCGACTACATCCACGTCGCCGACCTCGCGCAGGCGCATGTCGTGGCGGCGCAGCGCCTCGCCGCCGGCGCCGAGCTCGAGCCCGTCTACAACCTGGGCTCGGGCGAAGGGGTGAGCGTCGGCGAGATCATGCGCACCGTGGCGTCGGTCACCGGGCACGAGTTCACGCCCGAGGTCGCACCGCGCCGACAGGGCGATCCAGCGCGGATCGTGGCCTCCGGTGAGCGCGCCGCGCGCGATCTCGACTGGCGCATGCGACACTCGCTCGACGACATGGTCCGCAGCGCGTGGACGGCCCGCACCGCCGCGGCCTCCCGCTGAGCCCGGCCCTCTGCACGGCTTCCCGGCCTCCGGCGTGTCCGATTCGACAAGCGTTATTCCGCTGTGATAGGCGGCGCCCTTGTTCCCGGTTCGCCGATGCCCCTCGAAGAGGGGGCAGTGCCATGTGCGGAAAAGCGCATGCTTCGAACACGAATTCGAACGGCACTGCACTCCGAAAAAAATTTTCCGACTTCTTTGTGTGACATCAGCGTTACGCGCCGACAGTCGTTATCGGCGTGTCGTCAGCATTCGACCCTTGCTCGAAGGTTAGGGGCGGGCGGCGTGTCACTTCGCTCCAATCGGGGAATACTGCCTGATCAGAGGCTGGAAACACGGTTTCCGCACGACGCTGCTCAACCTTCGATGACCACGCGTTTCTGCTGGGACCCGGCGCGTCGCTGAACGAACGCCCGACACGCGGTGGCATGGTTCGCGGCCTTGACGCTGCTCGAACCACATGTGTGTAATTGCTCCCACGCTTTCGGAGCGCGGGGCTTCGAAGCGGTAGAGAGGACGATCAGTCATGACCGTTTCCCCCTTCCAGACTTCGGTTCCTGGCGACTGGTTCGTCGACCCGATCAACCTGGGTGTTCCAAGCGTCCGTCGCGTCACCGAGGACGACGACCCGCTGGCCTGGCAGGCAGATTCCCTCTGCGCGCAGACGGACCCCGAGGCGTTCTTCCCGGAGAAGGGCGGCTCGACGCGCGAGGCGAAGCGCATCTGCAGCTCGTGCGAGGTGCGGGCGCAGTGCCTCGAGTACGCGCTGCAGAACGATGAGCGCTTCGGCATCTGGGGTGGCCTCAGCGAGCGCGAGCGCCGGAAGCTCCGCCGGGTCTCCTGAGGCCCGTCGCAAGAACGACGCGGAAAGGCCGCGGACCCGATGAGGGGTCCGCGGCCTTCCTCGTTCTCGGGCGCCGCGCTGTATCGCTCCTCTATATAAGGAGCGCATGGAGCCGGGCGACGACCGGGCAGCGCCTTCGGCGCGCTGAGGGCTGAGCTGCTGCCTCGTGCGGCGCCGGCGTCGGCGCGACACGCGGGCGACCGAGGGGTATTGCGGGCCTGCTCGGCGGGTCGCCGCCCGTCCGGGGGGTGCCCGCGCCTAGCGTGGTGCGGTGCCGACCTCTGTCACCGCGATCCTCGTCGCGGCCGATGGGGCGGAGTACCTCCGCGACACCCTCGACGCGATCACGCTGCAGACCCGGCTGCCCGACCGCTTCGTCGTCGTGCAGCTCGGGAGCAGCCCGGTCACGACGAGCATCATCGCGGCGATCGAGCCCACCGTCCACGCCCACGTCGGGCCGCGCGCAGGCTTCGGCCTCGCCGTCGCGCGCGGCGTGCGCGCCGCCGGCCTCGAGGCGGGCGACGACCAGTGGCTCTGGCTGCTCGCGAGCGACAACGCACCCGCGCCCGACGCGCTCGAACGGCTCCTGCAGGCCGTCGAGCTCGCGCCGTCGGTCGCGATCGCCGGCCCGAAGCAGATGCAGTGGGACGCGCCCGACTACCTGCACTCCTACGGCGAGACGATGACGCCCTGGGGCACCGCGGTCGAGCTCGCGGAGCCCGAGCTCGACCAGGCGCAGTACGACCGGCAGAGCGACGTGCTCGCCGTCGCCGCCGGCGGCATGCTCGTGAAGGAGCCGGTCTGGCGTGAGCTCGGGGGGTTCGACCCGTCGCTGCCCGCGCTCGACGACGCGCTCGACCTCTGCGTCCGCGCCCGCCTCGCCGGCCACCGGGTGCAGCTCGTGCCCGCCGCGCGGGTGCTCTCCGCCGGCATCGACGCGCCCGGCACGCGTTTGCTCGGCGCCTCGACCACCGAGCCGCGCCGGGTCCGTCTCCGTCGCGAGGCGCAGCTGCACCGTCGGCTCGTCTATGCGCCGCTGCCGGCCGTGCCGCTGCACTGGCTCACGATCCTGCCCCTCGGGGTCGCCCGCGCCATCGGGCAGCTGCTCCGCAAGGAGCCGGGCTCGGCACCCGCCGAGCTCATGGCGGCGCTGCTCGTCTTCGCCACCTGCTTCCCGGGAGTGATCCGGGCTCGCGGGCGGATCGCCCGGACCCGCAGCACCGGCTGGTCGTCGATCGCGCCGCTGCGCCAGCCGTGGCGGGAGGTGCGCCGACGACGCGGGCTGCTCCGCGAGAACGGCCGCGCCCGGCGCCGCGAGCCGGTGCGCTTCCTCGCCGGGGGAGGTCTCGCGCTGACGCTCGCGGTGGCCGCGATCTCGGTGGCCCTGCACCTGCCGCTGCTCGGCGCTCCCGCGCTCGCCGGTGGCGGCCTGCTGCCGCTCGGCGACCTCGGCTCGCTCTGGGGATCGATCGGCTGGGGCGGGCATCCACTCGGGCAGGGCTTCAGCGGGCCGGCCGACCCCTTCGCGCTGGTGCTGGCCGTGCTCGGCACGCTCACCTTCTGGCATCCGTCGACCGCGGTGGTGCTCGTCTGGTTCCTCGCGCTGCCCGTCGCGGCAGCGGGCGGCTGGCTCGCCGCGACCCGCTTCACGCGCCGGCGCAGCCTGCGGATCGTCGGCGGCCTGCTCTGGGCGGCGGCGCCGACCTTCCTCGCGGCCATGGACGCGGGCCGGCTCCCCGCGGTGCTCGTGCATCTCGTCGCGCCCTTCGCGCTGCTCGCCGCGTTCTCCGTGCGGCGGTCGTGGTCGGCCTCCGCCACGCTCGCGCTGCTCGGCGCCCTGCTCGCGGCGTGCTCGCCCTCGCTGCTGCCCGTGCTCGCCGGGTGCTGGATCGCGGCGCTCGTCGTCGCCGCCCTCCGGCCGACCCCGGACGCCCGTTCCCGGCTCGCCCGCGTGATCCCGCTGCCGCTGCCGACCGTCGTGCTGATCCTGCCGCTCATCGCGGAGCAGCTGAAGCACGGCAGCCTCCTCGGCGTGCTCGCGGACCCGGGTCCGGTGCCTGCCGCATCGCCCCGCGCGCACCTGCTCGGTCTGCCCGACGGCCTCGCGACCGTGCTGCAGCTCATCGCGGGCTGGCCCGTCTGGCTCGAGAGCGCGTGGCGCTCCCTCGCGCTGCCACTCGGCCTCGGCGCCTCCGCGTCCGCGCTGCTCGTGCTCGCGCTCTCGGTGCCGCTGCTCGTGCTCGCCGCCGTGGGCATCGTCTGGCCGCGGCGCAGCATGCCCATCCGCGTCGGCATCGCCGGTGTCGGCGGGCTGATCGCCGCGGCGCTCGCCACCCGGCTCGACGTCGTCGCCGACGGCGCCACGCCCGTGGCGGCCTGGGCGGGTGCCGGGCTCTCCATCGCCTGGCTCGGCGTGCTCGAGGCCGCCGTCTGCGGGCTCGACCGCCTCGCGGCCGCAGGGGCGCTCCCGGGCGGCGCGCGGACCGCCCGTGCGATGTCGCGGCTCCGCACGCTCGGTACCGCGATCGTCGGCCTCACCGCTGTCGCCGCCGTGCTCGTCGCGGGCAGCCCGCTGCTGCTCGCGCAGGTGCTCGGTGCGGCCTCCGTGCAGGCGAGCGGCCAGGCGACCGTGCCGGCGATCGTCGCGGCCGAGGCGGCCGACCGGCCCGGCCTCGGTCTGCTCACGCTCACGCCGCAGCCGGACGGCGGGGTCCGCGAGCAGCTGAGCCGGGGGGCCGGCCGCACGCTCGAGCAGCTCTCGACCCTCGCGACCACCGCCGACTTCGGCGAGGGCAGCACCCTCGCCTCGCTCTCGGCCGCCCTGGTGCAGCCGACGGGCGACGACCTGCGCCCGCCGCTCGACGCGCTCGAGATCGGGTACGTGCTGCTCACGCCCGGCGCCGCTGACCCCGGCAGCCGGCAGGCCGCCCTCGACGCCGGGGCGGCGCTCGGCAGCGACCCGCTCTTCAGTGCGGTCTCCACGTCGTCCGCGGGCACGCTCTACCGCTACGTCGACCTGCCCGAGGCCGCCGGTCGCACGCTCGACGCGGCCGCGCCGCGGAACACCGCCACCCCGCTCGGGCTGCTCGTGCTCGTCGTGCAGGGCTCGGTGCTCGGGCTCATGCTGCTGCTCGCGCTGCCGACCGGCCGCCTCGCCGGCCGGGTGCGCCCGGCACCACCGCTGCGCGCCCCGGTCGCCGATGTGGCCAACACGCACGCGGCCGCCGCCCACCGGCCCGTCACGCCCGAGCAGGCCATGGCGCGCGAGCTCCTCGGCCCGGCGCAGGCCGCCGAGCCTGAGGACGTGCGCGAGGAGGTGGCCGCATGGCAGTGAGACTGCGCGTGCTCAGCGCGGCCGGCATCGTGACCGCGGGAGTCGTGGCTGCGGCCCTCGTCGCGCAGCTGCCCGCGGTCGGGCTCGAGCCCCACGTCGCGGTGGCGACCCCGTCGTCCGCGGGTCAGCGGCTCGTCTGCCCCGGCGCGACCATCGCCGTCGGCGCGCCCGGCCACGCAGCCGCGGACCTCTCGGCGTCCGCCTCACCGGAGCGGGTGCAGGGCACGTCGGGCTCCGCGTCCGTCGCCCTGACGACGCTCGCGCGCGGCAACGTGTCCGGCGGCAAGGGCACCGCCGCGCGCCTGCTCACGGCTCCCGCCGCGGCGGGGAGGAACGGGGCGATCGCCGCAGCGCAGTCGCAGAGCGGCGCCGACGGGGACGTCGCCGGGCTCGCCGCGACCGGCTGCGTCGTGCCGGGCAACGACCTGTGGCTCGTCGCCGGTGCGACGACCACCGGGCGCACGACCGTGCTCACCCTCGCGAACGCGAGCGGCGTGACCGCCCAGGTCGCCGTCCGCATCTGGACCGACCACGGGCCGGCCGCCGAGCCCTCGCAGGTGACGCTGCCGCCGCGCAGCCGGCAGGCGCTCTCGCTGTCCGGCGTCGTGACGAACGCCGCCGCCACCGCGGTCGAGGTGACGAGCACCGGCGGTCAGGTCGGCGCGGCGCTCGAGCAGCGCACTGTGCGGGGCCTCGAGTCGGGCGGCGTCGACCTCGCCGGCCCGACCGTCGCCCCCGCCACCGCGCAGACCATCCCCGGGATCAGGATCGTCGACTCCGCGGCCGTCGCCTCCGCCTCGGGAGGCCCTGACACGGCCGACCTCGTGCCGGTCGTCCGCCTGCTCGCGCCCGGCCGCTCCGGCGGCGACGTCGTGCTCCGCGTCACCGGGGCGGACGGCGGCACGGCCCGTACCCTCACGAAGCACGTGAGCGCGGGTGCCGTGACCGACGTGCCGCTCGCCGGCATCGGCGACGGCGTCTGGAGCGTCGCCGTGACGAGCTCGGTGCCGGTCGTGGCCGGCGCCCGCATCTCGGTCGTGCAGAACGCGGGCGGGTCGACCACCGACACCACCGCGACGGGCAGCACCGAGACCGCGGGCAGCATCGGCACCGGCGGTTCGGGCACCACCACCTCGACGGCGCGGGGCATCGACTTCGCCTGGATCGCGGCGGCGCGGCCGCTCGGTGCCTCGGCCGCGGTCGCCGTCGCCCGGGGGCCGTCGCCGAAGCTCGTGCTCGCGAACCCGACCGCCGCCGCGCTGCAGGTGCAGGTGGCGGCCGCGGGCGGCAGCGCCACCACCGTCTCGGTGCCGGCGCACGGCACCGCCGCGACGGATGTCGCCGCCGGCATGCTCACGCTCACTCGCGCCACGGGACTGACCGCCGCGATCGCGTACAGCGGCGGCGAGGGCCTCGCGACCTACCCGGTCGCGCCCGCCGACCAGGCCGCCCACCCGGTCCGCGTCACCCACTGAGCGAGGTTCGCGGGTCCGGATTCCTCCCGCGGATCCGGAGTTCTGCTGCGACACGCCGCGGTGACGCGGCTGCGCGCGGCGTGTCGGCGAGGAACTCCGGATCCGCGACCGGGCGGCGAGCGCCGGGGGAGCGGCGCGCATGCCGGCCGCCGCATGCCTCGGGTGCTAGAAGTGGTGGTACCGGTCGGGCGCGAGGTCCCAGGGGTCCTTGCCGAGCAGCTCGGCGACGGCCTTGAACACGTAGCCCTCGACGTGCATGCGCTGGTGCGCCTCGTCGTCGGCGTGCAGGTGCTGCAGCCGCTCGATCGGCAGTCGGTAGAGCACGACCCGGCGGGCTCCGGCGTCGACCCACCAGCGGTCGAGCCCGCTGGAGGTGACCGAGCGGGGGATGCCGGCGATCTCGAACGAGACGTCGGCGAGCTCCTCGGGGAACTGCCCGCGCAGGTAGTCCGCCGTCTCGGCCACGATGCCTTCGAAGGTCTCCGCGCGGGTGCGCAGCACCGGCAGGTGCGGACCCGTCACCGACGAGCGCAGGCCCCGGCCGTGCCGGTTGCGGTAGCCGCCACGGGCCGACGGCGGGGTGGACACGCGTCGTGACCGGGCCATGCCGGGGATGGTACCCGCCGACGCGCCGAGCGCACCGCCCCCATCCCGGGAGGGCACGCGTACCCTCCCGCGTCATGACGACCAAACGGTCCTGCTCCCGCGTCACCTGTCACGAGCCGGCCGTCGCGACGCTGACGTACGTGTACGCGGACTCCATGGCCGTGCTCGGACCCCTGAGCCTCAAGGCCGAGCCGCACAGCTACGACCTCTGCGCCGACCACGCCGCGCGGCTCTCCGTGCCGCAGGGCTGGTCCGTGGTGCGCATCAGCGAGCCGGAGCCGGACGAGGAGCCGCAACCGGAGCCCGAGCGCAGCCGGGGCACGCTCTTCGGCCTCTGACCCGCCCGAGCGCCGGTTCGCTGACCGATCGACGGAGATCCGGTCCCGCCGCAGCTCCGGCGTGAGGCATCCGGCTCCTCGCGCGCAAGCACTCCGTCGTTCGGTCAGGCGCCAGGGCTGTCGGAGCGTCTGGAACACTGGAGGGATGAGTCTTCTCGAGTCCTCCGTCGATACGGAGCCCGACAGTCCGAGCCTCGAGTTCCGGGTCGCCGACCTCGAGCTCGCCGAGGCCGGCCGACACCAGATCCGCCTCGCCGAGCAGGAGATGCCCGGCCTGATGGCCCTCCGCGAGCGCTACGCCGCGACCAGGCCGCTCGACGGCGCCCGCATCGCCGGCTCGCTGCACATGACGGTGCAGACCGCGGTGCTCATCGAGACCCTCGTCGCCCTCGGCGCGCGGGTGCGCTGGGCGAGCTGCAACATCTTCTCCACGCAGGACGAGGCCGCCGCGGCGGTGGTCGTCGGCCCTGGCGGCACCCCCGCTCAGCCTCGCGGCGTACCGGTCTTCGCCTGGAAGGGCGAGACGATCGAGGAGTACTGGGAGTGCGCCGAGCGCATCTTCGACTGGACCGGTGAGGCGCGCGCCGAGGGCGGCGACTGGTCGGGGCCGACGATGATCCTCGACGACGGCGGCGACGCCTCGCTCCTCGTCCACAAGGGCGTCGAGTACGAGCGCGCCGGCGAGGTGCCCGGCAACCGCGACGGCGACAGCGCCGAGTGGCGCGTCGTGCTCGACCTGCTGCGCCGCTCCCTCGAGCTCGACCCGGAGCGCTGGCAGCGCATCGCCGCCGGCATCCGCGGCGTCTCCGAGGAGACCACCACCGGCGTCCACCGGCTCCACCAGTTCGACCGCGAGGGCATCCTGCTGTTCCCGGCGATCAACGTGAACGACGCCGTCACGAAGAGCAAGTTCGACAACCGGTACGGCATCCGTCACTCCCTGATCGACGGCATCAACCGCGCCACCGACGTGCTGATCGGCGGCAAGACGGCCTTCGTCGCCGGCTACGGCGATGTCGGCAAGGGCGCCGCCGAGGCGCTCCGCGGTCAGGGCGCCCGCGTGCTCATCGGCGAGATCGACCCCATCACCGCGCTGCAGGCGGCGATGGACGGCTACCAGGTCGTGCCGCTCGAGGAGGTGCTCGACCAGGTCGACATCCTCATCACGACGACCGGCAACACCGACGTCGTCACCGTCGACCACCTGGTCGGGCTGAAGCACCTCGCGATCGTCGGCAACGTCGGTCACTTCGACACCGAGATCGACATGGCGGGCCTCGAGGCGCTCGAGGGCGCCGAGCGCGTGCAGATCAAGCCGCAGGTGCACGAGTGGCGCCTCCCCACCGGCCGAAGCGTGCTCGTGCTCTCCGAGGGCCGGCTGCTCAACCTCGGCAACGCGACCGGTCACCCGTCGTTCGTCATGTCGATGAGCTTCACGAACCAGGTGCTCGCCCAGCTCGAGCTCTGGACCTCGCCCGAGGCCTACCCGGTCGGCGTCGCCGTGCTGCCCAAGGTGCTCGACGAGGAGGTGGCACGCCTGCACCTGCCGGCGCTCAACGCGAGGCTCACCCGCCTCACGCCGCAGCAGGCCGAGTACATCGGCGTCGACCCCGACGGCCCGTACAAGCCGGACACCTACCGCTACTGATCCCCACGCGACCGGCCCGGCACCGCGTGTAGGTAATTCGCGCTCGTGTAGGTGCAGAACCGGCTTCTGCACCTACACGAGGACGGATCACCTACGCGCGGTGCGTGTCCGGGCGCCGCAGCCAGGCGCGGAGCCGCTCGGCGTGCTGGGCCAGGTAGTCGCCGAGCGCCTCGACGCCGTGCAACGCGACGGTCAGGTTGATCTGGTTCAGCGCACGTGCCACGAGCAGAGCGTCGAGCAGCGGCTCCGGCAGGTCGGGCCATGGGCGCTGCGTGCGGTACCCGGCCCGGAAGGCCTCCTCGAGTCGGTCGGCCTCCGGGATCCGGCGCAGCGCGGCGAGCGTGAAGGAGAGGTCCTGCACGTCGAGACCGACGACGAGGTCCTGGAAGTCGATCGGCACCAGGCCGCCCCCACGGCTCACGATCGTGTTCGCCGGCGTGAGGTCGCCGTGGAGCAGGTGCGGCGCATGCGGTGCAGCGGCCCATGACCGGTCCAGCGCGTGTTGCGACACCTGCAGCGCCTCGGCGAAGACCTCGCCGCCCGGGAGGGCCGAGACACGATCGGGCAGGCGCCAGTAGAGGACGCGGTCGGCGACCAGCACCCCTTCGGGCGGCCGCGCTTCCGCTGCTCCGTCGTGCAGGCGCGCGCTGAGCGCTCCGAGTGCTGCTGCGGATCGGGCGCTGAGGCGGGTGCGCAGCAGGCGGCCCGGGATCCAGTCGAAGAGGGCGCAGGTGCGGAGCGTTCCGTCCGCCATGGCGACCTCGGTGCCGTCGGCTCCGGCGCGGTTGCGGTGCAGTGCGGGGACGGTCACGCCGCTGGCGCGCAACCGGCGAAGCCAGTCGCCCTCGGCCCGCAGGGTGCGCTCGCCGTGCATCTGCAGCGGGGCCGCGACCCTGAGGGAGTACGCGCCTGAGTCGGTGCTCACGCGGAAGACCGTGTTGAAGGACCGCGCGGCCAGGGTGACCCGGCGCGGAACGAGGTCGTACTGCTGCAGCGCCCGCAGGGCGAGCTCCCGCTCGGCGTCCATCCGTCCATCCTGCCGACGCGTGTGCAGGACGATCGGCTCAGCGGTCGGGGAAGCCGTGCGGGTTCGCCGTCAGCGACTGCTCGAGGTCGGCGAAACGCTCGTGCTCGAGCGTCAGCGCCCGGTACTCGCGCTCGCGGCGGATCGCGCCCACGGCGGCGAGCAGCAGCTCGGGAGCCGTCTCGACCGCCGGCGCGACGAACGGCGCGACCTCGTCCGCGAGCCCGGCCGCGAGTCGGGCGCGGCTCGCCGGCACCATCCGCGGCGCCTGGGCGAGGAACGCGGCGACGCGGCGGGCGAGCGGATCGGGCAGCCGGGCGACGTCCGCGATCGACGCCCACTCGGCGAGCTGCGGCGGCACGGCGATCGCGTTGCTCGGCGGGTTCGGCACCCGCTCGTGCTGGCTGACCGTGCCGGCGAGCAGGTCGCCGAGCCGCTTCGCCCGCCGGTTCAGCAGGCCGACGATGGCGGCGAGGCTGCCGAGCGTGAAGACGATCTCGACCACGCCCGCGAGCGCCCGCACGAACGCGTGCCGCAGCGCGATGCTGCCGCCGTCGTCGCGCACCACGCGCGCGCCGACCGCGAGCTTGCCGAGCGAACGGCCGCGGGTCGCGGTCTCGAGCAGGGTGGGGGCGAGCACGAACGAGACGACCACGTCGACGATGACGAGCGCGCGCGAGATCGCGTCGTCCGCGCCCGCGATCCGGCTCAGCTGCACGATGCCGTAGATGAGGGCGAGGAAGAGTGCGGCCTCGGCGACGAGGTCGATCAGGGCACCGGCCGCGCGGAGCACGAAGCTCGTCGGACGCACCTCGAGAGCCACCGCCTCGCCGGTGACGATGCCGAGCTCGGTCGGGTTCGCGTTCGACATGGGGGCACCAGCCTGCCGGGCGGCGTGCGCCGTGTCGAGCGGCCGCGCTGGACCGTAGGCTCCGTGCCGTGGATCTCGACGCGCTGCGCGCGGCCCGGCAGGGCGAGTGGCAGCGCCTCGAGCAGCTGTCGCGGCACCGCCGCATGGACGGCCGCGGCAGCGACGAGCTGATCCTCCGCTACCAGGACGCCGCCGCCGACCTCTCCGCGATCACGACCACGGCAGGCGCGGTGCCGCTCGCCGACCGGCTCTCGGTCACGCTGTCCCGCGCGCGGATGCGCTTCACCGGCACCGGCGCGAACCTGCTGAGCCAGCTGCCGCGCTTCTTCCTGGCGCAGCTGCCAGCGGCGCTCTACCGGCTGCGCTGGTGGACGCTCGGCGCTGCCGCTGCGAGCGCGGTCGTCGCGCTCGCCTACGGGCTGTGGGCAGCGAACGACCCGCAGGTGCTCGCCGCACTGGGGCGGAACAACGACCTGAAGCAGCTCGTGAACCACGACTTCGTCGACTACTACAGCCGTAACCCCGCGGCGTCGTTCACGAGCCAGGTCTGGACGAACAACGCCTTCATCGCGGCGCAGTGCATCGCCTTCGGCATCGTGGGCGTCTACGTGCCGTACCTGCTGCTGCAGAACGCGCAGAACATCGGCATCACGGGCGGCATCCTCTTCGCCTACGGCCGTGGCGACACGTTCTTCCTCTACATCGCGCCGCACGGCCTGCTCGAGCTGACGAGCGTGTTCGTCGCCGGGGCCGCCGGCATGCGCATCTTCTGGTCGTGGATCGCCCCGGGTGCCCGCACCCGCGCGCAGGCGCTCGCCGAGGACGGACGCTCCCTCTTCATCGTCGCCATCGGGCTCACGTTGAGCCTCTTCGTCTCCGGGATCATCGAGGGCTTCGTCACGCCGTCGCCGCTGCCGTGGCCCGTGAAGATCGGGATCGGCGCGCTCGCACTCGCCGCGTTCCTCGTCTACATGCTCGTCGTCGGGCGCCGGGCCGCGCGGGCGGGGGAGACCGGCGACCTCGACCCGTTCAGCGCGGGGGCCCGGCGCATCCTCGCCGACTGATCGGCGCCGGCCGGCTCAGGTGAGCGGCCGCTCGAGCATCCAGAAGCAGCGCCCCAGCCGCGCGCCGACCGTGCGGGAGTAGAAGGGGATCGCGTCCTCGGCGACCCAGCCGATCTGCGCGGTTCGCACGCCGTCCGCCGCCATGTCGGCGAGGCAGAGCCGTGACAGCACGTCGCCGAGGCCGATGCCCCGGGCGGTCGGATCCGTGGCGATCGGCCCGTAGAGGTTCGGACGGAACACGCCGTGCGCCGCGAAGCCGACCACGTCGTCACCGCGGAAGGCGAGGAACAGGGGAGCGGGGTACCGGGCGGCGGCGAGCAGGGTCTCCCGGTGCCACGACGGCGTCCACGCGGCCGCGGTGTAGGCGTCGAGCGCGGGCACGTCCCCGGGCAGGCAGCGGCGCACCACGATGCCCGCGTCCTCGACGCGGCGCAGCTGCTCGGGCGACGGGGCGATCTCCGGCGCGAGCGCCACGTCCATGTTCCAGACGACGTCCGTGCGGGTGAAGCCGCGTCGCACCAGCAGGGAGAGCGCGGCGGTGTAGCGGACGTCGACCCCGGGCCACACGTAGCCGAGCAGGTCCGCCCCGGCCCGCAGCCGGCGCGCGCCCGAGGCCCGAGCCGCCGCCTCCCAGGCGTCGACGAGCGCCCGGCCGACCCCGCGGCGCCGCGCCTCGGGCACCACCGCGAGCAGGTCGAGGTGGGCGTCGTCGCCCTGCAGGCTGCCGAGCAGCAGCCCGACCGGCTCGCCGTCGTCCTCGGCGATCACCCGCAGCCGCTCCGCGCCGCGCTGGTCCGCCCACAGCAGGGCCGGCAGGTCGGCCGAGTCCTCCGGATCGAGGTCGAGGCTGCGGCTCGCGACGTCGGCGGCGGCCGCCAGGTCGTCGTCGATGGCGATGCGCAGGGCGACCGTCACCGCGACGCGCCCTTCAGCAGCCCGGAGAGCAGGTGGCGCTGCAGCGCGATCACGAGCGCGACCGGCGGCACGACCGCGAGCAGGCCCGCCGCGGCCTGCAGCCCGAGGTCGCTGCTGAACTTGCTCGCGAAGGTCGGGATGAGCACGGTGAGCGGCTGCACATCGGCCGAGCCGCCGTACACGAGCGGGATGAGGAACGCGCCCCAGCTCGCGAGGAACACGACCACCGCGGCGGCGACGAGCCCGGGCGCGACGAGCGGCGCGATGATCCGGATGAGCACGGTGGCGGTGCCGGCGCCGTCGACCCGTGCGGCCGACTCGAGGTCGGCGGGCAGCGAGACGATGTGGCTGCGCAGGATCCAGATCGCGAGCGGCAGCGACGCCGAGGCGAGCACGACGATCACCGCCTGCTGCGTGTTCACCTGCCCGATCGCCGTGGCGTACTGGAACAGGGGGATGAGCACGAGGTAGATCGGCACCGCGAGCGTCAGCGTGATCATCGCGAGCAGCGCGCCCGCGAACCGGAACCGCAGCCGGGCGAACGCGTAGGCGGCCGGCAGCGCGAGCAGCAGCGTGAGCACGGTCGAGCCGACCGCCTGGATCACCGAGTTGCCGGCGGCGACGAGGAACGCGCCCGACGTGGCCGAGCCGTTCAGCAGCCGCGCGAAGTTCCCGCCCGAGATCGCGGCGGGGAGGATCGAGACCGGGTAGATGCGGATGCTCTCGGGCGTCGAGAGGCTGACCACGAGGCCCCAGTAGAGCGGCGCGAGCGACCAGAGCACGATGAGCACCCCGACGACGATCTGCACCGTGCGCCATCCGGCGCCGAGCCGACGTCGCTGCATCAGTACTCCTCCTCGCGGTAGACGCCCCGCAGGTAGACGACCGAGATCGCGGCCGTGACGAGCGTCGCGATCACGGATGCGGCGAAGCCGAGCCCGAAGCCGAAGTCGCGGAACGCGTAGAGGTAGATCTGCGCGGTCATCGTGACCTTGAGCGGGTCGAGACCGACGAGCACGTAGACCTGGTCGAACAGCCCGATCGCGAGCACGGCGGCGTTCAGGAGCACGATCGCGATCGCGGGCCGCAGCAGCGGCAGCGTGATCGTGAAGAACTGCTTCATACGGGTGGCGCCGTCGACGAGGCTCTGCTCGTAGATGTCCTGCGGGATGCCCTCGAGCCCGGCGAGCAGCACGATCACGCCGAGCGGCACCGCGCTCCACGCGACGGTGAGCCCGATCGCGACGATGCCGGCGACCGGCATGTTGAGCCACGCCTGGTACGAGTCGATCAGCCCGAGGGATCTCAGCACCGAGTTGAGCAGTCCGGCGCCCGTCGGACGGAGGATGAACGACCAGAGCACGCCCGAGACGGTGCCGGGCACGGCCCAGGGCAGGATCACGACGGTGAGCGCCGCGGCGCGGGCCCAGCCGCGGAGGCTCTGCAGCCAGAGCGCCATGACGAGGCCGAACACGAACGCGCACAGGGTGATCACGACGAAGTAGCCGGCGGTGTTCAGCAGCGCCTGGTCGAACCCGGTGTCGGTGAGCACCTCGAGGTAGTTGCGGACCCCGATGAACGCGCGGCTCGGGTCGTCGAGCGAGTAGCGCTGGAAGCTGCCGATGATGCTCTGCACGGATGGCGCGAGCACGAGCACGACGATGACGAGCGCGGCGGGGGCGACGAGCAGCAGGCCGAGCCGGTCCGACCGTCGCTGCATGCCGCTGCGCGGTGGCCGGCGCGCGCGAGGGGCGCCGGCCACCGCGGCGGGACGGAGTGTCACAGGGCTCCCCGTCCCGCTACTGCGCGGCGATCTTCTTCGCCTGCGCGGTCAGGCTCGAGATGCCCGCCTGCGGCGTGGTGTGCCCGAGCGCGACCGACTGGATGGTCGATGCGGCCGCGGTGCTGAACTTGCTGTACCAGGTGGGCGTGCCGCCGGGGACGACGGCCTGGATCGTCCCGACCATCGGCAGGATCGTGTCCGCGGACTTCAGGTCGTGCGACGCGGACAGCGCTGTGAGGCCCGCCTTCGTGGTCGGCATCGAGCCCAGGTCGGGGTCCTTGTACGCGGCGACGAGCTGCGGCGTCTTCATCCACCAGGTGATGAACATCGCCGCGGCCTCCTTGTGCGCCGACTGCGTCGGGATCGAGAGGGCCTCCTCGAGGCCGACCGTGGGGCCCTGGTCGTCCTTCTCGCCGGGGATGTGCGTGAAGACGATCTCGTCGCCGGCGATCTTGCTCTTGCCCTTGTCGAGGAACTGGCTGAGCGAGCCGGGACCGGTCGAGAGCACGATGGCGTTCGCGCCGCCCGCGTAGGCGTCGCCGACCTGCTGGTCGGAGAGGCCGATCGAGCCGGGGTCGACGAGCTGCTTCGAGTAGAGCGTGTGGATCAGGGCGAGCGCGTCGGTCGCGGCGGGGCCGTTCGCGAACTCGGGCGCACCGGTCTTCGACAGGATCTGGCCGCCCGAGGCGCGGGTGAGCGCGTACCAGGGCGTCGAGGTGCCCTCGAGCACCGCGAGCGGCAGGCCGATCGGGTACTTCACGATGCCCTTCGACTTCACCGCTTCGGCGTCGGAGACGAGCTCGGTCCAGTTCTTCGGCGGCGTGCTGATGCCGGCCTTCTTCAGCATCGTCATGTCGACCGTCGAGCCGCGGAAGTCGAGCGTGTAGGGCAGGCCGATCTGCTTGCCGCCCTGCACGAACGCGTCCGCGCCGATGGAGTCGCTGATCTGCTGCTTCGTGAGGTACTTGCTGAGGTCCGTGTACCACCCGGCCTTGCCGAACTGCGACACCCAGGTCCAGTCGAGCTCGACGATGTCGGCCGGCGCCTGGCCCGCTGCCTCGGTCGTGACCACCTTGTCGTGGATGCTGTCCCACGCGAGGCTCTGCATCTTGACCTTGACGCCCGTGGCGGCCGTGAACTTCGCGAGGAGCGCGGGCTTCAGCTGCCCCCAGGGCGGCAGCAGCACCGTGATCTGCTGGCCCTTGTAGGCCTTGCTGAGGCTGCCGGGCGTGTAGCCCTTCGCCGGGGCGGCCCCTCCGCCGCTGCTGCCGCCGGCGCCGCAGCCCGTGAGGGCGAGCACCGACAGCGAGAGCGCGACGGCCGCGGCGCCGAGCCGCAGCGGGAACCGACGGGTGGTGGGCATGAGGTGCCTCGCTTCCCCCGGTCACCCTCGACCGGATCCTGAGCGTTCTCGATCGCAACAGCCGCGAAAGGAGCGCGTTCGCTCAGGCGAACTGTAGGACCGCCCTCAGGGGCGGTCAAGGGTCGCCGCGCCGCGTCGCGCGAGATGCGCGATCGCGATGTCCAGCAGCCCCCGCTGCAGGCGCGCGACCTCGGCCGGCAGGTCGATCACGCGGGGGTCGATCACACCGCCGAGCGGGTCGTAGCCGACCCCTTCGTCCCGCATCGTGGCGAGCAGCGCGTCGAGCTCCACGGCGGCCTGCGGGTCGGCGCGGAGCACCCGGATGCGGTCGAGGTCGCGCAGGCCCTCGCGGAGCGCCTCGAAGCGCACGGAGGAGCGCGGGCCGGGGTAGACGAGGAACGCGTCGCCGGACTCCCAGCTGCGGAAGTCGGTGGTGACGAGCGGCTCCGCGTTGAAGCTGTCGTACGCCCAGCGCAGCAGCCCGCTCGCGCCGAACCGCTCGACCTTCCAGCCCATCCACACGCCCTCCGCCGGGCTCGACCGCGTGAAGCTGTTCGGGAAGTTGCCCGTGCAGGTGTAGAGCGTCGTGACGAGGCCGAGCCCGCTCCGGCGGTGAGCGGCGCCGGCGAACACGCCGTCCTCCATCGAGACCGTGTCGTGCCGCACCGAGACCGCGCGGACGCGGTCGAGCGCGGGGTCGGTCATCGAGTCGTAGTCGGTCGCCGCGGAGACACCGAGGCGGCCGCCGGAGACCTCGTCGACGAAGTCGGCGACGGCCATCACGTCGGCGAGGACGCGCTCGTCGAGCGCCATGGTGGTCCGCTCGAGCCAGCCGTGCTGCTCCAGGTGCGGCACGAACGCGGTGAGGAACGGCCCCCAGAGCGCGCGCCACGGCTCGGTTCCCGGCTCGACCGTCACCGTCTCCGACCGGCCGGTCGCCTCGTCGAAGAAGGTGACCGTGTTCGCCCAGCCGACCATGCCGTAGGCGTCGATCTGCCGGTCGATGCCGAGTCCGAGCAGGAACGACACCCAGGTGTCGAAGTCGCCGAAGTCGAAGGAGAGCCTGCCGTCGGCGGCCCGACGCCACGCCACCATCGACTCGTAGACGTCCTCCGTCTGCGACGCCCACGGGTCGCGCACCACCGTGGTCGTGATCACCTTCTGCCCGGCCGCCGCGAGCAGCGCGTAGTACGGGCGCATCGCCTCGAGGTGCGTTTCCGACCAGAGGCCGTCGGCTCCGATGCCGTGCACGCGGGCGATCGCGAACGGGTTCTGCCAGAGGTCGAGCCACGCGGTGGTCGTCGCGGGCAGCGCGAGGTCGAGCACCTCGAGCTCGACGGCGACGGAGAGCGGCTCGCCGCTCGTCCGGATCTCGATGGCGCCGCTGTACCGACCGGGCTCCGCGTCCTGCGGCACCTCGACCGCCACCCGCATCGTGAGCGCCTGGTCGCGGGGCAGCGGCCGGGGCGTGGGTCCGTCGAGCACGTCGGGCACGGGCTGCTGCGGGTTCCCCAGCGACGGGTTGCCGCGGGCCGCCAGCACCTCGGCGACGAAGTCGAGCCGGACCGGCAGCGTGCGCCCGCCCGCGCTCGTGATGCGCGCTTCCGCGGCGACCTCCGGCAGGTCCTCGTCGGCCCAGAGCACGATCGGCACCGCGACGACGTCGCCGCGCCAGGCGACCGGGCGCCAGGTGCGCTCCTCAGGCCGCGCCCGCAGCTCCGCAAGCGTGCGTCGTGGGTAGTCGGTGTCCGACTGGCCGGTCACCGTGTGGAGATGGGGGTCGCCGACCGTCGCGTGCAGACCGGCGCTGGAGTGCTGCATGGGGCGACCGTACTGGCTCTGGATCGCGCGAGCGATGAGCCAATATGATCGCGCATCGCCGGATCGCTCACGTTCCGCTCACATGGACGCGGCATCGGCACGAGGAGGCGCCGTGACGTGGCTGGAGCAGCGCGCATGACCGATCCCGCGCACCGGCTCGACCCGGGAGCGCCCGTCATCGCCATCGACGTGGGGGGCACCGACACGAAGGCCGCCGCCGTGCGCGCCGACGGCACAATCGCGAGCGTCCTCCGTGTGCGGACGCCGCCCGCCGGACCCGACGCCGGGCAAGCGGTCGTCCGGCTCGCCGCCGACCTCGTGCAGCGGTTCCGCGACGAGGATCCCGCGTTCGAGCCCGCCGCGCTCGGCCTGCTGGTCCCCGGCGAGGTCGACGAGCGCAGCGGCATCGCCCGCTACTCCGCGAACCTCGGCTGGCGCGACGTGCACCTGCGGGCGCTCGCCGAGCTCGAGACCGGCCTGCCGGTGGCGCTCGCACACGACGTCGGGGGCGCCGGCGAGGCGGAGTACCGGCTCGGCACCGGCGCGGCGTATCGCGACGTCGTCTTCCTCGCCGTCGGCACGGGCATCGCCGCCGCGCTGTTCCTCGACGGACGCCCGTACCGAGGCGGCGGCCTCGCGGGCGAGATCGGCCATGCGCCCGTCGCCGAGGGGCCCGAGTGCTTTTGCGGCGGCCGCGGCTGCCTCGAGGCGGTGTCGTCCGCAGGGGCGATCGCACGACGCTTCGGCACCCGCACGGGCCGGACCGTGCCGGGCGCGAGGGAGGTGCTCGAGCTCGCGCAGGCGGGCGACCGCGACGCGGCCATCGTCTGGGAGGAGGCCCTTGACGGCCTTGCGCTCGCGCTGCACACCGTCGTCGCCCTGCTCGACCCCGGCGCGATCGTGATCGGCGGCGGGCTGTCCGAGGCAGGCCCCGCGCTCTTCGATCCGCTCCGCGCCCGCCTCGAGCGGCGGCTCACGATCCACCGGCCGCCGGCGCTGCTCCGCGCCGCGCTGGGCGAGGACGCGGGGGTGCTCGGCGCCGCCCTCCGGGCCAGGGCGGTGGTGGGATGAACCGCGCCGATCGTCTGAACGCGATCCTCGAGCTGCTCGGCGAGTCGGGCCGGGTCGAGGTGGAGACGATCATGCGCGAGCTCGAGGTGTCGGCGCCGACCGCCCGACGCGACCTCGACGCGCTCGCCGGCCAGCAGCTGCTCACCCGCACCCGCGGCGGGGCGCTCAGCCACTCCGTCGCCTACGACCTGCCGCTGCGCTACAAGCGCGCACGGCACGGCGACGCGAAGGCCCGCATCGCGGCCGCCGCGAGCGACCTCGTGCGGCCCGGCGACGTCGTGGGCCTGAGCGGCGGCACGACGAGCACCGCGATCGCGGCCGCGCTCGCCGCCCGGCCCGATCTGATGGCGTCCGGCGCGCAGCCGAGCCTCACCGTCGTGACGAACGCGCTGAACATCGCGGTGCAGCTCGTCGTGCGGCCGCAGATCAAGACCGTCGTCACGGGCGGCGTCGCGAACCCCCGGTCGTACGAGCTGGTCGGCCCGTACAGTACGAGCGTGCTCGACCAAATCACCGTCGACCTCGCCTTCATCGGGGTGAACGGGGTGAGTCCCGACGTCGGCGGCACCGTGCACGACGAGCGGGAGGCGACGATCAACGCCCTCATGGCGCACCGGGCCGCCAAGGCCGTCATCGTCGCCGACTCGAGCAAGATCGGTCGTCGCGCCTTCGCGACGCTCGGCGTGCCCGACGCCGTGCGCACGCTCATCACCGACGACGGCATCGCGGACGAGCAGCGCGCCGCCTTCGAGGAGCGCGGCTTCGAGGTGATCGTCGCCCGATGAGCATCCGCATCGAGCACGCCCGCATCGTGACCGACGGCGCCGTGCTCGACGACGGCTGGGTCCGGTTCGAGGGGAACCGCGTCAGCGCCGTCGGCCAGGGGGCCGCCCCCGTGGGCGACGACGAGCTCGTCGACGCCGCGGGCCGCTGGCTGACGCCCGGCTTCCTCGACCTGCACAGCCACGGGGGCGGGGGCGGCGCGTACGACGGCGGGCCGGAGGCGATCCGGGCCGGACTCGCGTTCCACCGCGCGCACGGGACGACCCGCAGCGTGCTCTCGCTCGTCACCGCGCCGCAGGAGCACCTCGTGGAAGCGCTCCGCGACGTCGCCGCGGTCGCCGCCGACGACCCGCTCGTGCTCGGCGCGCACCTCGAGGGACCGTTCCTCGCCGAGGGCCACAAGGGTGCGCACGACCCCGCCGTGCTCCGCGACCCGGATCCGGCCGAGGTCGCGGCGCTGCTCGACGCGGCGGGCGGCACCCTGCGGATGATCACGATCGCGCCCGAGCGCGCCGGTGCCGAGGCCGCGATCCGCACCCTTCTCGACGCCGGCGTGGTCGTCGCCCTCGGCCACACCGACGCGGGCTACGACGTCGTGCGCCGCGGCTTCGCGGCCGGCGCGACGGTGCTCACGCACGCCTACAACGGCATGGCCGACCTGCTGCACCGCGACCCCGGACCCGTCGGCGCCGCCCTCGACAGCCCCGGCGTCACCCTCGAGCTCATCGCCGACGGGGTGCACGTGCATGACGCCGCATCCCGCGTGCTGTTCGCGTCGGCACCCGGCAGGGTCGCGCTCATCACCGACGCGATCGCCGCCGCCGGGCAGGCCGACGGCCGGTACGTGCTCGGCGGCCTCGACGTCGTCGTGCAGGACGGCGAGGCGCGGCTCGCGGAAGGCGGCTCGCTCGCCGGTTCCACGCTCACGCTCGACGCGGCGTTGCGACGCGCGGTGCAGTCGATCCGGGTGCCGATGCCGGTCGCGGTCGCCGCGGTCACCTCGACACCGGCGCGTGCGCTCGGCCTCGACGACGAGCTCGGCCGCCTCGCTCCCGGCTACGCCGCAGACGCGGTGCTGCTCGACGACGACCTCTCGGTGGCCGCCGTCTGGGCGGCGGGGGAGCGACTCTAGACGCGCTGTGGACAACGGCTGCGACCGTCGCGGCCCTGCCCTACGGTGTGGCGCATGTTCCGGGGGACGCGTCGACTCGGCTTGGCGACCGTAGCCGCGGCAGCGGTCGTCGCTGCGCTCGCGGGGTGCGCGGGAACGGCAACTCCTTCCGCAAGCCACTCATCGAAGGCTTACACATCAATCGCCCCGGCCGCTGGCGCGACATCCGGCGTGGCAATCGCAACGAAGCTCTATCGGTCCTATATCGCGGCTAACGACAGCGTCCTGGCTGATGGCGGCAAACGCCCTGAACGTGTGCGTCCTTATCTGACAACGCAGCAGTACAGGGCTGCGCTTAGCGAGTTCAGCGGGCTGGCGAAACGAGGTCAACGACTGGGCGGCCACACGCTTGTTAAGCGGACAACCCCCCAACAAGCCAATCAAGCCGACTCTCGGGTGCACTTGTATGTGTGCCTAGACATCTCGCATGCACGAGTGATCGACGCTGTTGGTCGGGACGTAACACCTCGCGGGCGCGAGTCAGAGGGCACACTTGTCGTGGCCGTCGCTTCGACGCCCGCAGGGTGGCGTATTGAGTCGAGTAAGCCATGGCACGGTTCCTCAATCTGCTAGCGGCCGCTGCCCTTCTGGGAGGATTTCTAGTGGTCCTTCTACCTGCCAGTGCGAAAGCGGACGAAGGTTGCTCTGCGACTTTCTTCTTCAACGACACATGCTCCTCAGGCAACACAGACAACGGAGGGGTCGACGTAGTCGGCACGCGCACGGACGATCAGGGCGGCTCGCCGGGCCGGGGCGGCACTCCCGGCAACCGCGCCCAGCCGCTGACTCCCGTGCAGATCCGAGCGCTGCTCGACCAGATCTGCATCGGCGACGGCACGTGCAGCGACGCCCGCGGCGGCGGTGCGCTCAACCCGCTGCTGCAGCCGACGAAGCCCGGCAAGCCCGGCCGCGGCGGCAAGGCGCCGACGAGTGTGACCTCGACCGATGTCGCCCGCTTCCTGCCCGCTCTCGGTGCGCTGCACACGGAGCCCGACGGGTGGGCGGCGGTCGGCACGCCCACCAACTTCTGGGCCGACGTCACCGCGATCACCGTCGACGGTCGCCTGCTCGGCGGTGTCGCGCAGGTGCGGTTCACGCCGCAGCTGTTCCGCTGGAGCTACGGCGACGGGTTCGAGCGGGTGACGGCGACCGCCGGGTCCTCCTGGGCCTCGCTGCACCAGGACGAGCTGACCGATACGCCGACGAGCCACGTCTACACGACCCGGGCGAAGCGCGAGACCGCTGTGGAGGTCGTCTACTCGGCGGAGTACCGCATCGGCGCCGGGCGGTGGCTGCCGGTCGTCGGCGCGGTCGTCGCGTCGCCCACTCCCGCACCGCTGCTCGTCGTCAGCGAGCGCACCGTGCTCACCGCCGGCTGACCGCTCAGAGTCGCCCGGCTGCCTTCAGCGCGAGGTAGCGGTCGGCGAGCGCCGGCGGCAGGTCGGCGGGCGCGCCGGTGACGACGTCCGCGCCGACGCGGCGCACCGCCGCGGCGAGCCGGGACGTCTCGAGGAGGCTCCGCTCCGCCGCTGCGGCGAGGTAGACGGCATCGCGGTCGGCGCGGTCCGTGGTCATCGCGAGCACGGCCGGGTCGGTCACCGATGCGACGACCACGGTGTGCCGGTGCGTCAGCTGCGGCAGCATCGAGAGCAGGCCGCGGGCGGTGCCGACGCCCTCGAGCGACGTGAGCAGCACCACGAACGCGTGCTGCGACGTGAGCTGCCGCACGAGCCCCGGCACGGCCGACCAGTCGGTCTCGAGCAGCTCGGGCTCGACGGGCGCCATCGCCTCGACCATGCGGTGGAGCACCTCGCCGGCGGCCGCGTCGTGCACGCGGGCGCGGATGCGCCGGTCCCAGACGAGCAGGTCGACGCGGTCGCCCGCGCGCGTGGCGAGCGCGGTGAGCAGCAGCGAGGCCTCGAACGCGGTGTCGAGCCGCGGCTCGTCGGCGATACGGGCGGCGGCGGTGCGGCCCGCGTCCACGAGGAGCACGATGCGCCGGTCGCGCTCCGGGCGCCACGTGCGCACCATGAGCCGGCGGCCCGCGCCGGGCAGCGAGGCGTTGCGCGCGGTGGCGCGCCAGTCGATGGAGCGCACGTCATCCCCGCGCACGTACTCGCGCAGCGAGTCGAACTCGGTGCCCTGGCCGCGCACCTGCAGCAGCGTGCGGCCGTCGAGCTCGCGGAGCCGCGCGAGCCGCGAGGGCAGGTGCCGGCGCGACCGGAACGGCGGCAGCACCCGCACGGCGCCCGGCGCGAGCAGCGTGGCTTGGCGTCCGGCGATCCGCAGCGGGCCGAGCGAGCGCACCGTCACCTGCTCGGTGCGGCGCTCGCCGCGACGGATCGGGGTGAGCGTGGTGCGGAAGGCGCGGCGCTCGCCGCCGGGCAGGTCGAGCGGCCATCGGCTGGGATCCGCGCCGGCGGAGGGCTGCCAGGCGTCGCGCACCAGGCCGGAGATGCGGCGCTCGCTGAGGTTCGTGACGAGCAGGGTCGCGCCGACGGGCTCGCCGAGCCGCACGGCGTCGGGCAGCTCGCGATCGAGCCGCACGCGCCGCGGCGACGGGGCGACCAGCACGTCGAGCGCGACGAGCAGGGCCACGAGCAGCAACCAGCCCACGAGGGTGGCACCCGCCGCCGTCGCGCCGAACGAACCGAGCACGACGATCGGCACGACTCCGACGAGGAGCAGCAGCGGCACCCGCCCGGTCAGGATCACGCCCGCCTCCCACCGCGGGACGTGTGACTTGCCCTCACAGGGGGACCTGCACGTTCGCGACGACGCTGCGCAGCACCGCGTCGACCGAGACGCCCTCGAGCTCGGCCTCGGGGCGCAGCCGGATGCGGTGCCGCAGGACGGGCAGCGCCATGTCCTGCAGGTGGTCCGGGGTGAGCGCCGGAGCGCCGCGCAGCCAGGCCCATGCCCGGGCGGCGGCGAGCAGCGCGGTCGCGCCGCGCGGCGAGACGCCGAGCTGCACGCTCGGCGCGTTGCGGGTGCCGCGCACGAGGTCGACGGCGTAGCCGAGCACGTCGGGGGCGGCCTGCACCTCGCGCACGGCGGCACGGGCCCGCGCGAGGTCGTCGGCCTGGAGCACGGCGCGGACACCGGCGGCGCGGAGATCGCGCGGGTCGAAGCCAGCGGCGTGCCGGGTGAGCACCTCGACCTCCTGCTCGCGCGGCGGCAGGTCGAGCACGAGCTTCATCAGGAAGCGGTCGAGCTGCGCCTCGGGCAGCGAGTAGGTGCCCTCGTACTCGACCGGGTTCTGCGTGGCCGCGACGAGGAACGGGTCGGGCAGCGGACGGGAGACGCCGTCGACCGTGACCTGGCGCTCCTCCATCGCCTCGAGCAGCGCGGACTGCGTCTTCGGCGGCGTGCGGTTGATCTCGTCGGCGAGCAGCAGGTTCGTGAACACCGGTCCCGCGCGGAAGTCGAAGCGGCCGGTGCTCGCGTCGAAGACTGTGGAGCCGGTCACGTCGCCCGGCATGAGGTCGGGCGTGAACTGCACGCGCGTCGTCGTGAGGTCGAGCGAGGCCGCGAGCGAGCGCACGAGCAGCGTCTTCGCGACGCCGGGCACGCCCTCGAGCAGCACGTGCCCGCGGGCGAGCAGCGCGATGATCAGGCCGGTCACGGCCGCGTCCTGCCCGACGACGGCCTTACCCACCTCGGTGCGGACGGCGGTGAGTCGGGCGCGGAGGTCGTCGGTCATGCTTCGGTTCCTTACCGTTCGGTGATCAGGGGGCGACGGCGCGCCGCACGTCGGCCTCGAGGCGCGCGAGGTCGTCGGAGAGGCGCACGAGTGCCGAGTCGGAGGCGGGCGTCGCGTCGAGGAGCAGGGCGCGGACCGCGGCGAGCGGGCGGCCGGTCGCGGCGGCGGCCGCCGCTGCGAGCTCGTCCACGCCGGCGGTGCGGGAGAGGCCGAGCAGGGGTGCGATGCGCCCGAGCGCGCCGATCCGGAGGGCGTCGGCGGCGCGGAGCCGCGACCCCGAGCGCGCGTAGAGGCGCGCGCGGCCCTCGACGGTCTCGCGGGAGCGGACCACGACCGGCAGCTGCTCGACGACGAGCGGACCCAGGCGCCGACCCCGCCAGAACGCGGCCGTGATGCCGCTCAGCAGGAGCAGCAGCGCCACGGGCGTCACCCAGCCGGGCGTGAGCTGCGCCACCGTGGGGCGGGCGCCGAGCGCCGTGTCGAGCGGGCTCGGGGTGTACCAGGTGAGCGCGGATCGCGCGCCGAGCACGTTCAGGGCGACGGCGCCGTTGCCCGCGGTGGCGATGTGCTCGTTCTCGAAGGGCAGCGCGTCGGCGAGCAGCACCACCGACGTCGCGCCGTTGCGTCCGGCGACCAGCTGCGCGCGGCCGGCGCCGTCGGAGTAGCAGGCGGTGCGGCCGGCCGAACGGAGCGAGTGCGTCGCGCCGGAGAGCGCCAGCGCGCCGGCTCGAGCGGCGAGCGCCGAGCCGCAGCCGGGCTGCACCGTCGTCCCGTCGGGGAAGCCCGCGGCACTGGTGCCGGGCAGCACCTGTCCGAGCGCGGTGGCGCCGGGCTGCACGACGACCAGCCGGTCGCTGCGGGCGAGCAGCTCGCGCCACGCGCGTGCGGGCAGCAGCCCGTCACGGTCGTCGACGAGCAGGGTGCCGCCCTGCGGCACGTCCGTGAGCCGCGTCGCCCGCGTCACCTGCACGCCCTGCTGCTCGAGCACGGCGCGCAGCGCGCGCGCACCGGCCGGCGCGGCGTTGTCGGGCCCGAAGGCGGTGCCCGTGCCGCCGCCCGCGCGCGACAGCAGCGCGACGACGGCGAGCAGCAGCACGACGGCGGCGCCGACCCCCCAGAAGCGCAGGCGGCGCACGGACTGCCCGAGCGTCGGCGTGACGGCGGGGGCGGCGGCGGTCATGCGGGCACGGCTCCGGTGAGCCGCGGCCGGGCGGTGGCGACGCGGTCGTCGAGCGCGGCGATGTGCTCCGCCTCGTCGCGCGTGCCGGGCCGGCCGGCGTAGCGGACCGCGTCGAACACGTCGGCGGCGGCGCGCAGGGCCTCGCGCTCGTCGGGGAAGGCTTCGGCGGCGCGGCGGGAGAAGCCGGTGGCGGTGGTGCCGGGGAACACGGCCACCACCGTGCGCTCGTCGAGTCCGCGGGCGAGGGCGCGGAAGCGCTCGACGATCGCGGCGGAGAAGTCGCCCCCGGCGAACGCGGCTCGTGCGGCGGCCCGCAGCTCGTCGGCGGTGCGGCGGTCGTCGTCGCCGAAGAGCGAGGCGCCGACGCGGCTGCGACGGTTGAAGCGGGGCAGCCCGTAGAAGAGCACGGCCGCCACGACGACGGCCACGACCACCACGAGCGCGACGACGAGCAGCACGGTCGGCGTCCCGGTTCGGCTGTTGAGGAACAGGTCCTGGAACCACTTCAGCACTGCCTGGGCGATCAGGTCGAACGGCGTCGGCTTCGCCTGCTGGTACGGCGCCTTCGCCAGCTCGTCGACGAGCCACTGCCGCGCCTGGTCCCCGGACGGCTGCACCGGCACCGAGAGGAGCGCTCTCGCCGTCACCGCTTCGCGGGCTCGAGCGGGTCGGGGCCGCCGAGCTCGACGTAGCGCTGCAGCTCGAGGTCGAGGCCCTCGCTGCGGATGCGTCGGTCGAGGTAGATGAGCGACAGCGACGCCAGCTGCGCGATCTGCCCGATCGCCCCGACGATCACCGTGACGACGGTCGCCGGCAGCGAGGTGAGCAGGATCGTCGGCAGCATGCTCGCGATGTCGTCGCCCGAGGTCGGGGTGCCGCCGTTCGGGAAGACGAGGCCGCCGAGCGCGCCGCCGAGGAGGCTGAACGGCAGGCTGACGACCTGCCCCGCGAACCAGACGATCACGAAGACGAGCAGGATCAGGCCGAGGCTGCGCCAGAACGCGCCCCGCAGCAGCACCCAGGAGCGGGCGATCGCCGCCCGGATGCCGAGCCCTTCGAGCACGATGGCGCTCGGCACCGTGGCGAGCTTGACGAGCAGGAAGCAGTAGGCGACCGCGTAGGCGGCGCCGCCGACGAGGCCGAGCAGCACCGCGAGCAGCACGCCGACCGTGCCGGTGGCCGCGACGCCGACGACGAGCAGCGCGAGCGCCACGATGGCGACGAGCTGCGCGGCACCGAGCAGCAGCGCGTAGCCGAGGAGCGGCCAGAACGAGCGGGCGGCGCGACGGAAGGCCTCGCCGAGCGTGGGGCGCTCGCCGAGGGCGCCCCGGGCGACGACGTGCACGATCAGCCCCTGCAGCAGGGCGTTGCCGATGACGCTCACGGCGAGCAGCAGCAGGCCGGTGAGCACGCCCTCGGCCGCCGTTCCGGCGAGGATCGCGCCGCGGTCGGCGGCGCTCGCGCGGGAGATGCGGTCGACGGCGGAGATGCCGACGCCGTAGACGAGCCCGTAGGTGAGCGCGCTCTGCACGACGTTGATGACGAGCGTGGGCAGCACGGTGGCGCGCGGGTTCCAGCGCAGCACCGCGAAGGCGCTGCCGAGCAGCTGCCCGAACGACAGCGGGTGCAGCGGGATGAGGCCCGGCCGCGGCGGCGGGACGTAGCCGGTGCCCGGCTGCGGCGCGACCGGCGCCGTGGCTGTGGGCGGCGGAGGCTGCCACCCGGGGATCCGCTCGCCGTAGCGCGGCGGCTCGTCGCCCGCGCTGCCCGAGGGCGAGGCCCAGACGTCGCCCTGATCAGCCATGCGTCCACTCTTCCACGGCGCAGCGGACCGGGGCGGGAGACGTGCCGCCCTGTGCATCGATCGCGGGTGCCGCTCTGCACAGGCGCCGCGCCGCCCCCGCAGGGAGGCGGGCTCGGCATTATCCTGGGCGCACTCGGGCGGACCCGCGCACGAGACCGAGCCGGGAGACAGCCATGGCGCAGCGCATCCTCGTCGTCGACGACGACACGGCGCTGGCCGAGATGGTCGGCATCGTGCTGCGCGCCGACGGCTTCGAGCCGGTCCTCTGCCCCGACGGCGCGAAGGCGCTCGCCGCGTTCCGCGCCGCCAAGCCCGACCTCGTGCTGCTCGACCTCATGCTGCCCGGCAGCGACGGCATCGAGGTGTGCCGCCAGATCCGCGGCGAGAGCGGCGTCCCGATCATCATGCTCACGGCGAAGTCCGACACCGCGGACGTGGTGAACGGCCTCGAGTCGGGCGCCGACGACTACATCGTCAAGCCGTTCGACCCGAAGGAGCTCGTCGCCCGCATCCGCACGCGTCTCCGCCCCACGCAGGCGGTGTCGGGGCAGCGCCTGCGCATCGGCGACCTCACCGTCGACGCGGCCGGCCACGAGGTGCTCCGCGGCGAGCAGCCCATCCAGCTCACCCCGCTCGAGTTCGACCTGCTGCACACGCTCGCCTCGAAGCCGCACCAGGTCTTCACCCGCGAGATGCTGCTCGAGCAGGTGTGGGGCTACCGCTACAAGGCCGACACCCGCCTCGTGAACGTGCACGTGCAGCGCCTCCGCGCGAAGGTCGAGGTCGACCCCGAGAACCCGCGCATCGTCACCACCGTGCGCGGCGTCGGCTACCGCGCGGGCGCCGCGGTCTGACCGGGCAGCCGATGCCCGCCGTCGTCGCACGGCCCTCGCCGACCGTCCGCATGCTGCAGCTGCGGCGCTCCGCGGCGGCCCCCGCGCGCCTCTGGCGGCGGTCGCTGCGCCTCCGCACGGTCGTGATCACCGTGGTGCTGTCCGCGGTCGCGCTCGCCGCGGTCGGCGGGGTCATCTCGTACAGCATCGCCCGCGGGCTGTTCACCGACCGGCTGAACCAGGAGCTCACGGTCTCGGCCCGCGCGACCGTCGCGGCGCAGTCGGTGCTGAACGGCGCCACCTCCACCGACCAGACCGCGCTCGAGAACCTGCAGCTCGCGGCGATCCAGCAGGTGCACGACGCCGCCACACCGAGCGGCATCGCCTGGCTGCGCAGCCCCGGGCAGGTCGACCCGTTGGCCCTGCCGGTCGCGACGAGCCCCGACGGCGCCGATCAGGTCGTCACCGAGCAGATCCGGCAGGCCGTCGAGAGCTCCGGCACGCAGCAGTACCAGTCCGTCGCGCTCACTGCGACGAACGGGCAGCTGCACCCCGGCGTCGTCGTCGGCGACGTGCTGCAGCTCGGCGGCACCCAGTACGAGCTGTACCTCATCTACGACCTGCAGGACGTGCAGAGCACCCTCGACTTCGTGCAGCGCACGCTGCTCATCGGCGGCCTCGTGCTGCTGCTGCTCATCGGCGCCGTCACCACGGCGGTCGTCACGATGGTCATCACCCCGCTGAAGCAGGCCGCGAAGGTGAGCGAGGAGCTCGCCGCCGGCCGCCTCGAGCAGCGCATCCCCGAGCGCGGCGAGGACGTGGTCGCCACCCTCGCGCGCTCGTTCAACCGGATGGCGGACGGCCTGCAGCGGCAGATCACGCAGCTCGCGAACCTCTCCCGGGTGCAGCAGCGCTTCGTCTCCGACGTCTCGCACGAGCTGCGCACACCGCTCACCACCATCCGCCTCGCGAGCGACGTGCTCTACGACGCCCGCGACCGGGTCGACGCGCCCACGGCGCGAAGCGCCGAGCTGCTGCGCGACCAGGTGCAGCGCTTCGAGGCGCTGCTCGCCGACCTGCTCGAGATCAGCCGGATGGACGCGCAGGCCGCCGACGTGGCGGGCGAGCCGACGAACCTCGTCGACCTCGTGCGCGAGTCCATCGAGTCGCTCGACGGGCTCGCCCGCGACACCGGCACGCCGGTCGAGCTCGTGGCGCCCGGCGGCCACGTCGAGATCGAGGTCGATCCGCGGCGCATCGCGCGCATCGTGCGGAACCTGCTCGCGAACGCCATCGAGCACGGCGAGGCCCGGCCGGTGGTCGTCACCGTCGACAGCTCGGAGCGCGCGGTCGGCATCGGCGTGCGCGACCACGGCGCCGGCATGCCGGCGGCCGACGCGGAGCGCGTCTTCGACCGCTTCTGGCGCGCGGACCCGTCTCGGCAGCGGCGCATCGGCGGCACGGGGCTGGGCCTCGCGATCAGCCTCGAGGACGCGCTGCTGCATCGCGGCACGCTCGAGGTCTGGAGCCGCACGGGCGACGGCACGAACTTCGTGCTCACCCTGCCGCGCGGTCCGCTGGACTCGGCCGCCCCGGGGCCGGTACCGCTCGTGCCCGCGGACGCGCGCTCGCAGACGCGCGACGAGGCGCCGGTCGCGGTGCCTGAACGCGCCGGGGTGGGATCGTGAGGCGCGCCGGCGTCGCGGCGGCGCTCGTGGTCGCGACGGTGCTGCTCGCCGGCTGCGCCACGATCCCCACCTCCGGTGACGTGCAGGCCGGTCCCACGCAGGCCGCCGATGCGCCCGAGGTCGTGCTCGTGCCCGCCGCGCCCGCCCGCGGCGAGACGCAGCTGCAGATCGTGCAGGGGTTCATCGCCGCTGCCGCGGGTCAGCAGAACGGCTACGCGATCGCGCGCAAGTTCCTCACCCCGGCGTTCGCGAAGACGTGGAAGCCGCGGGCGCGCGTGCTCGTGCACGAGGACTCGCTCACCTACCGGCAGGGCGCCCCCACCGCGGTCACGGCGTCCGTGCCGGCCACCGCGCAGGTCGACGCGAGCGGCGCCTTCGCCATGCTGCCTGCGCCGCAGCCGACGGCGCTGCGCTTCACGCTCGCCCGCATCGCGGGGGAGTGGCGCATCGACCACGCGCCCGACGGGGTCGTGCTCGGGCAGGACTACTTCGGGCACGTCTTCCAGACCCGCGCCGTGCAGTACTTCACGCCCGACTACGAGCGCGAGGTGCCCGACCTGCGGTGGTTCCCGGTCGGCCGCCTGAGCCCGACCGACGTCGTGAAGGCGCTGCTCGCGGGCCCCGCCGCGCCGATCCGGCCGCCCGTCGTCGCCACCGCGTTCCCCCACGGCACCCGCACGGCCGGGGTCGACGTGACGAACGGGGTCGCGACCGTCGCGCTGCGCACCGGTGCCGCGGTGCCGTCGAAGCAGGTGCTGCAGCGGATGAAGACGCAGCTCGTCGACACCCTGACCGGGCTCGACGGCATCGCGCAGGTGCAGCTGTCGGTGAACGGCGCGAACCTGGCCGTCGTCGGCTCGTCGCTGCGCCCGAGCGGGCCCGCAGCGGCGCCGCTCGTGCTGCGCGGATCGACGCTCGGCTACCTCGCGGGCTCGCGCCTCACGGCCGAGACGACGCTCGGGCCGCGCCTCGTCGACCTGAAGCCCGCCGCCGTCACCATCTCGACGAGGCAGCATCTCGCCGCCGTGCTCGGCAGCGCCGGCGTCTCCGTCGTCACCCCGACCGGGTCGACGGTCGTCGACAAGGGCTCCGACCTCGTGGCGCCGACGCTCGACCAGGACGGCTGGACCTACAGCGCCTCCCGCAGCGATCCCACGCAGCTCGGGGCGTTCGACACCAAGGGCCACCAGTCGCAGCTGCTCACCGGGTTGACGACCACTGCGAGCAACGAGCTGAACGCGATCGAGGTCTCTCCCGACGGCACGAGGATGCTCGTGCTGAGCCAGGGCGACGACGGGCCGAAGGCGTTCGTGGCGGGCATCGTCCGCGGCTCCGACGGCACGCCGACCGGCCTCACCGATGCGCGCTACCCGGTGACGCTGCCGGCCGGCACGGCCATCGACGCCACCTGGGTCGACACCGGATCGGTCGCCGTGCTCGAGTCGGACCCGAACGGCGACCAGATGACGCTCCAGTCGCTCGGCGGCGAGGCACGTCCGCTCGGCCGTCTCCAGAACGCGGTGGCGGTCGTCGGCGGCTCGGGGCAGGACGACCTGCGGGCGCTGCTGTCGAACGGCGACCTCGCCCAGCTCGACAACGGCGTGTGGCAGGCGCTGCAGCCCTCGACCGACGCCGCGCTGCTCGCCGTGCAGCGCTGACCGCTCCTCCCCAGGCCGTCTCGCGCGCCGTGCCGGGGGCGGATCCGCCGTATGCCCCGGGCTGCGCTCGTGCGGACCGGCATCCTGCCGCGGTGATCCCCGTCGCCCGTCCCGTCGCGTCCGCGCTGCTCGAGCTCGTGCTGCCGCTGCCCTGCACCGGCTGCGGCACCGTCGGCCCGGCGCTCTGCCCGCTCTGCCGCGCGGCCCTCGCGCCCGTGGTGCAGCGCCGCGCCGTCGGACGCTGCGCGCTGCCGGTCTCGAGCGGCCTCGTCTACGACGGCGTCGCCCGGCGGGTGCTGCTCGCCTACAAGAACGAGGGCCGCACCGATCTGCGCGTGCCCCTCGCGGCCGCCCTCGCTGCGGCCGTCCGCGACGCGCTCACCGCGGTGCCGGGCGACGGCGTCGCGCTCGTGCCGATGCCGCCGACGGTGCGCTCGCGGCGCGACCGCGGCTACGACCCCGTGCGGGTGCTGCTGCGCCGCGAGCGGCTGCCGGCCAGCCGGCTGCTCGCGCTGCGCCGCCGATCCGCGGATCAGGTCGCGCTCGGCCGGGCGGGTCGCTTCGAGAACGTCGACGGCAGCATGTCCGGGCTGCCCGCCGCGGCCGGCGCCCGCGTCCTGCTCGTCGACGACGTGGTCACCACCGGCGCGACGCTGGTGGAGGCCGCGCGGGCGCTCCGCGCGGCGGGTGCCGAGGTGCTCGGCGCCGCGACGGTGGCGAGCACGCCCCAGCGCGGACGATGAGCCTCGGGAAGGGCAGAAGGAGGGGAGGACAACACGGAGGTCGAGTGTCTAGTGTGCGTCTACGGCGTTCAGGAAGACCGTTCGGGTCCTTCCGGAGCGGGCAGCTCGCATGCGGGCGGCCCGGCGGAGCGACCATCCACTCGGACGGCGCGCCGCAGTTCGGGGAGCAACGGCATGGACATCACGCTCATCGGCCGCAACGTCGGGATCACGGACCAGTTCCGCTCCTACGCCGAGGAGAAGTCGGATCGGGTCGCCGCCCTCGCGGATCGGGCGCTCGCGCTCGAGATCCGCCTCCTTCGTCACCACGAGACGAACGGCACCGCCGGCGACGACCGCGTCGAGATGACGCTCATCGGCCCCGGACCGGTGATCCGCGCGGAGGCGGCCGGTCCCGACAAGTTCGTCGCCTTCGACACGGCGCTGAACAAGCTGATGGAGCGGGTGCGCCGAACGAAGGACCGTAAGAAGCTGCATCGCCGCGGCAGCGGCATGACCGGCCTCGCCGAGGCGGCCGCCGGCGACTTCGCGGGCCTCGACGTGACGCCGGCCGACGGCGACCGGATGATCTGGGCCGAGACCGGCGGTCAGCAGCCGGCGACCCTGCCGGCCGACGACGAGCCGGGCGACGAGTACGGGGTGCAGGACGACTACAGCCCCGTCGTGATCCGCCGCAAGTCGTTCCCGGCCGAACCGATGACCGTCGACGACGCGCTCTACCGGATGGAGCTCGTCGGCCACGACTTCTACCTCTTCCTCGACCGCGAGACCGGCTGCCCGAGCGTCGTCTACCGCCGGGTCGGCTGGAACTACGGCGTCATCGCGCTCGACGGCTCGGAGTCCCCGGGGGAGCAGGGCGGCGCAGGGAGCGCGGTCACCCGCCAGACGCGGGAGGCGTTGCAGACGACGAACGCCTGATGCCGCTGCAGGCTCACCGCTCATGCGGTGAGCCTGCACGCCCCTGCGGGCGGTGGGGCGCCGCGACCCCGAGAACGGGGGACGGTATCGTTGCCGGTTGATCAACGCCCGCCGAAGCGTCAGGAGATCCAGGTGGCATCGCTGCTCGAGAAGGCGCTGCGCGTCGGGGAGGGCCGCACGCGGCGCAAGCTGGAGCGGATCGTCAAGACCGTCAACCATCTCGAGGACGACTTCCGGCAGCTCACCGACGACGAGCTGCGGAACGAGACCGCCGAGCTGCGTGAGCGCTACGCGAACGGCGAGACCCTCGACGACCTGCTCCCCGAGGCCTTCGCGGCCGTCCGGGAGGCCGCGAGCCGCACGATCGGCCTCCGGCCGTTCGACGTGCAGGTGATGGGCGGCGCGGCGCTGCACCTCGGCAACATCGCCGAGATGCGCACCGGCGAGGGCAAGACCCTCGTCGCCACGATGCCCGCATACCTGAACGCGATCGCCGCTCGTGGCGTCCACGTCGTCACCGTGAACGACTACCTCGCGTCGTACCAGTCCGAGCTCATGGGCCGCGTCTTCCGCGCCCTCGGCATGACGACCGGCGTGATCCTCTCCGGCCAGACGCCGGAGCAGCGCCGCGAGGAGTACGCGGCCGACATCACCTACGGCACGAACAACGAGTTCGGCTTCGACTACCTGCGCGACAACATGGCGTGGTCGCCCGACGAGCTCGTGCAGCGGGGCCACTACTTCGCGATCGTCGACGAGGTCGACTCGATCCTCATCGACGAGGCCCGCACGCCGCTCATCATCTCCGGTGCCGCGAGCGGCGAGGCGAACCGCTGGTTCGCGGAGTTCGCGACCATCGCGCGCCGCCTGCGGCCCGGGGTCGACTACGAGGTCGACGAGAAGAAGCGCACCGTCGGCGTGCTCGAGCCGGGCATCGAGGTGGTCGAGGACCACCTCGGCATCGACAACCTCTACGAGTCGGCGAACACGCCGCTCATCTCGTTCCTGAACAACGCGATCAAGGCGAAGGCCCTGTTCAAGCGCGACAAGGACTACGTCGTGCTGAACGGCGAGGTGCTCATCGTCGACGAGCACACGGGACGCATCCTCGTGGGCCGCCGCTACAACGAGGGCATCCACCAGGCGATCGAGGCGAAGGAGGGCGTCGAGGTCAAGGCCGAGAACCAGACCTACGCCACTATCACCCTGCAAAACTACTTCCGGCTCTACAAGAAGCTCTCCGGCATGACCGGCACGGCCGAGACCGAGGCGGCCGAGTTCATGTCGACGTACAAGCTCGGCGTGGTCCCGATCCCGACGAACCGGCCGATGCAGCGCGTCGACCAGTCCGACCTCATCTACAAGAACGAGCAGGCGAAGTTCGGGCAGGTCGTCGAGGACATCGCCGAGCGGCACGGGAAGGGCCAGCCGGTGCTCGTCGGCACGACGAGCGTCGAGAAGAGCGAGTACCTCTCGAAGATGCTGTCGCGCAAGGGCGTGCGGCACGAGGTGCTGAACGCGAAGAACCACGCGCGCGAAGCGGCGATCATCGCGCAGGCGGGCCGGGCCGGCTCCGTCACGGTCGCGACGAACATGGCGGGCCGCGGCACCGACATCATGCTCGGCGGCAACGCCGAGTTCCTCGCGGTCGCCGCGATGACGGCCCGTGGGCTCTCGCCGTCCGAGACCCCGGACCAGTACGAGGCCGAGTGGGACGGCGTCTTCGACGCGGTCAAGCGCGAGGTCGCGTCCGAGGCCGAGCAGGTGGTCGCGCTCGGCGGTCTCTACGTGCTCGGCACCGAGCGGCACGAGTCGCGCCGCATCGACAACCAGCTGCGCGGCCGCTCGGGCCGGCAGGGCGACCCGGGCGAGAGCCGGTTCTACCTGTCGCTCACCGACGACCTCATGCGGCTCTTCAACGCGGGTGCCGCCGAGGCGCTCATGGGCCGCTCCGGGGTGCCGGACGACCTCGCGATCGAGTCGAAGGTCGTGTCCCGCGCGATCCGGTCGGCCCAGTCGCAGGTCGAGGCCCGCAACGCGGAGATCCGCAAGAACGTCCTCAAGTACGACGACGTGCTGAACCGTCAGCGCGAGGCGATCTACGCCGACCGGCGCCACATCCTCGAGGGCGACGACATCCACGAGCGCGTGCAGTCGTTCCTCGACTCCGTCATTGAGGCGGTCATCGAGTCGCACACCGGTGAGGGCTCCGGCGAGGACTGGGACTTCGACGCGCTCTGGGCCGAGCTGAGGACGCTGTACCCGATCTCGATCACGATCGAGGAGGTGCTCGCCGAGGCGGGCGGCAGCAAGGGCCGCGTGAACCGCGACTTCATCAAGCGCGAGATCCTCTCCGACGCGAAGCTCGCGTACGCCCGCCGCGAGGAGCAGCTCGGTTCCGCGCCCATGCGCGAGCTCGAGCGGCGCGTCGTGCTGTCGGTCATCGACCGGCGCTGGCGTGACCACCTCTACGAGATGGACTACCTGAAGGACGGCATAGGCCTGCGCGCCATGGCGCAGCGCGACCCGCTCGTCGAGTACCAGCGCGAGGGCTTCGCGCTGTTCCAGACGATGATGGGGCAGATCCGCGAGGAGTGCATCGGGTTCCTCTTCAACCTCGAGGTCGAGGTGAGCCCGGCGTTCGGCGCCGAGCAGCCTCAGGTCGCCGCGAAGGGCCTGGGCGCCGCGCCGGCCCCCGTCGAGACGCTCCGCTTCACCGCGCCGACGGATGACGGCAGCGTCGAGGTGCGCAACCAGCGCGGTCTCCTCGAGCGGGCCGCGACGGCGCAGGCGCAGCTCGCCGCCGCGCAGCAGGCGTACGAGCAGCTCGGTCCCGAGGAGCAGCAGGAGCTCGACGCCGCGCAGCACCAGGCCGGCGGCCGTCCGCAGCCGCAGCGGCCGCCGATGCCGCCGCGCCAGGGCAGCGGTCGCGGCGCCTTCGGGCAGCAGACCGGTGGCGGCGCGCCGCAGAACCGGCAGGAGCGCCGCGCCGCGAACCGCGGGCAGTAGCCGGCGGCGGCCGTCGGCCGCCGCCCCGGATGCAGCACCGCGTGGGTCGGCAGGACGCGGCGCCGTCCTGCGGGCGGGGCGCCTGGGGTCGGTGGGGGAGCGGGTTAGAGGACGTGCAGCGCCGTGGCGCGCCACCGGTGGTCGAGGCCCTCGAGGCGCATCGCGACCGCGCGGGTGCGGGTGCGGCCGTGCAGGATGACGGTCGCCTCGACCACGCCGTCGGCGGGGAACGTGATGCGGGTCGCGGCGAGCCGGTGGACCGGCCGCACCGGTGACTGCTTGCGCGCCGCACGACCGCGGGCGGCGAGCACGACCCGACGGAGCAGGTGCTTGTAGACGTCCTCGGTCATCCAGCGCGCGATCTGCTCGAGGTCGCGCGCGCCCGCGAGCACCTCGAGCACGCTGCACGCGAGGTTCTCGACCAGAGGCTGCGGATCCGGCAGCGCCGACGTGGGCGTCGGCTGCCGGCCGAAGTAGTCGTCCGTGTCGACGGCGGACAGGCGGCCGGCCTCGGCTCGCAGCACGGCGCGGGCAGGCACGGGCGGGGGAAGGGCGGTCACTGCGGTGGCTCCGATGGGTGCGGGAGACGTGCCGCCTGGGTGGGGCGACCAGCACAGGTAACCACGACGTCTCGGCTGACGTCCAGGCGTTCTAACGGATTGGGGATAACTCCGTTCAGGCGACGCTCGGCGCTTGTACGGTGCGGCGATGCGCTGGGACGAGCTGTTCGCCGACCTCGAGGCGCAGCTCGAGGCGGGCCTCGGCGCCGAGGAGCGGGTCGGCGAGGCGGAGGAGGAGCGCCTGCGGCTCGGGCGGCTCTCGCTGCGCGACCGCATCGCCGCCATGGGGCACGGCCGCCGTCCGGTGCGCATCCGCCTCGTCACCGGCGCGCTGCTCGACCTCGCACCGCGCACGCTCGGTCGGGACTGGATCGCCGGCGACCTCGCCGGTGGCGCGCAGGCGATCCTGCCGCTGACCGGCGTCGGCGCCCTGCTTCCCACCGCCGAGCAGATCGGCCTCGAGCCGCCACCTCCGCGGGAGGGCGCGCTCACCGACCGCCTCGGCCTACCCTTCGTGCTCCGCGATCTCGCCCGGCGGCGTCGCACGCTCGAGGTGACGACGCGCAGGGGCGTCCTCACCGGGACGCTCGACCGGGTCGGTCGTGACCACGTCGACCTCGCGGTGCACCCGCTCGACGAGCCGCGCCGCAGCACGTCGGTCGTGCGGCTCGAGGTGCTGCCGCTCACCGAGGTCGTGCTCGTCCGGGTCGACTAGACGCGGAGGGGTGCGTCCCGCTGATCGAACGACGGAGATATCGGTGAGGGCGGCCGCGCGCGGCTGAACTCGAGCCACGACGGTGCAGATCTCCGTCGTTCGGTCAGTGCGTCGGCCGACCCCTCAGGTCGTCGGCCTAGAGCAGGTCGCCCCGCAGCTCGGGGAGGATCTCGTACTCGGCCTGCTTCCAGTGCGCCATGCGGCGCGCCTCCTCGTAGCGGGCCTCGATGAACGCCTCGAGCTCGGCTCGCTCGATGCGCCAGTGCCCCGCCGCACCGATCTTGATCGCCGGCAGCTCACCGCTGCGGACGAGCGCGTAGGCCTGCGACGCGGACACGTTCAGCAGCTGCGCCGTCTCGGCGATGGTGAGGAACCGGCCGACCTGATCGTCGGTCGCGGGTGGGGTCATGCGGCGATCCTGGCATCCGCCGAGTCGCTCCGCCGGGCGACCCCGGCCCCTCTGTGGATAAGTACGGACCCCCTCGCGAGGCTCTCGGTCAGCATGAGCGCCGACCACGGAAGGACCGACATGGCCACGCTCGCCCTCCCCGCCCCGCGGCGGTTCCGCTTCGACGCGCGCATCGCCGTCGGGGTGCTGCTCGTCGCGCTGTCCGCTGCGGGCACGACCGCGCTGGTCGGCGCGCTCGAGCGCACGACCACGGTCTACCGCGCGGCTGAGCCGCTCACCGCGGGCGTGCGCATCACCGCCGACGACCTCGTGCCGACGCCGGTGCGGCTCGGTCAGCAGTCGCCGCTCTACCTCGCCGGCACGTTGCCGCAGGCGGGCTACGTCGTGACGCGCACCGTCGCGCAGGGCGAGCTCGTGCCGCTCTCCGCGCTCGGCTCGGTCTCCGGGGTCGACACGGCCCGCATCGTCGTGCCGCTGTCGACGCGGCTCGCGGGCACGATCGGCGTCGGCACGGTCGTCGACCTCTGGGCCGCCCCGAAGAAGGCGGGCAGCGCCACCGAGTTCGGTGCGCCGGTCGTGCTCGTGAGCGGCGCCACCGTCTCGAAGATCGGCACCCCGAGGTCGGGCATGCTCGCGACGCAGCAGGACAACACCGTCGAGGTGCAGGTGCCGCGCGACGAGGTCGCCGGCGTGCTGCAGGCGGTCGCCGGCGGCGCGCAGCTCTCCGCCGTCGCCGTCGCGGCACCGGTGCAGCGATGACCGAGCTGCTCCTCAGCCTCACCCCGCAGGTGGAGGACCGCCTGCTGCCGCAGCTCGTCGACGCCGGGGTCGCGGTGGCGGCCCGGCCCGCGACGGCGGTCGAGGCGATCGCCGCGCTCGGTCGGCTCGCGGTCGACGGTCTGCTGGCCTCCGCGTCACCGCGGCACCTCGATGCCGCCCTCGTGCAGGCGGTCCGTACCCGCGGGCTGCCGCTCGTCGTGCTCGCCGGCTCGCGTGCCGAGCGCGAGCACGCCCAGGCGCTCGGCCTCGCCGACGTGCTCGACGCGGACGGTCCGCTCGACGCCGCGCTCACCCGGCTCCGGGAGCCGCTGGCGGCCGTCGTCCGGCGCTCGGACCCCGACGAGCCCGAGGGGGCGCCGGTGCGCTCGCGCGGACGGGTGATCAGCGTCTGGGGACCGACCGGGGCGCCCGGACGGACGACCACCGCGATCGCGCTCGCCGCCGAGCTCGCCGCGACCGGTGCCCGGGTCGCGCTCGTCGACGCCGACACGCTCGGTGCCTCGATCGCACCGGCGCTGGGCCTGCTCGACGAGGCGCCCGGCCTCGCTGCCGCCTGCCGGCTCGCCGCCGCGGGGACGCTCTCCGCGACGGAGCTCGACCGCGTGGCGCAGGCGGCGCGGGGGAGCCGAGGCGATTTCGCGGTGCTCACGGGCATCGGCCGACCGGCCCGGTGGCCCGAGCTGTCGCACGACCGCGTGACGAAGGTGCTCGAGCAGTGCCGCGACTGGGCCGACGTCACCGTGGTCGACGCGGGCTTCAACCTCGAGGCCGACGAGGAGATCGTCTCCGACCTGTTCGCCCCTCGGCGCAACGCGGCGACGCTCGCCGCGGTGCAGGCGGCGGACACCGTCGTGGCGGTCGCCGCCGGGGATCCGGTCGGTCTCGCGCGGTTCGTCCGCGCGTACGGCGACCTCGTCGAGACGGTCGACCCGTCGCGCGTGAAGGTGCTCGTCACCAAGGTGCGCGCGAGCGCGGTCGGCCTCGGGGCGGCGAGCCAGATCCGGGCGAGCCTGCTGCGCTTCGGCGGCATCGACGACGTGACGCTCGTGCCCGACGACGCGAAGGCGTGCGACGCGGCGCTGCTCACGGCGCGCCCGCTGCCCGAGGCGGCCCCGCGCTCGGCCGCGACGACGGCGCTCCGCCGCTTCGTCGCCGACGAGCTCGCCGGGCGTGCGGCCCCGGCCGCGCGCCGAGGGCTGCTCCGGCATCCCGCGCTCGCCTGAGCGGACAGATCCGGGCCGCCACCCGCGCAAGAATCGGCGCATGCCGAACCGCGTCCTCGCCGTGCTGCCCGCCCCATCCGTCGCCGACCGCCGCGAGGCGGGGGAGGCGGCCTTCCGGATGGCGGACCCGGACGCCCCGCAGATCGAGGTGCTCGATCTCGGCATCACCCGTGGCGACGGCGTCTTCGAGACGATCAGCGTCGCGGGTCGGCGCGCGCAGGCCGTCGAGCCTCATCTCGCGCGACTGGCGCGCTCCGCGGCGATGCTCGAGATGCCCGAGCCCGACCTCGCCGCCTGGCGGGCCGCGACGTTCGCCGTCGCCGCCGCGCTGCCCGAGGTGCCCGAGGCGTTCGTGAAGCTCGTCTACACGCGCGGCGTCGAGGGCGGCACGCGCACGACCGGCTACGCGTTCGGCGAGGTGTCGCCCGACCACACCGTCTCGCGCACCGAGGGTGTGTCCGTCGTCGTGCTCGACCGCGGCTATCGGCACGACGTGCGCACCACCGCGCCGTGGCTGCTGCAGGGCGCGAAGACGCTCTCGTACGCGGTGAACCGCGCGGCGGTCCGCGAGGCGCACCGCCGCGGTGCCGACGACGTGCTCTTCATCTCCTCCGACGGCTACCTGCTCGAGGGCCCGACCGCGAACCTGCTGCTGCGCCGCGGATCCCGGCTGCTCACGCCCCCGACCGACCTGCCGATCCTCGCGGGCACGACGCAGGCCGACGCGTTCGCGTACGCCGAGCAGCAGGGGCTCGAGGCGGCGTACGAGCCGCTCACCCGCGACGACCTCGACGCGGCGGACGCGCTCTGGCTCGTCTCGAGCGTGCGGCACGCGGCGCCGATCCGGGCCGTGGACGGCGTCGCGCGGCAGATCGACGCGGCCTTCAGCGCAGGACTGAACGAGCACCTCATCGCCCGCCGCGACTGACGGTCCCGACGGGGATGGGCGGAAATCCCGCCCGTAGAATCCTGCGATGCCCACGATGAGCGAGCTGGTCACGGCCCACACGCGGTCGTCGGAGGAGGACCTCAACTGGCTGCACGCGCTGCTCGGTGACCTGCAGCTGCTGGCCGACCTCGCCTTCGCCGACATCGTGCTGTGGACGCCGTCGGCCGACGGCTCGTTCGTGGCGGTGGCGCACGCGCGCCCGTCGAGCGCCGCGACGCTCTTCTACCGCGACTTCGTCGGCCAGATCGTGAAGCCCGACTGGCGGCAGCTCGTCACCGACGCGTTCGAGCGCGGCGAGATCCTCGACTCGTCGGCGCCCGACTGGTTCGAGGAGACGCCGACCCGCGTGCGGGCGGTGCCGGTGTTCCGGCGCACCTCGCCGTCGGCGGTCCCGCAGCAGGTGCTCGGCCCGCTCGCGGTGCTCACCCGGCACACGAACCTCTCCGAGGCGCGCATGCCGAGCCGGCAGGAGCTCACGTTCAACGACTGCGCGAACGACCTCTTCCGCATGATCGCCACGGGCGACTTCCCGCAGCTCACCGCGCCGACCGCCCCGCGCCGTGGTGCGCCACGCGCCTCCGACGGCCTCATCCGCCTGGACGCGGACGGCGTGGCGATCTTCGCGAGCCCGAACGCGCTGTCGGCGTTCAACCGCATCGGGTTCGGCGGCGAGCTCGAGGGGGAGTCACTCGCCGAGGTCGTCACCGATCTCGTGCCCGAGCGGCTCAGCATCGACGAGACGCTGCCGCTCGTCGTCACAGGCAAGGCCCCGTGGCGCAGCGAGATCGAGGCGAAGGGCGTCACCGTCTCGCTCCGCGCGATCCCGGTGAAGCACGACGGCGACCGGGTCGGGGCGATCGTGCTCTGCCGCGAGGTCACGGAGCTGCGGCACCAGGAGCAGGAGCTGCTCACCAAGGACGCGACGATCCGCGAGATCCACCACCGGGTGAAGAACAACCTGCAGACGGTCGCGTCGCTGCTGCGCATCCAGGCGCGGCGGTCCACCTCCGACGAGGCGCGCGAGTCGCTCTCGCAGGCGACGCGGCGGGTCTCGGCGATCGCGCTCGTGCACGACACCCTCTCGCAGGGGCTCACGCAGAGCGTCGACTTCGACGAGGTGTTCGACCGGGTGCTGCTGCTCATCGCCGAGGTCGCCTCGTCGCACGGCACCCGGGTGAAGCCGATGAAGAAGGGCGCGTTCGGCGTGCTGCCGAGCGACTACGCGACGCCGCTCTCGCTCGCGCTCACCGAGCTCGTCACGAATGCGGTGGAGCACGGACTGAAGGACCGCGACGGCACCGTCGTCATCACCGCGCGCCGCTCCGACGAGGGGCTCACGGTGAGCGTGCGGGACAACGGCGTCGGTCTCGCCGAGGGCAAGGTCGGCTCGGGGCTCGGCACGCAGATCATCCGCACGCTCATCGAGGGCGAGCTCGGCGGGATCATCGACTGGCACACCATGTCGGGCCGGGGCACCGAGGTGACCGTGGCAGTGCCGTTCCGGTTCGACCAGGGCTCGGTCGGCGTCCGCTGAACCCGGGGAGCGGTGTCAGTACTCGCTGACATCGTCCCTGGACGTGCGACGGCCCCGCCGGTGCCGATGCACCGCGGGGCCGTCGAAGCGGAGAGGGTCGGTCAGGCCGAGCGACGCGCGCGAGCGGCACGGCGCTTCAGGGCGCGACGCTCGTCCTCGCTGAGGCCGCCCCAGACACCCGAGTCCTGGCTCGTCTCGAGCGCGTACTGCAGGCACTGCTCGGTGACGGAGCAACGTCCGCACACCGACTTGGCTCGGTCGATCTGATCCACTGCCGGACCGGTGTTGCCGATCGGGAAGAACAGCTCGGGGTCAGCGGTGAGGCAGGCTGCTCGATCACGCCAATCCATGCGCGGGCGCTCCTTCATCTTCTCGTTGCCCGGGCGCAGCGCAGTCGTCTGCGGCCCGGAGGTCGTGAGGTCGCTCGGCATTCATTCGGGTGGGTGCCGGAAGATGCTGCTACCGGGCCTGCAAAGGCTCGGCAGGGGGTCAGGGACCTTCCAGCCGGTGCCACCGCGTGCCCACGGCAGTGGGGGCACCGAAACCAACCGGAAACATGCTGGCACACGGTCGTTCACCCTCACAAGGGTGCGATGGTTGGATGTGCCTGTGAGGTCGGACCGCGGAAACCGAGGTTCCTTGACCGTCAAGCAACAGGATCCGCAGCAGCGGCCACCGAGACCGTTGCTCGTCGCTGCGGTGCTCGTCGCCCTGGAATCCCTGGGCACGCTCGTGCTCGCCGTCGTGCTGCTCGTCTCGCTGCTCGGCGCGAAGGCCGGCTCGGTGGACACGGGCAGCAGCATCGCCCTCGCGCTCACCGTGCTCGTGGGCGCGGTGCTGCTCGGCGCGGTCGCCTACGGCCTGTTCCGCGTCGCGAAGTGGGCCCGCCCGGCCGCGCTCGTCTGGCAGCTCGTGCAGCTGCTCGTCGGCTTCGACGCGTTCCAGGGCGCGGGCGCGCGGCCCGACCTCGGCGCGCTGCTGATCGTGCCCGCGGCCGTGGTGCTCGTGCTGCTCTTCACGCCGTCGGTGTCGGCGGTCATGCGACGCGAGCGCTGAGTCGGGTCAGTCGAGGCCGAGCTTCTTGCGGAGGCTCGCGACGTGCCCGGAGGCCTTCACGTTGTAGAGCGGCAGGCGGACGGCCCCGTCCTCGTCGATCACGAACGTGGACCGGATCACGCCGGTGACGGTCTTGCCGTACATCGACTTCTCGCCGTAGGCGCCGTAGGCCTGGTGGACCGTCAGGTCCTGGTCGGAGAGCAGCGGGAAGTTCAGCGCCTCCTGCTCGGCGAACCTCGCGTTCGCGGCCGGCTCGTCCTTCGAGACCCCGATCGCCTGGTAGCCGGCTGCCTGCAGCGAGTTCAGGTTGTCGCGGAAGTCGCAGGCCTCGGTGGTGCAGCCCGGGGTCATGGCCGCGGGGTAGAAGTACAGGACGACCTTGCGTCCGCGGAAGTCGGAGAGCCCGACGGGCGCGCCCGACGAGTCCTGCAGGCGGAAGTCGGGCGCGGTGCTGCCGGCCTCGAGGCGGGTCGTCGTCGTCATGAGTGGCCTCCCGGCGCCATGCTAATCTTGCTCGTCGGCCCGCTTCGAGCGGGCGAACGCGCGCCTCTAGCTCAATTGGCAGAGCAGCTGACTCTTAATCAGCGGGTTCCGGGTTCAAGTCCCGGGGGGCGTACCAGATTCCCTGATCAGCCGAGAGTTGCAGACAGCACGCGGCCAGCCTCGTCGGCGTGTGTCACCGAAAAGTCACCGTTAACGAGCTGCAGCGGCGTGACCGCAACTCCTGCGTCGTGCCGTGACCACGTTGCTGTGAGGCGCCGTGGCCGGTCCTCCGCCGATGTGGAGCTCATGATCTGTCTGGCGTGACGTGGTCGGCGAGTGTCGACCCAACGGGCGCTGGTCGGCCCTGGCCCGGCGTCCAGCCGGGCAGGGTCGGAGAAGGTCGCGGTTCCGCAGCCGACCTTGAACTTCGCTCGCTTTCGAAACAGGAGCAACCCCTTCGCGGCGTTCGCACATGCGGGGCTTCGATAGAAAGGCGGGGCGCACAGCAACGGCGCCAAGTCGCGCGCAATTGCATGGATTCGGAGCGGGTTGGTCCGGTCGGGCTCATGGAGCAGTACTGCAATTTCAGTTCCTTCCGTCGCCTCGCAGCGGCGGCCCGCTCCTCCGTGAAGAAGTCGGGCACTGTCTTGGTTGCTGCCATGCCGAAGTTCTTCTCGTAGACGGCTTGGCCCGACAGGAATTCGGCTCCGCTTCTGCGCAGGGGACAGAGCGCAGCCGTCGGTGAACGTTACTTCGCCCGCGTAACGGCGCTGGCGGCCGGCAGCGGTATTGGCTGGAATGGCGCACGACCGCCGTCGAGACCCCTCGCAAGACCCCTCGCAAGGTGCGTCGTTCGGCGCGAGGGGTCTTGCGAGGGGTCTTGGTGGGTCTCGCCCTGTCCTGGCCTGCCACCTCGGCTGGCGCCGCTCCCGAACCACCCACACACAACTTGAAGTTGTGAGTGGGTGGTTCGGGAGTACAGGTGGCAGGCCAGGACAGGGCAGAACAAGTGGTGTGAGGAGTGAAGGAGGAAGAACGAGAGGTGAAGGAGCAAGGAGGGGTGAAGGGGACCAATCGAGGAGCGGGTGGCAGAGGGACTGAGAGGAGATTCGCGAGGAGGGGAGTGAGAGGAGCCTAGGAGTGTGGAAAACAGACAAGGTCAGGTGAGGTGAGGTGAGGTGAGATGCGGCGGCGAGGCGCGTCGGGCAGGGGAGTTGGGTTCGGAAAGGTCGATTGAGGATCAGCCCGCGATCGATGACCGAAAACGTGCCCAGGACCTTGGAGCGGCAAATCTCGCATCAATCTCACGCCAAGCACGGCGATCGATCTGCTGCGCTCCCGGGCGCTCCATGCTTGTGGAACCAGCCGCCGCAGCATCTGCGTGCTGCCGCATCCAAGCCGCGCGATCCCAACCGCCGAGTGCCACGATCGGCGCATGAGCACCGTTCGCCTGATCGACGCGACCACCGGTGACGCGACGGACGACCTCGAGCTCAGCGTCCGCCTGCTGCGGGCGATGACCCCGGGCTCAACGACCCGCCTGGTTCGCTGGTACCGGCCGCTCGCCACCGCCGCCTTCAGTCGGCGCGAGACGCGTGTGCCGGGCTTCGACGAGGCCGTCTCGGCCGCTGCCGCAGCGGGGTACGTCCCCGCGGTCAGGCCCACCGGGGGTCGTGCCGTCGTTTACGACGCCGCGAGCGCCGTGATCGACCTCGTCGAGCCGATCGATCCCGACGAGGGGCATCGAGCCGTGTACCAGCGCGTCGCGGACGCGGTCGTCGAAGTGCTCCGGGATCTGGGGGCGGATGCAGCCGTGGGGGAGGTGCCGGGGGAGTACTGCCCCGGCGACTTCAGCATCGGTGCGCGCGGGGTCGTCAAACTCGCGGGAATCGCACAGAGGGCGACGCGCGACGGGCGGCTCACCAGCGTCGTGCTCTCCGTCCAGCCGTCCCCACAGGCGCTGGCGCTGCTCACCGAGATCTACGACGACATGGCGTTCGCCTGGGATCCCTCGACGTTCGGCAGCCTCGAGCATGAGCTGGGCACCGAGGTGCCGGCGGACCTTGCAGAGCGCCTCTGCGCCGGCCTCGCTCCGGAGGGGCTCGAGGCCCGCCGCTGGAGCGGGGAGACGTACGACGCCTGAGCGCGTGACGCCCCCCTGACCGCGCTCCGTCGGTCAGGGCCCGCAGTGAGCACGAGGCGTTCGTCGCTCGGCGTCACCAGATGACATGCCCGCCGTCGACCAGCAGGTCGGTGCCTGTGACGAACCGTGCCGCATCGCTCAGCAGAAACGCCACCGCCCCGGCGATGTCGTCGGGCTGCGCATTCCTGCCGAGCGGCGTGTCCGCGGCGTACCCGTTCATCGCGTCGATCTGCTCCGGTCGCTCGGTCATCGGCGTGTAGGTGTAGCCGGGACTGACGCTATTGACGCGCACCCCATGCGGAGCCCACTCCCAGGCGAGGCTCCGGCCGAGCTGCACGACGGCGGCCTTGGCGGCGTTGTAGTGCGCCTGGTGCAGCCCGCGGTTGGCGATCGTGGCCGACATGGACGCGATGTTGACGATCGCGCCACCGCCTCCGCGGATCATCGCCCGCCCCTCCGCCTGTGCGGAGAGGAAGACGCCGGTGAGGTCCACGTCGATCACGCGCTGCCACTGCTCGCGTGGCATGTCCTCCGCGGGTGCGGCGTTCGCGATGCCGGCGGCATTCACCCCGAGCCGAAGTGCACCGAGGTGCTGCTCGATCCGCTCGATCGCAGCCCGTAGACCGGCCTCGTCCGTCACGTCCGCGGGTACGGCAATGGCCCTACCACCCGCCTCCTCGACTGCGGACACGGTCCCGGCGATGCTGCTCGATGGCAGGTCGACGCAGCCGACCGCTGCACCGGACTCCGCGAGCACCATGGCGATCGCTCGGCCGATCCCGCTGCCCGCACCGGTGACCACGGCGGCTGCGCCGTCGAACCCGAATCGAACGCGTTCCATCGTTCCGTCCTCGACTTTCATCCGGTTGTGCAGAGTTCGCTGCTCCGCGTCGTTCGACCTCGCTGGTCGTCGCTGCTGCCCGGTTCCGCGTCGATGCTCGAGGCCTTGGCCCGCGCCCCGAGCCGAAGACCGCGGCTCTTCACAGACTGCGCACGAGCCGCGGCGAGCGGCGCGCCCTGTGGGACGATGACCGGGGACGCGGATCGCCCGACGGCGTCCTGGCAAGGAGTGCTATGTCCGACTCGGGGCCGGATCCGACGCAGACGCGTGGTACCCCTGGCCGCGCCGAACCCGTCGACGTCGCCACCGTCGTCGAGATCGCTCGTCGGTACTACCTCGACGACTGGTCCAAGGTCGCGCTCGCCGACGAGTACGGCATCAGCCGCTTCCAGGTCGCCCGCCTGCTCAAGGAGGCGCGCGATCGCGGCATGGTCCGCATCGAGATATCGGCGGACGGCATCATCGACGTCGAGCTGGGCGCGCGGGTCGCCGATGCGCTCGGACTGCGCGAGGCGGTCGTCGTCGCGGCGACCCCCGCGCAGACGACGGGGGTCGTCCTGCGGCACCTCGGCAAGGGGCTCGCCGACCTGCTCTCCCGCGACGTCGCCGAGGGGCAGGTGCTCGGGCTCACGTGGAGCCGGGTCGCCGACGCGGCGGCCGAGCAGCTGGCCCATCTCGAGCGATGCACCGTCGTCGAGCTCGTCGGCCCGCTCTACCTCGACGGCGAGGTGGTCGGAGCGGGGGACACGGCACGCCGTTTCGCGGAGATCGGCGGCGGCGAGGCGGTGCCCATGTACACGCCGATGATCCTCGACAGCGCCGCGACCGCCGCGGCCCTGCGCTCCTCGCCCGAGGTGCGCGACACGCTCGCGTGGCACGACCGCCTGGATGTCGCCGTCTTTTCCATCGCCCCGTGGGGCTCGGAGCAGTCGCGCCTCTATCGCTGGCTTCCGTCGGAGCTGCGCCGGCTCGGGCACGAGCTGGGTGCCTGTGGCGAGATCAGCGGACGGGTCTTCCGAGCGGACGGCACGCCGCTGCCGGAGGTCATCGACGACCGTCTGATCGGTGTCACCCTCGAGCAGATGCGCGCCGCGCGGCTCTCGGTCGGGACGAGCCGCGGCCGGGGCAGCGTGACGGCGATCCGCGCCGCGGTCCGCATGGGGCTCATCGACGCCCTCGTTACCGACTCCGACGCCGCGGCCGCCCTTCTCGCCGACTGACCTCACTGCGGAACGGCGGCAGCCGGGACGAACTTCCGCAGGTAGCGCTCGTAGTCGGCCGTCTGCTCGGCGACGACCTCCTCCGGCCAGCCTGCGTCGCGGACGAGCACCTCGCCGATGGCGTCGAGATCCGCTCGGCCCTGGTCGTCGTCGAGCCCCGTGAGGACGCGGCGCGCAACCACGTCCCCGACGGTGCCGGCCGACTCCCGCTCGACGGCGAACACCACCTCCGCGGCGGTGAGGCCGGGCGCGCTCCCCACCTGATGCCACAGGTCGCGGCTGCGGGCGAGGCTCTCGACCTCGACGGCACGGGTGCCGTACAGATCGATCAGCCGCTCGCGGACGGCCGGCTCGGCCGCCGAGGCGCCGAGGTAGTGGTGGCGGAACGCGGTGAAGTCGGCGGTACGCGCTCCGGGCAGGCGCCGCAGCGGTCGGCGCGCCGCGCGGCGCACGCCGAGATCCTTGAGCAGCAGGGCGACGACGTCAATCGCGAGCGACCGGAAGGTCGTCAGCTTGCCGCCGATCACCGAGTAGAGCCCGTCCACCGGGTCGTCCTTGTCGGTGCCGTGCCGATGCACGGTGTGCCGCCTCGTGATGTCGCCGGTCGGACCCGTCGGCTGGTAGGGGAGCGGGCGCACGCCGGTCCACGCCCACTTCACGTCCGCCAGCGCGAGGTCGGCCCCGGGGAGCACGAGATTCGTCTCGCGGAGGATGTACTCAATCTCGTCGGCGTCGTTGGTCGCCGTGTCGAGCTCGCCCTCGAAGCGGACGTCGGTGGCCCCGATCAGGTAGCGCCCGAGCCACGGGATGACCATCATGGGGCGGGCGTCGGTGAGGGCCTCGTAGTAGAGCGCCACACCCTCCGGCGCGCCCGGGAACCGGTCGACGACGAGGTGCGTGCCTTTGGTGCCGCCCATGAGCGGTCGGGCCCCCTCGCCACGTCCGAGCACGCGATCGACCCACGGCCCGGCGGCGTTCACCACCGCCCGCGCGGTGACCCGGTGCGTGTCCCCGGAGAGCCCGTCGACCGCCGCCACGCCCCGCACCCGCCCGCCGTGCTGCGTGATCTCCTCGACCCGTGCGTGGTTCAGCACCAGTGCGCCCGCGTCCTGCGCGGCGAGGGCGAGCTCGACGCTCAGGCGCTCCGCGCGCTCGATCTGCCCGTCGCTGTACGCGGCGCCACCCTGCAGCCCGTCCGTCGAGAGCCCCGGCACGAGGCGGAGGGCGCCCTGCGGGTCGTAGACGCGGTGGAGCGGCAGCGTCTTGTCATAGGACAGGACGTCGTAGGCGACCATGCCGGCGCGCAGCACGATCGCCGGGTGCTGGTTGCGCTTGTAGAACGGCAGCAGGAAGCGCAGCGGCGACACGAGGTGCGGTGCGGCGTGGAGCAGCCACTCGCGGTCGCGCAGCGACTCGCGGACGAGGCGGATGTCCGCGTGCTCGAGGTACTTGAGGCCACCATGGATGAGACGGCTGTTCCACGCCGAGGTGCCCGAGCCGAAGTCGTCCTTCTCGAGGAGCGCGACCGAGAGGCCGCTCGCGGCGGCCTGCAGCGCGGTCGCGCACCCGTTCACGCCGCCGCCGATCACGACGACGTCGAACGCGGTCACGTCGGCGCGCTGCCACGCGTCACGGCGGGCTCCACCTCCCGTGCTGCTCATACTGGGGACTCCTCTCTCGGACGCTCGAGCACCTGGTGCACGAGCTCGCTCCAGCGGTCGTAGCCGCGCCTCGCGTAGTCGGGGTCGCCGGGCTCGAACCGGCTGGCGCCCGACGCCGCGTCCGGCAGGGCGAGCTCCTGCTCGCCGCCGCGCGCCGCGGCCATCGCGACACCCGCGCAGGTCAGCTCGGAGAGCGCCTGGCGGACGACGGGGACCCCTGTCAGATCGGCCAGCAGCGCGCACACGTAGTCGCTTCGCGATCCGCCGCCGTCGACGCTCAGCGTCGACACCGGGCCGAGCGCGTCCGTCGCGGCGAGCATCAGGTCGTGGATCTGGAAGGCCATGGCCTCGAGTCCGGCCCGGACGACGTCGGCCGGCGTGCTGCTCATCCCGAGCCCCGCGAGCACCGCCCCCCGCCCCGACGGCCAGCGGGGCGCGCCGAGCCCGGCGAACGACGGGACCAGTAGGACCCGGTCGTCCTCAGACGCCGCGCGACCGATGCTGATGTCACGAGGGACGTCGCGCGCCCCGACGACGTGGTCGTTGACCCAGCTGTTCGTGTAGCCGCACGAGAACGCGGAGCCCTCGAGCTCGTACTGCAGCGGACCCTGCTCGGCGCTCCAGGCGAGCGAGGTGAGCAGCCCGTCCGCGTCGGCGCGGCGGTCGCCGAGGTGCACGCAGACGACGCCCGAGGTGCCGAGCGTGGCCTTCGCCGCGCCAGGCGTCTCGCAGCCGTGCCCGAGCAGCGACGCCTGCTGGTCCGCGAGCACCCCGGTGATCGGGATGCTCGCGCCCGTCACGTCGGGATCGGTGACGCCGAACATCCCCGAGCTCGGGAGCACCGCGGGCAGGCAGTGCTCGGGAACGCCGAGCGCATCGCAGAGTTCCGCGGACCAGGCACCCGTCCCGATGTCGAGCAGCTGCGTGCGCGACGCGTTGGTCGGCTCGGTGGCGTGCACGCGTCCCGCTGTCAGGACGTGCAGCAGGAAGACGTCGATCGTGCCCACGGCGAGATCGCCTCGGGCCGCGGCGGTCGCGACCTCGAGCGAGGTCTCGAGCAGGTGGACGAGCTTCGAGCCGAAGAAGAACGTCTCGTTGGCGAGCCCGGTGAGGGCACGGATCCGATCCTCACGGCCCTCCCGGCGCCAGCGGTCGACCACGGGCCGGCTCTCCTCGGAGAGCCACATGATCCCGGGAGCCAGGGCCCGGCCGCTGCTGCGGCTCCAGGCCAGCAGCGTCTCGCGCATGTTGGTGAGGCCGAGCGCGGTCACGTCCTCACCGCCGCGACGGCACTGCTCGAGCGATGCGCGCACCACCGCGACCGTCGCCTGCGCGAGCATGTCCGGATCGATGTGCACGGCGCCGCGCGGTCCGTGGTCGAGCGGGAGCGGCCGCTCCGCCAGCACCCGGGAGCCCTGCGGACCGAAGACGATCGCCCGGACCGCGTGCGTTCCGCAGTCGACCGCCAGGACCGAGCTCACGCCGGCCCCGTGCGGGAGAGGCGGTGCAGCCGGCCGAACGCCGGGCTCACGGCGTCGCTGACCTCGCGGTAGATCTCGAAGTACTCCTGGTACCGGGCGTGGTTCGTCTCGTCCGGGTCGAGGTGCTCGATGAGCCGCGCGTTGCGGCGTGCGACGTCGAACCCGTCGAACACCCCGGTGCCGATGCCGGCGAGCAGCGCGTCGCCGAGAGGTGCGCCGATCCGCTGCTGGAGCAGGGCCGAGGGCATGCCGAACACATCCGTGATGACCCGTCGCCACACCTCGCTGCGCGCGCCCCCCTCGTTGAAGACGAGCGGCTGCCGCACCTCGAGGCCGGTCCGCTGCAGCACCGTGAACGAGTGGTAGAGCGCGTAGGCCACGCCCTCGAGGAAGGCTCGGACGAGGTGTCCCCGGCTGTGGTGCAGGGAGAGCCCGAAGACCACGCCGCGGGCGGAGGCGTCCCAGATGGGCGAGCGCTCGCCCATGAGGTAGGGCAGCACGATCAGGCCCTCGCTGCCTGCCGCGATGTCGCGCGCCTCGAGGGTGAGGAGGTCGTAGGGACTCACGCCGAGCGACGGCGCGACCTGCACCTCGGTCTGACCGATCGTGTCCCGGAGGTAGCGGAGCGCTTGGCCGCCGGTCGTCGTCACGGCGACCGCGGACCAGGTGTCGGCCGGCGAGGTCGTGTAGGGGATGTTCACCATCCGCAGCCCGTCCGGATCCGAGAGGTACTCGCGGTTGCGGTGCACGACGCCGAGCACCCCCGAGGTGCCGAGGTTCAGCTGCACGTCGCCCGCCTCCACAGCCCCGCCGGCGATCCAGCCCGCGTTGCAGTCGACCTGGCCGCCGACGACGGGAATGCCGGCGACCAGTCCGGTCTGGGAGGCCGCTGCCGACGTGGTCGTGCCGACGATCTCGACGCAGTCGACGAGCTCGGGCAGCAGGGCCGCATCGACGCCGACGGCGGCGAGGACGCCGTCGTCGAACCGTCCCTCCCGGATGTTGTAGGCGACGCCAAAGAACGCGGCGGAGCTCCGGTTCAGGGTCGCCCTGCCGGTCAGCCTGGCGGCGATGAAGCCGTCGATCGTGAGCGCCTTGCTCGCCCGTGCGAGGACCTGCGGACGGTGCCGCGCGAACCAGACGACGTTCACGAGCGCCGGATGGTCCTCGATCCTGTTCGCGGTGAGCGCCTCGATCCGCGCCTCGCCGACGCGCTCCCGGATCTCGGCGACCTCGGCGGTGGCACGCCGGTCCATGAGGTTCAGCCCGGGCGCGACCGGGCGCAGCGCCTCGTCGACGAGCACGAGCGACGGCAGCGCGCTCGACACCCCGATGCCGCGGATGCTGTCGGCGCCCGCGCTCGACTCGAGGAGGACGCGCTGCACGAGCTCGCAGGCGACCGTCCAGTAGTTCTCCGCGTCGTGCTCCGACCAGCCCGGTTGCGGGTGGTGGATCGGGTACTCGCGGTACGCGTAGGCGAGCACGTTCGCCTCGTCGTCGATCAGCGTCGCCTTCGCGCCACCGGTGCCGAAGTCGATGCCGAGCAGGGTCCCCATCGGCGTGGCGCTACTTGACGATCTGCAGGCGGCGCCGGTCGAGCGTCAGCAGCACCGCGAGGACGACGACGAGCCCCTGCACGATCTGCTGCGCCGCGGGCGAGAACCCGAGGATCAGCATGCCGTTGCCCAGCTCGACGAGCAGGAGGGTGCCGATGAGGCCGCGCCCCGCGCCGCCCTGGCCGCCGGAGAGCGGCGTACCGCCCATGACGATCGCCGCGATCGAGGGCAGCAGGAAGGCGTTGCCGACCTCGCTCGTGGCCGCCGTGGTGGAGAAGAGCAGAGCGATGCCGGCGATGCCGCAGCAGAGCCCGCTGACCCCGAAGGTGAGCGTCTTCACCCAGCGGACGCGCACGCCGAGGACTCCGGACGCCCGCTCGTTGCCGCCGATCGCGTACACGAAGCGACCGGTCGCGGTCCTGCGCAGCCAGATGATCATGACCGCCCAGACCACGACGGCGTAGACGAGCGGGAGCGGCACCAGACCGAGCAGGCTCTTGTTGAACATCGGCGTGAGCGGGCCGGCCGGCAGCTGCACCGGGAAGCCGCCGGAGGCGAGCAGGGCGATGCCGCTGATCGCGAAGGAGGTGCCGAGCGTCACGAGGAACGACGGCAGCCGGAGGTAGGCGATGATCGCGCCGTTCAGGAGACCGACGAGCAGACCGAGCGGGATCACCAGGAACACGGCAGGCTGACCGAGCGCCTGCGCTGCGAGCCCCGCGAACACCGCCGTGAGCGAGACGATCGCGCCGACCGACAGGTCGATCGAGCCCATGAGGATCGGGCCCGTGCCGGCGACGACGACGAGCAGCAGGATCGAGGTCTGCTGCAGCATGCTGTCGATGTTGCCGCCGGACAGGAACTGCGGGTTCAGGGCCGTGAAGATCGCCGGCAGGATCACGAGCGCCGCGAGCAGCGAGATCGTCTGCAGCCGGTCCTTCAGCGGTCGTGCCGGGCGCTTCGCGGCGGTCGCTTCCGGCGCCGCTGCGGTGCCCGGCTCCGCCGGCGTGGCCGGTCCGACAGCGGGTGCGGTGGTCTGGTTCATACGAGCGCCTCCTCGAGCTCGGCGAGCGTGGGCTCCTGCACACGGCAGTCGAACTGACCGCTGACTGCGCCGTCTCGGAGCATGATGAGCCGATCGCACACCGGGACGACCTCTTCCGGTTCGTCGGTGACGATCAGCACAGCGACCCCGGACGCCGCGGCATCGCGGACGAACCCGAAGATCGCGGTCTTCGCATGGACGTCGATGCCACGCGTGGGGGACTCGAGCACGAGCAGGCGGCCCTGCCCGGCGAGAGCCCGGGCGACCAGCAGCTTCTGCTGGTTGCCGCCGGACAGGGAGTCCGCGGGCTGGTCGTCGCTCGCGACCTTCACCCCGAAGTCCCTGATGAGCGCCTGCGCATGCACGGCCTCCTCCTTGCGGTTGCGGGCGAGCCGTCGCCGGCCCTCCGCGATCGCCGCCACCGACAGGTTCCACCGCACGGGATGCAGCAGCGAGAGGCCTTCGCCCGCCCTGTCCGTGGGGACGAAGCGCACCCCGTGGCCGACGGCGTCGACCGGACCGCCCTGCAGCCGGTGCCCCTCGACGCGGACCTCGCCCGCGAGCGGCTTCAGCAGCCCGGCGACGGCCCGGGCGATCCGCCCCTTCTCCTCCGCGGGGCTCACGATCGCGAGCACCTCGCCCGTGTCCAGGGTGAGGTCGATCGGCTCGGCGAGCCCCGGCACGAGGAGCCCTTCGACGTCGAGCACCCGCTTGGGGGCGGCCGGGCGCTCGGCCCGGGACAAAGTCGCCGTCTCCGCGTCACCCAGCATCAGCGCGGCGAGCTCGGCTGGGCCCGTGGAGTGCGGGTCGGGCTCGCCCACGGCGCGTCCGTCGCGGAGCACGAGGATGCGGTCGCTCCAGTTCAGGAGCTCCGCGCCCCGGTGCGTCGTGAGGACGACGCCCATGAGCGAGCGGATGCGGTTCAGGTGCGACTCGAGGAACGCGACCTGCGACGCGGTGAGGCCGCTCGTCGGCTCGTCGAGCAGCAGCACGGGTTCGGCGATGTTCCGGATCCGGGCCATGTACAGCGCCTTCGCGATCTCGAGCAGCTGGCGCTCGGCGAGCGACAGGGTCCCTGCGGGCGCCGCGGCGTGCAGGTCGCCGAGCCCGACCTCCTGGAGGAACGCGTCGGCGATCTGGGCGGAGTGCTTCCGCGTCACGAAGCCCGCCTTCCGCACCCGCGACTCGTTGCCGAACGTGAGGTTCTCGCCGACCGTCAGGTTCTCGATGATCGAGAGCTCCTGGAAGATCCGGATCACCCCGCGGTCGACCGCGCCCGCATAGGAGCCCGGCGTGTACGGCTTGCCGGAGCGGGTCATGGTGCCGCCGTCCGGCTTGACGGTGCCGGACAGGATGTTCAGCAGCGTCGACTTGCCCGCGCCGTTGTGCCCGGCGAGTCCGAGGACCTCGCCGATGCGGAGCGAGAGCGAGACGCCGTCGAGGGCCGGGACCCCGCGGTAGACCTTGCGGAGGTCCCGGGCCTCGAGGATCGGCTCGCCGCGCGCGGGCTCGCGCGCGGCGCGGGCGGTGCTCATCAGTACGAGATTCCGAAGACGGACTTCTTTGTGGTCGTCTTCTTCACCGCGTCGGCGAAGGGGTTGTTCTTCGCGTGCGACGCGTACATCTGCGTCAGCTTGTCGACGTTGCCGGCGTCGATCGACTTCTGCAGCGCGTCGGGGAATTTGAAGCCCGACGGCTTCGGTACGCCGAGGTCCTTCGCGAAGAACGACTCGGGCTCGTTGACGGCGAGGGCGACGCCCGTGTCCCAGTCGTTGGGGTTCAGGTGCCGGGACATCTTCTTCCAGTCGAACCCGAGCGGGTTCGCGTTCGCGGCCCTCTGGTACTCCTTTACGGCGTCCTTCGTGTCGAGCACGACGGCGTCCTGGAACATCATGAGCTCGAGCGGGTCGAGCTTCACGCCGTGCGCGACGTCGAATGCGCGGACGACCATGTAGCCGCCGAGCCACGAGCCGTAGATGGACTGGACGGCGACGACGTTCGGGCCGTCGACGAGCTTCTGCAGGATCGCGGCCTGCTCGTCGGTGCTGCCGACCTTGATGTGCGTGTTGCCCTTCTGCTCGAGGACCGACACGGCGCCGAGCGCCTCGGACGAGTTGTGGCAGATGATCGCGTCGATGTTGGAGTGCTTCGCGAGGAACGCCTGGACGACGGGACGGGTGTCCTGGCCGTTCTGGTTGCCGTACTGCGTGTCGAGCACCTTGATGCCCGGGAACTTCGCGACGGCCTGGTCGAAGCCCTTCTTCCGCAGGGCGGAGGTGCGGTCGGTGGGCGCGCCGTTCACGTAGCAGACGTTGCCCTTGCCGCCGATCGCCTTGAAGACGGCCTCCGACATCGCCTGCTGGCCCGCGATCTCTCGCGGGTAGTTGAGCAGCGCGTAGCCGCCGCCGAACGACGGGTCGCTCGGCACGCTCCACGGCGTCGCGGAGAACGAGGTGTCGAACGGGATCTTTTGCTTCGAGAGGATCGATCCGATCTGCTTCACCGCGTCGTTGTTGAACGGGAAGGTCATCACCTGCGTCACGCCTGCGGCCGACGCGGCCTGCATCTGGCCGATCTGCGTCTGCGCCGAGGAGTTGTAGCTCTGCATCCGGAAGTTGATGCCGAGCGCCTTGGCGGCCTGGCTGCCGCCGATCTGCCACAGCGTGAAGTACTCGTTGTCGAGGGTCGGCACCGACGCGAGCACGAGGCCCGGCTTGCCGCTGCCACCACCGCTGCCGCCGCCGCTCCCGGAGGTGGACCCGCCCGACCCGCCTCCCGTGCCGACCTGGTCGCTGCAGGCCGCGAGCACGCTCGCGCCCCCCACCGATGCGATGCCCAGGCCCAGCGCCTGGATGAACTTCCGACGATCGAACTGCCCGAGACCGGTCATGGCTCGCGCCCTCCTCATTGAGAACGAGTGGTGATTACAGGGATTTGATGCGTGCAGGGATGGATGGAGGTGAGAGGCGCGCCGTCAGCCGGCGGGTGCCTCCTCGCCCTCCTCGCCGATGTAGGCGATGACGGTGCCGGACTCGACCTCGGCGCCCTCGGGGAACAGCTGCTTCAGCAGCACGCCTTCCGCGACGCTCTCGACGTCGAGCTCGGTCTTGTCGGTCTCGACCGACAGCAGCGGGGCGCCGAGCTCGACGAACTCGCCCTCGGCGACGAGCCATTTGGCGATGTACCCGCCGCTCACGGTCTGCCCCAGCTCGGGCATGAGAATGGCCTCGCTCACTGCTGGCCGTCCTTCCTCTCGGGTGCACGGCCGGTGCCGGCCAGCACGGTGTCGATCGCCCGCGCGATGTCCGCGCGGGTCGGCAGGACCGCCTCTTCCAGCCAGGGGGCCATCGGCATCGGCACGTCCTTGCTCGCGACGCGCTGCACGGGCGCGGCCAGCACGTCGAAGAGCTCGCTGCCGACTCGCGCGGCGACCTCGGCGCCCCAGCCGCCGGTGAGGTGCCCCTCGTGGGCGATCACGAGCCGTCGCGTCTTGCGGACGCTCGCGAGGATGTTGTCCCAGTCGAACGGTGCGATCCACACGGGATCGATCACCTCGACGGACACCCCGCGCTCGGCGAGCTCCTCGGCCACCGCCAGTGCCGAGTACAGCTCGCGGAAGGTCGCGAGCACCGTCACATCCGTGCCTTCGCGCCGCAGTCGCGCCTGGCCGACCTCGGTGACGTAGTCGTCCTCGGGAACGAAGGCCCGGGTGTCGACGCTGCCGGCCTCCTTGCGGCCCTTCGAGCCGTACAGGAGCTTGTGCTCGAAGACGAGCACCGGGTCGGGGTCGCGGAGCGCGGCCCGGATGCCACCCTTCGCGGTGTAGGCGTCGGAGATGCAGAGCACCTTGATGCCCGGGACGTTCAGGAACATGCTCTCCGGCAGCTGCGAGTGCTGCGCGCCGCGCTGCGACGACCCGACGGGGCTCCGCAGCACCATCGGCACCTGCACGCGGCCGCCGGACATGTACCGGAGCTTCGCCGCCTCGTTCACGATCTCGTCCATGCCCTCGAAGACGAAGTCCGCGTACTGCAGGTCGGGCAGCATCTTCAGGCCGCCGATCGCGGCGCCGATCGAGACGCCGAAGATCGCCTTCTCGCTAATCGGGGTGTCGACCACACGGTCGCGGCCGAACTTCTCGGAGAGGCCGAGGTAGATCGCGAAGGCGCCGCCCCAGCCGCCCGGGACCCCGACGTCCTCGCCGAGCAGCGTGACGGTCGGGTCCTGCTGCATCTCAGCCTCGATGCCCTCGCGGAGGGCTTCGGCGATCGTCAGCATGCGCTCCTCGGGGCCCGGTTCGAGCACCGGGCCGACGGGGACGGACCGCGGGGGCGCCGCGTAGACGACCGACGGGTCGACCGCGCTCTCCGGCGACGGCTTCGGGTCGTTCTGGGCGAATTTCAAGGCCTCCTTGATCACGGCCTTGCCGGCATCGACCGTGGCCTTTACCTCGTCCTCGGTGGCCGTGCCCTCCTCGACGAGCACGCGCGAGAGCTGGTCGATCGGGTCGCGGCCCTTCCAGAACGCCTCCTCATCCTTCGTGCGGTAGCCGCGGGAATCGCCACGGCTGTGGCCGAGGTAGCGGTAGGTCTGGATCTCGAGGAGCGTCGGGCCCCCGCCGGTCCGGGCGCGCTCGACGGCCCGCTCCATGGCCTCCCGCACCGCGAGCACGTCCATGCCGTCGACCTGCTCGCCGGGGATGCCGTACGCGGCGGCCTTCGACGCGATGTCGACGTTCAACGTGGTCTCGTGGAACGGCGTGGACGCGCCGTAGAGGTTGTTCTCGCAGGCGAAGACGACCGGGAGCCGCTTCACGGCGGCGTAGTTCACGCCCTCGTGGAAGGCGCCCTCGTTCACCGCGCCGTCACCGAAGAAACAGGCGACGACGTCGCCCTCGCCCCGGCGCTGCAGCGCGTAGGCGAGCCCGGGCGCGATCGTGATGCCACCACCGACGATCGCGATCGACGGCAGAATGCCGAGGTCGGGGTCGCCGAGGTGCATCGACCCACCACGGCCGCCGAGCGCGCCGGACTCGCGGCCGTAGATCTCGGCGAGCGCGACCTCCGGCGACATCCCCTTCGCGAGGGCGTGACCATGGGGGCGATGGGTGGAGGTGATCCAGTCGGAGCGCCGCAGCGGGGAGCACACGCCCACGGCCGACGCCTCCTGGCCCTGCGCCTGGTGGAGCGTGCCGGGGATCTCGCCCTGTAGGTAGCGCAGATAGGCCGTCTGCTCGAACCAGCGGATCTCGACCATGCGCTGCAGCAGTCCGAGCGCTTCGTCCTTGCCGAGGCGCTCGAGCATCGTGCGGTGGATGCCACGGGCGCGGTCCTCGGCCGCCTCGAACGACTCGCGGACCTCGGGGCTCTCGATGCTGCTCATCGGACCGCCCCCGACGAGCCGAAGACCTGCATGAGCCGACGGATCTCGTCGGTGAGCGCGCGGCCGGCGACGATGTTCACGTCGCGGTCCTCGCGGGAGCCGATCAGCAGGTTCGGATCGTTCTGGCTGTCCGGAGCGGGATCGAGGGCCGAGCGGAAGACGTGCTTCAGCTTCGTGCCCACGTTCACCTTCGTGATGCCCGCCTCGACCGCGGCGCGCATCTGATCGGCGGGCGTGCCGGATCCGCCGTGCAGCACGAGGGGCACGTCGACGGCGGCGTCGATGTCGCGGATGCGGTTCACGTCGATCTTCGGCACGTAGTCGGAGGTGACGAAGTGCACGTTGCCGACGGCGACGGCCAGGGCGTCTACCCCCGTGGCGCCGACGAAGCGGACCGCCTGGTCGACCTCGGTCATAGCACCGATCGATGTGTCAATGGAGCCGTCGACCGACATCTCGCTGAGCGCGCCGACCTCGCCCTCGACGGCGACGCCCACGGCGTGCGAGGCGAGCACCAGCGCGCTCGTGTCGCCGACCAGCCGATCCCAGTCCCAGCCCTGGGTGTGCATCATCACCGAGTTGTACCCGGAGCCGAGGGCGCCGACGGCCTCCTCGAAGCTGTCCGCCTCGTTGAAGAGGATGCTGGCGGGCACCGAGGTGCGTGCGGCGAGGGCCTCGCAGACCCGGCCGTAGATCGCGACCCCGTGGGTGCGGAGCCACTGGTGGTTCGTCGACAGGCCGCCGATGCCAATGATGACCGGCGAGCGCTCGGCCTCGGCGGCGGCGATGGTGGCCTCGAGGGAGTAGAGGTCCCAGGACTCGAAGTAGCCCACAGCGTAGCGACCGGCTTTCGCGTCGCTCAGCAGCTGGGGGAGTGGAACGATCGGCACGGTTCTCCTTGCTTCCTTGCAGGTGTCCGGCGGCGGATCGAGTCGAACTGCGGCGTCGACCGCCCTTCGCTCAAGTGTGATGCTCATGTGAGTGCACGTCAAGTGCGTCGTGCCTCGGACAAGGGTCAGGCCGTCTCGGTGAGGCCCATCAGGTTGCCTGCCGGGTCCTCGAACTGCGCGATCACGAGGTCGGTGCGGGGGGAGCGGGCGGCGTCGAGCACCTTCCGCCCGCCGAGCCGCTCGACCTCCGCAAGGGCCGCGGCCACGTCCGGGACGGCGACGTAGACGAGCACGTGCCGTCCGAAGGCTGCGCCGCCTCCCACGCCGCCCTGCAGGTCCGTCCCGAGCCGACGGACGAAGCCGTAGGAGCCGTGCTCCTTCTCGATCGTGCGCGACACCTCGTTCCCGGTGTCGTACTCCCATCCGAAGAGGCGGCGGTAGAACTCCTGCAGCCCGTCCGGATCCGGACCGGTGATCTCGACGTGCACGACGGGTTGTGCCACCGCTCGTTCTCCTTCGAATCGACGGATCACCAGCGTGCGCATCTCAACTGAGATTCACAAGTGTGCAACTTGTGCTTGATGCGGCCGGGGAGACGCCTGCCGGGCGCGACCAGCGGGTCGCCTTGAATTGATGAGCGGCGGATGCTACAGCGGGCGGGTCGCCGTCGAGCGACGCATCTCGACCGGATGAGAGGTTCTGCGAGTCGGGACCGCGGGAACCCTAGGAGCCGAGTCCGTCTCCTGCCTGCGGTGACCTCTCGAGAACAGCCACGGTATGGCTTGAAGGCAAGGGGGTCAGGAGCTGATGCGACGGCAGCACGGAGACGGGGGTGGTTGCGGACCTCCTCACGCGCGGACGCGGTGGCGGATCCGAGAAGGCGGGGCAGCGATAGCCCGGTACCCATAGGGACGCTCAGGCATCGCTGCGGGGGATGATCCAAATGGTCGATGGGGGCTGTTGGTCATCGGGCCAAAGGTCGAGTTCCTGCAGGACGGTCGCGGCGCCAGTGGAGCGCGCTCTGCGGCCCATGTAATGATCGAGGGTCAGGCTCGGGTGCGCATGCCCGAACTGGTCAGCGGCGTCGCGAGCGGACATGCCAGCTGCGTCCATCAACGTCGCGACGGTCCTGCGGAAGACGTGGCTCGTCAGGTCCGTTCGCCCAGCGGCGTCGAACGCCTGCCGAAGACCGCGCCGGGTGTTCGACGGGTCTCGGAGGCCGCCGCTGAATGGGGCGGGGAAGACCGCTGCGACCGCGCCTCGGCTGCGGGCGCCGGCACGGGATCGCAGCATCTGCATGCACCAGGGCGGTGGCTCGATGATCCGATCGCCCGAGGGAGACTTCGAGCGGCCCACCACCAGTCCCTGGCCCTTGAGGCGCAGCACCGTGCCGTGCAGGTGCACGGTTCCGGCCTCGAGGTCGACGTCGTGCCAGCTGACTGCGCAGGCCTCACCGATCCGTGCCCCGGTTGCGGCGAGGAAAGCGACGAGGTCGGGCAGATCCAGCGTCACCGCTCGCGGGTTCTGGAGGAGGGCCGTATGGAGCTCGCGCACCTCGGTGGCAGTCAGCGCGGTCGGTCGCCGCTTCGGCGTGCCGGGGATCCGAGCGACGTCCCGGCAGGGGTTCGTCGGGAGCGCGTCATGTCTCACCGCAAGCCCGCAGATCCCGGACAGCACGCTGCGACACACCCGTGCGGTGGCGGGACCGTGCTGGGCGCGGATGGTCGCCAGGTGGCGGTCGACGAGGCCGACAGAGAGCTCGCGAATCCGCACCTTCCCCAGCGCGGGCAGGATCTGTCGCCGCAATTGGTCCGCGTACGCCTGTCGTGTCGAGGGGCTCTGCGATTCCAGCGCGGTGAACCACTGCGCGGCGACATCCGCGACTCTCGAGTCACCGGTGATGAGCTCCGCGGCACCGCTGCGGCCGCGATCGCGTAGTGCGAGCTGCAGTGCCTGCTCCGCGCCGCCGCGGGTCTTGGCTGCGCGCTGCAGCTGCCGAGTGACGCCGTCGAAGTCCCGGACGCGGACCCGCGCGCGCCAGATCCCGGCGGCCTGGGAGAGATGGATCCGTCCATGGGTGCCGAGTGCGAGCTCGGGTCGTCCAGTCGTCATCGATTAGTCACCCTTTATGTCGGAATCCCGCGCGGAGCCGTGCGTGTGCACGCTACGCCGCAATACCGACAATCGCAGGCTGACCAGCGGTTCTGCTAAGTCCTGCCATATCCTGATATGACCGATATTCCAATCAGCGGGTTCCGGGTTCAAGTCCCGGGGGGCGTACTGAACAGAAGCCCTGGTCGAGCGGAGCGCTCGACCAGGGCTTCTTCGTTCTCGGGCCTGTCCCGCCCGCGTCGGTCGGCGAGGATCTTCGCACGCCACGCCGCTGACCAGGCGGGACCCCATGCACCGCTCGCATCAGTACGCGACGACCGTCGCCACCGCGCTGCGAGAGGCGTTAGGTCCCGGTCGCGAGCGGGTAGCGGAAGGTGCGGTAGCTGCGCGGCACCGCGGCCGCCGAGGTGCTCCCGTTGGCGACGCCGACGAGCAGCGACGGGACGCCGTTCTCGTCGATGACGACAGTGGCCCCTTCGGGCTCCATCGAGCCACCCTCGTAGGAGCCGTCCGGCTTGCGCGAGTTGTCCGAGGCGTCGATCGGCGGAGCGACGGCTTCCCCGTTCGCCCAGCTGTACTCGGTGATCAACGCCGGGTCTCCGCCCGCCTTGTCGCTGGCTGCTCCGGTGTAGAAGAAGAACCGGTTCCCGAAGCTGCAGAAGCCCTGGTGCGTCGGCGGCCAGTCAGCGGTCGCGATCTTCCCCGTCGGTCGCGACAGGTCCCCGACCACGAAGTGCGACCATTCGTGGCGCGTGTACTCGGGTCCTCCGCCACCCTGGTGCCGGAGCGAGACCGCATCGGTCGAGACGTCGAGAGACGGGTCGAGCGGGTACCCGGCGCCCTCGATGACAGTGGTCGCAGCGCCGCGGCTGGCGACCCCTGGGGTGTAGGGGAGCCGGACCAGGTCGTACGGGCGTCCGCTCGCGTCCGGGGCGAACCAGCAGGAGTACACGACCCGGATCCCTGCCTCCATCCGCACGATCAGGCCCATGCCGTGCCCGCTGTCCGGAAGGGTCATGCAATCGAGCAGCGATCCGTCCGGAGCCAAGCGCGAGACCACGATGTCGCCCACCTTCAACCCCGCCGGGTCGGACAGGCGACTCGTTCCTGCGCTCGCCTGCGTCGTGTACCACTCGCGCGTCTGCGGCAGGAGCGTGAAGCTCTGCAGCGTCGCCATCGCTGCCGGATGCAGCTCCAGAGCCGGGACCGGCGCGCCGATGAACGGCGGCCGGGACGGCTTCGCCGAGGCTGCGTGCGGCGCGCCGGACCGCGCGTCCCCGGACGTCAAGTGGATTCTTGCGCCGGAGGCGGCAGCGGCGACAGCGCCGCCGACCGCGGAAAGCAGCGCGGCACCGCCTGCCAGCACCTCTCGACGGGACAGTGCGCCGCCGCGGGCCATCCCTCCCCGGCTCATACTGCACAGTAGTTCGACGTCGTGGCCGGGTCGGTGCACGCCAGCGGTGGCCGAGCAACTGCGTCGTGATCAGCCGGGTTCCGGATTCAAGTCCCGAGGGGGCGTACAGCACAGGGGCCCTGGTGCGAGCGGAGCGCTCGACCAGGGCTTCCTCGGTCCCAGCAGCGGTGCCGCGCGCCTCAGGCCGCGAGGAAGTCGGCGATCCGCGCCCCCCACCCCCGGATCGCATCGGGGGTCGACGCGACCTCGAGCTCGGCGTCGGGCAGCTGCTCCGCGAGGTACTCGCCGGTCTCGACGGGATGGCTCGGGTCGGTGGTCCACGACAGGACGAGCACCGGGTGCCGGATCGCGTGCAGCGCGTCCTCGTCGGGGAGGACGCTGGCGGCCGCGCCGCGCAGGACCGAGGGCAGCAGCGCCTCGATCACCCCGCTGCTGCGCGGCTTGCTCCAACCGCCCTCCCTGAGGAGCGGCGGCAGTGGAGCGGCGTTCATCATCCGGCGCCACGCGTCCATCCCGCGCAGCTCGACCATGTCGGCGATGGCGAGGTAGAGCTGCGTCTGCTGCTCACGCGCCGGACCCCGCGTCGGAGGGATCACGAGCACCAGTCGGCGGAAGCGGGACGGCACGCGGCTCGCGGCCCAGAGCAGGGTGCCGCAGCCGGTGGACTCGCCGAGCGCGTCGATCGGCGCCTGCGGCGACACCGCGTCCGCCACCGCGAGGAGGTCGTCGGCGAGCACGGGCCACTCGTACTGCGCGGGATCCGGGTTCCCCGTCGACTCGCCATGACCCCGGGTGTCGAACCGCACGAGCCGGGTACCCCGGTGGGCGATCCCGCTCCAGTCGAGGACGCCGGCCTCGTCCTCCCACTGCCTGCTCGTCGTGAGCGAGTGGGTCGCGAGGAGCGTGCGGGCCGCGTCGTCGGGTCCCGAGGCGCTGTACGCGATCGTCGCGTCAGGTCGGGACAGCGAGAGTCGCACCGGCGCATCTTACGGAAGCGCGCCTGATGCCCTCCTCACGACCAGGCCCTCCGTGGGACCCTCTGAGGGCGCCACCGCGACGAGAGGAGGATCCGTGCAGGACGCGCTGGAGCCCCTCGCCGCGGCCGCGGTGCTGCAGGGCCGGTACGTGGTCGGGCAGGTCCTCGCCCAGGGCGAGGGGTCGGTCGTTCATGCCGCCCGTGACGTGCTCATCGGGCGCGACGTCGCGGTGAAGGTCTTCCCCGCGCGAAGCGCCGGCGGCGTGGACGTGCGCACCCAGGAGGGGGAGGCGCGCATGATCGCGGGCCTGAACCACCCGGCACTCGTGACGCTGCTCGACGCCGGGACCCACATGACCGAGGACGGCGAGTCGCGGGTGTTCCTCGTGCTCGAGCTCGTGCCGGGCGGCGACCTCGGTCGCCGGCTGCAGCAGGGACCGATGTCCGTCGTGGAGGTGGGGTACCTCGCCTGGGACCTGCTCGGCGCCCTCGAGCACATCCACGAGCAGGGCATCTTCCACGGGGACATCAAGCCCACCAACGTGCTGCTCGCCGAGGCGCGCAACCGGCCGCCTGCCGCGAAGCTCGCCGACTTCGGGATGGCGGCGCTGCGCGAGCAGCTCGGCCGGCCCGTCGCCCACCTGATGCAGTCGGACTTCTTCAGCCCCGAGCAGCGGCGAGGCGGGCCCGTGACCCCCGCGACCGACGTCTACTCGCTCGGCCTGGTGCTGCGTGAGGCACTCACCGGACGGCACCCCGGCGCCGCGGCCGCGCTGCTCGACGTCCCGGAGGGCCTGGCGGCGCTCCTGGAGCGGATGGTGCAGATCGACGCGGCGCTCCGCCCGGCGGTCGAGGAGGCCAGGGCGGCGGTCCGCGAGCTCCTCGTCGACCTGCTGGGCGTCCGGCGCCCCGAGGCGGTGGATCCCGAGTCGGAGCGGCTCGAGGCGCTGCGCGAGTACAACCTGCTCGACGCGCACCCGGATCCGGAGTTCGACCGCATCACCGCCCTCGCGGTGCGCCTGTTCGGGGTCCCGGTCGCGATCATCACCGTCGTGCACGAGCACAAGGTCCTGCTGAAGTCCCGGCAGGGCATCGCGGTCGCCGAGGTGGACCGCAAGCGGGGCCTCGGCAGCCCGGGCGGCCTGCACGACGAGACGCTCGTGATCGAGGACGTGCTCACCGACCCGCGGACCGCGGATCTCCCGAGGGCCGCGGACAGCCCCTACCGGTTCTACGCCGGCGTGCCCCTCATCACGCGGGAGGGGCACAACCTCGGCACGCTGGCGATCCTGGACGAGCAGCCCCACGTCTTCTCGAGCGACCGGATCTCGATCCTCGAGGACCTCGCCGCGATGACGATGCACGAGATGGAGCTGCGCCGCGCGGCCCGACGGATCGCGCTGCAGGCCCTCGAGGGCCGCTGAGGTCGCCGACCGCGGCGGACACGGCGCGGGACCTCCGGAAGGTCGGGGCGGCTCGTCAGAACCGGTTCGCGCGCCGCAGCGCCTGCGGGCGCCCGTCCGGGTCGACGGCGAGCCGGGCGAGCGGAGAGGCCCAGAGCCGCTGCAGCCGGGACACCGGCTCGGTCGTGTGCGCCCGGGCCCGCGAGTCGGGCCGGGGCCCCGGACGGCCCGCACGGTGCCAGCTGTCGAGCGTCCGCGCCCGGTCCTTCCAGAGCCGGAAGCCCGCGGTGGGGTCGAGGAGCCGCGGATCGTCCTGCTCGAGCCCGAGGTGCTCGGCCCAGAGCTGCAGCCGCAGGTCGCGGACGAGCCGGGGCTCGCTGCCCTGGTCGACCACGGCGCAGGTGAGCTCGCTGTCGTTGGTCCAGGAGCGGCGGTTGAAGTTGTCGGAGCCGCACGTCATCCAGGTGTCGTCCACGATGCACACCTTCGCGTGCACGTAGATCGGCGTGCCGGCGGCGTTCTCGAGGTCGTAGACGGCGAAGCGGTCGGGGGCGGCGCGACGGAGCATCGACACGGCCCGCACCTGCCCCAGCCGGCTGGGCGGCCCCACCAGGGGGCCGTCCGAGTCCGGGTACCTCGGCACGACGACGATCACGTGCAGCCGGGGGTGCTTGCGCAGCGCGACCGCGATCGCCGAGGCGACCTCCCGCGACCAGAGGTACTGGTCCTCGATGTAGATGAACGACTCGGCGCGGGCGAACGCCTTGCCGTAGGCGCGGGCGATGCTCCGCTCACCCTCCGGCGCGAACGGGAACGCGGGCCGCTTCTGCCCGTAGGTGCGCAGCAGCTGCACCGCGTGCGAACCGGCGGGGGGCGGAGGCGGCGCCGTCGCCGGCAGGGGACGCGGATGGCGGGGCATCCGCGCCAGGCGCTGCATGAGCATCCGGTACGGGGTGCGCCGGTCGAGGGGTGCGGGGTCGTTCCACCGCTCCGCGAACACCGCGAGCACGTCGGCGACGACCGGGCCGCGCAGCTCGAGCGCCGCGTCGTGCCATGGCGCCCGCTTCCCGTACCGCGGGTCCATCTCGAGCGACTGCGGGTCGCCCTCGTGCGCGGCGTCGTCGCGCCGGCTGTGGCAGAGGTCGATGCCGCCGACGAAGGCGACGTCCTTCGCGGCGTCGTCCCGATGCCGCAGCACGAACAGCTTCTGGTGATGCGACCCGAAGACGCGGACGCGCTGGTCGAGGAGCACCTCGCCGCCCGCGTCGTTGATCCGGCGTCCGAGCAGCTCGTTCGCGCGCCCGCTGATCGGTGCGGAGAGGCGCTCACCGTGGGACCGCCAGACGAGGCCGCGGACCTCGACGCCGCGCCCGGCGAGATCGGCGAGCAGGTCGCCGATCGTCGGCCCGTGCGGCATGAGCAGCTCGTCGGGGTCGCCTCGCCAGTCCGTGAACCACACCCGGTCGCCGGGCCGCAGCGCGGCGAGCTCCTCCGCCAGCCGGGCGAAGTAGGTCGCGCCGTGCACGAGCGGCGTGACGTGGTTCCCCTCCGCCCACGCCGGTCCGCCGGTCGGCCCGTCGTCGATGTCGGTGGCGGGGTTGCCGCGCTCGGCGCGCGTCAGGAACCAGGCCGCCGGGTCGCTCATGGGGCCACTGTGGCGCACCGGCGCCCGGAGGCGCACATCGGTTGCCAGCGCGTCGGGCGCTACCCCGAGACGACGGAGCCCGGGGGCACCGGCCCCGCGGAACGACCGACCGTGCGGCGCCGCCCCGGCAGCGCGAACAGCCAGGGGAACGCGATCCGGTCGAGCAGCCACCACAGCGCGAGGGGGAGTGCGACACCGGCGATGGTGCCGAGGGCGACGTGCACCCCGGGGGAGTCGACTCCGGCCTTCGAGAGGATGATCCGCATCCCCGAGGCGAAGGTGATGCTCGCGAGGAAGATCTGGAGGGTGTGCCGCCCCACGAAGGCGAGCCAGTCGCACGCCCGAGTCGATGCGAGGAGGTGGCTGACCGCCAGCACGACGACGAGTCCGACGGCGGACGTGAAGAACCCGAGCGCCACCGTGGCGACGGTCACCGGTCGTCCGTCGACGGCGGTCGGCGGCGTCGCGTCGGTGGTGAAGACCGACAGCCAGTAGAGCGCGGAACCGGCGACAGTGATGGCGACGGCGGGCACGAGACGGATCGCCACGAGCGCCGACATGAGCGCCTCCGAGCCGAGCGCCACGCCCGCGAAGTAGAAGACCCAGAGGCCGAGCCCCTGGAGGCCGGCCCATGCCGGGTCGGAACCCCAGAAGACCAGGCTCACCACCGCGCTGCCGAGGAGGGCTGCGGCTGCTCGCGGCCGGCTCCGCCACGGCGCGACGAGCACTGCCAGGGCCGTGACGACGATCAGCCACGGCAGGAACCAGAGCTGCCCGATCGGTCTCGCCAGGTCGAGCACCCCGAGCAGCGACGTCGGCGTGTTCACGAGCTTCGCGGTGGCGACCTTCGTGAGGCCCTCGATGAACGACCAGAGCACGTAGAGGTACAGGAAGAGCCCGTCCCGGCTCACCAGATACCGCCAGCGCCCCTGTCGCGCCGCCGCGGAGCGGACGAACACCCCGGCGAGGAATGCGAAGACCGCCACATGGAACAGGTAGAGGAACCGATCCCAGTCCCCGAACGTCGCGCTCGTCCCGTCGAGCAGATGCGCGCTCGCGAGGCCCCGGTCGACATGCCCGAGCACGATCGCGATGATCGCGATGCCGCGGGCGATGTCGATGGCCGGGTTCCGGCGTCGGAGCACGCCTGCATCGCGATGCCGTTCGGCGACGGGGGGCATGGACGCGCAGCGTAGGGAACCGCGACTCCGCATCCACTAAGAATTCAACGGCGTGCGCGGACGGCACGCCTCGGGACTCCTCGGACCCGGGACGCGCTCAACCGCCGGACGCCGGCGCCGTCCTTCCGGCCGCGGTTCTCGCGACGCGGAAGCGCAGGATGGTCGTCCGATCCGAGCGGGCGCTGCTCACGGGCTCGAGCACGGTGCGCGGCGCGGCGAACCGGGTGCCCCCGCCCAGCAGGATCGGCAGCGCGTAGACGAGCACCTCGTCCACGAGCCCCTGCTCGAAGCACTGCCGGGCGACGTCGGCGCCGAGGATCTCCAGATCCCTGTCGCCGGCGGCGGCGAGCGCGGTGGCGACCGCCGCGCGGATGTCGCCCTCGAGGATCGTCACAGCCGGCGCGGGCGGGTCGAGCGGCCGATGGGAGAGGAGGAACATCGGCCCCTCGAACGGGTAGTCGGTGCTGTCGGGGCGCTCGGCCGCCATGCGCGCGCCGACCTCCCAGGTGCGCCGGCCGACGAGCATCGCGCCCGTCGCGCTCGCGATCTCGGCGAGGTCCTGCGGATCGACCAGGTCGGACAGGGCGAGGCCGCCGCCGAAGTCCATCGAATCCCCGGGGCCGGCGATGAAGCCGTCGATCGACACGCATCGGTTCACGACCACCTTGCCGGTCATCCTGCGCTCCCTTCTCGCCCGCCCCGAACGGGCCGATGCCGCGCTGATCGCGCCGCAGCGCTCGTCGCGGCGCTGACCTCGGCGGCCGTCAGGCGCCGATGACCCGCGCCTCGGTGAGCAGCGCCAGGTCGCGCAGGGCGTCGACGTCGTCGTCGAGCAGTCGGTGGGGGCGGGTGTCGTAGACGCAGAGCACCCCGATGCGGTGGCCGCCGATCGACTGGATCGGGTGCCCGGCGTAGAAGCGCACGAGGCGCCCGTCGGCGACCCGGGGGATGTCGTCGACGGGCATCTCGCGGAGGGTGTCGTGCAGGATGGTCGGCCCGGATCGCTGGATCGCGCGCCCGCAGAGCGACTTCTCCGTGGAGCGCTCGCCGCGGTGCAGACCGGCGGCCGCGAGCGACCACTGGACGTCCCGGCCGATGATGTTCAGCTCCGCGAAGCGGGTGCCGAAGCGTTCACCGGCCTGCTCGACGATCCGCTGCAGCACCTCGTCGTCGGGGCGGTCGCGCAGCGACAGCGCCTCCACGGCCCGCGCGCGGTCCGCGTCGACCTCGTCGCCGGACCCGTCGGAGCGGTCGGCGTCGTGGCCGGTGTCGGGCTTCGTCGTCAGCTGCAGCCGCCGGGCGATCGCCGCGGCGGCGGCCTTCGGCGTCTCGAGCGCGGCAAGGATGGGTGCGGCCCCCGATGAGCGCCCGGCCTCGGCCTGCTTCGCCGCGGCGCGCTCGTCACCGAGGACCACGGCGAGGAACTGGCCCGCCGGCGACATCTGGCCCAGGATCGCGGCGCGAAGCCGGTCGATGCGGATGCGGGCCCGCGACGACTGGTCCGATTCCGCTGCGGAGAGCAGCACGACGGCGTCGTAGCGCGAGATGCGCAGCGCGGTGAGGCCGTTCAGCACGGCCCGGAACATCGATCGGAGCTCCCAGACCACGTCGACGTCGATGCCGCGCCGGGTGCTCAGCCAGAGCCGGTCGGCGAGGTCCTCGGGCAGCTGCGCGAGCGCCCGGCGGCGGTCCTGCGCCCGCAGCAGCGAGCGGCTGCCGAGCACGAGCACGCGCTGCGGCCCGGCACCCGTGCGGTGGAGCCGGCGGACCGCGAAGGCCCCCCAGAGCACTCCGCGCACGGACGGCGCTTCGCTCGTCCGACGGCCGTCCGTCGCATACACGGCGCTCACTATCGGGTACCGAATTGAATGATCGCTGACGAAGTGCTCAATCAGTGGCGCGAACACGGGCAGTCTGCGGGAAGGCGGCGCCGTGTCTGGTAGGAGAACGTGCGGGGACGACCTCAGCGCCGCGCGACGCGGAGCGCCTGCGGCAGCGCGCGACGGCCGAGCAGCGCGTAGGCGAGCGGACCGAAGGGCTGCACGACGCTCGACAGGGCCCAGGCCCAACGGGGGCCGCGGACGAGGGCGGGGGAGCGGCGTCGCAGGTCGACCAGCATCCAGCAGGTCGTCGCGGCTTCGAGCAGCCCGCCCGCCACGACGAGCCGCTGCTGGGTCGGGGTGAGGTCCTGCCAGGTGCGCTTCTCGGCCATGCCGCGGATGCTAGAACGCCGACCCGCGCGCCGCATCAGCCGAAGGGCCGCCGTCGCCGGCGAGGTCGCGGGATCCGGCGGAGCGTCAGCCGCCGGCGGCCACCGAGCAGACCCGCTCGTTCGCGGTCTGGCCCGTGAGACCGCTCGTCGCGGAGGAGGTGCTCGACGACGTCGAACCCGTCGAGCTCGACGGCGAGGCGCTCGGCGAGGACGGCGGCGGCACGGAGGCGGTCGCCGACGAGGTGCCGGTCTCGGCGACCGCCGAGCTCGAGCGGAGGTTCGAACCGTTCAGGCTGATCGCCTCGTCCCGGTCGACGAGCGACAGGAGCGTGGTCGCGAGGGCCGCGTCCGGCACCACCTTGTTCGGGTCGGCCGGGTCCTCGGTCGTCGGGTACTGCACGAAGGCGATCTTCGACAGCGGCACCTGCTTCAGCGCGAGCGCCATGGTCACCATGGTCCGCACGTCCGCGAGCGAGGTCGACAGCGTCACGTTCTGAGCCGCTGCGGAGCCCAGCGCGAAGAGCGCGGTCGGGCTCATCAGCGTGCTGCTGCTCGTCATCTTGCGAAGGAGCGACGACATGTAGGCCTGCTGCGAGGCGATGCGGCCGAGGTCGCTGCCGTCGCCGACGCCGTGCCGGCTGCGGAGGTACGCGAGCGCCGTCCTCCCGGTGACGGTCGAGACGCCGGCCGGCAGCACCAGGCCCGCGGCGGGATCGTCGATCGCCTTGGTCGTGCACACCTGCACCCCGCCGACCGCGTCGGCCATCGCGACCGTCCCGGCGAAGCTGAACAGCGCCGCGTAGGGGATCCGCAGACCCGTGACCTGCTCGACGGTGGCGACGACGCAGCCGAGCCCCCCGCGCCCGATCGCCGTGTTCAGCGGCTCCGCCGTCACGGCGGTGGACACCTGCTTCGTCGCGGCATCGGTGCACCGCGGCTGATCGATCACGAGGTCGCGCGGCAGGCTGACCACCGTCGCGCTCCGATGGTCGGCGGCGACGTGGACGAGGATGTTCACGTCGTTCAGCGTCGCCTCGCGGGCCGCGCCGTACCCGCTCTGGCCTCTCGAGTTGTCCTCGCCCACGAGCAGCACGTCGAACGAGCCGCTGAACGCGCTGACCTCCGGCGTGGTCTCCGTCTTCCCGCTGCCGATGTCGACGGCTCTGCTCTGCAGCTCGCTCGTCAGGCGCCATGCGGCGACCGCGGCGAGCGACCCGGTGGAGACGACCGCGACCGCCACCCCGATCGCGACGAGGCGCAGGACATGCGTCCACGGCCGCGCACGTCGCCGCGCGCGTCCGTGCCGCACGGTGACGGGGCGCTCTGCCATACCCACGGAGGTTCCTCGGATCCGGCGGTCACCGGAAGATCCCGGCGATCACAGGATGAGCACGACCGGTGAGCGCGGGCCCTGGAGGGCATGTGCAGCGCCGATGGCTGCGCTGCGAGGTCCCGGTCCGTCGGGGAGCCGGCTGCTCCGGATCGTGGTCGCTTCCGGAGGCCCGGAGCGGCGAGGATCCGGAGCGGGATCAGGCGGCGCGCGTCGCGCCGCAGTCGTCGCAGACGGCGCGGATGCCGCCGTGGGCGCGCAGCAGCGTCAGCGCGTCCCCGCAGTCGGCGCAGATGCTGCCGCTCAGACCGTCGAACTCGTCGTCGTCGACCATTCGTCCTCCTCGGATGCGAGAGGCCGGGCCGGGTCGTGGGTGCGACCCTCGGGTGGCGGCGCCGGCATCCCGAGAGGACATTGTTACTGCTGCTTAACGTAGAAGGGAAGTCCGCGCGCGGGGGCAGGGCAGCGCTCCTCCCGCTCGCGCCGGTCGCGCTACGGCCGCCGGCCCTCGAAGCGCGAGAGCCGCCACTGCCCGAACGCCTCGAGCGCCGCGTCGACGTCGGAGTACGGCCCCCTCGGGGGCGCGGCGGGACCGTCGGCGGGGTCCTCGAGCTCGACGCCCTCGCCGCGGCGCACGACGGTCGCGACGACCGCCTCGCCGCGCGGACGTCCCGTCTCGACCACGAGCCAGCGGCCGTCGCCGTCGGGCTCCGCGGTCAGCCCCTCGAACGCCATCAGCGGCCCCGGGACGACGAGCGGCCCACCTGCGGGTGCAGGCGGGCCGCTCGATCCGCGGACGACTCAGTCGCGGGGCACGTCACCGCGCCACGCGCCCGTCTCGCTCGGGGTGCTCTCGATGAACTTCTTGAAGTTCTCGAGGTCCTTCTTCACCGAGTGGTTGTCGATGCCGAGCACCTGGCCGACCTTCTCGGTGGCGTTCTGCGGCTGCCAGTCGATCTGCACCGCCACGCGGGAGGAGGTGTCGGAGAGCTTGTGGAACGTGACGACGCCGGCGTTCGTGGTGCCGTCGGTGCTCGCCCATGCGACCCGCTCGTCGGGGTGCTGCTCGGTGATGACCGCGTCGAACTCGCGCTCGACACCGCCGATCTTCACGCGCCAGTGGTTGTGGGTGTCGTCCTGCTGCACGATCTCCTCGACGAAGCTGAGGAAGTGCGGGAACGACTCGAACTGCGTCCACTGGTTGTAGGCCTTGTCGACCGGCACGTCGACGTCGATGGTCTCGATGATCTGCGCCATGCGGGATCCTTCCGTTGTCCTGGTCAGCGCCCGACGGTAGGGAGAGCGGCTGGACGGAGTCCGGGTGCTCGGGGGGAGCGGCCTGAACGTCAGCGGAGACGCGGCGGACGGGGGCGTCAACGCACCGGTCGGTCCGCGCCGCGTTGGATCGCGTCCGCCGCCCGGACCAGCGCGAGGTGCGAGAGGGCCTGCGGCGTGTTCCCCGCCTGCCGGCCGCCCTGCACGTCGTACTCCTCGGAGAGCATCCCGACGTCGTTGGCGAGACCGAGCAGCCGCTCCATGAGCGCCTCGGCCGCCTCCCGCCGTCCGCTCGCCGCGTACTGCTCGACGAGCCAGAAGGAGCAGGCGAGGAAGGGGTACTCGCCCGGCGGCAGCCCGTCGGCGGCAGCCGCCGTGCGGTAGCGGAGCACGAGGCCGTCGGGCATGAGGTCCTGCTCGATGGCCGTGACCGTGCCGAGCATCCGCGGGTCGTCCGGCTCGACGTACCCGACCTGCGGCAGCACCAGCAGCGACGCGTCGACCTCCGTCGTCCCGTAGGCCTGCACGTACGTGCCCCGCTCGGCGTCGAAGCCGTGCTCCTCGATCTCGGCGCGCACCCGCTCGCGGAGGTCCCGCCACGTGTCGACCGGCCCGTCGAGGCCGAAGCGCTCGACGGCGCGCACGGCGCGGTCGAAGGCCGCCCACACCATGACGCGGGAGTGCGTGAAGTGCTGCTCGGGTCCGCGCATCTCCCAGATGCCGCTGTCCTTGCGCTGCCAGTGCTGCTCGGTGAACGACATGAGCGCCCGCTGCAGCGGCCACGCGTGCCTCGCCTCCTCGAGGCCGTGCTCCCGGGCGTCGGACAGCGCCACCATCACCTCGCCGATCACGTCGGCCTGGTACTGGTCGACGGCGCCGTTGCCGATGCGCACCGGCGCGCTGCCGAGGTAGCCGGGCAGCGTCGAGACGATGCGCTCCGGCAGGTCGCGCTCGCCGGCGAGGCCGTACATGATCTGCACGTCGGCCGGGTCGCCGGCGATCGCGCGCAGCAGCCAGCCGCGCCACTGGTCGGCCTCCAGCCGAAACCCGTGCTCCATGAGCACCGACAGCGTGAGCGCCGCGTCGCGCAGCCACACGTAGCGGTAGTCCCAGTTGCGCTCGCCGCCGAACTGCTCCGGCAGCGAGGTCGTCGCGGCCGCCGCGATGCCGCCGGTGTCCTCGTGGGTGAGCGCCCGCAGCAGGATGAGGGAGCGGACGACCGCCGCGTGGTACGGCCCCTCGTGCTCGATGTCGCGGGTCCAGCGCCGCCACCACTCGAGGCTCGCGTCGATGCTCCCGTCGACGTCGAGCCGGTCGGGGACCGGGCGGTGCGACGGGTACCAGGTGAGGGAGAGGTCGACGACGTCGCCCGCCGTGAGCGCGAACTCGCCCTGGTGCGTCGTGCCCTTCGCCTTCAACCGCGGCCCCCGCACGACGACCGCGTCCGGGCCCGCGACCGCGAGCAGGGCCGGCGTCGCCTCGTGCCGCTCCGCCTGCCGCATCCAGGGCACGGCCGCGGAGTAGAGGAACCGGATGCGCAGGTCCTGGTGCATCGTCACCGTGCCGGACACGCACTGCACCCGCCGCACCATGTCGGCCCGGCGGTTGCCGTGTGGCATGAAGTCGGTCACCTCGACCACGCCGGTCGCGGTGGTCCAGGTGGTGACGAGCATGAACGTGCCCTCGAGGTAGGCCCGGGTGCTCGTGGCGTCCGGGTCGGCCGGGGCGACGAGCCAGCGACCGTTGCTCTCGTCGCCGAGCAGCGCGCCGAACATGCTGGGGGAGTCGTAGCGGGGGAAGCAGAGCCAGTCGATGCTGCCGTCGCGCCCGACGAGGGCCGCGGACTGGCAGTCGCTGATCATCGCGTAGTCCTCGATGGGGAGGGGCATGGCGCCATCCTGGCCCCGCCTCCGCTGGGCTCGGTATGGTCGGGGGCCGTGCACTCCTCGGGAATCGGCGCTCGCCGCCCCGCCCGGAGAGCGGGGGGAGCCCCGTGAACCTGTACGAGCTGTGGATCGCGATCCAGGCGAGCACCTGGGGTCGGGTCGTCTTCGACGTCGTCGCCGGCGCGGCCGCCGCGATCGTGGTCGCCGAGGCCGTGGGGCTCGCGGTGCGCGTCGTCGCCCGCCGCCGCGCGTGGCCCGAGCGGAGCATGCGCCGCCTCCGCCGCCCGTTCCGCGTGCTCGCGGTCGTGCTCGGCGCCTGGCTCGGCCTCGACACCGCGCTGTTCCGCACCGTCCGCGGCGGGTGGGACGAGGTCCTCGCGGTCCTCGTGATCGGCGCCGGCGCCTGGTTCGCCGCGGCCGTCGTGTCCTTCCTCGTCGACCTCGGTCTCGGGCGCTACCGGGTCGACGTGCCGGACAACCGGGTCGCGCGACGGATCCGCACGCAGATCCTGATCATCCGCCGCGTCGCGGTCGCCGCGATCGTCGTCGTCGCGCTCGCCGCGATCCTGCTCACGTTCCCGTCCGCGCGTGCGGCGGGCGCGAGCCTGCTCGCCTCCGCCGGCGTCGCCTCGATCATCGCCGGCCTCGCCGCGCAGTCGACCCTCGGGAACGTGATCGCCGGCATGCAGCTCGCGTTCTCCGGCGCGATCCGCGTCGACGACGTGGTCGTCGCCGACGGCCAGTGGGGCCGCATCGAGGAGATCACGCTCACCTACGTCGTCGTGCACGTCTGGGACGACCGGCGCCTCGTGCTGCCCTCCACCTACTTCACGACGAACCCGTTCGAGAACTGGACGCGCACCTCGTCGCAGCTCATGCAGTCCGTCGAGCTCGACCTCGACTGGCGCGTCGATCCGGGCGCGATGCGCGACGAGATGCACCGGATCCTCGGCCGCACCGGTCTCTGGGACGGCCGGGTGGCGGTGCTGCAGGTCACCGACGCCGTCGGCGGCGTGGTGCGCGTGCGCATCCTGCTCACCGCGGTCGACGCCCCGACCCTGTTCGACCTGCGCTGCTTCGTGCGCGAGGAGATGATCCGCTGGCTGCACGAGCAGGCGCCCGAGGCGCTGCCGCGCACCCGGATCCTCAGCGGCGAGCGCGAGCGCAGCGTCGCCGCGGAGCCCGCGAACGCGAGCCGGCGCACCGACCGGGAGCTCTTCAGCGGCTCGCCGTCGGCCGATCGGCGGAGTCGCGACTTCACCGGCCCGACTCCCGTGCAGGAGTCGAAGGAGGGCTGAGCGGGCGTCAGGCCTTCGTGCGCGCCCGCTTGATCGGCTTCGGGCCGGTCGCCGGCTGCGGCTGCTTCTTCGCGTCGGGGTCGTCGACCTCCTGCGACTCGATGCGCACCGTGCCGACCGCGACCATGAAGCTGAGGATCCACGACGCCCACGTGAGCACCGTGCGCCAGTCCGCGGGCGCCTTCCGCTGCTGCCGCACAGCGCCGATGCCGGAGATCAGCGCGGACACGATGACGGGGCTGAAGAGGTACTTGCGCAGAGTTCCCATGACCTTCCGAGGCTACTGGGCCTCCGATGCGTCCGGCGTGAGGAGAGCCTGGGAAGCGGTGCCTACGCAACCGGACTGACCGATCGTGCAGTACGCTCGCCCGGTGCCGTCCGGAGCCTCCCAGCTGGTGCAGGCCGCCCTACGCTCCTTCGCCGCGTCGGGCTTCGAGGGCGCCTCGCTGCAGCGCATCGCCGACGCCGCGGGACTGTCGAAGTCGAGCGTGCTCTACCACTTCGACAGCAAGGAGGCGCTGCTCGACGCCGCGCTCCGCCCCGCCGTCGTCGACCTCCGCGACCTGCTCGGCACCGCCGACCTCGACGACCCGGCCGGCACCCAGGCGTTCCTCGCCCGGTTCGTCGACTTCCTCTTCGCCCACCGCCTGGAGGTCGCCGTGCTCGTGAACCACGGCAGCGCGCTGCGCGGGCAGCCCGTCGTCGACGAGGCGGACGCCCTCGTCGTCGAGGTCGCGCACCGCCTCCGTCCCGCGGACGCATCCGACCGCGACGCCGTCCGTTTCGGGGTCGCGCTCGCCGGCGCCGCCTTCGTGCTCGTCGGCGCGGACCGCTGGGCGACGGAGCAGCTGCCCGACGAGGAGCTCAGGCCGCTCCTCGCCGCCGTGCTCGCCGAGCTCGTGCTGCCCGCGGCACCCCAGCCCGCCTGACCATGCCTCCCGTGACAGCGGCGTCGCGACCGACCCGATCAGAAGGACGCTCCAGGTCATGACCGCCTTCCTGTACCGCCTCGGCAGGCTCGGGCACGCCCACCCGTGGCGCGTCGTGGCCGCCTGGGTGCTGCTGCTGCTCGCCTTCTGCGTCGCCGGGTTCGGCTTCGGCGGCAAGCTGGCCGACTCGTTCACGATCCCCGGCACCGAGTCGCAGGCGGCGCTCGACCGCCTCGACGCCGTCTTCCCGCAGGCCGCGGGCGGCAGCGCGCAGGCGATCCTCGTCGCCCCCGCCGGCTCCCGCATCGACGGCACGCGCGAGAAGGCCGCGATCGGCGACATGGTCTCGGCGATCACCCGCATCGACGGGATCGAGAGCGCCTCGAGCCCCTTCAGCACGTACTCCACGAAGGCCGTCTCGGACGATTCCCGCGCCGCGATCATCAGCGTGCAGTTCTCGAAGGCGGACTCGTCCGTCACGGCCGCGACGAAGGACGCGCTGCAGCGGACGGGCTCGATCGCCCGGGCCGCGGGGCTCTCCGTCGCCTTCAGCGGGCAGGCGTTCCAGCAGCAGACCGTCGGCGTGGGCGTCACGGAGGGGCTCGGCCTGCTCTTCGCGGGCGCCGTGCTCGTCGTCACGTTCGGCTCGCTGCTCGCCGCGGGGCTGCCGCTGCTCTCCGCGGTGATCGGCGTCGTGCTCTCGTACGCGGCGATCCGCCTCGTCGCCCTGTTCACCGACGTCTCGACCTCGGCGCCGACCCTCGCCCTCATGCTCGGGCTCGCGGTCGGCATCGACTACGGCCTCTTCATCATCTCCAGGCACCGCGAGCAGCTCGCCACGGGGACGCCCGTCGAGGAGTCGATCCCCACGGCCGTCGCGACCGCCGGCACCGCCGTGGCGTTCGCGGGCACGACCGTGATCATCGCGCTGCTCGGCCTGCTCATCGTCGGCATCCCGTTCCTGTCGATCATGGGCGTCGGTGCGGCCTTCGCCGTGCTCGTCGCCGTCGCCGCCTCGGTGAGCCTGCTGCCGGCGGTGCTCGCCCTCGGGGGCAGCCGCTTCGTGCCGAAGCCGGGCAGCCGCACGGCGCGACGGGCCGAGGCCGCCGTCCGCGGCGACGTGCACACGATGGGTGCGCGCTGGGTCGCCCTCGTCGCCAAAGCGCCGGTCGTGGCGGTGGTCGCGGTCGTCGCGGTGCTCGGCGTGCTCGCGATCCCGGCCGCGAGCCTCGAGCTGAGCCTGCCGAACAACGGCAGCCAGCCGGTCGGCTCGAGCTCCCGCACCGCTTACGACCTCACCGCGAAGGAGTTCGGCCCGGGCCGCAACGGGCCGCTGCTGATCCTCGCCGACGTCACGCAGAACAACGACTTCATCACCGCCCTCGACCGGATGAAGGCGCGCATCGCGGCGCTGCCCGACGTCGCCGCCGTCGGCACCCCGACCCCGAACCGCACGCTCGACTCCGCGATCCTCCAGGTGATCCCGAGCTCGGGGCCCGCGTCGCCCACCACGATCCGGCTCGTGCAGCGGATCCGCGCGCTCGAGCCGGACTTCCGGCACGACTACCGGATCCCGATCGCCGTCACGGGGACGACCGCGGTGCAGATCGACATCTCGACCCGGCTCGGCAACGCACTGCTGCCCTTCGGGCTCGTCGTCGTGGGCCTCTCGGTGCTGCTGCTCATGGCCGTGTTCCGCTCGCTCGTCGTGCCGCTGAAGGCCGCGGTCGGCTTCCTGCTCTCGCTGCTCGCGAGCATCGGGGTCACCGTCGCGATCTTCCAGTGGGGCTGGTTCGGCGGCCTCGGCACTCAGCCGGGCCCGCTGCTGTCGTTCCTGCCCGTGCTCGTGATCGCGATCCTGTTCGGCCTGTCGATGGACTACGAGGTGTTCCTCGTCGCGGGCATGCGCGAGACGTGGGTGCACAGCCGCGACGCGTCGTTCGCGGTGCGGCGGGGCTTCACCCAGGGCGCCCGGGTGGTCACCGCGGCGGCGCTCATCATGGTGTTCGTCTTCGCCTCGTTCATCCCCGAGGGCGGCGGCACGATCAAGCCGATCGCCTCGTCGCTCGCGGTGGGCATCGTCTTCGACGCCTTCCTCGTGCGGATGACCCTCGTGCCCGCCGTCATGCTGCTGTTCCGCCGCGCGGCCTGGTACCTGCCGCGCTGGCTCGACCGCCTGCTGCCCTCCGTCGACATCGAGGGCGAGGGGCTCGTGCGGCACCGCGAGCAGCTCGCCTGGGCGGCGGGGGAGCAGGACTGGCTCGTGAGCGCCGCGGGCCTCGTGCCCGAGGCGCCGTTCACCACCGCACCGTTCGACCTGCGGGTGCGCCGGGGCGAGGTCGCCACGCTGCCGGTGCCGGCCGGCGTGCGCAGGGGTGTCGTCGCCACCCTCACCGGCCACCTGCTGCCGGGCGCCGGCGAGCTGCAGGTCGACGGGCACCCCGCGCCGACCGAGGCCGCCGACGTCCGCCGGCTCGCCGCGCCCGTGCTCGACGACGGCACCGCCACCGCCGTGCCCGTCGGCGAGCTGATCGCCGAGCGCCTCCGCGCCGCCCCGCGCCGCCAGCGCAGCGGCTCCACCGGGCTGTGGCTCGAGCGGATCCGCCTCGCCGTCCCCGCGCTCGGCCCCGGTCCGCGTGCGCTGTCCGGGCGCACCCCGCTCGGCGCGCTGCTCGCCGAGGAGCGCCTCGTCGTGCTCGCGGCCGCCGCGCTCGCCGGCGGCGCGGAGCTCGTCGTGATCGACGCCGGCGACATCGGCGCCGACGCCGAGCGACGCCTCGCGCTCGCGCTTCGCACCCTCGCCGACGACGGCGCCACCGCCGTCCTCGTCACCGCCGCGGCCGACCCCGCCGCCGCGACCCCCACGCTGCCCCTGAGGAAGGTCCCCGCCTCGTCATGACCCGACGCTCGTTCCGCCGGATCGCGCTGCTGCTGCTCGTCGCGATCGTCCCCAGCCTCGTGCTCGGGGTGTTCATCGGCGCGCTCGCCGCCGCCGACAAGGGCAGCGCCAGCGTGCCCGCCGCCATCGTGAACAACGACCGCCTGATCCAGACGAAGGGCGCCGACGGCAAGGCCACGACCATCGCCGCCGGCCGGCTCGTCGTCACGAACCTCACGAAGCCCCCGGCCTCCGACGCCACCGGCGCGAGCATCGAGTGGCGGCTCTCGAACGCGAGCCAGGCGAAGGACCTCCTCGACTCGGGCGCGGTCTACGCCATCGTGACGATCCCGAAGGACTTCTCGAAGTCGATCTCGTCCGTCTCGAGCACCGACCCGCAGCGGGCGCGCATCAGCATCGAGACGGACGACGCCCACGGCTACATCGTGAGCCAGCTCTCGTCGTCGCTCGGCACGTCGCTCACCGCGACGCTCGGCAGCACCATCAGCCGCAGCGTCATCGAGGGCCTCTACGGCGGCTTCGCGAGCCTGCGCACCGGCATCGGCAGCGCCGCGACCGGCGCCGACTCGCTCGGGTCGGGCGCCGGACGGCTCGCCGGCGGCCTCGGCAGGCTGGCGGGCGGCCAGGACGGCATCGCCTCCGGCGCCGCATCGCTCGCCTCCGGCGCCGCACAGCTCTCCTCCGGCGCGGACTCGCTCTCCGCCGGCCTCGACCAAGCGGCGACCGGGGCGAGCGACCTCTCGAGCGGCGTGCAGCGCTACACGGGCGGGGTCTCCTCGCTCGCCTCCGGCCTCACCACGGCAGCGTCGAGGTCGTCGGGCCTGCAGTCGTACCCGCGGCTCGCCACGGCTTACGCGAACGGCGTGTCCGGCGCAAGCGACGGCCTGAAGCACGTGCTCGCCGACCCGACGCTGCCCGCGGCCGACAGGGCGGCGATCGCGAGGATCCAGGGCGGCCTCGCCGCGCTCGCCCAGCAGAACGGCGCCCTCACGGGCGGCGCGCAGGGCGCCGCGGGCCTGCAGTCCGGCGTCGCGCAGAGCGCCGCGGGCGCGCGGACCCTCGCCGCGAACGGCGCCTCGCTCGCCTCGGGCGCCGCGGCCCTGCCGTCCGGGCTCCGCCAGAGCGCGTCGGGCGCGTCGTCGCTCGCCGCCGGCGCCACGAACGTCGCCTCCGGCGCGGACTCGCTCTCGGCGGGCGCGGCGAGGATCGCCACGGGCATCCGCTCGAGCCAGGCGGGCGCGACGAAGCTCGGCGACGGCGCCACCTCGCTCGCGTCCGGGCTGCGGAAGGCCGTCGCAGGCCTGCCCGACACGACACCCGAGCAGCGCACCCGCATCGCGCAGGCGGTCTCCGACCCGGTGCAGGCCTCCGCGGTGCGGCGCCACGAGACGACGAGCATCGGCGCGATCGTCGCGGCGCTCATCATCCCGGTGAGCCTCTGGATCGGTGCGGCCGCGGCGGTGCTGCTCTTCGGCGCGCTGCGCCGGCGACTGCTGCCGACCGGCATCGGCACCTCGCGGCTCGTCGGCTCGGCGCTCGGCCGCGGCGCCGTGCTCGCCGCGCTGCAGGCGCTCCTGCTCGTGGCCCTGATGGAGCTGACGCTGCACCTCGACCTCGGCACAGCCGGGCTCGCGCTGCTCGTCTCGGTCGTCGCGGGCATCGCGTACTTCGCGGTGCACCAGCTGCTCACGGCGCTGTTCGACCGGGCCGGCACCGTCTTCTCGATCGTGCTGCTCGGCGTGCAGCTCGTCGCCGTCGGCGGCCTCTACCCCATCCAGCTCGTGTCGGCGCCGTTCCAGGTGATCAGCCCCTACCTGCCGCTCACCGCCGCGGTGAGCGCGCTGCAGGCGATCATCACCGGCGCCGGGGGAGCGGCGGTCGGCGGCGGCATCGCCACGCTCGCCCTCACCGGCCTGATCGCCTACGTGCTCACCGTCGCGGTCGTCGCGCGCCGCCGGACGTCGGTGGCGCTGTTCGCGCCGCCCGCCGCGCCCGCGCTCGGGTAGCCGTCCTAGCCTGCGGCCGTGGCAGGCACCTTCGTGAAGCGCCGTCCGGACGCCCCCGCCGGCTTCTTCGAGGCGGAGGCGGCGGGACTCGCCTGGCTCGCGGCGGCCGGCGGCGCCCGCACCGTCGCGGTGCTGGCGGTCGCCCCGGGCTCGATCGAGCTCGAGGCGCTGGATGAGGCGCGGCCCACCGCCGCGCACGCCCGCGCGTTCGGCGCGGCGCTCGCCCGCACCCACGCCGCGGGCGCCGCCGCGTTCGGCGTGCCGCCCGACGGCTGGGACGGCCCCACCTTCATCGGCGACCAGGCCCTGCCGACGCGACGCGACGGCTGGGACGAGTGGGGCGCCTTCGTCGCCGAGGCCCGGGTGCTGCCCTACGCGCGGCGGGCGGCCGATCGCGGGCACCTCCGCCTGGAGGAGCTCGAGCTCGTCGAGCAGGCCTGCGGGCTCCTCGCCTCCGGCGACCTCGACGACGACGAGCGGCCCGCGCGCATCCACGGCGACCTCTGGAACGGCAACGTGCTCTGGACCGAGGGCGGCGCGGTGCTGCTCGACCCGGCGGCGTCCGGCGGCCACCGCGAGACCGACCTCGCGATGCTCGACCTCTTCGGCTGCCCCTTCCTCGACGCGGTCCTCGAGGGCTACGACGAGGCGCAGCCGCTGCGACCCGGCTGGGAGGCGCGGGTGCCGATCCACCAGCTGCACCCGCTCGCGGTGCACGCGGCGAGCCACGGTCGGAGCTACGCGGCGCCCCTCGTGGCGGCCGCTCAGGCCGTGCTCGATCTCGGCTGAGCGCCGGTCGCTATCCTCCGGACGGCGGCTCCCCGGCCGCGACACCGTGAAGGAGGCCGCATCATCGACGGCGAGCAGGGCAGCGGATCCGACCGGTACTCCTTCGTGGTCGTGAGCAACCGCCTCCCGGTCGACCGCGTGACCGCACACGACGGCACGCCCTCCTGGAAGCCCTCGCCCGGCGGTCTCGTCACCGCCCTCGAGCCCGTGATGCGCAGGAACCACGGCGCCTGGATCGGCTGGACGGGGGTCGCCGACGACCCGATCGAGCCGTTCGAGTCCGACGGGCTGCGCCTCTTCCCGCTCACCCTCTCCGAGCAGGAGGTGGAGCAGTACTACGAGGGGTTCTCGAACGACACCCTCTGGCCGCTCTACCACGACGTCATCGCGCAGCCGAAGTACGCCCGCGAGTGGTGGGAGGCGTACAGCCGCGTCAACGAGCGCTTCGCCGACCGCGCCGCCGAGGTCGCCGAGCAGGACGGCACCGTGTGGGTGCAGGACTACCAGCTGCAGCTCGTGCCGCGGCTGCTGCGCGAGCGCCGCCCCGACCTCACCATCGGCTTCTTCAACCACATCCCGTTCCCGGCCTACGGGCTGTACTCGCAGCTGCCGTGGCGGCAGCAGATCGTCGAAGGGCTGCTCGGCGCCGACCTCATCGGCTTCCAGCGCCGCGCCGATGCGGGCAACTTCCTCCGCGCGGTCCGCCGCCTCTTCCACATGCCGACCACGCACAACCGGGTCGAGCTGCTGCCCGCGGGCGCGGGCCGCTGGCCCAACTCGGGCAGCGAGAAGCCGCGCAGCGTCGTCGCCCGGCACTTCCCGATCTCGATCGACACGAAGGCGTACGTCGACCTCGCCTCCTCCGAAGCCGTCCGGCGGCGGGCCGAGGAGATCCGGCACGACCTCGGGGACCCGAGCACGATCATGCTCGGCGTCGACCGGCTCGACTACACGAAGGGCATCGGCCACCGCTTCACCGCCTACGCCGAGCTGCTCGCCGAGGGCAAGCTCGACGTGAACGACACCGTGCTCATGCAGGTGGCGAGCCCGAGCCGCGAGCGGGTCGAGTCGTACAAGGCGCTCCGCGACGAGATCGAGCTCACCGTCGGGCGGGTGAACGGCGACTACGGCACCATCCGGCACAGCGCGATCAGCTACCTGCACCACGGCTACCCGCGGGAGGAGATGGTCGCGATGTTCCTCGCGGCCGACATCATGCTCGTCACCGCGCTGCGCGACGGCATGAACCTCGTGGCGAAGGAGTACGTCGCCTCCCGCGTGGACGACGACGGGGTGCTCGTGCTCAGTGAGTTCGCGGGCGCCGCGGACGAGCTGAAGCAGGCCCTGCTCGTGAACCCGCACGACATCGAGGGGGTGAAGCGGGCGATCCTGCACGCCGTGCACATGCCGCGCAGCGAGCGGCGTCAGCGGATGCGGGCGCTCCGGGCCCGGGTCGTCGAGCACGACGTCGCCCGCTGGTCGCAGGACTTCCTCGACGCCCTGGCCGTGATCCGACCCTCGGCGAGCACGCGGGAGCTCGCCGAGACCGACTGATGCCCGCGGCCGCCGCGCCGATCGATCAGGCGCTCTCCGACGACCTCGCGGCGCTCGCGAGGACACCGCGGCTGCTCGTCGCGCTCGACTTCGACGGCACGCTCGCGCCCGAGGTCGACGAGCCGGACCGGGCCCGCGCGCTGCCCGAGGCGCGTCGCGCGGTCGAGCGGCTGCTCGCGATGCCCGCCACCCGCGTCGCCCTCGTCTCCGGCCGTTCCCTCGACGACCTCGAGCGCGTCTCGCACATGGGCAGCGACGTGCTGCTCGTCGGCTCGCACGGCATCGAGCTCCGCCTCGACGATCCGGACGACGTGATCACCCTCACGAAGCACGAGCAGCAGTCGATGGCGGTGCTCGCCGAGGTGCTCGACCAGGTCGCGGGCGTGCTCGACACGGTCCGCATCGAGGAGAAGCCCGCCGGCTACGCGCTGCACACCCGGCTCGCGACCGACCGGCACAGCCGCGTCGCGCACCTCGTGGCGCTCTCGGAGGCGCAGGCCGAGGTCGAGGACCTCAAGGTGCGGCTCGGCAAGAACGTCATCGAGTTCTCGGTGCGCAGCACGACGAAGGGCGAGGCCGTCGAGCACCTGCGGCGCTCGACGCGGGCGACCGCGGTGCTCTACGCGGGCGACGACGTGACGGACGAGGACGCGTTCGCCGCGCTCGGCCCGGAGGACGTCGGGCTGAAGAGCGGATCGGGCGAGACGATCGCGCCGCATCGCGTCGCCGGGCCCCGCGAGGTGGCGGCGGTGCTGAACCTGCTCGCCGATCTGCGCGCGGAGGCCCGCCCCCGCTGACGCGGCCGTCTCCCCTCGGACGTGGAGGGGCGTCAGGAGCGGGCGCTAGCGTCGTCCGGTGACCGCCGCGGACGTCTCCCTCCGGGCGGCGTTCACCGGGGATCGCGGGCGCCTGCTCGCCGGCCTGCTCTTCGCCGAGTTCGGCACCGCGGTCCAGGCGATCGCGCAGGGCGCCGTGCTGCCGCTCGCCTCCCGCGAGCTGCACGGCGCCGCCCTCTACGGCGCCACGCTCTCGGGGCCCGGGCTCGCCGGGATCCTCTTCGCCGTCCTCGGACCGGCGCTGAGCGCCCGCCTCGGCCCGCGGGGCACCCTGCTCGGGTCCACCGTCGTCTACCTCGTCGGGGTGCTGCTCGCCGTGCTCGCCCCGACGATGGCCCTCGTCCTCGCGGGCCGGCTGCTGCAGGGCGCCGCCGCGGGTCTGCTGAACGCCTTCGGGCTGAACGCGGTCGGCGCCCTCTACGAGGACGCCCTACGGCCCCGGGTCGTCGCCACGTTCTCGTTGGCGTGGCTGCTGCCCTCGATCGTCGGCCCGGTCGTGAACGCCGCCGTCGCCGAGCTCGCCGGCTGGCGGGCGGCGATGGCCTGGCCGGCGCTCCTCGTGCTGCTCGCGCGGCTCGTCATCGGTCGCTCCGCGGGGCTGCTGCCCCGCGCTCCCGGAGGCGTGCGGACGCCCTACGCCTCCAGCCTCCTCGTGCTCGCCGGGCTGGCGCTCACCGCGCTCGCGCCGGGTCTCGATGCCGCTCTCCGCCTGCCCGGGTGGATCGCCGGGCTCGCGCTCGCCACCGCGGCGGCGGTCCGCGTCGTCGTCGTGCTCACCGCGGCCGAGCGGGCGAAGCGGCTCGTCCTCGGGGTCTACACGGGCATGATCGTCGCCTACTTCGGCGGCGAGGGGCTGCTGCCGCTCGGCCTCATCGACATCGCGCACGTGGGCGTCGCGGGCGCGGGTGCGGCCCTGGCGGCCGGCGCCGTCTGCTGGTCGCTCATGAACCTGCGGCCACCGGGGGAGCGGGTCCGTCGCGTCGCGCCGCCGCTCGCCGCGGCGGGCATCACCACGGCCCTGCTCGCGCTCGCCGCGACCGTGCTGCCCGGGCTCACGGGTCCGCTGCCGCTCGTCGTCGCGCTCGTCGCGTGGGCGGTCGCGGGCAGCGGCATGGGCCTGTCGTGGACGAGCCTCTCGTCGGCGACGTTCGAGGGGGCCGCGCAGGCGGACGTGCCGGCGCTCTCCGCCGCCATCGCCTTCGCGCAGGGCACCGGCGGCGCCGCCGCGTCCCTCATCGGCAGCGGCTTCTACTCGGTCGCCGCGGGCGTGCTGCCCGACCGGCTCGGGATCGGCGGCGGCTACCTCGTCACCGCCGCGGTCGCCGTCGCGACGCTCGTCGTCGCGGCGCTGCTGGCGGCCCGGCCCCGGGCCGCCGCGGCGCCGCCGGTACGCTGATCGCCATGCCGGATCCCGCCTCCTCCAGCCCCGACATCGACGTCAAGCCCCGCTCCCGGGTCGTCACCGACGGCATCGAGGCCACCACCTCGCGGGGCATGCTCCGTGCGGTCGGCATGGGCGACGACGACTGGGACAAGCCGCAGATCGGCATCGCGAGCTCGTGGAACGAGATCACGCCCTGCAACCTCTCGCTCGACCGTCTCGCGCAGGCGGCGAAGGAGGGCGTGCACGCAGGCGGCGGCTACCCGCTGCAGTTCGGCACCGTCTCGGTCTCCGACGGCATCTCGATGGGCCACGAGGGCATGCACTTCTCGCTGGTCTCCCGCGAGGTGATCGCCGACTCCGTCGAGACCGTCATGCAGGCCGAGCGCCTCGACGGCTCCGTGCTGCTCGCCGGCTGCGACAAGAGCCTTCCCGGCATGCTCATGGCGGCCGCGCGCCTGAACCTCGCCTCGGTGTTCGTCTACTCCGGCTCGATCGCGCCGGGCTGGGTCAAGCTCTCCGACGGCACGGAGAAGGACATCACGATCATCGACTCGTTCGAGGCCGTCGGCGCCGTCAAGGCGGGGCGGATGAGCGAGGCCGACGCGAAGCGCATCGAGTGCGCCTTCGCCCCCGGCGAGGGCTCCTGCGGCGGCATGTACACCGCGAACACCATGGCGTCGGTCGCCGAGGCGCTCGGCATGGCGCTGCCCGGCTCGGCCGCGCCGCCCTCGGCCGACCGCCGCCGCGACTACCTCGCCCACCGCTCGGGCGAGGCCGTCGTGAACCTGCTGAAGCAGGGCATCACGGCACGCGACATCCTCACGAAGGAGGCGTTCGAGAACGCCATCGCCGTCGCCATGGCCTTCGGCGGCTCGACGAACGTCGTGCTCCACCTGCTCGCGATCGCGCACGAGGCCGAGGTCGAGCTCACCCTCGACGACTTCAACCGCATCGGCAGCCGGGTGCCGCACATCGGCGACCTGAAGCCCTTCGGCCGCTTCGTCATGAACGACGTCGACCGCGTCGGCGGCGTGCCCGTCGTCATGAAGGCGCTGCTCGAGGCCGGGCTGCTGCACGGCGACTGCCTCACGGTGACCGGGAGGACGGTCGCCGAGAACCTCGCCGAGATGGACATCGCGCCGCTCGACGGCACCGTGCTCCGCAAGCTCGACGACCCCATCCACGAGACCGGCGGCCTCACGATCCTCACCGGCTCGCTCGCCCCCGAGGGCGCCGTCGTGAAGACCGCGGGCTTCGACGCCGCGGTCTTCGAGGGCCCCGCGCGCGTCTTCGAGCGCGAGCGCGGCGCGATGGACGCCCTCACGAACGGGGAGATCTCCGCCGGCGACGTCGTCGTCATCCGCTACGAGGGCCCGAAGGGCGGGCCGGGCATGCGCGAGATGCTCGCCATCACCGCGGCCATCAAGGGGGCGGGCCTCGGCCGCGACGTACTACTGTTGACCGACGGACGATTCTCGGGCGGCACAACCGGCCTGTGCATCGGCCACATCGCACCGGAGGCGGTGGACGCAGGTCCCATCGCGTTCATCCGCGACGGCGACCCGATACGGGTCGACATCGCCGCCCGCACGCTCGACGTACTCGTCGACGAGGCAGAGCTCGCAGCCCGCCGCACCGGCTGGGCGCCCCTGCCTCCCCGGTACACCCGTGGCGTGCTCGCCAAGTACAGCAAGCTCGTGCGCTCGGCCGCCGTCGGCGCCGTGACGGGCTGACCCTTCGTCGTTGGAGAGGCCATGACCATCCCGATCCCCACCCCGCTGCGCGCCGTGCCGCGTCCCGCCCCCGGCGGCGAGCACGCCACCCGTGCCCCCGAGCCCGAGGTCATCACGGGCGCCGAGGCGGTCGTGCGCACGCTCGAGCTGCTCGGCGTCACCGACGTCTTCGGGCTGCCGGGCGGCGCGATCCTGCCCGTCTACGACCCGCTGCTCGACGCCGAGCACATCCGGCACATCCTCGTCCGGCACGAGCAGGGCGCCGGTCACGCGGCCGAGGGCTACGCCGCCGCGTCGGGCCGCGTGGGCGTCGCCATCGCGACCTCCGGACCGGGCGCCACGAACCTCGTCACCGCCATCGCCGACGCCTACATGGACTCGGTGCCGCTGCTCGCGATCACCGGCCAGGTGTTCTCGACGCTCATGGGCACCGACGCCTTCCAGGAGGCCGACATCGTGGGCATCACGATGCCGATCACGAAGCACTCCTTCCTCGTCACGGACGCCGCCGACATCCCCGCGGCGATCGCATCCGCGTACCACATCGCCTCCACGGGCCGTCCCGGGCCGGTGCTCGTCGACATCACGAAGGACGCGCAGCAGAACCGCGCCCCCTTCGTCTGGCCGGTGAAGCTCGACCTGCCCGGCTACCGCCCGGTCGCGAAGGTGCACGGCAAGCAGGTGCAGGCAGCCGCCGCGCTGCTCGCGAGCGCGCGCCGTCCGGTGCTCTACGTCGGCGGCGGCGTCGTGCGCGCCCGGGGCTCGAAGGAGCTGATCGACCTCGCCGACGTCACCGGCGCCCCGGTCGTCACCACGCTCATGGCGCGCGGCGCGTTCCCCGACAGCCACCCGGCGAACCTCGGCATGCCCGGCATGCACGGCACCGTCCCGGCGGTCCTCGCGCTGCAGGAGTCCGACCTCCTCGTGTCGATCGGGGCCCGGTTCGACGACCGCGTCACCGGCAAGGCGTCGCTCTTCGCGCCGAACGCCAAGGTCGTGCACATCGACATCGACCCGGCCGAGATCGGCAAGATCCGCTTCGCCGACGTGCCGATCGTCGGGGACGCGAAGGAGGTCTGCGGCGACCTCGCCGAGGCGTTCCGCGAGCAGACCGCCGGCGACGACCGCGCCGCGGGGGAGCGGTACGCCGACTGGTGGGAGTACCTGCGCGGCCTGCAGAGCGAGTTCCCGCTCGGCTACGCGCCCACCACCGACGGGCTGCTCTCGCCGCAGCTCGTCATCAAGCGCATCGGCGAGCTCTCGGGCCCCGAGGCCGTCTACGCCTCCGGCGTCGGCCAGCACCAGATGTGGGCGGCGCAGTTCATCAAGTACGAGCGCCCCGGGTCGTGGCTGAACTCCGGCGGCGCCGGCACGATGGGCTACGGCGTGCCCGCCGCGATGGGCGCGAAGGTCGCCGAGCCCGACCGCGTGGTCTGGGCGATCGACGGCGACGGCTGCTTCCAGATGACGAACCAGGAGCTCGCCACGTGCGTGCTCAACCAGATCCCGATCAAGGTCGCGATCATCAACAACTCGTCGCTCGGCATGGTCCGCCAGTGGCAGACCCTCTTCTACGACGGCCGCTACTCCAACACCCACCTGAACACCGGTCACGGCACCGCCCGCATCCCCGACTTCGTGAAGCTCGCGGAGGCCTACGGCGCGCTCGGCATCCGCGTCGAGCGCGAGGAGGAGGTCGACGACGCGATCCGGCTCGCCCTCGAGACGAACGACCGCCCCGTCGTGCTCGACTTCGTCGTCTCCGCCGACGCGATGGTCTGGCCGATGGTGCCGCAGGGCGTCAGCAACTCGTACATCCAGTACGCGCGCGACCACGCGCCGAGCTGGGAGGGCGACGAGGCGCCCGACGGGCAGGACCCCGACCTGTACCTGCCGTCGGCCGACCCGCAGGACGAGTCCCGCAACCCGACCGCACCCCGCAAACGATGAGCCACGTCCTCTCCCTGCTCGTCGAGGACAAGCCCGGGCTGCTCACCCGCGTCGCCGGGCTCTTCGCGAGGCGCGGCTTCAACATCGAGTCGCTCGCCGTCGGGCACTCCGAGGTGCCGGGCCTGTCGCGCATCACCGCGGTCGTCGACGTCGAGGACCTGCCGCTCGAGCAGGTCACGAAGCAGCTGAACAAGCTCGTCAACGTCATCAAGATCGTCGAGCTCGAGCCCACCTCGTCGGTGCTGCACGAGCACGTGATGATCAAGGTGAAGGTCGACAACTCGACCCGCAGCCAGGTGCTCGAGATCGTCGAGCTCTTCCGGGCCTCGGTGGTCGACGTGACGACGGAGGCCCTCGTCATCGAGGTGACGGGCGACACCCAGAAGACCGGCGCGCTGCTCAAGGTGCTCGAGCCGTACGGCATCCGCGAGCTCGCCCAGTCGGGGCTGCTCGCGATCGGCCGCGGCCCGAAGAGCATCACCGAGCGCATCCCGCGCCCATGAACCGAACCCCAACGAAAGGCACGGACGCACAGTGACCGAGATCGTCTACGACAACGACGCCGACCTCTCCCTCATCCAGGGCAAGAAGGTCGCCGTCATCGGCTACGGCTCGCAGGGCCACGCGCACGCCCTCAACCTCCGCGACTCGGGCGTTGAGGTCGTCGTCGGCCTGCAGGAGGGCTCGAAGAGCCGCAGCAAGGCCGAGGACGCCGGCTTCCGCGTGCACACGCCCGCCGACGCGGCCCGCTGGGCCGACGTGATCGTGGTCCTCGCGCCCGACCAGGTGCAGCGTCACGTCTACGCGAACGACATCGCGCCGAACCTCGCCGACGGCAAGGCGCTGCTGTTCGGCCACGGCTTCAACATCCGCTTCGGCTACATCACGGCGCCCGACAACGTCGACGTCGTCATGGTCGCCCCGAAGGGTCCCGGCCACACCGTGCGGCGCGAGTTCGAAGCCGGCCGCGGCGTACCCGTGATCGTCGCCGTCGAGCAGGACGCGAGCGGCAAGGCGTGGGACCTCGCCTGGTCGTATGCGAAGGCGATCGGCGGCCTGCGCGCGGGCGGCATCAAGACGACCTTCACCGAGGAGACCGAGACCGACCTGTTCGGCGAGCAGGCCGTGCTCTGCGGCGGGCTCAGCCAGCTCGTCCAGTACGGCTTCGAGACGCTCACCGAGGCGGGCTACCAGCCGCAGATCGCCTACTTCGAGGTGCTGCACGAGCTGAAGCTCATCGTCGACCTGCTCTGGGAGGGCGGCATCGCGAAGATGCGCTGGAGCATCTCCGACACGGCCGAGTACGGCGACTACGTCTCCGGCCCGCGCGTCATCTCGCCCGAGGTGAAGCAGAACATGCAGGCGGTCCTGAAGGACATCCAGGACGGCACGTTCGCGAAGCGCTTCATCGGCGACCAGGACAACGGCGGCAAGGAGTTCCTCGAGCTGCGCGCCAAGGGCGAGCAGCACCCGATCGAGGAGGTCGGCCGCGAGCTGCGCTCGCTCTTCGCCTGGCGCAACACCTCCGACGACTACGTGGAGGGCCGCGCCGCTCGTTGAGCGGCGGGCCCGCCACTTCGTCCTGACGCTGCGTTCATGTGCGGGATGCGCGAGCGCATCCCGCGGGAAGGGCCGCGCCGCTCGTTGAGCGGCGGTCGCTCCACTTCGTCCTGACGCTGCGTTCATGTGCGGGATGCGCGAGCGCATCCCACAGGAGGGTCGCGCCGCGCGCTGATCCCCCACCTCCTCGGAAGCGGGTCCCGGCTGTCGCCGGGGCCCGCTTCCGTCGTTCCGGCGCGCCATGCGGCTCACTCGAGCCGCATGGGTGACGTCCAGGCGCCTTCCTGCCGTCGTCCCGGCAACTCCCCGACACGCTTCTTCAGCGATTACGCAGACACGCCGTTCTGTTACCGATCCGCAACGCCGGACACGGCGTGTTCGCGGGTTCCCTTCGGCGTGTCGCGTTGACACGCGCCGCTCAGTTGTTCTGCGCGGATTGTGTGATCGTGCGCGGGTGTTGCTACGGTGCCCCCGACCAGTCGACACCCCGGCTCGCCTCGCGCACTCCCCACTGCGGTACCCCCAAGCGGCAGACCCCAGCCGCTTCCGCAGCCCTGCGCGCCGTGCCGCGACCCCCGCCGTGCAGGAGACCTCTGTCGTGAACCCCCGTAGGACGCGCCGCACCGTCGCGGCCGCGCTCGGCGCCGCCGCCGCACTCACCCTCGCCGTTCCCGCGCTGTCAGGCGCCGTCGCGGCGCCCGCCGCCCCCTGCTCGTCGGTCAGCGTCGACGTCGGCACCACGGCCGCGGCCCGCGCCGCGGTCACGCGGATCACCGCCTGCCTCGGCACCGTCGAGCGCACGGCCGAGAAGGCCGGCCGGGCGGCGCAGATCAGCGCCGAGCGGTACCACCGGGCGGCCGACGCCGCGGCGAGCGCGGCGCAGCAGGCGCACGCCGCCGACCTCGCCGCGCGGGCCGCCGCGGCGAAGGCCCGCAAGTCGCGGGCGCAGGCCGGCCTCGTCGCCGTGAACCTCGCGCGGCACGGCAGCGACGACGGCACGACCGGGCTCATGCTCGATGGCGGCGGGGCGGAGCGCGTGCTCTACGGCCTGAGCCGCATGTCCGAGCTCTCGGTGCAGTCCGTGCGCCTGTCCCGCATCGCCGCGCAGGACAGCCGCACCGCCGCCGGCCTGCAGGCGAAGGCCGAGTCCGCCTCCGCAGCCGCCCAGCGCACCGCCAGCGCCGCCGCCTCGGCCTACACCACGGCCCGGGCCGAGGCGACGGCGACCGCGGAGGTCGTCCGACGTCAGCAGGCCCTCCAGCACGTCCTGCAGGCGAAGCTCGCGACCCTCGTCGCCCGGGACCGTGCCGTCGCCGCGGCTGCAGCCGCCGCGACGAGGGCGGCGGCGCCGGCCGTGGCGCCCGTGACCCCGTCCGGGGCCTCCGGCTCGTCGTCCGGCAGCGCGCCGGTCCGCTCGAACGGCGCCGCCGGCGCCGAGGCCGTCGCCTTCGCCCGCGCGCAGATCGGCAAGCCGTACGGCTTCGGCGCCGCAGGGCCGTCGGCCTACGACTGCTCCGGGCTCACCATGGCGGCCTACGCGGCGGCGGGCATCGGCATCGGCGGCCACACGGCGACCGGCCAGTACGCGGCCGCCGCGGCCGCCGGCCAGCTCGTGCCGTTCGCCGACGCGCAGCCCGGAGACCTCGTCTTCTACACGGACGGCGGCGGCGACATGTACCACGTCGCGATCTACGCGGGGGGCGGCAGCATGATCGAGGCGCCGTACGCGGGCGTCCCGGTTCGCGAGACCGCCGTCCGCGGCTACCAGCTCGTCGGCGAGGTGGCGCGCCCCGGCGCCTGATACGCCGCGGGTAGGGTTCCGGACCATGCCGCTCGGACCCGATCTGGCCGCCGCGGGACGCCGTCGGTACGTCTCGCTCACGACCTTCCGCCGCTCCGGCGTGCCCGTCGCGACGCCGGTCTGGGTGGCGCCGTACGGCGACGCGCTCGTCGTCACCACGCACGCGAGCACCGGCAAGGCGAAGCGGCTGCGCAACGACCCGGCCGTCGAGCTGCGCGAGTGCGACGCGCGCGGCCGGGTCCGGCCGGGCGCGCCGGTCGTCCTCGGCCGCGCCGAGGTCCTCGACGACCCCGCCGACCACGAGGGCCCGCTCGCCGCCCTCGGCCGCAAGTACGGGCTGGTGTTCGGCGGGTTCCAGCTGATCGAGCGGCTGGCCGAGCGGCGCGGCGCGAAGCGTGTGATCCTGCGCATCACCGACCGCGCCGCCTGAGAGGATCGACGGCGATGACCGATCCCGACGTCGACGACGAGGCGCTCTCCTGGGCCGGCGACGATCGGCTGCAGGTGGGTGGTGGGACCGCGCCGAGGCCCGCCCGCGTCCGCGTCCCGCGTGACCCGGCCGCGCCTCAGGGCGGTCTCGCGCTCGTGCTGCTCGGCGTGCTGGGCGGGATCGCCCTCCTCGAGACGCTCGGCTGGATCCGCAGCGTCACGAGCGCCACGATGGCGGCCACGGTCACCGGCGGCACCGGCGACCCGGTCTCGGCGGCCGGCTACGCGGTGAACGTGATCGGCCGGATCGCCGCCGTGGCCGCCGCGCCGCTCTGGTTCGTGCTCGCCGCCTGGCGCATCCGCACCCCGTCACGTCGCGTGGCGTGGCTCCTGCTCGGGGCGGTGGTGCTCGTGCCGTGGCCGGCGCTGCTGGGACTGCTGTGAGCGCCGATCCGGGCACCGCGGCCGAGCCCCGCCGGAGCGACGCGGCCGCGGAGGCCGCGGAGCGCCGGGCCCGCCGCCGCCTCGCCTCGCTCGCCGTCGCCCTCGCCTTCCTGCTCGCGTTCCTCTGGGAGCTGCTCGGCGCCGTGTCGAACCTGCTCGCATGGCTCGGCTTCGCCGCCGTGGTGCACAGCAGCCTGAGCGCCTTCGCGTGGGTCGTGCTCGCCGCCGGCATCGCCGTGCCCGTGCTCACCTACGGCGCGACCGTCTGGCTCGGGCGGCGCCAGGCGCCCGGACGCCTCGCGCTCATGCTCCTCGTCGCGTTCTGCGCCTCCCAGGCGCTCACGCTCACCGTGCTCGCCGTCTTCCAACGGGGGATCGGTGTCCGCTGACGCGCCGCGCTAGCGTGGCGGCGTGAAAGCGATCCAGTTCGGTGCGGGCAACATCGGGCGCGGGTTCGTCGGGCAGCTGCTCGAGCGCAGCGGCTACGAGGTCGTCTTCGCGGACGTCGTCGACAGCCTGATCGACGCGCTCGCCGCCGCCGAGTCGTACACGGTGCACGAGATCGGCGAGGGCGGCACCGACTCGGTCGTCTCGAACTTCCGCGCGATCAACAGCCGAACCGACGAGGACCGCCTGATCGACGAGATCGCCACGGCGGACATCATCACCACCGCGGTCGGCCCTCGCGTGCTGCCGTTCGTCGCGCCGGTGATCGCCCGCGGCATCGCCCGGCGCATCGAGGCGGGGGGCGAGGTGATCGCTGGTCCCGACCAGCGGCTCGCGGTCTTCGCGTGCGAGAACGCGATCAACGCCACCGACGCGCTGAAGGGCCTCGTGGTCGCCGCGCTGCCCGAGTCGGAGGCCGACGCCCTCGATGCCGTCGCCGTCTTCGCGAACACGGCGATCGACCGCATCGTCCCCGCGCAGGATCCCGCCGCAGGCCTCGACGTGACGCTCGAGCCGTTCTTCGAGTGGGTCATCGACCGCACGCCGTTCGGCGGCGAGCCGCCGGCCATCGATGGCGTGCACTGGGTCGACGACCTCGCACCGTTCATCGAGCGCAAGCTCTTCACGGTGAACACCGCGCACGCGACGGCCGCGTACCACGGCTTCGTCCGCGGCGTCCGCGGCATCACCGACGCCATCGGCGACCCCGCGATCCGCTCCGAGGTCGAGGGCGCCATCGCCGAGACCCGGTCGCTGCTCGTCCAGAAGTTCGGCCTCGACGAGGCGGAGCAGCGCGCCTACGGCGAGACGATCCTCGGGCGGCTGTCGAACCCCGACCTGCCCGACACCGTCGAGCGCGTCGGCCGCGGGCCGCTGCGCAAGCTGAGCCGCAACGAGCGCTTCATCGGGCCGGCCTCGCAGCTCGCCGAGCGCGGGATGCCCCGCGACCATCTGCTGCGCGCGGTCGAGGCGGCGCTCGCGTTCGACACGGAGGCCGACGCCGAGAGCGTCGAGCTGCAGGCGATCCTGCGTCGCGAGGAGCCGGACGGCGCCGTCACGGTGCTCACGGGCATCGAGCCCCGGCATCCGCTGTTCGCCGACCTGCTGCCGCTCTTCCGCGCGCGGTCCGAGGCGCTCGGGCGCGGTCGCTGACCTCCGACGTCATGCGGTCGGGGCGCTGCAGCAGGCGCCAATAGGCTGGCCGCGGCCCGCACCCGCCGCCCCGAGGAGGACCGACGACCGTGACCAAGCCGATCGTGCTGCTCGCGGAGCAGCTGTCGCCGGCCACCGTGGACGCCCTCGGCCCGGACTTCGACGTGCGCGAGGTCGACGGCACCGACCGTCCGGCCCTGCTCGCCGCGCTCGCCGACGCGGACGCGCTGCTCGTCCGCTCCGCGACGAAGGTCGACGCCGAGGCCATCGCGGCCGCGCCTCGGCTGCAGGTCGTCGCCCGCGCCGGCGTGGGACTCGACAACGTCGATCTGCCCGCCGCGACGAAGGCGGGCGTCATGGTCGTGAACGCGCCGACCTCGAACATCGTCTCGGCCGCCGAGCTCGCGATCGGGCACCTGCTCGCCCTCGCCCGCCACCTGCCCGACGCGCACGCGTCGCTGAAGGCGGGGGAGTGGAAGCGCTCCCGCTTCACCGGTGTCGAGCTCTACGACAAGACCGTCGGCATCGTCGGGCTCGGCCGCATCGGCACCCTCGTCGCCCAGCGCCTCGCGGCGTTCGGCGTCACGCTCGTCGCCTACGACCCGTACGTGACGCCCGCCCGCGCGCAGCAGCTCGGCGTCGGCCTCCTGTCGCTCGACGACCTGATGCGCCAGGCCGACTTCGTCACCGTGCACATCCCGAAGACACCGGAGACCACCAGCCTCATCGGCGCCGAGCAGTTCGCGGTCGCGAAGCCCTCGTTGCGCATCGTGAACGCGAGCCGCGGCGGCATCATCGACGAGGACGCGCTCGCGCGGGCCCTCGCCGAGGGGCGCATCGCCGGCGCCGCGCTCGACGTGTTCGTGCAGGAGCCGCCCGCGAACGCGGCGCTGCTCGCGCAGCCCACCCTGCAGGTCACGCCGCACCTCGGCGCCTCCACCGACGAGGCGCAGGAGAAGGCGGGCGTGGCCGTCGCGCGGAGCGTCCGGCTCGCGCTCGGCGGTGAGCTCGTGCCCGACGCGGTGAACGTGGCGGGCGGCGTGATCGACCCGTACGTGCGGCCCGGCATCCCCCTCGTCGAGAAGCTCGGGCAGGTGTTCGCCGGCCTCGCCGACGGTCCCGTCGCGACCCTCGACGTCGAGGTGCGCGGCGAGCTCGCCGGCTACGACGTGAGCGTGCTGAAGCTCGCGGCGCTGAAGGGCTTCTTCGCGAGCGGCGTCAGCGACCACGTCTCCTACGTGAACGCGCCGCTGCTCGCCGAGGAGCGCGGCCTGCAGGTGCGGCTCATCACGGACCCGGTGAGCACCGACTACCGCAACGTCATCGCCCTCCGCGGCGCGACGACGACCGGCAGCACCCACAGCGTGGCCGGCACGCTGACCGGCCCGAAGCAGGTCGAGCGGATCACCGAGGTCGAGGGCTACGAGGTCGACGTGGCGGTCGCGCCGCACCTCGTCGTCTTCACCTACACCGACCGCCCCGGCATCGTCGCGCAGTACGGCGCGCTGCTCGGCGAGGCGGGCATCAACATCGCGGCCATGCAGATCGCGCGGCGGGCCGCCGGCGGCGAGGCGCTCAGCGTGCTGACGATCGACTCACCCGCGGCGCCCGAGGTGCTGCAGGAGGTGTCGCGGCGCATCGAGGCCACGAGCCTGAAGGCGATCGACCTGGTCGACTGAGCCGCTCCGGACCCCTCTGATCGCGTCCCGGCACGGGCGCTAGCCTGATCGGGCGCGACAACGAGGGGAGCCACCTGTGTCCCGACGCATCCGCCTCGCCGTCATCGGCGGCGACGGCATCGGTCCCGAGGTCGTGGGCGAGGCGCTCAAGGTGCTGCTCGCCGCGGTCGGCGACGCCGCCGAGATCGAGACGACCGAGTTCCGGCTCGGCGCCGAGCGCTTCCTCGCCACCGGCGACGTGCTGCCCGACGCCGAGCTCGCCGCGATCGCCGAGCACGACGCGATCCTGCTCGGCGCGGTCGGCGGCCGCCCCGGCGATCCCCGCCTCGCAGGCGCGAACATCGAGCGGGGTCTGCTGCTGAAGCTGCGCTTCGCGCTCGACCACTACGTGAACCTGCGGCCCACGGTGCTCTACCCGGGCTTCCCGAGCCCGCTGGCCGACCCCGGCGCGGTCGACTTCGTCGTCGTCCGCGAGGGCACCGAGGGGCCCTACGCCGGCAACGGCGGGTCGCTGCGCACCGGCACCGACGCCGAGATCGCCACCGAGGTGAGCGTCAACACGGCCTACGGCGTGCGTCGCGTCGTCGCATACGCGTTCGCGAAGGCCGCCGAGCGCCGGAATCGGCTGACGCTCGTGCACAAGACGAACGTGCTCACCTACTCGGGCGCGCTCTGGCGGCGCATCGTCGACGAGATCGGGGCCGACTACCCGGACGTCGTCGTCGACTACCTGCACGTCGACGCCGCGACGATCTTCCTCGTCACCGACCCGGCCCGCTTCGACGTGATCGTCACCGACAACCTGTTCGGCGACATCCTCACCGACCTCGCCGCGGCGATCGGCGGCGGCATCGGGCTCGCGGCGTCCGCGAACCTGAACCCGGACCGCGCCTTCCCGTCGATGTTCGAGCCGGTGCACGGCTCCGCGCCCGACATCGCGGGCACCGGCAGGGCCGACCCGACCGCGGCGATCCTCTCGGCCGCCCTGCTGCTCGACCACGTCGGCCTCACCGAGGAGGCAGGCCGGGTCACCACCGCCGTGCTCGACGACCTCGCCGCGCGCGACGGGTCCGCCCGCACCACAACCGAGGTCGGGGACGCGGTGCTCGCCGCGCTGCCCCGCCGCGCTGCGAAGGAGTCCCGTTGACCGACACCGCCACGATCCCGCTCGAGTTCACGACGACGCCGTCGCAGCAGGCGAAGGCCGACGCCGAGCGCGAGGCGATCCTCGCCGACCCGGGCTTCGGCAAGTACTTCACCGACCACATGGCGACCATCTCCTGGAGCGTCGACGAGGGCTGGCACGACGCCCGGGTGGTGCCGTACGGGCCGCTCTCCCTCGACCCGGCGTCCGCGGTGCTGCACTACGCGCAGGAGATCTTCGAGGGTCTCAAGGTCTACCGGCACGCGGACGACTCGATCTGGGCGTTCCGGCCCGAGCAGAACGCGCTGCGCATGCAGCGGTCGGCCGCGCGGCTCGCGCTGCCGCTGCTGCCGGAGGGGCACTTCCTCGCCGCGGTGCAGCGCCTCGTCGAGGTCGACAAGGCCTGGGTGCCGGGCGCGCCCGAGACGAGTCTCTACGTGCGGCCGTTCATGATCGGCAGCGAGGCGTTCCTCGGCGTCCGCGGTGCGCACGAGGTCGACTTCCACGTGATCGCCTCGCCTGCGGGCGCCTACTTCTCCGGCGGGGTGAAGCCCGTGAGCATCTGGCTCTCGCAGGAGTACACGCGCGCCGGTCGCGGCGGCATGGGCGCGGCGAAGACCGGTGGCAACTACGCGGCGAGCCTCCTGCCGCAGGCCGAGGCGTACGAGCAGGGCTGCCAGCAGGTGCTGTTCCTCGACGCGGAGGAGCGGCGCTACGTCGAGGAGCTCGGCGGCATGAACATCTTCTTCGCGTACGGCGACGGCCGCATCGTCACGCCGGCGCTGTCGGGCACGATCCTCGAGGGCATCACGCGGTCGAGCATCATCGCGCTCGCGGAGGAGCGCGGGCACACCGTCGAGGAGCGGCGCTTCTCGATCGACGAGTGGCGCGAGGGCGTCGAGTCCGGCGCGATCACCGAGGTGTTCGCGTGCGGCACCGCCGCGGTCGTCACCCCGATCGCGCAGGTGAAGGCGCAGGACTTCACGATCGGCTCGGCCGGGGCTCCGGCGGGCGCGCTCACGATGAGCCTCCGCGAGGAGCTGACCGGCATCCAGTACGGCCGCCGCGAGGACCACCACGACTGGATGGTCCGCCTGGCCTGACCTCCTGCCCCGCTCCGGTCGCAGTCCGCGTCGCGCTCGCGCTGAGCAGGGCGACGCGAGCTGCGACCCGGTCGAGGACGCGGCGGCGCCCGTGCGCAGGTGGAGTCGTTCCCGACCCGCCGGACCGGCGCGAGCTGCGACCGGAGTGCGGGTCAGCGGGTGATGCCGAGGCGGCTCAGGGCGCGGTCGGCGAGCGGCTTGCCGCCCGTCTGGCACGTCGGGCAGTACTGCAGCGACGAGTCCGCGAAGCGCACCTGGTGGATCGTGTCGCCGCACACCGGGCAAGCCTCGCCGGTGCGGCCGTGCACGCGCATCCCCGACCGCTTCTCGCTCTTCAGGTCGGACGCGGCGAGCCCCTCCGATCGGCGCACGGCGTCGGCGAGCAGCTCCCGCATCACCGTGTAGAGGCGCGCCACGTCGTCCGGCGCCATCGACGCGGGCTTGAAGGGCGACATCCTCGCGGCGTGCAGGATCTCGTCCGAGTAGGCGTTCCCGATGCCCGCGATCAGGCCCTGGTTGCGGAGCACCCCCTTGATCTGCGCGCGGCCGGCGCCGTGCAGGATCTCGGCGAAGCGCTCCTCGGTGAAGGCGGGATCGAGGGGATCCGGTCCGAGCGTCGCGATGCCCGGCACGGTCAGCGGGTCGGTCACGACCCAGATCGCGAGCCGCTTCGTCGCGCCCGCCTCCGTGATCGCGAGTCCGGAGCCGTCGCGGAGCGCGAGCCGCCCGGCCATTGCGCCGCGGCCGGTGCGGGGCTTCGGCAGCACGTCGTACCAGCGGATCCAGCCGGCCTTCGCGAGGTGGACCACGACATGCAGCGACTCGAGGTCGAGGTCGAGGAACTTGCCGTGGTGCGTCACCTCGCGCACCTCGAGACCGGCGACCGCGGAGAGCGGCGGGTCGAAGGTCTTCAGAGCGGAGATCGACGTGACGTCGAACCGCTCGACGACCTGCCCCTCGAGCCGCTGCGACAGGTCGACGGCCAGGGCGTGCACCTCCGGCATCTCGGGCATGCGCTGATTCTGCTCCGATCAGGCGGTCCATGCGCCGACTACGGCGTCGCCCACACCTCGTCCGCGCCGTCCTCGCCCTCGACGTCGAGGTCCGGGCGGCGCTCGAGGCCGATCGCGGCGGCGACGCGGGCGCTCGCGGTGTTGGCGGGCCGGACCCGCGCGACGACCGGCCTGCCCGGATCCACCTCCTGCGCCCGCCGCACCGCCTCGGCCGCCGCCTCCCGCGCGACGCCGCGCCCTTGCGCCTCGGGCAGCAGGCGGTAGAGCAGGTTCCACACCGGCCGGTCCGCGAGGCGCACCGCCTTGACGCCGCACACGCCGAGGCCGGCGCCGTCCTGCTCGACGACCCAGTAGCCGAGCCCCGCGTCCCACTGCTCCTGCCAGCGGCGCACCAGGTCCCGCGCCTCCTCGAGGGTGTGCAGCGCATCCGACGGGTTGTGCCGCACCCCGTCGGGATCGTTCAGCAGCGTGAGCACGAGCGGCGCGTCGTCCTCCGCCGGGCGGCGCAGCAGGAGGCGGTCGGTGCGGACGCGCTCGAGGGAGGGCACCGCAGCATGCTCCTCCCGGCTGCCTTCCCCGGGCTCTCAGTAGGCTCGGGGAGTGAAGATCGCGCGGTTCACCTCGGGCGGGAGCGACCCGCAGTTCGGCATCATCGACGACGAGGACCTCGTCGTCCTCGAGGGCGACCCGATGTACCGGGGCTTCGAGTCGACGGGGGAGCGCATCCCGATCGCCGAGGCCCGGTTCCTCGCGCCCGTGATCCCGCGCTCGAAGATCGTCTGCGTCGGGATGAACTACCCGGAGCACAAGGAGGAGCTCGCCCCCGGGTCGAGCGACCGCCCGGTGATCTTCCTCAAGCCGAACACGGCGATCATCGGTCCCGGCGACCCGATCCAGATCCCGCCGGTCGAGGGCCGCATCGTGCACGAGGGCGAGCTCGCCGTCGTCATCGGCTCCGTCGCGAAGCGGGTGCGGGCCGAGGACGCCGACGACGTGATCTTCGGCTACACGATCGCGAACGACGTCTCCGCGCGCGACGAGATGTTCGCCGACGGCCAGTGGGCGCGGGCGAAGGGCTACGACACGTTCTGCCCCATCGGTCCCGTGATCGAGACGGAGATCGATCCCCGCGGCGTCGACATCCAGACCTTCGTCGACGGCGAGCCGCGCCGGCGCGGCAACACCCGCGACATGATCCACGGCATCCCCGAGATCATCGAGTACGTCTCGGACGTCTGGACGCTGCTCCCCGGCGACCTCATCCTCACCGGCACCCCGGCCGGCCTCGGCGGCTTCGTCGACGGGCAGACCGTCGAGATCCAGATCCAGGGCATCGGCCGGCTCGTGAACCCGGCCCGCAACCGCGGGTGACCCGGGCTCAGGGCAGCGAGACGAGCCGCGCGGCGAGGGCCTGCTCCGCCTCCCGCAGCGGCACGGGGCGGCAGGCGAGCAGCCGCCAGCGCTGCTCGGCGCCCTCCGGATCCGTGAAGCGCCCGACGGCGAGCGCGCGTCGCACCCGATCCACCGCCTCGTCCCGCCGGTCCGCCTCCGCGGCCAGGACCACGCGTGCGCGGACGACCGCACCCGCCGGCTCGGTCGTGGTGCGGTGGGGTGCGAGCGGGCAGGGACCGGGGTGCTCGAGCGCGCCGCAGAGCGCGACCGTGACGGCGCCGCCGAGCGCCCTGACGTCCGCGCCCTCCCCGAGCTCCGCCTCCGCTTCGACGGCGAAGGCCTCCCGCATCGGGACAGCATGGTGAGCGAGGAGGGCCGCCCGCAAGCCCGCGGTGCGCGGCTGCGCCCCGTCGCCGGGCTGGGAGTCGCGCTCGCGGCGGTGCTCGCCGGGCTGCTCGTGCACCTCGCCCTGCCGGCGGTGCCGCAGCTCACCGTCTGCCTCGTGCTCGGCGTGGTCGCGGCGCAGGTCCCCGCGCTCGTGCCGGTGCTCGACGGGCCGTTGAAGCCCGGTCTCGCGCTCGCGTCCCGCCGCTGCATGCGCATCGGCATCGTGCTGCTCGGCCTGCAGCTCGTCGTGGGCGACCTGCTGCGGCTCGGGTGGCCGACCATCGCGGCCGTGGTCGTCGTGACCCTGGTCGCGTTCGGTGGCACCTACCTCATCGCGCGGCTCGCGCGGCTGCCCGGGAACGAGCCGATCCTGCTCGCCGCCGGGTTCGCGATCTGCGGCGTCTCCGCCGTCGGTGCGATGGCGGCCGTCACGCGCAGCGACGCGAAGGAGCAGGCCCGCCCGGTCGCGCTCGTCACGCTCTGCGGCACCCTCGCGATCGTCGTGCTGCCGCTGCTCGCCGCCGCCGCGGGCATGTCGACGGCGGCGTTCGGCCGCTGGACCGGCGCCGGCGTGCACGACGTCGGTCAGGTCGTGGCGACCGCGCAGGAGTGGGGGAGCGCCGCGCTCGCCGTCGCCATCGTCGTGAAGCTGCTCCGCGTGCTGCTGCTCGCCCCGATCGTCGCGACGACGGGGCTCGTCCTGCGCGGTCGGGGAGCCGGTGCGCTGAAGGCGCCGATCGTGCCCCTGTTCGTCGTCGGGTTCGTCGTCGCCGTCGCGATCCGCAGCCTCGTGCCGCTGCCGCCGGTGCTGCTCGCGACCGCGGCCACGGTGCAGACGGTGCTGCTCGGCATGGCGCTGTTCGGCCTCGGCACCGGCATCCGCTTCCGCGCGCTCGCGGGTACGGGCCTGCGGACGGCGGTCGTCGGGCTCGCATCATGGGCGCTCATCGCGGTGGCGGCGCTCGCGGTCGTCGCGGCCTGAGCCGCCCCGAGGGGGACGCCCGGAGCGGGGCCGCCGCCGATCGGTAGGCTTGCGGGAATGGTCGATGCGCACCCGTTCTCCACCGCCACCGGCAGCGACGTGCGGGTGCGCTTCTGCCCCTCGCCCACCGGGTTGCCGCACGTCGGCCTCGTCCGCACGGCGCTGTTCAACTGGGCGACGGCGCGCCACTACGGCGGCACCTTCGTGTTCCGCATCGAGGACACCGACTCCGCGCGCGACTCGGAGCAGTCGTACGAGCAGATCCTCGAGGCGCTCGCCTGGATGGGGATCGACTGGGACGAGGGCATCGGCGTCGGCGGCCCCCACGGCCCGTACCGACAGAGCCAGCGGGGCGACATCTACCGGGACGTGATCGGGCGGCTCCAGTCGGCCGGCCACCTCTACGAGAGCTACCTCACGGCCGAGGAGATCGAGGCGCGCAACCGCGCCGAGGGCCGTGCGGTGCAGCAGGGCTACGGCAACTGGGAGCGCGACCTCTCCGACACCGACCGGCAGCGCTACCGCGACGAGGGGCGGCAGCCGGCGCTGCGCCTCCGTGTGCCCGACGCCGACCTCTCGTTCGACGACCTGGTGCGCGGTCCCATCACGTTCCCGGCCGGCAGCTTCCCCGACTTCGTGCTCGTGCGCCCCGGCGGCCAGCCGCTCTACACGCTCGTCAACCCGGTCGACGACGCCCTCATGCGGATCACGCACGTGCTCCGCGGCGAGGACCTGCTGCCGTCGACACCGCGGCAGATCGCGCTCTACCACGCGCTCATCGACATCGGCCTCGCCGAGTGGGTGCCGCGCTTCGGGCACCTGCCGCTCGTGCTCGGCGAGGGCACGAAGAAGCTGTCGAAGCGCGACCCCGAGTCGAACCTGTTCCTGCACCGCGAGCGGGGCTTCCTTCCCGAGGGGCTGCTCAACTACCTCGCGCTGCTCGGCTGGTCGCTCTCGCCCGATCGCGACGTGTTCAGCCGCGACGAGCTGGCGGCCGCCTTCGAGCCGGGGCAGGTGAACCCGAACCCGGCGCACTTCGACCTGAAGAAGGCCGAGGCGATCAACGGCGACCACATCCGCCTGCTCGACCCGGCCGACCTCGCGAACCGGATGCTGCCCTACCTGCAGCTCGCCGGTGTGCTGCCGGAGCAGCCCGACGACGCGCAGCTGCGGCTGCTCGCCGACCTCACGCCGCTCGTGCAGGAGCGGATGCAGCTGCTCGGCCAGGCGCCCGGCCTGCTCCCGTCGTTCTTCGTGACGGCGGATGCGCTCGTCGTCGAGGACGACGCCCGGAAGTCGCTGCCGGCGAACGCGGGCACCGTGCTCACCGCGGCCCTCGAGGCGCTCGAGCGGGTCGACGCCTGGAGCGTCGAGTCGGTGCAGCAGGCGCTGCAGGGGGCGCTCATCGACGGGCTCGGCCTGAAGCCGCGCGTCGCCTTCGGGCCGGTGCGCGTCGCCACCTCGGGCCGCCGCGTGTCGCCGCCGCTCTTCGAGTCGCTCGCGCTGCTCGGCCGCGACGAGACGCTCGCCCGCATCCGCGCCCTCGCCGCGACCGTTCCCGCCGCCACCCCGTGAGCGCGCCGGGCGCCGACCGCCCGGAGCCCGCGACCGTGCGCCGTGGATCACGTGTGGCGGTCGCCGTGGGGGCCGCGGTCGTGCTGGCGGTCGCCGTCGTGCTCGCCGCCCGCGGGCTGCGGGCCCTGCCGGCCGTCCAGGCGTTCGTCGCGCGCTACCCCGGCGAGGCCCCGCTGCCGGCGGACGCGCCGGTCGGCTTCCCCGCGTGGCTCGCCGTGCAGCACGCGCTGAACGCGCTGTTCCTGCTCTTCACGGTCCGCTCGGGCTGGCGCCTGCACCGCGCGGGCCGCCCGACGACGTTCTGGACGAGACGCAACACGGGCCTCGTCCGCACCCGCAACCCGCCCGTCCGGATCGCCCTCGACCTCTGGTCGCACTACGTGGCCGACACGCTCTGGGTGCTGAACGGCGTCGTGTTCCTCGTGCTGCTGCTCACCACCGGCCAGTGGCTGCGGATCGTGCCGACGAGCCCCGCGATCGTGCCCGCGGCCCTGTCGACCGCCCTGCAGTACGTGTCGCTCGACTGGCCGACGACCGACGGCTGGGTCGACTACAACGGGCTGCAGGCGCTCAGCTACTTCTCGGTGGTCTTCGTCGCGGGCCCGCTGGTGACGCTCACCGGCCTGCGGCTCGCGCCGGGCTTCGCGGCGCGGCTGCGCTTCCTCGATCGCGTCCTCCCGCTGAGGGCCACGAGGGCGCTCCACCTCTGGACCATGGTGTTCCTCGTCGTCTTCACCGCCGGCCATGTCCTCCTCGTGCTCGCGACCGGGGCCCTCAGGAACCTGAACCACCTCTACGCGCTGCGCGACGACACCTCGCCGGTCGGTCTGCTCGTCTTCCTCGGGACGCTCGTCGTCACCGCGCTCGTCGTGCTCGCGGTGCGGCCCGGCCTCGTGCAGCGCAGCGCGGCCCGCACGGGCGACCTGCTCGAGCGACCTGCGCGCCCGCGGCGCTAGCGCCGGGCCTGCCGCTCGAGCCAGGCGCGCACCGCGGGGTCGTCCGTGAGGGCGATCGCCGATGCGAAGGCGTCCGTCGCGTCGAGGCCAGCCTCGGCGAGCAGCGCGGCCCGGGCCGCGGCCGCGGGCTGGAACGTCGGCGGGGCGTCGACCTCGTCGAGCAGCGCGAGGCCGGCCCGGGGCCCGTCGACGCGAGCGACGGCGACCGCGTGCGCGACCCGGGCGCCGAGCGTGGGGGAGACCCGGACGAGCGCGGCCGACAGCCGCCTGACGGCCTCGTGGTCGACCGACCCCGTCGCGGCGCGGGCGGTGTGGGCGGAGCGGAGCGCGGCCTCGAGCTGGAAGCGGCCCGGTCGCCCGAGCGCCGCCGCCCGCCGCAGGTGGGCCTCGCCCTCCGCGAGGAGCGCCCCATCCCAGTCCGCGGGATCCTGCTCGTCGAGCGGCACGTACGCGGCGCCTGCGGGCCGGTCGACCGCCGCCGCGAGGTGCACGAGCGCGGCGAGCCCGAGCACCTCCGGGTCGTCGGCGAGGAGCTCGGCGAGCAGCCGGGCGAGGTGCAGGGCCTCCCCACGGAGGTCCGCGTCGCGGCCCCGCTCGCGCCCGACGGCGTAGGCGCCGTAGACCGCCTCGAGCACCGCGGGCAGCCGCTCGCCCCAGCGCGCGCGGTCCGGCACGCGGAAGGCGATGCCCGCGTCGCGGATGCGCCGCTTCGCCCGGACGAGCCGCTGCGCCATGGCCGGCACGGGCACCGCGAACGCGGACGCGATGCGCCGGGCGTCGAGGCCGAGCACGGTCTGGAGCATGAGCGGCGTGCGCGCGGCGGGGTCGACGCCGGGATGGGCGCAGACGAACAGCAGTGCGAGCAGCCGGTCCGGGAACGCGTCGGCGGGCAGGTCCTCGGCCGGGGTGTCCGCGTCGGCGTCGTCGAGGGGCACCGACGTGCGCTGCGCGGCCGAGCGCAGCACATCGGTGCGGCGGCGGCGGGCGACGGTGAGCAGCCACCCCTCCGGGCTCATCGGCACGCCGTCGCGCGGCCAGGTCGCGAGGGCGCGCTCGACGGCGTCGCCGAGCACGTCCTCCGCGAGCGCGAGGTCGCGGGTGGGTGCGGCGAGCACCGCGATCAGCCGGCCCCAGGAGCGCGCGACCACCTCGGCCACCACCGCCCTCGCGTCCGCGTCGATCACGCCGGCCGCCAGGACCCGTCGACGAAGCGGACGGCCGCCGGTCGAACCTCGACCGCGCCCCAGGTGGCGGACGGCGCACGGCCCGCCCAGTCGAGGGCCTCGTCGAGCCCGTCGACCTCGATCACGAACGAGCCGCCGATCTGGTCCTTCGTGTCGGCGAACGGGCCGTCCTGCACGTGCAGGGCCCCGTCGCGGGCCGTGACGGTGGTGCTCGCCGTCGACGGCTGCAGCACCTCGGCGGAGCGCAGCACGCCGGCCTCGTCGAGCGCCTCGGCGTACGCGCGGAACGCCTCCATGCCGGCCTCGAGCGCCTCGCGGCCGAGCTGCTCCTCGGACATCTCCGGGTAGTGCAGGAACAGGGTGTAGCGCATCGGATCCTCCTTCAGCGGCCGGACGATCCGACCTTCTCACTCACAAGGACGATCGAGCAGGGCTCCGATCGACACCCCGCACGCGACTCGGGGCGGCGACGCGGAACGGCGCCCGCGGCGCTCTGGTAGAGTCCTTCACCGGCCTTCGGGCCGCCCGCGCCGGGCCTCCGGCAGGCGCGTTGGGGTATGGTGTAATTGGCAACACGGCTGATTCTGGTTCAGTTGTTCTTGGTTCGAGTCCAGGTACCCCAGCTCTGCACCCTCGTCTGATCGAGGCTGCGTCTCTCCCGCCTGGGGCCTCTCCCGCCTGGGGCTTCTCCTGCACGGGCGGCCGGCTACAGGCCGCGGACGGTCTTCGTCTGCGGCAGCCCGCAGATCCGGCAGGTCCTCGTCACGACGCCGTCGATGCGGTCGGGCAGGTCACGTCCCTCGTCGGGGTCGGGGTAGACGTGCACCTCGATCTGCTTGAGCACGGTCCAGCGGCCCCACTCGTGCACGTGGTCGTCCGTGATGCGCGGCTGGCGCTCCTGGCCCGGATTCGACCGGCGGAGCGACACGGCGACGACGACGGCCACGACCACCACGATCGCGAGCAGGACCGCGACCGCGTCGACCGCGATCATCGAAGACCTGCGATCCGGGTGGCGGAGGCGGGCACCGGGTGTGCCATGCGTCGATTGTCGCGCGGCGGACGGCGGGCGGGAAGCGGTGGCCTGGGGAATCGGCCCGACGCGCCGTCGGCACCCCGGCCACACTGGGCACGGTGAGCGACGACCACCTGATGCTGCTGGACACCGCGGCCCTCTACTTCCGCGCGTTCCATGCGCTGCCCGAGACGATCACCGCGCCCGACGGCACCCCGATCGGCGCGGTCCGCGGCCTGCTCGACATCGTCGCCCGGCTCGTCACCGACTTCCGGCCGGGCCGCCTCATCGCCTGCTGGGACGACGACTGGCGGCCCGCGTGGCGGGTCGAGCTCGTGCCGTCGTACAAGGCGCACCGGCTCGAGCGCCGCGGGACCGACGGCCGCGACGTGGAGACCGTGCCCCCGGCGCTGACGGCGCAGGTGCCCGTCATCCGCGAGGTGCTGGGCGCGCTGCGGATCCCGGTCGTCGGGAAGCCGGGCTACGAGGCCGACGACGTGATCGGCACCCTCGCCGCGACGGCGGACGGTCCGGTCGACGTCGTGACGAGCGATCGCGACCTCTTCCAGGTGATCGACGACGCGCGCGGAGTGCGGGTGCTGTCGGCCGTGCGCGGCATGCGCAACCTCGAGACCGTCACCGACGCCGTGCTGCGCGAGAAGTACGGGATCTCCGCCGCGCAGTACGCCGACTTCGCGACGCTGCGCGGCGACCCGTCCGACGGGCTGCCCGGCGTCCCCGGCATCGGCGAGAAGACCGCGGCGGGGCTGCTCGCCGAGTTCGGCGATCTCGACGGGCTGATCACCGCCGCGGCCGATCCCGCGGTGCCGCTCGGCGCGACGGTCCGCGGCCGCATCCGCGACGCGGGGGAGTACCTCGAGCGCGCGCGACGAGTGGTCGCAGTCGTCCGCGACCTCGACCTGCCCGCCGCCGACGGCGCCGTCGGTCTGCCCGCGGACGCCGCCGAGGACTTCACCGCCCTCGCCGAGCGGTGGGGGCTCGGCGGCTCGGCGACCCGGGCGCTCACCGCGCTCGGGAGCGCCTGAGCCGCCGCTCCCCTCGAGCCGTCGTCACGCCGCTCGTCGCAGCGTGACGACCTCCTCGCCACCCGGGTCCTGCGTGGCGGGGTGCTCGACCAGCGCGATGACGCGGTTCGCCATGAACCGCGCCGTGCGCACCGGGGTGCCGCCCCGCGTCACCTCGACCACCTCGACGAGCCCTCGTCCCGATCGCACGTCGAGCCGTCGCCCGGCCCTCGTCGCCTCGATCTCGTACGTCCTCGTGTCGCCGCCCGCATCGACGACGACCTCGACCCGATCACCCTTCATCAGCGTCTCCTCGCCACTCCTGTCATCGGATACAACACCGCTGGTCGGACACCTGTTCCGGATGGCCGCACGGCTTGCGAGCGAGATGTCGGGCGTTCCCGGTCGGATGCGCGGGAAGGGAGGGGGAGGGCCTCGTTATGCTGCACCTGGAGGGGGACGACGAGGCGCCCGTTCGAGAAGGAGCACTGCAGTTGGCCAACGCTTCGCGGACCCGATCCGCATCCGCCACGGTCATCCCTCAGACCCGGGCGCCCGACTCGGCTCCGCCGGCAGCGGGCGCGGCCGGCGTCGGCGTCCTCATGTCCGCCCTCCTCACCGTCACGGCCTCCACGACGGTCGAGGCTCTCCGCATGTCCGGCGCGCTCATCGCCCTGCTCGCGCTGCCGGCGCTCACGTTCCTGCTCCTCGCGATCGGTGAGCCCGCCGGCGCCGAGGGCAGCACGCACCTCGGTGGCCACCTCGGCATGCTCTCGGCGCTCGTCGCCTCGTCCATGTCGTTCCCCATCGTCCTCAACGGCACCGGGAAGCGCAGCGTGCTGCCGGTGCTCCCGCGCTCCTGACGCAAGAAGGAAGGCCTGGTCGATGACCGACACCGCATCCCCGACCCTCGACAACCTGTCGCACGAGGACCGTCGCTTCCCGCCGTCCGACGAGTTCGCGGCCGCCGCGAACGTCACGGCGGATGCGTACCGCGAGGCGTCGGACGACCGGCTCGCCTTCTGGGCCGACAAGGCCCGGCGGCTCGAATGGGAGACGCCGTTCACCGACGTGCTCGACTGGTCGAACCCGCCGTTCGCGAAGTGGTTCGCCGACGGTCGCCTCAACGTGGCGGTGAACTGCCTCGACCGGCACGTCGAGGCTGGCCTCGGCGACCGGGTCGCCTTCTACTTCGAGGGCGAGCCCGGTGACACCCGCACGATCACCTACCGCGAGCTCACCGAGGAGGTCTGCCGCGCCGCGAACGCGCTCACCGACCTCGGGGTGCAGGCGGGCGACCGCGTGGCGATCTACATGCCGATGATCCCCGAGACGGTCGTGGCGATGCTCGCCTGCGCGCGGCTCGGGGCGCCGCACACGGTGGTGTTCGGTGGCTTCTCCGCCGAGGCGCTCGCCACGCGCATCGCCGACTGCGACGCCCACGTCGTCATCACCGCCGACGGCGGCTGGCGACGCGGAGCGGTCGCGCCGCTGAAGCCCGCGGTCGACGAGGCGCTGAAGCAGTGCCCCGACGTGTCCACCGTGCTCGTCGTCCAGCGCACCGGCAACGAGGTGGCGTGGACCGAGGGCCGCGACCACTGGTGGCACGACACCGTCGCGACGGCGTCGTCGACGCACGAGGCGCAGGCGTTCGAGGCCGAGCACCCGCTCTACGTCATGTACACCTCGGGCACCACGGGCAAGCCGAAGGGCATCCTGCACACCTCCGGCGGCTACCTGACCGGCTGCGCCTGGACGCAGTACGAGGTGTTCGACCTGAAGCCCGAGACCGACGTCTACTGGACCGCGGCCGACATCGGCTGGGTCACCGGCCACTCGTACATCGTCTACGGGCCGCTCGCGAACGCCACGACGAGCGTGCTCTACGAGGGCACGCCCGACTTCCCCGAGAAGGACCGCTGGTGGTCCATCGTCGAGAAGTACAAGGTGTCGATCCTCTACTGCGCGCCCACCGCGATCCGCACTCACATGAAGTGGGGCACCTCCTTCGCGGCGAAGCACGACCTGTCGAGCCTGCGGGTCATCGGCAGCGTCGGGGAGCCGATCAACCCCGAGGCCTACGTCTGGTACCGCACCCACATCGGCGGCGAGCGCACGCCGGTGGTCGACACGTGGTGGCAGACCGAGACCGGCTCGGTGATGATCAGCCCGCTGCCCGGCGTGACGGCCGGCAAGCCGGGCGCGGCGATGACGCCGCTGCCGGGCGTCTCGGCCGACGTGGTCGACGACGCGGGGAACCCCGTGCCGAACGGCTCGGGCGGCTACCTCGTGCTCACCGAGCCGTGGCCGAGCATGCTCCGCACGATCTGGGGCGACGACGCGCGGTACGAGGAGACCTACTGGTCGCGCTTCCCGGGCCGGTACTTCGCCGGTGACGGCGCGAAGAAGGACGCCGACGGCGACCTGTGGCTGCTCGGCCGCGTCGACGACGTGATGAACGTCGCCGGTCATCGGCTGTCGACCACCGAGATCGAGTCGGCGCTCGTCGCCAACCCGAAGGTCGCCGAGGCCGCCGTCGTCGGCGCCTCCGACGAGACGACCGGTCAGGCGGTCGTCGCGTTCGTGATCCTGCGCGGCGAAGCGGGCGACGGCGGCCCGCACGTCGTGCAGGAGCTGCGCGACTTCGTCGCCGAGCAGATCGGCAAGATCGCGCGACCCCGGCAGATCATGGTCGTCGCGGAGCTGCCGAAGACCCGCTCCGGCAAGATCATGCGCCGGCTGCTCCGCGACGTGGCCGAGAACCGCTCGGTCGGCGACGTGACGACGCTCGCCGACACGACGGTGATGGACACGATCCGCGAAGGCATGGCCACCGCGTCGCAGGAGGACTGAGCCCCGAAGCGGTCCGACGGGCGCCTCCCGCGGGAGGCGCCCGTCGTACTGTCCAGGGCCGGGATCAGCTCGGCGCGCCGATGCCGACCGTCGCGACCTGCATCAGGTGGTCGCTGCCCTCGTAGGCGCGGTCGACCCGGGTGCTGCTGCCCGCGGCGAGGTGCAGCACGTTCGCGTAGCGGAACGAGTACGGCGAGCGCTTCAGCAGGATGTAGTCGATGCGGCGGGCGGGGTGGTCCCACCGGTGCACGGTGAGCGGGTAGCCGTAGTCGGCGCCGTCGGTGCCGTTGCAGCCGTTGTAGGTGTGGAAGTACGTGCCGTAGCGCACGGTCGTCGCGGCCGCGTCGAACCAGCCGCGCTGCACGAGCGCCCGCTGGCCCGGTGTCGGGTCGAAGAGCGCGTCGGCGTTCAGGTCGCCGCCGAGCACGACCGGCAGGTGCCCCGCCACCCCGTCGATGTACGTGTCGAGCGCACGCGCCTCCGTGTCGCGGAGGGTCGCGAGCTGCGTCGTGTGGCCGGACGGGAGATGCACGGCGACGGCCACGAACCGGCGTCCCGAGGATCGCACGGTGAAGGCTGCCCACGACAGCCAGCGGTCGGTCAGCGTGCTCGGCCACCCGGCGACGTGGAGGGTGAAGCGCGGCGAGATCGTGCCGTGCGCGCCGAGCGTCAGCCTCGCGGGGTCGTAGAGGATCTGCGTGCCGAAGGTGAGGTGCCCCGCGGACGGGTGCGCGCGCTCGAAGTCCTGGACGGCCTGGTCGCCCTGCGGGAACACGTCCGCGTAGCCGCCGCCCGCCGCGAGACGGTGCGCGAGGTCCGTGTGCTGCGTGAGGCACCACCGGTTCTGGCTCGGGACGTTGTGGCACGAGGGGTCGAGCCCCTGCGTCGTGAGCTCGGCGGTGAGCAGCAGGTCGGGGTGCGCGGCCAGCACGGTGCGCGCGACCCGCGACGCGCGCGCCGGCCACTGGTTCGACGCGCTGGCGCCGATGGTCGCGTTCAGCGAGTTGACGTTCCAGGCGGCGACGGTGACGGGCGAGACGCCGGCGGGCACCGGCGTCGCCGCGCCGGCGAGGGCGCGCGCGGTCGGCACCGAGACGCGGTACGCCTCCGCGGGCGAGCTCGTCCGGTGCATCACGGCGCTCGGATCGAGGCCGTTCGACTGCACGACCCGCACGAAGATCCCGTTGCCCGTGCCGCGGCCGAGCTCGGCCCGCACCGCGGCGGGCACGGTGACGACGAACGTGCGCTGCGTCGCGGGGTACCAGCTCGTGCGGAAGTGGAAGGTGTTCGTCGAGGCGTCGCCGCCGGCCATCACGCCGATGCGGGTGGCGGTGCCACCACCCGTCGCGTGGACCACGAGGGTGTTCCCCGTGCCCGCGCTCGCCGTGACGCCGGTGATCGCATCGGGGTAGCCGGCGGTCGGCGTGGCCCGGACCGTCGTGCTCGAGCCGGCGAGTCCCCGCGCGGCGACGGTGGCCGTGAGGGTCGTGCCGTTCGGAAGACCGCTGATCGTGATCCGCCGCTCGCTCACCGCGCGGGTCGTGCCGTTCCACCGGACCGCGTAGCCCGTCGCGCCCGGTACGGCGTCCCAGGCGAGCGACACGGTGCCGTTCCCGGCGACGGTGCGCACCCGCGGGTCGGGCGCGGTCGCGGCGGTCGCCGGCGCGGCGAGCAGGCCGCCGATGCAGCCCGCGGTGACGAGCGCGGCGACGCCGGCCGCGGCGCGGACCCGGATCCTCCTCGCAGCCATCAGCCGTGGACCTTCGGGTCGGCGATGCCGATCGTCGCGAGCTGCAGGTTGTGGTCCGAGCCCTGGTAGTCCTTGACGAACACGCCCCCTGCGGTGTGCACGACGTTCGCGTAGGCGTAGGTGTGCGGCGAGCCCTTCACGAGGATGTAGTCGATGCGGCTCGTCGGGTACTGGTGCATCACGAGGCGGTCCGGGTAGCCGTCGTCGACGCCCCCCGCGCCGTTCGTCGCGTTGGCGGTGCTGAGGCGCATGCCCGCGACGCTCCGGTTCGGCGTGGCCGCCGCGTCGAACCAGCCCTGGCGCACGAACGACAGGTTGCCCGCCTGCGGATCCCACGCCCCGAAGCTGTTGAAGTCGCCCGTGAGCACGATCGGCAGCGAGGTGCCGTCCGCCTGCAGCGCCTTCGCGTCGAGCCAGGGCCCGAGCAGGTCGGCCTCGGCCTTCCGCGCGGCCGCGGCGGCCGCGGTGTCGCCGGCGGGCAGGTGGATGGTGGCGGCGAGGAACGCCCGTCCGACCGGCTGCCCGTTCACGAGGGTGCGGAACACGCCCCAGGCGCCGAGCCGGTCGCCGCCCGTGACGGCGTCGTAGCCGGGGACCTTCAGGTCGAGGTCGGGCGAGATGAACCCGGTGCGCACGACGGCGAGGCGGGCCGGGTCGTAGAAGAGCTGCGAGTCGATGACCGCACGCTGACCCGTCTGCTGCTCCGCCCAGACCGCCGCGTTCGCGGTGGGGTCCGCGATCCGGTAGGGCACGGGCACAGCGGCGGATCGGGTCGCGAGAGCGGCCTCGAGGTCGTTGTACTGCTCCGGGCAGTAGACCCACTGGCCGTTCTCGTGGTGCACGTGGCACCCCGTGGTCGAGCGTGCGGTGTCGAGCTCCTGGAAGCCGATGAGGGCGGGGCGCGCGGCCTCGACGGTCCGCACGATGCGTGGCAGTCGGCTCAGCCACCGGTTCACCGGCGACATGCCGGAGGACGCGGGAAGGCTCTGCACGTTCAGCGAGGCGACGGCGAGGCGGGTGACCGGCTCATCGACGACGGGAGCGCCGGCGAGGGCCCAGACGCCGCCCGCGGTGCCGTTACCGGCCTCGTAGGCGAGCGGGCGGTACTTCGCCGAGAGGGAGAAGCCCAGCTGCTTCGCCGGATCCGCGGCGCGTGCGTTCGACTGCACGACCTTGACGAACACGGGGTTGCCGGTGCCGGCGCCGAGGGCGGCGCGCAGGCGGGCGGGCACGGTCAGCGTCACGGCATGCACGGCCGCCGGGTACCAGGGGCTTCCGAAGTGGTTCACGGAGGTCGTGCTGTTCGCCCCGGCGATCACGGCCACCTGCCGGGCGGGGCCCCCGCCGGTCCAGGTCACGCGCACCTGGTTCGGGCCCGCGGCCTCGGCGTGCACGCTCGTGAGCTTGCTCGGGGTGTTCGCGCGAGGCACCGCCGTCAGCACGGGCGAGGACGCCTGCGCGCCGACCGCGGAGACGCGGATCGAGTAGTTGCGGAGGTTCGTCACGCCGCTGATCGCGACGCTCGTGCCGGTCGTCGTCACCGTGCGGCCCGTGTCGGTGCCGGCGCCCCAGTGCACGACGTACCCGGTCGCCCCGGGCACCGTCCCCCAGGCGGCGGAGACCTGCCCGTCGCCGCCGGCGGTCGTGACGGCGATCGGTGTCGTCGCGGCTGCTGCGGGCAGGGCGGAGAGGCCTGCGCCCGCGACGACGGCGCAGCCCGCGGCGGTGAGCGCGCTCGCTCGGAGCAGGCGGTGGCCGCGCATGGCGCGGCGCTTCTCGGTGCGCATTCGGTGTCCCCCCGGTCTCGGATGCGACGAGGGGCGAGCCTAGGAGCAGAGCGGCGCGCATCTCGCGTCCCAGAACGCGGGGGAGGCGGTCAGCCGGTGGGGCCGAAGCGCTCCGTGCGGATGCGGGCGGGCTGGTGGCCGAGGCGCAGCAGGGCGTCGGCGACCGACTCGACGAACCCGGTGGGTCCGCACACGTAGACGGTGGGCGAGGCGTCGGGCGGGAACGCCGCGCGGGCGAGGTCGTCGATCCCGATGCGGTGCGGGACCACCGACGAGCCGGGAGGCACACGCCGGGAGTACTGCACGGTGAGGCCGAGCGCGTGGCCCGCGATCCGTTCGAGCTCGTCCCGGTAGAGGAACCGGTCGGGCCCGGTGAGGCCGTAGAGCAGCCGGAAGGGCGCCGCGCTGCGGACCGCGGTGCGCGTGCGCACCATCGCCATCAGCGGCACGATGCCCGAGCCGCCGGCGATCAGCTGCACCGGCTCACGCTGCGACTCGCGCCAGACGAACCAGCCGCCGATCGGGCCGCGCACCTCGAGCACGTCGCCGACCCCGACCTCGTCGACGAGGTACGGCGACACCTCGCCGTCCTCGAAGCGCTCGACGGTGATCTCGATCGGCTGCGCGCCCGTGGCGGACGCCAGGGAGTAGGAGCGCTGCGCCGTGTAGCCGTCCTCGGCCGTCAGCCGCACGTCGACGTGCTGGCCGGCGGTCGCCGGGGCGAGGTCGGGGACGTCGAGCAGCAGGGTCCGTGCCGCCGCCGTCTCGCGCCGCACGCCGACCACGGTGGCGGGGACGAAGGCGTTCGGATCAGCGATACCGCTCCTCCCGCCACGGGTCGCCGTGCATGTGGTAGCCGAGGTCCTCCCAGAAACCGGCGCGGTCGTGCTCGAGCAGCGTGAGGGAGTTCACCCACTTCGCGCTCTTCCAGAAGTAGAGGTGCGGCACGAGCAGCCGGGCCGGTCCGCCGTGCTCGGCGGGGAGGGGCTGCCCGTCGTACTCGAACGCCACCCACGCCTTGCCGCCGCGGACGTCGTCGAGCGGCAGGTTCGTCGTGTAGCCGCCGTAGCAGCCGGCGAGCACGAACGACGCGCTCGTGTCGAGGCCGTCGAGGAAGCGGTCGACCGGGACGCCCCGCCACTCGGTGCCGAACTTCGACCAGCTCGTCACGCAGTGGATGTCGGTGGTGATCCGCTCCGGGCCGAGCGCCTGCATGCCGGCCCAGTCCCACTCGCGGCGCTCGCCGCGCTCCGTCGTCACTGTGAAGCGCCAGTCGTCCTCACGGATGCGCGGGGTGATGCCCGCCGTCAGCACCGGGAAGCCGGACTCCTCGTACTGCCCGGGCGGCAGGTTCGGGTTCGTGCTGCGGCGCCGGCCGCGGAAGCCGGGGGAGAAGACGGCCATTCCTATCCTTCCGCCAGTCGCTGCTGACCATCGTTCCATGCCCCGGCGACGGGCATCCGCGCCCAGCGCGCTGTGCGAGAGTGAGCCGGTGCCCGCGGTGAACATCGGCCTGCCCCATGCGGCCGTGCGCGTGCCCGATGCGCCCGCGACGGACCGGCCGGCCGACGACCGGCTCGTCGATCGCTTCGGCCGCGTCGCGCGCGACCTGCGGGTGTCGGTGACCGAGAAGTGCTCCCTCCGCTGCACCTACTGCATGCCCGAGGAGGGGCTGCCGCCCATCGCGCGCGAGCGCCTCATGACGCCGGCCGAGATCGCGCGGCTGGTCGGCATCGGGGTGCGCGACCTCGGCGTGCGCGAGGTGCGGTTCACCGGTGGCGAGCCGCTGATGCGTGCCGACCTCGCCGAGATCCTCGCGGCCGCCCGCGAGGCCGCCCCCGGGGTGCCGCTCGCCCTCACCACGAACGGGGTGGGCCTCGACAAGCGGCTGCCCGCGCTGCTCGCCGCGGGGCTCACCCGCGTGAACATCTCCCTCGACACCGTCGACCGGCGGCATTTCGCCGACCTGACGCGGCGCGACCGGCTGCCGGCCGTGCTCGCCGGCATCGAGGCGGCCCGCGCGGCCGGCATCACGCCGCTGAAGGTGAACGCGGTGCTCATGCGCGAGACCCTCGACGACGCGCCGGACCTGCTCGCCTGGGCGGTCGGCGCCGGGGTGCGGCTGCGCTTCATCGAGCAGATGCCGCTCGACGCGGACGGGGTGTGGAGCCGCGACGCGCTCGTCGACGCCGCGCAGCTGCTCGCCGTGCTGCGGCGGCGGTTCGTGCTCACGCCGATCGGCCGCGACGATCCCGCGGCGCCCGCGGAGGAGTGGCTGGTCGTCCCTCGGGGCACGGCCGCCACGTCGCACGGCGACGCGTCGGAACCGGCGCCGATGGGCCCATCCGGCCCGGCGACGGTCGGGATCATCGCGTCGGTGACGCGCTCGTTCTGCGTCGAGTGCGACCGCACACGGCTCACCGCGGAGGGCACCGTGCGCTCCTGCCTCTTCGGTGACGACGAGACGCCGTTGCTGCCGCTCGTGCGGGCTGGCGAGCCGGACGCGGTGATCGCGGACGCCTGGCGCGCGGCGATGTGGGGCAAGCAGGCCGGCCACGGCGTGGATCGCGCGGACTTCGCCCGCCCCATCCGCTCGATGGGGGCGATCGGTGGCTGACGAGGTGGCCGTGACTGTGCGGTACTTCGCCGCGGCGGCCGAGGCCGCCGGTCGCGATGAGGAGGTGCTCGAGATCGAGCCGACCGCGGCGGCGCTCCGCCGGGTGCTCGCCGAGCGGTACGGCGCCCCGATGACGCGCGTGCTCGAGGTCGGCAGCCTGCTGGTCGACGGCGTCGTCACCCGCGACCCGGACCGTCCGATCCGGTCGAAGGTCGACGTCCTCCCGCCCTTCGCCGGCGGCTGAGTCCTCACGCCGACCCGCAGCCTTCTCGCGGATCCGGAGTTCCTGGGCGACACGCCCCGCGGCTCGTCAGTACGCGGCGTGTCGTGGCAGATCTCCGGATCCGCGCAAGAAATCCGGATCCGCGAAGGTGGGGGGTGGGGTCAGAGGTTGACCCAGGCCGTCGTGCCGTCGGGGGAGTGCTGACGCTTCCAGATCGGCACGGTGGCCTTGATCTCGTCCACGAGGTCGCTGCAGGCCGCGAACGCCTCGGCGCGGTGCGGGGCGGCGACCGCGGCGACGAGGGCGACGTCGCCGATGCCGAGCTCGCCGACGCGGTGCGCCGCGGCGACGGTCAGCCCCGTCCGGTCGGCGACCGCCCGGCACGCCGCCGCGAGGAAGGCCTGCGCGTCCGGGTGGGCGGAGTAGTCGAGGCGCGTCACCGCCTCGCCCTGGTCGTGGTTCCGGATGACGCCCCGGAAGGTGACGAGCGCGCCGTCCGCGGCGCTGAGCACGGCCGCCTCGACCGCGTCGGCGTCGAGCGGCGCGTCGGTGACGACCGCGAAGGCGACGCTCACCGGGGCTCCTCCACGGGGTGCTGCGGCGACTGGTGGGCGCCGTGCGCGTGATCCGGGGTGCCGTGCACCTGGCGGAGCAGATGCGGCAGCAGGTCGGCGAGCACCGCCAGGCCGTCGTCGACGCCGCCGGGGGAGCCGGGCAGGTTCACGACGACCGTCTCGCCGGCGAGGCCCGCGACGCCCCGGCTCAGTGCGGCGGTGGGGGTGCCGCCGCGGGCGCGGATCGCCTCGGCGACGCCCGGCAGCGCTCGGGTGAGCAGCGGAGCGGTCGCGTCCGGGGTCCGGTCGGTCGGGCTCGGGCCGGTGCCGCCGGTGGTGAGGAGCACGGCCGGACGCTCGGCGAGCGCGGTGCGCAGCGCGGCGGCGACGTCGGCATCGGCGACGACCCGGGCCGCGCCCGTGCGGATGCCGGCCCCGTCCAGCCACTCGACGATCCGCGGGCCGGTGGTGTCCTCGCGCGTCCCCGCGGCCGACGTGGTCGAGACGACGAGCACGACGCCGCCCGCGACCGGTCGGTGCTCGGGACGCCCGTCCGGCTCGTCCTCCCGGGTCCATGTCCCGGACTTGCCGCCGGTCTTCGACGCGAGCCGGACGTCGGTGAGCACCGCGGCGGGGTCGACGGCCTTGATCATGTCGTGCAGCGCGAGACCGGCGACCGCGACGGCGGTGAGCGCCTCCATCTCGACGCCCGTGCGGCCGGTGGTGCGCGCGGTCGCCTCGATCTCGACCGTGTCGCCGGCGAGCACGAGGTCGACGGTGACGCCGTCGAGCGGCAGCGGGTGGCAGAGGGGGATGAGCTCGCCCGTCCGCTTCGCGCCCGCGATGCCCGCGATGCGGGCGGTGGCGAGCGCGTCGGCCTTCGGCAGCCCGTCCGCCGCGAGCAGCCCGACGACCTGCGCGGTGGTGACGACCCGGCCGCGAGCCACGGCGACGCGGCGCGTCACGGCCTTGCCGCCCACGTCGATCATCCGGGCGCGGCCGTCCGCGTCGAGGTGCGTCAGCCCGTCGGTCATCCCGACATTCTCCCGGGCGCGGCTCAGAGGGGGACGACCGCGACGAGGTCCCCGGCCGCGAGGCGCTCGACCTCGGCGGGCACGTCGAGCAGCACGTCCGCCGCCGCCATCGTCGCGACGAGGTGCGAGCCGGGCCCGGACACCGGGACGACCGTGCCGTCCCGGACGCACCCGCGCAGCCACTGCCGGCGTCCGGCGGGGGACCGGATCGCCTCGGCGAGCGGCAGCGTCCGCGGCTCGAGCGGCGGCAGCCCGGCCGTCGCGCGGAGCAGCGGCCGCACGAAGACGGTGAACGAGACCTGCGTCGAGACCGGGTTGCCGGGGAACCCGATCACCGGCACGCCCGCGACGACGGCGGTGGCCTGCGGACCGCCGGGCTGCATCGCGACCTCGACGACCTCAGCGCCCCGGGGCTCGAGCACCTGCCGGACGACCTCGAAGTCCCCTTTCGAGATGCCGCCGCAGGTGAGCACGAGGTCGGCCTGGGCGACGGCCGCGTCGAGCGCCCCCGCGAACGCGGCCGGATCGTCGCCGGTGCGGACCACGCGGACGACGTCGCCGCCGCTCTCCGCCACGAGGGCGCGCAGCGCGGTGGCGTTCGCGTCGTAGATCTGCCCCGGTGCGAGCGGTGCGCCCGGGTCGGCGACCTCCTCGCCGGTCGTCAGCACCGCGACCCGAGGGCGGCGCCGCACGGCGACCGCCGCGACGCCGACGGCGGCGAGCGCGGCGAGGTGCCGCGGCGCGAGCCGGACGCCCGCGGCCACGACCAGGGCGCCCGCCTGGACGTCGCTGCCCGCCTCGCGGACGAACTCCCCAGCGGTGCGGGGCGCGAGCACCCGCACGCCGCCCGTCGCGGGCGCCGTGTCCTCCACCGGGACGACGCAGTCGGCGCCCTCCGGCAGCGGCGCGCCCGTCATGACCTTGAGCAGCGTCGCGAGCGGGAGCACCGCCGCCGTCGCCGGGGCCGCCGCGACGACGCCGCCGACCGGCAGCACGAGGGGTGCGGCCGCGACCTCGGCCGCCCGGGCCGCGTAGCCGTCCATCTGCGAGTTGCGGAACGGCGGCAGCGCGATCGGCGCGATGACGTCGTCGGCGTTCAGCCGTCCGAGGGCGTCCGCCAGGACCAGCCGCTCGTTCCCGAGCGCGCCGAGCACCGGGCCGAGCAGCGCCGCGACGCGCGCGGCGTGCTCGTCGACGGTGCGGCGGCCCACGTCAGTAGCGGGGGACCGAGGGATCGACGCGGCGGCTCCAGCGGTCGATGCCGCCCTTCATGGAGCGCGCGTCGAAGCCCGCGGCGCGCAGCCGCTCCGCGGCGTCGGCGCTGCGCACCCCGCCGTGGCAGTAGGCGATCACCGGGCGGTCCTTGTCGAGCTCGCCCGCACGCGACTCGAGGGAGCCGAGCGGGATGAGCGTCGAGCCCGGCAGGCTCGCGATCTCGGCCTCCCACGGCTCGCGCACGTCGACGAGCTGCACGTCGGCGCCGTCCGTGATCAGGTCGGACACCTCCTCGACGGTCACGTCGTGGTCGTCCGTCATCCGGGTCTCCGTTCCGGTCGGTCCCGGCGGGTCTGCCGGGAGGTACTCGATCTCGCGCACCGTCGCCGAGAGCGCGTCGACCACGAGCACGCGCCCGACGAGCGGCCGGCCGACGCCGCTGAGCAGCTTCAGCACCTCGGTCGCCATCAGGCCGCCGATCGTCGTGCAGAGCGACGGCAGCACCCCCGACACCGCGCAGGTGGCCACCGCGTCCTCGGCCGGCTCGACGGGGAAGAGGTCGCGCCAGCGCGGACCGGGCGCCGCGGCGACCCCAACCTGACCCGCGTAGCCGGTCGCGGAGCCCCAGACGAGCGGGATGCCGGCGGCCGCGGCGGCGTCGTCGAGCAGGTAGCGGACCGGCAGGGAGTCGGTGGCGTCGACGAGCAGCGTCGCGCCGGCGAGCACCTGCGGGGCGGTCGACGCGTCGAGCATGAGGCCGACGCCGCGAACGAGCGCGCCGGGCGCGGCGTGCGGCTCGAGCGACGCGACCGCCGAGTCGGCCTTCGGGCGCCCGACGTCGTCCGCGCTGTGCAACGTCTGCCGGTGCAGGTTCGTCTCGTCGACCACGTCGCCGTCCACGACCACGACCTCGCCCACCCCCGCCGCGACGAGCACGGGCAGCACGGCGGAGCCGAGCCCGCCGGCGCCGACCACGACGACCCGGGCCGCCGCGAGGCGCCGCTGCCCCTCGCGGCCGAAGCCCGGCAGCGCGGCCTGCCGCGCGAAGCGCAGGTCGGGGCGCACATCGGTCACCCGCCGATCCTGGCATCCGCGGCCGGGACGTCGGCGCAGCAGCCGCACCTGCGCCACTACACTCGGCCTCGATCACGCATCCGCGGAGGAGGAGCCCGTGCCCGACCGCATCCGCGTCGCCGAGGCGGCGGCGCTCCTCGGTGTCAGCGACGACACCCTGCGCCGGTGGGCCGACGCCGGCCGCATCACGGTGAGCCGCGACGGCGGCCGCGCCACGGTCGACGGCGCCGAGCTCGCCGCGCTCGCCACCGAGATCGCCGCGGAGTCGCCGCTCGCGCGGCGCATGCCCGAGGAGGGCGTCTCGTCGGCGCGCAACCGCATCCCCGGCATCGTCACCCGGGTGGTCCGCGACGGCGTCATGGCGCAGGTCGACCTGCAGGCCGGCCCGTTCCGGCTGGTCTCGCTCATGAGCCGCGAGGCCGCCGACGACCTCGGCCTCGAGCCCGGCGTGGTCGCGACGGCATCGGTGAAGGCGACCACCGTCGTCGTCGAGGCCGCGAAGCGGAGCGCGCGGTGACCCGTCGCCCGCTCGCCGTCGTGCTCGCCGCCGTCGCGGTGCTGGCCCTCGCCGGGTGCGCGGAGCCCGCCTCGGACGCCGCCCCGGCCGCGACCGCCTCCGCGACCGCGTCCGCGTCGGCGACCCCGACGGCCGCGGCGCTCAGCGGCACGATCGTCGTCGACGCCGCCGCGTCCCTGAGCGGCGTGCTCCCGCCGATCGCGACCGCGTTCGAGCAGGCGCACCCCGGCACCACGGTGCGGCTCACCTTCGGCGGCAGCTCCGCCCTCGCCGCGCAGATCGTCGCCGGCGCACCGGTCGACGTGTTCGCCGCGGCGAGCACGAAGACGATGCAGACCGTCAGCGACGCGGGGCTCGCCGCAGCCGGTCCCGTCGTGATCGCCCGCAACGAGCTCGAGATCGCCGTGCCGCCGTCGAACCCGGGGAAGGTGACGGGTCTCGCCGACTTCGCCGACGGCGCGAGGACCATCGTGGTCTGCGACGCGAAGGTGCCCTGCGGCGCCGCGGCGCAGCGGGTGTTCGCGCTCGCGAAGGTGGCGGCGAAGCCGGACAGCTACGAGCCCGACGTGACGAGCGTGCTGAACAAGGTCGAGCTCGGCGAGGCCGACGCGGGCCTCGTGTATCGCACCGATGTGCTCGCGGCGGGCGGCAGGGTGAAGGGCATCCCGTTCCCCGAGGCCGCGAAGGCGATCACCGCGTACCCGATCGCGCCGCTCAAGGGCTCGGCGCACAGCGCCCTCGCCGCCGCCTTCGTCGACGAGGTCGTGCAGCACGGCGCCGCGCGGCTCCGGGCAGCCGGGTTCCTTGGCCCGTAGGCGCCGGACGCGGCGGCTCCCCGTCGCCCTCGTCGTGCCGGCGGCGCTCGGCGCGCTGCTCCTCGGCGGACCGCTCGTGGCGCTGCTCCTCCGCGCCCCGTGGATCGCGCTGCCCGCGCTGCTCGCCGGCCCCGTCGTGCTGCCGGCGCTCGGCCTCTCGCTCGGCACCGCGCTCGCCTCGACGGCGATCTGCCTCCTCGTCGGGGTGCCGCTCGCCGCAGCCCTCGCCGGATCGGACGGCTGGCCGCTGCCACTCCGCCGTGCCGCGCGGGCGCTCGTCGCGACCCCGCTCGTGCTGCCGCCCGTGATCGGCGGCATCGCGCTGCTGCTGCTGCTCGGCCGCACCGGGCTGCTCGGCCGCCCGCTGCTCGCCGCGTTCGGCATCGGCATCCCGTTCAGCACGACCGCGGTCGTGCTCGCCCAGGCCTTCGTCGGGCTGCCGTTCACGGTGCTGAGCGTCGAGGGGGCGCTCCGCGGCGTGGACCCGCGGTTCCCGGCCGCCGCGGCGACGCTCGGCGCGTCGCCGTGGATCGTGTTCTCCCGCGTGGTGCTGCCGCTCGCCGCTCCCGGCGTCGCGGCCGGCGCGGTGCTCAGCTTCGCCCGCGCCCTCGGCGAGTTCGGCGCCACGATCACGTTCGCGGGGAGCCTCCCGGGCGTCACGCAGACCCTGCCGGTCGCGGCCTACGTGGCGCTCACGGACGACCTGCCGGCCGCGCTCGCGATCGCCGTGCTGCTCGTCGTCGTGTCGGCCGCCGTGCTCGTCTCGCTCCGCGAGCGCTGGCTCGTCGGGCTGCGGCCGTGAGCGGGGCGCTCGAGGCGGTGCTGGGCGTCCGCCGCGGCGCCTTCACCCTCGACGTGCGCCTCGAGCTCGCGCCCGGCACCGTGCTCGCCCTGCTCGGCCGGAACGGGGCCGGCAAGTCGACCGCGCTCGCCGCGCTCGCCGGGCTCACCGCGCTCGACACCGGCCGGATCGTGCTCGACGGCCACGTGCTCGACGATGCCGCCGGCGGACGGCTCGTCCCGCCCGAGCGCCGTCCCGTCGGCACCGTCCTGCAGTCGGCGGCACTGTTCCCGCACCTCACGGCGCTCGACAACGTGGCGTTCGGGCTGCGCACCGCGGGCGCCTCCCGGGAGGCGGCGCGGCACCGCGCGATGCACGCCCTCGAGCGGGATGGCCTCGCCGATCTCGCCGATCGTCGTCCCGCCGCGCTCTCCGGCGGTCAGGCAGCGCGGATCGCGCTCGTGCGCACCCTCGTCCGCGAGCCCGCTCTGCTGCTGCTCGACGAGCCGCTCGCCGCGATCGACGCCGAGCAGCGCCCTCCGCTCCGCGAGCGCATCGCCGCGCGGCTCGCCGCGTTCCCCGGCTCGACGGTGCTCGTCACGCACGACGTCCGCGACGCCGCCGTGCTCGCCGACGAGGTCGCGGTGCTCGACGGCGGCCGGCTGGTGCAGCGCGGCCCGCTCGCGGCGCTCCGCGAGGCCCCGGCGAGCGAGACGGTCGCCCGCCTCGTCGAGGGGTGACCCGGCGACGCCCTAGATGTCGAGCACGTCCTCCGGCTCGAGCGCGTGGTACTCGCCGCCCGCGGCCTCGGTGACGTCCTTGAGTCGGGCGTCGGACAGCTGCTTGCCGGCCGCGGAGAGCACGCCGTAGTGCGTCGGGAAGGCGCGCTTCGGCTTCACCGCCGTGACGAAGTCCATCGCCTCGCTGATCTTCAGCCACGGCGCGCCCGCGGGCGCCGCGAGCGTGTCGACCTCGACGCCCTCCGGGACGGTGAACGAGTCGCCGGGGTAGTAGAGGCGGTCGTTGATGAGCACGCCGACGTTGTCGACCACCGGGATCGACTGGTGGATCACCGCGTGCCGGCCGCCGAAGAAACGCAGCGCGAACCCGCCGACCTGCACCGTCTCGCCGGGATGCACGACCTGCACGTCGAAGCCCTCCGCCGCCTTCGCGACGCCCTCGGGTCCGAGGACCACGGCCTTCGCGTTGTCGCCGAGGATGCGCCGCAGCTGCTCGGGCGTCCAGTGGTCCGCGTGCTCGTGCGTGATGACGATCGCCTGCACGTCGCGGAGGCCGAGGACCGGGTTCACGAGGCCGCCCGGGTCGACGACGAGGCGGCGCCCGCCCTCCTCGACGACGAGCGCGGCGTGTTCGAGCTTCGTGATGCGCATGCGGCGAAGCCAACCACGCGCCCCCCAGGATCCGCTGCGCGGCGGTGCTGCAGGCGCTCTCGGTACTCTGCAGGTCTCCAGCCCAGGGATCACCACATGGCGGCAGCATCCGAGCGGCGGCGGATCAGCGCCCGGCTCCGGCTGCGTCGTGCCCTCGACTGGATCTGGCCGGCGCTGCCCACCTCGTGGGCGGAGGTGCCCGCCCGGCTCCGGCCCGCGGCGGCGCAGATCGCGCGCCTCACGATCGCGGCGGTCGTGGCCTACCTCGTCTCGCACCTCGTCTCGCCCGGCATCCTCGACCTCACCGCGCCGCTCACGGCGCTGCTCGTCGTGCAGGCGTCGACCGTCGGCACGCTGCTCATGGGGCTCGTCCGCGTCGGCGCGGTGCTCACCGGGGTGCTCGTCGCGGTCATCGTCTCGACGTGGGTCGGGCTCTCGTGGTGGAGCCTCGCGATCGTCATCGCCGCGTCGCTCGTGCTGGCGCGGGTGCTGCGGCTGGGGGAGCAGTCGCTCGAGACACCGATCAGCGCGATGCTCATCCTCGCCGTCGCCGCGCCGGGGCTCGCGGCGGAGGTGCGGATCGGCAACACCCTGATCGGCACCGTGGTCGGGATCCTCTTCTCCCTGCTCGTGCCCGTCGCGATCCCGAACGCCGAGGCGGGTGACGCCGTGCGGCGCGTCGCGCGATCGCAGGCAGCGCTGCTCGACGAGATCGCGCTGACGCTCGGGACCCGCGCGCCCGACCCGGAGGAGGTGGCCGCGTGGCTCGGCTGGGCGGAGCACCTCGCGGCCGACATCGCCGCCGCCTCGGCGGCCGTGCGCGCCATCGAGCAGACGCGCATGCTCAACCCCCTCGCGCTCACCGCCGCGAAGGTGCACCCCGCGCTGCGGTCTGCCCTCGACCGGCTCGACCGCTGCCTGGCGGCGGAGCGGGCGCTGCTCGTGCTCATGGCGAAGGAGGGCTCGGAGCGCGGCGACGCGGGCGGGATGTCGGCGGGGGAGCTGCGGCGGGTGTTCGCCGTGGCCCTCGACGACCTCGCGACCGGGCTGCGCGCCTTCGGCGACCTGATCGGTGCCGACTACCGCGGTGGGGATCCGGAGCGGATCGAGATGATCGAGCGCACCCTCGACGCCGTGCGCGAGGCGCGTGCGGTGCTCACCGAGCTCGCGCTGCTCGACATCGACCCGCGCGAGCGCTCGGACCTCTGGATGCTGCACGGCTCGGTGCTCGCCGCGGTCGACCACCTGCTCGACCAGCTCGACCTCGAGCGCGAGGAGCCGGTGGCCGTCGCCCGGGCGGCCCTCGCCCTGCCGGTCGCCCGCTCCGGGGCGCGCACGCGCTTCGGTGCGTGGTGGCGGCGCCGCGCAGCGGGCTCACCCCGGTCGCGCTCGAAGGAGGCCGCCGAGAGGTGAGCGTCGGCGGGCGTCGGAACCGCGCTCCGCGATGTGGCATACTTGTCAGCCGTTGCGGCGCGCCCGCAACGCGCTCGGCCCCATCGTTTAGCGGCCTAGGACGTCGCCCTCTCACGGCGGTAACGCGGGTTCAAATCCCGCTGGGGTCACGAGCAGAAACCCCCGGTTCGCCGGGGGTTTCTTCGTTTCTGGAGGGCTCGACACGGAGCCTGTCGGGGCTTTTTGCCCACATGTTGCCCACATCCGTCTGCAACGCCGCGCGATCCAGCGCCACTGCAACGGTGTCCAGGTCGTCGTCGAACAGGTCCGCGTACACGTCGAGGGTGATGGCAGCCGAGGCGTGCCCGAGCATCCGCTGCACGGCCTTCACGTTCGCGCCGGCCTGCACGGCGAGGCTCGTTGCAGTGTGCCGAAGCTCGTGCGGCGTGAAGCCGGGCTGTCCGATCGAGTCAGCGGCGGGATCGAACCAGCCGTCGCGGAAGCTCCGGTTCCGCAGCCAGGTCCGAGTCCGTGCTCCGAAGAGCACGGACGCTTCAGGTGCGCGTCCGGCGACCTGCACCCGTAGTGGGTCGAGGAGGAATCCGGGAAACGGGATCGACCGGTGCTCGTAGTCCTTCGGTGCCTCGACTCGCTGGTACCCCTTGTCCATGACGACCGTCTGGCGCACCTCGAGGCGCGCCCGTCTCACGTCGACGTCGATAGGCCGCCGTCCCGAGAGCTCGCCCCAGCGCAGGCCGCCGTAGGCCAGCACCATGACGATCAGCCCATAGCCGAGCTCATTGCCGTTGGAGCGGGCGTTGACCTCGAGCGCCAGTGCGGCGACCTGCTCGTGCAAGAGGTAGCGCTTTTTACCCGGACCACTCTCGGTGGCTTCAGACGCAGAGCGGGGTTCGCGACGACGCGGCCGTCCTCGACCGCGAGTTGCAGCGCTCCCGACAGGACGGTGACCATCTTGCGGACCGTGTCCGGCGCACCCGGCAGCTCTGCAGCCCACCGCTGCACCTCGAGCCGGCTGAGTTGCCCGATGGGGGTCCGTCCGAGTTTGGGACGGACTTGGTTCTCGACGATCCCTTCGACGCGCGTGCGGGTGGTAGCCCACAGGTCCTTCCGGCATGCGAGCCAGATGTTCATCCACTCGGACACTGTGACTTTCGCGAGTGCGGGATCGACGAACGACCCCCTGGCTTTCGAGACCTCGACCGAGGCGAGGAACAGTTCCGCCTCGCGTTGAGTCCGGAACCCTCGCTTGTCGCTCTGCGAGTAGTCGGGCTTCCGGTGCCGGACGCGGTAGCGGCGTCCCTTCGCGGTGTCGTACGGCTCGATCGACCCCATGATGTCCTCCAGCAACTGGAGTTCACTACGTGCAGCGAGCGCTGGAGCGCGCAAGGCCGTGTCAGACCGATTGACGCGCACATGCGACCTGTGGAGGAGTCGGGAGACCTGTAGGTGCCCTCTGGTCGCCGGGGCGGCAACCTACGGAGAAGTGTCGGAGTGAGTGCAGGAGATGGCACAAGTCGTCACTTCCGCGCATTTCCGAGCATCCTGCTGCTCAGGACATCGCAATCGAGTGCTGAGTTCCGCAGTCGATGTGGTGAGTATGCGATGGCCTTGAGGGGGTGTCGCGCGGGTAGGTGCCCACGAGAACCCGCTTCCCGCAGATGGGTGCGGAGACGGCTACTGCGGAGACGGCTACTGCAATGTCCAGATCGCGTGCAGGCGATCGCTGTCGACCCGTAGATCCCATCCCACTGTCGCGAAAGTGTCGTGGGGCGCCTTACGTCCCGAGCATCGCCAGACAGTGAGTGGCTTGTCACAGAGGTAAGCGCGAGCAGAGTCCTGCTCGTGAGCCTCTTGAAGTACGACCCAGAGCGAGCCAGCGTGCCGATGCTACGGACGCCCTGCGCTCGAAGGCGCATCAATGTCCGGGCGCCGCTCCAGTGCTATCGCGCAACATCAGCTGCACGTCCTCGAGATCACCTGAAGCACCAGCCTCCGGGAGGTCGAGGAGGATGCGTGCTGCTCGGACGCCCATCACGTAGCCGGGCAGCCGAACCGTCGTGATGGACGGGACGGCGACCTCCGCGAAAGCGAAGTCGTTGAAACCGGTGACCGCGACGTCATCGGGAACCCTGATCCCGAGTCGAGCGGCGCTGCCGAGCACGCCCATCGCGAGATAATCATTTCCGCACATGATGGCCGTCGGCCTGCTGCTTCCTCCCAGCAGATCGAGGCCCGCCTCCAGGCCGGCGCGCGGCGAGAAGCCCGTCGCCTTCCGGACGTCCGCGGCACCGCCGAGGCCTGCGGCATCCAGGGCGTCGCGGTACCCGCGGGTCCGCTGTTCGAGCGCCGACCAGTGTTCGACGGTGTTCAGGTAGGCGATCCGCTTATGCCCGAGATCGATGAGGTGCTGACACAGTCGATAGCTGCCCTCGTAGTCCTTCGCAGACACGGAACGGACCCCGCGCCCGAGGGGCGAATGCTCCTGCAGCAGCACCAGAGGTCGCCCACGGCGAGCCAGCTGATTGAACGCTCGGCGGCGCTCCTGCTCCGGGCCGGACAGCAGCAGAACCGCGCCATCCACGCGTCCTTCGTCGAGGTGCCGGGCGACACTGTCCAACGTCTGGCCCGGCACGTACGAGTCGATCAGCAGCGAGTTGCCCTCCTGCCGCAGCTCGGCACTCATGCCGGCGAGGAAGAGGTCCGTCAGTGGGTCGGCGAGGTAGTCCTTCGCCGCGTCGCCGATGAAGAACGCGAGCGTCCGAGTGCTTCGTGATCGCAGCCCCCGCGCGGACGAGTTCGGTCTGAAGCCGAGCGAGTCGATTGCCGCCCGCACTCGTGCCTCGGTATCACGCCCCATCCGGTTGGTGCGCCCGTTGATCGTGTTCGAGACGGTCTGGACCGACACGCCGGCTGCTGCCGCGACGTCCTTCATCGTGGGCGCCGAACGGCTCTCTGCTGGCCGCGCCGGGCGCTGTCTCGTCATGGTCTCCGTATAGCTCGGGTCTCACCGCCCCGGCAACGGCCGAGCCTAGCCGCGACGGTCTGAAGCGTCGGCGCGGAGTGGCGGTCTCCTGCGCTTGTGTGGCTGTGGTAGAACGATAAACCTGCGGTCGATGGCGCCACGCCCCGACCGGACCAACGAGTCGGAAGAGGAAGACAGTCGTGCAGAGTCGGATTCGGATCGGTGTCCTTGGGGGCGCGGGCGAGGCAGCAGAGGGTCACATCAGGGGCTTCCAGGCCGACCCTCGTGCGGAGGTCCTGGGAATCTGGGACGTGAACCACGACGCGGCCGTGAAGCGTGCCGCGGACGCGCGGATTCCCGAGGTTCACGACACCCTCGAGTCCCTCCTCGCGAGCGACGTCGACGCCGTCGTCGTCTGCACCCCCGACCACCTCCACGCGGAGCATGTCACCCAGGCGCTGCAGGCCGGCAAGCACGTGCTGTGCGAGAAGCCCGCTGCCACGAACCGGGACGATGTCGCGGGCCTCGTGCGCCTGGTGCGCGAGACGGGCCTCACCTTTCTGGCCGGCAACAACTACCACTTCCGTCCCGACTACCGCGCACTCGTCGAGGCGTACCGGAACGGCGACATCGGCAAGGCGTGGCTCGCAGAGGGCGACTACGTCTCGAACCTGCAGGCGATGTACGGGGCCTCGGGCCGCACGCCGTGGCGCAGCGACAGCAGGAACCCGCAGAACATCCTGCTCGGGGGCGGCGTCCATCCCATGGGTCTGATGCTGTGGGCGCTTCAGGACGAAGCCGTCGAGGTCATGGCCTACAGCAACCACCTCTCCGAGCCGGTGCTGCCCATCGACGACTGCTACGTCATGATCATCAAGTTCAAGGGCGGCGCCATCGGGCGCATCACCGCGGCCGCGGGCAGCCGTGGCCATGTGCCCGACGGCGGCCACATCGCCCTCCGGGGGACCGCTGGCAGCCTCTGGGGAGGCAAGCTGTACCGGGACGACGAGCACCGGGGGCACCCCGCCGTCGTGGAGCGTGATTTCGAGGCCGAGACGGCGGATCAGCCGCCTCGCGTGACGGACACCATCCAGGTGCATTACTGGGCCGAGCAGGCCGAGCACTTCCTCGACTGCATCGAGGGCAAGGCGAAGCCCCTGACCTCCGTCGAAGACGCCGGGCGCATCGTTGCGACGCTCGCTGCTGGAGTCGAGTCCGCACGTACAGGGAAGCCTGTCGCAGTCGACAACAACTTCTAGCCGAGGCCCGGCGGGGGCTGCGATCACGGTCGCAGCCCCCGCCGGACACCGGGCGACCGCACCGGTGGAGATCGCCGGTGCTCGCTTCGTGCTGACGAGCGCCCGCATGGGCCCGGCTCGCCTCGGTGGCGCCCCGGTTCCTCGAGGCCCTCGGTGCCTGGGGGCCGGGGCGGGTCCGTCAGCGTTCGTGCACACCCGTGGAAGGCGGCGTATGGCGCTCGATGTGCAGCTCCTGGAGGCGCGTGAGTCTGCGGTGAGCCGTCTTGGCCGTTCTTCGGTGGGTGCGTGCTCTCGCCGGGGATCGGGCCGCACCAATGGTTCCGCCTGTGGGGCCGGTGTCGAGGGTGCGGGGGTCCGCGCCTTCGGACGTCCACCGGGCCCGAGGGCTCGGCCTCTGCCTGTTCAACGGGGGCACTGCCGCCGAACCTGGAGGGGCTCGTTCTGCGGCCTCGTGCACCGCGCCCCGCCCGTCGGCAGCTTCGTATTGCGGCGTTGCAGTGTCCACAGTAGCCTCGGTCGAACGTTCAACCAGGGGGATGAGGGAGGCGGGGGCCGGTCTGCGACGACGCAGCGCGGGTGGCCCACCTTCCCGGGACCGCGGCCGGTCTCCGGCCGGCGAGAGGGTCGCGCCCCGCACACGGGTGGTTCGCCAGGTCTCACTCAGTCAGCTCAATGCGGAGGTCAACGATGAGTACGCACGCGTCCGACCAGTACGAGTCGCTGCTGATGCGGTTGCCCAAGTTGACCGCACTGCCGCCACTGCCAGCACACGTCGCAGTCGCCGGACCCACCGACGCCGCGGACCTTGCCACGCTGCTCGACGTCGCCTTCGAGGAGCACTGGGACGAGGAGCGGGTCCGTCGAGAGCTGTTCGACGACGCGACCGTGCGATGCACGTTCGTGATCCGCGACGGCGACCGCATCGTTGCGACAGCCTCGGAGCGCTACGTGGACGGCTACGACGGCGCCGGTTACCTGCACTGGGTCGCCTCTCACCCTGATGCGCGGGGACGCGGCCATGGCGTGGCCGCCACCGTCGCAGTACTCCACGCATTCCTCGCGCAGGGCGTCTCGGCCTCGGTCCTGGAGACGGACGACGAGCGGCTCGCTGCGATCGCCGTGTACCTGAGGCTCGGGTACGTCCCGGTGTATCGCTCGCCGCAGCACGAACTGCGTTGGTCCGCGATCTTCACCGCTCTCGGTGCCCGGCGTCAGCCCCCGTCGCCCCGGCCAGACGGGAACGGCGTCAGTCACGCGGCTCGTAGCGCCGGCTAGCGCTGCGGTCCCTGCCCGACTGCTGGACGCCCTCCGCGACGCCGTCCCATGAAGTCAGTACACGCTCACGGAGAACTCCTGAGCGATCCACCGCACATGAAAGGAACCACATGAACACCGCTCTGAGCAGGCGAGTATTCCTCGGCGCGACAGGAAGCGCGGCGATGGGCATCGCACTTTCCGCGTGCAGCGGCCCACAGGGAGCGGGAAGCGCCGGTGGAGGAAAACTGACTGGCCCGATCACCTTCTGGACGGGCTATCCCACGACGGACTCGAACGACAAGAGCAAGACCCCTCAGCAGTTCTGGATCTACCAGGCGGCGCAACGATTCACCAAGAAGACGGGCGTCCAGGTGAAGATCGAACAGCTGCCCGGTGACGCGACCATGTTCACCAAGATCCGCACGGCCGCGATCGGCGGCGGCGGCCCCGACGTCGCGAACGTGTGGTCAGGCTCCTACGCCCTCGGCATCAAGAGCTTCCTGGAGCCCATGGGACAGTACTTCAACTCGAACGACATGTCGCAGCTGTCGGGCTGGGCGGCCGTGAGCGACGGCTTCGACCCGCGCAAGAAGGACACCCTCTTCGGCGTGCCCGACGGCACCGATGGTGCCCAGGTCCTGATGTTCGACAAGAGGGTGCTGGCGAAGGCGGGAGTGGACCCCAGCACCTGGCCGACGACCTACGACGCCTGGGTGGCGCAGCTCGACAAGATCAAGGCCTCCGGCATCACCCCGCTCTCGCTCGGCCAGAACGCGCTGCCCTTCATCCTGTTCGACACGTGGCTCGCGCAGGTCGTCGGCGGGTCGGCGGGGATCTTCGCGTTGAGCACCGGCAAGCGCAAGTTCAGCGACCCGGCGATCCTCGACGTCGCCAAGAAGGTGGTGGCCCTTCGCCCCTACGCCCTTCCCGGCGCAGCGAGCACCACCGACGACCAGGCGTTCCAGCAGCTCCTCGCCGGCAAGGCGGCCATGGCGCTCGGCGGCGCCGGGGGGACGTTCGAGCTGCAGCAGCGGTTCAAGGGCAACGGTGGGCTGGCGAAGCTCCCGAACGTCGCCGCGAACGGCATCCAGGGCGGGACGGTGGGCGGCGCGGGCGTCGCATTCATCGTCCTGAAGAACTCCAAGCACAAGGAGAGTGCGGTGGCGTTCATCAAGCACCTCCTGAGCGCCTCCGAGCAGCGACGGTTCGCCGCGAGCAAGGACCCCGGGCCGCTGGTCGGGCGCACCGACGCCAAGGACTACTACACCGATCCGCTCATCAATCAGCTCCAGCAGTGGAGCACCGATGCGGCGAACACCTTCTGGCCCGACAACACGTTCCCCGCCGACCTCGTCAACGAGCTCGGTGCGCAGATGCAGCTGCTGTGGAACGGGTCCATCAGCCCGAGCCAGTTCCTCGCGCGGCTCGACGCGAAGCGCGATTCCCTGAAGCCGTGACCACGCCCCTCCTGTCGAGGTCGGGCGCGCCCGCGGTCAAGAGCGGGAGCCGGCGTCGCCGGCTGTCGAGGCGCGAGGCGGTCCTGGCCTACGCCACCGCCGTGCCGGCGGTCGTGGTGATGGCGGTGCTGCTGTGGGTCCCCGTCGTGTCGACGGTGGCCCACAGCTTCACCAAGTGGGACGGCATCACCTCGACCTGGACAGGACTGGGGAACTACGCCTCCGCATTCGCCGGCGGCCAGCTCCTCCAGCTCTTTCAGACGAACCTCGTGTTCCTGGCCTCGATCCCAGGGATCTTTCTGATCTGCATCATCACGTCGGTCGTGCTGTGGGAGAGGGTGCCGGGCTGGCGGTTCTTCCGGTCCGTCTACTACCTGCCCACGGTCCTGTCCAGCGCCGTGGTCGGGATCCTCGCGAAGGTGCTGTTCAGCCCGCAGGGCGCGGTGAACGCGCTTCTCGGCCAGGTCGGGCTCAGCGGGTTGGAGACCGACTGGTTCGGTCATACCGGTACGGCTTGGGCAGTGCTGGTCGGCGCGTTCTACTGGCAGACCTTGGGACAGGGGGTGCTCATCTTCCTCGCCGGCCTGTCGGCCATCCCATCCGAAGTGGTCGAGGCCTCGCAGATCGACGGGGCCGGGTGGTGGCGGCGCCTGTTCCAGGTGATCCTTCCGCTGCTGACTCCCACCGTCGGATACTTCCTGCTGACCAACGTGATCTTCGTCCTGGTTGATCTCTTCGCGCTCGTCTACGTGACCACCGGGGGAGGTCCGGGTGGTTCGACGACCCCCATCGACTTCCTGGTCTACCAGAAGGCCTTCCAAGACGGTGACCTGGGTTCGGCCTCGGCGCTGGCGGTTCTTCTGCTCGTGATAACGCTCGTGTTCTCGTCTCTCCAGATACTCATTCTGCGACGCGTGGGGGGTGACTGAATGGGTCAGCGGCTCGTTCGAGTGGTCGTGGTTGGGCTGCTCTCGCTGCTCGCCCTCCTCGCCGTCTATCCGATCCTCTTCATGGCGATCGGTTCGGTGAAAGGGACGTTCGAGTTCTTCGACTCCCCGCTGGCGCTTCCGAGGAACTGGTTCAACTTCGAGAACTATCGGGCGCTCGCCAGCCGTTTCGATCTGATCCGCCTGCTCGGCAACACCGGTGTGTACGCCGGAGTGGCTCTTGCGCTGAGCCTGTTGCTCGCTCTGCCGATCAGCTATGCGTTGGCGAAGCTGTCCTTCCCCGGCCGGAGGATCCTGTTCGGCCTCGTGGTGGGGAGCATGGGGATCCCGACCATCGCCATCCTCATCCCGGATTACCTGTTCTTCGTCGGAGCCGGCTTCGGGGGCACCGGCGTCTCGGTGATCGGGGTCTGGACGGCTCGCTCACTTCCCGGCACGATCTTCCTCCTCACCGCGCTGCTGCGCGCTCTTCCGAGCGAGCTGATCGAGGCGGCGAAGCTGGACGGCGCGGGCTACCTGAAGACGATGACGAGTGTCGTGGTGCCGCTCAGCGTTCCGGGCCTGGTCACGGCTTCGATCTTCAGCCTGACCGCCTGGTGGAACGACGTGCTGATCCCGGTCGTGTTCCTGCAGGAGGGGTCCGCCCAGACGATCACCGGAGGCGTGGCAACCCTCGGCCAGCGGCTCGCGACGCAGGACTTCCCGCTCACGATGGCCGGTCTGCTGGTCGCAGCGGCTGCGCCGATCCTGCTGTACCTCCTGTTGCAGGGCTACATCAGGCGCGGCCTGGTCATGGGTGCCGTGAAATAAGCGGAGCTCCGGCGGACGAGGGGCGGGTCCAGGTCGACCTGGGCCGCCCCTCGTCCGTCAGGGGTGCGGCGAGGGAGGACCGGTCCCGATCACGTGCCGTCGGCGACCTGGGCCCGCCCGGCAGCCGGAGCCGGCATCGGCGGCCGCATGAACCGGGCTCGGGGGAGCTGCTGCGCCAGGACGCCGCCGTCGACGACGAGGCTCTGCCCGGTGATGTAGGACCCTGCAGGGGATGAGAGCAGCACGACGGCGCCTGCCACGTCGACGGGGTCTGCGAATGCGCCGCCGAGGGGGATGTGCTCCTCGTAGTACTGACGGAAGGCGGGCCAGTCGAGCGAGAAGTCGTCGGCCATTCCGGTCTCGATCATCCCGGGACAGACGGAGTTGACGGTGATCCCGAAGGGGCCGAGCTCGACGGCGAGGCTCTGCGCGAGCATCTCGAGCCCGGCCTTCGAGACGTTGTAGGCGATCAGGCCCTGCTCGGCGACCTGGCCGTTCTTGGACGAGATCATGATGATCCGACCACGGCGCCCCTCGCCGATCATGCGGGTGCCGGTGGCGCGGGATAGCAGAAACGGTGCGTCGAGATTGACCGCGAGGGTGCGCCGCCACGTCTGGAGATCGTGATCCGAATACCAGGCGAGGGTGGATATGCCGGCGTTGTTCACAAGGATGTCGAAGCCGCCCAGCTCGGTCCAGATCGTGTCGACCACCGTGTCCAACTCGTCGAGGGAAGCGAGATCCGCGCTGAACCAGTGGAGACGCCGGCCAAGGGATTCGGCAGCACGTCGAAGCGCCGGGGTCTCGGGGCGTGCGGGATGCTCGATGACGGCCACGTCGGCACCGCAGGCCAGCAGCTCCGTCACGAGGGCGGTGCCGATCCCGCCTCCGCCACCCGTGACCACGGCGCGCAAGCCCTCGAGCGAGAAGTTCGAAAGTCCTCTAGGGGCGTGATCCATCGTCGTTCCTCGAGCTCGGGGCGCCGTCTGGCGTGCGCCGGGTGCTGCCTAGTGTAACGTTCAACCTACCCGAGGCGAGGGGGAGGACAGTGGTGTCGGAGCCGGGCGAGTGGCGGCCGCCGTCGTCGAGACTGGCGAGTGGAGTCGCGCGTGCCGACATCACGCCACCGGTCGGGACCCCCACGCGGAACTGGGCCGCGGCGAGGTCGCAGGTGAGCTCGGGTGTCCATCGCCCGCTCACCGTCACCGTCTGGGCGATCGTCGCCGGGGATGGCAGTCGTGGAGCGGTCGTCTCGCTGGACCTCGGATGGTGGCGTACCGGGGCGGATGAGCGACGCGTGCGGGAGCGGGTGCTCTCGGCGAGCGGCTTGAGCGACCTCGAACTGCTCCTGCACCTCACGCACACCCATGCGGGGCCGTACCTGCATCCGGAGCCGGACAGCGAGGCGGCGACGCTCGTCGAGGACTACCTGAACGGATTGGCCGACACCGTCGCGAGCACCGTCCGGGAAGCGTTTGCGGGAGCGGTCCCGAGCGTCGTGACCTGGGGCCGAGGCTGGTGCGGTCTCGCGGTGAACCGTGACCTTCCGGCCGGTGACCGCGAGGTGATCGCGTTCAACCCGAACCGTGAAGCGGACGGGACCGTCGTCGTCGGACGCGTGACGGACTCCGACGGAGGAGTGCTCGCGGTCATCGTGAACTACGCCTGCCACCCGACGACGCTTTCCTACCCGAACACGCTCACCTCTCCCGACTGGGTCGGGGCCGCGCGCGAGGTCGTCGAGCAGGCGAGCGGGGCGCCGTGCCTTTTCCTGCAAGGGGCGTCTGGCGACCAATCTCCCCGTGACCAGGCAACCGGTGACACGGCGGTCGCCGATGCGAACGGGCGTCAGCTCGGTCACGCCGTGCTCAGCGTTCTTCACGGGCTCCCGGCCCCCGCAGCCCGACTGATGCGGGACGGGGTCGTGGAGTCCGGAGCACCGCTCGGGCTGTGGGCCAGCGCCCCGTTCGCCCCCGATCCGACGGTTCGGTTCAGCCGTGAGGAGATCGACCTCGAGCTCGCGTCGGCGCGGGTGCCGGACACCGACGATGTGGTGACTCGAGAGCGTGCGCTCCGCAAGAGCCTCCTGTCCGCCGAGTACGTCCGCGACGGACGTGGCGTGCACCCGTTGTGGGTGTGGCGGCTCGGTGACGCCGCCATCGTCGCGCACCCGGGGGAGGCGTACTCCGCCTTCCAACGGAGCCTCCGCGAGGCCCACTCCGACCAGGCCGTCGTGGTGATGAACTGCACCAACGGACCTGGCTTCGTCTACCTGCCGGCGGCGAGCGACTACCGAACTCAGAAGTACCCCGTCTGGCAGACCCTTGTCGGGCCGGGGAGCCTCGAACGCCTGACGGATGCCGCAGCTCGGCGGCTGGATGCCGTCTTCGCCTCCGACGAGGTCACCGGTGCGCAGTGACGCCCGGTTCGTCCGCGACGAGGTAGCGCTCCTGCACCGGGCCCCGTTGCTGGAGGACGGGAACGTGGGCGCGCTCGACCTGCCGAGCGGACGGCTGGACATCGAGGTCGCCACGGAAGTCCTGGCACGCCGCCCACAGGCCTGGGCTACCAGCAGATCCCCCGTACCGGCGCGGATCACCGCGGCTGTACGCCGAGCGCGTCCTACCGGCGCCCATGGGATGTGACCTCGATCTCCTGGTCGGGCCTCCCGACGAGGAGCGGTTCGTCGAGCCGATCGTAGGTCGTTCGTGATGATGGAAAGCGAGAGAGAAGTGTCCGAAGCAGCAGTTCTATCCGGGGTGCTCCCAGTGCTCCAGACACCGTTCACCGCCGAGGACCGGCTCGACCTCACCGCGGCCGCCGAGGAGATCCGCTGGGCGGTCGGGCACGGCGCCGACGGGATCACGATCGGCATGGTGTCGGAGGTGCTCCGGCTCTCGGACCTGGAACGGAACGAGCTCACGGAGGCCGTGGTCGAGTGCCTCGGCCCCTTGCCGGCGGTGGCGAGCTGCGGAGGCGAGAGCACCGCGCGTGCCGTCGAGGCGGCCGTGAACGCCGAGTCCCGCGGCGCCGCGGCGCTCATGGCCATTCCCCCGCTGCACGTCGCGGTCGGAGAGGACGCCCACGTCGAGTACTTCTCGGCGATCCTGGACGCCACCACCGTTCCGCTCGTCGTTCAGGACGCGAGCGGCTACGTCGGCCGCCCGATGAGCACGTCCGTCATCGTGCGGCTGAGTGACGGGTTCGGGCCCCGCGTGATGGCCAAGCCCGAGGCGGAGCCTCTCGGTCCGAACCTGAGCCGGATGCGTGACGCCGTCCGGGGCAAGGTTCCGCTCTTCGAAGGCAGCGGAGGCATCGCTCTCGTCGACAACTTCCATCGTGGCATCGCGGGGACGATGCCGTCGGTCGATCTCGTCTGGGCGATCCGGGCCGCCTGGGATGCGCTGGTCGCCGGCGACGACGAGGTGGCTTACGACGTGATCGGAGCGCTCTCGGGAATCGTCATCATGCAGAGCGGCCTGGACGCCTACGTGGCCATCGAGAAGTACCTGCTGGTGAAGCAGGGCGTGCTCCCCGACGGGCGGCAGCGCGGGCCGGTGAACTACAGCATCGATCGCGAGTCGCGCGAGGAGATCGACCGCCTGTTCGACCGCCTGGATCGCGTGGTCTCGCGCAGTGGGTACGACCCTCGCGCCTCCGAGGTGCCGGCCACCGGGAGGACGGCATGACCACGCTGGAGCTGCACGTGCTGGGCGGCCAGCGGTACGAGCTCGGTGAGGGAGCCCGCTGGATCGACGGCAGGCTTCACTACGTCGACATCCTCGCCGGTCACGCCTACTCCTGGGCGGGCGATGGTCCTCGCCTCGAGGTCGCGTCGTCCGAGCCGCTCGGCGCCATCGCCCCGGTCGCCGGTCGTGCGGACCTTCTGGCGGTGGCCGAGGGCATGTCCATCACCGTCGCCGAACGGGGGAGTGGACCCGAGGAGCGCATCGCTCGGTCGCCCTTGCCGGGCGCGCGCGCCGGACTTCGAGTGAACGACGCCTGCGTCGACCCGTACGGCGGCCTGTGGGTCGGCGCCATGCCCACCGAAGGGGCTGAGCCCGTCGGTGCGGTCCACCGGTTCGGGCCCGACGGTCCGGTGACCCTCCGCCAGGGGATCGTGTGCCCGAACGGGCCGGCCTTCACGCCCGACGGGCGATTCTTCCTCGCCGACACCACCGAGTACAGGATCTGGACGGGGCGGTTGGGGCACGACGGGCGACCGCACGGGTTCGAGCCGTTCGCGACGGTCCACGGCGGCTATCCCGACGGGATGACGGTCGATGAGGAGGGGACGCTGTGGGTCGCGATATGGGGGGCCGGCCGAGTCGACCGCTACGACACCGACGGCCGGCTGATGCACAGCATCCGGCTGCCGGCCTCCCAGCCCACCTCGGTGTGCCTGATGCCCTGGGAGGGACGGCAAGCGGCGGTCATCACCTCGGCTCGCCAAGGTCTCGCTGACCCGGGCGGGGAGGACGGGGCCCTCATGGTCGTCGACGTCGGAGTCGGGGCGCCGCCGGCGACGGCGTGGGTTCGCGAGGAGGTCGTCCCGTGATCTCAGGCGACCGCCAGTTCGACGTGCTCGCGGTCGGCGAGGCCATGGTGCTGATCACGCCGGAGGGGCGGCTGTCGGACGCCGACACGTTCCGAGCGGACGTGGCGGGCGCGGAGTCGAACGTGGCGCTGCACCTCGCTGCCCTTGGGCGGCCCGTCGGCTGGGCCGGTGGACTCGGCGACGACGCGCTCGGCTTCCGCGTGCGCCGCCGCCTCGAGGCGGCCGGCGTCACGGTGTTCGCCGCTCCGGCCAGCGCCGCCCCGACCGGCGTCATGTTCAAGGACCCGCACCCGGGCGGCTCCGTCGTCTCCTACTACCGACGCGGTTCTGCCGCATCACAGCTGGGCGCAGGCTTCGCGAAACTCCTGCCGCTTGCGGATGCCCGCGTTGTGCACCTCTCCGGCGTCACGCCCGCGCTCGCTCCGGGCTGCGCGAAGCTCGCCGATGCGATCGTCTCGCGCGCCCGTTCGTGCGGCACGACGGTTTCGTTCGACGTGAACTTCCGTCCTCGGCTCTGGCCCGCCGACCGAGCGGCTGCCGTGCTGCTCCGGCTCGCGCGCGCCGCCGACATCGTGTTCGTGGGCCGGGATGAGGCGGCAGCGCTCTGGGCGACCGACGACCCCGATTCGATCCGAAGCCTGCTCGGCGGACCGCACACCGTCATCGTGAAGGACGGAGCGGTCGGGGCCACGGAGTACCTGGGCGCGGAGTCCACCTTCGTCCCGGCACCGGTCATCGAGGTCGTCGAGCAGGTGGGAGCTGGGGACGCGTTCGCGGCAGGCTACCTGTCCGCGTGGCTGGCCGGCTCGCCGTCTGCGGATCGCATGACGACCGGGCACTCGGTCGCGGCGCTGGCCATGTCCACCGTGTTCGACGTGCCGACGCCATGACGATCACCCCGGACGAGTCGAACGAATGGTTCGACCGCATGTTGCAAGCGATACCGCTCATGGCCATCCTGCGTGGTCAGGGACCCGCAAGAAGCGTGGAGCTCGCCGTGGCGGCGTGGGAGCTCGGTATCACCCTCGTGGAGGTGCCCATCCAGACGGCGGAGGATGTCGCCAGCTTCAGGGCCGCCCGAGACGCGCGGCCCGACCGAGCGCTCGGCGTGGGCACGGTGATCGGTCTCGAAGAACTGCGGGCCGCTGAACGGATCGGCGCACAGTTCGTGGTGTCTCCAGGTATCGACGCCGTGGTCGTGACCGAGTCGCTCGCACGCGGTATCCCGATCCTTCCAGGAGTCGCGACTCCGACCGACCTTCAGCTGGCGTTCGGCCTCGGGCTCCGGTGGGTGAAGGCATTCCCGGCCTCTGTGCTCGGCACCGAATGGATTCGAGCGATGCAGGGACCGTTCCCCGCGGCCCGCTTCGTGGCGACGGGAGGCATCGATGCACGTAATGCATCGGACTTCCTCGCGGCAGGAGCGCGCGCTGTCGCGGTCGGGTCCGCGCTGCGGGACCCCCAGGAGCTGGCCCGGGTACTTCTCGCGGCCCCCGGGCTCGCGGCCCCCGGGCTCGAGGCGACCGACCTCTCCGCGGTTCTGCGGGCGGCTGTGGAACCCGGGTAGCGATGCCCGCGTCCTCCTCGACATCGACACGATCGACGAGCCGGAGCACCGCCGGGGATCCGACGCCGAGGAGGACGTCATCCTTCTGCCCCGCAGACACCGACCGACTGCGTCGGGTCAGGAATCGAACTGCGGCAGGCGCCAGGGAGACTCCAGCCGCAGCCACGGATCGCATTCTTGAAGTGAGGCCCTGTTGAGCGACGAGTCGAGAATCATCCTTCCTTCCGCGCCTGCGGATCAAGCAGAGCTGCCCGTCAAGTGCTGGTTCGAACCCCTGCTGATCGACACATACGATGTGGCAGCGCCTGACGGATATCCGCAGTTCCTCGACGCCCGCGTGTACCAGGGGTCGTCCGGCAAGGTCTTCCCGCTGCCGTTCCACGACCGCGTCGAGGTCGAGAAGCAGCCACGCGCGTGGCGAGGGGTCCATCTCGAGAACCACTGGCTCCGTCTCCTCATCCTTCCGGAGCTGGGTGGCCGCGTTCACATCGCCTACGACAAGTCCCTCGACTACGACCTCTTCTATCGAAACAACGTCGTCAAGCCGGCACTCGTCGGCCTGACGGGGCCCTGGATCTCGGGGGGCGTGGAGTTCAACTGGCCGCAGCACCACCGGCCCGCGACCTTTCTGCCGACAGAGGTCGCGATCGAGCGCGAGGAAGACGGCAGTGTCACGGTCTGGTGCTCTGACCATGATCCTTTCGCCCGTATGAAGGGTATGCACGGCATCCGCTTGCGACCTGACTCCTCGGCCATCGAGGCGAGGGTGCGCCTCTTCAACCGGTCCGAGGAGACGCAGACCTTCCTGTGGTGGGCCAACGCCGCCGCCGCGGTGAATGACGAATACCAGTCCTTCTTCCCAACGGACGTGCATCATGTGGCGGACCACGCGAAGCGTGCGGTCGTTGAGTTCCCACGTGTGCGGGGTCACTACTACGGAGTCGACTATGTGGCGCGCATGGACGCCGCCCATCCCGACGGGGACCGGATCGACTGGTACCGCAACATTCCCGTGCCGACCTCCTACATGGTCACGCAGACTGCGGACTCGTTCTTCGGCGGATACGACCACGGACGGGAAGCGGGCTTCGTGCACTGGGCGGACCGAGCTATCTCGCCCGGGAAGAAGCAGTGGACTTGGGGCAATGCGCCGTTCGGCCGTGCCTGGGATGCGAACTTGACCGACTCGGATGGTCCGTACGTCGAGCTGATGGCGGGTGTCTTCACCGATAATCAGCCTGACTTCTCGTTTCTTGCGCCCGGTGAGACGAAATCGTTCAGCCAGTTCTGGTACCCGATCTCGCGGATCGGCCCTGCCATGCAGGCGAGCCGGGAAGCCGCGATCCGGGTGGAGGCGATCGAACCGAAGCGAATCAGGGTGGGCGTCGCGACCTCGATCGTCGCTCAGGGCCTGAGCATCGTCTTCCGCGCCGCGTCAGGTGCCCTGCTGGGCTCGCTGCAGGCCGACAGTGCGCCGGGCGCGCCCGTCGTCGCCGACTGGAACCTTCCGCACGGCGTTGAGCCTGCGGAGCTCGCCGTCGAGGTGCGGCACGGCGGACGCACCCTTGTCCGGCACGCGTGGAGACCTTCCCGCGATGACGAGAACGACGACGAACCGCTCCGCGCGGTCGCGCCTCCCGCTCCCCAGGAAGTGGGGAGCGTCGAGGAGCTGTACCTGATCGGGCAGTACCTCAAGCAGTACCGCCATGCCACCCGGTCGCCGGAGCCGTACTGGCGGGAGGCCTTGCGCCGGGACCCGGGCGACGTGCGATCGAACCTTGCGATCGGGACCCTCCACTACGGCGCGGCACAGTACGCCGAAGCGATCGAGTACCTGCAGCGCGCAGTCGATCGCGAGACCCGATGGGTGCCGAACCCCGCCGATGGCGAGGCCCACTACCGGCTAGGGCTGGCGCTGCGTCGAGCGGGGCAAGATCGGCAAGCGCGACGAGCTTTCGAGAAGGCCACGTGGAACGCGGCGCAGGCCGTTCCGGCGCATCTGGCGCTGGCCCGCGCGCTCGCACCAACGGATCCTGCGTCGGCGCTCGAGCACGCCCGTCACGCGATGCGCCGCGACGTCGAGAACCTGCAGGTCCGGGACGTGCTCGTCGTGTTGCTCCGCCGGCTCGGATCAGTGCGGGAAGCCGAGCGCCTGCTGGCGGAGACGCTCCGACTCGACCCACTGGACGTCTGGGCGCGGCATCTCGACGGTCAGCAGGCCTCAGACGACTCGACCGCAGTGCTCGACCTCGCGCTCGAGTACGCCTCGATCGGTCAGTCGGACGAGGCGATCACCCTGCTGGAGCAAGCCGAGTCCCTCGCGAAATCGAGGCCCGCCGGCCAGGTGAATGTCGGGCCCCTCGCAGCCCTCCATCGCGCCGCGCTCGCCCTGGGCGCCGGCGAGACGGCCGCCGCACGAGCGGCCATGGCAGACGCCGCGACGCAGGACCCCACCCACGCCCTTCCCAGCCGACTGGACGACGTGGATGCCCTCGAGGCCGTCCTCGCCTTCGATCCTGATCAACCGATTGCTCAGGCGATGCTGGGGAGCTGGTACTTCGACCGCGGACGGATCGTCGATGCCGTCGAAGCCTGGCGAAGGGGCATCGACGCTGACCCCGACGGTCCGCTCGTGGCGCTGCTCCACCGAAACCTGGGCATTGCCGCTTACAACCACGACCAGGACGCGGCCGAAGCGGTCGTCCGCTTCGACGCCGCGCGAGCCGCCCACAGGAACGATGCACGCCTTCTGTACGAGGCCGACCAGCTCGCGTCCCGGACAGGCGTCCGGGACGAGTCGCGGCTGAAGCGTCTCGACGAGCAGCCCGATCTTGTCGCCTCACGCGACGACCTCGTGGTGGAACGCGCGCGGCTACTGATCGCCGTCGGGCAACCCGAGGCGGCGCAGAATCTCCTACTCAGTCGGCAGTTCCAGCCCTGGGAGGGCGGGGAGGGCGTCGTGCTCGCCGCGTGGGACAAGGCTGCGCTTGAAATCGCTCGCCGCGCGCTGCAGGACGGCGAGGCGACGACCGCGGTTGATGCAATCGAGGGCGCACTCAACCCACCTGCGAACCTCGGCGAAGCACGACACTTCCTTGCGACCACCGCCGACCTCCACCTCGCGCTCGGTGACGCCTACCTTGCACTCGGGCGCCCCGATGACGCCCGCGAGGCCTGGGAGTCAGCGGCCGCCGCGAGCGGCGACTTCACCGACATGGCGCCAGGCACATTCACCGAGCGCAGCGCATGGTCCATCGCCGCGCTCCAGCGCCTCGGCCGCAGCGATGAAGCGATCAACCAGCTCGAGCGATTGGACGATCACATCGCCAGGGAAGCCGCGCGACCCGCCGTCATCGACTTCTTCGCCACGTCGCTGCCCTCGATGCTGCTCTTCAGGGACAATCCAGCAGAGGAACGGGACGCACACGTCGCGCGCTTGCGCACGCTGAGAAACGAACTGGCGAACCAGATAGCCGCTGCTCAACACGACTCGGACCGCTGACCACGCGGGTTCAAGTCCCGCTGGGGTCACGAGCAGAAACCCCCGGTTCGCCGGGGGTTTCTTCGTTTCTGCAGCCGGCTTCGCCGACTCCCTGGCGTGGCCCTGGCTCCGGGTGCAGGATGTGCGCGTCACGACGAACTGATGACGCAGTCCGCGCGCCGCGTGGAGCGTCCGACCAGAAGCGAGACGCCGATGGCGCTCACCCTCCACCTGCACCGCTCGAGCGCGGTGCGATCGGCGCCGGCGCCGTCGCCCGTGCTGCCTCCGCGCTTCGGGGTCAGGACGGCGACCGTGAGGATGCAGGTGGTGCCGTTCTGGAAGGTCCTCAACCTCGCAGCCTCGGCTGACGCGTCGGGTCCGGGCGGGCTGCATCTCGTGGGATCCGGCGAGACCGACTTCGTGTGCGGGCGTTGTCAGCGATTGCTCGCATCCCACCTCGATGGGGCCGACCTGGTGAACAGGGCGTTGATGTGTCCCGCCTGCCACCACTGGAACCGGGTGCCCAGAGCCTGAACCCGGTCGATCCCCGCACGGCGTCGGCGGCAGCCGGGTCCACCGGCGCCTCGACGTCGTCGCCGCTCGCGCGCACGTCGCACCAGGAGGAGAAGCGAGCGCGCCCTCAACCCGGCCCCATCGCGGCACCCGACCCTGTCGGTGCCCGAAAGCGGGGTGGGGCGTCGCCGAGCTGATCTCTAGCGTGGGGAGCCGAGTCCATCTGAGATCGTACGAGGGGAAGCGGTGCTCGAGCAGACCGACCGCACCGCCGCCGAGGGAACACGGATCCCCGTGCTGGACCCGCTCGCGGCGCGGCCATGGATTCCGCTGGTCGTGGTGGCCGCGACGGTTCTCGCCGCGCACCTCGGGACGCGGGACTGGTCGTGGCACTACATCGCGCGGGGCGTCCGAACCCTGTTCTCTCCCGTGGGGCTGCACCTGTACGCGCTGCACCCCGAGCTGCAGATGGGGCCGCTCACGTTCGCGCTGGGGGCGCTGTTCGTGATCGTCCTCAAGGGCGCTGTCGGCAGCGTGGCTGCAGACGCGGTCATGATGGTCGTAGGGCTTCTCGCCGTGCGGGAGATCCGAACCCTGATCGACGTCTCGGATGCTTGTGCACGCCGTAGGTGGTTCCTGGCGAGCGGTCTCGTGCTGGTGGCGTGGTCCGAGGTGGCGGTGCACTGGGCACACCTCGACGACGCCATGGCGCTGCTGCTCGGCGTCGTCGGGGTCCGTCTCGCGCGATCGGAGCGCTTCCTCCCGGCCGGTCTGGTCCTCGCGCTCGCGATCGGCTTCAAGCCTTGGGCGGTCCCGTTCGTCGCCGTGCTGCTGCTCGCCGACCGACGGCGACTTCTCGCGGCGCTCGGGATGCTCGGTGGCCTCTCGGTGCTGATCTGGGGGCCGTTCCTGCTCGCGGACCCGTCTTCGGTCGGGGCGGGGCGATTCGGCATCCACGTCGAAGCGGCCTCCACGATCCACCTGCTGCACCTCGCTCATGGCACGACCCCCGCCTGGTGCCGTCCGGCGCAGCTGCTCGGGGGTCTCCTGCTCGCCGGTCTCGCCGTCCGACGGGGCCGCTGGCCGGCCGTGCTCCTCGTCGTGATCGCCCTGCGGATGCTCATCGATCCCGCGGCGAAGAACTACTACGACAGCGGCCTGATCCTCGGAGCGGCGCTGTTCGACGCCGCCGGCGCCACGGCTGCGGTGCCGATGCTGACGCTGATCGCGTTCCTCGGCGTCTATCTGCCCTCGTACCTGCTCGCCGGCACGCCGACCCTGCAGGCGATCGTCCGCACCGCGGCCCTGATCGTCCCGCTCGTCCTCGGCCTCGTCGCACCTTCCGCCACTGCACCGCACGCGTCACCGCGCCCGGAGGAGAAGCCGCTGATGCGTGACGCGACGACCGTGAAGGTCTGACGGACCCGGCCCCCGGTTCATCGGGCCGGGGGCTCCTCCCGTCCCGGGCGGTCAGCACCGCGAGCAGGACGGCACGGTTCGAGCCTGGTCTGCGGCTCGTGAACCGCGGTCAGACGGTGGTGAGGAGCTTCGCGACCGCGTCGAGGGAGCCGGGGACGAGGCGGTAGAAGGACCAGGTGCCCCGCTTGGAGCGGGTGAGGAAGCCGCAGTCGACGAGCACCTTGAGGTGGTGCGAGACGGTCGGCTGCGAGAGGCCGAGCGGCTCGGTGAGGTCGCAGACGCAGGCTTCCGCGTCCTCGTGCGCGGCGATCATCGAGACCAGCCGGATCCGCACCGGATCGGCGAGGGCACGGAGGACGGCGGCGAGGTCGCCGGCGCCCGCGGTGCTGATCGGCTCGCGGGTGATCGGGCTGCAGGCCTCGCCGACGCAGCAGGCGGCGCTCGTGACCGTGACGGGGATCAGAGTCGTGGTCATGCCGAGATCCTGACATCTTCATTGACGGTTGTCGATGGATGCGGTCTACTTTCCATCGATCGTCATCGATGAAGGAGCCGACGTGCCGCAGCCCGAGCCCACCGTCCTGTTCGTCTGCGTGCACAACGCCGGCCGATCGCAGATGGCGGCCGGCTTCACCGCCGCCCTCAGCGGGGGACGGGTGCGGGTCCTGTCGGCGGGGAGCGAGCCTGCCGACCGCATCAACCCGACGGCCGTCGCGGCGATGCAGGAGGTCGGCGTCGACATCTCCGGCAACCAGCCGCAGGTGCTCTCGGTCGACGACGTCCGGGCCTCCGACGTGGTCGTCACGATGGGCTGCGGCGACGCCTGCCCCGTCTTCCCGGGCAAGCGCTACGAGGACTGGGAGCTGCAGGACCCCGCCGGCCTTCCCCTCGAGCAGGTGCGCCCCATCCGCGACGAGATCCGATCCCGCGTGCGCGCGCTGCTCGACGAGCTGCACGTGCCGGTGGAGGCCCCCGAGAAGACGGAAGGGAGGTGACCGGACATGGACGACCAGACCTGCTGCGGCGGCATCTGCTGCTGACGCCCACCACCCGCTCGAGCAAGGACCCAGCCGAGCGGGTGGAGCGCGCCGGGAGCCGGGCAGGATGGCTGCGGTGAGCGCTGTTCCGGGACCCTCGCGGCAGCGGACCGCTCAGCTGCTCCGACGCCTCGGCGCCGAGCTCCTCGGCACCGGCCTGCTCGTCGCGATCGTGATCGGCTCCGGCATCGCCGCGCAGCGGCTCTCGCCCCACGACATCGGGCTCGAGCTGCTCGAGAACAGCCTCGCCACCGCGCTCGGGCTGCCGGTCCTCATCCTCATGGTCGGGCCGGTCTCCGGCGCGCACCTGAACCCCGTCGTCTCCCTCGCCGACTGGATCATCGGACGGCCCGCCCGAGCCGGCCTCCGCGGGCGCGAGGTGCCGCTCTACGTCCTCGCGCAGGTCCTCGGCGCCGTCGCCGGCGCGCTCCTCGCGAACGCGATGTTCGGCCTCCCTCCCGCCGTCGCCACCACGAGCAGAGCCACCCCGCCGCACCTCCTCGCGGAGGCCGTCGCCACGGCGGGACTCGTGCTCCTCGTCTTCGCCCTCGCCCGGAGCGGTCGGAGCGCCGCCGCTGCCCCGGCGGTGGGGGCCTACATCGGTGCCGCGTACTGGTTCACCAGCTCGACGTCCTTCGCCAACCCGGCCGTCACCGTCGCCCGCATGCTCTCCGACACCTTCGCCGGCATCGCCCCCGCCTCGGTCCCACCGTTCCTCGTGGCGCAGCTCATCGGCGGCGGCCTGGGGGTGCTGCTCGTGCGACTGCTCTACCCCGACGGGGCAGCGGCGGCGAGCACCGTCGTCGACGGGCCGTCCCTGCGCCCCGCCGAGCGGGACGGCACCCCCGCCGCGGACCGGACGGCACGCCCGGGCTCGCGACGCGCCGACGGCTGAGAGGGCGACGCCCGTGCCGACGGCGGCTCAGCCGGGGGCGCCCGGTCCGCGGCGGTGCTCCACGCCGCTACGGTCTCCGATGTGTCAACCGACTTCAGCGCCGACGAGGTGGTCCGTGAGGTGACGAACACCCTCGCCGAGAAGTTCCCGGGGCTCGATCGGAGCACGGTCGAGGAGATCGCGCGCGACGAGGTCGACAAGTACGTCGGTCGGCCGGTGCGCGACTACATCGCGGTCCTCGCCCAGCGGGACGCGAAGCGCAGGCTGAAGCAGCTCTGACCCGCGCCGGAGCTCGTCCTCCGCGCCGTGCCGCGGGCGCCCGCGCCGCGCTGCCGGCCGTCGCGACCGACGCGGCTCAGCGCGCGCCGACCGCCACAGGCCGTCCGAGGAAGGCCACGTGCACCTCGGAGCCGTGCTCGAGGGCGGTGTCGACGGCGTGCTGCACCGTCACCAGGGCGCCGTCCGCGGCCAGACGCAGGGTCGTGCGCCGCACGGCACCGAGGAAGCTCGTCGCGACGACCGTCGCCGCGAGACCGTCCTCGGCGATCGCGAGGTCCTCGGGCCGCACGAAGACGGACACGGGACCGTCCGGCCGGCCGCTCGGCAGCGCCTCGAGCCCCACCCCGTGCACGGTGACCCTCGCGCCGTCGAGCACGCCCGGGAGGCGGTTGGAGAGCCCGACGAAGTCGGCGACGAACGCGCTCACCGGCCGCAGGTAGAGCTGCTCGGGCGTGCCGATCTGCTCGATGCGCCCGGCGTTCATGACGGCGACCCGGTCGGCGACGGCGAGCGCCTCCTCCTGGTCGTGCGTGACGAAGAGGGTCGTGATCCCGGTCTCCTGCTGGATGCGGCGGATCTCGTCGCGCAGCTGCACGCGGACCTTCGCGTCGAGCGCCGAGAGCGGCTCGTCGAGCAGCAGCACGCGAGGGCGCGTGACGAGGGCCCGGGCGAGGGCGACCCGCTGCTGCTGGCCTCCGGAGAGCTGGTGGGCGAACCGGCCGCCGAGGGCACCGAGCCCGACGAGGTCGAGCGCCTCCTGCGCCCGGATCCGGCGTTCCGCCGCCGCGACGTGGCGCATCTCGAGTCCGAACGCGACGTTCTGCAGCACCGTCATGTGCGGGAACAGCGAGTACGACTGGAAGACCATGCCGATGTCGCGTCGGTGCACGGGGGTCGACTCGACGTCGGCGTCGCCGATGCGCACGTGGCCGCCGTCGATGCGCTCGAGGCCGGCGAGGGCGCGCAACGCGGTGGTCTTGCCGCAGCCGGACGGCCCGAGCAGCGCGACGAGCTCGCCGGGCGCGAGCGCGAGGCTCACCCCGTCGAGCGCGCGCTGCCCCGTGCCGTAGTCCTTCACGACCTCGACGAGCTCGACGGGCGTGCCGTGCTGAGCGAGCGACGGGCGGGCGGGGGAGAGGGTGGTCATCGTCGGGGCCTCCTCGATCGGCCGAGCGCTCCCACCGTGCTGATCACGACGAGGAGCAGGAACACGAGCAGCAGCGCGCCGAGCGCGAAGATCGTCGCCACGTAGGGGTCCGTCTGCTGCAGGAGCAGCAGCGCGGTCTGGAAGGTCGTGCGGCTCAGCACGTTCGCGATCGTGAACTCACCGAGGACGACCGAGATCGTGAGCAGGCACGACGAGAGCAGCCCGCGGCGCAGGTTGGGCAGGATCACGCGGAGCACGGTCGCCGGCCACGAGGCGCCGAGCGAGCGCGCGGCCTCGGCGAGCACGACGACGTTGAACGTCGAGAGGTTCGCGCGGATCGGCCGGTAGGCGTACGGCAGCACGATCACGCCGATGGCGAGCGCGAGCGTCCACGCGTCCGGGCCGACGAGCGCGCCGACGACCTGGTAGACGGGCACGAAGCCGACGACGAGCACCACCGTGGGCACCGAGATCGGCAGCAGGCACACGAGCTCGAGCACCCGGCGCGCCGCCGGGTAGCGGAGCTCGGCGAGCAGCATCGCGGGCAGGAGCAGCACCAGCACGATCGCGACCGTGAGCACGCAGATCCCGAGCGAGTTCGTGAGCCCCGTGAACAGGTCGGCGTAGTTCGACGCCTGCGCCGGGTCCAGGATCGCCGCGTAGTGCGCGGCCGTGATGGCGCCGCTGCCGGCCTGCTGCACCGTGAACCAGGCCATCGCTGCGAGCGGCACGAGGAACAGCGCCCCGGCGACCACGAGCACCGCGAGGCCCGTGACGGCCGACGGGACCGCGCCGGTGAGGACGCCCGACCGCGCGCGGGTGCGCACACGCGGCGTGGGCACCGCGTCGAGCGGCGGCGGGACCGCTGCGGCGGTCATCGCTGCCACCGCCGCGTGCGGCGCTCGAGGGCCGCGTAGCCGGTCATCAGCACGGCCATGATCGCGACCATGCCGAGTGCGAGCACGCCGGCGGTGTTCGCGACGCCCACGATCGTCTCGCTCGTCAGCTGCTGCTTGATCGCGAGCGGCACGATGCCGCCCTGGTCGATGAGCGCCGCGGCGGTCGCGTAGGAGGAGAAGGCGTTCGCGAAGAGCAGGATGACGCTGCCGAGGAATGCCGGCGCGAGCACCGGCACCCCGACGCGCAGCCAGTACTGCAGCCGCGTGCCGCCGAGCGTCGCGACCGCCTCGCCCCACTGCGGCTTCAGGCCGTCGAGGGCGGGCAGGAACGTGAGCACCATGAGGGGGACCCCGAAGTAGGTGTAGGGGAGGAGCAGGCCGCCGACCGTGTAGAGGAACGGCCCGTTCCCGTTGATGTCGACGTGCAGCACGGCCTGGATGAGCCGGGTCACGAGCGCCTCGGGCCCGACCGTCGCGATCCAGGCGAAGGCGAGCATGACGCCGCCGAACTGGGCCAGCACGCTGCTCGCCGAGTCGACGACGGCGCGGAGGGCGCCGTCGGGCCGGGCGGCGGTGAGCGCCCAGGCGATGAGCGCGCCGAGCACGGCGCTGACGCCTGCGGAGACCGCCGACACCCACACCGAGTTCCAGAAGTCCTTGAGGATCACGGGGTCGGTGAACGCGGCGAGGTTCGCGAGCGTCGGCGTCCCGTCGGCGGCGAAGAAGCCGCTCGCGACCGCGATGACGCCCGGGATCCCGAGGAACAGGACGACGTAGACGCCGAAAGGGGCGAAGCCGAGCCAGCCGACCCCGCGGCGCCGGAGCGATGCTCCGGCGCCGCGGCGTCCGACCCGTACGGATGCGGCGGTCATCGGCTCAGCCGACCGTCTGCGACCACTTCGACTTGAGCAGCGCGGCGGCGGCGGCAGCCTGGTCGCTCGTCAGCTGCACGAAGCTCGACGGCGGGGTGCCGACCGTCTTCAGCACCGCGGTGTCGACCGTGTTCTTCTGCTGCATCGCGCCGAGCATCGCGGGGTAGGCACCGGCGGCGAGGTAGAGGTTCTGCACCTCGGGGGTGTAGATCCACTCCTCCCAGAGCCGCGCGGCGGCCGGGTTCGGCGCGTTCTTGTTGATCGCCTGGTTGTAGTAGCTGCCGAGGGCGGTCCCGGGCAGCACGAGCGTCTTCCAGTTCGGGTTCGTGCCCGAGCCGCCCGCCGGGCCCCAGGCGAGGTTGTTGTACGACCACTGCAGCACGACGGGGGTCTGCCCCGAGTTCACGGTCGCCTGCGTCGGCAGCACCGAGATGAAGTTGCCGGCCTTCTTCAGCTTGCCGAAGAAGTCGATGCCGGGCTGGATGTCGGACGCCTGCCCGCCGGACTGCAGGGCGGCCAGGTAGACCGCGCTCGCGGCCTCGTTCGCCGCCGTCGGGTCGCCCTTGATCGCGACCTTGCCCTTGTAGGCGCTGCCGAGCAGATCGGCGAGCGACTTCGGTGCGGGCACCTTCGACGAGTCGTACCCGATGGACATGAGGCCCGTGTAGTCGTAGATCCACTTGCCCGACGGGTCCTTGAAGGCCGCCGGGACGTCGGCCCAGTTCGCGACCTTGTACGGCGCCATCATGTCGAGGTTCTGGTCGAGCACGGCCGTGCCGAGATCGAACACGTCGGGCGCGTTGCTGCCGGTGCCCGCCGACTTCGCGGCGGCGATCTCGTCGGCGGAGGAGCCGTTCGGGTTCTCCGAGGTGATCTTGATCTTCGGGTACTTCTTCTCGAAGCCGGCGATGATCTTGCCGTAGTTCGCCCACGACGGCGGCAGGGTGATCACGTTGAGGTGACCCTCGGCCTCAGCGGCCGCGACGAGGCCCTTCTGACCGCCGAGCGCGGCGGCGCTGGTCGCCTTCGCGGCCTTGGCCTTGTCGCCGGCGCTGGCGCCGGACGCGGCGCCGGAGCAGCCGGAGAGGGCCGCGGTGAGCGCGCCCACGAGGGCGAGCGCGGCGAGCGCGCGCGGGAGTCGGCGCACGGTGGTGCTGGTTCGCATGGTTCCTTCCAGGGGGACGGTGCCCGGGCAGTCGCCGGGCACGATGGGCGTGACCGGCATCAACCGGTCACGAGCTCTTCGGCGAGCACCGTGCGGGCGAGCCCGAACGCGGTGGTCATGCCGACGCCGGTGGTGACGGCGGCGACGGTGACGCCGGGGATCGGCTCGGCCACGAGGAACGGGTCGAGCGGGCTCGACGCGTAGACGCCGCGCCAGCGGCGCCGCACGGTGAGGGGCGAGCCGAGCAGCCGCTCGAACTCGCTGAGCAGCAGCACGTCGTCGGCCTCGTCCTCGAACGGGGTCTCGGTCACCCCGTAGGCGTGCGTGTCACCGAGCACGAGGCGCCCGTCGGGACGCTGCGTGAGCATCAGGTTCACGCCGGCCTCGAGCAGGCGCGGCGCGCTCGCCGCGACCTCCTCACGCACGAGGGACGCGGCCGGCTGGGCCGCGAGGCCCTCGTACCGGAGCATCGAGGTGCCGGTGAGCACCGCCGGGTCGACGCGGATCCCACCCGGGGCCTCGACCTCGAGCATCCGCAGCCGGCAGCGCCGCACCTCGGCCTCCTCGGCGAGCCCGGGGAGCAGCCGGTCGACGTCGTGACCCACCGCGACCACGACCCGGTCGGCCCGGATGCGCCCCCGGTTCGTGAACACGCACTCCTCGCCGACGTCGAGCACGTTCGTGCGGCGCAGGAAGCCGACCCCGCGCTCGGCGAGGAGCCGCGCGAGCGCGGGGATCGCGGTCGGCGCGTCGACGCGGAGGTCGAGGGGCAGCGATGCGGCGCCGGTGAGCCCGGCCGGGGAGAAGCCGAGCCGCTGCCGCGCCTCGGCGGGGTCGAGCAGCTCCGCCTCGCCGGGCCGGGCGACCGCGAACTGCTCGAGCACGGCGAGCTCGGCGGCCGAGCGTGCGACGACGGTGGTGCCGCACTGCAGCACCGGGAAGCCGGCGTCCGCGCCCGCCTCGATCCAGTCCTCCCGCGCGGGGCGGGCGAGCTCGAGGATCCGGCCCGCCTGCGCCGTCGTGCAGATGTGCCCGAAGTTGCGCACGCTCGCGCCGACGGCGAGCTCGTCGCGGTCGACGACGAGCACCTCGTACCCGGCGCGGGACGCGTGGTAGGCGTGCGCCAGGCCGACGATGCCGGCGCCGACCACCACGAGGTCGGCACGTCGTTCTCTCACGGCGGCCAGCGTGCCCCGTCCGGAGGCGCGCGGACCCTTCCACGATCGACCGTGCACGCACTGTTCGCCCGCCGGACACCGGCCGTGGATCCGGCGAACCGCAGGTGAACGGTTCGCGACATCGCCCGCCGGGAGCCGCGGCATCGGAGAGACTCCGCGCGTGCCGATCCGACTCGCCTCCCTCGACATGGCCGGGACCACCGTCGACGAAGGGGGTGCCGTCTACACCGTGCTGCGCGAGAGCGTCGAGGAGGCGACGGACCGGATGGTCTCCGACGAGCTGCTGTCCGCCTGGGTCGGGACCTCGAAGCTCCTCGCCATCCGCGGCCTGCTGCGTGGGCTCGGGGAGGACGAGGCCAGGGCGCCGGAGATCTTCGCCGGGTTCGCCGACCGCCTCGCCGCCGCCTACGAGGCGGACCCGCCGACCCTGCTGCCCGGGGTGCGGGAGGCCGTCGATGCGCTCCGGGGGGACGGCGTCGCGATCGGGTTGCAGACCGGGTACACGCGGGAGGTGGCCGAGGCCCTGCTGCAGACCGTCGGCTGGCGGGTCGGCGACGACGTCGACGCGCTCGTCACCGCCGACGAGGTGCCCGTCTCCCGGCCCGCGCCCTATCTGGTGTTCGGCACGATGGCGGCGACGGGCGTCCAGGACGTCGCCGAGGTCGTGGTCGCGGGCGACACGGCGAACGACCTGCTCGCCGGCAGCCGGTCCGGCGCGAGGTTCGTGGTGGGGGTCCTCACCGGAGCGCACACCGTCGCCGAGCTCGGCGCGGCGCGCCACACGCACCTCGTCGCGAGCGTCGCCGACCTGCCCGCCCTGCTCGCGGAGGCCTGACGCTCCGACGCGGGCGGGCTCCCGGCTGCGCAGCAGCGCGTCCCGGTGATCCGGTTCCGGCGTTGTCCGTCGCGCCGGCATCCCGGCTCGCCGCTCTCCACAGGGAGCGGGGCGTGACGGGAGATCCTGTTCGCTGTGCGATCGTTAGGAGCCCCGAATTTCTCGGAGACCCCCCGAAACGCCTCGATCTCCCGAAGGTCTCGATGACGACGTCCGCCGACCGCGCCCGCTCCGGGGCCCGGCAGCGCCCGCAGATCGCCGATCTCCGGACGCGCTGCAGCGCGGCGGCCGGCGCCGACCTCGGGTCGCCCCAGGCGATGCACCGGTGGTCCGTCGACCACTACCGCGAGTTCTGGCGCGTGCTCCTCGATTGGGCCGACCTCGCGTGGGAGGGCTCCGCCGACGTCGTGAGCACCTCCGACGACGTCGAGCACGCCCGCTTCTTCCCTGACGTGCGGCTGAACTACGCCGAGAACCTGCTCCGTCCGCTGGAGGGCGTCGACGACGCCACCACGGCGGTCACCGCGGTGCACGGCGACGGCAGCGTCGAGCGCCTGAGCCGGGCGCAGCTGCGAGCCCGCGTCCGCGTCACCGCCACGGCGCTCGCCGCCCGGGGCATCGCGCCCGGCGACCGCGTCGTCGTGCTGGCACCGAACAACGCCCGCGCCGTGGTGCTCGCCCTCGCGGTGATCGCGGTCGGCGGCACCGTGTCGCTCGCGATGCCCGACATGGGCCCGACCGCGCTGCTCGGGCGCTTCAGCCAGATCGATCCCACGGCGCTCGTCCTCGACAGGGGCGGTCCTGATCGGGGCGGCGCATCCGGCCCGCAGGGCGGGTCCGGGGACCGGCTCGACGCCCTGGTGGCCGGGCTGCCGACGCTCCGCCAGGTGCTCGTCGCCGACGGCGGCCCGCTCCCGGGGTTCGACGGCCTCGAGGTCTCGGCGCTCGACGCCGAGGCCGACGACGCGGCGGGGGAGCCGGTGCCGTGGCAGCGGCTGCCGTTCGACCATCCGATCTTCGTGATGTTCAGCTCGGGCACCACCGGTCCGCCGAAGGCGATGCTGCACGGCGCGGGCGGGGTCCTCCTCGAGCACGTCAAGGAGCACCGCCTCCACATCGACCTCGACGCGGCCGACACCTTCTTCCACCACACCACGACGGCGTGGATGGTGTGGAACCGGCAGCTGTCGGCGCTCGTCACCGGCGCGGGCATCGTGCTCTACGACGGGCCCGTGCGGGGCCCCGAGACCCTGTGGCGGCTCGTGGCCGACCACGGCGTCACGGTGTTCGGGGCGAGCCCGCCCTACCTGCAGCTCTGCCAGGACTCGGGCTACCGCCCGCGCGACGAGGTCGACCTCCGCCGCCTCCGCGCCGTGCTCACCACGGGCGCCGTGCTGCACGACTGGCAGTACGACTGGTTCGCCGACGCGGTCGGCCCGCAGCCGCTGCAGTCGATCGGCGGCGGCACCGACATCCTCGGTGCGTTCGTGCTCGGGCACCCCGAGCTGCCCGAGCTCCGCGGCCGCAGCACCACGCGCAGCCTCGCCCTCGACGTCGTCGCGGTCGACGACGACGGGCGGGAGGTCGTCGGCTCGGTCGGCGAGCTCGTGTGCCGCAACCCCTTCCCGTCCCGCCCGGTGGCCTTCCTGAACGATCCCGACGGGCAGCGGTACCACGAGGCCTACTTCGTGCAGCACCCCGGCATGTGGACGCACGGCGACCTCATCGACGTGGCGGAGGACGGCTCCGTCCGCTTCCACGGACGCTCGGACGGCGTCCTCAACATCGACGGCGTCCGCATCGGTCCCACCGAGATCTACACGATCGTGTCGCGGCTGCCCGAGATCGCCGCGACGATGGCCGTCGAGCAGCGCGATCCCGAGCGCGCCGGCGCCTCCCGGCTGGTGCTCCTCGTCGTGCTCGCCGCCGGGCAGCGGCTCGACGACGCGCTGGCCGAGCGCATCCGGGCGGTCCTCCGCCGCGAGGGCTCGGCCGCACATGTGCCGTCGCTCGTCGTCGCCGTGCCCGAGCTGCCGACGACGCACAACGGCAAGCTCTCGGAGCGCGCGGCACGCGACGTGCTGAACGGCGAGCGTCCCCGCAACGAGTCCGCGCTGAAGAACCCGCAGTCGCTGCAGACGATCGCCGCCGCGGTCGCGGAGGCCGGCCGGCCGGCCGCTCGGGTCGAGCCCGTCGCACCGGTGCCGTCCGGCGGCGAGCGCGGCGCCGACACGGCCGCCCGCCTGTTCCGCGAGACGCTCCGCCGCCCGGTCGGTGAGACGGTGAACTTCTTCGACGCCGGCGGTACGTCGCGCGAGTCGATGTCCCTGCTGCGCCGGCTGCGGATCGAGTCCGGGCGCGCGGTCTCGATGGACGCGTTCCTCGACGACCCGACGATCCGCGGGCTCAGCGACGTGCTCGACCGCAGCCCCGCCACGGCTGCCGACGAGGTCACCGTGCAGCTGCTGCGCGCCGGCACCGACCCGTCGGCCGTTCCGCTGCTGCTCATGCAGGGCGTGCACGGCGACGTCGACCTCTACCGCTACCTCGTCGACGACCTCGACACCGACGGTGACGTGTACGGCGTCTTCGGTGCGATGCACGGCGCCGACGGTCGACGTCTTCGCGTCGAGGAGACGGCGGACCGGCTCGTCGCCGGGGTGCTCGCCTCGGACGCCGTGCACGGCCCGGTCGCCATCGCCGGGTACTCGTTCGGCGGCCTCGTCGCCTACGACCTGGCCCGTGGCCTCGCGGCCGCCGGGCGTGACGTCGCGTTCCTCGGGCTCCTCGACCCCAGGCCGCCGATGGCGAGCCTCAAGGGGCCCGAGCGGCTCGCGCGGCGTGCGGCGTCGTTCCTCGCGATGTTCGTGCCGGGCTTCTCCGACACGACGATCACCACCGCGATCGCGAACCGCTTCCGCCGGCAGACGCTCACCGCCGAGCAGCTCATGCTGCTCGACTCGGTGCGCATCGCCCGGTCGTTCCGCGTCGAGCCCTACGACGGCCCCGTCACCTTCTTCCGTGCCAGCCGTCGCATCCCGGTCATCTCCCATCTGCTCTACGCCTGGCGGCGCATGGTGCCCCGCCTCGAGGTCGTCGACGTGCCGGGAGCCCACTTCGACCTGTTGAGCCAGGAGCACGCGCCGGTCGTCGCCGCCCGGATCTCGCGGGCGCTCCGCGCCGCGCACGCCAGGCGAGTCGGTGTCCCGGTCGATGCGGCGGGCGGAGGCCCGCCGCCCGGCGGATAGCCCGCCGATGGCTGCGCGCGCATCCGGGATCGCCGTCGCGGCGCCCTCCGGGGCGCGTCCGTGGCAGGTCGCTGTCGACGTCCCCGGTGTGCCACCGGGGGTCGCTGTCCGGGTGCTGCGGCTCGAGCTCGCGGAGCCCCGGGTCGACCTCGATGCCGCAGCCACGGTGCTGAGCCCCGCGGAGCGGGAGCGCGCGGCCCGCGGCGCGCCGAGCGTGCGGCGCCGGCGGATCCTCGTCCGCGCGGCGTTGCGCGACCTCCTCGCCGAGGTGCTCGGCACGACTCCCGCCGCGGTCCCGCTCGCCCCCGAGCCCGGCCGCCCCCGTCTCCTCGGGACGGCCTGCGGCGTGGTGATCGACGCCAGCTGCTCGAGCAGCGGCGACGTCGGACTGGTCGCGGTGGCGCAGGCCGCACGCATCGGCGTCGACGTCGAGCGCCTCGCGCACGACGACCTGCGCATCGCCGCGGAGGAGGGCTGGCTCGCCCCGGGGGAGCGCGACGCCATCACAGCCCTGCCCGTCGCCGAGCGGGGGCGCGCGCTCACCCGGGCGTGGGTCCAGAAGGAGGCGGTGCTGAAGGGCGAGGGCAGCGGCCTCCGCGCCGATCCGTCGTGGACCGTGACGCCCATCGCCGAGCGGGGCCGCGTGCGGCGGTGGTGGCTGCTCCCGCTCGAGGTGCCGCCGGCCTTCGTGGCGAGCCTCGCGGTCGCTCCTGCCGAGTGAGCGGCGAGGCCCTCATTCCGGCGGGGTGAGCTTCGCCCGCATCGTCGCCAGGTCGTCCGTCCAGATCGAGGCGTCGGCGCGCACCGCGACGACCGCGCCGTCCAGCAGCGAGGTGCGGATGCGCACGCCCGCCGCCCGCGCCAGCCCCCGCACGCGACGCCGGACGTCCTGGGCGTCCACGCCGGGCGGCACACGGCGGGCGGCCTGCTCCTCGTCGCGCGCCCCGTGCCACAGCGCGAGCGCCATCCGCTCCTCCTCGGTCACACGAGCCCGTTCGCGACCAGGCTCCGGCCGGCGGCGAGGATCGCCTCCCGCGCGGGCCGCGGCTCGATCCCGAGCGCGGTCCGCATCCGGGTGATGTCGACCTCCTTCACGAAGCCGAGGTCGGCGGCGACCGAGCGCAGCTCGGGCCGGAACCGGGCCGATGCCCGCACGACGACGTCCGGCATCCTCCGGGTCGGCACGCGCGCGGCCGCTCGGCCGAGCCCGGCCTTCAGCACGAGGGCGATGTCGCGCATCGCGACCGCGGGCTCACCGCTCGACACGAGCACCCGCTGCCCCGCGACCGCCTCGGCGCGCAGCGCGGCGACGTGCGCCAGGGCCACGTCGCGGACGTCGACGATCGGGATGAAGAGGTCCGGCAGGGCCGGCATCGCTCCGCGCAGCAGGTTCTGCACGACGTGGTTCCCGCCGGAGACGGCGCCGCCGAGCACGGGCCCGAGCACCGCGACCGGCAGCAGCGCGACGAGCTCCGGACCGTTCCCCTCGGCGGCGAGATCCCAGGCGGCGCGCTCCGCGAGGATCTTGCTGCGGCCGTACGCGTCGACGCCCTCGCCGTCGAGCGGCGACCAGTCCGCCTCCGTGAACGGCCCGTGGTCGTGCGGCTGCCCGAAGCCGACCGCGTGGAAGGCGGAGGTGAGCACCACCCGGCGCACCCCCGCGTCGCGGGCCGCCCGCAGCACCCGGAGCGTGCCCTCGCGGGCCGGGCGGATCACCTCGTCCTCGTCCGCCACGTGCCCCGGGCGCACCGGTGAGGCGACGTGCAGCACGGCGTCCGTGCCGGCCACCGCGTCCGCCCAGCCGCCGTCGTCGAGCAGGTCCGCCTCGACGAAGGTCAGCTCCTCGCCGCGCGTCATGCCCGCATCGAGCAGGGCGTCCCGCACCCCGGGCGCGCTCCGCAGCGAGCGGACGGTCGTCCGCACCCGGTGGCCCTCGTCGAGGAGCCGGAGCACGACGTGCCCGGCGACGAACCCCGAGCCCCCGGTCACGAGGACCTCCTGCTGCGCCATGGGCCACACCTTCCGCGCGGCTGATCCGTCCGCGCCCCCATCGTCGTCCGCAACGGGGCCCCCAGCCACCCCGCCCTCCGTCCGCGAGCGCCGTGGTGGACATCTGGGCCCGAATCGATACGCACATTCGCCCGATCGGCCATGCAGGGAGGGGTTCCCCGGCCCTAATCTGTGACGACCTCACCGGTGAGGCGAAAGGGTCGTGCGTGGAAGCTCTCCTGTCGGACGCCGTGCTCGCGCAAGCGGGTAGGGCCGGCGCGCGCACGACCGCGGAACCGCGGCGCACCCGCCACGAGCCGCAGCAGGCCGAGCGCGTGATCCGCGGTGGCCGCCCTCCCGCACCGGCGCTCACGACGCCCGGTCCCCCCACCGCGCGCACCGAGACGAGGCGGCCATCCGGGTCGTCCGAGGTCGACCCATCCACGAAGCCCGGCGCGAGGACGCGCCGGAAGGAAGGACGCTCATGACCAAGCTCCTGCCCGGCGACGTCGGCGGCCTGAAGGGGACCGCCGACGGACGGGACAAAGGACTGAAGCGCGGAGCCATCGGGCTCGTCGGCAGCGTCGTCGTCGGCGTCGCATCGACCGCCCCGGCCTACAGCCTCGCGGCGAGCCTCGGGTGGATCGTCGTCGGTGGCGCGTCGCCCGCCGGCGTCAAGGCCCCGGCGATGATCCTGCTCGCGTTCCTGCCGATGTACTTCATCGCGCAGGCGTACAAGGAGCTGAACACCGTCGACCCCGACTGCGGTACCACGTTCTCGTGGGCGACGCGGGCGTTCGGCGCGATCACCGGCTGGATGGGCGGCTGGGGCATCATCATCGCCGACGTCATCGTGATGTCGAACCTCGCGTACATCGCGGGCCAGTACACGTTCACCTTCGTCGGCGGCTTCGGCCTTCCGGCTGTCGCGGCGCTCGCCGGCAACATCTGGGCGTCGACGGCCGTGGGCCTCATCTGGATCGCCGTGATGACGTACATCTGCTACCGCGGCATCGAGATCTCCGCCCGCCTGCAGTACTTCCTGCTCGGCTTCGAGGTCGTGCTGCTCATCCTCTTCGGCGTCCTCGCGCTCGGCAGGGTCGCGACCGGCAACGGCGAGCCGTACTCGATCGGCTTCGACTGGAGCTGGCTCAGCCCGACGGGCCTCGACTTCGGCGCGGCCATCTGCCCGGCGCTGCTCACCGCGATCTTCCTCTACTGGGGCTGGGACAGCGCGGTCTCGATCAACGAGGAGACGAAGGACCCCGGCAGGACCCCGGGCCGCGCCGCCATCCTCTCGACCGTCCTGCTGCTCGCGACCTACCTGCTCATCACGATCGCTGCCGTCTCGTTCGCGGGCGTCGGCGACAAGGGCATCGGGCTCGCCAACCCGGCGAACTCCGGCGACGTGTTCTCGTCGATGGCGCCTGCGGTGTTCGGCAACGGCGTGATCGGGCACATCCTGCAGGTGCTGTTCGCCGCGACGATCCTCACCTCGGCGTCGGCGTCCACGCAGACGACGATCCTGCCGACCGCCCGCACCTCGCTGTCGATGGCGGCCCACAAGGCGCTGCCGAGCCACTTCGCGCGCATCCACCCGAAGTACCTGACGCCGACCTGGTCGACGATCGGCATGGGCATCGCGTCCGCCGGGCTGTTCCTCCTGTTCTCGCTGATCAGCCAGGGCCTGCTCGCGGCGCTCATCGCCTCGCTCGGCCTGATGATCGCGTTCTACTACGGCCTCACCGGGCTCGCGTGCGTGTGGTTCTACCGTCGCGTGCTCTTCACGAGCGTGCGCAACTTCGTGTTCAAGGGGCTGATCCCGTTCGCCGGCGCGGTGTTCCTCGCCGTGGTGTTCGTCTACGGCCTCATCTCGTTCGCCGCACCGGACTGGGTGCAGGACCCGATCACGGGCAAGAACGTGACGATCTTCGGGGTCGGCGCGACCGCGATCGTCGGCGTCGTCGGCATCCTCATCGGGTTCGTCTTCATGGGCATCTGGTGGTCGCGGAACGCGTCGTACTTCCGGGGCGAGGTCATCCCGCGGGCGCCGTACATCGAGGGGCAGGCCGTGCAGGGCGCCCCGCCGGTGATCTGAGCCGACGGCTCCGAACCGGAGGAGGCCGGTCGTCGCATCCGCGGCGGCCGGCCTCCTCCGTCTCGGATGGGAGGGCCGGGCGGTGCTGTCGGGCGCTCGGACCGAGGGGGTGCTGTCAGGCGCTCGAACCGCGGCGGCGCTGTCGGGCGCTCGAACCGAGGCGGTGCTGTCAGACGCTCGTACCGAGGCGGTGCTGTCAGACGCTCGTACCGAGCTCCAGCAGCGCGACGCCCAGGATGATGACGACGATGCCGAGCACCGCCATGCGGGTCAGGCGGTCGCGGAACAGCACGCGCCCGAGCACCGCGGTCGCCGCGACGCCGATCGCGGCCCAGACCGCGTAGACCGTGCCGACCGGCAGCCCGGCCGCGAGCACGGCGCCGAGCAGCGCGAACGAGGCGACGTAGCCGACGACGACCACCGTGATCCAGGTGCGCCGCCGGCGCCGCTGCGGGTCGGCCAGCGCCCGGAGCGCCAGGGTCGCGGCGACCTCGGCCGCGATCGCGAGCGCGAGCAGCGCCCAGCTCACGAGGACCGCTCCCCGGCGGGACGGTCGCCGAGCTCGACGAGCAGCACGCCGACGATCACGAGCACGATGCCGCCGACCGAGAGCGGGGTGAGCGCCTCGGCGAACAGGAACGCCGCCACGACGGCGGTGGCGGCGACGCCGATCGCGGACCACAGCCCGTAGGCGACGCCGACGCCGAGGCCGCGCTTCAACACCACGCCGAGCAGCAGCGTCGAACCGACGTAGCCCGGGATCACGACGAGCAGCCACCAGGGCTTCTCGAAGCCGCCCGCCGCACGGAACGCGAGCGTCGCCGAGACCTCGAGCACGATCGCGAGCGCGAGCGGCGGGAGCGGGCTGCGCCGCCGCGTGCGCACCTCCGTCATGAGTCGAACCCGATACCGAGGAGGCCGGCGAGCTTGATCAGCGGGGTGTCCTCACCGGTGCGGTCCGACTTGGCGACGGCGCGGCGCATCAGCTGGATGAGGGGATAGGCGAGCGGCTCGGGCGGGATCGGCACGGGCAGCCGGCGCGACATCGTCAGCCGGGTGCGGTCGGTGTCCGCGCCCTCGAGCAGGTCGAGCATGGTCTCGGCGCCGAAGCGCGTGGCGGCCACCCCGAGCCCCGTGTAGCCGGCGCTGTAGGCGACCCTGCCGCCGCGGGCGGTGCCGTGGAAGGCGACGAGCTGCGTCGACATGTCGATCGCGCCGCCCCAGCGGTGGGTGAACCGGACACCCTGGAGCTGCGGGAACGTCGAGAAGAAGTGGTCCGCGAGCCGCTCGAACGTCTCGGGGCGCTGGTCCTGGGCTTCCCGGATCGCGCGTCCCAGGTGGTAGATCGCGTCGTACCCGCCGAAGAGGATCCGGTCGTCCGCCGTCTTGCGGGCGTAGTGGAACTCGCGGCCCGAGTCGGTGATGCCGTAGCGGCCCGTCCACCCGATGGCGGCGAGCTGCTCCGCGGAGAGCGGCTCGGTCATGAGCACGTAGTCGTAGATCGGCACGGTGAAGAGGCGCAGCGCCGGCAGCAGCGCGGGGAAGGCGTTCGTGGCGAGCGCGGCCCGTGCCGCCCGGACGGTGCCGTGCCGGGTGTCGACCTCGACGCCCGCGGAGGTCGTGCGCAGCCGTCTCGCGGGCGAGTGCTCGTGGATCTCGACACCGAGCCGCTCGGCCGCGGCTGCGAGACCCCAGGCGAGCTTCGCGGGATGCACGTAGGCGCAGCCGTCGGGGGAGAGGACGCCGGCGCGGAAGAGCGGGGAGTCGGCGTGGCGCGCGAGATCGCGGCCGAGCAGGAAGCGGTCGTTCCCCGCGGCCGACTCGAGCAGCCCGGCGACCTGGTGCGGCTCGGTGGCGACCGTGAGGATGCCGGTGGCCTCCCACTCGGCATCGATGCCGTACCGCTCGAGCGTTGCGGCGAGCTCGCGCTGGTTCTCGGCGGCGAGCCGGTCGAGCACGCCGAGCTCGTCCGGGAAGTGGCGCCGCCCGTTCTCCTCGCCGTGGGTGAGGCTCGGCTCGCAGAACCCGCCGTTGCGGCCGCTCGCGGCCCACCCGATCCGGCGCCCCTCGAGCAGCACGACACGCCGGTCCGGGTCGCGCTCCTTCGCGATCAGCGCCGTCCAGAGGCCGCAGAACCCGCCGCCGACGATCACGAGGTCGGCCGTCGCGTCGCCGCGGAGCGCCGGGCGCGCGGCGGGACGGGCCGGGTCGTCGAGCCAGAACGGCGTGGTCGAGGCGTCGGCGAAGCTCGCCCGCAGCGTCTCGGGGTCGTGCCGCAGCCGGTGCCCGTACGCCTGCTCGGCGCGCTCCGCGGAAGAGTCCACGGCATCACGATGCCGTACCGCGCCGACGACCGGCATGGCGCCGCCGGACGGTGCCGGTCGGTACCGTCGCCATCATGGACAGCGCGAGCGGCGGGGCTGCGACGCAGGTCGACGTGGTCGTCGTGGGGGCGGGGGTGGCCGGCCTCACCGCCGCGCGGCTCCTGGCCGCCGCTGGTCGACGGGTCGTCGTGCTCGAGGCCCGCGACCGCGTCGGCGGCCGGGTCGTCACGGATCGGAGCGACGGGCTCGTCACCGACCTCGGGGCGTCGTGGATCCACGGAGTCGCGGGCAGCCCCGTGGCCGCCGCGGCCGAGGCGTTCGGCATGCGGACGGTCGAGTTCACGGTCGGCGGCTACCAGGCGTTCAGTCGGCCGATCGCCTACTACGGCCCGGACGGCACGAGGCTCCCCGACGGCCTCGTGCACCGCTTCGTCGCGGACGTCGAGGCGGTCGACGCCGCCCTGCAGGAGCTGCTGACCGGGTCGGCGCCGGAGGCGACGTACCGCGACGTGACCGAGGCGGCGATCGCCCTGCAGGGCTGGCCGGCCGAACGGGCGGAGCGCGTCCGCGAGCACCTCGCGCACCGCGCCGAGGAGCAGTACGGCGTCGCGATCGACGAGCTCGCCGCGCACGGCCTCGACGACGATGCGATCGACGGCGACGAGGTCGTGTTCCCCGACGGCTACGACCGTCTTCCGCAACGGCTGGCGGAGGGGCTCGACGTCCGGCTCGAGCACGTCGTGACGCGAGTGCGCTGGTCCGAGGACGCCGTCGCGGTCGAGACCGGACGCGGGAAGCTCGCGGCGACCGCAGCGGTCGTGACGGTGCCCGTCGGCGTGCTGCAGGCGGGCGACGTGCGCGTCGAGCCGCCGCTGCCCGAGCCGGTCGCCGGCGCCCTCGGACGGCTTCGGATGAACGCCTTCGAGAAGGTGTTCCTGCGCTTCCCGAGCCGCTTCTGGGACCCGGACGTCTACGCGATCCGGCAGCTCGGACCCGAGGGCCGCATCTGGCACTCCTGGTACGACCTCACGCGCCTCGACGGGGTGCCGACGCTGCTCACCTTCCTCGCGGGGCCAGCGGCGCGGCGGCTGCGCGGTGCGCCGGAGGAGGAGGTCGTCGAGTCCGTCCTCGCGCAGCTGCGCCGCCTCTTCGGCGACGCGGTCGGCCGTCCCACCGCCGTGCAGGTCACCGCGTGGCAGGACGACCCGTTCGCCCGCGGCTCCTACGCCTTCATGCGCCCCGGGTCGACGACGTCGGACCACGACCTGCTCGCGACGCCGATCGGGGGCGTGCTGCACCTCGCCGGGGAGGCGACGTGGACCGATGACCCGGCCACGGTCGCCGCGGCGATGTGCTCCGGGCACCGCGCCGCGAAGCGGATCCTCGCCCGGGCGGTGCCGCTCGAGGACGCGTGGCGACCCGGGGTCCGCCTCGGCTGACCGCGCTCACCACCGCGATCCGAACGCCTCGCCGATCAGGTCCGCGAACAGCTCGTCCTCCTCGGCCTCGACGCCCTGGCGACGGAACCATTCGCAGACGTTGTGGCAGTCGCGCTGCAGCATCGCCGGGCCGTTCGGGTTCGCCGCGATGTCGACGAGCTGGGGCAGGTCGATGACCACGACCCGCTCCCGGTGCACGAGCAGGTTGTAGGCCGACAGGTCGCCGTGCGCGTATCCCGCGCGGGCGAACCCGCGCAGGATCTCGGCGACCTGGGCGAAGCGGTCCGTCGCCTCGTCGCCACGGGGCCGCGTCTCGGCGAGCCGTGGGGCGGCGGCGTTGCCGTCGCCGATGAACTCCATGAGCACCTCGGTGCCCGAGATCTGCACGGGGTACGGCACGGGCACGCCGCGCTCCCACATCGAGCAGAGCGCCACGAACTCGGCGCCCGCCCACTGCCCGGCGGCGACCGCCCGCCCGTGCGCGCTGCCGCGGGCGACCGCGCGGGTGTCGCGCGTGTTCCGCATCCGGCGGCCCTCCTGGTAGGCGGCGGAGCGGTGGAAGTCGCTCGTCTCCGTCCCCCGGTACCGCTTGGCGGCGAGCAGGCACGACTCGTCCGGCCGGTCGGGCACGGCCCGCTCGAGCAGGAAGAGGTCGGCCTCCTTGCCGGTCTTCACGATGCCGAGCTCGGTGTCGACGGCGTCGGCCGAGGTGACGATCCAGTCGGGATGCGGCCGCGGACCGCGCTCGGTGGGGGTGGTGGACGGCCAGGTCGACCAGCGCTGGCCGGCGCCGGGCTCGAACAGCGAGAACTGCAGGGATTCGACGGACTCGTCGAAGAACGACATCGGTGTCTCCAGGAAGGGCCGGAGACCGCCGAAGATCTGGTTACGCGGCGGCCCCGAGGAACGAGTGGATGGGGGAGGGCACGCCGACGACGGTCATGGCTCGCTTCCTTCTCCTCGTTCCGGCCGCGCGGGAGATCCCGTCGCGCGTCAGCACGCTAGCGGTGCGGGCGCGGGAGCGCCAGGGGCGCCGTCCGCGCGGTGCCTCGTCCCACGGCTTCCTCGCGGCGCGGTCGAGCCGGAGCGTGTCCGACTCGTCCGGGCGAGGATCGCCCGCCTTCGCGCCGGGTGCGTCGACCCCCTTTCGTGCCGACGTGCGATCACGCCGCCGACGTGCTGAGGGATCCGGCGCCCTCCCACCAGTCGAGCACCCGCAGCGCGTGCAGCGTGAGCCACTTCGACTGCTGCCCGGGTGGCACGTCGACCTCGAACCACACCCGGCCGGGGTGGCGGCGCTCCTGCCGCCAGCGGCCGTCCTCGTCGCGGTCGGCCTCGAGCAGCGCGATCGCCTCGGCGAGGCGCGGGTCCGGCGGCGTGCCGTCGTGCTGGGAGGCGGACCGGAAGTGGTCGAGCGCCTTGAGCGCGCTGTAGTACCAGCGGAACGGGTAGGCGAGGTGCGCCACCCACGGGGCCGCGTACTCACCCGTGGTGCGGCGGCGGAGCAGGTGCCGCTCGAGCAGGTACTCCTCGCCGGCGTGGCGAGCGGCCGTGAGCTCGGGGGTGCCACCGGTGCGCTGCTCGTACTCGAGCAGCCCGCGGATCGCGTTGACCGTCGAGTGGAACGACGAGCGGGTGGAGCCGTTCACCCACTCGCAGTTCCAGCCGCCGTCGGGCAGCCGGTGCTCGACGAACCACGCCGCGAGCGGCCGCACGTCGGCGCCGAGCCACGCGCCGTTCGCGAGCGTCCAGGCGTTGATGCAGGCGTCGACCTCCCCGCCCCAGTAGGGCAGGTCGTCGTAGTCCCACCGGCTGTTCGCGGCGAGGCGCGCGGCGGTGTCGCCGAGCACCGCGGCGTCGACGCCCCACTCGCGCAGGTCGTTCAGCGCCCAGGTGGTCGCGGTGTACGGCTGCCCCTGGTCCTCCCCGGCCTCGGGCCCGGAGAAGTCGAAGTCGGCCGGGAAGTACGAGCCGCCTGCCCACTGCCCGTCGGGGTCCTGCAGCGCGAGCAGCCGGGCGCCGAAGCCCTCGGTCGCGACGCGCTCGCGGGTGGCGCGCCACCGGGCCTCGGGCGCGCCGAGCAGGTCGCGCTCGACCTGCCAGCGCAGGGCGGGGTCGCTGTCGAGCAGCCAGTCGCGGGTCGCGTCGTCGGGTCCCATGCCGCGACGCTATCGAGCGCGACCGACGGCGGGTCGGTGGGATTGCCGACCCCGTAGACCGTTCCCTTCAGCCGCGACCGGTGCCACGATCGGCGGCATGAGCTCCGACGAGGTGGACGTCTACTTCGCGGCGCAGCCCGAGCCGAAGCGGTCGACGCTCGAGGAGATGCGTCGGCGCATCCTCGCCGTGGTGCCGGAGGCGGAGCAGGGCCTGTCGTACGGGGTGCCCGCGTTCTCCGTCGACGGTCAGGTCGTCGCGGGGCTCGCCGCGTTCGCGAAGCATCTCGCGTACCTGCCGCACAGCGGCGCCGTGCTGTCCGCGCTCGAGGACCGGCTCGGCGACCGCGCCCACACGCCCGGCTCGCTGCACTTCGCGGTCGACGAACCGCTGCCGCAGGAGCTCGTCGTGGCCCTCATCGAGGCGAAGCGCCGTGACCTCGACGCGCGGCCGCGGAGGAGAGCGCTGTGAGCGCGTGCCGCCGACCGCGACACGGCCCGCCCTCCCGCCGGCGCTCGGTGATGCGTCATACACTCCTTCGTCGTGGTTGATCAGTTCCTCGACCGCCCGCACGCCCGCATCGCCTACGGCATCGACGGCCCTCCCGGGCCCGAGGGCGTCCTGGTCGTCTCGCACGCCCTGACCACCAGCCGCGCGTACGAGCGCGGCGTCGGCCTGTTCGAGTGGGCACTGGTCGCCGACGCCGGCCGGTGGGTCGTGCGCTTCGACCGCCGCGGCCACGGCGAGTCCACCGGCCGCGCCGAGGTCGACGACTACCGCTGGCCGACGCTCACCGACGACCTCCTCGCGGTCGCCGGAGCCGTGAGTCCCGAGGAGCCCGTCGACGGGCTCGGGGAGTCGACGGGCTGCATCCTGCTGCTGCGGGCCGCCCTCGCCGCGCCCGAGCGGTTCCGGCGGCTCGTGCTCGTCGCGCCTCCGACCGCATGGGAGACGCGGCGCGACCAGGCCGAGCTCTACCGCGCGGCCGCCGACCTCGTCGAGCAGCGCGGCATCGACGCCTGGATCCGGGCGGCGGCGGTGCTGCCCCGGCCGCCGATCCTCCGTGACGGCGGCTGGCAGCGGAACCCCGTGCCCGCGCTACCCGAAGCGCTGCTGCCCTCGGTGATGCGCGGCGCCGCCGACAACGATCTGCCCGACCCGGAGGAGCTCGCGGCGCTGTCGCACCGGGTGCTGATCCTCGCGTGGGACACGGACCCGTCGCATCCGCTCAGCACCGCCGAGCGGCTGCAGGCAGCCCTGCCGGACGCCGAGCTCGAGGTGGCGACCACCCCGGACGGGATCCGCGGCTGGGGCGAGCGGGTCGCCGCGTTCCTCGCCGAGGGCGGGTCGGAGCACGGGCCGATCGACATGTCGGAGCTCGACGCGGACGCGATCGAGCTGCAGTCGGCCGGCTGAACCCCGACCTCCCCGCTCGCGGCGACCGGGCCGGAGGCGCACCATGGAGCGCACGACGGAAGGGGCCGGCATGGCGGGATGGACGGCGGACGAGCTGGATCGGCTCGGCCGCGAGGGTGAGCTGCGCATCGCCGGCCGACGGGCGGACGACTCCCTCCGCGAGCCGGTGATCATCTGGGCGGTCCGCGCCGGCGGCGCCCTCTACGTGCGGAGCGTGCGCGGCGCGACCGGCGGCTGGTACCGCGGCGTGATCGCACGGCACGAGGGGCACATCGACTCCGCGGGGATCGAGCGCGACGTGCGGTTCGAGGACGTCCCGGTCGGCGACCCCGTGCAGGACGTGCTCGACCGGGCCTACGCGGACAAGTACGGGGCCGGTTCGAGCTCGGTGCGCGCGATCACGGCCGACGCCGCCAGGGCGACGACGCTGAAGGTCGTGCCGCGCTGACGGGTGCACCGCGCCTGCCGCGGTTCCTCCGGCTCTGGCGGTACGCGCTGACCGCGGTGCTCGGGCTGTCCCGACGTCCCGCGCCGCCCGCAGGGGGCGAGCGGCGACGGAACGCCGCCGCCTCGTCGTTCGAGGCGCCGGCCGAGGCGGCCAACCCGCTGCAGTTCGGCCGCGCCTACCAGCTGCCGCCGTTCGGGCACGGCAACGGGCTCGACGCGCTCTTCTGGACGCCGCTCGCCGAGCTGGCGCCCGGCCAGGTCGATGCGGTGCTCGAGGCGCTCCGCGCCCGGGGCATCCCTGCCTGGGCCGCCCCGGCGCGACGGGAGACCCGGCCGACGCCGGAGGGCAGGCACGACCTGTGGGTCGCGTCCGGGGAGCTGAACGATGCGCAGGAGGCCGTGATGCGCGCTCTCGCCGAGCGGCGCTGATCAGCGGCCGCGGGCCGCCGATTCGAGGCCACGCCTCGCCTGCCGCTCGGTCAGGCGGGTCTCGCCGCCGCAGCTCGTGCAGCGGTTCACGTACCGCCGCGAGAACGTGAGGACCGGGATGAAGAAGAGCGTGAGCCGGTTGCCGACCTCGAGCACCTCCTGCCGGGCGTCCTGACCGCAGTAGGAGCACCGGAACCGCACCACGCCGAGCAGGGTGGCGACGCCGCGGACGCCGAGCAGGAGCAGCATCCGCGCAACGCTGGCATGTCCGCCTGCGCGGCGCCCCCACGAGCCGGGCGCCCGCCGATCCCTCGGCGTGGCGCGCAGGATCCCGTCACGTCGGTCGGCGCAGACTGAATGCAGGATCGAACGAGGACGTCGTACGGAAGGGCCGCATTCGATGCACGTCAGCGAGATCATGGGCACCCGCGCGCAGGTCGGCGACCTGCGACGAGTCGGGGTCGAGTACCCGCCTGAGCAGCGGCACCGCGTCATGGCGGCCGCCGTCGACCTCTACCGCGAGCTCGGCATCGACGTCGAGGTCGAGGGCAGCCGCATCTCGATCGAGTGCGGACGCGGCATGGCGGCCCCGCTCATGGGCCTGCTCGAGCGGCGCACCGGCTATCCCGGCTTCAACGAGTGGTGGAACTGACCCCACCCGTTCTCGCGGACTCCGCACCCGCGCGGCCGTCACGCCGCTTCGGGCCGTGGGCCCGGTCCGACCTCCCGGGCTAGGCGAGGAGGGTCGCGGAGCCGGTCGTCGGCACGCCGCCCGCCTCCGCGGCGCCGAGCAGCTCCGGGTCGTCGGTGACGAGCACGTCGGCCTGGAGGCGCGTCACCGCGAGGTACTCGGCCGGCCAGGTGACGGGCAGGCGCTGGTCGGAAGCGATCCGCCAGGCGGTGGCGCGGGAGACCCGGTCGGAGAGCAGCCGGATCCGCATCATCGCGAGCCCGCGCAGCAGCTCCTGCGCGCCGCGCTCGTCGCGCCGTCCCGCGCGGACCTCCTGGAAGAGCCGCTCGAGCACCTGCGACTTCAGCAGCGCGGGCGCGACCAGCGCGTGCTCGGCGGGCAGGTCGGCCCCGTCCTCGAGCAGCCGCAACGCAGTCGGCGCGTCGATCGCGAAGCGGGTCATGCCGCGATCCTGGCAGCCGGCGGGGACCGCTGCCAGGATCGCGGCGGACCGTCAGCGCGGTCCGTCAGCGCGGCTCGGTCAGCGCGGGACGGTCGTGCCGCAGTAGTGGCACGTCCAGTAGCGGTGGTCGCCGCGGCCGGCGGGCTGCAGCTCGACGAGGCACTCCTCGCAGCCGGGGGCCTGCTCGAGGCGGGAGACCGTCGTGGTGCTCATGGCTTCGTCCTCTCGGATCGGGTGGAACGGGTGGGAGCGGGGGTCAGGCGTACTCGCCGAGCTGCCAGCGCAGCCGGGTGAGCCGGCGGGCGAGCGACCCGGGCACGCGGTCGCCGAAGCGGGCGAAGAAGGCGGCGATCTGGTCGCACTCGCGTCGCCAGCCGGTCGCGTCGACCGTGAGCAGCTCGCGCACGTCGTCGTCGGGCAGGCCGAGGCCGTCGAGATCGAGGTCGTGCCGGTACGGCAGCAGCCCGATCGGGGTCGGCACGGCATCGGCCTCGTCCTCGAGTCGCGCGACGATCCAGTCGAGCACGCGGATGTTGTCGCCGAAGCCGGGCCAGAGGAACCGGCCGTCGGCGTCGCGGCGGAACCAGTTCACGCGGAAGATCCGGGGCGCCTTCGCGCCGAGGCGCTCGCCGATGTCGAGCCAGTGCTGCCAGTGGTCGGCCATGTCGTAGCCGCAGAACGGCAGCATCGCGAAGGGGTCGAAGCGGAGCGCGCCGACCGGGCCCTCGGCCGCGGCGGTCTGCTCGCTCGCGATCGTCGCGCCGGTGAAGACGCCGTCCACCCAGTCCGCGGCCTCCGACACGAGCGGCACGTTCGAGGTGCGCCGGCCGCCGAAGACGATCGCGTCGAGCGGCACGCCGTCGTGCGCGTCCCAGTCGTCCGCGAGCACCGGGCACTGGTCGGCGGGCGAGGTGAAGCGGGCGTTCGGGTGGGCGGCGGGGCGGCCCGACGCCGGGGTCCAGGGCTCGCCGCGCCAGTCGATCAGGTGCGCCGGCGGCGTGGGCGTCATGCCCTCCCACCACACGTCGCCGTCCTCGCGCAGCGCGACGTTCGTGAAGATCGTGTTGCCCCACATCGTCGCCATCGCGGCGGGGTTCGTCGCCTCGCTCGTGCCCGGCGCGACCCCGAAGAACCCCGCCTCGGGGTTCATCGCCCAGAGGCGGCCGTCGGGGCCGGGACGCAGCCAGGCGATGTCGTCGCCGAGCGTCTCGACGCGCCATCCGGGCAGCGTCGGCTGCAGCATCGCGAAGTTGGTCTTGCCGCAGGCCGAGGGGAACGCCGCGGCGAGGTGGTACGCGCGGCCCGCGGGGCTCGTGACGCGCACGAGGAGCATGTGCTCGGCGAGCCAGCCCTCGTCGCGCGCCATCACCGACGCGATGCGGAGCGCGAAGCACTTCTTCGCGAGCAGCGCGTTGCCGCCGTAGCCGGAGCCGTACGACCAGATCTCCCGCGTCTCGGGGAAGTGGGCGATGATCTTCACCGCGTTCGACGGCCACGGCACGTCCGGCACCGCCCCGCCGTCGGGACCGGCGAGGGGGGCGCCGACCGAGTGCACGGCGGGCACCCACTCGGCCGTGTCGCCGATCTCACCGAGGGCGGCGTCGCCCATCCGGGTCATGATCGCGGTCGACACGACGACGTAGGGGGAGTCGGTGACCTGCACGCCGACCTGCGAGATCGCGCCGCCGACGGGGCCCATCGAGAACGGCAGCACGTACATCGTGCGGCCGCGCATCGCGCCGTCGAAGCGCTCGCGCAGCTCCCCGCGCATCACGGCCGGATCCCGCCAGTGGTTCGTCGGGCCGGCGTCGGCCTCGTCCTCGCTGCAGATGAAGGTGCGGTCCTCGACGCGGGCGACGTCGTCGGGGTCGCTCCGCGCGAGGTAGCTGTTCGGCCGCCACTCGGGGTTCAGCTTCACGAGGACGCCGTCGGCGACCATCCGCTTCAGCAACCGGTCCTGCTCGGCGCTGCTGCCGTCGCACCAGACGACGCGCTCGGGCTGTGTGAGGGCGGCGAGATCCGCCACCCAGGCGTGCAGGGCGCGGCGGCCGCGGAAGGGGTGCGGAGCGGTCTCGGTTCGGTCGACGGGCAGGCTGCTCATGGCGGCTCCGATCGGGAAAGGTCCGGGGTCTCCCTCAGGTTCTCGCTGTTCAGGCGCGTTGTGTCCCGCTAGGGTCGGGAAAGATCGGCAGAACTTTCCCGAAGGAGAAGAAGTGGACCGGCTGCTCGTGGGACGGTGGATCCGCGCGCGCCGCCGCGCGGCCGGCCTGACCCTCGACGACCTCAGCGAGCGCTGCGGGGTGGCGCCGAGCCGGCTGTCGCTCTTCGAGAACGGTCGCCGCGAGCCACGTCTGTCGCAGCTGCAGGCGATCGCGGACGGGCTCGGCGCCTCGCTGCAGGACATGCTCGCCGACGAGGCGCCCGACGAGCGGACGGCGCTCGAGGTCGAGCTCGAGCGGCTCCAGTCGGCGCCGCTCTACGCCGAGCTCGATCTTCCGGTGGTGCCGGCGTCGCGCACGCTGCCGCAGGACGCGCTCGAGGCGCTCGTCGGGCTGCACCGCGAGCTGCGCCGCCGCGCGGCCCAGGCGATCGCGACGCCGGAGGAGGCGAGACGGGCCAACACGGCGCTGCGGCTGCGCTCGCGGGAGCGCGACAACCACATCCCCGAGATCGAGGCCGCGGCGGCCGAGCTGCTGCGGGTGGTCGGCCACGAACGGGGGGCGCTCACGCACCACACCGTGAGCCTCATGGCGAAGCACCTCGGGTTCTCGATCATCCACGTGAACGACCTGCCGCACTCCACCCGCTCGGTCACCGACCTCGAGAACATGCGGATCTACCTGCCACCTGCCTCGATCCCCGGCGGCCACGGCCTCCGCGCGCTCGCGCTGCAGGCGATGGCGCACCGGGTGCTCGGCCACCGCGAGCCGAAGGACTACGCCGAGTTCCTCGAGCAGCGGCTCGAGATCAACTACTTCGCGGCCTCCTGCCTGCTGCCGGAGGCGGCGAGCGTCGCGTTCCTCGCCGCCGCGAAGCAGCGGCGCGACCTCGCCGTGGAGGACTTCCGTGACGCGTTCGGCGTCACGCACGAGGCCGCGGCGCTGCGGATGACGAACCTCGCGACGAAGCATCTCGACCTGCCGCTGCACTTCCTCCGCGTCGGCGACGACGGCGCCATCTACAAGGCGTACGAGAACGACGACCTGCCGCTGCCGACCGACGTGTCGGGCTCGGTCGAGGGCCAGCTCGTGCACCCCTCGTGGGCCGCGCGGGCCGCCTTCCGGCGCACGAACCGCACGACCGAGTTCCACCAGATCACCGATACACCGGCCGGCTCCTACTGGTGCTCGGTGCAGACCGGCACCTCGGCGAGCGAGGAGTTCTCGATCACGGTCGGGGTGCGGTTCGCCGACTCGAAGTGGTTCCGGGGCCGCGAGACGACGCAGCGGGCCGACGCCCGCACGGCCGGCGACGCGAACGAGGACGCGGAGCTCCAGCGGCGGTGGCGCGGCAAGGCGTGGCCGAGCGCCAAGCTGCACGCGCACATCCTGTCGCCGCTGCCGACCGGCACGTTCCCCGGCGTCGACGACGCCGAGGTCGCCCGCTTCCTCACCGCGCACGCCGGGGGCTGAGCGGCCGGCCACCTCGTCGTGCCAGTCTCGATCGCATGAGGCTGGTGCGCATCGGTGCGGTGGGGGAGGAGCGCCCCGGCGCTCTGGTCGACGACGAGTCGTACGTCGATCTGTCCGACGTCGTCGAGGACTTCGACGAGCGGTTCTTCGGCGCGGGCGGCCTCGACCGCATCCGCCCGGTCGTCGAGGAGCGGGTCGAGCGCCGCGAGGGCGTGCGGCCGCTCGCCGGGCAGCGGATCGGGGCGCCGATCGCGCGCCCGCACCAGATCCTCTGCATCGGCCTGAACTACCGCGACCACGCGGCCGAGACCGGGCAGGCGGTGCCCACCGAGCCGATCCTGTTCACGAAGTCGCCGAACACGCTCGTCGGGCCGAACGACGACGTGCGGATCCCGCGCGGGTCGACGAAGCCCGACTGGGAGGTCGAGCTCGGCATCGTGGTCGGGCGGCGCACGAGCTACCTCGACAGCGTCGAGGAGGCGCGCGACGCGATCGCCGGCTTCGTGCTCGTCAACGACGTGAGCGAGCGGGCGTTCCAGATGGAGCGCGGCGGGCAGTGGAGCAAGGGCAAGTCGGCCGAGACGTTCAACCCCACGGGCCCGTGGCTCGTCACCCCGGACGAGATCGACGACGTGACGGACCTCGGGATGTGGCTCGACGTGAACGGCCAGCGGCGGCAGACCGGCTCGACCGCCACGATGATCTTCGACCCCTCCGTGATCGTGCACCACCTCAGCCAGTTCCTGGTGCTCGAGCCCGGCGACCTCATCGACACCGGCACCCCGCCCGGCGTCGGGATGGGCATGAAGCCGCCGGTGTGGCTGCAGCCCGGGGACGTGATGGAACTCGGCATCGACGGCCTCGGCACCCAGCGGCAGCGCGTGCTGGCACCGCGATGAGCGACGCGACCGCAGCCCGCGGGGGCTCCGACACCGGCGCCGGCCGCGCCACCTGTTGACGCCTGCCGCTGCCGATGCGCGGGGGATGCCAGGATCGATCCATGTCGATGAGGCGACGGCGCGCCCCCGGGCGCGGCAGAGCGGCTGCGGCGTCCTGAGGCGGCAGGCAGCATGACGCAGGAGCCGAGGGATGGTCGACCCCGCGCCGAGGTCGACCCCGTCGCCGCAGGCGACCGGTCCGCCGTGCGGATCGAGTCGGCGGGCCGCGACCCGGAGCAGGCGCTCGCCGCCATCTCGCCGCTGTACGAGGGCATGCGCTGGTCGTCCAGGCGCACGGAGGCCGCGTACGACTACCGCTACGCCGCCGTCGGCGACGCCGCGCTGACGCTCCGCACCTCGCGCATCAGCGGGTCGATCCGGGGCGAGATCCCCCCGGGCGACGAGATGGTCGTGCAGTGGATCAGCCGCGGGACCGGCGTGGTCGACCCGGACGGCGACGCCATGGTGATGCGGCCCGGCGCACCCACGCTCTTCCCCGTGCACCGGCCGTTCGTGTTCGAGTACACCGACTACGACCAGCGGATCGTGCACCTCGACCGGGCGCTCGTCGAGGGGGTCGCCGGGGAGCGGCTCGCCGAGCCGTCGGGAGGGTTCCGGTTCGACCACCGCAGGACGCCCTCGCCGTCGGCCGTGGCGCTGTGGAACGACACGGTGGGGCTCGTGTCCCGCACCCTCGCTCGCGGCGAGGTCGGCGAGCTGCTCTGGTCGGAGCTGACGCGGCTGACGGCCGTCGGTCTGCTCGAGCTCTACCCGCCGGGCGCCGCCGACCTGCCGGCGGCGCTGCTCGAGCCGGGTGCGCAGCGCATCCGCCAGGTCGTCGAGCACATCCACGAGCACGCCCAGCTGCCGCTCACGCCGACCGACCTCGCGCGGGTCGCCGATGTGTCCGTGCGGACTCTGCAGGAGTCGTTCGCGGCGGTGCTCGGCCAGTCGCCGATGGGCTACGTGCGCGCGGTGCGCCTCGATCGTGCGCGCGACGACCTGCGGGCCGCCGTGCCGGGGACGAGCGTCGGGCGCGTCGCCCAGCGCTGGGGCTTCGCGCACCTCGGCCGCTTCTCGGCCGAGTACGGTCGCCGGTTCGGCGAGCGGCCGAGCGAGACGCTGCGCCGCTGAGCGGTCAGCGCTCCGAGCGGCCGCAGGTGTCGCAGCGCCAGCGCCGGCGGGAGCCCGGGTCGACGATCGCGGACATCGCGACGCCGCACCTGCGGCAGCTGCGGGTGCTGTAGATGGGACCGGTGGCGGAGGGCGTCAGCGACATCGGAGCTCCTCTCGACCGGTCGGGGACCGGTCTGAGCCCGGCTCCGTCGCCGCACCGCTCGATCCGATGGCGACGCTACGCGCGGCGATCCGCCTCGCCGCACGCTCCGCGCGGATCGGACAGGGGTTCCGGGCGCACCGCGCGGAACGGACAGCCCGGGCGTGACGAGCGCGCCCGGGCCGCTTCGGCCACGACGGGCGACCCTCGCGCCCGAGCGCGGCGAGGTGGAGCGGGGTGTCAGCCCTCGGCCTGCAGCGCGCCGTCCTCCGGGTCGTCGAAGTCGAAGCGCGCGGCCTCGGCCTCCCAGACGTCCTCGAGGCCCGCGGCCACGTACTCCTCGCGCAGCTGCGCGAACCGGCGGCGCAGCCGCTCGAGGGAGAGCGAGATCGGTTCGTCGGCAGCCATGCGGGCACCGTAGGCCACCGAGTGCGCCGATCCTGCCCTGGAGGGCGGCTCGTCGGCGAGCCTCCGTGGCGCTCGAACCGCCGCCGCGCGCAGGGTGCACGTCGCCCGGACGCGCGCCGGGAGCGGGGCGCGTCCCGCCGGTCAGCGCCCCGACCGCAGCCCCTGGAGCCACGTGAGCACCGCGCCGGTGAGCGGCAGCTCGACGGCCGGATCGGCGTGCAGCGCCCCCTCGATCACCCGGAGGGTCACCGCCGCTCCGTGGGCGCGGAGCGCCTCCGCGAGCGCGAGGGTCTGCTGGTGGGGGATCAGGCGGTCGCCGGTGCCGACCGCGAGGAAGAAGGGCGGCAGGGAGGGCGCCGAGGCGAGGTAGGACACCGGGTTGGCCCGCGCGGCGATGTCGGGCACCTCCTGGATCGGCGCGCCGAGGAAGCGGGACTCGGGCGAGTCGGGGGCGTCATGGCCCTGCACCGGTCCCTCACCGCCCTCCGGGGGATGCTCTGCGGTCTGCCGGTCCATCACGAGGAAGTCCGAGGGCGCGTCGAACGCGACGACGCCCGCGACCGAGGCGTCGTCGCCCGAGCTGCCGAACTCGGTGCGGCGCCCGCCCGTGACGCCGAGCATGGTGGCGAGGTACCCGCCCGCCGAGCGGCCCCAGGCGACGACGAGGTCCGGGTCGAGCGACCACTCCTGCGCCCGCGCCTTCAGCAGCGCCACCGCCTGCGTCACGTCCTGCACGGCGGCGGGGAAGCGCGCCTCGGGGGAGAGGCGGTACTCGACGGACGCGACGGCCCACCCGGCGCGCAGCAGCGCGGGCAGCGCGCCGAGCTCCCAGGTGCGGTTGCCGAGGCGGAAGGCGCCGCCGTGCAGCGCGACGACCACCGGTCGCGGTCGCGCCCCCGTTCCGGGCAGGTAGAGGTCGAGCACCTGGTTGGGCGACGTCCGCCCGTAGGCGAGGGTGGTGTCGGGGCGGATCGTGCCGTCGGTCATCGCGCGGGGAGTCCCTTCGGTCCGCGGGCACGGGAGGCGGCGGGAACCGCGCGCAGCGTAGCGGGTGCCCCTGTCGGCTCATCGGGAGCACCGTGGCCGCCGGGCGCCGGCGTTCGGAGGCCGCTCAGGCAGCAGCGCCGAGAGTCGCAGCATGACCTCCTCCGCGCTCCTCGGCGATCGGCCCGTCTCGCGCATCGGTCTGGGGGCGATGCAGCTCGCGGGGCCGCGGGTGATGGGGCCGCCCAGGGACCCCGACGCGGCGCGGGCGGTGCTGCGGCGCGCGATCGAGCTCGGCGTCGACCACCTCGACACCGCGCAGTACTACGGGCCCGACGTCGTGAACGAGCTCATCGCGGACACGCTGTTCCCGTACCCGGGGTGGCTGCGGCTCGTCACCAAGGTCGGCGCCCGCCGCGACGACCGGGGCGGCTGGCCGCCGGCGCAGCGGCCGGAGGAGCTCCGCACCGCGGTGGAGGACAACCTGCGCTCGTTGCGGCTCGAGCGGATGGACCTCGTGAACCTGCGGCTGCCCGACGAGGGCGAGCTCGTGCCCCTCGCGGACCAGATCGGCGAGCTCGAGGCGCTGCGGCGCGAGGGCAAGCTCGAGCTGATCGGCATCTCGAACGCCTCGGCGGAGCAGGTGCGGCTCGCGATGGCGCTCACGACGATCAGCGAGGTGCAGAACCCGTACAGCATCCTCGACCGCGCCGACGAGGCGGTGCTCGAGCTCGCCCGCAGCGAGGGCGTGCCGTACGTGCCGTTCTTCCCGCTCGGCTCCGCCTTCACCGGCGGCCCGCGCCGGCTCGCGAAGGATCCGGCGATCACCGAGGTCGCGGACCGCCACGGCGCCACCCCGACGCAGGTCGCGCTCGCGTGGCTGCTCGCCCGGTACGACCGCATGCTGCTCATCCCGGGCACCGGGTCGGTCGCGCACCTCGAGGAGAACCTCGGCGCCGCCGACGTGGCGCTCGACGCCACCGATCTCGAGCGGCTCGAGGGGGTGCAGCAGCTCGGCAACCCCCTCGGCTGACCTGCCGAAGGCCTGGGGCGCCGCGCGGGCGCCCGCCTACCATGGAAGGCGCCCGGACCGACCGAGGAAGGAGCGCCCGTGCGCCTGCTGTCCCGCCTGCTCGCGGCCGTCGACCGCTACGCCGTCACGAACCCGCTGCTCGGCTTCGCGCCCCGGCCCCATGCGACCGGGCTGCCGTCGGTGCCGGCACCGCGCGGCGGCGACTGGGACCGCGCCCTCGTCACCGAGCTGCTCGAGGGCTGACCCGAGCCGCGTCCACCCGGCGGACGACGCGGGACGGTGGTCGAGCAGGGTCGTGCACCTGCGGCAGCACCACGCCGAGCGCGACGACGGCTCGGCGCCCCGCTGCCGAAGCGGGAGCCGACGCGCGACAGGTCTCGCGCGTCCAGCCGACGTTCGGCCTTCTCCGCCCCGATCCGGCCACACTTCCGGATGTGGGTACCTCAGAAGCGCCGGTCAGTCTGCTCTACGGCCTGATGTCGCTGATCGTCATCGGCCTCGGCGTCGCGATCATCGTCTGGGAGACCGGCGCCACCCGGCGGGCGCTGCAGACGCGGTGGGGGTTCCTGCTCGGCGGCGTCGCGCTCATCGTGTTCGGCGGTCTCGTCGCGATCTCACAGGCGATCCCGCTGCTCCTCCCGGTCGTCAGCTGACCCGGTGAGGACCCCCGCCCGGTAGGGTGAGCGGCACGAAGGGGAGTATCCCGTCTTCGCTCGCCCCGTCATCACGGCCCCGAACGCTTCCGGGCCCGGGGGAGCGGCAGCCGATCGGCTGGGGAGAGACGTTCGGAATCGACGCACGCCCGCCGATCCCGTGAGGAACCCGACATGTCGATCGTCCCCGTCCCGTTCGAGATCGCCTCGCTCGCGGTGCTCGTCCTCGTCCTCGTCGGCGACATCGTGCTGGCGTACCGGAACAAGGAGGCGCCGAGCACGCGCCAGTGCGCGATCTGGGTCGGCGTCTACGCCGCCCTCGCGCTCGGCTTCGCGGGCCTGCTCGTCCCCGTCGCGGGGCCCGACCACGCGGTCGAGTTCCTCGCCGGCTGGCTGACCGAGTACTCGCTCTCGATCGACAACCTCTTCGTGTTCCTCGTGATCATGGCGGGCTTCGCCGTGCCGAGGCGGAACCAGCAGGAGGTCCTCATGTGGGGGATCATCCTGGCGCTCGTCTTCCGCGCGGTCTTCATCCTCGTCGGCGCGCAGCTCATCGCCTCGTTCAGCTGGATCTTCTACCTGTTCGGCGCCTTCCTCATCTACACCGCGGCGCGGCAGGCCTTCGGCTCGGAGCACGGCGACGCGCAGAGCAGCGGGCTCGTGCGCTTCGCGAAGCGGCATCTCGCCGTGACGGACGACTACGACGGGCACCGGTGGCGCACGACCGTCGGCGGCCGCCGCATGTGGACGCCGGTCGTGCTCGTGCTCGTCGCCCTCGGCAGCACCGACGTGCTCTTCGCGCTCGACTCGATCCCCGCGATCTTCGGCATCACGCAGTCGCCGTTCATCGTCTTCACGACGAACGTCTTCGCCCTCATGGGCCTGCGGCAGCTCTACTTCCTGCTCGGCGACCTCGTCGAGCGCCTCGTGTACCTCAAGTACGGGATCGCCTTCATCCTCGCCTTCATCGGCGTGAAGCTCGTGCTGCACGCCCTGCACGAGAACTCGCTGCCGTTCCTGAACGGTGGCGAGCACCTCGACGGCGTGCCCGACATCGGCACCGGTGTCTCGCTCGCGGTCATCGTGCTCTCGATGGCGGTCGCGACCGTCGCGAGCCTCGTCGCGATGCGGCGGCGGACGGTCGAGCCGGTCTCGCGGCAGGAGCGGCTCGAGCGCGCCGCACCGGGACACCACGGGCACCACGGGGACTGACGGAGGCGCGTCCGCTCGGTTCGTCCTGCTCCGGTCCCTTTGGGCCGAAGCGGGAGGGCGCGGGAGCGCGACCGGTCGGGAGCAGCCGGAAGGGGATGCTCCTCGCATCCTGGGACTCGGCCGGGACCGGCGCGGCGGGCGGGCCACCGATCTACCATCGCTGTCGTGCTCCGCGGCCCGTTCCGGCGCCGCGGCGACGCTTCCGTGCCGTCGCGGGCGGGGGCGACGCCGCCCGCCCGCTTCCCCTCGCATCCGGCGACGATGCTCCGCACCGACGCCTGGCGGCCGCTCGTCGCCGTCGCGGACCAGCGCATCCGCGCCCACCGGCACGAGGACCTCGCGGTCGGCGAGCTGCTCGAGTCGCTGTCGGTCGAGGTGGGTGACATCGTCGCCGCGCAGCCGCCGCAGGTGCTCGAGGCGGCCTGGCGCGAGTGGGTGAAGGCGTGCGCCGCCGAGGGCCGGCTCGTGCCGGCGCTGCCCGCGGGCGCCGCGGGCGCCGAGACGGTCGAGGCGGCGCTCGCCGTGCACGCCGACCTCGCCGCGCTCGTGCCGCAGCTCGTCGTCAGTCGCCTGAGCGAGAACATCCGCTGAAGCGCCCCACCGATCCGCGCCGCCTGCTCCGGATCCTCGCCGCTCCCGACCGCCCGAAGCGGCACGGATCCGGAGCAGGAGCGGCACGGGCGGACGCGAGGCGCCCCCGGCCGCCGGAAGGCCGGTGATACGATCGCGATCGTGCGCCCGGGCCTCCTCCTTCTTCGCCGCCGCGACGAGGCCTGACCGCCCCGGCTCCCTCGTCGCGGAGTAGCGGCCTGCCGGGGACCACCCACTTCGACTTCCCGAAGGACCGCACGTGACCGACAGCACGACCGCGCCCGCAGCCTCCGCCGCGTCGACGCAGCGCACCCCGAGCACCCGTACCGCCAAGACCCTGGCCGAGAAGGTGTGGGACGCCCACCTCGTGAAGCGCGGGGAGGACGGCGCCCCCGACCTCATTTACATCGACCTCCACCTCGTGCACGAGGTGACGAGCCCGCAGGCGTTCGACGGCCTCCGCGCCGAGGGCCGGCCGGTGCGCCGCCCCGACCTCACGATCGCGACCGAGGACCACAACACCCCGACGGTCGACATCGACAAGCCGATCGCCGACATCACGAGCCGCACGCAGATCGAGACGCTCCGCCGCAATGCGGCCGAGTTCGGCATCCGGCTGCACCCCCTCGGCGACGCCGAGCAGGGCATCGTGCACGTCGTCGGCCCGCAGCTCGGCCTCACGCAGCCCGGCATCACGGTGGTCTGCGGCGACTCGCACACCTCGACGCACGGCGCGTTCGGCGCCATGGCGTTCGGCATCGGCACGAGCGAGGTCGAGCACGTGCTCGCCACGCAGACCCTGCCGCTCACGCCCTTCAAGACGATGGCGATCACCGTCGAGGGCACGCTGAAGCCGGGCGTCACGGCGAAGGACGTCATCCTCGCCGTCATCGCGAAGATCGGCACGAACGGCGGCCAGGGCTACGTGCTCGAGTACCGCGGCAGCGCCATCCGCGCGCTCTCCATGGAGGGCCGGATGACGATCTGCAACATGTCGATCGAGGCGGGCGCCCGCGCCGGCATGGTCGCCCCCGACGACACGACGTTCGCCTACCTGAAGGGCCGCCCGCACGCCCCGAAGGGCGAGCAGTGGGACCAGGCGGTCGCGTACTGGCGCACCCTCGCGAGCGACGACGACGCCGTGTTCGACGCCGAGGTGTTCCTCGACGCGGACGAGCTCGAGCCGTTCGTCACCTGGGGCACGAACCCCGGTCAGGGCGTCACCCTGGCGGGCGCGGTGCCCGACCCCGCGTCGATGGCCGACCCGCAGCAGCGGGCCTCGGCCGAGCGGGCGCTCGAGTACATGGACCTCGCGCCCGGCACGCCCATGAAGGACATCCGGGTCGACGCGGTGTTCATGGGCTCCTGCACGAACAGCCGCATCGAGGACCTCCGCGCCTTCGCGTCGATCGTGAAGGGCCGCAGGAAGGCCGACGGCGTGCGCGTCATGGTGGTCCCGGGCTCCGCCCGCGTGCGGCTCGAGGCCGAGGCCGAGGGGCTCGACAAGGTGTTCACCGACTTCGGCGCCGAGTGGCGGTTCGCCGGCTGCTCGATGTGCCTCGGCATGAACCCCGACCAGCTCGCGCCGGGCGAGCGCTGCGCGTCGACGAGCAACCGCAACTTCGAGGGCCGGCAGGGCAAGGGCGGACGCACGCACCTCGTGTCGCCGCTCGTCGCCGCGGCCACCGCGATCCGTGGCACCCTCTCCAGCCCCTCCGACGTCGCAAGCGAGGTCCTGGTCTGATGGAGCCGTTCACCACGCACACCGGCGTCGCCGTCCCGCTGCAGCGGTCGGCGGTCGACACCGACCAGATCATCCCCGCCGTCTACCTGAAGCGGGTGACGAAGACCGGGTTCGACGACGCGCTCTTCGCCCACCTGCGGCAGCAGCCCGACTTCGTGCTGAACCGCCCCGAGTACGTCCGCGGCTCGATCCTCGTCGCCGGTCCGGACTTCGGCACGGGCTCGAGCCGCGAGCACGCCGTCTGGGCGCTGCGCGACTACGGCTTCCGCGCCGTGTTCAGCCCGCGCTTCGGCGACATCTTCCGCGGCAACAGCGGCAAGCAGGGCCTGCTCACCGGCGTCATCCCCGAGCCCGAGATCGAGCGCGTATGGCGCGCCTTGGCGGCGCAGCCCGGGATCGAGGCGACGGTGGACCTCGAGGCGCAGACGCTCGCCCTGCCCGGCCTCGCCGTGCCCTTCGAGATCGATGCCTACACTCGCTGGAGGCTCCTGGAAGGGCTCGACGACATCGGGCTCACCCTGCGCGACGAGACGCGCATCACCGAATTCGAAGCAGGCCGCGAAGCATGGCGGCCGACGACCCTGCCGATTGGGACCCCTTGAGCAATCTGATCACGGACGCGCAGCGCGCCGGCGCGAGCGTCGGGCTCACCTTCGACCGCATCACCATCGAGGGCGGCCACCCGCTGCAGGGTGACGTCGACGTGCGCGGGGCCAAGAACCTCGTCACGAAGGCGATGGTCGCCTCGCTGCTGTCCGAGGGCGTCAGCGTGCTGCGCGACGTGCCCGACATCAGCGACGTGCGCGTCGTCCGCGGGCTGCTCGAGATCCACGGCGTCACCGTCAAGGAGGGCCCCGAGCCCGGCGAGCTGCTGCTCGACGCCGGCAACGTGCGCACGGCGCACATGCGCGAGATCGACGCGCACGCCGGCTCGAGCCGCATCCCGATCCTGTTCTGCGGGCCGCTGCTGCACCAGCTCGGCGAGGCGTTCATCCCCGACCTCGGCGGCTGCCGCATCGGCGACCGGCCGATCAACTTCCACCTCGACGCGCTGCGCAAGTTCGGCGCCGTCGTCGAGAAGCTGCCGTCGGGCATCCGGCTCTCGGCGCCGAACGGCCTGCACGGCGCGCACGTGCACCTGCCGTACCCGAGCGTCGGCGCCACCGAGCAGACGCTGCTCACCGCGGTGCGCGCCGAGGGCGTCACCGAGCTGCGGAACGCCGCGATCGAGCCCGAGATCATGGATCTCATCGCGATCCTGCAGAAGATGGGCGCGATCATCTCGGTCGAGCCGAACCGCGTGATCCTCATCGAGGGCGTGAAGGAGCTGAAGGGCTACACCCACCGCGCGCTCTTCGACCGCAACGAGGCCGCCAGCTGGGCCTCGGCCGCCCTCGCCACCCGCGGCGACGTGTTCGTCCGCGGCGCGGTGCAGGAGCACATGATGACCTTCCTCAACGTGTTCCGGAAGGTCGGCGGCGAGTTCGACGTGCAGGAGAGCGGCATCCGCTTCTGGCACCCGGGCACCGCGCTGAAGCCGGTGGTCATCGAGACCGACGTGCACCCCGGCTTCATGACCGACTGGCAGCAGCCGCTCGTCGTGGCGCTCACCCAGGCCGACGGCGTGTCGACGATCCACGAGACCGTCTACGAGAACCGCTTCGGCTTCACCGAGGCGCTGCAGAAGATGGGCGCCGACATCCGCGTGCACCCGCACGGCTTCGCCGCCCCGAACCGCCGCGTGCCGCGCCGTGAGCTCGAGCAGGCCGCCGTCATCACCGGCCCGACGCCGCTGCACGGCGCCGACATCGAGGTGCCGGACCTGCGGGGCGGGTTCTCGCACCTCATCGCGGCGCTCACCGCCGAGGGCACCTCGACCGTGCGCAACGTCGGCATCATCAGCCGCGGCTACGAGAACTTCGAGAGCAAGCTCCAGGCGCTGGGGGCGCGCTTCACGGTCGATGTCTGAGCCCTCCGCCGAGGACCGGTCCCGCTGGGGCCGGCCGAAGCAGGAGAAGCTGCGCCCGTCGCTGTTCTGGGCGCTCGGTGTGGTGGTGGTGCCGTTCGTCCGCGGCACCGCGACGCTCCGGATCCGGAACCGGGAGAAGCTGCCCGCGACCGGGCCGTTCATCCTCGCGCCGAACCACTACTCGAACATCGACCCGCTCGTGATGGCCGTGGTGGTCTGGCGACTCGGCCGCGCGCCGCGGTTCCTCACGAAGGCGTCGCTGTTCAAGGTCCCCGTCGTCGGGTCGGTGCTCCGCGGTGCCGGCCAGATCCCGGTGCAACGGGGCGGCCTGCAGCGCGGCGCGATCCCGCTCGACGCGGCGAAGCGCCTCATCCGCGACGGCCAGGGCGTCATCGTGTACCCCGAGGGGTCGCTCACCCGCGACCCCGACCTCTGGCCGATGCGCGGCAAGACGGGCGCGGCCCGGCTCGCGCTCGACCTCGGGCTGCCGGTCATCCCCGCCGCGCACTGGGGCACGCAGGGGCTGCTGCCGCGCTACGGCAAGCGGCTCGTGCTGCGGCCCCGCGCGCACATCGACATCGTGTTCGGCGATCCCGTCGACCTGTCGCCGTGGCAGGGCCGGGCGGCCGAGCAGACCGCGCTGCAGGAGGCGACCGAGCGCATCATGGCCGCCGTCACCGGCCTCGTCGCCGAGCTGCGCGGCGAGCAGCCGCCGGCCGAGCGCTGGGACCCCGCGAAGCACGGGCAGACCGAGACGGGGCGCTTCGGTGAGTGAACCCGTCGCCGTGCTCGGCGCGGGCAGCTGGGGCACCACCTTCGCGAAGGTGCTCGCCGACGCGGGCAACGACGTCGCGCTGTGGGCCCGCCGGCCGGCGCTCGCCGAGACCATCCGCCGCCGGCGCCGCAACGACGACTACCTGCCCGGCATCCAGCTGCCCGAGCTGCGGGTCGACACCGACCCCGCGGTCGTGCTCCGGGGCGCGGGCATCGTGTTCCTCGGGGTGCCGAGCCAGTCGCTGCGTGGCGCGCTCGCCGAGCTCGGCGGCCTGGTCGAGCCGGACGCGCTCGTCGTGAGCCTCGCGAAGGGCGTCGAGAACGGCACGAACCTGCGGATGAGCGAGGTCGTGCGCCAGGGTCTCGGCGTGCCGGCGGAGCGGATCGCCGTCGTCTCGGGGCCGAACCTCGCCACCGAGATCGCCCGTGAGCAGCCGACGGCCGCCGTCGTGTCGTCGGTCTCGATCGAGACCGCGAACCGCGTCGCGACGGTGTGCACGAACCGCTACTTCCGCACCTTCGTGAACACCGACGTGATCGGCACGGAGTTCGGCGGCGTGCTGAAGAACCTCATCGCGGTGGCCATCGGCATCGTGGTGGGCGTCGGGTACGGCGACAACACGAAGGCGTCGATCCTCACCCGCGGGCTCGCCGAGATGACGGCCTTCGCGGTCGCCTTCGGCGCCCAGCCCGAGACCCTGTCGGGGCTCGCGGGGCTCGGCGACCTCATCGCGACGAGCGAGTCGCCGCTGTCGCGGAACAACCGCGCCGGTCGCCTGCTCGGGCAGGGCTACACGAAGGACGACGTGCTCCGCACGATGGACCAGGTCGCCGAGGGGCTCACGTCGGTCGAGCCCGTGCTCGCGCTCGCCGCCGAGCGCGGCGTCGAGATGCCGATCGTCGCGCAGGTCGCCGAGGTGCTCGCCGGCACGCTCGACCCGCGCGACATCGCGCCCCACCTCACCACGGATCCGGCCCCGGTCGGCGAGTAGCCGCCGGAGCGGGCGCACTACGCTCGATCCGGGCCGCGGGCCCCGGAGGAGGACCGTGAGCGACGTGACGCCGAGGACCCGTGTGGCCGTCGTGTTCGGCGGCCGGTCGAGCGAGCACTCGATCAGCTGCGCGACCGCGGGCGGCGTCCTCGCGGCGATCGACCGGGAGCGCTTCGAGGTGATCCCGATCGGCATCACCCGCGACGGCGCCTTCGTGCTCGAGCGCGACGACCCGTCGGCGTTCGCCCTCGACCCGAACGCGCTGCCCGAGGTGCGCGACGACGGCACGCGCGTCCTGTGGCCCGAGTCGGCGACGAGTCGCGAGCTGCGCGTCTTCGACGCCGACGGCTCGGTGCGCTCGCTCGGTGACGTCGACGTCGCCTTCCCGATCCTGCACGGGCCGTTCGGCGAGGACGGCACGATCCAGGGCCTCTTCGAGCTGCTCGGCATCCCGTACGTCGGCAACGGGGTGCTCGCGTCGGCGCTCGGCATGGACAAGCACTTCACGAAGTCGGTGCTGCAGGCGGCCGGGGTCCCGGTGGCACCCTGGGTGACCGTCACCGCGGCCGACCGCGCGGGCGATCGGGAGTGGCTCCGTCGCCGCCTCGCCTCGCTCGGCTTCCCGGTGTTCGTGAAGCCCGCCCGCGCGGGCTCGTCCGTCGGCGTGACGAAGGTCGAGGGGCCCGACGGCCTCGACGCGGCCCTCGACATCGCCTTCGCCGAGGACTCCCGCGTGCTCGTCGAGCGGGGCATGACCGGGCGCGAGCTCGAGATCGGTGTGCTCGGCGGCCGCGACGGCGGTCCGACCCGCGTCTCGGCCGTCGGCGAGATCGTGATCACCGGGCGCGACTTCTACGACTTCGCCGCGAAGTACCTCGACGCGCCGGGCGTCGAGCTGGTCTGCCCAGCCCCGCTCGGCGAGGGGGAGCAGTTCGAGCTCGAGCGCCTCGCGGCCCGCGCCTTCGACTCGATCGGCGGCGAGGGCCTCGCCCGCGTCGACGTGTTCCTCACCGACGAGGGCTTCGTGGTGAACGAGATCAACACGATGCCCGGCTTCACGCCGATCTCGATGTTCCCGCGGTGCTGGCAGCAGTCCGGGGTCGCGTACCCGGACCTGATCACGGAACTGATCGCCCTCGCCCGATGAGGCGGGCGCTGCTCGCCGTGCCCGCGGCCGCCGCCGCGCTCGCCCTCGCCGGCTGCGCGCCGACCGTCGCCATGACGCCCGCGCCCGACGCGACCGCGAGGGCGTGCGCGGCGCTGATCGTCCGGCTGCCCGCCTCGCTCGGCACCGCCGGCAAGCGCGAGACCGACGCGCAGGGGACCGCGGCGTGGGGGAGCGCCCCCGACGTGACGCTCACCTGCGGTGTGACGCCGCCCGGGCCGACGACCGCGGTCTGCCTCCCCGTCGACGGCGTCGACTGGGTGATCGACGACCGCTCGTCGAGCAGCCCTGCGGTCTACGTCGCGACGACCTTCGGCCGGACGCCCGCCACCCGCGTCGTGCTCCAGGCGAGGGGCGCGGTCGCCTCGAGCGACGCGCTCCCGCCGATCTCGGAGGCCGTCAAGGCGGCGATGCCGACGGTCGACCGCCGGTGCATCGCCTCGCCGCCGCCCGCCGCCTCGGCCTCGCCGAGCCCGACGCCGTGAACGACACCCTCGGCGCGGTCGGCGAGCTCGCGGCGCTCGCCCGCATCCTGCCGCGCCTGCCCGGGGCCGCGGCCGCGCTGCTCGGGCCCGGTGACGACGCGGCCGTGCTCCGCGCCGGCGGCCCGATCGTGCTGACGACCGACGGGATGGTCGAGGGCCCGGACTTCCGCCGCGCCTGGTCGACGCCGTTCGAGCTCGGCTGGAAGGCCGCCGCCACGAACCTCGCCGACGTCGCCGCGATGGGCGCCGTGCCCACCGCGCTGCTCGTCGCGCTGACCGCGCCGGCCGACACCCCGGTGCCGCTGCTCGAGGGGATCGCGGACGGCCTCGCCGCGGGCTGCGGCGCCCTCGCGCCCGGCTGCGGGGTGGTCGGGGGCGACCTCAGCGTGTCGCCGGTGCTCGCGCTGACGGTGACCGCGGTCGGTGAGCTCCCCGGGCCCGTGGTCCGGCGCGACGGCGCCCGGGCCGGTGACCGGATCGCCTATGCGGGGCGGCTCGGGCTCGCGGCCACGGCCCTCCGCCTGCTCTTCGCCGCCGAGGATGCCGATGCGGTCGCCGCGCTCCGCGCGCGGGCGCCCGAGCTGCTCGCAGAGCAGCTCGCGCCCCGGCCGCCGCTCGCGGCCGGCCCGGCCGCCGCACGAGCCCGCGCCACCGCGATGCTCGACGTCTCCGACGGCCTGCTGCTCGACGCGTCCCGGATCGCGCGCGCGAGCGGCGTCGTGCTCGATCTCGATCCCGAGCGCCTCGCGCCGGACGTCGACGCCGTCGCGGCCGTGGTCGGCGACCGGGATGAGGCGCTGCGCCTCGTGCTGACCGGCGGCGAGGACCACGGCCTCCTCGCCTGCTTCCCGCCCGGCCCGTTGCCCGAGCCGTTCCGGCCGCTCGGCGTCGTCCGCGCCGGGGAGGCGGCGGTGCTGCTCGACGGCCGCGAGCCGTCGGCGCACCGCCCGGGCTGGGACTCCTTCACCGCCTCCTGACGTCAGAGCCGTGACGGGACTCCCCGCCGCTGCAGCGATGCAGGACGAAGAGACGTATTCAGGGACGCCGGTCCTGCATCCCTGTCGGGTGGACCGCTCGGCCTGAATCGGGGCACCGCGTGCCCGCCGCCGACTCGGCCGACGGCACCGGGTGCCGTCGGAACCTCCGGTCGGCCCGGGTCCTGGCGCCCCGCCCGCCACCGATTCGGTCGACGGCACCGGATCCCGTCCCCGGTCCGAATCCGTGGCGCACAGGCGGGTGAGCCGAATCCGTGGGGGGTAGCGGTGCGGCTGCAGGAACTCAGGACGAAGGCACGCCCGCAGGATCGCCGGTCCTGCATCCCTGTCGGGTGGACCGCTCGGCCTGGATCGTGGCGCCGGGTGCCCGCTACCGATTCGGTCGACCGCACCCGATTCCGCCCCCGGTCCGAATCCGTGGCGGGAACGCCGCTCGGCCGAATCGGCGGCGGGGTCAGACCGCCTCGAGCAGGTGCAGCGCGGTGTTGCCGTACGAGCGCACGCGGTCCGGCTCGAAGCCCTCCGGCCAGGCGGGCGCGCCGCCGCGCGCCGAGCGCTCGACGACCACGACCGCGCCCGGCTCGAGATGCGGGTGCAGCGCCTCGAGGTCGCCGAGCAGGGCGATGTCGGGCTGGTCGTAGGGCGGGTCGAGGAAGACGAGGTCGAAGCGCGCCTCGGCCGGCAGGGAAGCCAGGTAGCCGCCGACCGTCTTGACGACGATCCGCACGTCGAAGCCGGGCGGCGCGCCCCGGCGCAGCCGCGCCACGTTCTCGCGGAGCGCCTTCGCCGCGCCGTTGCTCCGGTCGACGAGCACCGCGCTCGTGCCGCCGCGGCTCACGGCCTCGAGCCCGAGCGCGCCCGAGCCCGCGTACAGGTCGAGCACGCGGGACCCCTCGATCGCGTCGCGCGCGGCGAGGGCCGAGAACAGGGCCTCACGGACGCGGTCGCTCGTCGGGCGCGTCGCGCTCGCCGGAGCGGTGAGCGGCAGGGAGCCCGCCCAGCCCGCGATGATCCTCGGCACGTCACCAGCCTTCCGCATCTCGCGCCCCCGCCGGGTCGGTGCCCCCTTCTAGCATGAGGACATGCCGGGGCCGCTCGATCAGAAGCTGGCGCCGATCGTGGGTGAGCGCACCGCGAAGGTGCTGGCCAAGTCGCTCGACCTGCACACGGTCGGCGACATGGTGAGCCACTACCCGCGCCGGTACGTGAAGCGCGGCGAGGTGAGCCGCCTCGACGCCCTGCCGCTCGACACCGACGTCACCGTCGTCGCCGACGTGCTCCGCGCCGCGTCCCGGCCGATGATGGGCCGCCGGGGCACCCGGCAGGAGGTGCTCATCTCCGACGGGTCGGGCACCCTCACCCTCGTCTTCTTCAACCAGCCGTTCCGGGTCGACCCCGACAAGCCCGGCGCGCTGCAGGCCGGTGTGCGCGGCATGTTCAGCGGCAAGGTCCGCGTCTACCGGGGCATGCGCGAGCTGATGCACCCGCGCTACCAGCTGTTCGACAGCGAGGGCGACGCGCCCCCCGACCCCGCGCTCGACGCCGAGGCGGCGCGCCGCTGGGCCGAGCTGCCCGTGCCGATCTACCCCGCGTCGGCGGCCATCGAGACGTGGAAGATCCAGCAGGTCATGGGGCTCGTGCTCGACCACCTCGTCGGGCTCGAGGACCCGATGCCGCTCGAGGTGTGCCGCACCGCGCGCCTCATGGGCTACGAGCCGGCGCTGCGCCGCATCCACCAGCCCCAGCACGACGGCGACTGGATGCAGGCGAAGCGCACGCTGCGCTTCCACGAGGCGTTCCTGCTGCAGACGGCGCTGCTGCAGCGACGCGCGATCCGCGCCATGTTCGCGGCCACGCCGCGCACGCCGCAGCCGGGCGGCCTGCTCGAGCGCTTCGATGCGAGCCTGCCGTTCGAGCTCACCGACGACCAGAAGCTCGTCGGCACCGAGATCGCCACCGACCTCGCGGGCGACGTGCCGATGCACCGGCTGCTGCAGGGCGAGGTCGCCTCCGGCAAGACGCTCGTCGCGCTGCGGGCGATGCTCGCGGTCGCCGAGTCGGGCGGCCAGTCGGCGCTGCTCGCGCCCACCGAGGTGCTCGCCGCGCAGCACCTGCGCTCCATCGCCGCCTCGCTCGGACCCGACCTCGCCGCCGAGCTCATGCCGACGCTCGTCACCGGCCAGATGCCGGCCGCCGACCGTCGCCGCGCCGCGCTCCGCCTCGTCACGGGGCAGGCCCGCATCGTCGTCGGCACGCACGCGCTGCTGTCCGAGTCGACCGAGTTCTACGACCTCGGGCTCGTGGTCGTCGACGAGCAGCACCGGTTCGGCGTCGAGCAGCGCGAGCTGCTGCGCCGCAAGGGCAACGCCCCGCACACGCTCGTCATGACGGCGACGCCCATCCCGCGCACCGTGGCGATGACCGTCTTCGGCGACCTCGAGACCTCCACCATCCGGCAGCTGCCGAAGGGCCGCGCGCCCATCGAGTCCTACGTCGTGCCGCTGGCCGAGAAGCCCGGCTGGATGCCGAACGTCTGGCGCCGGGCCGGCGAGGAGACCGCGAAGGGCCGGCAGGGCTACGTCATCTGCCCCGCGATCGGCGGTGACGAGGAGGAGGGCGAGCTGCTGCCCGCCGACGACGAGACGCAGCCGCGCGCCACGGTCGCCGGCACGCTCAAGGACCTCCGAGCGCATCCCGCGCTCGCCGGGCGGCGCGTCGAGGCGCTCACCGGGCGCATGTCGGGCGACGAGAAGGACGCCGTGATGCGCGAGTTCGCGGCCGGGAAGATCGACGTGCTCGTCGCGACGACGGTCGTCGAGGTCGGCGTCGACGTCGCCAACGCCACGTTCATGGTCGTGCTCGACGCCGACCGGTTCGGCGTCTCGCAGCTGCACCAGCTGCGCGGCCGCGTCGGTCGCGGCGGCCTGCCCGGGCTCTGCCTGCTCGTCACGACCGCCCCCGAGGGCACCGTCGGGCACGAGCGCGTCACCACGGTCGCGGCGACCACCGACGGCTTCGACCTGGCGCAGGCCGACCTCGAGCTGCGCCGCGAGGGCGACGTGCTCGGCGCGAACCAGTCGGGCACGAGGTCGCAGCTGAAGCTGCTGCGCGTCACCCGCGACGGCGACATCATCGCCGAGGCTCGCGACGCCGCCGCCCACGTGCTCGAGCAGGACCCGTCGCTCGAGCACTACCCGGCGCTCCGGGCCGCCATCGAGCGCTCGAGCGACGAGGACACGCGCGCCTTCCTCGACAAGAACTAGCGCGCGGGCCGCCGATAGCGTTGCGCCATGCGCGTCGCCGTGGTCCCCGGATCGTTCGACCCCGTGACGCTCGGGCACCTCGACATCGTCGGTCGCGCCGCGCGGCTCGTCGACCGGCTGCACGTGCTCGTCACCCACAACCCCGCGAAGGCCGGCCTGCTGCCGTTCGAGCAGCGCGTCGACCTCGTCCGCCGCGCGATCGACCGGGCGGACATCGCCGGCGACGTCGTCGTCGACGCCCTCACCGAGGGGCTGCTCGTCGACTACTGCACGCGGGTCGGCGCGCAGGCGCTCGTGAAGGGCATCCGCACGCCGAGCGACACCGAGTACGAGACGTCGATGGCGATCGTGAACCGCGACCTCGCCGGCATCGAGACCGTCTTCCTCATCGCGGATCCCGCCACCGCGCACGTGTCGAGCTCGCTCGTGCGGCAGGTCGCGTCGCTCGGCGGCGACATCCGTCCCTACGTCCCCGCCGTCGTCGCCGACGCGCTGCAGCCCGACGGGCCGCGCCGTGGCTGACGGCGGGAGCGGCCTCGTCGTCGCGGTCTGCCGGGTCCACGCGCTGCTGCCCGATCGCGGCAACGGCGTGACGGGCATCGACAAGCGCCCGGTCGACGGACCCGTGCGTGCGAAGCGCTTCGGGCTGTTCGGCGACGTGCAGGCCGACCGGCAGCACCATGGCGGCGAGCACCAGGCGGTGTACGCCTACGCGGAGGAGGACGCGGAGCGGTTCGCCGCCGACCTCGGCCGCGCGGTGCCGCCCGGCCTCTTCGGCGAGAACCTCCGCACCCGCGGGGTCGACGTGACCGGCGCGGTGATCGGCGAGCGCTGGCGGATCGGCGGCGCGCTGCTCGAGGTGACGTCGCCCCGCAACCCGTGCGGCACGTTCGAGCGCCGGCTCGGAATCCGCGGCTGGGTCGCGACCTTCGCCGCGGCGGGCGCGCCCGGCGCCTACTTCCGCGTGATCCGTGCCGGCAGCCTGCGCGCGGGCGACGCGATCGAGGTGATCGACCGGCCCGAGCACGGCGTCACCGTCGGGCGATGGTTCGTGCACGAGGACCCGGCCGACGCCGAACGCCTCGTCACCGCCGCCGAGATCGGGCTCGTCCGCCTGCACCCCGGCCTGCGCGACGCCGTCGACCGGTCGCTGCGCAAGGCGGCCGGCTAGAGCTCGACCTGCTCGTTCTCCCCGCCGCTGTAGGGCCTGCCGGTCGCCTTCGCCTTCGCGAGGCTCAGCAGCGTCGCGACGCGGCCGCCCGGGGTGTCCCAGTACTCCGCGGCCTCGGCGTGCACCTTGATGAGGGCGATCCTCGGCGAGTCCGGCCCGTCGGGGAACCACGCCTCGACCGCCTTGTTCCAGAGCCGCCGCTTCTGGGCGTCGTCCTGCACGACCTCGGCGCGGCCGTTCAGGGACACCCAGGTGTCGTTCGAGCTGACCGTGACGTTCACGTCGGGGTGCAGGTGGATCTGCGACACCTTGCGCGACTCGCCCTCGGAGAAGAACCAGAGGTCGCCGTCGAACTCGACCTCCTGCATCGCCATCGGCCGGCTCGCGAACGTGCCGTCCGCGTCCACCGTCGTCAGCATCGCGAAGCGCTGGCCCTTCACGAGGCTCGCCACCTTGCGCTGCGCCTCCGTCGTCCCATCCGTCATGCCGCCATGCAAGACGCCGCACCTGCCCGGAGGCTGCGCACTCGCAGGACGTCCGCGGGGAGCCGGGTGGGACACTGGGGGACGTGGGAGACCTGAGGTTCGGCTACGCCGCCATGCTCGAGCAGTTCCATCCGACGGAGGCCGTCGAGCTGTCCGCCTACGCGGAGTCGAAGGGCTTCTCGGGCGTGATGGCGGCCGACCACTTCCAGCCGTGGGTGCCCGCGCAGGGCCAGAGCGCCTTCGTCTGGAACGTGCTGACCGCGGTGGGGGAGCGCACGAAGGGCGACTTCGGCCCGGGCGTCACCGCGCCGAGCTTCCGCTGGCACCCGGCGCTCGTCGCCCAGGCGTCGGCGACGCTCGCCGCCATGTACCCGGGCCGCCACTGGCTCGGGCTCGGCTCCGGTGAGGCGCTGAACGAGCACATCGTCGGCGGCTACTGGCCCGAGACCGCCGAGCGCATCAACCGCATGTTCGAGGCGATCGAGATCATCAACAAGCTGTTCACCGCCTCCGCCGCGGGCAAGGACACGAAGTTCGAGGGGAAGTTCTTCAAGCTCGAGTCGACCCGCCTCTGGACGATGCCGGAGCAGCGGCCGCCGCTGCTCGTCGCGACCGCCGGGCCCGTGACCGCGAAGCGCGCGGGCCGCTCCGTCGACGGGCTCATCACCGTCGGGGCGCCGCTCGAGAAGATCTCCGGCCTCTTCGCGAAGTTCGACGAGGGGCAGCGCGAGGCGGGCAAGGACCCGGCTGCCGCGCCCCGGATGCTCCAGGTGCACCTCTCCTGGGCGCCGACCGACGAGGAGGCGCTCGCGAACGCGATGCACGAGTGGCCGAACGGCGGCATGAAGTTCCCGAAGGGCGACATCCGCAGCCCGTTCGAGTTCGAGCAGATGGCGAAGCTCGTGCGGCCGGAGGACTTCGAGGGCCGGCTCGTCATCTCGTCCGACCCCGACGTGCATCGCGCCGCGCTGCAGCGCTACGCCGACCTCGGGTTCGACAGCATCTACCTCCACAACGTCGGCCGGAACCAGCGCGAGTGGATCGACGTCTTCGCTCGCGACGTGCTGCCCAAGGTGCACCGCTGAGCGCCGTGGAGCCGGGCGGGCCGCCCTCGGACGTCCGCTGCACGGCGCCGGAGGGCATCGGCGAGGTCGAGGCGGGGGCGGACCTCGCGGCGCTCGTCGCCGACGCGCTCGGCACGCTCGAGGCCGGCGACATCGTCGTCATCTCGAGCAAGGTCGTCTCGAAGGCCGAGGGACGGCAGGTGGAGGCGGCCGACCGCGAGCAGGCCATCACCGACGAGACCGTGCGGGTCGTCGCCACCAGGCGGCAGCCGAACGGCGCCCTGACCCGCATCGTCGAGAACCGGCTCGGCATCGTGGGCGCGGCGGCCGGCGTCGACGCGAGCAACGTCGCCGAGGGCACCGTGCTGCTGCTGCCCGAGGATCCGGACGCCTCCGCGCGCGCCCTGCGCACCGCTCTCGGCGCGCGCTTCGGGGTCGCGGTCGGGGTCATCGTCACCGACACGCTCGGCCGCCCCTGGCGGGTCGGGCAGACCGACGTCGCGATCGGTGCCGCCGGCATCACCGTCGTCGACGACCTCCGCGGCAGCCTCGACGCGACGGGGCGCCGCATGGACGTCACCGTGGTCGCCGTCGCCGACGAGATCGCTGCGATGGCCGACCTCGTGAAGGGCAAGGCCATGAACCGGCCCGTGGCGCTCGTGCGCGGCCTCGGCCGGCTCGTCACGGAGGACGACGGACCGGGCGCGCGCACCCTCGTGCGCACCGGTCCGGACGACATGTTCCGCCGCGGCACCGACGAGGCCTACGCCGACGGCTACCGCGACGGGTATGCGGAAGGATCCCGGGAGCAGGCGGGTTACACCGGGGACGACGTCGGGAACGGGAGAGACGGATGATCGACTGGGTCGTGATCGTGCCGATCAAGCGGTTCAGCGACGGCAAGAGCCGGCTCGACCCGCGGGCGGACCGCGCCGAGCTCGCCGAGGCGATCGCGCGCGACACCCTCGACGCGGTCGCGGGCAGCGAGCGGGTGCACATGCTGCTCGTCGTGACCGACGACGCCGACCTCGTCGACGACCTCGCCCTGCCGGTGGCCGCGACGGTGCGCATCCAGCGCCGGCCGGGCCTCAACAACGCGATCGCCGAGGGCCTGCGGTACGCGGAGCAGTCGTGGCCGGAGTTCGGCCAGGCCGTGCTGCTCGGCGACCTGCCGGCGCTCACGACGGAGGACCTCGACGAGACGCTCGCGGCCGCGGAGGAGCTGCCACTCGGCATCGTGCCCGACACGCAGGGCACGGGCACCGTGATGATCACCGCGCAGCCGGACGTCCCGCTGCTGCCCGCCTTCGGCGTCGGCTCCGCCGAGCGGCACCGTCAGCTGGGCCACCGGCTGCTCCGCGCGCCCGCACGGCTGCGCCGCGACGTCGACACCTCCGACGACCTGCAGGCCGCGGTCCAGCTCGGCGTCGGGCGGCGCACCGCGGCGGCGCTCGGTCTCGCGCTGGCGGTCGTCGACGCCGAGTACCGCCTCTAGATCGTCCGACCTTGCGCGCCGGTCCGTCCGTCAGGACAGACTGAGCCCATGGCGGAGCGCGAGCAACGGGAGCGGCGCGGCACGCCGCGGCAGCAGCAGGGTCCCGACACCGAGTCGGACTCGCGCGACTGGATCCACCACTCGGTCGTCTACGGCATCGACGTGCTCCGCTTCGCCGACTCCGACGGTGACGGGGACGGCGACCTGCCGGGGCTCATCGACCGGCTCGACCACATCGAGTCGCTCGGCGTCGACTGCCTGTGGCTGCTGCCCTTCTACCCGAGCGAGCGGCGCGACAACGGCTACGACATCACGAACCAGCTCGGCGTCGACCCCCGCGTCGGCACCCTCGACGACTTCCGCCGGCTCGCTCAGGAGGCGCACTCCCGCGGCATCCGCCTGATGCTCGACCTCGTGCTGCACCACACCTCCGACCTCCACGCGTGGTTCCAGGCGGGGGAGTCCGATCCGCGCTCCCGCTTCCGCGAGTACTACATCTGGAGCGAGGAGGAGCCGCCGGACAGCGAGCAGCAGAGCGCCTTTCCCGGCGAGCGCGGTGCCGAGGACGGCATCTGGAGCTGGTCGGAGCGGGCGCAGGCGTACTACCGGCACAAGTTCTACGACTTCGAGCCCGACCTCCGCATCGCCTCCGACGCGGTGTGGGAGGAGGCCAAGCGCATCATCGACTTCTGGGTCGCGATGGGCGCCGACGCGTTCCGCATCGACGCGGCAGGCGAGCTCTGCGCGCCGACCGGCATCCCCGGTGCCGACGCCGACCTCGGGCAGCGGCTCGACGACCTCCGTGCGTACCTGCAGGAGCGGGCGCCGGGCGTCGCGCTGCTCGGTGAGGTCGACCTGCCGGCGAAGCAGCTGCCGCAGTACGTCGAGCCCGACCGGATCGACCAGCTGCTCGCCTTCCTCCCGAACAACAACCTGACCTACGCGCTCGCCACCGAGGACGCCGAGCCGCTGCTGCGGGCCGTCTCCACCCACGAGGCGGTGACGAAGCACGCGGGCTGGCGGCAGTTCCTCCGCAACCTCGACGAGCTGAACATGGCGCAGCTCACCGACGCGCAGCGCCAGGAGGTCTTCCGCGTCTTCGCGCCCGATCCGGACATGCGCATCTACGGGCGCGGCATCCGCCGGGCGTGGGCGCCGATGATGGGCGATCCGGCACGCCTGCGGATGACGCTGAGCCTGCTGTTCGCCCTGCCCGGGAGCCCCCTGCTCGTCGCGGGGCAGGAGATCGGCATGGGCGACGACCTGTCGCGCGAGGGGCGCTCCACCGTGCGGCTGCCGATGCAGTGGACCGCCGATCCGAGCGGGTTCTCGTCGAGCCGCCAGGGCGAGGCGGCCGGCTACCTCGTCGACGGCCCGTACGGGGCCCGGGCGGTGAACGTGGCGGACCAGGACGGTGATCCGGGCAGCCTGCTGAACCTCACCAGGGCGCTGATCCGGCTGTTCCGGGAGCACCCCGGCATCGCTTCGCCGCGGACGAAGACCCTGAAGGCCGACACCTCCGTCGTCGGGTTCCGCTACGGCGACGTGATCGCGGTGCACAACCTCGCCGGGGGCGAGCGCCCGCTGCCCAAGAAGGCCGTCGGTGCCGAGCCGCTGCTCGCGGAGCGCGTCGAGGGCGACCGGCTCGGCGCCTACGGCTTCCTCTGGGCGCGCCTGTCCTGACCCCTCGATCCTGCTCCGGATCCTCGCCGCTCCAGATCCCTGAGAACGGCAAGGATCCGGAGCGGGCGGGACATCGGTCGTCGGTCATCGATCGTCGAGCCGTCGCAGCAGCCGGTCGATCCGCGGCAGCACGCGCCGCTGCTGCACGACTGCGAAGGTGCCGAGCGCGAGCCCGAGCACGACGAGCACGCCGCCCCAGAGCGCCGCTCGTGGGACCGCGACCAGTCCGTAGGCGCCGAACAGCACGATCAGCCCGAAGAAGGGCGCGGCGAACCACCGACTGCGGGCGACCCGTCGCCGGTCGATCTCGAGCTGCTGGCGCCAGCCGTCGCGGTCGGCGTCGGCCGGCACCTCGCCCGTCTTCAGCGCCTGCTGGAAGTCCGCAGCGGCGGCGGTACCGCCGACGCGCCGCCGGCGCCGCGCCACCGCAGCGGTGAGCACGCTCGCGAGGACGAGGCCGTAGACGAGTCGGAGGACCAGGGAGAACGGCGTCAGGTGGTGGTCGGCCGCGCGCAGGCCGATGCCGACCCCGGTGACCAGCACGAAGAGCACGACGAAGTAGACAGGCAGCGGCATCCGCTGCAGGAAGCCCCGGAAGCCCGAGGGCGCGGGTCGCTGCGAGGTCACGAGTGGAACGTGATCGCGACGACGGTCTGCCGACCGGCGATATCCACAGGCGGAAGAACGAGAACGCGGATCCGGAATTCCTGCCCGACACGCCGCTGGGGGAGGGGGAAAGGACGGCGTGTTGTGAAGGAATTCCGGATCCGCGAGAAAAGTCCGGATCCGCGAAAGGGGGACCGGGAGCTCAGTCGGTCGGCGTGCCGACCGTGGCGTGCACCGAGACGTGCAGGGTCGCCTTCGGCGACGGCACGTGATGCGACTTCGGGGTGCGGAGGGCCTTCGACGCGCGCGCCTTGGCCTTCGCCTCGGCCGCGACCGTGGCGCCGGGCGCCGCGGCGGCTGCAGCGGGCCGTGCCGCGGCGGCGGCGGCCGACGTCGCCGGAGCCGCGGACGCCGCCGGAGCGGCAGCGGCCCGGCTCGCCGACGGCGTCGCGGCCGCGGTCGTCGTGGTCGTCGCACCGATCGTGGGGACCTGCGGCGCCGGCGCCGCGCCGCCACCGACCAGGTGCTGCACCGCGCCGAACGTCGCCTGCGGCACCCCGGGGGTGAGGGCCGCGGCCGACAGGCCGGTGCCGAGCGTCGCCACGACGGCGAGGGTCACGACGGCGCCGCCGCGACGGCCGAGCCGACGCCGACGGGGTCGCATGCGCGCCGCGACCTCGAGGGACGGGGCGGGGGCCGGCGTCCGGGCGAGGTCGCGCAGGTCGCCGAGCGCCGACTCGAGCGCGTCGTCGTCCGGCAGGTCGCTCTCCTCGAGCAGCCGCCGGATCGATTCGTCGTTCATACGAGCACCTCCTCAGCGACCCGGCCCCGGAGGGCGATCAGCGCGCGCCGCTGCAGCTGCTTCACGGCGCCGACGCTGCGCCCCATGACGCGCGCCGTCTCCTCGAGCGGCAGGTCGGCCACGATGCGGAGCGCGAGCACGTCGCGGTGGTCGTCCTCGAGCGTCGCGAGCGCGGCGACGGCGCTCGAGCGGGCCGCGACCACCTGGTCCTCCGCCGACTCGACCGTCCGGCGGTCGCCGTCCGGGTCGTACTCGACATGCAGGGGGCGGCGGGCCGTCGCCCGGTGGTGGTCCACCGTGCGGGCGTGGGCGATCGTGAACAGCAGGGTGCGGATGCCCGGCATCCCGCCGTGAGCGTCCGCGAGACGCGGGTACAGCGCGAGGAACACGTCCTGCGTCACCCCTTCCGGATCATCGACGCCGCGCGCCCGCAGGTAGCCGGTCAGGGGTCCGGCGAACTCGCGGTACGCGGCGGTGAACAGCTCGGCCGTGTCCGGCTCCTGCTGCTTCGTTCGCGTTCTCAGCACATCCCACCTCGGCGGCGGACGCTACCCGGACGGGTGCGGCTGAGGTGGCCGCCATGCCGCACCCGCCCGGAGCCCACGGGACGCTCAGTCGCGGCCGCTGTGCGCCGTCGCACGCGCCGAGCCGGAGTGCTTCTCCGTGGATGTGGAGGCGGACACCGAGGCGTCCTGCCCGTCGGAGGAGTCGGACTCGGTCACGTCGGACGAGTCGCTGCCCCCCTGGTTCTCGTTCTGGTTCTCGTTCACGTCGCCCTGGTCGTCGGACGTGTCCGCCTCGGTCGAGCCCGACACCCCGGTCGAGTCACCGACGCCGGCCTCGGTGGAGGTGGAGGTGGAGGTACCCGTGGAGGTGGAGGTCGACTCGTGGAACGCGGCGAGCACCGTGGCGCAGAGCGCCTGGATGTCGTCGGCGGTGCCGGCCGAGCGGCTGCCGGCGGCCTGGGTCGCGGCCTGCGCGAGCGCCTTGTACGCGGTCGACTTCGTGCCGAGGCCGTGGTGCGTGTAAGCCGTGCAGAGCCCCTTGCCGGCGGGGCCGGTCACGTCGGGGCCGACCGGGACGGTCGTCGTCGTGGTGGTCGTCGTGCCGGTCGTGCTCGACGTGCCGTCGGTACCGGTCGTCGTGGTGCCGGTCGTCGTGGTGCCGGTGGTCGCCCCCTCGGTCTGGCTCGGGTCGGGCGACTCGCTCGGGTCGGGGGACTGCGTCGGGTCGGCGGTCTCGGTGGCGTCCGGCGCCTCGGTCGCGTCGGCGCTGACCGCGGTGTCCTCGGGGGAGGGGGCACCGACCAGCTCGTGGGCCTGCTCCTGCAGGTCGCTCGGCAGCGCGCCCGAGTAGGTGACGGCCGTGCCGCCGCCGACGACGGTCGTGACGGCGATGACGCCGATGGCGGCCTTGCTGGTGAGGAGGGCGGAGAGGATAGGCATGGACGACTCCTGGGTCTGTGTTCGGGCCGGGGGGCCGCGGGCGACGCCCGCACAGGAGGAATCGTTCGAAGGGCCTCCGGGGTTACGCGATCCCGGAAAAAAATCTCGCGGATCCGGAAATTCTTCGCGGATCCGGAATTCCGCCCCGACGCGCCGCTGTTTCTCGCGATATCGCGGCGTGTCGCCGAGGAATTCCGGATCCGCGCGATAGAGGGATCCGCCGGTGAGGCCGGCTCAGCGGCGCGCGAACGTGCCCGCGAGGTCGAGGGCCGCGGTCGCGATCGCGGCCGACGTCGCCTCGTCGTGCATCCAGAGGGGCACGGCGCGGGTCGCGAGGCCGTCCGCCTCGAGCCCGGGTACCGCGTCGGCGTCGGCGAGGTCGACGAGCCAGCCGTCGAGCAGGCCGCCGCTCGCACGCGCGCCGTAGTGCCGGGCGACGGCCGCGGCGCTCGTCTCGACGCCGATCGCCGAGAGGCACGCGTCCGCCATCCCGCGCACGACGGCACCGCGGATGACGGGCGAGACCCCGACGACCGGGGCGCGGGTGGACGTGACGGCGTCGCGGATGCCGGGGATGCCGAGGATCGTCCCGATCGACACGACCGGGTTCGACGGGGCGAGCAGCACGACGTCCGCCTCGCCGATCGCCTCGAGCACGCCCGGCGCGGGCGACGAGTGCTCGGCGCCGGGCTGCAGGAATGCACGCGCCGGGACCTTCGCGCGCGTGCGCACCCACCACTCCTCGAAGTGCAGCTCCCGCTCCTCGCCGTCCTCGACGACCGCGACGTGCGTCTCGACCTCGTCGTCCGTGGCGGGCAGGAGCCGCACGCCGATCGGCCAGCGGGCGGCGAGCCGTTCGACGACGGCGGAGAGTGGCAGCCCGTCCTTCAGCAGCGCCGTGCGGGCGATGTGCGTGCCGAGATCGAGGTCGCCGAGGGTGAACCACGGCCAGCCGACGCCGTACGCGGCGAGCTCGCCGCTCACCCGCTCGGTCTCGCCCGCACGGCCCCAGCCGCGCTGCTCGTCGTTCACGCCCGCGAGCGCGTAGAGCAGCGAGTCGAGGTCGGGGGTGACGCGGAGCCCGGCGAGCCAGAGGTCGTCGCCCGTGTTCGCGACGACGGTGATCTCCGGCGGCACGGCGGCGGCGCGGGCCGCGGCGCGCAGCCCCCGGACGAAGCGGGCGCCGCCGACGCCGCCGGCGAGCACGGTCAGACGGGTGGCGGGCACCCGGAGAGCGTACGGGCGCCCCGCTGCCGGAACGACGGAAGCGGGCGGCCGCGGACCCCTTGGGGGGATCGGCGACCGCCCGCTTCGGGACGGACGGGGCGTCAGCCGAGGCGGCTGCCGCGACCCGTGTTGAGGTCGTACCCGGCACCGGCCGCGGCGCCGTTGTTGCCGCTCGTGATGTCGCGGAACGTGAGCGACGAGCCGTAGACGGTCGCCGGGGTCACCTGCGTGCCCGCGATCGCGGAGCGGGCGGCCCACATCGGGGTCGCGGCGCTCGTGCCGCCGACGGTGAACCAGCCGGTCGTGCCCGAGTACGGGGTCGAGTCGTAGACGGCGACACCCGAGGCGGGGTCCGCGTCGAGCGACACGTCCGGCGTCGCGCGCTTGCCGGCGCAGCCGACGGCCGCGTACTGCGCGAACGCGGACTGCGCGGCGGGCGCGGACTCGTAGAGGCTGCAGCCGCCACCGCTCGAGCTCCAGCCCGTCTCCGAGGAGAACGCCCCGGTCGTGTCGAAGTGCAGGGTGGTGCCGCCGACCGAGACGACGTAGGGCGAGGCCGACGGGTACTGGGCGGGCAGGCCGGAGTCGCCGGCCGCGACGAAGTAGCTGATGCCCCGGCCCTGGAACGCGGTGTCGAGCGACGACTCGGTCGAGGTCTCGGGCGCGCCCCAGCTGTTCGAGACGAAGCCCGCCTTCGTCGCCGCGGTCCTCACCGCGGTCGTGAGGTTGCCGAGCGACGACGAGGTCGCCTCGACGAGCACGAGCTTCGCGGCGGGCGCGACGGCGTGCGCCCACTGCAGGTCGAGGCTCGTCTCGAGCGCCCACGTCGGGTCGGAGGCCGGGTACGTCGTGGCCTTGCCCGACTGGTTCAGCTTCGTGAAGCAGCCGCTCGCGCTCGTGCAGCCGGGCAGGCCGAACTGGGTGCTGAAGGTCTGCAGGTCCGCCTCGGCGGTCGGGTCGTCGTACGCGTTCACGATCGCGATCGTCTGGCCGGAGCCGGCCGTGCTCGACGTCGGGAAGCCGTAGACGCTCTTGATCGTCGCGGGCGCGAGCCCGGTCGGGCCGGTCGTCGCCATCGGCTTGCCGACCGAGTCGGCGGTCACCTCGGCCTGGCAGGCGGCGTGGCCGGCCTGCGGGTTCGTGCACACGTGCACGCTGTGGAGGGCGGCCTCGGCCGAGCGGTGCGCCGCGCCGGACGGGTGCGTGGCAGCCATCGCCGGCAACGCCCCTCCGATCAGCAGCGCGCCGACCGCGGCGACGCTCACCCCCGTGGTTCGTCGGACAGACATGTCCGCCTTTCTGTTCCCCCTGAAGGACCGCGGGTCACGGTCCACGGGAACGCTAGGCGAACAGGTGTACGAGCCGACAGGTCCGCGAACGGGGGATGAGAAGGCGCTGATCTGGCGGGGCGACCAGGGATTCGAGCGGCGTGCCTCAGCCGGCGGCAATCCGGATCGTGTTGCCCGACGGGTCGCGGAAGGCGCAGTCGCGCGGACCCCACGGCTGATCGATGGGCTCCTGCAGCACCTCGGCGCCGGACGCCCGGACCCGCTCGAACAGCGCGTCGACATCGTCGGTGCGGAACACGATGGGCGAGAGCGAGCCCTTCACGAGCAGCTCCTGCAACGCGTCGCCGTCGGCCTGCGAGCGGCCCGCGTGCGGGTCGGAGAGCACGATCTCGAGGCCGTCGGCCTCCGGGCTGCCGAGCGTCACCCAGCGGTGACCGCCCGAGGCGACGTCGGAGCGCACCTCGAGCCCGAGCGCGTCGCGGTAGAAGGGGAGGGACTCGTCGGGGTCGTTCACGACGATGGGGCAGAAGCGCAGCGAGAGGGCCATGGCCGGAACGCTAGGCGGACCGCCGTGCCGCCGCTTCTCCGATCCTGCTCGACCGCCGCGGGCGCGTGATCGCGCGAGCGGTGCAGTCGGGCATCGCGTCGACCGCGGGGTGCAGCCGGGCGCGGTAGGCGCTCGGCGTCTCGCCCGTCAGCTCGCTGAAGCGCGAGCTGAACGACCCGAGCGACGTGGCGCCCACCGCCATGCAGGCGTCGGTCACCGTCGACCCGCCGCGGAGCAGCGCCATCGCCCGCTCGACCCGCCGGGTCATGAGGTAGCCGTACGGCGTCTCGCCGTAGGCGTCCTTGAACCGCCGGGAGAAGTGCGCCGGCGACATCGCGGCCCGCTGCGCCATCGTGACGACGTCGAGCGGCTGCGCGTAGTCGCGGTCGATCAGGTCGCGGGCGCGGCGGAGCAGCACGAGCTCCTGCATCCGCTGCGGCGACATGGTGCGGACGGTACCAGCGGGGGCGATGCGGCGCACCGGTCGGCGGACCGGACGCCAGAGGCAGGCGGGTTCCGGCGGTAGAATTCCTGGTCGTGACGCCGAAGAACCCCTATCTCCTGAACGTCCGGGACCTCGTGCGGCACCCCGGCGAGCTGCGTGAGCGCGACCTCGATCTCGCCGTCCCGGAACGCCTCGGCGAGGGCCTGGTCGCGGTGCAGGAGGGCACGGCACTCCACCTCGACGTGCGCCTCGAGAGCCTGCACGAGGGCGTCCTCGCCTCCGGTACGGCCTCGGCGACCGCGACGGGCGAGTGCGCGCGCTGCCTCGCGCCGGTGTCGCTGCCGGTCGAGGTCGAGTTCGCCGAGCTCTTCGGGTATCCTGCCGAGGAACCGTTCGACCACGTGCTCCAGGGCGACATGCTCGACCTCGAGCCGGTGGTGCGGGACGCGGTGGTGCTGGCACTGCCCTTCCAGCCCGAGTGCGTCGACGGTTGCGAGGACCTCGACCTCGGCCCCGACATCCGCCTGATCACGGCGGACGAGGAGAAGCCCCTCGATGCGCGCTGGGCCGCGCTCTCCGGGTTCACGGCCGGGTCGCCCGACAGAGAAGAGGATTGAGTCATGGCGGTTCCGAAGCGCCGGAAGTCCCGGGCCAACACCCACGCCCGCCGTTCCCAGTGGAAGGCCGAGGCGCCTCAGCTGGTCAAGACGATCGAGAACGGCAAGGTCGTCTACTCGCTCCCGCACCGCGCCCGCGTGGTCGAGGGCTCGGACGGCGTCCCGCTGTACCTCGAGTACAAGGGCCGCCGGGTCGCCGACGCCTGACGCCGCGGGCGCACCCGCGCCCGCGCAGACCGACGCCGAGCGGCTCCGTGCCGCGCTCGGCGTCGAGATCGACCCCGCGCTCCTCGAGATCGCGCTGACCCACCGGTCGTTCGCGTACGAGCACGGCGTGCCCGACAACGAGCGGCTCGAGTTCCTCGGCGACAGCGTGCTCGGCCGCGCCGTCACGGCGATGCTCTACGAGCGGTTCCCGGACGAGCCCGAGGGACGGCTGGCGAAGCGCCGCAGCGCGCTCGTCTCGACCGTCGCCCTCGCCGCCATCGCGCGCACGCTGGGGCTCGGCGAGCACCTGCGGCTCGGGCGCGGCGAGGAGCGCACCGGGGGCCGCGCGAAGGCGTCGCTGCTCGCCGACACGATGGAGGCGCTGATCGGCGCCGCCTTCCTCTCCGTCGGCAGCGAGGCCGCCGAGGCGTTCGTGCTCCGGCTCGTCGCGCCGCTGCTCGACGAGCCCGGCCGCTTCGGCGCCGCCACGGACCCGAAGACCGCGCTGCAGGAGGTCGCCGCGCAGCGCGGTGCCCCGGCGCCCGTCTACGCCGTCACCGCGTCCGGCCCGGAGCACGCCCGCGTCTTCGAGGCCGTCGTCACCGTCGGTGCGCTCACCACGGCGACCGGCACCGGCACGAGCAAGAAGCAGGCCGAGGGCGCCGCGGCGCTCGCCGCGTTCACCGGTCTCGCCGGGCACCCGGATGCCTGAGCTGCCCGAGGTCGAGGTCGTCCGCGCGGGCCTCGAGCCCGTCGTCGCGGGTGCGCAGGTGACCGGCGTGGAGGTGCTCGAGGCCCGCTCGCTCCGCCGGCACGACGGCGACGCCGCCGACTTCGAGGGCCGGCTCACCGGACGGCGCATCCGCGCCGCAGTCCGGCGCGGCAAGTTCCTCTGGTTCCCGCTCGGGTCACCTGGCGGCGAGCCGGGCGAGGCGCTGCTCGCGCACCTCGGGATGAGCGGGCAGATGCTGCTCCGCACCGGCGACGCGCCTGCCGATCGGCTGCTCCGCGTGCGGATCACGCTCGAGAGCCCGGCGCACGGCGACCTCGCGGTCGCGTTCGTCGACCAGCGCATCTTCGGGTCCCTCGCGCTCGACCGGCTCGTCCCGACGCCGGATTCCGCGCCCGGCGGCACCGGCGACGACCTTCCCGCGGTGCCGTCGCAGGTCGCGCACATCGCCCGTGACCCGCTCGACCCCGCCTTCGACGACGACGGCTTCGTCGCCGCGCTCCGCGCCCGCCGCACGGGTGTGAAGCGGGCGCTGCTCGACCAGGGGCTGGTCTCGGGCATCGGCAACATCTACGCCGACGAGGCGCTCTGGGCCGCCCGCCTCCACTACGACGCACCCACCGCCGAGCTGCCCGAGCAGCGGGTCCGCGAGCTGCTGGCCGAGCTGCGCGCCGTGCTCGAGCGGGCCCTCGCCGACGGCGGCACGAGCTTCGACGCGCAGTACGTCAACGTGAACGGCGCCTCGGGGTACTTCTCGCAGCGCCTCAACGCCTACGGGCGGCAGGGTGCGGCGTGCGCGCGCTGCGGCACGGTGATGGTGCGCGAGGCGTTCATGAACCGGGGCAGCCACTTCTGCCCCGCCTGCCAGGTGCTGCAGACCGCGCCGGTCACCGCACCCGGTAGCGCTCGGCGTCGGGCCGCCGCAGGCTGAGCCCGAGGCCCGGGCCGTCCGGGGGCCGGGCCGCCCCGCCCGTCGGGTCGGCCGTGCCGTCGAAGAGCATCGACTCGATGCGCACGTGGTCGTGGAACCACTCGAGGTGCCGGAGGTTCGGCACGGTCGCGGCGATCGGCACGTGCACGTTCGGCACGCAGTGCCCCGAGATCTCGAGCCCGAACGAGCCGGCGACCGCCGCCGCGCGCAGCCAGCCGGTCACGCCGCCGCAGCGCGACGCGTCGGCCTGGAGGCAGTCGACGCTCCCCGCTGCGAGCATCCGCCGGAAGTACTGCGGGTCGTGGCCGTACTCGCCCGCGGCGACGTCGGGGGCGACGTGCTCGCGCACGAAGCGCAGGCCGTCGAGGTCGTCCGACGAGACGGGCTCCTCGAACCACACCGGCCGGTCCGGAGCGGCCCGCTCGGCGACGCGGATCGCCTGCTTCGCCGAGTAGGCGCCGTTCGCGTCGACGTAGAGCTCGGTGTCGTCGCCGATCACCTCGCGGGCGAGACGGATGCGGGCGAGGTCGCGCTCGACGCGGGTGCCCCACGACTCGCCGATCTTGATCTTCACCCGCGGGATGCGCTGCTCGTGCACCCAGTGCCCGAGCTGCTCGCGGGTCCGCGCCTCGTCGTAGGTGGTGAAGCCGCCGCTGCCGTAGACCGGCACGTCGTCGCGCACGGCGCCGAGCAGCCGGGTCAGCGGCAGGTCGAGCAGCCGCGCCTTGAGGTCCCAGAGCGCGATGTCGACCGCCGACACCGCCTCCATGCCGACACCCGGGCGCCCATCGTTGCGGATGGCCTCGACCATCCGGTCGTTCGCCCGCGACGGCGAGGTCGCGTCGCCGCCCGTCGCGATGCCGGCCAGCCTTCCCTCGATCAGCGCCGCGACGGCGGGTGGCCCGTAGGTCCAGCCGAGCCCCGTCGTGCCGCGGGCGGTCGCCTCGACGAGCACCAGCGTCGAGGAGTCCCAGGCGATCGTGCCGTCGCCCTCGGGCGCGTCCGTCGGGATCGTGTAGACCGACACCTCGACGCGCTCGACGGCGGGCCCCGCGCTCATGCCGCCGCCCCCGCGGGCACCTCCGTGGCCGAGGGCATCGGCCGCGTCGCGAGCGCATCGGCGACCCGGGCGGCGTTCGCCATGATCGAGAGCGCGGGGTTCGCGCTGCCCTGCGTCGGGAAGACGCTGCCGTCGGGGATCACGATGTTCGGCACGGCGAACGCCCGGCACTCGCGGTCGACGACGCCGTCCCGCTCGGTCGCGCCCATGCGGGCGCCCCCGACGAGGTGCGCGTAGCGCTTGATCGTGATGACGTCGGTGCCGCCGGCGGCGCTGAGGATCTCGCTCATCACCGTCGTGGCCGCGTCGACGAGCATCTTGTCGTTGTCGCACTGCGAGTACGACATGTGCGCGACGGGCAGCCCGTGCCGGTCCTTCTCCTCCGACAGCGTGATGCGGTTCTCCGCGAGGGGCAGGAACTCGCAGAGCGCGCCGAGGCACGCCCAGTGCACGTAGTCGCTCATCCGCTCGCGCAGCTCCCGCCCCCAGTGGCCCTGCGCGGCGACGTGCTCGGCCCAGGTGATCGGCAGCGGCGAGACGGTCTGGATGGAGAACCCGCGCTTGTACGGCTTGCTCGGGTCGGTCTCGTAGAACTGCTCGGTGCTCACCTCGGGCGGCGGCGCCTTGTACATGCGGATCTCGGAGTCGAACCGGGCAGCGGTCTGCGGAGCCCCCTGCACCATGAGGTAGCGGCCCACGAGGTCGAAGTCGTTCAGCATCCCGTTCGGGAACCGGTCGTTCGCCGAGTTGAGCAGCAGCCGCGGCGTCTCGATCGAGTAGCCGGCGACCGCGACCATCCGCGCCTTCTGGAAGTGCTCCCTCCCGTTCCGGAGGTAGTGGACGCCCGTGGCGAGCCCGGTGCGCTCGTCGAAGCCGATGCGGCTCACCATCGTGTCGGGGCGGATCTCGACGCCGTGCTCGATCGCGTCGGGCAGGTGCGTGATGAGCGGCGAGGCCTTGGCGTTCACCTTGCAGCCCTGCAGGCAGAAGCCGCGGTAGATGCAGTGCGAGCGGTGCCCGAAGCGGCCGTTCGAGATCGCGACCGGGCCGACGCGTGCCTCGATGCCCGCCGCCAGCGCGCCGCGCTGGAACACCTCGCCGTTGCCCCCGACGGGGTGCGGCGACTGCGGGTAGCGGTGCGGCACGCCCCACGGCCAGGGCTGCCCGGCGACCGGCAGCTCCTCCTCGATGGCCTCGTAGTACGGCTGGAGGTCGGCGTAGTCGATCGGCCAGTCGGCGCCGACGCCCTCGTTCGTGAGCTCCTTGAAGTCGCTCGGGTGGAAGCGCGGGGCGTAGCCGGCGTAGTGGATCATCGAGCCGCCCACGCCGCGGCCGGAGTTGTTCGAGCCGAGCGGCACGGGGTCGCCGCCGCCGATCGTGCGCGGCTCGGTCCAGTAGAGCTTGTGCGAGCCCGCCTCGTCGCTCACCCAGTCGGCCTCCGGGTCCCAGAACGGGCCGGCGTCGATGCCGACGATGCGCCACCCGTGCCGGGCGAGCCGCTGCATGAGCGTGCTGCCGCCCGCGCCGCAGCCGACGACGACGAGGTCGACCTCGTCGTCGTCCCCGAAGGTGCGCATGCCCTCGCGGAGCGCCTGGTTCGTGCGGCGGTGGTCGGCGGGCAGCAGCCACGCCGACTCGTTCCGCTTCCGGACGTCTCGGTACCTCATTCGTCGTCCCGGTCCTTCGTCGGGTCGGCCGACGGCACCCGGTCCTCCTGCTCGAAGGGCTCGCGGGCGTCGATGCCGATGTTCTTGTAGCCGCGCGGGTAGGCGGGCCCCGGCCAGCCCATCTCGTCCCATGCCGCCGGATGCGCGTAGTAGGCGGTGCACGTGTAGCGCAGGAGGAGGTCCCACGTGTGGCCGCGGTTCAGGTCGTGCCACCGCTCGTCCTGCGAGGTGTGGAGCGCGTGCAGCAGCGCGTGCTGCTCGGCCGCCGGCAGCTCCACGAAGGTGGTGCCGTTGCGCTGCCGCGCGTCGTCGTCGAGCCCCGCGAGCACCTGGCGCCACACGTCGTGGTCGACGGGCATGTCGTCGTAGTGCCAGCCGTCGGTCTCGTCCTCCGTGAGCCGGTGGTCGATCGAGGCCGCGAGGTGCGCGGCCAGCTCGTCGTCGAGGTCGAGGAGCTGCCCCACGAGCGCGGTCGCGGTGGCGAACTCGTGCCCGTTCAGGTAGACGGGGGGATGCGGTGGCCGGACCCGCGACAGCACGAGCTCGCGCGTCGCGGCGTCCCAGGCGGGAGCCTGCGCGAGCACCCGGAAGGTCGGGAAGCGGTCCTCCGGCGCCTGGCCACCGCTCATCGCTCGCGCCGCAGCACGGCCGCGAGCAGGCCCATGCCGCCGACGACGGTGACGAGCAGCGGCGCGAGGATCGGCGGCCCCATCTCGACGTTGTAGGTGAAGTTGCGCCAGCCGCCGGGCTTCTGCGCGACCCCGCGGGCGTGCAGGTACACCCCCTGCAGGCCGTTCGCGACGATCGCGGCCGAGGTGATCGGGAGCGCGGTCTTCGCCATCCGCTTGCTCACGACCCCGGCCACGCCCGCGACCGCCCCGACCGGCCCGAGGACCACGGGCAGCCACATCAACCGGTTGCCGAAGCTCGCCTTGTCGTGCTCGAAGTAGATCTCCGCCGCCATGACGAGCGCGCCCGCTGCGGTGAGCGCCGAGAGGCTGCGCTCGAAGCGCCCCGTCTCGACGTTCTTGAGCAGGCGGTCGATGCCCACGAGCGGCGCCTCCACCACGGCGGCCTGCCGTCTTCCCATCCCCGTCTCCCTCCACGTCGAGCAAGGACTCATGCAGAAGTGCATCACTTGAGTCTCGACATCCGCTGAAGAAGCGGTTGCAGCATTCGGGAGACCGCAGCACGAGGAGAGGGAGACCCGGGATGGCCAAGATCAACGTCAGCGAGTTCGTGATCCAGCGCATCAAGGAGTGGGGCGTCAGCCGCGTGTTCGCCTTCCCGGGCGACGGCATCGGCGAGCTCGACGGGATGCTCGGCAAGGCCGACCGGGACGGCGTCGGCCTCGACTACGTCCGGCCGACGCACGAGGAGATCTGCTCCCTCATGGCGACGGCGCACGCGAAGTTCACCGGCGAGGTCGGCGTCTGCATCGCGACGTCGAGCCCCGGCGCCTTCCATCTGGTCAACGGGCTCTACGACGCGAAGAGCGACAACGTGCCGGTCGTCGCGATCGTCGGGCAGCAGGGGCTCGCCTCGCTCGGCACCTTCACGCAGCAGGAGAACAACCTCGAGCGGCTCTTCGCCGACGTCGCCTGCTACGTCCAGACGATCGTGTCGCCCGAGCAGGCGCAGGCCGTGATCGACACCGCCTTCCGCACGGCGAGGGCCCGGCTCGAGCCGGCCGTGATCGTGCTGCCGCACGACGTGCAGGCGATGGCGTTCGAGCCCCCGACGGCGGCGCACTGGATGTCGCGGTCGAGCGCCGTGCCGGTCTCCACCCGCATCGCGCCGGCCGCGAGCGAGATCGCGAAGGCGGCCGAGATCCTGAACGCCGGGGCGAAGGTGACGCTGCTCGTCGGCGCCGGCGCCCGCGGGGCGACGGACGAGGTGCTCGAGGTGGCCGACCTGCTCGGCGCCGGCATCGTCACGGCGCTGCGCGGCAAGGACGTCGTCCCCTCCGACGTGCCGCACCACACCCAGCAGGTCGGGCTGCTCGGCAGCCTGCCGAGCCTGCACCAGATGCGCGACTGCGACACCCTGCTGATGATCGGCACGAACTACCCCTACGGCGAGTTCCTGCCGAAGACGGGCCAGGCGCGCGCCGTGCAGATCGGCCTGAAGCCGGAGCAGCTCGGCCTGCGCTACCCGACCGAGGTGAACCTCTGGGGTGACGCGAAGGCGACCCTCGAGGCGCTGATCCCGCACCTCGCCCGCAAGACCGACCGGTCGTGGCAGGAGGGCATCGCCGAGGCCTTCGTCGGCTGGGAGCGCGAGATGCACGACCAGGCGGTGCAGTCGTTCCCCGACGGCGGCAACCCGCGACGCGTGTTCCTCGAGCTGAACGAGCGGCTGCCGCACGATGCGATCGTCACCTGCGACGCCGGCACCACCGCCGACTGGTACGGCCACCACATCCGGCTGCGCCGCGGCATGATGGGCGACCTCTCCGGCCGGCTCGCCACGATGCTCGCCGCGATGCCGTATGCCGTGGCGGCGAAGTTCGCCTACCCCGACCGCCCCGTGATCTGCACGATCGGCGACGGCGCGTTCCAGATGCTCGGCATGAACGAGCTCATCACCGTGAAGAAGTACCTGTCGCGGTGGACGAACAAGCAGTTCATCATCGCGGTGATGCACAACGACGACCTCGCCCAGGTGTCGTGGGAGATGCGCACCGAGGACGGCAACCCGGTGTGGCCCGGATCGCAGGACGTCGAGAGCGTCGACTACGCCGGCTGGGCCGAGCTGCTCGGGTTCAAGGGCATCCGGGTGCGCAGCGACGACGAGGCCGGCAGCGCCTGGGACGAGGCGTTCGCCCACCAGGGGGTCACCCTGATCGACGCGTACGTGACGCGGAACGCGCCGCCGCTGCCCGCGAAGATCACGAAGGAGTACCGCGACAACACGATCAAGGCGCTGCTGAAGGGCGACCCGTACGAGAAGGACTCGATCGTCGACTCGGGCGTCGCGATGGCGCACGAGGGCATCGACCGCGTGAAGGGCGCGCTGCACCTCGGCAGCGGCGCCGGGCAGCGCGACTAGGCGCGTCCGCCGGGGCCGGGACGGCGCCGCCGTCCCGGCCCTACTGCTGCGGCAGCCTCGGCGCGCCGTGGTCGCGGACCTCCGCGGGCAGCGAGCCGTGGTTCGGCGCGACGTGCGCGAGGATCCGCTCCCACTGCGTCGCGATCGCGAGCGGACCGCTGCCCACGGCCACCTCGACCGTGGCGTGCGGCAGCCGCTTCGCGTACCAGGCCGCGTCGTCCTCGTCGGCCACGGGATCGCGGTCGCCCACGAGGACGACGGTCTCGGCCTCGACGCTGCCCATGCGCTTCACCCAGAAGTCGTCGGACATCAGCACGCGGTCGGTGTCGATGCCGACCTTGCCCTGCAGGAACGCGTCGTCGACCATCCGCTGCAGGCGGCCACGGAGCCCGGGCAGGGCGAGGTCGGGGTCGTCGTCGGTCACGTGCAGCGCCGCGGGCGAGCGCGGTGCGATGAGCGCCCGACGGGCGAGCTTGCGCAGGCCGCGCTTCGCCGGTGCGCCGACGAGCGCGAGCCGGTCGACCCGGTCGCCGTAGGTCGCCGCGAAGGCGAGCGCGACCGCGGCGCCGGTGCCCCAGCCGACGACGCCCAGACGGACGAAGTCGCGGTCGTCCGTGTGCGTCTCGGCGGATCGGGTGGCTTGCCGCAGGTAGCCGGCGACGTCCTCGACGCGGTCCTTCAGCGACGGCAGCGTGTCGGCGGGCAGCGGCTCCGAGGAGCCGTAGCCGGGGCGGTCGAGCGAGACGACGTGCACGCCCCAGCGCTCGGTCACGCCGGGGTTCGGGTCGAAGGAGGCCGAGCCCGGGGTGGGGTGGCAGAGCAGCACGAGGCGGTCGGCCTGGGGGTCGCCGGCGGTCGAGAGTCCGAGGCGCCGCCCCGACGGCGCCGCGATGAGACGGTCGGCCACGGTCAGCAGGTCGACGGGGAACGGGGGCGCATGGCCGCAGTCTGCCAGCCCGCGGGCTCCCGGCCCTTGGCGATCTCCGTACCTCCGCCGGGTGGAAGCATGGAGGGGTGACGGGTGCGGGGGAGCGGGCGCGGCGCGTGGCCGACGAGGTGCTCCTCCCGGATGCCGCCGCGGTCGACCGCGCCGATCGGGTGCCCGCCGCGCACCTCGCGGCGCTCGACGGTGCCGGGCTCACCGGGCTCGCCGCGGCGGAGCCCGACCTCGCGACCCGGATCGACGTCGCCGCGGCGCTCGCGGGCGGCTGCCTCGCCACCGCCTTCGTCTGGCTGCAGCACCAGGGCGCGCTCGCGAACGTGCTCCGCGGCCCCGCCGGGCTGCGCGAGCGCTACGCCGCGCCCCTCACCGACGGGCGCCTCCGGGCCGCGATCGCGATCACCGCGCTGCGGCCACCGGCGCCGCTGCGCATCCTGCCGAACGGCGCCGGCTGGCGGCTCACCGGCCGCGCCCCATGGGTGACCGGCTGGGGGAGCGCGGGCGTCGTGCTCGTCGCGGCCCTCGACCCGGACGGCGTCGTCCGGCTCGTCCTCGTCGACGCCGACGCCTCGGCGTCGCTCGCCGCGGAACCGCTCGACCTCGTCGCAGCACGCGCGAGCCGCACGGTCACGCTGCGCTTCGACGGGCTGCGCGTGGCGGCGGACCGGCTCGTCGCGTCCGTGCCGCTGGATGAGTGGACGGCGCGCGACGCCGCGGGGCTCGCCGGCAACGGCGCCCTCGCGCTCGGCGTCGCGGAGCGCGCCGCGCGGCTCGCGGAGGACGACCGGCTCCTCGCCGAGGTCACCCTCGTCCGCACCCGGCTGCTCGAGGCGGACGTCGACGCGCTCCCGGACGCCCGCGGCGCCTGCTCGGCGCTCGCGCTGCGCGCCGCCGCGGTGCTCACCGTCCTGCGCGGCTCCTCGAGCGTGCTCGCTGGCAGCGACGCCGAGCGGCTGCTGCGGGAGGCGCAGTTCCTGCTCGTCTTCGGCAGCCGGCCCGCGATCCGGGACGCGCTGCTGCCGCGGCTCGCGGGCTGATCAGGCGATGTCCGCGCGCGCCGCTACGGTTGCAGCGGCGCGGGAGGAAGCGTGCATCTGAAGAGCCTGACGCTGAAGGGCTTCAAGTCCTTCGCGCAGGCGACCGTGTTCGCGTTCGAGCCCGGTGTCACCTGCATCGTCGGGCCCAACGGGTCCGGCAAGTCGAACGTCGTCGACGCGCTCGCGTGGGTCATGGGCGAGCAGGGCGCGAAGACCCTCCGCGGCGGCTCGATGGCCGACGTGATCTTCGCCGGCACCGCGTCGCGCGGACCGCTCGGCCGCGCCGAGGTCGTGCTCACCATCGACAACACCGACGGCGTGCTGCCGATCGAGTACAGCGAGGTGACGATCAGCCGCACCCTGTTCCGGTCGGGTGCGAGCGAGTACGCGATCAACGGCCGCGGCGTGCGGCTGCTCGACGTGCAGGAGCTGCTCTCCGACTCGGGGCTCGGGCGTGAGATGCACGTCATCGTCGGGCAGGGGCAGCTCGACCAGGTGCTGCGGGCGTCGCCCGAGGAGCGCCGCGGCTTCCTCGAGGAGGCCGCGGGCATCCTCAAGCACCGGCGGCGCAAGGAGCGCACGCTGCGCAAGCTCGAGTCGATGCAGGCGAACCTGACCCGCCTCACCGACCTCGCCGACGAGCTGCGGCGGCAGCTGAAGCCGCTCGGCGCGCAGGCCGAGGTGGCGCGCGAGGCCGTCGCGATCCAGGCCACGGTGCGCGACGCGCGCACCCGGCTGCTCGCCGCCGACGCGGCCGGGCTCGCGCGTGCGGTCGCGGGCCTCGAGCAGCAGCGGCGCGACCTCGAGCTCGAGCGCGAGGTCGCCGCCGATGCCGAGCGGGCCCTCTCGAGCCGGGCCGACGAGCTCGAGCGCGAGGAGGCGGACGAGCGGCTCGACGTCGCCCGACGCGCCGCGCTCGAGCTCGAGGCGGTCCAGCAGCGCCTCCGCGCGCTCGCGCAGCTCGCCGCGACCCGGGTCACGCTGCTCGGTCCCGACGAGCCGCTCGCCGCGGTGCCGTCCGAGGCCGCGCTGCAGGCGCCGCACGACGAGCTGGGGCGCCTCGAGCCCGCGATCGCCGCGGCCGAGGCCGCGCTCGGGGCGGCCACGAGCGACCAGCAGCAGGCGCAGCACCGCCTCGACGAGATCGACGCGTCGATCGCCGGCGACGCCGCGCGCATCGGCGAGGCCGACCGGCGGGTCGGTGCCGCGGCGTCCCGCGTCGCCGAGGCCGAGGCGGCGCTCGCCGCCCGTACCGCCGAGGCCGGACGCCTCACCGATGCCGCCGCGGCGGGCGCCGTTCGCGTCGACGAGGCCCGGGCGGCCGTCCCCGAGGCGCCGCGGCCCGGGGAGACGGGCGGCGACCACGGCGAGCAGGCCCGCGAGGCCGAGGCGGCCGCGTCCGCTGCGCTCGAGGACGACCGGGCGGCCCTCCACGACGCCGAGCGCGAGCTCGCCGGGCTCGATGCCGCGATCGCGGCCCTCCGTCTCGCCGAGCCGCCCGCCGACGGCACCGCCGCGCTGCTCGAGCAGCGGCGCGAGGGCCTCGGTCCACGGGTGCGCGAGGTGCTGCGGGTCGACGGGGGCTGGACGGCCGCGATCGCCGCCGTGCTCGGTCCCCTCGCGGAGGCCGCGATCGCCGCCTCCGGCGCCGTCGCGCTCGACGCCGCAGAGACGGCCGACGGGGCAGCGGCAATGCTCGTCGCCGCGCCGGAGCGCCGGCCCGAGCCGGTCCCGGCCGTCGACGGCACGGTGCCCGCTCGGGACGTGGTGCAGGCCCCTGACGGTGTGCTCGACCTGCTCGCGGCGGTGCTGCTCGTCGAGGACCTCGCCGCGGCGCGGGTCGCGCTGCCCGCCCTGTCCGACGCCCGAGCCGTCCTCGTCACGCGCGGCGGCGTCGTGCTGCGGCCGGCCGCGGTGACGACGCCCGGCGCGGGACGCAGCGGGCTCGAGCTGCTCGAGGAGCGCGAGCGCGCCGAGCGGCGCCGGGCCGCCGTCCTCGAGGCGGTCGAGGCGCTCCGCGCCCGGGTCGAGGCGAACCGTGGCGCCCTCCGCGGCGCGCGTGAGCGCGCCGCTGCGGCCGCAGCCGAGGCCCGCCGGCTCGAGAGCGCGGCCCGCGAGGCCGAGCGGCGCCGCGCCACGGCCCTCGCCCGCCTGGAGTCGGCCGAGGCCGAGGCCGAGCGGCTCGCGGCCCGGGCCGAGCAGGCCCGCGAGGCGGTCCGGCCGGCGCAGGCGGCGCTCACGGAGGCCGAGGCGGCGCTCGAGCAGGCGCGGGCCGAGCCGCGCCCGGTGCTCGACGCCTCGCGGCGCACCGAGGCCCTGGCCGCCGTCGAGGCCGCCCGCGAGCGGGGCCTCGCGGCCCGCCTCGAGCTCCAGCGCCTGCAGGACCGTCGGGCGGCCGAGCGCCGGCGCATCGCGGAGGCCGAGCGGTCGGCCGTCGCCGCTCGGCGCGCGCGCGCGGAGGCCGAGGCGCGAAACGAGCGGCGTCGCCGGCAGCGCGCCGCCGCCGAGGGCGTGCTCGCCGAGCTGCCGGTCGTGCAGGCGTCCGTCGACGCGTCCGTGACCGAGGCGCGGCTGCAGCTCGCCGATGCGACCCGTGAGCGCGACGCCCGCAGCGGCGCGCTCCGCACGGCCCGGGTCGACCTCGGCCGGGCCCGCGCCCGGCTCGCCGAGCTCGAGGCGCGCGCCCGCGACCTCGACATGCGCGGCTACGAGCAGCAGGTCTCGCTCGGCGCGCTGCTCGAGCGCGCCCGCAGCGAGCTCGGCCTCGACGAGCAGGGCCTGCTCGAGGAGGCGGATCCGCAGCTCGACCGCACGGCGGAGGAGCGCCGGCTGCGGCAGGCGGAGCGGCGGCTCGCCCAGCTCGGCCGGGTCAACCCGCTCGCGCTCGAGGAGTTCGCGGCGCTCGAGCAGCGGCACGCGTTCCTCACCGAGCAGCTCGCCGATCTCACCCGCACCAGGCAGGACCTGCTCCGCATCGTGGCCGAGCTCGACCAGCGCATGGCGGCGGTGTTCGAGGCGGCCTACGCCGACACCGAGGCGGCGTTCGCACGGATCCTCCCGGTGCTGTTCCCCGGGGGCACCGGACGGCTCTCCCTCGTCGGCGACGACCTCGACACGTCCGGCGTCGAGGTGTCGGTGCGGCCCGCGGGCAAGCGCATCGAGCGGCTCTCGCTGCTCTCCGGTGGCGAGCGCAGCCTTGCGGCGATCGCGTACCTGCTCGCGATCTTCACGGCCCGGCCGAGCCCGTTCTACATCCTCGACGAGGTCGAGGCGGCGCTCGACGACGCGAACCTCGGGCGGCTGCTCGACGTGCTCTCGTCGCTGCGCGAGTCCTCGCAGCTCATCGTGATCACGCATCAGAAGCGCACGATGGAGATCGCCGACGCCCTCTACGGGGTCTCGATGCGGCAGGACGGGGTCTCGGCCGTCATCGGCCAGCGCATGACCGCCAGCGCATGACCGCGACCGCGTGAGCGGGCGCGGACCATGAGCGCAGAGCAGCCGCTACCCTCACCGCCGCCGCCGCCGGCTCCTCGTTCGAGATCCCGGTGCGGGGTGGGACTCGAGGGAGGCCGGCGACGGCCGCAGCGAGCAGTCGGACGGGCTGTGTTCACGGAGACCCCTTCCGGGATATCCGTGACCCATCGGGTAGCGGCTGTGGGACAACCGTAATTCCGTCGTCCTATTCGCCACCATCCCGCATTACGGGGACATTTCTCGCATTCCGAATGCGCTTGCTATGCGCGGGAGAAGGCGCTCGCGCGATCGATCTGATCGCGCGTGAGGCGGATGCCCGTGTAGCGCTCGAACTGCAGCGCGGCCTGCAGGGCGTGCACCTCGGCCCCCGTCAGCACCGGGAGACCGGCGGACCGCGCGAGGCGCACGAGCGGGGTCTCGACGGGAAGCGCGACCACGTCGAACAGCATCCGAGCCGCCCGCACGAGCGACTCGTCGAACGCGAGCGCGTCCGCATCGCGTCCGGCCATGCCGAGCGGGGTGACGTTCACGAGCAGATCCGCCGGCTCCGGCTCGGCGACCCAGCGGTACCCGGTCCGGTCGGCGAGCGTCCGTCCGGCAGCCGCGTCGCGGGCGACGATCGTCACCGCCTCGAACCCGGCGCGGCGGAACGCCGCGGTCACCGCTGCCGCCATGCTGCCGCTGCCGCGGACGGCGACCCGGAGGTCTCGCGGCACGCGCTCCCGGTCGAGCAGCTCGGTGACGGCCTCGACATCGGTGTTCGCCGCGGTGAGCACGCCGTCGTCGTTCACGACGGTGTTCACCGCCTCGATCGCGGCTGCCGAGTCCTCGACGATGTCGACGAAGGGGATGATCGCCGATTTGAACGGCATCGACACCGAGCAGCCCCGGATGCCCAGGGCACGCACGCCCCGCACCGCGCCCTCGAGATCGGTCGTCGTGAACGCTTTGTAGACGAAGTCGAGCCCGAGCTCGTCGTAGAGGAAGTTGTGGAACCGCGTGCCGAGGTTGCTCGGCCGTCCCGCGAGCGAGATGCAGAGGAGCGTGTCCTTCGAGAGCGTCGGCATGCTCCCCGACGCTAGACCGCGGGCGCGGCGCCCGCGGGGGCGAAGCTCGCGGCCACCGCCGCGATGTCCTCCTTGCCGTGGCCCTCCTCGCTCGCCTGCGCGAACAGGGCGACGAGCGCGTCGACGAGCGTGGTCGGCACACCCGCCTCGGCGGTGGCGGTCCGGATGAGCCGCAGGTCCTTGAGCAGCCCGTCGAGGCCGAACTGCGGGTCGAAGCGCTGCTCGAGGATCGCACTCCCCTTCAGCTGCAGGTAGGCGCTGTCGGCGGCCCCGCCCGAGATCGTCTCGAGGAACCTCGCCGGATCGATGCCGAAGCCGCGCGCCTGCTCGATGCCCTGGGCGGTCGCGGCGGTCAGCGCGGCGACCCACGAGTTCGCGACGAGCTTCAAGGCGCTCGCCGGGCCGGGCTCGTCGCCGAGCCAGACCGTCTTCGCGCCCATGGCGTCGAACGCGGGCTGCACCAGGTCGCGCGTGCGCGCGGGGCCGGCGGCGAGGATCGCGAGCCTGCCCTCCTCGGCGGGCTGCTTCGTGCCGACCATCGGCGCGTCGACCATCGTCAGGCCGTGCTCCTCGGCGAAGCGCGCGAGCCGGGCGATGCCGTCGCGGCCCACGGTCGCGGACTGCACCCAGACCGCGCCGTCGCGCATCGCGCCGGCCGCCTGCTCCATGACCTCGGCCACCGCGTCGGCGTCGAACAGCATGGTGATCACGACGTCCGCCTCGTGCACGGCGTCCTCGAGCGTCTCCGCGACGACCGCGCCGTCGCCGGCGAGCGGACGCGCGCGGTCCGCGTGCCGGTTCCAGACCGTCACGGGCAGACCGGCACGCAGCAGCGAGTGCGCCATGCCGACGCCCATCGTGCCGGTGCCGAGCAGGGTGATCCGCGGGGTGTCGGGCATGGGGTCTCCTCGTCGCTGTCACGTGCGTCGGCACGCTACGTCCGCGCCGCTGGGCGCGGGCCGCCAGCCCGATGGAAGCCGCCTCGCGGCTAGCCTGGAGCCATGGCGGAGCGCACCCTGTCGTTCGGCGCGCGGCTGCGTGGCCTGTTCCAGACCGTCCGGGTCATCGACGACGACACGTGGGACGACCTCGAGGCCGCGCTCATCGGCGCCGACTTCGGCCCCGACATCACCGAGTCGATGATCACGGACCTCAAGGAGAAGGTCGAGAAGTTCCGGGTCACCGACCCGCGCGACCTGCAGCGGATGCTCCGCGAGGACGTGGAGGAGCGCCTCGCCGGGTTCGACCCGACCCTCAAGCTCTCCGCACGCCCCGCCGTGGTGCTCATGGTCGGCGTGAACGGGGTCGGCAAGACCACCACGATCGGCAAGTTCGCGAGGTTCGTCGGGAACTACGGTCGCTCCGTCGTCGTCGGCGCCGCCGACACGTTCCGCGCCGCCGCGGTCGAGCAGGTCGCGACCTGGGCCGAGCGGGCGGGCGCCGAGGTGGTCCGGCCGCAGCACCCGGGCCAGGACCCGGCGTCGGTGGCCTACCAGACGGTCGAGCACGCGATGCGGACGGGCACCGAGATCGTGCTCATCGACACCGCCGGGCGCCTGCACACCAAGGGCGGCCTCATGGACGAGCTCGGCAAGATCAAGCGCGTGGTCGAGAAGCTGACGCCGATCAGCGAGGTCCTCCTCGTCCTCGACGCGACCACCGGTCAGAACGGCGTCGTGCAGGCCGAGGTCTTCATCGAGCACGCGGGCGTCACCGGGCTCGTCATCACGAAGCTCGACGGCACCGCGAAGGGCGGGTTCGTGCTGCGGGTCCAGGACGAGACGGGCCTGCCGGTGAAGCTCATCGGCCAGGGGGAGCGCATCGGCGACCTCACCGGCTTCACCCCGAGCGTCTTCGCCGCGGGCCTCGTGGGCTGAGCGCCTCCTCCCTCTCCGGCGCGTGCCGCTTCCTGCGGTTCCGCGGCGCCCGGAGCCGACCGTCAGGAGGAGGCGCGGTAGGCGGTGCCGAGCTCGCGGTAGGTCGCCGCGTTGCGGCGGATGCCGTCGAGCTCCTCGTCGGTGATCGACCGGCGCACCTTCGCCGGCACGCCCGCGACGAGCGAGCGCGGCGGGACGGCGGTGCCCTCGAGCACGACCGCGCCGCCCGCGACGAGCGAGCCGGTGCCGATGACGGCCCCGTTCAGCACCGTCGCGTTCATGCCGACGAGCACGTCGTCCTCGATCGTGCAGCCGTGCACCACGGCGCCGTGCCCGACGCTCACGTTCCGCCCGATCCGGGCGGGGGAGCCGGGGTCGCAGTGGACGACGACGTTGTCCTGCAGGTTGCTGCCCTCGCCGAGCTCGATTTCGTCGCGGTCGCCGCGGAGCACCGCGCCGAACATCACGACGGCGTCGGCCCGCACCCGGACGCGGCCGATCAGGGTCGCCGTGGACGCGATGAACGCGGAGGGGTCGGTCTCGGGCAGCACGCCGTCGAACGGCAGGATCGGAGCCACGTCGGCACGCTAGGCCAGGATGCGGGCATGCGCCTGATCGAGATCCCGGTACCGTCCACGCCGGCGGCCGTCGCCGCCCGCGAGGTCGCCGCGCGGTACTGCAGCCCGGCGCTGCTGAACCACTCGGTGCGCTCCTGGTACTGGGCGCTCGGCTTCGCGGACGCGCTCGGGGTGCCGTCCGCGGATCCCGAGCTGCTCCACGTCGCCGCCCTGCTGCACGACGTCGGGCTCGTGCCCGTCTTCGACAGCCACACCGCGCCGTTCGAGACCGCGGGCGGGCACGTCGCGTGGGTGCTCGCCGCGGGCGCCGGGTGGCCGGCGCCTCGCCGCGACCGCCTCGTCGAGGTGATCGAGCGGCACATGTGGCGCGAGGTCGACCCGGGGGAGGACCCCGACGGGCACCTGCTCGAGATCGCGACGGGCCTCGACATCTCGGGCGCCCGCCCCGACGTGCTGCCCGCCGACCAGGTCGCGGAGGTGCTCGCCCGGCACCCGCGGCTCACCCTCGCCCGTGAGTTCGGTGCCTGCCTCACCGACCAGGCGGCGCGCAAGCCCGCCTCGCAGGCCGCGCGCCTCGTCGCGGGCGGCCTCGACCGGCGGCTCGCCGAGAACCCGCTCGAGCGGGCCTGAGCTCAGCGGACGGAGCTCATCCGCTCGCGCAGCTCGTCGTCCACGTCGAGCTCGAGCGCGGCGTGGACCGTCTCCCAGACCGCCTGCGAGGTCGCTGCGACGACCGGTCGAGGATCGGAGGCGTGGCCGGCGAGCCACGCCAGCGCGAGCGCCGCCGTGCTCGTGTCGCGGTCCCGCGCGAGGTCGCGGAGCACGAGCAGCGCCGGCAGCGCGGGGTCGGTCGCGGTCGTCCGGGGCGCGCCCGCTGCCGCCGCCCGCTCCGCCGCCTCCTCCGCGGCGACATGACGATCGGTGAGGCGCCCGCTCGCGAACGGGTTCCGGGGCAGCACGCCGAGGCCCTCGCCGACTGCGAGCGGCATCAGGTCGCGCTCGTCGCCGCGTTCGAGCAGGTTCATCCGGTTCCGCACGAAGGCCGGCCGCGGCACGCCCTCGCGGTCGGCGGCGGTGAGCAGGGCCTCGAGCCTCCACACGTCGACGCCGGCGGCGCCCCAGGCCCGGAGCCGCCCATCCTCGATCGCGCTCGCGAGCAGCGCGAGGGTCTCGGGGAGCGGGGTGGCGGCATCCGCGCCCGCGAGCCATCCCAGGTCGACGCGGCCGAGCCGCCGCGACGCGGCCTCGAGCGCCCTCGAGATCCGGGCGGGGGAGTGGTCGGCGCCGCGCTCCGGGCCGGCGGTCCCGCCGAGCCCCGCGAGCACGACCGCGTCGTCCGGCTGCCGCTCCTGCAGGAAGCGTTCCGCCGCGGTCTCGCCCTCGGCCGCGAGGTCGGTCACGTCGACCGCCCGCACGCCGACCTGGTCCCAGGCCTCGCCGAGCGCGTCGACGCCTCGGGCCACCGGCAGCGGTGCCCGCGGCGCGCCGGCCACGATCCGGGTCACGTCGAGGCCGGTCGTTCCAAGGGGGGCGGACTGCACCTTCCGGACGGTAGCCGCTCGGCGGTTGACTGGTTCCGTGAAGCTCCTCGTGCTCGGCGGCACCGGCTGGCTCGGCCGGGCGGCCGCCGTGGAGGCCGCGTCCCGCGGTCACGACGTCGCCTGCCTCGCCCGCGGCTCCTCGGGCGGCGCCCCGGACGGCGCCCGCCTCGTCGTCGCCGACCGCGATCGCACCGCCGCGCTCGATGCGGTGCGGAGCGAGGCCTGGGACGCGGTGCTCGACGTCGCGACGCAGCCCGGGCAGGTGCGCCGCGCCGTCGCCGCGCTCGAGCCTGCCGCCGCGCGCTACCTGTTCGTCTCGACGAGCAACGTCTACGCGGACCAGGGCGCGCCGGGGCAGGACGAGCACGCCCCGCTGCTGCCGGCGCTCGAGGCCGACGTGGCGGGCATGGAGCAGTACGGCGAGGCGAAGGTCGCCTGCGAGCAGGCGGTGCTCGGCGCGTTCGGCGCGGACCGGACGCTGATCGCGCGCGCCGGCCTGATCGGAGGGCCGGGCGACCGGTCCGGCCGCTCCGGGTACTGGCCGTGGCGGCTCGCCCACCCGTCGGATCCGCGCGGCGTGCTCGTGCCCGACGCGCTCGGCGCCGCGGTCGCGGTGATCGACGTGCGCGACCTCGCGACCTGGCTCGTCGACTCGGCCGAGCGCGGCACCGCGGGCGTGTTCAACACGAGCGGTGAGCCGCTGCCGCTCGGCGAGCACCTCGCCGTCGCCGCGCGCGTCGCCGGGTACACGGGGCCGCTCGTCCCGGCGCCCGAGGCGTGGCTGCGCGAGCACGGGGTCGACATCTGGATGGGGCCGCGGTCCTTGCCGCTCTGGATCGACGACCCCGCCTGGCGGGGCATGAACAGCCGCGACACCTCCCGCGCGCGCGCCGCGGGACTCACGGCCCGGCCGCTCGAGCAGACGTACGCGGACGTGCTCGCGTGGGAGGACGCGCGCCCGCAGCCCGGCCCGCACGGCGCCGGCCTCACCGACGCGGAGGAGCGCTCCCTCCTCGACCAGTACGTCCACGGACCTGGCTCGATCCGCGTCGCGCCGTAGGTCCTGGCGCAGCAGCACGGCGTGCCACGAACACGCCCCGCTGGTACCGGCGCGCTGCGCAGCAGCGGACGGTCGTGCGGGTGGGGAACGGTGGAACGAGACCCGCACAGGCTCGCGGCGGGGGAGCGCCGCGGCGATCGCGGACGCCGCCGGTAGGATTCGACGGCTATGGCTACCTTCGGCACGCTGTCCGATCGGCTCACGCAGGCCCTCGCGAACCTGCGCGGCAAGGGCGTCCTCACCGCCGCGGACATCGACGGCACGGTCCGTGAGATCCGGCGCGCCCTGCTCGACGCCGATGTGAACCTCGACGTCGTCAAGCGCTTCACCGGGACGGTCCGCGAGCGCGCGCTCGGCGCCACCTTGAACAAGGCGCTGAACCCCGCGCAGCAGGTGGTGCAGATCGTCAACGAGGAGCTCATCGGCATCCTCGGCGGCGAGGAGCGGCGGCTCACGTTCGCGAAGCAGCCCCCGACCGTCATCATGCTCGCCGGCCTCCAGGGCGCGGGCAAGACGACCCTCGCCGGCAAGCTCGCGAAGTGGCTCGAGTCGGAGGGCCACGCGCCGCTGCTCGTCGCCTGCGACCTGCAGCGCCCGAACGCCGTGCAGCAGCTCCAGGTCGTCGGCGAGCAGGCCGGCGCCGCCGTCTACGCGCCGGAGCCCGGCAACGGCGTCGGCAACCCGGTCCGGGTCGCGAAGGACGCGATGCGGTTCGCCCGCGACAAGCAGTACGACGTCGTCGTCATCGACACGGCCGGCCGCCTCGGCGTCGACGCCGAGCTCATGAAGCAGGCCGCCGACATCCGCCGCGCGACGGATCCCGACGAGGTGCTGTTCGTCCTCGACGCGATGATCGGCCAGGACGCGGTCACCACCGCGAAGGCGTTCCAGGACGGCGTCGACTTCACCGGCGTCGTGCTCACGAAGCTCGACGGCGACGCCCGCGGCGGCGCCGCGCTCTCGGTCGCGAGCGTCACCGGCCGACCGATCCTCTTCGCCTCCACGGGCGAGCGCCTCACCGACTTCGAGCCGTTCCGGCCCGACCGCATGGCGAGCCGCATCCTCGACCTCGGCGACATCCTCACGCTCATCGAGCAGGCGCAGCAGGCGTTCGACGAGCGCGAGGCCGTCGAGATGGCGCAGAAGCTCGCCACCGCCACCTTCACGCTCGACGACTTCCTGAAGCAGATGCAGCAGCTCCGCAAGATGGGCTCGCTGAAGAAGATGATCGGCATGCTGCCCGGAGCGCGCGGCATGCGCGAGCAGCTCGAGAACTTCGACGAGCGCGAGATCGTGCGCACCGAGGCGATCATCCAGTCGATGACGCCTGCCGAGCGGCAGAACCCGAAGCTCCTGAACGGCTCGCGGCGCCTCCGCATCGCCCGCGGCTCGGGCATGACCGTCACCGACGTGAACCAGCTCGTCACCCGCTTCGACCAGGCCGCGAAGATGATGAGGACCGTGGCTCGCGGCGGGGTGCCGCAGGTGCCCGGCATGGGCCCGATCCCCGGCGTGCGTCCCGGCGCGAAGCAGCAGGGCAAGAAGAAGCAGGGCGGATCCCGCTCGGGCAACCCGGCGAAGCGCGCCGCCGAGAACGCGGCGCTCGCCGAGGGGCGCGCCGCACGCCCCGCCGCATCGACCGGCGCGGGCTTCGGCCTCGGTGCGGGCGGCGACGGGATGCCGAGCGAGGACGACCTCGCGAAGATGCAGAAGCTGCTCGGCCGCTGACGTGCCGGCTGCCGCGGTCGTCGTGGGCGTCGCCCGCAGCCCGCGCCACGCCTTCTCGAAGGACGCGGAGCCCGCGATCACGCTGGTCGAGGGGCTCGGCGTCGAGGGCGACGCGCACGCGGGCACGACCGTGCAGCACCGCTCCCGGGTGCGGCGCGATCCGACGCAGCCGAACCTGCGCCAGGTGCACCTCATCCCGATCGAGGTGCTCGAGGACGCGGCGGCGGCCGGCTTCGTCGTGCCGCCCGGCGCGATGGGGGAGAACGTCACCACGCGCGGCGTCGACCTGCTCGGCCTCCCGACCGGCACCCTGCTCGAGCTCGGGCCGGACGCGGTGGTGCGGGTCACCGGCCTGCGCAACCCCTGCTCGCAGATCGACGACCACCAGCGGGGCCTGCTGAAGCAGATGCTCGGCCGCGACGACCGCGGCGAGGTCGTGCGGCGAGCCGGGGTGATGGGCGTCGTGGTCGCGGGCGGCGTGGTCCGCCGGGGTGATCCGGTCGCGACCGTGCTGCCGGACGGCGCGCACGTCGCCCTGCAGCCGGTCTGACCCCTCAGCCGTCGCTGCCTAGGCTGCCGGGCATGCCGCTGCCCGACGACCTCGTCGCCCTGCTGAAGCGCCGCGCCGTCTGCTACCTCGCGACGACGATGCCGGACGGCTCCCCGCAGGTGACGCTCACCTGGGCGGACACGGACGGCGAGCACATCCTCATCAACACGGTCCGGGGGCACCAGAAGACCCGCAACGTCGAGCGCGACCCGCGCGTCGCCGTCGCGCTGTCGGACCCCGACGACCCGACGCGCTTCCGGCAGGTGCGCGGTCGGGTCGTCGCCCTGCGGACCGACGGCGCCGAGGAGCACATCGAGGCGCTCGCGCAGCGCTACACCGGTGGCCCCTACCGCTGGTGGGGCGGCCGTGACCAGGAGCGGGTGATCCTCGCGATCGAGCCGCGACGGATGTCCGGCACCGGCTGATCCGCGGCAGGATCACGCAGGTGACCCCCGAGCAGCTCCGCGACCTGTACGACCAGCGCCTCCGCCCCTGGGTCGAGCCCGATCCGGCACCCGGGCTGGTGTTCGAGCGCTTCGGCGACCTCGTGCGCGTCACGGGCCGCCGGCAGGGCTTCGTCGAGACGGGACCGGACGTGGGGCTGCGGGGCGCGGAGCTCGACGCCGCGATCGCGGCGCACCGCGACCACTTCGCCGCCCGCGGCGAGGAGCTCGAGTGGAAGACCCGAGCCCACGACCTGCCCGCCGACCTGCCCGATCGGCTGCTCGCCGCCGGCTTCGAGCCGGAGCACGCCGAGACGGTCGTCGTCGGTGTCGCCGCCGACATGGTCGACGCGGCAGCCGAGCCCGAGGGCGTCCGGATCCGCCGGACGGCCGATCCCGACGACTACGTCCGGATCGCGGCGATGGAGTCGGCGGTGTGGGGCGAGGACTGGAGCTGGCTCGCTCCGGACCTCGAGCGTGAGACGGCGCACGATCCGGAGCACTTCCTCGTGTTCGTCGCCGAGGCGGACGGCGAGGTGGTCTCGGCGGCGTGGCTCGCGAACAAGCCGGGCACCGGGTTCGGCGGCCTCTGGGGCGGCTCCACGCTGCCGGGTTGGCGACGCCGCGGGATCTACCGCGCCCTCGTCGCCGTCCGGGCTCGCGCCGCCCTCGAGCGGGGCGTCGAGTACCTGCAGGTCGACGCCTCGAAGGACTCGAGCCCCGTCCTCGAGCGCCTCGGCTTCGTGGCCGTCACGACGACGACGCCGTACGTCTGGCGTCCAGGTCGCGCTCAACCCGCGATGCCTACCGTGCGGCCATGAGCGATCGCGACTACGACCCCTACGCCCGGCTCGACCCGGTGCCCTCGTTCTCCCTCACGAGCGACGACGTCACCCACGGCCAGCCGCTGAAGGCCGCCCAGTACGGCGCGGACGCCGGCGGCCAGGACGTCTCGCCGCAGCTGTCCTGGTCGGGTGCCCCGGCCGGTACGAAGAGCTTCGCCGTCACCGTCTTCGACCCCGACGCCCCGACCGGCTCGGGCTTCTGGCACTGGGCGGTCGCGAACATCCCCGCGACGGTCACGTCGCTGCCCGCCGGGGCCGGATCGCAGGGCGGCACCCTGCCCGACGGAGCGACGCCGGTGCTGAACGAGATGCGGCTGCCGCACTTCATCGGCGCGGCCCCGCCGCAGGGCACGGGCGTGCACCGCTACTTCGTGGTCGTGCACGCGGTCGACGTCGACCACCTCGAACTCGACCCGCAGAGCACGCCCGCGGTGCTCGGCTTCAACCTGCACTTCCACACGCTCGCCCGCGCGATCCTCGTCGGCACGGGCGAGTTCGAGGGCGCCGGCGCCGCGTGATCAGCGCGGCCCCCTTCTCGGGCGCCGGGTGACGAGGGGCGGGCGGCCGCGGCCGCCCGCCCCTCGTCCGTCAGGCCAGGCCGAGCTGCTGCAGCATCCCGAGCTGGTCGGTCGAGCCGTAGCGGTCGGTCATCCGGCCGTCGGCGCCGAACCTCCCGACCTGGATGCCCCGCACCCGGAACGATCTCCCGGTCGGGGGGTGGCCGAGGAAGTCGCCGGTGTGGGTGCCGGTGACGTCGAACACGGCGGTGACGTACTGGTCCGTCGCCTCGACGACGACGGGATGCAGCTCGACGTCGGAGAAGGCGTCCCCGAACTGCTGCCAGAACGCGCCGATGCCGCGCCAGCCCCCGGGCTGGTCGGGCGCCGGGTCGTGATCGGTGAAGTCGTCGGCGAGCACCTCGTCGAGGCGGTCGAAATCCTTCGCGGCGACGATCTCGCCCATCCGGGTCTGCGCGGCGAGGTTCATCTCGGAGCGCGGCTTCGCGTCGGTCATGCGGTTCCTTCCGGTCGTGCGGCCGATGCCGGACGGCACCGCGGGCATGCCTACGTGACCCGACGCAACGGCACCTGGCCGTCGCGTCCGATGCGGCTGAGCGCTCAGGGAGGGTTTCCTAGGGTCGAGGCATGAGCTCCGCCTTCCGGCCCGAGGACCGCCCCGTCCGCATCGGCGTGCAGATCGCCCCCCAGCACGCCTCGTACCCCGAGCACCGTGACGCGGTGGCACGCGCCGAGGAGCTGGGCGCCGACATCGTCTTCAACTGGGACCACTTCTTCCCGCTGTCCGGCGACCCCGACGGGCTGCACTTCGAGGCGTGGACCGAGCTCGCGGCCTGGGCTGAGCAGACCGAGCGCATCGAGCTCGGCCCGCTCGTGAACTGCAACAGCTACCGCAACCCCAACCTGCAGGCCGACATGGCCCGCACCGTCGACCACATCTCGAACGGCCGGCTCATCTTCGGCACCGGCTCCGGCTGGGCGGATCGCGACTACCGCGAGTACGGCTACGAGTTCGGCACGGCGGGCAGCCGGCTCGACGACCTCGCTCGCGACCTGCCGATCATCCGGGACCGCTGGGACCGGCTGAACCCGAAGCCGGTGCGCCGCATCCCGATCCTCATCGGCGGCGAGGGGGAGAGGAAGACGCTGCGCATCGTCGCCGAGCACGCGGACGTGTGGCACAGCTTCGTCGATCCCGACGGGCTGCAGCACAAGCTCGACGTGCTGCAGCGGCACGCGGACGCGGTCGGCCGCGACGTCGCCGGCATCGAGATCGGCAACGAGCTCGGCGGCCGCGACGACGCCACCGCCGACGCGCTCTTCGCGGGCGGCGCGCGCCTCTTCACGATCGGCATCTCGGCGCCCGACTTCGAGTGGGGCGAGGTGCGCCGGTGGCTCGCCTGGCGCGACGCGAAGAACGCCTGACGCCACGCACCTGCCGCCCGTGGCCGCTCGTCGGCTGCGCCGGTACCGCGTGGAGGTGATCCGTCCGGCCGTAGGTGAGGAACGGCGTTCGTGCACCTCCACGAGGGCGCATCACCGACACGCGGTCGCCCGCGGTGTGGGGAGGCGATGTGGTGCCCTATCCAGGACAGGCGCGTCCGTTCAGGCCCGGCTGCCCTCGACCGGGGCAGCGGCGCCCGCCCATCCTGGATCCGGGTGTCGCTGCCGCCACGGATCCGACTCCCGGCGCCGGATTCCGCCTCCGAACCGAATCGGCTGCGGACACGCCGCTCAGCCGGATCCGCGGCTCGCGTCGGCGCGTCAGCGCCGAGGGAAGCCCTCGCGCAGCTCGCGGGCGAGCGACTTCACGACCGCCTTGAGGTCGCCGCCCGCTGCGGCGGCGGCGACCGCCTGGCGCTCGTAGGAGGCGCCGACGTCGATGATCCGCTCGAGGTCGTGCAGCTCGGCCGAGCAGCCGAGGCGCTCGGCGATCGGATCGAGCCGGGCGATCAGGTCGCGGGTGTCCTCCTCGACGAGTCGCTCATCGCCTGCGCTGTTCACGATCACGATGGCGTCCATGCCGTAGCGGGCGGCCCGCCACTTGTTCTCCCGCACGAACCACGGCTGCATGCTCGGCAGCTCCTCGCCGCGGTCGAGGCGCTCGGAGAGGTCGTCGACGAGGCACTGCACGAGCGCGGCGAGCGCCCCGACCTCGAGCGTGGTCGGCAGCCCGTCGCAGGCGCGCGTCTCGACGGTGCCCCACTTCGGCGACGGGCGGATGTCCCAGCGGATCTCGTCCCACGAGTCGATGACCCCGACGTGCACGAGGTCGTCGACGAGCGACTCGTACTCGCTCCACGCCTGCAGCTGCGGCGGCAGGCCCGCGGTCGGCAGCTGCTGGAACAGCATCGCGCGGCTCGAGGCGTAGCCGGTGGCCGCGCCGCCGTAGAACGGGCTCGAGGCGCTGAGCGCCTGCAGGTGCGCGTAGTAGGGGAGCAGCCCGTTCAGGATCGGCAGCGCCTTCTCGGGATGGTCGATGCCCACGTGCATGTGCACGCCCCAGATGAGCAGCTGCCGCCCCCAGAACTGCGTGCGGTCGATCAGGGTGACGTACCGCTCCTTCGCGGTGATCTCCTGGTGCTCCCAGCGGCCGAAGGGGTGCGTGCCGGAGCCGACGAGCTCGAGGCCGCGCCGGTCGGCCTCCTCGTTCACCGCCTCGACGGTGCGCTGCAGGTCGCCCACGGCCTCGCCGACGGTGCGGCTCACGCCGGAGACGACCTCGACCGTGTTCGTGAGCAGCTCGCTCGTGATCTTCGAGATGCCGCGCTCGTCCTCGATGCTGAGGTGCTCGAGCATGGCGGGCGCTGCGGGTGCGAGGTCGCCGGTCTGCTGGTCGACGAGCGCGAGCTCCCACTCGAGGCCGAGCGTCGAGCGGTCCGAGGCGGCGAACCGGATGGCCATGGGACAATCCTGACAGCCCGGCACCAGTCCGTCCTCCGGAACCGGTGACGCGTCAGAAACACGGCAGACTTGGCCGGTACGGCGCTCTCCCGCGCCGCCGGAGAAGTTGGAGTCAGCCCGTGAACGGAAACGCGACGTCGACGTATCGCAACGTCGCACTGCTCTCGGTCGCCAGCGTGGTGGCGCCCCTCGTCACCACGTCGTTCGAGATCGAGCGGCGGCTCGAGCCCATCCTGCGCAAGCTCCGCCTTCCCACCGGGCTGCTCGAGCGGGTGGCCGGCGTGATCGAGCGCCGTAACTGGAGCGCCGACCTGTCGCTCGACGACGCCTCGCTGCAGGCCGGCAACGCCGCGCTCGCCGAGGCCGGGGTGAAGCCGGGCGAGATCGGTCTGCTCATCAACACCTCGGTCACGAAGCGGCACATCGAGCCGAGCGTCGCGGTGCGGCTGCACCACGGGCTCGGCCTGCCGTCGAACGCCATCAACTTCGACATCTCGAACGCCTGCCTCGGCTTCGTCAACGGCATGAACCTCGCGGCCAGCCTCATCGAGTCGGGTCAGATCGACTACGCGATGGTGATCGACGGCGAGGACGTCAGCGACATCCAGGTCAACACCATCAAGCGGCTCTCGCAGGAGGGCCTCGGGCGCGAGCAGTTCATGGCCGAGTTCGCGAGCCTCACCCTCGGCTGCGGCGTCGCGGCCGCCGTGCTCGGCCGCCTCGACCGGCACCCCGAGGGCCACCAGATGATCGGCGGCATCACGCGCGCAGCGACGCAGTTCAACGACCTCTGCGTCGGCACCATGGAGGGCATGTTCACGAACTCCAAGGCGCTGCTGAAGCGTGGCATGGAGCTCGTGACCGCCGCGTGGTCGGAGGCCAAGCGCGACTGGAACTGGTCCGACATGGACCGCTACATCATGCATCAGGTGTCGGACGTGCACACGAACGCGTTCGTGAAGGCGGCGGGGCTCGACAAGGAGCGCGTGCCGCTCACCTACCCGAAGTACGGCAATGTCGGCCCCGCGTCGATCCCGATCACGCTCGCGCAGGAGTCGAAGACCCTGAACAAGGGCGACCGCGTGCTGCTCTGCGGCATCGGCAGCGGCATCAACACCGCGATGCTCGAACTGGCGTGGTGAGCGCGGCCGCTCCCGCCGCACTGCCGCCCGAGGGCCTGCCGGGGCTCGACCGCGCCTGGTCGCGGCTCGTCACGGCGCCGTCCTCCGACGGTGCGCGCCGCACGTGGCACCTGCTCGACACCGGCCCGGCCCTCGAGGCCGCGGGCGTCCGGCCCGTGGGCACGGTGCTCGCGGTGCACGGCAACCCCACCTGGAGCTACCTCTGGCGCGAGGTCGTCGCCGCGTCCCTGGAGGCGGAACGGCCGTGGCGCGTCGTCGCCGTCGACCAGCTCGAGATGGGCTGGTCCGAGCGCACCGGTGCGCCCCGCACGGTCGCCGACCGCGTGCGCGACCTCGGGCTGCTCACCGACGCGCTCGGTCTCGACGGCCCGGTCGTCCCGCTCGGCCACGACTGGGGCGGCATCGTCGCGATGGGCTGGGCGGTCGACCACGCCGCTGACACGGCCGGCGTCGTGCTTGCGAACACCGCGCTGCCGGACCCCACGGAGGACGTGCTGCCGGGCCTGCTCCGCTTCGCCCTCACACCCGCGGTCACCCGTGCCGGCACGTCGGGCACCACCGCGTTCCTCGAGACGACGCTCCGCATCGCCCACCCGCCGCTGCCGCCCGAGGTGCGTGCGGCGTACCGCGCGCCCTACCGGGGCGCCGCTCGCCGAGCGGGCATCGAGCAGTTCGTGCGCGACATCCCCGCCGACCCGTCGCATCCGTCGGCCGCCGAGCTCGCCCGCATCGCCGAGGGGGTCGGTCGCCTCGCCGTGCCGGTCCTGCTGCTGTGGGGCCCTCGCGACCCGGTGTTCCAGGAGCGCTACCTCGCCGGCCTCATGCGCCGGATGCCGCACGCCGACGTGCACCGCTTCGAGGGCGCGGGCCACCTGCTGCCCGAGGACGTGGCGCTCGCGCCCGTGATCCGCACCTGGCTCGAGACCCGTCTCGGCGGCGACCGGCCCGCCGAGCTCGCTGCCTACCTCGACGCCGCGCCGTACGAGCCGCTGTGGAGCGTGCTCGACGCCCGCCGCGACGAGTCGTCGACCGCGCTCGTCGAGATGCGGGGCGGCACGCGCCCGCCTCGGGTCGTGTCCTGGCGGCTCCTCGCGCGGCGCATCGAGTCGATCGCGGCCGGCCTCCTCGCCGTCGGCGTGCGACGTGGCCAGCGGGTCTCGCTGCTCGTGCCGCCCGGCGCCGACCTCACCGCGGCGCTCTACGCCTGCCTGCGCATCGGCGCGGTCGTCGTCGTCGCCGACGCGGGTCTCGGTCTCCAGGGCATGACCCGGGCCGTGAACGGCGCCCGCCCGGACTGGATCATCGGCGTGCCCGCCGCGCTCGGCATCGCCCGCGCCCTCGGCTGGCCCGGCGTCCGGATCCTGGCGGGCGGCGCCTCGCCCGCCCTGCGGAACGCGATCGGCGCCCGGCACACGCTCGCGGAGCTCGCGGCGACCGGCGACGGCGTCGGGCTCCCGCCGGAACCGGCGCCCGACGACCTCGCGGCCGTGCTCTTCACCTCCGGCTCGACCGGCCCGGCCAAGGGCGTGCGGTACACCTACCGGCGCCTCGCCGGCGTGCGCGATGCGCTGCGCCGCGAGTGCGGCCTCGGGCAGGGCAGCGGCCTCGTGGCGGGCTTCGCTCCGTTCGCCCTCCTCGGGCCCGCGCTCGGCTGCCGCACCGCCACCCCGGAGATGGACGTGACGCGTCCCGCGACCCTGACCGCGGAGCGGCTCGCCGCGTCGATCGCCGCCGTCGACGCCGACTCGGTGTTCCTGTCGCCCGCGGCCATGGCCAACGTCGTCGCGACCGCCGACGAGGCGGCGGCGTTCGAACGCATCCGCCTCGTGCTCTCCGCGGGCGCCCCCCTCGGCGGCCCGCTGCTCGATGGCGCCGCCCGGGTCTTCCCGCAGGCGACGATCCGCACCCCGTACGGCATGACCGAGTGCCTCCTCGTCACCGACGTGACGCTCACGGACATCCGTGAGGCCGGCTCGGGGAACGGCGTCTGCGTCGGGCGGCCCATCACGGGCGTCCGCGTGCGGATCGCGCCGCTCGACGCGGACGGCGTGCCGCACGGGTCCCGGGTCGTCGCGCCGGGGACGACCGGCGAGATCGAGGTGAGCGCCCCGCACATGCTCACCGGGTACGACCGGCTCTGGCTGACCGACCGGCGCGCCCGGGCGGGCACGTCCGCGCAGCCGTGGCACCGCACCGGCGACGTGGGGCACCTCGACGAGCAGGGGCGTCTCTGGGTCGAGGGCCGGCTGCAGCACGTGATCGTGACCGCCGACGGCGTGGTCACACCTGTCGGGGTGGAGCAGCGCGCCGAGTCCGTCGGCGTCCGCCGCGCCGCAGCCGTCGGGGTCGGTCCGCGGGGCACGCAGCAGCTCGTCGTGGTCGTCGAGGACCGTCCGTCCGGGCTCGTCGAGCCCGCGCTCGCCGACTCGGTCCGGGCCGCCGTCGGCGAACCGGTCGCGGCCGTGCTCGGTGTGCCGCGGCTGCCGACCGACATCCGGCACAACTCGAAGATCGACCGCGCGCTGCTCGCGCGGTGGGCCGAGGCCGTGCTCGCGGGCGAGCGGCCGCCGCGGTGGTGACACCGACGTCGGTGCTCGTCACGGGCGCGAGCGGCTACCTCGGCGGAGCGGTCGCCGCCGCGCTTCTCGCCGACGGCGTGCGTGTCCGCACGCTGCAGCGCCGGCCGTCGGGTGTGCCGGGTGCCGAGGACGTGCTCGGCACGGTGACGGATGCGGATGCGCGCCGCGCCGCCGTCCAGGGCGTGGACGCGGTGGTGCACCTCGCGGCGAAGGTGACCTTCACCGGCGACCCGGCCGAGTTCGCCGCGATCAACGTGCAGGGCACCCGCGACCTGCTGCACGACGCGAAGGACGCCGGTGTGCGCGGCTTCGTCCACGTGTCGTCCCCGTCCGTCGCCCACACCGGCCGCTCGATCATGGGGGAGGGCGCCGCGCCGGCCGAGCCGCAGCGGGCGCGGGGCGAGTACGCCCGGACGAAGGCGGCCGCCGAGCTGATCGCGCTCGCCGCGGACGAGCCCGGTCTCGCCGTCACCGCCGTCCGGCCGCATCTCGTGTGGGGTCCCGGCGACCCGCAGCTCGTCGCCCGCGTGCAGGACCGCGCGCGTCGCGGGCGACTGCCGATCGTCGGCACGGGCGCCGCGCTCGTCGACACCTGCTACATCGACGACGCCGTCACCGGCCTCCTGGCGGCGCTGCGACGGCTCGAGGTGACCCACGGCAACGCCTACGTGCTCACCTCGGGGGAGCCGCGGCCGATCGGCGAGCTCTTCGCCGACTTCTGCCGCGCCGCCGGGGTGCGTCCGCCGTCCCGCCACGTGCCGGTCCCCGTCGCGAAGGCCGTCGGCGCCGCCGCCGAGCTGGTGTGGCGCATCCGGCCGGGCGACGACGAGCCGCCCATGACACGCTTCCTCGCCGAGCAGCTCTCCACCGCCCACTGGTTCGACCAGCGACGCACGCGCCGCGACCTCGACTGGACCCCGCCGGTGGGCGTCAGGCGAGGGCTCGAGCGGCTCGCCGCGCACGCCTGATCGCACCTCACGGGTCGCCACGCCGTGGCCGTCCGCGACCAGGGTGCGCGTCTGGCAGAATGGTCCGTCGGGTCCGCGAGCCCCGACCCTCTATCCGGGCATCGCGGGCGAATCGTCTCGGAGCCGCCGTCGGGAAGCCCCACGTTTCCGGTGTCGGACAGGCTCCATCCATTCGTCTCGCATGTGAGGAACACCAGTTGGCCGTCAAGATCCGCCTGAAGCGGCTCGGCAAGATCCGAGCCCCCTACTACCGCATCGTCGTCGCCGACTCGCGCAGCAAGCGCGACGGCCGCGTGATCGAGGAGATCGGCAAGTACCACCCCACCGAGCACCCCTCGGTCATCGAGGTGGACTCGGACCGCGCGCAGTACTGGCTCGGTGTCGGCGCGCAGCCGACCGAGCAGGTCGCCGCGCTGCTCAAGCTCACGGGTGACTGGGGCCGGTTCAAGGGCGACGCCTCCGCGACGAACCGCGTCGAGGTCCGCGCCGAGAAGCAGGCCTTCCAGCCCGAGGAGCGCAAGAACCCGGTGCTGCGCCCCAAGGACTCGGTGAAGGACGCCGAGGCCGCGACGCGCGCCGACGCGGCCGCCGACGAGGAGCGGGCCGACGAGCTCGACGCCGGCACCACCGTCTCCCACGAGACGCCCGAGCAGGCCGACAACTCCTGACCATGCTCGAATCCGCGCTCCAGCACCTCGTCAAGGGGATCGTCGACCACCCGGACGCCGTCCAGGTGGTGTCGCGGTCGACCCCGCGCGGCGAGGTGCTGGAGGTGCGGGTCGACCCGGCCGACCTCGGCCGCGTCATCGGCCGCGCGGGCCGCACCGCGAAGGCCCTCCGCACGGTCGTCGGCGCGCTCGCCGACGGCCGCTCCGTCCGCGTCGACGTCGTCGACGTGGACCGTTGAGTTGCGCGGTGGAGCTGTGAGCGACGGCGATCTCCCGCCGTCGCCGCGACCCCAGCGCGAGGCGCCGTCCCGGCGCCTCGGTAACGCCAAGGCCCGCTCCGCCCAGACGCAGCTCCGGGTGGGACGGCTCACCAAGGCCCACGGGCTGAAGGGCGGCATCAAGCTCGAGCTCTTCACCGACGACCCCGAGCGGCGCTTCGTGCCCGGGGCGTCGTTCTCGCTGCAGGTGCCCGAGACGTCGCCGTGGCACGGGCGGCGCCTCGAGCTCGCCGAGCTGCGCTGGTACAACGGCCACCCGGTCGGCTTCTTCAAGGACGTCCCCGACCGCAGCGCGGCGGAGAGCCTGGTGAAGGCGATCCTCTGGGTCGACCAGGACCCGGCCGAGCCCGCCGAGCCCGACGCCTGGTACGACCACCAGCTCGTCGGCCTCGAGGTCGTCCGTGACGGGAAGGTCGTCGGCGTCATCGACCGCCTCGAGCACCTGCCGGCGCAGGACCTCCTCGTCGTCCAGGCGGGCGAGCGGGAGGTGCTCGTACCCTTCGTGCGGGCGATCGTGCCCGAGGTCGACGTGGAGGGACACCGGGTCGTGGTGACACCGCCGGAGGGGCTGTTCGAGGACCTGCCCGACGAGCCGGACGAGCGCGGTGAGCAGCCCGCCGGGGCCGAGCAGGGCAGCGGTCACGACCGCGGCGGCGACGTCGCGCATCACGACGACGCACCCGAGCACGGCCGCGGCGAGCGCGAGCGGCGCGAGGCGTCGGAGGCCGCGCTCGAGGACGAGCGCCGCATGGCGGGGGAGCCCGGCAGCACGGACGACGCGTGATCGTCGAGGTCGTCTCGATCTTCCCCGAGCTCGTCGGCCTGCTCGACGTCTCGCTGCTCGGCAAGGCCCGCGGCTCGGGCCTGCTCGAGGTGCGGGCGCACGACCTTCGCGACTTCACCCACGACCGGCATCGCACCGTCGACGACACCCCCTACGGCGGTGGGGCCGGCATGGTGATGCGACCGGAGCCGTGGGGCGAGGCGCTCGACGCGGTCCTCGCCGACGGGCCCGCGCCGCTCGTCGTCTTCCTCACGCCCGCGGGCGAGCGCTTCGACCAGGCGATGGCGCGGCGGTTCGCGGCCGAGGAGCGACTCGTCTTCTGCTGCGGCCGCTACGAGGGCATCGACCAGCGCGTGATCGAGCACACCGCGGCGCGTGCGCGGGTGCTGGAGGTGAGCCTCGGGGACTTCGTGCTGAACGGCGGCGAGGTCGCGGCGCTCGCGATGATCGAGGCGACCGCGCGGCTGCTGCCGGGTGTGATCGGCAACCCCGAGAGCCTCACCGAGGAGAGCCACGAGTCCGGGCTGCTCGAGTACCCCGCCTACACGAAGCCGGCCGAGTGGCGCGGCCTCGAGGTGCCGCCCGTGCTCCGCTCGGGTGACCACGGCGCCGTCGCGCGCTGGCGGGCGGCGCAGTCGCTCGAGCGCACCCGCCGGGTCCGCCCGGACCTGCTGCCGCCTGAGGCCTGAACCCGCCGCCGGGTAGTCACTGGACACCGATTCGGTCGACGGCAACCGATCCCGCCCTTGGTCCGAATCCGGTGCAGGACCGCCGATCGACCGAATCGACGGCGCAGGTGCTTAGGACGACGGCACCGGTCCAGGACGCCTGGTCCCGAATCGTGGTCGGGCCGACCCCTGGTCCTGAATCCGGAGACGCGCCGCCATGGATTCGGTCGACCGCAGCGGATCCCGTCCCTGGTCCGAATCCGGTGCGGGAACGCTTCTCGACCGAATCCCTGGCGCACGGATTCAGGACGGCGGCGCCGCTTCAGGACGCCTGGTCCTGGCTCGTGGTCGACTCGACCGCACGTCCTGAGCCCGAGCAGCGGAGCGCGGCGCCTCAGTCCCGGGCGGTGAGGACGATCGGGTCGCCGTCGGTAATCGCCACGGTGTGCTCGGTGTGCGCGCCGCGCGAGCCGTCGACGCTGCGGAGCGTCCAGCCGTCCTCGTCGGTGCGGATGCGGTCGGTGGTCTCGAGCAGCCACGGCTCGATCGCGATCACGAGACCGGGCCGCAGCTTCAGCCCCCGGTGGGGGCGGCCGTCGTTCGGCACGTGCGGGTCGCCGTGCATGGTGCGGCCGACGCCGTGACCGCCGAACTCGAGGTTCACCCGGTAGCCGGCCGCGCGGCACACGTCGCCGATCGCGGCCGAGAGGTCGCCGAGCCGCATGCCGGGCCGGGCGCGCTCGATCGCGGCCGCGAGGGCCTGCTGCGTCGTGGCGACGAGGCGCTCGTCCTCCGGCCGCGCCGTGCCGACGATCACCGTCAGCGCGCTGTCGGCGACCCAGCCGTCGACGCTCGCTGCGAAGTCGAGGCTCACCATGTCGCCGTCGCGCAGCCGGTAGTCGTACGGGAGGCCGTGGAGCACCGCGTCGTTCACCGAGGTGCAGAGGACCTTGCCGAAGGGCATCGCGCCGAACGAGGGGTGGTAATCGATGTAGCAGCTCTCGGCGCCCCGCGCGCGGATCATCTCGTGCGCGATGCGGTCGAGGTCGAGCAGGTTGACCCCGACCTTCGCCTCCGCCTGCAGCCGGGTGAGGACCTCGCCCACGAAGCGGCCGGCCGGGCGCATCGCCTCGAGCTCGGCGGGCGTGCGCAACTCGATCACCGTCCGACCCTAACCGGCCCGCGCGGGGCCCCGACGCCCTCGGCGAACGGCCGCGGGCGCCGCGGAGCCGCGGCCTACGATGCCGCCATGCGGATCCTCCGTTCCCCAGGAAGCGCGCTCGGCCGCGCCTTCTTCGTCTGGCAGTTCGCGGCCGCGGTCGTGCTGCCCCTCTGGGTGCTCGTCGGGTACGCGATCTGGGGGCACGGCCTCGGCGGGCTCCTCGGCATCGCCCTGCTCGCCCCGCTGCTCGTCGTGGTCGAGCTCGCCCTTGCGCTCCTCTTCAGCGCCCGCGCCTCGGTCCGCCGTCCGCGCTCCCTCGACCGACGCCCGATCGCCGTGCTCACGGTCTTCCATCTCGCGGTGATCGGCCTCGGGTTCTTCGGGCCGGGGGCGTCGTGGTTCGGCGTGCTCGCGATCGCCGCCGCGCTCGGCGCGGGCTGGCTCGGCGGGGCGCTGCTCGTCCGCGAGGTCCGCGACCGGATGCGCGCGACGCTCGCCGCGGTCGGCTACCCCGGGAGCCCGCAGGCGCCGGTCGACGCGAAGCCGCTCGACGCCGGCGAGTACGTCGTGGTGAAGGCGGGCGAGCCCCGCCGCTGAGCGCCCGGGCGGCCCGTCCGCCGGGTGATCCGGGGTCGAGGTCCGCCGTGTGGCACAATGGTCGATCGTGCCGCGGCCGGTCCTGCCGCAGGGGGACCAGCTTCTCGCTGCCGCGGCGCTTCGCTTCCCGGCGCACACCCGCGCCCACGATCCGGCCGTCCGGCGGCGGCCCAGAAGGAGAACGTCATGAGCCTGCTCGACGTGGTCGACGCAGCGAGCCTGCGGTCCGACATCCCGAACTTCCGTCCCGGCGACACCGTCAAGGTGCACGTGAACATCGTCGAGGGCAACCGCTCGCGCATCCAGGTCTTCCAGGGCGTGGTCATCAAGCGCTCCGGCTCCGGCGTGCGCGAGACCTTCACGGTCCGCAAGGTCAGCTTCCAGGTGGGCGTCGAGCGCACCTTCCCGGTGCACTCGCCGGTGATCGACCACATCGAGATCGTCACCCGCGGCGACGTGCGCCGCGCGAAGCTCTACTACCTGCGTGAGCTCCGCGGCAAGAAGGCGAAGATCAAGGAGAAGCGCGAGGTCTGAGGCCTCGCTCCTCCCTTCCGTGGCGTCCGCGCCGCGCCGTCCGGTCCAACCGGCGGCTGCGGGGCGGGCGCCACGTACACTTTCCCGCGGCGTGCGGCCGCGCACGGATCGGGGGAGCAGGACCATCGTGACCGAGACCCCGACGCCGGTGACGCACGAGCGTCCGAGGCGCCGGGCCAAGCACCGCGGCCGTGGCGCCGGGGCGTTCCTCCGCGACCTCGCCGTGATCGTGGTCGTGGCGATCCTCGCGTCGTTCCTGATCAAGACGTTCCTGATCAGGTCGTTCTTCATCCCGTCGCAGTCGATGGAGGACACGCTCCTCGTCAACGACCGCATCCTCGTGAACGAGCTCGTGCCGCACCTGATGCCGCTCGAGCGCGGCGACGTCGTCGTCTTCAAGGACCCCGGCGGGTGGCTCGACGCCCCCGCGCCGGTCGCCCAGAACCCGGTCGCCGGCGCGGCCGACTGGGTGCTGTCGCTCTTCGGCCTGTCGTCGCAGGACGCCAACGACCACCTCATCAAGCGGGTCATCGGGCTGCCCGGCGACCACGTCACCTGCTGCAACGCCCTCGGCCAGATGAGCGTGAACGGCAGCCCGCTCGACGAGCCGTACGTGCTGAAGCAGCCGGGCACGACCGCCGTCAGCGGCACCTCGTTCGACGTGACGGTGCCCAAGGACTCGCTCTGGGTCATGGGCGACAACCGGTACGACTCGAAGGACTCCCGGTACAACACCGACACCGCGACGCACGGCTTCGTGCCGATCAAGGACGTCGTCGGCCGGGCCTTCGTCATCTCCTGGCCGGTGACGAGGTGGACCTACCTCTCGAACTACCCGGACACCTTCGCCGGGGTGGCCAAGGGCAGCGGGTGACCGCGGGCCGTCCTCCGGGTCTCGCCGTCGAGCGCGCACTGCTCGAGGGCGGCGCGACGCTCGTGCTCGGCTGCGACGAGGTGGGCCGCGGCGCGATCGCCGGGCCCGTCGGCGTGGGCGTGGCGGTGCTCGACCCCGGGCGTCGTCGCATCCCGAACGGGCTGCGCGACTCGAAGCTGCTGCCCGAGCCCGACCGCGTGGCGCTCGCGCCCCGCGTCGAGTCGTGGACGGCGGCCAGCGCCGTCGGCCTCGCCACCAACGCCGAGATCGACGGGCTCGGCATCTCGCGCTGCCTCGGCCTCGCCGGCGCCCGCGCCGTCCAGGCCCTCGCCGTCGCGGGCGTCGGCCTCGCGCGCGCCGTCGTGCTGCTCGACGGCAACTGGGACTGGCTCACCCCGGGTCTCGTCGCGGCCGGCGTCGCGGTGCTGCCGACGGTGGTGACGCGCATCAAGGCCGACCGCGACTGCGCCGCGGTCTCCGCCGCGAGCGTGCTCGCCAAGGTGCACCGCGACGACCTCATGATCGACCGGCACGCGGTCCACCCGGTGTACGGCTGGCGCAGCAACAAGGGCTACGCCTCGCGCAGCCACTACGCGGCGCTGCGCGCGCACGGCCCGTGCGACCTGCACCGCGCCACCTGGCTGCACCGGCTCGACGACGACGCCGACGAGCCCGGCGATCCGGCCGAGCGACCGTAGACTTGGCCGGGATGGACGACGACGAGATCGAGGACTACGACCGCGAGGTCGAGCTGGCCCTGTATCGCGAGTACCGCGACGTGGTCAGCCAGTTCAAGTACGTCGTCGAGACCGAGCGGCGCTTCTACCTCGCCAACGAGGTGGAGCTGGTCCGGCGCGACACCGAGCACGACTTCTACTTCGAGCTGTCGATGCACGACGTGTGGGTGTGGGACGTGTACCGCTCCGACCGGTTCGTGAAGAGCGTCCGGGTGCTCACGTTCAAGGACGTGAACGTCGAGGAGCTCTCCGCGAAGGAGCTCGAGCTGCCGCAGGAGCTCGCGCTCGACGAGTGACGCGGAGCGCCCCGCCCCGGGCGCGAGGGCGGTACCGCGTGTAGGTACTTCGTCCGCGTGTAGGTGCCGATCGCGGCGCGTCGACCCACACGAGGGTGGATCACCTACGGCCGGTCGTCCGCACCCGGCCCGTCGCGCAGCTCCACCGATCGATTCCGTCCGGAGCCCCGCCCCGGGCGCGTCGGATCGCGTTCCCGCAGGTTCCATCCGCTTGGATGGATTCGACGACGGCGTCACGTCTCGCGCGGCCCCTGCCCGCGCCGGCCTCCCCGGGAGGCCTCCGCCTTCCGTTCGATGGGTCCCCCGAAGTTGTCCTCGCGTCCTGCTCCACCGATCGCTCCTGCCTTCCCCTGGGTCGGCCTCCTCACCCTCGCCGGCGCGATCTTCGTGTCCGTGACGAGCGAGTTCCTGCCCACGGGGCTGCTCCCTGAGATGGCGCACGACCTCGGCGTGAGCGTCGCGACGACCGGCCTGCTCGTCACGGTGTTCGCGGGCACGGTCGTCGCGGCGACCACCCCGCTCGCGACGCTCACGAAGCGCTTCCCGCGCAAGGCGCTCGTCATCGCGGTGCTGCTCGTCATCGCGGTCGCGAACCTCGGCGCGGCGCTCGCGCCGACCTACGGGGTGCTCGTCGCCGCGCGGGTGCTCGGCGCGTGCGCGCACGGCCTCTTCTGGGGCGTCGTCGCGACCTACCCGACCTACCTCGTCTCCGGCCGCCACCTCGGGCGCGCCCTCGCGATCACCGCAGCCGGCGGCTCCGCCGCGTTCGTGCTCGGCGTCCCGGTCGGCACCGCCCTCGGCCACCTCCTCGGCTGGCGAGCCGCGTTCGCGATCATCGCCGGCGCCGTCGTCGTGCTCGCCGGCGTCGTCGTCGCCTACCTGCCGTCCGCGCCGCGCAAGCGGGAGACCGCGACGGGAGAGATCCCGCTGCCGGTGCGCCACGACCGCTCGATGCGCGGCGTCGCCCTCATCTGCGCGGTGATCGTGACGCTGCTCGTCGGGCAGAACGTGCTCTCGACGTACGTCGCCCCGTGGCTCGTCGAGCAGGCGCACCTGCCGTCCGCGTCGGTGCCGCTGCTGCTGCTCGTCTTCGGGGCGGCGGGTGCGCTCGGGCTCGTGGGAGCCGGCATGCTCGCCGATCGCGCGCCGCGACGCGGCTTCGCCGCGATGATCCTCGTCGTGATGGCGGCGGTGCTCGTGCTGGCGCTCTGCACCCGCAGCACCCCGCTCGTCGTCCTGGCCGTCGCGATCTGGGGGATGGCCTTCGGCGGCGTGCCCGCGATGCTGCAGACGCGGATGATGCGGACCGCCTCGCCGCAGGTGCGTGACCTCGCCGGGGCGCTGCAGACCACCGCCTTCAACGTCGGCATCGGTGGCGGCGCGCTGCTCGGATCCCTGCTGATCATCGATGCCGGTGTCGGCGTGCTGCCGGTCGCGTCGCTGCTGTTCCTCGCCGCCGGGCTCGCGCTCAGCTTCGCGCCGGAGGCGGTGCGCCTCGGCGCCCGCCGCCTCGCGCCCACCGGCTGACCTCGACAGGGAGCGCAGGGTCCGGCAGGCTCGCCGGATGGGTGCCCACGAGGTCGATCCGCGGGTGATCGCGCAGTTCCGGGCCGGCGGTGCCGTCGAGGGCATGCATCGCGAGCGGCTGCTCCTGCTGACGACGACCGGCCGGCGGTCGGGGCTGCCGCGGACCTCGCCGATGATGTTCGAGCGGGACCCGGACGGCCCGATCGTCATCGCGAGCAACGACGGCGCCCGCACCGACCCCGCCTGGTTCCGCAACCTCGTCGACGAGCCCCGGGTGCACGTCGAGCTGCCCGACCGCGCCGGCTCGGCCGTCGCCGAGGTGCTCGACGGCGAGGAGTACGCGGCGGCGTGGGCCGCGCTCGTGGCCCGCTCGCCCTTCCTCGAGGAGCACGCACGACGGGCCGGACGTCGCATCCCGCTCGTGCGCCTGCGGCTCGCCTGACGGCGGACACGGGTGTGCCCCGGGACCGCTGAGCCCCGGGGCACACCCGTCGTGCAGCGCCTAGCGCAGCTCGATCGTGCGGACCATGCCCATCAGGGCGTGCGGCACGCCGTGCTCGTCCGGCCAGAAGCAGAGGAGCGCGTAGTGGCCCCTCGGCAGGTCGTACGTCGACAGCTGCGAGGTGCCGGGCGACAGCACACCGGTGCTGTAGTCGGCGCCGTGCGGCGCGAGGATCGTCGACGGATCACCGTTGGTCTGCAGGACCTTGAGGACCTGCGCACGCGTGACGCCCGGCTTCAGCTGAGCCAGCTCAGCGAAGTGGTAGTCCGTCGCGTCGTTGTCGAAGCGGAGCAGGCCCTCGTGCCTGATGCTCGCCGGGTTCGACGCCCAGACCATGTCCTTGACGGCGCGGATCTCGTTCGGCGACTCCGGGACGGCGCGCGCGTCGGTGCTGCCGGTCACCTTCAGGACCGCGACGTCGGACGCCTTCAGGCTCTGGGCTGCCGTGTCGACGAGGTAGTAGGTGCCGGCGTGCAGCACCTGCCAGAAGTCGGAGCCGGAGAAGACGGACGCGCCGCCGAGGCCCGCGAAGTCGCGCTCGACGCGGCTCGCGTCGCCCTTCGTGTTGAGCGCCATGCCGTCGGCGAGCAGCGTCTGCACCGAGGCGCCGTGCTTCGGCTTCGCGAGCTGCACCGACTGACCGGCGGCGCCCTCGAGATCGAAGCGGACGAGGCCCGCGTGCACGGTGTGCGCGGTGGAGATCGTGCCGGTGGAGCTCACCGTCACGTGCAGTGTGGAGGAGCCGGTCGAGGCGTTCGCCGCGCCTGCGGTGGCGACGGAGAGGCCGAGTGCGGCCGTCGTGGCGAGCACGACCGTGAGGATCTTGCGCATCGGAGTCGAAGCGTTCCTTTCTTGGGGGGTCGCGGGTCAGCCTGGACCGTCCGGGCGGGGCCGCCCATACGTCGAAACACGTATCCATGCCCCGCACGCCCCTCCTCCCCAGGGCACCGGGCGGATCGTCGGGAGCCCTGAGAGCGCTTCCGCGGGGTGCCGGGCTCCCAGGCGCCGCCACCCTGGCTCGGTGACCCAGAACGACGACCTCGGTCGGCGCGGCGAGCGCCTCGCCGCCGACTACCTCGCAGGCCTCGGCTACCGCATCATCGACCGCAACTGGCGCTGCCCCTCGGGTGAGATCGACCTCGTGGCCGTCGACGGCGACGAGCTCGTCATCGTCGAGGTGAAGACCAGATCGAGCACCGCCTTCGGCGATCCGCTCGAGGGCGTGACCGACGCGAAGCTCACGCGCCTCTGCGTGCTCGCGGGCGCCTGGCGGCGGGCGCATCCGGGCGTGCGGACCGGCGGCTCCCGCATCGATCTCGTCGGCATCGTCGCCCCGCGGACGCGCCCGGCCGCGATCGACCACCTGCGGGCGGTCGCCTGATGGGCGGTGCCGGCCGCGCCACCGCGGTGGCCCTGCTCGGGATGACCGGCGTGCTCGTCGACATCGAGGCCGCCCTCACGAACCAGAAGCCCGGCATCAAGCTCGTCGGGCTGCCCGACGCCGCGCTGCGGGAGGCGCAGGTGCGCATCCGCAGCGCCATCGAGCACTCGGGCTTCGAGATGCCGAAGCGGCACCTCACCGTCAACCTGTCGCCGGCCGCGCTGCCGAAGCACGGCTCGGCGTTCGACCTCGGCATCGCGCTCGCGGTGCTCGTCACGCAGGGCGTCGTCGACGCGGAAGCCGTGGGCGACGCCGTGCACCTCGGCGAGCTGGGCCTCGACGGGCGGGTCCGGCCGGTGCCGGGCGTGCTGCCCGCGGTGCTCGCCGCACGGCGCGACGGCCGCGGCACCGTCGTGGTCGCCGCGGGCGACGCCGACGAGGCGCGGCTCGTCTCGGGCGTCCGCGTGGTGCCGGTCGCGAGCCTCCGCGATCTCGCGATCGCGCTCGGCGCCGAGCTCGATCCGGTGCCGGTCGAACCGGTGCCCGCGCCGGTCTCGCGGCGCCGCGTCCCGGTCGTGCCCGACCTCGCCGACGTGGTCGGCAACCGCGAGGCGGTCGAAGCGCTCGTCGTCGCCGCCGCCGGCGGCCATCACCTGCTGATGGTGGGGCCGCCCGGCGCGGGCAAGACGATGCTCGCGGCGCGGCTGCCCGGGCTGCTGCCCGACCTCGACGACGGAGCCGCGCTCGAGGCGACGTGCGTCGCCTCCATCGCCGGTGAGGGGCTCCCCGAGGGCGGCCTCCACCGCAGGCCGCCGTGGGAGGCGCCGCACCACACCGCCACGGCGGCGGCGCTCGTGGGCGGCGGCAGCGGGCGCATCCGGCCGGGCGCCGCGGCGCGGGCGTCGGGCGGCGTGCTCTTCCTCGATGAGGCGCCCGAGTTCTCCGCAGCAGCGCTCGAGGCCCTCCGGCAGCCGCTCGAGTCGGGTGAGATCACGATCGAGCGCGCCACCGTGACGGCCCGCTACCCCGGCCGGTTCCAGCTCGTGCTCGCGGCGAACCCCTGCCCGTGCGGCCAGTTCGGCTCGGTGGACGGCGACTGCACCTGCCCCGCGTCCGTGCGGCGGCGGTACCTCGACCGCCTGTCCGGACCCCTGCTCGACCGGGTCGACCTGCGGGTGCGGCTCGACCGTGTCTCGGCGGCGCAGCTGCGGATGACCGACGAAGGCGGCGGTCCGACCACCGAGGAGGCGCGGGGACGGGTGCTCGCCGCCCGGCAGCGCACCGGGGCGCGTCTCGCGGGCACGCCGTGGACGACGAACGCGCAGGTGCCTGGCCCCTGGCTGCGGGCGCCCGACCGGCGGCTCGCGCCCGAGGTGCGGGCGCCGCTCGATGCGGCGCTCGAGCGGGGCCTGCTGTCGATGCGGGGCTACGACCGCGTGCTCAGGGTGTCGTGGACGCTCGCCGACCTGGCCGGCATCGACCGGCCCGGCCGTCGCGAGGTCGGCGCCGCCCTCACGTTGCGGGGAACCGTCCGATGAGCCGGCTGCTCGGCATCGACCGCGAGGCCGTGCGGGCCGCGGCGGCAGGGGTGCGGCGCGGCGAGGAGCTCGACGACGACGCCGCCGCCGAGGTCTTCGCGCGCGGCGCGTGGACCGGCCTCGTCGAGCCCGGCGACCGGGTGGCCGGAGCGCTCGTCACCGCCTACGGCGCCGCCGCCGCGCTCGACGCGACGCGGACCGGCGCGCTGCCGGCCCTTCCCGAGGTGGCCGCGGCCACCGATCGCTGGGCGCCCCGCCTCGAGGCGCAGCTCGCCCTGCGGGCGTTCCGCAACGCGGCCCACCTCGGCGCCCGGCTCGTGCTGCCCGGCGACGCGGACTGGCCCGACCGGCTCGGCGACCTCGGCCACCACACCCCGATCGCGCTGTGGTGCCTCGGCGCCCCCGAGCGGCTGACGGCGGTCCAGCGCTCGATCGCGCTGGTGGGCGCGCGGGCGTCGAGCGGCTACGGCGAACGCCTCGCGACGGAGGCGTCCGCAGGTCTGGCCGACCGCGGCTTCGCGATCGTCTCCGGCGCCGCGTACGGGATCGACGGCGTCGCCCACCGCGCGGCGCTTGCGAGCGGGGGCACCACGATCGCGGTGCTCGCGGGCGGGCTCGATCGCTTCTACCCGGCGGGGCACGTCCAGCTCCTCACCCGCATCGCCCGCGAGGGCGCGGTCGTGGCCGAGCTGCCACCCGGGTTCGCGCCCACCCGGTGGCGGTTCCTTCAGCGGAACCGGGTGATCGCCGCGCTGGCCCAGGCGACGGTCGTGATCGAGGCGGGGGCGAGATCCGGCTCGCTCAACACCGCGGCGCACGCCGGATCGATCGGGCGTCCGGTCGGCGCCGCACCCGGCTCCGTGTTCTCGGCGACCTCGGCCGGCTGCCACCGGCTGCTCCGCGAGTTCGGTGCGGTGTGCGTCCGCGATGCGGCGGACATGGCCGAGCTCGTGACGGGCCCGGGGGAGCAGGTCCCGCTCGAGGGCCTCCACCTCGACCGGGCCGGGGACCCGACCGAGCAGCGGGTGCTCGACGCCCTCACGGGCCGGCCGCGGCCGGTCGTCGAGATCGCGCGCGGGTCGGGGCTGTCGGTCGCGGACGCGCTCGGTGCGCTCGGCATGCTGCAGCTGACCGGTGCCGCGCGGGAGACCACGGGTGGCTGGGCGCGGGGGCGCGCCTGAGACGCTCAGGCCGCGACGGTGTGGGATCGACGTCGCGCGGGAGCGAGCAGCGCGCGCAGCACCGCGCGAGCGTCGCGGTCCATGCCCTGGATCGTGCCCGAGGCGGCCGAGTACTGGAAGTCGAGGCCGACGAAGCCGAGGCCCGGCACGCGGTCCGCGATGCCCTCGGTCTGCACCGGCTCGCCGTCGTCGTCGAGCGCGCCCTCGACATCGAGGAAGCGCAGGTCCGGACGGGACCCCGTCGCCCACACGATCGTGCCGGGGCGGAGCACGTCGCCGCCCGCGACGACCGGCAGGCCGTTCCGTGCGCCGACCACCCGGCCGAGCCGCCGTACACCCGCCGCATCGAGGTGCGCGAGCTTGTTGCGGATGAGCAGCAGGCCGTGGTCCCGCAGCCGCTCCTTCATCCTGCGCCCCATCGGCGTGCGCACGGTGAGGTGGCGCAGCGCGAAGAGCATCGCCGTCGAGGCGAGGCGCCCGCGCGGCGAGTCGAGCTCGAACGGCGTCTGCCCCGGGTGGCGACCGGCGAGGACGGTCTCGTGCCCGGCACGCGCGGCGTCGAGCGCGATGTCGGTACCCGAGTTGCCGGCGCCGACGACGAGCACCGGGCCGGGGGCGAGCCCGGCGGCGCTGCGGTAGCCGAGCGAGTGCAGCTGCGGGATGCCCGGATCGAGCAGGTCTGCGAAGGGCGGGACGACGGGCCGGCGGTGCGCGCCCGTCGCCACGACGACGGCGTCGGCGAGGACGCGGGAGGCGGCCCCGGCGCTCGTCGTCTCGAGCACGAAGGTGCCGTCGGCCCGGCGGCTCAGCCGGTCGACCCGGACCCCGCAGCGCACCGGCAGCGCCTCGCGGCGCACCATCGCCTCGAGGTGGTCCGCGAGCTGCACGCCGGTGGGGCAGTCCCACCGGGCCATCGGCAGCGGTGCGCCGGGCGGGCTCGCGTAACGGCGGTAGCTGAACAGCCGGAGCGACTCGTAGCGCTCCCGCCACGCGTCGCCGACCCGCTCGTGCTCGTCGAGGATCACGGAGCGCAGCCCGCGCTCGGCGATCCGCCGCCCCGTGATCAGTCCCGCGACGCCGCCCCCGACCACTGCGACGTCGAACCGTTCCACGCTCATGCCGTCCTCCTCGTGCTCGCCCCGCACGGTAGGAGCGGCCGGAGGTCGCGCTCATCGGCAGGAATGACCATTCCGCGAGTCGACGGTGGCGCGGGATGCTCAGGCGCGCTCGAGGAGACCGTGCTCGTACCCGTACGCCGTCGCCGCCGCGCGGTTCGCGAGCCGCAGCTTCGCGAGGATGTTGCCGACGTGCCGTGCGACGGTGCGGTCGCTGAGGTGCAGGGTCGCTGCGATCGCGGCGTTGCTCGCGCCGCTCGCCACGAGCCGGAGCACCTCGAGCTCGCGCGGGCTCAGTCCCTCCGCGCCGGAGGCGGCCGTCGACGGTCGCCGAAGCCGCTCGAGATCGGACTCGGCGCCGATGCGGGCGAGGTCGCGCTCAGCGGCCTGCCGCTCCGCGAGCGCGCCGTCGCCGTCGCCGAGCGCCTTCATCGCCCGGGCGAGCACGAGGCGCGTGCGCGCGGTCTCGTAGACGGCCTCGACGGCCCGGAAGGCGGCGCAGGCCGAGCGGAGGGGCCCGAGCGCCGCCTCGGCCTGACCCTGCGCGAGCAGCACCGCGCCGCGCGCGCGGCCGGCCTGACCGTGCGGCACGGCAGTCGCGAGGCCGCCGGCGAGGGCCGAGAGCTCGCCGGCCGCCGCCTCCGCGACCGCGAGGTCCGGCAGCGCGAGCGCGACCTCGACGAGCGCGTCGAGCAGGTCGGCCCGCTCGTTCGGCACGCGGGCCTCGGCGAGCGCGCGGCGCAGGCCCGACACCGCGACGGCGGGTGCGCCCTGCGCGAGCCGCAGCAGCGCGAGACCGGGCTGCACCTCGTGGCCGGCCTCGGCCGCCTCCCGGTACGCGTGCTCCGCCTCCGTGGTCCGCCCGGTCAGCCGGAGCAACTCGGCCTCCCGGTAGCGGACCGCGCCCGGCGGGATGCGGTGCTGCACGACGCGCAGGTCCGCGACGAGCCGCTGCGCCTCGCGCCAGTCCCCGTGCACCTGCAGCAGGGTCGCGCGGTGCAGCAGGCACTCGCCGCGGAAGGGGACGAGGCCCTCCTGCGCCCGGCACCAGGCGTCGAGCGCGCCGGTCCACTCGCCGGCCCGCTCGAGGTCGCCGCGCCCCATGCAGCTCGCGATGACTCCGCAGAAGCCCGCTCCCGCCGCGAGGTCCCCGGCCTCGCCGCGGGCGACGGCGAGCATGACGCGGTCCATGCAGGCCATGCCGCGCTCGACCTGCCCGAGCCCGACGAGGCTCCGACCGCAGCCGAGCGCGGCGATGGTGAGCAGATCGCCGTCGCTCTCCCGATCGGCGATCGCCAGCGCCCGCTCGGAGCGCTCCGCCGCGCCGGCCAGGTCGCCGTCCGCGGCACGCATCGCGGCCTCCGCGACGAGGAGCCGAGCCGCCGTGATCGAGTCGGACGGCTCGCCCGCGGCGAGTGCCGCGAGGCGGCCGGCCCACGCGGCCGCCTGCGCGAACGCCCCGCGGTTGGCGAGGCTCCAGCCGATCCAGAACACGCACCGCGACGCGGCGTCCCGCGCCCCCGCGTCGAGGTGCGCGTGCGCCGCGCGATCGAGCACCGGGACGGCGTCCGCGCCCTGGCCGGTGAGCTCGAGGGCGATACCGAGCCGCTCCAGCCCGTCGGCGTCGAGCGTCCCGTCGGCGTCCTCCCGGCGCAGTCGCGCGACCTCGGCCCGCCAGTCGACGCGCACGAAGCGGGTCGGCGCGGCGTGCACGGCACCTCCCGGGATCGGTGGTCGGGAGCGTAGCCCCGGGGAGGTCCGCCCGCGACGCCCCCGACAGCCGCCCGTCGGGGCCGGTCGATAGCGTGCGGCCATGACGCGCGAGCCCACCGCCACCCATCGTCTCGGCCACGTCTCCGACAGCCACTTCACCCGCACCGGCCTGCTGCACGGCGACGTCGCCACCGCCGACACCTTCCACGCGGCGCTCGAGGCGCTCGAGGCGAGCGGCATCCCGTTCGACGCGCTCGTGCACACGGGCGACGTCGCCGACGACGGCGATCCCGTCAGCTACGAGTCCGCGCGGAGCACGACGGAGGCGGTCACGGCGCGCACCGGCTGGCCCGTCCTCTGGGTGCCCGGCAACCACGACGTCCGCGAGCCGTTCGCGCGGCATCTGCTCGACGCGCCCGGCACCGGCGAGCCGCTCGACCAGGTGCACGACGTCCGCGGGCTCCGGGTGGTCGTGCTCGACACGTCGATCCCGCAGCACGTCGAGGGCGGCCTCGACGCCTCCCGGACCGAATGGCTCCGCGCGCAGCTCGCCGAACCGGCGGAGCACGGCACCGTCCTCGCTCTGCACCACCCGCCCGTGCCCGTCGAGGTCACCGGGCTGCAGCGGCTGCACCTCACGGGGCAGGACGAGCTCGCCCGAGTGATCGAGGGCTCCGACGTCCGCGCGGTGCTCGGCGGCCACCTCCACTACCTCACGAGCAGCGTGATCGCCGGCGTCCCCGTGTTCGTCGCGCCGGCGACCGCCTACGTCATCCGGCTCACCCGGCCCGGCGGCGGGGTCGTCGGCGCAGACGGGGGCCGCGCCGCCGGGGTGCTCTCGCTCTACGACGACGGCCGCGTGGGCTACAGCCTGCTCGGCACCGACCCGGTGCGCGTCGTCGCCGAGACGCCCGACTCGTACTTCGACTCGATGGGCGTCGACCTCGAGCGGTGAGCCGCCGCGGCGTACCGCTCGCCGCCGGTCCATCCTGTCGGCATGCTGCTCGCCGACGCGGTCCGCGACCACCGGGGCTTCCTCGAGCACGAGCGCGCCTACGCCGCGAACACCGTGGACGCCTACGGGTCCGACCTCGCCGATCTCGTCGTGTTCGCCGGGCAGCGCGGCATCACCGACGTCGCAGGGCTCGACCTCGAGCTGCTCCGCGACTGGCTCTACGCCGCGACCACCGGTGGCCTCGCCCGCGCCACGCTCGCCCGCCGCGCCGCCGCCGCTCGGAGCCTCACCGCCTGGCTGAAGCGCACCGGCGCGGCGGACATCGACGCCGGAGCCCGTCTGCGCGCGCCGAAGGCGCAGGGCCGGCTGCCGCGCGTCGTCGGCAGCGACCAGATGCGCGGGCTCTTCGAAGGGCTCGAGCAGCGGTGCGCCGACGGCGATCCCGCAGCGCTCCGCGACCTCGCCGTGCTCGAGGTGCTGTACGGGTCCGCGCTGCGCGTCAGCGAGGCGTGCGGCGCGGACGTCGACGACATCGACCTGGGTGCGCTCACGATCCGCGTCACCGGCAAGGGCGACAAGCAGCGCGTCGTGCCGTTCGGCGTGCCGGCCGCACGGGCCCTCAGCGCCTACCTCGACCGCGGGCGCCCGGCGCTCGCCGCGCGGGGGAGCGGCGCCGGACCGGCGCTCTTCCTCGGCGACCGGGGCGGCCGCATCGGCCCGCGGAGCGTCTACCGGCTCGTCGCACGCCTGCTCGAAGCCGTCCCCGGCTCCGGGCCGTCCGGTCCGCACGCCCTGCGTCACTCCGCCGCGACGCACCTGCTCGACGGCGGCGCCGACCTCCGCGCGGTGCAGGCGATCCTCGGCCACGCGAGCCTCGGCACGACGCAGATCTACACGCACGTGTCGATGGAACGGCTCACCGAGAGCTACCGGCTGGCGCACCCCCGGTCGTAGCGGTCGCGCTCGGTAGCAGCACCGCCCGCTGCAGGCCGCCGAGCAGGAGCAGCGGCGACACGTACTCGCCCCGGATCCGCGCGCCGATGTGGAGCACGCCGTCGGGATGCGTGCCACCCGCCGCCACCGCACCGATCGCCTGGCCGCGGAGCACGGTGTCACCCAGGTGGACGCGCGGCGTCAACGGCTCGAAGCTCGAGCGGACGCCGTCGCCGTGGTCGATCGCGACGACCCCGCGGTCGACGATCGTCCCGGCCCAGACGACGCGGCCGTCCGCGGGGGCCGTGACCGTGGTGCCGGCGGGTGCTGCGACGTCGATGCCGCGGTGGCCGCCGGCGTAGGGCCCGGACGGTGCGACGAACGGGCGTGCGACGCGATGCGGGGCGGGCACCGGCCACGACCAGCGTGGCAGGGGAGCGGCTCGCGCCTGTGACGGCACGGCCGCACCCGTCAGCAGCGCCGCCGCAGCGAGGACGACGCCTGCGACCGGGACCCTGAGCACGTGCTCACCCTGCGCCCGCGCGCCGGCGGCCGAGCGCGAGACGTGCGACCGGGGGAGTCCGGCGCTGCTGCAGCCGGCCTGGGGAGGAGCGGATCGTGTGCGCTCGACGGCCGCCGGCCGAAGGGCTGGTCCGGCCGGTCCGGGCTGGCGGCGACGCCCGCCGGGGGACGCCGGGTCGCGGGTTCAGACCCCGTTCCGGGGGTTGGTAGACTCGTGGCCGCATCCCGCGCGAGCGGGGTGACTTCGCGCGCCCGATCCAGGGCGGCTCTCGTCCATCGGTCCTCCGTACCGGAGGTGGACGGGCCGTCGGGCGCCAGGGCCGGACCGCAACGGGCGTTCCGGCGACAACCGCAAGCGCGCCGGATGCGGCGCGAGGAACGAGGAACGGCCGTGGCCGTCGTCACCATCCGCCAGCTGCTCGACAGCGGCGTGCATTTCGGGCACCAGACCCGCCGCTGGAACCCGAAGGTCAAGCGTTTCATCCTGACCGAGCGCTCGGGCATCCACATCATCGACCTGCAGCAGTCGCTCGCCTACATCGATAAGGCCTACGACTTCGTCAAGGAGACGGTCGCCCGCGGCGGCACCGTGCTCTTCGTCGGCACGAAGAAGCAGGCCCAGGAGGTCATCGCCGAGCAGGCGACCCGCGTCGGCCAGCCCTACGTGAACCAGCGCTGGCTGGGCGGCCTCCTCACGAACTTCACCACCGTGCACAAGCGGCTGAACCGCCTCAAGGAGCTCGACGCGATCGACTTCGACGACACGACGCGCGGCTACACGAAGAAGGAGCTGCTGATCCAGCGTCGCGAGCGCGACAAGCTCGAGAAGACCCTGGGCGGCATCCGAAACCTGTCGAAGACCCCGAGCGCGATCTGGGTCGTCGACAGCAAGCGCGAGCACCTCGCCGTCGACGAGGCCAAGAAGCTCGGCATCCCGGTGATCGGCATCCTCGACACGAACGCCGACCCGGACGAGCTCGCCTACCCGATCCCGGGCAACGACGACGCCATCCGCTCCGTCGCGCTGCTCACGCGGATCATCGCCGACGCCGCGGCCGAGGGCCTGATCCAGCGTCACCAGGGCTCGAGCCAGGAGGCCGCCGAGCCGCTGGCCGAGTGGGAGCGCGAGCTGCTGCAGGCGGACGCCGGTGCCGACTCGAACGCGCCGGAGCCGACGACGCAGGCGGCCGACGCCGCCGCTGACGCGGACGCCGCCCCGGAGGCCGCCGCTGACGCGGAGGCCGCACCCGAGGCCGCCGAGGCCGAGCAGGGCGCGACGACCGAGGAGAACGACGCGGACGCCGAGGCCGACGCCGACCTGCAGAGCCAGGCCGTCGACGGGCTCGTGCCGCAGCACTCCCCGCAGACCGAGGCCGAGGTCGAGACCCAGGAGGACGCCTCGACCACGCCCGAGCAGAAGCGTCCCGCCACCGGCGCCTGAGCCGCGCGGACCCATCAGCGCCTCGGGAGCGCACCGCGGGGATCCGCGGGCGCTCCCGATCCGCGCTTCCTGAAGCACATCGACCGAAAGGAGTCGGCTATGGCGTCGTTCACCGCCGCTGACGTGAAGACCCTGCGTGACCGCCTGGGTGCGGGCATGCTCGACAGCAAGAACGCCCTCGTCGAGGCCGACGGCGACATGGACAAGGCCGTCGAGATCCTCCGGGTCAAGGGCCTGAAGGGCGTCGAGAAGCGCTCCGGCCGCGCCACCACCGCCGGCCTCGTCGCCGCGAAGGCCGGCGACGGCGTCGCGACCCTGCTCGAGCTCGCGAGCGAGACCGACTTCGTCGCGAAGAACGAGCGGTTCATCGACCTCGCCCAGAAGGTGCTCGACGCCGTCGTGGCCGCCGGCGCCTCCGACCTGGAGTCCGCGAAGGCCGCGCCCATCGGCGGGCAGACGGTCGAGGCCTTCATCAACGACGAGGCCGCGCTGCTCGGCGAGAAGGTCGAGCTCCGCTCGGTCAAGCAGGTGAAGGGCGACGAGTTCGCCGTCTACCTGCACAAGACGAGCAAGGACCTGCCGCCGCAGGTCGGCGTCGTGCTCGGCTACACCGGCACCGACGCGGAGACCGCCCGCTCCGTCGCCCAGCACATCGCGGTGTTCGAGCCGCGCTACCGCACCCGTGAGGACGTGCCCGAGGACGTCGTCGCGCACGAGCGGCAGATCGTCGAGGAGACGGCGCGCAACGAGGGCAAGCCCGAGGCGCAGCTCGCGAACATCGTGAACGGCCGGCTGAACGGCTTCTTCAAGGAGGTCGTCCTCGACGACCAGCCGTACGCCCGCGACAGCAAGGTGGCGACCGGCAAGGTGCTGAAGGACGCCGGCATCACGGTCGTCGACTTCGCCCGCACGAAGGTGGGCGCGTAAGCACCACCCCTGCTCCACCGAAGCGCGGTGGTCGTGGTCCCGCCACGGCCGCCGCGCTTCGTCGTTCCAGCCGGGCGGCCAGGACCTGACCGGGCTCCCACCCGGAGCGGGCAGCGCTCCCGATACGCTCGACGGCGACCCCCCGAAACGGAGGAAGCATGCGCCGAGTCGTCCTCAAGCTGTCCGGAGAGGCCTTCGGAGGAGGCACGCTCGGCGTCGCACCCGACATCGTCCAGTCGATGGCCCGCCAGATCGCCCAAGCGTCGTCCGAGGCGCAGGTCGCGGTGGTCGTCGGCGGCGGCAACTTCTTCCGCGGCGCCGAGCTGAGCCAGCGCGGCATGGACCGCGGCCGTGCCGACTACATGGGCATGCTCGGCACGGTCATGAACGCGCTCGCGCTGCAGGACTTCCTCGAGCAGGCCGGCGCCGAGACCAGGGTGCAGTCGGCGATCGCGATGACGCAGGTCGCCGAGCCGTACATCCCGCGCCGCGCGATCCGGCACCTCGAGAAGGGCCGCATCGTCATCTTCGGCGCCGGCGCCGGGCTCCCGTTCTTCTCGACCGACACCGTCGCGGCGCAGCGCGCGCTCGAGATCCGCGCCGACGAGGTGCTCGTCGCGAAGAACGGGGTCGACGGCGTCTACACGGCCGATCCGAACCAGGACCCGACCGCGGTGAAGCTCGACACCCTGACCTACGCGGACGCGCTGCAGCAGGGCCTCAAGGTGGTCGACTCCACCGCCTTCAGCCTCTGCATGGACAACCGCATGCCCATGCGCGTCTTCGGCATCGACGGCGACGACACGATCACCGAGGCGATCCGCGGGGCCGAGGTCGGCACCACGGTCCGTCCGTGACGCTCAGCCCGCACGCATAGACTTCGGAGGCTGTCGATGAAGGGACTGTCGTGATCGCGGACGTGCTGGCCGAGGCCACGGATCGGATGGCGAAGGCCGTCGAGGTCGCGAAGGACGACTTCAACACCGTGCGGACGGGCCGGGCGAACCCGGCGCTCTTCCAGCGGATCCTCGTCGACTACTACGGCAGCCCGACGCCGCTCGGGCAGCTCGCCTCGCTGCAGGCGCCCGAGGCGCGCATGCTCGTCGTCACGCCGTACGACAAGAGCGCGCTCAAGGAGATCGAGAAGGCCATCGCGACCGCGCCGAACCTCGGGGCGACGCCGACGAACGACGGGCAGATCATCCGCGTCGTCATGCCCGAGCTCACGCAGGACCGCCGCAAGGAGTTCGTGAAGATCGTCCGCGGCAAGGCCGAGGACGCGAAGGTCGCGGTGCGCAACATCCGCCGGCGCGCGAAGGACGACCTCGACGCGCTGAAGGGCGAGGTCGGCGACGACGACGTGTCGCGGGGCGAGAAGGAGCTCGACGGGCTCACGAAGCGGCACATCGATCTGATCGACGACGCGTTGAAGCGCAAAGAAGCCGAACTGCTCGAGGTCTAGCGTCCATGGCGCAGCACCCCGGCCGAGCGCGACGTGTCCGGACGACGGCCGAGCTGCAGGAGCAGCTGCGCGTCCGGCGGCTGCAGCTCGACGAGGCGAACGCGCGCATCAACGCGCGCTCCGGACGCAACCTCCTGCCGGCGATCATCGTCGGCCTGCTGCTCGGCGCGGCCCTGCTCACGAGCCTCCTCGTCGAGAAGCGGTTCTTCCTCGTCGTCGCCGTCGTGCTCGTCGGCTTCGCTGCGTTCGAGCTCGCGGGGGCGCTCCGTGCGGGAGGGATGCGCGTCCCACGGGTCGGTTCCGCCGTGGCGGGGGTGCTCGCGCAGCCGTTCGCCTATGCGGCGATGGTGCCGGTCGCGGGCGCGACCCGTCCCGACCCGGTCGCGCCGCAGGGCTGGCTGCTCACGCTGCTCGGCGCCGTGCTGCTCGCCGGGGCATGGCGGCTCGCGCAGATCCCGAGGCACCCCGCGCCGCCGCGGGCGCTCGGCCGCGACCTCGTCGCGACCGCGTTCGTGCAGCTCTACGTGACCGGGCTCGGCACCTGCGCGAGCGTGCTCACCGCGCAGCCCGGCGGCCAGTGGTGGACGTTGTCCTTCGTGGTGGTCGTCGTCGCGACCGACCTCTTCGCGTACGTCTCGGGGCTCACCTTCGGCAAGCATCCGATGGCGCCCCGGATCAGCCCGAAGAAGACGTGGGAGGGCTTCGCCGGCTCCGCGATCGCCGCGATCGCCGCCGCGACGATCCTCGCGCCCCTGGTGCTCGACGAGCCCATCTGGTTCGGTCCCGTCTTCGGCGCCGTCGTGCTCCTCGCCGGCACGCTCGGCGACCTCGGCGAGTCGATGATCAAGCGCGACGTCGGCATCAAGGACATCTCGGGCTGGTTGCCGGGCCACGGCGGGTTCCTCGACCGCATCGATTCGATCCTTCCTGCCGCCGCCTCGGCGCTGCTCCTGCTGTTCCTCGCACGCTGAGTGCAGGATGTCGACCATGTCGACGACCTTCCCCCGCACCCGCGGCCGCCGCCTCGGCTACGACCCCGACGAGGTCGACACGTTCCTGAGCGACGCGCGCGCCGCGTTCGACGACAAGCGGCAGCAGGCGCCGCTCACCGCGGCCGACATCCGCCGCACGGCGTTCTCGATGCAGCGGGGCGGCTACGCGACCGCCGCGGTCGACGCCGCGCTCGAGCGGCTCGAGGACGCCTTCGCGACCCGGGAGCGCGACCGCGCCCGCCGCAGCGCGGGGGAGCGGGCCTACTACGCGAACACCCGCACCATCGCGAAGGAGATCATCGGGCGGCTCGACCGGCCCGAGGGGCATCGCTTCGACCGCACCGGGCTGCTGCAGGTGGGCTACGCCGTGAAGGACGTCGACGCCTTCGCCGAGCAGGCGCGCGCGTACTTCGAGGAGGGCGCGAGGTTCGCGGTCGACGACGTGCGCGGCGTCGCGTTCCGCCCGGCTCGCAACGGGTACCGCGAGGCGCAGGTCGACCTGCTGATCGACGCCCTCGTCGAGGTCATGCTCGCGGTCCGATGAGGGGCGCCCCCGCGGCGCGGATGACGCGCCGAGACCGGACCGTGATCTTCTCGACCCCCTGGATAGGCTGACGACATCGTGGGCAGGCACACCGACTTCGTTCCCTCCGCCGCTTCGCAGCGCTCGAGCAGCGCTCGAACCGCACCCGGCGGTGTCCGACGGACCCGTCCGGTCCACCCCGGGACCGCGGTGCCCGCGGCCGCGCCGGCGACCTCGTACCGGCGGCCGTTCTCGCGCAGCCGCAACGCGCTCAGCGCGTTCGCGATGCTCGCGTGCGCCGGCATCGCCCTCGTGAGCGTGAGCGACCCGTACGCGGGCGCGACGGCCGCGCCGTTCTACCAGAAGCCCGAGCAGGCCCCGGTCGACAAGGTGCAGCGGTTCGCGATCCAGGGCGGCTACGTGCTCGTCGACGTGAAGCGCGACAAGTTCCAGGCCGTGAAGCCGGTCGTCGTCGTGCATCAGACCGCGCTCGCCGCGACGGGCGGCAGCGCCGACGTCGCGCTCGCGAGCGCCGCGACCGCCCCGGCCTACACGACGCCGACGGGCACCGCCCAGGCGTACGCGGCCGGCCTCGTCGCCGCTCGCGGCTGGGGCGCCGGCGAGTTCAGCTGCCTCGTGAACCTCTGGAACCGCGAGTCGGGCTGGAACACGCACGCCTACAACCCGAGCGGCGCCTACGGCATCCCGCAGTCCCTGCCGGGCAGCAAGATGGCGGCGTTCGGCGCCGACTGGCAGAACGACTACAAGGTCCAGATCCAGTGGGGCCTCAGCTACATCTCCGGCTCCTACGGCAGCCCCTGCGGCGCATGGAACTCGGAGATCTCGCGCGGCTGGTACTGACACCCTTAGGTCGCGTGCCCCGTCGCAACCGCTCCTCGGGCGAGGAGCCGCCGCCCCTCCGTGTCGCGGGCGGCCCCCGCCTGGAGACCCGTCGCGGCCGGCAGTGGAACGTGCAGCCCATCTCGGCCGCGCAGGCGCTGAAGGCCTACGTCTGCCCGGGCTGCGGGCTCGGGATCGCGGAGGGGGTGCCGCACCTCGTCGTGTGGCGCGCCGACGGCGTGCTCGGCGACACGGCCGATCTCGAGGCGCGACGCCACTGGCACGCGCACTGCTGGCGGATCGCATGAGCGGGCTCGTCGAGATCCGCAGCGGAACCGAGCTCGTCGCCGACCGCGAGGAGATCGAGCTCACGACGGTCGACGGCCTCGTGCTCGTCGGCGAGCTCGCGACGCCGGTCGACCGCGAGCCGGTCGCCACCCTCGTCTGCCTGCACCCCCTGCCGACGCACGGCGGCTTCATGGACTCCCACGTGCTCCGCAAGGCCGCCGCGCGCCTGCCCGCGCTCGCGGGGATCGCGGTGCTCCGCTTCAACACGCGCGGCACGAGCAGCCTCCGCGGCACGAGCGAGGGCGAGTACGACGGCGGCGTCGCGGAGCGCTACGACGTCGCCGCCGCGATGACGTTCGTCGCCGAGCGCGGCCTCCCCGCGCCGTGGCTGCTCGGGTGGTCGTTCGGCACCGAGCTCGCGCTCAAGTACGGGCTCGGGCACCCGATCGCCGGCGCGGTGCTGCTCTCGCCGCCCCTGCACCGCGCGACCCCGGGCGAGGTCGCGGCCTGGCACGGCTCGGGCGTCCCGCTCGTCGTCGTGGTGCCCGAGCACGACGACTTCCTGAAGCCGCCGGAGGCCAGGGAGGGCTTCGCGGCCGTGCCCGAGGCGCGGCTCGTCGTCGTCGAGGGCGGCCGCCACCTCTGGGTGGGGGAGCCGCAGGTGCGCCGGGTGCTGGACGAGATCGTCGCCGCGGTGGTGCCGGATGCCGCACCCCTGCCGACGGAGGTGCCCCGCGAGCTGGTCGCGAGCGGCTAGAGCTCGGCCTGCCGCGGCACGATCACCTGCTCGACGATGAGGAGGATCGCCGCCGCGACCGGGATCGCGATGAGCGCGCCGAGCACACCGAGCAGCGTGCCGCCGACGAGCGCGGCGATCACCACGACGACGCCCGGCACCTTCACCGCGCGGTTCATGATGTTCGGGCTCAGCACGTAGGCCTCGATCTGCATGTAGACGATGTAGTAGACGGCGACCGCGAGCCAGGTGGGCACCCCGAAGAAGGTGGTGTCCGTCGGCGCCAGCGCGAACTGCCCCGCGACGATGAGCGCGGCGCCCGAGACCGTGCCGACGAGCGGGATGAGGCTGCCGATGAAGGCGATGAACGCGAACACGGCGGCGAGCTGGCCGCCGAGCACCGACAGCATCGCGAAGCTGAGCAGGCCGTTGATCAGGGCGAGGCCGACCTGGCCCATCACGTACCGGCCGACCGCCTGGAAGATCTGCTCGGCGATGTCGGCGAACTTCTCGCGCCGCGACATCGGCACCAGCCGGTAGAGCGCCGACTTGAACACGTCGATCGACGCGGTGAAGTAGAGGGTGAGGATCACGACGACCACCGCGCCGGCCACGCCGCCCGCGATGCCGAGGCCGACCGCGAGCACGCCGCCCGTGATGTTGCCCGCGTTCCGCTGCAGGTAGGTCGAGGTCTGGTCGACGATCGACTGCACGTCGACCGACGGACCGACCGTGTCCTGCACCTGCTTCAGGAACGCCCGCCATGACGCGGTGTTCTGCGTGAACCGGATGATGGTCTGCACGAGGTTCGAGGCCTGCGAGACGATCACCGGCACGACGAGCGTCAGGATCAGGGCGAGCACCCCGAGCACGACCACCACGACGACGAGCAGCGCGAGCCACCGCGGCAGCCGGAGGCGCTGCAGCAGCGACACCATCGGGTCGAGGCCGAGCGACAGGAACGCGGCGGCGCCGACGTAGGTGAGGACCGTGGCGAGGTGCGTGACAGCGACGCCCGTCGCGATCGCGACGAGCACGCCGAGGCCGCCGATGAGGCCCGTGCGGAACGGGCTGTGGATGCGCATCGAGGACCGGGGCTCGCGGCGCTACTCGACGTCGACGGGCTCGGTGGAGCGGAGCGCGCCGCGCAGCGACTCGAAGTACTGGGCGATCGCGTCGCGCTCCTCGCGGAGCTCGGCGAGGCGCTCCTCCGCGTCGCGGACGAGCCGGGTCGAGCGCTCCTCCGCCTCGGCGAGGATCGCCGCGGCACGCTGCCGGGCATCCGTCACGAGCTCGGCCGCCTCGGTCTCGGCGGCCTCGCGGCGTCGGCGGCCGTCGATCTCGATGGTCGTCTCGAGCGCGTCGGCCTCGAGCCGCTTGTCGGCCGCCCGGCGGATCGCGTCGGCGAGCTGCGCGTTCGCGTCGTCGAGGTAGCGCTGGGTGGAGGCCACGGCCTCCTGGTGCCGGGCGAGGTACTCGCGCTCCGCCTCGTCGCGACGGGACTTCATCTCGACGTCGAGATCGAGCCGCGCCTGCTCGACCTCCCGCGCCGTCTCGGCGCGGAGCTCGGCGAGGTCGGCGGCGAGGGCGTCGCGGCGCGCGTCGTGCTCGCGGGACTGCGCGATGCGCGCCTCCTCGAGCTCGTCGGCGAGGTCGGCGCGCGCCTGCTCGGCCTCGCGGTCGAGGTCGGCCCGCATCTGCTCGGCCTCGCGGTCGAGGTCGGCCCGCATCCGCTCGAGCTCGCGGTGCAGGTCGGCCCGCCCGGCCTCGATCTCGCGCTCGAGCTCGGTGCGCGACACCTCCGTTTCGCGGACCAGTCGGGCGGCCTCCTCGCGCGCGGCGGCCGTCTCGCGCTCGACGACGATGCGGAGCTCGGCGGCCTCGCGCTCCGAGGAGGCGCGGATCGCGGCGGCCTCGCGCTTCGCGGTCCCGCGGGTCTCGGCGGCCTCGGTCGCGACGGCGCCGCGGATCGCGGCCGCCTCGCGGAGCGCGTCCTGCGTCGTCGTCTCGGCGTTCAGCTCGGCCCGTTCGCGGGTCTGGTCGGCCTCGAGCCGGGCCGCGGAGAGCGTCGCCTCGGCCTGCTCGCGCGCGTCGGCGAGCAGGCGCTCGGCGAGCTCGGCGGACTCGAGCCGCTGCCGGTCGACGTCGGCCTGCGCCGTGGAGCGGAGCCGCTCCGCGTCGATGTCCGCCTGCGCGATGACCCGGGTCGCCTGCTCCTCCGCGAGGCGCAGCAGGCTCTCGAGCCGGTGGCCGAGACCCGAGTAGGTCGGGCTGCCGACCTCCTCGAGCTCGCTGTCGAGCTCCTCGACGCGGGCGGACAGGCGCTTCACCTCGCGCTGCGCCTCGGCGAGCCCGCTGCTCGCCTTGACGAGCTCGCGGCGCAGCTCCTGCATCGCCCGGTCGACCTCGTCGCGGTTGTACCCGCGCATCGCGATGGTGAAGCCGGACTCGTCGGACACGTGTCGCTCCTCGTCAGCGGAAGGTTCTCGGGCGCGCGCCCCGCGCGTCGGGCCCAGTGTAGGAGCGGAGGCGCGCGTCACCCGGATGCGGGGCTCGGCGATTCCGCGTGGCGCAGCGGGATGCGCGGCGGCCGCTGGCTATGCTGCCCCGATCCGTCGCGGCCCCCGGATGCGGGCCACCGCCGTGGCGGCTTCCGCGCCCTGACGCCGACGCGCCGCCGATCCCGGCGGTGCCCGTCCCGACGAGAACGAGGAGGACCGCCGTGCGCTTCGTGCTCGCACTCGTGACCTTCGTGGTCGCCGCGGTCCTGATCGGCCTCGGCATCGCGCAGCGCACCGTGCTGCTGCCGCAGGACCACACAACCGTCCGCGCCGGTGTCCCCGCGGGCGTCCGCTACGTGGTCGTGCCCGGATCGGTGCTGAACGCGCACCCGGGGCAGCAGCAGCTGCATCTCGCCGGGTCCTCGAAGGTCTTCGCCGCGTACGGCCGGCAGGCCGACGTCACCGCCTGGCTCTCGGGCCAGCGGTACGCCACGCTGCGCGTCGACGCCGCCGGGAAGGCGCTGCCGCCGGTCGTGTCGACCGCCCCGGTCGTCGCGGGGCTCACCGGCGGCCACCCGGATCCGAACGGCTCCGACCTCTGGGTCGACCAGCAGGCGGCGACCGGCCGGCTCGACTGGAACGTGAAGGTGCCCTCGGGCGTCGCCGTCCTCGTCGCGGCCGACGGCACGGCCGCAGCGCCGTCGACGATCGCGCTGAGCTGGCCGGTGCGCGTCGCGACCCCGCTCGCGACCCCGCTGATCATCGGGGGCAGCGTGCTCGCCGTCGTCGGGCTGCTGCTCTACATCTGGGCGCTCGTGCACCTGCGCCGTCGCCGCGGCCCCCGTCGCCGCCCGCCCGCCAAGCTGCCGAGGGCGCCGCATCCGCGGGTCCACACCACCAGGCCGCAGCTCGTCGCCACGGCGAAGGGCCGCAGGGCGGTGCGCCGCACCGCCCTGATCGCGAGCGTCGCGACGGGAGCCGTCCTGCTCACCGGCTGCCAGTCGACCTCCCGTCCCGTGCTCGTCGCCGCCACCTCCGGCGTGCACGTGACCGCCGCGGCGGTCACCGAGGAGCAGGCGACGCGCATCGTCGCGAGCGCCGCCGAGACCGCGCAGCTCGCCGACCGGCGGCTGTCGGCGTGGACGCTCCGGAACCGCTTCGACGGGCCCGCCCTCGTCCTGCGCCGCGCCGCGTACCTCGTGAAGCAGAAGGACCCGCGGAGCGCGCTCCCGCAGGCGATCCCCGTGGCCCCCGACGCCCTCGTGAACGTGATCCTCCCGGAGACGACCGCGGCGTGGCCGCGCACGCTCTTCGCCGTGGTCAGCAGCCGCAGCGCGCCCCGGAAGGTGGCCCCGGTCGCCCTCACGCTCGTCCAGGCCACGCCCCGCGACGGCTACAAGGTGCGCGACGAGATGTCGCTGCTGCCCACCACCGTGCTGCCCTCGCTGCCGTCGGTGACCGCGGGCGCGTCGCGCCTCCAGCCCGACACCGGCCTGCTGCGGGTCGCCCCGCGCGAGCTCGCCGCCGACTACGGCCGCCTGCTGCGCTGGGCGCATCCGAAGGAGAGCGCCCTCTTCGACACGTCCTCCGACGCGCTGCTGCAGGCCGTGGGCACCGCGGCGAAGAAGAAGGCGGTCGACGCGCTCGGCGGCACCGCCGGCATCACGTTCACCGACGTCACGCCCGACCCGGCCGACGTCGTCGCGCTCGCCACGGCGGACTCGGGGGCGATCGTCGCCGTCGACCTCGCCGAGACGTGGACGGTGAAGCCGAGCAAGGACGGCGTCAAGGTGACCCCGAGCGGCGCGACGAAGATCCTCTCGAAGGTCGACTCGACGACGAAGGGCATCGCCTCCACCTACGGGTACCAGCTGCTGTTCTCGGTGCCGTCCGCCGCCTCGTCGGAGCGCGTCGTGCTGCTCGGCTACGCTCAGGGACTGATATCCGCGAAGGAGTTGTGAGCACGTGGCCGCAGTCCCCGGCGCTTCCCTGAGCGGGCTCCGGGGGGCGGTCGACCTCTCGCCCCTCGTCGCCCGGCAGTCCCAGCCGTCCCCGTCCGCCCCGAGCGGCGCCTCCGCCGAGGGCGCCCCCGGCGACGGCGCACCCGTTGCGGGCGTCGTCGTGGAGGTGGGCGAGGCCGACCTCGCCCGCGTCGTCGAGCTGTCGAGGACGGTGCCGGTGGTGCTCGCGGTCGTCGCCCCGTGGAGCACGCCGTCGCAGGAGCTGCTGCCCGCGCTGCAGCACGTCGTCGAGGAGGCCGCGGGTCGCCTGGTGCTCGGCGTGGTCGACCACGACGCGAACCCGCAGCTCGTCGCCGACCTGCAGGCGCAGGCCGTGCCGACCGTCGTCGCCGTGATCGCGGGACGCCCCGTCCCCCTCTTCGCGGGCGCGGTGCCCGAGGACCAGCTGCGGCCGCTGTTCGAGCAGGTGCTCGCCCTGGCGGCGCAGAACGGCGTGACCGGTTCCGTGCCGATGGGGGAGGGCGCCGCCGCTCCCGCCGAGGAGCCGCAGCCCGAGCCGCTGCCGCCGCTGCACGCCGAGGCCTACGAGGCCATCGGCCGGCAGGACTACACGGAAGCGGCGCGGCTGTTCCGCACCGCGATCGCGCAGGACCCGCGCGACACCGCTGCCGTCGCCGCGCTCGCGCAGGTCGAGCTCCTCGACCGGCTGCAGTCGCTGCCCGAGGACGCCCGCACCCGTGCGGCGAGCGACACGAAGGACGTCGAGGCCGCGCTCGCGGTCGCCGACCTCGACATGGCCGGCGGCCACGTCGAGGACGCGTTCGCCCGGCTGCTCGACACCTTCGCGGTCGTCGCGGGTGACGACCGCACGGTGCTCCGCACGCGGCTGCTCGACTTCTTCGCGATGATCGGCGCCGACGACCCCCGGGTCGCCGCCGCCCGCCGCCGCCTCACCTCGCTGCTGTACTGACGTCGCCCCGGGGCGGGGCCCCGGCGTCGTCAGTAGGCGCCGTCGGAGGTGAGCACCGCCTTCGCGGTCCGCCAGAGGATCGACAGGTCCTGCGTCATCGACCAGTTCTCCACGTAGTACAGGTCGAGCCGGATGCCGTCCTCCCAAGCGAGGTTCGAGCGACCGCTCACCTGCCAGAGGCCGGACAGCCCCGGCGTGACGGCGAGCCGCCGCAGCTCGCGGCGGTCGTAGTCGGAGACCTCCTCCGGCAGCGCGGGACGCGGCCCCACGAGGCTCATCTCGCCCCGCAGCACGTTGAGCAGCTGCGGGAGCTCGTCGATCGAGTAGCGCCGCAGGACCTGGCCGATGCGGGTGACCCGGGGGTCGTCGGCCATCTTGAAGAGGCCCTTGCCGCGGCCGGCGACGAGCTCTGCGCGGCGCGCGTCGGCGTCGGCGCTCATCGACCGGAACTTGAGGATGCTGAACGGCTCGCCGTTCCGGCCGATGCGGGTCTGGCGGTAGAAGACGCCGCCGGGGCTGTCGGAGGCGATGAGCACGGAGACGACCGTGAGCAGCGGCGCGAGGATCACGAGGGCGAGCGCCGAGGCGCTGATGTCGAAGGCGCGTTTCGCGTACCGGCCGAGGCCCGAGTAGTGCGGCGTCTCGACATGGATCAGCGGGAGGCCGGCGACCGGCCGCAGGTGGATCCGCGAGCCGCCGACGTCGGTGAGCGAGGGAGCGAGCACGAGCTCGTGACGGCGCGGCTCCAGCTGCCAGGCGAGGTCGCGGATGCGCTCGGGCGGCAGGTGGTCGCTGCTCGTCGCCACGACCGTGTCGGCCCCGAGGGAGCGGAGCGCGCCCGGCACCTCGTCGACGGGGCCCACGACGGGCAGTCCGCCGACCTCGCCCGAGTCGGGTCCGTCGGTGAGGGCGACCCCGACGACGCGGTAGCCGTGCGCGGGCTGCCGCGCGAGGTCGCGGGCCGTCTGCAGGACGGTCGCGGTGGAGCCGATCAGCACGACCCGGTGCGCGAGCTCCCCGGCCGCGCGGCGGGCGTGCAGCCACTTCCGCCACGTCCAGCGCGAAGCGAGCACGGCGCTCGAGCCGATCGGGAAGACCGCGAGCACCCAGCCGCGGGAGAGGTCGAGACCGAGGAAGAACGACGCGACCACCGTGACGGCGAACGCGGCGAAGCCCGCACGGAGCACGCGGCGGTACTCGGTCGCGCCGTTGCCGATCTCGCGCTCGTCGCGGCTGTCGAGGATCGCGAGCAGCGCGAGCCAGACCACGCCGACGAGCAGCGACAGCTGCGGGTAGGTGAGCCACGACGTCTCGCCGTCGTTCCGCAGGGGCACCGGGGCGGGCGACGGGCCGAGCCAGGCGAGCTGGCAGGCGGCGAGCGCGGCGGCCACGACGAGGACGTCGGTGACGAGGAGGCGGCGCGCATAGCGGACGGACCAGCGCCGGGGTGCGACGGCGACGGCCCGCGAGCGCAGCGACGGCGCCGACGCGGAGAGCGGGGAGGTGGTCATGCGGGGGAGTCCATTCGGGTGGACGCGGCGGCGGCCCCTGGGCAGGGCGGACGTCGGGCGGGGGGAGTGCGGGGTCGTCCTCGGGGAAGGCCGGCCGGGTGCAGCGGGGACTGCGGAGGTGCTGTCGCCGGGGGAGCGACGGAGAACCCGAGGGGTATCGGGTCCGCTCTCGACCGTAGCGAGCGGCGCCCTGCGGGGGCAAGGGAGCCGAACGCCGCGAGCACCCCCTCTTCGCGGCACACACGACGGAGAACGGGCGGCTTCCGGCGGTCCGGGCGTCGTTCCGCGCCCGCTTCGTCGGAAGCCGCCCTGGATCAGCGGTGCCGGTGCTTTACCCGCGCGGCTTGGGCCGCAGGAACAGGGCGCCGAGCGGCGGCAGCGTGAGCACCGCCGAGGCCGGGTGGCCGTGCGAGGGCTCGTTCTCGGCCACGACGGAGCCGTAGTTGCCGACGCCCGAGCCGCCGAACTCCTCGGCGTCCGAGTTGAGCAGCTCCTCCCATGTGCCGGCGAACGGCAGCCCGACGCGGTAGTCGCCCACCGGCCGGCCGGAGAAGTTGAACAGCGCCGCGACGGGGTTGCCGTCTCGGTCCCAGCGGAGGAAGCCGAGCACGCTGTTCGCCGCGTCGCTGCCGTCGATCCAGCTGAAGCCGGCCGACGACGAGTCCTGCTGCCAGAACGACGGGTTCTCGCGGTACACGCGGTTCAGCTGCCCGACGAACGAGAGCAGCCCACGGTGCGCTGGCTGGTCGAGGATCCACCAGTCGAGGCTGCGGTCCTGGCTCCACTCGCTGCGCTGCCCGAACTCCTGGCCCATGAACAGCAGCTGCTTGCCGGGGTGCGCCCACATGAAGGCGAGGTACGCCCGCACGTTCGCGAGCTGCTGCCACGGGTCGCCCGGCATCTTGCCGATGAGCGAGCCCTTGCCGTGCACGACCTCGTCGTGGCTGATCGGCAGGATGAAGTTCTCGCTGAACGCGTACAGGAACGAGAAGGTCAGCTCGTTCTGGTGGTAGCTGCGCCACAGCGGGTCGTTCGCGATGTACCGCAGGGTGTCGTTCATCCACCCCATGTTCCATTTGAGCCCGAACCCGAGCCCGCCCTGGTGGGTGGGATGCGTGACGCCGCCCCAGCTCGTCGACTCCTCGGCCATCATCAGGACGCCGGGGTGCAGCTTGTAGGCGGTGGCGGTGGTCTCCTGCAGGAAGCTGATCGCCTCGAGGTTCTCGCGGCCGCCGTAGCGGTTCGGCAGCCACTGGCCGTCCTCGCGGGAGTAGTCGAGGTAGAGCATCGAGGCCACGGCGTCGACGCGGAGGCCGTCGACGTGGAACTCGTCGAGCCAGTACAGCGCGTTCGCGACGAGGAAGTTGCGCACCTGGCTGTCGCCGTAGTTGAAGATCAGGGTGCCCCAGTCCTGGTGCTCGCCGAGCCGGGGGTCGCTGTGCTCGTAGAGCGGCTGGCCGTCGAACTGCGCGAGGGCGAACGCGTCCTTCGGGAAGTGACCCGGCACCCAGTCCACGTAGACGCCGATGCGCGCCTGGTGCAGTCGGTCGATCAGGTACTTCAGGTCGTCGGGGTGGCCGTAGCGCGAGGTCGGCGCGTAGTAGCCCGTGACCTGGTAGCCCCACGACGGCTCGAACGGGTGCTCCGCGAGCGGCAGGAACTCGACGTGCGTGTAACCCGTCTCGTGCAGGTAGTCGATGAGCTGGTCGGCCGCGTCGCGGTAGCCGAGGCCCTGCCGCCAGGAGCCGAAGTGCATCTCGTAGACGCTGATCGGCTGGTCGGTCGGGTTCGCTGCCGCCCGGGCGCTCATCCAGGCGGAGTCGCCCCAGCGGTAGCTGCTCTCGGTGACGACGGAGGCCGTGGCGGGCGGCTGCTCGGTGTGCCGCGCCATCGGGTCGGCCTTCTCGATCCACTCGCCCGCGGCGGTGAGGATCTCGTACTTGTACGCGTTGTAGGGCGCGAGCTCGGGGATGAAGAGCTCCCACACGCCGGTCTTGTCGAGCCGCCGCATCGCGTGCAGCACGCCGTTCCAGTTGTTGAAGTCGCCGATCACCCGCACGGCCTGCGCGTGCGGCGCCCACACCGAGAAGGCGGTGCCCCAGGCGCTGCCCGAGACGCCGTGCACCTGGCGGTGGTGCGAGCCGAGCATCTCCCAGAGGCGCTCGTGGCGGCCCTCGCCGAAGAGGTGCAGGTCGACCTCGCCGACGGTCGGCAGGTAGCGGTACGGGTCGTCGGCCGTCCACTCGACGTCGCCCTCGTAGCGGGTCTCGAGCACGTAGTCCTGGAAGCCGGCGCCGCTGACGCCCTGCCAGACGCCCCAGCCGACGTGGTCGAGGCTCACGCGCTCGCCCGACCCGAGCACGGCGGTGACCTCGAGCGCGAGGGGCCGGAGCGTGCGGATGACGACGGCGTCCCCGTCGCCGATCGGATGCTGGCCGAGCACCGAGTGCGGGCCGGAGTGCGAGCCGTTCGCGATGTGCTCGAGCACGTCGTCCGCGGGCCGCGGGGCCTCCGGCAGCGGCGTCGTCGCCTGCTTCGATGTGGGCATCGGGATCTCCTCCTCGCCGACCCGGGAACCCGGGTCAGCCCTCGACGTGCAGGATGTGGACCGGCTCCGCGAACGGGTCGAGGCGGACGTAGTCGTCCGTGCCCCAGTACCAGACGGAGTCGGTGATCAGGTCGTGCGCGGGGAAGCTCTCGCCGGCCGGCCGCCCGAACAGGGTCGGGTCGAGGTGCACGGTCGTCTCACGGCTGCCGTGCGGGTCGAGGTTCGCCACGACGATGATCGCGTCGGACCTGCCGCTCTCGGTGAACTCGGCCTCGACGTACTTGCTGAACACGAGCACCGAGTCGTCGTCGCTCCAGTGGAACCGGATGTTGCGCAGCTGGTGCAGCGCGGGGTGCGAGCGGCGGATCGCGTTCAAGCGGGTGAGGTACGGCGCGAGGGTGCGCCCGAGCATCGCGGCCTTGCCCCAGTCGCGCGGCCGGTACTCGTACTTCTCGTTGTCGATGTTCTCCTCGGACCCGGGCCGCGCGACGTCCTCGTACAGCTCGTACCCGGAGTACACGCCCCAGCTGGGGGAGCTCGTCGCGGCGAGGGCGGCGCGGATCTTGTAGGCCGCGGGGCCGCCGAACTGCAGGTACGGGGTGAGGATGTCGTGCGTGTTCACGAAGAAGTTCGGCCGCAGGTAGTCGGCCGTCTCGGTCGACAGCTCGGTGAGGTACTCGGTGAGCTCCTGCTTCGTGTTGCGCCAGGTGAAGTACGTGTAGCTCTGCTGGAAGCCGACCTTCGCGAGCCCGCGCATCATCGGCGGGCGTGTGAACGCCTCCGAGAGGAAGATCACGTCAGGGTGGGCGCTGTTCACGTCGTGCAGGAGCCGCTCCCAGAAGCCGAGCGGCTTCGTGTGCGGGTTGTCGACGCGGAAGATGCGGATGCCCCGGTCGATCCACACCTGGAAGATGCGCCGCATCTCGGTGTACGACCCCTCCGGGTCGTTGTCGAAGTTCAGCGGGTAGATGTCCTGGTACTTCTTCGGCGGGTTCTCCGCGTACGCGATCGAGCCGTCCGGCAGGGTCGTGAAGAACTCGGGGTGCTCGGTCACCCACGGGTGGTCGGGCGAGGCCTGCAGCGCGATGTCGAGCGCGATCTCGAGGTCGAGCCGGGCGGCCGAGTCGAGGAAGTACGCGAAGTCCTCCTCGGTGCCGAGGTCGGGGTGGATCGCGTCGTGACCGCCGGCCTCGCCGCCGATGCCGTAGGGGGAGCCGGGGTCGTTCGGACCCGCGACGAGGGTGTTGTTCGGCCCCTTGCGGTTCGTGCGGCCGATGGGGTGCACCGGCGGGATGTAGACGACGTCGAAGCCCATCTCCGCGATCGCCGGCAGCCGCTTCGCCGCGGTCCGGAACGTGCCGGACGTCCACGAGCCGTCCTCGTGCTTGACCGCGCCCTCGGAGCGGGGGAAGAACTCGTACCAGGCCCCGTAGCCGGCGCGCGTGCGCTCGACGCGGAGCGTGCGGGTGGGGCCGAGGGTCGTAAGGCTCGCGATCGGGTCCTGCTCGATCGCGGCCGTGACGTCGTCGGCGAGGACGAGCCGCAGCCGCACGTCGGCGTCGGCGGTGGTGTCGCGCAGGCTCGCGGCGAGCTCGGTGAAGCGCCGGCGCACGTCGTCGGTGCGCCGCTGCTCCTGCGCGGCGCGCTCGAGCAGCAGCGCGCCCGACTCGAGCATCAGCTCGACGTCGATGCCCGCGGGCACCTTGATCTCCGCGTCGTGGCGCCAGGTGCCCCAGTCGTCGGCCCAGGCCTGCACGCGCCAGGTCCACGACCCGGTCTCGTCGAGGCGGTGCAGCGCCGTGAACCGGCCGAGGCCGTGGTTGACCTCGGTCATGCGGCGGCGCACCTCCCGGCCCGACGGCGCGGTGAGCAGCACGTCGGCGCCGATGACGTCGTGCCCCTCCTTGAAGACGGACGCCGAGAAGGGGACCACCTCGCCGTCGTACGCCTTCGCGGGCCAGAGGTCGTCCGGCTGCTGCGGGGCGAGGTCGAGGATCGGGATGCGCCCGAGCACCGGCTTCCAGGCCTCGGCCTTCGGTGCCTGGCGCCTGGCCTGCGTCGCCCTCGTCGAGGCGGTGCCGGCGCGACCCTGCCGGGTCGACCTGGCCGCTGCCCCGTCCGTTCGCTGGATGTCAGCCACGAGGTCACTCTACGAGGGGCCCCGGTGCCGGGCCCTGGGCTTTCGCTGCACGCGGGAACGGCTCGGGGAGCGGCGCTCCCGCCTCCCTGGCAGGAGGCGTCCGTTCCCGTATGGTGACGTCCGTTCACGCCCGCTGATCAGAGGAATGCCGAGCGAAGTGAAAGCCATCCGCCGATTCACCGTCCGGACGGTGCTGCCGCAGTCGCTGTCCGCGCTCGACGCGCTCGCCGCCAACCTCCGCTGGTCCTGGCACGAGCCGACCCGGCAGCTCTTCTCCGAGATCGACCCCGTGATCTGGCGCGACATCGCCGGTGACCCGGTCGCGCTGCTCGGTGCCGTGAGCCCCGCGCGCCTGGCGGAGCTCGCCGTCGACCAGGCCTTCGTGCAGCGCGCGAACGCGCTCCGCGACGACCTCGACCGCTACAAGCGCGAGCCGCGCTGGTACCAGTCGCTCTCCGGGGCGCCGAAGCACATCGCCTACTTCTCGCCCGAGTTCGGCATCGCCGCCGCGCTGCCGCAGTACTCGGGCGGCCTCGGGATCCTCGCGGGCGACCACCTGAAGAGCGCCTCCGACCTCGGTCTGCCGCTCACCGGCATCGGCCTCTTCTACCGCGCCGGCTACTTCAAGCAGTCGATCTCGGGCGACGGGTGGCAGCAGGAGGCCTACCCGGTGCTCGACCCGGACGGCCTGCCGCTCACGCTCACGCGCCACCCCGACGGCGCCCCGGCGCTCGTCTCGCTCGCCCTGCCGTACGGCCGCACGCTGCACGCCCGCATCTGGCAGGTCGCCGTCGGCCGCGTCACGCTGCTGCTGCTCGACACGGACATCCCCGAGAACGAGGAGTCGCTCCGCAGCGTGACCGACCGCCTCTACGGCGGCGGCGGCGAGCACCGGCTGCTGCAGGAGCTGCTGCTCGGCATCGGCGGCGTGCGCGCGCTGCGCATCTGGACCGAGATCACGGGCGCGCCGCAGGCAGAGGTGTTCCACACCAACGAGGGCCACGCGGGCTTCCAGGGCCTCGAGCGCATCTCGACGCTCATCACCGACGGTCTCGGCTTCGCCGAGGCGCTCCAGGTCGTCCGCGCCGGCACCGTGTTCACGACGCACACGCCGGTGCCCGCGGGCATCGACCGCTTCGACCGCGGCCTCGTGCAGCAGTACTTCTCGGGCGACCTGCTGCCCGGCGTCGACGTGTGGGAGGTGCTCGCGCTCGGCAGCGAGACCTACCCGGGCGGCTCGCACGACGTGTTCAACATGGCCGTCATGGGCCTGCGCCTCGGCCAGCACGCGAACGGCGTCTCGCAGCTGCACGGCGACGTGAGCCGCGGCATGTTCGCGGGGCTCTGGCCGGGGTTCGACCAGGCCGACGTGCCGATCTCGTCCGTCACGAACGGCGTGCACGCGCCGACGTGGACGGACCCGATGCTGCTGCGCCTCGCGGAGGACAAGCTCGGCACGTCCGACACCACGGCGGCCGAGTGGGACTCGAACGCCGTCACGGACGCCGACATCTGGAACGTGAAGAACCGGATGCGCGCGAACCTCGTCGCCGACGCGCGCCGCCGCATCACCGACGCCTGGCACGGCGAGAACCCGGGCGCCTCGGCGCCGGCGTGGTTCGACGAGGTGCTCGACCCCGACGTGCTCACGATCGGCTTCGCCCGCCGCGTGCCGACCTACAAGCGCCTCACGCTGATGCTGCAGGACGAGAAGCGGCTCGCGTCGCTGCTCACGTCGAAGAAGCGGCCGGTGCAGCTCGTCATCGCCGGCAAGTCGCACCCCGCCGACGACGAGGGCAAGCGGCTCATCCAGAAGCTCGTGCGCTTCGCGCAGGACCCGGAGCTGCGCCGCCGCATCGTGTTCCTGCCGAACTACGACATCGCGATGGCGCAGGTGCTCTACCCGGGCTGCGACGTGTGGCTGAACAACCCGCTGCGCCCGCTCGAGGCCTGCGGCACGTCGGGCATGAAGGCGGCCCTGAACGGTGCGCTCAACCTGTCGATCCTCGACGGCTGGTGGAACGAGTACTACGACGGCGAGAACGGCTGGGCGATCCCGTCCGCCGACTCGGCGGGCGACGCCGCCGAGCGCGACGAGCTCGAGGCCGAGAGCCTGTACGACCTCATCGAGAACCAGATCGCACCGCGGTTCTACCGGCGAGACGACCGCGGCGTGCCGTCGCGGTGGATGCGCTCGGTGCGGCACACGCTCGCGACGCTGTCGCCCGAGCTGTCGGCCGACCGGATGGTGCGCCAGTACGTGCAGCAGCTCTACATACCCGCCGGCAAGGCGGCCGCCGCGATCAGCGACAACGACTTCGCGGGCGGCCGCGAGCTCGCCTCCTGGAAGAACCACGTCTCGTCGTCGTGGAGCGGCGTCTCCGTCGTGCACGTCGAGTCCGGCGGTCTCGCGCCCGTGCCGCAGGTCGGCGACGCGCTGCACGTGCGCGCGCAGGTGCAGCTCGGCGTGCTCGACCCGGCGGACGTCGCGGTGCAGGTCGTCTACGGCACCTCCCGCGAGGGCGACGAGCTGCAGCACACGAGCGTGGTCGAGCTGTCGCCGCTCGAGGACGACGTCACCGACCCGCTCGCGCCGATGACGGGCACGATCTACCTCGACGGCTCGAAGACGTTCGCCGGCACCGTGACGCTCGAGCGTCCCGGGTCGTTCGGCTACAACGTGCGCGTCGTGCCGAAGAACCAGTACCTCGCGAACTCCTCGGAGATGGGCCTGGTCGCGGTCGCGCACTAGCGCCGTGGAGCGGAGGGCGGAGGTCCTGTCGGACCTCCGCCGCGACGCCGGCGCCGAGGCCCATCCCGGGCCTCGGTCGAAGACGCCGCGTAGGGAGTTCGTCCGGGTGCAGGTCCGGAACCACGATCTCGACCTCCACGAGAGCCGATCACCTACACGCGGTGTCCCGCTTCAGCGGTCACTCCGCGCGGAGGAGCAGCAGGGTGGGGCCGTCGACCGCGACCTCGTCGCCGGGGGCGAGCGGGGCGCCGCCGGGCGCGTCGTCCGCGCTGCTCCAGAGCGGCGTGAAGCGCGTGATGCCGTCGTGCTGCGGCATGACGACCGTGGTCGGCCACTCGTGGCCGTGCACGACCACCAGCGTGCTGTTCCGGCCCGGTGCGTCCGGCAGCGTCCGGGCGAGGTACTGCAGGGTGCGGTTCTCGCTCGTGAGCCAGGCCGCGTCGTCCATCCGCACCCCGCCGCGGTTGTACCAGTGCATCTCGGTGGCGCCGTCGATCGCGCCGTCGTCGCCGGCGTAGCGCGACGGGCGCAGCGCCGGGTTCTCGTCGCGGAGGCGGATCAGGCGCCGCACCGAGTCGTGCAGCTCGCGCTGCCAGTCCGCGAGCCGCCAGTCGAGCCAGGTGACGGGCGCGTCGTGGCAGTAGGCGTTGTTGTTGCCGCGCTGGGTGCGGCCGTGCTCGTCGCCCGCGAGGAGCATCGGCACGCCTGCGGAGAGCAGCAGCGTGCCGAGCAGGTTGCGCATCGCCCGGCGACGGTCGGCGAGGACCGCCTCGTTCCGCGTCGGCCCCTCGACGCCGAAGTTGAACGAGTGGTTGTTGTCGGTGCCGTCGCGGTTCGACTCGCCGTTCGCGAGGTTGTGCTTCTGGTTGTAGGCGGTGAGGTCCGCGAGGGGGAAGCCGTCGTGCGCGGTCACGAAGTTCACGGACGCGAGCGGCGCCCGCTCCCGCCCGAACCGCGGGCTCGAGCCGGCGAGTCCGGTGGCGAGGCCCCCGATGCCCTCGCGGGGCCAGCCGCCGCCGCGCAGCACCTCGACGTCGGTGAGCCAGAAGTCGCGCACGGTGTCGCGGTAGCGGTCGTTCCACTCCGACCACCCGGCAGGGAAGCCGCCCGTCTGCCAGCCGCCGAGGCCCACGTCCCACGGCTCGGCGATGAGCTTCACGCCGGCGAGCGCCGGATCGTCGCGGAGCGCGGCGAGCAGCGGGGAGTCCGGCGTGTAGGTGACGGCGCCGTCGCGGCCGAGCGTCACCGCGAGGTCGAAGCGGAACCCGTCGATGCGGACCTCGTTCGCCCAGTACCTGACCGAGTCGAGCACGAGACGCTGCACGACCTCCTGCGAGTGGTCGAGCGTGTTGCCGCAGCCGGTGGTGTCGATGTACCGGCCGTCGCCGCCCTGCCGGTAGTAGGTGCTGTTGTCGAGACCGCGGAAGCTCGTCGTCGGGCCGTAGCGGCCCTCCTCGGCGGTGTGGTTGTAGACGACGTCGAGGATCACCTCGAGGCCCGCCTCGTGCAGCAGCCGCACCATGCCCTTGAACTCCTCGAGCACCGCCTGGGGCCCGGCCGCCTGCGCGGGCAGCGAGGCGTACTGGCCGTGCGGGGCGAAGAAGCCGACCGTGTTGTAGCCCCAGTAGTTGGCCATGCCCTGCTTCATGAGCCGCCGCTCGCTGGTGGAGGCGTGCACGGGCAGCAGCTCGACGGCGGTGACGCCGAGGTCCTTGAGGTAGTCGATGGTGCTCTCGTGCGCGAGCCCCGCGTAGGTGCCGCGCAGGTGCGCGGGGACGCTGCGCAGCTGCTTCGTGAGCCCTCGCACGTGCGCCTCGTAGAGCACGGTGCGCTCGAGGGGCGTGTGCGGCTTGCCGGCGCCGCCCCAGTCGAAGTCGTCGGTGACGACGGCGCCGCGCCAGGTCTCCTGGTCGACGCGGACGAGGCCCTTCGCGTACGGGTCGAGCAGGTGGAGGTCGGGGTTGAACGCGTCGCGCGGGCCGCTCGGCCCGTCGGCGCGGATCGAGTACCGCCGTCCCGGCGCGAGCAGCGGGGAGCTGCCGCTCCACACGCCGCCCTCACCGCGGCGGAGGCGCACCGTCTTCTCCACCCAGTAGGGGTCGCGCTCGTCGAGGAGGCACAGCTCCATCCGCTTCGCGGTGGCGCTGAACACGCGCACCTCGCCGCCGTCGGGAGTGAGCCGCACGCCGAGATCGCGGAGGTGGTCCTCGGCGCGAGGGTCGGTCGCCGCCTCGAGGGGAGCCGCCTGCATGCCCGTACCCTATGCAGGTCATGGCCGCCTACCTGGACCACGCCGCCGGGTCGCCGATGCGGGCCGCCGCCGCCGCGGCCCTCGTCGAGGCGCTCGGGCGCGCCGGCAACCCGTCGTCGGTGCACCGGCACGGGCAGGCCGCGCGGGCGATGCTCGAGGACGCCCGCGAGCGGCTCGCGGCGCTGCTCGACTGCGCGCCGCTCGACGTCGTGCTCACCTCGGGCGGCACCGAGAGCGTGAACCTCGCGATCACCGGCGCCTACCGGGCCGGTGCGGCGGCAGGCAGGCGCGGCGTGCTCGCCCCCGGCGGCGAGCACGCCGCGACCGTCGAGACGATCGACGCGCTCGTCTCGAGCGAGGGCGCCGAGCTCGTGCCGCTGCCTGTGGACGGCGACGGCCGGCTGTCGCCGGCGGTGCTCACCGGCGCGCTCGACGAGCACGGCGCCCCCGCGCTCGTGACGGCGCTGTGGGCGAACAACGAGGTCGGCACGGTGAACGACGTCCCGGCCCTCGCCGGCGCAGCCCGCGCCGCGGCCGTGCCGCTGCATGTCGACGCGGTCGCCGCCTTCGGCTCGGTGCCCGTGCGGTTCCGGGCCTCGGGCGCCGCGCTGCTCAGCGTCTCGGCGCACAAGGTCGGCGGGCCGCCCGGCATCGGCGCGCTCGTCGTCGACCGGTCGGTGCGGCTCGAGCCGGTGCTCCACGGCGGCGGCCAGGAGCGCGGCCTGCGCTCCGGCACCCAGCAGGCCGCGGCCGCCCGCGCGTTCGCCGTCGCGGCCGAGGCGGCGACGGAGGACCTCGAGCGGGAGGCCGACCGGCTGCGGCGCCTCCGCGACCGCGCGCTCGCCGGGGTGCTCGCAGCGCTCCCCGGGGCGGTCGTCCGCGGCGCCGATCCGGCTGTCCCGGGTGCGCGGCTGCCGGGCAACCTGCACCTGACGGTGCCGGGCGCGAACGGCGAGGACCTGCTGCTGCTGCTCGACATGGCCGGGGTCTCGGTGAGCACCGGATCCGCGTGCCTCGCGGGCGTCGCCCGCGTCTCGCCCGTGCTGCTCGCGATGGGTCTCCCGGCCGAGGAGGCCCGCGGCGCGCTCCGCATCACGTTCGGGCACTCGTCGACCGAGGCCGACGTCGACGCGCTGCTCGCGGCGCTGCCCGCGCTCGCCGCCGTCGCCTGACCCGCCTCGTCCCCGGACGTCCGCGCAGGCCCCTGGGCGGGCTGGTCCTGCGGGACGCACCGGATCCCGCACGGCGCACGCCGGTCCGGCCCCGCCGGGGCCAGGCGGCGCCTACCCTGGACGCCGTGCGGGTGCTGGCGGCGATGAGCGGGGGAGTGGACTCCTCCGTCGCGGCCGCCCGCGCCGTCGAGGCCGGGCACGACGTCACCGGCGTCCACCTCGCGCTGAACCGCAACCCCGGCACGCTCCGCGAGGGCAGCCGCGGCTGCTGCACGGTCGAGGACGCGCTCGACGCGCGTCGCGTCGCCGACGTGCTCGGCATGCCCTTCTACGTGTGGGACTTCAGCGACCGCTTCGCCGAGGCGGTGGTCGACGACTTCGTCGCCGAGTACGCCGCCGGCCGCACCCCGAACCCGTGCCTGCGCTGCAACGAGCGGATCAAGTTCGCCGCGCTGCTCGATCGCGCCGTCGCGCTCGGCTTCGACGCCGTCTGCACCGGGCACTACGCGCTCGTGCGCACCTCGGCGGACGGCCGCCGCGAGCTGCATCGCGCCTCCGACGAGGCGAAGGACCAGTCGTACGTGCTCGGCGTGCTGACCGGCGAGCAGCTCGCGCACGCGATGTTCCCGCTCGGCGAGACGCCGTCGAAGGCGCTCGTCCGCGCGGAGGCGGAGCGCCGCGGGCTGCGGACCGCCCGCAAGCCCGACAGCCACGACATCTGCTTCATCCCGGACGGCGACACCCGCGGCTGGCTCGCCGACCGGCTGGGCCGCGCGCCGGGCCCCGTGGTCGACGAGGCGGGGGAGCAGGTCGGTCGGCACGACGGCGCCGTCGCGTACACCGTCGGCCAGCGCCGGGGCCTCTCGCTCGAGCGGCCCGCGCCCGACGGCCGGCCGCGCTTCGTGCTCGAGGTGCGCCCGGCCACGAACACGGTGGTCGTCGGACCGAAGGAGTCGCTCGCCGTCGGCGAGCTCGCCGGTGCGCGGTGGAGCACGACGGGGGAGCCGCTGCCGGAGCGCTTCGCCTGCGCGGTGCAGGTGCGGGCTCATGCCGATCCGGTGCCCGCGACCGCCGCGGTGACGCACGGCGAGGTCGTCGTCCGCCCCGATGAGCCCATCGCGGGGCTCGCGCCCGGGCAGAGCGCCGTGCTCTACGACGGCACCCGCGTGCTCGGCCAGGTGACGGTCGACCGCACCGTCGCCGCGACCGCGCTGGCCTGATCGGGGCCGCCTTTCCGGCGGCTGCGGGATCTGTGGAGAACCCGCCGTCCTGTCGGTGGCCGCTCCTATGCTCGGCCCCGTGAGCGACACCGTGCGCACCGAGCCCGATCCGGCCGCCGCCGAGCAGGTGCGGGTGCTGACCGACCGCATCCGCGAGCTCCGGCACCAGTACTACGAGGGCAACGGCTCCACGGCGTCCGACGCCGAGTACGACGAGCTGGTCCACCGGCTCGAGCGGCTCGAGACCGAGCACCCCGAGCTGCTGCGCCCGGACAGCCCCACGCAGACCGTGGGCGGCGCCCCCGAGACCACGCTCTTCGCGCCGGTCGTGCACGCCGAGCCGATGCTGAGCCTCGACAACATCTTCAGCCGCGACGAGCTCTCGGCCTGGTGCGACCGGGTGCACCGCGACGCGGCCAAGGCCGCGCCCGACCGTCCGGTGCGCTGGCTCTGCGAGCTGAAGATCGACGGGCTCGCCATCAACCTCCGCTACGAGCACGGCGTGCTCGTGAGCGCGGCCACCCGCGGCGACGGCGTCACCGGCGAGGACGTCACGAAGAACGTCCGCACCATGGGCACCATCCCGGCGCGCCTGAAGGGCACGAACCACCCCGACCTCGTCGAGGTGCGCGGCGAGATCTTCTTCCCCGTCGCGGCGTTCGACGCGTTGAACGCGCGGCAGGCCGAGGCGGGCGAGCGCGTGTTCGCGAACCCGCGCAACGCCGCGAGCGGATCGCTGCGGCAGAAGGAGGAGGGCAAGAGCGAGGCCCGCCTCCAGCTCATGCGCGACCGCATCCGCAGCCTCCGCATGCTCGTGCACGGCATCGGCGCGTGGCCCGTCGAGCAGATCGAGGCCGAGACCCCCGTCGAGTCGCAGAGCGAGGTCTACGGGCTCCTGTCCGAGTGGGGGCTGCCCACCTCGAGCCACTTCCGGGTCGTCGACACGGTCGACGAGGTGGCCGCCTACATCGAGCACTACCGCTCCGCGCGCGCCAGCGTCGAGCACCAGATCGACGGCATCGTCATCAAGGTCGACGACCTCGACCTGCACGTGGCTCTCGGCGCCACGAGCCACGCCCCGCGGTGGGCGGTGGCCTTCAAGTACCCGCCCGAGGAGGTGCACACGCGGCTGCTCGACATCGTCGTCTCGATCGGCCGCACCGGCCGGGCCACGCCGTTCGCCGTGATGGAGAAGGCGCGGGTCGCGGGTTCCGAGGTGCGCCAGGCGACGCTGCACAACCAGGAGGTCGTCAAGCAGAAGGGCGTGCTCATCGGCGACGTCGTCGTGCTCCGCAAGGCGGGCGACGTCATCCCCGAGGTCCTCGGCCCGGTCGTCGAGCTGCGCACCGGCGACGAGCGCGAGTTCGTCATGCCCGCCGACTGCCCCGAGTGCGGCACGCCGCTCAAGCCGGCGAAGGAGGGCGACATCGACCTGCGGTGCCCGAACTCGCGCAGCTGCCCAGCGCAGGTGCGTGGCCGCGTCGAGCACATCGGGTCCCGCGGCGTGCTCGACATCGAGGCGCTCGGCGAGGTCGCCGCGGCCGCGCTCACGCAGCCCGACGAGCCCGCGGTGCCGCCGGTCGTCACCGAGGCCGACCTCTTCGACCTCACGATCGAGCAGCTGCTGCCGATCCGCACGATCGTCCGCGACCCCGAGACCGGCTTGCCGCGCCTCACCGACGACGGGTCGCCGAAGCGGGTCTCGCCGTTCGTGAAGAAGAACGGCGAGCCCTCGAAGCAGGCCCTCGACCTGCTGGCGAACCTCGAGCAGGCGAAGACCCGCGACCTGTGGCGCTTCCTCGTCGGACTCGGCATCCGGCACGTCGGACCGGTCGCGGCCAGGGCGCTCGCCGCGCACTTCGGCTCCATCGCCGCCATCCGTGCCGCCGGCCAGGAGCAGCTCGCCGCCGTCGAGGGCGTCGGCCCGATCATCGCCGAGGCGGTCGTCGACTGGTTCGCGATCGACTGGCACCGCGAGATCGTCGACCGCTGGGCGGCAGCGGGCGTGCGCCTCGAGATCCCCGGGCACCCGGGGCCGGGACTCGCGGAGGAGCGCGAGCGCGGCCCGCTCGACGGGCTCACCGTCGTCGTCACCGGCACGATCGAGGGCTTCACCCGCGAGGAGGCCGAGGAGGCCGTCGTCGCCGCCGGCGGCAAGGCGGGCTCGAGCGTCTCGAAGCGCACCGCGTTCGTCGTCGCCGGGCCCGGAGCGGGCAGCAAGCTGCAGAAGGCCGAGCAGCTCGGCGTGCCGCTGCTCGACGCCGACGGCTTCCGTCGCCTGCTGGAGGAGGGGCCGGAGGCCGTCCGCGAGGCCGCCCCCGGTCCCGAGGAGCCTCCCGCGGGATGACCGCGTGGACGTCCGGTCCCTGTTAGCAGATCGTGTCTGCGTGGGGACTGGCGCCCCCCGTCCGGGTGTCCCTAGTGTGAGGGTCACGCGGGGGGCGTGGCGGTTCCTTCCCCCTGTGCGCTCGAACGCGGGGGAGGTGCACCGATGGCCGGTCGCGTGCTCGCTCTGCTCGTCGCCGCGTCCCTCACCATGGGCGCCGTCGCCGCACCCCCGGCCGTGCCGACCGCGCTCGTCGCCCCCGACCGCCGCGCCGCCGACGAGGCCGTCGCCGACCTCACCAGCGCCGTGACCCGGGGAGACGCGGACCGCGCCCGCATCGACCTGGACGCGCGGGTGCTGGCCGCCACGGAGCCCGCGCCCGCCCGCACGGCCCGCTGGTGGCACGGGCTTCCCGCCGAGGCGCGCACACGGCTGCTGCGCGTCGCGCCGCAGGTGATCGGCAACCTCGAGGGCGTGCCCTACGACACCCGCGACACGGCGAACCGCTCGGCGCTCGCCGCCGGCCTCGCCGACGCCCAGCGGCAGCAGTCCCAGGGCACGGGACGCGGCGAGGGGGTGGTCCTCGCGCAGCGGCTCGCCGCGCTCGAGCAGGTCGCCGCTGCCCTCGAAGCGCCCCCCGGCGGCCCGCGTCGTGAGCTCGTCACGCTCGACGTGTCCGGTGGCCGCGCCGCGGTCGCCGTCGGCGACCTCGCCACGGCGGAGGCCGTCGACTTCCTCGTGCCCGGCATGTACTTCACCGTCGCGGATCAGATCGTCGACTGGACCGACACCGCGGCCGCCCTCCAGGCCCAGCAGCACGCCCTGGCGCCGCGCCTGAGGTCCGGCACCTCGGCGGTCGTCGCCTGGATCGGCTACCGCACCCCGGACGTCTTCGGCGTGCTCTCCTTCGGCGCCGCGCGAGACGGGGCGCTGCGGCTCGCCGACGCCGTGAACGGCCTGAACACCGTCCGGGGCGGCGACCGGCCCTACCTCGCGGTGCTCGCCCACTCGTACGGCGCGACCGCCGCGCTGCTCGCGCTGCAGGCGCACCTCTTCTCCGCCGACGCGCTCGCGATGATCGGGGCGCCGGGCAGCCCCGCCCAGTCGGTGAAGCAGCTCGCCGTGCGCAGCGGTCAGGTCTATGTCGGACACGCCGTCTGGGACGGCGTCGCCACGAGCGGCTTCTTCGGCAGCGACCCGGCGAGCCCCGGCTACGGCGCGGTACCGCTCGGGACCGCCGGGGGCCGGGACCCGCTGACCGGCGCCCGGCTCACGTCCGCCGTCGGTCACATGGGCTACTTCGCGCCGACGAGCGAGGCGATGCGCAACCTCGCGCTCGTCGGCGTCGACCGCGGCGACCGGGTCACCTCCGATGCGAGCACGGGTACCGGGGTCCTCGCCCTGGCCCGCTGACCGTCCGGGCGGCCCGCCTCGCCTTCCTAGGATGGAGGCCATGAGCGATGCGACCCCGCCGGCCGTGATCACCGCCGCGGAGGTGACGCATCTCGCCGGACTCGCGCGCATCGCGCTGCGGCCCGACGAGATCGAGCACCTCGCCGGCGAGCTGACCCAGATCGTCGACGCCGTGGCGCGGGTGCGCCGCGTCGCGACCCCCGATGTGCCCGCGACCAGCCATCCGCTGCCGCTCGTCAACGTGCTCCGCGACGACGTGGTCGGCGCGGTCCTCACGCCCGAGCAGGTGCTCGCCGGTGCCCCCGCGGCGCAGGACGGCCGCTTCCGCGTGCCCGCGATCCTCGGCGAGGAGCAGTAGTGGCGGGGGAGGCGGAGCTCGTCCGCCTGACCGCGGCCCAGCTCGCCGAACGGCTCGACCGGCGCGAGGTCTCGAGCGTCGAGGCGGTCCGCGCGCACCTCGACCGCATCGCGTCGGTCGACCCCGACGTGCACGCCTACCTGCACGTGGCGGGGGAGCGGGCGCTGCAGCAGGCCGAGCACGTCGACCGCGACCGCGCCGAAGGACGCGCCGCGAGCCCGCTCGCCGGCGTGCCGGTCGCCATCAAGGACGTGCTCTGCACGCTCGACATGCCCTCCACCGCCGGCTCGCGCATCCTCGAGGGCTGGGTGCCGCCCTACGACGCGACCCCGGTGGCCCGGCTCCGCTCCGCGGGCCTGGTGCCGCTCGGCAAGACGAACATGGACGAGTTCGCCATGGGGTCGTCGACCGAGCACTCCGCCTACGGCCCGACCCGCAACCCGTGGGACCTCACCCGCATCCCGGGCGGCTCCGGCGGCGGCTCCGCGGCGGCCGTCGCCGCGTTCGAGGCGCCCGTCGCGCTCGGCAGCGACACGGGCGGCTCCATCCGCCAGCCCGCGGCCGTCACCGGCACGGTCGGTGTGAAGCCGACGTACGGCGGCGTGTCCCGGTACGGCTCGATCGCGCTCGCCTCGTCGCTCGACCAGGTCGGACCCGTCTCGCGCACGGTGCTCGACGCGGCGCTGATCCACGACGTCATCGGCGGCCACGACCCGCACGACGCGACGAGCCTCGAGGAGGACTGGCCGTCGTTCGCCGCGGCCGCTCGCGAGGGCGCCGCGGCGGGCTCCTTCGAGGGCCTCCGTATCGGCGTCGTCCACCAGCTCGACGGGGCCGGCTTCCAGGCCGGCGTTCGGCAGCGCTTCGGCGAGGCGCTGAAGCGCATGGCCGAGCGCGGCGCCGAGGTCGTCGAGGTGCAGGCCCCGAACTTCGAGTACGCGCTCGCCGCGTACTACCTGATCCTCCCGGCCGAGGCGTCGAGCAACCTCGCCCGCTTCGACGCGGTGCGGTACGGCCTGCGCGTCGACCCGGGCGACGTCACCGTCGAGCAGATGACGGCGCTGTCGCGCGAGGCAGGGTTCGGCCCCGAGGTGAAGCGCCGCATCATCCTCGGCACCTACGCGCTCTCCGCCGGCTACTACGACGCCTACTACGGCAGCGCCCAGCAGGTGCGCACGCTCGTGCAGCGCGACTTCGACGCGTGCTTCGCGCAGGCCGACGTGCTCGTCTCGCCGTCCGCGCCGACGACCGCCTTCCCGCTCGGCGAGAAGCTCGCCGACCCGATGGCGATGTACCTGAACGACATCACGACGATCCCCGCGAACCTCGCGGGCGTGCCCGGCCTCGGCATGCCGATCGGCCTCGCGCCCGAGGACGGGCTGCCGGTCGGCCTGCAGCTCATGTCGCCCGCGCGCGAGGACGCCCGCCTCTACCGCGTCGCCGCCGCCCTCGAGGCCGTGCTCGAGGCCGAGTGGGGCGGGCCGCTGCTCGACCGCGCGCCCGCGCTCGGCCTGCACGGCGCCGGCGGCACCATCCGCTCGACGCCGGGCACGGCCCCAGCTCCTGGCGCCGGCACCGAACCCGACGGAGGGACGGCCTGACCATGGCTGCACCGAACGCCACCGACGTGCTCCTCGACTACGACGAGGCCCTCGCGAAGTACGAGCCCGTGCTCGGCTTCGAGGTCCACGTCGAGCTGTCGACCGCGACGAAGATGTTCTCCGCCGCGCCGAACCCGGCCGCGGGAGACGACCCGGCCGCGCCGAACACGGCCGTCGCGCCTGTCGACATGGGCCTGCCGGGGTCGCTCCCGGTCGTGAACGCCGAGGCGGTGCGCTACTCGATCTCGCTCGGCCTCGCGCTCGGGTGCTCGATCGCGGAGTCCTGCCGGTTCGCGCGGAAGAACTACTTCTACCCGGACCTCGGCAAGAACTACCAGATCAGCCAGTACGACGAGCCGATCGCCTTCGAGGGCTCGGTCGAGGTCGAGCTCGAGGACGGCACCCTCTTCCAGGTGCCGATCGAGCGGGCGCACATGGAGGAGGACGCCGGCAAGCTCACCCACATGGGCGGGGCGACGGGCCGCATCCACGGCGCCGACGCGGCGCTCGTCGACTACAACCGCGCGGGCGTGCCGCTCGTCGAGATCGTCACGAAGCCGATCTTCGGCGCGGAGCACCTCGCCCCGCAGCTCGCGAAGGCGTACGTGGCGACCATCCGCGACATCGTGCGCTCGCTCGGCATCAGCCGTGCCCGCATGGAGCGCGGCAACCTCCGCTGCGACGCGAACGTCTCGCTCCGGCCGCGCGGCGAGACGCGGCTCGGCACGCGCACCGAGACGAAGAACGTGAACAGCCTCCGCAGCGTCGAGCGGGCCGTGCGCTACGAGATCCAGCGCCAGGCCGCGATCCTCGAGGCCGGCGGCTCGATCGTGCAGGAGACCCGGCACTGGCACGAGGACACCGGCACGACGAGCGCGGGCCGGCCGAAGTCCGACGCCGACGACTACCGGTACTTCCCGGAGCCCGACCTGCTGCCGATCCGGCCCTCGGCCGAGCTCGTGCAGCAGCTGCGGGCGGCGCTGCCCGAGTCGCCGACCCAGTTCCGCCGTCGGCTGCAGGCCGACTACGGCTTCACCGACTCGGAGTTCCGCGACATCCTCAACGCGAACGTGCTCGTCGAGCTCGAGGAGACCGTCGGGGCCGGCGCGGCGCCCGCGCAGGCCCGCAAGTGGTGGCTCGGCGAGATCCTGCGCATCGCGAACGCGCGCGGCGTCGAGCCCGGCTCGCTCGTGTCGCCGCTGCACGTCTCCGAGCTCATCGCCCTCGTCGAGACGGGCGAGCTCACCGACCGGCTCGCTCGGCAGGTGCTCGAGGGCGTCGTGGCGGGGGAGGGCAGCCCCGAGCACGTCGTGAAGGCCCGCGGGCTCGCCGTCGTGTCGGACGACTCCGCGCTGCTCGCCGCGATCGACCAGGCGCTCGGCGAGCAGCCCGACGTGCTGCAGAAGATCCGCGACGGCAAGGTGCAGGCCGCCGGCGCGGTCATCGGCGCGGTCATGAAGGCGATGCGCGGCCAGGCCGATGCGGCCCGGGTCCGCGAGCTCGTGCTCGAGCGCGCCAACGCCTGACGTCCCCCGGGCTGCTCCGGATCCTTGCCGCTCTGCCGGGCTGAGAGCGGCAAGGATCCGGAGCAGGCGGCTAGAGCGACTTCAGGAAGTCGAGCAGACCCGGGAAGTAGTGCGTCGGGTCGTCGAACTGCGACAGGTGGCTGCCGTCCGGGCAGTGCAGGTAGCGGCCGTTCGGCAGCTGCTCCGCCATCCACCGCATGTACTCGGGATCCATCGTGTCGTGCGTCGCGCCGATGGTGAGGGTCGGCACCGTGATGCGGCCGAGGTCGCCGGAGCGGTCCCACGTCTCGAGCGAGCCGGAGAGGCCGAGCTCGGAGGGGCCCTGCATCGGTACGTAGACGTCGGGGTTGATGTGCGCGAGGCTCCGGACGGCGGGCTCCGGCCACTCGTCCGGCGGGAAGCGGCAGACGTGCTGCTGGTAGTGGTGCTCCATCAGCAGCTCCTCGTAGCGCGGGTCGTCCGTCGCGCCCGTGGCCTCGAGGCGCTGGATCTCGGCGAGCGCCTCCTGATCCATCGCCGGCATGAGCACGTCGTGGGCGTAGGCGTTGTAGGCCGGCGCGCTCGACATCATGTTCGAGATGACGAGCCCCTTCAGGTGCTCCTGGTGGTGCAGCGCGTACTCGAGCGCGAGCAGGCCGCCCCACGACTGGCCGAGCAGCACGAGGTTCGACGCGTCGAGGCCGAGCGCGCGGCGCACCTGGTCGACCTCGTCGACGAAGCGGCCGAGGTCCCACAGCGAGGGGTCGGTCGGTCGGTCGCTGCGGTACGAGCCGAGCTGGTCGTAGTAGTAGTACTCGACGCCCTCCGGCGGCAGCCAGAGGTCGAACGGCTCGTAGAGCTCGTCGGTGGCGCCGGGGCCCCCGTGCAGCAGGAGCACCTTGAGGTCGGGGTTCGTGCCCACCCGGCGCGTCCAGACCCGGAAGTCGCCGATCGGGGTCGTGACGGGCACCATCCGGTTGCCGCCCGCGACGACGTCGCGCGGATCCCAGGTGCTCGTGTCGTAGTAGGACGCCTGCGTCATGCCTCCACGCTATCGACGCCTCATCGGAGGTAGGAGGCGCCGTTCGCGTCGAGCACCGCGCCGCTCACCCAGAGCGGGGCGTCGGTGGCGAGCCAGGTGACGACGTCCGCCACCTCGTGCGGCTGCGCCACCCGGCGGAAGGGGCTCTGGGCGCGCACCGCGTCGCCGTCCGGGCCCTCGAGCACCGATCGCGCCATGTCGGTCTCGACGAAGCCCGGAGCGACCGCGGCGGCGAGCACGCCGTGCGGCGCGAGGGCGAGCGCGAGCGACTGCGTCATCGCGTGCAGGCCCGCCTTGCTCGCCGCGTATGCGGCCGTGACGGGCTCGCCCCGGTACGCGCCGCGCGACCCCACCGCGACGACCCGACCGCCTCCCGCCCCCTCGGGACGAGAGCGGAGGTGGTCGACGAGCAGCCAGGCGAGGTTCGCGGGCCCCACGAGGTTCGTGTCGAGCGTCCGCCGCCAGGCGTCGCGCCAGCCGGCGTAGTCGATCGCGTCGATCGGATGCGCCTCGTACACCCCGGCGTTCAGCACGAGCACGTCGAGGCCGCCGAGCGCGGCGATCGACTGCGCGACGACCGCCGCGCACACGTCCGGATCCGTGACGTCGCCGACGACGACGGCGTGCCCGTCGCCCTGGAGCGCGTCGCGCACGGACTCCGCGGCCCCGCGGTCGCGACCCGCGTGCACGACCACCCGGCATCCGGCCCGCGCGAGCGCCGTCGCGATCGCGGCCCCGATGCCGCGGCTGCTGCCCGTGACGAGGACGCGCCCTCCTCCGCCCACGTCAGCGCCGGCGCCGGACGAAGAACACGACCGCGACCACGATCAGCACCGCGACGGCGAGGAGCACGACCACCATCCCGGCGGCGTTCGCACCGCTGCCGAGGTTCGTGGCGGCGGGGAACGGGAGCGTCGAGGGAAGGGCCATGGCAGGAACCTACGAGCCCTGCCCGCGAAGGCTCCGAGCGGGGCGCGTCAGTACTGGACCTTGCACGACACGTCGTAGTCGAGGCCGCCCGAGACGTACTGGGTGAGCGCGATCCGGCCGCCCGTGAACGGGGTGACGGAGCAGTTCGACTGCGCCGTCTTCTGGCTCGGCGCGCCGGCGCCCCACTCGGGCACGCCGATCAGCGGGCTCGTGCTGCCGTCCGGTCGCGAAGGCACGGTGGCGCCCGTGCCGCCGACGATCGTGCGGTACTGGGCGGTGGTCGAGTACACGCCGACGCTGCCGGCGCCGCCGACCGTCGTCAGGTAGTCGGCTGCTCCGGCGAGCGACGCCGCGTTGCTCGCGGTGTCCGTCGACGACCAGGTGTTGCTCGTCTCGACGTCGAGCCACCACTTGCGGCCCGTCAGGTCGCCGAGCTGCTCCTTCGCGTACTCGACGGCCTGCTCGGCGCGGACGAAGCCGTAGACGTAGGCGCACTCGGGGCCGTACGGCGTGCCCTTCGCGCCGCAGCCGACGGCGTTGCCCGACGGGTACGTGACGCTGGCCACCGGCAGGGCGCCGGTCGGACCCGGGCTGGGCGCGGCATTGGGCCGGTCGCTGTCGGAGACGGGCCACCACGAGGCCTGCGCGCCGGCGTTGCCCGTGTTGACGTAGAGCCCGGCGGCCGGCTGCGTCGCCGTGCCCGGGGTCGTCCGCGCCCAGGCGAACTGGCCGCCCAGGCAGGGGTTGTAGTTCGCGGCGTTGCCGCCGTTCACGCCGACGAGGCCGAAGAGCGCGCCGCTCGGGGTGCTCCTCCCGCACTGCGGGTACGAGATGTCGTTCCCGGTCGTGGCGGCGGTCGCCGACGGGCCCGTCCGCTCGGGCTGGAGCGGCGACGCCGACGCCGCGGTGGGCGCGAGCAGCGCGAGCGCGGCGGCGAGCGCGGGGACGACGGCCAGCAGCGATGATGGACGCATCCGCACAGGGTGCCGCATTCTCGGCGGTTTGTCAGGCCTTTCGCGTGCCTGTCGCCGACGCGGATCGCAGCACGGTCTGCAGGCGGTGCGCGTCGAAGAACCGGACGACCGCGGCCGGGTGGAAGTTCGAGGCGTCGCCGTGGTTCCCGATCGTCGGCGTGTAGACGACCGAGCCGCCTGCAGCGCGCTCCGCGGCGGCGAGCCGTCGCGCGTTCAGGGCGGCCGACACGACGGTGTCGTGCGCGGAGGCCCAGATCATCATCGGCACTCGGGGCACCGCGACGGGGGAGACGACCGAGCGGTCCGCGCCGGCCCAGTCGCGGCGGATCCAGCCGGCGAAGCGGTGCTTCGTCGCCATGGTGCGCAGGTCGTACACGGGGTACCAGGCGGTGACGGCGCGGACGCCGGGCACGGTGCGCGCGAGCCGCATCGTGGCGAGCCCGCCCATCGACTCCGCCATGAGGAAGACGTCGTGCAGGCCGTAGGCGCGCTCGGTGCGGGCGATGAGCGTGCGGTAGTCGGCGACGCTCGCCGCGTCCCCCCACGCCCGGCCGCCGGCGTCGGCCGCGAGCACGACGTAGCCGTGCTCGACGAGGTCGTGCACCACCCCGGACTGCCGGCGGTCGTCGACGATCGTGCGGCGGCCCTCGCCGCTGCCGTGGACGAACACCGCGAGCGCGCCGTTGCGGTGGGGCGGCGCGACGACGAGCGAGCCGGCGGCCGCATCGTCCACGATCCGGCGCTCGGCCCAGGTGTTCACCACGGGCTTCAGCCCCGTGCCGCGAGCGACACCGGCCGCGGCGTCCTCCGTCGCTGCCGGCGTCGGTGCCGTCGCGACCGGCGGCGTCCCGGGCGTCGACGGTGCGCACGCCGCGAGTGGCGTGGTCGCCACCGCCACCACGAGCGCGGCCGTCAGCACGCGGATCCGGGCGACGGCCCGGCCGTGGGGAACGGGCACGACGTCCTCCAAGGCTCCTCGGGCGCGCGACCACCGCGCGCCCGACCAGGCACAATCGGGCACGACCGCCCGGGCATTCCCGCCACGCGGCGGGCCGTTACCGAACCGTGCCTCGAACTGGGGTGGTCAGAGGATCGCCCTGCCGCCCGTCACCGCGACGCGCGCCCGAGACGTGGCTGCGCTCGTTCGAGGCGGTCGTCGCATCATCGCACCGTCGGCTGGGAGGCGGAGGGCTCGACGGGACTCCGCGGCCGCGTCGCTGCCTCGGGATCGTGGGGGTGCGAGAGAGCGCCGATGGCGTCTGCGGGACCGCGTCGCGCTCTCGCGGCCGTTCCGGTCGTCGGCCCGCCCCGTTACGCTTCGGGCGCGGCCACCCCGTGCGGCGTCCGCGGACGGAGGCAGCGGTGCTCGAAGGTGCGAACACGTTCTCCGGGATCTCGGTCGACGACATCGATCAGGCCCGCGCGTTCTACGGCGGCCGGCTCGGCCTGCAGGTGAAGGAGCAGATGGGCGGCCTCGTCGCCACGCTGCCCGACGGCGCCGAGCTGTGGATCTACGCGAAGCCCGACCACCAGCCGGCGACCTTCACGGTGCTGAACTTCGTCGTCGACGACCTCGAGGGCACGGTCGACGCGCTGAACGCGGCGGGCGTCGCGACGCGCATCTACGACGACCTGCCGTACCCGGCCGACGAGCGCGGCATCGTGCGCGGTCGCGCGGCCGGATACGGGCCCGACATCGCCTGGTTCAAGGACCCGGCGGGCAACGTGCTCGCGGTGCTCGACCGGGGCTGACCTCGCCGCTTCGCCGACCCGCTCGGCGTCGCCCGGAACGGCGTCGGACCACGTCCGGTGATACCACTCCTGGTACCACCGCCCCGACCCCGGATCGTCCTGATCGGCCCCTGACCAGGCGTTCTTCTGCAAGCGCCTCAGGCGCTCGGGCCGGTCGCAGAGGGCTCGCAGCGAATCGTTACCGAAAGCCCCCGGAACGGGGTGCACGACACGGGGGAGCCCGATCCGGGCCTCCGATTACGCTGCACACAGCCCCGAGGACGAACCTCTTCTCTTCACTCACCGCCGTCGGGGCCCCTGCTCGGGATGTCCGATCGTCCCGACGCTGCGGGATGCGCGACGCGATCGAGACCTCGCGTCGCGCATCCCGCCGAAACCGCTCCCGGCCCGCTGCCCGCATCGCGGCGACAGGATGGTCGGATGCAGGAGCATCCCGAGCCCGCGCTCGTCGAGCGGCTGCGGCACGACCTCGACGCCGCCGGCTACACCGTCGACGGGCTCGAGGCGGCCTGGGGACCCGTCGCGGCCGCGGCACTCGGCCGCGACGACCCGGTGCCGGCCCTCGCCGAGCTCGACCGGCGCCCCGCGACCGCGGTCCGGATCCTCGGCCGCCTCCTCGTGCTCGGCGACCCCGTGCCGGGCGCCGCGCTCGCCGAGGCGCTGCCCACCCTCGGCCTCGAGGGCGCCGAACGGCTCGGGCTGATCCGTCGGGACGGCGAGCTCGTCGCCCCGGCCGCGGACCTGCGGCCGTTCGCCCTCGCCGACGAGCACGGCGTCGCGTCGTGGTGGATCGTCTCCGACCTCGGTGAGCTCGCCCTCGGCGGCGAGCTGCCGGAGGAGCACGTGCTCGGCGCCGGCGCCGCGTCGTCGACGCTGGCGGGGCTCACCCTGCCCGCGGCCGGGTCGGTGCTCGACCTCGGCACGGGTAGCGGGGTGCAGGCGCTGCAGGCCGCGCGCACCGCCGACCGTGTCGTCGGCACCGATGTGTCGCCCCGCGCCCTCGGGTACGCCCGGCTCAACGCGGCGCTGAACGGGGCGGAGCTCGACCTCCGGCTCGGCAGCCTGTACGAGCCGGTCGCCGGGGAGCGGTTCGACCGGATCGTGTCGAACCCGCCGTTCGTGATCACGCCTCGGCGCGTGGGGGTGCCCGAGTACACGTACCGCGACGGCGGTCTGCCGGGCGACGGGCTCGTCGAAGCCGTGGTGCGGGGAGCCCGCGACCACCTCGCGCCCAGGGGCGTCGCGCAGCTGCTCGGCAACTGGGAGGTGCACGGCGACGAGGTCGCGGCGCGCGAGCGCGTGCTCGGCTGGGCCGACGGCCTCGACGTGTGGGTCGTGCAGCGCGACCTGCTCGACCCCGCCGAGTACGCCGAGACCTGGGTCCGCGACGGCGGAGCCCAGCCGGGCGGCCGGCGCTGGCGGGAGCTCGTGCGCCTCTGGCTCGACGACCTCGCCGACCGCGGCGTCACCGCGATCGGCGCCGGCTACGTGACCCTCCGGGCGCCTGCGGCGGGGGAGCGGCCGACCCTGCGGCGCTTCGAGCACCTCGCCGGACCGGTGTCCGGGGTGGGCCGGGCGCTCGCCGTCGGCCTCGCCGGGCACGACGCGCAGGCGGCGCTCGGCGACGACGCGCTCGCCGCGCAGCGGCTGCGGGTGGCGCCGGACGTCACCGAGCACCGCCACTACTGGCCGGGCGCCGCCGACCCGACCGTGCTCGAGCTGCGGCAGGGCGACGGGTTCACCCGCACCCGCCGCGTCGACACGGCGACGGCCGCGATCGTCGGCGCCTGCGACGGCGAGCTCCCGCTCGGCGACCTCGCCGCGGCGGTCGCGCGCCTCCTCGACGCCGACCCGGAGGCCGTGCTCCGCGCAGCCCTCCCCGAGACGCGGGAGCTGCTCGTCGAGGGCTTCCTGCTGCCCTGAGCCGGTGGATCGGGGCGGGCGGGCTCAGGCCGCGCCGAGCAGCCCGTCGGTGAAGGCGTCGAGCCGCGACTGGAGCCCCTCGATGCGGCGCTGGAGGATCTCCTCCGGCGGCAGCTGCATCGGCGCCGGTGGCGGCGTGATGCGGATGGTGGCGGAGCAGCCGAGGTCGGAGCAGATGTAGGTGCCGATCGTGTCGCCGTTGCGGCCGGCCTCGCCGGGCCGCGGCGCCGCGAACAGCGAGACCTGGGCGCCGGGCTGCGGCGTGTGGCAGAGGTTGCACATGGCGTTGATGCCGCCGCGGATGCTCGGGTTGCTGCGCAGCGCGAGCGAGACGGGCCGGTCGCCCTTCCACACCGTGAGGTAGGCGCGCTGCGGGGCGCGGGCGTCGTGCCAGCCGAGGTACTCGCGCTCGTCCCAGACGACCTCGTGCAGACCGGGCATCGGGACGCGCTCGGCGTCGACCTCCGGCACGTTCACGAAGGAGGCGCGGATCTGCTCTTCGGTCAGCGGCTGCATGGTCCTCTCGGCACCGCCCTGGCTCGATCAGCGGCCCGAACAGTGTAGGCGCGGACCGGCCGAGCGGGATGCGCCGATCGGTCAGCGGCGGCTGTAGTCGGGGTGCTCGGCGAGGAAGTTGCGCACCATCGAGCACTGCGCGATCGGCTTCAGCCCCGCGGCGAGGGTGTCGTCGAGGGCGGCGCGCACCATGCGCGTGCCGTAGCCCTGGTGCTCGTGCGACGGCGCGATCTCGCTGTGGATGAAGATGCGTCCGTTGCCCGTGTCGCGGTAGACGACCTCGCCGATCACCTCCCCTTCGAGCGAGGCGAGGTAGCGCGTGTGCACGTCGTCGTGCACCGTCTCGAGTTCCGGCATGGCGTCATCCTGCCCGATGCCCGGGGGGACCGCGGCCCCCGTCGGCGGAGCCGGGTGGGGTGGTCGACGCTCCCAGTCGCGGTCGGCCAGGATCGGGTCGTGCGCTCCCGGCGGTCCGCGGCATGACGGACCTCGACGTCGTCGTGATCGGCGCGGGCCCGAACGGGCTCGCCGCTGCGGTGACGCTCGCCCGGGCGGGTCTCTCGGTGGCTGTCTACGAGCGGGCGGACACGGTCGGGGGCGGTGCGGGCAGCGCCGAGACGACGTTGCCCGGCTTCCGCTCCGACCTCGGGTCGGCGGTGCACCCCATGGCGTTCGCCTCACCGTTCTTCCGCCGCTTCCGCCTGGCCGAGAAGGTGCCGTTCGTCACGCCCGAGCTCTCCTACGCGCACCCGCTGGACGGCGGCCGGGCGGCACTCGCCTGGCGGGACCTCGACCGGACGGTCGAGGGGCTCGGAGCGGACGGCCCCGCCTGGCGGCGCCTGCTCGGCCCACTCGTCGAACGCGCGAACGACGTCGTCCGGTTCACCACGGGCCCGGTGCTGCGCATCCCGCCGCAGCCGCTCGTCGCCGCCCGCTTCGGCCTCGCCGCGCTCGATCAGGGCACGCCGCTCTGGAACCGGCGGTGGCGCACCGAGGCCGCGCCGGCCCTGCTCACGGGCGTCTTCGCGCACACGATCCGCCGGCTGCCGTCGCCCGGGCCGGCCGCCGCGGGGCTCGCCCTCGCCGTCGCCGGCCACGCGGGCGGCTGGCCGATCCCGGTCGGCGGCACGCAGGCGATCGCCGACGCCCTCGCGGCCGACGTGCGCGCGCACGGCGGCCGCATCGAGACGGGCCACCCGGTGCGGTCGCTCTGCGACGTGCCGACGGCCCGCGCCGTCCTCTTCGACACGAGCGTGCCCGCGCTGCTGTCGATCGCGGGCCGCCGGCTCGCGCCGCTGCTGCGCACGCTGCTCGTCGGCTTCCGCTTCGGCAACGGCGTCGGGAAGGTCGACTTCGCGCTCGACGGGCCGGTGCCGTGGGCGAACGAGGACGCCCGGGCGGCCGGGACCCTGCACCTCGGCGGCACCCGGGCGCAGATCGCGGCGAGCGAGAACGAGGTGGCGGCGGGCCGCTTCCCCGAGCACCCCTACGTGCTCGTGTCGCAGCCGACCGTGCTCGATCCGACGCGCGCACCGGCGGGCAAGCACGTGCTCTGGACCTACCTGCACGCACCTCGCGGCTCGACGGTCGACCCGACCGAGGCGGTGACCGCGCAGATCGAGCGCTTCGCGCCGGGCTTCCGCGATCTCGTGCTCGCCTCGAGCGCGCGGAGCGCGGCCGAGATCGAGCGATGGAACCCGAACTTCGGCGGCGGCGACATCGCGACCGGTGCGGTGAGCCTGCCGCAGCTGCTCGCCCGGCCGGTGCCGTCGGCCGACCCGTGGCACCTCGCCGACGGCGTCTATCTCTGCTCGGCCGCCGCCGCGCCCGGGCCCGGCGTGCACGGGATGGGCGGCTACCTCGCGGCGCGCAGCGTGCTGCGCCGCGAGTTCGGCGTGACCGCGCCCCCGGATCTGGCGTGACGGGGGCGCCCTGTGTTTCCAGGGCGTTACGGGGCGGCAGCAGGTCAGTAACGGCACCGGAACCGTCCCTGACGTTCCCTACGCTTGTGCTGTGACGACCCTCGACGCGCCGCCCGTCCGCAAGCCGATCGTTGAGACGGGTGGTATCGAAGCCATCCCCGTCGACCGCCGCCACGGCTCCCCGTGGCAGCTCCTCGCCACCTGGTCCGCCCCGAACCTCGAGTTCGCGACGGTCTTCGTCGGCGTCATCGCCGTGGCCTTCTTCGGACTCGGCTTCTGGCAGGCGATGCTCGCGCTCGTGCTCGGCAACGCGCTCGGCAGCATCACCCATGGCATCCTGTCGAGCTGGGGACCGCGCGACGGCGTCGCGCAGATGGTGCTCGGCCGCACGGCGTTCGGCACGCGCGGCAACATCCTGCCCGCTGCGCTCAACACGCTGATGGCGGGTCTCGGCTGGTTCGCCACGAACTCGGTGAGCGGCGCCTTCGCCCTCACGAGCCTGCTCGGCCTGCCGATCTGGCTCAGCCTGCTCATCATCGTGGTGCTGCAGGTCGCGGTCGCCTTCATCGGCCACGACCTGGTGCAGCAGTTCGAGCGGTACGCCACGATCGTCCTCGGCATCATCTTCCTGGCCGCGACGATCTTCGCCCTGGCCACCGGCGCGCTCGCGCACGGCGCGAACCACGGCCCGTCCGGCTTCAACGCCGGCTTCGGCGGCTTCACGGTCGCCGCGGCCGCCGCGTTCGGGTACGCCGCCGGCTGGAACCCGTACGCCGCCGACTACACGCGGTACCTGCCGGTCCGCACCTCGCCGCTGAAGACCGGTCTCGCCGCCGGGCTCGGCGACTTCGTCTCCTGCACCGTGCTCATGGCGGCGGGCGCCGCCGCGGCGACCGTGCTCGACTTCGGCAAGGGCAACCCCACCGACCTCTTCACGTCGGCCGCGGTGATGCCGGTGATCGTCGGCAAGCTCGCGCTGCTCGGCATCTTCGTCGGCGCGATCGCCGCGAACGCCCTGAACATCTACTCCGGCGCGATGAGCTTCCTCGCCGCCGGCGTCAAGATCCCGTTCAACCTGCGCCGCGCGATCGTCGCGGCCGTCTTCGGCGTCGTCGGCTTCTTCATCGCGCTCGTCGCGGCGGGCGACCCGAAGAACACGTACGAGAACTTCCTCCTCGTCATCGCGTACTGGATCGCGCCGTGGCTCGGTGTGGTGCTCGTCGACCGCTACCTGCGTCGCGGCACCCGGATCGCCGCGTTCCTCGCCGACGACGCCCGGTACACGAACTGGTCGGGCCTCATCTCCCTCGTCGTCGGCATGGTGCTGTCGATCTGGCTCTTCTCGAACCAGACCTTCTACACCGGCGTGCTCGTGGCGCCGACGGAGAAGTTCAGCAGCGGGTTCGTCAGCGACTACGGCATCGGCGACCTGACGCCGTTCGTGGGCTTCATCGTCGCGGCCGTCCTGCACCTCGTGCTCGTGCGGGTGTTCAAGCCGGAGATCGGCGCGCCGCTGCCGGCGGACGGCTACGAGGAGCCCCACCACGTCGACGCCGCCTCGGCGGCCTGATGAGCGACGGACGCCGCTACGTCACGGACGCCGAGAAGCTCGAGGTCGCGAAGGAGCAGGCCCGCGAGGGCGCCCGTGAGGGCGGCATCCCGATCGGCGCCGCGCTCTTCGACGCCGACGGGCGGCTGCTCGGGTCGGGCCACAACCGCCGGGTGCAGCACGACGACCCGTCGGTGCACGGCGAGACCGACGCCTTCCGCAACGCCGGACGGCAGCGCTCCTACCGCGACACGACGATGGTCACGACGCTCTCGCCGTGCTGGTACTGCTCGGGCCTCGTCCGGCAGTTCGGCATCGGCCGCGTCGTCGTCGGCGAGGCCGAGAACTTCGTGGGCGGGCACGACTGGCTCGCCGAGCACGGCACCGAGGTGGTCGTGCTCGACGACCCCGAGCTGATCTCGATGATGAAGGACTTCATCGAGCTGAACCCGGCGCTGTGGAACGAGGACATCGGCGAGGACTGACCCGCCCCGATCCTGCCTGCTCCGGATCCTTGCCGCTCCGACGACGTGGAAGCGGCAAGGATCCGGAGCAGCGGTCGTTCCGGGGGCTCAGTCCGCGATGATCGGCACCACGTCGCGGGTGCAGAACATGCACACGCTCGCGTCGACCGGGATGAAGCTCCTGCAGTGGTCGCACTCGCGGTTGCCCTGCGCGCCCGCCGCCTCGCGGCCCGTGGCCCGGCGGATCGCCTGCACGATGAGCATGATCGTGAACGCGAGCAGCAGGAACCCGAGGAACACCGTCAAGAAGTGCCCGTAGCGGATGTGCGCGCCGTTCAGCACGATCTCGAGGGCGTTGAAGTTCGGCTTGCCGAAGATCGCCGCCACGAGCGGCAGGATCACGTCGCCGACGAGCGACTCGACGACCGCGGCGAACGCCGCGCCGATCGCGAGGCCGACCGCGAGGTCGACGAGGCTGCCCGAGAAGGCGAAGTTCTTGAAGTTCGTGAAGAGGGTGCGCACCCGTGGCTCCGTCCTCGCCCGCGGCCCTGCAGGCGTCCGTCGGTCGCATCGTGCCGTTGCGGCGGCGGGGCCGTCAACGCCCGGCACGGGCGTCGCGGTCAGCCCCGGTGCGGCAGCTGCTGCAGCGTCCAGCGGTTGCCGTCCGGGTCCGCGAAGGTGACGAACCGGCCCCAGCCCTGCTCGTCGACCGGCGAGGCGTCCACCCCGGCGTCGAGCAGCTCCTGCCTGGCCGCGTCCGCGTCGTCGACCACCGCCATGACGGCCTTCAGCGAGCCCGGCGCCATCTCCGAGAGGCCCGTGCCGAAGGCGATGGAGCAGCCCGAACCCGGCGGGGTCACCTGCACGAATCGGATGTCCGGGGTCGGGCTCGCGTCGTGGTCGGCCGTCCAGCCGAGCTGCTCGACGTAGAACCGCTTCGCGCGGTCGACGTCTGTCACGGGCACGACCACGACCTCGATGCTGGCGCGCACGACGCCCTCCTCCCGGCGCTCCGTCGCGCCGTCCGCCGCCAGCATCCCGCCGCGCACCGACGCGGCGCCAGCGTTCCGCGGTGGCTGTGGCGTCGCGCGGTGGGCATGCGTACCGCGCCACGCCAGAAGTACCGCGCGACGCCGGACGGGGTCAGCCCTCGAGGAAGCGGCGCAGGGTGAAGGCGTTGCGCACCGCGTTGCCGGCGCCGTCGTTGTTGAAGTAGGCGAACACCTCGTGGCCCGCGGACTCCCACTCGCGGATCCGGTCGGCCCACCACCCGAGGTCGGCGTCCGAGTAGGAGCCGGCGTAGAGCGCCTGGTCGTCCGGGCCGTGCAGCCGGACGTAGACGCGGCGGGCGGTCGCGCGCAGCACGCACGGCAGCCCGGCGCCGCTCATCACGCAGTAGGCGGCGTCGTACCGCTCGAGGATCCGGTACACCGCGTCGTCGTCCCACGAGGGGTGACGGAGCTCGACCGCCGTCGGCATCCACGTCGGGACCCGCTCGAGGAAGTACTCGAGCCGCGCGTCGTCGCGCTCGTGGTCGGGCCGCAGCTGCACGAGCAGCATCGCCCGCTTGTCGCCGAGCTCGTGCCAGCCCGCTTCGATGCGCGTGAGCCACTCCTCGGGTCCGTAGAGGCGCCGGGCGTGGGTGAGCCCGCGCGGCGCCTTCACCGACAGCTGGAAGCCCGGCGGCAGCCGCTCGCGCCAGCCGGCGAAGACGGCGGGTCGCGGCCAGCGGTAGAAGCTCGCGTTCAGCTCGACGGTCGGGAACGCGGCGACGTAGCGCTCGAGCCGTCGGCCGGGCGGCAGCCCCGGCTCGTAGAGCACGCCGGACCAGTGGTCGTACGACCAGCCGGAGGTGCCGATGTGCGCCACTACCACCGCCGCCCGAGCGGCTTGGCGGGGTCGGCCCAGTCGCCGCCGAGCGGCGCGGACCCGAGCGGGGGCACATCGGCGGCGGACGCGTACCCGAGCTCGGCCGCGACGAGGCCGGCGTACGCCTCGGCGTCGTCCCGGGGGTGGTAGCCGAGCGCGCGGCCCGCCTCGAGCGACACCACGCCCCGCGTGTTCGCCGAGACGCCCCAGACGACGACGTGCCCCGGCCTCGCGTCCGGCGCGGCGAGCAGCAGCCGCACGAGATCGGCCGGGGAGAGCCAGACCGACAGGGCCCGGGCGGTGCGGGGCCGCTCGTCGAACGCCACGATCCGCGCGGAGACCACGCGCATGCCGAACCGGTCCGCGTAGAGCTGCGCGAGCGCCTCGCCCGCCACCTTGACGACCCCGTAGTACGAGTCGGGCCTGGGCGGCAGCAGCGCGGTCCCGGCCTCGTCGGCGGGCGTCGCGCCGACCGCATGGCCGGAGCTCGCGATCACGGTGACCGGCACCGCCGCCTCGCGGGCCGCCTCGAGCGCCACCCGGACCGACTCGAGGTTCACCCCGACGAGGTCCGCCCACGCGCGCTCCTCGGGGAAGCCGGCGAGGTGCACGAGCAGGTCGGCCCCGCGGGCGGCCTCCGTCATGGCCACCTGGTCGGTCGCGGAGGCGAGCACGACCTCGTCCTCGGCGGACGCCGCGGGCGGCTGCCGGAGGTCGAGCAGGCGGAGCGACCAGCCGGCGTCACGGAGCAGGGGCGTGATCGCGGTGCCGACGCGGCCCGCGGCGCCCGTGAGCAGGATCCTCGGCACGTGGTGTCCCTCCGGGCGACACGCTAGCGGGCACCGCCGGATGCGGCCGGGCGCCGCTTACCGTCGACGCCATGAGCTGGGACCGGTACAGCACGGACGTCCTCTCCGACGACGGCTGGCGCCGCAAGGCGCCGCCGCCGAAGGTGGTCGAGGCGCTTCGCGGCACGGTGGTCGAGGAGGTCCAGAGCGGCTTCGTCGGCGCCGTCGTCGGCGTCGAGGGCCGCATGGTGAAGCTCGAGGACCGCCGCGGCAAGGTGCGGGTGTTCCCGATCGGACCCGGCTTCCTCATCGACGGCGAGGCCGTCGCGCTGCGGGTGCCGAAGGCCAGACCCACGACCGGCCCGCTGCGCAGCGCCTCGGGCTCCTTCGCCGTGACCGACGCCCGTGCCCGCGTCGCGCGCGCGAGTCGCATCTTCGTGGAGGGCCGCCACGACGCGGACCTCATCGAGAAGGTGTGGGGCCACGACCTCCGCGTCGAGGGCGTCGCCGTCGAGTACCTCGAGGGCGTCGACCACCTCGAGGCCGTGCTGCAGGAGTTCAAGCCCGCGCCCGGCCGCCGCGTCGGCGTGCTCGTCGACCACCTCGTGAAGGGCAGCAAGGAGAGCCGCATCGCCGAGGCCGCGGCGCGGCCCTGGGACGGCGAGGTGCTGATCGTCGGCCACCCCTACATCGACATCTGGCAGGCCGTGAAGCCCGAGCGGCTCGGCATGAAGGCGTGGCCCGTGATCCCGAAGGGGATCGAGTGGAAGCACGGCATCTGCGCGGCGCTCAAGTGGCCGCACGAGGACCAGGCCGACATCGCCGCGGCCTGGCAGCGGATCCTCCGCCGGGTGGACTCGTACGCGCACCTCGAGCCGGCGCTGCTCGGCCGGGTCGAGCAGCTGATCGACTTCGTCACCTCCTGACGCGGGCGCCGTCTGCCGTCCCTCCTACGCTGCGGGGGTGGACGACGTCGTCGCGTGGCTGCTCGAGGGTGATCCCGCCGTGCGCGGGCAGGTGCTCCGCGACCTGACGGACGCGACCGACGAGCAGATCGCGGCCGAGCGCACGCGGGCGGCGACCGAGGGCTGGGGTGCGCGGCTGCTCGCGGAGCAGGGCGAGAACGGCCTGTGGGACGGCGGCGTCTACCGGCCGGGCTGGGTGGACGAGTCGCGGCCGTTCTTCGACGCGTGGACCGCCACCCACTTCGCGCTGTCGCTGCTGCGCGAGCTCGACCCGGATCCCGCGTCGCCCGCGGTGCGCGTCGCGCTCGATCGCGTGCGCGAGCAGGTGCGCTGGGACATCGGCGACCGCCCGTACTTCGAGGGCGAGGCCGAGCCGTGCGTGAACGGCGCCGTGCTCGTCAACGCGATGTGGGCGGGCGAGCCCGGCGACCGCGTCGTCGAGGCGCTGCTCGATCGCCGGCTGCGACGTGAGGGGTGGAACTGCTTCGACCGGGACGGCGGCGGCACGTTCTCGTTCCACTCGACGCTCGCGGTCGTGGAAGGGCTCCTGTCCTTCGAGCGGGCCGGGGGCTCGCATCCCGAGGCGCGCCCGGCCCGGCTCGCGGCGGAGGAGCTCCTGCTCGAGCGGTCGCTGCTGCACCGCCTGTCCGACGGCGAGCCCGCGGATCCGCGCTTCGCGCTGCCGGCGTTCCCGGCGTGGTGGTACTACGACGTGCTCCGCGCCCTCGACCACTTCCGCCTCGCGCGCCCCGGGGGCGACCCTCGTCTCGCCGACGCGATCGCCGTGCTGCGGCGTCTGCGCCGGCCGGACGGGCGGTGGCGCATCGAGCAGACCCACATGGGACCGACCCTCTTCGAGCTGAGCGGCGAGGAGGAGGGGCACCCGAGCCGGATGGTCACGCTGCGGGCGCTCCGCGTGCTCCGATGGTGGGAGGCGCTGCCGGATCAGAGCCGGCGCAGCGACCAGGAGATCCGGCCGCCGTCGAGCTCGAGCAGCCCGTAGGTCCGGTGCGGCTGCCGCCGCCGGTCGGTCGGGGAGCCCGGGTTCAGCAGCCGCAGACCGCGGGGCGTCGTCGTGTCCCAGGGGATGTGGCTGTGCCCGAAGACGAGCACGTCGAGGTGGGGGAACCGCTCGTCCATGCGCCGCTCGCGGCCGACCGAGGGCCCGGTCTCGTGCGTCACCGCGATCCTGACCCCCTCGAGGGTCGCCTCCGCCGTACCGGGAAGCCGCGCGTGCAGCGCCGGGCCGTCGTTGTTGCCCGCGCAGCCGAGCACGAGGGGCGACCGGGCGTGCAGCAGGTCGAGGGTCGCCTCGTCCACCCAGTCGCCGGCGTGCACCACGCCGTCGGTGCGGTCGAGCTCGTCGAGCACCTCGGGCGGCAGCGCCTTCGCCCGTGCCGGCAGGTGCGTGTCGGCGAGCACGAGCAGGCGGAGCACCACGCGCCGAGTCTGGTCCCTCGGCAGCCACATCCTGCGGCTTCCGGGACGTCGGAGCGGCACGAGGTCGTGACCGCTCAGGCCTCCGGCCGGCGATCGGCTGCCGTCACGCGGCTGCCGGTCAGGGCGCTCGGATCTACTGGGGGGCATGCCCGGGCCCGCCTTCGCCGCCGTCCTGCTCGACATCGACGGCACGCTCGTCGACTCGAACTACCTGCACATCGAGGCGTGGAGCCGCGCGTTCGCCGACGTCGGCGCGCCTGTGGCCGCCTGGCGCATCCACCGCTGCATGGGCATGGACTCCGCGAAGCTGCTCGACGCGCTGCTCGGCGACGGGGTGGAGCGGTTCGGCGACGAGGCGAAGGCGAAGCACTCCGAGTACTACCTCGCGATGGCGGACCGGCTGCGGCCATTCGAGGACGCGCAGGACCTGCTCCGCACGCTGGCGGCGCGCGGCTTCCGGGTGGTGCTCGCGACCTCGGCGCCGGCGGAGGAGTTCGCGCTGCTGCAGCGCACGCTGCAGGTCGACGACGCGATCGCCGAGTACACGACGTCGGAGGACGTGGGGCAGGCGAAGCCCGCCCCCGACATCGTCGAGGTCGCGCTGCAGCGGGCCGGGGTCGCGGCGGAGGAGGCGATCATGGTCGGGGACGCGGTGTGGGACGTCGACGCGGCCAGGCGCTCGGGCGTGCCGACGATCGGGCTGCGCAGCGGCGGCGTCTCCGCCGCCGAGCTGCAGGAGGCCGGCGCGGTCGCGGTCTACGAGGATCCGGCGCAGCTGCTCCGCGAGCTCGACGCGAGTCCGCTGATCAGCGCCTGATCGTTCATGGCGGGCTGTCGGAGGGCTCGCCTAGCGTCGACCGCATGAGCGACGACAAGAGCGAGACCCTGGGCGGACCCGAGGGGTCGTCCACCGAGAAGGACCCGAGCACGTGGGTCACGGGCGACGAGCCCGCGACCGGCGCGCAGAAGAGCTACCTCGACACCCTGGCGCGCCAGGCCGGCGAGGAGATCTCGGCCGACCTCACGAAGGCCGAGGCCTCGGAGCACATCGAGCGGCTGCAGGAGAAGACGGGCCGCGGCAGCGGCAGCGACTCCTGATCGCCGCCGCGGGCGGCACGGGCGGGTACCCGCCGCCGGCACCTCCCGCGGCAGCGGCCGCTGAGCAGCGGATCCTCAGGCTCCCATCCGACCGGCAGGCGCCACCCCGGTGCCTCATACCCGCCCGCCGTAGGTTCGGCGCCCACGACGTCAGGAGCACGACGATGGGCTTGATCGACCGCCTCTTCGGCAGGCAGGACGACGACGACCGGTACGGACGCGCAAGGCCGGGCCGGCGGCCGCTCTCGGACGACGAGCGCGCCGTCGAGCGCTACCGCTACCTGCTGCGCACGGCACCGCCGGACGCGATCGAGGAGGTGCACACCGAGGCGTTCGCGAAGCTGACCCCGGAGCAGCGTCGCCTCGTCTTCGACGAGCTCGCCCGGTCGACCTCACCCGCCGACCGTCCGCGCAGCGACGACCCGCGGGTGCTCGCCCGCAGCGCGACGCGCGCCGAGGTGCGGCAGCCCGGCTTCCTCGAGCGCTCCTTCGGCGGCTACGGCCCGGGCGGTGGCTACGGCCCGGGCGGTGGCTACGGCGGCGGCTACCGGGGACCCGGACTCGGCGCCACCATCGGCGGCTCGCTGCTCGGCACGGTGGCGGGCGTGGTGATCGGCTCGGCGGTCGCCGATCTGCTGCTGCCCGGCATCGGCGACCTCGCCTCCACCGGGTTCGACGCCGACATGGCGGGCTTCGACGGCGACGGAGGCTCCGGCGACGGCGGGTTCGACGGCGGAGGCTTCGACGGCGGCGGGGGCGATGTCGGAGCGGGGGACTTCGGCGGCGGGGACTTCGGCGGGGGTGACTTCGGCGGCGGAGGCGACTTCGGGGGCGGGGGAGACTTCGGCGGCGGCATGGACGTCTGACGCCCCCGCGTCCTTCCGGTCCTCTGTGACCCGACGGCGGCGCGAGGGCTCTCGGCCGGCGTCCGGCGACGGCGCTCGCAGAATGGCGGCATGGGGCCCCTCGAGATCCTGCGGTCGCGGATCCTCGAGGTGCTCTCCGGGCAGTCCGGTGGCGTCCCCGAGTGGACGCAGGAGCTCGCGCGCGGCGACGACGCCGGCTACTTCGAGCCCGACGGCCCGGTGTGGACGGTCCACCGCGACGTCGCGACCCTCGTCGCGGGCCCCCGGGCGCTGCTGCTGCAGGCCCTGCATCCGGGCGCGATGGCGGGCGTGCACGACCACTCGCGCTACCGCGAGGACCCGTTCGGCAGGCTGAACGGCACGATCCGCTGGATCACCACCGTGAGCTTCGGCAGCACCGAGCAGGCCCGGCGGGCCACCGGCTTCGTGCAGCGCATCCACGAGCACGTCCGCGGCACCTACCCCGACACCGCGGGACGCCCTGTGGCGTACGCGGCCGCCGACCCCGACCTGCTCTCCTGGGTGCACCTCGCCTTCACCGACTCCTTCCTCCGCACGCACCTGCGCTTCTCCGCGCGCCCGATCCCCGGCGGTCCGGACGCCTACGTGCGCGAGTGGGCGATCGCCGGGGAGCTGATGGGCGTCGTGGACCCGCCGCGCTCGGTCGCCGAGCTCGACGCGCAGCTCGACGCCGTGCGCGCGACCGGGGTGCTCCGCGTCGACGAGCGGGTGCAGGACGCCGTGCACTTCATCCGGCACCCGCCGCTGCCGAGGCTGCTGCTGCCCGTCTACCCGCTGCTGTTCGGGGGCGCGGTCGCCGCGCTGGCGCCCTGGATGCAGCAGCTGCTCGGCCTCACCCCGCCCGGACCGATCGGGCAGGCCGGCACCCGCACGATCCTCGCCGGCACCGCCGCGCTGCTCGGGCCGGCCGCCGCCGTCGGCGCCGCCCGGACGCGCCTCGCAGCCCTCGCCTCGCCCTCGGAGACGTCCAGGTCCACCGCCGAATACTGACGGGAGCCCCGGGACCGACGGGGACGACGACGAGGAGGCACCATGCCCACGCGCACCGCACGCACCGCCTGGGACGGCGGACTGCAGGACGGCTCCGGCCAGGTCGAGCTCTCGAGCTCCGGCGCCGGCACCTACGAGGTCTCCTTCCCGCGCCGCACGGCCGACGACGCCGGCGGTGTCACGAGCCCGGAGGAGCTGATCGCCGCGGCGCACTCCGCCTGCTACGCCATGCAGCTCTCGGCGGTCATCGCCGAGGCCGGTGGCACGCCCCACTCGCTCGACGTGAAGGCCGACGTGTCGCTCGGTCCCGATCGCGCCGGCGGCTTCCGCATCACCGGCATCGTGATCACCGTGCAGGGCGAGGTCGAGGGGCTCGACGCGTCGGGCTTCGAGCAGGCCGCGCAGAACGCGAAGGAGACCTGCCCCGTCAGCAAGGCGCTGACCGGCACGGAGATCACCCTGCACGCCTCGCTCGTGCAGTGAGGTCAGGGGTGCGGGGACGGCGGGGCGTCCCCGCACCCGACAGGGCCGCCGAGATCGGTTCCCGACGGCGCAGGGCCCCCTCCGGCCCCGTGTTACGGTCCCGCTCATGACGCGCATCGCCGCCGCAGCGACGGCCCTGCCGGCCCACGCGTACGCCCAGAGCGCGATCACCGAGCTGATCGCGCCGATGGTGACCGGCGACCCGAAGAAGCAGGCGCTCCTGCGCCGGGTGCACCGCGCTGCGCAGGTCGAGACGCGCCACCTCGTGCTGCCGCTCGAGGAGTACCGCACCGCGCTGACCTTCGGTGAGACGAACGACCGCTTCGTCGGCGAGGCCACCCGGCTCGCGGGCGACGCGATGCGCCGCGCGCTCGACTCCGCCGGGGTGCGGCCGGAGGAGGTCGACTTCATCGTCTTCACCTCGGTCACCGGCATCTCGGCGCCGTCGGTCGACGCGCTGCTCGTGCCGCTGCTCGGCCTCCGCGACGACGTGAAGCGGATGCCGATGTTCGGGCTCGGCTGCGTCGCCGGCGCGGCGGGCATCGCCCGCGTGCACGACTACCTCGTCGGCCACCCCGACGACGTCGCCGTGCTGCTCTCGGTCGAGCTCTGCTCGCTGACCGTGCAGCGCGACGACGACTCCATGGACAACATCGTCGCGAGCGGCCTCTTCGGCGACGGCGCGGCGGCCGTCGTGCTCGTCGGTGACCGTCGCGCCCGGCGGACCGGCGCCGCAGGGCCGCGCGTCGTCGACACCCGCAGCCGCCTCTACCCGGGCAGCGGCGACATCATCGGCTTCCGCCCGAGCGAGACCGGCTTCCGGGTCATCCTCACCGCGGGCGTCGTCGAGGTGATCGACGCGAACTTCCCGGGCGACGCCCGCGGCTTCCTCGCCGCGCACGGCCTCACGGTCGAGGATGTGCGCGCCTGGGTCGCGCATCCCGGCGGCCCGAAGGTGCTCGACGCCTTCCAGCGCGGACTCGGCCTCAGCCCCGAGGCGCTCGAGCGCAGCTGGCGCTCGATGGCCGCCGTCGGCAACCTCTCGTCCTCGAGCGTCCTGCATGTGCTCGCCGGCGAGCTCGACGCGCCGCACGACGCGGGCGACCACGGCCTGCTCTTCGCCCTCGGGCCCGGCGTCAGCGCCGAGTTCGTGCTGCTCGAATGGCCGGAGGCGACCGCCGCGGCCCTGCCGGTCGCGGCCTGACGATGGTCGCGGCCTTCTCGGCCGGCTGGGGCGTCGCGTACGCCTGGTACCTCGGCCTCCTCGGGCTCACGGCCGCCGAGCGGCTGCTCGAGCTCGTCGTCTCGGCGAGCAACGCGCGCTGGGCGCTCCGCCGCGGTGGCTGGGAGGCGGGTCGCGGGCACTTCCCGGCGATGGTCGCCCTGCACACGGGGCTGATCCTCGCCTGCGCGGTCGAGCCGGTCGTCGCCGCGCGCCCGTTCCTGCCCGCGCTCGGCATCCCGATGGCGGTCGCCGCGCTCGCGGCGCAGGGCCTGCGCTACTGGTGCATCCTCTCGCTCGGGCGCCGCTGGAACACGAGGATCGTCGTCGTGCCCGGAGCGCCGCTCGTCCGCCGGGGCCCCTACCGGTTCCTGCCCCACCCGAACTACGTGGTCGTCGCGGTCGAGGGGGCCGTGCTGCCGCTCGTGCTCACCGGATGGGTCACGGCCGTCGTCTTCACGGTGCTGAACGCGGTGCTGCTGCTGCGCTTCCGCATCCCGGCGGAGGAGCGGGCCCTCGCCCGGGCGCTCGAGGGGGCGCGCGGATGACCGCCGACCTCGTCGTCGTCGGAGGGGGCCCCGTCGGCCTCGTCACGGCGCTCGAGGCCGCTCGCGCGGGCCTCGAGGTCGTCGTCGTCGAGCCGCGCGACGTGCCGGTCGACAAGGCGTGCGGCGAGGGCCTCATGCCGGGCGCGCTCGAGGTGCTCGACCGGCTCGGCATCGAGGTGCCGGGCGCGCCCATCCGCGGCTTCCGCTACGCCGACGAGCGGGTCGTGGCCGAGCACCGCTTCCGCGGTCCCGCAGGGCGCGGCGTCCGGCGGCCCGTGCTCCACGCCGCGCTCGCCGCGGCCCTCTCGGCGCACGGGGTCCCGCTGCTCCGAGCGCGCGTGGAGCGCCTCGAGCAGGACGCCCGGGGCGTCGACGTCGCCGGGATCCGCGCCCGCTACGTCGCCGGAGCCGACGGCCTGCACTCGACCGTCCGGCGTCTCGCCGGGCTCGAGGGACGGGCGGCGCGCCGCCCGCGGTACGGCCTGCGCCGTCACTGGCCCGTGACCCCGTGGACCGATCTCGTCGAGGTGCACTGGCGGCCGGGCTTCGAGGTGTACGTGACGCCCGTCGGCCCCGCCGAGGTGGGCGTCGCGGTGCTCGGCGCGCGCGGTCTCGACCTCACGACCGCCGTCGCCGCATGCGCCCCGGTCGCCGAGCGGCTCGCCGGTGCCCGACCCGCCGACGCGGTGCGCGGCGCCGGGCCGCTGCGGCAGCGCTCGACCGCGCGCGTGCGGGGGCGCATCGCCCTCGTCGGCGACGCCGCCGGGTACGTCGACGCGCTCACCGGCGAGGGGCTCGCGGTCGGCTTCGCCTCGGCCCGGGCGCTCGTCGCGGCGGTCGCGGCCGACGACCTGGCCTCCTACGAGCGGGCGTGGCGCCGCACGGCACGGGCGCAGCGTCTCGTGACGGAGGGGGTGCTGCGGCTCGCCACGTCGCCGCTGCGCCGCGCGGTCGTCCCGATCGCCCGGGCGGTGCCGCCGGCCTTCGGCACCGCCGTCGACCTGCTCGCGGGGACGGGCGCGGCATGACGGGGTTCACGGTCCGGGAGACGGTGGAGGACGACTGGCCGCGCGTGAAGGCGCTGCGGCTGGAGATGCTGCAGGACACCCCGATCGCCTACCTCGAGACCTTCGACCAGGCGCGCCGACGGCCCGAGTCGCACTGGCGCGCCCGCGCCGCTCGGGACGACGGAGCCCTCCGGCTCGTCGCCGAGACCGACGACGGCCGCTTCATCGGCACGATGGCCGGCATCCTCCAGGGCGGTCCGACGCTCGTCGGGGTCTACGTCGCCCCCGACTTCCGCGGCCGGGGCAAGGGGGTGTTCGACGCGCTGCTCGACGGCGTCGAGGCCTGGGCCGCGACGCTCGGCGACACGCTCCGGCTCGAGGTCAACGAGTTCAACCCCCGCGCGCGAGCCGCCTACGAGCGGCGCGGCTTCGTGCTGACCGGCCGGACGGTGCCGCACCCGCTGCCGCCGCCCTCCCGCGAGCTCGAGATGATCAGGCGCCTGTGACGACGCATCCCGTTCGCGGCATGTCGCCGGTCGCTGGCAGGATCGCCCCGTGACGACGAAGGGCGGGCAGGGCACGCGCCAGGTGTCCGACGCCGCCGTCGACAGCAGCCGCGCCACCGTGCTCCACGTCGACATGGACGCGTTCTTCGCGAGCGTCGAGCTCCTCGAGCACCCCGAGCTGGTGCACCGGCCCGTGATCATCGGCCACGAGGGCGGCCGCGGCGTCGTCACCTCCGCGAACTACCCGGCGCGCCGCTTCGGTGTGCGCTCGGCGATGCCCGTCTCGCGGGCGCTGCGCCTCTGCCCGAACGCGGTCGTGCTGCCGCCGCACTACGACCGCTACCGCGAGGCGTCCGAGACGGTCATGGGGATCTTCCGCGACGTCACGCCCGTCGTCGAGCCGCTCAGCATCGACGAGGCGTTCCTCGACGTCGCCGGTGCGGTGCGCCTGTTCGGGCCCCCGGCCGGGATCGCGGCAGCGATCCGCGCGCGGGTGCTCCGCGAGACGGGTCTCACCTGCTCCATCGGCGCCGGGGCGAGCAAGTTCATGGCCAAGCTCGCCTCCACGCGCGCGAAGCCCGACGGGCTGCTCGTCGTGCCGCCCGAGCAGGCGCTCGCGTTCCTGCACCCGCTGCCCATCGAGGCCCTCTGGGGCGTCGGGCCCGCCACGCAGCAGTCGCTGCAGCGGCGCGGCATCCGCACGGTCGGCGACCTCGCAGAGACGCCCCGACCCGTGCTCGAGGGCTGGGTCGGGCAGTCCGCGGGCAGCCGCCTCCACGACCTCGCGTGGGCACGCGACCCGCGCCGCGTCACGCCGCACCGCGCCGAGAAGAGCATCGGGCACGAGAACACGTTCGGCACCGACATCCGCGACGAGGCGGCGCTGCGCCGCGAGCTGCTCGAGCAGGCCGGCCGGGTCGCGGTGCGCCTGCGCCGGGCCGGCTACCGGGCCCGCACCGTCTCGCTGAAGCTCCGGTTCGCCGACTTCAGCACGATCACGCGCTCCCACACCCTCGCCGAGCCGACCGACGTCGCACGGCGCATCCACGACGAGACCTGCGCCCTGCTCACCGCGGTCCGGCTGCAGGGCCGCGCCGTCCGCCTGCTCGGCACCCGCGCCGAGCAGCTGGTCCCGGCCGACGACGACGTCCCTGGGCTCTGGAGCGACGACGAGCAGTGGCGGGGGGCCGAGAGCGCCCTCGATCGGGCCACTGCCCGCTTCGGGCGCGACGCGCTGCGCCCCGCCGCCCTGATCGGCGCACGGCAGCGCGACCGCGAACGACTCGTCGACGGCGAGGGCTGACGATGGGCGGCGCTGCGCTGGACGGGACCGTGGTGGACGACGCGGTGCGGCGGGCTCCCAGCCGCTCCCGCCATGCTGATCGCGTGGCGGGGGGCCGGGGGACTGCTCGCGCGCCCGAGACCGGGCGCGCCCGCTCGTCGGCATGAGCGCCGACGAGCCCGAACCGCGGTTCGAACCGCCGACCGGCACCGCCCGCGGGCGGCGCCGCGAGTCCTCGCGCCATCGCGGCGACCGCTTCGCCGGGCTGCCGCCCTGGCTCGCGTGGACGTTCCGGCACGGCGTGCCGCTCATCTCGCTGCTGCCGGCGGTGCTCGCCGTCGCGCTCGCGCAGGGACTCAGCCCGCAGGCCCAGCAGCTGCCCACCGGGGATGCGCGGTTCGCCTTCGCGGGTGCGTTCGCGATCACGCAGCCGGGCGCGCTCGGCGGTCCACCGCTCGCCGGCGTGCCCGCCTTCGGCTGGGTCGAGCTCGGGCTGCTGCTGCGCGCCCTCGGCGGCAGCGCCGCGCCGCTGCTCGCGGCACGCTCGGCGCTGCTGCTGCTCGCGGTCGTCACCGTCGCGCTGACGTGGTGGTGCTGCCGCCGGGCCGGAGCGAGCGGCCTCGCCGCCGGCGCCGCCGCCGCGGTCGCGGGAGTCGCGCCGATCGCCGTCGCAACCCACGCCACGGTGTCGGTCGCCGCCATCGCCGTGCCCTGGCTGCTGCTCGCGCTCGCCCTCGCGCCGCCGGGCGGCGACGTCGCCCCACGACGCGCCGACCTCGCCGCGCTCGGTGCGGGCGCCGCTGCCGCGCTCGCGGTGCTGACGGCGCCGCCCGCAGCCGTCGCGCTCCCCGGCCTCGCTTGGGGCGCCCTCGCGAGCGGCTCCGCGAGGGCACGGCTACGGCTCGTGGACGACGTGCCGCGGCCATCCGCGCCGCGGCGGCGCGCGGTCCTTCTCGCGGCGGGGTTCGTCGCGGTGCTCGTCGTCGCCGGCGTCGTCGCGCTCGTGCTCGGCAGCCGGCCGCGCACGCCGGCCGGCTCGGTCGCCGCGGGCATCGCGGCCGCGGCCGCCGCGCAGGCGCCGTTCCCCGCCGCCGGCAGCGCCGCGATCCCGGCGTGGCTCGGCGCCGACCCGCTCACGCTGCTCGTCGCGCTCGTCGCACTCGCGCTCGCGGTGCGCTCCCGTCGTCTGCTGCCCGCGTCCGTCACCGCGCTGCTCGTGCTCGTCGGCTCGCTCTGGCCGGACGGCCACGACGCCGTCGGTCCCGTCGCGCTGCTGCTGCCCCTCGCGGCGCTCGCGATCGCCGCCGCCGTCGACGAGGCGGTCGTGCTGCTCGGGCATCCGCGGCTCCAGCGCAGCGTGGTCGGCTCCGGCTGGCTCATGGGCGTCGCCGCCGTGCTCGTCGTCGCCGCGGTCGTGTGGGCGACCGGGCTGCCGCGGCTGCAGCCCGGCCCCGACGGCGCGGTCGCACAGGCGAGCGGCTGGCTGCGCACGAGCGTGCCCGCCGGGCAGGTGGTGCTCGCCGAGCTCCCCGCCTGGCCGACCCTGCAGGCCTCGTCCTCGCGGCCCGTCGGCTGGTACGCGCCGCCCGTCACCGCGGGACCGGCGCCGAGCAGCCCCGGATGGAGCCGCGCCGACTACGTCGTGAGCGTCGGCGCCACCCCCCAGCCGACCGGCAGCGCCGCCGCGGTGCTCGGCCGGGCCGAGACCGTCGCCCGGTTCCGGTCGGGGACCGAGTCGGTGCGGGTGCTCGCCGTCGCGGGCGGTGCGGCGGGCCGCGGCTCCGGATCGCAAGCGGGCTCGGCTCCGAGCCCGAGCCCCACCCCGTCGTCGAGCACCACCCCCTGGCCGGGGTCGCAGCCCACCCCGACGCCGCCGTCCGCCGCGCAGCTGCAGGCGTCGGCCGCCGCCCGGCGTCAGGCCGGGGCGCAGCTCGCCCAGAACCCTCGCATCACCCTCACCGGCGCCGATCGTGCGGCCCTCGAGGCCGGGCTGGTCGACAGCCGCGTCGCGATCGTGCTCGCTCAGCTCGCGGCCGTGCACCCGATCACCGTCGCGGGCTTCCCGCGCGTGTCGACCGACGGATCCGAAGTCCTTCGTCAGGTACTCATCAGTACCGTCGACGGCAAGCGCGTACCGGGGGACCCGCGAAGCACGGATGTGCTGCTGCGATACCTGTCGAGGTTGCGCGGCATGTTCGCGACATCATCGCTCGGCGCCACCACCGGCGGCGTCCTGGCCACCTTCCCGCCCGACCCCACCTTCGTCCCACCGTCCTGAGGAGCCCCCCGATGTCCCGCCTCCGCCCCCGCTCCCTCGGCGTGCTGGCCGCCGCCTCCGCGACGGCCCTCGTGCTGCTCTCCGCCGTCCCCGCATCCGCCGCGGGGAGCACCGGCTGGCTGCGGCTCGCCCACCTCTCGCCCGACACCAAGCAGGTCGACGTCACCCTCACGAGCCTCTCCGGCCAGACCGTCGTCGAGAAGCTCTCGAAGGTCGGCTACGGCGACGTGTCGCCCTACATCACGCTGCCGACCGGCACCTACGCCATCGCGATGGTCCCCGCCGGGGCCCCCGCCTCGACGACGCCGGTCGTGAAGGCCGCGGTCAGCGTCGTGAACGGCAAGGCCGAGACCGTCGCCGCGATGAACTTCAACAAGGACATCGAGACGCACGTGTACAGCGACGACCTCGCGTCGGCGACCTCGAACTCGGTGCGCGTGCGCGTGCTCGAGGCCTCGGCGAACCACCGGACGGTCTCCGTGAAGTCCGGCTCGACGACCATCGACAGCGGCCTCGGCTTCTCGAAGGTGAGCGGCTACGCGACCGTGCCGGCCGGGAACGTGCCGATCACGGTCTCCGCGGGCTCGACCACGGCGACCAGGTCCTTCTCCTTCCCGAGCGGCAGCGTCCACACCCTCTTCGTGCTCGACACGGCGCAGGGCGGCCTCACGGTCAGCACCGTGCTCGACAGCGCGAGCGCGGCGCTCGTGCCGCAGGGCTCGGTGAACACCGGCGGTGGTGCGCTCGTCGGCGGGGACGCCGCCCTGGTCCCGGTCGCGGCGCTGCTCGCGGCGGTCGCGGCCGCCGGCGCCGCGGGCACCGGCCTGCTGCTGGTGCGGCGGCCGCGGCGCACGGGGGCAGCCCGGGCATGACGCAGGCGGACGGGGCCGCTGCGGGGCGGCCGAGGTCGTCGCGGCGGGTCCGTCTCGTGCGGCTGCTCGTGGCAGCCGCGGTCGTCGCCGACGCCGCGGTGCTCGGCGGCTCGGCGGCGGTGCTCGCCGCGCAGGCGCAGGCGGCGCACGCGGCGCAGGTCGCCGCTGCCGAGCGGCGGGCAGCGCTGCACCTCGCGGCGGTGAAGACCGCGCGGGGCGCCGCGGACGGCCTGCAGGATCCGTCGACGCCCGCGCCGGTCCAGCGCAGCACGGCGAAGCCCGTGCGCATCCTGATCCCGGCGATCTCGGTCGACGCGAACCTGCAGCGTCTGCACCGCGACGCGAAGGGTGTGCTGCAGCCGCCCGACGTGTGGGCCGACGCCGGCTGGTACGCCGAGGGCGTCGTGCCGGGCGACACCGGACCCGCCGTGATCGCCGGACACCTCGACACGACGAAGCGGGCGGCCGTCTTCGTGGCGCTGCGGCAGCTGCGCCCCGGCGATGTCGTGCAGGTGCGCATGTCGGACCAGCGGACGGTCACCTTCCGGGTCACCTCGAGCAAGGTGGTGCAGAAGGCGCTCTTCCCGACGACCGAGGTCTACGGCCCGACCCCCGACGCCGAGCTGCGGCTCATCACCTGCAGCCAGCCCTTCGACGAGGTGCACGGCGTCTACGCGGACAACCTCGTCGTGTTCGCGACGAAGGTCTGAAGGTGCGCGACGCTCCCGAGTCGGCCGCCACGTCGTACCGACCTCCGGGGGCCGTCGTGACCGCGCTCTGCCTGGTGCAGTTCGTCGACGTGCTCGGCGTCACCGCGGCGACGACCGCGATCCCCGCGATCGTGCACGATCTGCGCGGGGACAGTTCCTCGGCGGCGCTGCTCGGCAGCGTGTACGCCGCCTCGTTCGGTGCGCTGCTCGTGCCTGCCGCGCGGGCCGGCGACCGCTACGGCCACCGCCGCGTCCTGCTCACCGGCATCGTGGCGTTCGGACTCGTCGGCGTGCTCGCCGCCTTCTCGAGGGACGTGCGGCTCGTCGTGCTCGCCCGGGCGCTGCAGGGCGCCGCGGCCGCGGTGTCCGTGCCGTCGGCGCTTCGGATCCTGCTCGCGGCCGCGCCGCTCGATCCCGCTCGGCGGACGGCGGTGGGCATGTGGAGCGCCGCGGGAGCGGTGGCCGGGGCGTGCGGCTTCCTCGCGGGCGGCGTGCTGACGCAGACGGCGGGCTGGCAGGCCGTGTTCTGGATCTCCGGACCCGTCGCTGCCGTGCTGCTGCTGCTGCTCGTACCCCTGACGGCCGTCGCGGCCGCCGGCGGCGACCGGGACCAGCGGCTCGGCATCCTCGGCGGCGGGATGCTCGGCGCCGCGGTCGGGGGCGTGGTCCTCGGCGCCGCGCTCGTCGAGGGCCCGTCGACCCGGCTCGCCGGAGCGGCCCTGATCGGCGCAGGCGCCGTCCTCGGGGCGCTCCTCGTGCTGCAGCAGCGGCGCGCGGACGTCCCGCTGCTGCCCGCCGGAGGACTGCGCGACGCCAACCTGCGGACGGGGGTCCTGGCCTCGTTCGTGAACACCGCGACGACGAGCAGCGTCGCGGTGCTGGCGACGCTGCAGCTGCAGAGCGTGCTCGGGCTGCCGCCCGTCGTCGCGGGACTCGCGCTGCTGCCGATCAGCGCGGGCGCCGTCGGCGGCTCCCTCGCCGCGCCGTGGATCGGGGCACGTCTCGCGCCTCGTCGGGCCGCAGCGGCCGGGCTCGGGGGCATCGTCATCGGCGACGCGGCCTTCGCCGTGACCGTGCCCTCGCTCGGCTGGACGGTGGTCGCCGCGGTGATCATCGGACTCGGTCTCGGGGCGGCGTCGGTGCCGGCGACGGCGATCGGCACGGCCGTGCCCGCGGCGCTGGTCGGCGGCGCGACCGGGGTGGTGAACACCGCGGCGCAGCTCGGGACGGCGCTCGGCACCGCCGTGCTCGTCGTGCTCGCCGGCGTGATCGGCCGGTTCGGCGTCCCGACCGCCGCCGCGGCCGCCGCGCTGCTGGCGGCGGGGACGGCGGTCCGGCTCGTGGTCCAGCGACCGCCGGCCGCTCCCGCGGCGGCCGGCTGAGCTCAGGCGACGACGATCGCGGCGGACTCGGGCGGCAGCACGAGCGTCGTGCCGTCGGCCGAGACCCCCTGAGCGGTCGAGAGCACGAGCGCGCCCGGCACGGCGACCCGCGTCTCCGCGTCGCCGAGGTTGACGCCGACCGTCACGGGACCGCGGCGCAGCACGAGCCACTGCGCCGCCGCGTCCACCAGCACCCGCGTCTCGAGGAACCGCGGGTCGGTCAGCTCCGGCAGACGCCGGCGCAGGTCGAGCAGGCGGCGGTGCAGGTCGAGCAGGGCGCCGTGCGGGCCGGCGCCCACCTCGTCCCAGTCGAGCTTCGACCGGGTGAAGGTCTCGGGGTCCTGCGGGTCGGGCACGACCGCCGGGTCCCAGCCCATCTTGGCGAACTCCGCGATGCGGCCCTTCGCGGTCGCCTCCCCGAGCTCCGGCTCCGGGTGCGAGGTGAAGAACTGCCACGGCGTCGATGCGCCCCACTCCTCGCCCATGAACAGCATCGGGGTGAACGGCGTGGTGAGGTTCAGCACGGCGCCGATCGCGAGCCGCGCGGGGGAGAGGGTCGCCGAGATCCGGTCGCCGGTGGCCCGGTTGCCGATCTGGTCGTGGTCCTGCAGGAACGTGACGAGCCGATGCGTCGGCAGCGTGAGCAGGTCGATGGGGCGCCCGTGGTGCCGCTCCCGGAACGTCGACATCGTGCCGTCGTGGAAGAAGCCGCGCTGCAGCACCTTCGCCAGCGCGTCGAGGCCGGCGAAGTCCTCGTAGTAGCCGGTCGTCTCGCCCGTGAGCGCGACGTGGAGGGCGTGGTGGAAGTCGTCGCTCCACTGCGCGTCGAGCCCGTAGCCGTGCGCCTCCCGCGAGGTGATGAGCCGCGGGTCGTTCATGTCCGACTCCGCGATCAGCGGAAGCGGGCGGCCGACGTGGGCCGAGAGCACCGCGACCTCGACCGCCAGCTGCTCGAGCAGGTGCTGGGCGCGGTGGTCGACGAGCGCGTGGACGGCGTCGAGCCGCAGCCCGTCGACGTGGTACTCGTTCAGCCACATCAGCGCGTTGTCGATGATGTACCGCCGCACCTCGTCGGACTCGGGTCCGTCGAGGTTCACGGACGAGCCCCACGTGTTGCCGCCGAGCTCGGCGAGGTACGGCCCGTACTGCGGCAGGTAGTTGCCGGACGGCCCGAGGTGGTTGTAGACGACGTCCTGGATCACGGCGAGCCCGCGCCGGTGGCAGGCGTCGACGAAGCGCTGGTACGCGGCCGGCCCGCCGTAGGTCTCCTGCACGGCGTACCAGAGCACCCCGTCGTAGCCCCAGTTGTGCGTGCCGTTGAACGCGTTGACGGGCAGCACCTCGACGTGTGTGACGCCGAGGTCGACGAGGTGGTCGAGCCGCTCGATCGCGGAGTCGAGCGTGCCGGCGGGGGTGAACGTGCCGATGTGGAGCTCGTAGATCGACCCGCCGGCGAGCTGGCGGCCCGTCCACGCGGCGTCCTGCCACTCGTGGGCGCCCGGGTCGAACCGCTGCGACGCCTCGTGCACGCCACGCGGCTGCCGCCGGGAACGCGGGTCGGGCAGCAGCCGGTCGTCGTCGCCGAGCAGGTAGCCGTACTCGGCGTCGGGCGCGACATCGGTCAGCTCGCCCTCGCGGGGCGACCACCAGCCGTCGTCGCCGCGAACGAGCTCGTGCTCCCGGCCCTGCACCCGCACCCGCACGCGCTCCGGCTTCGGCGCCCAGACGGCGAGCGGATGGCGGATGGTCGTCGTGTCGGTCACGGCTTGCCTCCCACGGGGACGAACAGGGCGACGGGGTAGTGCTGCAGCGCATCGGCGAGGCGCAGCTCTCCCGACTGGTGCTCGGCGCCCGTGAGCACGTCGCGCACGGGCGAGGAGCCGAGGTCGATCGCGGTGTCGCGCCAGCCGCCGCGCGCCGCGAGGCCGATCGGCAGGCGGGTGGCCACGGTCATGGCGCCGCCGCGGTCGAAGGCGACGACGTGCTCGGCGGCGGGTCCGGTCGCCTGCACCGGGGTGTAGCCGGTGAAGAGGTCGGGCCGCTCGCGCCTCGTGCGCAGCGTGTGCGCGACGAGGAGCAGCTTCGCGGCGCCGGTGTCGTCCAGCAGCGGCAGCGCGCCGGCGTCGATCTCCGCGAGCAGCCGGCGGCGCAGCGCGTAGTCGACCGGGCGGCGGTTGTCGGGGTCGACGAGGGAGGTCTCCCACAGCTCGCTGCCCTGGTAGACGTCGGGCACGCCCGGGGCTGTGAGCTGCAGCAGCTTCATGCTCAGACTGTTCGACCAGCCGGCGGCCTGCACGCGCTCGACCGCGCGGCGGATCACCGCGCCGACCCGCTGGTCGTCGTACACGGCGTCGACGGCCGCGTGCATCCGCTGCTCGAACGCCTCGTCGGGCGCGGTCCACGTGGTCGAGACGCCCGCTTCTCGCGAGGCCTTCTCGGCGTAGGCGTGCAGCCGCTCCCGCTCGATCGGCCACGCGCCGACGGCGGCCTGCCAGAGCAGGTTCGCGAACGTCGGGTCGCCGAAGGGCGCGAGCCGCTCGAGCTCGTCGACGATCGACCCCCACTCGTCCGGCACCTCGGCGAGCACGTCGATACGGGCGCGGACGTCCTCGCCGCGCTTCGTGTCGTGCGTCGAGAGCGTCGTCATCGCGACGGGCCAGCGCTCCTGCCGCCCGGCCATCCGCCGGTGGAAGCGCTCGACGGTCTCGCTGAAGTCGTGCGGCTCGCCGCCGACCTCCGTGAGGCTCGTGAGGCGTGGGTAGCGGTAGAACGCGTTGTCCTCGACGCCCTTCGCCATGACCATGCCGGAGGTCTGCTGGAACCGCTGCGAGATCGGCGACCCGACGCGCTTCAGCAGGCCGACGACCGCGGCGATCGGCTCGGTGAGGTCGGGGCGGCGCCGCGTCGCGTCGGCCGCCGCCTGGTCGAGGTGCTCCTCCCCGCGGGGCAGGTACGAGCGGTAGACGGGGAAGTCGGTGAGCAGCTCTCCGACGGCATCGGCGACCGCGTCGGGGTCCTGGTCGGTGTCGTGCACGCCCTCGCGGACGAGCCGCAGGACCTCGGAGTGCAGGATCCCGTCGGCGACCGATCGCTTCGTCGTGTGGACGAGCTCGTGCCAGTCGACCGGCTCCGTGGCGAGGCGCGAAGCGAGATCGGTGAGCGGCGCCTCGCCGGCGGGGTCGACGAGCACCCGGTCGAAGTCGCCGAGTGCGTCGTAGCCCGTGGTGCCGTCCGTGGCCCACTCGTCCGGCAGCGGCTCGTCGCCTTCGAGGATCTTCTCGACGAGCACGTAGGTGCCGCCGGAGGCCTCGGCGAGCCGGTCGAGGTAGGCGCCCGGGTCGAGCAGGCCGTCCGGGTGGTCGATGCGGAGGCCGTCGGCGAGGCCGCGCCGCACCCAGTCGAGGATCGCGTGGTGCGACTCGTCGAAGACCCACGGCACCTCGACGCGGATCGCGGCGAGGGTGTTCACCGCGAAGAAGCGCCGGTAGTTGAGGTCCGAGTCGGCGCGTCGCCAGTCGACGAGCTCGTAGGCCTGTCGATCGTGGACCGTCCTCGCGTCCGCGCCGTCGTCGGCGGTGCCGGGCCGGATCGGGTACCGGTTCTCGTAGTAGGCGAGCTCGCCGTTGCGCACCTCGAGCCTCGCGAGGTCGTCGGCCGACCCGAGCACCGGGATGCGGATGCGCCCGTTCCCGAAGTCCCAGTCGACGTCGAACGCCTCGGCGTAGCGCGACTCCCGGCCGTAGGTGAGCAGGTCCCACCACCAGGGGTTCTTCGCCGGGGTCGCGACGCCCATGTGGTTCGGCACGATGTCGACGAGCACGCCGAGCCCGACGCCGTGCGCCGCGGTGGCGGCCTCCTCGAGGCCGCGGTCGCCGCCGCGGGACGGGTCCACGCGGTCGTGCCGCACGACGTCGTAGCCGTGCTGCGAGCCCGGCTCGGCCTCGAGCAGCGGCGACAGGTAGACCCAGTCGACGCCGAGGTCGCGCAGGTAGCCGGTGAGCTCGGCCACCGAGTGCAGGTCGAACGCGTCGGTGACCTGGATGCGGTAGGTCGAGACGGGCGTCCGGGCCGGCGGGGTGCGACTCATCGGCCGGCTGCCGGCTTCGTCGCCGTCTGGGCCGCAGCGGGACCCGTGTTCTGGGCGTTCGCGAGCACCGCGAGCGACGCGGCCACGGAGTGGTCCGGCTCCGACTCCTGCTCGGTGTGGGCCCGGAGCACGACGAGCGAGCGCCCGTCGACATCGATGTGGTCGCCGGGCGCGAGGCCGATGCGGTCGGTCGACTGCCCGGAGGTGTCGACGACCACGTCCCAGCCGGCGCCGAAGCGGCCGGAGGGGATCGTGAAGGCGATGGGGTCGTCCGCGGCGCTGAAGAGCAGCAGGAAGTCGACGTCGGTGACGGTCTCGCCGCGCACGTCGCGCTCGCGGAGACCCTCGCCGTTCAGGTACACGCCGACGGCCTTGCCGAAGCCGCTGCCCCAGTCCTTCTCCTGCATCTCGGTGCCGTCCGGGAGCAGGAACATGATGTCCGGCAGCGGGGCGCCCTCCTCCCGCGGCTGCGGACGGCCGTTGAAGAAGCGGCCGCGGCGGAACGTCGGGTGCTCCTTGCGGAGCCGCGAGATCGCCGCGGTGAACTCGATGAGCGGCTGATCGGCCTGGTCCCAGTGCATCCAGCTGATCTCGCTGTCCTGGGCGTACGTGTTGTTGTTGCCGCCCTGGGTGCGGCCCAGCTCGTCGCCGTGCAGGATCATCGGCACGCCCTGGCTGAGCAGCAGGGTGGCGAGGAAGTTGCGCTGCTGCTTCGCACGCATGCCGAGCACGGCGGAGTCGTCGGTCTCACCCTCGACGCCCGAGTTCCACGACCGGTTGTGCGACTCCCCGTCGTTGTTGTTCTCGCCGTTCGCCTCGTTGTGCTTCTCGTTGTACGACACGAGGTCGCGCAGGGTGAAGCCGTCGTGCGCCGTGACGAAGTTGATCGAGGCGACCGGCTTGCGGCCCGAGTTCTCGTACAGGTCGGCGGAGCCGGTGAGGCGCGACGCGAACTCGCCGAGCGTCGCCGCCTCGCCCCGCCAGAAGTCGCGGACCGTGTCGCGGAACTTGCCGTTCCACTCCGACCACTGCGGGGGGAAGTTGCCGACCTGGTAGCCGCCGGGGCCGATGTCCCAGGGCTCGGCGATGAGCTTCACCTGGCTCACCACCGGGTCCTGCTGCACGAGCTCGAAGAAGGTCGACAGCCGGTCGACCTCGTAGAACTCGCGCGCCAGGGTGGCGGCGAGGTCGAAGCGGAAGCCGTCGACGTGCATCTCGGTGACCCAGTAGCGCAGCGAGTCCATGATCAGCTGCAGCGAGTGCGGGTGGCGCACGTTGAACGAGTTGCCGGTGCCCGTGTAGTCCATGTAGTACCGCTTGTCGTCGTCGACGAGGCGGTAGTAGGCGGCGTTGTCGATGCCGCGGAACGACAGGGTGGGCCCCATGTGGTTGCCCTCGGCCGTGTGGTTGTAGACCACGTCGAGGATCACCTCGATGCCGGCGGCGTGCAGCGCCCGCACCATCGACTTGAACTCCTGCACCTGCTGGCCGAGCTGCCCCGTGGCGGCGTACTCGTTGTGCGGGGCGAAGAAGCCGATCGTGTTGTAGCCCCAGTAGTTGCGGAGGCCCTTGTCGAGGAGGGTCGAGTCCTGCACGAACTGATGGACGGGCATCAGCTCGATCGCCGTGATGCCGAGCCGCTGCAGATGGTCGATGACGACCGGATGCGCGATCGCCGCGTAGCTGCCGCGCTCCTCCTCCGGGATCTCGGGGTGCAGGTGCGTCAGGCCCTTCACGTGGGCCTCGTAGATCACCGTCTCCTTGTACGGGGTGCGCGGCAGGCGGTCCCCGCTCCAGTCGAAGAACGGGTTGATGACCACGGAGAGCATGACGCTGCCGGCGGAGTCCTCGTCGTTCGTCGAGTCCGGGTCGCCGAACGTGTACGAGAACAGGGACTGGTTCCAGGTGTACTCGCCGACGGTCGCCTTCGCGTACGGGTCGAGCAGCACCTTGTTCGGGTTGCAGCGCAGCCCGTTCTTCGGGTCGTACGGGCCGTGGACGCGGAAGCCGTAGCGCTGCCCCGGCTGGATCTGCGGCAGGTAGGCGTGCCAGACGTAGGCGTCGACGTCGACGAGGTCGATGCGGGTCTCGGTGCCGTCCTCGGAGAAGAGGCACAGCTCGACCTGGTCGGCGACCTCGGAGTAGATCGCGAAGTTGGTCCCGCTGCCGTCGAAGGTGGCGCCGAGGGGATACGGGCTGCCGGGCCAGGTCTGCACGTGGGGCTCCTTGTGTGGGGTCCGTGTCGGAGAAGCGGTGTCGGAAAAGCGACAGTGCACCGTAGCCGCGGCAGCCTCACGGAAGACCCTGAACGGCAGGGGGCGCCGGGACCCGCAGCGCTCTCCCAGACGCACGGCGGCCCGGTCTCGGTACCGTGCCCGCATGACGAACCTCGCGGTCCAGCTCGCCGACACCGTCAAGTCGTTCGGCGTCTCCGCCGTGTACGGCGACGCGCAGGAGATCGAGGGCACCACCGTGGTGCCGGTCGCGCTCGTCGCCTACGGCTTCGGTGCCGGACAGGGGGAGGGACCCGACGGCGAGGGCAGCGGCGGTGGCGGTGGGGGCGGCGGCTACACGCTGCCGATCGGCGCGTACATCGGCGACAGCCTCGGCGTGCGGTTCCAGGCGAACCCGGTGGCGCTGCTCGCCGTGGGCATCCCGTTCACGATCGTCGCGGGGCGCGCCCTCGCGCGGATCATCAAGGCGCTGAAGAAGTAGCGCTCCCGCGCAGTCGCGCCCGCACGCGGAGGTAGCCTCCGGCCGTGCACAGGGACGGCATCGGCGCGCTCGCCGGGCTCGCGGCCGCCGCGGTCGCGGTCGGCGCGTCCGAGCTCGTCGCCGCGCTGCTGCGCCCGTCGGCGAGCCCGCTGCTGTCGGTGGCCTCACTCGTCATCGACCTGACCCCGCCCGGGGTGAAGGACGCCGTCATCGGCCTCTTCGGCACCGGCGACAAGGCGTTCCTCGTCGTCGTGCTGCTCGTCGTGCTCGCCGCCGCGGCAGCCGGTGCGGGCGTGCTCGAGGCGCGGCGGGCGCCCGCCGGCCGGCTGCTCACCGTGGCGCTCGCCGTCGGGGCGGCCGTCGCGGTCGTCACGCGCACGGGCGCGTCGCCGCTCGACGTCGTGCCGACGCTCGTCGCCGCGCTCGGGGCGGTGGTCGTGCTCGGCCGGCTCACCCGTCCGCTGCGCGAGCCGGGCGGTGCGGGCCCCTCCCGCCGCGCGCTGCTGCTCGGTGCCGGCGTCTGGGCCGGGCTCGGCATCGTGGCTGCGGCGGGCGCCGAGGCGATGCAGGCGCCGGCGCGGCGCGCCGCTGCGGCGATCGCCCGCATCCGGCTGCCGCGGCCCGTCTCCCCGGTCGGGCCGCTGCCCGCGGGCGCGCAGCTCGACGTGCCGGACCTCGCGCCCCTGATCACCCCGACGCCCGACTTCTACCGCATCGACATCGCCCTCTCGCCGCCGCAGCTCGACCCGGCCACCTGGGCGCTGCAGGTCACGGGCGAGGTCGAGCGGCCGCTCACGCTCACCTACGCGGAGCTCGCCGGCATGCCGACGCGGGAGAGCCGCACCACGATCATGTGCGTCTCGAACGAGGTCGGCGGCGACCTCATCGGCAGCGCGGTGTGGCAGGGGATCCCGATCCGGGACGTGCTCGAGCTCGCCCGCCCGAGGGCGGGCGCCGACATGGTGCTCTCGTCGGGCGCCGACGGGTTCTCCGCGAGCACGCCGCTCTCCGCGCTCACCGACCCGGGGCGCGAGGCGCTGCTCGCGATCGGGATGAACGGCGAGGTGCTGCCCGAGCTGCACGGGTTCCCGGTGCGCATGATCGTGCCGGGGCTCTACGGGTTCGTGTCCGCGACGAAGTGGCTGACGCGCCTCGAGGTCACGCGGTTCGACGCGGCGACCGCGTACTGGACGACCCGCGGGTACTCGGCGAAGGCGCCGATCAAGGTCGGCAGCCGCATCGATGTGCCCGACCGGGCGATCTCGGCCGGCGTCGTGACGGTGGCGGGCGTCGCGTGGGCCCAGCACACCGGCATCGCGCGCGTGCAGCTGCAGGTCGACGACGGGCCGTGGCGCGACTGCGAGCTCTCGACCGAGGTGACCCCCGACCTGTGGCGGCAGTGGCGGTTCCGCTGGACGGCGACGACGGGGACGCACCAGGTCCGCGTCCGCGCCACCGACCGGCACGGCCTCGTGCAGACCGCGAGGATGCAGGGCGTCGCGCCCGACGGTGCCACCGGCCTGCACACCGTGACGCTCCACGTGCCCTAGCCGGCGCCTGCTCGCGCCCCCGGCCGCCACCGGTTCGGACGGGAGCACCGGATCGCGCCCCTGGACCGAATCGGGTGCGGGAACGCCGGTGGGCCGAATCGGTGGCGGGTGGTCGCCGGGAGCGGCCAGGATCCAGGACGCCGGCGCGGATGCAGGACCGTGCGTCCTGAACGCCGCCGCGGTGGTCCATCCGACTGAATCGTGGCGGCGCGGCCGCCGCCGATTCGGACGGGAGCACCGGATCCCGCCCCTGGACCGAATCGGGTGCGGGAGCGCCGGTGAGCCGAATCGGCGGGCACCGACGAGCGGCGCCCTAGAGCAGCGCCTCGGCCAGCACCTCGAGGTGCTCGAGGTCCTCCATGTCGATGACCTGCAGGTAGACGCGGTCCGCGCCGAGCTCGGCGTAGCGGCCGACACGGTCGGCGACCTCCGCGATCGTGCCGCCGAGGGCTTCGGCCCGCAGCTGCACCGGGTCGGCGCCGATGCGCTCCGCGCGCGCCCGGAACTCCTGGTCCGTGCGTCCGACGACCGTCTGGTGCGCGACCGACAGCCGCAGGTCGCCGTCGGGCCGTCCAACGTCGCGCGCCGCCGCCCGCACGCGGTCCAGCGCGGCGCCGATCGCGGCCTCGTCGGCGAAGGCGGCGTTGTACTCGGTCGCGAAGCGGGCCGCGAGCGCCGGCGTGCGGCTCGGGCCCATGCCGCCGATGATGAGCGGCACGCGGGCCTGCATCGGCTTCGGCAGCGCCGGGGCGTCCTCGAGCCGGTAGTGCTCGCCCGTGAACGAGAAGGTCTCGCCGAGCGGGGTGCTCCAGAGCCCGGTGACGATCTCGAGCGACTCCTCGAGCAGCCCGAACCGCTTCGGCGGGAACGGGATGCCGTACGCGCGGTGCTCCCGCTCCATCCAGCCGGTGCCGAGGCCGAGCTCGGCCCGGCCGCCCGACATCGCGTCGACCTGCGCCACCTGGATCGCGAGGATGCCGGGGTGCCGGAACGTCGCGCTCGACACGAGGGTGCCGAGCCGGATGCGGCGCGTCTCGCGGGCGAGACCGGCGAGCGTGGTCCAGGCGTCGGTCGGCCCGGGCAGCCCGTCGCGGAACTGCGCGTGGTAGTGGTCGCTGCGGAACCAGCCCGTGAACCCGAGCTGCTCGGTCGCCTGCGCATGGGCGAGCTGGGTGGCGTACGACGCCCCCTCCTGCGGTTCGGTGAAGACGCACAGCTCCATGCTCCGAGCCTAGGCTGGCGGATCCGGGGACCGCCGGGGGAGGCGAGGCACCGTGGACGCGCTGCCCGCCGCGCCGCCGGGCGCCACGCCGGCGACCGCCGTGCTCGAGGCGGTGCGCCCGCGGCTCGGGAGCGCCGGCGTCCTGCTGCTCGACGGCCGGTCCGGCAGCGGCAAGACGACGCTCGCGGCGTGGCTCGGCGCCAGGCTCGGCGCGCGCGTGCTCGCCGTCGAGGACCTCTACCCGGGCTGGGACGGGCTCGAGGCCGCCGCTGCGCTGCTCGCCGAGCGCGTCCTGCCGGCTCTGCGGCGTGGCGAGGCCGCCTCGTGGCCGACCTGGGACTGGGCGGCCGATCGGCCGGGTCCGCCGGCGAGCCTGCGCCCCGGTGGGCGTCTCGTCGTCGAGGGATGCGGCGCGCTCACCGGCGCGAGCCGAGCGCTCGCCGACGCCGCGGTGCTGCTCGACGTCGACGACGCGGTGAGGCGGCAGCGGATCCTGCACCGAGATCCGCCCGAGGCGATGCCGGGCCACCGCCGCTGGGCGGCGCAGGAGCGGCGCGCGCGGGTCAAGGACCCGCAGCCCCGGCTCGCCGACCTCGTGCTGCGCGGCGGGGTCGCGCTGCCCGGTCAGAGGATCACCAGTGCTCCGGCGCTACCGTGACGGCATGAGCGATGCGACCCAGTCCGCCGAGCCCAGGAAGTACGTCGCGGAGTACGCGGGCGGCCCGCTCGACGGCCAGACCGAGCACCGCTTCCTCGTCGACGGTCAGCCGGAGGAGCGGCTCGCGCAGCTGGCACTCGTCGACGGCACGGAGGCGATGTTCGACTACGTCGCGGGCGAGCGGCGCCAGCTGAACGGCGAGACCTACGTGACCTTCACGTTCGACGCCGACCTCAGCGACACCCTGCAGGGTCAGGCCGACCCGAACGAGGAGTCGCGACACCTCTGAGCCGCAGCGCCGGACCGGGGGCTCAGGCCCAGCCGAGCTCGTGCAGCCGGTCGTCGTCGAGGCCGTAGTAGTGGCCGATCTCGTGCACGAGGGTCGCGTGGACCTCGTCGCGCAGCTCGTCCAGCGTCTCGGCGGTGTCGAGGTGCGGCAGCCGGTAGATCACGATGCGGTCGGGCAGCTCGCCGAAGCCGTACCGGTCGCGGGAGGTCAGGTCGACGCCCTGGTAGTGCCCGAGCAGGGTCTCGCCGTCGCCGGGCTCGTCCTCGATGACGAACGCGACGTTCTCGAGGCCGTCGAGCATCTCGTCGGGCAGCGCGTCGAGCTCGTCGCCGACGAGGTGCTCGAACTCCTCCTCGGAGAGCCGGAGCGTCACGCCGTGCCGATCCGGCGCAGCACGCGGGCGGCCGCCTCGTCGGCGGACAGCACAGCGGTGTCGAGCACGAGGCGCTCGCCCGTCCACGGCTCGACCTCGCGGGTGCGCACCTCGTGCCAGGTCGGCGGCACCAGGTTCTTCACCGACACCGTGCGCGTCTCGATGCGCCGGCGGTGCTCGACGGTGTCGCTGCAGACGAGCTCGACCTGCAGCGCCGCGGTGCGCGCGGCACGGCCGGTCTCGGCCCAGGCGTCGCGCGTGACCCGCAGGGGGTTGACGCACTCGACGACGACACCGAGGCCGAGCGCGAGCTGCTCCGCGGCGAGGGCGTAGGCGACGGCGTAGCCCGAGACGCCGACGGGTCCAGCGAGGTCGGCGTGGTCGCGGAGCGCCTGCTCCACCGTGTCGACGCGGATGAAGCCGACCCCGAGCCGCTGGGCCACGAGAGAGGCGACGGTCGTCTTGCCGGTGCCCGGCAGACCGCCGACGACGACGAGCGGACCGGTCATGCGGCCTCGCCGCCGCGCGTCCTCTGCACGGGGGAACCGTAGCGGGCCGCGCTCAGGCCGCCCGACGGAAGCGGTCGCGCTCGTGACGCAGCTCGGCGCGGCGCTCGACACGGGCGACCACGCGCGGGTACGCGTCGACGACCTCGGGTCGGCGCGCGAGCCGGTCGAGCCGCTCGTAGTAGCGCGCCGCGCTCATGCCGAGGCGGTTGCGCAGCGCGTCGACCTTGGCGGGGGTGTGGCGGGGGTTGCGCTCCTCGAACTCGAGGAGCCGGATGTCCTGGTGCGTGAGCATGCCACGATTATCGAACACACCTCCGACACCGCTGCTCGTACACGTGTTCGGTGTGCTACGACGAGCGCGGGACGCGCCGAGGCGGCGCCCGGAGGACCGGGGGAGATGGGGTGGACGACGGGACTCGAACCCGCGACTTCCGGCACCACAAGCCAGCGCTCTACCAACTGAGCTACGCCCACCACGGCCCCGTGCGCGCAGCGCGGAGCGCCGTCGAGTCTAGCGCAACGCCGGTCAGGCCTTCGGAACCGCGCTGTGCGCGAAGGCCTCGACGACCTCGGCGGCGGCGGCCTGCGCCTGGTCGGAGGCCGGCCCGGGCTGCGCGACGAACGCGGTGCGCCGGTAGTAGGCGAGCTCGCGGATGGACTCGAGGATGTCGGCGAGCGCCCGGTGGCCGCCGTGCTTGGCGGGCGCGTTGTAGTAGACGCGCGGGAACCAGCGCTTCACGAGCTCCTTGATGGAGGAGACGTCGATGCTGCGGTAGTGCAGGTGCGTGTCGACCCGGGGCATCTGCCGCACGAGGAACGAGCGGTCGGTGCCGATCGTGTTCCCCGCGATCGGCGCCTGCCCGGGCGCGGTGAAGCGCTGCAGGTACTCGAGCACCTTCGCCTCGGCCTCGCCGAGGCTCACGCCGTGCTGCATCGCCTCGAGCAGCCCCGAGCTCGTGTGCATGTCGCGGACGACGGGACCCATCTGCGCCAGGGCGGAGTCGTTCGGCTTGATGACGATGTCGAACCCCGGATCGAGCACGTTCAGCTCGAAGTCGGTGACGACGGCGGCGACCTCGACGAGCTCGTCGACCTCGAGGTCCAGACCGGTCATCTCGCAGTCGATCCAGACGAGGCGGTCAGCAGCAGCCATCCCGCGAGTCTACTGAGCGCCTCGACGAGGCGCCGAGGGCCCGGTCAGGAGCCGCTTCCGCCGGTCGCCCCACGTGCTCGGGGCGGACGCAGGGACCGCGCGGAGGATTGCCCCATGGCAGTCCCGACCCCGCTCCTCCTCCTCGCGATGGACCAGCGCGACAGCATCGAGCAGAAGCTCTACGACCTCGATCGCGCTCCGACGCCGCAGCAGGCGGCGAGCATCGCGGCGAACAAGCTGCTCGTCTTCCGCGGCCTGCTCGACGCGGTCGAGTCGCTGCCGTCCGGCGTGCGCCCCGGCTTCCTCGTCGACGAGCAGTACGGCGCCTCGCCGGCCGAGCTCGCGGCCGCCGACGAACGGGTGACGCTCGCGATGCCGATCGAGGCGAGCGGGCAGCAGTGGTTCGGCTTCGCCTACGGGGACGACTGGCAGCGGCACGCCGAGTTCTTCGGCGCCGACCACGCGAAGGTCCTGATCCGCGACAACCCCGCGCTCGACGCCGGGGAGCGCCACGGCCAGGCCGAGCGCCTCGCCGCGGTCTCGCGCTGGTCGCGCGAGCACGGGCACGACCTGATCCTCGAGCTGCTCGTGCCCGCCACGGACGACGACCTCGCCCGGGTCGGCGGCGACCAGGACCGGTACGACCGCGAGGTGCGACCGGGGCTCACCGCCCTGGTGATCCGCTTCCTGCAGGACGCGGGCGTCGAGCCGGCGATCTGGAAGATCGAGGGGCTCGACACCCGCGAGGCCGCCGAATCGATCGTCCAGGCCGCGCGGCGCGACGGTCGGGACGCCTCCTGCATCGTGCTCGGCCGTCACGCGCCCAAGGAGCGGCTCGACGCGTGGCTGCGCGTCGCGGCGCCCGTGGAGGGCTTCGTCGGCTTCGCCATCGGCCGCAGCATCTGGTGGGACGTGCTGGAGGGACGCCTCGACGGGTCGCTCGACGAGGACGAGGCGCGTCGGCGCATCGCCGAGCAGTACAGCGGCTACGTCCGCACCTACCTCGAGGCGCGCGGCTGACCCGGATGATCGCTGTGCGTTCGTCGAGAGGCGGCAGCGCCGCGGGAGGCCGGGCGTAGCGTCCCGCCATGACAGACGAACGCAGCACGACGGGCGACGACGACACGATCGCGCGCCCGTTCGACCAGACGAACGGCATGACCGACATCGGCGGCGAGACCGACGGCACGGCCAGGAGCGACACCGAGAGCGCGGCCGAGCGGTCCGACGGCGACGGCCTCGACGGCACGGTGGCCGGCGACCGCCTCGACGGCGCCGAGGTCGGCGACGACCGGGAGCGCGGCGCGGACGAGGAGGACCTCGGGTTCGGCGGCCCCGCCGCGGCAGGAGGGCTCCAGCGCGGCTGAGCCCGCAACGCGACGACGACGCGGACCCTGCCGAGGAGGCGGGGTCCGCGTCGCCGCGCTCAGAGCCAGCCGCGGCGCTTCAGCAGCAGGTACAGCCCCCCCGCGAGCAGGACGATGAGGACGGTGCTCGTGATGAAGCCCCATTCGTGCGCGAAGCCGGGGTACGGCACGTTCTGTCCGTAGAAGCCCGTGATCGCGGTGGGCACGGCGATGATCGCCGCCCAGGCGGCGAGCTTCTTCGTCACCTCGTTCAGCTCGTTGCTCTGCTGGTTGAGGCTCGTCTCGAGCACGTTCGCGACGAGGTCCCGGTCGCTCTCCACGTCGTCGCCGATGTGCAGCACGTGGTCGTACACGTCCTGGTAGTAGGGCTGCAGCCGGTCGGGGACGAGATGCCCCTCCTCCGCGTGCAGCAGCCGGCCCACGACGTCGCGCATCGGCAGGGTCACGCGGCGCAGCGTCGCGAGGTCCTTGCGCACCTCGAAGCCGCGGCGCCGGATGTCGAGCCGGCTGTCGTCGTCGAAGAGGGCGTCCTCGAGCCCTTCGACCGCGTCGCCGACGCGGTCCACAGCCCGTGCCTGGCCGTCGACGATCGCGTCGAGCAGGCCGTGGAGGAGGCCGCCGACGCCGGCGCTCGTCACCCATCCCGCGCTGTCCCAGCGTGCGACGAGCGCGTCGATGTCGAAGTCCGCCTTCCGCACGGTGATGAGCGCCCGCTCGAGCACGAACGCGCTCACCTCGCTCGTGCGCAGCCCGTCGTCCTCGGCGTCGACCGCGTACACGTTGAGGAACAGGTGCGACGCGTAGCGGTCGAGCTTCGGCCGCTGCCGGTCGTGCACGGCATCCTCGATCGCGAGCGGGTGCAGCCCGAACTCCTGGGTGACGATCGCGAGGTCCTCGATGTCGGGGTCGTAGAGGTCGAGCCAGACGAACGAGGCCGGGTCCTCCTCGAGCCGCTCGCTGAGGTCCTCCGCCGGGAAGCCCTCCTTCGCGAGCGCGCCGTTCCGGTACCAGCGGGTGCGGGTCGGGCAGGTCGGCGGCCGGTCGGCGCTCACGCTCGGCGCATCCGCGCCGGGCTGCCCGGGGTCGCCCGGCGCGGGCTCCGGGAGCGGCAGGAGGTCGTCGATGCTCACGCGCCCACTGTGGCCCGTCCCGGCTGAGGGCCGCGCAAGAATCGAGGCCGCGCGTCGAGCGTGATCAGGGGGGCCGTATTCACCACGCGTTGGTGTTTCCGCGGCATCCTGGAGGGGTGACCCGCACCGAGACGCCCCCGGCCGCGGCGTCCAGCACGCGGGCAGCGCGCGACCCGTTCTTCGACAACGCGAAGCTCGTGCTGATCGTGCTCGTCGTGCTGGGGCACAACTGGTACCCGCTGACGGACCAGTCGCCCGTGATCAAGGCGGCCTACGAGGTCGTCTACACGTTCCACATGCCGGCGTTCGCGCTCGTATCGGGCTACCTCTCGACGCGCTACGACGGCGGCCCGAGCCAGATGCGCAAGCTCGTGCTCACCGTGCTCGTGCCCTACCTGATCTTCGAGACCCTGTACGCCTGGCAGGCCTCGGTGCTCTCGCATCAGCCCTTCAACCTGCACTTCTCGAGCCCGATCTACGTGACCTGGTTCCTGGTGTCGCTCTTCGTCTGGCGGCTCAGCGCGCCCCTCTGGCGCGCCGTGCCGCAGCCGGTCGTGATCGCGTTCGCGGTGTCGCTCGTGTCGGCGATCACCGTGCCGAGCAACGTGTTCTCCCTGGCGCGGACCCTGCAGATGCTGCCGTGGTTCGTGATCGGCATGCAGCTGCGTCCGGAGCACCTCGAGCGTCTCCGCGTCATCCCGGTGCGCATCGGCGCGGCGGTCGCGTTCGTCGTGGCGGCGGTCCTCGCCGCCACCGTCGGGCAGGGCCTCGATCTCCGGTGGTTCGACCGCGAGTACACGGACATCGACCTGCATGTGACGATGCTCCGGTTCGTCGGGCAGACGGCCCTGCTCGACCTCGCCACCGTCGTGCTGGTGGCCGCGGCGCTCGCCCTCATCCCCACGAAGGCGTCATGGATGACCGCGCTCGGGGGGGCGACCATGTACCCGTTCCTGCTGCACGGCCTGGTCGTGCGGTTCGCCCAGCACTACGGGGTGCACGACACCCTGGCGTCCTGGGGGCCGCCCGGGCTGGCGGTGCTCACGCTCGGCGCGATCGGGCTCGCCCTCGTGCTCGGGCTGAGACCGGTGCGGGTCCTCACCGCCTGGGCGGTGCAGCCGGCCGACACCTGGCTCCGCCGGCCGCGTCTCAGCCCTTCCTGAGCCTGCCGCGGGGCACGCTGCGAGGCAGGCACGGTGCCCGCCGTTCCCGGCGGGCGGACGGGGGAGCAACGTGACCACGACGCAGGGGACCGCGGTGCCGGTCGCGAGGGCGGCTGCCGCACCGGCCTGGACACGACGGGCCTGGGTGCCCGTCGTCGGGATCTTCGCGGCCTCGCGGGTGCTGAGCACGGTGCTGTTCCTGCTCGCGGTGCACTTCGCCCGGCCCACGTCCCGCATCGGCACCCACGCGACGCTGGTGAGCGCGATGGCCGCCTGGGACGGCCAGTGGTACAAGCTCGTCGCCTTCTCCGGCTACCCGATCCACCTGCCGCCGCCCATCGGCGGGGTCAACCAGACGAGCGCCTGGGCGTTCCTGCCCGCCTACCCGTACCTCGTCAAGATCCTCGCCTTCGGGAACGACCGGCTGTGGGACCCCGTGGCCGAGCTCACCTCGACCGCGTTCGGCTTCGGCGCCGCGCTGCTGCTCGCTGCGCTGCTCCGGCCGCACGTCGGGCGTCGCGGTGCGCTCGTCGGCGTGCTCGTGTTCTCGTTCGCTCCGCTGTCGTTCATGCTGCAGGCCGCATACGCCGAGTCGATGGGGCTGTTCCTGCTGCTCGCCGTGCTGCTGCTCGTCGACCGGCGCCGCTACCTCAGCGCCGTCGCGCCGACCCTGCTGCTCGCGTTCACCCGGCCCGGCGTGCAGGCGGTCGCGCTGACGGTGGCGCTCGTCGTCGGCGTGCAGCTCCTGCGTGCGCGACGCGGCGGCCCGCGCCCTCCGCGGCGCGAGCTGACCGGTGCCGCGGTGCTCGCCGCCGTCGCGGCTGTCTCGGGGTTCGCCTGGAGCTGGGTCGCGGCCGCCGTGACCGGCGTGCCCGACGCCTACCTCCGCACCGAGCTCGCCTGGCGCGAGACGTGGACGGGCGACGCGCACTTCACGCCGGGCACCTCATGGCTCTGGGCGGCGGACTTCTGGTTCGGGCGCTTCGGCCCGATCGTGCTCGCGGTGCTGCTGGCCGGCTTCACGGCCCTGCTGCTGACGCCGTGGATCCGCCGGCTCGGCGACGTGAACCGCCTGTGGCTGCTCTCCTGGGCGCTCTACCTGCTGGGGGTGTTCTTCCCGCAGTCGAGCACGTTCCGGCTGCTCATGCCGATGGCGCCCGCGGCGGGTGCCTTCGCGACGATCCGCAGCCGCACGGTGCTCGGCGTCGTGCTCGTGGTGTCCGTGCTGCTGCAGGGGCTGTGGCTCTACCGCACCTTCGGCAGCTGGCAGCACTTCTGGGCCATCCCGTAGCTCACGCCACGGTCTTCAGCGCCGGCTTCCACCTGAGGACCAGCACCCGATCAGGCAGCCGCACCCGCGCCGGCTGGCCCGGGCCCCAGACGATCGGCAGGGGCAGCACGAAGTGCTCGACCCGCCGAGGCCCCCTGCAGACCCTGCCCGTCTGCTGCAGCTGGACGTCGTCCCGCTGCGGGGCGGTCGAGGTGACCCCTTCCAGGTAGAGCCGGCAGGGGGTCCGGGGGCTCACCGTCAGCACGATCCCGCGGTGGTACGGCGCCCACGAGACCGCCGCGGCGTAGGAGGCCGCGACGTGCCCGATGTCGGTGAGGCCCCGCGGGCCCGTGCGGATGCTGCCGTGCACGAGCGAGCGCGGGTACAGCAGGCCCGCCGTGAGCGCGACGACGAACACCGCGGCGACCACCGCCGCCTTGATCCCGATCCGTGGCACCCCGCGCATCCGGCCCCCTTCCGCCGCGACGAGCGAAGCGGACGCCCCGGTGAGGTCGCGCTGAGACACGAGCGCCGGAGGCGCGATCGGCGGCAGAATGTGGGGATGCTCGTCTGCCCCGGATGCCGGAAGTCGGAAGCCGTGCAGGTCGCCGCCGCCGCTCCGGACGCGGCGCAGCGCTGGTCCGCGCGCTGCGAGCTCTGCGACCACGCATGGAGCTTCGACGACTGACGCGGTCGGACGGTTCGGTCGGCCCTCGAGCGCAGACCCGAACCCGCTCAGCGGGACGGGCCGCGCGTCACGTGCCGGCCGCCGCTCGCGACGAGCCGGAGCCGGGGCGGCGGGGGAGCGGGCCGCCGGAGCGCGGCGAGGATCGTGACGGCCGCCCCGAACAGCGCGGCGAGGAGCAGATCGACGAGCACGCCGTGACCGGTGGTCGGCCGGTCGTCGAGCAGCAGCACCGCGGCGGCGAGGACCGCGGCTCCCGCGAGCAGCGCGGGCAGGGGCAGGGCGCGTGCGCGACGCGCGCGACCGGGGGATCGGGGCATGGGGGAGGCTTCCCAGAGGCCGGCGGGGACCGGCTGCGGGCGGGGCCGCTGGGTGGGCGGCCGAGGCATCCGAGGATGCGGGGTAGCGGCATCCTCCTCCGGCCACGGCCTTGGCGCCGCCCCCAGCGCGAGGGACGTGGGGGCGGTCGGCGGAGGGCTGAGGGCGGGACTCGGGCGCGTCAGCGCGCCGGGTGGACGACGGCGAGCACCGGCCGGTGCCGTGCGCCCGAGCGGTCCTCGCCGTGCAGCACCGAGTAGCCGTCGAGTCGCCAGCCGCTGCCGAGCAGCACGTGGTCGAGCGGCATCCCGAGCAGCGGCGGCACCGCGGTCGGCCAGGTGCCGACGCTCGCCGCGCCGGCGATGCCCGCCGCGTCATGGCAGCCGCCGAGCGCGGCGCCGAGGGTGTCGAGCGTCGCGTTGAAGTCACCGACCGCGACCACGTCGGCAGCACGGCACTGCGCGGCGACCCAGCGGAGGTCGGCGTTCCAGTCGGCGTTGCCGCGCAGGGACGGCTGCGCGGCGTGCAGCGCGACCAGGCGGGGCAGCCCCGGCCGCAGGGGCACGAGCGCGGCCGACCGATGCGGGGCCGCCGACGATCCCACACGCGCGGCGTAGCCGGCGAGGGGCGTGCGGACGAGCACCGCCGTCTCCACCTCGCTGTCCCTCGTCGCCGCGAAGGCCCGTACCGGCATCCCGGCCGCCTGGAACGCTGCGGCATACGTGGCATGCGCCGCCGTGAGGATCTCGGGCAGCACCACGACGTCGGCCCGCTCGCGGACCGCGAGGCGCGCGACCTCGGACGGCGGCACGAGGTCGCCGTTGACGTTCCACTCGAGGATGCGGATGCGCCCCGCGGCCACCGGGGGCGGCTGCCGGTCGGCGAACCCGCGGACGGCGGCGACCACACCGAGCAGGAGCGCTCCGGTGAGCAGCCCCGCGGCGAGCAGGAGCCCCGCGCGGCGGACCCGCGGCGCGACCAGGGCGACGCCCGTCGCGACGAGCGCGAGGACGGCGGCGCCCGCGGTCAGCGCGTTGCGCGGTCCGAGCAGGCCCGCGACGACGGGCAGCCGGGCGAGTCCGAGGGGACCGGCGAGATCTGCGGCGGCAGCGAGCAGCACAGGGGCCGCGGCGAGCAGCCACGGCAGCCCGCCCCGGCCCGTCAGCCCGCCGCGCGGCGCGCCGCGAGCCACGCGTCGAACCCGTTCGCGACGATGCGCTCGTCGTGCACGTCGGCCGCCTCGGGCGAGGCGAGCCAGCGGATCGGGTCCGCCATGACGCTCGCGGGCAGCACCGGCATGCCCGCTGGGCGCTCGAGCCCGTCGACCATGCCGGTCTGTGTCGCGCCGCCCGGCAGCAGCAGGTTCACCCGCACGGGCGAGTCGGCGAGGTCGGCCGCCATGATGCGCGACAACGCCTCGGACCCGGCCCGCGAGGGGCCGTAGGGCACGAAGCCGCGGCGGTTCATCGTGCCGTGGTTCATGCTGATGTTCACGACCCGGCCGGCGCCCGCCTCGAGCAGCCGCGGCACGACGGATCTCGCGACGAGGAAGTAGCCCGTGAGGTTCGTGTCGACGACGGCGCGGAACCCCTCGACGGGCACCTGCCAGAAGCCCTGCGGTCGCACCGCGAACGCGGGGTTCACCGTGCGCATGCCGAGTCCCGCGTTGTTCACGAGGAGATCGAGCCCGCCGAGCCCGCCGAAGGCCTCCTCGACGCCGCGCTCGACGGCCGCCTCATCGCGGACGTCCATGCCGATGCCGATCACCCGGGGGATCCTCGCCGCGACCGCCGCCGCCCGATCGGCCGAGCGGCCGGTGAGCGCGACACGGGCGCCCGCCTCGGCCAGCGCCTGCGCCATCGCGAGCCCGATACCGCTCGTGCCGCCCGTGACGAGCACACGGACGCCGTCGAGCCGACCCATCGCCACCTCCCGTCGCTCCCGCGACCCTGTCACGACCGTCCGAGGATTACCGTGAGCGCGTGCGCACCGGGCGGCTCGAAGCCTTCAGCGACGGCGTCATCGCGATCGCGATCACCCTGATGGTGCTCGAGCTGCCGAAACCGCACGGCGCGACCTGGCTCGCCCTGCGCGACGACCTGCCGGTGCTGCTCGCCTACCTGCTCAGCTTCGTCTACCTCGGCATCTACTGGAACAACCACCACCACATGCTCGCGGTGTCCAGGCGCGTGAACGGCACCGTGCTCTGGGCGAACCTGCACCTGCTGTTCTGGCTGTCGCTCGTGCCGTTCGTGACCGGCTGGCTGAGCGAGCAGAAGAACCCGGAGCCCGTGCCGGTCGCGGTCTACGGCATCGTGCTGCTGCTCGCCGCCGTCGCCTTCTTCCTGCTCAGGGCGGCGCTGCTGCGCGTGCACGGCGGAGCGTCCCGGCTCTCGGAGGCCGTGGGGCGCGACCGCAAGGGCACGCTGTCGCCGGTGCTCTACCTCGTCGGCATCCTGCTGTCGTTCGTGCAGCCGTGGCTCGGTCTCGGCGTCTACGCCCTGGTCGCCCTCATCTGGTTCGTGCCCGACCGACGCGTCGAGCGGGTGGTCGCCCAGGACCACGAGGAGGGCCTGCTGCGCGAGGAGCGCTGACGGCGCCGCGGGGGCGGCGACCAGGCCCCGCGCGCGCCCCGCGACCTGAAGAGAGTCTGGGAAAAGCCGAAGGCGTCCCATCGATCCCGCTGATGCCCCCGAAGTCCTGAGCACGAGGGAGCCGACCCGGCGCCCGCTCTGCACCCAAGGGGTTCGATCTCATGAAGAAGTCAGCGTTCGCGCTCGTGCCCGCGGTGGCACTCGGCGCCGCGATGCTCGGTTCCGCCGCTCCGGCCATGGCGGACAGCCAGTCCTCCTGGTCGTACGAGGCCCAGCTGCACGCGCTCAACAACAGCGGCGGCACCGGCGTCGCGATGGTCACGCTCAAGGGCGACCAGGTCACCGTCGACGCGAAGGTCTCCGGGCTCGCGATGAAGTTCAACGGCAACGCCTACCCGCACGTGGCGCACATCCACGACATGGGCTCCGGCGAGTGCCCCATGCCGAGCGCCGACAAGAACGGTGACGGCGTCATCTCCACGCCCGAGGGTGCTCCCGCCTACGGCGGCATCGGCGCCACGCTCACGACGAGCGGCGACACGAGCCCGAAGTCGGCGCTCGACCTCAAGCGCGCGTTCGGCATGGGCGGCAGCTTCAACTACCACCGCACCTTCACCCTCGACGCCGCGACGCTCGCCGAGGTGAAGAAGGACAACGCGGTCATCGTCGTGCACGGCCTCGACCCCGCCAAGCTGAGCGCGAAGGCGCAGAAGGAGGACAGCAGCCCGCTGACGAAGGACCTCCCGCTCGCCGCGACGGCCCCCGCCCTGTGCGGCCCGCTGCACGCGACGCAGATGTCCGGCATGCCGACCGGCGCCGCCGGCACCGGTGGCGGCATGCAGACCTCGACGACCAACGACGGCATGCTCGCCGGTGGTCTCGCCCTGCTGCTCGGCTCGGCCGCCGCGTTCGTCGCGAGCCGCCGCGTCGCCGCGAAGCGTGCGCGCTGATCGCATGAACACGGGTGAGCGCCGTCGCACCGGTCGGATCCTGACCGGCGCGGCGGCGCTCGCCGCTGCGGGCGGCGCGGTCCTCCTCGGCTTCGGCCTGCTGGGGGCCGCGCCGTCGGCGCCTCCCGGATCCTCCGGGATCCACGCCGTGCACGACACCCCCTCCGCGAGCGCGGCGCCGACGACGCCCGCACCGGTCGCAGCGACCGCCACCCCTGCGCCCACCCCGAAGGTGGTCGCGCTGCCGCGTTCCGTGCCGACGCATCTCACCATCCCCGCCATCGGCGTCGACTCGTCGCTGATGCAGCTCGGCCGCAACGCCGACGGCACCCTCGAGGTGCCGCCGTACGACAAGAGCGCGCCTCCCGGCTGGTACCGCGGCTCGCCCACGCCCGGCCAGGTCGGCCCGTCGGTGATCCTCGGCCACGTCGACACCTACAAGGCCGGCCCGGTCGTCTTCTACCGGCTCGCGCAGCTGAAGCCGGGCGACCTCGTCGACGTGCGCCGGCAGGACGGCCGCGCCGCGGAGTTCCGGGTCTACCGCGTCGAGAACGTGCCGAAGAAGCGCTTCCCCACGATCGACGTCTACGGCGACACCGCCGGACCCGAGCTGCGGCTCATCACGTGCGGCGGCGACTGGGACCCCCAGGCCCACGACTACGCCGACAACACGGTCGTCTTCGCGTCGCTCGTGACGAAGGGCTGACACCCCTTCCTCCACCCGGCCGGCCACCCCCGGTCTGGGGAACGCGCCCGGAGCGCGCCTCCCGGTACGGTTCCCGCGTTCCGGTCGCCCCCGGTCGCACCCACGACCTCGGCCGGTGGAGGTCGTTCCATGTACGAGAACGAGTTGACGATGCGGTTCTGCATCCCCTGCGGGCGGATGCTCGAGCTGCGCGGCGAGGTCGAGCAGCGCCACTGGGAGTGCCCCGACTGCCACCGCTCCGCCGCCGCCTGACTGCGGAGTCCCCGAGACCGCGACCGCTTCCTCTTGTCCGCGAGTCGCCGCGCGAGCATCGTGACCCCATGGTGCTGCAGGCGGTTCCGATGCCCGAGTCCCCGTCCGGACGGTGGACGTGGGAGGCCGCCCGCGGCGCCACCCGCGCGGTGCGGGTCTCGCCGCACGCCCCGTCCGGTCTCGTGACGGTCAGCCTCTGGCGCGACGATCGCTGCGTCGGCAGCCTGCGCCTGTCGCCCGCCGAGGTCGCGTCGCTCGCGAACAAGCTGACGGGCGCGCTCGCCGAGCTGGTCACGGACGCCGTCGCTGATCCGCTGACCGGCGCGCGCCTCGCCGCCATGGAGGCACGCCTCACCGCCCTCGAGGACGCCGCCGGCTGACATGGATCAGGGCCGCCGGCCGGGCGCGGCGCAAGAGTCGTTCGCCCGTGCCGGAACGCGGTTCTCCGGTGCCAGCATGCGGTCCGGTGCCGCTGCGGCGAGGAGGCCTTGCAGCGGCGCCTCCGCGCGCCGGCCTCCCGCACGGAAGGACGGTCGCCGATGACGGATGCGGACCTGGAGCTGATCCGGCGCTGGAACCAGGAGAACACCGACCCGCAGGCGATCCGCGAGATCGTCTCGCCGGACTTCGTGGCGCACATGGAGGACGGCGACATCCGCGGACCGGACGGCTGGATCGAGTTCGTGACCGGCATGGGCGAGCACTGGACCGACCTGCGGGCGGGCCAGGAGGAGGTCATCGCCTCCGGAGACCTCATCGGCGAGCGCTGGTGGCTCAGCGGGAAGCGGCCGGACGGCACGGTCTCACGGATCCGGGGCATCACCATGCACCGCGTCTCGGGCGGACGGCTGCAGGAGGACTGGGTCGTCACCGAGGAGGAGCAGTAGCGCACCGCGTCCGTGCCGGGATGCGAGCACGTCGCACCCGCTGAGAGGAACCGCGGCTCCCCGCACACCCCCGGGTATGCGCATCCTCCTCTCGCGGCTCGGGGCGGCGGCGGCCGCGTCCCTGGCGCTCACGCTCGCGGGATGCGCCGGAACCTCGGGCGCGGCGGCGCCGATGACCGCGCCTGCCTCGACGGCGACCCCGACCCCGGCCTCCGCGACCGGGCCGACCTGCCACCCCGCCGAGATCCTGCCCTTCGAATGCGGCACCTACCGCTCGGTCTGGGGCGCGAAGCCGGTGGTGGGCGACGCCGGCGGTCCGGCGAAGGATCCGCTGACGTTCTCGGTCGACGCGGCGCGCTCCGGTCTCGTCGTGCACGCCGTCGGCGCGCACTGCTTCACGGCCACGCAGCCCGTCCGGCTCGAGGGGAAGCGCCTCGTGCCGATCGGCCGCGGCACCTACGGGCGCGGCGGCTGCGCCGGCGAGGGGGCGAACACGAAGGACTGGGCGTACGCCTTCCTGCGCGGCCCCCATCGAATCGACGCGAGCACCGGCGGCCTCGCCTTCGACCTGGGCGCCGCGATGGTCACCTTCGACCACGAGGGCGTCGCCCCGCTCGGCAGCACGCCGGTCGCCCGGAACGACCGCGCCTGCGTGCCGGCGCACGTGCGGCCGTTCTCGTGCGGCACCTACCGGTCGGTGAGCGGCAGCGGCACGCTCACGTTCCTCGCGGCGCACCCCTACCGGCTGTCGTTCGAGCACATCAACGGCGGGCTGACCGCTGAGCTCATGGGTCGGTGCAACGCGTTGGGGGCCGCGGTCGAGCCGGACGGCGACGAGCTCGTCGTCGTGGGCGTCGGGAGCACCCTCATGGGCTGCACGGGTGCTCCCGGAGCGGAAGACGCCGCCTTCTTCCGCATCCTCACCGGCGCGCTCCGGTTCCAGGTGAGCGGGAGCCGGCTCACGGTCACGAAGGGCGCGTCGAGCGCGGTCTTCCGACGCGGATGAGGACCGTTCGTCAGCCCGGCCGGACGGGGTCGTCCGGCGCTGCATCCCCGTCGTCCCGCGCCGCTGGCCGCCGCACGGGCGCAGCTGCGTCCTCGGCGTCGTCGAGCCTGCGGTTGCGGCGCACGCCGTAGGCAGCGAGCCCGATCTGCAGCACGCCGAGCGCCGCGAACCACCACCCGAGCTCGTGCACCGTGGGCGTCTCGATCAGCCCGATCACGATGAACGCGACGCCGAGGACCATCTGCAGCATCTGGCCGCCGTTGCTCCGCCGCACCACGCCAGTCTGCTCCGCGGAGGAACGACGGCAGTGCGGATGAGCGGTGCGGTGCCCATCGGGGACGGTGCATGCCGTGCGGCGCCGTCAGCGGGGGAGCAGCCCCAGCTCCATCGCGCGGGTCACCGCCCGCGTGCGATCGCTCACCCCGAGCTTCTCGAACACGTGCAGCAGGTGCGTCTTCACCGTCGCCTCCGCCAGGTGCAGGTCGCGGCCGATCTCGGCGTTGCTGCGTCCGTCGGCGACGCGGCCGAGCACCTCGCGCTCACGGTCGCTGAGCCGCGGAGCGGTCTGCTGCTGACGGATGCCGCGGGCGAGTGCAGCGGCGATCGCGGGCGCCATGACGGTGCCGCCCGCGGCGACCGATCGGATGCCGGCGAGGATCTCGCGCTCAGGCGCCGCTTTGAGCAGGTAGCCGCTCGCGCCGGCGGCGATCGCCTCGAGGATCGCGTCGTCCGTCTCGTAGGTCGTGAGCACGACGACCTTCACGTCGGGCAGCGCCGCCGTGATCCGGCCGGTGGCGGCGGTGCCGTCGAGGCCGGGCATCCGCAGGTCCATGAGCATCACGTCGGGGCGGGTGGCGAGCGCCGCGGTGACGGCGGCCGCGCCGTCGGTGACCGCGTCGACCACCTCGACGTCGTCGGCCTGGGAGAGGAGGGCCACGATCCCGGCCCGCACGATCGGATGGTCGTCGGCGACGAGGACCCGGATCACGGCACCGCCGCTCGAGCGGACAGCGGGATCCGCACGCGCAGGCTGGTGCCGCCGCGGGGACCGCTCGTGAGCCCGACGGTGCCACCGACGAGACCGACCCGGTCGCGCATGCCCGCGACCCCGAAGCCGCGCTCGCCGGCGTCGTCCGGCAGCCCCACCCCGTCGTCGGTGAGCGCGAGCTCGACGTCGCCGTCCGTCGCGGCGATGGTCAGGACGACCGCGCGCGCGGCGGCATGCTTGCGGATGTTCGCGAGCCCCTCCTGGGCGCAGCGCAGCAGCACCACCTCGAGCTCCCGGGGCACGTCCGCCTCCACGGTCGCGGCGACGGCGACGCCCGTCTCGCGCTCGAACCGCGTCGCGAGCGTCGCGACCGCCGCGGCGAGGCCGCCGTCGAGCGGCACCGGTGCACCCGCGGCGACGAGCGTCCGCGTCTCGGTGAGCGCGGAGCGGGCGGCCTCCTCGAGCAGCGGCAGGTCCGGGTCGTCCGGGTGCCGGCCCGCCGCGCGCTCCGCGAGCATCACCACCCCGGCGAGGCTCTGCGCGATCGTGTCGTGGAGCTCGCGCGCGAGCCGCTCCCGCTCCGCCGAGATCCCCGCCTCGCGGCTCAGCGCCGCCGCTTCCTGCTGGGCGTGCTGCAGGCGCTCGGCGAGCAGCCGGCGCTCCTCGCTGAGCCGTGCGATGCGGGTGATCCAGACACCCATCACGAGGCTGAAGCCGAGCGAGAGCCCCTCGACGACCGCGGCCTCCACCGGCGCGCCGGTCGAGACGGCGTAGCCGACACCCACCGCGAGGGCGACGGCGATGTTCGCGGGCACGGCCCGGCGCACGTCGGGCGCGAGCGTCCAGACGAGCGGGAACGCGACCGACTGCCAGATCGCGAAGGCCGGATGCGCCGTCGCACCGACGAGCGCGACCGCCACGATCACCGCGGTGAACACCGCCCAACCGGGACGCCCGTCGAGCGCGTGACGTCCGAAGGCCCACCAGCAGGCGAGGAACACGACGAGCGCCCCAGCGACGACGACCGGCCGCGCACCGGGGGTCGAGAGCGCGACCACGGCGAGGGCGACCGCGCTGGCGGCGACCGCGCCGAGGTGCCACCACAGCAGCTCTCCGGGGGCCGCGTCGACCTCGGTCGTCACCTCAGCGATCCTTCCGCACCCAGCGGAAGGTCGTGAGCGCGATCCCCAACCCGGCCAGCGTCCACGCGGCGATGACGAGGGCGGCGGTGCCGAGGTCCCAGGTGCCGGTCTGCTCGACCACGGCGAACCGCTCCGGGAGGAACACCGACCGCATGCCCTGGGCCACCCACTTGAGCGGGAAGATGCCGGCGACGGTCTGCAGCCAGCCGGGCAGCTCGGCGAACCGGAAGTAGACGCCTGAGATGAACTGCAGCACGAGCAGGATCGGCACGACCACGGCGGTCGCCGACCGGCCGGAGCGCGGCAGACCGGACATCCCCACGCCGAGCGCCACCGACATGACGACCGACGCGGCGAAGATCCAGGCGAACCGCCCCCACAGCGCCACGGTGCCGGGCAGCGCGACGCCGAAGAGCAGGTGCGCGACGGCCAGCAGCAGCACGAGCTGCGCGACGGCGGTCACGACCACCGTGCCGACCTTGCCGAGCAGGTAGGCGGTCACGGGCAGCGGCGTGCCGCCGAGTCGCTGCAACGTGCCGTCGCTGCGCTCGCCGGCGATGTCGATGGCGAGGTTCTGCACGCCGGAGAGCAGGATCCCGGAGGCGACGAGGCCGGGCAGGTAGTAGGCCGGGAAGGTGACGCCTCCGCGGCCGTCCGGTCCGGCCCCGATCGTGCCGGACGCGCTGAACGCGGCGGCGAAGATCACGAAGATCAGGGTCGGGAACAGGAAGGCGAAGAACACGGCGTCCGGGGCGCGGAAGTAGCTCCGCAGCTCGTAGCGCGTGCGCTCGAGGCCGAGCGCGACGAGGGACGGGCGGCGCGGCCGGCCCGGCGCGACGAGCGGGGTGGTGTCGAGCGCGGTCATGCCGGCTGCTCCTCTCGGGATCGGTGGCTGCGGAGCAGGTCGAGGTAGACCTCCTCGAGGCTCGGTCGGACGACCTCGAGGGCGTCGGGCTCGCCGCCCGTCGCCACAAGGGACGCGACGAGACGTCCGGGGTCCTTCGTGCGCTGCTCGTGCACCCCGCGCGCGTCGCGCCACCGCACGAGCGGGATGCGAGCGCCGGCGGATCCGATGCGATCGGCCGGCCCGACGTCGACGAGGCGGCCGCCGGCGATCACGGCCGCGCGGTCGGAGAGCGCCGCGGCCTCGTCGAGGTCGTGCGTCGTGAGCAGGATCGTCGTGCCCTCGCGCTTCAGCCGCCGGATCAGGCCCCAGAACCGGTGCCGCGCCTCCGGGTCGAAGCCGGTGGTCGGCTCGTCGAGGAACAGGAGCTCGGGGCGGCCGATGATGCCGAGCGCGACGTCGAGGCGACGCCGCTGGCCGCCGGAGAGCGCCCGGACCGGCTGCCGTGCGGCAGAGGCGAGGCCGACGGCGTCGAGCACCTCGTCGACGTCCCGCGGCGCCGGGTAGAAGGCCGCGAAGTGGGCGAGCTGCTCCCGCGCCCGGGCGCTCCCCGCGTCGCCGGTCGACTGCAGCACGACGCCGATCCGGGCCTTCCAGTCGAGTCCGCCCCCGGCCGGGTCCGTGCCGAGCACGCGCACCGTGCCGGCGTCCCTGCGCCGGTAGCCCTCGAGGATCTCGACGGTCGTCGACTTCCCGGCGCCGTTCGGGCCGAGCAGGGCGACCGTCTCACCGTGGGCGACCTCGAAGGTGACGTCGTCGACCGCGATCCGCTCGCCGTAGCGCTTCACGAGGCGCTGCACCGACACGGCGGGGGATCCGGAACCTCGATCGCTCATGCGCCGATCCTCGCGAGCGGGCGCGGCGGGCACAGCGGGCGTGCGGTGGAGATCGGCTCAACCGATCGGTGGATGCGCGCGTGCGCAGCCCTTGTACTGCGGCCGCCGGCTGCGCCCTCCCGCCGGCTGCGCCCTCCCGCCGGCTGCGCCCTCCCGCCGGCCGCGCATCGAGCGCCCACCGCTCGGCGGCCGCTCGCGTCGCTAGGGTGCGGTGATGCCCGTCGCGCTCGTCACCGGTGCCGCCCGCGCCAACAGCATCGCCGCCGGCATCGTGCCGCGGCTCGTCGCCGACGGCTGGGACGTGGCCACGACCGACCTCTTCGGCACGGACTTCGACTGCGACCTCTCGGATCCCGCGGCACCGGAGCGGCTGATCGAGCAGGTCGCCCGCGAGCGCGGCCCGGTCGGCGCCCTCGTGCTGAGCCACGCCCACGACGTGCTGAGCGGCATCCTCGACACGACCGCCGAGAGCTTCGACGCGCACGTCGCGATCAACGCCCGCGCGAGCCTGCTCCTCATCGCGGCGTTCGCCCGTCAGATCCCCGCGGACGGCGGCGCGATCGTCGCCCTGACGAGCGACGCGACCACCGGCAACCTGCCCTATGGGGCCTCGAAGGGCGCGCTCGACCGGATCGTCATCTCCGCCGCCCGCGAGCTCGGCCCGCGGGGCGTCTCGGCGAACGTCCTCAACCCCGGCCCCGTCGACACCGGCTGGATCAGCCCGGAGCTGCACGAAGCGCTGGCGCCCCAGCATCCGCTCGGGCGGCTCGGCCGCCCCGAGGACATCGCCGGGGTCGTCGCGTTCCTCGTCTCGCCCGCGGGGCGATGGATCTCCGGCCAGCTGCTGCACGCCGACGGCGCCTTCTCGGCGCGGTTCTGAGGCGCCGGCCGTGATCGTCGTCGATGCCGCGTCGGGGGAACCGCCGTTCGAGCAGGTGCGCGCGCAGCTCGCCGCGCAGATCCGCACCGGCGAGCTGGCGCCGGGGGAGCGGCTGCCGACCGTGCGACGCCTCGCGGAGGACCTCGGGATCGCCGCGAACACGGTCGCTCGCGCCTACCGCGAGCTCGAGACGGAGGGCCTCGTCGCCACCGGCGGCCGGAACGGCACGACGGTCGCCTGGTCGCCCGATGCGGGCCGACGGGAGCTCGAGCAGCTCGCCGCGCGCTTCGCGGAGCGGGCCCGGGCGCTCGGCACGGATCCGCGCGAGGCGCGCGGGCTCGTCGACCGGGCGCTCGGCCTCGACCGCTGACGCGGTGCATGCACCGCTGCCTCGGTCGGCTCGCTGCGCTCGCCGCGCGGTGCGGTCACCCGGATCGGGCGGTGTCGCGCGCCGTCCGCGCGACACGCGGGACCTTCGGACGCTGTCGGGCCCTTGCGGCGGGCGCACCATGACGGCATGGATGCGGTGATCCGGGCCGAGGGCCTGCAGAAGCGTTTCGGCAGGGTCCGAGCGCTCGACGGGCTCGACCTCGTCGTCGATCGGGGCGAGGTGCACGGCTACCTCGGCCCGAACGGCGCGGGCAAGACGACGACGATCCGCATCCTGCTCGGCCTGGCCCGCGCGACGAGCGGCAGGGTCGGCGTGCTCGGCGAGGACCCGTGGCGGGCGGCGGCCGCCCTGCACCGGCGGATCGCGAGCGTGCCCGGTGACGTGGTCCTCTGGCCGAACCTCTCCGGCGGCGAGACCGTCGACCTGCTCGTGCGGCTCCGCGGCGGACGCACGGACACGGCGGAGTACCGGACCGTGCGCAGGGAGCTCGACGAGGAGTTCCAGCTCGACCCCGGCAAGAAGGCCCGCAGCTACTCGAAGGGCAACCGCCAGAAGGTCGCGCTGATCGCCGCGTTCGCGGCTCCGGCCGAGCTGCTCGTGCTCGATGAGCCGACGAGCGGCCTCGATCCGCTCATGGAGGAGGTCTTCGTCCGCCGGCTCGAGGCCTTCGCCGCGGGCGGCGGCAGCGTGCTGCTCAGCTCGCACATCCTCAGCGAGGTCGAGCGGCTCTGCACCCGGATCTCGATCGTGCGGGCCGGCCGGGTCGTCGAGTCCGGCACGCTCGCGCAGCTGCGGCATCTCACCCGAACCGCCTTCTCGTTCGATCGCGGCGACTCCCGGGAGGGCGCCCTCGCCGCGCTGCCGGGCGTCCACGACCTCGTCGTGGACGACGGCCGCGTGCGCTTCACGGTCGACCCCGATCGCATCGACGCGCTGCTGCCCGAGCTCGGCCGGCTCGCCGTGACGGGACTGCGGGTCGCGCCGCCGTCGCTCGAGGAGCTCTTCCTCCGGCAGTACGGCGACGTGCTCGAGCCGCAGGAGGCCTGACGTGCTCGGCACGCTGCTGCGCTTCCGGCTGCGCCGCGACCGTCTGCGGCTCGGGCTCTGGGTGGCCGTCCTGTTCCTCCTCAGCCTCCTGATCGTCTCCGAGGTGCGGGACACCTTCGGCACGCTCGCCTCGCGCGTCGCCACGCTCCGGATCCTGCTCGTCACCCCGGCCGTGCTGCTGTTCCGCGGAACGCCGCAGGGCACGAGCAGCGGCGACTTCGTGGCGGTGCTCGGGCTCGCCTTCGTCGCGCTGCTCGTCGGGCTGATGAGCACCTTCCTCGTGGTGCGGCACACCAGGGCGGAGGAGGAGGACGGCCAGGCGGACGCCGTCGCCGCGACGGCCGCCGGGCGCCGGCTCCCGACGCTCGCCGTGCTGCTCCACGTCGCGCTCGCCGATCTCCTCGTCACCGTCGCGATCGCCGCGGGCCTGCTCGCCGGCGGCCTGCCGGTCGGAGGATCCGTGCTGCTCGCCGCCGGCTGCGGCATGTGCGGGCTCGTGTTCGCGGGCGTCGCCCTGCTGCTCGCGCAGGTGCTCCCGACCGCCCGGGCCGCGAACGGCGCCTCGGCGGCGGTCGTGGTGGCGGCGTACTTCGTCCGCGGCATCGGCGACGCCGCGGGCACCCCGCATCCCGAGACGTTCACGCTGACGCCGGCGTGGCCGAGCGCGTTGAGCCCGATCGGCTGGGCGCAGGCGATCCACCCGTTCGCCGACGACGACCCCGCGCCGCTGCTGCTCGGACTCGTCGCGTCCGTCGTGCTCGCCGCGGCCGCGCTCGCGCTCGCGGAGCGCCGCGACGTCGGCGCCGGTCTCGTCGCCGCCCGGCGTGCGCGCGAGCACGCCTCGGCGTGGCTCGGCGGCCCGTTCGGGCTCGCGGTGCGGCTCGAGCGCCTCTCCCTCGCCGGCTGGATCGTCGGCCTCGTCGCGTTCGCAGCGCTCATGGGCGGCCTCTCGGTCGCGGTCGTCCACCAGCTCGACCAGGCGGGACCGGGCATCGCGACCGTGATCAACCGGCTCGGCGGCAGCAACGGCACCATCCAGCAGGCGTTCGCGAACCTCGGCGCGCAGTTCGGCGGGGTGCTCGCCGCCGCGATCTGCGTGCAGGCCGCCCAGCGGCTGCGGCAGGAGGAGGCAGCCGGTCGCGCCGACGCCGTGCTCGCGACCGCGACGGGACGCGTGCGGTGGCTGCTGTCACACCTGCTCCTCGCGGCGCTCGCGGCCGCGGTCGGGCTCGAGCTCGCCGGGCTCGTCGCGGGGTGGCTGTCGGACGGCGGCGAGGTCGACTCGGGAACCTGGCTGCTCGCCTTCCTGTGGCAGCTGCCTGCTGCGCTCGTGTTCCTCGGGATCGTCGCGCTCGTCTTCGCGGTCGTGCCGCAGGCGACCGTGCCCGCCGGCTGGCTCGTCTTCGCCGCGGCGGTCTACCTCGGCATCTTCGGCCCGCTGTCCGGCGTGCCCGACTGGGCGCGGCACCTCGCGCCGTTCGCCGACGTGCCGGCACCCGCGCTGCCGACGACGTCGTACACCGGGGGAGCGGTGCTCGCCCTCGCTGCCGTCGTGCTCGTCGTGGCCGCGGTCGTGCTGTTCGGGCGGAGGGACACGCGGCCGGTGGGGTGAGGCTGCGGGCGCGCGGGCGCTCCATCGGCGCAGTCGCGCCGGCGTCGACGGGCTGAGACGGGCGTCAGCGAGCCCGTCGGGCGACGAGGTGGGCTGCGATCCGGCCGTTCGGGGTCGGCGCGCTCCCGGTTCCGAGCACGTCGAACCCCGCCTCCTCGACGGCGTCGGCGATGCAATGCATCGGCCAGGTCCACGCGGTGACGACGCGATGCTCGAAGCGTTCGAGGGCCGGCCCGGTGAAGAAGCCGAGCAGCAGGCCGCCGTCCGGCTCGAGCGCCTGGGCGAAGGCACGCAGCACGGCGGGGACCTCGGCGGGGTCCGTGTGGATCAGCGAGAACCACGCGAGCACGCCGCCGAGCGATCCCGCCGGCAGCCGGAGGTGGCGCAGGTCGCCGAGGCGGAAGGGGATGTCCGGGTGCTCGCGCCGGGCGTGCGCGACGAACTCCGGTGTCGCGTCGACGCCCCGCACCTCGAGCCCTGCGGCGGCGAGGAACGCGGACCAGTGACCGGGGCCGCAGCCGGCGTCGAGCACGGCGCCGCGCAGCGTCCCGGCCCAACCGCCGATCACCGCCCGGTCGTCGGCCGAGGCCTTGTCCGCGGCGCCGAAGAGCTCGATGTAGGTGGGCGCCCAGGTGCCGTAGGAGTCGCGGACGGTGCCGAGCGTCGCCGTGGGCCGCTCTGCCGCACGTTCGGGCTCCGTCACCGGCTGACGGCGGGGAGGTCGACGACTGCCCCGGCGTCGCCCGGCAGCCACGCGCCCTCGATGCCGCCCGGCGCACCCCACCCGTCGCCGCGGCGCCCGATGCCCGCGTCGCCGCGCAGGATCCGGCGGGCGCAGGGGACGCCGCTCACGCCGGCGCCGATGACGAGCACGTCGGGCAACAGGCGGTCGTCGACCGGTCGCCGGCGCACGTCGTTCGTCGTCGGCCGGTGGTGCGCGTCGTCACGCGCCGATCCTGCCGCACGGTGCCGACGCGGCCGATCAGTCGAGGTCGACCTCGACGACGGCACCCCGTCGCAGCGCCGTCACGACGTCGCGGAGCAGCCGCACCGCCCCGACCGCGATCGCGACCGCGATGACGCCCGCGACGACCGGATCGAGCCAGAAGAGACCGTGCGCGGCGGCGATGATCGCACCCGACACGGCGACCGCTGCCGCGGCGCCGGCGTCCGAGGCGGTGTCGAGCAGCACCGAGCGCATGTGCAGGTCCTCGGATCCCGCGCCCCGGCCGAGCACGAGCACGCCGGTGCCGAGCACCACCACCGTTCCGAGCGCGGCGACGAGGATCGGCAGACCCGGCACCTCCGGGCTGCCCTGCACCAGGCGCAGCACGGCGCCGACGATCACGGCGGCGCAGACGCCGAGCAGGATCACGACGTTGACGAGCGCGACGACGTTCGTCGCGCCCGCTCGGCCGTGGCGGTCGCGCAGGTGCACCGCGAGCAGGCCGAGGGCGAGCGCGAAGGCGTCGCCGAGGGAGTCCCCTGCGGTCGCGAGCAGCGAGACCGAGCCGACCACGAGGCCGACGACCGCGAGCGCCACGACCAGGGCGAGGTTCAGCGCGAGCACGACGGCGAGACGACGTGCCTGCGTCATGCCGGGTCCTTCCGCTCGGTTCCCGACGATCCCACACCGCGCGCTCGAACCGGTCCCGGCCGCTGCTCGGTCGGGGCAATCGGACGGCTCCTCCGCTGCGAACCACTCGGGGAGCGCATGAGCGGCGGAACGGTTCCGTCCCCGTCCCGCTGCTCGTCCCGCGTCGAGGAAGGAGAGGTCATGGCCGGCCTCGCCGTCGATCGAGCCCCCCTCTCCTTCCTCGCGCTCCCACGGCGGCAGCCGCAGCGCCACCTGCTCGCGTTCCTCGCCGCCGTCGCGGCCTTCGCCCACGTGCCGGTGATCGCTCCGCACCTCGATGAGGCGCCGTACATGGGCGTGCTGTTCATCCTGCTCACGGTGGGGTGCCTCGTGCTCGGTCTCGCGGCGCTCGTCCGCGACTCCTCGGCCGTGTACACGGCGTCCGCCGTGGTCTGCGGCCTCGCGGTGATCGGGTACGTCGCCACCCGGCTCGTCGCCTTCCCGATGCTCTCGGACGACGTCGGCGACTGGTTCGAACCGCTCGGTGTGCTCTCGGTGCTCTCCGAGTCCGCCCTCGTCGCCGTGGCGATCGGGGCGCTCGCGAGCCGGCCCCGGCACCGCTGACCCGCCGGTATCGAGCCCGGCGCGCGAGTTGCGCCGGAGGCCGGACGCGGGGTGGGATGGCTCCTCGTGCCTGCCGACCTCGCCTCGCCGCCCTCCTCCGCGTCGGGGGCGCTCCGGAGCACCGGAGCGAGGACGCGCGTGGTGCTCGCCTGGCTGCTGCCCTCCGGTCTGCTCGCGGTCGCGCTGCTGTGGCTGCTGCCGTTCGCGAGCCGGAGTGCGGCGGCCCCGCCGCTCGTGGACCAGGCGCCGGGCAGCTGGGCGGTGCTCGGGATCCTGCTCGTGTGGGCCGTCTCCCTGGCGGCCTTCGCCACCTACGGCGAGCGGCGCCGGCGTCCCGCGACGCGGGCCTGGACCGCGGTGCAGGTCGTGCTGCTGCTCGCGGTGCTCACCTGGGCGCTCCCGCCGCTGCTGCTCGCGGCACCGCCGCCCGTCGCGCTCACGGTGTCGTGGACGGCGCACTTCGTGCTGCCCACCGCCGCGATGATCCTGTCGGCCGTGCAGGCGGTGCTGCTGTTCTTCAGCGCGTGAGCACGGCGCTCGAGCGCTCGCTCAGGCCGGGGCGATGCGCTCGTCCTCGAGCTCGACGAGCCAGCCGGCGAGCCGCTCGTCGCCCTCCTCGACGCGGTGGATGCCCACTCCTTCGACGGGACGACGTGTGCCGGTCGTCGTCGTGAGCGGCTCCTGGTGCGCGGTCCCGTGCGCTGCGGTCCAGGTGCAGCTCCCGAGCTGCGTCATCTCGACGTAGACCGCCGCGATGGCCGTCACCGTGCCCGTGATCCGCACCGGGTCGGCGCCACCGACCTCGGCGTAGCGGTCGAACCGCCACACGATCTCATCGAGCTCGGTGCCGAAGTAGCCGCCCTGGTCGCGCCGCGCGACCCGATCCACACGATCGCCGATCGCGAGCCGCTCGCCGTACTCGCCGAGCTCGGACTCGGAGCAGAGCACGCGCAGCATCCGGACAGTCTGGCCGGTCCGCCTCGCGTGAGCGGCCGGCGCTCCCCGCGACGGGGGAGCGGATCCACGAGCGCGGCGCAGCTCGCGACGCAGGGCATCCGTGCGACCGAGAGAGCGTCGCGGACTGCCGCACGCCCCGGACGTCGCCGGGTCGTGTGATCCTTCGTGGAGCAGCGCTGCTGACCACAGGACGGAGACAGACGATGGCGAACAGCCCCGAGAGCTGGAACGACAAGGTCATCGCGGAGTTCCGCGACAACAACGGCACGGTGACGCGGTTCGGGCGCAACCTCGTGCTGATCCATCACATCGGCGCGAAGACCGGCACGGAGCGCGTCGCACCGGCGCGAGCCATCCGCGACGACCGCGACACGTGGCTGGTCGCGGCCTCGAAGGGCGGCGCTCCGGACAACCCGGGCTGGTACTACAACCTGATCACCCATCCGGACGTGCGGATCGAGACGCCCGACGAGGGGATCGTCGCCGTCCACGCCGAGGTGCTGCAGGGCGCGGAGCGCGACGACGCGTGGGAGCGCTTCAAGGAGGCCGCTCCCGGCTTCCGGGACTACGAGCAGAGGACCACCAGACGGATCCCCGTCGTCGTCCTCCGGCGGACGGGCGCCCACGGGGGCTGAGCCCGCTAGGCCCTGGCGCGGATCTCGTCGAGCGCGGTGCGGAGCGCCTCGAACGACGGGTGCGCTGGGTCGATGACGACCATGTGGTCGCCGTCGACCACGGCGACGGACGCGTCCTGCCCCGCCTCGCGCGCCTTGGCGACGTAGGAGTCCGACTGGTTCATCGGCACGACGTCGTCCGCGGAGCCGTGCACGATCCGCACGGGCACCCGGGGCACGACGCGGATCGCGGGGTCGGCCGCCGCGTAGCGGTCGAGATGCGTCGCCGGGGTGCCGCCGAGGAAGTCGGTCACGGCGCCGTTCCCGATGCGCTCGTGCGCGCCCAGGCGCAGGTCGAGCACGCCGGCGAGGCTGACGGCCCCGGCCAGCGGCACGCCGCCGCCCGGCCGCGAGAGCGCCCACACGGCGAGGTGGCCGCCGGCGCTGTGGCCGACCGTGATCGTCGGCCCCGGCTCGAGCCCCGCCGCCGACGCGGCGACGGCGAGGTGCTCGATCGCAGCGGCCGTGTCGTCGAGGGTCGTCGGGTAGCCGCCACCGTTCGGCAGCTGCCGGTACTCGATCTGCCAGACGTGCCACCCCTCCGCGACGAGGGCGTCCGCGAGGGGGGTGGGGCCGTCGAAGTAGTCGGGCGTCCCGCGCCAGAAGCCGCCGTGGATCAGGACGACGGTGCCTCGCGCCCTGCCGCCGGCGGGGTGGAGCATCCCGTACTGCATGGGACCGTCGCCGTACTCGAATCGCTGCGCCACGGTCCGGACGCTACCGGGCCGGGATGAGGGCGGACTCCCGCGGAGCCAGGGCTGGTCTCAGCGGGTCCAGCCGCCGCGACGCTCGACCGAGGGGTCGGTCGCCATCGGCCTCAGTCGGCGTCCGAGGCGTTCCGCGGATGCGGCGCCGCGGTCCCGTCGCGCAGCCGCAGCGACATGGACCCGACGAGGACCTTCACCTCGCGTCGCGGGTCCGGCAGCGCCGGGAGCGGCACCGCGAAGCGCTCGACGGTGCGCCGTCCGGCCGAGCAGGGCGACCCGGTCTCGACGGCGTCGACTTCGACCCGCCCCGGCGCCGTCGAGGTGATGCGGACCACGTGCACGCGGCATCCGCCGCGCGGACGCGCGACGAGCACGACGGAGCCCTTGTGCGGCCCCCACCGCAGCGTCGGCCGGTAGTCGAGCGATCCTGCCCGCAGGTGCGCCAGGCCCTCCGGGCCCGAGCGCGCGCTGCCGTGGACGGCGGAGCGGGGGACGGCCAGCGTCGCGGCGACGGCGAGCGCCGCGACGAGCACCGGCACCGCGCTCAGCATCCGCAGACGCCTGCGGCCGCCGGTGGCGGCAGCGGCGGTCACGGCACGCTCCAGAAGAACTGCCACCCGCCGAAGGAGTAGTAGAGCCAGAGCGCCTGCAGCGCGACGCTGCCGCCGAGCACCGCGAGCACGACACGCCGGCTCCGCACCGCGGCGAGCGCGCCACCCGCGGGCGCCATCGGGAGCAGCAGCCGGAAGGTACTCGACTGCGGGAACAGCACCGCGAGCAGGTAGAGCCCCCAGGCGAGCGACCACGCCCAGACGGTCAGGCCGCAGCGCCGCAGCGCGCCGCTGCAGAGCAGCGCCGCGAAACCGCCGAGCACCGCCGCGAGCAGCAGCGGCGCCCACCGGCCGGCCCAGAACCACGCCGCCTCGATCCACGACAGGCCGGGGACGAACGGCGTGATCCCGGTGTAGGTGAGACGCCAGGACAGCTCCGTCCGCAGGTAGGCGTCCTGATCCCCGGTCACCGCTGCGGCGATCCACGGCCAGGCGAAGCCGGCCACCCCGGCCGCCACGAGCAGCACGACCCCCCGAGCGAGCTGGCCACGGGTCATCCCGGTGCGGGCGCGGCGCGCGACGACGGCGCGCACCACCAGGTGGATCAGCACCGCCAGCGCGAGCGCCTGCACGCCCGGGCGGGTGAAGGCGAGCAGCGCGGTCGGCGCGATCGCGCCGAGGTACCGATGCCGGTCGATGAGGCAGAGCGCCGCGAGCAGGAGGAACAGGCCCATGGACTCGGCGTAGGCGGCCTGCAGGATGAAGGCGACGGGCGACAGCGCGAACAGCCACACGGCTCGCTGGGCGCCGCGCTCGCCCACCTGCGGGCGCAGCAGCAGTGCGAGCAGGACCGCGCAGCCGAAGCCGAAGGCGGTGGAGAGCAGCTCGGCGGACACCTGCCAGAGCGCCGGATGACCGAAGGTCAGCAGCTCGGCGAGCCAGGGGTAGGCCGGGAGGAACGCCCAGGCGTTGGTCTCGACGAGGCCCCCCTGCCCGACCGGCAGGTGCCCGGGGTAGCCGGATCGCGCGATGAGCTCGTACCACTGGCCGTCCCACTGCGCCATGGCGTGCCAGATCGTGGCGTGCTGCCCGATGCGCGATCCGGGACGGGCCAGCGCCATCACCAGCAGCCAGAGGCCGGTCGAGACGAGGCGGGAGGCGGCGAACGCGAGCAGCGCGCGCGACCACCACGGGAGGGGGCGGCGGATCCGGACGGCGGTGAGCTCGCGCAGCGTCTCGGCGGACGGGGTCCGGGGCGGGGCGCTGCGGGTGGCGCTCGGTCGGGCGGTCGTCGTGACGAGCACGTGGCTCCAGACGGTTCGGGTGAGTGGTGGAACGAGTCGGGGCCGACCGGCCGCGCCACCGGCGGCCGCGGGGTCGTCCCGCCGCTCAGGATCGGTGGGGAGTCCGTCGCGGAGGTGTCCGGCAGGTGTCGTGTCGTCGACGTTCCGGGAGGTCCTCCGGCCCCCTCGTGCCGATGCGATCCCGGCGACGGCGGGCTCGTCCTCGCGACCACGACGCGACACGGGGCAGCGTCGGCGCTCCGGATCCTGGGTGCACGCGGCCCGCTGCCTACGCTGACGCGATGACGGCCGTCGCGCGCAGCGCCCTTCGGGGGCGCGTCGGCGCTCGGGTCGCGCTCGCGGTCTCCTTCGTCGCCGTGCACCTGCTGCTCTGGTGGGGCAACACGGTCCGGATCCAGAACACGTCGTCGTCGGACACGCACGTCTACCTCGCGTGGATGGAGGAGTGGATCCGCACCGGTCGACTCGTCGGGGTCGACCTGCCGTGGGTGTACCCGATCGGGGCGCTGCCGCCGATGCAGCTCGCGCTCGTGCTCGGACCCGCCTCGTACCTCGCGGTCTGGGTGGCGATGGTCACGCTCCTCGACGCCGTCGCGATGGTCCTGCTCGCGCGTCGCTCGTTGCCTGCCGCCTGGTGGTGGCTCGCGTGCATCGCGCTGCTCGGGCCCGTGGGCCTGTCGCACCTCGACGGGGTGTCCGTACCGTTCGCGGTCGTCGGCGTGCTCGCGATCCGTCGGCGCCCGGCGGTCGCCGCGGCGCTGTTCACGCTGGCGGCCTGGATCAAGGTCTGGCCGGCGGCGATGGTCGCCGCCCTCGTCGTCGCGGGTCGCCGACGCCTCGCGGTCCTGCTCGCCGCGGCCGGTACGTGCGCCGCGGTGGTCGCGGCCGCCCTGGTCGCCGGCGCGCGCGGCACGCTGTTCTCCTTCATCGGTGCGCAGGCCACCCGGGGTCTGCAGATCGAAGCCCCCGTCTCCAGCCCCTGGCTGCTCTGGGGCGCCTTCGGAGGAGACGCGCGGATCTTCTACGACCGCCGGATCATGACGTTCGAGGTGCAGGGGCGCGGCGTCGGCACGGCCGCGGCGGTCATGACGCCGGTGCTCGCCGTCGGCGTCGCCGCGGTCGTCGCACTCGCCCTCGTCGCGCTGCGGCGGGGACGGGACCGGGAGGAGGTCCTCGCGTTCACCGCCCTGGGGCTCGTGTCGGCGCTGATCGCGTTGAACAAGGTCGGATCGCCTCAGTACTACGACTGGCTCGTGGCCCCCGTGCTGCTCGGGCTGCTCAGCACGCGGGCGTTCCGGCTGCCCGCGGTGCTCGTGCTCGTCGTCTCGGCGCTCACCTTCCTCATCTACCCGGTCGGCTACACCGCGATCCTCGGACTGCAGCCGGCCATCGTCGGGGTGCTCGCGCTCCGCGACCTCGCGGTCGTGGTGCTCTTCGCCTGGTCGCTCTGGCGCCTGGCCGTCCTCCAGCGGCGGCCGGGCTGGGGGACGAGGCCTGCACGCCCGCCGGGTGCAGGCCTCAGCCCCGGCAGCTAGCGGCGCCGGTCCACGAAGGGCTGCGGGACGCCGATCCGGCCGTCCGCCCACGCGTAGTACGTCGTCGAGCCGGAGGACGCGTTGTCGGTGTAGTCGCCGAAGTTCGGGTTGATGAGCGACGACGTGGCCGACCAGTCGGTGGCGCCCGTCGTGATCCGCACGTCCTTCGCCTGGGTGGTGGGGGCGGTCCTGGTCTCGGCGAAGTAGTCGGTCCGCGTCGAGTTCGGGCCCGCCAGCCTGCGGTCGTACCACGATGTGGCGATCGATCCGTTCGCCCGCACGCTCACCGCGGGGAGGAAGTGCAGCGCGGAGGAGCTGTCGTCGTTGACCTTCGCGATGGAACCGCTCACGGTCAGGTCCATCGGCAGGGCCCGCATCCAGATGTCGCCCAACGGGTGCGCGCTCGCGTCGTTCCACACGACCACGACCTTGCCCAGCGGGGCGTCCACCGCGATCCGCGGGAAGTCCTGCCCCTGCCCGCGGTTGTAGCCCGCGATCGCGACCGCGTCGAGGGACTTCACGCCGCCGGCGCGGCTGGCGTTGTGCTGCCCGAGCGTCACCACCCTCGGCCGGGTCGGGCCGCCGACGACCGGCGTGGTCGCCGTCGCGGCGACGCGAGCGACGTGGATGTAGACGTACGGGTCGCCGTCGAAGAGGTTGGATCCCGCGTTGCGCTCCCACGCGACGTAGGCGTCGCCGTTGCGAGCGACGGACACGTAGGCGCCCACGTCGAGGGTGTTCGACTCCTCGGGCCAGACCGTGATCGCGCTGCTCCAGGCCCTCGAGCTCAGGCCGCCCGGGTCCGTGGGCACATGTGCCCGCACCATCTCGATCTGTCCGGTCCCGTGGTGGGGGCCGCCGAAGAACTCCCGCGTGTACGACACCGCCAGCGTCCTCGTGGTCGAGTCGTAGCCGAGCCAGTCCTTGTCGAGGAACGCGAGGTCCGGGTCGGGTGTGCCGCCCTTGTCGCTGAACAGCGGGCACGCGTCGCCGCCGTCGGCCGCCACCACGGGCAGGCCGAGCGCGGCGGAGCCGTCGGCCCTGACGCGGACGATCTCGACGGCGATCTGGAGCCGCGCCGTGCGTCCTCCGGTGCAGTCCGGCGCGGCGGACGGGAGGTAGAGGCTCCCGACGGCGAAGTGGCTGCTGTCGAGACGGACGACGGACGGGTCGCCGAACCACTGCTGGTTCGGCTGCGAGTTCCGCAGACCGATCAGATCGTGGAAGTGCCTTCCGCCGTCGACCGAGACGCCGAGGCCCGTGCCGGAGGCGCTCGGGGAGGTGGAGGGCTGGACGAGGGCGCCGCTGATGTCGTTCCAGGCCGCCACGACCGTGCTGCCCGAGGCCGCGATCGCGGTCTCGCTCTGTCCCGCGGCGACATCCCTGCTCGGGTCGTTGGCGTCGACGTTCGTGCCGAACGCGATCCGGCTCCGGTTCGACTGCGCCGACGCACCCTGGGCTCCGGACGGCGGATCGAACCAGGCCCGAGCCCCGGCGGACAGGATCCTCGTATCGATCCTGCCCGGGCTTCGCCCGACGGCCGCGGCCGCCGCCGACATGCTCGACGCGGTGGTTCCTGCGGCCACGACCGCCAGTGCGACCGCCAACGCGACAGGGCGGGACGCCCTTCCGACCTGTGTCATTTCCGCTCCCCGATCTCGGCCCGGGCGTGCCGCCGAACGGAGATGTTCGGCGCTGTCGCCACTGGTCTCGGGGTCATCGTGCTCGTCCTTCTGACGATGGTCAGGAGGCGAACGACCGGGGATCGGCTTCGTGAGGGCGGCTTCACCGCCGCCGAGCAGGGCGTGCCGCGACGCCTCGGGCGCGGGCCGCCCGGGGCGGATTCAGCTGACCCCGGACCTGAGCGGCGTTCGCGCCGCGGCGATCACCACGACCACGACCAGCGCTCCCGCCGTGAGCATGCTCGCCTGCATCCCCTCGACGAACCGTTCGGGGGCGGCGACGAGCGCGCCGAAGACAGCGATCGCCACCGCCCCGCCGATCTGACGGAAGGTGTTGAACACGGCGCTCGCCGTGCCGGCGAGTCGCTGGGGCACGGCGGCGAGCACGATGCCCGAGGTCGGCGGCATCGCGAACGCGCCGCCGAAGCCGGTGAGCGCGAGCATCCCGGTCACCAGCACGGAGCTGTCCACCGGAGCCACTGCGGCGATCGCGAGGTCGCCGATCGCGAGCACGCTCATGCCGACGATCACGGGGACGCGAGCTCCCCACCGGTTGGTGGCGCGCCCGCTCGTGAGGTTGCCCGCGATGCTGAACGCGGGGGAGAGGAGGAACAGCAGACCGGCGTGCAGCGGGTCGAGGCCGAGGTGCTGCTGCAGGTACAGGCTCACGAGGAACGCGGTGCCGAAGTTCGAGACCATGAAGGCGAAGCCGAGGGCGAGCGCGAGCCGGACCGGCGCAGGCCGGAAGACGCCGAGCGGCATCATCGGATGCGAGCCGGACCGCTGCGACAGCACGAACGCGACGAGGCCGGCGGCCGCGAGCGCGAAGCCGCCCAGGATCACCGGCGATCCGTAGCCGAGCGCGCCGCCCTCGATCAGGCTGCCCACCAGCGCGGCCAGGGTCACCACCGCGAGGATCTGCCCGAGGAGGTCGAAGCGCGCGGGGCGGGTGGGGGAGGGATGCACGCGCACCAGGAGCAGGAGCATCAGCAGGCACGGCGGCAGGTTGATCGCGAAGACGAGCCGCCAGTCGACGGCCGCGAGGAGGCCGCCGAGCGGCGGCCCGACGGTCCCGGCGATCGCGCCGCCGACCGCCCAGATGCCGAGCGCTCGTGCTCGTGCCGCCGGATCGGGGTACGCCTCGCGGATCAGCGACATCGAGGCCGGCAGGAGCACGGCCGCTGCCGCGCCCTGCAGCACTCGCGCGGCGATGAGCAGGCCCAGCGCCGGCGCCAGCGCGCAGCCGGCGGACGCGACCCCGAACAGGGCCGTGCCGATCGCGATGCCCCGCTTCGCGCCGGTGCGGTCGGCGAGGTTGCCGCCGAACAGCAGCAGTGACGCGAACACGAGCGTGTAGGCGTCGATCACCCACTGGCGACCGGTGGCGGTGCCGCCCAGGTCGGCCGAGAGACGAGGGAGCGCGAGGTTGACGATGAGGATGTCGAGCGTGATCAGGAAGAACCCGATCGACCCGATCGCCAGGGCGCTCCCGGGGCGACGGACGCGGTCGTCGGGGGCCGGTGGGTTCTCCGGGTGCGCCGCCGGGGTCACCACCAGAACGGCGCCTGCGGCCGGTAGGGCGCCTCGAGCGCAGCGACCTCCTCAGCCGTGAGCTGCACGTCGAGGGCGGCGACCGCGTCGGCGAGGTGCGAGGGCCTCGTGGCGCCGACGACCGGTGCGGACACGACCGGGTTGCGGAGCACCCATGCCAGCGCGACGTGCGCCATCGGGATCCCGCGTGCCTCGGCGACGCGCTGCACGGCGTCCACGACGCCCTCGTCGTCGGGCGCGTCGAACGCCTTGGCGACCTCGTCGGTGCTGGAGCGGCGGGTCTGCTCGCCCCACGGCCGCGTGAGCCGCCCTTTGCCCTGCGGCGAGTAGGGCACGAGGCCGACGCCGAGGTCGGCGCAGAGGGGGATCATCTCCCGCTCCTCCTCGCGCTTCAGCAGGTTGTACTGGTCCTGCATCGACACGAAGCGGGTCCAGCCGCCGAGGTCGGCGGCGTGCTGCAGCTTCGCGAACTGCCACGCCCACATCGACGACGCGCCGAGGTAGCGCACCTTGCCCGCCTTCACGACGTCGTGCAGCGCCTCCATCGTCTCCTCGACCGGCGCCTCGTCGTCGAAGCGGTGGATCTGCCACAGGTCGATGTGGTCCGTGCCGAGGCGGGTGAGCGAGGCGTCGACCTGCTCGAGGATCGCCTTCCGCGACAGGCCTCCGCCCCCGGGGCCGGGATGCATGCGGCCGTGGACCTTCGTCGCCAGCACGATGTCCTCGCGCCGCGCGTAGCGGCGGATCGCGCGGCCGACGAACTCCTCGGAGCTGCCCTGCTGGTACGTGTTCGCGGTGTCCCAGAACGTCACGCCGAGCTCGACGGCCTGCCGGAAGAACGGCTGCGACGCCTCCTCGTCGAGGGTCCACGAGTGCAGGCCCCGCGTCGGGTCGCCGTAGCTCATGCATCCGAGTGCGATGCGGCTGACCCGCAGCCCGGTGCTGCCGAGGCGGGTGTGCTCCATGCGTATCTCCTTCGTCCAGGGCGGGTCGGGGGCTGTCGCGGCTCAGCGGCCCCGGGCGAGGGCACGCGCCGCCGCATCCGTCGCGATGTCGTGGCTCGCCGCCCAGCTGGCGAGCAGCCGAAGATCGGTCTCCGACGGCGATCCCGGCTCGGCGCTGTAGATGACGAGCGTGAGTCGCGGGTCGGCCGCGAGCCCCGCCACCTGGTACTGCAACGTGAGCTCGCCGACGAGCGGATGGCGGAACGTCTTCGCGCCGGTGGCGTGCTGCCGGACGTCGTGCGCGGCCCAGCGGTGACGGAACTCGTCGCTCCTCGTCGAGAGCTCGCCGACGAGGTCGTGCAGGTCGCGGTCGTGCGGATCCCGGCCGGCCTCCGCGCGCAGGCTCGCGACGCTGTCCGAGGCGACGTCGTCCCAGTCCCGGTAGAAGCGCTGGGCGGCGGCGACGTCGAGGAACTGGAAGCGCGCCAGGTTGGCGAGCTCCCCGTCGGGCGGCGACGCGGGGGCGTAGAGCACGCGGGCCAGCGCGTTCGTCGCGAGCAGGTCCATGCGGCCGTTGCGGACGAACGCAGGACCGGCCGTGATCGCGTCGAGGGTCTGCTGCAGCAGCGGCGGCACGGTGCTGCTGCTGCGACGTCGCCGTCGCGGCAGCGGTGCGTCGTGCGCGGTGCGGGCGAGGTCGAAGAGGTGGGCGCGCTCCGCGTCGTCGAGGCCCAGCCCGGTCGCCACCGCATCCAGGACGGCGTCGGACGCACCGGACAGGTTCCCCCGCTCGAGTCGCGCGTAGTACTCGACGCTCACACCGGCGAGCGCGGCGACCTCGCCGCGCCGCAGCCCGGGCACGCGGCGGTCACCGCCGCCCGGCAGCCCGACGGCCTCCGGCGTCACCCTCGCGCGCCGAGTCGTGAGGAACTCGCGCACCTCGCCCCGGTTGTCCACGCCTCCACGGTAGGAGCACCGTCCCGGCGGTGGGATGCCCTGGCGGAGCACCTCGCTCGACCGCGCGGAGCACGTCGCCGAGCCCGGCGGCTCACGCCTCCGCCGGCGGGCACGCCGTCAGCGTGATCCGTCCGCGCTCACCGGCGCTCGAGCCCAGCGGGGGAGCACGTCGCCGTGCGCCGCGACCAGCGCGTCGCACAGGTCCCAGATCCGGTCGACCGGAAGGGCCGCCGCGGTGCTCGGGTCGAGCATGGCCGCGTGCCGGATCGCTCGCGGGTCCTCCCGCAGGACCGCCTCGATCGTCAGCTCCACCACGTTCAGGTAGGACCGGTTGAGCGCCGCGCAGACGGCCGGCAGGTCGCCCACGTGCCACGGGTGCACCCCGCTCGCGTCGACGGACGCGCCGACCTCCACCGGCGCACCGGCGGGCAGGTTGCCGATGAGCCCGGTGTTCGGCGTGTTCACCTGGATCACGCGCGGCGACCCCGAGACGACGCTGTGGATGATCTGCGGCGCGTACTCGACCGCGCCGTCCGGCAGGCGCACCTCCTCGCCCCGCTCGAGGGCCGTCCGGACCTGCTCCGACTCGCGCACGTCGTCGGCGTTCGCGCGCAGCCGGTCCGACACCCCGGGCAGCCGCAGCCGGTCCACCTCGTCCGGCCGCGGCAGGTACCAGGGCACGTACTCGCTGTTGTGCTTGCTCGTCTCGGTGGGGAAGAACCCGAAGCGCCGGTACATGTCCACGCGGAGCGAGCGGCGCAGCTCCGGGTCGGCGCGGATGCGCGCATCGAGGCGGTCGTACAGGTTCTCGCCGGCGTGCTCGAAGCGCAGCACCCATGCCTGGTGGTTCACCCCCGCGGACGTCCAGACCACCTCCTCCCGATCGACCCCCAGCAGCGCGCAGAGGTCGGCGACGGTGTGGTGCACGGAGTGGCAGAGCCCGAACGCCTTCAGCGAGGGCGCGATCCTCGCGAGGTACCCGATGCTCATCGCCATCGGGTTCGTGTAGTTGAGCAGGAAGGCGTCCGGGCACGCGACGGCCATGTCCTCGGCCAGCTGCCGCAGGAACGGCAGCGTCCGGACGCCGCGGAGGATCCCGCCGATGCCGAGCGTGTCCCCGACGGTCTGCCGCACCCCGAACCGCTCGGGCACCTCGAGGTCCGTCGCGGCCGCGGCCGCCCCGCCGATGAGGACCGTGTTGATCACGAAGTCCGCGCCCTCGAGCGCGTCGCGCCTGCTCGCGTGCATGCTCACGCGCGGCGCTGCGCCGAGCTGTCGCGCGACCGACTCGGCGACCATCCCCGCGGTCGCGAGCCGAGAGGCGTCCACGTCGTGCAGGCGCAGCGCCGCGGTCGCGAGCTCGGGGAACGCCAGGATGTTCGCCACCAGGTCGCTCGTGAACTTCACGCTGCCCGCACCGATGAAGGCGACCGTCGTCATCGTTCCTCCGCTCGTCATCACCGGACGGCGGCGCCCTGCGCGCCTTCTGTCCTCGGAGCGGCTCGCCCGAGCCGAACGCTAGCGACGGCGCACCGGTGGGCTGATGAAGCACGCAGCTCGACTGAGCGGTCGCCTCGATCCGGGAGGACGGTTGTCTAGCGTGATCGGCGTGGTGGTTGCGGCAGCGGCACGGAACGCGTGCGCACGATGAGCGTTCGCACGTTCGACGTCGTGGTCGTCGGAGCGGGCATCGCCGGCGCGGCGGCGGCGCAGCGCGCCGTCGAGCTGGGGCTGACCACCGCCGTCGTCGAGGCGGGGCGACCCGGGCGCGCCACCACCGCGGGGGCGGGGATCATCTCGGACTACGGGCTCGAGGACGGGCAGCTGCACCGTGCCTGGCTCGACCTCGTCCGATCGAGCACGGCCGAGTACGCGGCGCTGATGGCGCGGCTCGGCGACGGCGCGGAACGGCGAGCACGCTACGGGGTCGTCGGCGAGGTCGTCCTGGCGACCACCGACGGCGAGCGGCAGGAGCTGGACCGGTTCCGGCACGAGCTCGACGCGCTGCCCCTCGGCGAAGGCCGCCCCGATGTGCAGCGGGTGACCGGCGGCGACCTGCGGGCGCAGTGGCCCGCCATCCGGCGGGACCTCGAGGGCGTGTCCATCTCGTCCACCGCGCGCGTCGACGGGAGCTCCCTCGCGGACCTGCTTCTGGAGCGGGCGCGGACGGGCGGGGCCGCGTGGTTCCAGGGCGCCGCCCGGTTGCAGCCTGGCCGGCGGGTCACGGTGCATGTGGGCGACGACGTGCTGTCCGGCGGGACGGTGGTGGTGGCGGCGGGGGTGTGGAGCCCGCAGCTCCTGGCGCCGCTCGGCGTCCCGCTCGCGGTGACGCCGGATCGCGGCCAGATCCTGCACCTCGCCGGCGGGCCGGAGGCGGCGGACGCGCCCGTCCTGAAGACGTTCGGGGGCCCGTACCTCCTCGGGTTCCCAGGACCGCGGATCGTGATCGGGGCGACCCACGAGGTCGGCGGGACCCCGACCCCCGAGGTCCGCGCGGGCGATCAGCTCGCCGTGCTGCAGCACGCGTTCGCCGTCGCGCCCGGCCTGGCCGCGCACCGGATCCTGGAGACCCGCGTCGGCTTCCGGCCGGCCTCACCGGACGGGCTGCCCCTGATCGGTCCGGTGGCGGACGGCGTCTCGGTGCTCAACGGCCTCGGGTCGTGGGGCCTGACGCTCGGGCCGATGCTCGGCCGGCGTCTCGTGGACGGCCTGCTCGACGTCGACGACGCGCAGCAGCCGGACCTCGGCTTCCTGTCGCCGATGCGGCCCGACGCGGTGCCGGCGTCGATCCGATGAGCGCCCCGGGTCGAGCAGCGGGGACGGCGCGACGACACGCGCTCGTCGTCGCGCTCACGTTCGTCACCGGAACGGTCGACGCGCTCGGCTTCACCGACCTCGGGGGCGCGTTCTCGAGCGTGATGACCGGGAACATGGTCCTTCTCGGGATCCGCTCCGCCTCGGGCAGCTGGCTGGAAGCCGGTCATGCGGGCCTCGCGATCCTCTCGTTCGTCCTCGGCGTCCTCGGGGGCGCCCGCATCGCCGGTCACCCGCGCGCCGGCGAACCGGTGTGGCCGCGGCGGGCGTCGGTGGCGCTCGGCGTGGAAGCGGTGCTGCTCGGCGGCGTCGCGATCGTCTGGATCGTGCTCGGCGGGGCGCCCGGACCCGAGGTCCAGCAGGTGCTCCTCGCGCTGTGCGCGGCAGCGCTGGGGGTGCAGAGCAGCGCGGTGCAGCGGCTCGGCGTCAGCGGCCTGTCGTCCACGTACCTGACCGGCACGCTGACGACCCTGGTCGCCGGCGTCGCTGCGCGCAGGCCCGCCGCGGTGCTGCTGCCCAGCCTGCTCGTGCTCGCGGCCCTCGTGGTCGGTGCGGGCGCCGGCTGGGCGGCGTCGGCGGCGGTCCGGCCCGTCGCGCCGCTCGTCGCGCTCGTGCCCTTCCTCGCGATCCTGTCGGTGGCGGCCCTCACGCGGTGGGCGCAGCCGACGCACGTGGACGTCGGGACCGCGGCCGCGTCTCGATGAGCCGGGCGCCGTGCCGGTCAGCCGGACTGCGTGCTCGTCGCCGTCGTCGGAGGCCGGCTCCCTGCCCCTCGTCGATGCGGGGGACGGGTGCCCGGTGGGATCCGGACCCCCGGGTCGACGACGCGCGCTGGCGCTAGCCTCGCCGACGGAGCGGAGAAGAGGGGCGACGGTGCGAGGACTGGAGGGGCGCGGGGTCTGGGTCAGCGGCGGCACGCGCGGCATCGGGCTGGCGGCGGCGCGGCGGCTGACGGACGAGGGTGCGCGGGTCTGGATCAGCGGTATGGAAGCCGAGGACGTCGAGCCGGCGGTCGCGGCGAGCGGCGCCGTCGGCGGCGGCGTCTGCGACGTCGCCGACGAGGCCCAGGTCGTCGCGACGCTCGCAGACGCGGAGGCCGCCACCGGAGGGCTCGCGATCGTGCTGAACAACGCCGGCATCGCCCGGCGCGACGCCTTCCTCGACCTCCCCGTCGAGGCGTGGGACCGGACGATCGCGGTGAACCTGCGCGGCATGTTCCTCGTCGCCCAGCACGCGGCTCGGCTGCTGCGGGACGCGGGGCGCAGCGGGTCCATCGTCAACATGGCGTCGACCAACGGGCTGGCGGCGGAGGCCGACTACGCGCACTACAACGCCTCCAAGGGAGGCGTCATCCAGCTCACGCGGACCATGGCGGTGGAGCTCGCGCCGTTCGGCATCCGGGTGAACGCGCTGTGCCCCGGGTACATCCAGACCCCGCTGAACGCGTCGATCGCGGCCGGCCTCGACCCGGACTTCGCGGATCGCTACGCCCGCGAGCGGATCCCGCTCGGTCGTGCGGGCACCGCCGAGGAGGTCGCGGCGGCCTACGCGTTCCTCGCCTCCGACGAGGCGTCGTTCATCACGGGGGCGACGCTCGTCGTCGACGGCGGCCAGCTCGCGGTGATGTGAGGTCCGGCGCGGCCGCCGCGTCGACCGCCCGGACCCATGCCGTCACGGACGCGGCGGCAGCGGCCGCCGCGCGCAGGCGGGCAGCGGCTCGCCGTGCGCCGCGACGAGCGCGTCGCACCGCTCCCGGATCCCGTCGACGGGCGGCATCGGCTTCCGGGCCCCCGTCACAGCCGCGAGGTCGTGCAGCGACGCGCCGGAGGGGTGCGCCCCGACGGAAGCGCTCACTTCGAGTGCGCGATCCGCTCCACGATGCGCGGGTGCGGCGTCATCATCGATCGCAGGTTCCACGCCCACGGATACCGTTTCCGTGCGCGGAACGGCGGTCCCGCAGGCGGAACGGACGCGACGGCACGGGCCGCCGCCCCGACGACCGGATCGACGACGGAAGAGCGCGATGATGCGACAGACAGCGATGGCGGCGGCGCTGCCGCGTCCCACCGGTGCCTGGTCGCGCGCCGCCTCGGGTCGGCCCGGCGCCGAGGGAGACGGACGTCCCGCCTCCGGGCCCTCCGTCTGCACCGCGCCCCACCCGGGCCGAACCACCGTCCACGTCACCCTGCCGCCCGGCCTGCTCATCGAAGCGGGCGTGGTGGCCATCACTGCTGCGAAGGAGCACGCGGAATGAATCGGAAGTCGGGCCTCAGGCTCGTGGCCGGAGTCGCGGTGGCGGCGCTGAGCAGCGCCCTGCTCGCCGGGTGCAGCACCGCGGGTGGGTCGTCCTCCGGGCCCGTCGACACGAAGGCGCCGGTCAAGCTCACCTGGTGGACGGGTCAGGCGGACGCGCCGGAGGCGACGCTGGTCAAGCTCGCGCAGGAGTTCCACAAGGACCACCCGAACGTGACGATCGACGTCTCCTCAGGAGCCCCGACCGTCGACGACCTCCTGCAGAAGGTCACCGCCGGGTTCGCGAGCAACAAGTACCCGGACATCTCCTACGCCTTCGGCAGCTGGACCGGCGCCCTCGCCTCGAGCGGGCGCATGCAGGACATCACGAAGCTGGTCGCGAAGCCCTCCGTGCACTGGGACCAGTTCCCGGCCTCCGGCCGGCAGACGGCGAGCCCCGGCGGCAGGACGATCGGCTTCCCGTCGGTGATCGACAACCTCACGCTCATCTACAACAAGAAGATCTTCGACGCGGCGCACGAGGCCTACCCGACGAACGACTGGACCTGGGACCAGTTCCGCAGCGCGGCGAAGCGCCTCACCGACAAGTCGAAGCAGATCTACGGCACCGCCTACCCGGTCGACGGGTCCGAGGACACCACCTGGCGGTTCTGGCCCCTGCTCTGGCAGCACGGCGGCCAGATCCTCAGCTCCGACGGCAAGAAGTCGGCGTTCGACTCCAAGGCCGGGGTCGACTCGCTGACGCTCCTCCAGCAGATGGCCGTCACCGACAAGAGCACCTACCTCGACCAGACCGACCAGAAGTTCGAGAACCTCTTCACCTCCGGCCGCATCGCGATGATCCCGGACGGGCCGTGGCTGATGACGAACCTCAAGGACGCCCACACGGACTACGGCGTGGCGTTCCTGCCCGGGACGAACGGCGACCACACCACGGTCTCGGGCCCCGACATCTGGGCGCTGTTCGACCACAAGGACGCGAACCGCAGCTACTGGTCGTACCAGCTCATCAAGTGGCTGACCGACCCGGCCCAGGACGTGCGCTACAACGTGGCGCTCGGCAACCTCCCCATGCGCCCCGCGGCCGAGCAGAGCATGCCCGAGTACCAGGCCTTCCTCAAGGAGTATCCGGGGGTCGACGTGATGATCGCGAACTTCAAGAACGTGAAGTTCGCGCGGCCCACCGTGTCCGGCTACCCGGGTCTCTCCACCGCCTTCGGCAAGGCGGTGGCGGGCGTGCTGCAGGGGCAGGGCGACCCGGCCTCCGCGCTGAAGCAGGCCGCCTCGGCGGCCGACTCGGCGCTCGCGAAGGGGTGACGTGGTGACGCACACCGCGGTGCTCCGAGGCAGTCCGAGCAGGGCACGGGCCCGGCGCCTCGGCTCGGCGAAGCGCACGGTCGAGGGGTGGGGGTTCGTCGCTCCGGCCACGATCCTCATCCTCGGTCTGTCCATCTTCCCGGCGGCGTGGGCATTCCTGCTGTCCCTCGAGAAGTGGAACGGGTTCAGCACCCCCACGTTCCTCGGCGGCGGCAACTACGCCGAGATCGTGGGCGACCAGCAGTTCTGGGACGCCTTCGGGCACACGGCGCTCTACGTCGTGCTCTTCGTCCCCGCCTCGGTGCTCGCCGGCCTCGTGCTCGCGCTGCTGCTGAACGGGCGCATCCGGTTCGTGGGCGTCTACCGGACGGCGATCTTCGTGCCGTTCGTCGTCTCCCCGGCGACCACCGGCATCCTCACCAACTACCTGTTCGACCAGCAGTTCGGCATCGTGAACCACGTGCTCGGGGTGGTCGGGCTGCCGCAGCAGGGCTGGCTGACGGACCGACACCAGGCCATGCTCGTCATCGCGATCATGTCGCTGTGGGGGTCCGCGGCTTTCACGACCGTGATCTACCTCGCCGCGCTCCAGGACATCCCGGCCGAGCTCCTCGAGGCGGCCGCCATCGACGGCGCGAACCGCTGGCAGGCCTTCTGGAAGGTGGTCTGGCCGGAGCTCGCCGCCGTGACGGTCTTCGTCACGATCTGGCAGACGGTGCAGGCGACCCAGCTGTTCGACCTCGTTTACACGACGACGCGGGGCGGCCCCCTGAACGCGACGGAGACGATCGTCTACTACCTCTGGGACACCGCGTTCCACCAGTTCCAGTTCGGCTACGGCTCGGCGGTCGCCTACGTGCTCTTCGGCGGCACGCTCATCGTCACCCTGATCTTCGTGCTGGTGTCGCGCCGCAGGTCGAGCGAGGTGATCTGATGACCGCCGTGCTCCGCCGCCCGACGGCCGCCGCCCCGCGCGCCCGGGGCCGGCGCCGCATGCTGCCGTTCAGCCCCCGGCACATCGCGCTCATCCCGATCGCGTTCGTCTTCGCGGTGCCGCTGCTGCAGATGTTCCTCGCGGCGCTCTCACCCTCCGCGGAGCTGATCCAGTACCCGCCGCCCTTCATCCCGAGCCACCTCACGCTGAGCGGCTTCCAGCGGCTCTTCGCCCAGTCCGACATCCTGCGGTGGCTCGGCAACACGGTCATCGTGTCCGTGGTCGCGATCGTGTCGAACCTCGTGCTCTGCTCGCTCGCCGGGTACGGGTTCGCGCGGCTGAGGTTCCACGGCAAGAACTTCGGCTTCTTCGGCATCCTCGCGACGATCATGATCCCCACCCAGGTGCTGATGATCCCGACCTTCGTGATGTTCGCGAGCGTCGGGCTGACGGACACCCTCGGCGCGGCGATCGTGCCGTGGCTCGCGAGCTCGTTCGGCGTGTTCCTCATGCGCCAGTTCTTCCTGTCGCTCCCGGCCGAGCTGGAGGAGGCGGGGCTCATCGACGGCTGCAACCGGCTCCAGGTCTTCTGGCGCATCGTGCTCCCGCTCGCCAAGCCCGCGCTCGCCACCCTCGCGATCTTCACGCTGCTCGGTGCCTGGAACGACCTCGTCTGGCCGATCATCGCGATCAACAACCCGGGGGCCTTCACGCTCCAGCTCGGCATGGCGAACTTCCAGGGCGTGCGGCGCACGGACTGGGCGCTCCTCATGGCCGGCAACGTGGTCGCGACCCTGCCGCTCGTCCTCTTCTTCGTCGCGGCGCAGAAGCAGTTCGTCGCCACCATGACGTTCTCGGGGCTCAAGGGCTAGCGCAGCCCGCACGGCGTCAGCGGCGGGGCCGCCACCCACTGATCCCGGCGCAGCGGCGCCGCGTACCGAAGGATCCCGATCATCGACGCCGCATCCAGGCCCGACCCGCTCCCGCTCCCGCTCGAGGCGTACCGTCCCCGCACGGAGCTCGTCGTGGACGTCCACGTGCCCGAGGCGGCGCGCCACCCGGCCGTCGACGCGCACACCCACCTCGGGCGGTGGCTGTCCTCCTGGGTCGGCAGGGAGGGCGAGTGGCTCCTCGGCGACGTCGACGAGTGGCTCGCCGCGACCGAGGCGCTCGGCGTCCGCGGCTTCGTGAACCTGGACGGCCGGGCGGGGGACGAGCTCGAGGCGAACCTCGACCGCTTCGACCGGGCTCACCCGGGCCGCATCGCCACCTTCTGCCACCCGGACTGGGCGCTGCTCGGTCGGCCCGGCTGGCCGGATCTGCTCGCCGAGGGGCTGCTGCGCTCCGCCGCTGCGGGCGCCGCCGGGGTCAAGGTCTGGAAGGACCTCGGCCTCGGGCTCGAGGACGGTGACGGCGCCCTCCTGATGCCCGACGACCCGCGGCTCGGTCCCCTCTGGGACGCTGCAGCGGAGGCGGGCATGCCGGTGTGGTGGCACGTCGCCGACCCCGTCGCGTTCTTCCGCCCCGTCGACGGACTGAACGAGGCGTACGAGCAGCTGCTCGAGCGGCCTGACTGGTCCTTCGCGGCTCCGCGCTTCCCGCGGTTCGAGCGGCTCATCACCGCGATGGAGCGCGTCGTGGCCGCGCATCCCGCGACGACGTTCGTGGCCGTGCACGGCGGCTGCTACGCGGAGAACCTCGGCTGGGTCGCGGGGATGCTCGAGCGGCATCCGCGTTTCCACATCGACATCGCGGCGCGCCTCGCGCAGCTCGGGCGGCAGCCTCGCGCGTTCCGCGACCTCGTCGTCCGCTTCCCGGACCGCGTGCTCTTCGGCACGGACACGCTGCCTGCCGCACCCGACGGCTACACGACGGACACCGGCCTCGCGGAGGTGTACCGCCGGCACTTCCGGTTCCTCGAGACCGCGGACGAGCACTTCCCGCACGACGGCGAGGAGCCCTCGTCGAGCGGTCGGTGGCGGATCTCCGGCGCCGACCTGCCCGACGAGGCGCTCCGGGCGGTCTACGGCGGCAACGCGGCCCGGCTGGTCCCGCAGCTCGGCGCGGCGATCGCCTAGTCGTCCCGTCGCAGGCGACGGACCCTGACGCCTGCGCCGAGTCGGTGGTGGCGCGCCGACCCGGCCCCGCCCGCACGGTGGCGGGGCGAGGCCGGGCTGCGGCGGGGGATCAGGCCGAGGTCAGCGCAGCGCCTCCGGCATGAGCTCCCCGTGCGCGGCGGTGAGCTCGTCGCAGAGCGCCCAGATCTGCTCGGGGGTGAGGGTCGAGGCGGCGTTCGGGTCGACGAGCACCGCCTGCCGCACCAGCTCCTTCGACCCGGTGCGCATCGCCTCGATGGCGAGGCCCGCGACGTTGAGGTAGGAGCGGTTCAGGGCGGCGGCCTGCGGGGGCAGGGCCCCCATCGGGACCGCGCGGACACCGTCGCCGTCGACGATGTGCGGCACCTCGACCGCCGCGCCCTCCGGCAGGTTGTCGATGAGCCCGTGGTTCGGCACGTTCGCGTGGATCTCGCGCCGGGTGCCGGTGACGATCGAGTGGATCACCTGCGGGGCGTACTCCGCCGCACCCTCGTGGAGCTCGAGCGGGCGCCCCGAGGCGAGCGCCGCCTTCGCGTCCTCGAACTCCGCGACGTTCTCCTCGCTGATCCCCACGTACTGCAGGGGCTCGAGCCGGAACCGCTCGATCTGCTCCTTCGATCGGAGGAACCAGGAGAGGTACTCGCTCGAGTGCTCGCTGGTCTCCGTCGGGTAGTAGCCGATCCGCTTGTAGATCTCGACGCGCACGCGCCGCTCGAGCTCCGGGTCCTCGCGGATCTTCTGCTGCAGCGCGGGGTACAGGCTCTCGCCGTCCCGGCTCCACTCGAGCAGCCACGCCTGGTGGTTGACGCCCGCGGCCCGGAAGTGCGTGCCCTCGAGCGGCACGCCGACGAGCTCGCAGAGACCGTCGACGGTCCAGTAGACGCTGTGGCAGAGCCCGAGCGTCCTGATCTCCGGAGCGACGACGGAGGCCCACCACACGTTCATCGCCATCGGGTTCGTGTAGTTGAGGAACAGGGCGTTCGGGCAGAGCTCCTGCATGTCCTTCAGCAGCGCCGACAGGAACGGGAAGGTGCGCAGGCCGCGGAAGACGCCGCCGACGCCGGTCGTGTCGCCGATCGTCTGCAGCAGGCCGTACCTGGCCGGGATCTCGAGGTCGCGGCGCGTGCCGGCGATGCCGCCGATCTGCACCATGTTCACCACGAAGTCGGCGCCCTCGACGGCGACGCGGCGGTCGGGGGTGGCGGTCAGCGTGATGGACGCGCCCGAGCGCTCCGCCACCTGCCGGGCGGTGCCCTCGGCGACGGCGAGCCGCTCCGGGTCGATGTCGTGGAGGCGGAGGTCGATGTCGTGGAGCTCGGGGGAGCGGAGGAGGTCCGCGAGGAGCTGGCGGGTGAACACCACGCTCCCCGCACCGATGAAGGCGACGGAAGGCATGCCGCCGATCCTTGCAGCGGGACTGCGCACTCCCGCCAGCCTCGTTGCGTCACCGGCGCGAAGTGCGCAATCCTGCTGCTCGTTTCTGGCGGAGGAGGATCCCATGGGCCAGCCGGCAGGGTTGCGGCTCCCGCACGTGGCATCGGCGAAGCGTGCCGACCGGATGCTCGCCGTGCTGAAGTCGGTGAACAGCCGGGGAGCGGTGGGGCTCGCCGAGCTGGCCGCCGAGCTGAAGGTCTCGGCGGCGACGCTGCGCCGGGACCTCGCCGACATGGAGGACCAGGGCCTGCTCATCCGCACCCACGGCGGCGCGCGGCCCCAAGCGGTGCACGACGAGATGCCGGTGCACCTGCGGGACCTCCAGGCACCCGAGGCGAAGCGCCGCATCGCGTTCCGGGCCGCCGAGCTGATCCCCGCCGGCCACTACGCGGTGGCGCTCACCGGCGGCACCACCACCGCGGAGATCGCGAAGGCCCTCTCCCGGCGCACGCAGCTCACGATCATCACGAACGCGCTGACGATCGCGCTCGAGCTCGCGGCTCGTCCCACCACGAAGGTGATCCTGACGGGCGGCATGGTGCGTTCGAGCTCCTTCGAAGCGGTCGGCGTGCTCGCCGAGAACACCTTCAAGGCCGTGAACGTCGGCACCGCCATCCTCGGCGTCGACGGCATCAGCGCCGGTGGCGGGGCGACCACCCACGACGAGGTGGAGGCACGGACGAACCACGCGATGGTGGAGCACGCCCAGCGGGTGATGGTGGTCGCCGACGGCTCGAAGGTGGGCCGGGTGACCTTCGCGAAGATGGCGGACACGAGCGAGATCGACGTGCTCGTCACCGACACGACCGCCGACCGCGACGAGCTGGAGCGGCTGCGGGACGCCGGCGTGACGATCCACCTGGTCGAGCCTCGTCGCTGACCGGGCGGCTCCCGGAGGAGCGGTGCGGTCACCCGCCGAAGTGGGCGACCAGCGCGGGGTCGAGCTGCGGGATGTCGCGGGGCGTGCTGCCGTCGCGGAGGGACTCCGCGGCGAGGGCGCCTGCGGCGACGGCCTCGCGAGCGGCGATCGGCGACACCGCGGTCGGGGCACCGGTGGCGACGTGGCGGAGGAACTCGGCCATGGTCAGGAAGTCCGCCTGCTCGTGCCCTTCCCCCTCGCCCTGGATGGGGACCTCGATGTCGCCCTCGAGGGACCACGTGCGGCGGCGGTTCCAGATGCGGATCACACCGCCGGGGGTGTCGCCGAAGTTCTCCAGGCGGCCCCGCGTGCCGATCACCGTGTAGTTCCGCCAGTAGTCGGGCGTGAAGTGGCACTGCTCGTAGGAGGCGGTGACCCCGTCACCGAGGTCCATGAGCATCATCGAGACGTCCTCGACGTCGATGACCGGGTTCAGGGCGGTCTGCTCGAGGGGCGGCCAGTTGTCGAACGAGAACCACTCCGGCATCACCTCGCCGTCGTGGCTGCGCCGGTCGGTCACGTCGCCGTAGACGGTGAGGGTCCCGAGCCCCGTGACGCGCTTCGTCGAGCGTCCCGCGAGCCAGTGGATCACGTCGATGTCGTGACTGGCCTTCTGCAGGAGCAGGGAGTTCACCCGCGCCCGCTCGGCGTGCCAGTCCTTGAAGTAGTAGTCCCCGCCGTTGCCGACGAAGTGGCGGCACCACACCGCCTTCACGTCGCCGATCTCACCCGCGTCGATCAGCTGCTTCATCTGCTTCACGACCGCGCTGTGCCGCATGTTGTGCCCGACGTACAGCCGGGCACCGCTGCTGACCGCGGCCTCGAGGAGGCGGTCGCAGTCCGCCAGGGTGATCGCCATCGGCTTCTCGAGGTAGACCGAGATACCGGCCTCGAGCAGCGGCAGGGTCACGGCGGCGTGCGTGTCGTCCGGCGTCGTGACGATCGCGGCGTCGAGCCCCGCGGCGACGGCGTCCTCGACCCGCGCGTGCACGGCGACATCGGGGGAGAACCACTTCGCGGCGCGGGCCCGCCCCGCCTCCGTGGTGTCGACCGCCGCGACGAGCCGAGCGGGCGTGTCCGTGCGCCCGACGTGCTCGGCGATCTCCGCGCGCTGCCCGATCCCGATGATGCCGACGCGCAGCGCGCCGCCGTTGCCCTCGCTCATTCGGGCGAGTATGCCGCCGCGGAGGCGGGCGGCGCCGAAGTGCGCATTCCGACAGCGCGATTCCCCGAGCCGGGTCCTGGCGATGCGGAAGGCTGGCGGCATGGCGGTTCTGGGGGTCGACGTCGGCGGCACAGCGGTGAAGACCTGGCGCGAGGACGGGTCCGGCGGGGTCGCGGGCACGGTCCCCACCCCGCGGGGCGACACCACCGGCGAGCGCACCGCCGACCTCGTCGCCGAGCTGGTGCGCGCCGCCGGTGACGTCACCGCGGTGGGTCTCGCCGTCCCGGGGATCGTCGACGCCGCCGCCGGCGTGTGCCGGAGGTCCGTGAACCTCGGCTGGCAGCAGGTGCCCATCGGCTCGCTCGTGGCGGCCCGTATCGGCCGTCCGGTGGTCGTCGCGCAGGACGTCCGCGCCGGCGCGGCGGGGGAGCGCCTCGCGGGCGCGGGCCGGGGACGGGACGGGAGCCTCCTCTTCGCCCCGATCGGCACCGGCCTCGCGCTCGCCTGGGTCGACGAGGACGGGAGCCCGCTCGGCACCGCGTACGCCGGTGAGGCGGGCCAGCTCCGTCACCGGTCCGGGCCGTACGCGGGCCTCCGCGTCGAGGAGATCGCCTCGGCGGGCGGTCTCGCCCGCCGGTTCGGTGCCGACGAGGCGAAGGACGTGCTCTCCGCCCGGGACGCCGGCGACGCCCGCGCGGCCGCGATGTGGACCGAGACCGTCGAGGCGATCGCCGAGGTGCTCGCGTGGGCGATCGCGCTCACGGCACCGGCGACGATCGTCGTCGGTGGCGGGCTCGTCCGGGCCGGGGATGCGCTCCTCGAGCCGCTCCGCGCGTCCCTCGCCGCGCGGCTCGACCGCTTCCCCGAGACGCCGGTGCTGGCGGCGGAGTGCGGCACCGACTCCGCGGCCATCGGCATGGCTCGGCTGGCCGCGCGCGTCTGACACCGCACCGGCTCGGGCAGCGCTGCGCGAACCGCTCAGCGGTCCCGAGCGTTTCGCTCGACGGGTGGCGTGCCGGACGGACGTCGCCCCACGATGGCAGGACCACATCCGATCGAGAGGGCGAAGCGGCATGACGGATCACCTCGGCGCGGTCCTCCGCGCGCACAAGGCCGGGGAGTCGGTCGGCGTCACCTCCGTGTGCTCCGCTCACCCGCTGGTGCTCGTCGCCGCGATGCGGCAGGCCGCCGCCGACGGGGGGTTCCTCCTCGTCGAGGCGACGTCGAACCAGGTCGACCAGTTCGGCGGTTACACCGGCATGCGCCCCGCCGACTTCCGCGACTTCGTGCTGCGGATCGCCGACGACGAGGGCTTCCCGCGGGACGCCGTCGTGCTCGGCGGCGACCACCTGGGGCCCAACGCCTGGCAGTCGGAGGAGCCGGAGCCGGCCATGCAGAAGGCGGTCGACCTCGTGGCCGCCTACGCCGCAGCGGGCTACACGAAGCTCCACCTCGACTGCAGCATGCGCCTCTCGGGCGACCCCGAGCCGCTGCCGGACGCCCTCGTCGCCGAGCGGGCCGCCCGCCTGCTCGCCGCGGCCGAGGACGCCGCTCCGGATCCCGCCGCGATCCGGTACGTGATCGGCACGGAGGTGCCTGTGCCGGGCGGCGCTCACGAGACGATCGACACCCTCGCTCCGACCCCGCCGGACGCCGCGAGGGCGACGCTCGACGCGCACCGCGCCGCGTTCCGCGCCGCCGGTGTCGAGCCGGCGTGGAGCCGTGTGATGGCGCTCGTCGTGCAGCCGGCGGTCGAGTTCGACCACGTCCGCGTCGTCGACTACGACCCCGCACGCACGGTCGAGCTGCAGCACGTGCTCGACGACGAGCCGGCGATGGTGTTCGAGGCGCACTCGACGGACTACCAGCTGCCGGAGGCGCTCGCCGCGCTCGTCACCGACCACTGGGCCGTGCTCAAGGTCGGACCCGGCCTCACCTTCGCGCTGCGCGAAGGGGTGTTCGCGCTCGCCGCGATCGAGCAGCAGCTGATGCCGGAGGGCGAGCGCTCGGACGTGATCGACGTGATCGAGCAGGTCATGCTCGCCGACCCCGGCCGCTGGGAGCGCTACTACGAGGGCGACGCGGACGAGCAGCGGGTCGCTCGCCGCTTCAGCTACAGCGACCGGATGCGGTACTACCTGCCGGACCCGCAGATCGTCGCCGCCTTGGACCGCCTGCTCGCGAACCTGGCTCGCACGGGCGTGCCGGAGCCGCTGATCAGCCAGTACCTGCCCGAGCAGTACCTCCGGGTGCGTCGCCGGGAGCTCGGCGCCGACCCGCGCGAGCTCCTGATCGACCGGGTGCGCGACGCCCTGCGGCCGTACTCCGCCGCCACCGTCCCGGCTGGGACGGGCGAACCGGAGGCGCCTCGCATCGACCGATGAGCACGATCGTCGCGACCCTCCGCGGCCCCGCCGATGGGGTCTCGCCGGGCGTGCGCGCAGCAGGCCGGGTCCCACCGCTTCAGCCGACCGCCCACCGCCCCTGCCGCATCACCCGGGCCACCCGGAGGGCGTGACCCGGGGCTCCGGGTTCGAGCACGACGAGGTTCGCGGGCGTCCCCGGGACGAGGTCGCGCTGCAGCCCGAGGAAGCGCGCGGCCGCCGCGGAGGTGAGCTGCACGAGCTCGGGCAGGGCGGTGTCCGTCGCGGCGTGGAGGCGCATCGCCGAAGTGCCGAGGGTGGAGGTCGACCCGGCGAGCGAACCGCCGGGCGCCCGGGCGACGCCGTTCCGGACGGTGCGGCCGTCGTACTCCCCGTCGCCGAGGCCGGTCGCCTGCATCGCGTCGGAGACGAGGGCGACGCGACCGGGGGCGACGCGGCGGACGAGGCGGAGCGTCTCGTCCGCGAGGTGCAGGCCGTCCCCGATGACCTCGACGTGGGCCGTCTCGGACTCGAGCGCGGCCGCGACCGGCCCTGGGTCACGCCCGGAGATCGGGGGCATCCCGTTGAACAGATGGGTGAACGCGCTCGCCCCGTCGGCCAGGGCTGCCCGCGCGGCCTCCGCCGAGCAGGCGGTGTGGCCGATGGCGACCCGCACGCCGCGCTCGACGAGGAGACGGATCGCCGCCGCGGCTCCGGGCAGCTCCGGCGCGAGCGTGACCATGGTCAGGGTTCCGGCCGCGGCGTCGAGGAGTCGGCGCAGCTCGCCGAGATCCGGCAGCCGGAGCAGAGACGGGTCATGGGCGCCGCGGCGCTCGGGGGACAGGTAGGGGCCCTCGAGGTGCAGGCCGACGAGCGTGCCGTCGCGGACCAGGGGGGCGAGGAGCGCGAGCTGCCGCTCGAGGACCGCCGACGGCGCGGTCCCGATCGAGGCCATGAGGTCGGTGGTCCCCGCGGCGAGGTGGTGCGCGGCGACCGCGCGAGCGCCGTCGGCGTCGCAGGACCGGAAGTCGTGCCCCAGTGCGCCGTGCGCGTGCGCATCGACGAACCCGGGCAGCACGACGGCGTCGGCGATGTCCTCGTCGACGGGCCTCGGCGGCCGGCCACCGCCGACGTCGGCGATCAGGCCGTCTCGGATCGTGACCCACGCGGGCGCCCGCTCCCCGGACGAGGTGACGAGACGCCCGACGGCCAGGACCACCGACGGGTCCTGCTCGGAGGGACGGGCGTCGACCGAGGGAGCGGGCACCTCGCCGACGGTAGTGAGAGGCGGCCGTGGAACCCACCGTCCGGGGCGTGCTGCTGAAGACGCGCACTCCGAGTGCGTGCCTGCAGCAGCAGCGCGTCACCGCGTGCGGCCGGGGGAGCGATCGCCGACGAGGCGGCCGGCCGCGCCGGGATGCGGACGCGGCATCCACTCCCGCAGTTCGGCTGCGCGGATGGACGGGAACGCTGCGCGGGTCGGCGGAGCGAGGAGCGGAGGCCCGCCGGACGGCCGATCAATCGCTCACTCGGCCCGCGCGTTCTCGGTGCCTCCGTAGCGCTCAGCCGCTCCGCGCAGCAGGATTGCGGCGACGGGCGGCTGACGCCGCGCACGTCGGGCGGCGGTCACCCGCGCCCATCCTCCGCCGCTTGCCGGCCCAGCTCGAACGGAGCCCGCCCCGTGACCGACACCCTTCCGCGCGTGGGCGAAGGCACCGCGACCGAGCGCGAGATCGGCCAGCAGCCCGGCGTGTGGAGGGAGGCGGCCGCCCGCATCCGCGAGCGCCGGTCGGAGCTCGACGGCTTCCTCGCGCCGCTGCTCGCCCGTCCGGAGCTGCGGATCGTGCTGACCGGGGCCGGCACGTCGGCGTTCATCGGTGAGGTCGCCGCCCCGTTCCTCACGGGACGGCTGCGCCGGCGGGTCGACGCGATCGCGACGACCGACCTCGTGGCGGACCCCGTCGAGCTGCTCGCCGAGGACGTCCCGACCCTGCTCGTCTCGTTCGCGCGGTCCGGCGACAGCCCGGAGAGCGCCGCGGCGACCGCGGTCGCCGATCAGCTGCTGGCCGACGTGCATCACCTCGTGATCACCTGCGACCCGAGCGGTGCGCTGCACCGGGCCCATGCCGGGCGGGACGACTCGTTCGTGCTCGAGATGCCGGCGCGCGCCAACGACGAGGGCTTCGCGATGACGTCGAGCTTCACCTCGATGCTGCTGTCGGCGCTGCTCGCGCTCGGCGGCGACGCCGATGTCGAGGCGCTCGCCGCCGCCGGCGAGTGGGTGCTCGGGCAGCGATCCCGCATCGAGGCGCTCGTCGTGCGCGAGCCGGCCCGCATCGTCTACCTGGGCAGCGGCAGCCTCACGGGCCTCGCCAGGGAGTCGGCGCTGAAGCTGCTCGAGACCGCCGCGGGCCGGATCGTCGCCGTGCACGACTCGTCGCTCGGCTTCCGGCACGGTCCGAAGGCGCTCGTCGACGCGAACACCTTCGTGATCGTGTTCTCCTCGGGCAACCCCTACACCCGCGCCTACGACGACGACATCGCCGCGGAGCTGCGCGGCACGATGGGGGAGGAGGGGGTGCTCACCGTCACGGCGGGCGAGCCCGGCGCCGGTCGGTTCGCGATCCCCGGCCTGGACGGTCTGCCCGACGCGCTGCTCGCCCTTCCGTACATCGTGTTCGGGCAGCTGTTCGCCCTGCACACCTCGCAGCACTACGGCGTCAGCACCGACGACCCGTTCCCCAGCGGCACCGTCAACCGGGTCGTGCAGGGCGTCACGATCCACCCGCTGCCGAGCCGGTGAGCCACTACCTCGGTGTCGACGGCGGCGGCACGAAGACCGCCTTCGTGCTCGCTGACGAGACCGGGACCCCCCTCGCCGAGGTCACAGGGCCGGGCACCTACTACTTCCCGGTCGGCATCGACCTGGTCGAGCGCGTGCTGCGCGACGGCGTCGCCCGGGTGACCGCCCAGGCGGGGGTGCAGGTCGAGACGATCGACCGCGCGTTCGTCGCGCTGCCCGGGCACGGCGAGGCGAGCGGCGACATCGCCGAGCTCGATGCCATCACGAGGCGGGTGCTCGGGCACGACCGATTCGACGTCGGCAACGACGCCGTCGCGGGCTGGGCGGGATCGCTCGGTGGGGTGGACGGGATCAACATCGTCGCCGGCACCGGGTCGATCGCGTACGGCGAGTGGCGCGGCGCCGCGCACCGTGCCGGCGGCTGGAGCGAGGTCTTCGGCGACGAGGGCTCCGCCTACTGGGTCGCGGTGCGCGGGCTGAACGCCTTCTCGCGCATGAGCGACGGCCGCCGCACGAGCGGGCCGCTGCACGCGGCCATCCGGCAGCGGGTCGGAGCGGCGACCGACCTCGACGTGATCGGTGTCGTGGTCGACGGCTGGGGTGCCAAGCGGGACCGCATCGCGTCGCTCGCGCCGGCCGTCACCGAGGCCGCTCGAGCGGGCGACACGGCGGCGCAGGCCATCGTCCGTGACGCCGGCGCCGAGCTCGCGGCGCTCGTCGGTGCCGTCCGTGCCGGACTCGGGGTGGCGGCGGGGGAGACCCTGCCGGTGTCGTACTCCGGCGGGATGTTCAGCGACCCCGGTATCCGCGCGGCGTTCGAGGCCGCCCTGCCTCCGGACTCCGAGCTGCGGGAGCCCGTCGCCGGCCCGGCGCTCGGCGCCGCGCTGTACGCGCGCCGCCGAGCCGAGGTGCTCGGGCACACGGCCTCCGCCAGCGATCGCTGACAGCCCACCGACTCCGGTTCCCGCACACGGCGCCGGGGACCTTCAGGGGACGACATCGGGTGTCGCTCGGCCTGCGACGGCGCTTCGGCGACGACCGCGCCTTCGCGGTCCAGCGGTCCAGCGGTCCAGCCTGCTGCGGGCGCTCGACCCGAGGGGGGCCCACTGCGCCCTCCGGGATCCGGCGAGTGAGGAGTCGCCGCCGGTCGCACCCCCGTCCCGGCACGGGAGTGCGACCGGCGGAGCTCCGCGCTAGCGCCCGCTCACGAGGACGAGCGTCTCGCGTGCCGCGAGCTCGATCGGGGTTCCCTGGGGATGGTGCGCGCCGGTCTCCACGTTCCGGACGTCCTCCGGAGGCACCACGGTCACGGGCCCTGCGGACCAGTTCGTCGCGAACGTCAACGGGCCTCGCGCTGTCGTGGCGGTGCCGACGCTGACCTCGGGAGCGGCCTGCCAGCGCCGCGCGGCCGGCTCGGGAACGAGCCAGGCGGCGATCCCGCGAGCCAACGCCGGGTTCGGGACGGTCGCGATCATGGTGATCCGTCCCATGGCGACCTGCCTCGTGGTCACCGCAGCGCCGAGTGGCAGCTCGCCCGGCGCGAACTCCGCCAGCACCTCGGCGTCCTCGACGTGGAACGCGTCGGCCCAGCCGAGCCCGGCGGCGGACGGGTCCAGGCGCAGCGGGCTGCCGGGAGTCGCCGATACCGCCAGCGGTTCGCGAAGGTTCGAGAACTCGTCGTACCAGACGCCGGCGTCCTCGCTCAGGCGAGGCGGGGCCACCTCCTGACGCGCCCGCGCGACGCCGTCGGCGTAGCCCGCACGGATGCCGAGGACGAGATGGCCTCCGGCCTCGGCGTAGCGACGCAGGTGCTCCAGCAGGTCGTCCTCGGCGATGTAGAGCGCGGGGGCGACGAGCACCGGGAACGCGGCCGCGAGCTGCTCGGGAGCGGTCTCCAGGAGCTGGGCCTCGGAGCGCACGCGCACCTGCACCCCGGCCTCGAACAAGCCCCGGTAGGTGGCGCGGACGATGCGCTCGTACGCGTTCCGATCCGGCCCGTCGTCCGGGAGGGAGAGCGGCGGGGTGAACTCGTACGCCCACTTGCTCTCGAGCGAGTGGACGAGGAGGACGTCGGCGTCGGGCACCAGGTCCTCGACGTACGGCGCGAGCGCCTCGAGCGTGCGGCCGAGGGCCTGCACCTCCCGGTAGATCCGGCCGGGGCGCTGGCTGTGCGGCAGCACACCCATCCAGTAGGTCTCGGCGCCGAAATGGAGGCTGTGCCAGTGCCAGTACTCGATGGCCCGGGCGCCGCGGGAGACCATGGCCAGCGCGGCCTGCTTCAGCTGGCCCGGGAACGGCGGGTAGTTGTCGTGCGACCCGCCGATCGCCTGCGCGTTGGTCTCGGTGACGAGGAACGGCGCCTGCTTGGTCGCGAACGCGCGGTCGCTCCACTGGAAGATGCCGTCGACGCCCGTGCTCCACCAGAGCTCGGCGCCGCCGACCTCCGTGCCGTGGGTCATGCCGTCCTGCATCAGGTAGTAGTTGTTGCCGGACGACACGTCCAGGTCGCGGGCGAGGCCCACATCGTCGATCTGAGGCCGGGAGTAGGCGATGCACGTCGTCACGAACTGGTCGTCGCGGGCGTACTCCCGGACGACGGCGGCCTGCCAACCGATGAGCTCGGTCGGCAGGGTCGACTGGTACCTGCGCCACTCGAGGTCGTAGGACGGCACCGTGTTCCCATCGGGGCGCCACAGCTCGTCCCACTCCGCGATCCGGTGGGACCAGTAGACGAGGCCCCAGGCCTCGTTCAGCGCCTCGACCGAGCCGTATCGTTCGCGCAGCCAGGCCCGGAAGCCCTCGAACACCCCCGGGTTGTGCGTGAGGTGCAGGCCCGGTTCGTTGTCCACCTGGTAGCCGATCACAGCCGGGTGATCCGCGTAGCGCTCCACCACCTTCCGGACGACCCGCTCCGCGTAGCGCCGGTAGACCGGGTGGCTCTGGTCCATCTCCTGGCGGGCGCCCCACGGCAGCGGCGTGGCCGTCGAGACCTCCGCGGCGATCTCCGGGTGCTTCACCTGGAGCCAGGGCGGCACGGCATAGGTGGGCGTGCCGAGGATCACCGCGATGCCCCGTTCGTGCGCCCCGTCGAGGACCGGCTGCAGCCAGTCCAGCACGAACTCGCCGTCCCGCGGCTCCCACGTGGACCACACCGACTCGCCCACCCGGATGACGGTGAAGCCGGCCTGCTTCATCAGGTCCAGGTCGGTGGCGAGGTCGGTCGTCTGCTGGTACTCCGTGTAGTACGCGGCTCCGAAGAGCACACCCTCGATTCTCGGTTCGCTCGTCACGCGCAGCACTCCATGTTTTCGATCACATGGACAGGCTAGAGGTAGCGGGGATCCACTCGCTCCGCCTGCCGCGGAGCGGCGCGAGCCCGTTCAGAGAACACCTCGCGACGGCTGCGGGCGGTCCTTGCAGCACCGCGCTGCCGACCGTCTACAGGGGTGTGACGCCGTCCGCTGTCGGCGGTTCCCCGGCCGTGGAGCCGCCGACAGCACGGGACCGTCCTGGTCCCCGGACGGCCGACGGGGCGAGGCAGGCCGCGACCGTCACCAGCACGAGGACCGGCACGATCGCAGCGCGCAGCCCGGCCTGCTGGCCGATGAACCCGAGGACCGGAGGACCGCCGAGGAACGCGACGTAGCCCCAGGTGGCGACGTAGGCCACCCGCTCGGCCGGATGGTGCTCGGAATCCGCGGCGGCCGCGACCGCGACGGGGAAGCCCAGCGCTGCTCCGAGGCCCCAGAGCGCCGTGGCGACGACGGCCACGAGTCCGTCGTCGATGAAGCTGATGGCAGCCGCGCCGGCCGCGGCGAGGATCCCGCTCGCGAGCAGGACCGTGCCGCGGCCGATCCGGTCCACGACGGGCCCGCCGAGAAGGCGTCCCGCTGCCATGGCGGCGACGAAGAGCACGTACGAGGCGGAGCCGAGCACCGGTGGGAAGCCGTGCCCGTCGACCATGAGCAGCGGCAGCCAGTCGTTGGCCGAGCCCTCCGCCAGCGCCAGCCCGAGCAGCACCGCGCCGAGCAGGGTGAGGCGCGGGTCCGTCCACAGCGCCGGACGCCGGGCGTGCTCGGCCGGCGCGCCCGCTCCTCGCAGGCGCTTTCCCACGTCGGGGGAGACGTGCCGGATCGTCGCGGCGAGGGCGAGAAGGTCGAGGACCGCGACGAGCGCGAGATGGATCGCCACGGGGAGGTGGATCGCGGTGAGCAGCATGCCGGCGACGCCGCCGACGACGGTCCCCACGCTGAAGCAGCCGTGCAGGGCAGGCAGCACGGACCGGCCGAGTCCCTGCTCGACCGCCGCGCCCTCGATGTTCGCCGCGACCTCGCTGCTGCCCATGCCGTACCCGGCCAGCGCGAGGCCCAGCGCGACCACGGCCGGCGAGGCGGCGAGTGCGCCGAGGGCGATGGCGGCGGCGCCCGCCGCCAGGCAGCCCGTGCCGTTCAGGATCATGCGGCGGGCGCCCAGACGGGCGACCAGCGGGCCCGACGCGAGGAGCCCGCCCATCGATCCGGCGGTGAGCGCGAACAGGATCAGCCCCACCTCGGCGGTCGAGGCGTGCAGCAGATCGCGGACGTCGGGCGTGCGCGACACCCAGGACGCGAGCGTGAGGCCCGGAAGGAAGAACAGGACGAACAGCGCAGCGCGACGTCGTCTGAGGTCGGCGGTCACGGGCAGCGGCTTCCCCTCATCCATCGCGACCCCCGATGAGACCGGCGCTCCCGCTCCACGGCTGGCGGGAGGTGCGGACGGCGTGCCCCTCCCGTGCGGCGCGATGCACGAGATGACCGAGGTAGGCGTCGTGGGACGCGTCGGCCAGGCCGTAGAACCCCGCTCCGCCGCGGACGAACTCGGACATCCTGGCGAGCACCGTGGCGATGGCGAGCTCGTCGTCGGTCAACCTCGCGCCGGCGAACGGGTTGCGGTAGATCACCTCGGCGCCGAGCGTGATGCGGTCGAGGTGCGGCCCCTCGAGATCGCCGTCGCTCCCGGGCTGTCGCCGGGTCAGCTCGAGCCGGAACGGCTCGGTCGGTGACTCCAGCCACCGGACGGTGTCGTCCGTGAGCTCGCCGCGCACGCCTCGGACCGAGACGTGGCGGCTCCGGACGGGGGAGAAGTACTGCTCGTCCGCGAAGTCGTACAGGCCCACCGTGCCGTCGTCGAAGACGAGCTGAGCCAGGGTCCGCTCGGAGGTGCGCTCCGCCGGCTCCGTCGCCCATCCGTCGAACCCGTAGGAGGCCATCGTGCGCTCCGGGAAGGTCCGAGCGGTGATCTCGGCCTCGCGGAAACCCGTTCCGAGGATCGCGCGGAGCAGGCTGATGCCGTGGTAGTCGTGCGCCGCGGAGACCGCCGCCGACACGGGGTCGCCGAGCCGCCCCGACCGCACGACCGCCAGTCGCGCGGCGTGCTGCGGCTGGAACCGGTATTGCTCGGCGACCTGAAGCGGCGAGTCGGCTCCGAGGCTCCGGAACAGGCGCTGCAGTTCGGGGACGTCCGCGGCCGGCGGGGTCTCCAGAAGCACGGGCACCCGCCGGACGATCTCCGCGGCCAGCTGCCCCGCCACGCCGCGCGGCACGGCCACGACGACGAAGTCGTACCCGAGACGGAGGAACTCCGACAACGAGGTGGTCGCCGCCGAGCCCCACACGTCGCGTACCCGTGCAGCGGATCCCTCGGTATGGGCGAGCACGCCGCCGATGGAGATGAGGGCCGGGCACTCCTCGGCGACCCGGCGGAAGAACTCCGAGCGCCAGCCGGTCCCCACCAGGCCCACGCGGGCCGGTGCAGAACCGCCGGGCTCGGGCGGAGGCGTGCTCACTCGTCGTGTCCGTTCGCTCCGTGTCGGGCCCGTTCGTTTCCCCCGGCGGCCGGAGCGACCGCGGGGGAGGGGCGTGTGCGGGGCAGGAGCACGCCGTCAGCGCAGGCTCACCCCTTGACCCCGCCCGTGCCCAGGCCGGATTGCCAGTACCGCTGCAGGAAGAGGAACGCGACGATCAACGGGAGCACGGAGACGAGCGATCCGGTGATCACGGAGGAGAACATCACCTGGGCGCCGCCGCCACCCGATGCCCGCGACTGCCACTGCGTGAGGCCGACCGTGACGGGGAACAGGGCCGGGTTGTTCAGCATGATGAGGGGCAGGAAGTAGTTGTTCCAGGTGTCGACGAGCGTGAACAGCAGCACGGTGACGATGCCGGGGGCGAGCAGGCGCAGCGCGATCGAGTACAGGATGCGGAACTCGCCGGCGCCGTCGATGCGCGCCGCCTCCAGCAGGCCGTCGTCGACCGCCTCGGCGGCGTAGACCCGCATGAGGTAGACGCCGAACGGGCTGATCAGGGACGGCAGCACGATGGCGAGCGGGGTGTCCGTGAGGCCGAGGGCGCTGAACAGCAGGTAGGTCGGGATGGCGAGGGCGGTGCCGGGCACCATGATCGCCCCGAGGATGACGCTGAAGATCAGCCTCCGTCCGACGAAGCGGTACTTCGCCAGGGCGAACCCGGCGGCGGTCGCGAAGATCGCCGCACCGACGGCGCTGCCCACCGAGTACATCAAGGTGTTCAGCAGCCACTGCCCGAAGACGCCGTGGTCCTGCGTGAACGTCTGCTGGAGGTTGTCGAACAGGCTGAAGCGGCTGAACCACAGGCCGAAGCTGTTGAAGATGTCCGCATTCGACTTCGTGGAGGTGATCACGAGCCACACGATGGGGAGGAGGAAGTAGGCGAGCGACACCCACACCATGACGGTGAGCACGGTGCTCGGGCGCCGGTGCCGCGCCACGGTGCGGCGTCTCGGGGAACGGGCGACGGCTTCCGGAACGAGTGCGTCGGACACGGAGACGGTCATTCGCCGCCCGCCTTCCTGTTGGTGAGGGTCTGCACCACGTAGGAGATCACCATGATGATCAGACCGAGGACGAACGCGATGGCCGCCGAGTACCCCAGGTCCTGGTTCACGAACGCCACGTTGTAGGCGTAGAGGTTCGGCGAGAAGTCGTTGCCGATGGCGTTCGGCGCGAGCACGCCGAGGATGCTGGGCTCGCTGAACAGCTGGAACGAGCCGATGATCGAGAAGATCACGGTGAGGAGGATCGCCTGGCGGATGGCCGGGATCTTGATGCTCACGGCCACTCGGATCGGACCGGCGCCGTCCATCTCGGCCGCATCGAAGAGCTCGGCCGGGACGGCCCGCAGGGCCGAGTACAGGATGATCATGTTGTAGCCGATGAACTCCCAGCAGACGATGTTCATGATCGCGCCGAGGATGTTGCCGGAGCTCAGCAGGTTGAGGCTCCCGAGGTTCAGCGCCTGCGTGATCTGGGAGAGCAGCCCGTAGTTCGGGCCGTAGAGGTAGCCCCACATCAGCGTGGCGACCACGCCGGGGATGGCGTACGGGAGGAACACGATCAGTCGCGCGACGCGACCGCCCCGCAGGCGACCGGAGTCGATCGCCAGGGCGAAGAACAGGGCGACGCACAGCATGATCGGCACCTGGACGACGAGGAACAGCGCCACCCGACCGAAACCCGCCCAGAAGTGCGGGTCCGTGACGACGCGCGTGTAGTTCGCGAGCCCGGCGAAGGTGGCGCCGCCGACGAGGCGGTCGATGAAGGTGCTGAGGTAGGCCGCGTAGCAGATCGGGACGATGAACAGCCCTGCGAACAGCAGGACGAACGGGAGGACGAGCAGAACGCCGGTGCGCGCTTGTGCCCGATGGATCGAGGCGCGGCGGCGGACGGGCCGTGCGGCGAGAGACATGGCGCTCCTCTTCAAGACGGGACCGGTGCCGGGCGGCGGACCGCCCGGCACCGTGTCGTTCAGCTGACGGTGAAGCCCTGCTGCTTCGCGTACGCGACGACGGCCTTCTGCCAGGCGCTGAGCCCTGCCTTGAGGTCGCCCTTCTCGGCGATCGCCTTGCCGAGCGTCGACGTGTACGAGGAGAACAGGTAGTCGGTGATGGGCGGCCAGTCGAAGTGCTCGTCCACCGTCTTGGAGATGTCGGAGAACTGCTGGTTCACCTGCTGCCCGCCGTAGAACGCCGACTTCTGTCCGACGAAGGCCGGGTCCGAGAGCGTCGCGGTGGTCGTGGGGAACAGGAACTGCTTGGTGGCGAGCAGCTTCGTCGACGCCGGGTCGGAGTTCAGGAACGCGGCGAAGGCGTACGCGGCCAGCGGGTGCTTCGTCCCCGTGATCACGGCGTCGGAAGAACCGCCCCAGTTGCCGGCGACGTTCGCGCCGGCGGTCCACTGCGGGAGCGGCGCCGCGCGCCAGTCACCGGACGTCGACTTGACGGCGCTCTGGAGGAAGAGCGGCGCCCACGCCGCGGTCGGCCAGCTGGCGTAGGTGCCGTTGGTGAGGGCCTTGTACCAGTCGTTGTCGAAGTCGGGCGAGGTCGCGACGTACCCCTTCTGGATGAGGCCCTGCCAGTAGCCGACCACGGCCTGCGCCTCGGGGCTGTCGAGCTTGATCGTCAGGTTCTTCTTGCCGTCGTAGGTGAACGGCTTGGCGCCGCGCTGCCAGAAGAGCCCGATGAGCTGGCCCGGGTCGCTGCCCGGCAGGTCGCTGATGTAGTTGCCGGTCTTGGCCTTGATGGCCGCGGCGTCCTTCGCGTACTCGTCCCAGGTGGCGGGCGCCTTCGTGATCCCGGCCTTCTCGAACACGTCCTTGCGGTAGAGGTTCCCCATGGGGCCCGCGTCCTGCGGGATGCCGTAGACGCCGGTGGAGTCGGCGACCTGGTTCCAGACCCAGCCGACGTACTTGCTCTTCAGCGACGTCGCGCCGTACGGGGCGAGGTTCACGAGGCTGTTCGTCACGCGGAACGAGGGGATGAACTGGTACTCGATCTGCGCGATGTCCGGTGCGCCCTTGCCCGCCTTGAGCGCGGTGCGCAGCTTCTGGTAGAGCACCGACGCCCCACCGGGGTCGACGACGTTCACCGTGATCTTGGGGTACTTCTGCTCGAAGAGCTTCGCCTCCTCCTCGATCCCGGGCACGCCGGCCCAGAAGGTGAGCGTGGTGGGCGTGTTCAGCGCCTTCTTCATCTCGGAGGCCGAGGCGGGCTGCGCCGACTTCGCGCCGGCCTGCCCCGGCGTCGGCGGGGTGCAGCCGGCAAGGGCGGCGATCGCGAGTCCGGACAGGGCGCCGACCGCGGTCCATCGTCTGAGTGCTGTTCTCATGGTGCTCCTTCGTTCGGGGCTGGGGATCACTCGGCTGAGCGGTCCGCGTCCACGAGGACCGCGGCGCCGCGGGCCTCGAGGGGGATCTGGGCGCCGGCGGGGTACCGCTCGCCGGTCTCGGGGTCGAGGACGTCGGCCGGCGCCACCACGGCGGCGGGCTCGCCCGACCAGTTGCTGACGAAGGTGAGCGACCCTCGGGCGCCCGTACCGGTCGTCACGCTGACCTGCGGCGGGGCCTGCCAGCGGCGGCCGGCCGTATCGGGGACGAGCCATGCGCCGATCGCCCGTGCGAGCTCGGGGTTGGGGACGGTGGCGATCACCGTCAGCCGTCCCGAGGCGAATCGGCGCGACGTCACGGCGGCGCCGGCCTCGAGCTCCGAGGGAGCGAACTCGGCCAGGACCTCGGCGTCCTCCACCTGCAGCGCATCGACCCAGCGGATGCCGGCCGCGCCCGCACCGACACGGAGCGGGCTGCCGTCCGGGGCGCTCACCGCCAGTGGCTCGCGGAGGTTGCTGAACTCGTCGTACCAGACGCCCGCGGCGTCGGCGAGCCTCGGCGGTGCCACCTCCTGGCGGGCGCGCGCGATCCGATCCGCGTAGCCGGTGCGGGTGCCGAGCACGAGGTGCCCGCCCGCCTCCGCGTAGGCCCGCAGGTGCGCGAGCAGCGCGTCGTCCGCGATGTAGAGCGCGGGCGCCACGAGGACGGGGTGCCGCCGGGCGAGCTCGGCCGGTTCGAGCTCGAGCACCTGGCGGTCCGAGCGCACCCGGACCTGGGCGCCGGCCTCGAACAGCCCGCGGTAGGTGGCCCGGAAGATGTACTCGTACGCCTTCGTGTCCGGGCCGTCGTCCGGCAACGACAGCGGCGGCGTGAACTCGAACGCCCACCGGCTCTCGGCCGAGGACACGACCAGCACCTCGGCGTCCGGCTCCAAGCCGTCCACGTAGGGGCCGACCTTCCGAAGGGTCTCGCCGAGGGCCTGCACCTCGCGGTAGATGCGCCCGGGCCGCTGGCTGTGGGGGAGGACGCCCATCCAGTAGGTCTCGGTACCGAAGTGCAGCGAGTGCCAGTGCCAGTACTCGATGGCGCGCGCTCCGCGCGCCACCATCGCCAGAGCCGCCTGCTTCATCTGGCCGCGGAACGGCGGGTAGTTGTCGTTCGATGCCCCGACCGCCTGGGCGTTCGTCTCCGTGACGAGGTACGGCGCCTGCTTCGTGGCGTAGGCGCGGTCGCTCCACTGGTAGAGCGTGTCCACGCCGGTGCTCCACCAGCTCTTGCTGCCACCCACCTCGAGGCCGTGGGTCAGCCCCTCCTGCATCAGGTAGTAGTTGTTGCCGGCGTTGATGTCGAGCTCCGCGGCCAGGTCCGCGTCGTCGATCTGCCGCTGGGCGTACGAGATGCAGGTGGTGACGAACTGGTCGTCGCGCGCGTACTCCCGCACGATCGCCGCCTGCCACGTGATGAGGTCCGTGGCGAGGGTCGCCTGGTAGCGGCGCCAGTCGAGGTCGTAGGAGGGGACGGTGTTGCCGTCGGGCCGCCACAGGTCGGTCCACTCGGAGAGGCGGTGCGACCAGTAGACGAGTCCCCACGCCTCGTTCAGGGCGTCCACGGTGCGGTAGCGGTCCTGCAGCCACTCGCGGAAGCCCTCGAAGACGTGCTCGTTGTGGGGGAGGTGCTCCCCGGGCTCGTTGTCCACCTGGTAGCCGATGACGGCGGGGTGCGCGGCATACCGCTCGACCATCTTGCGGATGACCCGCTCGGCGTAGCGCCGGTAGACCGGGGAGCCCTGGTCCATCTCCTGCCGGGCTCCCCAGGGCACCGGGCTCCCGGTCGGCTCCTCGGCCGCGATCTCGGGGTGCTTGACCTGCAGCCACGGGGGGATCGCGTACGTCGGCGTGCCCAGGATGACCGCGATGCCACGCTCGTGCGCCCCGTCGAGCACGGGCTGGAGCCAGTCCAGCTCGAACTCCCCGTCGCGGGGCTCCCAGGTCGACCAGACCGACTCGCCCACGCGGATGACCGTGAAGCCGGCCTGCTGCATCAGGTCCAGGTCGGTGGCCAGGTCGGTCGTCTGCTGGTACTCCGCGTAGTACGCGGCGCCGAACAGCACACCGGGGAAGGTGGGAGGCGTCGTCATCGATGGAACCGTCCTGCCCGATGTGATGGATAACATCGCGAAATGTGATGGATAACATCGGGCCCGGGCGACCGTACCGGGGCCGTCGCCCGGGTGCAACACGGGAGACGGCGTGGCGTGCTTTCAGCGGGTCGTCGTCGACCCGCGAGCCATGAGGCGGGGCGGCTGCAGCGGCGGGACCCCTGCGCCGGGCCAGCCCTCGATGCGTGCGACGAGCGAGTCGAGCATGTGCGCGCCCTCGCCCTCCTGGTCGACGCTGACCGTGCTCAGCGCCGGCTGCAGGTACTGGGCCTCGGCGACGTCGTCCGTGCCGATCACGCTCACGTCATCGGGCACCCGGAGTCCGCGCCGCGCCAGGGCCGCGATCAAGGCGATGGCCATGCTGTCGTTCCCGGCGCCGATGGCCGTGATCCCGAGCTCGCGCACCGGGATCGAGGTGCCGAGCGCGTAGGCGGAGGCGGCGCTCCAATCACCTTCCCCCTGCCAGAGGACGCTCCCGCCGCGGGCGGCGATGGCCTGGGCGAAGCCGTCCTGACGGTGGCGGGCCGCCAGCCACGTGAGCGGGCCGGCGAGGTAGCCCACGCGGGTGTGCCCCAGGTCGGTGAGGTGCTCCGCGGCGACGCGTCCGGCGATCTCGTTGAGCGGGGACTCGCCTTCGACGGTCACGTCGCTGACCATGGGCAGCTCGGCCCCTCGCTCGGCGATGGCCTGCGTCACGAGGGTGGACTGCGCGACCGCGATCACGCCGGCCACCTGCTGCCCGAGGATCAGGGAGAGCGCCCTGCTCACGTCGTGGGCGTCGTTGCCGTCGACGGCCACGATGTCCAGGAGGTACCCGCGCTCGCGCGCCGCGCTCGTCAGCCCGTTGAGGAGACGGACGGGGCCCGACAGGTCGAGGCGATGAGCGAGGACGCCGAGCCGGTTGACGCGCCCGCTGCGCAGGTAGCGAGCGGCGGAGTTCAGCCGGTATCCGAGGGCGTCCAACGCCGCCTGGACCCGTTCTCCGGTCTCGGGGCGGACGTGCTCGGACCCGCGGAGGTATCGGCTCACCGTCTGGTGGGAGACCCCCGCGACCTTCGCCACGTCGTAGATGGTCACACCCGTCACGATCTAGAGCATGCCAGTCGGTGCGCGGGATCCGCGGTCCCGTCAGGAGCGGCCGTCGAGCCGCTCCCCGGAGAGGGACACCGCAGTGGCGCCGTCCTCCGCGGCCTGGGAGAGCGCGCCTCTGATCTCGGCGATGGGAAGGCCGACCCGATGGTGCCGTCGGCCGGTGCCCGCCTCCTGCCACGGATGAGGCCCGTCGAGCGGCCGGTACTCGATGCCGAGCGCGGCCAGCCTGGGCAGGTGGTCGGCGAGACGGTCGAGGAATCCGGGCGTGGATGCGGCGGGTCTGCCGGTCCACGCGGCTTCGGCGAGCGCGCAGGCCCTCGGCCACGCCATGTACTCGACGTGACGCTCGCTCTCCATCATCTCCGTCCACAGCTGGAACTGCATCCCGAGGACCCGGCTCCGCACCTCGTCCCCCCACCGGGCGTCGAGGGGGTCGAAGCCCGCCGCGTCCTCGAGGGTGATCGGGCCGCCGATCGCGAGGGGCTCGCGCTCGTCGGCGGCCTGGTAGTAGTCGAGATAGGTCGGGAACACGGGAGCGAGCACGACGTCATGACCCCGCTCGGCCGCTTGCCGAGCGACGTCCGTCCCGCGCCAGCACGTCACGACGGCGGGGGGCGCGTCGTCCGGGCTGTTCGCGAACGCGTCGTCCCACATCACCATGACTCGTCCCTGCGTCGTCAGCCAGGCGCCGAGGTCGGTCATGAACCGGTTGAACAGCTCCCCGACCGAGGCGATGCCCTCGCGCCGCATGTACTCGGACACGGCGGGGTCCCGCTCCCAGTTCCCGAGTCGCGTCTCGTCGCCGCCGAGGTGGATCCACGGGCTGGGGAAGACGGCCAGCACCTCGGTGAGCAGGCGCCGGAGGTGCTCCTGGACCTCGGGCAGCGGCGAGACGAGCGAGTTGGAGATGCCCCAGTGGGTGAGCACCGAACGGGACTCGTCCTGCGGCCCGAACTCCGGGTAGGAGGCGAGCAGGGCGCCCGAGTGGCCGGGCAGCTCGATCTCGGGGATGACCACGATCCCGCGGTCGGCGGCGTAGGAGACCAGCTCCGCGAGGTCGCTCGATGAGTAGAAGCCCCCGTGGGGGGTGCCGTCCGTCTCGGGCTCCTCGTCGAAGTGGGTCACCTGGCTCGCAGCGCGGACGGAGCCGACCGAGTTGAGTCGCGGGAAGGCGTGGCTCTCGACCCGCCATCCCTGGTCGTCGGTGAGGTGGAGGTGGAGCCGGTTGATCTTGTGCGCCGCGAGCGTGTCGACGAAGTGCAGCAGGAAGCGCTTCGGGAAGAAGCGACGTGCCACATCGAGCAGTGCGCCACGCCACGGAAGCGCCGGCGCGTCCTGGATGGTGCAGGTGCGCAGGCGGACGTCGCCGAGGGGTGCGCGACTGAACGCCTGCGCGGGCAGCAGCTGCCGAAGGGACTGGAGTCCGTAGTGAAGGCCGTCGGCGGTCGAGCCGCTGATGCGGATCCCGGCCGCGGAGACCTCGAGCTCGTACGCCTCCGCGCCGACCACGCGGGTCGTGAGCTCGAACCGCAGGTCCGCGGATGCGCCGGGCTGCACCGCGTCGACGGGAGGCAGGAACGACATCACCCGGACGAGTCGGGATCGGTCGCTCCGCGCGAGGTCGCCGAAGTCGGCCGTGATCCCGTGGGCGGGAAGCAGGAAGACGTCGTCACCCCAGCTCACGTCGGCCGGCGACGGGATCAGGGACGGAGTCGGCAGCGGGGGATTCTTCACGAGGTGGAACTCCTGACGGCGGCGGTTGGCGCGCTCATGTTATCGGTCACCTGCGCGGGTGGATCCGGCGACCGGCGGTGTCGCCGGAGCGACATCGCGGCAGCGGCAGCGCCCTGCGCCGAATGGTCGAGACCCGTGCTCGAGATCCTCGGCGCCGCCCCGTCGCTCGGCGGCGCCGACGAAGCGGGCCGGCGTGCCGAGGGGCCCCCAGGTCGACGCAGCGAGTTCCGTGCGGAACGTAACTAACCTGTTAGCGTCCCGTCATCACTGGAGCGAGGCGCTGTCGGCTCCGGGACCTCGCACGAAGGCCCGGAGTGGTTCGCCACTCGCGCGCGACCGAACGGAGCCCCGACCATGCGTGATGTCGACCTGCGCGAAGCCGTCCCGTCCGACGAGAACGACGTGGCCTCGATCGCGGAGCGGGTGCTGCTCCCCGCGGACTCGAGCGACCGGGACAACCTGCGGCGGTTCCTCTGGGAGACGCCGGACATGATCCGGGTGGCGGCAGTCCAGGACCAGCGGCTCGTCGGCGCCGCGTTCGGGACCACATCCCGTGCGCCGGCCTCCACCGACGCGGGCTCGGTCGCGTTCCTCGTCGTCCACCCCGATCATCAGCGCCGCGGGGTCGGCGGCGCCCTCCTGACCGAGGTCGAGCGTCGCTTCGCCGCTCGGCGCGTGAACGTCGTATCGGCCGGGGGAGGACTGCCCCGCTTCTGGTGGGCCGGCGTCGACGAGGAGTACCGGGCCGCCCTCCAGTTCTTCCGCAAGTCCGGCTACGTCGAGAGCGACGAGACGGTCAACATGACCGCCCCCACCGGTGCGGGCGAGACGGAGTCCCCGCTGCCGGCGGGGGTCTCCATCGAGCGCCTCGACGCCGGCACCTGGCCGTCCTTCCATGCCTGGCTCAGGGACGAGTGGACGGACGAGTTCTGGGCGTGGGCCGACGAGGTCGAGCCCGCTCTGCACCGCGAGCCGCCCAGCTGCTTCATCGCGCTGCGGGACGGGAGGTTCCTGGGTTTCGCGGCCTACGACACCAACCGGCATGGATGGTTCGGACCGATGGGCACGAGCCCGGAAGCGCGTGGAACCGGCATCGGGGCCGCTCTGCTGCGGCGCTGCGCCAAGGACCTGCGGGAGCTGGGCGACCAGGCGTTCGACATCGGCAGCGCCGGGCCGAGGGACTTCTACCGGAAGACCGTGGGCGCCGAGATCTCGCGCCGGTTCCTCCTCCTGAGGAAGACGCTCGACTGAGCTCGAAACCGCGGCGGCGCACGGGTGCGCCGCGTTCGGCGGGCCGGACCCCGGTGGGTCAGGGGGTGCGGCGGCGTCGGTGGTAGGGCAGCTCGACCGCGCCGAGCGAGTGACGGACGGCTCCCTGGACGACGGCCTCGTCGCCGAGTGTCGAGACCTCGAGAGCGGGCTGGTTCAGCTCGTGGACGCCGATCCCGTCCCTCAGGAGGGAGAGCAGGAGGTAGCCGCCCCGGGCCATCGGGCCACCGATGACGACGAGCTCGGGGTCCACGATCGCGCGGACCGCAGCGACGCCGAAGGCGAAACGTCGACTGACCTCACGCAGGGCCTCGACGGCCGGCCGGTCACCGTCGATCGCCGCATCGATCAACCCGTCCAGCGCTTCGTCGGGGCTCGTGCTCGAGGCGCGGGACCCGTCGCGGTCGTACCCGCTCTCCCGCGCGAGGCGCAGCGCCTCTCCGGCGCCGGCCCAGCTCTCGAAGGGCCCGAGCCGGGCCCGAGCCGGTTCGGGCGCGATCTGCGACCCTCGCAGCTCCAGGAATCCGAGGTCGCCCGCGTCGTTCGACACGCCACGCAGCAGCTGGCCCCCGACCACGATGCCGGCGCCGATCCGATGGCCCCAATGCATGTAGACCAGGGAGGCGCTCAGTCGGCTCGTGCTCTGGCGGTGCGCGCGCTCCCCTTGCGTCGCGAGCTTCACATCGTTGTCCAGATGGACGGGGCACCGCAGGGCGTCCCCCAGGCGCCGGTGGAGTCCGGCTCCCGACAGCTCGGGCATGCTCGAGCTGAGGCCGATCCGGTCGCCGGCCGCATCGACGATCCCGGGCACGCCGACGGTGGCGAACCAGACGTCCTCCACGGACAGCCGTGAGTCACGGAGGCGCCGGTCGACGCCATCCGCCAGCGCGGTTGCGACGTCCTCGCCGGAGGCTCCCACGGGGAGCTCCGCCTCGCCGGAGGCGACGACCTCGCCGACCAGGGTGCCGACGCCGAACCGGACGCGCCCGAGGCTGACGTGAGCGCCGACGACGTATCCGGCCTCGGCTCTGAATCGCACCTGTTGGGCGGGGCGCCCCGCCCCGGTGGGGCTCGGCACCGGGTCGGAGAACTCGACGAGCCCATCCGCTTCGAGAAGGGCGAGCGCCCGGCTCACCGCCTGCCGGGAGAGCGCCGTGGATCGGGCGACCCCCGCGACGGTCAGCGGTGAGGAGGCGCGCAGGACGGCCAGGATCGCTGACGAGTTCACCTCGCGCATGAACTCCGGGCCCGCAGCCACGACCCGCTCCCGCTGAGCCGGGTCGCCGAGGTTCACGAGCTCAACCGCATCTGCGTCTGCGGGGGAGTCGTCGACCCCGGACCGCGGCGGTAGTGTGAGCCATAGTTATGTACCGGTCCTAAATATTCCGGAGGTCTCGTGCCTGCATCTTTCACCGATGCTCCCCGCGTCGATCCGCCTCCATGGGGCGACGCGGTGCGTGGCCTCGCTGAACGAGTCGCGGGACGCGCGGCGAGCTCCATGCGATTCATGCAGCTGCCGGGGGAGGGCCGCCGGTACAGGTATTCCGCGTCCGAATCCATATTGACTGTCTGCGCCACTGATCCGATTAGCGCCGCCGTCGGATTGCATGCATATCTCCGGGCAGTATGCCACATCGCCATCTCTTGGGATACGACTCTTCCCGTCTCCGCCCTGATCATCCGGGACACGGAACCGATGGAAGGGCAGGCGGAGGTCGCCGAGGGGTACTACTTCAACTTCTGCACCTTCAGCTACACCGTCGCGTACTGGGACTGGGACAAGTGGGAACGCGAGGTGGATTGGATGGCCCTCAACGGGATCACGATGCCCCTGAACGTCCTCGGCCACGAATCCGTCCTTCATCGGGTCTACACGGAAGTCGGGTTGAACGACGAAGAGGTGCGCGCATTCCTGGGCGGTCCGGGATATCTGCCTTTCCAGTACATGGGGTGCCTCGATTCGTTCGCAGGACCGCTGCCGACGTCCTGGATCAGGAAGCACGAGGAGCTCGCGGTCCGGGTGCTGGACCGTCAACGATCCCTCGGCATGACCCCGGTGCTTCCTGCGTTCACCGGCCATGTCCCGGCGCAGCTCGCGGGACCGACCACCGGGACGCGGACGTGGGACGAGTTCACCACGCACGTGCTCCACCCGGCCGACCCTCGCTACGCGGAGCTGTGCCGGCGGATCACCGAGATCCAGATGCAGACGTTCGGCTCCGATCATCTCTACGCCGCGGACCCGTTCATCGAGATGATCCCCGTCGATGCCGACCCGGCCCACCCCGGTCGAGTCGCCCGAGCGACCATCTCGGGCCTCGTCGCGGCGGACCCCCAGGCCGTGTGGGTGCTCCAGTCCTGGCCGTTCTCCTTCCAGGACGACTTCTGGACCGAGGACCGCGTCGCGTCGTTCCTCGATGCGATGCCGGCGGAGCACAGCCTCATCCTCGACCTCTGGGCCGAGACGAAGCCGATGTGGAACCGCTCGGATCGGTTCCGCGGGAAGCCGTGGGTCTGGTGCGCACTGCTCAACTTCGGGGGCCGGACGGACCTGATCGGGAACCTCTCGACCGTCGCCGACGGGTTCCACGAGTCGCTGACGGGAGACAACCCGCCCATCGGCTGGGGGCTCGCGATGGAGGGCACGAGGAACAACACCGCGCTGTTCCAGCGCGTCGCAGAGGCGGCGTGGTCCGGTCCTGCGCCGTTCGATCACTGGCTCCGGGACTTCGTTCGGCACCGCTACGCGGGGGCGGAGAGCGAGGACCTGGTGGACGCCTGGCGCGCGCTCGCCTCGAGCGTCTACAAGGAGACGAGCCTCGATGTGCTGACCGGTCACTTCCGCGGGGCCCTCACGGCCAAGCCGAGCTACGCGGAGACCCTGGCACCGGACCGTCTCGCTACGCGCCTGTGGGGATCCCGCCCGTATGACCCGGCGATCCTCGTCCGGGCCTGGCGGCTGCTGATCGAGGAGGCGGAACGACGTCCTCGGCTTCTCGACGGTGAGCTCGGCCACGACCTCATCGAGGTCGGCCGGGTGGTGCTCTCCCACGTCGTCGACCAGCACCTCGTGGCGACCGTTCGGGAGGCCGCTCGGTCCTCGGGCGAGACGCCGGAGGCGCTCGGCCGGTTCCTCGCGGTGTTCGACGACCTCGATCGCCTCCTTGCGTGCCGCCCGGAGTTCACCCTCGAGCACTGGGTCGGTGAGGCGGAGGCGTGGGCCGAGGACGAGGAGGAGCGGCGCATCCTGCGCGACAACGCTCGTCGGATCGTGACCGTGTGGGACCGGCCCGGTCCGCCGAACCTCGACGACTACGCCGCGCGGACCTGGTCCGGCCTCGTCGGCGGCTACTACAAGGACCGTTGGACGGCATGGGCGCGCGGCCTCTTCGAGGCCGTGCGCTCCCCGAGCGCGGAGCACGACCAGCGCCTGGGTGAGCGGCTCCTCGACATCGAGCGGACGTTCCTCGAGCGCGGGCCGGATGCGCAGCCGCGACCGACCACGGATGTCGCGTCCCTGGCTCGCCGGCTGTTCGAGGCCCACGCCGGCGCGCTCCGCACGTCCACCGACGTGGCCTCCCAGACCGTGACGGGATCGAGATGACCGGCGACCTGACCACTGAGACGCGCAACCCCGCGACCGCGCACATCGACTCCGCCGAGACGGCCGAGATCCTGGAAGCGCTCTACCGGGAGGACCTCGTCGGCGTCCATGCGGTGCGCCGTGCGGCAGCGACGACCGCCCGGGCGGTGGAGGAGACCCTCCGACGCGTCCGCGCCGGCGGCAGCATCCACTACTTCGGGGCGGGGGCTTCGGGGCGGATCGCGGTGCTCGACGCGACCGAGATCAGACCCACCTTCGGCGCCCCGCCCGGACTCTTCACCGCCCATTTCGCCGGGGGTTCCGAGGCGCTGTTCGATTCCTCGATCGACCGGGAGGACGCCGAGGATTCGGGCGGCGAGGATGCTGCCGGCCTCGGACCCGCCAGTGTCGCCATCGGCGTGACCGCCTCGGGCGCGACGGCCTACGTGACCGGGGCGCTTCGCGAGGCGCGCAGGCTCGGCGCGCTCACGGTGCTGATCACCTGCAACCCGAACGCGGCTGCCGGCGAGCACGCGGAGATCACGATCGTCGCCGATACCGGGCCGGAGGCCCTGACGGGGTCCACTCGGCTGAAGGCGGGCACGGCGACGAAGGTCCTCCTCAACTCCTTCTCGACCGCCCTCATGATCAGGCTCGGTGCGGTGTACTCCAACCTGATGGTGAACCTCGTCCCCTCCAACGACAAGCTGCGGCGCCGAGCCGTCGCCGTGCTCACGGAGGCGACCGGGCTGGATGAGGCCCGGTGCCGCGAGATGCTCGAACGTGCGGACGGATCCACGCCCGTGGCGCTGGTGGCGTTGCTGTCGGGCCGGGGCGTCGACGAGGCTCGCGGTGCGCTCGACCGATCGACCGGGGTGCGCGCGGCCGTCGAGCTGCTGAGGGACACCGACTAGTGGCGGTCGCGTCTGGTGATGGGGGCGTCCTCGCCGGTGTCGATGTGGGCGGTGGTGGGGTCCGGGTGCGGCTCGCGTCCTCCGGCTCGGAGATGGAGTCCCGCATCGACCGGCCGGTCCCGCGGCTCTCCGGCAGAGTCGACGTCGATACCGTCGCCGACCTGGTCATCGGCGCGGTCCAGCGCGGGCGACGCGAGCTCGGTGCCTCCTCCGTCAGCGCGATCGGCATCGGCATGACCGGGATACCCGGGCTCGTCGACAGCCCCGAGCGACTCGCTCGCACCCTCCAACGGGCTCTGCATGCGGAGCGCGTCGTGGTCGCCGGCGATTCGGTCACCACCCACGCCGGTGCGTTGAACGGCGACCCCGGGGTCGTGATCGCCGCGGGTACGGGCGCCATCGCGCTGGGGAGAGGTCAGGACGGCGTCTGGAAGCGGTCGGACGGTTGGGGGTACCTGGTCGGCGACGAGGGAAGCGGGGCCTGGATCGGACGGAGGGGCATCGCCGCAGGCCTTCGGGCGTGGGACGGCAGGCGCGGAGGCTCGGAGCTCCTCCTCGCCGCGCTCCTGACCGAGTTCGGCGATCCTGCGACGCTCGTCGACCGCATCTACGGCGACGCCCTCGCCGCCCACGTCCTCGCGGGCTTCGCGCGGCCGGTCGCGGCCGCTGCGAACGCGGGTGATGCCGTCGCGCGGGAGATCTGGGCGGATGCGGGGCGGCGACTCGGCCGGACCGCTGTCGCTGCGGTGACGGGGGAACCGCTCTTCTCCTGGGGCGGACGGCTGTTCGACGTCGGCGATCTGCTGCTGCTGCCGTTCCACCAGGAGGTCCGGCGATGCGTTCCCGACGCGCGCTTCGTGCCGCCCCAGGGTGGCTCCGCGCGTGGTGCGCAGCTCCTCGCGGGCAAGGCGCTGGAGGACGCCCTGCCGAGCCAGCCACCTTTCCTGTTCGTGTACGGCTAGGTGCTCCGCGACCGCTCCTTCTCCTCGCCCGGCGTCGGGGAGGAGCCCTCACGGCGCTCCGGGTCTCCGCACCCCGCCGCATGCGCACCGCGGAACCCAGAGCGACGACCGTGGTGATGGGCGTGCCCGAGTGGCTGTCGGTGCGTCTCCACGAATAGATGCGTGCGAGACGTATCTATCTTTGCTAGGTTGCCCGCGACGACGATGTCTCGGTTCGAGCTCCTTCCCCCCTCGGGGTAGCCGCGTTCGCAGGTTCGTCGCGACGGTCCGGTCAGCAGTGAGGAAGGACGAGCAATGCAGTCATCCCGTTCATCGAGGCTGCGTCGCCTCATCGCGTCCGCGGCAGCCGTCGCCGCGACGGTCGTGCTCGCCACCGGGTGCACGTCGGGCGGGGCGTCCTCCGGCTCCAACGCGGTCATCAGCATCGCGAACACGACCGGAGCGACCTGGACCTGCGGGTTCAACCCGTTCAACCCGGCGGTCAACGGCGAGTCGTTCGGGTTCGCCTACGAGCCGCTCGTGTTCGTGAACGCGCTCAAGAACGCCGCGCAGACGCCGATGCTCGCGACGAAGGCGACGTGGTCGACCGACTTCAAGACCCTCACGTTCGCGACGCGGCACGGTGTGAAGTGGAGCGACGGCAAGCCGTTCAGCGCGGCGGACGTCGCCTTCACCTTCAACCTCCTGAAGAAGGACCCCGGGCTGGACCTGAACGCGCTCTGGTCCTCGTCCGGGCTCCAGTCGGTCTCGCAGTCGGGCCAGGACCAGGTCGTGTTCCAGTTCAAGGCACCCGCGCAGCCGTACTTCTACTACATCGCCGATCAGACCCCGATCGTGCCGATGCACATCTGGTCGACGAGCGCCGTCGGGAACCCGGTCAGCTTCGCGGACGCCAAGCCGGTCGGCACCGGCCCGTACACGGTCGCGCGCTGCACGCCGCAGAACATCCAGTACTCCGCCAACCCCACCTACTGGCAGCACGGGAAGCCGACGGTCAAGACGGTCAACTATCCCGCGTACACCGAGGCCGCCCCGGCGAACCAGGACCTGGCGAGCGGGAAGGCCCAGTGGGGCGGTCAGTTCATCCCGAGCATCGACAAGTACTACGTCGCCCGGGACAAGGCGCACAACCACTACTGGTTCCCGCCGACCTCGAACGTGAGCCTGGCGTTCAACCTCAAGCACCCCGTGACGAGCAAGCTCGCGGTGCGGCAGGCCATCGCGTACGCGGTGGACCGCGGCACGGTCTCGAAGATCGGTGAGAACGGCTACGAGCCGGCCGCGAACCAGTCCGGCATCGTCCTGCCGACGTTCCGCTCGTGGTACGACAGCGCCCTCGCCGGTCAGTACGACTACACGCAGAACCAGTCCAAGGCGAAGGCCCTTCTGGCCTCCGCCGGCTACTCCGCGAGCAACCCGCTCAAGCTGAGCGTGCTCACGGTCAGTGGCTTCACCGACTGGGACGCGTCACTGCAGGAGATCAAGCAGGAGCTCGCGCAGGTGAACGTCCTGCTCACCGTGCAGGACCTCGCGGGCCAGACGTACAACACCCGCCTCTACAAGGGCGACTTCGACGCGGCGTACATCTCCGAGACCGGCGGCCCGGCCCCGTACTACGAGCTCCGGCAGATGCTGCTCAGCGCGAACAGCGCACCGCTCGGCCAGAACGCCACGTCGAACTTCATGCGGTTCTCCGACCCCGCGGTCGACGGGCTGCTCAACCAGTACGCGAGCGCCTCGGAGACGGAGCAGCACGCGATCGTCAGTAAGCTTCAGAAGGTCATGCTCACGCAGGTGCCCGTCGTTCCGATGACCGAATCGGTGAGCTGGTCCCAGTACGAGACGAAGACCATCAGCGGATGGCCGACCGCGTCCGACCCGTACGCGCTGCCGGCGCCGTACGCGTACCCCGACGAGGAGCAGGTGCTGCTGCGGCTGAAGGGGAAGTGATCACCGGCGCGCGCTCGGAGGGTCGGACACCAGGTGGGTCACGATCCGAGAGGGCGTGATCGGCAGCGATGCTCCGTGAGCCCCTCGCGCTCCCGCCGGCGCGAGGCAGCGGAGCTGCGCCGCCCGTAGCCTGAGTCCGGACTTCTCGATCGAAGCCCGACGTCGGGGGGATGAGCATGACCAGACCGAAGACCGTGGTGCACGTCTTCCACGACGACGCGGACTCGCCGCGGACGGGCAGTCGCGTCGCGCAGCGTGTCGCCGAGGTTGCAGCCGAGCGCGGGGTCGAGATCGAGGTCTTCTGCTTCGGGCCGGCTCAGCGGCGGCTTGCCGGCGACGGCACCGAGGCCGGCGGCGTGTTCAACGACCAGATCGACGCGCTCGTCGCGAGCGGTGTGCGGGTGGGCGCATGCGTGAACTCCGCTCGAGCGGAGGGCACCGAGGCGGCTCTGCGGGCGCGCGGCGTGGTGCTGAGCGTGGCTCGCGACGAGTTCGTCCGCTTCACCCTCGAGGGCGCCACGGTCATCACGTTCTGACGCCGTCGCGCGGTGAGCGCGATCCCGCTTCCACCGCGGTCATCGTGATCCACCTCGCGGGATCGGACCCCGCGCCGGCCTGTTCGCAGGGCGACGTCCGCGGAGGCTCGGCCGCCTGGACGAGGCTCGTCAGTCGACCTTCGCGGTCATCCGGATGGAGATCAGCAGGTCGGGCACGCTCACGCCGAGCTTCGCGACGAACCGTGCTGGGGGAGGGCCGGTGATCCATCCGGCGTAGACGGCATTCATCGCGGCGAGGTCCTCCGGGTCGTCGAGCAGGATCCCGACCTCGACGACGTCGGCCGCTGAGACGCCCGCGGCGGCGAGGATCGCCCCGCAGTTCGACAGCGCCTGTCGCGTCTGCGCCTCGAGGCCGTCCGAGAGGGCGCCGGTGGCGGGGTCGGCTCCTGTCGTGCCGGAGAGGATCAGGAGCGAGCCGGCTCGCACCGCCTGGCTGTGGAGCGGCGAGCGCGGCGCATCCGGCGTACTGACCACGTCACGGACAACGGCGGCTCCTCACCTCTCCGCAGAACGGAGTCCCGTACCGCCGGCCCGGGCCGGAGAAGCCCGCCCGCTCGGTCTCGTCGGAGCCGAACCGGCTCGGGCGTCGCGGGGGAATCGGGGCGAGCCCGACCTGCCGACGCCATACGTCTGAACTCAGACCATTGACGCAGGGCCGGTGCCCTCGGCAGCATGGGCAGCGATCCCCGTACCGGTCCCTCGATGGAGAGGAAGAGCCACGAATGAGTGTTGAGTCGCCGTCCGAGGTGGAGGACGCCGACGCCGCCGGCCTCGCCGCCCTCGGCTACAAGCAGGAGCTCCGGCGGGGGATGAGCGGGTTCTCGAACTTCGCCGTGTCCTTCTCGATCATCTCGATCCTCGCCGGCTGCATCACCTCGTACAACATCGCGCTGAAGTCCGGTGGCCCGTCCGCCATCGACCTGGGATGGCCCCTGTGCGGCGTCTTCGTGCTCTGCGTCGCGCTCGCGATGGCCGAGGTCTGCTCGAAGTACCCGACCGCCGGCGGCCTCTACTTCTGGGCCGGGCGCCTGGCCAAGCGCAACAAGCGTGAGTGGGCGTGGTTCGTCGGCTGGTTCAACTTCCTCGGTGAGGTCGCCGTCACCGCCGCCATCGACTACGGCGCGGCGGTCACGATGATGGCGTTCGCCAACCTCGTCTGGGGCGTGCCGGTCGGCGCGGTGAGCACCTACGTGCTGTTCCTCGTGCTCATCGTCGTCCACGGCCTGCTGAACACCTTCGGCGTGAGGCTCGTCTCGCTGCTGTCCAGCGTCTCGGCCTGGTGGCACATCGCCGGCGTGCTCATCATCGTGGCCGCGCTCTGGATCCTGCCGACGCACCACCAGTCCGCCGGCTGGACCTTCACGGCCTGGCACAACGAGACCGGCTGGACCTTCGGGCCCTACGTCTTCCTCATGGGGCTGCTCATGTCCCAGTACACCTACACCGGGTACGACGCGTCCGCGCACGTGGCCGAGGAGACGAGGAACGCCGCGATCGCGGCCCCGAAGGGCATCGTGATGAGCGTCCTCGTCTCCCTCATCGGCGGCTGGATCCTGCTCTTCTCGATCACTGCCGCGATCCAGAACGGCTCGCAGGCGGGGCTCGCCAAGCTCGCCGCCTCGCCCACCGGGCTGCCGCCGGCGCAGATCTTCCTCGACGCGCTGAACAACCCGACGCTCGCGAAGTTCCTGCTCTTCATCGTGTGCGGTGCGCAGTTCTTCTGCGGCATGGCGTCGGTGACCGCGAACTCGCGGATGAGCTACGCGTTCTCCCGCGACAACGCGATCCCCGGCGCGCGGCTCTGGGCGAAGGTCAACCCGCGCACGGGCACGCCGACGAACTCGATCTGGCTGTGCGTCGTGCTCGCGGCCGTCCTCACCGCCCCCGCGCTCGTGAACCTCACCGCCTACCTCGCGGTGACCTCGATCGCGGTGATCGGTCTCTACATCGCGTACGTGACGCCGGTGCTGCTGCGGCGGCTCGACCGCGACTTCGTGCCCGCGGTCTGGAACCTCGGCAGGTGGAGCGCGGTCATCGGCTGGGTCGCGGTCGCCTGGGTCGTGCTCATCGTCATCCTGTTCGTGCTGCCGCCCGTGACGCCCATCACCGCGGACACCTTCAACTACGCGCCGATCGCGGTCGTCGTCGTGGCGGTGTTCGCCACGGTGCTGTGGTTCGCCCGCGGTCGGAAGCACTTCATGTCCCGTGAGGAGGGCGTGCACCTCACCCGTGACGCCGAGGAGCTGCTGGAGGAATGACCGGCAGCGAGGGGGAGCCGGACGAGGCGGAGGAGACCGCGGGCGTCCCGGCCGTGGACTCGGCGCTCGTCGACGTCGTGCTCCGGCCGGTGCGCGGCCACATGGCCTTCGAGTCCTGCATCGAGCAGCTCGGTTCGGCGATCCGGCTCGGGATCTTCCGCCCGGGTGACCGGCTGCCGAGCGAACGGGAGCTCGCGGACCGACTCAGCGTCTCGCGCGCAACGCTGCGGGAGGCGATGAGCGCGCTGCGGGCCGCCGGGTTCGTCTCGACGTCGCGGGGACGCGGAGGCGGCACCGTCGTCGAGACCGCCGCCGGCGACTGGACCGCTGCGCCGATCACGGGGACCGACCGGAAGGCGGAGATCGAGGACCTCACCGTCTTCCGGTCGGTCATCGAGCCCGGTGCGGCGTACCGCGCCGCGCAGAGCGACCTCTCGGCCGACCAGCGGCAGCTGCTCACCGGCTGCCTCCACGCCCTCGCGGGCGCCGGCTCGCCGAGCGAGTACCGGCAGGCCGACGCGCGGCTGCACCTCGCGATCGCCGCGGTCTGCGGATCCGATGCGCTCTCGAGCGCCTGCGGCGCCGTGCAGGTGCGCATCCATCAGTTCCTCGCCGAGATCCCCTTCCTGCAGAAGAACATCGAGAGCTCGGACGAGCAGCACCGGGTGATCGTGCAGGCGATCCTCGACGGCGACGCGGACCGAGCCCGATTCGTCATGCAGGACCACTGCGCCGCCACCGCCGCCCTCCTGAAGGGCCTGCTGAAATGAGAACGCACCTGTGACACTCCGCAACGACCGCATGCTGAGCGTCGAGCAGCTGCGCGAGGGCATCCTCGGCGGCGAGATCGACACCGTCGTCCTCGGCTTCACCGACATGCAGGGCCGCCTCCAGGGCAAGCTCGTGCACGGCGCGTTCTTCCTCGACTCCGTGCTCGGCCACGGCACCGAGGGCTGCGACTACCTCCTCGCCGTCGACGTCGAGATGAACACGGTCGACGGCTACGCGATCTCGTCCTGGGACAAGGGCTACGGCGACATGGTCTTCGAGCTCGACCTCGACACCATCCGCCGCCTGCCGCACCGGCCGGGCACCGTGCTCATCCAGTGCGATCTCACCCTCGAGGACGGCACGCCGGTGCACGTCTCGCCGCGCGCGATGCTCAAGGCGCAGATCGAGCGGGCCGCCCGGCTCGGCTACACGGCGCTGGCCGGCACCGAGCTCGAGTTCGTGATCTTCGAGGACTCGTACGAGGACGCCTGGCGGTCCGGCTACCGCGACCTCACGCCGGCGAACCTCTACAACGTCGACTACTCCATCCTCGGCTCGAGCCGGGTCGAGCCGCTGCTGCGCGACATCCGCAACCTCATGTATGCAGCAGGCCTCGAGCCCGAGTCGGCCAAGGGCGAGTGCAACTTCGGCCAGCACGAGATCGCGTTCAAGTACGCCCCTGTCCTCACGACCGCCGACAACCACACCGTCTACAAGACCGCGGCGAAGGACATCGCCTCGCAGCGCGGGAAGTCGATCACCTTCATGGCGAAGCCGAGCGCGCGCGAGGGCAACTCGTGCCACATCCACATGTCGCTGCGCGGCACCGACGGCTCGCTCGCCTTCTGGGACGAGGCGACCGGTGCGGCGACCCCGCTCTACGACTCCTTCATCGCCGGCGTCCTCGCCACCATGCGCGAGTTCACGCTCTTCTACGCGCCGAACATCAACTCCTACAAGCGCTTCGCGAAGGGCTCCTTCGCGCCGACCGCCGTCGCGTGGGGCCACGACAACCGCACCTGCTCGGTCCGGCTCGTCGGGCGCGGGTACGCCGCCCGGATGGAGAACCGGTTGCCCGGCGGGGACGTGAACCCCTACCTGGCCCTCGCCGCGATGCTCGCCGGCGGCCTCCACGGGATCGAGCAGGGGCTCGAGCTCGAGCCGGAGACCCGGGGCAACGCCTACGAGTCCGGCGCCCCGACCGTGCCCACCACGATGCGCGAGGCGCGCGAGCTCCTCGCCGCATCCGCGATCGCGCGCGACACCTTCGGCCAGGACGTCGTCGACCACTACCTCAACTACGCCGACGTCGAGCTGGCGGCCTTCGAATCCGCGGTGACGGATTGGGAGCTCAAGCGCGGATTCGAGAGGCTCTGAGCATGCGCCTGCCCACCAGTCCCTACGCCGCCGGCGGCGTCCACCAGGTGCTCGACCCGGCGAGCGCCGCGCCCGTGACGGACGTCACGCTCGCCGATCTCGCCGAGACGGATGCCGCGATCGAGCGCGCGCATCGCGCCTACCCGGCCTGGCGGGCGATCGCGCCGGGCGAGCGCGCCCGCCTCCTGCGGTCCTTCGCCGCGGCGGTCGACGCCCACATCGACGAGCTCGCTCAGCTCGAGGTGCTGAACTCCGGGCACACCATCGGCAACGCCCGGTGGGAGGCCGGCAACGTCCGCGACGTGCTCACCTACTACGCGGCGGCTCCCGAGCGGCACTTCGGCCGGCAGATCCCGGTGCCCGGCGGCATCGACGTGACCTTCCACGAGCCGCTCGGCGTCGTCGGGATCATCGTCCCCTGGAACTTCCCGATGCCCATCGCCGGCTGGGGATTCGCTCCCGCGCTCGCTGCGGGCAACACCGTCGTGCTGAAGCCCGCCGAGCTCACCCCCCTCACCGCGCTCCGGATCGCCGAGCTCGCGCTCGAGGCGGGGATCCCCGAAGGCGTCTTCACCGTGGTGCCCGGCAAGGGCGCCGTGGTGGGGGAGCGGTTCGTGACCTCCCCGCTCGTCCGCAAGGTGTGCTTCACCGGCTCGACCGAGGTCGGCAAAGGCATCATGCGCGGCTGCGCCGACCAGGTGAAGCGGGTGACGCTCGAGCTCGGGGGCAAGAGCGCCAACATCGTCTTCGCCGACGCCGACCTCGAGCAGGCGGCGGCCACGGCTCCCGGCGGCGCGTTCGACAACGCGGGCCAGGACTGCTGCGCCCGCTCGCGCATCCTCGTGGAGCGCAGCGCGTACCACCGCTTCCTCGAGCTGCTCGAGCCCGCGGTCACGTCCTTCCGGGTGGCGGACCCGCGGAACGAGGACGCGCAGATGGGCCCCCTGATCTCGGCGAAGCAGCGGGACTCGGTCGCCGCCGGGATCGACGGCGCCGACATCGCGTTCAGCGGGCGACGCGGTCCGGACGGAGGCGGGTTCTGGATGGCGCCCACCGTCGTGATCCCGCGCTCCCTCACCGACCCGGTCTGGACCAAGGAGCTGTTCGGGCCGGTCGTCGCCGTGCTGCCGTTCGACGACGAGGCCGACGCCATCGCGAAGGCGAACGACACCGAGTACGGCCTGTCGGGGTCGATCTTCACCCGGGACCTCGGGCGCGCCCTCCGCGTCGCGCGGGCCGTGGAGTCCGGCAACCTGTCGGTCAACTCCCATTCCTCGGTCCGGTACTGGACCCCGTTCGGCGGGTTCAAGCAGTCAGGGCTCGGACGTGAGCTCGGTCCGGACGCCCCGGACTCCTTCTCCGAGACCAAGAACGTCTTCATCAGCACCGACGCCTGACGGGCGTCCGCGCGCACGTCACCGCAAGAGAGGCAGAACCACATGGGCAAGCTCGACGGCAAGGTCGGGGTCATCACCGGCGGATGCAGCGGGATCGGTCTCGCCACCGCCAGGAAGTTCGTCGCCGAAGGGGCCGAGGTCGTCATCGGCGACGTCGACGCGAAGAACGGACCCCGGATCGCCGAGGAGCTCGGCGGCGCGTTCGTGCAGGTCGACGTGACCGACGCCGAGCAGGTCGACGCCATGTTCGCCCTCGCGAAGCAGCGCTTCGGGGCCGTCGACATCGCCTTCAACAACGCCGGCATCTCGCCCGCGGACGACGACTCGATCCTGAAGACGGGCATCGAGGCGTGGGACCGCGTGCAGAAGGTCAACCTCACCAGCGTCTACCTCTGCTGCAAGGCAGCCCTGCCGTACATGCTCGAGCAAGGCAGCGGCTCGATCATCAACACCGCGTCGTTCGTCGCGCTGATGGGCGCCGCGACCTCGCAGATCTCCTACACGGCCTCCAAGGGCGGCGTCCTCGCGCTCACCCGCGAGCTCGGCGTGCAGTTCGCCGGCAAGGGCATCCGCGTGAACGCGCTCTGCCCCGGACCCGTGAACACCCCGCTCCTGCGCGAGCTGTTCGCGAAGGACCCGGAGCGCGCGGCCCGACGGCTCGTGCACATCCCGATGGGGCGGTTCGCCGAGCCGGAGGAGCTCGCGAACGCCGTCGCGTTCCTCGCCAGCGACGAGGCGAGCTTCATCACCGCGACCGAGTTCCTCGTCGACGGCGGTCTGACGCACGCGTACGTGACGCCCCTCGAGTCCGACTTCGCGTGATGCCGGCGGCGCACACCCCGGTCATCGGGATCACCACCTACCGGCAGCCGGCGGCCTGGGGGACCTGGCGCGACGTGAGGGCGGACCTCCTGCCGTCCGACTACGCGATCGCGGTGGAGCGGGCCGGCGGGGTCCCGCTGCTGCTGCCGGTGCTGGCGTCCGCGGAGGCGGCGGCGGCCGCGGTCGCCCGGGTCGACGGACTCGTGCTCGCGGGCGGGGCAGATCTGAACCCGGCGCTCTACGGCGAGCAGCCGGACCAGAGCGTGCTGACCTGGTACGACGACCGCGACGCCTCGGAGCTGTGGGTGCTCGCCGCCGCGGACGCGGAGGAGCTGCCGGTTCTCGGCGTCTGCCGCGGGATGCAACTCATGGCCACGGCTGCCGGCGGCGCGCTCGTGCAGCACCTGCCCGACGTCGTCGGGCACGCCGGCCACTCGGGCACGCCGAGCGGCTACGGCGAGGTCGAGGTGCGGCTCGAGGAGGGCACCCGCATCTCCTCGTTGCTGCACCGCGGCTTCACCGCCCCGTGCCACCACCACCAGGCGGTCGCCAGCCACCCCGGCTACGTCGCGGCCGCGCACGACGCGGACGGCGTCCTGCAGGCGATGGAGGCCGAGGGCGAGCGGTTCAAGGTCGCCGTGCAGTGGCACCCGGAGGCGAGCAGCGACGCGGGCCTGTTCGAGGGCCTCGTCGGGGCGGCGCAGGAGGCGCGGGGCCGGTCCTGACCGGGACGGGCGCCCGCCCGAGCAGCCGATCGTCGGCCGCGCCGCCGCAGCACCCGGAACGTCGCCGTCTCGTGGCCGGGAGTCAGACGGGCGCCGGTTCGGATCCCGTCACCGGCGGAGCGGGGCTCGACCGGGCGGCCACCCGCCCGGTCGAGCCGTCAGCCGTCATGGCGTGTGTGCGGGCCCAACGCGTGGTAGCCGCGGTTGTGGTACACGAGCGGAGCCTCGTCGCCGTCCTCGTCAGGGAGCGCCGCCTGCAGGGCATGCGCTGCGATCACCGTCGAGGTGCCCGCCTCCATGCGCTCGATGACGCGGGCGCGGATCCAGACGTGCGCGGCGGGGAAGTACGGCTCGCCGGTGAGGAGTCGATCCCAGATCGACCGGTCGGCGAACCGGTCGATCCCGCTCGTCGCGCAGAGCCGGGCGAGGTCGACCTGGGCCGCTCCGAGCAGGTGCACGATCACGGTGTCCGCGCGCTGCAGGGTGGGGGAGGCTGAGGAGCTGCTCGAGACGGAGAAGATGAGCAGCGGCGGCTCGGCGCTCACCGAGAACACCGAGGTGGCGGTGAGACCGACCGGGCCGTCGCCGGCGTCGGCGGTGATGACGGCGACCCCGGCGGCGTGATTCCGGAACGCCGTCTTGAAGTCCGCCGCACTGAGCCCGCCGAGACGAGCGGTGCCGGCTCGGTGGTCGTTCGCCGGCTCGGCGCCCCCGCGAGTGATGTGCTGAGTCATGTCGTCGTCGTCCCGTCCGGTCAGTCGACCTCGGCGCCCTTGCGGACGCGGGCGACCACCGGGCCGAGTACGAACGCCGCGGCGAGCAGCACCAGCACGCCGATCGACAGCGGTCCGTAGGACTTCTCGCCGACCAGCGTCGGCAGGTTGAGCAGGATGACCACGAGGAAGGCGACGAGGCCGACGAGGCCGATCACGGGTGCGACGACCGCCCGCCACGTGCTCACACCGCGGCGGTCGCGACGGAAGATCGCCAGCACCGCGGCACTCGTGAGCGCGAGCAGCAGCACCACGCCGACCGAGGAGATCCCGCCGAGCCACGTGTAGAACTGCGCGATCGGGTCGAGGCGCAGCCCGACGGCGAGGGCGAGGAGGGCGAGCACGATCCCGCTCGTGAGCAGCGACGAGCGGGCCGGCGACGCCCAGCGCGGGTGCGCGATCCCCAGACCGGAGTGGATCACGCCCTTGCGGGCGAGCGAGAAGAAGTAGCGGGTCGCGATGTTGTGGAACGACAGGATGCACGCGAAGAGGCTCGTCACGAACAGCACCTGGATGAGGTGCTCGCCGACGGTGCCCAGGTAGCGGCCTGCGGTGGTCGCGAGGATGGTGCCGGCGTTGCGGCCCGCCTTGTCCGCGATGCCGGTCTGGCCGTTGCCGCTCACGAGCGCCCAGCTCGAGACCGTGTAGAACACGCCGATCGCGATCAGGGCGATGTACGTGGCGCGGGGGATGGTGCGGTCGGGGTCGCGGGCCTCGTCACGGAAGACGGCGGTGGCCTCGAAACCGATGAACGACAGGATCGCGAACAGGATCGCGAAGCCCGGTGCGCCGGAGACGAGCGTCTTCGGGTCGGCGAGGGCGGTGGAGTACCCCTCGGGGCCGCCGCCTGCGAACACGATGGCCGCGTCGAGCGCGAGGACGATCAGCACCTCGGCGACGAGCATGACGGCGAGCACCCGGCCGGAGAGCTCGATGTTGAAGTAGCCGAGCAGGGAGACGGCGGCGAAGCCGACCAGCGCATAGACCCACCACGGCACGTCCGGCACGCCCCACGACTGCAGCAGGGCGTTCGCGCCGGGGCCGAGCAGGCCGAAGACGCCGGCTTCGAGCGTGAGGTACGACAGCAGCGCCGTGAACGCGGTGCCGAGGCCGGCGGCGCGCCCGAGGCCCAGATCGACGTAGGCGTAAAACGCGCCGGCGGACCGGACGAAGGGGGTGGCGGCGGTGAAGCCGACTGCGAAGAACAGCAGCACGGCGGTCGCGACCACGTACGTCGACGGGAAGGCCGCGCCGTTGCCGAATGCGATGCCGAGAGGAACGGGGCCCCCGATCACGCCGAGGGGTGACGCGGCGGCCACGACGATGAAGACGATGCTGGCCACGCCGAGCGAGCCGCGCAGCGCACCACCCGTCACAGCGCGTTCCGGCGCTTGCGCTGCCTGGTCGGTCGTGGGCAGGGAGCTGGTCGTCATGGTGACTCGAGTCCTTCGTTCAGGGGCCTGGGTCGCGACGGTAGCGAGGAGGAAGTGCCTGGAAACGACCGTTACCGACTGTTGCGGCCGGTGCGTTACGCCCGGTTTCGTCCGGCGTCCTCGGGAGTCGGCACGTCGATGCGCACGGTTGCGGCGGGGTGCGGCGCTGCCGTCCGCGGGCCGGAGCCGAGCTTCTCGCGCAGCGTGCCGGGGGCGTAGTCCCGCTTGAAGCGGCCGCGAGCCTGGAGCTCCGGCACGAGCAGGTCGACGACCTGTTCCCAGGCCTCGGGGACGACCGTTGCGGCCAGGTTGAACCCGCGTACGCCGGTCTGCTCGACGATGCGCTCGATGCCGTCGGCCACGGTCGCGGCCGATCCGACGAGCACGGGCCCGTCGCCGCCGACGCGGACGTAGTCGGCGATCTCGCGCGGCGTCCACCGCTTCGTCGGATCGGTCGCGGTGAAGGCGTCGACCGTCGACTGGATCGCCTGGCTCTCCTCCCGCTGCAGCACGCGGTCCGGGTCGAGGGCCGCGAAGTCGATGCCCGTCCAGCCGGAGATGAGCACCTGGGCGCCGACCGGATCCGCGACCTCGAGGTACTCCTCGAAGCGCCGTCTCGCATCCTGGTCGGTCTCGGCGACGACGACGGTGAGCTGCTGGATCACCGGCACCGGGGCGCGTCCCGCGGCCTCGACGGCGTCGTTCGCGGCCGCCACCTGCCGAGCGAGCACCTCCGTGCTCGGCGCGGCGACGAAGATCCCCTCCGCGTGGCGGGCCGCGAAACGCAGGCCACGCGGCGAGGCGCCGGCCTGGAAGAGGAACGGCGTGCGCTGCGGAGACGGCTCGGCGAGATGGATGCCCGGCACGGTGAAGAACTCGCCGCGATGCCCGATCGGGTGCACCCGCGACGGCTCCACGTACACAGCGCGCTCGGCGTCGAGCACGACGGCGTCGTCGTCCCAGCTGCGCTCCCACAGCTTGTAGCAGACCTCGAGGTACTCGTCGGCGATGTCGTAGCGGCGATCGTGCGCGACCTGACCGGGAACGCCGAGATTCAAGGCGCCGCTGTTCAGGTACGAGGTGACGATGTTCCAGCCCACCCGTCCGCGGGTGAGGTGGTCGAGGGTCGACATGCGCCGCGCGAACGGGAAGGGGTGCTCGAACGACACGGACGCGGTCACGGCGAGGCCGAGGTGCTCGGTCGCATGCGCCATCGCGGGCAGCAGCTGCACGGGGTCGTTCACCGGGATCTGTGCGGCGGAGCGCAGGGCCGCGTCCGCACCGGCGCCGTACACGTCGTAGACGCCGAGCACGTCGGCGAGGAACACCGCGTCGAGGCGGCCGCGCTCCAGGGTGCGGGCGAGCTCGACCCACCACTCGATGTCCAGGTACCTGCGCGACTGATCGCGGGGGTGCCGCCACGTGCCCGCGGACAGGTGCCCGGGCGTGTTCATCGTGAAGGCGTTGAGGATCAGCTCGCGGTCGGCCACGGGCATCGGGTCACTCCTGGTTCCGGGCGGGGCTCACACCGACCGCCCACTCGTACGGCGGTTCGGCGTCGTTGACAAGGGCGTCTCCGACGATGCGTGCCTTGAAGGCGGCGGGGTTGTGCGAGGCGACGGTCCTGGCGTTGCGCCAGTGGCGGTCGAGCAGTCGCGGCCGGCCCGTGGCCGACGCACCGAGCGGGTCGAACAACGCGGACGCCGCCTCGATCGCGAGCGGACCGACGACGACCTGCGCCCGAGCCGCGGCGAGCTCGGCGTCGCGCTTCGTCGCCGCGCCGGTGCTCGCGGCCTCGAGCACCGAGCTCGCGCCCACGACGATCGCCTCGGCGGCAGCGGCCGATGCGGAGATGCGGCCGACGATCTCGAGCAGCTGCGGGTCGCGTCGGCTCTGCGCGGCCGTCCCGTGGCTGAAGACGCGCGCGCGGTCCTGCAGCTCCGCGACGACGTCCCGCTCGACGGCGGCGCTGATCCCGGCGAGGACGGCGACGAGCACCAGCTGGTAGAAGGCCGTCTGCGTCGGGAAGCGGTCCGCGAAGTCGTAGACGTGCTCGGCGACCGCGTCCTCGAACACGGCCGTCCCGGTGCCGGTGAGCCCCTGGCCGAACCCGTCCCAGTCGTCGAGCACCGTGACGCCCGCCTGGTCACGCCGCAGGAGGGCCGCGTACTCGTGCCCCTCCTCGTCCGAGGCCGTGGCATCGATCCACTCCGCGAAGATGCTGCCCGTCGTGTAGTACTTCCGGCCGGTCACCGACCACCGATCGCCGTTCCGGCGCAGACGGGTGGCGGTTCGGCCGACCGCCACCGTGCCGACCTCGGTGACCGCGTTCCCGACGGTCTCGCCGTTCACGAAGCGCCGCAGCCAGGCGTCGCGCTCCCCGCCGGGCGCCGCGGCGAGCCGGTCCTCGACGAAGGCGAAGTGGCCACGCAGCGCCTGTGGAACGTGCGGGTCCGCGGCCGCGAGGCGCGTGAGCAGCAGGAACAGCTGCCGGATCGTCGCACCGCCGCCACCGAGCTCGGCCGGCACCCGGAGCGCCGTGAAGCCGGACGCCTGAAGCAGCCGGATCTGCTCGAAGGGCAGCGTCCGCTCGCGCTCGCGATCGAGGGCGTGCTCGCCGATCTCGGCGAACACGGGGGCGTAGCGGTCGAGCAGCGCCGCGTCGGGAACGGTCCCGCTCATGTGTAGAGCGAGACGGGCTGCACGGTCCCGTTCAGGAAGTGGGCTCCGACTTCGACCTTCTTGTAGTCGACAGGATCATGAAGGCTGTGGGTGCGCACGTCGCGCCAGAAGCGGTCCAGCCCGACCCGGTTGCTGGTGGCGCTCGCTCCGGTGGCCTCGAAGACCCGGGCCGAGACCTCGAGTCCAACCTCGGTGGCGACGACCTTGAGCGCCGCGACCTCGACCTCGATCCGAGCGCGGTCCTCCCATGTCGCTGCGTGCCCGAGTGCGACGACGTCGTCGTAGCGGCGGTTCAGCCGGTCCGCGAGCGCTTCGACGGCGGCGGTGCGGGCGACCAGCTCGCCGAACAGGCGGTGCACGAGCGGGTCGTCGGCGTAGCGGTCGGCGGCGCTCAGGAACCAGGCATTCTGCCGAGCGCGGGTGACGGTGCGAGCCGTGGCGAGCGCCCCCTGAGCGACCGCGAGGTAGAGGTTGCCGAACAGGAGCTGCACGCCCGGGGTCACGATCGACGAGAACGGGTGACCCGTGTCGGTGCCGATCACGTCTTCGTCGGTGACGAGCACGTCGTGGTACTCGACCGAGCCGCTCGCCGTCGCGCGCATGCCGAGGTGATCCCAGTCGTCGAGGTGACGCACACCGTCACGACGGGCGTCGATCGCGAAGACCAGGGCCTGCCCGTCGTAGGCGCCGCCCTCGGCGACTGCGGAGGCGAGGATGACATCGGCGGCGCTCGCTCCTGTCGCGAACCGTTTCCTCCCGGTCAGGCGGTAGGCCTGCCCGTCCGCCGTGAGCCGGAGGTCCGGGCTGACAGGGTTCAGCGAGTCGCTCCAGAACCACCGCCGCTCCGCGGTCCTGCGGAACCAGGCAGCCCGGCGCTCTCCCTCGCCGTAGAAGCCGATGCAGGCCTGGTTCAAGTAGGAGTAGCCGACGACCAGCCCGAGCGAGGCGTCGGCCTGCGCGAGGTGGCGAAGAACGCCGAATGCGGTCTCCCAGTGAGCGCCCCGGCCGCCGTGCTCCGCGGGCACGATCAGATCGGCCAGGCCCGCCGCGCGGACGAGGGCGAGTGCCTCCTCGAGGCCGGCGCCCGCGCGGTCGCGATCGGCCGCGCCCTCGTTGAGCTCGGCCGCGACTTCGGCGGCCAGGCGGAGCCACTGCTGCTCCGTCTCCTGCGCTCGACCGGTCCACGGACTGGCGGTGATCGGTGTGGTGCTGGTCATCGCTCCCCGGTTCGTTGGTGCTGGCCATGGTGGCGGCGCACCCGTGCACCGATCGAGTCCTCCCGCAACGAGGCGTAACCGTCCGCGCCGTGACAGGCGCCACGCGGGCGTGGAGCGTGGCCGCCCTGATGTGACGGCGCGGCTGCCGGGGGCCGGGCTATCGGGATGCGCCTTTGAGGAGACCGGACACGAGATACCGCTGGAGCAGCACCACGAGAAGTGCCGGGACGGCGAGGCCGAGAAGACCTGCGGCTGCTTGAACGCCGAGGTCCTGGGCGAACTTGGTCGCGAAGGTCGGAACCAGCAGGGTCAGCGTCTGTGTGTTCGGGGAGTTCGTGAAGATGCCAGGGAGCAGGAACGCGCCCCAGGCACCGAGGAAGACGACGACGGCGGAAGCCACGACGCCGGGGGCGACCAGGGGGCCGACGATGCGGATCAGGACGCCGCCGGTACTGCAACCGTCGAGCCGAGCCGCTGCCTCGAGGTCCGCAGGTAGGGATGCGATATGGCTCCGCAGGATCCACACCGCCAGGGGTACGGAGCCCGAGGCAAGAATCAGGATCACGAAGAACGGGACATTGATCTGGCCCGCCTGCACGGCGAACTGGAACAACGGGATCATCACAAGGTAGACCGGCATCGCCATCGTTGTGACGAGCAGCGTCAGGATGGTGCCGGATCCCCTGAATCGCAGTCGCGCGAACGCATACGCCGCAGGCAACGCAAAGAGCAGTGTCAGCGCCGTCGCGCCGACAGCCTGCAGCGCGGAGTTCCCGATCGCCATGAAGAAGCGCTGTGCGTCCGGATTCGCAGGGTCGAGGACTGCTGCGTAGTTCGACCAGGTGAACGAGAACGGCAGGATGGGGGGCGGCGACTGGTGAATGCCCGCCGGCGTGGAGAAGCTGACGACCACGCCCCAGTAGATGGGGATCAGCGACCAGCCGATCACGATGACGCCGACGATCGCCTGTATCACGCGGCGAGTGGCATGATGCTTCGTTGGTGCCTTGAAGGTCACATCTGCTCCTCGCGATAGACGACCTTGAGAAATACCGCCGCGATGAGCGTGGTCGCCACGGTGGTCAGGATCGATGCCGCATAACCCAGCCCGAAGTTGAAGTCACGGAAGGCGTAAAGGTAGGTCTGACCGATCAGGGAGATCTTGTTCGGGTCGAATCCCGCGAGGACATACACCTGGTCGTAGATGCCGATGGCGGAGACCGCTGCGTTGACGAGCACGATTGCAAGTGCAGGTCTCAGCAGCGGCAGCGTGATCGAGGTGAACCGCTGCAGCGCGGTAGCGCCGTCGACATAGCTCTGCGCATAGAAGTCTTCCGGGATGGATTCGAGCCCGGCGAGGAAGATGATCGCCCCGAGCGGCACGAGGCCCCAGCAGAACGACAACGCGATGAAGACCTGCCCCCACAGCGGTGAGGCGATCCAGATCTGCGGCTGATCGATGACCCCCAGCGATTCGAGCACACCGTTGAGCAGACCGCTGCCGGTCGGATTGAGGATGAACGACCAGAGGTTGCCGGCGACCGTCCCGGGCACGGCCCACGGGAGAATGATCAGTGTGAGGGCGATCACCCGCGCCCTGCCGCCGAGGCTCTGCATCCACATGGCCATGAGCAGTCCGAGCAGGAGCGCTACGACGACCGCCACGACGATGTAGACGCCCGTGTTACGGACCGCCTGCAGGAAACTCGGATCCAGTAGCGCGTTGAGATAGTTCCGCAGACCGATGAAGTTATGCGCCGTTGGATTCGTCAGGTCGCCCTGGCGGAAGCTGTCGATCGTGCTCTGGACCGCGGGGAAGAAGATCAGCAGGGCGATGATGATCAGGGCGGGGGTCACCAGCACATAGGCACTGGTGACCTCCCGGGCGCGAAGCGACCAGCGACTCCGCACTCCCTCGCGGCGGCTCAACTGCATCCGCTCGCTATCGGTCATTGTTGAGCGTTGAGCGCGTTGACCTGGCTGACGAGACCTGCGACCCCCTGCCCAGAGGACTTGCTGCCGACCGCCACCGACTGAACCATCGAAGCCACGTTGCTGGAGAACTTCGAGTACCAGGTCGGCGAGCCTCCCTCGAAGATCGGCTTGATGCCCATCGCCGCGTCGACAAGGGGCTGACCGCCCGCGAGCTTCCCTTGCGACACGAGCGTCTTGAGCGCTGCGGCGTTCGGCGGCAGCAGGCCGGCAGCGGCGTAGGCCGCGTTCAGCTGGTGCTCCTGGAGGTACCAGTTGACGAAGAGCGCCGCGGCCTCCTTGTGCGTGCTCGCCTTGGGGATGCCCATCCCGTCTTCGAGACCGACGGACCCGGCGGAGGGAGATCCATCGGGCGTCGGCAGCGTCGTGAAGGTGACCTGATCCGAGCTGATCTTGCTGTTCGACGGCTGCGCGTAGTAACCGAGGCCCGCGGGGCCGCCGGAGAGCATCACTGCCGAGTCGCCGTTGCCGAATGCCTGACCCACCTGCTGGTCGGTGAGGTTCACGGAACCCGGGTCGATCAATTGCTTGGAGAAGAGCGTGCGGATGAGATCGAGGGCTTTTGCCCCCGCGCCGCCGGCCTGGAACGCAGGCTTGCCGTTCTTGAGGACCGCGTTCCCCGACGCCCGCACGAGCGCATACCACGGAGTGGCGGCGCCTTCGGTGATTGAAAGCGGCTCGGCGACGGGATACTTCACGACCCCCTTCGACTTCAGCTTCTCCGCGGTCGTGATGAGCTCGTCATAGGAGGTGGGGGGTTTGTTGATCCCGGCCTTCTTGAGCAGCGTCATGTTCCAGAGCGTTCCGCGGAAGTCGAGGTTCCACGGCAGTCCGATCGTCTGCCCCTTGTAGGCGAAGAGGCTTTGCCCGAGGTCGTTCTTGATCGTGCTGCTCGGCACCCATTTCTCGAGGGGCTCGAACCAGCCCGCGGCACCGACTTGCCCGATCCACGCGGGGTCCAGGTAGACGACGTCGGCGAAGGCGGTGTTTGCTGCCCCTGCCGTCACGATCTTGTCGTGGATGACGTCGTACGACGGGTTCTGCATGTGCAGCTTGATGCCGGTCGCCTTCGTGAACTCGGCCAGCGTGCTCTTGGGCATGCCCTGATAATTCGGGAGTCCCACCTCCAACGTCGTGCCGGAGTACTTCTTGGTGAGGACGCCGGGCTTGAAGCCCGACGCAGATCCACTTCCACTGGCAGTGGCCCCCGCGCTGCACCCGGCAAGGCTCGCGACAAGGCTGACGGCTACCAGGACGGGCGTGAATGCACGACGCATCTGCTGGTGTGCTCGCCGATGCGCGGAAGGGCCATTCATAGTTGCTCCTCAGTGAGCTGGAGTCCGATCAGTGGCGTCATTCGTGACGGTCCGACCGATGAGTCGTGTGTGACAGGAGTAGGTCCTGCAGGGCTGGACCTGAGGCTCGGGCGAGACGCTAGGACAGCGAATGTCACGATCGTGTCTCGGTGCAGCACATGAGCAGTCGGGATGCGCACTTGCACGCGTGCGTTGACGCCGCCACTGCTTCTTGGGGAGCGTCTGCTGCCGAGCGCTGATGGGCAGACGGTCTTCTTCATTGTCGAGCGACTTGCGCTCCGTTCGTCTCAACCGTCGAGCAACGATCTGGGCGCACGAGGGCAGGCGATCGGTGTCCTGTACGGACGATTCTCATTAGCGAACGGAATGCGTAGATGTCTGTGGTGGTCCGGGTCGTCGATTCGCAGACGCTCCATTCCCACGCGGCCGTTGTTGCCGAGGCCTTCGCGGCGGAACCTGATCCGGAAGCCATCGTCCGCTGCGTGGACGTGGACGTCGCCGGCCGGTCCACGATTCGCTTCGCAGCCGAGCGCAACGGGCGCACCGTCGGCATCGCTGTAGCTGGACTGCAAGGGAAGTCGGCGTTCCTCGACCTGATAGCGGTCAGCCCCGACGTCCACGGAATGGGCGTAGGGCGCTCGCTCCTCGAGTCGTTCGAGGATTCGCTCGGCGGCCGCGGCGCGGAAGAGTTCCGCGTCGGCAACAGCACGCTGGGTTACGTGTGGCCAGGGGTGTCGAACAGGCGCTCCGCCGCGTTGGCGATGCTCATCCGCCACGGCTACACGCGTACCGACGTTGCGACGGACCTCGGAGTCGATGTGACCCGTCCCTTCGTCGGGGACGGCGCCGTCGAACGCCTGGCTGCTCACGGCGTGACCATCCGTCGCGGCACCCCGGACGATCTGGCGAGCGCTCGGGCCTACATCGAGTCGACCTTCACGGTCACCTGGGCCAACGAGGTCGAGTACGGGCTGACCCGCCCGGGGGCAAGCGTGTGGTTCGCCGAACGGGGGGGCCAGATCGTCGGATTCGTCGCAGTCGGCGTGTTCCGGCAGCACGTGCTCGGTCCCATCGCGACCGACCCGAAGCTGCAAGGCGGCGGGGTGGGTGGAGAGCTGCTCCGTCGAGGACTGACCGATCTTCATGCCGCCGGCGTTCGCCACGTCCGAATCGGGTGGTCCGCCGAATCGGCCTTCCCGTTCTACTCGAGGACCGTCGGCGCGTCCTGCGTCGACACCTTCTGGATGTTCACGAAGAAGAACGGGGAGATGCAGTGACGACCGAGCCCGTTGGCGCCGGCAGCTGGGACATCGCTGTGGTGAACAGCCTGGTGAAGGTGCACCCGGATTACGCCCCGCGGGCGTCCGACAGGGATCTCTACCTGAGCACCACGCTCGGGGAGCCTGTCTCCTTCCAGGTAGCGGTCCGCCCGCCGGCCACCGGCCATTTCCAGCCCCAGGAGACGCTTCACGTCAGCGTCGAGCCGGGCGACGGAGCACGCGCCACGATCCAGACCGTCGAACTCGTGCCGAACGACCTCCCGTCGTTCCGGCAGCACGACGACGGGTACGAGCGCGACGAACCGGGTCTGTATCCCGACCTCCTACGCCTGGCCCCCGACGGCCTCTTTCGGCCGCTGCTCGCGGGTTGGAGCGCCGTCTGGATCGACATCCAGGTCGATGACCCGCAGCACGCAGGAGATCGGCACATCCAGGTCGAGCTGACGCGCGGCGACACGGTGCTGCTCTCCGCGACGCTCGAGCTGTTCGTCGCTCCCGTGACGCTCGCTCCGTTGTCCATCGTCAACACGGCCTGGCTGTGGCTGCAGTCCATCGCGGAGTACCACGGCGTCGAGGTGTTCTCTGAGCCCCACTGGCACCTGATCGATCGTGCTGTCGCTGCAGCGAGTCATGCACAGATCAATTCGCTGCTCACCTCGGTGTGGACTCCTCCGCTCGAGACCGAGGTGGGCGCTCGACTCCTCACTACGCAGCTGGTGGACATCCACCGCGTGGGAGGCCGGTACCGGTTCGATTTCGCGAAGTTGAAGCGTTGGGTCGAGATCTGCCGACGCCATGGAATCGTTCACCTTGAGATCGCCCACCTCTTCACGCAGTGGGGAGCGCATGCGACTCCCTCGATCTGGGTCTCGGTGGATGGGGCGCTCACGGAGGAGTTCGGGTGGCACGTTCCGGCGGTGGACCCGGGCTACCGGCGATTCCTCGAAGCCTTCATTCCCGCTCTCACGACGTTCCTGGAGCAGAACTGGTCGCTTTCGAACGTTCTCTTCCATCTCTCGGACGAGCCCGAAGGGGAGTCAGGGCTCGCCGGGTATCGCGCCGCGCGTGAAGTGGTCGGCGAGCTCCTCGAAGGATTCACGGTCGTCGATGCCCTGAGCGACGTCGAGCTCTTCGACGAGGGCTTGATCGAATGCCCCGTGGTGGCGACGGACGCCGTCATGCCCTTCTTGGAGCGCGCTGTTCCCAACCTGTGGATCTACTACTGCGTCGGACAGGCTCGAGATGTCGCCAACAGGTTCATGGCGCTTCCATCGAGTCGTAACCGCGTGCTGGGTCATCAGCTCTTCGCTTTCGGCTGCGGCGGTTTCCTGCACTGGGGATTCAACTTCTATTCCACGCGGCTCTCGCGCGCGCGACTCGATCCCTACGCGAACACAACAGCGGGAGGTGCTTATCCCGGGGGAGACGCATTTCTCGTATACCCGGGTATGGACGGCGAGCCGGAGGCGTCGATCCGATCCCGCGTGTTCGCGCAGGCCATGTACGACCATCGCGCGCTCACGATGCTCGCCGCCCTGGGGGACACCGGCGCCCGCGAGCTCATCGACACCGATGGCGATGGGGGCGCGTTGCGATTCGACAAGTTCTCCTACGACGACGGCCATTACCTGCGGGCGCGCGCCGAGGTCAATGCGAGGCTCTCGGCGCTCGAAGGTGTCGCTCGGTGACGCCGCGCGGGAACGGAGATGGTTCGCCTCCGACGACCACGCTGACCTTCTCCTCGGTGTCCTTGCACGGCGCTGGCCTGGGGGCCGAAGGCGACTTCCCGTTGATCGGCCTCGTTCGAGGCGGACACGGCGACGCCGGCGGCCTTCGCGACGCAAGTGCGGTCTCCGTCGCGCCGTACACCCCGTGGGCGTCGTACGGACGCCAGCACCGGCCCTTCAGCGCTCAGGTCGCGACGCTCGAGAACGAGCACCTGAAGGCGACGTTCCTCACCGAGTTCGGCGGCAGGCTCTGGTCCTTGGTCGAGAAGTCCTCAGGGCGTGAGCTCCTCCACCAGCCGGCGTCGGTCCAGCCAGCGAATCTCGCGCTTCGGAACGCTTGGTTCCCGGGTGGGGTCGAGTGGAACCTCGGCGTGCGAGGTCACTGGGGACTCACCGCCGACCCGGTTCACGTCGGCTTGGTCGAGACACCGGCAGGGCCCGTGCTGCGGATGTGGGAGTTCGAGCGGCTGCTGCGCGTCGTATGGCGCATCGATGTCTGGCTCCCGAGCGACTCGCGCGCGCTCTTCGTGCGCCCCTCGATCACGAACACCACAGGCGCGGCGATGCCGATGTACTGGTGGTCGAACATCGCGGTACCACAGCAGCCGGACTCTCGGGTGATCGCACCAGCCCATTCAGCCCAGCGGTACGGCTACGCCCCCGAGCCGATTCGTCTGGAGTTCCCCGTCGTCGAGGGGATCGACTTCAGCTATCCGGAGGGCGCTCCCGCCACCGAGGACTTCTTCTTCGACATCGAGGACGCCGACGCGCCGTGGATCGCGGGCGTCGACGGTACGGGCGCGGGGTTGTTCCACCTGTCGACGTCGCGACTCGTCGGGCGGAAGCTGTTCGTCTGGGGCGCGTCGCGAGGAGGACGGCGTTGGCAGACCTGGCTCTCCGGTGACCGTGCCTACTACGAGATCCAGGCAGGTCTTGCGCCGACGCAGTTCCTGTACGAGACGCTGCCGTCCGGAGCCACATGGTCCTGGACCGAGGCGTACGGCTCGGTGCGTAGCGCCGTCGACCGCTCCACCGGCTCTCCTTGGGACGGTGCGATCCGGTCCACCCGGGCAGCCATCCACGACGTGGTCTCGATCGAGCAGCTCCACCGCGAGGACGCGGCAGCCGCGACGTGGTCGGCCCGGGAACCGGATCACATCCCGAACGGGCGCGCCTCGGCCTGGGGCGCGCTCGAGGTGCAAGCGGGCAATCTGCCGCACACCCCCGCCACGCCGTTCAACCACATGCAGCTCGGTCCGGCTCAGCGGCCGTGGGCCGAGTTCGTCGTCAGCGGACGGTTGCCCGTGTGCAAGCCTCCCGCACCCGCGGTCTCCGGCCATGAGTGGCTGGAGCGCCTGAGGACGACGAGCAGCAACTGGCACGACCTCCTCCAGGTGGCCCTCGTGGAAGTCAGCGTCGGACATACGGACGACGCCATCGCCTCGCTGTCGGCTTCGATCGACCTCGAGGACACCCCGTGGCCACGACGCCATCTCGCGGTGCTCCTCTCGCTCAGAGGGCAGCACGAGGAAGCCGTCACACATCTCGCGGCAGCGCTCGCAAGCCTGCCCGAATCGCTGCAGCTGCTCACTGACGCGCTCGAGATCTACCACCGTGCAGGTCGGCCCGACCGCATCCTGTCCGCTGTCGAGGCGGCCAGCCCGACCTTCCGTCGGGCCGGGCGAGTTCGCTACTGGGAGGCGCGCGCCGCGCTGAGGACCGGCGATGTCGCTCGCGCGTCGCACATCATCGAAGAGGGCATCGAAATCCCCGATCTCCGGGAGAGCGACGACATGCTCGAGCGCCTCTGGACGGAGTGGCAGGCGGCGACGAACAGCGACCTTCCCCTGCCTGAAAGCTGGGACTTCCGGATGTACAACGAGTAGCGCACCCGGATCGGCGCGGAACGCCCTATCCGAGCCAGAGGCACGAGTCGCCCGAGGCGACCGTTCTCTCTATCGCTCGGAGCACGCTCGCTCGCGGGCTGCCCATCTCGAGCAGCTCCCGCCGGTGCTGTTGCTCGACGGGCGCGGGATGCTCTCCGCTTCTCCCCACCTCGACAGGCGACACCCTTCCCTACGGAGACCATCGATGACCGATACCACCATCCCGCCTGCCCACGTCGGCGTGGGAACCGCGACCGAGCGGGAGATCAGCCAGCAGCCCGATGTGTGGCGCGAGACAGGCCGGATGGTCGCGGGCCTCCGGACCGAGATCGAGGCCTTCCTCGCGCCGCTGCTCGCCGAGCCGGACCTGCGGATCGTGCTCACCGGCGCTGGCACCTCCGCGTTTGTCGGCGAGGTCGCCGCGCCCGCGCTGGCCCGCCGACTCCGGCGGCGGGTCGATGCTGTCGCGACGACAGACCTCGTCTCGGACCCGCTCAGTCGCCTCGCGGAGGACGTGCCGACGCTGCTGGTCTCCTTCGCGCGCTCCGGTAACAGCCCGGAGAGCCTTGGAGCCACCGACCTTGCTGATCGGGTGCTCAGCGACGTGCACCACCTCGTCATCACCTGCGACCCGGTGGGGCAGCTCTACACGGCGCACGAGGGGCGCGCGAGGTCTCGCAACCTGGTCACCCCGCGCAGAGCGAACGATGAGGGCTTCGCGATGACCTCGAGCTTCTCCTCGATGCTGCTCACCGCGTTGCTCGTCTTCCTCGGGGATGATGAGGCTCTCGTAGAGGCGCTCGCAACCGCGGGGGAGCAGGTGCTCGAAGCGCGGGATCGGGTGCAGCGGCTCGTCGAGCGCGACCCTGCGCGGATCGTCTACCTCGGCAGCGGCTCCTTGACCGGCCTTGCGCGCGAGTCCGCGCTGAAGGTTCTCGAGGTCACCGCCGGCCGCGTCGACACCTACTTCGACTCCTCACTCGGCTTCCGGCACGGGCCGAAAGCGGTGCTCGATGACCGAACCCTCGCAGTCGTCTACGGGTCGAACGACCCGTACATCCGCCGGTACGACGACGACATGACACGCGAGCTCCGCGCCGCGCTGGGCGGGGCTTCGGTGCAGGCGCTCTCTGCGGGCCGCACGGCACCGGCCGCGGACTTCGGCATCGATGGCGTGGAGGGCGTCGACGACGCCTTCCTCGCGCTGCCATTCGCCGTCTTCGCGCAACTGATCGCCCTACACGCTTCGGTCCGGGCCGGCGTTCCGACCGACAACCCGTTCCCGGGCGGAGCCGTGAACCGTGTCGTCCAGGGAGTCACGATCCACCCGCTCGAGGGCCGCTAGGTCGGGGCGATCGCGGCGCCACATCAGGGACTACCGGCGCCGCGAGCAGGACTCGATCCTGCAATCCACGGAGAAGTGTCGGAGTAGTTGCGGGAGCTAGCAAGTGATGGCTTCACTGGTCGTCTCCGAGCTCACCGGCTGATGCGCAGCGTCCTTGAAGGATTGGACGCAGGGTCTCGAGTGGAAGTCCGTTGCGAGACAGGAGACGGGTCGTCCCCAACGACCACGACATCGGTAAGCCGCCGCGTCGCCCAGTCCGAGTGTCGATGGCCGACATCATCGAAGCGATCGAACTCGACATGGACACCGCCCTGCCGGGCGAGCCGAGCAGCCGGAGCCATGCAGTCTCGCGTCTGCGGACGGTGGTATAGCGCCACCTCGTCGCCCTGGCCGCGCCCGGCGTCCTCGTCTCGGTCGCGTCACCGCGGCACAAGCAACGGACTGCTATACCGAAGCGCGACGTGAGGACGGACCCCCTAGCCGCGCGCCCGCGGTGTCCGCCGCGCGATGCGAGGACCGTCTGCACCCGATCTCGAGCCGCTCTCAGGTGCAGTGGTCGAAGTCGACCGTCCGGTCGACGACGAGCTTTCCGTCGGCGTATCGGACCTGAATGGTTCGGCGAGCGACTTCGTCGGCGTTCGAGGGGGATGAGCCGACACGGTTCAACCGGAACGTCTCCACGAAGTGCGAGCCGTTCGCAGAAGCGGTGAAATGCCGTACCTGGTCACCCACATACTTGACCCCGGTGTCGGTCGTGCCCCTCACGTGGATGTTGATGCGGCCGCTGAGGTGCTGCGGGGACTGGTAGGAGTAGACCTCCTCGATGAACCCGGTCAGGTAGGTCGTTTCCCCGGTGCAGGGGTTCGTGTACGTGTAGTCGACCGGATATCGCGACTGCTGGTTGTTGATGTTGCTGGCGAGCGCCGGCGTTGCGGCTCCGAGGGTGAGGGCCGCGGTTGCGGCGGCAGCCAAGAGTGCATGACGCATGGGGTCTCGCTTTCGCTGGAGTCGGATGGGTTCGGCGCCGGCGCAGCGCCTGACGTCGCGGCGCCGCCGTCTCTGCGGGCAGAGCCTCGACCTCACCGCGCACGCCTATCTAGACCGAATGGGCCCTAGCGGACACCCTTCCCGCCCGTGTAGGTCCCGTCAGGTGGAGGGCAGATAGGGGACCGTTCGTCCTCGATGAATAGGGCCTGATCGCGGAGGTTGTCGGCGGCGCCGAGGCCCCGTGCCCCTGCCGCCTGCTCCGCCTCGATGCGCTGACCGTCCGCACGGCCTCTGAACTGGGCCAGCCCCGCAGCGCGAGATGCAGCCTGTAACAACTAGTAGGTAGGTTGGTACCGTGAGCTCGTGAGAACTCCGCACCACAGCATCCGAAGGACGGCTCACGGTTCAGCTTCGAAACCGGCACGTCGACCTCGCTCTCGGCGACGTCCGCATGCTCCGGGAAGCGACGGGTTCTGCTTTCGTGCAAGGCGCGAGCGAGCCTGCCGAAAGAGCTGTGGCTGGACATCATGAAGAGGATGAGCCTCCCGGACCTCTGTTCGGCCATACTGTGTGCGGTCCTGTGGGGATTCAATTTCGTTGTCATAGCGATAGGTCTTCAGGACTTCCCTCCGCTGCTCTTCGCCTCTCTGCGGTTTCTTCTCGCCGCGGTCCCAGCGATGTTCCTTGTTCGGCGTCCCGGTCTCGGGTGGCTCAGGGTCGTGCTCATCGGGCTGCTGATGAGCGTGCTTCAGTTCGGAGCGTTATTCGTCGCGATGAAGCTGGGTATCGGGGCGGGCCTGGCGTCGGTCGTCATTCAGTCGCAGGTCGTCTTCACGGCGCTCATCGGCGCGCTGACCTTGCGTGAGCGTCCGAGTGGGGGTCGGACCGTGGGCCTGCTGATCGCCGTATGCGGCCTCTGCGTCATAGGAATAGGCGCTTCGTCCACGAGCTCGGTCGCGGGCTTCGTCTTGTGCCTTCTCGCGGGATTGGCTTGGGGTGGCGGCAATGTGCTCACCCGGGCGACGTTGCCCGCGCGCCCCTTCGCGCTTCTTATCTACAGCAGTGCCGTCGCGCCGCTGCCGTTGCTCGGGCTCTCCTTGGTCACGGAGGGGCCCGCGAGCGACCTGCACGCCCTCCTGAGCCTGAACCTGATGGGGGTCCTGGCCCTTGTTTATGTCTCCGGCGGCGCTACCCTCATCGGTTTCGGTCTGTGGTACCGGCTTCTCTCTCGTTATCCCGCTGACAGTGTGGCGCCGTTCACGGTGCTCGTGCCCATCGTTGGTCTGCTCTCGGCGTGGGCGGTCTTGGGCCAAGCTGCGACCCCCACCGATCTGCTCGGTGCGGCGATCGCCGTTGCTGGTCTGGTCGTCATACACGGCTGGGGAGCACGAGGGGGCGGTAGAGGTTCCCCGCCTCCGCCACGCGGCGGCTACCGGAAGGAGTCGACGTAGGGCGGCGAGCAGCGTCGGTGCGCGACGGGCTCAGCAGGCACGCCAATAGCGCGTGCACGCAGACCGGAGCGGGCTTGGACGGAGGACCCGATCCTTCATCCGGGAAACAGCATGGAGGTCAGCAGGTGGACAAGGTCCAGTCGTCGTGGTCCATCGCCGCCCGCCACGGCCGCAACGAACTCCGGTATGCGGTCGGGCGGGATGGCTCTCGGGCCGGGGCGATCGTCTTCTGCTGATTGCGAAGCGGAATACACAGCACCGCACGCGCTGTCGAAGGACTTCTTCACTGGACCGATCGCGCGAGCGCTGTCAATCAGGCGATGCGCTTCGCGACGGTCGGGATGCCGCGAGGCCCCTGATCAGAACTCGTTCTCGAGGTTCGCCTCGACCCGCGTACGGTACGCATCGGTGGTCGTCGCCTCGGTCACCTCCACCGAGCGGACCGACACCGGCACGGCGACAGCCGCGGCCATCTCCTGGATCACGTCGCGCAGTGCGGCGTCGAGCAGCGCGACCGGGTCGCCCCCGGCGTCGCCGACGTAGAGCCGTGCCTTGACCTTGATCGTCGCGTCAGAGCCGCCGCGCCCAACGGGGAAGGCGGAGCAGCCGTCCAACGTCAGACCACGCCGGCCGAACGGCTTGCTCGCGCGGAGCGTCATGGCCCGTACGAACTGGGGGGCGCCGAGCCGAGCGACCCCGCAGAGAGCTGTGCATTCGTAGCGGACCTTCATCCTTCGACGGTAGCCCGCTCGCGTCGCCGATCCGGCCCGAGTGGCAGGACGCGGTCCATGGATCGACATCGAGCGTCGGAGCGAGCCCCAGCGGCGAGCGCGAGAACCCGGTCGAGAACGACCTCGAGTCGGTCGTCGGCTCATTGCGTGGGCAATGCGTGGGGAGCTGTCCTCCCCGGGTGGACGAGGAGGTGCCCGAAGCGACCCCTCATCAGGCAGAACGTGCGCCCCGAGCAGGACTCGAACCTGCAACCTACGGATTAAGATTTGCAGGTTTCGCTCAGTGCTCGGGAATCACCATATGAGCCCTGACCGGGTATTTTCTATCACCATGACTTCGCTCAATCACCAGAATACGTCTCCAATGTTCGGGGTAAGTTCGGGGTTGAGCACCTGCAATTTGTTCTGCGAAGCGGGCCGTCGAGAGTCGGGGTGAACAAGTCGGGCGACCACTCGACGCGTCTCGGCAGCAGGCGAGCGAGACGCCTTGCGAGTGAAGACGAGTTTGGATGGACCTCCTCGCTCACCGCTCCGCGTCAGAACCCTGCGCCGGAGCGCTAGCGGCGACCTACATCAGCCAGCAACGATGGGAGGAAGGCGAACACCGGCGCAGCGTTACCGTGTACCGAGGTACCGCTCTCAATTCGCACCGGTTCATTCCGGTCCTTGTAGCGCAGCTCGAGGACCATGCTCCAGGGCTTTTCAGCGGGACCGTTCGACTCGAGGAGCGTGGCTTCGTACAAGGCCGCCCGGGGTGACGCGACGACCTTGCTCGGTTGCCAGGCAGTCCCGCCCCGAAGCGTGGTCGGCGCAAGCTCGAGCCGCATGTGCTTGGTGAAGACGGTCGCCGAGGCGGTCGTGTCGAAGCCGTCGGTTGTGAAGCCGCCGACGGCGAACTGGATTTCCTGGCCGCTGGCCATCGTGGCGAGCCGCTCGACCGCTGTCCCAGCCCATTTGCGGGCTATCTCGTTCCCTCCGTGGAACGGGTTTGTCCACTGTGCGTCCGATAGGACTAGCCAGTCGTAGATCTGCTGGAACGGGCTGTCGTCTTCGGCGTCGGTCACAAGCCACATCATTGAGCGTGGGTCGGACAGTGCGGATCGCGCCCGCAGAGTGACATCTCGCAGGCAGATTAGTGAGAGGCTCCGAGCGGTAAAGTCTGACGCGACGGTGCGGTTGGTCGCTACCGCATGCCGTGGCGGACGAGGCTGTGATCGCACCTTGAGCGACTGTCGTAGCAGCCTGGTAACAATAAGAATGCGCATTTTCATCAGCAGCGTTCGACGTGGCCTCGAGGTTGAGCGGGACGCGATTCCGGGCCTCATCCGTGCCCTTGGCCACGAGCCAGTGCGGTTCGAGGACTTCACTGCGCAGTCCGTGCCCAGCAGGCAGGCGTGTCTCGACGCCCTCGAGACGTGTGACGCGTACTTGTTGTTATTGGGCCCGTATTACGGCTATGTATTCCCAGAGACTGGCCAGTCCGCGACTCACGATGAGTGGGTAGACGCTACGCGTCGAGGCATGCCAAGGTACGTATTTCGCAAAGCGGGCGTCGAGCTCGATGCCGAGCAAACTAACTTTGTGCAGCAGTTAGGTGACTATGGCGCGGGCAGGTTTTATGCCACGTTCGACGATGCTGCGGCTCTGCAATCGGAAGTCGCCGGAGTGATCAGAGAACTAGAGAATGCGCCAAGTGCGCTTTCCTTTCAATCTCTTACTGATCCGATCGAGATTCATTGGCTGAATGAAAACCCACGCTCCGGCTTCAACGTAAGCAGTGATCGACCTCGTCTCGAGGTACACGTTGTGCCCATAGGGGTTCCGGCTCTGTCGCGGCGGCTGATTGAGCAATTATCCGCTGGACTGCCACAACGAGTGCGTGCTTCGGGGTTGGTTAGTTCAACGGAGGCGCTCGAACTCACCCCCTCCGCGACCGTTGCGGTCCTGACGGTGCCCCCTCCTACGGAGCGCGGTCGCTGGGATGGACTAAAGCCCGGATCGCTCGCATCCATCAGTGTTTATCAGGATGGGGCTGTCGCCATCACGTTCAATCTGCCGGGGGACCAAATGGGAACAATTTTGGATCCGCAAGACCTTGCAATGCGGACGGCCGCGGCGCTTAGGCTAGCCGGGCAGGTTGATATCACGGGCGCTGCCGAAGTTGCAATAGGAATCGGGCTGACTCGAGGTTCCATGGTGTCCGCCGGAACTGTCACCGGCGTCTCGCGAAACTCGGGCCAAATGCGTATGAGTGCGGAGCCAAGTCGAGTCGAACCTGATGAACGAATCAGTCGAGCGGTGCTGGATCGCGGAGCTGATGAGGTCGCCGCAGGCTTAGCTCGGGCTTTGTTTTCGGAATTTCAGAAGAGCGGGCGTTAACTTGAGGTCAAGTGCAATTTAATCGATTCGCATCCGAGAGCGCTATGGGCTGTATCGTCGCGGTCCAGACTTTCTTGCGGCACTGACCCGTGCGCAGCGCCAAGGTCTCACGAGGAGGCTTCGAGATGGGTCAGTTGTCGATGCTCTTGTGCTGCGACGGTTCCGATGCCGCCGACGCGGTGGGAGGCCGCAGCTGAAGTTCTGTTGAAGGCGTAGCGCGAGTGAACTCCAACCAGTAGCCGACGAAAGGTTCCGGTGTGAGGACCGTAATTCGGTGTCGCCCGGGTTCGATCGGTTCGACTCGAACCAGGCGCGCGTCGGCGACCGCGCTTCCGCCGACAGGAGTCCGGAATTCGGTTGCGGGTCCTGCGCGCTCCGCGAGCATGATCGCGTGCGCGACGCGCTCCACAGCAACGTTCAGCAGCACCTCAACATCCCCATGCAGATCCAACTCGTATGCAGCCCAGAGGGCGGCCTCGTCGATACCAGACGGTTGAGCGGCTGCCGCCGTAGCTTGCACTACCCCTTTTGTGGAGATGTTCAGAACCTGCTCAAGATTGCCCATGTGCAACCAGAGACCGTGCAGTCGAAGGATGTCGATGATGCGGTCGCGTCGAAGTACGACGGCAGACTCGGGATCGCTTTGCTGCCTCAACCAATCCGCGCGGCTTGCCGGATCTGACGGAATCCCTGCGCGATTCGCTTCTCGGGTCACGGGTTGCAGCACGTGCTGCAGTTGTCCTGGTTCGGAGGCGAAAGCCGCCACGAGGTCTCGCTCCAGCGCTGGCAGCTGATTCACGGCCCGCTGTACGCCATTATCAAAAAGTGCATCAAGGTCGGCGATTGCCTTTACATCGACCCCGAGCTTGGTGCAGATCTCTAGCCACACTCCAACCGAGCCGCTTCCGCCACAATCGATCAGCTCTGTCTGAGCAACCACCGCCGGTTCAACCAGACGGGTCAGCGCAGTCGTGAATGCCGCGACGTCTGTTGATCCCTCGAGCAAGACCGGTCTCGGCGCAAAGGCGAGTTGTGCCACGAGTTGCGGATTCTGCAGGACCGAGGCTGTTACAGAAATCTCCTGCACGTCAAGCACACCCTCACTAACGCGCATCGGTAGACGTCCCGGAGCGAAGAGCCAGATTGCTTTCAGGTCGTCGAATGACCGAGGGCGTATGAAGCTCGGTTCATGGGTGACGATGATCGCCCGCTTGCCGGTCCTCGCACACTCGCGGTTCAACTCAGTGAGCCACATGCGCGCCATCGCTGGATGCAGATGGAGTTCCGGCTCGTCGATAACGAGCAGACGCGTGTCGGCTCGGTAGATAGCAGTCAGCAGCACTACTAGTTCGCGGAGTCCGTGGCCCTCGTCTCGGAGGAGCGAGTACTCGACATCGTCAATGCGAACGTAGGGATCGAGGAAGCCAGCGCTCTCTCGGAGGTCAAGGACCCGTCCAAGCGTACGTCGAACGAAAGCCGCCACACGCAACCACACCTCGGGCTGCTCACGCAGCGCGTAAAGCTCGTCAGATGCTTCGCCGCCCGCCGTACCCGTTTGTTGCATCTGTTGCATCTGCTGCCGCTCTTCGTCGCCGAGCGGTACTCCTTTGAATGCGGTCGGCACTGACCCCCAGCCGTAGTTCACGAAGCTCATGAGGCCCGTGAGGCGATCCGTGGACAGCAGGCGCCCGTTTAGCTGGCTCCGGATCGCGCGCGCGGTGCGCGACTTGCCACTGCCGTTCCGACCGATGAAGAACTGCACTGGAGGTGACCAGTCGTCGATCGTGAGGACTGGCTCGTTGGAATCTCCTGGTCGCAGCCCAAAGACTTCAGCCCGCGACACGGTCACGGGCGTGAGGGAGGACTGCGCAGCCGTCATGGAACGATCCTCTCGCTTTGTCGGGTGATCGCCCTCGTACTCACCGCGACGGGCGCCTGCAAGTGCGTCACGCCGCAGACGGGTGCTCCGCGTGCGCGCGCTCGTGAGCGCTTCTCGCAAGTAGGCATCTGAGGAGATCGGCTTGCATCGGCTCGAGTGGTGTTCCTCGTCCCGAACCTCACCGTCGGAGCTCTGAGACGGCCGTGCACGCGCGCCGCTGAGGACCGGTGGAGGTGGGTTCTCGTCACGATCGTGACAGCTGGTCTGCTCGTGGGCGTCGTCGGACCCCTCGCCGACCCCCTCGTCGAGTGCGAGGGGTCGAGCGAGGCGTTTCGGGCGTCTTGCCCTGTCCTGGCCTGCCACCTCCGCTGGCGCGGCTCCCGAACCACCCACACACAACTTGAAAAGCAGTTGCCTGTGGGTGGTTCGGGAGTACAGGTGGCAGGCCAGGACAGGGCAAGAAAAAGAGGAGTTGCAGTGAGGGCGGGAATGTGGCAGCAAGGGAGCGGGGAGGCGTGGGAAAGGGGATAGATGAAATGAGCGGAGCGCGGGAGAGCAAGAGGAGAAGGCGAATGAGAACGGGCGTGAATTCGAGCGGGTCAGGCGCGAGTGAGAATGGGCAGGGTCGCTCAGGTTGCGGCAGGAATGGGCGGTCGCTCGAGCCGGTCGGTTTGCTCGATCCGGTTTGGCTGTGGTCTTGCTGGCTGCCCTGGGGGCAGCGGTCCGAGAAGCCGTGTCAGGGCGTGTCCGAGCTCCGACGCAGAATCGCGCTGCCGAGCGGGGTTGCGGTCGGCAGAGAGGCCGGTTGATGGGGCGCCCGAGAATGCCGATCAGCACGCATGGCACCGTGAACCTTCGCGAGGTCGAGCCCGGCGTCTGGCGCGCGAGGACGCTGTACCGATTCCCGGACGGCACGCGGAGGCAGGTCGAGCGGTTCCGCGCAGGAAGGACGGGAGCCAAGGCGGCCAACGCGCTCATGGAAGCGCTCGTCGATATGGCGAGTCCGACCGACGGCGACCTCAAGCCGAGCACCCCGCTCTCGGTAGCGGCCGAGCAGTTCGTCGTCGCGAAGGGCGACGCCGGCTTGGCAGCGGGATCACTCGCTGAGTACGAACGCGTCGTCCGCCGGGTGATCGTGCCCCGCATCGGAGATCTGCGTTTGGCGGAAGCGACGCCAGGACGGTTGCAAGCGTTCTTCACGGCGGTGACAAAGGACCACGGGCCCGGGACGGCGAAAACGACGCGCTCCGTGCTGTCCGGCATCCTCGGCATGGCAGTGCGGGCTGACGCCCTGCGGACGAATCCCGTGGCTCAAGTCGCAGCCATCCGCCGAGGTACGTCACGTGCTTCGACCGCGCTCCAGCTGGACACTGTGCCGACCTTCATTCGGACGGTCATGGACGACCCAGAACTGCGACGTGCGGACGTCGGCGACCTGCTCGCGTTCATGGTGATGAGCGGGTGCCGCATTGGGGAGGCCCTAGCCCTCACGTGGGAGCGCGTCGATCTCGCAGCCGCGAAGGTCACGTTCGACGCGACAGTGGTTCGGGTCCCTGGGAAGGGGCTGCTGCATCAGCAGCACGGGAAGACCGCTGCGTCGACTCGGACGATCTCCGTCCCTGTGCAAGCAGTGGCGCTCCTCGAGCGCCGCGATCGGATCGCGACGGTCGTGTTCCCGAGCCTGTCGGGAACGCTTCGCGACCCGATCGACGCCGAGTCCGTCTGGCGGCGGAACCGGGATCGCCTCGGCTACTCGTCCTACACGAGCCACTCGCTGCGGAAGACGACGGCGACAGCACTCGACGTCGCCGGCTTGAGCGCCCGCGCGATCGCGGAGTACCTCGGACACTCGAAGCCGTCCTTGACGCAGGACGTCTACATGAGCCGCAACGTCGGAAGCGCATCCGCAGCCGATCACCTCGGTCGAATGTTCGGGGTTTCCTCGGGGTCGACTCCTGCGCCGGAACCTTAGTTGGGACCTGACCAGGGATTCTGCGCCCCGAGCAGGACTCGAACCTGCAACCTACGGATTAGAAGGCCGTTGCTCTATCCATTGAGCTATCGGGGCAACGACGCAGGAGCCTACCGGCGGCTGCTCCCGGCCTTGTCGTCGAGCGGCACGATGCCCTCGCCGCTCTTCGTGCGGTCGTGCACCGAGCTCGCCGCGACCGGCGGCGGGGTCTTCAGGTTCATCGACTGCTGCGTGATGTCGGCGTCGTCGTCGTACTCGTCGAGCCAGTCCGGCTTCTCCGCAGGCGGCTGGAGCCTCGGTGGCTTCGCCTCCTGCAGCGGCACGGCGCTCGTGGCGCTCGCCGCGGCCATGGCGGTCTCGAGGAACTCGCTGCGCGGCAGGACCGGCGTTCTCGGCGCGGCCTCAGGCGCGTCGGCGGGAGGCTCCTGCTGCTTCCGCTGCTCGGCGACCGCACGCTCCGGGTGAGGAGCGGCGGACGGCTCCACCGGGGCGATCGGCTGCTCGACCTCCTGCGACTGGGACTGGCGCGCCCGGTCGAGCCGCACCGCGGCTGCGATGTCGCGCGCCTCGAGCCGGTGCCGCTGCACGGTGACCGGCTGCGTCGACGGCGGCTCATCCGTGGTCCGCTCGACGGCGACCGCCACCGCGGGCTCCACGCGCGGAGCCGGAGGAGCGCCCGCGGGCTCGGCGAGCGGCTCGTCCGGCGGCTGCGGCACGGCCGGAGCGGCCGGGTCGCTCGGAGGCGCCTCCGCCACCGACTCCACCGCCGTCTCCGGCGCGCGCTGCGGCAGGACGGGCTCCGCCTTCGGCTGGTGCACGGCGCCGTCGGCCGCAGCGGGCTTCTTCGACCGCTCCGCCTTCGGCGGCTCCGCAGGGCGTTCCTTGCGGGGGACCGGCGCGGTGGACATCCGCTCGACGTCCGGACCGAACAACCGCTTCGCCCGGCCGGGCTTCTCGAGCCAGGCGAGCAGGCGCTCGCGCACCTCGTCGACCTCGACGGGCGCCACCGGACCGCCGATCGCTGCGCGCTGCAGCGCGTCGATGCGGAGCGACGCCCACTGCGCCGCGAGCGTCGCGCCCGTGCGGGGGAGCAGCCGCGTGCGGACATCGGCCTCCACCCGGAGGCGGGAGAAGCGCTTGCGCTCGCTGCGCTCGGCGTCGTCCCACGCCGCCGCGATGCGCGCGCTCTCGACGAGCGCGGCCACGGCGGTGGTCGCGGCCTCGCCGTCGGCCCGGCGCAGCAGCGTCCGGACGGCGGCGCGCGCGATGAGTGCCGCGACGACGCCCGCGACGAGGATCGCGATCGCCGGGACGATCGCCCCGTCGAGCACCCGCGAGCCTCCGGGCGACTGCAGCCAGCCGGTGAACCCCTCCCACATGGCGGGCAGGATACGGGACCGCTGTGACGCTCCCATGGCTGTTCCCTCCCTGCGGCCGGGGAACACGGCTCCGGCGCCCGTGGTTCACTCCACTGCGGCGCCCGGAGGCGCCGAGTTCAGGAGAGGGAACATGGAAACCTTCGTGCTCGCCGGTGGCTGCTTCTGGTGCCTCGACGCGGTGTACCGCTCGCTCGACGGCGTCAGCGACGTCGTCTCCGGCTACACCGGCGGCCGCATGGCGAACCCGAGCTACGAGGCCGTCTGCACGGGCATGACCGGTCACGCGGAGGCCGTCGCCGTCACGTTCGACCCCGACGTGATCCCGCGCGACGTGATCCTCGACGTCTTCTTCACGCTGCACGACCCGCGCCAGCTGAACCGCCAGGGTCACGACGTCGGCACCCAGTACCGGTCGGCCATGTACTACGCGAACGACGAGCAGCGCGAGCTGTTCGAGTCCGCGATCGAGCGCGCCGCCGACATCTGGGACGGGAGGATCGTCACCGAGCTGACCCCGCTCGGCGAGTTCTACCGCGCCGAGGAGTACCACCAGGACTTCTTCGCGAAGAACCCGAACCAGGGCTACTGCCTCGCCGTCGCGCTGCCGAAGGTGAACAAGGTGCGCAAGTCGTACGCGCAGTACGTCAAGGCCGCGTAAACCGCTCCTCCCCAGCCCCCTGCCGCGCCGCCCGCTGTCCACCGGACCGGGCGGCGCGGTCGTTCCCGCCCGTCCGGCGGCCACGCTGTCGGCACGGGATCCGGTGGCGTCTCATCCATCGGCACGGGCAACGCGCCGCCGGATCCCGACCTCGCATCTGCGGCAGGGTGCCGCGGCAGGAAGGGGAGGACCATGGGCGACCGCATCACCGTCATCGGAGTGCTCGGGCAGGAGCCGGCGGAGCGCGCGACGAGCCGCGGCTCGCTCGTCACGTTCCCGGTCGCGTCGCGTGACCGCCGGCGCGACGCGCAGGGCAACTGGGGCGACGGGCCCACCAGCTGGTACCGCGTCACCGCCTGGGGCGAGCTCGGTCACAACGCGCTCACGTCGCTGCACAAGGGACAGCGGGTCATCGTGCAGGGCGACCTCAGCGTCAACGAGTGGGACGGGCAGGACGGCCAGCGTGCCCGCTCCGTCGAGATCCGCGCGCTCGCGCTGGGGCACGACCTCGCGTTCGGCACGAGCACGTTCGTGCGCGGCGAGCGGCCGCAGCCCTCGGATGAGCGACCTGCGACGGGGGAGCGACCGGCGGGCGGGGCACCGCAGGCCGAGCAGCCCGCGGCACCGCGAGCCGACCGCAGCAGCGAGTGGGGCGCGCCGCTGTCGGACCCGGAGGTCCAGGCGCCAGCCGCTACGCCCGCAGCGAGCGACGCCGAATGGCTGACCACGCCCTTCTAGACTCGTCTCCCATGGCGGAATACATCTACTCGATGGTCCGCGCCCGCAAGGCGCACGGCGACAAGGTCATCCTCGACGACGTGACGATGTCGTTCTTCCCCGGCGCCAAGATCGGCGTCGTCGGACCGAACGGCGCGGGCAAGTCGACGATCCTCAAGATCATGGCGGGGCTCGACACCCCGAGCAACGGCGAGGCCCGGCTCACGCCCGGCTACACCGTCGGCATCCTCATGCAGGAGCCCGAGCTCGACGAGTCGAAGACCGTGCTCGAGAACGTGCAGGACGGCGTCGCCGAGATCCGCACGAAGCTCGCCCGCTTCGATGCCATCGGTCTCGAGATGGCCGAGCCCGACGCCGACTACGAGAAGCTCGGCGACGAGATGGCGAAGCTCCAGGACGAGATCGACGCCGCGAACGCCTGGGACCTCGACTCGCAGCTCGAGCAGGCCATGGAGGCGCTGCGCACCCCGCCGGGCGACGCGCAGGTGTCGGTGCTGTCCGGCGGTGAGAAGCGCCGTGTCGCGCTCTGCAAGCTGCTGCTGCAGAAGCCCGACCTGCTGCTGCTCGACGAGCCCACCAACCACCTCGACGCCGAGAGCGTGCTCTGGCTCGAGCAGCACCTGCAGCAGTACCCGGGCGCCGTGCTCGCCGTCACCCACGACCGGTACTTCCTCGACCACGTCGCGCAGTGGATCGCCGAGGTCGACCGCGGTCGCCTCTACCCCTACGAGGGCAACTACTCGACCTACCTCGAGAAGAAGCGCGAGCGCCTCCAGGTGCAGGGCAAGAAGGACGCGAAGCTCGCGAAGCGCCTCGCCGACGAGCTCGACTGGGTGCGCTCGAATGCGAAGGGCCGGCAGGCGAAGAGCAAGGCGCGCCTCGCCCGCTACGAGGAGATGGTCACCGAGGCCGAGCGCACGAGGAAGCTCGACTTCGAGGAGATCCAGATCCCGGTGGGTCCGCGCCTCGGTAGCCAGGTGATCGAGGCGAAGGGCCTCGAGAAGGGCTTCGACGGGCGGGTGCTCATCGACGGCCTCACGTTCACGCTGCCGCGCAACGGCATCGTCGGGGTCATCGGCCCGAACGGCGTCGGCAAGACCACCCTGTTCAAGTCCATCGTCGGCCTCGAGCCGCTCGACGGCGGCGACCTCAAGGTCGGCGACACCGTGAAGATCTCGTACGTCGACCAGAGCCGCGGGGGCATCGACCCGAAGAAGACGCTCTGGGAGGTCGTCTCCGACGGGCTCGACTACATCCAGGTCGGCAGCACCGAGATCCCGTCACGCGCCTACGTGTCGACGTTCGGCTTCAAGGGCCCCGACCAGCAGAAGCCGGCCGGCATCCTCTCCGGCGGCGAGCGCAACCGGCTGAACCTCGCGCTCACGCTGAAGCAGGGCGGCAACCTGCTGCTGCTCGACGAGCCGACGAACGACCTCGACGTCGAGACGCTCGGCAGCCTCGAGAACGCGCTGCTCGAGTTCCCCGGCTGCGCGGTGGTCATCACCCACGACCGGTGGTTCCTCGACCGCATCGCGACGCACATCCTCGCCTACGAGGGCACGCCGGAGCAGCCGGGCAGCTGGTACTGGTTCGAGGGCAACTTCGAGTCGTACGAGCAGAACAAGGCCGAGCGTCTCGGCCCCGAGTCGGTCGGCGTCGGCCGCGGCGTGTACCGCAAGCTCACCCGCGTCTGACCGTGCGCCTGCACGTGCCGGTCTCGCTCCGCTGGAGCGACATCGACGCCTACGCGCACGTGAACAACGCCGCGATGCTGCGTCTCCTCGAGGAGGTGCGCATCGAGGCGTTCTGGGTGACCGGCGAGTCGATCGACTCGACCGACGGGGTCGGCCCGCGCGTGCTCGACGGCAGTCCCGGCGCCGACACGCTGAGCCTCATCGCGCGGCAGGAGATCGAGTACCTGCGGCCGATCCCGTACCAGCGCACGCCGCTCGACGCCGAGGTGTGGATCGGGCGGATGGGCGGGGCGAGCCTCGAGCTCGGCTACGAGATCTACAGCACGGCCGGCGTCGAGCCGCGGGTGCTCTACACGAAGGCGGCGACCACGCTCGTGCTCGCGAACGCGTCCGACTCGAAGCCGCGACGTATGACCGACCGGGAGCGCGAGGCGCTCGCGCCCTACGTCGACGAGCCCGTCGTCTTCAGCAAACGCCGCTGAGTCCGCAGCCCGCTCCGGATCCTCGCCGCTCTGCCGGTCCGATTCCGACCAGGATCCGGAGCAGAGCCGGCTCGGAGGGCCGGGAAGCGTCAGTGCGGCACCCGCACCATGCCCTCCTGCGCCACCGACGCGACGAGCAGGCCGTCGCGGGTGAAGATCCGGCCGAGCGCGAGCCCGCGGCCACCGCTCGCGCTCGTCGACTCCTGCACGTAGACGAGCCACTCGTCGACCCGGACGGGGCGGTGCCACCACATCGCGTGGTCGAGGCTCGCCGCCTTCAGGCCCGGCTGCGCCCACGGGATGCCGTGCCGCCGGAACGTCGGCTCGAGGATCGTGTAGTCGCTCGCGTAGGCGAGCGCGGCGCGGTGCAGCGCCGGGTCGTCGGGCAGCGGGCCGATCGCCTTCAGCCACACCGCCTGGTGCGCGACCCGCTCGCCCTCGACGGCGAGGAAGACGGGCGAACCGACGTGCCGCATGTCGAACGCGCGGCCCGTCGCCCAGTACTGCGCCATCGGGTGGTCGATGGCGGAGAGCACCTTCCGCTCGTCCGGCAGGTCCTCGGGCATCGGCAGGTCGTCGGGCATCGGTGCCTGGTGCTCGAGGCCCTCGTCCTCCGTCTGGAACGACGCGATCATCGACAGGATCGGCACGCCGCGCTGGTACGCCTGCGTGCGGCGCGTGCTGAACGAGCGGCCGTCGTGGATCCGGTCGACCGCGAACGTGATGGGCACGTCGATCTCGCCCGGCCGCAGGAAGTACCCGTGCATCGAGTGGATCGGGCGCTCGGGCCCGATCGTGCGGGTCGCGGCCGCGACGGACTGCGCGAGCACCTGCCCGCCGAACAGCCGGCCGCCGGGGTTGTAGAGCGCCGGTCCCGTGAAGATGTCCTCGCTCGTCCTCGCCCCGGTGTCGGTGAGGTCGAGGGCGGCCAGAAGGGTGGCGAGCGGGTCCACGCGTGCTCCTCGCGTCGGGGTGTCCGGGGCCGCGGGGAGGCGGCCCCACTACGGTAGTGGGACGCCCATGGACCGTACCCTCGAGCTGCCGGACGCCGCCGCGCTGGCCGACCTGCGCACCTATCTCGGCCGCGCGGACCGCATCGACCGCTCCTCGGTCCGGCTCGTCGCCGAGGCCGGCGTGCTCGCCGTCTACACCGCCGTGCTCTACCCGTCGGGCCTGCTCGACGAGACCCCCACGGTGCTCGGGCTCCGGACCGTCGCGGTGCCGCCGGAGCTCGAGCTCGACGCGGTCGTCCCCATCGAGTCGCTGGTCGCCCGCCTCGAGCGCGCGCGCGCCGAGGAGGGCGAGCCGCTCCGCGTCGGCGTGCCCGCCGAGGTGCACACCGTCACCTGGGCGGGCGTCGCGCCGCCCCGCACCGGCTGGCACGCCGTCGGCCAGGTGGAGGCGAGCGTCCTGCTCGAGACCGCCCGCGACGGCATCGTCGAGGTCGCCGCCGCCCTGCCCGACAACGCGGGCGAGGCGATCGTCCGCCGCATCCGCAGCGAGGTGTGGGGGCGCACGATCGACGGCGTCGACCACGTGCCGGCGGGCGCCGCGTTCGCCGCGCAGAGCCTCGGCTTCCTCGGGGACCCCTACGAACCGGTGCCGATCCACGACAACGGCCCGTGGACGCGTCTCAGCACCGAGCGCGGGTACGTGCTCGTGAAGCGCCGCGCCTGGTCGCTGCAGGGCTGAGCCGCCCGGAGGACCCCGAGCCGGGGGCCTCCCGCAGGCCGCGGGATCCGTGGGAGCCGCGCCTCCCTCGCTCTGGGGCGTCGCCGCTCGCAGCCGCGCTGCCTAGGCTCGCGCCGTGACCGAGACCCGTCCGCTGCCGCAGGTCGCGCAGGGCGCGGGTGCGACGTCCGCGCTGACGGCGGTCGTCGCGGTGCTCGCAGCGCTCGGCCTCGCCCGCGCCGCGGCGCGGATCCTCGGCCTCGTCGTGCTGCTCGCCGTCGTGCTCGGCACGGTCGGGACGCTGGTCGGCGGCATCCTGCTGCTGCGCCTCACGCTGCACTGGTGACCGCCGCGGGTCGGGCCTACTCCTCGAAGGTGTTCACCATCGCGAGGGCGGCCCGCTCGAGGTACGCCCACAGCTCCGCCTCGTAGAGCGGCGGCAGCTCGAGCGAGTCGACGGCAGCGCGCATGTGCGTGAGCCAGCGGTCGCGCTGCGCCGGGTTGACCTTGAACGGCATGTGCCGCATCCGCAGTCGCGGGTGCCCGCGCTGCTCGCTGTACGTCGTCGGGCCGCCCCAGTACTGCTCGAGGAACCCGGTGAGCCGCTCGGCGGCGGGCCCGAGGTCCTCCTCCGGGTAGAGCTCGCGCAGCGGCGGATCCTCCGCGACGCCCGCGTAGAACCGCTGCACGAGCTTCTCGAAGGTCGGGCGGCCACCGACCGCCTCGTAGAACGAGCCGCCGGGGGCGGGCGGGTCAGCGGACATCGTCGACCTCGTCCGGTCCCGCGGCGCCCTGCCGCCCGACGGCGCCCGGCTGCCCGGAGGCCCCGCGCGCGCCGGCCCGCGGCCTCGTGGGAGGCACGCTCGGGGCGGTCGCGCCAGGCAGCGCCTCGGCGGCCACGGGCGCGTCCTCGGCGGCCGGACGCGCCGCCCGGGCCCGAGGGCGCCGGGTGGCCGGCGGGTTCCAGCTGAGGGGTCGCACGCCGCGGAGCGCGCCGGCCTGCTCGAAGGAGGGCAGCGGGGCGCTCGAGATCGCGGTCGGCTCGACGCCGGCGGCGACGAGCGCCTCGCGCATGTGGGTGCGCAGCGACCAGGCCACGTCGTCCTTCGTGTTCGTGCGGGTGCGCACGACGAGGCGCAGCACGACGCCCTCGGCCGTCACCGACTCGAGGCCCCAGAGCTCGGGCTTCTCCATGACGCTCTGCCGCCACTGCGGGTCGTCGAGCACGGCCGTCGCGACGGCGAGCAGCCGCTGCTGCACCGCGTCGACGTCGATGCCCTTGGGCACGGTGACGTCGACGACGGCGCGCGCCCAGCCCTGCGACATGTTGCCGATGCGCGTCAGCTCGCCGTTGCGGACGTACCAGAGCACCCCGTTCACGTCCCGCACCTGCGTGACCCGGATGCCGACGGCCTCGACCATCCCGGTGGCGAGATCGGTCGTCACGACGTCGCCGACGCCGAGCTGATCGTCCGCGACCATGAACAGTCCGCTGAGCACGTCCTTGACGATGCTCTGCGCGCCGAAGCCGAGCCCCGCGCCGAGCGCCGCGGTGATCAGGGAGAACGCGCCGGTGATGTTCGGGTTGATCACGCCCACGATGCTGATCAGCGCCACGATCGCGACGATCGTCGAGACGAGGTTGTTCAGCACCGACCCGAGTGTGCGGGTGCGCTGCACGACCCGCGCCGCGCTCACCGGGGAGGCGAGCAGGGCCTGCGTGTCGTCCGCGCGGCCCCGCCGCTTCACACCGGTGACGACCCGGTTGACGAACATCCGGATCAGCTGGTGCGCGATGGCCCGCACCACGAGCGCGATCAGGATGATCACGACGACCTGGATCACGATCCAGAGCGCCTGCCCGAGGCCCGAGGCCCAGAACCGGTCGAGGTCCGTCCGGACCGTCGTGGCCGAGACCGCCTGCAGCAGCCGGCCGAGCACGGCGTCAGTCACGCGCATCCCGCGCCTGGGCAGCGAGCGCGCGCTGCACGCCGGCCATGTTCTCGACGACGACGCGACGCATCGCGGTGGTCCCCGGGTGCGCGTCGAGCCACTGCTGCGACGCCGACACGAGCCGGCGGTCGGCGAGCGGCGACGGGTACAGGCCGCGGGCGAGCGCCTCGGCGATCGCATAGCTGCGGGTCGCCCAGATCTCGTCGATGGCGGCGAAGTACTGCTCGACGTAGGGCTCGAGCAGGTCGGTGTCGATGGCGCGGCGGAAGCCGAGGCAGGTCGCCCGCACGGTCGCGTTCGGCAGCGCGGCCGAGTCGACGACCGAGGCCCAGGCGGCCTGCTTGCCCTCCGCGGTGGGGATCGCGGCGCGGGCGTGCGCGGCCGACTCGCGGCCGGTCGCGGTGTCGTCCGCGGCGAGCGTCGCGGTGATCTCGGCCTCGCCGGCCTGGCCGCCGGCGACGAGCGCGATGAGCAGCTCCCAGCGCAGGTCGGTGTCGACCTGAAGGCCCTCGAGCGGCTCCTTGCCCGACAGCAGGCGGCGCACCGCGGCGAGCTGCTCGTCGGTGCGGGCGAGCGCGGCGAGGTTCTTCGCGAACTGGAACTGCGCGTCCGAGCCGGCCTCCGCCTGGTGCAGCAGCGCGAGCACGCCGTCGCCGAGGGCGGTGAGGGTCTCCTCGCGCACCTCCGGCGCCACGTAGCTCGCGGCGACGAGCGCCGCCTGCTGCAGCACCGTGCGGAGGGTGGTCGACTCGGTCTCGGCGCCGATGTTGTTCAGCACGAGGCGGACGAAGTCGCGCGGGCGGGCCTCCGCGTCGCGGGTGGCGTCCCACACCGCGCTCCAGACGAGGGCGCGGGCGAGCGGCGACTCGATCTTCGCGAGGTGCGCGATGGCGGTCTCGAGGCTCTCCTCGTCGAGACGGATCTTCGCGTAGGCGAGGTCGTCGTCGTTCAGCAGCACGAGCGCGGGGCGGCGCGTGCCGACCAGCTCGGCCACGTCGGTGCGCTCGCCCGCGACGTCGAGCTCGAAGCGCTCCGTGCGGACGAGCCTCTCGCCGTGCAGCTCGTAGAACCCGATCGCGAGGCGGTGCGGCCGGATCGTCGGCTGCTCCTCGCTCGCGGTCTGCCGGATGCCGAACGCGGTGATGCGGCCGTCGGCGTCCGTGTCGATCTCGGGCGTCAGCGTGTTCACGCCGGCGGTCTCGAGCCAGGATGCGCTCCAGCTCGTGAGGTCGCGGCCGCTCGTGGCCTCGAGCTCGGCGAGCAGGTCCTTCAGCTCCGTGTTGCCGAACGCGTGCTTCTGGAAGTACGTGCCGACGCCCTCGAGGAACGGCTCGCGGCCGACGTAGGCGACGAGCTGCTTCAGCACGCTCGCGCCCTTCGCGTAGGTGATGCCGTCGAAGTTCACCTGCACGGCCTCGAGGTCCGGGATCTCGGCGACGATCGGGTGCGTGGAGGGCAGCTGGTCCTGCGTGTAGCCCCAGCTCTTCTCCATGATGTTGAAGGTCGTCCAGGCCTCGGCCCACTCGGTCGCCTCGGCGGTGGCGAGCGTGGAGATGTACTCGGCGAACGACTCGTTCAGCCAGAGGTCGTTCCACCACTTCATGGTCACGAGGTCGCCGAACCACATGTGGCCGAGCTCGTGGAGGATCGTGACGACGCGGCGCTCCTTCACGGCGTCGGACACCTTCGAGCGGAACACGTACGACTCGACGAAGGTGACGGCGCCCGCGTTCTCCATCGCGCCCGCGTTGTACTCGGGCACGAAGAGCTGGTCGTACTTGTCGAAGGGGTACGGCACACCGAAGATGCGCTCGTAGAACTCGAAGCCCTTCTTCGTGATGTCGAAGACGTAGTCGGCGTCGAGGTGCGCGAAGAGGGAGGCGCGGGCGAAGGCGCCGAGGGGGATCGTGCGGCCGTCGCTGCTCGTCAGCTCGTCGCGCGCCACCTGGTACGGGCCGGCGATGAGCGCGGTGATGTACGACGAGATCCGCGGGGTCGACTCGAAGCGCCACGTGGCGGTGTCGCCCTGCACCTCGGGCTCGGGCGTCGGCTGGTTCGAGACGACCTGCCACCGGGCCGGCGCCGTGACGGTGAAGCGGAACTCGGCCTTGAGGTCCGGCTGCTCGAAGACCGCGAACATGCGGCGCGAGTCCGGCACCTCGAACTGCGAGTACAGGTACACCTCGTCGTCGACCGGGTCGACGAAGCGGTGCAGGCCCTCGCCGGTGTTCGTGTACATCGCGTCGGCGACGACCCGCAGCTCGTTCTCCTCCTGCAGGTCGGGCAGCTGGATGCGCACGCCGTCGCTCACCGCGGCCGCGTCGAGCTCGGTGCCGTTCAGGGTGACCGAGTGCACCGTCTTCGTGATCGCGTCGATGAACGTGGACGCGCCGGGCGTGCCCGTGAACCGCACCGTCGTGGTCGAGCCGAACACCTCCGCGCCGCGCGTGAGGTCGAGCTCGACGTCGTAGGTGGTGGGCGAGACGAGCCCCGCTCGCTCCTGGGCCTCGACGCGGGTGAGGTTCTCTCCGGGCATTCGCGCTCCTCGTGGGTCTGCCGCCGGTTACGGCCGACCACCCTACTGACGCCACCGGGGGTCACCGGGCCCTGCGCGGCCCCCGGCGTCCGCCGTCCCCACCTTCGCGGATCCGGATTTCTCGCGCCGTTCCGGACTTCTGCAGCGACACGCGGGGGAGGAGGGGATGGGCCGCGGCGTGTCGAGGAGGAATTCCGGATCCGCGGTCAGGAGGTGGAGGCCGAGGGGCTCGGCGCGCCGCTTCTAGACTCGGCGCATGCGCGTCCACATCGGGACCGACCACGCCGGGCTCGAGTTCGCCCAGCAGCTGAAGGACCACCTCGAGCAGAGCGGCCACGAGGTCGTCGACCACGGCCCCACCGAGTACGACCCGCTCGACGACTACCCGTCGTTCTGCATCAACGCCGCGATCGGCGTCGTGAACGACCAGGCGGCGGGCGTCGACACCCTCGGCGTGGTGTTCGGCGGCTCCGGCAACGGCGAGCAGATCGCCGCGAACAAGGTGGAGGGCATCCGCGCCGCGCTCATCTGGAACGAGTCGACCGCGCTGCTCGCCCGGCAGCACAACGACGCGAACGTCTGCGCGATCGGTGCCCGCCAGCACACCCTCGAGGACGCGCTGCACCTCATCGACCTGTTCCTCGCCGAGCCGTTCTCGAAGGAGGAGCGGCACGCGCGGCGCATCGCGCAGCTCGCCGAGTACGAGCGCACCGGCGCGATCGCGGGCCACCCGATCGACGCCGCTGTGCAGCGCATCGGCGACTGACATGCCCGAAGGCCACTCGCTCCACCGCATCGCGCTGCAGTTCCGACGCAACTTCGTCGGTCACCGTGCCGCCGCCTCGAGCCCCCAGGGCCGCTTCGCCGCGGGCGCGGCGCTCCTCGACGGCCGGGTGATGGTCGCCTCGAGCGCCGTCGGCAAGCACCTGCTGCTCGAGTTCGAGGGCGAGCGCACCCTCCACGTCCACCTCGGCCTCTACGGCGCGTGGGACTTCGCGGGCGAGATCACCGCCGACGCGACGCTCGCCTCGGCGAACGGCCGGATGGGGCAGACGAACCAGCGGGGCACGTTCCTGGATCAGATCGCGGGCGACACGATCGACCCGTCCGCCGAGACCCCGGACGGTCTCGAGGCCGCGGCGGACGGGGGAGTGGTCGCCGACGCGCTGCCCGAGTCGAGCCTCGGGTCGATCGGCGCTCCCCGCCGTACCCGCCTGCGGATGGCGGAGAGCGAGCGCGGCGAGGACGTCGAGCTCACCGAGTTCCCGCCCGAGCCGATCGGCCAGGTCCGCCTGCGCCTGCTCATCGACACCGCGGTCGCCGACCTGCGCGGCCCGACGGCCTGCGAGGTGTTCGACCCCGACCAGGTGCGCCGGCTGATCGCGAAGCTCGGCCCCGACCCGATGCACGACTCGGGCAAGGCCGCAGAGGACCGCTTCGTCGCGGCCGTCCGGAAGTCGGGCAGCCCGATCGGCCTGCTGCTCATGGACCAGAGCGTCGTCGCCGGCATCGGCAACGTCTACCGGGCAGAGCTGCTGTTCCGCGCGCGCCTCAACCCGCACACGCCGGGCAAGGAGATCTCCGTGCCCGCGCTCCGGAAGCTCTGGCGCGACTGGGCGCATCTGCTCGCGATCGGCGTGCGGACCGGGCAGATGATGACCCGCGACGACCTCGAGACCGAGGAGCAGTACCGCAACGCGCTCGCGAGCCGGGACGAGCGGCACTTCGTCTACAAGCGCACCGGGCAGAAGAGCCCCCGCGGGCGCGGCGAGGTCGTCATGGAGGAGATGGGCGGCCGAAACCTCTACTGGGCGCCGGGCTGGCAGACGCTGCCCCGCCCGAAGCGGGACTGACCCGGTGCCGGACCTGCTGCTGCACCGCGCCCGCCTCGGCGCGGGGCTCGTCGACGTCCGTATCGAGGACGGCCGGATCACGGCGCTCGCCCCGCAGCTCGACGCCGGGCCCCTCGAGGTCGTCGAGGCCGACGGGCGCCGGCTGCTCCGCGGGCTGTGGGACGAGCACGTCCACATGACGCAGGCGGCGCTCGCCGCGTCGTGGATCCAGCTCGGCGGCGCGACCTCGGCCGCCGAGGCCACGGAACTCGTCCGGCGGGGTGCCGCGGAACAGCCCGGAGACTGGCCGCTGCTCGGTATCGGCTTCCGCGACGGCGTCTGGCCCGACCTCCCGACCCGCGCCGCGCTCGACGCCGCGGCGGGGGAGCGGCCCGTCGTGCTGACGAGTCACGACGTGCACGCGGTCTGGCTGAGCAGCGCGGCGGGCCGGCGGTTCGGCGTCGAGCTCGACGACTCGGGCCTGCTCCGCGAGGGCGCCGCGTTCGCCGTCGCGCGCGACGTGCGGGAGCTGTCCGAGGCGTCCGCGGATCCCGCTGTGGCCGCGCTCGCCGAGCAGGCGGCGCAGCGCGGGGTCGTCGGCATCGTCGACTTCGAGATGGCGTGGAACAAGGACCCCTGGCTCCGGCGTGCCGCTGCCGGCTTCGCCGCGCTCCGTGTCGAGGCGGCCGTCTACCCCTTCGACCTCGACCGCGCGGCCGACGAGGGCCTCTGCACGGGCGCCGCCCTCGACGACGACCTCGGCCTGCTCTCCGTGGGGCCGCTGAAGACGCTCATCGACGGGGCGCTGAACACCCGCACCGCCTACCTGGCCGAGCCGTACCCCGACGGCACGCGCGGGCTGCTCACCGTGCCCCCCGACGAGCTGCGGGCGCTGCTCACCCGGGCGCGGGAGGTGGCGCTCACCCCGGCCGTCCACGCGATCGGCGACGCCGCCGTGAAGTCCGCGCTCGACGCGTTCGAGGCGACCGGTGTGAGCGGCCGCATCGAGCACGCGCAGCTCGTCGCGGACGCGGACCTGCCGCGGTTCGGGCGGCTCGGCGTGACCGCGAGCGTGCAGCCCGGACACCTGCTCGACGACCGCGACGTCGCGGAGCAGCACTGGCCCGGCCGCACCGGCCGCGCCTACCCGTTCCGGCGCCTCCTCGACGCGGGTGCGACGTTGGTGCTCGGCTCGGACACCCCGGTGGCGCCGCTCGACCCGTGGCTCGCGATCCGCGCCGCCGTCGAGCGGACGGGCGACGAGCAGCCGCCGTGGCACGGCGAGCAGCGGATCACGCTGGGGGAGGCGCTCGCGGCCTCGACCCGCGGCCGCGCCGAGCCCCGCGTCGGCGACGCGGCCGACCTCGTGCTCCTCGACGAGCCGCTCGAGCGGATGTCCGCCTCAGGCGTTGCCGCGACGCTGGTCGCCGGCCGCTTCACCCACCGCCGCTTCTGACCCGGCCGCCACCGATTCGGCTCAGCCGCCCACGCGCCATGCATTCGGACCTGGGGCGCGATCCGCTGCGTCGTTCCGAATCCGCGGCCACCGCTTCGACCGCCCCCGCGATCGAGGAGCGCGCGAGGGCGCGTCCCAAGACCGGGGCGATGGCTGGAGCTCCGCTAGTACCGCGGGCCGCCGTCGATGTCGCGGCGCGTGACCCGCTCACCCGACACCGGGTCGACCCGGGTCGTCGAGGTGCTGCTGCGCCGGACGAACAGCAGCACGAGCCCGACGACGAAGACGACGATGCCTGCGATCATCAGGATGTAGCCCGTCGTGGCGAGGTCGATCACCCCGATGGTGACGTGGACGGCGAACGCGAGGATCGCGCCGATGACGAACAGGGCGACGCCGGTTCCGATGCTCATGCTTCAACGGTCCCACCGATTCCGTAGCGGCGACTGGCAGCGCGCCAAGGAGCGACGGGTCGTCCTCGCCGCGTCGGACGGAAGGGGGCCGCGGAGCCGGGTACCCTGGCACGGCCCGCGCGAGCGGGCGCCGGGGATGTAGCTCAATGGCAGAGCTCCAGTCTTCCAAACTGGTGGTGCGGGTTCGATTCCCGTCATCCCCTCCGGTAGAAGCCCTGGCAGGACACCTGTTCCTGCTGGGGCTTCTACCGTCTCTGGCCCGCGATCCCCGCGGAAACCCCGCCAGTGTCCGACGGCACCCCTACGCTGGCGCACCGTGAGCGGTGTGTTGGCCTGGGTCGCCGCGCCCGCGTTCTTCATCCCGACCGTCAGCGCGCTGGTCGTCGCCGCCATCACCGGCGCTGTGAAGCCGACGCGGCGGGTGTGGGCGGTGCTGTTCCGCACGCTCGGCCGCGGCGCAGCTTGGGCGGCGTCGTTCCGCCTCGTGCACAAGAGTCGCGTGCGCCCGCATCGACCGGCGCCGCTCAAGCCGGTGCGGTGGATCGCGGCGCAGGGGCCTGGGCCTGACCAGGTGCGGCTCGTCAACACGGCCTCCGGCGTGGCCCGCAACGTGCGCGTCGACGACAACTACAGCACCAAGGTGCTCGACGACGCCCAGTGGGAGCTCTTCCCGCAGCAGGCCGTCTTCAAGTGCGCGGTGGACCGGTTCCAGGGCTACGCGTCGGTGAAGGTGTCGTGGTCAGACGAGCGCGGCGACCCGCAGCCGACTGAGTCTGTCGAGGTGCAGCCCTTCTAGCGGCTCAGCCGCGGGCGACGAACGCCTCCAACCCAGTGATGCCGGATCGTCAGTCGAAGGCGTAGCGCAGCACGTTCGTCTCGCGCTTCGCGAAGCCGACCGACTCGTAGAGCGCGATCGCGGCCGTGCGCGAGGGGCGCGAGGTGAGCTCGAGGGACCGCAGCCCCGCCTCCCGGCCCTGCCGGATCAGCGCGTCCATCAGCGCCCGGCCCGCGCCCCGCCCGCGCGCGGCCTCGTCGACCACGACGTCCTCGATGTGCCCGCGCAGCCCGGTGGGCGCCGGCACGATGACGAGGGTCGCCATGCCGATCACCGCGTCCCCGTCCCGCGCGACGAAGAGGGACGTCGCCGGGTTCGTCACGACCTGCTCGATGAGGCCGGCGTCGAACACCGCCGAGGACGACAGCTGCGGCAGCAGTCGCTGCACGGCCGCGGCGACCTCCTCGTCGAGCGCCTCGACCTGCTCCACCCGCACCGCGTCCGCCATGACGCCACCGTAGGGCCGCGGGATCCGAGCGTCCCGGCCCGGCGTTGTCGGACGGCGCCCGTACACCTGCCTCGTGGCGAGCGCGACGTGCGACCGGTGCGGCGGCAGCCGCCTCGTGGAGGTGCGGCTGCCGGAGCACGACGCGCCCGAAGCGGTGCTCTGCGTCGCGTGCGGCGCCGTCTCCCCAGCCGGCTGATGCGGTGCGCCCGTCAGGTCGTCCTGCGACCGCAGCCCGACCAGCCGCTCACCGGGCCGGATGCATCGCCTCGTCGTACGCCGCCCTCGCCGCACGGGACGCGGTGCGGGCAGAGGGCGGCGCAGTCGCCGAGCCACCGGGCGGGCGGCGCCTCCTCGCCGAGGCGCCGCCCCTCGTCACTCCGCGGGCGGGATGTTGAAGTTGCGGTGGAAGACGTTCTGCGGGTCGTACGCGGCCTTGATCTGCCGCAGCCTGTCCCACTTCGGCCCGTACGACTCCTGCAGCAGGGCCGAGTCGCTCTCGGCGAGTCCGTTGATGTAGGCGCCGGGGCGCGCGAGCGGCTTCAGCTGGTCGGTGAGGCCGCGCACCCACTGCCGGTCGAGCTCGAGTAGGTCGGGTGCGGGGCAGACCGCGATCGTGAAGACGCCGTAGCCCGGCTTCCGGCTGCCGCTGAACGCGGTGGTGTCGTCCGGCACGTCGGAGTAGGCGGCATCGAGGCGGTAGAAGGCCACGATCGAGAGCGGCGACGACTTCTTGGGCACCTCGCGCACGAGCACGTCGATCGCCTCGTCGGTGATCTCGTCGAGGTAGACGGCGCGCTCGTAGGCGTACCCGCCCCACGCGTTCGCCTCGTCGGTCATCGACTGCAGCGCCGTGTACGGCATCGGGGTCGCGATCTCCCACTTCGGCGGCAGCGAGCGGCGGATGCGCTCGATGAGGGACGCGTGCTCGTCGGGGTCGCCGAAGCCGTCGATCCAGAGCGCCCAGCCCGGCTCGCCCTGGAACTCCGGCGGCACGAACGGGGCGAGCGGCGCGTTCAGCGCGACGATGAGCACGTTGAGGTCCCGCGAGAGCGTCGGGATGAGCTCGCGCGCCAGCCGCAGCACGTCGTCGCCCTGGTCGAGCGACCAGAACAGCATTCCCATCTGCACCATCGGTCCCAGCTCGTGCAGCTGGAACTCGAACTCGGTGACGACGCCGAAGTTGCCGCCGCCGCCCCGGATCGCCCAGAAGAGGTCGGGCTCCTCGGTCTCCGAGGCATGGCGGATGCGACCGTCGGCCGTCACGACCTGTGCCGAGCGCAGGTTGTCGATCGTGAGGCCCGCCTTCCGGGTGAAGTGACCCATGCCGCCGCCGAGCGTCAGGCCGCCGACGCCGGTGTGGCTCACGATGCCCGCCGGCACGGCGAGGCCGTGCGCCTGCGCGGCCGCATCGAGGTCGCCGAGCAGGGCGCCGCCGCCGACGCGCGCGGTCCGCGCCTCCGCGTCCACCGCCACCGTCCGCATGCCCGAGAGATCGATCACGAGGCCGTCGTCGACCGTCGAGGAGCCCGACACGCTGTGGCCGCCACCACGGACCGCGATCTCGAGCCCCTGCGCCGTCGCGTAGGTGACGGCCGCGGCGACATCCTCCGCGCTCGCGCAGCGGGTGATCACGGCGGGTCGGCGATCGATCGAGCCGTTCCACCGCTTGCGCGCCTCGTCGTACTCGACGTCCTGCGGGGTGATCACGGTGCCGCCGAAGCCGGACCGGAGCGCGTCGAGCGGATCGTTCAGGATCTGAGTCACGGAGACCTCCAGGCCGCGGAGGAGGCAGCCCCGTCGCTGCCCCTCGATGCCCCGCCGCCGCGGCCGACAGTAGGACCGGAACGGTTCGACGAGCAAGGCTTCTGGCCCGGGCCCAGGGGCCGGGGGCGCGGCGGCACCCGCCCCCGATGCGGCCGATCAGGCGAGCGTCGAGCGGGGCGCGGCGATCGCTGCGATGGACACGAGGAGCAGCACTGTCGCGAGCAGCAGGACGACGCCCAGCGCCACGGATCCCACGACGGCGGTCCGCCTCGCCGCAGAGGTGAGCCGCGCCAGCCGGAGCAGCGCGCCGAGACCGATCGCGGTGCCGATCAGCACGACGACCGCACCTGCGGCGAGCGGTCCCGCGACCGCCGCGAGCACGACCGCGGGGCTGAAGGGCGCGTAGGCGCTGAAGGTCGGTGCGCAGCCGACGAGGAGGAGGGGAGCGGCGAGGCTCGCGACCGTCAGGATCAGGCGGGCCACGACCGCACGCTAGCCCGGCGCTCGGCCGGAACCCGTCGGGAGCGGCGGTTCCGGCACGAGCACGGGCGACCTCGGCCAGGACGGGCGCCCCTCCCGCCCGTCGTGGGGCGCACGATCGGAGCGATGGGCGGGCGCGTTCCGACATTCCGGACGTCGTTTCGCGCCCGCCTTGTCGGAGCCGGCCCGGAGATGGGCGCAGCGGGGGGAGCGGCGCGGTCGCGCGCTCAGCCGGTCGCCCCACGCACCAGGAGCACGACGAGCACCACCGCGACGAACGCCCAGATCAGCGCGAACAGCACGATCATCCAGACCGGCACCCGACCGCGTCGAGCCCGCTGCGCCCGCAGGATCACCACGAGGATCACGCTGAGCCAGCCGGCGGTGAGCAGGAACCCGAGCAGCGGCGAGAGCGCCGCGGAGCCGTCGAGCATCGGCTAGTGCGCCACCAGCACCTCGAGCAGGCCGACGGCCGCGCCGATGAGCGCCACCGTGACGCCCGCGGTGATCGCCGTGAGCGGGGCCGGCTCGCCGGTCCAGTGCGCGATCACGACGCCGACGGCCGCGAGCCGCAGCGCGACCACGGCGACGCCGATCGCCACCGCCGCGAGCAGCGGCATCACCCCGAGCGCGCCGAGGAGCACGACCAGCGCCGGCAGCACCCCTGCGCTCGCGATCGGCAGCGCGTCGCGCAGCTCCCTCGGCAGGGAGGCGGCGTGCTCCTTCGAGTCCCGGCCGAGGCGGTCGCCGATCGCGTCGGACACGACGTGCGCGACGTAGGTGATGACCGTCGTGAGCGCCACCGCGAGCGCGCCGATCACGGGTCGCTCCGCGTCGATCTCGACGGTGAGGAGCGCCCCGAGCACGAGGACGTCGCCGTACACGTAGGCGCCGATCCGGCTGCGCGCACGCTCCACGGGCAGCCCGGTCGCGAGCCGGGGCGTCGACGCCGTCACCCGAGTGCCCCCATCCCTCACCGTCGTCGGCGCGCGAGGCGACCGATCGTCTCGGCGCGCGCCGAGACGGCACACGGTAGGACAAGACCGTGAAGAACCTCCCCATCCCCGGATTCGACCTGCCCGTCTCGAACGTGGTCCTCGGCCTCATGCGGATCGACGAGATCTCCGCGGAGGAGGTGCGCACCCTCGTCGGCACCGCCCGCGACGAGGGCATCACCTTCTTCGACCACGCCGACATCTACGGCGCGCACGACCACGACTGCGAGCAGCGCTTCGGCGATGCGCTGCAGCTGAAGGCGTCGGACCGCGAGCAGATGATCATCCAGAGCAAGGTCGGCCTCCGCGACGGCTTCTGGGACTTCTCGAAGGAGCACATCCTCGAGAGCGTCGACGGCTCGCTGAAGGCGCTCCGCACCGACTACCTCGACGTGCTGCTGCTGCACCGCCCCGACACGCTGATGGAGCCGGAGGAGATCGCCGACGCGTTCGACGCCCTGCAGACCGCCGGCAAGGTGCGGCACTTCGGCGTCTCGAACCAGACGCCCGGTCAGATCGAGCTGCTGCGTCGCAGCGTCCGCCAGCCGCTGCTGTTCAACCAGGTGCAGCTGTCGATCACCCACGCGAACCTGCTCACGCAGGGCATCGCGGCGAACATGAACGGGCTCGACCAGTCCATCGACCGCGACAACGGGATCCTCGAGTACTGCCGCCTCAACGACATCACGCTGCAGGCGTGGTCGCCGTTCCAGAAGGGCTTCTTCGACGGCGTCTTCCTCGGCGACCGCGAGCACTACGCCGAGCTGAACGACGCCATCGACGACATCGCGAAGCGGTACGACGTCACGCCGACCGCGATCGCGGTGGCGTGGATCACGCGGCACCCCGCGAACATGCAGGTCGTCCTCGGCACGACGAAGGCGCAGCGCGTCAGGGAGTCCGCGGCCGGCTCGGACCTGCCGCTCACGCGCGAGGAGTGGTACCGGCTGTTCAGCGCGGCGGGGCATCTGCTGCCCTGACCACGGGAAGCGGGAGGGTGGGTCCGTCCAGGATGCCGCTTCGCGGACGGACCCACCGGAAGCACGACCGGAGTCGCCCGACGAGTCTCCGCGGGGGCCGCCCACGGCGGCACCCCTTCCGGGATCCGGCCACGTCTGCTACCGGGACGGCACCACCGTCCGCACGCCGGGCACCCCGAGCGCCGCCGCGACGACCGCGCGCAGGAGGACCTCGTCGTCCGGCAGGCCGCCGAGCCGCACCACGCCGTCGCGAGCGGCGACTGAGACCGGGCCGACGCGGCGCAGCACGGGGTGCGTGAGCACCGCCTCGACGCGTCGGCGAAGGTCCACGTCGGCGAGGTCGGGCGGGTCGAGGGTGACGTGCGGGAACGCGAGGACGGACATCGGGCCTCCTGGTGCGGGTCGACCACCGTCACCCGGGCGCTGCGGCCGAGGAAGGGTCGAAGGTCCCGTCGCGGGTCGCTCGCCGGGCTGCCTGGCCGGCCGGCCGGGACTTTGGACCCTTGGGCGCTCTCCGAACCGAGGGCGACGCTCGAGCGGGGCCGAGCGGATGGAGCAGGCGTGTTCGAGCGGGTTCTCGTCGCGTGGGACGGCTCGGAGCGAGCCCGGGACGCCGCGGAGTGGAGCGCGGACCGGCCGGCGACCCGCTCCGTCGTGCTGCTCCACGTCGACGACGGCGTCGCACCCGCACCGACGGCGCAGGACGCGGAGGAGGCCGCCCGCGGCCTGCGCGGCAGGCGTCCGGGCCTCGAGGTGCGCACCGAGGTCGTCCGCGGCGACCGCGAGTCGGAGCTCGCCCGGCATCGGCCGGACACGATGCTCGTGCTCGGTGTCGCGGGCTGCGACGCGATGCGCTTCCCGCTGCGGTACGGGCTCGCAGCGCGGCTCGTGGCGCACGCGGCAGTCCCGGTCGCGCTCGTACCGTCCGACGCGCGGGACCGGCACGGCGACGTCGTGGTCGGGTCCGACGGCACCGCAGCCTCGGAGGCCGCCGCGCTCGTCGCCGCCAGCGAGGCGGAGGATCTGCGGGCGCCGCTCGTCGAGATCGCCGTGCGGCACGGGGGAGCGGTCTACGACACCCGGCCGGAGGCGATCCGGATGCTGCAGCAGCAGCGGAGCAGCGTGCGCCGCTTCCTGCACCGGAGCGCTCGAGCGGGATCGGCAGCGCCCGGCGACGCGGTGCTCGAGCTGGCGGTCGCCGCCCGCGACGCGGCGCTGCTCGTGCTCGCTCGCGGCGAGGGCGGCGCGGGGCGCGAGCCGGTCGCGCACGAGATCGCGACCCGCATCAGCGCGCCGATGATCTTCGTGAAGGAGACGGATCTGCCGTTCGCCGCGACCGCCTGAGGGCGCCGGGAAGATGCGGGAAAACCCGCATGCCCCCGGCGGGGGCCCGTCCTACACTGACGAAGGTCCCCATCCCTTCGTCGCTAGGACGCCCGCATGTCCGAAGCGTCGCCGGTGGTCATCGACCCGCCCGACCCGCCGATCTCCTTCCCGGATCCACCGCGCGCCGAGCTGGATCGCAGGATCAGCGACCTCGTCGAGGCGGCGAACGAGGTGCTGCTCACGCAGGGGCGGCTGCGGGTCCTGCTCCGAGCGAACCAGGCGATCGTCAGCGAGCTCGACCTCGCGGCGGTGCTGGACCGCGTCGTCGACGCCGCGCGCGACCTCACAGGAGCCCGCTTCGGTGCCCTCGGCCTCGTCGACGACCGCGGTGCGCTCGACCAGATCGTCCAGTCGGGGATGACGGAGGAGGAGGTCACCGCCATCGGCGGTCTGCCCGTCGGGACCGGCCTGCTCGGCGCGGTGATGCACTCCCGCGACCCGGTCCGGCTCGACGACTACCGCACCCACCCGCAGGCCGGCGAGCTGCCCCCCGGGCACCCGCCCGTGCACGACTTCCTCGGCGTCCCGGTCCGCGTGCGCGGCGTGCTCTTCGGCAGCCTCTACCTCGCCGGGCAGCCCCGCGGGGCCTTCTCCGAGGAGGACGAGCAGCTCGTCCGCTCGCTCGCCTCGACCGCGGGCTTCGCGATCGCGAACGCCCGGCTCTACTCCGACATGCGGCACCGTCAGCAGTGGGCGGCGGCGTCGGCCGAGGTCACGGCGCACCTGCTCGCGCCGGGCGACGGCAACCCGCTCACCCTCGTGGCCGACCGGGTGCTCGAGCTCGCCGACGCCGACAGCGTGTTCGTCACGATGCTCGACGACGACCCCGAGCGCATCAACATCGTCGAGGTGCGCGGCAGCGATCCGACGGGACGGCTCGGCCGGACCGTCCGCACGCGGGGAAGCGCCTCGGAGCCGGTGCTGCGCACCGGCGAGCCGCGCCGGCTCGACGAAGCAGCGACGGACGCGCTCGGCGTGTCCTACCTCAAGGAGTTCGGGCCGCTCCTGATCCTGCCCCTCAGCACCGGGACACGCGTGCTCGGCACCCTCGTCGTGGCCCGGCGCCGCGGCCGGCGCAACTTCAGCGAGGCCGACGCCGCGATGGCGCTCGACTTCGCCGGCCGCGCGGGCGTCGCGCTCGAGCTGCACGCGGCCCGGAACGACCAGGAGCGCATGCTGCTGTTCGAGGAGCGCAGCCGGATCGCCCGCGACCTGCACGATCGCGTGATCCAGCAGCTCTTCGCCACGGGCATGCAGCTGCAGAGCGTGCTCGGCACCATGCCGCCGGGGCGAGGCGCCGACCGGGTCGATGCGGCGGTGAGCAGCCTCGACGCGGCGATCGCGCAGATCCGCCGGGTGATCTTCACCCTCTCGACGACCGACCACGTCGGCCCCGGGGAGACCGCGCGGCAGCGGCTGCTCGACCTGCTCCGCGAGCTCGGCGCCTCGCTGTCGCTCGAGCCCGCGCTGTCGTTCGCGGGGCCCGTCGACGGCGTCGTCGACGCCGCGCTCGGCGACGAGCTGCTCGCCGTCGTCACCGAGGCGGTCACGAACGCGGTGAAGCACGCGCACGCCGCGTCCGTCTCCGTCGCGGTGTCGGCCGGGGCCGACGGGCTCACCGTCGTCGTCACGAACGACGGGCCGCCGCCCGCCTCCGACGGACGCCGCAGCGGCCTCGCGAACCTCGAGGAGCGCGCCCGCCGGCGCGGCGGCTCGATGGTGCTCGCCGCCGACGGAGGACGGACCGCGCTCACCTGGACCGTGCCGCTGCCGGAGTCCGCGACGTGAGCGCGCCAGTGCCGAAAGGCCCTGGACCGGGGCAGGGGCGGCCGTCAGGATCCCGACCAGCCCCGTCTTCCCAGAACGGACGCAGCATGCCGGACCCCACGACCGTGTTCCTCGTCGACGACCACGAGCTCGTGCGGCGTGGCGTCGCCGAGCTGCTCGAGGGGGACCCGGGCATCCGCGTCGTGGGCGAGGCCGAGACGGTGGAGCAGGCGCGCGGCCGGATCCTCGCGGTCCGCCCCGACGTGGCCCTGCTCGACGTGCGGCTGCCGGACGGCAGCGGCATCGACCTCTGCCGCGACCTCTCGAGCGCTCTGCCCGAGGTGCGCTGCATCATGCTCACCGCGTACGACGACGACGAGGCGATGGTGTCGGCGGTCATCGCGAACGCCGCCGGCTACGTGCTGAAGGACATCCGCGGCAGCGGCCTCATCGACGCCGTCCGGACGGTCGCAGCGGGCCGGTCCGCGCTCGACGCGGGGCTCGTGCGCGCGGTGCGCAGCCGCCTGCGCGACCAGTCCGAGGACCCGCGGCTCGCCTCGCTCGGGCCGCGCGAGCGCGACGTGCTCGCGCTCATCGCCGACGGGCTGACGAACCGTCAGATCGGGGTCCGGCTCGGCCTCACCGAGAAGACCGTGAAGAACTACGTGTCCAGCCTGCTCGCGAAGCTCGGGCTGCAGAGCCGCACGCAGGCGGCGGTGCTCCACCTCGGGGCCCACGCCGCCGACCACCGCCACTGACGCGCGCCCGCCTTCGCGGATCCGGAGTTCTCCCGCGGATCCGGAGTTCTGCGACGACACGCCGCGCTCCGAGGGGTGCCCTCGGCGTGTCGGCCGGGAACTCCGGATCCGCGAGCAGGGCCAGCGAAGCGCGCAGCGGAGCAGGCCAGGATGGAGGCGTGACCAGCGTCGGTGCGATCTTCCTGCCCTCGATGCCGCCCGAGCGCCTGCGCTCGATGGCGCTCGCCGCGGACGAGTCGGGGCTCGAGCAGCTCTGGCTCTGGGAGGACTGCTTCAAGGAGAGCGCCGTCGCGAGCATGGCCGCCGCCCTGGCCTGGACCTCCTCGGTGCGGCTCGGTGTCGGCCTCATGCCGGTGCCCATGCGCAACGTCGCGACGACGGCGATGGAGGCGGCCACCCTCGACCGGCTGTTCCCCGGCCGCGCGATCGTGGGGGTCGGGCACGGCGTGCTCGACTGGATGGGTCAGATCGGTGCTCGGGCCGCCTCGCCGCTCACCCTGCTCGGCGAGTACCTCGACGCGCTGCGGGCGCTGCTCGCGGGGGAGACCGTCACCACCGAGGGCCGCTACGTGCGGCTCGACGGCGTCGCGCTCGACCACCCGCCGGCCGCGCCGCTCAAGGTGCTCGCCGGCGCCGAGGGCCCGAAGACCCTCGAGCTCGTCGGTGCGAAGGCCGACGGCGTGATCCTCACCGGCGGCACGACCCCCGACCAGGTCCGCCTCGCCCGCGAGCGCATCGACGCCGGCCGCGAGCGCGCGGGCCGCACCGACCCGCACGAGATCGTGAGCTACGTGATCGTCGCCACCGGCGACGGCGCGGCCGAGCGGCTCGAGGCGGAGCGCGGCCGGTGGGGGTTCCCGCAGGGTGCGGACGTCGGCGTGACGGGCGACGCGGCCGCGATCGCCGAGGGGCTCTCGCGATGGGTCGATGCGGGCGTCGACACCGTCGTGCTGCAGCCGACCGCGGACGAGCCGGACCCGGAGGGCCTTGTCCACCTCCTCGGCGAGGAGGTCCGGCCCCTGCTCGCGTGAGCGGCCGTCGAGGGGCTCAGGGCAGGCGGCAGGGGAAGGCGATGCGCGCGATCCGATCGTCCGGAGCGGCGGCGTCCACGTCGCCGAGGTAGACCTCCCGGGGCGCTCCCGTCGTCTCGCCGCCCCGCTGCTCGATCCAGGCCACGACCGCGTCGTACGCGCGGAGCACGCCGGGGTACTCGAGCTGGGCCCGGCTGATCGTGGTGAAGGCCTCGTCGTGCGCAGGCTCCGTGCGGTGCTCCGCGGCGACGCGCGAGACGTCGCCGTCGACGGGGGTGCAGGCCTCGACCGGCCCGTCCTCGTCCTCGCTCACCGGCCCGTGGAAGACCGCGAACGGCGCGCCGGCGATCGCGGCGGCGGAGCCGACCGCGGCACGCTGGCGCTCGAACGCGCCGCGCACGAAGTCGGCGAGCGCATCGACGCGCAGCCGGCGCTGCTCCGTCAGCACGGTGCGCTCCGGCACCCTCTCCACGGCCACCTCGAAGGCATCGCCCATGCCGCGAGTGTGGTCGCCGGGCCTGCCGACTCCCGGGGAATCGATCAGGCGGGGTCAATACCGTCGGGGCAAGCCGATTCGGAAGGAGCCCCTCATGGACTTCGGCAAGCTCGTCGTCCGCCTCGTCGTCGGCGGATTCTTCACCGCGCACGGCCTGCAGAAGCTGCGCGGCTCGTTCGGCGGGCCCGGCATCGAGGGCACGACGCAGATGATGCAGGCGCTCGACATGCACCCCGCTCGCCGCAACGCGTTCGCGGCCGCGCTCAGCGAGACGCTCGGCGGCGCCGGCATCGTGCTCGGGGCCGGCACGCCGTTCGCCTCGGCGGCGCTCATCGGCACCATGGCCACGGCGATCCGCAAGGTGCACGCCCCGAACGGCCCGTGGAACGCGAGCGGCGGCTGGGAGTACAACGCCGTGCTCATGGCGGTGGTCGCGGGTCTCACGAACGACGGCCCCGGCGACATCTCGTTCGACGCGCTGCTCGGGCACCGCCGCTGGGGTCTGCCGTGGAGCCTCTTCGCGCTCGTCGCCGGCATCGGCGGCTCCGCCGCGGCGATCGAGGCCGGCCGTCGCAGCGCGCCCGAGGGCGGCGACGGCGGCTCGAGCACGCCGCAGTCGACCGACGACGCGAGCGAGGGCGCGACCGCCGAGTCCGCCGACGCGGGCATCTAGCGCGTCCATCGGCGGCGTTCAGGCCGCGTCCACCCGCACCTCAGCCGCGCTGGTTCTACTGGGAGGCACCGCCGGTCTCCGTGAGCCCGGCGGAGCCGACAGGAGGAGAACAGCCCATGACCGACACGAAGGACACGAAGCTCCGCACCGACATCGTCTCGGTGCCGCAGGCATCGATGGACATGGAGACCGTCAACAAGGTCCTCCAGTACCTGTCGCCGATCGTGGTGAACTGCCAGGCCCTCGTCATCGACGGCAAGCAGGCCCACTGGCACGTCCGCGGCGTCAACTTCATCGCGGTGCACAAGCTGCTCGACAAGGTCGTGCAGCACGCGCAGGCCTACGCCGACGCGGCCGCCGAGCGGGTCGTCGCGCTCGGCCTCCCGGTCGACGCGCGCCTCGCGACGGTCGCGGCGAAGAGCACGCTGCCCGAGATACCGGACGGCTTCCACAACTACGACGTGATGATCAGCCAGGTCGTCGGCCAGATCGACGCCACGCTGAAGGTCGTCCGCGACGCGATCGGGGGGCTCGACGACAGCGACCTCTCGAGCCAGGACGTCTGCATCGAGATCGAGCGCGGGATGGTCGAGGACCGCTGGTTCCTCGCCGCGCACCTCGCGGGCAACCAGGGCTGAGCGGCAGGGCGACGAGGGGCGGGGTCCCGAGCGGACCCCGCCCCTCAGCCGCGTCCGGCTGACCCCGCTACACTCGACGCGGCCGATCCGCCCTCGAGGCGGAGCGGTGCGAGCGGGCAGCCGCGGGCACGCTCCGCGTACGCCGTCAGCGGGCCGCGGGGCGTAGCTCAGCTTGGTAGAGCGCCCGCTTTGGGAGCGGGAGGCCGCAGGTTCGAATCCTGTCGCCCCGACTCAGGCAGCAGGAAGCACACGGATGCGAAGGGTCGCATCCCGAAAGGAAACGTGACCGCCATGGTCGTGACGACCGTCGAGAAGCTGAGCCCGACGCGGGTGAAGCTCGCCATCTCCGTGACGCCGGAGGAGCTCCGGCCGAGCATCACGCACGCCTACGGCCACATCGCCGAAGAGGTGCAGATCCCCGGCTTCCGCAAGGGCAAGGTGCCGCCGCCCATCATCGACCAGCGCGTCGGCCGCGGCGCGGTGCTCGAGCACGCGGTGAACGAGGGCCTCGACCGCTTCTTCCGCGAGGCCGTCGAGGCCAACGACCTCCGGCCGCTCGGCCGCCCCGAGGCCGACATCACCGAGTGGCCGGACGCGAAGGACTTCTCGGGCGACCTCAAGGTCACCGTCGAGGTCGACGTGCGGCCCGAGATCCAACTGCCGGCGCTCGACGGCGTCACCGTCGCGGTCGAGCCGGTCGAGGTGACCGACGAGGACGTCGCGAACGCGGTCGACGAGCTGCGCAGCCGCTTCGGCACCCTCGTCACCGTCGAGCGGCCCGCGAAGTCGGGCGACTTCGTGCAGATCGACCTCGTCGCCGTCATCGGCGACGAGCAGGTCGACTCGGCGAACGCCATCTCGTACGAGATCGGCTCCGGCGAGCTGATCGAGGGCATCGACGACGCGCTCGACACCCTTACCGCCGGCGAGACCACCACCTTCCGCTCCACGCTGCTCGGCGGCGACCACGAGGGCGAGGAGGCCGAGATCACGGTCACCGTCCTCTCCGTGAAGGAGCGCGAGCTGCCCGAGCTCGACGACGAGTTCGCCCAGATGGCGAGCGAGTTCGACACCCTCGACGAGCTCCGCGCCGACGTGCGCTCGCAGGTCGAGCGGCAGAAGGCCTTCGGGCAGGTGTCCGAGGCCCGCGACAAGGTCGTCGACGCGCTGCTCGCGCAGGTCGAGGTGCCCGTGCCGCAGCAGCTCATCGACGACGAGGTCACCCGTCACCTCGAGGCCGAGGGCCGTCTCGAGGACGACGTGCACCGCGCCGAGGTCGCCGAGTCGAGCGAGAAGGCGTTCCGCTCGCAGCTGCTGTTCGACACGATCGTCGAGGCCGAGAACATCACCGTGTCGCAGGACGAGCTCGCGCAGTTCCTCGTGCAGAGCGCGCAGCAGTACGGCATGCAGCCGCAGGAGTTCGTCGAGGTGCTGCAGCAGAACAACCAGCTGCCGTCGATGATGAGCGAGGTCGCGCGCAGCAAGGCGATCAGCGTGCTGCTCGGCCGCGTGAAGGTGCAGGACACCACCGGCAAGCCCGTCGACCTCAGCGACTTCGTCGTCACCGACTCGCCGCAGGACATCGCCGACGAGGAGACCGACGAGCCCGTCGAGGTCGTCGCCGAGGCCCCGGTGCCCGCCGACGACGCGGCGCCCGCTGCGGCCGCCGCGGAGCCCGAGGCGAAGCCCAAGCGCTCGCGCGCGAAGACCCCGAAGGCCTGACCCGCCTTCCCCGACGGGGCCCGGTGCTGCCTGCGCCGGGCCCCGTCGGCGTTCCGGCCCTATACGGTTCCGGACGTGACGACGCTGCAGCCGCTCCGGGTGCGTGAAGCCGGCGCAGGCGACATCGAGGCGATCGCCCGGGTGATGCTCGACGCGCGCAGGGCGGCGGGGGAGCGCTTCCCGCCCTCGGTCCACGACGACGCCGAGCTCGTGCCGCACCTGCTCCGCGATGTGCTGCCGGTCGCGGAGGCGTGGGTGGCGGAGCGGGACAGCCGGGTGGTCGGGGTGCTGGTCCTCGAGAACGATCTGCTCGACTCGCTCTACGTCACCCCCGACGCGCAGGGCCGGGGCATCGGGACCGGCCTGCTCGCGCTCGCGAAGGAGCGCCGTCCGGAAGGGCTCCGGCTGTGGGTGTTCGTGAGCAACGAGCCCGCCCGCGCGCTCTACGAGCGCCACGGCTTCGTCGTGATCGGCGGCTCGGACGGCGAGGCGAACGAGGAGGGAGCCCCCGACCTGCTGCTCGCCTGGTCGCCGACGTCCGGCTGATGCCGAGCGATCGCTCAGCGGCTCCGGGTCTGCCTGCGGCGAACACGGCGGGACGAGCAGGGACCGCTCACTAGCGTTGTCGTCGATCCTGAACCACACGAATGGAAGTCGAACCACATGGCCGACATGAGTCCTCAGCCCAGCGTCTTCGACCGCCTCCTGCGCGATCGCATCATCTGGCTCGGCAGCGAGGTGCGCGACGAGAACGCGAACGAGATCGCGGCCAAGCTGCTGCTGCTCGCCGCGGAGGACAGCGAGCGCGACATCTACCTCTACATCAACTCGCCCGGCGGCTCGATCACGGCCGGCATGGCGATCTACGACACGATGCAGTTCGTGCCGAACGACATCGTCACGGTCGGCATCGGCATGGCCGCCTCGATGGGGCAGCTGCTGCTCACCGCGGGCACGAAGGGCAAGCGCTACATCACGCCGAACGCCCGCGTGCTGCTCCACCAGCCGCACGGCGGGTTCGGCGGCACCTCGTCCGACATCCAGACGCAGGCGCAGCTCATCATCGACATGAAGAACCGGCTCGCGCAGATCACCGCGGAAGCCACGGGCAAGACCGTCGAGCAGGTCAACGCCGACGGCGACCGCGACCGCTGGTTCAGCGCCGAGGAGGCCCTCGCCTACGGCTTCGTCGACCACATCCGCGCCTCGGCCGCCGACGTCACCGGTGGTGGCGGCACCGACCAGGCGCAGACCGTCAGCGCCGCGAACCTCTGACCGCCGAGCCGAACAGACAGGACCCCTTCATGCAGACCCCCACGTTCCAGGCGGCCGGCTCGCTGCCGATGATGCCGTCGTCCCGCTACATCCTCCCGAGCTTCGAGGAGCGCACGGCCTACGGCTACAAGCGGCAGGACCCGTACGCGAAGCTGTTCGAGGACCGCGTCGTGTTCCTCGGTGTGCAGATCGACGACGCCTCGGCCGACGACATCATGGCTCAGCTGCTCGTGCTCGAGAGCCAGGACCCCGACCGCGACATCATGATGTACATCAACTCGCCCGGCGGCTCGTTCACGGCGATGACGGCCATCTACGACACGATGCAGTACATCCGCCCGCAGATCTCGACCGTCGTCCTCGGCCAGGCCGCGTCGGCCGCAGCGGTCATCACCGCTGCCGGCGCGCCCGGCAAGCGGCTCGCGCTGCCGAACGCGCGCATCCTCATCCACCAGCCGGCCACCTCGGGCGGCAGCGGGGGCCAGGCGAGCGACATCGAGATCCAGGCGGCCGAGGTGCTGCGCATGCGCACCTGGCTCGAGGAGACGCTGTCGAAGCACTCGAACCGCACCGTCGAGCAGGTCAACCGCGACATCGAGCGCGACAAGATCCTGAACGGCCAGGAGGCCCTCGAGTACGGCCTGGTCGACCAGGTGCTCACCACGCGCAAGCAGGCACCGGCCACCCCGGCGCTCGCACGGGCGTAGGCATCACCCCTTCCGAAGGGCGGGACCATCCGGTCCCGCCCTTCGTCGTTCCCCGGCGCCGCCTGAGTGCCCTTGCTCCGCAGGGCTAATGCTATTAGCATGCTTGCTATGAACATGAGCGGGACGGGCGCCGTGCGGCTGCTCCAGCGGCCCGAGGGTCGCATCGCGTACACCGACGAGGGCGCTGGGCCCCTCGTGCTCCTCGTGCCCGGCATGGGGGACCTCCGTTCCGTCCACGACGGCCTCGCGGCACATCTGCTCGGCGCCGGCTGTCGCGTCGTGGCGGCGGACGTCCGGGGGCACGGCGACAGCGACGCCACCTTCTCTGATGCGGGCGATTCCGCCACCGCCTCCGACCTCGTCGCGCTGCTCGACGCCCTCGACGAGCCCGCGGTGGTCGTCGGGAGCTCGTTCGCCGGTTCCGCCGCGGTGATCGCCGCCGCCGAGCGACCGGATGCCGTCGCCGCGCTCGTGCTGATCAGCCCGTTCCTCCGGGAGCCCACGTCGCCCGCGGTGATGCGGCTGAACCGCCTCCTCTACCGTGCGCTGTTCGCTCGGCCCTGGGGCGTCGCGGCCTGGGCGTCCTACTACGTCCGCGTGCTGAACCGGGGGCGTGCGCCCGAGGGCCTCGCGCAGCACGTCGCCGAGATCCGCGCATCGCTCCGCCGTCCCGGCCGGCTCGCCGCGTTCCGGCGGCTGGCTGTGCGGCTCGACCACCACGAGGTCGAGCCGCACCTCGACGGGGTCCACGCCCCGGCGCTGGTCGTCGTCGGTGATCGCGACCCCGACTACCGCGACCCCGCCGCGGAGCTCGCGTGGATGGGGCGGCGGCTCTCCGCCCGGACGCTGCTCGTGCCGGAGGCCGCGCACTACGCCCACGCGCAGCGGCCGGACATGGTGCTGGCCGCCGTCGACGACTTCCTCGGCGGGCTACGGCCCGGTGGGGGAGGCTGGGCCCGTGGCTAGGGCCGGGCTGTCGCGCGACGCGGTGGTCGATCTCGCCGTGCGTCTCATCGACGAGGCGCCCGGCTCCGCCGACCGGCTGACGCTCGCGGCCGTCGCCGCCGAGGCGGGCGTCGCGGTCCCGAGCCTCTACAAGCACATCACTTCGCTCGCCGACCTGCGGCGGGCCGTCGCGCTGGTCGCGCTGCGCGAGCTGGTCCGGCGGTCCGCCGCGGCCACGGTCGGCCGCTCCGGACCCGATGCCCTCCGTGCGCTCGGAACCGCGATCCGTGCCTACGCGCGGGAGCATCCGGGTCTCTACTCCGCGGCCCAGGTCTCACCGGAGGCGGACGACCCTGCGAGCGCCGAGCTCGCCGCCGCGGCGCTCGATGCCGTGGAGCTGGTCGCCGCGGTGCTGCGGGGGTTCGCTCTGCCCGAGACGCGGCTCGTCGACGCGGTGCGGGTGGTGCGCTCCGCCGTCCACGGGTTCGTCCTGCTGGAACGCGCCCACGGCTTCGGCATGCCCGAGGACGTCGACCGCAGCTTCGACGCGCTGCTCACGGTGCTCGTCGACGGGGTCGCCGCGCTCGCCCGGTCCTAGCCGTCCGTCCTCCACCTGCGGCACTCGCGGCGTTCCGGCTTCCGCACCGGGTTCAGTGGACACGCCGCCGCGGACTGCGAAGCCGGGACGCCGTGGTCATCGCGGCGCAGCCGCTCAGACGCGGGTCGCGACGAGGACGAGCTCGAGGCCGGGACGGTCGGGCGCCTCCCGCACGTCTTCGACGGCGAATCCCGCGGCCGCGAGGGACGTCTCGAGCTCCTCCTGCGTGCGGAACCGCAGCGTCGAGTGCGACACGAGCGCCTCGCCCTCGCGCGGGAAGCGATAGGTGGTGCGGAACGACACGAACGGGAGCTCGACGCGCGTGACCTCGCCCTCCGTCGTCACCTCGCCCACGCCCGGGACCGACCGGCGCAGCAGGCTGTGCTGCGGCGTCCACCCGAGCCACGCCCGCGCCTCGGGGCGCCGGCTCTCGAGGACGAGGGTGCCGCCCGGCCGCAGCGCGCGAGCGATGCCGGCGAGCGTCGCCGCCCAGTCGTCGTCGGTGAGGAACACCTGCGCGACGTTGCCCGTCATCACCGCGGCCTCGACCTGCAGCAGCGGTGGCAGCGTCGTCGCGTCGCCGAGCAGCCAGCGCACCCGGCCGGCGCCGGGCTTCGCACGAGCGACGTCGAGCGACGCCGCGGCGGGATCGACGCCGGTGACCTCGATGCCGCGCTCGGCGAGCCGGAGCGCGAGCACGCCGGTGCCGCAACCGACGTCGAGCACCGAGCGCGCGCCGCGCTCCTCGAGCAGCGCCACATAGGCGTCGAGGTCGTCCCGCCGGTCGTCGAAGACGTCGTAGAGAGCCGCGAGGCGCGGGTCGGCGAAGTGCGGGTCGGGGCCTCTCACGCCGGCACGACGAGGTCGGGCGTGAGGTCGGCGAGGGCCGGGGCGCCGAGCAGGTCCATCGCGGTGACGAGCTCGCCGTGGAGGGCGTCGAGCACCGCCCGGACGCCGCGCTCACCGCCGGTGGCGAGCCCCCACATCACCGGGCGGCCGACGAACGCCGCCCGGGCGCCGAGCGCGATCGCCGTGGCCACGTCGATGCCGCTTCGCAGGCCCGAGTCGACGTACACCTCCACCTCGTCGCCGACCGCCTCGGCGACCTCGCGCAGCGCGTACGCGCTCGGCACGGAGGTGGCGAAGGCGCGCGCCCCGTGCGTCGAGACGAGCACCGCGTCGGCTCCCGCGTCGACGACGCGGCGGGCGTCGTCGCCCCGGACGACGCCCTTCACGACGATCGGCAGCCCGCTGCGCTCCCGCAGCCAGCCGATGGCGTCGAGACCCAGGGACCGGTCGAACCAGCCGCCCTCGCCCCGCGCCCGCTCGCGGACGTCGGGATCGAGGTTCGTCAGCCGTTCGGCCTCGGGGGAGAGCGGCCACTCCATGGGGTCGACCGAGTAGGTCGCCTCAGGGGACGGGTGGTGCAGGCCGGTGATGTCGACCGTGAGGATCAGTGCTCTCGCGCCCGCCGCGACGGCGCGATCGACGAGCTGCTCGGGGATCGCGCGGTCGCGGAACAGGTAGACCTGGAACCACCACGGCGCACCCGTCGCCGATACGTCGTCGAACGGCACCGCGGTGTTCGTCGAGACGCCGAGCAGCGACCCGAAGCCGGCTGTCGCGCGGCCCGTCGCCCGCTCGCCCAGGGGATCGGCGGCGACCTGCTGCGCCATCGGTGCGACCAGCACCGGGCTCGCCACCGGCGTGCCGAGCACGGCGGTCGCGGTGTCGGTGCCGCCCGCGCCCCGGAGCACGCGCGGCCGGTGCAGGAACCTCGCCCACGCGTCGACCGACCGCTCGACCGAGTCGGGTCCGGCCCCGGCGCGGAAGTAGTCGTAGACATGCGGAGGCAGCCGATCCGCGGCCCTCCGCTCGAGATCGAGGACGTCCATCCCCGCATCCTCCCGTGCTGCGCCGACGACGCTCCGCCAGGTCCGCATGCGGCGCCGCTCGCCGACGTCGGAGATCCGCCCTGCGTGTCGCGAAACGCGCCGCGACACGCTGCTCCCGGCTCCTGTGCAGCGGGTTAGAGTCGACGCACCGTCACCGGACCAGGGGGAGAGACGCGTATGGCTCGAATGGGCGAGAGCGCCGACCTGCTCAAGTGCTCCTTCTGCGGGAAGAGCCAGAAGCAGGTTCAGCAGCTGATCGCGGGCCCCGGTGTGTACATCTGCGACGAGTGCGTCGAGCTGTGCAACGAGATCATCGAGGAGCGCCTCGCCGAGGCCGCCGACGACAGCCCCAACGACTTCGACCTGCCGAAGCCCAAGGAGATCTACTCCTTCCTCGAGGAGTACGTCATCGGCCAGGAGGCGGCGAAGCGCGCCCTGTCCGTCGCCGTCTACAACCACTACAAGCGCGTCCGCGCCCGCGGCAGCCTCGCGCCGGCCGACGCGATCAAGGACGACATCGAGATCGCGAAGTCGAACATCCTGCTGATCGGCCCCACCGGCTGCGGCAAGACCTACCTCGCGCAGACCCTCGCGAAGCGGCTCAACGTGCCCTTCGCCGTCGCCGACGCCACGGCCCTCACCGAGGCGGGCTACGTCGGCGAGGACGTCGAGAACATCCTGCTCAAGCTGATCCAGGCCGCCGACTACGACGTCAAGCGGGCCGAGACCGGCATCATCTACATCGACGAGGTCGACAAGATCGCCCGCAAGGCCGAGAACCCGTCGATCACGCGCGACGTCTCGGGCGAGGGCGTGCAGCAGGCGCTGCTGAAGATCCTCGAGGGCACCACGGCGAGCGTGCCGCCGCAGGGCGGTCGGAAGCACCCGCACCAGGAGTTCATCCAGATCGACACGACGAACGTGCTGTTCATCGTGGCGGGCGCGTTCGCCGGGCTCGAGCAGATCATCTCGCAGCGGGTCGGCAAGAAGGGCATCGGCTTCGGCGCCCAGCTGCACTCGAAGCTCGACGACAAGATCCTCTTCGGCGAGGTGCTGCCCGAGGACCTGCACAAGTTCGGGCTCATCCCCGAGTTCATCGGCCGCCTCCCGGTCGTGACCACCGTGCTGCCGCTCGACCGCGACGCCCTCATGGAGATCCTCACCGAGCCGAAGAACGCGCTCATCAAGCAGTACCAGCGCATGTTCGAGCTCGACGGGGTCGACCTCGAGTTCGACCGCGGCGCCCTCGAGGCCATCGCCGACCTCGCCGTGCTGCGCCAGACCGGCGCGCGCGGCCTCCGGGCGATCCTCGAGGAGGTGCTCGGCCCCGTGATGTTCGAGGTGCCGTCGTCCACCGACGTCGCCCGCGTCGTCATCACCCGCGACTCGGTCATCGAGAACGCGGCACCGACGATCGTGCCGCGCAAGCGCCTCCGCCAGGAGAAGAGCGCGTAAGACGCTGGTGCTGCGAAGGCGGGTCCCGGACTCCGGGGCCCGCCTTCGTCGTTCCCGCGTCACCACCGGTCCGGTCGGCAGCAGCGGACCCCTCGGGTCCGGGTTCCGTGCCGGATCGCCGCTCCGCCGGATCGGTGGCGGGAGCGGCGTCAGGCGAGGCCGCGGCGCTCGAGCAGTGGCTCGATCGCGGCGTCGCGGCCGCGGAACTCGCGGAAGGCCTCGAGGGGATCCCGGGAGCCGCCCGCGGCGAGCACCACGGAGCGGAAGCGGTCGCCGTTCTCCCGCCGCAGGCCGCCGTGCTCCTCGAACCAGCGGACCGTGTCGGCGTCGAGCACCTCGCTCCAGATGTACGCGTAGTAGGCGGCCGAGTAGCCGCCGGAGAAGACGTGGGCGAAGTAGGTGGACGAGTAGCGGGGCGGCACCTCGGGCAGGTCGAGCCCCGCCGCGGCGAGCGCGTCGCGCTCGAACGCGGCGACGTCGGTCACCGCCTCGGCGGCCTCGACGTCGAGCCGATGCCACGCCTGGTCGAGCGCCGCCGCCGCGAGGTACTCCGTCGTGGCGGCGCCCTCGCCGAAGCGGCGTGCTTCGCGGATCCGGTCGGCCAGCTCCGCCGGCATCGGCTCCCCGGTGTCGATGTGTCGGGCGTAGCCAGCGAGCACCTCCGGCCAGAGCGCCCACATCTCGTTCACCTGGCTCGGGAACTCGACGAAGTCGCGGGGCACGTTCGTCCCGGCGAGCGTGGGGAACGTCACGGTGGCGAAGAGCCCGTGCAGGGCGTGCCCGAACTCGTGGAAGAGCGTCTCGGTGGTGTCGAGCGTGAGCAGGGTCGGCTCGCCCGGCGGCGGCTTCGGCACGTTGAGGTTGTTGATGACGACGGCCTGGTCCTGCCCGAGCAGCCCGACCCGGTCGACGAGCGAGTTCATCCAGGCGCCGCCGCGCTTGGTCGGCCGCGTGTAGAGGTCGAGCAGGTAGAGCCCGAGCACGCGCTCCTCGTCGCGCACCTCGAAGACCCGCACCTCCGGCAGGTACCCGGCGAGGTCGTCCCGCTCCGTGAGGGTCAGCCCGTAGAGCTCGTGCGCCGCGCGGAAGACGCCGTCGCGGAGCACCCGCTCGGCCTCGAGGTAGGGGCGCAGCGCGTCGGTGTCGACGTCGAAGCGCGCCCGCCGCTCGCGCTCGGCGAGGTAGGCCTGGTCGGCCGCGGTGGGGTCGCCTGGGAGCCCGGCGTCGGTGGCCCGCCGCTGGAGCGCCCCCACCTCGTCGCGCGCGTTGCGGACCGCGGGCGGCACGAGCCGCTCGAGCATCGCGGTGACGGCGGCGGGCGTGCGGGCGGTCTCGTCGGCCGTGACCACGGCGGCGTGGTCGGGGAAGCCGAGCAGACGTGCCCGACGCGCGCGCAGCCGCACGATCTCGAGCAGCACGGGGCGGTTGTCGTGCTCGCCGTCCCGGCCGCCGCGGGCGAGCGAGGCGGCGAGCAGCCGCTCCCGCACGTCCGCCCGCTCGAGCGAGGCGAGCGCCGGCTGCATCGTCGGCAGCACGAGGGTCAGCAGCCAGCCGTCCAGCCCGCGCTCCCGGGCGGCAGCGGCGGCCGCCGAGACGAGGTCGGCGCCGAGTCCCGCGAGCTCGGCCTCCTCGGTGAGGTGCAGGGCGAGGTCGTTCGTGTCGGCGACGAGGTTCGCGTCGAACCGGGTCGTCAGCTCCGACAGGCGCTCGTTCAGCGTCCGCAGCTCGTCCTTGGCGCTCGCCTCGAGGCCGGCGCCCGCGAGCACGAACTCGGTGCGGATGCGTTCGGCGAGGTAGCGCTGCTCGGGATCGAGCGCCTCGCGCCCGGCCCAGACCGCCTCGATGCGGGCGTAGAGGCGCCCGTTGAGACGCAGCGCGTCGGCGTGGGCGGCGAGCCGCGGCGCGATCAGCGCCTCGAGCTCGCGGATGAACGGGGTCGCGTCCGCGGAGGCGAGGGTGAAGAACACCGCGGACACCCGGCGCAGCACGTCGCCGCTCGTCTCGAGCGGCTCGAGGGTGTTCGCGAACGAGGCCGGCTCGTCGACCGCCACGATCCGCGCCACGGCGACGAGCTGGTCCGCCATGCCCCGCGTGAACGCGGGCTCGTAGTGCTCGGGCCGGATCGTGGTGAAGGGCGGCAGACCGGCGGGGAGGGTGCTCGGCTCGAGGAAGGGGTTGTCCGTCACCCCCACGAGCATACGGAGGGGCTTCACCAACAACTCGTTGCAAAGATCCGCGTGCAAAGAACCATTTGCAGTGGTAGCGTTGCGATCATGGCGGGTGAGCAGCACAGCGAGGCGAGACAGGTCGGTGTCGAGGCCCTCAAAGCGCTCGCGCACCCGCTGCGCGTCCGGCTGTTCAGCGCCCTCAGCAGCTACGGGCCGGCCACGGCGAGCGCGCTCGCCGCCCGGCTCGGCGAGTCGAGCGGTTCGACGAGCTACCACCTGCGCCAGCTCGAGAGGCACGGCTTCGTCCGCGAGGACGTGAGCCGCGGCAACGCCCGCGACCGGTGGTGGGAGCGCGTGCCCGGCCCGATCGAGCTCGAGAGCGCATCCGAGGCCGCAGGCCCCGCCGGCGCCCTCATCGAGGCCGAGTTCCAGAAGGTCGAGAACGAGCGCCTCGCCGACTACCTGCGTGCCCGCGACGAGCAGCCCGAGGAATGGCGCCGCGCCACCCAGATCTCCTCGGCCACGCTTCGGCTCAGCGCCGACGAGCTGCTCGAGCTGGGGGAGCGGTTCGACCTGCTGATCGACCGCTACCGCGGCCGCCCCGACGACGGGCGAGGACGACGACGCATCGACGTGCACTTCCGTGCGTTCCCGGTCGTCGACCCCGGTCCGTCCCGATCCCAAGAACCACGAACCGATCCGGAGTCCCCGGAAGGAGCACAGCCATGACCATGACCGCACCGAACTCGCGCCACGCCGGCGCGCAGATCGTCGACAGGCGCCCTCTCGATACGCCGCGCGTCTCGCTCGTGGATCGCACCCTGATGCAGGTCGGGCTCGCGCTGCTGCTGCTCGGCGAGCGCCGCGCCGCGGCTCCGCGACCTGCCGGACGGGCCCGCATCGACACCGCCGGCCGCCCGACCGCGGAGATCTTCCGTCAGTTCTGCTGAACCTCTTGTCACGGCGAGCGCCGACGCGCTACGGTCGACCGCTCGCCGGAATCAGGAAGGAGGCGAGGAACATGACCATCGAGAAGCTCTGGATCTGCTCCCGCCCCGCCGCCGGCCCGATCGCAGCACGCTGACCTCAGCGCCGCATCGCATCCCGCCCGGGGACGCTCCCCGCTGACCGCTGCGCCTTCTGAGTCGCCGGTCCCGCGTCGCGCTCGTCGACGCGCCCCCCGCCCGATCGAGGGCGACCGCTCCGCCACGCCCGTGCGCGGACACCCGGCTGCGGTCCGCAGCCAGCGAAGAAGAGGAACCATCATGCCCACGACATCCGTGGCTCCCGGCGTGCGGGAGGTCGACGCGACGTGGCGGGACCAGGAGCTGCCGCCCCTCAGCGCGGTCGACCGGCTCGCGCTCCGCGCGGGCGTCGCCCTCATCCTGTGGGGACGCCGTCACGCGCTCGTCGCCGACCGGCGCGAGCAGGCGCGGCTCGCCGGCACCGCCGACGTGCTCGACCGCGAGCGCACCGCGGTGCTCGAGCGCCGCGTCGCCGCCGGCCCCGTCCGATGACCGACCGCACGACGAAGCAGGAACGCCCCGCCTCCCTCGACAGGGAGACGGGGCGTTCCGCGTCTCTGAGCCTCAGTCCTCGGCGGTGTCGAGCTCGACGCTCGTGATGAGCGCGGCGTCCTCGCCGGGCACCATCCGCACCCGGGTGCCGTCGTCGAGGTCGACGAGCGGCCGGTCCTCGAGGTAGGTGAGCGTCCAGCCCCAGCCGCGGGTGTCCTGACCCGCCGAGCGGAGCTCCTCCTCCACGGCGCGGATCGAGGCGCGCATGGCCTCGGGCAGCGTGCCGGGCGCGGCCTGGCCGACGCCCCAGCGGGTGCCGAGCCGCACGATCAGGCGACCGGCAGGTCGTGCAGCACCCAGCCGCCCGTCGAGGCGGCGAACTTGTCGAAGAGCGCCTTCGCGGCCGCGTCCTCCGGCTTCGCGAGCCAGCGCACCGACGAGCGGTGCTCCTCCTCGCTGCGGGTGCGGATGTGCTCGATGAGCGCGGTCGCGACGCCCTGCCGGCGCGAGCGCTGCGCGACGTAGACGTCCTCGATCATCGTCGCGGTGTCGCCCTGCAGCAGCCGGGTCACGGTCTCGAAGTGCGCGAGCCCGACGACCTTGCCGAGCGCGTCGGTGGCGAGCACGCCGTGCGCGTCGTCGGTCTGCAGCCGCGTCCAGATGCGCATCACGTTCTCGTCGGAGAGCTCGACGTGCGCGTCGGCGCCGAACTCGAGCAGCAGCTCGTACCAGGCGAAGAAGTCGCGCTCGGTCAGCGGCTTGATGGTCACGGTCATGACCGGCCCCCCTGTTCCGTGTCGGGTGATGCGAACACGACGTCGGTGACCGCGACGCTCCCGCTCCCGTCGCCGAACGACAGGGCCGAGATGCGCCCTGCCGCCCCCACGTCGCCGGCCACGAGTGCGAGCCGGGAGACGGCGTCCTCGGGGCCGGTGATGCGAGCCGATGCTACCGGCGTGCGCTGCGACACCTTGGCATCGGTCTTGGCGCGTCGGATCCCGATCAGGGCCGCGCTCGCGGCCTCGAGCACGGCCGGATCGCCGTCCACGCGGAGCGGCTCGGGCCACGCCGACACGTGCACCGAGCCCTCGTGCGCCCAGCGCCACGCCTCCTCCGTCGCGAACGGCAGCACCGGCGCGAGCAGCTTGAGCAGCGTGTCGAGGGCGAGGCGCAGCGCCGAGATCGCCGAGTCGCGGGCCGCCTCGTCGTCGCCGTACGCGCGGTCCTTCACGAGCTCGATGTGGTCGTCGCAGAACGTCCAGAAGAACGGCTCGACCGCCTCGAGGGCGCGGGCGTGGTCGTCGGCCTCGAACGCGGCGGTGGCCTGCTCGATCACGACGTCGAGCGCCGCGAGCATGGCGAGGTCGAGCGGCTCGGTGACGGCGCCGACCTCGGCGGTCGGGTCGCCGAGCCCGAGGATGAACTTCGCCGCGTTCAGCACCTTGATCGCGAGCTTCCGCCCCTTGCGCATCTGCGTCGGGTTCGTCACGTCGAGCGCCGCGTCGGTGCCGAGCCGGCTCGACGCCGCCCAGTAGCGCACGGCGTCCGAGCCGTGCTGGGCGAGGATGTCGGCGGGCGTCACGACGTTGCCCTTCGACTTCGACATCTTCTTCCGGTCCGGGTCGACGATGAAGCCGCTGATGGTCGCCGTGCGCCACGGCAGCGCGCCGTGCTCGAGCTCGCTGCGCAGCAGGGTCGAGAACAGCCAGGTGCGGATGATGTCCTGCCCCTGCGGGCGCAGGTCGAACGGGAACACCGCGTTCCAGAGCCGCTCGTCGCGGAGCCAGCCGCCGGCGAGCTGCGGGGTGAGGGACGACGTCGCCCAGGTGTCCATCACGTCGACCTCGCCGACGAAGCCGCCCGGCTTCCCGCGCTGCTCCTCGGTGAACCCCGGCGGCACGTCGCTCGACGGGTCGATCGGCAGCGCCTCGGCCTCGGGCGTCAGCACCGCGTCGTAGCGGGGGTCCCCCTCGTCGTCGAGCCGGTACCAGACCGGCAGCGGCACGCCGAAGAAGCGCTGCCGCGAGACGAGCCAGTCGCCGTTCAGGCCCGTGACCCAGTTCTCGAACCGCACGCGCATGAACTCGGGGACGAAGTCGAGCTCGCGGCCGCGCTCGAGCAGCCGTTCGCGCAGCGCCTCGTCGCGGGCGCCGTTCACGAGGTACCACTGCCGGGTCGACACGATCTCGAGCGGGCGGTCGCCCTTCTCGAAGAACTTCACGGGGTGCGTGATCGGCTTCGGCTCGCCCTGCAGCGCGCCGGACTCGCGCAGCTGCTCGACCACCGCGGCGCGCGCCGAGAACACGGTCTTGCCGGCGAGCTGCGCGTACGCCGCCCGGCCGGCGTCGCTGTCGATGGCGGCCGGCGGCTCGGCGATGAAGCGGCCGTCGAAACCGATCACCGTGCGGGTGGGCAGGTCGAGCTCGCGCCACCAGGTGACGTCGGTCAGGTCGCCGAAGGTGCAGATCATGGCGATGCCGGTGCCCTTGTCGGGCTGCGCGAGCCGGTGCGCCACGACCGGCACCTCGACGCCGAACAGCGGCGAGCGCACGGTGCGGCCGACGAGGTCGCGGTACCGCGCGTCCTCGGGGTGGGTCACGAGCGCGACGCACGCGGGCAGCAGCTCGGGACGGGTCGACTCGATCACCACGTCGCCGTCGGGGCCCGCGAACGCGATCGCGTGGTACGCCCCCGGCTGGTCGCGGTCCTCGAGCTCGGCCTGGGCGACGGCGGTGCGGAACGTCACGTCCCAGAGGCTCGGCGCCTCGGCCTGGTACGCCTGGCCGCGCTCGAGGTTCTTGAGGAACGCGCGCTGCGAGATGGCGCGGGCGTCCTCGCCGATGGTGCGGTAGGTCTGCGTCCAGTCGACGCTCAAGCCGAGCGTGCGCCAGACCTCCTCGAACTTGCGCTCGTCGTCGACGGTGAGGCGCTCGCAGAGCTCGATGAAGTTGCGGCGCGAGATCGGCCGCTGGTCGGCCGCCTTCGCGCTCTTCGCGGCGCCCTCGGCGGGTGGCGTGAACTCGGGGTCGTAGGGCAGCGACGGATCGCAGCGCACGCCGTAGTAGTTCTGCACGCGGCGCTCGGTGGGCAGGCCGTTGTCGTCCCAGCCCATCGGGTAGAACACGCGCTTGCCGCGCATCCGCTGGAACCGCGCGATCAGATCGGTGTGCGTGTAGCTGAAGGCGTGCCCGATGTGCAGCGAGCCCGACGCGGTCGGCGGCGGGGTGTCGATCGAGTAGACGCCCTCACGGCCGCCCTCCACGCCGGGGAAGCGGTGGACGCCCTCCTGCTCCCAGACCGCGGACCACTTGGTCTCGAGGCCCTCGAGGGCCGGCTTGTCGGGCACGGCGGCGGACGTCGGTCGGTCTGCGGCGAGGGTCATGACGGTCTCCTGGAGCGATATGTGCGGCACCGTGTCGGTCCCGGACGTCGCCGGGGGTGCCTGACTGTGGGCCCCGAAGGGCTGCCTCCAGGGTAGGGGACGGGGCGCCTGCGGCCGCGTGGGAAGGTGCCGAGCGAGCGCCTAGCGTTGAGGACGTGCGCGGCGGGGGATGGCGGAGGGTCGTGCCCGCCATCGCGATGCTCGGCTGGGGCGGCAACCACTTCACGCCGCTGCTGCTGCTCTACCGGCAGCACGAGGGATACACCTCCGTCGAGGTGGACCTGCTCTTCGCGCTCTACGTGCTCGGCATCGTCCCCGGCTTCCTCGTCAGCGGGCCGCTCTCCGATCGCTACGGGCGGCGGCCGCTGCTGCTCGCGGGCGTGGCGCTCGGCTGCGTCGGCAGCCTCGTGCTCGCGTTCGGCGCCGCGTCGGTGCCGGTGCTCGGCGTCGGCCGCTTCGTCTCGGGCGTCAGCGTCGCCGTCGCGATGGTCGTCGGCAGCAGCTGGATCAAGGAGCTCTCCGCCGCCGACCACGTCCCCGGGCCGGTCGCGGCCCGGCGCGCGTCGCTGACCCTCACCGCCGGCTTCGGACTCGGGCCCGCCGTCTCCGGGGTGCTCGCGCAGTGGGGTCCCGCGCCGACGCTGCTGCCGTACCTCGTGCACGTGGCGCTCACCCTCGCGGTCACCCCGCTGCTGCTCCGCGCGGCCGAGACGCGGCACGGCGCCGACCGCTCGCGGCCGCTGCTCGCCGATCTCGGCGTGCCCCGGGACGTGCGCCGACGCTTCCTCACCGTCGTCGCGCCGGCCGCGCCCTGGGTGTTCGGCTCCGCGGGGCTCGCCTTCGCCGTCACGCCCGCGCTCGTCGCGTCGCGGACGGGCGCCGACGCGGTGGTCTACGCCACGCTGCTCGCGGTGGTCGCACTCGCCTTCGGGGCGGGCATCCAGCAGGTCGCGATCCGCATCGGACGGTGGACCGGCGGGCGGCAGCTGCTGCTCGGCCTCGCGCTCGCGGTGCTCGGCACCCTGCTCGCTGCCCTCGAGGCGGTGCTGCTCTCCCCGCCGTTCGGCCTGCTCGTCGCGGCGGTGCTCGGCTGCGCGTACGGGCTCTGCCTCGTGTCCGGGCTCACCGAGGTGCAGCGGATGGCCCGGCCCGACGACCTGGCCGGCGTCACCGCGGTCTACTACAGCCTCACCTACGTCGGGTTCGTCTTCCCGGTGGTGCTCGCGGCGCTCGCGCCGCTCGCGCCCGAGGCCCTGCAGCTCGTGGTGCTCGCGGCGCTCACGCTCGCCGCCGCGATCCCCGTGGCGCGGAACCTCCGCCGCGCCTGACCACTCACTGCAGGCAGAACTCGTTGCCCTCCGGATCGCGCAGCTGGTAGTAGCGCTCCTCGAACGGGCCCCACCGCTGGTCGACGAGACGAACGACCTCGGCGCCGAGCGCCACGAGACGGTCCTTCTCCGCGTCCAGCTCGTCGCGGCTCGGCGGCCGGCCGGGCGTCGCGGACACGTCGAGGTGCATCCGGTTGCGCTCGCCCGGCGACTTCGGCCGGTCGGCGTGCTGGAAGAGCAGCCGGGGTCCTGCACCCGCCGGATCCTCCGCGAGCCCGCGCTTCGCGAGCTCGCCCTCGGTGAGGCCGCCGGCGAGCAGCTGCTGCTTCAGCTCGCCCTCGAACCGCCGCTCCGCGTAGCCGAGCGCCGCCGCCCAGAACGCGGCGAGCCGCTGCGGATCGACCGCGTGCACGGTGACGTTGCCGACCTTCGAGACCGCCATGCCGACCTCCTCCTCCTCCATCCCGATCGCAGCACACGCCGGAGCCGCGCGCCAGGTCCGGTCCCCAGGAACCGGCGTTCAGAGGTCACGCGTCGACGGGGGAGAGGAGGCGCTCGAGCGGTGTCGAGGAGCGGTCACCGACGATCCGCTTGTAGGCGAGCTGCGCCGAGAGCAGCACGACCGGCATGCCGATGCCCGGGTTCGTGTTCGCGCCGACGAAGTAGAGGTTCCGCACCTTCCGGCTGCGGGTGTCCGGCCGGAAGATGGCCGTCTGCGTGATCGTGTGCGCGAGGCCGAGCGCCGAGCCGCCGTAGGCGTTGTACCGGGCGGCGAAGTCGCGGCCGCCGAAGACCCGGCGGTACCGGATGCGCCTCGCGAGGTCCGGGATGCCGAGCTCGCGCTCCATCAGGGCGACGATCGCGTCGGCGTGCCGATCGAGGTCCGCCTCGGACACGTCGAGCCGCGGCGGCACGGGCACCGTGACGAAGAGGTTCTCCATGCCCTGCGGCGCGACGGTCGGGTCGGTGACGCTCGGCGCGCAGACGTAGAGCGACGGGTCGTCAGGCCACTCGGTCCGCTCGAAGACCTGCGCGACGTTGTGGCGCCAGTCGCGCGAGAGCAGCAGGTTGTGGTGCGTCAGCTCCGGCACGCGCCCCTCGACGCCGAGGTAGAGCAGCAGCGCCGACGGCGCGAGGGTCCGGTTCCGCCACCACCGCTCGGAGAAGCCGCGGGCCGAGGGCGGCAGCAGCTCGGTCTCGGTGTGGTGGATGTCCGCGTTCGAGACGACGAGATCGGCCTCGACGCGCTCGCCGTCCTCGAGCACGACGCGGCGGGCGCGGCCGCCCTGCACCTGGATCTCGCGCACGGGCGCGTCCGTGCGGTACTCGACGCCCAGACCGCGGCCGATGCGCACGAGGGCCTCGACGACCTCGTGGATGCCGCCGCGGGGGTAGTAGACCCCGAGCTCGAAGTCGATGTGGCTCATCATGCTGTAGAGCGCAGGGGTGTTGTACGGCGAGGAGCCGAGGAACACGAGCGAGTACTGCATGATCCGCTGCAGGTCGGCGGTGCGGAAGAACCGCTTCACGTAGCGGTCCATGCTCGAGAGCACCGCGAGGCCACGGCCCGCCTTCGCGAGCTCGGGGTCGAACAGGTCCCCGATGCCGCCGTAGTTCTTCTGCATCAACCGGGTGACGGCGACGTCGTACTGCGTCTTCGCTCGGGCGAGGTAGTCGCGCAGCCGCGGGCCGGCGCCCGGCTCGAGGCGCTCGAGCGCCGGGATGTCGCGCTCGAGGTCGGAATGGATGTCGATCGTGCGGCGGTCGCCGAGGAACAGCCGGTAGCTCGGGTCGAGCCGCACCAGGTCGAGGTGCTGCTCCACCGGCTCGCCGATGAGGTCGAAGAACCGCGCGAAGACGTCGGGCATGAGGTACCAGGAGGGCCCCATGTCGAACACGAAGCCCTCCGCCTCGAACCGCGCCGCCCGGCCGCCGAGCGACTCGTTCTTCTCGAGCACGACGACCCGCCGGCCCGTCCTCTGCAGGAGGATCGCGAGCGCCAGCCCGCCGAGGCCGCCGCCGACGATCACGACGCGCTCGTTCCCAGCGTGGTCGGACGGTGCCACCGCAGGATTCCTTCCGTGACGACGGGCGCCCGCACCCGGCCCCAGCGATGGGGGAGCACCATCAGCGTCATCATCCCAACCCTCGACGAGGCCGCGTGGCTGCCGCGGCTGCTCGCGGACCTCGCGCAGCAGACGAGGGCGCCCGACGAGGTGATCGTCGCCGACGGCGGCTCCGCCGATGCCACGGAGGCGATCGCCGAGGCGGCGGGCGCCCGCACGCTCCGCTCGGCCCGGCGCGGCGCCGCCCTGCAGCGCAACGCGGGTGCGGTCGCCGCGGGCGGCGACGTGCTCGTCTTCGTCGACGCGGACGTGCGGCTGCCGCCCCGCACGCTCGAGCGGCTGCTCGCGTCGATGGAGCGCCGGCGGCTCGACGTCGCCTGCCCGTGGTTCCGGCCCGACCCCGGCGACCCGCTGCTCCACGTCTTCTTCACCCTGCTCGACGTCGTGTTCGTGCTCACGGCGCCCGTCGTGCCGTCGGGCGGCGGGGGCCTGATCGCGGTGCGCCGCGACCTCTTCGCGGCGGTCGGGGGCTTCGATCCCGCCTACCGGTTCGAAGACATGCGATTCCTGCAGGCCGCCGGCTGGCTCGGGCGGTACCGCGTCGTGCTCACCCCGGTGCACTTCTCCGACCGTCGGTTCCGCCGCGACGGGCGCTTGCGGACGATCGGCACCTACCTGCTGCTCGGGGTGCTGTTCGCGTTCGGGCTGCATCGCACCGCGAACCGCGTCGGCTACCGTTCCGGTCCGTACGAGGCCGAGGCAGCGGGTTTCGCGGAGGCCGGGGAAGGACGCCGGTGAGCGGCGAGCACGGGGTGCGGATCGCCCGCGGAGGGCCCGCGACGCTGCGGCGCCTGCTCGCGCTGTCCCGGCCGCGGTTCTGGGTCTACCTGCTCGGGCCGTGGGCGATCGGCATCGTCGCGGCGAGCGGGGACCCGCCCGACCCCCGCCTGCTCGTGCTCGGGCTCTGGTGCACCCTGCCGGCGAACCTGCTGATCTACGGGGTGAACGACCTCTACGACCGGCCGAGCGACCGCATCAACGGCAAGAAGGGGTCGTACGAAGCGCTGCTCGACCCGAGCGAGGACCGGACGCTCGTGGTGGCGATCCTCGCCACGAACCTGCCGTTCCTCGCGCTGCTGCCCTTCCTCCCGCTCGCCGCGATCGCCTGGGCCGCCGTGCTCCTCGTGCTCGGCGTCGGCTACTCGGCGCCCCCGCTGCGCTTCAAGGCCCGGCCGTTCCTCGACTCGGCGTCGAACCTCCTCTACGCGGTGCCGGGGCTGGTCGCCTTCACGACGGCCACGTCCGCGACCCCGTCGCCCGCGCTCGTCGTCGCTGCGGCGCTCTGGTGCGCGGCGATGCACGCCTTCTCGGCCGTGCCCGACATCGACGCGGATCGCAGCGCCGGGGTCCCGACGATCGCGACCCGGCTCGGCGCCCGGGGCACCCTGGTCGTCTGCCTCGTCCTGTGGCTCGTCGCCGCCGCGCTCGTCGTACCGGCGCTGCCCGTCTTCGCGCTCGCGGCCGGCCTCGCCTACCTGCTGCTCGGCGTCGCCTCGCTCCGGGCCGTGGGCGGGGCGCGCCCCTCGCTGTTCGCGCTCTACCGGATCTTCCCCGTCGTGAACACGGTCGTCGGCGCAGGCCTGTTCTTCTCGATCTTCTGGCTGCGCGCACCGCTGCTGCGCTGAGCACGCGGCGGCTACACTGCCGGTCAACGACTGCGATCCGGCCATCACCGGGGAGTCTCCGGAAGAACGCCGAGCGATCGGTCAGTAGAACCGGACGGGCCGGCCCGTCACCGCCGAGCAGAAGGAGTGGGCGCCGCCCCCGTGCGGCGTCAAGCGGGGTGGTACCGCGTCGGCGACGGCGTCCCCGTGCAGCGAGAGCGAGCACGGGAGGACCCGAATGGCCTATCCGAAGGACGGCGGCGAGCCGACGTCGCCGAGCCCCCGCTTCCCCGACGTCGAGCGTGAGATCCTCGCCTTCTGGGCGGCCGACGACACGTTCCAGGCGTCCGTCGACCAGCGCGCCGGTGCACCCGAGTGGGTGTTCTACGACGGTCCGCCGTTCGCGAACGGGCTGCCCCACTACGGCCACCTGCTCACCGGGTACGCGAAGGACGCGTTCCCGCGGTACCAGACGATGCGCGGCCGGCAGGTGCACCGCCGCTTCGGCTGGGACACGCACGGCCTGCCCGCAGAGCTCGAGGCGATGCGCCAGCTCGCGATCACGACGAAGGACGAGATCGAGGCGATGGGCGTCGGCGCCTTCAACGCCGAGGCCCGCGCCTCCGTGCTCCGCTACACGCGCGAGTGGCGCGACTACGTGACGAGGCAGGCCCGCTGGGTCGACTTCGACCACGACTACAAGACCCTCGACCCGCAGTACATGGAGAGCGTGCTGTGGGCGTTCAAGCGCCTGCACGACCAGGGTCTCGCCTACGAGGGCGTGCGCGTGCTGCCGTACTGCTGGAACGACGAGACGCCGCTGTCGAACCACGAGCTGCGCATGGACGACGACGTCTACAAGCGCCGCCAGGACCCGTCGGTCACGGTCACCTTCCCGCTCGTCGGCGAGAAGGCCGAGGCGCTCGGGCTCACCGGCGTGCGGGCGCTCGCGTGGACGACGACGCCGTGGACGCTGCCCACGAACGCCGCGCTCGCGGTCGGCCCCGACATCGAGTACGTCGTCGTGGCCGGCGGCCCGTCGGGCACCGCGGACTCGGAGGCGCCCGACTCGACCGGCGACACCGCCGGTCTCGAGCGCGAGGTGCTCGGCGGTGAGTACCTCCTGGCCGCGAGCCGGCTCGGCGACTACGCGAAGGACCTCGGCTACGGCTCCGCGGACGAGGCCGCCGCCGGCGTCACGAAGCGGCTGCTCGGCCGCGACCTCGACGGCGTGCACTACGACCGCCTGTGGGACGTCTACGCCGACGAGCGCTGGGGCATGCAGCACGCCTGGCGCGTGGTCGTCGCCGACTACGTCTCGACCGAGGAGGGCACGGGGCTCGTCCATCAGGCACCCGCCTACGGCGAGGACGACCAGCTCGTCTGCGCCGCCGCCGGCATCCCGACGGTCGTCTCGGTCGACGCGGGTGCGCGGTTCCTGCCGATGTTCGAGGGCACCGAGCTCGCCGGCGTCGCGGGACTGCAGGTGTTCGAGGCGAACCGTCCGCTCATCCGCCTGCTGAAGGCGAAGGGCCGGCTGCTGCGCGAGCAGTCGTACGAGCACCCGTACCCGCACTGCTGGCGCTGCCGGCGGCCGCTCATCTACAAGGCGGTCACCAGCTGGTTCGTGCGGGTGACCGCCTTCCGCGACCGCATGGTCGAGCTGAACCAGCGCATCACCTGGGTGCCCGACAACGTGAAGGACGGGCAGTTCGGCAAGTGGCTCGCGGGTGCCCGCGACTGGTCGATCAGCCGCAACCGCTACTGGGGCACGCCGATCCCGGTGTGGACGAGCGACGACCCCGAGCACCCGCGCACCGACGTGTACGGCTCGCTCGCCGAGCTCGAGCGCGACTTCGGCCGGCTGCCCCGGAACCCCGACGGCGAGGTCGACCTGCACCGCCCGTACATCGACGAGCTGACCCGGCCGAACCCCGACGACCCGACCGGGCGCAGCACGATGCGCCGCATCGAGGACGTGCTCGACGTCTGGTTCGACTCCGGCTCCATGCCGTTCGCGCAGGTCCACCACCCCTTCGAGAACAGCGAGTGGTTCGAGGCGCACTCACCGGCCGACTTCATCGTCGAGTACATCGGGCAGACCCGCGGCTGGTTCTACCTGCTGCACGCGCTGTCGACCGCGCTGTTCGACAGGCCGGCGTTCTCGACGGTCGTGAGCCACGGCATCGTGCTCGGCAACGACGGCCAGAAGATGTCGAAGTCGCTGCGGAACTACCCGGACGTCTCCGAGGTGTTCGACCGCGACGGCTCCGACGCGATGCGCTGGTTCCTGCTCGCGAGCCCGGTGCTGCGCGGCGGCAACCTCATCGTCACCGAGGAGGGCATCCGCGAGGGCGTGCGCCAGGTGCTGCTGCCGCTCTGGAGCACGTACTACTTCTTCACGCTCTACGCGGGCGCGGAGGACTACGACGCGGTGCGCCGCACCGACTCGGCGGACCCGCTCGACCGCTACCTGCTCGCCGCCACCGGCGACCTCGTGCGCGGCATCACCGCGGACCTCGACGGCTTCGACACGAGCGGCGCGACCGCGCGGCTGCGCGACTTCGCCGACCTCCTCACGAACTGGTACGTGCGGCGCAGCCGCGAGCGGTTCTGGGCCACCCGCTCCAGCGAGGGCCTGACGCCGGAGTCCCGGGACGCGTTCGACACCCTCTTCACGGTGCTCGAGACGGTCTGCCGGCTCGCGGCACCGCTGCTGCCGCTCGTCACCGAGAAGGTGTGGCGCGGGCTCACCGGCGGGCGCAGCGTGCACCTCGCCGACTGGCCGGACGCCGCCGAGTTCCCGTCGGACCCGGCGCTGGTGACCCGGATGGAGCGGCTCCGCGAGATCACGTCAGCGGCCCTCGCGCTGCGGAAGGAGGCCGGCCTGCGGGTGCGGCTGCCCCTCGCCTCGCTCACCGTCGTCGCCGCCGACTCGGCCGACCTCGCGGGTCTCGGCGAGGCGATCCTCGCCGACGAGCTGAACGTGAAGCAGGTCCTGTTCGAGGCGGAGGACGCCGGCAGCGCCGCGCAGCACGGCGTCACCGAGCGGCTCTCCGTCTCGGCCCGGGCGCTCGGCCCCCGCATCGGCAAGCAGGTGCAGGACGTGCTCAAGGCCGCGAAGGCGGGCGACTGGCGGAAGCAGGGCGACGACCTCGTGGTCGGGGGTGTGCCGCTGCTGCCCGGCGAGTACGAGCTCGTGCTCGAGCGCTCGGGTGCCACCGAGGGCAGCGCGCTCGCGCTCCTGCCCGGCGGCGGGTTCCTCCTGCTCGACACCCGGGTCACCCCGGAGCTCGAGCTCGAGGGCCGGGCGCGCGACTTCATCCGCGACGTGCAGCAGGCGCGTCGGACCGCGGGCCTCGCGGTCACGGACCGCATCGAGCTCGCCGTCGAGGGCGACCCCGACCTCGTCCGCATGCTCGAGGTGCACGGCGACCTCGTGCGGGCCGAGACGCTCACCGAGTCGCTCGACGTCGCCCCCGCCTCGGCGGGGACGACCGATCGGGTGCAGCGCTGGGCCGACGGCACGCTCACGCTGATCGATCGCGGCGGGTGGGGCGCCGTCGAGGGTGCGCGCTTCGAGCTGCGGCGCGCGGGACGGATGGTGCTCGATGTCTGACTCCACGGCGATGACCGCGTTCCTCGACGCGATCTACGGTCGCGTCGGCGAGGTCGCGCCGAAGCCGCGGCTCGCGCCGACACGGCGCGCGCTCGAGCTGCTCGGCGACCCCCACCGGTCGTACCCGATCGTGCATCTCACCGGCACGAACGGGAAGACCTCGACGAGCCGGATCACCGAGAGCCTGCTCCGCGCGCACGGCCTGCGCACCGGCCTCTTCACGAGCCCCGACCTCGGCCGGCTGAACGAGCGCATCGTCGTCGACGGCGAGCCGATCTCCGACGAGCGGCTGCTCGAGGCGTGGGCCGACATCACGCCGTACCTCGAGATGACGGACCGCGAGCTCGAGGCCGCGGGGGAGCCGTCGCTCACGTTCTTCGAGGCCCTCACCGTGCTCGCCTACGCCGCCTTCGCGGACACGCCCATCGACGTCGGCGTCATCGAGGTCGGCATGGGCGGCGAGTGGGACGCGACGAACGTGGCCGACGGGCAGGTCGCCGTCTTCACGCCGATCGACCTCGACCACACGCAGCGACTCGGCAGCACGGTCGACGCGATCGCGCGCACGAAGAGCGGCATCATCAAGCCCGGCCGCTCGGTCGTCTCCGCCCGCCAGCATCCCGAGGCGCTCGCCGAGCTCGAGCGCGCCGCCGAGCTGAACGAGGCCGACGTGACGCTCGAGGACCGCGACTTCCGCGTGCTCGGCCGCACGCCGGCCGTCGTCCCCGTCGGCTCGGCCGACACGCCGGGCGGAACCGGCGCGTCGGTGCCGGCCTCCAGGGGCCCAGGCCAGGTCGTCGACGTCCAGGGGCGTGCGGGCCGCTACGAGCGCCTGTTCGTGCCGCTGCTCGGCGCGCACCAGGCCGAGAACACCGCGGTCGCGATCGCCGCCGTCGAGACGTTCGTCGGCGGCGGGAAGCAGCCCATCGCCCGCGAGGTGCTCGACGAGGGCCTCGCGCAGGCGACCTCGCCGGGCCGGATGCAGGTCGTGTCGAGCGCGCCGACGCTCGTCGTCGACGCCGCCCACAACCCGCACGGCGCGGCGGCGCTCGCCGCGGCGCTCACCGAGTCGTTCTCGTTCTCCCGCCTCGTGGCGGTGCTCGCCGTGCTCGGCGACAAGGACGCGGCGGGCATCATCCGCGCGGTCGAGGGCGTCGTCGACGACTTCGTCGTCACGACCGCGCCGTCCGACCGGACGACCGACCCGGACGAGCTCGCCCGCACCGTCGTCGGGATCGTGGGCGCCGACCGCGTCGTCGTCGAGCCCGACCTCGAGCGGGCGCTCGAGACCGCGCGCGAGCTCGCGGTCGACGCGCCGGTGGATGAGGGGCGGGCGGGCGGCGTCGTCGCGTTCGGCTCGATCACGCTCATCGCGAAGGTGCTCCAGCTCGCCGGCGACGACGACTGGTCGGCTCCGTGACCGACGCCCGCGCACCGCGGACTCGCCGTCCGCGGGGTGCGCAGGCGAGCCTCGCCTCGATCGTGCTCGGCCTCGAGTTCGTGGTGGTCCCGCTCGCCGCGCTGGTGGTGTTCGGGCTGCACCACGACATCAGCCCGCTCGTCGCGTTCGGGGGCGGCGGCGCGGTGCTCGCGCTCATCCTGGTCGCGCTCGCGCTCACCTCGCGCAGCCGGGCGGGCATCGCGCTCGGCTGGGTCGTGCAGGTGCTGCTCGTCGCCGCCGCCGTCATCGATCTCGCCATCGGCATCGTCGGGGTCGTGTTCCTCGGCTTCTGGCTCTACTGCATGATTGTCGGGGCCCGGCTCGACCGCCGGGCCGCTCGATAGCGCGAGGAGGCAGCCGTGGCGGAGTCCGTCGAGGAGACCCTGGTGCTCGTGAAGCCCGACGGCGTCGCGCGCAACCTGACCGGCGAGATCCTTCGCCGCATCGAGGCGAAGGGGTACGCGCTCACCGACATCCGCTGGGTCCAGGCGAGCCGGTCGCTGCTCGAGCAGCACTACGCCGAGCACCAGGGCAAGCCGTTCTTCGAGCCCCTCGTGGAGTTCATGGAGTCCGGCCCGATCGTCGCGATGCGCATCGCGGGGGAGCGGGTCATCGAGGGCTTCCGCTCGCTCGCCGGCACCACCGACCCGACCACCGCCGCGCCCGGGACGATCCGCGGCGACCTCGGCCGCGACTGGGGCCTCCGGGTGCAGCAGAACCTCGTGCACGGCAGCGACTCGGCGGCGTCCGCCGAGCGCGAGCTGGGCCTCTGGTTCGCCCGGCGCTGACGCCTTCTCCGGCCTCGCGCGGCGTTCACGGCGCCGCGCCGCAGGCATGCGGAGCGCGCGACGCCACAGGTCCCGCGCGAGACCGTCAGAGGTACGCGAGCACGTTCAGGCGCAGCTGTGCGATCACCGCGACCGCCACGTAGGCGAGCAGGCAGATCAGCGGCGTGAACCCGTAGGCGGCACGGGCGACGCGACGTACGCCTGCGCCGAGCGGCAGGTTGCCGCGGCTCAGGTTGAAGAGCGTCGTGGCGACGAACATCGGGATCACGACGCTCCACACGAGCATGCACCAGGGGCAGAGCGTGCCGAGCAGGAAGACGCTCACGCCGATCAGCCAGATCACGAAGCCGATCGCGAAGAGCATCCCGAGGTTGAAGACGGCCCAGAACCAGCGCGGGAAGCGGGCCCCCGCGAGCACCGACACGCCGACGAAGATCGGCGCCGGGAAGCACACGAGCCCGATGAGCGGGTTCGGGAAGCCGAAGGCGCTGCCCTGCGGCGAGCCGAGGTTCTTGCCGCACTGCACGAGCAGGTTGAAGTCGCAGGACAGGTTCGACGACGGGTGGGTCAGCGCCTGGAACTTGTCGAGGGTCAGGGCGAACGCGGCGACGAGGCCGATCACGCCGCCGACGATCAGCAGGATCGCGAGGGCGGTCGGCCGGTCGCGCTCGTCGGGCACCGTGACACCGGTCGCGGGCTCGGCGACGGCGGGCTCCTGCACGATCACGCCCGGCAGTATCGCACCGGGGCGTCCCGACGGCGGGAGGCCCGGGTGGGGGACGGCGGCGCGGCGGAGGGTCGTGCGATAATGCCTGCAGGTCGTCCGCGTGCGTCGCACGGGGAGGCCGAACGCTTCGACAGGCCCGCACCCTGCGGGCCGAGATCCGGGGGAACCCGGCGGCGCTTGTCCCGCCGCGCGCGCCGATCCCGACGCGCGACACATGGATTCCGCCGAGCCAGGCAGCAGCACGAGCCGCCGTCGGGCCGGCGCAGAGCACAAGGAGACGGCAGGGTCTCGAGCCCGGCCGCACCCGCGTGAGGAGTGCACCAGCGATGGTGGAGTACGAGAACGACGGAGCAGGCCAGGAGCAGGGCGAGGAGATCGAGCGGACCGCGCCGCGCCGCAGACGGCGCAGCGCCCCGGTCCGCGCGGCCGATGCGAACACCGCCCCCGCTGTCGGCGAGCCGCTCGTCCCCGACGCGAACGGCGAGGACGAGCAGGGCGAGCAGGACCTGATCGTGCCGCCGGACCCCGAGTCCACCGAGCCGGCCCAGGCGGGCGGCGGGCACCCGGAGCGCAGCGCCGACGAGGCGCCCGCCGAGGAGCTGCCCGCACCCGCCGCCGAGGCCGACGCGCCCGCCTCGGGGGAGCCGTCCACGACCGACGACGCCGACCCCCACGCCGCGGGTTCGCCCGACGGCGACGCCGAGGCCGAGGCCGGCGCTCCGTCGTCGCGTCCGAGCCTCGCCGTGCTGTTCCAGGCGCCGCCCGCGCTGCCGCAGCAGCCCGCGGGTCCGCTCGAGGTGCCGCAGGACGACGACGAGCCCGAGCAGGACGAGGCGGAGGGCGACGGGACCCCGTCGCGCCGCTCGCGTCGCCGCGCCCGCAAGCGGTCCACCGGCGGCCAGGCGGGCGCCGAGGGCACCGTCACCGAGGTCGTGCCGAAGGCGAAGCCCGTCAGGGAGCTCATCACCGAGCCGCAGAAGCTGAAGGGCTCGACCCGGCTCGAGGCCAAGCGCCAGCGCCGCCGCGACGGCCGTGACGCGGGCCGGCGCCGCACCGTGGTCACCGAGGCCGAGTTCCTCGCCCGCCGCGAGTCCGTCGACCGCCGCATGATCGTGCGCAACAACGGCGACCGCATCGAGATCGGCGTGCTCGAGGACGGGATCCTGGCCGAGCACTACGTCGCGAAGAGCCAGAACGTCTCGCTCATCGGCAACGTCTACCTCGGCCGCGTGCAGAACGTGCTGCCGAGCATGGAGGCCGCCTTCGTCGACATCGGCCGCGGCCGCAACGCGGTGCTCTACTCCGGCGAGGTCGACTGGGAGGCCGCGAGCGACCGGCTCGGCGAGAAGGGCTCGCAGGCCCGGCGCATCGAGCTCGCGCTGAAGCCGGGCGACCGGGTCCTCGTGCAGGTCACGAAGGACCCGATCGGCCACAAGGGCGCCCGCCTGACCAGCTCGGTGTCGCTGCCCGGCCGCTACCTCGTCTACGTGCCGAACGGCTCGATGAACGGCATCTCGCGCAAGCTGCCCGACACCGAGCGCGCCCGGCTCAAGCGCATCCTCAAGGACGCGCTGCCCGACTCCGCCGGCGTCATCGTGCGCACGGCCGCCGAGGGGGCCACCGAGGAGCAGCTCGTCGTCGACGTGCAGCGCCTCGCGAACCAGTGGGCCGAGATCCAGCACCTCGTCGAGACCGCGAGCGCCCCGGCGCTGCTGCACGGCGAGCCCGACCTGCTCGTGAAGATCGTCCGCGACGTCTTCAACGAGGACTTCACGAAGCTCGTGATCCAGGGCGACGAGGCCCGCGCGGTCATCGAGCGGTACCTGTCGCAGGTCGCGCCCGACCTGCTCGAGCGCGTCGAGCGCTGGGACGGCGACGGCGACGTGTTCGCGGAGTTCCGCGTGCACGAGCAGATCGAGAAGGCGCTCGACCGCAAGGTCTGGCTGCCGTCGGGCGGCTCGCTCGTCATCGACCGGACCGAGGCGATGACCGTCATCGACGTGAACACCGGCAAGTTCGTCGGCTCCGGGGGCAACCTCGAGGAGACGGTGACGAAGAACAACCTCGAGGCCGCGGAGGAGATCGTCCGTCAGCTCCGGCTGCGCGACATCGGCGGCATCATCGTCATCGACTTCATCGACATGGTGCTCGAGAGCAACCGCGACCTCGTGCTGCGCCGCCTCGTCGAGTGCCTGTCGCGCGACCGCACGAAGCACCAGGTCGCCGAGGTGACCTCGCTCGGGCTCGTGCAGATGACCCGCAAGCGGCTCGGCGTCGGCCTCGCGGAGTCGCTCGGCGAGGCGACCCCGCAGCCGGAGGCGCCGAAGCAGGACCAGCGCCGCCGTCGCGGCGGCGGTCAGCAGCAGCAGCAGCCGGCGCCGCAGCGGCAGTCCGCGACGCACGCGATCACCGACGGCGCGAAGACGATGCTCGCCCAGATCGCAGGCGCCACGCTCGCGAACGGCAAGCAGGTCGAGCCGGATCGGGGCGAGCACGCGCCCGAACCGGTGCACGTGCCCGAGCCCGCGACCGCGCGGTCCGCGCCGTCCGAGGCCGAGCCCGATGCTCCCGCGGTGCTCCTCGACCTGCCGGTGGAGCACCACGAGGCCGCCCCGCAGCTGCCGAAGGACGAGGCCGCGGGCCTGCTCGACTCGGTGCTGAACGCGCTGCCCGCGCCGAAGCGCCCGGGCGAGGGCCGTCGCCGATCCCGCCGCGTGAGCACCCCGGCGCTCACCCCGGGTCAGAACGACTGACCGCCTGCTCCGGATCCTTGTCGCTGAGACGCACCGAGAGCGACACGGATCCGGAGCAGGTGCGTTCGGGCGCGGTCCCGCGCCCGCTGCGCTATCCGGTCCGGGCGCGGTCCCGCGCCCGGACGCGCAGCCCGCTCGCGATGAGGCGGCGCGTCAGCTCGCCCGCCGTGACCCGCTCGGCGCCGAGCGCGACGAGCTCGGGGATCCGCTCCTCGGGCACGTCGTAGTGGTCGAGGTCGAAGCCCCGGCGCGGCACCCCGGCGCGGTCGGCGAACGCGTGCAGCTCGTCGAGCGACGCATCGCTCACGAGGTGCGCCCACAGGCGCCCGTGCGCCGGCCACATCGGTTCGTCGACGAGCACGGTCACCTGCTCATCGTCGCACCGCGTGCCCGGAGGATCCGGGACGGCGTCGGCACCGGGGTCCGGGATGGGCTATCCTCGAAGGTCGGTGCGGAAGCCGTCGCCCGAGGTGGGCTTCCCGACACCGGTTCCGACTTGGGTCCTCGCAGCCGTGCAGGCTCGCCCGAGGCCCGTGACATGGAGTTGAGGCTCGAAGTGGTCTATGCGATCGTGCGCGCCGGTGGGCGCCAGGAGAAGGTCGAGGTGGGCACCGTCCTCACCGTCGACCGCCAGAAGCCCGGCGAGGACGGCACGGTCCGCTTCGCCCCGGTGCTGCTCGTCGACGGCGAGAAGGTGACCAGCAAGCTGGCCGACCTCGCCGCGGTCACGGTCACGGGTGAGGTGCTCGAGCACACCCGCGGCCCGAAGATCGTGATCCAGAAGTTCAAGAACAAGACCGGGTACAAGAAGCGCCAGGGCCACCGCCAGGAGCTCACCCGCGTCAAGATCACCGCGATCGGCTGAGGAGCGACACCGACATGGCACACAAGAAGGGCGCGAGCTCGACCCGCAACGGTCGCGACTCCAACGCGCAGCGACTCGGCGTGAAGCGCTTCGGCGGTCAGGTCGTGAAGGCCGGCGAGATCATCGTCCGCCAGCGCGGCACGCACTTCCACCCGGGCGCGAACGTCGGCCGCGGCGGCGACGACACCCTGTTCGCCCTCGAGGCGGGCGCCGTGCAGTTCGGCGCGAAGGGCGGCCGCAAGGTCGTCAACATCGTCGTGCCGGAGACCGTCGAGGTCTGACCGCGCGAAGCAGTTCGTCGTGAGCGGGCGGGTCGAGCATTCGACCCGCCCGCTCACGCTTTGAAGGAGGAGGAGGCGTCATGGCGACGTTCGTCGACTCCGTGACCCTGCACCTCACGGCGGGTCACGGCGGCAACGGCTGCGTGTCGATCCGGCGGGAGAAGTTCAAGCCGCTCGCCGGACCCGACGGCGGCAACGGCGGAGACGGCGGCGACATCGTGCTCGTCGCCGACCCGCAGGTGACGACGCTGCTCGGCTACCACCGGGCCCCGCACCGCTCGTCCGGGAACGGCGCGCCCGGCATGGGCGACGACCGCGACGGCGCGAACGGCGAGCCGCTCGAGCTGCCGGTGCCGGTCGGCACGGTCGTGCACGGCGAGGACGGCGAGGTGCTCGCCGATCTCGAGGAGCCGGGCGTGCGTGTCGTCGTCGCGGCAGGCGGTCGCGGCGGCCTCGGGAACGCCGCGCTCGCGACCCCGAAGCGCAAGGCCCCCGGCTTCGCGCTGCTCGGCACCCCGGGCGACCAGCTCGACGTCCGGCTCGAGCTGAAGACGGTGGCCGACGTCGCCCTCGTCGGCTTCCCCTCCGCCGGCAAGTCGAGCCTCATCGCCGCGATGTCCGCTGCGCGGCCGAAGATCGCCGACTACCCGTTCACGACCCTCCAGCCGAACCTCGGCGTCGTCGAGGCGGGCTCGACCCGCTACACGATCGCCGACGTGCCCGGCCTCATCGAGGGCGCGAGCGAGGGCCGCGGGCTCGGCCTCGACTTCCTGAAGCACATCGAGCGCTGCAGCGTGATCCTCCACGTGATCGACTGCGCGACGCTCGACCCCGGCCGCGACCCGCTCACCGACCTCGACGTGATCCTCCGCGAGCTCGCCGCGTACCCCGTGCCCGCGGGGGAGCGTCCCCTGCTCGAGCGCCCGCAGCTCGTCGCGCTGAACAAGATCGACGCGCCCGACGCCCGGGAGCTCGCCGCGCTCGTCCGTCCCGACCTCGAGGCCCGCGGCTACCGCGTCTTCGCCGTGTCCGCGGCGAGCCACGAGGGCCTCGCGCCGCTGTCCTACGCCCTCGCGGGGCTCGTCGAGCAGGACCGCGCCGACCGCGCCGCGGCCGCGCAGGCGCCCCGCATCGTGATCCGGCCGAAGCCGCTCGACGAGCAGCAGTTCCGCGTGCAGGTCGAGTCCGACCAGGGCGAGCCCCTGTTCCGGGTGCTCGGGGCGAAGCCGGAGCGCTGGGTGGCGCAGACCGACTTCGCGAACGACGAGGCGGTCGGCTACCTCGCCGACCGGCTGAACAAGCTCGGGGTCGAGGACGCGCTGTTCCAGGCCGGTGCGCAGGCCGGCTCGACGGTCGTCATCGGCCGCGGCGACGGTGTGGTCTTCGACTGGGAGCCGTCGCTGTCCTCGGCCGCCGAGCTCATGGTCGCGCCACGCGGCAGCGACCCGCGCATCGCGGGGGAGCGGCCCCGCCGCACCACGCAGGAGCGCCGCGAGGAGTACCGCGAGCGCATGGACGCGAAGAGCGCCGCCCGCGCCGACCTCGACGCCGAGCGCCGCGCCGAGCGCGCCCGGGAGGAGGCGCTCCGCGAGGGCGGCAGCCGGTGACGGCCCCGTCCGTCCCCGAGCAGGTGCCGGCGGCCCAGCGCATCGTGGTGAAGGTCGGCTCCTCGTCGATCAGCGGGGAGCGGGCCGGGCAGGTCGTCCCGCTCGTCGCCGCGCTCGCCGCCGCGCACGGCCGCGGCACGGAGGTCGTGCTGGTCTCGTCCGGCGCGATCGCGACCGGCCTGCCGCACCTGCGGCTCGACGGCCGCCCCCGCGACCTCGCCGTGCAGCAGGCGGCCGCGGCCGTCGGGCAGAACCTGCTCGTGAAGCGCTACCAGGAGCAGCTCGACCGCTTCGGCATCGTCGCGGGCCAGGTGCTGCTCACCGCGGGCGACCTCGAGCACCCGAAGCCGCGCGGCAACGCCGAGCGTGCGCTCGACACCCTGCTGTCGCTGCGGATCCTGCCGATCGTGAACGAGAACGACACCGTCGCGACGCGCGAGATCCGCTTCGGCGACAACGACCGGCTGGCTTCGCTGGTCGCCGAGCTCGTCGGGGCGGACCTGCTCGTGCTGCTCTCCGACGTCGACGCGCTCTACACGCGGCCGCCGAAGGATCCGGGCGCCCGCCCCATCGCCTTCGTCGCCGCCGGCGACCCGCTGGACGGCGTCGAGGTGGGGGAGAGCGACACCGGTGTGGGCACCGGCGGCGCCGCCACGAAGCTCGCTGCGGCCCGGTACGCGGCGGGCTCCGGCATCGCCGTGCTGCTCACCGCGACCGAGCACGTCGACCGCGCCCTCGCCGGCGAGCGCGTCGGCACCTGGTTCGAGCCCGCGCCGCGCTGACGGAACGACGGCGGATCGCGCCGCCCGGGACGCCGCACGCGGGTCCGGCCGATGGGACAGCAGGAGCGCCGTCGTTCCGTCAGGCTCTACACTTCCTGCGCATGACGGACACCCTCGCGGCGCCCTCGACCACTGGCGCGCAGGCCCGCTTCGCGGCGGCGAAGGCGGCGTCGAAGCCGCTCGCGACCGCGACGGCGGCGCAGAAGAACCGGGCGCTCGAGGCGATCGCTCACGCCCTCCTCGCCGGGGTCGAGCGGATCGTCCCGGCGAACGCGCGCGACCTCGAGGCCGGGCGCCGGAACGGGCTGTCCGCGGGGCTCCTCGATCGCCTCGCGCTCGACGAGCGCCGCATCGGCGCGCTCGCGGACGCGGTGCTGCAGATCGTCGCCCTGCCCGACCCCGTGGGCGAGGTGCTCCGCGGCAGCACGCTGCCGAACGGGTTGAAGCTGAGCCAGGTGCGGGTGCCGTTCGGCGTGGTCGGCGCGATCTACGAGGCGCGGCCGAACGTGACGGTCGACATCACGGCACTCGCGCTGAAGAGCGGCAACGCGGTGGTGCTCCGCGGCGGCACCGCCGCGGAGCACACGAACCGGGTGCTCGTCGAGCTCATCCAGGAGGCCGTCGCCACGGCCGGCCTGCCCGCCGACGTGGTGCAGACCATCGACGAGTTCGGCCGCGACGGCGCCGCCGAGCTCATGCGGGCGCGCGGGCTCGTCGACGTGCTCGTGCCGCGCGGCAGCGCCGGGCTCATCGACACCGTCGTCCGCGAGTCGACCGTGCCCGTCATCGAGACCGGCGCCGGCGTCGTCCACGTCTACCTCGATGCGAGTGCCGACCCCGCGATGGCGGCGTCGATCGTGGTGAACGCGAAGACGCAGCGGGTCGGCGTCTGCAACGCGGCAGAGACGCTGCTCGTGCACCGCGACGCCGCCGAGCGGCTGCTGCCACCGGTGCTCGGCGCGCTCCGCGACGCGGGGGTGACGTTGCACGCCGACGAGCGCAGCCGGGCGATCGTCCCGGGGCTCGAGCCCGTCAGCGACGAGGACTGGGCGGCCGAGTACTACTCGCTCGACCTCGCGGTCGGCGTCGTCGACGACCTCGACGCCGCGCTCGAGCACATCGACCGCTGGTCGACCCACCACACCGAGACCATCGTCACGAACGACCTCGCCGCCGCCGACCGGTTCCTCGCCGAGGTCGACTCGGCGGTCGTCATGGTGAACGCCTCGACGCGCTTCACCGACGGCGGCGAGTTCGGCTTCGGCGCCGAGGTCGGCATCTCCACCCAGAAGCTGCACGCGCGGGGGCCGATGGGGCTGCCCGAGCTCACGAGCACCAAGTGGCTCGTGCGCGGGTCGGGCCAGATCCGGTCCTGAGCCCGAGCGCTCTAGGATCGTTCCCCGACCGCATCCCCGTCCGTCCCCGCCCGAGGAGGCCGCTCTTGTCGCTGCTGACCGCTCTGCCGACCGTGTCCGCGGAGCACCCGCTGATCTTCCCGGCGCCCGTGTTCCCGCTCATCGCGATCGCGGGCTTCCTCGTGCTCGGCTTCGTCGCCTGGTCGTACCGCGACGTCGCGCACCGCCACGCCGGCAAGCGCGGCGGCTCCTCGAACCCGCCGCACGGCCCGTCGCACTAGCGGGGAGCCGTCTCCCTCGACACGCCCGCCCCGACACCCGGCCGCCGCGCCCGGATCGGGGTCATGGGCGGCACCTTCGATCCCGTGCACCACGGCCACCTCGTGGCCGCGAGCGAGGTGCAGCGGGTCTTCGACCTCGACGAGGTCGTCTTCGTGCCCACGGGTGAGCCCTGGCACAAGCACACGGTCACCCCGGCCGAGCACCGCTACCTCATGACGGTCGTCGCGACGGCCTCCAACCCGCGGTTCACGGTGTCGCGCGTCGACATCGATCGCGGCGGCACGACCTACACGGTCGACACGCTGCGCGACCTGCAGGCGCAGCGCCCGGACGCCGACCTCTTCTTCATCTCGGGCGCCGACGCCATCGCGCAGATCTTCGAGTGGAAGGACATGGACGAGCTCTGGAAGCTCGCCCACTTCGTCGCGGTGACCCGTCCGGGCCACGCCCTGACCGTCACCGGGCTGCCCGCGGAGCGGGTGAGCGTGCTCGAGGTGCCCGCTCTCGCCATCTCCTCGACGGATTGTCGAGCGCGTGTGCGACACGGCGCACCCGTTTGGTACCTCGTTCCGGATGGTGTGGTTCAGTACATCAGCAAGCACCGGCTGTACAGGAGCGAACCATGAGCATGTGGCAGGACGAGTCCTTCCGCGGGAGCCGCAGCGGCACCGGCGTGGACACCGCCCGGGCTGGTGAGCCCCGCGCCGACGGCAGGCAGCCGATGAGCCGGCGCGAGGCGCGCGAGGCCGAGCGCCGCGCCGCGGAGGCCCTCGCCGAGGGCCGGATGCACCCGAGCGGTGTCGTCGACTTCGGCAACGCCGACCCGCGGGGCCGCATCGACCCCGAGCAGGACTTCTCCGCGCAGAACACCGCCGACATCTGGGCCGCGCTGTCGCGGCGCGCCGATGCGCCTGCGCCCCAGCAGGAGGCCCCGCAGCCGCCCGCCGACTTCCGTCCCGCGATGCCGCAGTCGTTCGGTCGCGGGCCGGCGACGGGTCCGTCGTCGGTGTCGGGCGAGCTGCTCGACCGCGTCCGCGACGCCGTGCTGCGCCGTGAGCGCGAGCCCGAGGTGCTGCCGACCGCGCGCATCCCCGTCCAGCAGCCGGTCGAGCCGCCGCACAGCCGGCGCGACCGCCGCGCCGCGCAGGCCGCGGAGCTCACCGAGGACGGCATGCCCGCCGCCTGGTTCAGCGACGCGGCGCCCGCCTCGCAGGTGCCCGCCGCGTTCGGCGGCCCCGCCTCGGTCGAGTACGAGGACTACGACGACGCGCCGACCGTGGCGATGTCGATGCCTGCCCTCGACCGCGCCGCGCTCGAGGCGCAGGCGCCGATGACGGCGCCGGTCGGCCTGCCGCAGTTCTTCGTCGAGCCCCAGGGCGACGACGCGCTCTCGTTCTCGAGCCCGACGCCCGTCGCCACGCCCGGCCGGCACCCGTTCGAGGTCGCCCAGCAGGGCCCCGCCTTCCTCGAGCCGCAGGGCGGCGAGGTGGACCACTACGAGTACGACGACGAGCCCGAGCAGCAGGCGATCCCCGGCTGGGGCGCGCCCGCAGCCACGGCGTGGAGCAACGTCCCCGCCGAGCCGCAGCAGGAGGCGGCCTCGTGGGCGCCCGAGCAGCTGGGACCGCCGTCCGAGATCACCGACCTCGCCGGCTTCGAGGCGCTCATCCGCCGCGCCCGCTCGGCGCAGACGGGTCAGTCGGCCGCGCAGGCGCCGCAGGCCGCGCCGCGCCGCATGGAGCAGCCGCGCCAGGCGCCGCTGCCGTGGAAGGAGCCGGACGAGCTCGACGAGCACACCGGGTTCCTGGGCCGCGGCACGACGACGAGCGGCACCGGCGGTGCGCTCATCCTGCCGAACGACCCGCAGCCCGACCTCACGCAGGCCGTCAGCGGCACCGGTGACATCTTCATCACCGGATCGCTGAACCTGCCGAAGCGGCTCGCGCAGACCGGCGCCCCGATCGACGCGATCGACTCGCCCGACGTCGACCGGCTCTACGAGCACGCGCAGGAGGACCACGCGCCGGGCGTGAAGCCGGTCAGCGCGAACCGCGCCATCAGCGGCGCCGGCTCGGGCAAGGCGATGCTCGGTGGCCGCCGCCTGAGCGCCAACATCCTGCCGACGGTGCTCGCGATCATCGCGGGCGCGATGGCGGTCGGTGTCGTCGCGCTGCTCGTCGGCAGCTGGGTGCTCAAGCTATTCTGATGAGGTCGTGAAGCCCTCCCAGATCCTCGTCCAGCAGGCGGCCGATGCCGCCTGGGAGAAGAACGCCGCCGACCTCGTGGCGATCGACGTGTCGTCCCGGCTCCCGCTGACCGACGCGTTCCTGCTCGCCTCGGGCAGCAGCGAGCGCAACGTGCTCGCGATCGCCGACGCCGTCGATGAGCGGCTCACCGCCGAGGGCGTGCCGCTCAAGCGGCGCGAGGGCCGCGGCCAGGGGCGCTGGGAGCTGCTCGACTTCGGCGACCTCGTCCGTCCACGTCTTCCACCAGGAGGACCGCGCCTACTACGGCCTCGAGCGGCTCTGGCGCGACTGCCCCGCGCTGCCGCTCGGCCGTTCCGGCGAGGCCGCCGCCTCCTGATCGCGCCCGCACCTCCCGCGGCGCAGCCGGGGCTCCGGCCCGAGCGGCTGCAGGAGGCCGTCGACCTCGTCCGTGCCCGGGGCGCGACGGCGCAGCTCGTCGTGCTCCACCGGGGCCGTCCGGTGCTCGACCTCGCCTTCGGCTGCCGCCGCGACGCCCTGTTCTGGAGCTTCTCCGCGGGGAAGCCGTTCACCGCGGTCGTGGTGCACCGGCTCGCCGATCTCGGCGCGCTCGGCCTCGACGATCCCGTCTCGCGCTGGTGGCCGGAGTTCGGGCGTGCGGGCAAGGAGGCGGTGACGGTCCGTCAGGTGCTGCAGCACCGGGCCGGGTTCGGCGGCCTCCGGGTGCTCGGCGACGCGGCCGTGATCACGGACCCCGACCGCGCCCTCGCGCGGGTCGCCGCCGCACGCCCCGCCTGGGCCCCCGGCACCGAGCCCGGCTACAGCCCCATCGCCGCCGGTTTCGTGCTCGGTGAGGTCGTCCGGCGGGTGACGGGGCGGCCGTTGCCGGACGTGCTCGACGAGCTCGTGCTCCGTCCACTCGGGCTGGGCGACACGCACCTCGGCCTGCCGTCGGCGCTGCTGGGTCGCGCCGTGCCGGTGCGGGGCGCCGGCCTGCTCGGCCTCGTCGTGCAGGCGGACGTGAACCGCGCCGCCGTCCGCCGCGCCGTCATCCCGGCCGCGGGCGTCTCGACCACGGCCCGCGACCTCGCCCGCCTCTACCTCGCGCTGCTGCGAGGCGGGCGGCTCGGCCGCGCGCGGATCCTCTCGCGGCGTGCGCTCGATGCGGCGCTCGCGCCGCCGCCCGACGACCGGCTCGACCGCGTCGCGCGCTACCCGATCCGCTGGACCGCGGGGTTCCAGCTCGGCGGCCCGCGGAGCGTGCCGGGCACGGTGAGCCCGTTCGGCGCGAGCAGCAGCCCGCGCGCATTCGGGCACAACGGCAGCAACTGCTGCATCGCCTGGGCGGACCCCGACCGCGACCTCGTGCTCGTGCACCTCACGAACCGGGTCGGCTGGCCTCTCCCTGACCTCCGCTACCACGCCGCGGTCGCCGAGCGCGTGCTCGCCGCGGTGCCGCCGACCGTCCTCGCCGACGACCGGTGAACCGACCCCCGGGTGCGGACGTCGGAACCGCCCGCAGAAGGAGCCCCATGCCGCTGCCCGACGCGCCACGCCGGACCCGCCGCTGGCGCCTGCCGGCCGCCCTGGCGCTCGTCGCCGCCGTGCTGCTGCCGGCCGTCCCGGCATCGGCGCACGACTTCCCGACGGGCAGCAGCCCGAAGGCGGGCAGCACGGTCACCGCGCCGCTCAAGTCGGTGAGCGTGACGTTCGACGAGGCGGTGCTCACCTACGGCAGGGGCTCGACCGTGCTGCGGGTGATCGGCCCCGAGGGGAGGCACTTCGAGACGGCGTGCCCGACGGTGACCGACCGCACGGTGTCGGTGACGACGCGGCTCGGGGGATCGGGGCGCTACACGGTGTCGTGGCGGGTGGTGTCGGCCGACGGGCATCCCGTCACCGACTCCCTCGCCTTCACGTACCGGGCGCCCTCGGGCACCGCCGCCGCGGGCGGCAGCACCGACGGCCCGGCCTGCGGCGCCGGCACCGGAGCGCCGCGGGCCGCCTCCTCGAGCGGCACCAGCGGGGTCGTGGTGCTCGTCGCCGTCGTCGGCGGGCTGCTCGTGCTGCTCGTGGCCGCAGCGGTGGTGGTCGCCGTCCTCCTCACGCGCCGCCGGGGCTGAGCGCCGGAGCTGCTGCTCTGCGGATCCACGCCTCAGCCGTCTCACAGGCCCTACCCCGGCGGATGGCCTCGAATCGAGGGCAGGTGCGGGCGGTGCTGCCCGCGGAGGCAGGAGGAACGGGAATGGCCGATCAGCCGGGCAACCAGACACCGGACACGCCGGACGTCAGCGAGACGGAGCTGCGGGGCAGGAAGGTCGACGACCTGCGTGATGAGGCCCGGCGGGTCGGCGTCGAGGGGGCGTCGTCGCTGCACAAGGAGGAGCTGGTGCACGCGATCGCCCGGGCGCGTCAGGCGGCTGCGGACGGCGGCTCGGGCGGCGGATCCTCCGGCGGCTCACATCGCGGCGGGTCGGGATCCGGGAGGAGGAGCTCGGGCGAGGAGCCGGGCAACCAGACGCCGGACACGCCCGAGGTGAGCGAGACCGAGCTGCGGGGCAGGAAGGTCGACGACCTCCGTGACGAGGCCCGGCGGCTCGGCGTCGAGGGGGCCTCATCGCTGCACAAGGAGGAGCTCGTGCAGGCGATCGTCGCGGCCCGCACCTCGGGTGGAGGCCGGTCCGCGGACGGCGGCGACGAGCCGGGCGACCTCGGTGCCGGTCCGGACGGCGGCCACGTGCGCACGGGCCCCGAGACCTCGAAGTCGATCAAGTACTCGCAGGAGATCACCTCGACCGACGAGGAGCCGGAGCGCAAGGGCCGCAGCCTGGTCACGACGCACCACGAGGTGATCCGCGAGTGGGCCGAGGCCCGCGGCGGCCGCCCGGCGACCGTCGACGGCACTGAGCACGGTGACCACCTCGGCGTGCTGCGCTTCGACTTCCAGGCACCGACGAAGGGCCTGCGCGAGGTCTCGTGGGACGAGTGGTTCGAGACCTTCGACCAGCGCCGCCTGAACTTCGTCTACCAGGAGGAGCGCACGGACGGGCACCGGTCGACGTTCTTCATCCTCGAGAGCCCTGACCGCGAGGACGGCTGACCGCGGAGGTCAGCGCCGGGGGAGCCCCAGCGCGGCGCCTGCGGTCTCGGCGAACCCGATCAGCTCGTCGAGGCCGCCGCTGCGCGTGATGGCGCGGAGCACGACCTCGTCGACTCCCTCGAGGTAGGCGGCGACGCCGGCGGCGAGGTCGGCGTCGTCCCGGGGCAGCACCGTGTCGAGCGGCCCCACGCCCTGGCGCGCGAAGTTCGCGGCGTAGGCCGGCACCGCCGCGTACCGGCGCGCCTCGGTCTCGAGCGCCTCGCGGGCGTCGTCCTCGACGACCGTCCGGGCGTAGGCGACCACCCGCAGCCCGGGTGCGACCGCGCGCAGCTCCGCCGCCTGCGTCGCCGCGTGCTCGGGGGTCACCCAGTTCAGCAGCACGGCGTCCGCTGTCTCGGCCGCGAGCGCCCGCATGCGCGGGCCGAGCGCGCCGACCGCGACCCGGGCGGTCGTACCGGCTCGCAGCGCGGCGACCGCCTCGCGCACCCGGGCGAGGGCACCGGCGCGGCCGGCGCCGGAGCCGATGCCGATGGTGAGCCGGTCCTCCGGCACGCGCGTGGCGCGCACCGCGGCGAGCACGTCGTCCGCCGGTCGACGGTCGAGCGGGATCACGCCGGCGGCGAGCCGCAGCCCTGGCGCGGCGGCGCCGGCCGCGGCGAGGCCCGCCAGCGAGTCGCCGCCCGGGGTGTCGTTCACCCAGATCCCCGTGAACCCGCACTGCTCGACGTGCGGAGCGAGCGCGCCGATGGCCTCGGGCCCGAGCGCGCCGGGCACCCCCAGCGAGACGTCGCCGTGCATGCCGGTCAACCCGCGGAACGAGCGCGCCGCGACGGCCGGAGCGCGTCGCGGACGAGCCCGCGGAGCACCTCGTCGGCCGGCAGCCCGGCCTCGCGGGCGATGCGCTCCAGCCGCTGCCACTCGTCGGCGGTGAGTCCGACCGGTACGACGCGGGCGGCATCGGGCTCACCGAGGTCGAAGAGCGCCGCGCTCGGCGCGGGTGCCGGCGGCGCCGGGGAAGCGGATGCGGGACCCGGGCGCACCGCCGGAGCGGTGCCACCCCGCCGGGCGGGGAACCCGGGGCCCGTGGGGACGGCCGCGCCCCGCTGGTAGGCGGTCGCCACGGCGCGGGCGCGCTCGTCGGCGGCCTCGTTGAGCGGGTGCCCGACATGCCCCCGCACCCACTCGAAGCGGTACCGGCGTCCGGCGAGCGCCTCGTCGAGCTCCTGCAGCAGGTCGACGTTCATCACCGGCTTGCCGTCGGCCTTGCGCCAGCCCTTGCGCTTCCAGCCGGCCATCCACTTCGTCGCGGCGTTGATGACGTACTGGCTGTCGCAGAGCACGAGCAGGTCGTCGTCCACGCCCTCCGTGGCGCGGAACAGCTCGAGCACCGCCTTCAGCTCGCCCATGTTGTTCGTGCCGTGCTTCCAGCCGCCGGCGGCCCAGGCCTCGTCGTCGATGTACCAGGCCCAGCCCGCGGGACCGGGGTTGCCGAGGGCGGAGCCGTCGGCTGCAGCGGTGATCGTCACCGCGCCATCGTAGGAAGCCGCGACGCGTGCGGCGGTGTCACGAGCCGGTCGGCGCGAACCACGGCGGGTGGACGACGATCCTCGGCGGCGCCTGGTCGACGGCGTCGAAGAGCGCCCGCACCCGCGAGCGCATCGGCTCGTTCGGCACCCCGAGCAGCAGGACGTCCGAGAGCGGCACCCGCTCGGGCACGAGCACCTCGACCGCACCGAGGTCGCGGTCCTCCCTGCCCGCGCGGGCGATCGCGCGACCCGGGTCCCCGAGCGTGAGGGTCGTGGCCGGCGCGGAGGCGTCCCCGTCGGCGACGACGACGTCGGACCCGAGCCGCTTCGCCTCGACGACGAGCATCACGTACTGCGTCGACGCCGTGCGGCGGGCCTCGTCGGACCAGTGCGGGCCCTCGGCGCCGTCGCGCAGCTCGGTCCAGCGCGTGCCGTCGGGGGCGAGCGCGAACGGCACGAAGTCGGCGGCGGTGCGGCCGTCGCCGACGTCGCGCGCTGCGCGCAGCTGCCGGACGATCGGGGCGGTGACGTCGACGTCGGGCTGCGCGCCGGCCCCGATCGCGACGATCGCGCCCTCCAGCAGGATCGACTCGAGGTTTCGGACGTGGGTGACGTGGTACAGCCGCCGGGTCGCGAACGCAGGCCCCGACGGCGCCGCCGCCCGCGTCGGGCTGCTCGTGCGGGTCGGGCTGCTCGTGCGCGGCCGCCGGGCAGCCGTCGCGGTCGCGATCGCGGTCCGGGTCGCGCGCGTCGCATCGGCGGTCACCGTCGGCGGCGGCTCGACCGCCCTCCGCGGGAAGCAGATGTCGCACAGGCCCTCGTCGAAGCCGTGGATGCATTCCGCCACTGGTCGCCGCCCCTCCCGCTCGTCGCCGGCCGTCAACGCTACGCCGTCGGGCGCTGCACGGACGCCCGGCGTGCGCCCGGCGGGACCGCACTAGCCTGCGGCTGTGCCCGCACCGCTGCCGGCGATCGCCGACTCCCCGCTGAACGACCTCGACCCGGCCTCGACGCCGGGCGTCGGCTCGCGGAAGGAGGCGGAGCGCGAGACCGACGCGCGCGGCACCGAGCTCGCCGACCTGCAGGAGCGGCTCTACGCCGACAGCCGCGTCGGCGGCGGCCGCTCGGTGCTGCTCATCCTGCAGGCGATGGACACCGCCGGGAAGGGCGGCATCGTCCGGCACGTCGTCGGCCGCCTCGACCCGCAGGGGGTGCAGCTGCACGCCTTCAAAGCGCCGACGGAGGAGGAGCGCCAGCACGACTTCCTCTGTCGCATCCGCCCGCACCTGCCCGGCCCTGGCATGGTCGCGGTGTTCGACCGCTCCCACTACGAGGACGTGCTCGTCGCCCGGGTCCACGGGCTCGTGGGGGAGGACGAGATCGAGCGGCGCTACGCCGCGATCGTCGACTTCGAGCGGCAGCTCGTCGCGAACGGCACGGTGCTCGTCAAGGTCATGCTGCACATCTCGAAGGCGGAGCAGGGCCGGCGGCTGCGACGCCGGCTCGAGCGGCCGGACAAGCGCTGGAAGTACAACCCGCACGACGTCGACGAGCGGGCCCGGTGGGCGCAGTACATGGACGCGTACGATCGCGCGATCCGCCGCACGGCGACGCCCGAGGCGCCCTGGCACGTCGTGCCCGCGGACCACAAGTGGTACGCCCGGTGGGCGGTCGAGGTGCTGCTGCTCGACGCCCTGCGTCGCATCGATCCGCAGTGGCCGCAGCCCGACCTCGACGTGCTGGGCGAGCTCGAGCGGGTGGCCGCGAGCTGATGCCCGGCGGACCCTGCCCCGAGCGCGATCGGCCGAGGCCGTGAGCGACGAGCTGCTGCGCGCCCGGGTGGTGTCCGGATCCGGGCGGTTCGCCGACCCGTGGCATCCGTTCGCCGAGACCTCCGCCGCGCTCGCGCGCATCGCGCACGAGCGCGGCTTCGACGTCGAGGTGCGCGCGGACGTCGCGGCGGCGATCGGCGGCGGCGACCCGGTCGACCTGCTCGTGCTGAACCTCGGCGATCCGGCCGAGGCCGACGCCGCGGAGGACGACCGCGTCCGCGAGGGGCTGCTGCGGCACGTCGCCGCCCGTGGGGGGCTGGTCGCGGTGCACAGCACGCTCACCGGCCTGCGGATGCTGCCCGACCGCCGCTCGCTGCTCGGCGGGGTGTGGGTGCACGGCGCCTCGATGCATCCCGAGTACGGCGAGGCGCAGGTGCGGGTGCTGCCGGCGACGCACCCGATCACCGAGGGCCTCGCCGACTTCGTGGTCGACGACGAGCGGTACGCGTCCCTCGACGTCGAGCCGGACCTCGTTCCGCTGCTCGCGCACGAGCACGAGGGCGCCCTGCACCCGCTGCTCTGGGCGCGGCAGGTCGGCGCTGCCCGCGTCGTCGCGGACGCGCTCGGGCACGACGGCGCGTCGTACCGCAGTCCCGAGCACCGCGAGGTGCTCGGCCGGGCGATGGTGTGGGCGGCGGGGGATCAGGCGCCGAGGTAGCGCCCCGGCCGGTGGTTGATCGCGAGCACGAGGTTCAGCACGACGTCCCCGGCGACCGATGCGGCGACCACCGGCAGCGGGGTGACGAGCGCCGAGAGAGCGAGCACGACGGCGTCGAGGCCGAGCTGCACCCAGCCGGCGCGCCAGCCGAGCCGCTCCTGGGCGAGGAGCGCGACGATGGTGAAGCCCCCGAGGCTCGCGCCGTGCCGGAAGAGGAAGAGCACCGCGAGCCCGAGCAGCAGGTTGCCGACGAGCGTGCCGTAGACGGGCGCGAGGTGCTCGAGCGGCAGCGCGGCCGGCGTGAGCGCGGTGAGGGCCGAGACGAGCGCGATCGCGACGACCGAGCGGATCGCGAAGCCCCACCCCTTGCGCAGACCGGCGAGCAGCAGGAACGGCAGGTTGACGACGACGTAGATCGTCCCGAAGCCCCACGGCAGCACGTGCTCGAGCAGCAGCGCGAGGCCTGCCGTGCCACCGGTCACGGCGCCCGCGGCGGACAGGAGCCGCAGCCCGAGCGAGGCGACGACGACGCCCGTGGCGATCCCCGCGACGTCGTCGACCCAGGTGTGGCGAGGGGCCGCGGCGGTCTCGGACGCGATCCGCGTCCCGGGCGTCGCACTCGTCATGGCAGCAGCGTGCCTGCGAGCGGGCGTCTCGCGCAAGCCGACGAGCATGCACTGCGCATTCTGCTCGTGATCGGCCCGTTCCGGAGCGATGTGCGCAGTGGACGGTGGCTCGTGCTTCAGGAACCCCAGGTCACCGGGGCGGGCGGCACCGAGGTCGGCGCGTGCGCCACGGCGAGCAGCAGCAGGAGCAGCACGCCCAGATCCCCGGCGACGGTGACGGCGACCGCCGCGAGCCCGAGGCGGCGTCCGCGGCCGTCGAGCACGGCGTGGAGCCCGAGCAGCAGCGGGAGCACGAGCAGCGCGCTGTCGGCCACGAGCAGCCGCGCCGGCGGGAGCGGCGGGACGCCCCCCACCGCTCCGCCGGCGTGACGCGCATCGGCGAGTGCCGCGGCGAGCGGCACCGCGACGAGGACGATGGCGGCGACCAGCGCAGCGGCGCCGAGCACCTGTCCGCGGTCCGCCGGCGACTCGTCCACGGCGGCAACCTGCCACCCGCGCTCGGTGGCCCGGGAGAGGCGGAGGCCTCTGGCGGCGAGCGGTACGGCGATCAGTCGGTCATCGCGCCGACCGGCAGCTCGGCGGGCGGCGGCGCGTCCACACCGAGCGGTGCCGCGTTGCGCGCACGCACGAGACCCATGACGGTCATCGTGCCCGCGAGCACGACGACCCCGAGCCACTGGGTCGGGCTCAGCACGACGTGGAACACGAGATAGCTGACGAGCACGGTGGTGAGCGGGAAGGCGAGCTCGGCGATCGTCGCGGCCGACGCCGGGGTGCCCTGCAGGCCGCGGTAGTAGACGAGCAGGCTGAGCAGGCCCGGGACGAGCGCGAGCAGCACGAGCGCGATCGCCGCCTTCAGATCGACGCGGCCGAAGGCGCCGAGGTCGCCGTTCAGCGGCAGGACCACCGAGACGGCGAGCAGCCCGAAGAACAGCCGGAGCGCCGTCAGCTCCTTGAACGGCATCTTCGCCCCGAGGCGGCGGCCGAGGACCGTCCCGAGGCCCCAGAGGGCCGCGGCGGCGAGAGCGAGCAGCGCGGGGGCGAGCCCCTGCACATCCACGGAGAGCGGGTTCGCGAACGCGATGAGGTAGGCGCCCAGCAGCCCGAGCACGAGGTAGGCGACGAAGCGGCGGCGCACGTGCTCACCGAGCAGGAGGTGCGCACCAGCGACCGCGACGAGCGGCTGCACCTGCTGCAGCAGCGCCGGGGTGGTCGGGCTGCCGAAGGTGAACGCCGTCGTGAAGAGCAGGGTCGCGAGCGCGGAGGCGCCGCAGCCGAGGACGACGAGGAACACCCAGTCGAGCGCGGTGAACGACCGGGCCGCACGACGGAGGCCGCGGACGACGAGGGGGATCACGAGCAGCGTCGGCAGCGCGTGCTCGACCCAGACGATCAGCGTGGTGGGCAGGTTGAGGGCGAGGCCCTGCCGGAGCAGCGGGTCGGTGCCCCACATCGCGGCGGCGAGCGCGACGAGTCCGAAGCTCGCGCTGCTCGTCGGCCGCCACAGGGCGCCGTCGCGGGAAGTGGTCGCGGTCATCGGGTACAGCCTCGCAGGTGCGGGATGCGTACGTGGTGCAGGTGCGTCGAGAGGCCGGCTCGCTCCGCTCCGGCTCCTACCCCACGGCGAGGGCGGTCGCGAGGAGCACGAACGCGACGAGCGCGGCGGTCGAGCGCACCACGTCGATCCGCTCCCAACGGACCACGGTGCCCCGCCAGTCGTCCGGCGGCGCGGTGGGATCCCACGAGTCGACGCGGATGTTGACGGGCACGGTTCCGGCGAACGACACCACGAGGAAGACGGCGAGCGCGGCGGCGCCGGCGATGCGGAGCGGTGTCCCCGGGCGAGGCACGGCGACGAGCACCGCCCCGAGGGTCAGCGCCGCGGCGGGCAGCATCACGGCCGGCACCACGATCCGCAGGCGGCGCACGAGCGCTTGCCGGGCGAGCAGGTGCGGAAGATCGGGCAGCGCGCGGAGGGCCGGCTGCACGCCCCAGCGCACGAGGAGCTCCTCGCCGGCGAGCACGCCCGTCAGCACCACCGCGAGCAGCCCGACGACGTTCACGGGTGGAACGCCCCCGCGGGCCCGTTCGCGATCTCGAGCAGCGCGTCGGCGTGGCAGGGGCCGCCGAGCGGGCACCAGCAGGCGAGGTCGTGCCCGCGCAGCTCGTCCCGCGCCTCCTCGATGCGCGGACGGCCGCTGCGCCCGACCGCGGTCGGCACCCAGGCCCGGTAGGCCGCGACCGCCTCGGACCGGGTGAGCGGATGCGTGTCGTCGTAGACGGCGAGCCCGCCGTGCTCCCACAGGCCCGGATCGCGCTCGCGGTGCTGCCTCGGTGTCTCGCCGATCACGAACGGGTTTCCCCAGTACCCCGGGCGGGCGACCGTGATCGTCCCCTCGGGCTTGCGCCAGCCCTTCCGGCGGCTCAGCTGCACGCGCTCCGGCATGCACCCATGGTGCCCGCGTTCCGGCCGTCCATCCGCGCTGGACCGCCGCCGGGCGCGGGGTGAGGATCGAGCGGTGATCACGCTGCCTGAGCGGCCGCGCCTGCGACCGCCGTCCGAGGCCGTCCGCGTCTCGTACCTCGTCGGCGAGCAGGCCGACTGCGTCCACGAGCGCAAGGACCCCTCCTGGTTGGGGTCGGCGAGCGAGGACTTCCCCGCGCACGTGCGCCGGATCGGGGGTGTGCAGGAGCGCTGGGGCGTGCCGTCGGAGGTGCTGTGGTTCACCGCGGGGGAGCACTACCTGGGCACGCTCGTGCTGCGCCACCGCCTCACGCCGGAGCTGGAACGCGTCGGCGGCCACATCGGCTACCACGTGGTGCTGCCGTGGCGCCGCCAGGGGCACGCGACGGCGATGCTCCGGCAGGCGCTGCCGCTCGCCCGCGCGGCCGGGCTCGAGCGCGTGCTCGTGACCTGCGCGACGCGCAACGCGCCGTCGGCGCGGGTGATCGAGGCGAACGGCGGGCAGGAGGACGAGCCCTCCGGCGAGGAGCGGCGGTTCTGGATCGTCGTGCCACCGGACCGGGACGGGCCGGGGCGGTGAGGTCCGTCGATCAGGCGTGCTGCATCCAGAGGTCGTCCTCGACGGAGGTCGCGGTACCGGTCTCGCTGTCCGCAAGACAGGGGCGAGCTGAGGGGACTCGATCCCACTCGAGCCGGCGGCACATCGCCCGCGACGCTGCGCCGGACTGCTCGAGCGGGGCCCACCCTTGTGACGGCCTTCCCGATCTCTCAGCCGCACAACGGAAGAAGGCCCCGCCCAAGGGGCGGGGCCTTCTTCCGTTCGTGGATCTGAGGGGACTCGAACCCCTGACCCCCTGCATGCCATGCAGGTGCGCTACCAGCTGCGCCACAGACCCTCGGTGCCACCGAAGCGGCCCAGCAAGACTACACCGATCCGGTCGCGGCCGCTCCGGCGCGACACGTCAGGAGCCGTGCGAGGGCTCCGCGAGCAGCGGGCCGACCTCCTTGCTCGTCCGCGACGCCCAGTCCGTGCTGCTCACCGACGCGAGCACGACGACGAGGATCCCCGCGCCCGCGATCGTCCACCAGAGCGGATGCGCCTGCAGGAGGAACGACGCGCCGATCTTCCGGCCGCCGCCCGACGCGCCGGTGATCGAGCCGGCCACCGCGATGCCGAGCGACGTGCCGATCTGGCGTCCCGTCGAGGTGATCGCCGCCGCCGCGCCGCCCTGGTCGTTCGGCATCCCGGAGACCGCCGTGTTCGTGATCGGCGCGTTCACGAGCCCGAAGCCGATGCCGAAGAGCGCGAAGACGCCGACCACGATCAGGATCGGCGACGACGCCGTCGTGACGGTGAGCACGAGCGCGGCCGCGACGAGGAAGATCCCCGCGGGCGTCCTGCAGCGCGAGCGTGTTCGTGAAGAGGAACGCCGCCCACGAGCCGAATGCGGCGACGGCCGCGACGATCGCCGCGGAGAACGGCACGCTGTGGAAGAAGCGCGGGTCGATCAGGGCGTCGTCGCGGTGCAGCTCGTACGGCACGAAGGCGGCGAGCGCCGCGACGCCGACCACGAACGCGCCGATGATCACGGGCGACGTCCACCGCAGCTGCGGTCCCTCGATGATGCCGAAGACGATCGCGGCGAGGGAGACGATCACGAGCACCTGTGCCACCGGGTCGAAGCGCCGCACCCGCTCGGCCTTCGACTCGGGGACGAAGAGCCCGGTGAGCACGATCGCGGCGATCACGACCGGCACGTTCACTCAGAAGATCGACCGCCAGCCGACCGACTGCACGAGCAGGCCACCGACGAGCGGGCCGAACCCGAGCGAGACGCCGCTGATCGCACCCCAGACGCCGAGGGCGCGCGCCCGCTGCCTCGGGTCCGTGAACGTGTTCGTCACGATGGACAGCGAGACGGGGTTCAGCATCGCGCCGCCGACGGCCTGCACGACCCGTGAGGCGATGAGCATCCCGTCGTTCAGCGCGAAGCTGCAGGCGAGCGAGCCGAGCCCGAAGATCACGAGCCCGACCTGGAACACGCGCCGCCGGCCGAACCGGTCGCCGCTCGAGCCGGCGAGCACGAGCAGGCTCGCGAGGGTCAGCGTGTAGGCGTCGAGGGTCCACTGCAGGCTCGACACCCCCGCGTGCAGCTCCGTGCCGATCGAGGGCAGGGCGACGTTCGTGACCGTGGCGTCGAGCACGACGATGAAGAGGCTGAGGCAGCAGATCACGAGGATGAGCACCGGGTGCCGGTACCGCTTCGACAGGTCGGTGTCGCTCACCGCAGAAGGCTAGGCACCGGTTCCCACACGCTCGGCGCGCCTCCACCCGGCTGCTAGCGTTCGTCCAGGGATGACGGGCGCGCAGAGCACGGGACGGCCGGCGCTCGCCGTCGTCGTCGCGGCGGTCGTGCTCGTCGGCCTCAACCTGCGCGGCCCGCTCGTCGCGGTGCCGCCGGTCGCCGGTGCCGTCCGCGCCGATCTCGGCATCTCCGCCCCGCAGCTCGGCCTGCTCACGTCGATCCCGGTGCTCTGCTTCGGGCTCGGCGCGCCGCTCGCGCTGCTCGTCGTCCGGCGGCTCGGCGCCGAGCGTGCGGTGCTCGTCTGCCTCGCCGGCATCGTCGTAGGCGTCCTGCTGCGCTCGACGGGCGGCTTCGGCCTCGCGCTCGCGGCGACCGTGCTGCTCGGGCTCGCCATCACGGTCGGGAACGTCGCGGTGCCGGTGCTCATCCGCGCCGACGTCGCGCCTCGCGGCCGCGGCACGGTGACCGGTCTCTACTCGAGCGGCCTCAACACGGGGACCATGCTCACCTCGGTCGGCACCGCCCCGCTCGCCGAGCTGGTCGGCTGGCGCGGTGCGACCGCCGCGTGGGACGTGCTCGCGCTCGTCGCCGCCGGGTACTGGCTCGTGCTGCTCCGCGGCCGCCGCCGCGACGTGCTCCCGCTCGCCGCCGGGGAGCCGCGCGCCGCTGCTCGGCGCGATCTCGCGGACGCCCTGCCCTGGCTGCTCGCCGTCACGTTCTCGGCGCAGGCGTTCAGCTACTACGGGCTCACGGCATGGCTGCCGAGCCTGCTCTCCGACGAGCTCGGCCTGCCGCCATCGGGCGCGGGCGACGCGTCGGCGATCTTCCAGATCGCGGGACTGCTCGGCTCGACGCTCGTCCCGGTCGCCACCGGGCGCATCGGACCGCGCCGCGCGCTGCTCGCCGTCGGGGTGCTCTGGGTGGTCCTGCCGATCGGGCTGCTGCTCGCGCCCGGGCTGTTCGCGCTCTGGTCGGTGGTCGGCGGCGCCGCGCAGGGCGGCGGGTTCTCCGCGATCTTCGCGATCCTCGTCGTCGCAGCCCGCGACGAGCGGCACTCGGCCTTCCTGTCCGCGTTCGTGCAGGGGGTCGGCTACGTCGTCGCCGCCGCCGCGCCGACCCTCGTCGGCGCGCTGCACGCGGGCAGCGGGGGCTGGGCCGCACCGCTGCTCGCGGTCGTCGTCTCGACCTCGCTGTTCCTCGTCGTCGGCGGGTTCGCCGCCGTCAGCGCCGCGCGGCGCACGCCGTCATGACGGCAGCGGCCCGAGCAGCGACGTCGCGATCGTGCCGAGCGCCGAGTCGGCCGTCGACGGGTTGAAGGCGCCGGCGAGCACGTCGCGGTAGAGCCGCGCCAGCTCGCTCGAGGCCGCGTAGCCCGACCCGCCGCCGACGAGGATCGCCTCGTCGACCACCGCCTTCGCCTGCTCCGTCACCCGCACCTTGAGGCCCGACGCCTTCGCGAACCAGCGCGACCCGTGGTCGACCTGCTCGTCGAGGTCGCGCGCGAGCGACTGCACCTGCGCGTCGAGCCCGTCGTCGAGCAGCGCAGCGCTCGCGATGCGTCGGCGCACGTCCGGGTCCTGGGAGCGCGGCGCGCCGCCCAGGCGGGCGGAGGTGCGGCGCCCGGCGGCCTCCACGGCGAGCGCGACGGCGCGGTGCGCGATCCCGGCGTAGACCGAGGCGAGCAGGATCTCGAAGTCCACGAAGACCCCGAAGATCAGCGGATCCGGGTTCGGCCCGGGCGGCAGGCGGCGCACGATCCGGTCGGCCGGGATCACGGCGCCGTCGAGCATCGTCGTGTTGCTCTGCGTAGCGCGCTGCCCGAGCGTGTCCCAGTCCTGCCGGATCTCGATGCCGCGGGCCTCCCGGTCGAGGAAGCCCCAGACGATGCGGGGGGCGTCGTCGCTCGTCGAGTCGAGCCCGAAGGTGCCGAGGCGCGTCCAGACGGGGGAGAGCGAGGTGAAGGTCTTCGTGCCCGTGTAGGCGTAGCCGCCGTCGGGCAGGGGCTTCGCGTCGACGCTCGAGCCGAACAGCACGAGGTCGTTGCCCGCCTCGCTCACCCCGAAGGCGAACACCTCGCCGCGGGCGGCCTCCTCGAGCACGAAGTCGAGGGACCCGTCGCCGCGCTCGGTCAGCGTGCGGGCGACCGCGGTCCAGACGAGGTGCATGTTCACGGCGAGCGCCGTCGCCGGCGCCGCCTGCGCGAGACGCGTCTGCTCGGCGGCGAGCTCGGCGAGGGTGAGGCCCGCGCCGCCGAACCGCTCCGGCACGATCGCGGCGAGGTAGCCCGCGTCGCGCAGCTCGGCGAAGTCCTCGGTCGGGAAGGCGTTCTCGCGGTCGTAGCCGGCCGCGCGGCGGTGCACCCGCTCGAGCAGCGCGTCGTCGAGGAGGCGCCGGACTCCGGTGGGATCGCTCACGGCCGCACGGTAGCAAGGCGCGCCGAGCCGGCTCAGAGCGTCGAGCCCGCCGTCAGCAGCGCGACGACGAGCAGCAGCGCGGCCGCCATCACGGCGCGGAACGGCGTGCGGTCCGGGTGGCGGCGCAGACCCGTGACGAGGCCGCCGATCGCGGTGGCCGCGCTGACGACGACGAGGAGGCCGCCGACGGGCTGCAGGTGCGCCCCGACCAGCACGACGACGGCGGCGAGCAGCACGACGACCCCGGCGACGACCACCGACACCCGTGCGCCGAGCCGCTGCGGCAGCCCGCGCGAGCCGGCTGCGCGGTCGGCCTCGACGTCCGGTACGACGTTCGCGAAGTGCGCCGCGACGCCGAGCGCCACCCCGGCCGTGGTCGCCCAGAGCGCCGGCGCCTGCGGCGGCGTCCGCAGCAGCGTGGCGAGCGCGGGCAGGCTGCCGAAGCTGAGCACGTAGGGGACCACGGAGGCGGCGGTGCGCTTCAGGCCCAGGTTGTACGCCCAGGCCGAGGCGACGAAGCCGACGTGGAGCAGCCCGACCGGGACGGCGGCGACGAACGGCAGCGCGAGCCCGGGCACGAGGGCCGTGAGCGCGGCGGTCCGGAGGGTCGCCGGCGCGATCGCCCCCATCGCGGCCGGCTTGTCCGTGCGTCCCGCGGCCGCGTCGGCGCCCCGGTCGAGCCAGTCGTTCGACCAGCCGACGGAGAGCTGCCCGAGCAGCATCCCGAGGGTGAGCAGCACGGCCCGCGGCGGGGTCGCGCCCGCGGCGAGCGCGAGACCGAGCGTCACGAGGGTCACGACCACCGCCGGACCGGCGTGCGCGCTGCCGATCAGCGCGCGGGCACCCCCGCCCTCTCGGACCATCCGCTCATTCTGGGTTCGGAGGGCGCCCAGCGCGCGTTCGTACAGTTCCCACGTGGCTTCTGAATCGACGCTCCTCATCCTCGGCGCCAGCGGTGACCTCACGAAGCGGCTGCTGCTGCCGGGCCTCGGCAGCCTCATCACGGGCGGCGACGAGGCCGACCTGCGGCTGCTCGACGGCCTCACGATCCTCGGCTCCGCCCGGTCCGAGCGAGCGCGCGACGACTGGCAGGGCGAGATCCGCGAGGCGTTCGAGGGCGTCGGTGCGAAGGGTGACCTCGCGCGGGCGCTCATCGAAGGCGCCGACTACGTCGCCGCCGACCCCACGGAACCCGACGGGCTGAAGCGGCTGCTCGACGCCGCGAAGGGCGACCTCGTCGTCTACTTCGCGCTGCCGCCGGCCGTCATCACGAAGGTCGCCGACGTGCTCGCCGACGTCGACCTGCCCGAGCGCACCGTGCTCGCGATCGAGAAGCCGTTCGGCGGCGACGCCGAGAGCGCCGCGGCGCTGAACGAGCAGCTGCGGCGCATCGTGCCCGAGGACCGCATCCACCGGGTCGACCACTTCCTGAACCACCGCGCAGCGCTCGGCATGCTCGCCACCCGCTTCAACAACCGCATCCTGGAGCGGGCCTGGAACGCCGACGACGTCGAGCGGGTCGAGATCGTCTACGACGAGACCCTCGGGCTCGAGGGCCGCGCGTCGTACTACGACACCGCCGGCGCCCTCCGCGACATGCTCCAGTCGCACCTGCTGCAGGTGCTCGCGATCGCCGCGACCGAGGCGCCCGTCTCGCTCGACGCGACCAACCTCCGCGACGCGCTCGCCACGGCGCTCCGCGCGACGCGCGTCTGGCCGCACGGCAAGGTCTTCCCGAACACCGACCAGCCCTCGCGCCGCGCCCGGTACACGGCCGGGACCGTCGGCGACAAGCAGCTGCCGGACTACGTCGACGAGGAGGGCGTCGACCCGGACCGGGGCACGGAGACCCTCGCCGAGATCGCGCTCGAGGTGAACACCGCACGCTGGGCGGGCGTGCCGTTCGTGCTGCGCTCCGGCAAGGCGATCGGGAACCCGCGCGACGAGATCGCCCTCACCTTCCGGCCGCTGCGCTTCGTGCCCGGCGGCCAGACCGGCGAGGGCCGGCGCGAGCGGGTCGTGCTCGGCTTCAAGCCTCCGCGCATCGAGGTCGCCTTCACCTCGGGCGGCGGCGACATGCCGTTCGAGCTCGAGGCCGCGACGCTCGAGGGGACGCTGCCGAAGAGCCCCGTGACCGAGTACGGCGAGGTGCTCCGCGGCGTGCTCGGCGACGACCCGACGCTCTCGGTCCGCGGCGACGTGGCCGAGCAGTGCTGGCGCATCGTGCAGCCGATCCTCGACGCGTGGCAGCGCGGCGAGGTGCCGCTCGACGAGTACCCGGCGGGCAGCGCGGGCCCCGACTCCTGGCAGTCCTGACCCGGCCGGCACCTCCGTATGCCGTCGGGACACCTGGAGCCCGACGAGCGCATACGGGAGTCCCGAGGGCGAACGCGCGTCACGCGGTGGCTGTGGTGCCGCGCGGTACGCATGCCTACCGCGCTGCGCCAGGGGTACCGCGCGACGTGAGGCGAGCCGGCCGCGGCGTCACGGGCTAGAGCAGGCCCGCGCGCTCGAGCTCGGTGGCGAGGCCCTTGCCGTCGGGCGACGAGAACCACGGCACGTCGACGCCGCGCGGACGCACCTCGCGCGAGCGTCCACCGGCGAGCACCGCCTCGCCGGGGGAGAGGCGGCGGATGCACACGGCCGCGACGTTCTGCGGGTGCGCCTCGGCGAACGCGCCGTAGATCTCCTCGTCGTGCTGCCCGTCGTCGCCGATGAGGAGCCACCGCATGTCCGGGAACTCCGCCGCGAGCCGCTCGAGCTGGTCGACCTTGTGCTGCCGTCCCGAGCGGAAGATGCGGTCCGGCGTCGGGCCCCAGTCGGTCAGCAGCAGCGGCCCGGGCGGGTAGAGGTTGCGGTTCAGGAAGCGCTGCAGCGCGGGCGCGACGTTCCACGCGCCCGTGGAGAGGTAGATGACGGGCGCCTGCGGGTGCGCCTGGTGCAGCCGGTCGTAGAGCACCGCCATCCCGGGCGTCGGCGTGCGCGCGTGCTCGTCGAGCACGAACGAGTTCCACGCGGCGAGCAGCGGTCGGGGGAGCGCCGTCACCATGACCGTGTCGTCGATGTCGGACACGACGCCGAAGGGCGCGGTCGGATCGAGCACGAAGACGTTCGTCTCGACCTCGTCCGTGCCGCCCGGAACGCCCTCGGTGCGGAGCGTGACCGTGCGCCAGCCCGGCTCGAGGGGGGACTCGACGCGGGCGTCGATCACGCCGCCGCGGTCGGCGACCACGTGGTGCACCTCGTCCCCGACGGTGACCTGCACCGGCTGCCCGTCGACGGCGATGCTCGTGAAGCTGCGCCAGCCGCGGACGGACTCGGCGCGGGTCGTGCCAGGCCGCGCCGGGATGAGCACCCGGCCGAGCACCCGCACCCAGCCGGGTGCGCCGTAGCCCGTGTAGGGGATGACGGTCGGCACCTGGCCGCGCCGCCTCGCCCGCTGCTCGCGGAACTCGCGGATGGCGTCGTCGAGGCGCATCGCGCGCCCCATCGCCTCCTCGACGGCGGGGCTCGGCGCATGGCGCCGACGCGCTCCGGGGCGTGCCATGCGACCGATCCTTCCAGACCCGCCGCGGTCGCCGCCGCCGCCCCCCTCGGCTGGATCGTTACGCAGCGGGAAGATCGGCGCTGGCCGCGTGTCAGTGCGCATGCATAGAGTGACCGAGCCGCACGGGATCCGCCCGGGCACGCCGAAGGGACCGCCGCACCGTGTCCATCGAGTTCCGATCCGTCTCCAAGACGTTCGACGATGGCACGACCGCGGTCGAGGACTTCTCGCTCACGATCCCGTCGCACGAGACGACCGTGCTCGTCGGCTCGTCCGGCTGCGGCAAGACCACCCTGCTGCGGATGATCAACCGCATGGTCGACCCCACCAGCGGCTCGATCCTCATCGACGGGCAGGACATCGCCGGTGTCCCGCCGGTCGGACTCCGCCGCAGCATCGGCTACGTCATGCAGAACTCCGGGCTGCTGCCGCACCGCACCGTGGTCGACAACGTCGCGACGGTGCCGATGCTCACCGGCGTGCCGAAGCGCAAGGCCCGCACCGACGCGCTCGAGCTGCTCGACCGGGTCGGCCTCGACCGCGGTCTCGCCAACCGCTACCCGGCGCAGCTCTCGGGCGGCCAGCAGCAGCGCGTCGGCGTCGCCCGCGGGCTCGCCGTCGATCCGAACGTGCTGCTCATGGACGAGCCGTTCGGTGCCGTCGACCCCATCGTCCGCGACGAGCTGCAGCGCGAGCTGCTCCGCCTGCAGCGCGAGCTCGGCAAGACCGTCGTCTTCGTCACCCACGACATCGACGAGGCGTTCCTGCTCGGCAACCAGGTCGTGATCCTGCAGCGCGGCGGGCGCATCGCGCAGGCCGGGACGCCGAAGGAGATCCTCGCGAACCCGGCCGACGAGTTCGTCGCCGACTTCATCGGCGCGAAGCGCGGCAAGCGGGCCCTGCATGCCGAGCGCGTCGACGGCGACCGCGTGCTGCTCGTCGACGCCGCAGGCTACGCCGCGGGCATCGTCGAGGCGCCCGGCGGCCGCATCAGCGTCGACGACCTCGCCCTCGCCGAGGCGGGCGCCGGCCCCAAGTCGCGCAGCGTCTCGAACAAGACCGACCAGGCGGGCGACGCCTGATGGACTGGGTGTGGACTCACGCCGGAGCGATCTGGGCGCTGGTGCTCGAGCACATCGGGCTCTGCGTGCCGCCGATCGTCCTCGGCTTCGTGATCTCCATACCCATCGGCTGGTGGGCGAGCCGCAACGCCGCCGTCCGCAGCGTGCTGCTCACCGTGGGCAACATCCTCTACACGATCCCGGGCCTCGCCCTCGTCGTGCTCATCCCGGTGATCCTCGGGGTTCCGCTCCTGAACCCGGTCAACATCGTCGTCGCGCTCACGATCTACGCCCTCGCCATCATGGTGCGCTCGGCCGCGGACGCGTTCGCCTCCGTCCCTGAGGGCGTGCAGCAGTCCGCGACCGCTCAGGGCTTCTCCGGCGCACAGCGCTTCCTCACGGTCGAGCTGCCGCTCGCGGGCCCGGTGCTGCTCGCCGGCATCCGGGTCGTGTCGGTGAGCACCATCAGCCTCGCCACGGTCGGCTCCCTCGTCGGCATCAGCAGCCTCGGCGATCTCTTCACCGACGGCTTCCAGCGCAACTTCCTGCTCGAGGCCGTCGTCGGGTTCGTGCTCGTGCTCGTGCTCGCCGCCGTGTTCGACGTGCTCCTGTCGACCGCCGGGCGACTGCTCATGCCCTGGACCCGCGGCGCCCGGCTGTCGTCCCGCGCGGCGCGGACCGTCGCCATGCCCCTGGCCCCGGCGGTGCGCCGCTGATGCTCTTTCTCCAGGCGATCCAATGGATCCTCACCCCCGCCAACTGGCAGACGGTGAACTTCGGCCCCGGCATCGGCGGCGAGCTCGTCGCGCACCTCTGGCTCACGTTCCTCAGCACGCTCGTCGCCGCGGTGATCGCGGTGCCGATCGGGCTCGCGATCGGGCACACCGGGCGCGGGCGCGGGGGCGCGATCCTCATCGGCAACGTCGTCCGTGCGTTCCCGACGCTCGGCCTGCTGTCGATCCTGCTGCTCGTCCTCGGCCTCGGGCTGCCACCCGTCGTGCTCGTCTTCGTGCTGCTCGGCATCCCGCCGCTGCTCGCCGGCGCCTACGCGGGCGTCGAGTCGGTCGACAAGCAGGCCATCGACGGGGCCCGCGCGGTCGGCATGTCGGAGTGGCAGGTGCTCACGAAGGTCGAGGTGCCGCTCGCGCTGCCGCTGCTGCTCGGCGGCCTGCGCAGCGCCGTGCTGCAGATCATCGCGACGGTGACGCTCGTGTCGAACTACGGCTCCGACAGCCTCGGCCAGTTCATCATCTCGGGCGCGGCCACCAAGGACTACGTGCAGATGACCGCCGGCGCGATCCTCGTCACGGTCCTCGCCCTCCTCGCGGACGCCGTCCTGGCGTCCGCCCAACGCATCACCACGCCGCGCGGGGTGCTCCGCGGCGCGGGGAGTCGAACCACAGCACGCGGACGGCGACCGCTGACCGCACCAAGTGGGGCACCCATCTCGGAAGGAAGCTGATCCCCTCATGACCATCTCCCGCAGAGGCGCCCTCGGCGCCGCCACCGCGGTGCTCGCGGCCGCGGCGCTCTCGCTCACCGGTTGCTCGAGCTCGAACAGCCTGAGCGGCTCCGGCTCGTCCCCGAAGGACACGCCCGCCGCGTCGTCGAGCGGCGGCTCGAGCACCAGCGCGGGCGGCGACTCGATCGTCCTCGGTTCCGCGAACTTCCCGGAGAACGAGATCCTCATGTACATCTACGGCAACGAGCTCGCGAAGAGCGGCTACACCGTGTCGTACAAGCCGAGCATCGGCGCCCGCGCCGCCTACATCGCGGCGCTCAAGTCCGGCGAGATCAACCTCGTGCCGGAGTACGCGGGCAGCATCCTGTCGTACCTCGACAAGAGCGCGAACGCGAAGTCGGGGTCGGCCGTGAAGACCGCGCTCGACGCGGCGCTGCAGAAGGAGAGCCTCAAGGCCTCCGCGTTCTCCGAGGCGGCCGACTCCGACTCGCTGAACGTGACGCCGGCGTTCGCGAAGCAGCACTCGCTCAGCTCGATCGGCGACCTGAAGAACGCGGGCTCCGTCACCGTCGCCGCGAACCCCGAGTTCGCGTCGCGGCCCGACGGCATCCCGGGGCTCAAGTCGGTGTACGGCCTCTCGAACATCCAGTTCAAGGCGATCAACGACAGCGGCGGCAACACGACGCTGAAGGCGCTGCTCGGAGGCCAGGTGCAGGTCGCCGACATCTACTCGACGACCCCGTCGATCCTGCAGAACAAGCTCGTCACGCTGAAGGACCCGAAGAACCTCTTCGCGTCGCAGCAGGTCGTGCCCGTCTACAGCGCATCGAAGGACTCGAGCAAGCTCACGGCCGCGCTCGACAAGGTCTCGCAGGCGCTCACGACGCAGGATCTGCTCAAGCTGAACGAGCAGGTGTCGGGCAGCACGAAGACGGACCCGCAGACCGCGGCGAAGGACTGGCTGTCGAGCAAGGGCCTCTGACCCCTCGCACCAGGAACGCCCCGGATCCCGCGCAGGCGGGGCCCGGGGCGTTCCTCGTCGTCGAAGCGCTAGCGATGCCGGGTGCTGCGCCGCTCGAAGCGGTGCAGCACCCGCTTGCCGAGCGCGATCACCACGAGGAAGAGCACGACGGCGCCGAGCACGATCCACGCGGCGGAGTGCAGCTCGCCCGACAGGGCCCGGTAGCTCGTCCCGGCGGCGGTTCCGGCGGTGACGTAGATCAGCGCCCACAGCACGCAGGCGGGCGCCGTCCAGGCCAGGAACCGCCGGTAGGCGAAGTCGCTCATCCCGACGGTCACCGGCACGAGGGCGTGCAGCACCGGCAGGAAGCGCGACAGGAACACGGCGAAGCCGCCGCGCCGCTCGATCCAGCGCTCGGAGCGCTCCCACTGCCGCTCGCCGATGCGGCGCCCGAGCCGCGTGCGGCGCAGCCGCGGCCCGAACCAGCGCCCGATCGCGAACCCGACGCTCTCGCCGGCGAGCGACCCGACGACCACCGACACGAGCAGCAGCAGCCACTCGAGCACGCCGCGGTTCGCGGTGCTCGTGAAGAGGACGATCGTGTCGCCCGGCACGAGCAGCCCGATGAACAGCGACGTCTCGCAGAACATGCCGACCGCCGCCACGAGGTACCGCCAAGGCCCGAGGGCGGCGAGCGCCTCGAGCGCGCCCGTCAGCCAGGCGTCCACCGGATGCCCCTTCGGATCAGCGGATCCCGGCCGCGGGCAGCGACCGGACGATCAGCGTAGGGCCCGGACGCCCTAGGGTTGAAGGCTGTTCCAAGGCGATCCGGAGGAAGCGTTCATGGCCGAGACCGACCACGACGACGTGCCCGAGTTCCAGCAGCTGCAGGCGAAGTGGCTGCCGGTGTGGGACGCCCTCGAGCCGTTCCGGACCGACGACCCCGCCGACACGCGGCCGCGCAAGTACGTGCTCGACATGTTCCCGTACCCCTCCGGGGATCTCCACGTGGGGCACTCGGAGCAGTACATGCTCGGGGACTTCCTCGCCCGCTACTGGCGGCAGCGGGGCTTCAACGTGCTCCACCCGATCGGCTGGGACTCGTTCGGCCTGCCCGCCGAGAACGCCGCCATCAAGCGCGGGGCCGACCCGCGGCAGTGGACGTACGACAACATCGCCCAGCAGCGCGAGACCTTCCACCGCTTCGGCGTGAGCTTCGACTGGACGCGCGTGCTGCACACGAGCGACCCGGAGTACTACCGCTGGAACCAGTGGCTGTTCCTGCAGCTCTACAAGATGGGGCTCGCGTACCGGAAGGACAGCTGGGTCAACTGGGACCCGGTCGACCAGACGGTGCTCGCGAACGAGCAGGTGCTGCCCGACGGCACCTCGGAGCGCTCGGGCGCGGTCGTCGAGAAGAAGAAGCTCACGCAGTGGTACTTCCGCATCACCGCGTACGCCGACCGGCTGCTCGACGACCTGAAGCAGCTCGAGGGCACCTGGCCCGCCAAGGTGCTCGCGATGCAGCGCAACTGGATCGGACGCAGCAACGGCGCCGAGGTCGAGTTCCGGGTCGAGGGCCGCGACGAGCCGATCACCGTGTTCACGACCCGGCCCGACACCCTGTACGGCGCGACGTTCATGGTCGTCGCCCCCGAGTCCGACCTCGCCGCGGAGCTCGTCCAGGGCGCGCCGGCGGCGATCGCCGAGCCGTTCGCCGCGTACCTCTCCCGCGTGCAGTCCGAGACCGAGGTCGAGCGCCTCTCCGCCGACCGCGTGAAGACCGGCGTCCCGCTCGGACGGCACGCGATCAACCCGGTGAACGGCGAGCGGCTGCCGATCTGGGCGGCCGACTACGTGCTCGCCGACTACGGCACCGGCGCGATCATGGCCGTGCCGGCGCACGACCAGCGCGACCTCGACTTCGCCCGTGCCTTCGACCTGCCGGTGCGGGTCGTCGTCGATCCGACGCAGCCCGTCACCGGGATGATCCCGGTGATCGCCCCGGGCGAGCCGATGCCGGACGCGGAGTCGGCCGACCCGCTCGTGACGGGCGTCGCGATCGCCGGCGAGGGGCGGCTCGTCAACTCCGGGCCTCTCAACGGCCTCTCGAAGGCGAACGCCATCCCGCGGATGATCAAGGAGCTCGAGGCCGCGGGAACGGGTCGCGGCGCGAAGAACTACCGGCTGCGCGACTGGCTCATCTCGCGGCAGCGGTTCTGGGGCACCCCGATCCCGATCATCCACACGGCCGACGGCCGCGAGGTGCCGGTGCCGGAGGACCAGCTGCCCGTCGTGCTGCCCGAGACCGAGGGCCTCGACCTGAAGCCCAAGGGCACCTCGCCGCTCGGCGCGGCCGAGGAGTGGGTCACCGTGCCGAGCCCGATCGACGGCAGCCCCGCACGTCGCGACGCCGACACGATGGACACGTTCGTCGACAGCTCGTGGTACTTCCTGCGCTTCCTGTCGCCGCACGACGCGACCCGGCCGTTCGACCCCACCGAGGCGGAGAAGTGGGCCCCCGTCGACCAGTACGTCGGCGGCGTCGAGCACGCGATCCTGCACCTGCTCTACGCGCGGTTCATCACGAAGGTGCTCTACGACCTCGGTCTCGTCGGCTTCACCGAGCCCTTCAGCGCGCTGCTGAACCAGGGCATGGTGCTCTCCGGCGGCCAGAAGATGTCCAAGAGCCGCGGCGGCGTCGACCTCGGCACCGCCATCGACGAGTGGGGCGTCGACGCGATCCGGGTCGCGATGGCGTTCGCCGGGCCGCCGGAGGACGCGATCAACTGGGAGGACGTCCACCCCACCGGGTCGATGAAGTTCCTCGCCCGCGCGCTCCGTCTCGCGAGCGACGTGACGAGCAGCAGGGACGTCGCCTGGGCGAGCGGCGACGAGGCGCTCCGGCGCGTGACGCACCGCCTGCTCGCGGACGCGCCGGGGCTCGTCGAGTCGTTCAAGTTCAACGTGCTGATCGCTCGCGTCATGGAGCTGACGAACGCGGCCCGCAAGGCGATCGACTCGGGTCCCGGACCCGCGGACGCCGGCGTGCGCGAGGCGGTCGAGACCATCGCGCTCGTGCTGAGCCTCGTCGCGCCGTTCACGGCCGAGGAGATGTGGGAGCGGCTCGGCTACGAGCCGTCGGTCGTCCTGTACGGCTGGCGGAAGGCCGACCCGACCCTGCTCGTCGAGGAGTCCGTGACCGCGGTCGTGCAGGTGGACGGCAAGGTGCGCGCCCGCCTGGAGGTGTCGCCGACGATCACCGCGGACGACCTCGAGCGGCTCGCGACCGGCAACGACGTCGTGCAGCGCAGCGTCGGCGGGCGCCGCATCGCGCGCGTCGTGGTCCGCGCGCCGAAGGTCGTCTCGATCGCCACCGAGTAGCACCGGGCGGGCATCCAGTCCTCCCCAGGCCGGCCGCGCGGCCCGTACGCGGGCCGGCCCTGGGACGGAGCGCCGGCGCGGGAAGCGGCGCACCTAGCGTGCCCGCATGGATCCGCTCCTGACCAAGCTGCTGCCGGCCGATCCCCGGCGGCGCCGCGTCACCGTGCTGCTCGGGGTCGGTGCGGCGGCGATCGTGCTCGCCGTCTCGGTCGCCGTCGCGGCGGTGGGGGCCGACGGCAGCGTGGTCCGGGTGACCGCCGCTCCGCGCTCGGTCGTGCCCTCACCCGCGCCGTCGACGCTGCTCGTGCAGGTGGCGGGCGCCGTGCGGCACCCGGGCGTCGTCACGGTGCCCGAGGGGTCCAGAGCGCTCGACGCGATCGCCGCCGCGGGCGGCACGACCGGCTCGGCCGACGAGTCGCAGGTGAACCTGGCGGCTCGGGTCGCCGACGGGCAGCTGCTGCTCGTGCCCACGCGCGGCGCCGCCTCCACCAGGTCCTCCGCAGGCCCGCCCGCCGGCGCGGCAGGGCCGGTCAGCCTCAACGCCGCGACCGAGCAGCAGCTCGAGACCCTGCCGCGCATCGGGCCCGCGACGGCGCAGCGCATCCTCGCCTGGCGCAGCGCGCACGGCGGGTTCGCGAAGGTGACCGACCTGCTGCAGGTCGGCGGCATCGGCCCGAAGACCCTCGCGGGGCTCCAGGGGCTCGTCGTCCCGTGAGGCGACTCGCCGCCACCGGCCTCCTCGTGCCGGCGGTGCTCGCCGAGGGTGCGGCCGCGGCGCTCACCCTCGTGCCCGAGGCGACGGGCGGCGTGCTCCTGGTCTCGGGCGTCGCGCTCGTGCTGCTCGGCGTCGTCGCGATCGCCCGTCGGCGCCTCGCCCCGGTGCGCGTCGCGGCGGCGGTCGCCGCAGTCGGCGCCGTCGCCCTCGCCGTGCTGCTGCGGCTGCCCGCCCGCGAACCCGACGTGCCCCTCGCCGAGGACGTCGCGGCCACCCTTCGCGTCGACGCGGTGCGGGTGTCGAGCACCAACGACCACGCCGGCGCGCTCACCGCGCGGCTCGTCGTGAGCGCGACGCTGCTCGAGGTGCGCGCCGCGGGCTCGACCGTACGGGCGTCGGCGCCGATCCTGCTCTTCGCCGATCGGCTGCCGCGAGGCGGTCGTGTGCCGGGCGCGGTCCTCACCGGCACCCTGAAGCTGCGCGGCGCCGCTCGCGGCGACGACGTCGCGCTCACCGCCGGCGCTCGTGGGCCGCTCCGCCTCACGTCCCCGGCACCGCCGGTGCAGCGGGTCGCCGCCGCGCTGCGGACGGGGCTGGCCGCGCGCGCCGTCGCCCTCCCCGGCGACGGGGGAGCGCTGCTGCCCGGGCTCGCGATCGGCGACACCGACCGGGTGCCCGAATCGCTCGATCTCGCGATGAAGGGCTCGTCGCTCAGCCACCTGACCGCCGTGTCCGGGGCGAACTGCGCGGTCGTCACCGGGGCGGTCCTCGCCCTCGCCGGGCTCCTGCGGCTGCCGCGTCCGGCGCGCATCGTGGTGGCGCTCGCGGCGCTCGCCGCCTTCGTGCTGCTCGTCACACCGCAGCCGAGCGTGCAGCGCGCCGCCGTGATGGCGGCCGTGGGGCTCGTCTGCCTCGCCGCCGGACGCACCGCGGGCGGCGTGCCCGTGCTCGCGCTCGCGGTGCTCGGGCTGCTGCTGAGCGACCCGTGGCTCGCCCGCCAGCCCGGGTTCGTGCTGTCCGCCCTCGCCACGGGCGGCCTGCTCCTGCTCACCCGGCCGATCGCAGCCCGGCTCGAGCGGCTGCTGCCGCCACCGCTGGCCCTCGCCGCGGCCGTGCCCGTCGCCGCGCAGGTCGCCTGCCAGCCGGTGCTGGTGCTGCTGCAGCCCGCCGTGCCGCTCTTCGGGGTGGTCGCGAACCTGCTCGCCGAGCCCGCCGCGGCGGGAGCCACCGTGCTCGGCCTGCTCGCCTGCGTGCTGCTGCCGCTCGTACCCCTGCTCGGCTCGGCGCTCGCGGTGCTCGCCTGGTTCCCGGCGGCCTGGATCGCCGCGGTCGCCCGGACCGCGGGTGATCTGCCGAGCGTGGGATGGCTCGCCGGTCCGGCCGGCGCGGCCCTCGCCGCCGTCGCGACCGCCGCGGTGCTCGTCGCCCTCACCCGCCGGGCCCCGCCCGTCGTGCGGGCGGTGGCCGCGGCGCTCGCCGTCGTGGTCGGCATCTCCACGGCCGGAGCCGCGGTCGGCGCCGGTACGGGCCGCCTCGTGGGCATGCCGTCCGACTGGGAGATCGCGGCCTGCGACGTCGGCCAGGGCGACGGCCTGGTGCTGAACGGCGGCGGGGGCGCGTACGCGGTCGTCGACACGGGCCGGAAGGCCCAGGCGCTCGCACGCTGCCTCGGCCGCCTCGGCGTGCGGCACGTCGACGTGCTCGTGCTCACGCACTACGACGCCGACCACGTGGGCGCGGCACGATCGCTCACGGGCCGCGTCGGCACGGTGCTCGTCGGTCCGAGCGACGGGCCGGCGGCCGAGGAGCTCCGCGGGGCGCTCGCCGCTGGCGGCGCCCGCGTGCAGCAGGTGCACCGGGGCGAGCGCCTCCGCGTCGGGCGGATCGTGCTCGACGTGCTCTGGCCGACCGACCCCCTCGGACCGCTCGGCACCGGCAACCCCGCGAGCATCACGCTGCTCGCGACCGGGCGGCTTCGATCGCTCCTCACCGGCGACCTCGGCGAGGACGCCCAGAACGCGCTCCTCGTGGCGGGCCCGCTGCCGCACGTCGACGTCGTCAAGGTGGCCCACCACGGGTCGGCCGACCAGAGCCCCGCGTTCTACGCCGCGGCCGGCGCCGGCGTGGGCCTCATCTCGTGCGGGCTGCACAACGACTACGGCCACCCGACCGCACGGCTGCTCCGCATCCTGCGGAGCAACGGCGTGCAGCCGTTCCGCACCGATCAGGACGGCCTGCTGCTCGTCACCGCCGAGGCGGGAACGGCCCGGGTGTGGAGCGAGCGGCCGGTCACGGCGGCCGTCTGGGCCCCCGGGTAGGTTCGAGCCTCGTGGCGGCACGCGCGGGATCGACGAGAGCGACGGCGGCGAAGGCCGCCGGCCCGCGCATCCCCGTGCTCGTCTGGGACGAGGTGCGTCCGGCGCCGGTCGTGCTCGTCTCCGGGCCCGAGGACCTGCTCGCCGAGCGCGCGACCCGACGGCTGCGCGAGGTGCTGGCCGCCGCCGATCCGAGCCTCGAGGTGAGCGACCTCGACGCCTCGAACGCGGCCCCCGGCGACCTCAGCACCCTCGCGAGCCCGTCGCTGTTCGGCGAGCCCCGGCTCATCCGCGTCACGGCGGTCGAGCGGCTGACCGACGGCTTCCTCGCCGAGGCGATGCGCTACCTCGAGGCCCCCGCCGACGACACGACGCTCGTGCTCAGGCACTCCGGCGGCACCCGCGGCAAGCGCCTGCTCGACGCCGTCCGCGGCGGGCTCGGCGGCGGCGTCGAGGTCGCGTGCGCCGAGCTGAAGCGCGACGCCGACCGGTCCGCGTTCGCGGCCGCCGAGTTCCGCGCCGCGAGGAAGCGCATCAGCCCGGGCGCGCTCCGGGTGCTCGTCTCGGCGTTCCAGGCCGACCTCGCCGAGCTCGCAAGCGCCTGCCAGCAGCTCATCCGCGACACCGCCGGCGATGTCACCGAGGCGACGGTCGAGACCTACTACGCGGGCCGCGTCGAGACGAACGCGTTCGCCGTGGCCGACGCGGCGCTCGCTGGTCGGCGCGGCGACGCGCTCGTGCTCCTGCGGCACGCGATCGCCACCGGCGCCGATCCGGTGCCGATCGTCGCCGCGATCGCGTCGAAGGTGCGCACGATGGCGCGCATCGCCGACGCGCACGGCAGCAGCGCCCGCGTCGCGAGCGAGTACGGGCTCGCCCCGTGGCAGGTCGACCGGGCACGGCGCGACCTCGAGGGCTGGCAGTCCGACGGCGTCGGCCGCGCGATCCTGCTCGTCGCCGAGACCGACGAGCGCGTGAAGAGCGGCGCGCGCGACCCCGAGTACGCGGTCGAGCGCCTCGTCGCCTTCCTCGCGGGCCGCGGCGAGGGCTGATCGCGCTCGACGGGGCGTGAAGCGCGATGCGAGGATGCGACCGACGGAAGGCGGACGCATGACCGACAGCGCGGTGGAGCAGGCGAAGCAGGCGGCCGCGGCCGCCGCGGCTGAGGCGGAGCGCCTCCAGCAGGAGGCGGCGGCGGCCGTCGCCCGGGCGCAGGCCGCCGCCGCTGCCGCGGCGGCAGCGGCCTCCGCCGCGAGCGCGCCGCCCGAGGCCCCCGCGGCGCCGCCGGAGTCGCCGTCGTCCGCCCCGTCCGCATCCGCTCCGGCGGCATCCGGGCCGCTCAGCGCCGACGAGGTCGCGGCCATCCGTGCCGGCTACGCCTTCCCGTCCGCCGCGCTCGAGCTCGGCGCGCTGCTGAACGGTGAGCCGGTCGCCGATGCACCGGTCCGGGTCCCGCTCGCCATGCTGAACCGGCACGGGCTCGTCGCCGGGGCGACCGGCACCGGCAAGACCCGCACCCTGCAGGCGCTCGCCGAGCAGCTCTCGGCGCACGGGGTGCCGGTGTTCGCGGCCGACATGAAGGGCGACCTCTCGGGAGTCGCGACGCCCGGCACGTCGAACGCGCGGCTGCTCGCCCGCACCGCGGCGATCGGGCAGGACTGGCAGGCCGCGTCGTTCCCGGTCGAGTTCTTCTCGCTCGGCGGGGCCGGCCGCGGGGTGCCGATCCGGGCGACGGTCGCGGGCTTCGGGCCGCTGCTGCTCGCCCGCGCGCTCGGCCTCAACGAGACGCAGGAGTCGAGCCTCGCGCTCGTCTTCCACTACGCCGAGGGCGCCGGGCTCGCGCTGCTCGATCTCGCCGACCTCCGTGCCGTGCTGCAGCACCTCGCGAGCGCCGAGGGCAAGGCCGACCTCGCCGGGCTCGGCGGCATCTCGCCGGCGACGATCGGGGTGATCCTGCGCGAGCTCGTCGGCTTCGCCGACGGCGGGGCCGACACGTTCTTCGGCGAGCCCGAGATCGACACCGCCGAGTTCCTCCGCACCGCGCCGGACGGCCGCGGCATCGTGAGCCTGCTCGAGCTGCCGAGCGTGGCCGACCGGCCGCAGCTCTACTCCACGTTCCTCATGTGGCTGCTCGCCGACCTGTTCAACGACCTGCCCGAGGTCGGCGACGCCGAGAAGCCGAAGCTCGTGTTCTTCTTCGACGAGGCGCACCTGCTCTTCACCGACGCCTCGAAGGAGTTCCTCGACCAGATCACCCGCACGGTGCGGCTCATCCGCTCGAAGGGCGTCGGCATCTTCTTCGTCACGCAGACGCCGAAGGACGTGCCCGGCGATGTGCTCGGCCAGCTCGGCTCACGCGTGCAGCACGCGCTGCGCGCCTTCACCCCGGACGACGCCAAGGCGCTGAAGGCGACGGTGTCCACGTACCCGCGGTCGGGCTACGACCTCGAGCAGGTGCTGACGGGCCTCGGCATCGGCGAGGCCGTCGTCACCGTGATGAGCGAGACCGGCGCCCCGACGCCGGTGGCCTGGACGCGGCTGCGGGCGCCGCAGTCGTCGATGGGTCCGAGCCCCGACGCGACGATCGACCGCACCGTGCAGGGCTCGCCGCTGCAGGCGAAGTACGGCACGGCGCTCGACCGGGAGTCGGCCGCCGAGATCCTCACCGCGAAGATGAACGCCGCGAAGGCGAAGGCCGACGCGGACCCGGCCGCGAAGGCGCAGGCGAAGGCCGACAAGGAGCGGGCGACGCAGGAGGCCGCGGAGCGTCGGGCGCAGGCGCAGCAGGAGCGCGAGCAGGAGCAGCACGCGGCGGCGCAGCGGCGTCAGGTGCAGCAGGGCGCGCAGATGATCGGCAAGGTGCTCGGCTCGCGGGCGACGCAGCAGGTGCTCTCCGGGGTGCTCGAGGGCATCTTCGGCACCCGCCGCCGGCGCTGAGCGGACGCAGGAACGGCGAAGGACCCGCCCCCCTCAGGGAGGCGGGCCCTTCGCCTGCGCGATGCGCGGCTCAGAGCGCGGAGACCTGCTTCGCGATCGCCGACTTGCGGTTCGCGGCCTGGTTCTTGTGGATGACGCCCTTGCTCACGGCCTTGTCGAGCTTCTTGCTCGCGACGGCGAGGGCGGCGGCCGCCTTGTCCTTGTCGCCGGCGGTGACAGCGGTGCGGACGGCGCGGATGTGCGTCTTCAGCTCGCTCTTGACCGCCTTGTTGCGGTCGTGCGCCTTCTTGTTCGTGATGATGCGCTTCAGCTGCGACTTGATGTTGGCCATGCGGATCGCTCCTAACGAAGATCGTGGCGAGGCGACGGTGCGCCTCGGTCGGCCCGGCGCGAGGGCGCGCCGAAGGCCGGAAAGCCGACGGACAGCCTAGCAGCGCCGCAGGCCCGCTACACGCCGCCCGGCAGCCGGCAGCGGTCGGCGCCGGGGTTGAATGGCGGGATGCCGTCGTTCTCCCGCACCGCGCTCCGCGTGCCCGGCTCGGGCATCCGCCGCATCCACGAGATCGCCCTCCGCATGCCGGACGTGATCGGCCTCGCCGTCGGGGAGCCCGACCAGCCGGTCGGGCCGCACGTGCTCGCCGCCGCGAGTGCGGCGTGGCTCGCGGACGACACCGACTACACCGCGAACGCCGGCATCCGCCCGCTCCGCGAGGCGATCGCCGCCCGCTCACGGGCGCTGCACGGCACGCGGATCACAGCGGAGCAGGTCTGGGTGACGCCCGGCGGCACCGAGGCGCTCTACCTCGCCCTCGCCCTCGTGCTGGATCCGGGCGACGAGGTGCTCGTGCCCGATCCCGGCTACCCGGCCTTCACGACCTCGCCCCGGATGCTCTCGGCGATCCCCGTGCCCTACCGGCTCGATCCGGCCGCGGGCTTCGAGATCGACGCAGCCGGCCTCGAGCGGCTCGTCACGCCCCGCACCCGCGCGATCGTCGTGAACTCGCCGTCGAACCCGCTCGGCGTCGTGCAGCCGGAGCCCGTGCTCCGCGCCGTGCTCGACGTCGCCCGGCGGCACGACCTCTGGGTGATCAGCGACGAGGTCTACGAGGCCTTCGCCTACGGGCGGCCGCACGGCAGCCTCGCGGCGCTCGACCGCGACGACCGCGTGCTCACCGTCTCGTCGCTGTCGAAGACGTACGCCCTCACGGGCGCCCGCGTCGGCTGGCTCGTGGTGCCGGCGGACCCGGATCTCGAGCTGACGCTCCGCACCTACCAGGAGGCGATCGTCTCCTGCGTGAACACCCCGGCGCAGCACGCAGGCGTAGCGGCGCTCACGGGCCCGCAGGACTCCGTCGAGCAGGCTCGCGAGCACTACCGCGGGAACCTCGACGCCGCGAGCCGGCTCCTCACCGAGCGGGGGCTGCCGCACCTCGTGCCGCAGGGCGCCTTCTACCTGTGGATCGACGTCTCCGCCGTCAGCGGCGGCGACGTCGCATCCTGGGCGGAGCGCTTCCTGCGCGAGCAGCGCGTCTCCGTCGCGCCGGGCAGCGCGTTCGGCGCCGCGGGGGAGGGCTGGATCCGGGTCTGCGCGGCGGCGTCGCGGGCGGACCTGCTCGCGGGCCTGGAGCGGCTGCCGCTCGGGGCGGGGAGCCCCGCCCTGCCCGCGGTCATCGGCGCCTGACCGCTGCTCCCTGCAGCGCCCGATCCGCGAGACGACGAGCCGATCGCGGGACGCTCCACCGCGATCGGGCCTGCCCACCGCACCCGGTCCTGCACATCGCGCACGCGCGCCTGCTCACGCGTTCGAGGGGCGGCTACTCCTCGGGCCGCAGCTCGATCACGGTGTCCGGCCGCTCCTCGAGGGCGTGCCGGATGCGCCGCAGGTACCGCTCCGGCATCGGGGGCAGCGCGTCGATCGGGAACCAGCCGACGTCCGTCGACTCGTCGTCGCCGACGTGCGCGTGGCCGGACACGTAGCGCAGCCGGTAGGTGTGGTCGGTGAACCGGGTGCGGTCGCCGTTCGGGTACTCGTACTCCATCGTCACCGACACCGCCGCGAGCCGCTCCACCTCGGCGACGACGCCCGCCTCCTCGAGCACCTCGCGCACCGCGGTCTCGGCGGTGTGCTCGCCGGGCTCCACGATGCCGGCGACGGGGCTCCAGTCGCCCGAGTCGGCCCGCTTCACGAGCAGCAGCCGATCGGCGTCGACGACGACCGCGGTGGTGCCGATCAGCCAGAGCGGCGCGGTGCCGATGCGCTCGCGCAGCCGCAGGACGAACTCGGGGGTGGGCATGGGAGCCGAGGCTAGCCGCCGCCCTCCGCGGAGAGGGGCCCAGATGATGCGACACTGGTGCGGCTATGGCACCCCGCGCGCAGCAGCCCCTCGAGCCCGCCGCGACGAACCCCGAGCGCATCCGCAACTTCTGCATCATCGCCCACATCGACCACGGCAAGTCGACGTTGGCGGATCGGATGCTGCAGATCACGGGCATCGTCGACGAGCGGGCCATGCGGGCGCAGTACCTCGACCGCATGGACATCGAGCGCGAGCGCGGCATCACGATCAAGAGCCAGGCCGTGCGCATGCCCTGGTCGAAGGACGGCGCGACCTATGCGCTGAACATGATCGACACCCCGGGCCACGTCGACTTCACGTACGAGGTGTCCCGGTCGCTCGCCGCGTGCGAGGGCGCGATCCTGCTCGTCGACGCGGCGCAGGGCATCGAGGCGCAGACCCTCGCGAACCTCTACCTGGCGCTCGAGAACGACCTCGAGATCATCCCGGTCCTGAACAAGATCGACCTGCCCGCGGCCGAGCCCGACAAGTACGCGCTCGAGCTCGCGCAGCTGATCGGCGGCGACCCCGAGGACGTGCTCCGCGTCTCCGGCAAGACCGGCGTCGGCGTCGACGCGCTGCTCGACCGGGTGATCGAGCGCATCCCCAACCCGGTCGGCGACCCGGACGCTCCGGCGCGGGCCGCGATCTTCGACTCCGTGTACGACGCCTACCGCGGTGTCATCACCTACGTGCGCATGGTCGACGGACGCCTCTCCTCCCGGGAGCGCGTGCAGATGATGTCGACCCGCGCCACGCACGAGCTGCTGGAGATCGGCGTCTCGTCGCCCGAGCCGCAGCCGACGAAGGGGCTCGGCGTCGGCGAGGTCGGCTACCTCATCACCGGCGTGAAGGACGTGCGTCAGTCGAAGGTCGGCGACACGGTCACGAACGCGGCGAAGCCCGCCGCGCAGGCGCTCTCCGGCTACACGGAGCCGAAGCCGATGGTGTTCTCGGGGCTCTACCCGATCGACGCCTCCGACTACCCGGACCTCCGCGAGGCGCTCGACAAGCTGAAGCTCTCCGACGCCGCGCTCGTCTACGAGCCCGAGACCTCCGTCGCGCTCGGCTTCGGGTTCCGCTGCGGCTTCCTCGGCCTGCTGCACCTCGAGATCGTCACCGAACGGCTCGAGCGCGAGTTCGGCCTCGACCTGATCGCCACCGCGCCGAGCGTCGTCTACGAGGTGCACACCGACGACGGCAAGGAGCACGTCGTCACGAACCCGAGCGAGTTCCCGACCGGCAAGGTCGCGAGCGTGCTCGAGCCGATGGTGAGGGCCGCGATCCTCACGCCGAAGGACTACGTCGGCACCGTCATGGAGCTGTGCCAGAGCCGGCGAGGCAGCCTGCAGGGCATGGAGTACCTCGGCGAGGACCGGGTCGAGCTTCGCTACACGATCCCGCTCGGCGAGATCGTCTTCGACTTCTTCGACCAGCTGAAGAGCCGCACCCAGGGCTACGCGTCGCTCGACTACGAGCCGAGCGGGCAGCAGGAGGCCGACCTCGTGAAGGTCGACATCCTGCTGCAGGGCGACCGGGTCGACGCGTTCAGCGCGATCGTGCACCGCGACAAGGCCTACGCCTACGGCGTGCTCATGACCGAGCGCCTGAAGCAGCTGATCCCGCGGCAGCAGTTCGAGGTGCCGGTGCAGGCCGCGATCGGCGCCCGCATCATCGCCCGCGAGTCCATCCGCGCGATGCGGAAGGACGTGCTCGCCAAGTGCTACGGCGGTGACATCACCCGCAAGCGCAAGCTGCTCGAGAAGCAGAAGGAGGGCAAGAAGCGCATGAAGATGGTCGGTCGCGTCGAGGTGCCCCAGGAGGCGTTCATCGCCGCGCTCTCGGGCGAGACGGAGACGGCGAAGCGATGAGCGCCGCCCCGAAGCGCCGGGCGACCGCCATCGAGGACGACCGCGGGCTCAACTACACGGTGATCGGCGCGACCCTGTCGCCCGACGTCGTCGCGTTCCCGCCCTCGGGCTTCCGCCCGAACACCGTGAGCCACCGGCTCGGCAGCGGCGCGCCCCGCTTCGAGATCGCGAGCCGTCACCTCATGACGTGGGGCGTGATGACGAGCGCCGGCGTCGACGTCGACGAGATCGTCGCCGAGCCGGCGCGGTCGTCGGCGCGCGGCGTCGGGCCGCTGTTCCTCGAGGACGGCACGCCCTGGATCACCCCCGGCATGACCGCGGTGCTGTCCGGCAGCGGCACCCCGGTGATCGACGGGCCCATCAAGGTCGTCACCGTGCTCGAGGAGCCCGGCCGCGTCGGCTTCGTCTGGGGCTCGCGCCCCGGGCACGCGGTCGCCGTCGAGCGGCTCTTCCTGCTCGAGCACGAGGACGACGACTCGGTCGTCTTCACGGTCCGCTCCATCTCCCGCCCCGCGGGCGGGCGCAACCCGCTCGCAGCGGTCGCGCAGCGCTCGGCGCAGCAGAAGGCCGACGAGCGCTTCGCGAAGGCGCTGCACCCCTCCCGCGCGGCGTGACCGTCCGGCCACCGCTGCCGGCCGGCACGGTGCTCACCGACGCCCGGCCCCCCGGGTACCGCGTGCTGCACGCCGCGGCGGTCGTCGGACGCGCGGAGGAGCTCGCCGGGCTCGGCGAGGCGGTGCTCCGGTGGCGGCTGCAGCGGGGGAGCGGCATCCGCGTCACCGACGGCGCCGGGCAGGACGCCCCGCCGGTCGCCCTCGGCGCACGGGTGCGCATCGAGATCCCGCTCGTCGTGGCCCTCGGGCTGCGGCTCGCGACCTCGGCGCCCGCCGTGATCACCGTGGTGCTGCAGGAGCCCGACCGCATCGGCTTCGCCTACGGCACGCTCCCCGGGCATCCGGAGCGGGGCGAGGAGTCGTTCGTCGTCGCCCGCCGCGGCGACCGCGCGGTGCTCGAGGTGCGGGCGCTGTCGCGGCCGGCGTTCCCGTACTCGCTCGCGGCCCCCGTGAACCGGCGCTTCCAGCGCCGCTACTCGGCGCGCTACCTGCGGGCGCTGCTCGGCTGAGCGAGGCCGGCGAGTGCGTCGAGGAGCGCCGGCAGCCCCGAGACGAGGTCGTCGACCACGAGCCGCGCGCTCGTGCCGCGCAGGGTGGCGGAGTCGTAGGCGCCGGTCGCGACGGCGAGGAAGGGCAGGCCCGCCGCGTCCGCCGCGACGCCGTCGGCCGGGGTGTCACCGAGGATCACGGCGAGCGAGTCGCCGAGCTCGGCTCGCGCCCGCTGGACGAGGTCGGCGCGCACGGGCGTCGCGTCGCCGAACCACGACCGGTCCCAGTCGAACAGCGCGGGGTCGAGCCCGGCGCTCGCGAACTTCGCGCGGACCCGGGTGGGGGAGTTGCCGGTGAGCAGCCCGTTCGTCCAGCCGGCCGCCGAGACGGCAGCGAGCGCCGCGGGGACGCCCGGCGCCTGCCGTCGCGCGTGCTCGCCGCTGTACGCGTGCTCGGACAGCGCGTTCAGCCGCTCCGTCACCTGCGGCAGCAGGGCGGCGTCGAACCCGTAGGCGTGCAGCCGTGCGGTGAGGATGCCGGCGTCGGTCATCCCGTGCTCGTTCGGCGCCGCGTCCTCGGGGACCACGCCGGTCACCGCGGTGATCGCCTCGTCGTAGAGCCGCCCGGCTCGCGCCGCGTTCAGCAGCAGGGTCCCGTCCACGTCCCAGAGCACGACCTTCACGCCGACCATCCTCCCCGAGCGGTCGACCGAGTACCGCGCGGAGGTGATCCGTGTGGTCCGAGCGGTGGCGCCTCACCACGGATTCGGCTGACCGGCGTCCGCGCCGCGGATCCGGTCCAGGGGCGGGATCCGGTGCCGTCGTCCGGATCACTGGCGGGTGCGCGCCGGCGTGCAGGATCACCGGACACGTCCTCCATCGATCAGGACCATCGGTCCTGCACCCGGATCCCCGGTCCTGAAGGCGGGCCGCCACGGATTCGGCTGACCGGGGTCCGCGCCACGGATCCGGACCAGGGGCGGGATCCGGTGCCGTCGACCGGATCGGTGGCTGGAACGAGGGCGCGGCGCGGGGAGACCCGCCGCGGACCGCATCATGGAGGGATGCCCTCCGCGCTCCCGATCGCCGACCCGGCGCCCGAGGACGGCCTGCTGCCGCCGACCGCCGCCGAGGGCGCGGACGCGCGGCGCTTCGGGGTGTACCTGCACGTGCCGTTCTGCCGGGTGCGCTGCGGGTACTGCGACTTCAACACGTACACCGGCGACGAGCTGCGCGGCGCGAAGCGCTCCGACTACGCGGCCCAGGCCGCCGCCGAGGTCGCCTTCGGGGGCGCGGTGCTCGGCGCCTCGGGCGTGACCGCCCGTCCCGCGTCGACGGTGTTCGTCGGCGGCGGCACGCCCACGATGCTGCCGGCGGCCGACCTCGCGCACATGCTCGACGCCGTCCGGTCGACGTTCGGCCTCGCCGCCGGTGCCGAGATCACCACCGAGGCGAACCCCGACTCCGTCGACGCGGACTCGCTGCGGGCGCTGAAGGACGCCGGCTTCACCCGGGTCTCGTTCGGCATGCAGTCGGCGGTGCCGTCGGTGCTCGCGACCCTCGACCGCACGCACGACCCGGAGCGGGTGCCGCTCGTGGTCCGCTGGGCGCGCGAGGCGGGCCTCGACGTGAGCCTCGACCTCATCTACGGCACGCCGGGCGAGACGCTCGACGACTGGCGGACGAGCCTCGAGGCCGCGATCGCGCTCGGGCCCGACCACGTCTCGGCCTACGCGCTCATCGTCGAGGACGGCACCGCGCTCGCGCGGCGCATCCGCTCGGGTGCCCTGCCCGAGCCCGACGACGACCTGCAGGCCGAGCAGTACGACCTCGCCGACGAGCTGCTCGGCGCCGCCGGCTACGCCTGGTACGAGGTGAGCAACTGGGCGCGCTCGCCCGAGCACCGCTCGCGGCACAACCTCGCCTACTGGACGGGGGAGGACTGGTGGGGTGTCGGTCCCGGCGCGCACAGCCATGTCGGCGGCGTGCGCTGGTGGAACGTGAAGCACCCGGCCGCCTACGGGCAGCGGATCGCGGCGGGCGTCTCACCCGCCGCCGGTCGCGAGACGCTCGACGCGGCGTCGCGGGCGCTCGAGCGGGTGCTGCTCGAGACGCGACTCGCGGACGGCATGCCGGTCACGCGCATCGACGCGTCACGGCGCGCCGAGGTGGCGGGCCTCATCGCCGACGGCCTCGTCGACGGGCGGGCGGCGGTCACCGGCCGCGTGGTGCTCACGCGGCCGGGACGCCTGCTCGCGGACGCCGTCGTGCGCCGGCTCACGCCGGCCTGACGGCTACTTGATGAACTGGATGGTCAGCGGGTAGCGGTACATCTCGCCCCGGTTCGCCGCCACGGCGGCCAGGATCGAGAACACGATGTTGACGACCCAGGCGGCCAGCATGAGGAAGACGCCGACCAGCACCAGCGTGAGCAGCGCGCCGACGACGTAGGCGATCGCCACCGTGATCTGGAAGTTCAGCGCCTGGCGCGAGTGCTCCCGCACGAAGCTGCTGCGGTCCTTCAGCACCAGGTAGCCGATGAGCGGTGAGATGAAGCCGATCAGGATGCCGCCCACGTGGATGAGGGTGGCCCAGAGCCGTTCGTCGCTCTGGCTGAGGGGCTGCGCCGCCGGGTAGGCCGGCGGGGTGTTCTGCGTCATGGTCGGGCGCTCCTGTCAGCGGAAGGGCAATGCCGGCCCACGAGCGGATGCTCGGGCGCGGGTCCGGCGAGGGAGCGCGCAGGGCTCGGCGGCGTCCGCGTCCGTGCGGTCGCTCATGCCTGCCCTCGCTCCCGGTGGGGTCGCACCGCCGCCCGTCTCCGCGGACCTCGGCGCGCCGAACCGCTCGATCGTCGGTTCGCGCTCAGGTTAGGCGCAGGCGGATGTGCTGCACCAGAGCCCATCCGCGCGCCCTCTGGCCTAGAATTGGCAGTCCAGGATCCCGAGTGCCAGGACGGGAGGTGGCATGGTCACGGAACGCGGTCTCGAGGTGCTGCGCGTCATCGTGCAGGACTACGTCGCCTCGCGGGAGCCGGTCGGCTCGAAGAGCATCGTCGACCGGTACCGCTTCGGCGTCTCCGCGGCGACCATCCGGAACGACATGGCCGCCCTCGAGGAGGACGGGCTCATCGCGGCCCCGCACACGTCCTCGGGGCGCGTGCCCACCGACAAGGGCTACCGCATGTTCGTCGACCACCTCGCCGACATCCGGCCGATGACGCCGGGTCAGCGGCAGGCCATCCAGACCTTCCTCGGCGCGGGCGACGACCTCGACGACGTGCTCACCCGCACGGTCCGCCTGCTGTCGCAGCTGACGAACCAGGTGGCGCTCGTCCAGGTGCCCGTGCCGCTGCGCTCGCTCGTGCGGCACCTCGAGCTCGTCCGGCTGTCGCCGACCCGGCTGCTCGTCGTGCTCATCACCGACGCGGGCAACGTCGACCAGCGCACCGTCGAGCTGTCGCACGAGACGGGGCAGCGCGTCGACGAGACCGCCCTCGCCGACCTCCGCGCCCGCATCAACACGGCGCTCGCGGGTCGCGCGCTGACCGAGGCCGCACCGCTGCTCAACGAGCTCGCCGCCTCCGCGCCGCCGGAGCGCGCCGCGGTCGTCGATCGCGTCGCCCAGGTCGTCGCCGCCCAGGTCGACGAGCGTCGCCAGGACCGGCTCGTCATGGCCGGAGCGGCGAACCTCGCGCGCACCGAGAAGGACTTCCCGGGCAGCATCCTCCCCGTGCTCGAGGCCATCGAGGAGCAGGTGGTCCTGCTGCGCCTCTTCTCCGAGATGGAGCTCGACGCCCGCGGCGTCTCGGTGTCCATCGGCCGCGAGAACCCCGCCGAGGGCCTCACCGAGACCTCGATCCTCACCGGCGGCTACCGGTCGCCGGCGGGCGAGCTCGCGCGCATCGGCGTCCTCGGACCGACCCGGATGGACTACTCGGGCAACATGGCCGCGGTCCGCGCGGTCGCCCGCTACCTCACCAAGCTCCTCGGCGAGTAGCGCCGAGCACCCCGAGCGGGGCGCGACCGCGCACCCCGTACCCTCGAACAGCGGATCGACCCGCGGCGACACCGGCCGCGGAAGAAGGGCGGCCTGTGGCTGACCACTACGAAGTCCTCGGCGTCGCCAGGGACGCCTCCTCGGACGACATCAAGCGGGCGTACCGGCGGCTCGCGAGGCAGCTGCACCCCGACGTGAACCCCGGGCCCGAGGCGGCCGAGCGGTTCAAGGACGTCACGCACGCCTACGACGTGCTCTCCGACCCCCGCCAGCGGCAGGAGTACGACCTCGGCGGCAGCGGGGGCCCGGGCGTCGGCGGCTTCGGCTTCGGCGACATCTTCGAGACCTTCTTCGGGCAGGCCGGCGGCGGACGCATGGGTCCGAAGTCCCGGAAGGAGCGCGGCCAGGACGCCCTGCTCCGCGTCGAGGTCGACCTCGAGGACGTCGTCTTCGGCACGCATCGCGACCTCGAGATCGACACCGCCGTGCTCTGCGACGTCTGCCACGGCGACTGCACGCAGCCCGGCACCTCGCTCGCCACCTGCGACATCTGCCACGGCACCGGCCAGATCCAGCGCGCGGTCCGCTCGCTGCTCGGCAACGTGATGACCACGACGCCGTGCACGGTCTGCCGGGGCTACGGCACGGTCATCCCGTACCCCTGCGTGAACTGCGCCGGCCAGGGCCGCGTCCGCGCCCGGGTCTCGGTGCCGGTCGACATCCCCGGCGGCGTCGAGACCGGCCTGCGGCTGCAGCTCGCCGGCATGGGCGAGGTCGGTCCCGCGGGCGGCCCGAACGGCGACCTCTACCTCGAGGTCAAGGTGCGCCACCACGACGTCTTCAGCCGCTCCGGCGACGACCTGCTCGCGACGCTCGAGGTGCAGATGGCCGATGCCGTCATGGGCACGGAGGTCACGCTCGAGAGCCTCGACGGGCCCGTCGACATCGAGGTGCGGCCCGGCGTGCAGAGCGCCGACGTGCTCACGATCCCCGGCCGGGGCATCACCCGGCTGCGCGGCTCGGGCCGCGGCGACCTCCGCATCGGCGTGCAGGTGGTGACGCCGACGAAGCTCGACGGCAAGGAGCGCGAGCTCATGCGGCAGCTCATGAAGCACCGCAAGCCGAAGCCGCCGCAGTTCGCGCACTTCCAGCAGGGGCTCTTCACGAAGCTGCGCGACCGCTTCCTCGGCGTCTGACGGCCGTGGCGCACCTCTACCTCACGGACGGCGTGACGGGCGCCGCCGAGGGCGCCGCGGTCGTGCTCGAGGGCGACGAGGGCCACCACGCGGCCGCCGTCGCGCGGATGCGGGTCGGTGAGCGCGTGCTCGTCGGCGACGGCCGGGGGCGGGTGGCCGACGCGGAGGCGACGGGCGTCGCGAAGGACCGCGTCGAGCTGCGCGTGCTCGCGGTGCGGGACGAGCCGGCACCGGTCCTCCGCATCCTGCTCGTGCAGGCGCTCGCGAAGGGCGGCCGCGACGAGCTCGCGATCCAGGCGGCGACCGAGCTCGGCGTCACCGCCGTCGCGCCGTGGCAGGCGGCCCGCAGCGTGACCCGCTGGGAGGGCCGCAAGGCCGGGTCGGGCGCCGCGCGCTGGGCGGGCATCGTGCGCGAGGCGGGCAAGCAGGCGATGCGCGCGTGGTCGCCCGAGGCCCTGCCGCTGCTCACCACGGAGGAGCTCGTCACGCTCGCGGGGCAGCGGTTCACCGTGCTGCTCGACCCGGAGGCGCCGCAGCGGCTCGTCGACGCGGTGCCATCGCCCGTGCCCGGCGGGGAGCTCGTGCTCGTCGTGGGTCCCGAGGGCGGCGTCGCCCCGGAGGAGGCCCGCGCGCTCGTCGACGCGGGCGCCGTCCCGGCCCGGATGGGACCCACGGTGCTGCGCACCTCGACCGCCGGCCCCGCCGCCCTCGCGGCGCTCGCCGTCCACCTCGGCCTCTGGCCCTGAGCGCCCGACGCTTCCCGGATCCGCCCGGCCGGTGCCCAGGGACCCCGGTAGAATCGGCGGCCATGGTCGAGCGGGAGAGCACCCAGCCCTCGGTCTTCATGCGCATCCTGCGCGGCGAGATCCCGGGCGACATCGTGCTGCAGACCGACGACGTGTTCGTGCTGCGCGACATCGCCCCGAAGGCGCCCGTGCACCTGCTCGTCGTGCCGAAGACCGACGAGTACCGCGACGTCCGCGAGCTCGCCGCCGGCGACCCGCGGCTGCTGCAGCACATGGTCGAGGTCGCGGCCACCGCGGCGCAGCAGGCGGGCGAGACCGACTTCCGCCTCGTGTTCAACACCGGCCTCGGCGCCGGGCAGACCGTCTTCCACGTGCACGCGCACGTGCTCGCGGGCGACTCGTCGGCCGGCCGCGTGCTCGACGAGAGCAGCATGACCGAGGGGCGCGGCGACCCGCACGAGAAGGAAAGGACCTCTTGACCGACGCCGACGAGGGCTACCGCACGACCGGGCGGCGCAGCGCCAGCAGCGTCACCCGCCGCTACCCCGCAGCGGGCTCCGAGACGCGCACGATGTCGGTCGACGGCATCGCCATGGTGCGGCTGCTCGGCCCGCAGGACCGGCTGCTCGGCCAGATCGAGAAGCAGTTCCCGCTCGTCGAGGTGCTCGTGCGGGGCAACGAGATCACCTTGGTCGGCGAGCCCGGTCAGGTGCACGCCGCCGAGCGGCTCATCGAGGAGCTGCTCCAGATGGTCAGGAACGGCCAGGAGCTCGGCCCGGTCGACGTCGACTCGAGCGCCCGCATCCTCACCGACGACCAGAGCTCGTCGCCCGCCGAGCTCCTGAGCCAGGCGATCCTCACCGCGCGCGGCAAGAGCATCCGGCCGAAGACCCTGGGGCAGAAGGCGTACGTCGAGGCGATCGACCGCAGCACGATCACGTTCGGCATCGGGCCGGCCGGCACCGGCAAGACCTACCTCGCCATGGCGAAGGCCGTGCAGGCGCTGCAGCAGAAGCAGGTCAACCGCATCATCCTCACCCGGCCCGCCGTCGAGGCGGGGGAGCGGCTCGGCTACCTGCCCGGCACGCTGACCGACAAGATCGACCCGTACCTGCGGCCGCTCTACGACGCGCTGAACGAGATGATGGACCCCGAGCTCGTCCCGAAGCTCATGGCCTCGTCCACCATCGAGGTCGCGCCGCTCGCCTACATGCGGGGCCGCACGCTGAACGACTCGTTCGTGGTGCTCGACGAGGCGCAGAACACGACGCCCGAGCAGATGAAGATGTTCCTCACGCGGCTCGGCTTCGGCTCGAAGATGGTCGTCACGGGCGACATCACCCAGGTCGACCTGCCGAACGGCGTCTCGGGCCTGCAGACGGCGCTGAACGTGCTGCGGCAGGTGCCCGACATCCACTTCTCGATGCTCGGCAGCGAGGACGTCGTGCGGCACTCGCTCGTCGGCCGCATCGTCGACGCGTACACGAAGTACGACGCCGAGCGGCAGGCCGCGGCCGCGGCCCGCCGTGCCGACCGGCAGGAGCAGGGGCCGGAGCCGCAGGGCACCCGCCTGCCCACCGACTACCGGCCGCCGCAGAACCGCTCGGAGCGACGCGCCGCCGAGCGGACGCAGAGCGGGGGGCGGCACCGGTGAGCGTCGAGCTGAACAACGAGTCGGGCGTGCCCGTCGACGAGGGCGCCATCCAGCGGCTCGTCACCTTCGGGCTCGACCTGCTGCACGTGCACCCCGATGCCGACGTCGCGATCCTCTTCGTCGACGAGGCCGCGATGGAGCAGCTGCACGTGCAGTGGATGGACGAGCCGGGCCCCACCGACGTGCTCAGCTTCCCGATGGACGAGCTGCGGCCGGGCACCGACGACGCGCCCACCCCGCCGGGGCTGCTCGGCGACATCGTCGTGTGCCCGCAGGTCGCCGAGTCGCAGGCGAGGAGCGCCGGCCACTCGACGCTCGAGGAGATGAAGCTGCTCACCGCCCACGGGCTGCTGCACCTGCTCGGCTTCGACCACGCCGAGCCCGAGGACGAGCGCGAGATGTTCCAGGTGCAGCGCGACATCCTCGTGGGCTTCGCGATGCAGGAGAAGCAGCGCCGCTAGGCCGCCATGGTCGCCCTCTTCCTCGTCCTCGCCTTCGTGCTCGTCGCGTTCGGCGGCCTCCTCGCCGCGTGCGACGCCGCGATGGTCACCCTGTCGCGCGCCGAGACGCAGGAGCTCGCGATCGGGTCCCGGTTCCGCGGGCAGCTGCTCTCGATCGCCGCCGACCAGGGCGGGCACCTGAACGCGGTGAACTTCCTCCGCGTGCTCGCCGAGACCTCGGCGGCGGTGCTCGTGACGCTCGCCATCGCGGGCGTCGTGCACGAGCCCTGGCTCGTGCTGCTGATCGCCGCGGTCATCATGACCGGCGTCTCGTTCGTGCTCGTGGGCGCGAGCCCGCGCAGCGTCGGCCGGGTGCACGCCCGCGTCGTGCTCCGGGTCGCGGCGCCGGTGATCCGCGGCGCCCGCCTGCTGCTCGGGCCGCTCGCGAACGTGCTCGCCTGGCTCGGCAACATCGTGACCCCCGGGCGCCCGCGCACCGCGACGTTCACCTCCGAGGAGCAGCTGCTCAGCATGGTCGACGAGGCCACCGAGCTCGACGTGCTCGAGCAGGACGACCGCGAGCTCATCCACTCGATCTTCGAGTGGGGCGACACGGTCGCGCGCGAGGTGATGATCCCGCGCACCGACATGGTCACGGTCGAGGCCGGCACGCCCGCCGAGCAGGCGCTTCGCGTGCTGCTCACCCGCGGGCTCTCGCGGGTGCCGGTCACCGCGGGCGACGCCGACGACATCCTCGGCGTCGTGCACCTGCGCGACCTCACCCGCCTCCAGCTCGAGCATCCGCGGGCGCTCGCCTCGACACCCGCCTCCGAGCTCGCCCGGCCCGCGCTGTTCGTGCCCGACTCGAAGAAGGCCGACGACACGCTGCGCGAGATGCAGCGGGAGTCGAACCACCTCGCGATGGTCGTCGACGAGTACGGCGGCATCGCCGGCCTCGTCACGCTCGAGGACCTCATCGAGGAGCTCGTCGGCGACATCGCCGACGAGTCCGATCGCGGCACCCCCGACGTCGAGGAGCTCGGTCCCGACACGTGGCTCGTCTCCGCGCGGCTGCCGCTCGACGAGCTCGGCGACCTCGTCGGGCTCGAGATCGAGGACGAGGACGTCGACTCGGTCGGCGGCCTGCTCACGAAACGGCTCGACCGCCTGCCCCTGCAGGGCGACGAGGTGGAGGTCGACGGGCTGCGCCTCAGGGCGGAGCGCACGGAGGGACGGCGCCGAGGGCTCACCCAGGTGCTCGTGCGGCGCGCCGGGCCGGCGCCGCAGACGGACGAGGAGGAGGCGGCGAAGGTGATCGGGGCATGAGCACGTACCGGGCGGGGTTCCTCACCTTCGTCGGACGACCGAACGTCGGCAAGTCCACCCTCATGAACGCGCTCGTCGGCGAGAAGGTCGCGATCACCTCGCCGAAGCCGCAGACCACGCGTCGCGCCATCCGCGGCATCGTGACGCGGCCCGACGGGCAGCTCGTGATCGTCGACACCCCGGGCCTGCACCGGCCGCGCACCCTGCTCGGCGAGCGGCTGAACGACGTCGTCGCCTCGACGCTCGCCGACGTCGACGTGGTCGGCTTCTGCGTGCCCGCCGGCGAGGCGATCGGCCCCGGCGACCGCTTCATCCACGACCAGCTCGCCGGCTACCCGAAGGCGAAGCGCATCGCGATCGTCACGAAGATCGACGCGGTGCCGCGCGAGCGGGTCGCGGCGCAGCTGCTCGCCGTGTCCGCGCTCGAGGAGTGGGCGAGCGTCATCCCGGTCTCGGCGCAGGACCGCCTGCAGCTCGACGTGCTCGCCGGCGAGGCGCTCGCGCTCATGCCCGAGTCGCCGCAGCTGTACCCGGACGAGGCGGTGACCGACGAGTCGACGGAGCAGCGCATCGCCGAGCTGATCCGCGAGGCGGCGCTCGAGGGGGCCCGCGAGGAGCTGCCGCACAGCCTCGCGGTCACGATCGACGACATCGAGGACGAGGAGTCGTTGACCCGCGTCTACGCGAACGTCTGGGTGGAGCGCGACAGCCAGCGCATCATCATGATCGGCCGTGGCGGCTCCCGGCTGAAGCAGGTCGGCTCGGACGCCCGCGCCCAGATCGAGCGGCTGCTCGGCCGCAAGGTCTTCCTGTCGCTCCACGTCAAGGTCGCGAAGGAGTGGCAGCGCGACCCCCGGGCGCTGAACCGCCTCGGCTTCTGACACGGCGCCGGCACGGCGTCGCATCCCGGGCGGCTGCCGGTTCCCCGCGGACTCGCCGTGACCGCGGGGTGATTCGCGCTCCCTCAGTGCCCGCACCGCACCCTCGAATGTCGGAGGTGGGGAACATGCGACGCACGACCGTGCACGCGGAGCCGAGCGGCGAGCCCGGTTCGAAGCGGTGAGCGGCTGGCTGCTCGACCTGCCGATCCAGACCACGCGGGTGCTCGTGCCCGTCTACGCGGCCGCGGCCGTGCTGGTCGTGGCGCTGCTGGTGCCCGTCCCCGGGGTCCGCAGCAGGCTGCGCGTCTTCTGGCCCGTCGCGCTGCTCGCCGCCGGCCTCGGCGCGCTCGCCGGTTCGCTGCTCGTCTACGTCGTCGTCGACGTCGAGGACGTCTTCGGGGCGCCGGCGTCGCTCGTCATCCGCGGCGCCGCGGCCGCCGCGGGGGCCGGGGTGGGCATCGCCGTGGCGAACCTCGTGCGCACCCGCTGGTGGCGCAAGATCGTCGCGATCCTCACGATCCCGCTCGTCGTCGCGGCCGGGGGGCTGCTCATCAACCGCGACGTCGCCTACTACCCGAAGCTCGGCGACGCGCTCGGTCTCACCGGCGTCTCGGCGCTCGTGCTCGGCCACGGCAACGACGCGGAGGCCTCGCTGAAGACCTGGCGCGCGCCGGCCGGCATGCGCAGCACCGGCCGCGTCGGCACGGTCACCATCCCGGGCACCGAGTCCCACTGGCACGGCCGAGCCGCGTGGGTCTACGAGCCGCCGGCCGCCCTCGTCAAGAACCCGCCGAGGCTGCCGGTCGTCATCGCCTTCTCCGGGCAGCCCGGTGGACCCGAGGACGTCTTCCTCGCAGGGAACCTGCAGGGCACGCTCGACGGGATCGCGAAGGCGCACCACGGCATCGCGCCGATCGTCGTGGTGCCGGATCAGCTGGGCAGCTACAACGTGAACCCGGAGTGCGTGAACTCGAAGATGGGGAACGTCGAGCGCTACGTCGTCGACGACGTGCGGGAATGGGTGCTGCAGCACCTGCCCGTCTCGACGAGCCGCAGCGAGTGGTCCGTCGCCGGCTTCTCGGAGGGCGGCACGTGCGCCGTGCAGTTCGGCACCGGCTACCCGGCGATCTTCGGCTCCTACCTCGCGATCTCGCCCGAGCTCGGCCCCATCAACGGCAGCGTCGCCCGCAGCGTGCGGGAGGCCTTCCACGGCAGCCTCGCCGCCTTCAAGGCCGCTCAGCCGGTCGCGATCATGCAGCGCAAGCGGCCCTACCGGCATACCCTGGCGCTCTACTGCGTCGGCGCGAACGACAAGCGCTACGGCGCGGTCATCGCAGCGCTCGCCCGGGCGTCCCGCTCGGCGGGCATGCGCACCTCGACGACGGTGCTGCCGGGCGTCGCGCACAACTGGAACACGGGGGCGGCGGGCTTCGCCTGGGGACTGCCGAAGCTGCTGCCCGACTGGGGGATCTCATGACCGCGCAGGAGGTCGTCGCGCCGCACGTCCGCTGGTCGGCGCGGCTGTCCTGGCTGCTCGCCTACGTGCGTCGCGCCCCGGCGTCCGTCGCGCTCGCCGCCACGCTGCTCGTCGTCGCGATCGCCGACGGCTCGTTCGTGCGCGCGCCACGGGTCTTCGACGTGCCGCCGGCCGTCGCGCACCGGCATCCCGCCGAGCTGCTGCGGCTCCTGGCCGGCGTGCTCGTGACCCACGACGCGCTCGAGCTGCTCATGGGGCTCGCGGCGCTGCTCATCCTGCTGGCGGCGGTCGAGCGGATCATGGGCACGGCGTGGACGCTGCTCGCCTACGTCGTCACCTCGCTGCTCGGCGTCGCGCTCGGCGTGGGGCTGCAGTCGCTCGGGGTCCTCACGCACGCCTTCTGGACGACGCCGGCCGCCGGCGTGCCCGCGGCCGGACCGCTCCTGCCCGTCGCCGGCGCGCTGCTCACGTCGAGCGCCTTCGCGGGCCCGCTCTGGCGTCGCCGCATCCGCCTCATCGGGCTGACCGGCGCGGTCGTGGTGCTGCTCTACTCAGGCCAGCCCGGGGACCTCTACCGGCTGCTCGGTGCGCTCAGCGGGCTCGTGCTGGGGCTGCTGCTCGCCCGGCGTCGGCCGACGCTCACCTGGCCGCGCAGCTCGCATCACGAGGTGCGCAGCCTGCTCGCGTCCCTCGTCGCGGTCGGCGCGCTCGGACCGTTCGTGGCGCTCGTCGCGCCGCGCGGGTACGGGCTGCTGCGACCGCTCGGACTGCTCTTCCGCGACCCGCTGCCGCCGGCCGGCGCCCTGCGCGCCGACTGCCGGGTCCCGCATCCGGCCGCGGCCTGCGCTCACGTGATCGCCCTCACCCGGCTGAACGGGCCCGGACCCGTGCTCCTGACGGTGCTGCCGCTCGTCGTGCTGCTCGTCGCCTCGTTCGCGATGTGGCGCGGCCGCCGAATCGGCGCCCTCGTCGCGGCAGGCGTCAACGCCGTGCTCGCGGTGCTCGCGGGCATCTACTACGGTTTCCTGCCCGCGGTGCTCGACCCGGACCAGCTGCTCACGTCGAGCGGTGCCGCCGGACCGAACCTGCAGACGATCCTCGCTGTCGCAGTGCCGGCCGGCGTGGCGATCACCCTGCTGCTGACGCTCCGCCACTTCGACGTCGTGCCGACCCGCCGCGCCGCCGCCGGCTTCCTCCTCGCCACCGGCACGGCGCTCGTCGGCACCGCGGTCGCCTACCTCGGGCTCGGCACGGCGCTCGCCGCGCAGTTCCACCCGCACGTCGCGTTCGCCGACCTGGTGCTCGACCTGCCCGAGCGCTACGTGCCGCCGGGCTTCCTCCGCTACCGGCGGCTCGACTTCGAGCCGGTCTCGCCCGCGGCGCAGATCCTCTACGGCTGGACGGGCCCCATCGCCTGGCTCGTGCTGCTCGGGGCCCTGCTCGGCACGGCGTCGTCGCGGCGGAGCCCGCGGCTGCCCCGCGAGTCCGAGCGGCTGCGGGCGATCCTCCGCACCGGATCGAGCGGCTCGCTCGGGCACATGGCCCTCTGGCCGGGCAACCGCGTCTGGTTCTCGCAGGACGGCCGCCACGCGGTCGCCTACCGCGAGGTGAACGCCACCGCCATCACGGTCGGCGAGCCCGTCGGCCCGGAGGACGGCGCCCTCGAGGCCGCCCGCGCCTTCGCGGTGTTCTGCGACGACGCGGGCCTCACCCCGGTCTTCTACGCGGTCCGGCCCGGGTTCGCGGACGACCTGGGCACGGGAGCCGGGGACGACCCCGGCAGCGGGGCTCCCTGGCCCTCGATGCTCATCGGCGAGGACACCGTGCTCGAGCCCGCCACCTTCTCGATGAAGGGCAAGCGCTGGCAGGACGTCCGCAGCTCGCTGAACCGCGCCGAGCGCGCCGGAGTGACCGCGGTCTGGACCGACTGGGAGTCGTGCTCGCGCACGGTCCGCTCGCAGATCACGGCCATCTCGGAGGAGTGGGTCGCCGAGAAGCGGCTGCCGGAGCTCGGCTTCACCCTGGGCGGCATCGAGGAGCTGAAGGACCGCGAGGTGCGGCTCCTCGTCGCTCTCGGGCCGGGGGAGCGGGTCGAGGCGGCGACGAGCTGGCTGCCCACCTACCGGGACGGCGCCGTCGTCGGCTGGACGCTCGACTTCATGCGCCGGCGCCCTGACGGCCTGAACGGCGTCATGGAGTTCCTCATCGCCTCGATGGCGCTCCGGGCGAAGGAGGAGGGCGTCGCGTTCGTGAGCCTCTCCGTCGCGCCGCTCGCCGTGTCGGACGACGACTCGGGCGAGCTGCCGCGGGCGCTCGGGACGCTCGCCCGGGTGCTCGAGCCCGCCTACGGGTTCAAGTCGCTCGCGGCGTTCAAGGAGAAGTTCCAGCCGTCCCTGCGCCCCCTGGTCGTGGCCTACCCGGATCCGATCGCGCTGCCCGCCATCGGTGTCGCGATCGCCCGCGCCTACCTGCCGGACCTCGGCCTCGCGTCGACCGCGCGCCTGCTCGGTGCGCTCGTCCCCGAGGACCAGAAGGCCTGACGGAGCGTGCGCGCTGGTCGTCGCCGTCGGGACGCGGTGGGGACGACCAGCCGGCGCCCACCCGGGGTCTGCGCCTTCGGCTCGCCGTCTCGGCCCTCGACGGCATCGCTCTCGTGCTGGCCGCGGTCCGCCTGCTGTCGGAGGCGACCCCGCGTGGGCCGCGCCGGTCGCTCGCGGTGCCCGCGGCCTGCGTGATCCTCGTGCTGCTTCGTTCCCGGGTGCTGCCGGCGTCCTCGCCGGCGGTCGCCGGGGTCGTCGGGGGCGTGCTCCTGCTCGGTTCCCGGCGTCCGGCACGGGTCGTCTCGGCGATGACGGCCGAGGGCTGAGGCCCGCCGGCGACCGCTCCGGGTCATCGGGAGCGGCGGGCGTCAGTGCCCGGCAGCCGCCTTGGCCGCTGCGGCCGGGCTGAGGTGCCACCAGCCCACGAGCCGGTCGAACGCCCACCACAGCACCGCGTGCGCGACCCGCCAGTCGTGCTTGCCCGGCTGCGGCTTGTAGGCGACCGTCATGCCCGCGGCGCGGGCGTGCCGCGCCATGATCGGGGCGACCCAGCCGAGCTTCCTGTCGTTCGTGCCCGCGCCGAAGAAGGCGCGCATGCCGTGGTAGGGGGCCCCCGCCTGCAGCAGCGCGAACGGGGTCGCCCGTTCATAGGCCGCGCGGCTGCCGCCGAAGCCGGTCGCGATGGTGTGCGCGAGGCTGCCGTACGCCGGCACCTCCTCGCCCGAGACGTCGACGAGCGAGCCGAAGATGTCGGGGTGCTTCGCCCCCAGCTGGATCGAGCACGTGCCGCCCTCGGAGAAGCCCGCGATCGTCCAGTCCTGCCGGTCGGCGAGGGCGGGGAGGTGCGCCAGCGTCCAGCGGCGCACGTCGACCGTGAGGTACGTGTCCACGTTCCCGATGGGGGAGTCGACGCACATCGGGTTCTTCGGTCCCGCGCTCAGCTGGTCGGGGATCACCACGATCGGCGCCCGGCCGCCGTTGCGCGCCGCGATGCCGTCCATGATCGTCTGGATGCGCGCGAGGACGATCACGTCGCTCGGCTGCGCGTGCTTGCTCTGCCCCGAGAGCGCCATGACGACCGGGAACCTGCCCGCGTTCTTCTGCCGAGCCGCGGCCGGCAGGTACACGAAGCCGGGTCGCGCGGGGAAGTGCGAGACGGTGCCGGGGATCCGCACCTGCGTGACCGTGCCGCGGTAGCGGGCGGCCACCGTGCTCGTCGGCAGGGGCGTCGGGGTCGGAGAGGGCGTCGCGGGGGTCGCGGAGGCCGTCGCGGGGGCTGCGGCGTGCGCGGCGTGCGCGGGGACGTGATCCGCCCCGACGACGAGCGCGCCGCCGCCGAGGGCCGCCGCGAGCACGGCACCCACGACCGCCGGCGTGAACCGGCCCCGACCCGCGCGCTTCGTCATCGTCCGTCCTCCTCCGGCCGGGCGTCCACCGGCCCGGGGCACACTAGGGCGCTCGGGGCGGTGCGGGGTCGGGTCGCCCGCGGCGCGTCCCAAGGTTCCAGAGCCCTGATTTTCCGGGGCTCCCTGCTGCCCGCAGTGGTATCCTCGCGTCCGTGCAGCGGGTGCTCCTCCTCCTTCGTCGCCGCGACGGGGCCTAGTCTCAGGCCTTCCTCGTCGCGGAGTGCTCCCATGGCCTTCTCCGACGAGATCCGAAGGAACCCAGCACATGCAGAACCGTCAGCAGCCCTCACCGATGCCGATCCATCGGTACCGGCCGTACGCGGCGCAGTTCACCGTCGACCTGCCCGACCGCACGTGGCCCACGAAGACCATCACCCAGGCGCCGCGCTGGTGCGCGGTCGACCTCCGCGACGGCAACCAGGCGCTCATCGACCCGATGAGCCCCGAGCGCAAGCGCCTCATGTTCGACCTCCTCGTCCGCATGGGCTACAAGGAGATCGAAGTCGGCTTCCCCTCCGCGAGCCAGACCGACTTCGACTTCGTCCGCGACCTCATCGAGCAGGGCGCGATCCCCGACGACGTCACCATCCAGGTGCTCACCCAGGCGCGCGAGCACCTCATCGCCCGCACGTACGAGGCGATCCGCGGCGCGAAGCAGGCGATCGTCCACCTCTACAACTCGACGAGCATCCTGCAGCGCGACGTCGTCTTCCGCACCGGGCGGCAGGGCATCGTCGACATCGCCCTCGAGGGCGCGCGGCTCTGCAAGCAGTACGAGCAGACCGTGCCCGGCACCACCGTCTACTACGAGTACTCGCCCGAGTCGTACACCGGCACCGAGCTCGACTTCGCGGCCGAGATCTGCAACCGGGTGCTCGAGGTGTTCGTGCCCACGGCGGAGCGGAACGTCATCATCAACCTGCCCGCGACGGTCGAGATGGCGACGCCGAACGTCTACGCCGACTCGATCGAGTGGATGAGCCGGCACCTGCACCACCGCGAGCACGTGATCCTGTCGCTGCATCCGCACAACGACCGCGGCACCGCGATCGCCGCGGCCGAGCTCGGCTACCTCGCGGGCGCCGACCGCATCGAGGGCTGCCTGTTCGGCAACGGCGAGCGCACCGGCAACGTCGACCTCGTCGCGCTCGGGCTGAACCTGTTCAGCCAGGGCATCGATCCGCAGATCGACTTCCGCGACCTCGACCGCATCCGGGCCACCGCCGAGCACTGCAACCAGCTGAAGGTGCACGAGCGCAGCCCCTGGGCCGGCGACCTCGTCTACACGGCCTTCAGCGGCAGCCACCAGGACGCCATCAAGAAGGGCTTCGAGGCGATGGCGGCGGCCGCCGAGGCGACGGGCAGGTCGGTCGACGAGCTCGAGTGGGCGGTGCCCTACCTGCCGGTCGACCCGAAGGACCTCGGCCGCAGCTACGAGGCGGTCATCCGCGTCAACTCGCAGTCCGGCAAGGGCGGTGTCGCGTACCTGCTGAAGACGGACCACTCGCTCGACCTGCCACGCAAGCTGCAGATCGACTTCTCGCACGTCGTGCAGGCGAAGACCGACGCCGACGGCGGCGAGGTCACGAGCGACGAGATCTGGGCGATCTTCAACGACGAGTACCTGCCCGCCCGCGACCCCGACGCGAAGTGGGGCCGCTTCGAGCTGCTCCGCACCCGCACCTCGAGCGACCTGGGCGGCGAGATCGAGCTGGGCGTGCGGCTCCGGGTCGACGACCACGAGGTCGAGGCCGAGGCGCGCGGCAACGGGCCCATCGACGCCTTCCTGCGCGTCATGGAGCAGCAGGGGTACCGCGTCACGCTGTACGACTACGTCGAGCACGCGATGAGCTCGGGCGGCGACGCGAGGGCGGCGGCCTACGTCGACCTCGACGTGAACGGCACGCGGCTCTGGGGCGTCGGCATCGACCCCGACATCGCCACGGCGTCGCTGCGCGCGATCGTGTCGAGCGTGAACCGCGCGGTGCGCGCGCACGTGCCGGCGCTCGAAGCGGTCTGATCGCGGCCGTCGCACGAGGCGCTCTCGTGCGACGGCCGAACCGGCTTTCCTACCGCCGTCGTGGTGCGGTTCGGGGAGCGACACGCCGCGCACCGGGGTTCCCCGGGCACGGCCCGGCGTGATGCGTTCGTTATCCGCGAAATCCGTATGGGAAGGGGAAACTTTCCGTGAACGCTGCTGGCGGGTCGCTCGTCCGTCGGGCACCCTGTTCCGCATGACGCTCACGACTTCGACGCTCGACTCCGTCATCGTCATCTGGCACGTGGCGGTCAACAACGGCGACGGGGCCACCGCCGCCGCGGCCTGCACCGAGGACGTCGTGCTCGGGGACCTCACCGGAGAGGTCGCCGGGCGGGACGTCATGCGACGCTGGGTGGAGAGCGCGGGGGTCCGCCTCATGCCGCGCGACTGCTACGACGTGCCGGGTGGCATCGTCGTGGCGCAGGACGCCGTCGCCGAGGGCGGCGCTCCCACGACGGTCTTCTCGGCCTTCGGTCTGCGCAACGGCTCCATCTCGAGCATCCACCGCTTCCCGAGCCTCGAGGAGGCGCGCGCCTTCCGGCTCGCGGCGTAGGGGACCGTACGGCGGCGGCACCTCGACGGGTGCCGCCGCCGCTCCCGCTCCGGCGACGATGTCGTCCCGGTGGGGGAGAATCGAGCGGTGCCGACCTACCGTGACGAAGCCGTCGTGCTGCGCACCCACTCGCTGGGTGAGGCCGACCGCATCGTCACCATGCTCGGCCGGCGCCGGGGCAAGATCCGCGCCGTCGCGAAGGGTGTCCGCCGCACGACGAGCCGGTTCGGCTCGCGGCTCGAGCCGTTCATGGTCGTCGACCTGCAGTGCTACGAGGGCCGCAGCCTCGACGTGATCCAGCAGGCCGAGTCGCTCGGCGCCTACGGTGCGCCGATCGTCGCCGACTACGCGGCCTTCACCGCCGCGAACGCGATCGTCGAGACGGCCGACCGGCTCACCGACGAGGCGTCGCAGCAGCAGTACCTGCTGCTCGTCGGCGCGCTGCGCAGCCTCGCCCGCGGCGAGCACGGCCCGTCGCTCACCCTCGACTCCTACCTGCTGCGGGCGCTGTCGATCGCCGGATGGGCGCCGACCTTCGGCGACTGCGCGGTCACGGGCGAGCCCGGCCCGCACACGGCGTTCGTCGCGCAGCTGGGCGGCGTGGTCGCCGACGCCGTCGCCCCGCCCGGTGCGCCGCGGCTCACCCCCGACACGATCGCGCTGCTCGGGGCCCTCCTCATGGGCGACTGGGCGGTCGCCGACGCCGCCGCGCCCCCGGTGCGCGCCCAGGCCTCCGGCGTCATCGCCGCCTACACGCAGTGGCACCTCGAGCGCGGCCTCAAATCGTTGAACCACCTCGACAAGGGCATCAAGCTCGACCCGAGCCTGCGGCGCCGGCCGCGGACCGAGGCGGTCGAGAGCGCGCTCATCGAGGCCGCGGCCGTGCCCACCGCTGTGCCCGCGACATGATGGCACGGGTCCAGCTCGATCCGATCCGGCCCGTGGACTGGACGGGGGAGACCCCGCCGGCGTTCGCGCGGGTGCCGGAGCACGTCGCCATCGTCATGGACGGCAACGGCCGTTGGGCGAACCGCCGCGGGCTGCCGCGCATCGAGGGCCACCGGGCCGGCGAGGCGTCGCTGCTCGACGTCGTCGCCGGGGCGCTGCAGGCCGGCGTGAAGCACCTCTCCGCCTACGCCTTCTCGACCGAGAACTGGTCGCGGTCGCCCGACGAGGTGCGCTTCATCCTCGGCTTCAACCGTGAGGTGCTGCGGCGCCGGCGGGAGCAGCTGAACGAGTGGGGCGTCCGCATCCGCTGGGCGGGCCGCACCCCTCGGCTCTGGCGCACGGTCATCGGCGACCTGCAGGCGGCGGAGGACCTCACGCGCGACAACCGCACCCTGACCCTCACCATGTGCATCAACTACGGCGGGCGTGTCGAGATCCAGGACGCCGTGCGCCGCGTGGCGCAGGAGGTCGCCGCCGGGCGCCTCAAGCCGAACGCGATCACCGAGCGGACGATCGAGCGGCACCTCTACCTGCCCGACATGCCCGATGTCGACCTCTTCGTGCGGTCCTCGGGCGAGCAGCGCACCTCGAACTTCCTGCTCTGGCAGTCCGCGTACGCCGAGCTCGTGTTCCAGGACACGCTCTGGCCCGACTACCGCCGCACGCACCTCTGGGACGCGATCACCCAGTACGCGGACCGCGACCGGCGCTTCGGGGCGGCCGTGGACGCCCCGAAGGCCGACGAGCCGTCCCCCTGAGCCCGGCTGCTCCGGATCCTCGTCGCTTCGGCGGGCTCAGAGCGACGAGGATCCGGAGCGCGTGCCCGGGTCGGCGCCCGCCTCGAGCAGCGCGAGCAGCCGTCGCGCGTCGCGGCCGTTGCGGATGCGGACGAGCCGCACCCCCGGGTGCTCGGCGAGCGCCTCGCGCACCCGTCCCGGGTAGATCCCGTAGGTGCGCATCGCCCAGCGCACGATGTGCTCCGGGTCGGTGAGGATCGTCGCGAGCGCGGGCTCGACGTTGCCGTTCCACAGCTCGAGGCGCCGCAGCCGCCGGCGGAGCGTGCGGCGCACGACGCGGGCGAGCACGACGCGGCGCGGCAGGTCGAGCCAGACGAGCAGGTCGGCGCGGGCGGCGAGCACCGGCCGGGCCACGTCGTACTGCCACTCGGTCACCCAGGCGTCGGAGTCGGCGAGCGCCTGCACGTGCGCGGCGAAGTCGGGGTTCGGCGTCCAGCCCGCGTGCCAGTGCACCGCGTCGATCTCGGTGTGCGGGATGCCTGCTGCCCGTGCGACCGCCGCGGCGAGCGTCGTCTTGCCGACGCCGGAGGGGCCGGCGACGAGCACGCGCCGGGCGCGGAGCGGGGCGGCTGGCACGTCTCGACGGTACCGAAGCGGTTCGAAGCGTCCGCTCATGCACCGGTCCTACCGTGACGCCGTCAGCGCGGCCCGGTACCGGACTCTCCGTCGCATCCGACGGGCACGGCCGCGCGGGGATGGGAGGGCGGCCGGATGGAGACCGCGGAGATGATGCGCACCATGACGATGCCGAAGGGCATGGACATGGACATGTCGATGATGCAGGAGTGCATGGAGGCGTGTTCGAGCTGCATGCAGGCCTGCCTCATGTGCTCCGACGCGATGATGGCGATGGACGGCATGGGCCGGTGCGCCGCGATGTGCATGAGCTGCGCCGACGTGTGCGACGCGACGATGCGCATGATGATGCGCCCGACCGGCATGGACATGGACGCGATGCGGGCGATGCTGCAGGCGTGCATGTCGATGTGCCGGGCGTGCATGGAGGAGTGCCGCTCGCACATGGACATGAGTGAGCCGTGCCGCATGTGCATGCAGGCCTGCGAGGCGTGCATGCACGCCTGCCAGGCGATGATGGGCGCGATGCCCGCGATGTGATCGCCTAGTGCGCCACGCTGATCCGGCGGGGGCCGGCGGCGAGCACCCCGAACGCCTCGTGGAGCGCGACGGGTGCGCCCGGCGCCAGCTCCCCGCCGAGGTCGGCGTGATGCCACACCTCGATCACCTCGTCGCGGGCGAAGGTCCGCAGCTCGACCGTGCCGTCAGCGTCCGCGCGCTGCACGATCGCGTCGATCCAGCCGCGACGTCCGGCGACGGCGAGCCGGAGCCGCATGAGCGTGAGCGCGTGCCCCGGCCGGTCGTCCGCGCACATCGCGCCGTGCTCGCAGACGCTCGTGATGCGCTGCGGGTGCGGGACGCGGGCCATGGCGGATGCCTCTCTCGATCGGGACGGTGGAGCAACGGTAGGCGGGTGAGGCCCGGATGCCCGCGCACCCCCTGTCACGGATCGTCATGGTCGCGGCGAGGGTGCCCGATCCGCGAGCCCCAGAGGGGGTGAGCCGGTCCGGGTAGGCTCGAGCGACGAATCAGCGGGACCGACAGCCGGTCGGCCCCGGGACGGGAGCTCCGTGGCCGCCTCGCTCGACGCCGTGATCGCCCTCGCCAAGCGGCGGGGGTTCGTGTTCCAGGCGGGCGAGATCTACGGCGGATCCCGGTCCGCGTGGGACTACGGCCCCCTCGGCGTCGAGCTGAAGGAGAACATCAAGCGCCAGTGGTGGCGCACGATGGTCCGTGGCCGCGACGACGTCGTCGGGCTCGACTCCTCCGTGATCCTGCCGCGCCAGGTGTGGGAGGCGTCCGGCCACGTCGAGGTGTTCAGCGACCCGCTCGTCGAGAGCCTCCACACGCACAAGCGGTACCGCGCCGATCACCTGATCGAGGCGTACGAGGCGAAGCACGGCCACCTGCCGGCGAACGGGCTCGCCGACATCAACGACCCCGAGACCGGGCAGCCCGGCTCGTGGACCGAGCCGAAGCCGTTCTCCGGCCTCATGAAGACCTTCCTCGGGCCCGTCGACGACGAGCAGGGCATGCACTACCTGCGTCCCGAGACCGCGCAGGGCATCTTCGTCAACTTCGCGAACGTCGTCACCTCGGCCCGGATGAAGCCGCCGTTCGGCATCGGCCAGATCGGCAAGAGCTTCCGCAACGAGATCACGCCCGGCAACTTCATCTTCCGCACCCGCGAGTTCGAGCAGATGGAGCTGGAGTTCTTCGTCCGTCCCGGCACGGACGAGGAGTGGCACCAGTACTGGATCGACGAGCGCCACCGCTGGTACACCGACCTCGGCATCGCCGAAGGCAACCTGCGCCTCTTCGAGCACCCGAAGGAGAAGCTCTCCCACTACTCGAAGCGCACGGTCGACATCGAGTACCGGTTCGGCTTCACCGGTGGCGAGTGGGGCGAGCTCGAGGGCATCGCCAACCGCACCGACTTCGACCTCTCGACCCACGCGAAGGCGTCGGGCGCCGACCTCAGCGTGTTCGAGCAGGCGACGGGGGAGCGCTGGACCCCGTACGTGATCGAGCCTGCGGCCGGCGTGACCCGGTCGCTCATGGCGTTCCTCGTCGACGCGTACGCGGAGGACGAGGCCCCGAACACGAAGGGCGGCGTCGACAAGCGCACCGTGCTGCGGCTCGACCCGCGGCTCTCGCCCGTGAAGGCGGCCGTGCTGCCCCTGTCGCGCAACGAGCGGCTCTCGCCGCTCGCCCGCGAGGTCGCCGCCGACCTGCGCAAGGACTGGAACGTCGAGTTCGACGACGCCGGCGCCATCGGCCGCCGGTACCGCCGTCAGGACGAGATCGGCACGCCGTTCTGCGTGACGGTCGACTTCGACTCGCTCGACGACCACGCCGTCACCGTGCGCAGCCGCGACTCGATGCAGCAGGAGCGGGTCGGCCTCGACCGGCTGCACGGCTACCTCGCCGCGGCGCTCGTCGGCGCGTGAGCCGCTGACGTCCCCGCCGTGACGCCGGAGCCGGTCTCGCCGCAGGCGCCGGCGCTGCCGGGGGCCGCCGTCATCCGGCAGCGCTGGCGCGACGCCGTCTTCCTGCACTGGCGCGTCGATCCGGCCGTCGTCGCGCCGCTGCTGCCCGGCGGCACGCGGCCGGACGAGCACGACGGCGACACCTGGGTCGGCCTCATCCCGTTCCGGCTCGAGGCGTCGGCGTTCCTCCGGCTCCCGCCCGTGCCGGTGCTCGGCACGTTCCTCGAGACGAACGTGCGGCTCTACTCTGTCGACGAGCGCGGGCGGCGCGCGGTGGTGTTCCGCACCCTCGAGGCCCAGCACCTGCTGCCCGTCCTCACCGCGCACGTCGGGCTCGGTCTGCCCTACCGCTGGGCGCGGATGCGGTCGCGGCGACGCGGCGACGAGCTCGCGTACGCGTCGGAGCGCCTGCCCGCCGGCCGTCCCCGCACCCGCATCCGTGTGCGCCTCGGCGAGGAGGCCGTGTCGGGCGACCCGCTCGCCGACTTCCTCACGGCGCGCTGGGCGATGCACGTGCAGCGGGGTCGGCGCACCACCTACTGGCGCAACGAGCACGAGCCGTGGCGGCTCTTCCGCGCCGAGCTGCTCGAGCTCCGCGACGAGCTGCTCGCCGACTCGGGGCTCCCCGGCCTCGCGGGCCGCCCGCCGGACTCGGTGCTGTGGTCGCCGGGGGTCACCACGCGGTTCTCGGCGCCCGTCCGGTGAGCCTCGCCGCCCGGGACGCCTCCTAGGATCGATGCTCGCGCCGCGGTCGTCGTGCCGGCGCCGACGGAGGACGAGGCATGCGGGCGCATGATCGAGGGCAGGATCCCGCGATCCTCGCCGGGGTCCGCGTCGCCGACTTCTCGCGCGTGCTGGCCGGGCCGTACGCGACGATGATGCTCGCCGACTTCGGCGCCGACGTCATCAAGATCGAGGGCCCGGACGGCGACGAGACGCGCGCGTGGCGGCCGCCCGCCGACCCGCAGGGGAGCTCGACGTACTTCGCCGCGGTGAACCGCAACAAGCGCTCCATGACCTGCGACCTCGCCGGACCGGACGGCGCCGCGGCGAGGCGCCTCGCCGCCACGGCCGACGTCGTCGTCGAGAACTTCCGCCCCGGCGTCATGGAGCGGTTCGGGCTGGGCTACGAGCAGCTCGCCGCCGTGAACCCGCGGCTCGTCTACTGCTCGATCACCGGCTTCGGCCGCGGCGCCGGCGCCGAGCTGCCGGGCTACGACCTCATCGTGCAGGCCCTGGGCGGTCTCATGAGCGTCACCGGCGAGCCCGAGGGACGCCCGATGAAGGTGGGCGTCGCGCTCGTCGACGTGCTCACGGGGCTCAACGCGTTCAGCGCGGTGCTGCTCGCCCTCCGCCGCCGCGAGCAGCGGCCGGGACCGCAGCGGATCGACGTCGACCTGCTCTCGTCGCTGCTCGCCGGCCTCACGAACCTCGCCGCCGCCACCCTCACGACGGGCGAGCCGCCGGGGCGCTTCGGCAACGCCCACCCGAGCATCGCGCCGTACGAGACGTTCGAGACCGAGGACCGCATGCTGGCGATCGCGGTCGGCAACGACCGGCAGTTCGCCGCGCTCTGCCGCACCCTCGACCTGCCGGACCTGCCGCTCGACCACCGGTTCGACGACAACCCCTCGCGTGTGCAGCACCGGAGCGAGCTCCGCGAGGTCCTCGAGGCACGGCTCCGCACCGCGCCGGCGAGCGAGTGGCAGGAGCGCCTCACCGCCGCGCGTGTGCCCGCCGGAGCGGTGAGCACGGTCGACGAGGCCTTCGCCCTCGCCGAGCGGCTGGGGCTCGGCCTCGTGACCGGCGCGCCGGGAGCGGGGCGTCAGGCCGCGAACCCCATCCGCATGAGCAGCGGCTCGCCGACCTACCGGATCCCGCCGCCACCGCTCGGCGACCGCGGTCCGCTCGGCTGGTCCGACGAGCGCGACCCCGACGAGGAGGCCCTCGCATGACCGATCCCGCCGACGCCCTCGCGGCGGTCTTCGACACCGCGGCGCTGCTCGCCCCGGAGGAGCGCGCGTGGCAGCAGCGCGCCCGCGACTTCGCGGCCGAGCGCATCCGCCCCACCATCGACGAGGACTTCGAGCGCGCCCGCTTCGCGGCCGAGCTCGTGCCGGAGCTCGGCGCCGCGGGGTTCCTCGGCATGCACCTCGCGGGCTACGGGTGCGCCGGCGCCGGACCGGTCTCGTACGGCCTCGTGTGCCTCGAGCTCGAGGCGGTCGACTCCGCGTGGCGCACCTTCGTCTCGGTGCAGGGCTCGCTCGCGATGTCGGCGATCCGCAAGTACGGCTCCGAGGAGCAGAAGGCCGCGCTGCTGCCCGACCTGGCGGCCGGCCGGAGGATCGGCTGCTTCGCGCTCACCGAGCCCCAGGGCGGCAGCGACCCGGGCACCATGCGCACGGTCGCGAGGCGCGACGGCGACGACTGGGTGCTGACCGGGTCGAAGCGCTGGATCGGGCTGGCGAGCGTCGCCGACGTCGCCGTCGTCTGGGCCGCGACCGACGACGGCGTCCGCGGCTTCGTCGTCCCCACCGCGACCCCGGGCTTCCAGGCGGTCCCGATCCGCGGCAAGCTCTCCATGCGCGCCTCGATCCAGTGCGACGTCCACCTCGACGAGGTGCGGGTGCCCGCCGACGCCCTGCTGCCCGGCGCCCGCGGGCTCTCGGGTCCGTTCGGCTGCCTCAACGAGGCGCGGTTCGGCATCGTGTGGGGCGTGCTCGGCGCGGCCCGTGCCTGCATCGAGGCGGCGCTCGGGCACGCCACCGGGCGGGTCGTGTTCGGCGAGCCGATCGCCGCCCGCCAGCTCGTGCAGGCGAAGCTCGCGGACATGCTCGTGGAGTACGAGAAGGGCGTGCTGCTCGCCATGCATCTCGGGCGGCTGAAGGAGCGCGGCGCGCTCCCGCCCGTGCAGATCAGCGTCGGCAAGCTGAACAACGTGCGCACCGCGATCGCGATCGCGGGCACCGCCCGCTCGCTGCTCGGCGGCGACGGCGTCACCGACCGCTTCCCGGTGATGCGGCACCTCGCGAACCTCGAGTCGGTGCGCACCTACGAGGGCACCGACGAGGTCCACCAGCTCGTGATCGGCCGCGCGCTCACGGGCATCAGCGCCTTCTCCTGAGCCGCGTCCACGAGCCCATCCGGCGCCGCTGGCCCCGCCGCCTCCGCTGTCAATAGGATCAGCCGTCGCTCGAGGACGAGCCCCTTCCGGCACCCGCCGGAGCCTCCTCGCGCGCCCGGCGAGGAAGGCATCCGATGACCGCACGGCCGCCCGTGGTCCGCGACGACACCGACGAGAACGACCGGCTGATCGGGCTCGGCTACCGGCCCGAGCTGCGGCGGGTGCTCGGGCTGTTCGACAACTTCAGCATCGCCTTCTCGTACCTCTCGCCGATGGTCGGCGTGTACTCGCTCTTCGTGCTCGGGGCGGGCGCGGCGGGACCCGCCTACATCTGGCTGATGATCCCGGTCGTCGCCTTCATGCTGCTCGTCGCCCTCGTCTTCGGCGAGCTCGGCAGCCACTACCCGCTCGCCGGCGCCCTGTACCAGTACGCGAAGCGCAGCGTGAGCCCCGCCTACGGCTGGTGGGTCGGCTGGATCTACGGTCTCGCGCTGCTCGTCACGGTGGCGAGCGTCGACACGGGCCTCGTCGGCTACCTCGCCGCGCTGCTGAACGACCTGTTCGGCCTGAAGCTCGATCCGACGAACCACGCGCTGATCCTCGGGGCCACCGTCGCCCTCATCGTCGTGCAGACCATCGTCAACACGGTCGGCGCCAAGGCGATGGGCTACATCAGCCGGCTCGGCGTGTACGTGGAGACCATCGGCACGTTCGGGGTGGCGATCGCGCTCGCCGTCGTCGGCTTCCACCACGGCTTCGACTTCCTCTTCACCTCCCACGGCGCCGAGAGCGTGAAGACGAACACCCTCGGCGTCGACTTCGGTGGCTCGTGGATCGGCGCCGCGCTCGTCGCGGTGCTCGCGCACAGCTACATCTTCTACGGCTTCGAATCGGCCGGCGACATCGCGGAGGAGACGAAGAACGCGTCCCGGCAGGTGCCGCGCGCGATGCGCTCCGCCCTGCTCTACGGCGGCATCGCGTCGTTCGTGCTCGTCGCGGGGCTGCTGCTCGCCACGCCCGCGACCGCGAAGGGCTACGCCTCCGCCGTGTCGTTCTCGGGCGGCGTGCCCGTCATCCTCGGCGCGCTGCCGCAGTGGCTGCAGGACGTGTTCCTGCTCGTCGTCCTCATCGCCTTCTTCTCCTGCGGCACCGCGGTGCAGGGGGCCGGGTCCCGGCTGCTGTTCTCCTACGCCCGCGACCGCCAGCTGCCGGCGAGCGGCTGGATGCGGCGGGTGTCGCCCCGCTTCCAGACGCCGGCGAACGCCCTGCTCGTGGCGGGGGTGGTGCCCGTGCTGTTCACCCTGCTCGTGAACATCAACCCGGCGAAGGACGTGCACATCCTCTGGTTCGTGTTCCCCGCGGGCATCAACGCGCTGACCGCGCTCGTCTCGTTCGGCGTCTCGGGGATCTACCTGTCGTTCCTGCTCACCGTGATCGGATCGATGATCGCGCGCAGCCGCGGCTGGCAGCCCGCCGGCGTCTTCCGGCTCGGCCGCTGGGGGTGGCCGGTCAGCATCGCCGCCGCGCTCTACCTCGCGGTCATGCTCATCGACATCGTGCTGCCGAGCGGGCTCTCGAGCCCCCGCGGAGCGCTCTTCAACCTCGACTGGATCACACTCGCGGTGATGGTGGTGCTGCTCGCGATCGGTGCGGTCTACTTCCTCGTCGCCCGGCCCGACCGCCGCGGTCCGGTGCCGGCGGGGGAGGACACCGAGGACGTCGTGCCGGTGGGCCGCTGATCGCCGCCGCGCCCGCGGAGCCCGACGGGACGAAGCGCTGGGACGTCCTCGTCGTCGGCGCCGGCCCCGCGGGGTCGTCCGCGGCTCGGGCCGCCGCGCTCGCCGGCGCCCGGGTGCTGCTCGTCGACGCGGCTCGCTTCCCGCGGTACAAGACGTGCGGCGGCGGCCTGATCGGCGCCTCGCTCGCGGAGCTGCCGGCCGAGGCCGCGGCGGCGGTCGTGCGCCGCATCGACACCGTCACCGTCGCGCGGAAGGGCGGCCGTGCGCGCGCGATCCGCTCGACGAGGCCCTTCCTCGCCCTCACCGACCGCGACCGGTTCGACCAGGCGCTCGTCGACGCGGCGGTCGCAGCCGGAGCGGTCTTCCGCGACGGTGTCCGCGTGCGGCGCCTCGAGGAGATCGAGGGCGGGGTCGCGGTGCACACGACCGACGGCGTGGTGGTCAGCGCGTCGGTCGTGGTCGGCGCGGACGGCTCGGCCGGGGTCGTGGGCCGTTTCGTCGGCGTCCGCATCGGGCGCTCCGATCTCGGTCTCGAGCTCGAGCTCGAGCTCGAGCTGGCCGGCATGGAACCGGGGTGGGCCGGCCGGGTCCACCTCGACTGGGGAGCCGCTCCCGGCACGTACGGCTGGGTGTTCCCGAAGGCGGATCGCCTCACGGTCGGTGTCATGGAGCGCAAGGGCGACGGCGGCGCCACGAGGCGGTACCTCGACCGGTTCGTGCACGAGCTGGGGCTCGGCGGTCTGCCGGTCGAGCGCTCGTCCGGGCATCTCACCCGATGGCGGGAACCCGGTTCGCCGGTCCGCCGGGGGCGGGTGCTCGTCGCCGGCGACGCCGCGGGCCTGCTCGAGCCGTGGACCCGCGAGGGCATCTCGTTCGCGCTGCGCTCCGGCCGGGCGGCGGGTGAGGCGGCGGCCGCCGGCGCTCGGAACGGCGTCGCCCGGCTCGAGCAGTACGCGCAGATGGTCCGCGTCGAGCTCGAGCCCGAGCAGCGCGGCGGGGCCCTGCTGCTGCGCCTCTTCGAGCGCCATCCGCTGCTCGTGCACCTCGCGCTGACCCGGACGGGGCGCGGCGCGGACGCCTTCGTGCGGGTGTGCCGTGGCGGGCTGAGCATCCCGGACGGGCTGCGGCGGCACCCGCTGCTGCGGCGCCTGGCGGTCGTGCTCGCGGGGGACGACCGCGCCCGGTCGTGAGCCCAGCCGCCCGCAGGCCCCGCTGTGCCGTCGCGGTCAGGCTCCTCGGGGAGCCTCCGAGACGTCGGCGTCGGCGATCGCCTGGGCGGCGAGGACGAGGCCCAGGTGGCTGAACGCCTGCGGGAAGTTGCCGAGGAGCTCGCCGGTCGATGCGTCCACCTCCTCGGCGAGCAGCCCGAGGTCGTTCGCGGAACCGGCGGCCCGATCGAGCACCTCGGCCGCCTCGGCAGGGCGGCCCGTCCGTGCCAGGGCCTCGGCGAGCCAGAAGGTGCAGAGCAGGAAGCTGCCCTCCGCGCCCTCGAGCCCGTCGTCGCCGCGGTAGCGGAGCACCAGACCGCGTTCGTCCGACAGCGCGCGGCGCACCGCGTCGACCGTCGCCACGATCCGCGGGTCGTCGGCCGGCAGGAACCCGACGAGCGCGACGAGCAGGACCGCGGCGTCGAGCTCGTCGCTGCCGAAGCTCTGCGTGAACGCGCCGACGCGGGGGTTCCAGCCCCGCTCGAGGATCTCCTTCGCGATCTCCTCCCGGACCTCGGTCCACCGCGGGAGCCGGTCCATGACCCCGAGGAGCTCCGCCAGCCGGACGCCGCGGTCGAGCGCCACCCACCCCAGCAGGGCGCTGTGCAGATAGCGCTTCAGCGGACCGCGGACCTCCCAGATGCCGGCGTCCGGCTCGCGCCACGTCGCGCAGACCGTCTCCACCGCGTCGACGAGCAGGCGGCGGGTGGTGCCCTCGATGTCCCCGAGCTGCTCCCGCAGCTCCCACGCGGCGTCGAGCAGCGCGCCGTACACGTCCTGCTGCCGTTGCCCCCAGGCGCCGTTGCCGACGCGCACCGGTCGGCTGTCGCGCCATCCCGCCAGGTGAGGCAGCTCCCGCTCGGTCAGGTCCCGCTCGCCGCCGATGCCGTACATGATCTGCAGCGGTACGCCGCGGCGCAGCTGGGTCGCCGCGGCTCTGGCGAGGAAGGCGAAGAACCGACCCGCCTCGTCCGGGCAGGCCGCGACGTAGAGGCCGCGGAGCGTGAGACTCGCGTCCCGCACCCACGTGAACCGGTAGTCCCAGGTCCGACCCGTGCCGACCCCTTCCGGGAGGCTCGTGGTCGCAGCAGCCACGACGGCGCCCGTGTGCGCGTAGGTGAGTCCCTGCAGGACGAGGCCGCTGCGGTGCACGAGGTCGCGGTGCGGGCCCCGGTACGACTGGTGCAGGTCCGACCAGCTGCGCCAGGCGGCCTCGGTGTCGCGGAGCCGGGACAGGATCGCCGCTGCGGTCCATGGACGAACCGGCGGGGACCAGCCGTCGGCCTGCTCCATCGCCACCGCGAGCCGCTGGTTCGCCGTGAGCCGGATCCGTCCCCGAGCGCTCGCACCGTCGAGCGTGAGCGGGGCCTCGATCGAGAGGACGAGCTGCGTCGCCGCGCCGACCGCGAGGACGCCGCCGGGTACCTCCTCGAGGATCGGATGCACGAGACCGAACTCGGGCCTCGGCGCCCATGCGACCTCGAGGTCCACCTCGCCGTCCACGCAGGTCGCGGTGCGGAGCAGCACACCCGGTGATGCCGCGCCGATGTCGTGTCCGCGCTCGTCCGGGCCGAGCGCGAGGGCGTCGACCACCTGCACCCGACCGGTCGAGCACGTCCAGGTCGTCTCGAGCACGAGCGTCTGCGGCAGGTACCGACGCGTCGGCACCGCAGCCGGGTCGGCGGGTCGAACAAGCAGGTGACCGGCCTCGTCGTCGAGCAGGCGGGCGAGCACCGCGGGGGAGTCGAACCGCGGCAGGCACAGCCAGTCGATGGAGCCGTCGCGGGTGACGAGCGCCCCTGTGCGGCCGTCGGAGAGGAATGCGTGATCCGCGATCGGGACCGTGCTCATGCGGCGTCGCCTCACCGAGCTCGGCGATCGATCCGGCACCGATCGGCGGGCCCGTGCTCACGATACGACCGCCCGTGTCGGCCGAAGTCGCCCGCGATCCGCCGTACGCTCCGGGCGGCTTCCGACGATGCGGGCGCGGAACGACGCCCGGATCGTCGGGAGTCGCCCGGAATCCGAAGGGCGGGGACGCCTCAGCCGCTGATGTCGGCGACGGTCGCGTCGAGGCCGCGCAGTAGGGCGTCCGCGTCGACGAAGGCGCTCAGGCCGTGCTCGCCGGCGCCCATCGCGATGCGGCCCGCGATGCGCTCGTCGGCGAAGACGGGCCACGGCGTGCTGCTGCCGAGCGGCGTGATGGTGCCGCGCTCGTAGCCGGTGGCGTCGAGGGCCTGGTCGGCGGCGGGCAGCTGCAGCTTGTTCACCCCGACCGCCGCGCGGAGCTTCGGCCACGAGATCTGCCGGTCGCCGGGGATGAGCGCGAAGAGGAACGAGCCGTCGCTCCGCTTCACGACGAGCGACTTCACGATCCTGCCCGGCTCGATGCCGAGCAGCGCCGCGGCCGCCTCGAGCGAATCGGCTTCGGGCCGCGTCACGATCTCCACGGGGATCCCGCGCGCCTCGGCGTCCTCGAGCACCCGTTCGCGTCCCACGGCACCGAACCTAAGGGAATACGTCGGGGTGTCCGCCGGTCGTCCTTCCCGTGACGGACGCCGTGAGGATCGACATCTGGTCGGACATCGCCTGCCCCTGGTGCTACATCGGCAAGCGGAGGTTCGAGGAGGGCGCTCGCCGCGCGGGCGTGCCGGTCGAGGTCGAGTACCACTCGTTCGAGCTCTCGCCCGACACCCCGGTCGACTTCGCCGGCAGCACCGCCGAGTTCCTGTCGGCGCGGAAGGGCATGCCGCTGCCGCGGGTGCACCAGATGCTCGAGCAGGTGACGGGGATCGCGGCGAGCGTCGGCCTCGACTACGACTTCGACCGCGTCGTGCACACGAACACGGTGCTCGCGCACGAGCTGCTCCACCTCGCGAAGGCGCGCGGCCGCCAGCTCGAGACCGCGGAGGTGCTCTTCCGCGCCTACTTCGTCGAGGGCCGGCACGTGGGTCGCGTGGACGACCTGGTCGCGCTCGCCGCGGAGGCGGGGCTCGATCCCGAGGAGGCGCGCACGGCCTTGGAGACGCACGAGTACCTCGGCGCCGTGCACGCCGACCAGGCGCAGGCCGCCGCCTACGGCATCCAGGGCGTCCCCTTCTTCGTCATCGACGGACGCTACGGGGTGTCCGGCGCGCAGGACGCCGAGGTGTTCGCCGGTGCCCTGCGGCAGGTCGCCGCGGAGCAGCAGGCCGAGCAGGAGGTCGTCCGGTGACCGGTGAGCGACCCGCGTTCACGATGCTCGGGGGCGCCGCTCCCGGGTGCGAGGGCGAGGCCTGCCTGGTGCCGCCGGCCGACGAGGCCACCGCCGCGGAGTAGCGCGCTCCGGCGTGTCGTCGGCGGCTGGGACAATGGACCCCATGTCCACGACCCTCGCTCCCGCGCGGCCGCTCGCCATCGGGCCCCTCCGGCTCGCTGCGCCCGTCGTGCTGGCGCCCATGGCGGGCATCACGAACACCGCCTTCAGGCGGCTCTGCCGCGAGTTCGGCGCGGGCCTGTACGTCAGCGAGATGATCACGAGCCGCGCGCTCGTCGAGCGCACGCGCGAGTCGATGCGCCTCATCCGGCATCACGACTCCGAGACGCCCCGCTCCGTGCAGCTCTACGGCGTCGACCCGCTCACGGTCGAGCGGGCGGTCACGATGCTGCGCGACGAGGACCGCGCCGACCACATCGACCTGAACTTCGGCTGCCCGGTGCCGAAGGTCACGCGCAAGGGCGGGGGAGCGGCGCTGCCCTGGAAGCTCGACCTGTTCCGCGAGATCGTCGAGCGCGCCGTGCAGGCCGCGGGACCGCTGCCGCTCACGGTGAAGATGCGCAAGGGCATCGACTCCGACCACCTCACCTACCTCGAGGCCGGCCGCATCGCCGAGGGCGCCGGTGTGGCGTCCATGGCGCTGCACGCGCGCACGGCTGCCGAGTTCTACTCGGGGCACGCCGACTGGGGCGCCATCACGAAGCTGAAGGAGACCGTGACGGGCGTGCCCGTGCTCGGCAACGGCGACATCTGGTCGGCCGACGACGCGGTGCGCATGATGGCCGAGACCGGCTGCGACGGCGTCGTGGTCGGGCGCGGCTGCCTCGGCCGTCCGTGGCTGTTCGGCGACCTGGCCGCGGCGCTCGGCGGCGGCACGGACGCCCCTGCGGCGCGGCCGTCGCTCGGCGAGGTCGCCCGCGCCTTCCGCCGGCACGCCGAGCTGCTCGTCGAGTTCTTCGGCGACGACCCCGACGGCGGCGAGCACCGCGGCTGCCGCGACATCCGCAAGCACGTCGCCTGGTACTTCAAGGGCTACGGCGTCGGCGGCGCCACCCGCGCGGCGCTCGCGCAGGTCGAGTCGCTCGCGCAGCTCGACGAGCTGCTCGCCACCCTCGACCTCGATCAGCCGTACCCCGGTGAGGCCGCCGAGGGCCAGCGCGGCCGTGCCGGCAGCCCGAAGTCGCCGTCGCTGCCGGACCGCTGGCTCGAGTCGCGCACCCTCGACACGGCGGGCCGCGAGCACCTCGCGGGCGCCGAGCTGGACACGAGCGGTGGTTGACCGCGGGGGCGACCCCGCCGCCGACGCCTCCTACGGCGAGCAGGACCGCGAGCGCTGGCTGCCCGAGGACCACTCGTCGCGCCGCAGCGACTTCGCCCGCGACCGCGCCCGCCTGCTCCACTCGAGCGCGCTGCGCCGGCTCGCCGCCAAGACGCAGGTGCTCTCGCCGACCATCGGCCTCGACTTCGCCCGCAACCGGCTCACCCACTCGCTCGAGGTCGCGCAGGTGGGTCGCGAGCTCGCCGGCAGCCTCGACCTCGCTCCCGACGTCGTCGACACCGCGTGCCTCGCCCACGACCTCGGGCACCCGCCGTTCGGCCACAACGGCGAGCGGGCGCTCGCGGAGTGGGCCGACGACGTCGGCGGCTTCGAGGGCAACGCGCAGTCGCTGCGCCTGCTCACCCGCCTCGAGCCGAAGGTGTTCGGGCAGGACGAGCAGCCTTACGGCCTGAACCTCACGCGGGCCAGCCTCGACGCGAGCGTCAAGTACCCGTGGGGTCCTGGCGAGGCGGTCGAGGACCCGAGCGGGCGGCAGAAGTTCGGGTACTACCCCGACGACGCCCCGGCGTTCGCGTGGCTGCGGCAGGGGGCGCCCGAGCACCGCCGCTGCGTCGAGGCGCAGGTCATGGACCTCGCCGACGACATCGCGTACTCGGTGCACGACTTCGAGGACGCGGTGGTCGCCGAGTCCGTCGACGTCGCCGCGCTCCGGTCGAACGCGGCGCAGCGCGACGTGGTCGCGGCGATGTCGGCCTGGGTCGGCGGCGAGTTCGACCAGGACGAGCTCGTCGAGGCGCTGCACCGGCTGCGCGCGCTCGACGTCTGGATCCTCGACTGGGACGCCTCGCGGCGGGCGCACGGCGCGCTCAAGAACCTCACGAGCCAGCTCATCGGCCGCTTCGCGGGCGCCGCGACCCAGGCGACCCGGCGGGCGCACCCGGCCGCCGACCTCGTCCGGTTCGGTGCCGACGTGGTCGTGCCCCGTGGCATCCAGGCCGAGATCGCGGCGCTCAAGGGGGTCGTCGCGGCATTCGTCATGGCGCACGACACGCGGCGTCCCGTGTACCTGCAGCAGCGCGAGCTGCTCCAGGAGCTCGCCGACGCGCTGCTCGCGCATCCGCAGCACCTCGACACGGCCTTCGCGAGCGACTGGCGTGCCGCCGCCGACGACGCGGCCCGCAAGCGCGTCGTCGTCGACCAGGTGGCGAGCCTCACCGACCAGTCGGCGCTGTCCTGGCACGACCGCATCCTCGGATGAGCCGCGCTCGGCGGCTGCCGTCCGCCGCGGGGCTGCAGCTCGAGGCGGCGCTGCTCGGCGGCGGCCTCCGCGCCCTCCTGCTGCAGCTCACGCACCCGGCGGTCGGGCACGGCGTCGCCGATCACAGCGACTTCGCCACCGACCCCCTCGCCCGGCTGCACGGCACGCTCGTCTACGTCTACGTGGTCGCCGCCGGCGGTCCCGCGGCGCTCGCGCGCGTCACCGAGCGCGTGAACCGCCTGCACGGACCCGTCGTCAGCGCGCCGGGGGAGCAGCTCCGCTACGACGCGAACGGCGCCGGCCTGCAGCTCTGGGTCACGCTGACGCTCGCCGACACCGCGGTCCGCATCGTCGAGGCCGTCTGGGGTCGCCTCCCGGAGCCGCTGCTCGAGGAGCTCATCGCCCGCATGGGCGCGCTCGGCACGACACTCGGCATGCCCGGCGCGCGCTGGCCGACGACACGCCCCGAGTTCGACGCGGCGGTCGCTCGGGGCACGGAGCAGCTCACGCTCGACGACACCACCCGCGCGGTGATCGCGGCGCTGTTCCGCGCCGAGGGAGCGCCGCGCTGGGTGCGGGCGGCGCTGCCGTTCCTCGTCGCCGCGACGCTGCCCACGCTGCCGGCGCTCCGGGCGGAGCTCGAGCCGCTCGTGCCCGTGCGGGTGCCCGACCTGCTGCCGCTCGTGCGCCGCGTCGCGCCCGTGTACCGGGCGCTCCCGGCGTCGCTGCGGCGCCTGCCCGCGCGCCGGATCCTCGACGCGGAGCGACGCGGGGCCGCGGGGCGAACCCGCGTCGGCGCCGGAACCTAGACTGCTCGGCATGGCCGGCCGCATCCGCCAGAGCGACATCGAAGAGGTGCGGGCTCGGACCAACATCGCCGACGTGATCGGCGAGCAGGTCACGCTGAAGCCGGCGGGCGTCGGCTCGCTGAAGGGCCTCTGCCCCTTCCACGACGAACGCAGCCCCAGCTTCAACGTGCGGCCCGCGGTCGGGCGCTATCACTGCTTCGGCTGCGGCGAGAGCGGCGACGTCTACAGCTTCCTGCAGAAGCTCGACCACGTCACCTTCGTCGAGGCGGTCGAGCGCCTCGCCGCCCGCATCGGCTTCCAGCTCACCTACGAGGACGGCGGCCCGGCGCAGGACGCGGGCAACCGGGTGCGCCTGCTCGACGCGAACAAGGCCGCCGCGGAGTTCTTCGCGGAGCAGCTCGCCACTTCCGCGGCCGAGCCGGGGCAGCGCTTCCTCGCCGAGCGCGGCTTCGACCAGCAGGCAGCGGCGCAGTTCGGCCTCGGCTGGGCCCCGAAGTCGTGGGACGCGCTCACGAAGCACCTCCGCGGGCGCGGCTACACCGACGCCGAGCTGCAGGCGGCGGGGCTCGTCTCGAAGGGCGACCGCGGCGTCTACGACCGGTTCCGCGGCCGCCTGGTCTGGCCCATCCGCGACCTCACGAACGCCACGCTCGGCTTCGGCGCGCGGCGCCTGCTCGACGACGACCAGGGCCCGAAGTACCTGAACACCCCCGAGACGCTCGTGTACCACAAGTCGCAGGTGCTCTACGGGCTCGACCTCGCGAAGCGCGACATCGGACGCACGCATCGCGTCGTGGTCGTCGAGGGCTACACCGACGTGATGGCGCTGCACCTCGCCGGCGAGCCGACCGCCGTCGCCACCTGCGGCACGGCCTTCGGCGTCGACCACATCAAGGTGCTGCGTCGCGTGCTCGGCGACGACTCCGCGAGCCAGGGCGAGGTCATCTTCACCTTCGACCCCGACGCCGCCGGGCAGAAGGCGGCGGTCCGGGCGTTCGCGGAGGAGCGCCGCTTCAGCGCCCGCACCTCCGTGGCGGTCGGCGGCGACGGGCTCGACCCCTGCGACCTCCGGCAGCAGCGCGGCGACGCGGCCGTGCGGCAGATGCTCGAGGCCCGCAAGCCGATGTTCGAGTTCATCCTGAAGCGCATCCTCGGCGACCACGACCTCGACACCGTCGAGGGACGGGCCGCCGCGCTGCGGGCCGCGGCTCCGGTCGTGGCCGACATCCGCGACCCCGGCCTGCGGCCGGGGTACACGCGCGAGCTCGCCCGATGGCTCGGTCTCGACGTGCCCGACGTCGAGCGCGTCGTCGGGGCCGCAGGCCGCTCTCGCACGGCACCCAACGACCGGCCGCCGGGCCGGGGTGACGCGCCGGCGACCGCGCCCGTCGCCACGAGGCCGGCGGAGCGCCCGATCACCCTGCGGTCGCTGCCGAACGATCCCGCCACCCGGCTCGAGCGCGAGGCGCTCCTCATGATCGTGCAGGTGCCGCACCTCGTCGGCGGCGAGCTCATCGTCCGCGCCGCGACGGCGGGGTTCGCGAACAAGTCCCTCGCCGTGGTGCGCGACGCCATCGCCAGCCAGCTCGGCGCGCTCGGCGGGGCCGGCTGGCTCGAGCGCCTCGTCGCCGAGGTGCCGCCGCCGGTGGCGCCGCTCGTGCAGGAGCTCGCGTTCCTGCCGCTGCCCGCACGCACCGAGGACGAGGAGGTGCTGCGGCGCATCGCGCAGTCGACCGTCGCCGCGCTCGTCGACCGGCACCTACTGCGGCAGAAGGCCGAGCTGGTGCGGCAGCTGCAGCGCAGCGAGGGCAGCGCCGATCCCGAGCGGCTGCGCGAGATCCGCCAGCGCCTCGTCGGGGTGGAGGCCGACCGCCGCTTGCTGCGCGGAGCCTGACCGGAATCTCTTCACGCCCGCTCGGTACACTCGCTTCCCGCGAAAGGGGAGCGGTGGCGCGGATACGGAGACTGGACGGCGACAGCGGGTCGGTCGTCGTCGCGCGCGATCTCTCGATCGACTACCCGGGCCGCCATGGCGCGGGCCGCTTCGAGGCGGTGCAGGGCATCGACCTCACCATCGAGGCCGGGGAGCTGTTCGGCGTCGTGGGCGAGAGCGGCGCGGGCAAGTCCTCGCTCGCCCGCGTGCTCGCGGGCCGCGCGGGGCGGGCGAACGAGGGCCCGACGATCAGCGGCGGCTCCCTGACGGTGCTCGGCGTGCCGCTGCGGAACGTCGGTGAGCGCACCCGCCGACTGCTCACCGCCGGCATCGGCTTCCTGCCGCAGCACGCGGGCCGCACGCTGCGCGCTGACCTCACGGTCGCCGAGAACGTCGCCGAGCCGATCTTCGAGCGCGACCGCCACTACGACCAGCGCGACGCGGGGCGCCGCGCGGCCGAGCTCCTCGACGCGGTGCAGCTGCCGCTCGGGGTCATGGCGAAGTACCCGTACGAGCTGTCGAACGGGCAGCGGCAGCGGGTCGCGATCGCGCGCTCGCTGATCCTCGAGCCGCGCATCTGGATCGCCGACGAGCCGACCGGCGGGGTCGATGTGACCGTGAAGGGCCCCGTGCTCGACACCCTGCTCGAGCTGCAGAGCGACCGCGTCTTCACGGCGCTCATCGTGAGCCACGACGCGTCGGTGATGCGCCGGCTCACGGACCGCATCGCGGTGCTGCACCGCGGCACGATCGTCGGCCTCGGACCGGTCGAGCAGGTGCTCTCCTCGCCCGACCACCCGTACATCCGGGGGCTGCGCCAGGACTACGAGCTGCGGACCGGGCCGATCGTGCTACCGGGCGACTCGGAGTAGGGGCCCGACGCCGAGCGCCCCGGCGCTTCCCCCGAGGGGGAGCACCGGGGCGCTTCGGTGTCGGATCAGAACGCAAAGAGGCCGGTGGACCCATTCGTCGCGCTGCCGTAGGTCACGACGACCGCGGACGGGGTCGCGGTCACGGCGGACGGCGTCGCAGTGGCGCCCGCGGTCGTGGCGGACGGCGTCGCGGTGGTGGCGGCGGCGGTGGCGTCGGCCGAAGCGGTTGCCAGTGCAGCGCTCGGGTCGGCGGTCACGGCGCTCGGCGAAGCCGCGTTCACGGCCTGCGCAGCCGCCTGAGCTGCTGCGTCGGCGCTGCCTCCGAGTGCGAAGGTCGCGGCGGCCGCTGCATCCGCAACAGGGCACAGGGTCGAGTCGATCGAACCGTTCAGGTGGTACTGGCCGTTGAAGTCGGCGAAAGCCGAGATGAGGTCATACCAGTGCTTGCCGTTGGTCATCCCGCTGTGGTCGTCCCACGAAAGGATGTTGGTGCCGGACGTGCTCTGGAACACGTACGGGTGAGTCGTGCTGCCCGTGGAGTGGCAGAAGCCGACTTTGCCGGAAGCCGAAACGGCCTGCGCCGGAACGGCGACCGCGACGGCGGCCGCGGCGGTGAGCGCAACGGCGCCGCTCAGAGCGACGACGCGAGCGCGGATGGTGGACATTCGATTTCCTTCGAAATGACGGTTGCGCGGCGCGCTTCCTTCTGCACCGCTTCGTCCGGAGTTCGGGCGACGAATTGATTCAACCGTCAAGCGATATGCGATATCAGCCCCCATTCGGGGTTCCCCGATTCCCCTTTCCGGGTGATTCCACCTCCGTTCGCTGTCCCGGCGCGGATTCGTGTGTCACGGGCTTTCCGGATCGAAAGGACGCGGGATATTCCGGAGGGGAAGAAGTCTGATGATCCGGAATTCCAGCGCAGGGCACGAGTCGTCGTGGGAGCTTCGGGCCGCTGGCGCGGAGCGGCACCTGACGCGGTCGATCGAGAGGCTGCACAATGCGCACGACCAGTGACGAGGCCAGAGACGGGAGCACCGATGGGCCGGCTCGCGATCGCCGCTCCGCGAACGACCACCCTGCTGGGTGGCGCCGGCCTCGCGATCGGTGCGGCGCTCGCCCTGCTCACCGTGATCGCGGCGCCGGAATGGAGCGCGCTGCCGCTCTCCGAGATCGTGCTGCTCGTCTCGGGGTGCGTGCTCGCCTTCGGCCTGCAGCGGGAGCACGGCATCACCGGTGACACGTCGCTCGGGCGTCCGGCCCTCGTGCTGCTCCTCGGCGGCGACCTGATGCTCGACCTGCTCGCGCGGCTGCTGCCGGACGGCCAGGCCGCGCCCGCGGTCATGGCGGGCGCGCTCGTGCTCGTCGCGGCGGCCGGCGTGGTCGGAGCGGTGGACGTCGCCCGCGCCGGTGTGCTGCGCGGCGTCGCGCGGTTCGCGCTGCTGCCGGTCGCAGCGGTCGGTGCGCTCCTGGCGGTCCCGCAGTCGGTACCGCTCGACGGGATGGACGTGGGTCCGCTCATGCTCTCGAGCGGACCCGTGCGACTGCTGCTGCTCCTGATCGCCGGCGTCCTCATCGCCGTCCACGGGAGGGTCGCCGGGCTCGTGCGTGCTGCACGGCTGGCGCGACGGAAGTGGTGAGGCGGCGCAGAAGCAGCGCCGCCGTAGTGACGGTGGTTCCCCTGATCCGGTCGTCAGCCGTTGTCGGACCCCCATGACTTGATGCGGCTATGGCGGACGACCCGGAGCAGCAGCCCGACGACGACGGCTTCGCGGCTCTCGACGCGCGCGAGGCGCTCTTCACCGGCGCGCTGCAGCGGGCCGACCGGATCGCGAACCAGGCGCGGGCGATGCGGCTGCAGGTGATGCTGGCCGGTTTCGACGCGATGGTGCTCGAGGAGCAGGCCGAAGGCCGCACCGTCGAGCTCGACGGCCCGTGCGCGCGGGCGTTCCTGCTCCACCAGAGCACCGTGCTGCGCATCCCGCGCCAGACGGTGCTCCGGCAGCTCGAGGCCGGGTGGACGCTCCGCGAGCGCCTGCCGCAGACCTGGGCCGTCCTGCTCGAGGGCGGCTGCGCGACCGAGGCGGCCACGGTCGCGGCCGACGAGTGCGAGGGCCTGCGGGGCGAGGCGCTCGCCGAGTTCGACCGCGTCGCCGCCGGCCTCGTGGCGCAGCACCGCCCCAGCGTGCTCGTCCGACGCCTCGGCGCGCTGCGCGACCGCCTCGATCCCACGGCCGTCACCGGGCGGCATCGCCGGGCGAGCGCCGGCCGCTGGGTCACTGCGCGTCCGGAGCCCGACGGGCAGGGCGTGCTCACCATCCGCGGCACCGCGGTCGACGTCGCGGCCTCGTACGACGCCATCCGCACCGCCGCCATCGCGGCGCACGGGCGCGAGGGGGAGTGCCGCACGCTCGGTCAGCTGATGGCCGACGTGGCGGTCGACCTGATCCTGCAGAACGCCCGTCGGGACGCCCCCGACGCGTCCGACCCCGCCTACCCCATGGAGCGCATCGGGTCGCTACGGGTGCCGCACCGCAAGGCGGTCGAGCCGTCGGTGCTCGTGCTCATCCCGGCCTCCTCGGCGACGGGCGCCGACGACCAGCCCGCCGAGGTGGCCGGCATGGGGTCGATCGACGCCGAGGTCGCGCGACGCATCGTCCAGCACGCACGGTCCTGGAGCCGCGTGGTGGTCGATCCCGTCGACGACGCGGTGCTCGCGATCGACGCCAAGGAGCGGTACATCCCGAGCGGGTTGAAGCGGCTCATCCATGCCCGCAACCCCAGCTGCGTCGGCGACGACTGCGGCCTGCCTTCCCACCGCATCGACCTCGACCACGTGGTCCGGGTCGAGCACGACGGTCGTACCCGCCACGACAAACCTGCAACCGCTCTGCCGTGCAGCGCATCGCATGAAGCACGAGGGCTGGTGGGACGTCCGCATGACGCCGGATGCGGCGTCGATCCGGCGGTCGAGGTGGGGCGCGACCCGGGTCGTTCCACCGGTGCTTCGCGTGCGCACGAGCGGCACCGCCTCGGGTCCCGGCGACTGCCCGTTCTGATCGGCTCCTGTCCGCCCGACCAGCGCCTGCTACCCGGCCGCCCCGTTGCCGGCGCCGCAGGTCAAGCAGCGCATCTCCGTGCCCCAAGCGGTCTCGACGATGTGCAGGACGCCGTCGAAGCGGGCTCCGCATCGCCAGCACGCCACGACGGCGGTTCCGCTCGCGGAGCCCTCCGGGATCGACATGTCCGCAGCGTCGAGCCCCGCAGCGCGGTCCGGCCGGTGCACACCGGCGGACGACAGCTCGAGGGTCATCCCCGCACTCTCCGCCACGGTCACTCAGAAGACCGCAAGGAGCCGGGAACGAGGGGCTGCTCGCACGACCGGGTCGCGCGCCCCGGGGAGTCGGATCGAGCCGTTGCCGTTACCGGCTGGGCGCGGGGCCGGTCGCCGGCTCGGGGGCAGCCGCTCCGCGAGCCCGGCGGCGGTGCTCCCGAGCGGTGAGGTACAGCCGATGCGCGGTGATGACGACGGCGAGCCACGCCGTGCCGAGGAACCACCCGGCGAGGACGTCGGTGAACCAATGCGCGCCGAGCACCACCCGGGTGAGCCCGACGATGATGGCGACGAGCGCGCCGACGGCGATCGTGACGGTGCGCGCGAGCGCGGAGTGCTGCCGCAGGATCAGCAGGTAGACGATGACGCCGGCGATCGCCGTCGTGCTCGTCGTGTGCCCGCTCGGGAACGAGAACGACGACTCGAACGGCGGCGCGGCGTCGATGAGCGGCGGCCGGTGCCGCCCGACGACGCCCTTCCCCACCGTGGTCATCACGACCGAGCCGAGGCCGGTCGCGGCGATGAGGATCGCCGGCGTCCACGCCCGCCGGATCGCGACGAAGAGGACCGCGGACGCGGTCGCGATGATCGGCATCCCCACCCCGCCGAAGGCCTCCGCGATCACGGCGCAGAACGTGTCGAGCGGACCCGAGCGGAGGTGCACCACGGCCCGCAGGACCGGGAGGTCCAGCGCCGCGACGCCGTCGCGTTCGGTGACGGAGTCGTACACGACGTCCAGCGCGAAGGCGAGGGCGACGATCGCGACGCCGCCGAGCACCAGGATCAGCACGAGCGCCGCGCGATCGCCGAGGCGCGCGGCCAGCCGGTCGCCCAGCCGGGCGAGCAGCGCGCCTGGCCGGCTGTGCCAGCGAGTCAGGTCGGATCGGCCGACGAAGCGATCCTCCTCGAGCTCGGCGGCATCGCCGCTGCTCGGCCTCTCGGACCCGGCGCCCGACATCGCGCTCCTCTCGCACGGCTCCTGCGCACATGCGCGCATCGTCCCGATGCTTGCGGGCCCTGCTGAACGAGCGCCCTGCGCCGATGCCTCAAGCGGGAAGATGCCTCATCCCGACGGGCGGTGCTCCTGCCGCTCGACAAGGTACCTGCGGGCGCTGCACGGGGCTGTGAGCGAGGTCACTCGGGCGGGTGGTCCGTCACGTCCGCGAAGGGCGCGGCGGACCGCATCGCGGAGTAGACCCGTTCCGCGTAGTCCTGCAGCAGTGCCTGACAGCCGTGCAGCCGGTGCTCGGCCTGTCGTGCCTCGCGGAGCTCGAGCACGTCCCGGCGCTTCAGGTCGCGGAACCATCGACGGAGGCGGTCGAGGCTCTGCTCCTCCTCCTCGAGCTCGCCGAACGTGAACTTCTGCTTCGCGATCTCGCGGGCGATCTCCGCCTCGAACTTGCCGCAGTCGGCCTCGAACTCGCTCCACTCGTCCAGACGAGCGGCGACGAACGCCGCTTCGATCGTCGCCTCGCTCTCGGTGTCCCGGAGGGCGACGTCGGCGAGCGCGAAGGTGCCGCCGCCGCTCCGACAGATCTCAGCGGCGCGATCGATGGCGGGCTGGACGGCGGCCACGGCTGGGAGCGCCCATGCTCCGGCCGCCACGGGAACCGCCCCTGCGCGCCGCAGCTCACGCCAGACGGCGACCCGGTAGCGCGAGGGCTGCGACGGCAGCTGCACGAGCGCGAGCACCCAGCGCACACGGTCCGGCACGACCGCCAGCGTAGGCCGGGCCCGGATCGCGCGGGTCGTGTCGTGGGGGTCGTTCGTCCCGCAGCGAGACGCTCCGGCTCAGCGGTCGTGACCGCCGAGCCGGAGCGTCCGTGGGAACTTCGTGACTACAGGGTGCTGCCGTCGTCCGAGGGAGCGGCGCGGCGAGCCGCAGGCGGGGCACCCTGGGCCGTGGCTCGCGCCTGGTCGGCGCGCGCCTGCAGCTGCTCCGTCGCGCTCGGTGCGGTCTCCGCCGCGGCCTTGGCCCTCGGGGCCTCGGCCTCGATGCGGGCCAGGTAGGTCTCCCAGCGCTGCTGCATGGGCTTGATGAGGCCGCCGCCGACGCCGACGATGATGACGCCGGCGATCGTGGCGAGCACGGCGATGAGCACCGGGGTGGTGACCGTGATCGCGATGCCGAGCTGGTTCACCGCGGCGATGATGCCGAGGAAGATGATCCCGATGCTCGCGAGGTTCGCCAGGATCTTGCCGTAGGAGAGGCCGCCGAGGATGCCCTCGATGAGCGTCTTCGCGGCCGCGGCGATGGCGGCGGTGACGATCACGATGATGATCGCGACGACGACCTGAGGCAGGTAGGCGATGATCGTGGCGAGCAGCGTGCTGATCGGGTTCGGGCCGAAGACGCCGAAGGCGAACTGGAGCACGAACAGCACGAGGGCGTAGTAGACGATCTTGGCGATGATGTCGCTGGGGTCGATGTTGGAGCCGGCGAGCGCGCGCCGGATACCGCCGCGCTCGACGAGCCGATCGAACCCGACGCGGCTGAGCACCTTCGCCAGTGCGCGGGAGATCAGCCGGGCGACGATGAGTCCGACGATCAGGATGACGAGTGCCAGCAGCAGCTTCGGCACGAACGACACCACCAGGGCCAGGCCGGCGGCCAGGCTGGCGGACAGGAAACCAGGCATGGGAAGACTCTCCACTTCTCGGGCACGCGGTTACTCATGACCGCGTAACGGACCTGATCAGAGGTGTTCGAGGGTCTGCTGCAAGAACTACTAGCGTTCTCTGGGTCTCCACTAGAGGTCCCTTGGGTGCCGACTCTCGCCCGTGGGGCCGCTCGACTTGAAGGATGGGCCGGAGAACGGCCTCGCGTCCCCGTGGGGACGCGAGGCCCTCGATCATGTGGTGATCGCGGTGACGGTCATCCGGTCGACGGTGTGGAGGTGCTCGCGGAGCTCCTCGGCGGCCTCGGCGGTGATCGCTTCCGCCTCCTGCAGGCTCAGGGGACCGACGACCACCACGGCTTCGCCCTGGAGCCGGTGGCCCACCCAGCGCAGGCGCAGCTCCCGCACCTCGCGCACGCCGCCGACGTGCCCGAGCGCGTGCTCTGCGTTGGCGATCAGGTCGGGCTCGATGCCGTCGAGGAGGCGCCGGCCGATGGATCGGATCGTGCCGATGAGCAGCACGAAGATCGCGATCGCGATGAGGATGCCGATGATCGGATCGGCGAGCGGGAAGCCCAGCCACACGCCGAGCGCGCCGACCACCACGGCGAGCGAGGTGAAGCCGTCGGTGCGGGCGTGCACGCCGTCTGCGACGAGCGCGGCGGAGCCGATGCGCCGGCCGACGCGGATCCGGTAGATCGCCACGGACTCGTTGCCGAGGAATCCGATGACCCCGGCGACGGCGAGCCAGCCGAGGTTGTCAGGCGCGTGCGGGTGGATCAGGCGGTCGATCGACTGCCAGGCGGCGACCACCGCCGACAGCAGCACGACGACGACGATGAACAGGCCGGCGAGGTCCTCGGCGCGGCCGTAGCCGTAGGTGTAGCGGCGCGAAGCGGGGCGGCGGCCGAGCACGAAGGCGACCCAGAGCGGCACGGCGGTCAGGGCGTCGGAGAAGTTGTGCACCGTGTCCGCCAGCAGCGCCACCGAGCCGGTGACGAGCACCAGGGCGAACTGCAGGATCGTCGTGCCGAGCAGCACGAAGAGGCTCACCTTCAGTGCGCGGACGCCTTCGCGGCTGGCCTCCATCGCGTCGTCGACGGCGTCGGCGGCGTCGTGCGTATGCGGTACGAACAGCTCGTGCAGGAACCCGAGCACACCGCCGTGATGGTGATGGTCGTGCTCGCCGTGGCCGTGGCCGTGGTGGTCGTGGTCGTGGTCGTGGGCGTGCTCGTGCTCGTGGGCGTGGGCGTGGGCGTGGGCGTGGGCGTGGGCGTGGGCGTGGGCGTGGGCGTGGGCGTGGGCGTGGGCGTGGGCGTGGGCGTGGGCGTGGGCGTGCTCGTGCTCGTGGGCGTGCTCGTGCCCGTGCTCGTGGGGGTGGGCGTGCTCGTGCTCGTGGTCGTGGGGGTCCTCGTGGCCGTGGCCGCGGCGCCCCACGTCCCTCGAATGGTGCGATCCGCTCACTGCTGGATCTCGACCTTCAGGTCCTCGGCCTGCGCCGCGGCCGCGTGGTGGTGCCGGGGGCTGTTCGTGAGCGCGTGCTCCGCCTGGAAGATCGCATCCGTCACCAGCTGGTGCGCATGCTCGTTGGCCAAGCGGTAGAAGACCCGCTGCCCGTGGTGCCGGGCCGTCACCATCCGCGCCATGCGCATCTTGGCCAGGTGCTGCGAGACGGTCGTCGGCGGCCGGTCGACGATGTCCGCGAGGTGGTTCACCGACAGCTCCTCCGCGTCCCGAAGCGCGAGCACGATGCGAACCCGAGTGGCGTCGGCGAGCAGGGAGAACACCTCGACCGCCAGCTCCACGTACTCGCTGTCCGGGAACCGCCCACAGCGCTGCATATCTTCACTCATGCGAAGATTCTGCCACTTCGGTCTGCAGCGGGCGTTCCACCTCCGAAGCGGCCCGCGAGGTCCGGGTCAGGACCTCACGAGGCGACTGATCGCATCGGTCGCCTCTCTGATGCGTTCCTCGGCGACCGTGCCCCCGCTCTGTGCGGCTTCGAGGACGCAGTGGCTGAGGTGGTCCTCGAGGAGGCCGAGGGCGACGGCCTGCAGGGCGGAGGTCATCGCTGACACCTGGGTGAGGATGTCGATGCAGTACTGCTCGTCATCGACCATCTTCTGCAGGCCGCGCGCCTGGCCCTCGATGCGGCGCAGCCGCTTCAGGTAGGCGTCCTTGTTGGAGATGTACCCGTGCGCGTGGGCCGTCTCGTCGAGCTCCGGCATCCGAGCCGCCTTTCGTCGCCGCGGTCCATCCTGCTGGCACCACGCCGGACCGAGTATACCGGAGGGGGGTATAGTCGCCGGCGGCTGCGGTGGTCGCAGGGTGGGAGACGACGGTGAACATCTTCGAGTGGATCGGACATGCGCTGGCGATGGCCGGGAACATGGCCTGGGAGATCCTCTGGCCCCTGATCCTCGGATTCACGCTCTCCGCGATCATCCAGGCCGTGGTTCGGCGGGAGCGCGTCACGCGCTTGATGGCAGGGGACTCGCCTCGCGCGCTGGCCATCTCCACCGGGCTCGGCATCGCGTCGTCGTCCTGCTCCTACGCGGCGGTGGCGCTGGCGAGGTCGCTGTTCCGGAAGGGAGCGAGCTTCACGTCGGCGATGGTGTTCGAGATCGCGTCGACGAACCTCGTGGTGGAGCTCGGCATCATCCTCGCCCTCGCGATGGGGTGGCAGTTCACGCTGGCGGAGTTCATCGCCGGGCCGATCATGATCGTGTTCGTCGCCCTGCTGTTCCGGCTGTGGATGCGCCGGCGCATCGTCGAGGCCGCGCGCGAGCAGGCGGACAAGGGGGTCGCCGGCTCGATGGAGGGCCACGCCGGCATGGACATGTCGGTGCAGATGGACGCCCCGTTCGCGAAGCGCCTGTTCTCCCGAGCGGGCCTGACCTCGACCAGTCAGTACTTCGTGATGGATTGGGCCGCGGTGCTCCGCGACATCGTGATCGGTCTGCTGATCGCCGGCGCGTTCGCCGCGTGGGTGCCGAAGGAGTTCCTGCAGACGGTGTTCCTGGCGAAGGACCCGGCGCTCGCGTTCATCCTCGGGCCGCTGATCGGGCCGCTGGTCGCGGTGGTCAGCTTCGTCTGCTCCGTCGGCAACGTGCCGCTGGCCGCCGTGCTCTGGAACGGCGGCATCTCCTTCGGCGGCGTGATGAGCTTCATCTTCGCCGACCTGATCATCATCCCGATCCTGCTGATCTACCGCCGGTACTACGGGACGAGAGCGGCCCTCCTGATCGCCGGGACGTTCTACATCGCGATGGCCGCTGCCGGCTACGCGATCGAGCTGCTGTTCACGCCACTCGGGCTCGTGCCTGAGAGCCGCAACGCGGCCGTGCTCGAGTCCTCCATCAGCTGGAACTACACGACCTGGCTCAACATCGTGTTCCTCGCGATCGCAGCAGTGCTCGTGTTCTGGTTCTACAAGTCCGGCTCGGGCCCGATGCTCCACATGATGGGGGGCTCCCCGGACGCGGAGCACGACCACGGCGCTCACGACCACGGCGCTCACGACCACGGCGGCCACGACCACGGCCACGGCGCTCATGGCCACGGCAGCCACGACGCACATGCTCACGCGGGTCATGGCGTCGGCACCCACGATCATGCCGGTCACGATCACGCGGCGCACCATCACGCGGGCCACGACCACGTCGGCCACGACCACGACCACGTCGGCCACGACCACGATCACGACGCCCACGAGCACCCAGCCGGGAGCGACGCGGACTCCGAGCACTCGATGCACCACGGCCAGTCGACCACGACCGAGCCGCACCGGCCCGACCACGAGCACCACGACCACGGGACGCACTGATGACCTGGACCACGACCTGTCGTCGTTGCGGTGCCCCGATCAGCGCGGAGGACGAGGATCAGCTCGTCGCCATCGTCGAGCAGCACGCGCGCGATCACGGAGGAGCCCACGGGCGCCACATCCCCAGCAGGGAGCACATCCTCGCGCACGCTCAGCGCGACGACAGCGGTCGATGACCTCCTCGCCGTCCCGAACGCACGGGGGCTCGCGCCGAGCGCCCGGTGCGGTCGCGGTCGCGCTGCTGCTCCTGAGCGCCGTCGTGCTCACCCTCGCGGCGGCCCACGCGATGTGCATCCCCGCTCACAGCAGGATGAGCGGCCCGACCGCCGTGTCGGAGATGGGTCAGGACGTCACCGCCCACGTCGCGAGCGCCCACGTCTCGGGCATCGGTATCGCCGCTGCGACCGCCACGCACTCGATGCTGGGCCTGCTGGACTGCGTCATGGCCGGCATCGCCTGCCTGCTGATCGCCCTGCTTCTCGTCGGCTTGCTGCGACCCCGGCACATCCCAGCCGCGCGGGGCGCCGAGAGCCGTCCGTCACGCGGCCCACCCCGCCTCCGGATCCCTACCCGCGCACCGTCATTGACCGTTCTCTGCGTCAGTCGGACCTGAAGCACGCTCCCGCCTGGCTCGCCCGGGCGACGCTGCTCACCGAACCGACCGACCTGACAGGACTTCACCCATGCGCATGCGCATCCACCTCGCCGTGCTGCCCGCGATCGCCGGCACGCTCCTCCTCGCCGGCTGCGCCGGTAGCACCCCCGACCACAGCTCCATGAGCGGCATGGACATGCCGAGCACGAGCACGAGCTCGATCCCCAGCAGCACAGGCACCGACGGCGCACACAACGACGCCGACGTCATGTTCGCGACCATGATGATCCCGCACCACGCACAAGCGGTTCAGATGGCCGACATGCTGCTCGCCAAGCCGGACGCCGATCCGAAGGTGCGGGCGCTGGCGCAGAGGATCAAGGCGGCTCAGTCGCCCGAGATCACCGAGATGAACCGGTTCCTGACGTCCTGGGGCGCTCCGGCCGTCGCGCCGACGCCCATGACGATGGGCGGCATGAGCGACGGCATGATGTCCGGCGACGACATGGCCGAGCTCGAGCACGCCGACGGGAAGGCCGCCTCGACGCTCTTCCTGCGGCAGATGATGCAACATCACCGCGGCGCCATCACCATGGCCGACGCCGAGCGCAGGACCGGCGCGAGCCCGGCCGCGAAGACGCTCGCCGCGAGGATCGTCACCGCGCAGACCAGCGAGATCGACCTGATGAGATCGCTGCTCGCTTCCCTGTGACCGAGCCGGCGGCGCGACACCAGCTGCGCGCCGCCGGTTCTGCGCGATCACTCTCACCGCGAGTCAGCCGCGCCGGACGGACGTGCGGAAGCCGGTCCTGCCCGGCTCGCCGGCGTCACCGGCGAGCCGGGCACGGGCGGCCCGCTCGCCCTCGGACCGCGGTGACCGCCGGCGTCAACGCCTCGATGCGGCGACGGCGAGATGCGTGTTCACCCGCTTGAGCGGGGCCTGCGGGTCATGCGGCTGCGGCGTCGCGTCGAGAGCGAAGTCGCGGATCGCGCCCGGCTCGAAGACGAGGCAGTAGGTGGAGCCGCCGAACTGGAAGTGACCGAGCTCCTCGCCCTTGTCGAGGTGGTAGCCGCGCTTGACGTGCCGCGCGATCCTGCAGGAGGACACCTCGACCATGCCGATCTGGACGACGGCGACGAGCCCGAGCACGGGGTCGTCGGCCTGGATCAGGATGATGGCGCGGGTGGCGACGTGGGCGAGGTAGGCCTGCGAGTTGGTCGGTTCGGTCGCGTTCTCGAGCTCGGAGTCGGCCTCGGAGTAGTACGTACCGGGCTGCACGAAGGCGCGCACGACCGTGCCGGCGACGGGGCTGTGCCAGCGGTGGTAGTTGTTGGCGCTGAGGTAGGCCTGGTAGACGGTGCCGCCGACGAACTGCCCGACCGACTCGTCGTGGGCGAGCATGTCGTCGAGTGAGTACGGCTGGGTCTTGATCCAGAACCGGTCGCGTCGCTGCACGTTCATCGTGATGCCGTAGGGAGTGGACTCGCAGGCGCTGACGACGACCTTGTCGTCCTTGGGGGAGGCGACGGGCCTCGCGCCCTCCTTGAGGCGACGGGTGAAGAAGTCGTTCCAGGACGTGAAGCCCCAGTGCTCCCGCTCGGGATCGTGCTCGAAGTCGTCCATCCCGAGCGTCTCGCGGGCCTGGTCGGACAGCCATCCGGACGGCGAGTCGTTCAGGACGTAGCGAGAGTCGGGGCTGTCGAGGAACGCGCACCAGGCGTTGAGCACGTCCTTCAGCGCGGCGTTCACGCGGGCGTCCCGGAAGAACGCGAAACCTGCCGTCGTGCCGCTCGGCCAGTCCAGGACGGCGGCGAGGGGCGTCGCGGCGATCGACTCCCCGAACTCGGGCGCCCGGTTCAGCACCTCGCTCATCATGCGCAGCAGCTCCGGCCAGCTCTCCACCGGGCGCTGGCCGTACTCCTTCCCCCGAGGCGCCTCCGCCACCATCCGCTCGGCGTACATCTTCAGCACCGGGTCGTGCTCGACGAGCTCCTCGAGCCGTGCCACCGCCGGATGCAGCGTCAGCTGCTCACCCAGGTCTGCGACGCGCTGGCGATGGCGGTCCAGCCAGGACTCCAGGTCCTCCTGCTCCGGCAGCCACCCCGCCTTGCGGCGCACATCGATCGAGCTCGGTTCCTTCGCCATATGCGCAACCTAGAGCGAGGCGGTTGAGGATCCGGGCGACGGACCAGCGGACGCGCCCTGGTGGCGTCGGCGACACCGGGCGAAGTGCTCCTGCCGGGTCACCCAGCGATGGGCGATCCGGCAGGGTGCCGCACCGCAGGAGATCGCGGTGATCAGGAGATCGATTCGGGCATCAGCCGTCACGACCGCAACAACGAGGTCGAGTTCCGGTGGCGTTGGACCTGCGTCGACAACGAGAAATCGGCAGTTCTGCCGATGGAGCGCTCGTGGTCGGTCGATGACCGTTCTCGGCTTCGTGAGCACCGATCCGCCGCCCCGTGCGCCGGTCCACTCACGGCGGTCGTCATCGCTTCGGGCCTTCTCGGCTTCTGGCTCCTCCAGCGGGGGCACGGAGCCGAGGACTCCGCCGTTGAACCCTCGGGCTGCGGCAGCGACCCGCATGTGCACAGAGCAGCACGCGCCCTCGGGGTTCGCGACGATCTGAAGGGCCCCGAAGAAGGCGAAGCCGCACCGTCAGCAGGCCGTGGACGCGACGCTGCGCTCCGAGGGGGATCGGAGGACGGCGGCTCCTTCAGAAGTCGGCGAGGACCGACGGCGAGGGTCTCGATGAGACTCTGTGACAGCACCACCGGGGGCGCCCTCGTTGAGAGCGACTCGGGCGCCCGGCCACGGTAGGGAGGTTCACGCGCTGGACCACGAGCGGCCTGTGGATGAGCGCGAGCAGCCTGACTGCCGCGGGCGTCAGCCCTCGGTCTCGGCGCGCCGCTCTGCCAGGTGCTTGCGGACGCGCCAGACGATGACGGCGATGACGACGAGCGCGATGACGCCGACGGCGAGGTCGCGACCGACCGACTTGGCGACCAGCTCGTAGGAGTTGCCCGCGAGAAAGCCCAGGAGGACGAACCCGGTGCCCCAGGTGATCCCGCCGGCGGCGTTGTAGGCGAGGAAGCGGCGGTAGGGCATCCCGGAGGTGCCCGCCAAGGCGGGCATGACGGCGCGGAAGAACGCCGTGAAGCGGCCGAGGAACACCGCGCTGCCGCCGCGGCGCTGGAGGAACGCCAGGGCTTTGTCGAGCTTCTGGCGGCGGCGGCGGAGGAACTTCGCCTTCAGCAGCCTGGTCCCGAAATGCTTCCCGACCTCGTAGCCGACGCTGTCGCCGATGACCGCGGCCAGGACCACGATGACGATCATCAGCCACAGCTGGACGTGGCCCTTCTCGGCCACGACGCCGCCGAGCACGGCGGCAGTCTCGCCGGGGATGACGAAGCCGACGAAGAGCGCGTCCTCCGCGAACACCAGCAGTCCGACGAGCGTGTAGGCGAGGAGCGCGTTGACGTTGAGGATCGCGTCGACAACAGATCCCATGTGCTTCCCCCGTTCGGATACGGCGCCGAGCCGTCATCTACATTCCTTGTAGAGACTATGGAGATCGGGTCGGTGAAGCCTGTGGTTCCGCGGTGAGGTCTCCGACCGTGCGTGACCACTCAGGGTTCGAGTGCGACCGGCCGAGAGGGCCGTCCTGAGGGCGCAGTGGAGGATCGAGAGCCGCGCGTTGAGGCCCCCGCCGCGAAGCCGGTGAGAGCGGCGGCCAGCAGCAGTGATCCGGTTGTGTCCAGCAGTGGCGTCGAGGGGGTGCGCGGGGGGTCGGGCGCCGCGGCGATCCGACGAGGTGCTGGACCGGCTGAGCGGAGGGTCGGGATGACCTGCGGCGCGGCCGGCGGCCGCGGAAGCGAGCTGCTGCGAGGAGCTGGTGCGGGCACCTCCTCAACCGCTCGCTGAGCGCCCGCGCGGCTCGCGGCGATCAGGGGCGCGGCACGAGCGGCAGGTCGACGGCGGATCGCATCAGCGTCCGTCTGGCAGCTTGAGGAGTCGGCGAAGAAGGTCGCCGTCGCTGACCGCAAGGTCCTCGACGAAGTGCGACAGCACGGCATCGCGGTCGCGTCGGCCGTCAAGCCGGCGGCGCAGCTCGCGGGCGGCGAGCTCGGCAGGGTCGATGGCTCGTGAGTAGGCGAACGACCTCCCGCTCTTCCGCCGGGTCAGCAAGCCCTTCTCGTGCATCCGGGACAGCACCGTCACAACAGTGGAGTACGCCAGGGGTGCGGGGGAGGTGCTGTTCAGCTGCGTGCGGACCTCGCCTGGGGTCATCTCCCGCCCACTCGCGGCCAGGAGCTCGCCGACCTGCTCCTCGAGGGCCCCGGAGGGGCGCCGGTGGGTGGTCCGCTCGTTCTCCGACGGCACCGGGTGTCTCCTGTCCTCCGGAATCTCGACACGTGCTGGAGAAGTGCTACGGGGAATCGTAGATGGGTGCGGTGCGGCGGTCAGGGCCCCTCCGTGCGGAGGTGTCGGCGCGCTATCCCCGAGGGGCCCGGGCGCTCCTGTCGACGGGCGGCATCATCGGTGAGACCGTGAGACCGAGGCCCGGTGCTGCACCTCGGGTTCAGGCGTGCGGTAGCGCCGATCGGCCTCGGCGTCGAGCCCAGGTCGCCTCGAGCCGCGCTTGGATGCGGCGCCCCCGAGCACTGTCGAAGGCGGCCGAGACGAGCAGCGCCACCCCGAGGACAACGCCGAGGCTGGCGAGCACGTCCGTGGGGAAGTGGTCGGCCAGGTACACCCGACTCACTGCCACAGCAGCCGCGTACGCGAGGGCCACGAGTGCGGCGACGACCCGGAACCGCCCCGTGCCGACGAGGGCGAACCACACGATGAGCACGATGATCGCTGCCGTGGCGGTGTGGCCGCTCGGGAAGCTCGCCGACCCGTCGGGGGCCGCGAGCTCGAGCGACGCCGGGGGACGCGCCCGGTCGACCGCCGCCTTGATCAGGTACACGGTGCCCCAGGCCGTTCCGGCGGTGACGAGGAGCTGCGCCGCCGACCGCAACCGTCGCCGGATGAGCAGGATGACCAGCCCGACGGCAAGGGCGGCGAGTCCGACGACTTCCTTCGCCGCGGCCGTGAAGCCGAGCGCGAGCGCGGTCCCGATCGGGGAACGCCAGTGGGAGAGGGCGACGTCCACGTGGAGATCCCGGCGCCCGAGTTGCGGCAGGTGGACGAGCAGGCCGACGAGCAGCACCGCGAACAGTGCCGCGAGGCCGACGAGGACCCGCGTCCAGGGCGAGCGGAGCGCGCGGGCCGCCTGTTCGGCCAGATCCGCGCCGGCTCCGCTCTCGCTCCAAGGCATCGTCACCATGACACGTCCTTCCGGGCGGCGGGATGCCGACCCGTCACCCAGGGTCCGTGCCGCGTCAGGAGAATCGGTCGAGACGCGCCGACGACGGGGCGTTCCGGATCCATGACCGGCTGATCACCGGTACCGCCGTGCGGGCACGGTCGCAGCCGGATGAGACAGCATGCGCGTCTGCTCCTGGAACCCGGTGGCCTCTCCGGCGACGTCCGTGGGTTCGGCCGCGTTCCGGACCCGTGCTCGAACTGCTCGTCGCCCTCAGAGGGCCGCGCCACCAGCGGCGCGGCGGGCGGCGCGAATCGGGTGGGGCAGGGCCGACCCGAGGTGGCGAAGGAGCACGGGTGCGACGCTCGGTCGCGATTCGGCTGCCGCCGCTTCACGACCCGCGAGAGACCACGAGGGGCGGAGACCGCCAGCTCAGTGAGCCGGCATCGACGACGGGGATGTGTGCACGTCATGAGCAGGCGGCGACGCTCACATAGGGCGGGATGCGGCGTCGTTCCAGCCGCGAAGTGTTGACGAAGTGCCCCACGCAGATCAGCCTTTTCAAAGAAGGGCTGATCAGGAGGAGCTGTTGCTCCCCGACCTGGACTCGAACCAAGAAGCCGCCGAGATGGTTCCGCGTCCACTGGCGCTCATCGAGCTGTGAAGCCGTAGAGAACGCCGGAGGGGCGGCCAGCAATGCTGGCCGCCCCTCCGATCGAACGGGTCAGTTGTCGCCGTTGTCCATCGAGTCGCCGTTGACAGCGGTTCCGGCGGAGCTCACGGGCGCCGTCACGGAGACCTTGGTGCTGCTCGACGAGCCATCGCCCTGGTGGTCGGTGGAGTCGCTGTTCTGCTGGTCGCTCTGGTCGCCCTGGTGGTCGGTGGAGTCGCTGTTCTGCTGGTCGCTCTGGTCGCCCTGGTGGTCGGTGGAGTCGCTGTTCTGCTGGTCGCTCTGGTCGCCCTGCTGGTCGCTGGAGTCGCTGTTCTGCTGGTCGCTCTGGTCGCCCTGCTGGTCCTCGCCGGACCCCGAGGTGGTCGATGACGTGGACTGGACCGGCGTCGAGGCCGCGGTGTCGGTGGGCTCCGGGCTGGCGGTGTCGGTGGGCTCGGCGCTCGCGGTCTCGGTCGGCTCCGCGCTCGCGGTCTCGGTGGGATCAGGAGCGGCCGTCTCCGAAGGGTCCCCGCTCGGCGTGCTGGTCACGGTGTCCGAGGACGGCGTGGTCGGAGCCGGCGCGGGTGCCCCGATGAGCACGTGCGCGCTGCTCTGCAGGTCGCTCGGAAGCACGCCGGCGTAAGCAGCGGCACCCGTGCCTCCCACCGCGATGAGACCGGCCGAGACGGCGAAGACGGCCTTCCCGGCGACCAATGAGGTGAACAAGGACATGAATTCTCTCCCCCAAGAGAAAGTGGTGAAGCCGCACGGAATTTCGGTCGGCCTCGCGAAGAATAGGAACTTCTACAAATGAAGTCGAGGATCTTTCCCGATCTGGGGGTGTCGGCGCCTCGCGACTTCGAGCAGTGGCGCAGCGTCACCCGTGGCTCCGACTGAGAACGAGGAGCGTTCGGGACTCGTACTCCTGCCCGGTCGCAGAGTCACCTGACCCGCCGCGCTTCCTGCAGGAGGGGTCGGTGGGGACGAAACTACGCTGACCACCGGGGCGGACCTGCGGGGTCGACCGTGGAGGGGTGTTGCTCGGGATCCTCGTGGCCGGCGGAACGGCGCTGCTGTTCACCCTGTTCGTCACCCCACTCTTCGCCCGCATGATGAGCCGCCTGCGGTGGGGGCAGCCGATCCGCGTCGACGGACCGGTCACGCACCAGACCAAGCAGGGCACCCGAGCATGGGCGGCGCCGTGATCATCCTCGCCGCAGTGCTCGCGTACTTCGCCGGCGCGCTGTCCAGCCGACGTCCGGTCGCGGCGAGCGCCCTGCTCGAGCTCCTGCTGCTGGTCGGGCTCGGACTCGTCGGATTCGTCGACGACCTGCTGAAGGCCCGCAAGCGGAACAGCGCGGGGCTGAGCGGCTGGGCGAAGATCGGCGGGCAGACGGTCGTGGCGGCCGTCTTCGCCGTGCTCGCGCTCCTCACCCCCGCACGGCGCGGCGTCACCGCGGTGAGCGAGACGATCTCGGGATTCCGCGACACCAGCTGGGACTGGGACCTCTCCCACCGGTTCGGGCCGGCCGCTGCAGCGATCGTGTTCACTGTCTGGATCGCGCTGATGGTGCTCGGCTCATCCAATGGGGTGAACATCGCCGACGGGCTCGATGGGCTGGCTCCGGGCGCGGCGTTGATCTCCTTCGCGTGCTACCTCGCCATCACCTTCTGGCAGTTCGAGCAGGCCTGCAATGCCAGCAACATCCGCCTGCAGAACGTCTACAAGTGCTACGCCGTGCGTGACCCGCTCGACCTTGCGATCGTCACGGCGGCGATCACCGGCGCACTTGTCGGGTTCCTGTGGTGGAACACCGCACCCGCGCACATCTTCATGGGCGACACCGGGTCCCTCGGCCTCGGTGGCGCGCTCGCCGGGCTCGCCGTCCTCACGCGCACCGAACTGCTCCTGCTGATGATCGGCGGACTCTTCGTCATCGTCACCGGATCCGTCATCCTGCAGCGCGCGTACTTCAAGGTGACCCACGGGCGCCGGATCTTCCTCATGAGTCCGCTGCACCACCACTACGAGCTGAAGGGATGGGCCGAAGCCACCGTCGTCTCCCGCTTCTGGATCATCGCGCTCGTCTGTGCAGCGTCGGGAACGGGCGCCTTCTACCTCGACTGGGCCCTGCATTGATCAGTCCCCGTAGCCAGACCTCGAGAGGCGTGACGAAGCCAGGGCTCGTGGTGGGTCGCTCCGGGAGGTGCTCACTCCGCACGGAAGGAGAGCGCTGGGGACGCCGATGAGGAGAGGGTGGCGTCGTTCGTGCCGGTGCGCGCCGCCCCGACGAGGTAGCCGAGCGAACCGGCTGCAGCGCCTCGTGTTGACAACGCGCTGAACGCAGATCAGCCCTTCCGAAGAAGGGCTGATCAGGAGGAGCTGTTGCTCCCCGACTTGGACTCGAACCAAGAACCTGCCGGGACGGTTCCTGACCGTTTCGTGAGATAGCAGGAGTTCGAAGAAGATCGCTCTGACCAGGGGTTGTCCTTGGAGCGTGTCATCGTGGAATCACTCGAGATGTCAGAAATCTGCACTCAAAGTGTTGACGAAGTGATGACGAACGGAGCGGTCGTGGCCAGGACGGTGCTGTCCCTCGGTGAGCACGGACGGATCGGGGTGTTCAAGACGGCCGGCCTGTGGCGAGCTCGAGTGCGGATCCGCGACTACGACGGCGTCATCCGTCAGGTGCAGGGCGCGGGGCGCTCACGGGATGCCGCGGAGCGCGCACTTCAGCGGGCCCTGCGAGACAGACAGATGTCCGCGCTGGGGGACCTGCTCTCGCCTCGCTCGAAGTTCTCGGAGGCTGCCGAGAAGTGGTACTCCGAGCTCACCGAGCTCAGTCCGTCCACGATGCAGGCCTACCGCGTGCGGCTCGACAAGACCGTGCTGCCGGCGCTCGGCAACGTCCGGGTGCACGAGCTGTCGGTCGGGCTCATAGACCGGCACCTCAAGGCGGTGAAGACGCGGCACGGTGCCGCGGCCGCGAAGCAGACCAAGACCGTGCTGTCCGGCGTCTGCGGGCTGCTGGCTCGCCACGACGCCATCGCCACGAACCCCGTCCGCGATGTCGCTCGTGTCTCGACCCTGCCGAAGCATCCGCCTATGGCGCTGAGCGTGGCGCAGCTGCGGGATGTCGTGACCTGGTTCCGCGCGGACGAGGTGGCGCAGTCGCGGGACCTGCCGGACCTGGTGGCCTTCCTTGCCGGCACGGGACTTCGCATCGGTGAGGCGTGTGCCCTCACGTGGGCGGACGTCGACCTCGAGGAGGCGACGGTGCACGTGCACGGCACCGTGCTGCGCATCCGGGGCGTCGGACTCGTCGTCGGCGCCACGAAGTCCCGGGCCGGTCAGCGCACGATCGAGCTGCCCAGCTGGCTGGTCGAACTCCTTCGAGCGCGTCGAGGAGAGGCCGACCGCCCCGTCTTCCCTGCACCGCTCTCGGGCGGCTGGCGCGACCCGTCGAACACCTCGCACTGGGTGAAGGACGGCTTCATGTCCATGGGGTTGTGTGACTTCACCTCGCACACGTTTCGGAAGAGCGTCGCCAGCATCTTGAGCGATTCAGGCGTCAGTCCTCGAATCATGGCGGACCAGCTCGGCCACGCGAGGCCGTCGCTGTCGCTGGACGTCTACCTCGGCCGCAGCAAGCGGGTCCGAGGGGCGAGCGGCGCCCTCGAGCAGGTGGGCGCAGTCGAGGGAGCTGCTCGAGCCGAGCCTGTCCACAGTCCCGACTGAGCGGCCACGGCTTCCGCCGTGCGCGTTAGGGTCGCCTCACCCCCCCCGTACTGCTCTCACCCAGGAGCCTTGATGCGATTCCGCATGTCCTTGTCGACGTCCTACGAGTCGCACTCGCGTGCAGCGGGAAAGGGGGGCGATCGCGGTCGCGGCGCGAGGCGCCGCTCCGCTTGGGGTCGAGCAATGACTGCGTCGGCGGTCCTCGCGTGCGCTGTGCCGCTCCTGCTCGCCTCGCCGGCGGGAGCGACGACCGTGGACCAGTGGACCGCGAGCAGCGGTGACTCCGGGAACGCCGCGACGAACGCGGGGGAGACGGTGATCACGGCGAGCCGCGCGTCGCAGGTGCACACCGCGTGGACCTCGACACTCCGGTCCGCCACACCGTACGCGCCCGTTGTCCTCGGCGGGGTCGCCTACCGGGTCCTCACCACCGGCAACACGAACGACCCGTCCACCTTCATGGCGACGTCGGCCAAGACGGGAGCCAAGCTCTGGACGCTCGCTCTGCCCGGCGGCGCGGACTACATCCAGGGGATGACCGCGACGAGCTCCAAGGTGCTGATCTCCTTCATCGGCAGTACGCATCCCGGGGGAGTCCTCGCTGTCGACACGGCGCATCACAGCATCGCCTGGCGTAGCGCCCTGCCGGCTTCGACGATTGCGGGCGTCGACGCGTCATACCCGGAGCGGCCTTGTACCGACGGGTTGCGGGTGTACGTGCCCGGCTCGAGCAACGTCATCAACGCGTATCGCCTCACCGACGGGGCGCTCCTCTGGAAGGCGCCGATCACCTTCAACAGCAGCGGCGTGCAGAACCGGGTCGACGGGCTAGCCGTCGGGAACGGCTTCGTCTTCACGAGCGGCGAGGAAGGTGTCATCGCCTACAACTCCGGCACCGGGAAACGCAGCTGGCGCAGCGCCAAGGGGACCTGGGGCGCGCCTGTCGTGGCGGGTGGTCGTCTCCTCGCCTCATCGGTCACGGGCATCGAGGCGCTGCCGGCAGCGGGCTGCGGCACCTCCACGTGCAACCCGCTCTGGAGCACCTCGGTGAGCGCGGCCGACTACACCGGCGCGACGATCTCCGCGGCGGACGCGTCGTCGGTGTTCCTGACCTACCGCACTACACGCGCCGGCGGCCCGACCGCGTGTGCCAGCGGTTACATCGGTCACGTGGCACGACTTTCCGCCAGCACCGGGCACCTGCAGTGGACCACCTCGGTCGGCGACTTCACCACCGGCCTCGTGCACGGCGGCAGCACGATCTGGCTTTTCAACGAGTACCTCAACAGCAGCTGCGTCTACGCGGAGCGGATCCTCGCCTACTCAGCGGCGGCCACAACCGCCACGCCGCTCGCACGGCTCGACCTGCCGTCGAGCTACGGCGGCTACCCGCAGACACTCGCTATTGCTGACGGCACCCTGTTCGGGCAGACATGGGCGGGCGGCCGGCTCGTCGCCTACCGGATCCCGAACACCTGATGCCTCCGCGCGACCGCCAGCCGCTGCGCGAGCAGCGCTTCCGCTTCCTGACCATCGCCATCGCCGGCGCCGTCGGCATCACGATCGTCTACGTCGTTCAGGCGATCGGCCATCATCGGCCGATCAGCCCGATCGCCCTGCTGATCGCGGTCCCATTTGCACTCGTGATCGGCGTGCCGGGCATCCTCATCGGCCAGCGGATCGGGCGCGGGATCGTCGGCGACCGCATCGAGGTCGCCTTTCGCGAGCCCGGCACGACGAAGTGGCGCCACGGCCGCCTCACGATCAGCCCCGGTCAGGTCACGTTGGAGCGATACCGGTGGCAGGTCCGCATCCCGAGCGGCGACCGCCGCGAGTACGGGGTGACGGGGCTGGATGACACCGGCCAGCGCCCGTCGCTGCGTCAGATCATGTCGGTCAACCCGCAGTTGCACATCGCGGTCCTCCACACCACGGCCGGAGACCTCGAACTCGCGGCCTTCCCGAGTCGGATCACGGAGTTGCAGAGACGGCTCGGGGAACCCGGAACGGGGTCCTGAGACCAATCCCGCAGCCGGGTTGGACGGTGGCACCGGGCGGGCGAGGCAAGTCGTCCCCGTGTGCCACTGAGGCCCCGGCTCGCTCTCAATACCCGTCTCTCGATACTCCTATTGAGGTGACAGGTTTCGAGACGCGTGCTGCAAATCGAAGGACGCGCCTGGCGTCCTGCGGACCGATCTCTGACTCCCTCACGCTGCTGTTCCATTTCGAGGACCTTCCCAGACAAACGCTGCGACCGCTCCCGGTCAGGACTGTCCAGCCAGCCTGGCCATCAGGTTGACAGTGGCGAGAAAAGACCAGAAGACCCAGTCGAGGTAGTCCTCGCTGTAGTCGGTACGCTGTCCGTCGCGCTGGTGCCGAATTGCGTAGTTGTTAGCGATATCGAAGAGGGCGGACTCGTCCTTGCTGTGCACCGCAGTTCTCAGCTCCTTCCGCTGCCGCTCCAGTTCACCCGCGAGCAGGTTGAGGGCGGATCGCTTCTGCGGCAGGGATGCGTCTCTCTCCCGGTACAGCCGTACTGCTTCCGCTGTGGCGGTCGGAGCCGCGGAGGAGTCCGACGCCTGCGCTTCGGCTAGCGCATCGAGGCCGGAACCGAAGTGGCGCACTAACCGTCCGCGCTCAGCGCCGCGCTGACCCAACCGCAGTGGCACGTCATGCCGCGCGAGCACCTCGTTCATGCGCCAGCGGTAGACGGCGCCCCCAGCTGCGCGATCGGGGTCGTGGTAATGAGGCCCGCACTCGCCATACTCGTGAAAGGTTGCAGTGCGGGGCCGCTGCGCGCTGTCGTGAAAGAACTCGATGAGAGTGAAGACCGTCGGATCCTCCATGAAGTCCACGTCCGCTTCTGACAGAGGCCAGGTCATCTTCATGTGCGTGGCCTCCTGTATCGATTGCGTAACTCGGTCGTAGTCCGTGGGGTTGTCGACGCACTCTCGCGGCATCAGGTTCGGAAAGTAGCCCTCGTCCTGAAACCGGTCGATCAAGCGCACGACGTCACCCGCGAGAGGGTGAAGCGGGGATGCGGACTGCGCTCCGACGTGACCATTTCGTTCCGCCCAGTAGCGCGGCGGTACGTACGGGCGCAGACGGGCCTCGTCCTCCAGAAGAGTGAACAGCCACGGGCGTGCGCTCATCGGAACAGTTCCGCTCGCGAAGGGTCCAAAGGATGCGCCGGTGTCGTCCCTGAAGCGGATCGCAACGTCGCTGTCGTGGTACGCCTCAACCAGCAGGTGAGTGATGGCGCTGGCCACCTGCTCGTCGGGCAATTTCACGACGCGTTGCGCCTCCCACTCAAACAAGGCTTTCGGCCAGGTCAGCGCGTACTCGGGGTCCACCACGGCGGCCAGGGTAGACAGTCGTGCGCTATCCGCTCCAAAAGCGGGTCGGCGAGGCCCAGCGGCCCTCGGCCAGCGGATCCGTTTCGAGTGTCTCGCCTTGCTCGTCAGCAGCGCGGGGACGCGGACTACGCTCGTTCAAGGGGGTAGTAGACGTGTCTAGCGGGACCGCCGGCACTGCCCCGGCTGACCTGTCGGCGTACTGGTCGACGGTCGCGCAACTGTGTCCAGTTCTCGCTCTCGGCCTCATCCTGGAACTGAGGAGAAGGGCTCAACGCCCTCGCGATCGTGTCCAGCGTTTCGTCGATCCGCTAGCAGTGCTCTGCGCGATCCTCAGTTTGGTCGGCACGTTTGTCGTGGCTCTGTACGTCCTAGCGACCGGCAAGGCGGTCACCTCGCCGGAAAGCTCCGTGTGGTCGCTCGCGTACGTCCTCGTCGTTCTGACGGTGCGGCCAGCGCTGTCGCTACTTGGCGCCGGCGCCTCACCCATAGTTGCAGTGGCCGCGCGGTTGCTGCCCTTCACCCCGAGAGCACGCCAGCACCGCGAGTTGCAGCGACTCCAGCGCCGCCTCGAGCGACTCATGCTGGATTCGCTCGACAGCCTGGAGGGGTTCGAGGCTCGAATCGCGCGGGTGCGCGCCTCAGTGGATGAGATGCACAAGCACAGCGGACTTTCTGATAGCGACCTCGGGCGAATCCGCCGCGAGGTGGATTCGATCGAAGCCGACCTTCCGGAGGGCGAGGACCTGCTCGCCGACATCGTGGAGCAATTCGTACAGGTCGAGGACCTCCGCCGTCGGACCTCGGCCACCCACTTCTCCGAGGAGGACCGAGCAGAGTTTGATCGCCTGTGGCGCGAGGCAGCGGATATGGAAGGACGGCTGAACGACGAGCAGAAGGACTGAGCGGGATGCGCTGCGCAAGCGGGATCGAAGTTGCGGCCCCAGCCGTCCGTCCTCCTAATAGTGCTGGGGCGACCCGGACGCGGTTCGAGGTAGCGGACTAGGGTGCGCCTGTGGCGCCTATCGCCTCAATCCTCGAAGGCCACTTCGTCTTCTGGGGGGTGGCGAGTTGGTGGGTTGTCCCCTGTTCGGGGGGTGGTGCACTCGTACGGGTTGAGGAGAATCGCTGTGCTCGGCGTCGACCCCCGGACGTCGCATCACCCAATGCATTTGGAGCATCTGATGGCGAACTCGCCTGCATACGACCAGCCCTCGACTGCCCCCGCATCGTCCACGCGATTCAACGTGATGGCGATCCTGGCAATCATCTTCACGTTCGTTTTCTCCCCGGCTGGCATCGTGCTGGGGATCATCTCGCTGTCACAGATCCGCCGCACGGGCGAGCGCGGGCACGGGCTGGCGATGACGGCGCTGATCCTGAGCGTGATCTTCCTGCTGCTCAGCATCGTCATCGATGTGGCGGTGCTGCCGCACATGCTGAGCACGGCCAGCACCGTCAAGTGAGCGAACCGGTGCCAGCCGGGCAACCAGAGCCCGGCTGGTATCGCGACGGCCCTGGCGCAGGCGACCTGCGGTGGTGGGACGGCGGCACGTGGACTGACCACCGTCGGTCCGATGCCCCTCGGCCCGGCGCGGTGCATCAGCCACCGCTGCCACCCGGTACTTCGACGAACACCTGGATGAACTGGGTGCTGGTGCTCCTGCCGGCGCTCATGCTGCCGGTGTCGCTGCCGCCGCTGCTGTCGTTCCAGACCTTCGCCCACCAGGCCGCCACACTCCGCGCTGACCCGAGCCATCCGGCCCTGCCTGCCGGGCTGCTCGTGACCATGCTCACCAGCCAACTGCTCGGCCTAGTCCTGATGGCGGCCATCGTGGTGCTGTCCTATTTCGACTGGAAGACCCTCCGCGCCCGCGGCATAGCTCAACCATTCCCGTGGGCATGGAGCTTCCTCAGCGTCGTCTACGTCGTCGGCCGACAGGTCGTCGTCCACGCCCGAACCGGGCGGGGACTGGCAGCCCTGTGGGTGTTCCTTGCCGGCTACGCCGCCGTCACCCTCGTCTACCTCGGCATCTTCGCCAGCGTCTTCGGCACAATCTCCACCACCACGCACCCGTAGTCCGCCCCTTTGGCGAGCGCGCCGAAGAACCCCGATCCTTTGTGGGACGTTGGGGGGCGGACCAGCAGCGTCTTTCCTCCTCTTCATTCGTGGCGCGTCAACGCCCACTTGCGGCTTTCACGTGGGTTACAACGCGCACGGCTCGCACCGAGCCCATGGACTCCGCGAGTTGCGGCCAGGCGTTGGTTTTATCGACCTTCCGTCTCTTGAGGACTCTGCACCCACCGCTCGACCATCTCGTCAGGTTACGAACAGCAGGGGCCCGCGCCAGCGACCACGCCGGTCGCTGCGAGCCACCGGCACGCATTCAGCGGTTCACCCCTCGGCGGCACACCCCTCGCAAGACCCCTCGCAAGACCCCTCGCGAGGTGCCTCGTCGGGTGCGATGGGTCTTGCGAGGGGTTTTGGTGCGTCTTGCCCTGTCCTGGCCTGCCACCTCGGCTGGCGCCGCTTCCGAACCACCCACACACAACTTGAAGTTGTGAGCGGGTGGTTCGGAAGTACAGGTGGCAGGCCAGGACAGGGCAAGTGAGTTCGGTGGTCAGTGTTGGTTGAGGGGACGCGGAGTGGTGCTGAGGAGGGAAGGAAGGTGGATGAGCGTAGGACGGGGAAGCGAGCGGAAGGGAAGGAAAATGAGGAGGTGCGAGGGGGTCAATGGGTGGCGAAAAGGATAGGGGAGAGGTAAGAAGGCGGAGGGAGGGGGGAGTGTTAGGAGGCGGAAAGGGAAGGCGATGGGCTGTGTATGACCGACGAGTAGATGGGGCTGCGCCTGATCAGGCTTGTGTGATCCTCCTAACGGCGGCATCCGGTCGTAGGCATAGGTGATCACTGCTTGACCCCGTTGATCGCGCCCTCTAGGAATAGGTCAACCCGAATCTTCCGAGGATGATGTGCGCCCTTCGCCCAGCCCTGCCCGACTCCGCGCTGCACTTCGCCCGAGCAAAGCGGTCGCGATAGCTGCCACAGCGCTTGCAACTGCCATTCTGTTGGTCGGTCTCAGTGCCGCAACCGGTGCAAGCGCCTCCACCGTCCCCGCGGATCGGTGGGCGACGAGTTCCGGTAACGCCGGTAACGCGGAGGTCAATGCGGGAGAGACCGCGCTCACCGCATCGAGTGCGCCGTATGTGGCGTTCCGGTGGAAGCTGGGCGTCGACGCGGGCATCTACGAGCAGGGGCCCGTCATCGTGAACGGTGTCGCCTACATGACCTCGGACTGGACCATCACGAGGGCGCCGTCGCTGCTCGCCCTGAGCGTGAAGACCGGCGCAGTGCTCTGGACGCTGCCGATACCCCCTGACCTCCTCCCTGAGCACGGGATGACCGTGACGGGCAATCGACTACTGATCGGCTACCGCTGGGGCGGCCCGACCTATATGCACCAGGCGACTCCCGGCGGGGTGATCGCCATCGACCTCTCCACCCGGCGCATCGTCTGGCACAGTGCGCTGCCGTCCGAGAACGGCAGCAGTACCGAGGCGCTCCAGCCCTACAGCGACGGCAAGCAGGTGTACGTCAGCGGGGCCCAGAACGCCGTCGTCGCCTTCCGCCTCTCGGATGGGAAGCTCCTCTGGCACGTGCCCGCGCCGCAGAACCCGCGCGAGAACCCTCCCGCGATCGACGGCATGGCCGTGACCGGAGGGCAGGTGTTCGTCGTCGACGGAGAGGGGCTCGTCGCGTTCGACGGGCTGACGGGCAAACGGTTGTGGTCGTCCTCGGTCGCCACCGGTGGCCCCGTCGCCGCGGACGGCAGGATCTTCGTGATGACCTTCTCCGGGGTCTCCGAGTTCTCCGCGGCCGGTTGTGGAAAGTCCGTGTGCAGTGCGACCTGGTCGACCAGGATCCCGCACCACACGCTCCCGCAGTACGTCTTCCTCATGTCGGCCGACAGCGCGAGCCTCTTCGTGACCTACAACACCCAGGACGGCAGCACGAACGGTTGCTACGGCACCGGGTACAACTCCCTGGCCCGGCTCTCGGCACGCACGGGGCAGATTCTGTGGAGCGCGAGGCTGGGTCTCGGGGTGCGCGGGGTCGTTCACGCAGGAGGCCTTCTTTGGGCGATCGAGGACATTGCGGCTGGTCCCTGCGACTATCCGTACGCACGGCTCATCGCCGTGTCGGCCACCTCGACCACAGCACCGAGGGCACTGCTGCAGATCCCCCTACCCGACTACGACCTCGCCGGGCAGCAGCTCGCGGTAGCCGGCGGCACCGTCTTCTACAAGGCGGCCAACATCCTGCGCGGAGCGCGAATCAAGGGGCAGTGACGGAACGAAGACGGGCATGCCCGTCGGTTGCCAGTCGCTGACGTGCTGGAAGCGCGCGCCGGACCAGCCGGCTGGCTTCGCCTCGTCGGGGGTGGGCGTGCCCGACACGCACGGATGGCGGACGCTCAGCCAAGGCGGCCTGAGTCGCCGCACCGACACCAAAGTGGTGACGAAGTGATGACGAAGCGCTAAACGCAGATCCGCCCTTCCGAAGAAGGGCTGATCAGGAGGAGCTTTTGCTCCCCGACTTGGACTCGAACCAAGAACCTGCCGGTTAACAGCCGGCTGCTCTGCCAATTGAGCTATCGAGGAATGCGGACGGGGCGATGTCGCGCCGGAACAGTGTAGCGCGGTCCGGCGCGGCGCTCCCCGTCCTCTAGGGCGGCGCGTCGCCGCCTGCCTAGACTCCGCAGCGTGCAGATCCTCCCCCTCGCTGCGCTCGTCGCCGGCGTGCTGCTCGTCCTGACCGTCGTGCTCCTGCTCCTCTGGCTCCGCTCGGCCCGAACCGTGCGCCGCCTCCGTGCTGAGCGCCACGCGACCCATGCCGACGCCGCCCGCCTCGAGCTCACGATCGCCGACCTCGCGGGCCGGCTCCGCATCATCCGCGAGCTGCTCGACGTCGGCGTACGGCAGGTGTCGAGCATGGTGTCGCACGCCGAGGGCGCCGCCTACGCCGCGTCCGGCGACCCCGAGGTGGCGGCGCGTACCGCGCGCGGCATCGTCGAGACGGGGCGCAGCGCCCTCGCCGACATGCGTCGCGTGCTCACCCTCGTCCGCGAGAGCGATGCCGACGACGTGCCGCAGCCGCAGCTGCGCTCGGCGCGGGAGCTGCTCGACGTGATGCGCGACCTCGGGCTGCGGATCCGCTTCGAGGAGATGGGTGAGCCGTACGAGCTCTCGAGCGCGGCCGAGCTGGCCGTGTACCGCACCCTGCAGGAGGCGCTCGCCAACTGCCTGCAGTACGGCGGTCCCGGCACCGAGGCGCACGTCGTGTTCACCTGGACGGCGAGCGGCCTCGCGGTGCGCGTCGACGACGACGGCCTCCGCAGCGCGGTGCGTGCCCAGAACCTGTCGCCCGAGGAGGAGGCGGCCGAGCTGGCCTACGGCATGGCGGACGACCTCCGCGCCCTCACGCAGGAGATCACCGGCGCGGGCCTCAACGAGATGCGGGCGCGAGCGGCGGTGTTCGGCGGCACGGTGACGGCGACCGAGGTGCCCGGCGTCGGGTTCTCGATCGCCGCGACCTTCCCGACCATCCGCCACCACAACGGCGTGCACGGGGTCGACCTCAGCCGGCGCTGACACCGGCGCGGAGCGCGGGCCGAGCAGCAGGCCGAGGCGGCTCAGGCGAGCAGCGCGGCGCGCTCCGGGTGCGCCTCGAACCAGTCGGCGACGTACCAGCACATCGGGCGGATGCGCTTGCCCTTCGCCTCCACCGCGTCGACGGCGTGGGCGACGATCAAGGCCGCGTAGCCGTTCCCGCGGAACGGCGGATTCGTGAAGGTGCGCGTCATCGAGACGACGCTGCCGTTGTCGGCGTAGTCGAGCACCGTGACGACCTGACCATCGATGCGTCCCACGTAGCGGGAGCGGTCGGCCTCGTGCTCGATGTCCATCACGCCTCCAGGTCGTCGACGCCCGGCAGCCAGGCGTTGCCCGGCTTGCCCCACCGGTTCGCTGCGATCGCCTTCCGCGCGCGGCGCGCGTGCAGGAAGTCGAGCCGGTCGACGTAGAGCGTGCCGTCGAGGTGGTCGTACTCGTGCTGCAGCACGCGCGCGAACCAGCCCGAAGCGCTCACCTCGACCGGCTGCTGGTCGAGGTCGACGGCCACCATGCGCGCGGCGGGGGAGCGGCGCAGCGCGAAGCGCTCGCCGGGCACCGAGAGGCACCCCTCCGACTCGGCGTCCTCGTCGGGCTCGCCGATCGGTGTCGGCGCGAGCCAGAGCTCCGGGTTGATGGCGACGCCCCGCTGCGGGCCGGCCGGGTCGTGCTCGTAGCTGTAGACGAACAGCCGCAGCGGCACCCCGACCTGGGGGGCGGCGAGCCCGACCCCGGGCGCCTTGTCCATCGTCTCGAACATGTCGGCGACGAGCGCCTTCAGCGACTCGTCGAACTCGGTCACCGGCTTCGCCGGGGTGTGGAGCACCGGATCCCCGGTGATCCGGATCGGCAGTACGGTCATCTCGGCCCTTCCGCGGCCCGTCCATCGGGGACTCCAGCGTATCGAGCGGCCCCGGGAGTCCTCCGTCTGTACAGTGCAGCCGTGCCGCCCTCGCTCGCCGTGCTCGCGCGCCTCCACCTCGAGGTGTCGCTGAACTCGGCTCAGGCGGTCGGCATCCCGATCGCCCTGGTCGGCGCGGTCTTCCTCAGCCTCGGTGCGCAGTTCCAGTCGCGGGGCGTGACGAAGGTCGAGGAGCGCTCCGGGGCGCAGGGCGACGGCCTCGGCTTCGGTGAGCTGCTCGCGCTGCTGCGCCGGCCGTCGTGGGTGCTCGGCACGGTGATGCTCGGCCTCGCGATCGTGCTGCAGCTGACGAGCCTCCGCTTCGCGCCGCTCATCGTCGTCCAGCCGCTCGGCGCGATCGCCCTCGTCGTGACCGCGATCCTGAACGCCCGCGTCACCCGCACGCCGCTCAACCCGCGGACGGTCCGGGCGATCGCGCTCTGCGTCGGCGGCGTGGCCGTCTTCGTCACCGTCGCCGCCTTCGTCGCGACCGACCTGCCGATCTCCGACGCCGACCTGCTCACCATCGTGCTCACGCTCGCGGTGGTGCTCGTCGTCCTCGGCTCCCTCTACGCGATCTTCCGCAAGCGGATGACGCCGATCGCGTACATCATCGGCGCGGGCGTGCTCTACGGATTCGTCGCGACGATCGCGAAGACCGTGATCAACCGCATCCTGCAGTCCCAGTTCGACCTGCTCACCGCGGTCTGCCTGCTCGGCCTGCTCGCCGCGGGCTTCGGCGGCCTCTACCTCGTGCAGACCGCCTACTCGGTCGGGCCGCCCGACCTCGTGATCGCCGGCCTCACCGTCGTCGACCCGATCGTCGCCGTCGGCATCGGCGTCGTCGTGCTGCACGAGGCCGCCGGGGCGCCGTGGTGGGCGCCGATCCTCTTCCTGCTGACCGGCGCGGTCGCCGTGTTCGGGGTGTTCCAGCTGGCCCGCTACCACCCGCAGCTGCAGTCCATCACCGAACCCGCCCCCTGAGGCGCGCCGCGGGGTCCTGCCGGGGCTCCCGGGGTTCTGCGCTACCGTCGAGGCGGCCCGAACCGCCCTCCGGACCCTCGGGGGGCTCGACCGTCGAGGGGATCCGCCATCAGCGACACCACGGACAGCGGTGCGCCCGCGGCGTCCGAACGCCCTCTCGTCGTGCTGATGGGTGGCGACACCTTCGCACCCGACGTGAACGGCGCGGCGAGCTTCACGATCCGCCTCGCGACCGGCCTGGCCGCCCGCGGCCACGACATGCACATCATCGCGCAGAGCCACGACGGCCGTGAGGGCGCGTTCCGCGAGGTGCACCTCGGGCAGACGCTCACGGTGCACCGGCTGAAGAGCATCCCGTGGCCGCTCCACGACTGGCTCCGGTTCGTCCACCCCTGGGCCATCCACGGGCACGCCCGCCGCATCATCCGGGAGATCCGGCCCGATGTGGCGCACGCGCAGTCGCACATGCTGATCGGGCGCGGGCTCATCACCGAGGCGTCCAAGGCGAAGACGCCCCTCGTGGTGACGAACCACTTCATGCCCGAGAACCTCATCGAGCACACGCCGCTGCCCAAGTTCGTCTGGCCCCTCGCGATCGCGGTCGCCTGGAAGGACGTCGCCCGGCTCTACCGCAAGGCGGCGTTCCTCACGACGCCGACGAAGCGCGCCGCCGCGTACCTCGAGTCGAAGACGGGTCTGCGCGGGGTGCACGCCATCTCGTGCGGCATCCGGATGAGCGACTACACGCCCGACTTCGAGCCGAAGCCCGACAACCGCATCGTGTTCTGCGGCCGCGTCACCGGCGAGAAGATGCTGCCCGACCTGCTCCGCGCGGTGGCGAAGCTGCCCGCCGACCTCGACGCGCAGCTCGACATCGTCGGCGACGGCGACCAGCGTCGCGCGCTCGAGCACATGGCGCAGCGACTCGGCATCCGCGAGCGGGTGCACTTCCCCGGCCGCGTGAGCGACGAGGAGCTGCGGCGCATCCTCACCCGCGCCACCGTGTTCGCGATGCCATCGACGGCCGAGCTGCAGTCCATCGCGACGATGGAGGGCATGGCGTCCGGCCTGCCGGTCGTCGCCGCCGACGCGATGGCGCTGCCGCACCTCGTGAGGGACGGCGAGAACGGCTACCTCTTCCCGCCGCGCGACGTCGACGGCCTCGCCGACCGCCTCGAGCGCGTGCTGCGCATGCCGCAGGAGGAGCGCCTCGTCATGCAGCAGGCGTCGCTGCGTCTGCTCGAGCCCCACGACATCGACACGACGATCACGTTCTTCGAGCGGCTGTACCGCGGCGAGGACGTCGCCGACCCCGTCACCGAGGTGCCGCCGCTCACCGAGAAGCTGCGCGACCAGTTCCGCTCGCTCGCGAAGCGGGCCCGGAGCGCGATCGCGGATTGAGCGCGCCCCGGGGTCGCCGACGCGCGCCCGCCGTCCTCCGGGTCGCGGCCGCCGGGCTCCTGCTGCTGCCGCTCGCGGCGTGCAGCGGACCGGCGCCGAGCCGCTCGACGCCCTCTGCGAGGGTGACCGCCACCCCGGCGCCGACCGTGCCCACCGCGACGGTCGCCCCGCCGGTGGCGACCCCGTCGCCCAGCGCGACGACGATCGCGGGCCGCGCCGCCGCGATCGTCGGCGGCATGACGGCGCGGCAGCAGGCGGGCACCGTGCTCATGACCGCCGGTACCGTCGACGAGCTGCCGGGTCTGGCCGGCGTCGTCCGGCGCTATGCGCTCGGCGGCGTCATGGTGCGCGGGCGCAGCACCGCGAGCGTCGCGACGGTCGGCAGCGCGGTGTCCGCCGCTCAGGCCGCCGCGCCCGCCGGGCTGCCGCTCCTCGTCGCCACCGACCAGGAGGGCGGCGAGGTGCAGGTGCTCCAGGGCGCCGACTTCGGCGCGATCCCGAGTGCGGTCACCCAAGGCACGTGGGGCGCGGGCCGGCTCACGGCGTCCGCCGCCACCTGGGGGAGCGCCCTCCGTCGCGCCGGCGTCGACCTGGACCTCGCCCCGGTCGCCGACACCCCGTGCCCCGGCATCACGAACCCGCCGGTGGCCGCGCTCGACCGCCAGTACAGCGACGACCCCGCTGCGGCCGCGACCTCCGTCGCCGCAGCGGTCCGGGGCTTCGCGCAGGGCGGCGTCGCCACCACGGTGAAGCATTTCCCGGGTCTCGGGTGCGTCACCGCGAACACCGACACCACGGCGCAGGTCGTCGACGACACGATCACGGAGACGAGCCCGCGGCTGCGGTCGTTCGAAGCGGGTATCGCCGCCGGCGCGGCCGCGGTGATGATCTCGAGCGCGACCTACACGAAGATCGACCCCGGTCGCCCGGCGGTGTTCTCGCCGGTCGTGATCGGCGACCTGCTCCGCACCCGGCTCGGCTTCTCCGGCGTCGTCATGACCGACGACGTGGGCGCGGCCGTCGCCCTGAAGGCCTGGTCGCCGGGGGAGCGGGCGGTGCGCTTCGTCGACGCCGGCGGCGACCTCGTCCTCGACATCGTGCCTGAGGACATGGGGCCGATGTCGGACGCGCTCACCGCGAAGGCGACCGCGGACCCGGGCTTCGCGACGAAGCTGCGCGCGGCGGCCCAGTCGGTCGTCGCGGCCCGTCTCCGGCTCGCGCAGTAGACGCATCGCCCCGAGCGGACCGGCGTACCCTGCCCGCATGGCTCGAGGGTCGCGATGATCGGCACGCTGATGGACGTCTCCGTCGGGACGGCCGTGCTCGACACGCTGCTGATCGGCGGCGCGAGCGCGACCGTCGTGGTCGGCGCCGCGGTGACCTCGGCCGTGGTCGCCCTGCGCCGGGTCCGGCGCAGCGCGTCGGTGACCGCCGCCTCGCTGCGGATGCGGATGATCCGCGAGACCGGGCCGCGCCGCGACGTCGTCCGGCTGCGGCTCGACCTGCTGCAGGCCGTCGAGGGCGGCCGCACCGCGATCGGCACGGCGGACACGCGCTCCGGCTTCCCCGGTGAGGCGCCCGCGCTCTTCAAGCGCATCCAGGCCGAGGCCCGCGTCGTCGACCAGCACCTGCGGGTGCTGCAGGACGAGGACGACCGCGACCGGCTCCGCGCCGCCCTGCCGGCGCTCCGGCAGCGGGTCGGCGAGCTCGTCGAGCTCGTGCGCGACCTGCGCGCCGCCGTCGCCGCCGGGCTGCAGGCCGCCTCCGACGGCGCGATGAGCGAGCTCCGTGCCGATGTGGCGCGCGAGGTCGCCGCGCTGCGCGCGGGCCAGGACCGGCTGCGCGACCCGAGCGGGCTGCCCACCCCGCCCACCTGGACCAAGGGAGCGATCTGATGAACCTCGGCACCCGCATGCGGAACCTGTTCCGCATCAAGGCGAACCGCGCGCTCGACCGGCTCGACGACCCGCGCGAGTCGCTCGACGACAGCTACGACCGCCAGCTCGACCTGCTCGCGCAGCTGCGCCGCGGTCTCGCCGAGGTCGCCACCGCGCGCAAGCGGCTCGAGCTGCAGGGCGAGGAGATCGGGGCCCGCTACGAGCGGCTCGGCGACCAGGCGCAGGAGGCGATGGATCAGGGCCGCGAGGACCTCGCCCGCATCGCCCTCGAGCGCCGGTCGGGTCTCGAGCAGGAGATCGTGCAGCTGCGCGGCCAGTTCGAGACGCTGTCGCAGCAGGAGGAGCGGCTCGTCGAGAACGAGCGGCGCATGTCGGCGCGGGTCGCCGCCTTCCGCACGCAGAAGGAGACGCTGAAGGCGACCTACACCGCCTCGGCCGCGCAGGTGAAGGCGAACGAGAGCGTCGCCGGCATCAGCGGTGACCTGAACGGCGTGGGGCGCGCGGTCGACCAGGCGAAGGACAAGGTGCGCCAGATGCAGGCGCGCGCCGCCGCCACCGACGACCTCATCGCCCGCGGTGTGGTGCAGGACCAGACGGCCACGCCCGACGAGGACCTCGACCACCAGCTCGCGAAGGGGCGGTCGTCGGCCGACATCGAGCGGCAGCTGCAGGCGATGCGCGAGCAGCGCCGCCGGGGCGCGGTCGGCGGCGGGTCCGGCTGGCTCAGCATCGGCCGGGCGCCCTCCGGCGACGAGCAGCCGACGGGCTGACGCCGCTCAGACGTCGAGGAACGCCGCGATCCGTTCCGGCCAGGCCCTCAGAGCGGCCGGGGTCCGGGCGACCTCGAGGGCCGCGTGCGGGAGCAGCTCGGCGAGCCGCTGCGCGGTCGAGACCGGGTGGCCCGGGTCGTCCGGCCACGGCAGCAGCAGCACCTCGTGCGGCAGGGCCGCGACCGCGTCCTCGGACGGGAAGTCGGTGCGCGCCGCACCTCGCAGCACGGTCGGCAGCAGGTCCTCCCGCACATCCGGCGGCGGCGTCGGCCACCAGCCGCCGGCCTCGAGGATCGGCAGCGGCGGCAGCGCCGCGCTGCCGTGGACGAAGGCGTCGAGCCCGCGCTCCTCGATGAACCGCGCTCCGGCCTCGTAGACCGCGCCCTGCGCAGCCCTGGTCGCCCACGCCGTCGGCGGGATCACGAGCACGAGCCGTCGGAACCGCTCGGGGCGCTCGGTCGCCGCCCAGAGGAGGGTGCCGACGCCCATGGAGACACCGAGCGCGTCGATGGGTCCGGTCGCGGCCACCTCGTCGAGCAGCGCGAACAGGTCCTGCGCAAGCGCATCCCAGCGGTAGTCGTCCGCCTCGAGCCGCCCGGTGGAGCGGCCGTGCGCGCGGGCGTCGTAGCGCAGCAGGCGCCGGTCGGGCGACGCGAGCGCCGACCAGCGGAACGGCCCCGCCTCCTCGACCGCACGGGAGGAGGTGAGCCCGTGCAGCGCGACGAGCATCCGGCCGCGGTCGCCGCCCTCGAGCGAGTAGGCGAGCCGGGCGCTGCCGAGGTCGAGGAACGAGTCGCTCACCGCGCCAGCCTAGGGAGACGGCGCTCCCGGCTAGGGTGAGCGGCGGGGCGGTAGCTCAGCCGGTTAGAGCAGCGGACTCATAATCCGTCGGTCACGGGTTCAAGTCCCGTCCGCCCTACTCGCGGAACCCCGCGCCGGGACGAGACTCAAGCATGTCGCGCCGGGCCTGCCGCCACAGGACCTCGCCACGCTGGCGCAAGAGGTGCCGCAGCTCCTCGCGGTCCTGCTGCGGCGTCTCGCCGAAGAAGTTCCGCACGGCGCGCTGGGCCGTCGAGGCGTCCGAGAACCCAACGAACTTGGCTACCTGCTCCCAGGTCGCGCCGGCCACGCGCAGGGCCCACGCGCGCTGTGCTCGCTGCGCGGCGTCGGCGCGCTGGCGCTGGTGGCCGTTGCCGGCCCTGGGGGCAGTTGGTGGGCATCGCTCATACGGTTTGTGTCCCACCCCGGCTAGCGTCGGCCTGTGAGCGACCCGCCCCCGCAGCTGTCTCGCGAGTTGCTCGAGCGGGGCGTCGGCCGCGTCTCGATAGCCGACGCGGAGCTCCACCTCGTCGTCCATCAGCTCTACCTGTCGCTGGTGCTGCCCGGAGGTTATGCGGCCTACGTGGCACCGGACGAGCTCGGCCGTTTGATCGAGGGCTGCCGAACCATGCTCGAGGTAGTCCGACTGTCCACGGAAGTCTGGGAGGCGGTGAAAAGCGCGCTGGCGTTTGCTGCCACAGCACATCGGCGGCGGAACTCGATTATCCACAACGCCTGGTGGCCGACCGAGGGCCAGGGCGGCTGGACCGGGATGATCGTTCCGTGGGCGAAGGCCGCGGTCGGCCGAGCTACCAACCCGGTCCTGCGTCCGGGCGACCTTGAGGCCGCGTGCGAGCAGCTCATCGATGCGAAGTACCGGATTCAGGCGGTGTGGTGGCTGTGGCTCGACACGTCTCCGGACGCGGGCGGATCTGGCCACCGCAGGCGACCGGAGAAGCACGAGGGTTGGCTTCGCATCATGCAGGGCCACTACAGGGAAGCGAACGGCTTCCTGATCATCGACCCCGAGTAGCGAGGCGGTCCCGATTTTCGCGATTTTCCGGCCGCACGCCGCGACGGGCAGCGTATGGGGACCGCCCGCTCGTGACCGAAAGCGGAGGGTAGGGGGGTGTGGGCGAGGCAACAGGGCGCTGCCCTCGCCGCCGACGCAGACCGCTCCGAGCAGCACTCCGAGAACGGAGACGACGACGACCGCACCACGCACTCTCCGGCTGTCCCAGCTCGGTCAGCCCGCCTGCTTCCTCTGCGGCCAGCGCTTCCCTTCCGCAGCTGAGCGCGACGAGCACGAGCGAATCGAGCGCGACGCCTTCCAGCAGGAGCAGCTAGGGGCAGCGGAGCTCATCGGCAACCACCTGCGAGGGCAGCAGCGCGAGCTGCTCGACCTCGAGGCCGCGCGCGACTAGAACCTCCGCGACAAGTAATCCACAGCGCCCCAACGCTCCTGTTTGATGCGGTACGCAGCCCCTACGCTCCGGACCATGACGACGAACGCGCCCGCCGCCAACCCCGGCTGGTACCCCGAGCCCGGCAACCCGGCGATGCTGCGCTACTGGAACGGCTCCGACTGGGAGGACTTCCGTCAGCCCGCCGTTGCCGCTCCGGTAGCACCCGCCGCGCGCAACAGCGCGGCCGTCGTCGCTCTGGTCTTCGGCATCATCGACGCCTGCCTCACGCTCACCGTCATCGGAATCTTCCTCGCACTGCCGGTGGCCCTGGTTGCGCTGATCAGTGGGTGGGTCGGCCTCGGCCGCGCGCAGCGGCTCGGCCGTCGTAAGACTGCTGCCTGGGGGTTCGTGCTGGGCGCTCTGCCTTGGCTTCTCGCTGGCCTCGGCCTGCTGATTCAGGCGGCGCATCCGCAGTAGTGCCGGCGCTGTCCTCGGCGAGTCGGATGGTGTCGCTGATGCCGAGTTGGCGCGCGAGCGTGCGGAGCTGACTCTGTGCGCGCGGCTTTGGCAGGATCGAGTCGAGTGCGGTCTCGGCGTGGACGACCATGCACAGCAGGATCCCGAGGCCGGCCGTCGTCCACGCCGGCGTTAGGCCCGGTCGCTCCCGGAACCCGAGTCCGAGCGGTGCGGCTGCAGACTGCTCGACCTGCTCGAGCCACTCGTCGGCCATGAGCGGCGAGGGATGCGACAGGCCGGACAGCACGCGGTAGTCGACGTGCAGCGCCGCTCCGCCGGCGAGCTCCTCCATCCGGAGACGGATCAGTCGGCCCGCATCCGTCTCGTCCGCCTTGAGCTCGGTCACGAGCTCGCGCGCTTCCGCAAGCGCCTCCTCGACGTCGACGAGGCGCAGCGCGGCCATGTCGTTGAGCGCCTTACGCCGGTCGACCGCGCCCGCGTAGAGAAAGCTGCGGGTCTGTTCGGGCGCGACGGATAGCCAGGCTGCGGTCATGGCGCATTCCATCGCGGTGCGCATGACCGGAACCGCCGCGAACGGCAGCCCGGCGGCGTAGAGCGCCAGCGCGCCACGGGCCATCTCCACCGTGTGCGCCGCGAAAGCGTAGACGAGCGCGAGGTTCACCGGCTCCGCCCGGTCCGCTGGTATCTCGAGCGCCCGACCCGTGATCTTCGGAAACAGGTCGATGACCCGGCGGAGCTGGTGGGTCAGCTCGGGAGCGGTGCGGAACACGGGGGCGGTTCGGTTGGCGCTCACGGTGCCCACGGTCACAGGGGCCACCGACACCGGACAGGAAGCGGACAGGGAACGGACCTACGCCGGTGCTGGCCTTGTCGAGACGTGTTGTGCTCCGAAAGGAGCCGCCCACCGGGGGAGCTGCAACACTGCCGAGCTGAAACAGGCCAATTCCGGCAGCCTCGGACCTCATAATCCGTCGGTCACGGGTTCAAGTCCCGTCCGCCCTACGGACGGTTTCGAATCGTCGCCGGGGACCGTCGCTCGCCCGCCAGCGCCGCGACCCACGCCTCGATGCGTTCGCTCGTCACAGCCGCGATGCGCGCCCGCCCGAGCCGGGGCGACGTGTACCGGCCGTAGCCCTGCCGGTAGGACGGCGCAGTGCGCGGCTCCACCCTGCAGCGACGGCCCGCTGCGCTCTCGTGTGGTTCGCCGCTCGCCATCCGTGCCGTCTCGCAACCACGCCGGGCGAGCGACGGCAGGCGTCCCCGAGCGGAGGCCGGCCACGATTTCGCGACATCCGTTCGCGCGGACCCGTTGCCACGGGCATGTCGCGTCGGCACAGCGCGGCGCCGGTTTCTACGATGCCAGTAGAAGTAGCGCCGCGTCGGCCGGTCTCTCCGATCAGGGCCGCTCCTTCGCCGCACGGTCCAGCTGAAAGGGCTCCCACCATGCACCACCACATGACCTACCTCGAAGCGATCGTCATGGGAGCCCTTCAAGGCGTCTCGGAGCTGTTCCCGGTCTCGAGCCTCGGGCACTCGGTGCTCATCCCTGCGCTCGTGGGAGGGCAGTGGGCGAAGGACTTGAGCGTGAGCGCCCCGGAGTCGCCGTACCTCGCGTTCATCGTGGGCCTGCACGTCGCCACTGCTCTGGCCCTCATCCTCTTCTTCTGGCGCGACTGGCTGCGGCTGATCGGTGGTCTGATCTCCTCGATCCGTCATCGGCGCATCGCGACCACCGCGGAGAAGATGATCTGGCTGCTGATCCTTGCGACGATCCCGGTCGGTATCGCGGGACTCCTCCTGGAGCACCTCTTCCGCACGGTGCTCGGCAAGCCGCTGCCCGCGGCCGCCTTCCTCGTGGTCAACGGGGTGATCCTCTTCGTCGGCGAGCGGCTCCGCCGCCGAGGCGCCCGTGCGGAGCGGGCGGTCGACGGGCTCGCCGTCGCCCCGGGCAACCCGGTCGAGGACGACATGGCCATCTCGCGTATCTCGATCCGCCGTGGCGTGCTCATCGGTGCGACCGAGATCCTCGCCCTGCTGCCCGGCATCAGCCGCTCCGGTGTCGTGATGGTCGCCGGAATGGCGGCCGGACTCACGCACCGCGAAGCCGCCCGGTTCTCGTTCCTGCTTGCGACCCCGGTGATCCTTGCCGCCGGCGTGCTCAAGGTCCCGGACCTGCTCGGCCCGCTCGGGGCAGGGATCCGCGGGCAGATGCTCGCCGGAAGCGTCGCCTCCTTCATCGGCGCGCTGCTCGCCGTCGCCTTCCTCGACCGGTACTTCCGGACCAAGACCCTGTTGCCGTTCGCCGTCTACTGCGTGGTCGCGGGTGTCCTGGCCCTCGTGGTGTTGCTTCTCCGACCCGCGTGAGGCTGTCGGTCGGCGCCGGCCGAGGCGCGCGAACGGTGTCGCCCATCGTTCGTTTGCTCCCGCGTCTCCCGCACCGTTAGGTTCTTTCCCAGCGTTCGGGGGTGTCTGCGCCGCAGGCTGGATGCGCTGAGGCGCTGCGCACCGCTGTCGGGGAAGCACCCGGAGGCGCACGCGCTCGGATGCGAAGGGGGTTTCGGCGATGCTGTCGGATGCTGCACTGCCTGTGGTCCAGGCGACGCTTCCCGTGGTCGGGGAGAACATCGAGGAGATCGCGACCCGGTTCTACCGGCACCTGTTCGAGCAGCACCCGGAGCTGATCGACGGCGTCTTCAACCGCGGCAACCAGGCCGACGGTCGCCAGCAGCAGGCGCTGGCCGGCTCGGTGGCCGCGTTCGCGGGCTACCTCGTGTCGAACCCCACGAACCTGCCGGATCACCTCCTGTCGCGGATCTCGCACAAGCACGCCTCGCTCGGCGTGCAGCCGGATCACTACGAGGTCGTCGCGGAGAACCTGATGTGGGCGATCGGCGACGTGCTGGGCGACGCCGTCACGCCGCAGGTCGCGGGCGCGTGGGGCGAGGTCTACTGGCTGATGGCGAACATGCTCATCAACCAGGAGCGCGGACTCTACGGCGCGGTCGGGCTGACCCCCGAGACCGTCTACAGCCGGTGGCGCGTCACCGAGCGGACCCAGGAGACGGCGGACACCGTGACGTTCGTCGTCGAGCCGCTCGACCACCACGACGTCAAGCCGTCGCTGCCGGGCCAGTACGTGACGGTCCGGCTGCGCATGCCCGACGGCGTCCTGCAGCCCCGGCAGTACAGCCTCACGCGGGCCGACGACGGCGAGCACCGGGTCTTCGCGGTGAAGCGTGTCCGCACGCCGGGCAAGCCCGACGGCGAGGTGTCGAACCTGCTCCTCGACCAGGTGCAGGTCGGTGACGAGCTCGAGCTGTCGGCCCCCTTCGGCGACGTCGTGCTCGAGTACACCGATCGCCCGCTCGTGCTCGCGAGCGCCGGCATCGGCATCACCCCGATGGCCGGGATGCTCTCGCACCTCGTGGGCAGCGGCACCCGGCGTCAGGTCCTGTTCCTCCACGCGGACGACTCCGCCGACACCTACGCGCTGCGCGAGCAGGTGTTCGCCGACCTCGAGCGGCTCCCGAACGCCACCGCGGCGACGTGGCTGCTCGACACCGCCGGCGCGGACGGCCTCGACGCGGAGCAGGGCTTCATGGATCTGCGCGACCGGGAGCTGCCCGCCGACGCCCAGTACTACCTGTGCGGTCCGCTGCCGTTCATGCAGTCCGTCCGCTCCCAGCTCATCGAGCGGGGCGTGCCGGCGCGGGACATCCAGTACGAGGTGTTCGGGCCGGACCTCTGGCTCGCCGACTACGCCTGATGGACACCGCTGAGCTGAAGCGGACGTGGGCGCTCGCCCAGAGCCTCGGTGACGAGGTGCCGCTCTACTTCTACTCCCACCTGTTCCTGTCCCACCCCGAGCTGCGGGCGATGTTCCCGATCTCGATGGCCACCCAGCGGGATCGGCTCGTGGGTGCGCTCGGGCGCATCGTGTCGAACGTCGACCAGCTCGACGAGGTGACCGCCTTCATCCAGCAGCTGGGCCGCGACCACCGGCGGTTCGAGGTGATCGCGGCACACTACAACCACGTGGGAGCCTCGCTGCTCGCGACCCTCAAGCACTTCCTCGGCGAGCAGTGGACGCCCGAGCTCGCGTCGGACTGGGCGGACGCCTACGGAGTCATCGCCACCGTGATGGTGCAGGCGGCCGAGGCCTCCGAGGAGTCGAGCCCGTCGTCCTGGGCCGCCGAGGTGACGGCGGTGGAGCGACGCGGCCTGGACGTCTCGGTGATCCAGGTCCGCCCCGAGCCTCACCTGCCGTTCGCGCCCGGCCAGTCCGTGGCGATGGAGATCCCCGCGCGCCCACGGCTCTGGCGCTACTACAGCCCCGCCAACGCGCCGCGGCCCGACGGCAGCCTCGAGCTCCACGTGCAGATGGTCCCGGGCGGCCAGGTGAGCAGCACGATCGTCCGCTCCCTCCAGGTCGGTGAGACCGTCCGGCTCGGCTCCGCCGTCGGTCAGGAGCTGACGCTCGACGAGACCGAGCGCCACCGCGACCTGATCATGGTCGCCGGCGGCACCGGCCTCGCCCCGCTGCGGGCCCACCTGGAGCGGATCGACCACGAGTGGCAGGCGACCGGACGGGCCCCTCGGGTCCAGCTGTTCCACGGCGCGCGGCTGCCCTGGGGCCTGTACGAGAACCGGCTGCTGAAGAACCTGGCGACCCGCCCCTGGTTCACCTACACGCCGGTGGTCTCGGACGACCGCAGCTATCCCGGTCGGAAGGGCTACGTCGGCGACGCCGCAGCCGACTCGGGCTCGCTGCGCGGGCTCCTCGCCCTCGTGTGCGGTTCACCCGAGATGGTGCGGCACACCGTCTCCCGCCTCCGTGCCGCAGGAATCGCGCACACGGACGTCCGCTTCGAGCAGTTCGCGACCCTCGACGAGGACAGCCACGCGGAGCACCATCACAGTCATGACGCGCAGCCGGCGGGGCTGCCGCGCAGCGAATAGGGGGATAACGCGTGATGCAGAACGGGATCGAGCTCGACAGCCCTGCTCCTGACACCGCGACGGGGCCGGAGAACGACCTCGCCGTCGCGGTGAGTCACCTGCCGGACGTGCACTCGATCGAGTTCACGAAGAACAGGAACGGGGCCTACGACCGGCTCGAGGTCGACCGGTTCATGAGCCAGCTCGCGCAGGCGATCGCCGAGGTGCGCGCCGCCACGCCGAGCACCCGCCAGGAGCTCGCGACGCTGCGGGCCGAGAACGCGAGGCTGCGTGGCGCGTCGGGCGCCGACTTCGAGCAGGAGATCACGACGGGGGCCGTGTCGCTGCTCACCCAGGCGCAGCTGATCGCCGACAAGGCGATCGCCGACGCGGAGCAGTACGCGCGCGACCTGGTGCTCACCGCGCGCACCCAGTACCGCGAGATCCTGGACCGCGCGGAGGCGAGCGCCAGCGAGGCGGCGGCGACCGCCGGCGCCCAGCAGCAGCTGCACGGGCCGGCCGTCCCCGAGATCGAGTACGTCCGCACCTACGCCCACGTCGCGCAGATCCAGCTGCGCTCGGTCCTCGAAGCGCTCACCGAGCAGGTCGACCGTCTCGGCACCCTGCCGCAGCCCGCGCAGCAGCCCCAGGCCGCGACGCGGCGGGACGCCGACGAGGGGCCCACGGGGGAGCCCGACTGGGCGCCGACGAGCTCCGTGCCGGTCGCCCACCAGGGCTGAGGACCCTGCGCGACCCCGGTGAGCAGCGCCTGCAGCGCGCTGCACCGGCCGTTGTCCCCTAGCGGGGCCGGCGACGGAGTGGGACCATCCGGCCCTCCTTCGAATCGGGGTGCAGAATGGCCCGCTCCGGCGCGCGTCGACCCGGTCGCCGGCCCGGGACGGCCGCGCTCCGGCTCCTCGGGGTGCTGCTGCTGATCGCCGTCGCCGTGCTGTTCGCCGCACCCGCCGCCGCCGTCGACTACGGCCACGACGTGTCCTGGCCGCAGTGCCAGGGCGGTCTCCCGATGCCGCCGGCGACCACCGCGTTCGTGGTCGTGGGGCTGACCCACGGGCTCGCCTTCACAGAGAACCCCTGCCTCGGCGAGCAGATGCGGTGGGTGCGCGATCACCGCGTCCGGGCGCAGGCGTACCTGGTGGCCACGTTCCCCACGCCGGCGCAGTACGACACCTACGGCACAGGCGGTCCCTGGCCCTCCAGCACCCGGGCCGACCGGCTCCGGAACGTCGGGTACGCCGAGGGGCGCGCCGCGCTCGGGTCCCTGAACGGCGTCCGCTGGCATCCGGAGCGCGTGTGGGTCGACGTCGAGCCCCGCCCCCGACAGCCGTGGCCGACCTCGACAGCGACGCAGCGGCAGGAGAACCGGTTCGTCATCGCCGGGATCCTGGTCGCGCTGACCGACGCGGGGCTCCGCTCCGGCGTCTACTCCTACCCGAACGGCTGGCGGGACATCACCGGCTCGTGGTCGCTCCCGTCCGTGCCCGTGTGGTCGGCGGCGGGGCGTCTCGACTTCGCCAGCGAGGCGTCCGACCTCTGCGTGCAGCGCGGCTTCTCCGGCGGCACCGTCCAGCTCGCGCAGTGGACCGACGGCACCTACGACCACGACATGACGTGCAGCGACGTGTACCAGGCCCACGTCGCGACGATCGGCTGGCTGCCGAGCGTCACGGACGGCGCGACCGGAGGGACGACCGGCCGCTCGCTCTCGCTGGAGGCGCTCCGGCTGTCGGTGGCGGGCAGCCGGTGGTCGGGCGACCTCCTGTGGCGCGGCCACGTGCAGCGGATCGGGTGGCAGCCGTGGGCGACGTCGGCGTCGCCGATCGGCACGACGGGGCGCGGTCTGCGCCTCGAGGCGTTCGAGCTGCGCCTCACGGGGACCCTGGCCGCGCACTACCGCGTCCGCTACCGCGCCCATGTGCAAGGCGTCGGCTGGCAGCCCTGGCGCATCGACGGGGCCGTGGCCGGCACCGTGGGGAGGGGGCTCCGCATGGAGGCCGTCCGGATCGAGCTGGTTCCGAACGTCGCTCCGGCATCGACCGCGACGGACGCAGCACACCTGCAGCCTCTCGCCTGACCGCCGCGGCCCCGCGCGCCTCCGCGCCGCTCCGTCGGACCGGCTTAACGTAGGAGGGATCCTGCTCGGGGAAGGACGACCGCTGCTTCCGCTCGCTGCGCGCCGCCTCCCGCTGGTGCTCCTGGCCGTGTGGGTCGTCGCCGCCCTGCTGGTCGCCGTCTCCCTGCCCGCTCAGGCGGCTCGCGCCGAGTCCTATCCGAGCTGGTCCGACGTCGAGCGCGCTTGTTCCAGCGAGCAGGCGAAGCTGCGCGAGATCGCCCGTCTCGAGAAGGCCCTCGCGTCGCTCCGGAGCCGCGCCGCAGGCGCACGCCGCGAGGCGAACCGGCGCGCGGCCGAGTACGAGCGTGCGCAGGAGGCGCTCACCGCGTCGACCTACCGTGCCTGGCAGCTCGACCGGCAGGCCGCGGCGAGCCGGGCTCGCGCCGCCCGCTCGACGGCCCGCGCCGGCCGGATGGCCGCGGGGATCGCCCGCTCGAGCAGCACGAGCCTCACCGCGCGGCTCCTGCTCGACGACCAGGGGACCGGGCTGCTGAGCCGTCTCGAGATGCTGCAGCAGCTCGCGAAGGCCTCCGACGCCATCGCCAGCACCGCGCGGCGCGACCGCGACACGGCGGCAGCGGTCGCCGGGCAGGCCCGGACGGTGCGCGCAGCCCTTGCCGGACTGGCCGCGGCGGCGCAGCGGACGTTCGCCGGCGCCCGCGACGCTCAGCAGCGCGCCGACGAGGACCTCGCGGCGCAGCAGGCGAACGAGGCCACGATGCAGGCGCAGCTCGCGGTCCTCCGCGAGAACCGCCGGGCGACGCAGGCCGACTACGACAAGGGCGTGGCGGCGCGCAGAGCGGCCGCGGCCGCGGCCCGTGCCGCAGCAGCAGGCGCGTCCGCCGCGGTGGGCGCGTCCGGTTGGGCCCTGCCGGTGAGCGGCTGGATCAGCGACCCCTACGGGCCGCGCCCGAACGCGCCGGTCGAGGGGGTGCGCCCGTTCCACGCCGGCACCGACCTCGCCGCCGCCTGCGGGACGCCGGTGCACGCCGCATCCGCGGGCACCGTGAGCTACGCGGGCTGGCTCGGCACCTACGGCAACTTCGTGCTCATCGACCACGGCGGCGGGATCCAGACGGCCTACGGGCACAACGCGAGCATCGCCGTCGGCATCGGGACGCGGGTCGCCGCGGGCGAGGTCATCTCGCAGCTCGGCAGCACGGGCGCGTCCACCGGATGCCACCTGCACTTCGAGGTCCGGGAGGGCGGCTCCGGCATCGACCCCGTCCCCTTCATGCGGGCCCGCGGCGTCACGCTCGGCTGAGCCGGCCCGCTCACGAGGCGGGTGCGACGCGAGACGGGCGTGGTTCCCCGTTCGCCCGCGTCGCGACTCCGCACTCCCCGTGGCGCGACCCGGGCTGGAGCTCGGCGCTGTCGAGCCGCGAGCCCGAGCGCATCGGTGGAGGCACTGGTGCGGGACTCGCAGCCCGCGGCGACCTCCCGGAGTCAGAATCCATCCGTGACGGACGAGGAGCAGGTCGATCGGCCCGTGTGGGACCTGCACGTGCTCGCCCTCGCCCTCGAGGCGCTCGAGCAGGACCTCGAGCGCACGACGGACCCGTCGGAGCACCGCGAGCTCACCGAGCAGATCCGGCTGCTGACCGCCCGGATCGACCGTCTGATCGGCGTCGCGACGCCGGGTGACGGGGGCATCGGGCGCCGGCGCTGATCGCTCCGGGCCGAAGCGCGGTCAGATCGTCGTCCGAGGTGCGCTGCGCACGGTGTCGGAGATGCGCAGCAGCAGCGCGGCGAGCATCCAGTTCGCGAGCAGCGACGACCCGCCCGCTGCGAGGAACGGTGTGGTGAGGCCCGCCTCGGGCATCACCCGGAGGACGCCGCCGATGACGACGAAGCACTGCAGCGCGAACTCGAAGGCGAGACCGGCCGCGAGCAGCGTGCCGTAGTCGTCGGGGGCGGAGAACGCGACGCGGAGGCCGCGCGCGACGAAGAGGAGGTAGAGGCAGAGCAGGGCGAACAGGCCGACGAGGCCGATCTCCTCACCGATGGACGCGACGATGAAGTCGCTGTCGGCGGCGGGAGTGAGGTCCGGTCTGCCGAGGCCGAGCCCGGTGCCGAACAGGCCCCCGTGCGCGAGGCCGAAGATGCCGTTCACCAGCTGGAAGCTGCCGCCGGGCTGGTTGTAGAGATCGCCGTCGAAGGCGCTCAGCCAGTTCACGAACCGGCCGTCGATGTAGGGCAGCAGCTGCGCGGAGGCCCACCCTCCGGCGGCGGCGAGCAGCAGGCCGAAGAGCGGCCAGCTGCGACGGCCGGTGGCGACGTAGAGCATCGCGACGAACATGCCGAAGATGAGCACCCCGGTACCGAGGGCGTGCTCGCCGACGATCACGAGCAGCGCGACGATCCACACCACGAGGATCGGCCCGAGATCGCGGCCGCGCGGGAGCCGGTGGCCGAGCACCCGCCTCCCCACCGTGGCGAGCGCATCCCGTCTCGTGGTGAGGAAGCCGGTGAAGAAGAAGGCGAGGAAGAGCTTGCCGAGCTCCGCAGGCTGGAAGCTGAGCGGGCCGACGTGGATCCAGACGTCGGCGCCGGCGTTCGCGACGCGGAGGCCGGGCACGAGCGGCAGCAGCAGGAGGACGACGGCCGCGACCATGCTCAGGTAGGTGTACCGCTGCAGTCGCCGGTGGTTCCTCACGACGAGCAGCACCACGATCGCTGCAGCCACCGCGAGGGCGGTCCAGACGATCTGCTTGGTGCCGTCGTCCGTGTGGTTCGCGATGCCCGTGGGGGAGAGGTCGATGCGGTAGACCTCCGCGATCCCCACCCCGTTCAGGGCCGTGGCGATCGGCACGATGAACGGATCCGCGTCGGGGGCGACGAAGCGCAGGACGACGTGCAGCGCGAGCACGGCGGCCGCCGGGACGGCGGTGAGCGCGGCGATCCGTGAGTCGATCCGGCCGAGCGCGCCGAGCTGCACGAGCAGGATCGCCGAGGCCGAGACGCCGACGGCGAGCAGCAGCAGACCGAGCTCGATGTTCCGAAGCCGAGTCGATCGCCGCAGCCGCGGGGCCGCGGTGGGAGCCGGACGCTCCAGCACGGTCGTCATCGCCATCGGCTCTCCTTCGCTCAGGACGGGAGAAGCCAATCGGGAGAGACGGTCAGGTGACGCTGAGGGTGCGGCGTCGAGGGGCGGCCGGCGGTCGTGGTGGAGAGCCCGGGAGTCGAACCCGGCTGGGCCGCCCAACAGCGACGCTCCCCACATGGCACGTTATCCGTGCTCCCCGCCGCGCGCGAGGTGAGGAGCGCGCCCGGGCGTGTCCGATCGGTGTCGCCCGCGGTGACCGCGGCGCGCCCGGGGGATGCTCACCGCGGTCTGAGCGCCGCTTCCATACCGTCTGCACGACAGGGCCGCAGCAGCGCGGAGGCGAGGTGGGTGCGCATGGGACGGAGGCTCGACGCGCCGGTGCTCGCTGGGGAGCGACATCGTGCGCGATCCCGCCGCGACGACCTCCGGGTCCCGCTCGCAGCGCTGCGCATCGCGGGCGTCGTGGTGATCGTGCTCGCCATCAGCGCGGCGTCCATCGCCGGCATCACCGCGTGGCGGCTCTCGCACGAGCTGGCGTCCCGGGCCGTCGACCTCGGCGGGCGTGCGGCCCCCGCAGCGCTCTCCGGCGGGTTCGACGTCCTGATCGTCGGCGTCGACAACGCACCCGGCCAGTCCTCCTGGGGTGCCGCGCGGCAGGCCACGATGAACGACGTCGACATCGTCGTGCACATCGCCGCCGACCATCGCAGCGGCGTCGTGCTGAGCATCCCGCGCGATCTCGTCATCGATCAGCCGGCCTGCCCCGATCCGCGGTCGAAGCAGGTCGCGGCAGCGGTGCAGCAGATGCCGTTGAACACGGCGTTCTCGCGCGGCGGCCTCGGCTGCGTGGCGCGCACCGTCGCGCACCTGACCGGGTTGACGATCCCGTACGCCGCCCAGTTCAGCTTCCAGGGAACGGTCGCCATGGCGGACGCCGTCGGCGGCGTGCCCGTCTGCGTCGACCACGCGATCCACGACCCGTACTCGGGGCTCGACCTGCCCGCCGGTCGCTCGGTGATCACGGGCCGAACCGCGCTCGCCTACCTGCGGAACCGTCACGGCGTCGGCGACGGCAGCGACCTCGCGCGCATCTCGTCGCAGCAGGCGTACATGTCGGCGCTCATGCGCAAGATGACGAGCAGCAGCACGCTGACGAGCCCCCAGCGGCTCTACGCGCTCGCCTCCACCGCCGCGACCGCGGTCACCCTGTCCACGTCGATGGCGCGCATCGACACGCTCGTGTCGATGCTGCTCGCGGTGAAGGGCATCCCGACCTCGCAGATGGTCTTCGTGCAGTTCCCGACCGAGCCGGACCCGGCGAACCCGAACAAGGTCGTCCCCGCCGCGGCGCTGGCGTCGGCCCTGCTGCACCGCGTGCAGACCGATCAGCCGGTCCGGCTGGCGGCGTCCACCCGCGGGTACAGCACGACGGTCAAGGCGCCGCGAAGCACCCCGTCCGCCGCGCCCCGGAGCACGCAGGGCTCCAGCGCCGCCCCCTCGGGCCCCGCCCCGACGGCGAGCCCGAAGCGGGCGGGCTCCGCGCTGTCGGGCCTCAACGGACAGACGGCGGCGCAGCAGACCTGCTCGCGTTCGAGCAGCGGCTGAGGCGGACCACGGGATGCAGCCGGGTGGGGCGATGCTGCCGCGGAGCCGGTTCGCCTACCCGGATCGATCGGCCGGTCGAGGTCGCCGACCGGCGGCCGGGGTGGACGCCGCCGGCTCCTCCGACGCCGGCTCGACGACGACCCGGCCCGCCCGACGCGCAGCGACGAGGTCCTCGAGCCGCCACGCGCCCACAGCGAGCACGCCGAGGAGCAGGACGACGAGCGTCAGCACCCCGACCAGGACGAGCACCGGTGCCCATCCCGCTGCGTGCGGGTCGAGGAAGCCGTACGGGTAGTAGTAGGGCGTGCCCTTGATCTCGTCGGGCACGAGCGGTGCGCGCACGAAGGTGTAGACCAGCCAGCCGATCGGGAACGCGAGTGCCCACCACGCCGTCCGGAACGGCAGCCGCCGGCGACGCGGCGCGACGAGCCAGTCGAGCAGCACGAGGGTCGGCGCGACGACGTGCATCACCTCGTTCGCCCAGTCGAGCTGCGAGCCGGGCGGCACCGGCGCCGACCGCAGCAGCAGGTTGTAGACGATGCCGGCGATCAGGATCGCGGGCAGGAATGCGAGCCGGAGGACCGTGTACCACCGGGAGGTCGCACCGCTGCCCCGCAGCAGCAGCAGGCCGCCCAGCACGAGCAGCGCGCCGCACGCGAGGTTCGCCTCGTGGGTGAAGGCGCTCAGGAAGTCCGCGGTGCGCAGGCCGAGGTCGTGCAGGCGGATGCGCTGCCAGTAGGCGAGGCTCACGCGGTACTGGCCGGCGATCCCGACGACGAGCAGCAGCCCGGCGATGATCCGCAGCGCCGCGAGCAGGCGCGCACGGCGCGATCCTGGGACGTCCTGCCCCTGGGACGTCGGCAGCGCCGTCACGGACCGCCCCCCTTCGCCGTCGAGGACGCCCGGAGCCTAGAGCGAGGGTCGGACGCGGACCCGAGCCGAAGGTCCCCGACGGCGGGGGAGCAGGCCGCAGCCGCGGTCGCGGCGGGAGGCGACCGGCTAGCGCAGCGTGTCGAGGATCTCGACGAGCTTCTCGAACGTCGTGAGCGGGCTGATGATCGCGAAGCGCAGCACGGGCTCGCCGTCGTGCGAGCTGGGGACCACGAAGGCGAGCTGCTCCTCGAGCACCCGGTCGGACCAGGCCTTGTAGTCGGCGGCGTTCCAGCCCTCCCGGCGGAACACCACGACCGACAGCTGCGGATCGCGCACGAGCGAGAGCTCCTCGCGCGACGCGATCTCGTCCCCGATGCGCTTCGCGAGCTCGATGCCGTGGTCGATCGCCGCGCGGTAGCGCTCCGTGCCGTGGGCGGCGAGCGAGAACCACAGGGGCAGGCCGCGGGCGCGCCGGGTGAGCTGCACCGCCAGGTCGGAGGGGTTCCAGTCCGCGCCCTCGGTCAGGGTGTCGAGGTACTCGGCGCGCTGCGTGTGCGCGCGGCGGGCGCCGGTCGGGTCGCGGTAGATCAGCGCGCACGCGTCGAAGGGGGCGAAGAGCCACTTGTGCGGGTCGACGATCACCGAGTCGGCGTGCTCGACGCCGGCGAACGCCTGCCGCATCCGCGGCACGAGCATCGCCGCGAGGCCGTACGCACCGTCGACGTGCAGCCAGACGCCGCGCGCGGTCGTGACCTCGGCGATCGTGGCGATGTCGTCGACGATGCCGAAGTTCGTGGTGCCCGCGGTGGCGACGACCGCGAAGACCGCGTCGCCCTGCTCGTCGAGCACCCGCGCGACGGCGTCGCCGTGCAGGCGCCCGCCCGCGTCGGGCTGCGCGGTGGCGATGTCGATGTCCATCACGTCGGCCGCCGACGCGATCGACGAGTGCGCCTCGGCGCTGCAGACGACCACCCAGCGGCGGGGGTCCTCCCGGCCCGCGGCGCGGTTCCGGCGACGCGCCGCGTCGCGCGCGGCGACGAGCGCGGAGAGGTTGCCGATCGTGCCGCCCTGCACGAAGACGCCGCCCGCCTCGGCCGGCAGCCCGAACTCGCGGGCGAGGAAGTGGAGCACGTCGTTCTCGGCGAAGACGGCGCCCGAGCCTTCCTGCCATGAACCGCCGTACACCGAGCTGGCCGACACGATCACGTCGAAGGCGACGGAGGCCTTGCTCGGCGCCGACGGGATGAACGAGAGGTACGCGGGGTGGTCGGTCGAGAGGCAGGCGGGGGCGAGCACGTGCTCGAACAGCGAGATCGCGCGGCGCTCGCCGATGCCGTCGGCCGTGATCGTGTCGCCGGCGAGACGGGCGAGGTCCTTCGGGGAGAGCGGCTTGTCGAGCGGCACGTCCTCGTAGAGCACGCGGCGCCGCGCGTAGGCGAGCACGCCGTCGATGAGCGCAGCCGCCTCGTCCGAGGTCGCGTGCATCCGGTCGGCGTCGGTGGTGAGGGAGTCGCCTGGAGCTGCAGCCATGCGCCCACACTACGAGCCGCGGACCGCCGCGGCTCGCGGCGTGCCGAGGCTGCTGATCACTTGATCAACAAGGCGGCCCGAGCGGGCTCAGGGGCCGACCGTGGCGATCGCGGCGATGACCACGACGGCGAGAGCGAGGGCACCGGCGAAGGGGCCCCACCCCGTCAGGTGCGGGTGCGGATGCGAACCACCTGCCTGCAGCGCCATGTGCGTTCTCCTCTTGCGTCGACGGCCTCGATGCCGTATGCGCACTATCCCGCGCTTCCCCCATCGCGGAACCGGGAAACGGTCACGAAACGGCGTCGATCGGATCGGAGTTCGCTGAAGAACCGGCCTGATCAGTCGACGGCGACCCCGGGCGGCACGCGCGGGGTGTCGGGCACCGGCGCGTCCGACCGCTGCCGGGGGAGCAGGTCGAACCGCAGCGGCGTCTCCTTCGCGAGCACGAACACCTCGATGGCGTGCTTCAGGAACGCCTCGATCGGGGTGATGCCCTGCAGCACGAGGTCGATGTGGAAGAGCACCCACTGCTGCAGCCAGCACGCGTCCTTCGCCCAGATGAACGAGCGCAGCAGGCTGTTCGTGCTCAGCTGCCGCTGCGCCGCGCGTCGCATCGAGCGTTCGCTGCGGGGCTCCGCGACGCAGAGCGAGTAGACCGCGAGGTCGGCGGCGTTCGTGGCGCGCATCGGGCCGAACGTCGTCCAGAGCGCGGTGGTCGAGGCGAGCGCCGGCAGCTCCGGCACCTGGAAGTGGTGGAAGAGCTTCGAGGCAGGGTCGAGTGCGAACGGCTCGCCGTCCTTCGTGAGGCCCAGGGTGTCGATCCCGCTGCGGTTGCCCGTCGCCCAGATCACGACGTCGGCGGGCAGCGTCCGTCCGTCCTCGAGCACGAGGCCGTCCTCGTCGAAGCGCACCGGGTTCCCGATCGTGTGCGGCACGTGGGCGATGTCGCGCCGCTGCGTGGCGCAGAGCACCCCGCCGTGGAAGTGCGTGAAGTCGGTGTGCGGCCGGCCGTAGGTGACGAGGTAGCCGGACGACCAGTGCAGCACCGCGCCGAGCCGCTTCGACACCCCGGTCCAGATCACGGTGGCGAGGTAGGAGAGGCCGCGGATGCGGTCGATCGGCTTCGCGTCGTGCAGCAGCGCCTCGTACCGGTAGAAGAGGTAGGGCTTGCGCATCACCCAGGTGAAGTTCTCGTAGCCGGCGCGGCGCAGCCCGAGCACCATGTCGCACGCCGCCTTGCCGCCCCCGACGACGACGACGTGCCGGTTCGTCCGGATGATCTCCTCGATCTCGGCCGTCGAGCTCTGCGAGGTGTGCAGGCTGCGGCCGCGGAACACCTCCGCGCCGGGGAGCCGCGGCACGGCGCCGTAGGCGGCCATGGACGCCCAGACGACGAGGTCGTACGGGCCCGAGGTCCGCCGCTTCCCGGTGCGGGGGTCGGTGATCGAGAGCGTCGCGGTGCGATCGTCCGACGAGTAGGAGAGGGAGTCGACGTTCGACGAGAGCTGCACGGCCGGCATCAGGTCGTTCGTGTCGGCGAACCGGTGGATGTACCGCTCCACCTCCTCGGCCATGACCTTGCCGCCCTGCACGTCGGGGTCGTCGCTGTAGGGGAGGCCGTCGAACGAGGTGACGGTCATGCTGCCGTGGATCTGCAGGCCGTGGTAGCGCAGGTGCGGCGACCAGGTGCCGCCGATCGTGTCGTACCGCTCGAACACGTCGACCTGGTCGACGCCGAGGGTCCGGAAGCGCGCGAGGGCCTGCAGGCCGCTCCAGCCGCCGCCGATGATCGCGACGCGGAGGTCCTCGGGGCGGCGCCGGTACCGCAAGGTCCGCACCCAGAGCCGGCGGACGCCGATCCAGAGCAGCACGAGCGGCGAGAGCACGAGGAACGCGCCGTAGAGCAGGAGCGCGCCGACGGCCACGAGCAGCCAGCCGGCGGGCGCCCACCAGGGTCGCGGCTCGGCCGGGGTGCCGAGCTCGGAGTAGCGCGTCACCATCGACGGCGGGGTGAGCAGGGGGGCCGAGGCGGCGCGGACGCCCTCGGACGCAGGCCTCATGGCGGGATGGTACCTATCGAAGGGCTCCGGTCGAAGGGCCTGTGCGCACGCCGTCCGGGGCGGTCCGCCGGCTCGGACGGCGTTCGGCCAGCCGGACGATGCGGGTCCGCCTGCCGGTGGCGCGCGATGTGCGGGAGCTCGCCCTCCGGCGGGATGACGTGGTCGTGCTCGCCGGTGTCCCCTGAGGCCGCCGCTCCGGCTCCCGGGAGGTGCCGGCGGCTTCTCCACAGGCCTCGGATCGCCCCGCTGATCAGGGGTTCGCGCGGCTAGCGTCGTCGCGTGTTCGCCGCCGCCCTGGTCTTCATCGTCCTCGCCGTCGTCGCGCTGCTGGCCGGCGTCGCGCTGCGGCGGCGGGAGCGCGCTGCGGCCGCCCAGCGCGGACCGCGGGCGTCCCGCTTCGTGCTCGCCGGCGGCGGCGGCCTGCTCGGTCTCGGCGTGCTGCTCACGGCGCTGTCCGCGTTCTACGCGCAGGACACCGGCGACGCGAGCGTCGTCGTCTCGTGGACCGGCGACATCCTCGGGCAGGAGGTCGCACCCGGCCTGCACGTGAAGGCGCCCTGGAGCACGGTGCAGACGTTCAACGTGCGCAACCAGCAGGTGGTGTTCGCGGGCAAGCGCGCGACGACCGACTACACGGGCGGATCCGCGCTCGGGCCCGACATCGTCGTGCAGGACGCGGACGGTGTCGCGAGCGACATCGACATCGCGGTGCGCTACTCCATCCGGCCCGACCAGGTGACGACGATCTACCGGCAGTTCCGCGACGAGACGAACTTCGTGTCGCAGTTCGTCACGCAGGACATCCGCTCGACCGTGCGCGACGCCCCGAACGACTTCTCGACCCTGCAGCTCATCACCAAGCGCGTCGCCGTCAACGACGCGATCCAGCGCGCGCTCGAGACGCGGTGGAAGGGCACCGGCGTCACGGTCGACTCCGTGAGCCTGCAGCAGATCACTCCGCCGGCGAGCGTCTCCGGCGCCTATGCGGCGGCGCAGGAGGCGCAGATCAAGGTGACCACCGAGCAGAACAACCTGAAGGCGGCGCAGGTCTCGGCGCAGCAGCAGGTGGTGCAGGCCGAGGCCAAGGCGAAGGCGAACGACACCCTGAACCGGTCCCTCACCGCGAACGTCCTGAAGCAGAACTACATCGACACGCTGTCGCGCCTCGCCGCGTCGGGCAACGTCGTCGTCGTGCCCGAGGGCTTCGGCGGCATCGTCAACGTGAAGTAGGGGCGAGTCGCCCTCGAGCCGATCCGGGAGCCGCTGAGCGCTCCGACAGAGGACGGAAAGCAGGGCGGCGGCACCCCTGGGAGCGGGGGCGACGAAGGTCCCGAGCGGCGACTTCGGAAAAAAAGATGTTCAGATGTCTGAACGCAGCTCTCTTGACGATAAAGAGGTCGCCCGCGTCGTGGTCGGCGGATGTCGCCGCCGACGTCCGCAGCTGAGCCGTCCGCAGCTCGTGGGGAGCGTTGCAGACGGTCCTCCCGCGCCCCTCCGACGAGGTACCCCTGGTCGCAGGCCGGATTGCTCCGCCCAGCCTTGATCGGCCGCTCATAGCATCCGTGGCGCTGATGTTCGGGTGGCATCCGGACCGTGTGCGGCCCGCGCCCCCTTGTTGCGCCGCGGACGCACGGACTCCATGCAACCCCCTCACCGCTCGCGTTCGCGGGAGCGAGAATGCCTGCTCAGAAGCCATACTGGGTCGCTGTCCAGGAGCGCCATCCGACACGCCGAGCGGTACGTATCGGTTTTGCAAATCCTTCCCGGGTCTGTCTACTCTCGACCCGCTCGACCGGCGCCGCGCTCCAGGAAGCTGCGGAACCCCCGCCAGGTCGAGACGTACGCCCGGTGCTGCCACGCTGCACGCTGCCCACATGCAGCACCGTTCGACTTGACCGCTATTCGTCAGGGTGGGCAGCGGTGCGACGACGTCCGGGGACGGACACGAGCACGAGCGACCCGCCGGAGCACGTACATGAAGATCCTGAAGAGCACCCGTGCCGCCGCCGGCGGCCTCGCCCTCGCCGCCCTGACCGCGGTCGGCGTCGGCATCTCCGCGGCCCCCGCCAACGCCGCCTCGGAGTCCACCTGGGACTCCCTCGCCCAGTGCGAGTCCAGCGGCAACTGGGCCATCAACACCGGCAACGGCTTCTACGGCGGCCTGCAGTTCACCCTGAGCACCTGGCACGCCTTCGGTGGCGCCGGTGAGCCGCAGTACGCCAGCAAGGCCACCCAGATCGCCGTCGCCGAGCGCGTGCTCGCCAGCCAGGGCTGGAACGCCTGGCCGGCCTGCTCCGCCAAGCTCGGCCTGACGGACTCCGCCAACCCGACCCCGATCCCGGCCGCGCCGGCCGCCCCCGCGGTGCAGGCCGCTCCGGCTGCCCCGGCTGCGCCGGCCCCGGTCGCCAAGGCCGCGCCCGCCGCGCCCAAGGCCACCGCTCCGGCTCGTCACGTCTCGTCGGTCGCGCTCTCGGGCAAGACCTACACCGTCCGCTCCGGCGACACCCTGTCGAAGATCGCGACCCGCCTCGGTGTGACCGGCGGCTGGGAGCGTCTCGCCGACGCGAACGCGAGCATCGTTCCGAACCCGAACCTCATCTTCCCGGGCCAGGTCCTGCGCCTTCCCCGCTGAGTCGGTTCTCCTCGAAGGGCGGTCGTCCGCTCCTGGCGCACCCCATGTGCGCCGGGACCGGGCGGCCGCCCTTCGGCGTCTCCCCGCGACAGCCACGACCGGGGGGCGGCAGGAGCACGCCGTAGCCTGGTGCGGTGACGGAACCGGGCACGGCGGAGACGCTCGACGAGGCGGACTTCCGCTCCGTGCTCGCCCGCTTCGCCACCGGCGTCGTCGTGGTCACGGGCAGCACCGAGGACGGTCCTGCCGGTCTCACCTGCCAGTCGTTCTCCTCGCTCTCGCTCGACCCGCCGCTCGTGCTGCTCAGCACCGCGCGCACGTCGAAGACGTGGCCGCGCATCGAGCGGACCGGCCGGTTCGCCGTCAACGTGCTCGCCTCGGGCCAGCGCGACCTGAGCGACCGGTTCGCCGTGAGCGGCGGCGACAAGTTCGCCGGTCTCGACTGGCGCCCCGGCGTGCTCGGCAACCCGCTGCTGCCCGGCGCGCTCGCGCACCTGGAATGCGCGGTGCACGCGGTGCACGACGGCGGCGACCACGTGATCGTGGTCGGTCGCGTCCGCGCGCTGGAGGCGCCCGGCCTCGACGACGACTCGCCGCTCGTCTACTACCGGAGCGCCTACCGCACCCTGTCCGGCTGACGATCGGCGGCCGGCTCCCGGCACCGCGCCGACGGAACGCGCTCAGTACCAGTAGGGGATGTGCGAGGTCTCGAACGAGTAGGCCGCGCACGGGGTGCCGTAGCGCCCCTGGATGTAGCCGAGACCCCACTCGATCTGCGTCGACGAGCTGGTGCGCCAGTCGGAGCCCGCGCTCGACAGCTTGTCAGCCGGCAGCGCCTGCGGGATCCCGTAGGCGCCCGACGACGCGTTGTAGGCGTCCCAGCGCCAGCCGGACTCGATGTTCCAGAGGCTGACGAGGCAGTTGAACTGCGAGGAGTCCCAGCCGTAGGCACCCATCCGGCCCGCCGCGTAGCTCTGCGCGCCCGCAGGGGAGAGGGAGCCGGCCCCGCCGCCGCCGCCGAGGGTCTCGTTCGCCCCGCCGCCCGCGCCCGCCGCAGCGGCTCGGGCCTTGGCGGCCTGCGCCTCCTTGTACGACTCCTCGAGCGACGCGGCGCGGTCCTGCAGCTGGGCGAGCTTCGCCTGCAGGTCGGCGACGCGCTGCTTCGTGCTCGCCACCTGGTTGTCGGCCGCGACCTGCGCTGCGTGCGCGGCGTCGGCGAGCGCCTTCGCCTTCTTCGCGAGCTCGTCGCGGATCCGCGCCTGCACATCCGCCTGCGCCGTGAGCGCCTGCGCGCTCCGCTCGTCCTGCACCGCCGCCTGCAGCAGCGCCGACGACGAGTCGCCGATGCGGGACAGCGCGCCCAGCTGGTAGAGCAGCGCGCCGGACTCCTTGCCGGAGAGCCACACCGAGAGCGTCGGGTCGCCGCCGCGGTAGAGCTGGGTCGCCACCGCGGCCGCCGTGCGCTTCGCCTTCTCGGCCTTCGCCTTCGCGGCGGCGGCCTGGCTCCGCAGCCCGTCGAGCGTGCGCTGGGCCGACTGCACCTGCGCCTGAGCCTGCGCCGAGGCGGCCGCCGCCTTGACCGCCGCCGCCGAGGCCCGCGCCGCGCCGGCCTGCGCCTCGCGGAGCAGGCCCTGGATCTTCTTCACCTCAGCGGCCTTCGCGGCGGCGTCGTGCTTCGCCTGCTGCACCTCGGCCCAGGTCGGGTCGCCCGCACGGGCGGCGTCGGCGCGGCCGCCGAACGCCAGCGGGGTCAGCCCGACGGCGAGCGCCACCGCGACGACCGCGAGCGCAGGCCGAGGTCCCCTCTTCCGCACGGCGTCAGGCTAGGACGCGGGACCCCGTTCCCGCGCCGGACACCACGGCGAGGGCGAAACCCGCAGGGTCGAGCGCCTCAGCGGTAGGTGCGGATCACCCGCCAGCCGCCGTCGCACCAGAGCAGGTCGAACACCAGGGTCTCGGCCGCGGCGTCGCTCGTGCCCTGGAAGCGCCACCCCCGCACGGGCAGCGGATGCGTGAGCAGCGTGCCGAGGGCGTCCTCGATGCGGGTCGGCTCGTCGGTGACCCGGTACTCGCGGGCGTGCCAGACCAGCCGCTCGGGGACCCCGTCGGCGGTCCGGAGCTCGGCGGCGCGATCCGCCCACGTCGTCGTGAAGTCCATGCCGCTCCTCCGTCCGCTCGAACACGTGTTCGAGTCCTCACTGTAGATCGGTCGGCCGGTGGTCGCAACGGACGGACACGCCGGCTCTTCTACGGTGGAGCCATGACCGGGAGCATCGAGGCGCCGTACGGCGAGTGGCGTTCGCCGCTGACCGCGGCGGACGTCGCCGAGGGGGCGCACCAGCCCGTCGAGGCCGCCTACGTGGGGGACGAGATCTGGTGGACCGAGCCGATCCCGGGGGAGCGTCGCATCACGCTCCACCGTGAGGGACCGGACGGCGCCGAGGTGCTGCTGCCGGCGCCGTGGAACATCCGCAGCCGTGTGCACGAGTACGGCGGGGGCGCGTGGGCGGCGGGCGAGGCGGGGGTCGCGTTCGTCCGGTACGAGGACCAGCGCCTCCACCGCTTCGACGGCGCAGGCACCGAGCCCGTGCCGCTGACGCCCGACGGCCTCGGCATGCGCTTCGGGGGGCTGTCCGTGGTCGGGAGCGACGTGCTCGCCGTCCGCGAGACGCACGTCGGAGAAGGACCGGGCGATCTCGAGCGCGACGTCGTCCTCGTGCCGCTCGACGGCTCCGCCGCGGACGACCCCGGCCGCATCACGAGCGTCGTCGGCGGGTCCCGCTTCCTCGCCCAGCCGCGGATCTCCCCGGACGGCGGATCGATCGCGTGGATCGCCTGGGACCACCCGGACATGCCGTGGGACGGCACCGAGCTGCGCGTCGCGCGGCTCGAGGACGGCCGGGCGACCGGTGTCCGCACGCTCCTCGGTCATCGCCGCGAGTCCGTCGTGCAGCCCGAGTGGCTCGATGACGCGACGCTCGCGGTCTGCTCCGACCGCACCGGCTGGTGGAACCTCTACCGCGTCGCCGCGGCGGGGGGCGAGCCGGAGCCGCTGCACCCGGAGGAGCGCGAGACCGGGGGCGCCCTGTGGGTGCTCGGGCTGCGCTGGTACCTGCCGCTGCCCGACGGCAGGTTCCTGCTCACCTCCACGCTCGGCGCCGACGAGCAGGCGCTGCTCGACCCGTCGACGGGCGAGGCCCGCGTGCTCCGCGAGCGCCGCTCGTACACCGACTGGCAGGCGCAGCGGCAGGGGCGCGCGCTCCTCATCGACCAGGCGGCGGGGGAGCCGGGTGCGCTCCGCGAGCTCGACGTCGCCACCGGCGTGTTCCGCGTCGTCCGGGCCGGCGTCGAGGGCCTGCCGCTCGAGGTGTTCCCCGAGGCGGAGCTGCACGAGGTCGACGGCGTCCACGCCGTCGTCTACCGGCCGAGGAACCCCGCGTACACCGCGCCGGAGGGCACCCTGCCCCCGTTCGTCGCCTTCGTGCACGGCGGCCCGACGACCCACGTGGGCCCGCAGCTGTCTGCGAAGTACGCCTACTACACGAGTCGCGGCATCGGCGTCGTCGACATCGACTACGGCGGCTCGACCGGCTACGGCCGCGCCTATCGGGAGCGGCTGAACGGGCAGTGGGGCGTCGTCGACGTCGCGGACGTCGTGACGGTGGTGCGCGGGCTCGGCGCGCGCGGCATCGCCGATCCCGAGCGGCTCGCGATCGAGGGGGGCTCAGCCGGCGGCTGGACCGTGCTCGCCGCGCTCACGACGACCGACGTCTTCGCCTGCGGCGCATCGTTCTACGGCGTCGCCGACGCGGTCGCCATCGCCGCCGACACCCACGACTTCGAGGCGCACTACACGGACGGACTGATCGGCCCGTACCCCGAGGCCGCCGCGACGTACGCCGAGCGGGCGCCGATCAACCACGTCGACGGGCTCCGCGTCCCCGTGCTGCTGCTCCAGGGCGCGGACGACCCGGTCGTGCCGCCCGCCCAGTCGCGCACCTTCCGCGACGCGCTCGCCGCTCGCGGCATCCTGCACGCCTACCTCGAGTTCGAGGGCGAGTCGCACGGGTTCCGTGGCCGGGACGCGCTCGTCGCCTCGCGCGAGGCGTGCCTCTCCTTCTACGGTCAGGTGCTCGGCTTCACGCCGCCCGGCGTGCCGGTGCTGCCGCTCGAGCGCTGAGCCCGCCTCGCGCGGGAAGGGAACCACGCCCGCGCGCGTTGCCTCCCTTCAACCCCGCCCACCTCCGGAAGGACCACGATGACCGACACCGCGACCGCCGCCCCCGCCACCGCCGCAGACCGCTACGAGCGGTTCCACGCGCTCCGGGAGCAGTCGGTGCGGACGCCGACCGGGTTCCTCGCCCTCGTGAACACCCAGTGGGTCAGCGAGGAGCAGACGATCTGGGGCGTGCCGGGCGTGTGGGCACCGCGGCCCGAGGCCGAGTCCGGCCTGCTCCTCACCGCCTCGGCGAGCGACGGCATCCGCGTCGACGGCGAGCTCGTCGACGGCCAGGTCGTGGTGCGCGGCAAGGACGACCCGGCGCCGGGCGCCATCGTCTTCGACGACCACACGACCGGGACCGTCATCCGCGGTGAGGACGGCCAGTACGCGCTCCGGGTCTGGGACGCGCAGTCGGAGGACATCCAGCGCTTCGGCCGCATCGACGCCTTCCCCCACAACCCGGGCTGGATCGTCACCGGGCGCTTCACCCCGAACCCCGCCGGCACCACGGTCGGCTTCTCGCACATCAAGGACGAGGGCGCGACGCGCGAGCTGCCCGTGCCCGGCGACATCGTCGTGACGCTCGAGGGCACCGAGTACCGCATCGCCGCGTTCAGGGACGGCAACCGCCTCCAGCTCGTGTTCGCCGACGCGACGAGCGGCGACGACACCTACGGCGTCGGGCGCTTCCTCTTCCTCGCGCCGAACCCCGACGGCACGATCACGCTCGACTTCAACTACGCGGTGCTGCCGCCCTGCGCCTTCAGCTACAACTTCAACTGCCCGATGCCTCCGAAGCAGAACCGGTTCCCGTTCCGCATCGAGGCGGGGGAGAAGCAGGTCCTCGACCGCGAGGGCCAGCCCCTGCACTGACGCCCGTTCGACGAGCGGCCCGCTACCGCGTGTAGGTACTTCGTCCCGGTGTAGGTGGGAAACCGCGTTCCGCACCTACACCAGGACGGATCACCTACGGCCGGTGCGCGGACACCGTGCCGCGGGCGGTGTCGTCGCCTCCGCCTACGGTGTCGGCGTGACCCTGACCGCGCCCGCGCACCACGCGACCGCTGCGGCCGTGGTGCCGGCGGTCGCGCTCGAGGCGCACGACGACGGCTACCGGCTCACGCCGCTCGCCGACGACGGTGCGGCGGATGGAACGGCCGAGCGCGTGCCGGCCGCGGCCCTGCCCGAGCGGGTGGCCGGGCTCGAGGCCGCCGGCGTGCGCTGGGTCTGGGACACCGCGGCGGTCTACCCGGCGCTGCTCGCCGCGGGCGTCCGTGTGGAGCGGGCGCACGACGTCCGCCTCGCCCGCGCCATCCTGCGCGGCACGACCGTCCCGCTGCCCGCCTACGCGAACCTGCCTCGCGACGGCTGGGACGAGCCCTCGGCCGACCCGGCCGACGGGCTGTTCGCGCTCGACCGCGCCGCGGCCGACGTGTCCGCCGCCGACGAGCACCGGCGCCAGCAGCAGGTCGTCGCGGCGTCGCCACGGCCGGGTGCGCTGCGGCTGCTGCTCCGCGCCGAGTCCGCGGGAGCGCTCGCCGCGGCCGAGATGTCCGCGGCCGGGCTGCCCTGGCGTGCGGACGAGCACGAGCGCATCCTCGCCGGGCTGCTCGGCCCGCGGGTGCCGTCCGGGCAGCGGCCGGAGGCGCTCGAGGTCCTCGTCGCACACATCCGCGAAGCGCTCGGCGCCCCGCGGCTGAACCCGGACTCGCCCGTCGAGCTCGTCCGCGCCCTGCGGGCGGCCGGGCTGACCGTCGAGACGACGCGGTCGTCGGAGCTCCGCCGCCTCGAGCATCCGGTGATCGAGCCGCTCCTCTCCTACAAGAAGCTGTCCCGGCTGCACACGGCGAACGGCTGGCACTGGCTCGACACCTGGGTCGCCGACGGCCGGTTCCGGCCCGACTACGTCGTCGGCGGGGTCGCGACCGGCCGCTGGGCCACCCGCGGCGGTGGGGCGCTGCAGCTGCCGAAGCAGGTGCGGGGCGCGGTCGTCGCGGATCCCGGCTGGCGGCTGGTCGTCGCCGACGCCGCGCAGCTCGAGCCGCGGGTGCTCGCGGGACTCGCGCGCGACCGGTCGATGGCCGAGGCGGGCCGCGGACGCGATCTGTACGACGGCATCGTCGCCACAGGGGCGGTGGCCGACCGCAGCGCCGCCAAGTACGGCATGCTCGGCGCCCTCTACGGCGCGACCCAGGGGGCGGGTGGCCGGCTCGTGCCGCGGCTCGCCGCGCGGTTCCCGCAGGCGCTCGGCCTCGTCGAGCAGGCGGCGCGGGCGGGGGAGCGCGGCGCCGTCGTCGGCACGCTGCTCGGCCGCGGATCGGGATCGCCCTCCGACGCCTGGCGGGCTGCGCAGGCGGCCGCGTCCGACCTCGACGCCTCGGACGCGGTCGTCCGGCGCGCACGGTCGCTCTCGCGCGAGCACGGCCGCTTCACCCGGAACTTCGTGGTGCAGGGCACCGCTGCGGAGTGGGCGCTCTGCTGGCTCGCCGACCTCCGGCGCCGGCTCTGGGCGCTCGGCGCCGGGCGCCTCGCGGAGCGCCCGCACCTCGTCTACTTCCTCCACGACGAGGTCCTCGTGCACACGCCCGAGCACCTCGTCGACGAGGCGGCCGAGGCGGTGCGGGAGGCCGCGGCGGCGGCGGGGCGACTGCTGTTCGGCGACTTCCCCGTCGACTTCCCGCTCGACGTCGCCGTCGTCGAGCGCTACAGCGATGCGACCTGAACGCGTGCGCAGCGGGATCGGAGTTGAATCGCTGTCATGACGCTCGACGCCCCGCTGTCCGCCCGCCAGGTCCTCGCTCCCCGCTACGGCGGCCCCGACGTGCTCGAGGTCGTCGACGTCGAGATCCCGCAGCCCGGCCCCGGCCAGGTCACGATCGATGTCCGCGCCGCCGGCGTGAACCCTGCGGACTTCAAGGGCTTCTCGGCCGGCCCGAACCGCGACGAGGCGAAGCTGCCGATCCGGCCGGGCTACGAGGTGGCGGGAGTGATCGCCGCGATCGGCGCCGACACGGAGATCGCCACGGGAGGCGGCGCGATCGGCGACCCGGTGCTCGCCTTCCGCGTGAGCGGCGGCTACTCCTCGGCGATCACCGTGCCGGCGGCGAACGTGTTCGCCAAGCCCGACGCGCTCGACTTCCCGTCGGCGGCGAACCTGCTGCTCGTCGGTGCCACCGCCGCCGACATGCTCCGCGTCGTCCCGGTCGAGCGCGGGCAGACGATCCTCGTGCACGGCGCGTCCGGCGCCGTCGGTGTCAGCCTCCTCCAGCAGGCGGCCGAGGTCGGGGTCTCCGTGATCGGCACGGCGAGCGAGCGCAGCTTCGAGACCGTGCAGCGCTTCGGGGGCATCCCCGTCGCCTACGGGAGCGGCCTCGAGCAGCGCGTCCGCGACCTCGCGCCGAACGGCATCGACGGCGCGTTCGACTGCATCGGCACCGACGAGGCGGCCGACGTGTCGCTCGCCCTCGTACCGGCCGACCGCATCGTCACCATCGCCGGCTTCGCTCGCGCGAAGCGCGACGGCTTCCACGCGGTCGGCGGCAGCGATCCGGAGAGCTCGCGGTTCCGCAACGAGATCCGCGCGCGGCTCGTCGAGCTCGCCGCGCAGGGCAAGCTGGTCGTGCCCGTCGCGCGAACGTACCCGCTCGCGGAGGCCGGCGAGGCGCTCGCATTCCTCGCCGAGGGGCACCCGGGAGGCAAGCTCGCGCTGCTCCCGTAATGGGGTCGCGCCGACGGCGCGCCGATCTCCTTGCGATTCCGGCGTGTCGTCGGCCATACTTCCGGGGAGCCGGATAGGGCTCCGCTAATTTCATATCGGTGGCATCGGGTCGCACCGTTCACCAGGTCGTTGGGGAAGACGCATCTGTTCGAACGGAGGACGAATCCATGGTCACCACCTCCGCCCGTGGCGTGCTGTACGTGCACTCGTCGCCGCGTGCACTGTGCCCCCACGTCGAGTGGGCGGCCGGGCGCGCGATCGGCCGTGCCGTGAGCTTCACCTGGGCTGATCAGCCTGTGCTTCGCGGAGCGATGCGCACGGACTACTACTGGGAGGGCGCGCCGGGCACCGGTGCCGCCATCGCTTCGGCGCTGCGCGGCTGGGAGCACCTGCGCTTCGAGGTCACCGAAGACGCCCGTGACGGCGTCGACGGCAGCCGCTGGCTGCACACCCCCGACCTCGGCATCTTCCACGCCCAGACCGACGCGGCGGGCAACGTCGTGGTCCCCGAGGACCGGATCCGGGCCGCGATGGACGTCGCCGGCACGAGCGTCATCGACCTCCATCGTGAGCTGCGGCTCGCGCTCGGTCAGGCCTGGGACGACGAGCTCGAGCCCTTCCGTCACGCGATGGGATCCTCGTCCGTCACCTGGCTGCACCGCTCCGCGGTCTGATCCGGGACTGCCGGAAAAAGAGGGTGACACTCTCGTAATTACCGGCGTGTCACCCTCGTCCCGGAAGCCCTTCCCCGGTACGTTCGAGGTGTCAGCGAGTGCGTCTCTTTCAGTGTTCGGGCTGTATGGGTAGCGGCCCTCGAACCTCTGCACCGCTGCATGAGGAGCCCCCGTCCGGATGGGTACCGCACGGGGGCTCCTCCCTGTGCTGATCGGCGCGCCGCCGCTTCTGCGGCGCGCGTCGCGGGCGGTCCAGCCGGACCGGCGTGGCGGCCCGGCCTCTCGGATCAGGGTCGAGGCCGTCTCGGTCGCTGGTGTCGTCGCTGCTCGGCCTTCGCCCCGCGCGACTCGTCAGCGCGTCCTAAGGGGCCCGCGGCCAGCGGGCTGGTCTCGGCTTCTGTAGGGCGTGAGGACTGCTGTAGGCGCTCGTACGGCTGCAGATGTCCCGGCGGCATACGCACCGGCTATCGGGTGTCCTGAGCCGCCTGCGCCGCTGCTGCAGCTCCTGCAGGGCTTCGGGACGTCTGGAGGCGCTCGTACCGCTGCAGGTGTCCGACGGCATACAGGCGCGGGCGGGGCGCCGGGGACGACGAAGGCGGGGCCCCGCAGGGGCCCCGCCTTCGTGTCGTCGGTCAGGCCGTGGCGAGCACGATCACCGCGTTGTGGCCGCCGAAGCCGAACGAGTTGCTGAGCGCCAGCACCTCGCCCTCCGGCAGCTCGCGCGGGCTCGACGCCACGTCGAGCGGGATCTCGGGGTCCTGATCCGTGAGGTTGATCGTCGGCGGCGCGACCCGCTCCGACAGCCCCTTCGCGGTGAACAGCGCCTCGATGGCGCCGGCGCCGCCGAGCAGGTGCCCGGTCGACGCCTTCGTCGCGCTCACCACGATGTCGTCGAGGTGCCCGCCGAACACCTTGCGCATCGCCTGGTACTCGGCGATGTCACCGACCGGCGTGCTCGTCGCGTGCGCATTGATGTGCCGGATGTCGTCCGCGGCCACATCCGCGTTCTGCATCGCCTGCGTCATGGCGCGGGGCACCGAGCCCTCCGGGTCGGGCGCGCTGATGTGGTACGCGTCGCTCGTGACCGCGCCGCCGAGGATCCGCGCGTAGATGCGCGCCCCGCGGGCGCGGGCGTGCTCCTCGGTCTCGAGCACGAGCGCCGCGGCGCCCTCCCCGAGCACGAAGCCGTCGCGCCCCTTGTCGTACGGGCGCGACGCGGCCGCGGGATCGTCGTTGCGCTTCGACAGGGCCTGCATCTGCGCGAACGCCGCGAGCGGCAGCGGGTGGATCGAGGCCTCGGTGCCGCCCGCGATGATCACGTCGGCGAGACCGGCCTGCAGGTGCGCGACCGCGTTGCCGACCGACTCGGTGCTCGAGGCGCAGGCGGACACGGCGGTGCGTGCACCGGCCCGCGCCTTGAACTCCATCTCGATCGTCGCCGCCGGAGCGTTCGGCATGAGCATCGGGACCGTGAGCGGCGGGACGCGCCGCGCTCCCTTCTCACGAAGGGTGTCCCACGCGTTCAGCAGGGTCCAGACGCCGCCGATGCCGGTCGCCCAGTCGACGCCGAGCCGCTCCGGGTCCACGTCGGGCCGGCCCGCGTCCTCCCACGCCTCACGAGCCGCGATGAGCGAGAACTGGCTGCCGCGGTCGAGGCGCTTCGCCTCGACCCGCTCGAGCGCGGTGTCGGGCTCGTGCTTGACGGACGCGGCGAACGTCACCGGCAGCTGCAGCTCGGACACCCAGGGGTGCTCGAGCGAGCGGGCGCCGGACTCGCCGCCGAGGAGGGCCGACCACGACTCGGCGACGTTCGCCCCGAGGGGTGAGAACGTGCCGAGACCGGTGACGACGATCGTGGGTGCGGGCATCGGTGCGCTTCGGCTCCTAGCGGCTCAGGACTGGGCGTTGACGATGAAGTTCACCGCGTCGCCGACGGTCTTCAGGTTCTTGACCTCTTCGTCCGGGATCTTCACGTCGAACTTCTCCTCGGCGTTCACGACGATGGTCATCATCGAGATCGAGTCGATGTCGAGGTCGTCCGTGAACGACTTGTCCATCTCGACCGTGTCGGTCGCGATGCCCGTCTCGTCGCTGACGAGCTCGGCGAGGCCGGCGAGGACTTCTTCGGTGGACTGAGCCATTCGTGGTGCTCCTTGTCGTAGGGAGTGGTCTGGGCGGGTCGGTTGGAAGTGTATTGGGCGGGCTCGGACGGCTCTCAGGGCAGCCGCACGACCTGGGCGCCGAACACGAGTCCGGCGCCGAAGCCGATCAGCAGCGCGAGGCCGCCGGACGCCTCCGGGTGCTCCGCGAGCAGCGCGTGCGCGGCGAGCGGGATCGAGGCGGCCGAGGTGTTGCCGGTCGTCACGATGTCGCGGGCGACGAGCACCGATTCCGGCAGCTTCAGCTGCTTCGCCAGCTCGTCGACGATGCGGACGTTGGCCTGGTGCGGGATGAACGCGGCGAGGTCGGCCGCCTGCAGGCCGGCACGGTCGAGCGCCTGCTGCGCGACCTTGGCCATCTCCCACACCGCCCAGCGGAAGACGGTCGGCCCCTCCTGGCGGAGGGTCGGCCAGTCGACCGCGCCCGCGCCGTCGCGGTACGCCACGAGCGGGCTGTCCATGCCGACGACGTCCCACTTCGAGCCGTCCGACCCCCAGACGCTCTGCGAGACGCCCGGCTCGTCGGAGGGCCCGAGGATCGCGGCGCCCGCGCCGTCGCCGAGCAGGAACGAGATCGTCCGGTCGGTCGGCTTGGCGTACTGCGAGAGCTTCTCGGCGCCGACCACGAGCACGTTGCGGGCGAGGCCCGAGCGGATGAACGCGTCGGCCTGCGCGATGCCGTACGTGAACCCTGCGCACGCCGCGGAGATGTCGTAGGCGGGGGCCGGCGTCGCGCCGATGCGCTCGGTGAGCAGCGCGGCGAGCGACGGGGTCTGCACCGAGTTCGACACGGTCGAGACGATGACCGCGTCGATCGTCGCCGGGTCGATGCCCGCGCTCGCGATCGCCTCCTTCGACGCCTGCTCGGCGAGGTCGACGGTGTCGAGCTCCGCCGAGGCACGCCGTCGCTCGACGATGCCGGTGCGCTGCCGGATCCACTCGTCGGAGGAGTTGATCGGGCCGGCGATGTCGTCGTTCGTGACGATGAGGTCGCCGCGCGAGGCGCCGAAGGCGAGGATGCGGGAGCCGGGCGCGCCGGCGGCCTGAGGGAGGGCGGTCATGCGGTCCGATCGATGAGGTCCTGCGCCGCGGCGAGGTCCGCGGGCGTCTTCACCGCGACGGCCGGCACACCCTTCAGGGCCCGCTTGGCGAGCCCGGTGAGGGTGCCGGCCGGAGCCAGCTCGATCAGCCCGGTGATGCCGGCGGCCGAGAACGACTCCATGGTGCGGTCCCACCGTACCGGCGACGCGACCTGGCCGACGAGCAGCTCGAGGAAGCGCGTCCCGTCCTTCACCTCGCTGCCGTCGGCGTTCGTCCAGAGCCGAGCCGACGGGTCCTTCGGGGCGAGCGCGGCCGCGAAGTCCCGCAGCGCGTCGACCGCGGGACGCATGACGGGGGAGTGGAACGCGCCCGCCACCTGCAGCGGGACGACGCGCGTCTTCGCGGGCGGCTCGGCGGCGAGCGCCTCGATCCCCGGCAGGTCGCCGGCAGCGACGATCTGGCCGCCGCCGTTGAAGTTCGCGGGCACGAGCCCGAGCTCCTCGAGGCGCGCGAGCACGACGGCCTCGTCGCCCCCGACGACGGCGGCCATCCCGGTCGGACGGCTCGCCGCGGCCTCGGCCATCGCACGGCCGCGCACGGCGATGAGGCGCATGCCGGCCTCCTCGTCGAGCACACCCGCGGCCACGGCGGCCGTGATCTCGCCGACGGAGTGCCCCGCGACCGCCTTCACCGGCCTATCGAGCGCGGTGAGCGCGACGAGCCCGGCCGCCACGATGAGCGGCTGCGCGACGTCGGTGCGGCGGATCGTGTCGGCGTCGGCCGTCGTGCCGAGCTCGACGAGGTCGAGCCCCGCCGCCTCCCCGAGCCGCTCGAGGTGGTGCTTCGCGGCGGGGTCCTCGACCCACGGCGCGAGGAACCCCGGGGTCTGCGAGCCCTGGCCGGGCGCGACGACGACGATCACGGCACCCAGTCTGCCGGACGGCTCGCGCGCTTCTCTGAGATCCCTGCCAACGAACCGGGGCAGTCGCTGTCGGGAAGCGACAAGCGATCAGCGCGCGGTGCGGCGTCTCGTCGGCACCGGTTCGCTGATCGCGCCGAGGATGAGCGCGGCGTGCAGGATGAGCGCCTCGCGGGCCCCGGTGGCGTCCCAACCGAGCAGCTCGGTGATGCGCTTCAGCCGGTACCGCACCGTGTTCGGGTGCACGAAGAGCTCGCGGGCGGTGGCCTCGAGGCTGCGGCCGTTGTCGAGGTAGGCCCAGAGCGTGGCGAGCAGTTCGGGGGAGGAGTGGTCCTTCAGGGGCCGGTAGATGCGGCCGACGAGGGTCGTGCGGGCGAGCGGGTCGCCGGCGAGCGCCCGCTCGGGCAGCAGGTCGTCCGCGAGGACCGGCCGCGGCGCCGAGCGCCACGCCCGCACCACCGCGAACCCGGCCAGCGCGGCGCGGGCGCTGCGCGACGCCTCGACGAGGTCGGGCACGGCGTGCCCGAGCACCACGGGCCCAGGCCCGAAGCCCGGCTCGAGGCGGGTGGCGATGTCGAGGAACGTCAGCTGTGGAGCGCCCTCCTCGCGCGGCTCGTCGCCGCCCTCGGTGGACGCGGGCGCGTCCTCGACGTCGGGCCGGCTGCGGCTCACGTGCTCACGGGGCGGGATGCTCCAGCCGGTGCCCTCGAGCGCCCGGCCGATGACGAGCACGAGGCGGTTGCCCTGCACACCAATGAGCACGTCGGCCGCGAGGTGACGCGCGGTGCGGCGCAGCTGGTCGACGTCGAGCACGGGCGGCGTGGTGCCGACGAGCACCGCGACCTCGCCGTGGCCGTGCCAGCCGAGCGCGGCGATGCGGCTCGGCAGCGCGTCGTCCGCCTCACCCGAGAGGATCGAGTCGACGACGAGCGCCTCGAGCCTGGCGTCCCAGAGCCCACGCGCCTCGGCGGCGCGGGCGTAGACGTCGGCGGCGGCGAACGCGATCTCGCGCGAGTAGAGCAGCATCGCCTCGCGCACGGAGTCCTCGTTGCCGGCGACGCGCTCCTCGACGACCTCGACCGTCGCGCGGATGAGCTGCAGGGTCTGCTGCAGGCTCACCGACCGGAGCAGCTCGCGCGGCGCCGTGCCGAAGACGTCGGCGGCGATCCATGGGGTCGACGTCGGGTCGTCGTACCAGCTGATGAACGAGCGGATGCCCGCCTGGGCGACGAGGCCGACGGCGCTTCGTCGCCCGGGCGGCATCTCCCGGTACCAGGGCAGGGTGTCCTCGAGGCGCTTCAGCGTCGCGGTCGCGAGCTCACCCGCGATCTGCCGGAGCCACGCGAGGGTCTCCGGCTTGCTGCGCGCCACGGACGGTCCGACTCCTGCCTACGTCAGCTCTCGCCGCCGGCGGTGCCCGTGGTACCCGCGTTCACGTCGAACAACCGGTAGCGGTCGATCGCCTGCTGCGGCACCTCGGTCCCGACCTTCCCCTCGGCGGCGAGCAGCTCGAGCGCCCGCACGACGACGCTCGGGCCGTCGATGTGGAACCACCGGCGGGCGGCCGCGCGGGTGTCCGAGAAGCCGAAGCCGTCGGCGCCGAGGGTCGCGTAGGTGCGCGGCACGAACTCGCGGATCTGGTCGGGGACCGAGTGCGCGTAGTCCGTGACGGCGACGACGGGGCCCTCCGACTGCTGCAGCCGCTCGGTGACGAACGGCGTGCGGGCCGGCTGCTCCGGGTGCAGGAACGCCTCGTTGCGGGCGTCGAGCCCGTCGCGGCGCAGCTCGGACCAGGAGGTGACGCTCCACACGTCTGCGGCCACACCCCAGTCCTTCGCGAGCAGCTCCTGCGCCTCGAGGATCCACGGCACCGAGACGCCGGAGCTGAGCAGCTGCACGCGCGGCCCGTCGTGCTCGGCGCGCTTCAGCAGGTAGATGCCCCGCTTCACGCCCTCGACGTCGAGGCCCTCCGGCTCCGCGGGCTGCGGCATCGGCTCGTTGTAGACCGTCAGGTAGTACATGACGTTCGGGTCGCGGTGGCCCTGGCCGTCGGGGCCGGGGCCGTACATGCGGTCGAGGCCGTCGGCGACGATGTGGCCGATCTCGTAGCCGTAGGCCGGGTCGTACGCGATGACGGCCGGATTCGTCTCGGCGAGCGTCGGCGAGTGCCCGTCGGCGTGCTGCAGGCCCTCACCCGTCAGCGTGGTGCGGCCGGCGGTCGCGCCGATGAGGAAGCCGCGGGCCATCTGGTCCGCCGCGGCCCAGAGCGCGTCGCCCGTGCGCTGGAACCCGAACATCGAGTAGAAGACGTAGACCGGGATGAGCGGCTCGGCCTGCGTCGCGTACGAGGCGCCGAAGGCGGTGAACGCGGCGACCGCGCCCGCCTCGTTGATGCCGACGTGCACGATCTGGCCCTGCGGGCTCTCCTTGTAGGCGAGGAGCAGCTCGCGGTCGACCGACGTGTAGTGCTGGCCGCGCGGGTTGTAGATCTTCGCCGTCGGGAAGAAGGCGTCGATGCCGAACGTGCGGGCCTCGTCGGGGATGATCGGCACGACGCGCTCGCCGAAGTTCTTCGTGCGGACGAGGTCCTTCAGCAGGCGGACGAACGCCATGGTCGTCGCCACGGGCTGGGTGCCCGAGCCGCGCTTCACGACCTGGTAGGCCTTCTCCTCCGGCAGGTTCACCGGGGCGTGGTTCGTGCGGCGCTGCGGCAGGTAGCCGCCGAGCGCACGGCGGCGCTCCTGCAGGTACTGGATCGCGTCGTCGTCCTGACCCGGGTGGTAGTACGGCGGCAGGTACGGGTTCTCCTCGAGCTGCGCGTCGGTGATCGGCACCTGCATCTCGTCGCGGAACTGCTTCAGGTCGCCGAGGGTCATCTTCTTCATCTGGTGCGTGGCGTTGCGACCCGCGAAGTGCGGTCCGAGCCCGTAGCCCTTGATGGTCTTCGCGAGGATGACGGTCGGCTGGCCCTTGTGCAGCATGGCCGCCTGGTAGGCCGCGAACACCTTGCGGTAGTCGTGGCCGCCGCGCTTCAGGTTCCAGATCTGCTCGTCCGAGAAGTCCTCGACGAGCCGCGCGGCGCGCGGGTCGCGGCCGAAGAAGTTCTCGCGGACGTACGCGCCGTTCTCGGCCTTGTACGTCTGGTAGTCGCCGTCCGGGGTCTGGTTCATGAGGCGCAGCAGGGCGCCCTCGGAGTCGCGGGCGAGCAGGTCGTCCCACTCACGGCCCCAGATGACCTTGATGACGTTCCAGCCGGCTCCGCGGAAGAAGCTCTCGAGCTCCTGGATGATCTTGCCGTTGCCGCGCACCGGGCCGTCGAGGCGCTGCAGGTTGCAGTTGATCACGAACGTGAGGTTGTCGAGCCCCTCGTTCGCCGCCACCTGCAGCTGGCCGCGGCTCTCGACCTCGTCCATCTCGCCGTCGCCGAGGAACGCCCAGACGTGGCTCTCGGAGGCGTCCTTCAGGCCGCGGTTCGTCAGGTACTTCGCGAGCTGCGCCTGGTAGACCGCGTTGATCGGCCCGAGGCCCATCGACACGGTCGGGAACTGCCAGAAGTCCGGCATGAGACGCGGGTGCGGGTACGAGGGGATGCCGTGCGGGGCCTTCGAGCGCTCCTGGCGGAAGCCGTCGAGGTCCTGCTCCGACAGCCGGCCCTCGAGGAAGGCGCGGGCGTACATGCCCGGGGACGCATGCCCCTGGAAGAACACCTGGTCGCCGCCGCCCGGGAAGTCGGGTCCGCGGAAGAAGTGGTTGTAGCCGACCTCGTAGAGCGTCGCCGACGACGCGTACGTCGAGATGTGGCCGCCCACCGAGATGTCGGGCCGCTGCGCGCGGTGCACGGTGACCGCCGCGTTCCAGCGGATCCACTTGCGGTACCGCCGCTCGATCTCCTCGTCGCCCGGGAACTCCGGCTCGTCCTCCACCGCGATGGTGTTGACGTAGTCGGTCGTCGGCACCATGGGGATGCCGAGGTGCAGCTCCTGGGACCTGCTCAGAAGGCTGAGCATGATCTCCCGCGCCCGCTCGTGGCCCGCCTGCGCGACGAGCGTGTCGAGGGACTCGCGCCATTCGGCGGTCTCGGCCGGATCCCGGTCGAGCGTGCCGGCGAGGTAGGGGTTCTGGTCGTTGATCGCCACCCGCGTCTCACTTCCTGTCGAAGCGGCGCGAGTCTAGTCCGCGGGATCGAGGTCGCTGTCGGCAGGCGCACGGTGTGCGCCCGGACTCGCTCGGGGTGGGCCCTACGCGACTCGAACGCGTGACATCCACGGTGTAAACGTGGCGCTCTACCGACTGAGCTAAAGGCCCGGGGCCGGGGCACCGGCCGCCCGTCACGGTACTCCGCGCGGCGCACCCGGGTCCTCCCGGGCCGCCGGCTCGCCGCCGCCCCGTCGATACGATGACGGCCATGACGGACGACCGGCCCGTGGGAGCTGCGACGGGGCCGTCCGAACGGATCCATGACGACGACGAGCTCGCCGAGGCGATGGCAGCCGAGCTCGCCCGCTACACCGGCGCGATCCCGATCCTGGCGCCCGCTCGCCCCGCCGCGGAGGCGGAGCAGCAGGCCGCGACCGCGGCGCCGCGCACGCCGCGCGTCGAGCCGGCCGCGCCCGTGCCGGTCGACTCCGCGGTGCCCGCGGCGCCGATGCGCTCGGCGAGCGTCGCTCCGACCGGCTCGTCCGGATCCGCCCCGGTCCCGCCCGCACCGTCCGTTCCGATCGTGCCGGTTCCGGCCCCATCGTCGACGGACGTCGATGCGCCCGCCGCTGCTCCCGCGCGGGCGGAGCCCCCGGCGCCCCCGCCTGCCGCCGCGAACGCCGAGCCCTCCCGCTCGCTGCATCCGGCGAAGCACGTCGGGCCCATCACGGGCGCCGTGCCCATCACCGGCGCGCCGTCCGGCAGGCGTGCGGCGCGCGCCGCTGCGGTCCCGCTGTCGGCCGAGCGGCCCGCCGACGCGATGCCGCGGTCCGCCGCGCGCCACGACGCGCCCGCACCCGCGCGGCCGGTCGAGGTCGAGGAGCCGGCCCGACCGGAGCCCCGAGCGCGATTCGAGGAGCCGCCGCTCTTCACGGGTGAGACGCCCGTGCCCTCGATCTACGAGGCCTGGGAGCGCTCGATCCGATCGATCGGGCTGCCGCTGCTCCCGGACGCCTCGCCCTTCCGGCGCCCCGCCGAGGACGCCCCGGTGCAGGGCGACCTGGACGGCGGCCCCCACGACGGCGAGGAGCCCGAGGAGACGCAGGCGCTCGACCGGGCCGCGCTCGGACCGCTCCCCGAGCCCTACCTGCCCCTGCCCGATGACCCCGATCGCCGCGCCGCCGCCGAGCCGCCGCCGGTGGGGGAGCCGGGCGCGCCGGAGCCGAGCGCACCGGAGCGCGAGGAGCCGGAGGAGGCGGCAGCGTCCGTCGACGATGCGCGGTCGCCCGACCCCGACGCCGCGACCGACGCGCTCGCGCTCGACGCGAACGCCGTCGGCGCGTCCCTCCTGCCGCCCGTCGCCCCGTTCCGCCGCGAGCGCGCCGCACGGCGCCGCGAGTCCCGGCGCCGCTCCCGCGCGGACCAGCCGAAGGACGCCGGAGCCGGCACGACGGCGCAGGACGGGGACGAGCACGGCGAGCCTGCCGAGCTCGACGAGGTCGAGACCGGGATCCCGGCGGTCCTCGCGAGCGATACCGCGGCCATCGACCTGCCGCCGCTCGTCGAGACGCCGTCGACCGCGACCGGCTCGATCGCGGTCGTGCCCGGGGAGGCGCCGATCTCGGTGACGGGGTCGCCCTGGGTGGCGACGGGCCTCTGGGTCGGCGCGGTCTCCTCACCGCTCGTCGTGCTGCTCGGGGGCGCGAGCAGCGGGGGGTCGCCGGCGGCGGTCCCCGCGATCCTCGCCGGGCTGCTGCTCGGTGCCCCCGCCCTGCTCCGGCTCGCCGCCTCGGGGCTGACGGGCACCGCGGCGGTCCAGCAGGTCCTCGGGCACCGCCCGGGCGTCGCCGGCGCGGCCGTCCTGCTGCTCGCCCGGCTGGCGGCCGCCACCGTCGCGCTGCTCGCCGTCGGGGACCTCGCCGCGGCGTACACGACGCGGACCGGCGTCGGCGGGTCGGCGGGCACCGCGTCGGTCGGCGCGGTGCTGCTGACCGGGCTCTTCGCCCTCGCCGCGACGGCCTGGCCCCGACGGGTCTCCGTCGGGGTGCTCCTCGCCCTCGGTGCCGTCGGCCTGTTCGGCACGGTCGTGCTGCTCGGCGTGCTCGGCCGCTCCGGCGGGGGAGCGGCGGCCGCCGGCGGGAGCCCGTTCGGCACCTGGGCGGCCGCCTTCGCCGTCCTCGGCCTCGTCCTGCCCGCCGCGTGGCCCGACCTGCTCCGCTCGGGCGCCGCGGGCAGCAGGCGCGAGGCGCTCGCCGCCGCCGCGGTCGCCGCCGCAGCGGGGGCCGTGCTCCTCGGTGCGGCGGCCGTGGTGACCGGCTCGGCGGGCGGCGCGGATGCGGCGTCCGGCCTCGTCGGGGTCTTCGCCGACGCCACGCCCGCCTCGGCCGCCGCGCCGCTCGCAGCGCTGCTGCTCGTCGCCGCCGTGCCGATGCCGGCGCTGCTCCTCCGGTCCGTCGGCGACGGCGCCGCCGTCCTGCTGGGCGGGGGCCGCTCCGGCCGCCTCGGCACCGTGGCGGCGGGCCTGCTCGCGCTCGCGGTCGCGCTCGCGGTGGTCGCGTCCGGCGGCGACGCCGGCACGGCGCTGCCCGTCGTCGGCGCGGTGCTCGGCGTTCCCCTCGCGGTCTGGGCGGGAGTGCTCGCGCTCACGCCGCTGGAACCGCTCGCGGACGCCGTGCGCGCGGTCCTCGTGCGCGGCGCGGTCGCCGCGACGCTCGTCGGTTGGCTGCTCACCGACGCCCTGCTCGTGCCGGGGGAGCGCAGCCCGCTGCTCGGTGCGCTCGCCGCCCCGTGGCGCGGCACGCCCGCGCTCGGCCTGCTGGTGGCGTTCGTGCTCGGCGTCGTGGTCGGTGGCGGCGGCTGGCTGGTCGCCCGCCGTGGGATGCCGCCCTCGCCCGAGCGGATGCGCTCCGGCGAGGAGCAGCCCGTCGATAGTCTGGGCTCGTGAGCATCGCGGGGGTCGTCGCACCGCCCGCCGTGCAGGCGCGGCTGCTCGAGCTGCAGGGCCACGACGACGAGCTGCGGCGCATCGCCGCGCACCGTCGCCGCCTGCAGACGGGCGGCGACCTCGCGGCGGCGATCGAGGAGCGGGCCGCGTCCCGCCGCGCATCGGTCGACGACCGCGGCGCCGTCGACGACCTCCGCACCCGCGTGCGCCGGCTGGAGTCCGACGTGGCGCTCGTCGAGCAGCGGCTCGAGCGCGACCGCGGCCGGCTGGCGGCCACCTCGTCGGCGAAGGACGCGCAGGGCCTCGAGCAGGAGATCGCGTCGCTGCTCAGGCGTCGCTCGACCCTCGAGGACGAGGAGCTCGAGCTCATCGAGGCGCTCGAGGCGGCCGAGGCGCGCGAGGCGGCGTCCCGCGCCGCGCTCACGAGCGCGGAGGAGCGCGTGCGGGCCCTCGAGGCCGATCGCGACGACGCGCTCGCCGGGCTCGACCGGCAGGAGTCCGAGGCGACCGCGAAGCGCGCAGCGCTCGTCGCCGAGCTGCCCGAGGACCTCGTCGCGCTCTACGACCGGCAGCGCACGCGCTACGGCGTCGGTGCCGCCCGGCTCGTCGGCACCGTCTCCGAAGGCAGCAACATGGCGCTCACGGGCGCCGACCTCGCCGAGGTGCGCGCCGCGCCGCCGGACGCGGTCGTGCTCGACCCGGAGAGCAACTGCATCCTGGTGCGCACGCCGCCCGGCCAGTAGGCGGGCGGCTCCTGCCGCCTCCGCCCCGCCTGCCGGCGGGACGGAGCGTGAGGGGGGCGGGTCGGCGATACGCCGGGTTCTGTCCCGCCTCCCGCAACCGGGAGGCGGTGACGGCCATCTATCTCGGGGCTGCGTCGCCGCAGCCCTCCAGCGGTCCACCCGGGACCATCGGCGAGCCACCGTATCGGTCCCTGTTCGACCTTGCTCCGGGCGAGGTTTACCCAGCGGATCCGGTCACCCGGACCCCTGGTGGTCTCTTACACCACCGTTTCACCCTTACCCCGCGCACCTCGCGGCACGCGTGGCGGTCTGCTCTCTGTTGCACTTGCTCTCGGGTCACCCCGGGTGGGCGTTACCCACCGCCCTGCTCTGCGGAGCCCGGACGTTCCTCGGCGACCGCACGGGTCTCCCCGCACGGTCGACGCGACCGTCTGCCGGCCCGTCCCCGCGGAACAGGATAGACGCCGGCAGGTCAGACGCTCGGCGCCCGCTCGTTCGTCTCCCGCACGAGGTGCTCGGCACCCTCGGTGCGCCGCTCGCCGGAGCCGTGCAGCGCGAGCGCCGCGGCGCCGAGGATGCCCGCGTTGTTCCGCAGCTGCGCCGGCACGATCGGGGTGTCGAGGTTCAGCAGCGGCAGGAACTCGTCGGCGTGCTTGCTCACGCCGCCGCCGACGATGAACAGGTCGGGGGAGAACAGCCGCTCGAGCGTCTCGTAGTAGGTCTGCAGCAGGTCGGCCCACTTCTTCCAGGAGAGCTCCTTCTTCTCCCGGACGAGGTTCGACGCGTACTTCTCGTAGTCGTGCTTCGAGCCGATGTCGATGTGCCCGAGCTCGGCGTTCGGCACGAGCAGGTTGCGGTAGATGATCGCGCTGCCGATGCCCGTGCCGAGGGTGGTCATGAGCACGAGCCCGTCGACGTCCTTCGCGGCGCCGAACTCGCTCTCGGCGTAGCCGGCGGCGTCGGCGTCGTTCACGAAGGTGATGTCGCGGGCGAGCGCGCGCTCGAAGAGCTGCTCGGCGGCGAGGCCGATCCACCGCTTCGACACGTTGGCCGCCGACATGGTGCGCCCGTTCCGCACGACGGCGGGGAAGCAGACGCCGATCGGGGCGTCGGCGGCGTGCTCGTCGAGCTCGCCGAGGATGCTGCGAACCACGTCGACGATGTCGTCGGGCTCACCGCCCTCGGGCGTCGAGCGCTTGATGCGCTCGGAGAGCATCTCGCCGGACTGGATGTCGACGAGGCCGCCCTTGATGCCCGTGCCGCCGATGTCGATGCCGATCGCCTGGACCACGAGCGTCACCCTAGCGCGGCGGCATATCCTGCCCCTGGGCCCGAACGAGCCCTGCGGAAGGCCGACCTGAGGAGCGCTGCATGGCCGACGAGCAGTGGTGGTACAACACCCGGACCGGTCAGGTCGAGCAGGGCGCGAAGTCGCCGTGGAGCGACCGCGCGGGCCCCTACAAGACGCGCGAGGAGGCCGAGGGCGCCCCCGCCCGCCTGGCCGAGAACTCGCGGCGCTGGTCCGAGGACGACTCCCGCGACAGCTGACCCGGGTCCGGATCAGTCCGGGTACTCGTGCTCCGGAGCGGGGTAGCCGCCGCTCGCGACGTCCTCGCGGAACGCCTCGGCCGCCTCGGTGAGGGTCGAGCGCAGATCGGCGTACTGCTTCACGAACCGGGGCACGCGTCCGCCGGTGAGACCGGCGAAGTCCGACCAGACCATCAGCTGGCCGTCGACGTGCGGTCCCGCACCGACGCCGATCGTCGGGATCGAGAGCAGCTCCGTCGCCCGCTTCGCGACGCCCGACGGCACCATCTCGAGCACGACGGCGAAGGCGCCCGCGTCCTCGACCGCCTTCGCGTCGGCGAGCAGCTCGTCGGCGTCGGCCCCGCGGCCCTGCACGCGGTGGCCGCCGAGCCGGTGCTCGCTCTGCGGCGTGAAGCCGATGTGCGCCATGACGGGGATGCCGGCCTCCACGAGGCGGGCGATCTGCGTGGCGCTGCGGCGGCCGCCCTCGAGCTTCACCGCCGAGGCGCCTGTCTCCTTCATGAACCGGAAGCCGGTCTCGAGCGCCTGGTCGGGGCCGTGCTCGTACGAGCCGAACGGCATGTCGGCGATGACGAAGGCGCGTCGCACCGCATGCGCGACCGCCCGGGTCAGCGGGATCAGCTCGTCGACCGTCACCGGCACCGTGGAGTCGTAGCCGAGCACGACGTTGCCGGCCGAGTCGCCGACGAGCAGGAAGTCGATGCCCGCCTGGTCGAAGATCTGCGCGGTCTGCGCGTCGTAGCTCGTGAGCCCGGTGATGCGGACGCCGCGCTGCTTCGCCTGCGTGAAGTGGCGGGTGCGCACCTTCGCGCGGGGCTCGTCGGTCATGCCCGACAGGCTAGGGGAGCGCGACGGGAGCCGGGCGGTGCATCGTGCGCCGGACAGGTGCCCTCGGATAGGTTGAGGAGCGGCCCCGGGGCCGGTTCACCAGCACCTGCAGGAGGAGACGCCGACCGTGGTCGACAAGCAGCGCGACTTCGTGCTCCGCACGATCGAGGAACGCGGCATCAAGTTCGTGCGGCTGTGGTTCACCGACGTGGTCGGCACCCTGAAGTCGGTGGCGATCGCGCCCGCCGAGGTCGAGGGCGCCTTCGCCGAGGGCATCGGGTTCGACGGCTCCGCCATCGAGGGCTTCACCCGCTCGTACGAGGCCGACGTGCTGGCCCAGCCCGATCCCGCGACGTTCCAGGTGCTGCCCTGGCGGGGCGAGATCGACCCGACGGCGCGGATGTTCTGCGACATCACCACCCCCGACGGTCAGCCGGCGGCGGCGGACCCGCGCAACGTGCTGAAGCGGGCGCTCGCGAAGGCCGCCGACCACGGCTTCACCTTCTACACGCACCCCGAGATCGAGTTCTACCTGCTGAAGTCGAGCGACATCGGCCCTGCGGGGCCCGAGCCGGTCGATTCGGCGGGCTACTTCGACAACGTTCCGGGCGGCACCGCGCACGACTTCCGGCGCCGCAGCGTGCGCATGCTCGAGGACCTCGGCATCTCGGTCGAGTTCAGCCACCACGAGGCGGGTCCCGGCCAGAACGAGATCGACCTGCGCTACGCCGACGCCCTCACCACCGCCGACAACGTGATGACGTTCCGCACCGTCGTGAAGGAGGTGGCGATCGAGCAGGGGGTCTACGCCACCTTCATGCCGAAGCCGATGACGAACCAGCCGGGCAGCGGCATGCACACGCACCTGTCGCTGTTCGAGGGCGACTCGAACGCCTTCTACTCGGCGAGCGGCGAGTACCAGCTGTCGACGATCGGGCGCCGCTTCATCGCCGGCCTGCTGAAGCACGCGCCCGAGATCACGGCGGTGACGAACCAGTTCGTGAATTCGTACAAGCGGCTCTGGGGCGGCGACGAGGCCCCGAGCTACGTCTGCTGGGGCCACAACAACCGCTCCGCGCTCGTGCGCGTGCCGCTCTACAAGCCGCGCAAGGGGCAGTCCTCCCGCGTCGAGTACCGCGCCATCGACTCCGCCGCCAACCCCTACCTCTCCTTCGCGCTGCTGCTCGCCGCGGGTCTCAAGGGCATCGAGCAGGGCTACGAGCTGCCGCCCGAGGCCGAGGACGACGTGTGGAAGCTGTCCGACGGCGAGCGCCGCGCGCTCGGCTTCGCGCCGCTGCCGTCGAACCTCGACCACGCCGTGCGGCTCATGGAGGACTCGGAGCTCGTGGCCGAGACGCTCGGCGAGCAGGTGTTCCGCTACGTGCTCGCGAACAAGCGGCGCGAGTGGCAGGCGTACCGCTCGCAGGTGACCCCGTATGAGCTCGCCACCAATCTCGAGCTCCTCTGACCGCCGGGCGTCGCGCTACGGCCGGCTCGCCCGCGCCGGCTTCGCGGACCTCGGCGGCGCCGCCCTTCGGCTCGAGCGGCTCGACGCGCTCGCGGGCGTCGCGCCCGGTTCCGTCCTCGCGCTCTTCGAGCGGCCGGTCGCCGATCCGGACGACGCGCTCACGGGGCTCGAGCGGCTCGCCGAGCGGTCGCCCGAGCGGTTCGTCGAGTCCGTCGCCGAGCCCGGGGCCGCCCGGCGGCTGATCGCGGTGCTCGGGGCGTCGAACGGCCTCGCCGACTTCGTCGTCCGGCACCCCGACGAGGTCGCGGCGCTCCGCGCGCCCCTGCCGGCGCCGCCGTCCGCCGCGGAGCTGCTCGCCGCTCTGCGGGCAGCGGTGCGGGACGACGGCGGCGTCGCCCGGCTGTCCGGCCCCGAGGGGCGCCGCGCGCTCCGCGTGGCGTACCGGCGCGAGCTGCTCCGGATCGCCGCATGGGACCTCGAGCAGGTCTCCGGCACCGAGGCCCTCGAGCCGGTCGCCGCCGCGCTCGCCGACCTCGCCGGCGCGGCGCTCGAGGCCGCCCTCGCCGTCGCCCGCGCCGAGGTCGGGGCCACCGGCGGTGCCGCACCGGTGGCGCGCACCCGGCTCGCCGTCATCGGCATGGGCAAGGCCGGGGCGCGGGAGCTGAACTACCTGAGCGACGTCGACGTGATCTTCGTCACCGAGCGGGCGGACGACGACGAGCGGTTCGATCCCGTCCCGGTCGCGACCCGGCTCGCCGTGACGCTCATGCGGGTGCTCGACGAGACGGACGTCGAGCCCGCGCTGTGGCAGGTCGACGCGAACCTCCGGCCCGAGGGCCGCAACGGGGCGCTCGTCAGGACCCTCGCCTCGCACCTCGGCTACTACGCGAAGTGGGCGTCGCAGTGGGAGTTCCAGGCCCTGCTCAAGGCGCGGCCGATCGCGGGCGACGAGGACCTCGGGCGCCGGTACGTCGACGGCGTCCGCGATCGGGTGTGGACCGCGTCGGCGCAGCCCGACTTCGTGGCAGGCGTGCAGCGCATGCGCGAGCGCGTCGAGCAGCACATCCCCGCCGGTCAGGCCGACCGGCAGCTGAAGCTCGGCCCGGGCGGCCTGCGCGACGTCGAGTTCACCGTGCAGCTGCTGCAGCTCGTGCACGGCCGCACGGACGACGGGGTGCGGCAGCGCGCGACGCTCCCCGCGCTGCGCGCGCTCGCGGACTCCGGCTACATCGGTCGTGCGGAGGGGGCCGAGTTCGGCGAGGACTACCGGTTCCTCCGCCTCCTCGAGCACCGGCTCCAGCTGCGGCGGCTGCAGCGCACGCATCTCATGCCGACCGACGAGGCCGAGCTGCGGGCACTGGCCCGCGGCAGCGGGCTCGCCGCGGGCGCGACCGAGCTCCTCGAGCGCTGGACGCGGGTCCGCGCGCGGGTCCGCGGCCTCTACCAGCGGCTCTTCTACCGTCCCCTGCTCACGGCCGTCAGCCGCCTGCCCACCGACGACCTGCAGCTGACGAGCGCCGCTGCCGCGGACCGTCTCGCCGGCATCGGCTTCCGCGACCCCCGGAGCGCCCTCGGCCACATCGCGGCGCTCACCGAGGGCGTCTCGCGGCGGGCGGCGATCCAGCGCACCCTGCTGCCGGTGCTGCTGCAGTGGTTCTCCGAGGGTCCCGACCCGGACCTCGGGCTGCTCGCGTTCCGTCGGCTGTCCGAGCGGCTCGGGGAGACGGCCTGGTACCTCCGCCTGCTGCGCGACTCGCAGAGCGCCGCCCGGCGGCTCGCGACCGTGCTCGCCGAGTCGCGCTTCGTCACCGGCCTGCTCGAGACGCATCCCGAGGCGGTCGCGTGGCTCGAGCGCGACGCGGACCTGCGGCCGCGCTCCTGCGAGGCGCTCCGCGAGGAGACGACCGCGACCGTGCTGCGGCATCCGGACCGCGACCGCGCCGCCGCCGCGCTGCGCACCGCGCGGCGCCGCGAGGTGCTGCGCCTCGCGCTCGGCGCGCTGCTCGGCACGATCACGGTCCGCGAGCTGGGACCGGCCCTGTCGGACGTGACGACGGCCATGCTCGTCGGCGCGCTGCGCTCGGTGCGCCGTGACGAGGGGCCCTGGCCCGAGTTCGCCGTGATCGCGATGGGCCGGTACGGCGGCGCGGAGCTCGGGTTCGGCTCCGACGCCGACGTGATCGTCGTCTTCCGCGCGATCGCCGGCATGACGCCCGAGGTCGCGCACCACCAGGCGGAGGTGCTCGTCGCCGAGCTGAAGCGCCTCACGGCCGATCCGCGCCTGCCCCTCGACCTCGACTTCGACCTGCGGCCCGAGGGCCGGAACGGCCCGGTGGTCCGCTCGCTGCGGGCGTACGAGGCCTACTACGCGCGCTGGTCGGTGACGTGGGAGTCGCAGGCGCTGCTCCGCGCCCGTGGCGTCGCGGGCGACCGGGCCCTCGTCGAGGACTTCGAGGCGCTCGCCGACCGGATGCGGTACCCGGACGGGCTCGACGACGCCGCGCAGCGCGAGATCCGGCGCATCAAGGCGCGGATGGAGGGGGAGCGGCTGCCGAAGGGCGCCGACGCGAGCCGGCACCTCAAGCTCGGCCGCGGGGGCCTCTCCGACGTGGAGTGGATCGTGCAGCTGCTCCAGCTGCGGCATGCCGCGCGCGTGCCGGGTCTGCGCACGCAGAGCACGCTCGCCGCGCTCGACGCCGCGCTCGGCGCCGGCCTCATCGATCACGCCGACGCCATGCAGCTGCGCGAGGCGTGGCTGTTCGCCTCCCGCGTGCGCAGCGCGATCACGCTCTGGACGAACCGGACGAGCGACCTGCTGCCGGTCGACCGGGCCGCCCTCGAGGGCGTCGCGCGCATCCTCGAGTACCCGCCGGGTTCCGCGTCGGTGCTCGAGGAGGACGTCCTGCGGGTGATGCGCCGCGCGCGGGCGGTCTTCGAGCGCCTCTTCGCCTGACGACCTGCACGCGGGGGGAGCGCGTCGGAGGTCGGCGCCCGGCCGAGGCGCGGCATAGGCGAAGGCCCGTCGCCCTCCGTGCGGAGATGTGCGACGGGCCTTCGGCGGAGCGTGCTCAGACCCCGAAGTACAGCTCGTACTCGAAGGGGTGCGGGCGCGCGGCGAGCGGCTTGATCTCGCGCTCGCGCTTGTAGTCGAGCCACGTCTCGATGAGCTCGCCGCTGAACACGTTGCCCGCGGTGAGGTACTCGTTGTCGGCCTCGAGCGCGTCGAGCACGGCGTCGAGCGAGCCCGGCACCTGCGGGATGAGGCGCGCCTCGTCCGGCGGCAGCTCGTAGAGGTCCTTGTCGACCGGCTCGTGCGGCTCGATGCGGTTCTGGATGCCGTCGAGGCCCGCCATCAGCTGCGCGGCGAACGCGAGGTACGGGTTGCCGGAGGCGTCGGGCGCGCGGAACTCGATGCGCTTCGCCTTCGGGTTCGTGCCGGTGATCGGGATGCGGATCGCCGCCGAGCGGTTGCCCGCCGAGTAGACGAGGTTCACCGGCGCCTCGAACCCGGGCACGAGGCGGTGGTAGCTGTTCGTCGTCGGGTTCGTGAAGGCGAGCAGGCTCGGCGCGTGCGCGAGCAGGCCGCCGATGTACCAGCGCGCGGTGTCGGAGAGCCCGCCGTAGCCGGCCTCGTCGTAGAACAGCGGGCGGCCGTCGTTCCAGAGGGACTGGTGCGTGTGCATGCCGGAGCCGTTGTCGCCGAAGAGCGGCTTCGGCATGAACGTCGCCGTCTTGCCCCACTGCTTCGCCGTGTTCTTCACGATGTACTTGAACTTCAGGATGTCGTCGGCCGCGTGGACGAGGGTGTCGAACTTGTAGTTGATCTCGCCCTGGCCGGCGGTGCCGACCTCGTGGTGGCTGCGCTCGACGGCGAGCCCCGCCTCGATCAGCTTCAGCACGATGTCGTCGCGGAGGTCCGCGTGCTGGTCGACCGGGCTGACCGGGAAGTAGCCGCCCTTGAAGGGCGTCTTGTTGCCGAGGTTGCCCCCGACCTCGTCGCGGCCGGAGTTCCAGGCCGCCTCGGACGAGTCGACCTTGTAGAAGCTCGAGCCCTGCGCGACCTCGTAGCGGACCTCGTCGAAGATGTAGAACTCGGCCTCGGGGGCGAAGAACGCCGTGTCGGCGATGCCCGTCGAGGCGAGGTACTTCTCGGCCTTCTTCGCCACCTGGCGCGGGTCGCGGGCGTAGATCTCGCCGTTGCGCGGGTTGTAGATGTCGAAGACGAGGATCAGGGTGCGCTCGACGCGGAACGGGTCGACGTACGCCGTCGTGATGTCCGGGATGAGCTGCATGTCCGACTCGTGGATGTTCGCGAACCCGCGGATCGAGGAGCCGTCGAACAGCTGCCCGACCGAGAAGAACTCCTCGTCGACCGTGGAGGCCGGGATGTTGAAGTGCTGCTGCACCCCGGGGAGGTCCGTGAAGCGGATGTCGAGGTACTTCACGTCCGTGTCCTTGATGAACCGGATGACCTCGGACGAGTCGCTGAACTGAGGATTTGGCATGCGGCGGGATCTCTCCTGGGTGTCGGTCTGCCGGGATCGCTGCGCGCGGGCGCGGCGGCTGTCCTCCCGAGGGTCGCAGGGACCCGTTTCGCCGACGTGACCTCTCTGTTTCGGGGAGGTTTCGCCGTCGTCAGGGCGTGACGGAGGATCCGGGCGTCGGCGCCCCGGGCTCGAACGACGGCCGCCGCGCGGCGTCGTCGAACGAGACGAGCGCGACGAGCAGGAACGCGAGCAGCACGAGGACGACGAGCGAGCCGCCGATGCCGCGGCCCGGGACGGGCCGGTAGAGCGGGCCGTCGGGCTCCATGGGCCTGTACCCGTCGTCCGGAGCACCGGGCGGAGGGGTCGGGGGAGGAGGCGCGAGCAGCACCGCCCGCGCGCGGACGAGCCGGTCGAACCGCTCGGCGGCGGCACGTCGCTCGGCCTCGGTGGCGCCGGGCAGCGCATCGGGATGCGCGGTGCGCACGAGCCTCAGGAACGCGCGCTGCACCTCGGCGGCACGCGCGGTCAGGGCCACACCGAGCACCTCCGCGGCCTCGGCCCGCGACATCGCCGCCCGGGGAGCGGTCACCGTCGGACGGGACGCAGCCTCGTCGGGTCGACGCCCTTCGGCACCGGCAGACCCGCGGTGAGCGACTCGAGCCGGTTGCTCACCGCGAGCACCTCGGCCCGCGTGAGCCGCGGCTTCAGCCGGGCGAGGCGCCGGTTGATCTGGGAGAGACGGATGGCGCCCTCCTCGGTCCCGACGTGCAGCACCGACACGGGCACGTTGGGGGCGACGCGGGCGACCTTGCGGCGCTCCTCGTCGACGAGCCGCTGCGTGCGGGCCTTCGGGCCCTCGATGAGCAGCACCACGCCGGGACGTCCCACGGCCCGGTAGACGGCGTCCTTCGTGCGGCCGTTCACCGCGACGGGGACCTCGCTGCCGCGCCAGCCCCGGCGCAGCGCGGTACGGAGCACGGCGCCGACGGCGCCCGGCCGGCCCTCGATCTGCGCGTAGGCGGTGCGCTCGGCTCGGCGGTTCAGGATGATGAGCGCCGCGAGGCCGCCCGCCATCACGCCGACGAGCACCCAGACGATGATGCTGAAGACGTTGCCGCCGCCGAGGACGACCGCGAGCACCACGCCGAGCGCGACGCCGACGACGAAGCCGAGCAGCATCCACCAGACGACGTTCGGGTCGGACTCGCGCGTGATGCGGAGGACCTGCAGGAACTGCTTGATGCGCCCGGGCTCCTTGGCCGGTGCGGCGCTGGGTCGGGCCATGCGCTCATGGTATCCGCTCCTCCCCAGGCGGCCGGGGCGGACGCGGTGCCCCAGATCGCGGGATCCTGGCCGTGGGGGTCCGCTCGGCACGTGCAGGATCCCGGCGTGGACGAGCACCGCGACGACGGACCCCGGCACGGCGAGGCGCTGCTCGTGGTCGATCCCGCCGACAGCGGCGCCGTCGCGGCGCTCGAGGCGCTGCTCGCCGGTGCGGGCCCGCACCTGCAGCGCGTCCTCGACGTCGGCACGTCCGCGGACGGCGTCGTCGTCGCCGTGCTCGAGCCGCTGCCCGTCGGCCTCGACGCGCTGCTCGCGGTGCCGGGCTGGCCGACGGCCGGCGAGGCGGTCACGGTGCTCGTGCCGCTCGCCCGCCTCGTGCTGCGCCTGCATGCCGCGGGCGTCGCCGGGCTCGGGCTCACCGCCCGGGCGGTGGGCTTCGACACCGCCGGCAGCCCGGTGCTCGTGGCGCCGCCCGGGTTGCGGACCGGGAGCGCGGCCGGCGCCGCGGGCTTCGCGCTGCTCGCCGCCGACGACCGCCGGGCGCTCGTCCGGCTGGCCTCGGCGGTGCTGCGCGGGTCGGGGGTCGTGCCGGCGGTGCTCCCCGACGATCCCGAGCGGCTCGAGGACGTGCTGTTCGAGGTCGCCGAGCCCGTACCCGTCCGGCTGCATCCGGCGCCCGCAGCGGTTCCGCGCGCCGCACCGCCCGCGCGCCTGCTCGTGCCGATCCTCGAGGCGGTGCAGGAGGACGGACCCGACGAGCGTGCGGTCCCGTCGTGGTCGCACGGGATCGCCCTGCTGGGTCGACTGCGCGCGGACAGCGCGCGCCACCTGCGGACGGTCCGGCGCCGCACGTGGGTCGCGGCCGGCGCGAGCGCCGCGCTGCTCGTCGCCGCAGTCGCGCTGCTGCCCGCCCGCGAGGCGGGTGCGAGCGCCGCGCCCCCGGTGCGGTCCACGGTCTCCGCGGCCAGGGCGCCGAGGCCGTCGGCGCCGGTCCGGACGCAGCGGGCCGCTGCGAGGGCGCTGCCGCCGCGCGACGCCGCCCCGGTCGATGCGGCCCGCACGCTGCTCGACGCCCGCGCCGTGTGCCTCGCGCAGCGCTCGCTGCGCTGCCTGCGGCCGCTCGAGGCTCCCGGCTCACCCGTCGCCGTGCTCGACGCCGCGGCCGTCACCGCCGGGGTCGATGCGGTCGCCGTGCCCTCGGTCGCGCCGCGGCTCCTCCGCACGAGCGGCGGTGCGGCGACCCTCGACGTCGGCGGCGCGACCGTCCTGCTCGTGCAGGAGCCGGCCGGCTGGCGTCTGCGTGACGCCGACCGGCCGGCTCCGAACGGGGGCGAGCGGGACTAGATGCCGAGCGACCCCGTGAAGTCGCCGCCCTCGAGGCGGGCGCGCACCGACGACAGGAAGCGTGCGGCGTCGGCGCCGTCGACGATGCGGTGGTCGTAGCTGAGCGCCAGGTACACGACGGAGCGCACGGCGATCGCCTCGGCGCCGTCGGCCGTCTTCACGACCCGCGGCAGCTTCTGCACGGTGCCCGTGCCGAGGATCGCGACCTGCGGCAGGAACACGAGCGGCGTGTCGAACAGCGCGCCGCGCGACCCCGTGTTCGTGAGCGTGAAGGTGCCGCCCGCCAGCTCGTCGGGCTTCAGCTTGTTCTCGCGCGTGCGCGAGGCGAGGTCGGCGATCTGCGCGGCGAGCTCGGCGATCGAGAGACTGCTCGCGTTGCGCACGACCGGCGTGAGCAGTCCGCGCTCGGTGTCGACCGCGATCGAGAGGTTCTCGGTGTCGGGATAGACGATCGAGTCGCCGTCGACGGTCGCGTTGATGATCGGGTACTGCTGCAGCGCCTCGACGGCGGCCAGCGCGAAGAAGGGCAGGAACGACAGCTTCTGGCCGGTCTTCTGCTGGAACTCGCCCTTGACCCGGTCGCGGAGCGCCGCCACGGCGGTGACGTCGGCCTCGACGACCGTCGTCAGCTGCGCCGTCGACTGCATCGAAACGACCGCGCGCTCGGCGACGACCTTGCGGAGGCGCGACATCTTGACGGTCGTGCCGCGCAGGGGCGAGGGCTCGGGCTTCGCCGCGGGGGCCGCGGTGGTCTGCTGCTGCGACGCGCCCTGCGTCTCGGCGGCCGCGAGCACGTCCTCCTTGCGGATCCGCCCGCCGACGCCCGAGCCCTGCACCGAGCCCAGATCGACGCCGCGGTCGTGGGCGAGCTTGCGGACGATCGGCGTGACGTAAGGAGCCGCGGCGTGGGAGCCCGACCCGGCGCCGCCGGAGGGCTGCGCGGACGCGGTCGGCGCAGCACCCGGGGTGCGCGGGGCTGCGGCGGGCGCGGGCGCTGCTGCCTGCACCGGCGCCGGCTGCGCAGGGGTGGGCGGAGCGGTCGGCGCCGCGGCGGGGGCCTCGTCCTGACCGAGGTCCGCCTCGGTCGAGCTCGTCGCCTCCTGCGCGAGCGGGGGCTGCCCGCCCTGGTCCTGCTGCCGGCCCTGGTCCTGCGGCTGCTGCGCGACCTCGCGCTCGGGCTCCGGCTCCGTGTACGACGACCCGGCTTCGGCGACCTCCTCGGGCTCGTTCTGCACGACCTGCTGCGGCGCCGGCTGCGGCGTCGAGTCGACCGGTGCGGACTCGGCCTCCTCGGGCTGCGGCGCGGGCTCGCTGCCGCCACCACCGGCCCCGGAGCCGTCGCCGATCTTCACGAGCGCGGTGCCGACCTCGACCGTCTCGTCCTCCTGGACGAGGATCTCCTCGACCACGCCCGCGACGGGCGACGGGATCTCGGTGTCGACCTTGTCGGTCGACACCTCGAGCAGGGGCTCGTCCACCTCGACCTGGTCGCCGACCTGCTTCAGCCAGCGCGTCACGGTGCCCTCGGTGACGCTCTCGCCCAGGGCCGGGAGGGTGACGGACTCACTCATCGCGTTGTTCCTTTCGAGACGGCCGCGTGCCGCCGGTGGTTGCTCCCGTGCGCCATCGCGACGGTCAGAGCGCGTGCAGGGGCTTGCCGGCGAGCGCGAGGAACGCCTCGCCGAGCGCCTCGTACTGGGTCGGGTGGCCGTGGATGTAGGGCGCGATGTCCTCGGGGTACGCCTCCCAGTTGACCACGAGCTGCGCCTCGCCGATCAGCTCGCCGACGCGGGCGCCGATCGCGTGGACCCCGAGCACCGGGCCCTCCTTGCGTCGCACGACCTTCACCGAGCCGGTGGTGCCGATGATTTCGCTGCGCGCGTTGCCGGCGAGGCTGAAGTCGTAGGCGACGACCTCGTCGCGGCCGTACTGCTCGACGGCGCGCGCCTCGGTGAGCCCCACCGACGCGACCTCGGGGTCGCAGTAGGTGATGCGCGGGATGTTCACGTCGGAGACGACCGGCGGGTTGAGCCCCGCGATCTGCTCGGCGACGAAGATGCCCTGCTGGAAGCTGCGGTGCGCGAGCTGCAGGCCGAACACGATGTCGCCGACCGCGTAGACGCCCTTGAGGCTGGTCTCGAGGTGCTCGTCGACCTCGACGAAGCCGCGGTCGATCGTCACGCCCGCCTCCTCGAAGCCCATGCCCGCGGTGTTCGGGCCGCGCCCCACGGCGACGAGCAGCAGGTCGGCCTCGATGGTCTCGCCGTTCTCGAGCGTGACGACGACGCCGGAGTCGTCCTGCGTGACGCCGGAGAAGCGGATGCCGAGCCGGTAGTCGATGCCGCGCTTGCGGTAGGCGCGCTCGAGCGCCTTGCTCAGCACTTCCTCCTCGTTCGGCACGAGGTGGGGGAGCGCCTCGATGATGACGACGTCGGCGCCGAACGACTTCCAGACGCTCGCGAACTCGACGCCGATGACCCCGCCGCCGAGCACGGCGACCTTCTTCGGGACGTAGTCGAGGTCGAGGGCCTTCTCGGAGTCGATGACGCGGCCGCCGAGCTCGAGGCCGGGCAGGCTGCGCGAGTAGGAGCCGGTCGCGAGCACGACGTGCTTGCCGGTGACGACCTGGTCGCCGACCTGCACCGTGGTGGCCGAGGTGAGGCGGCCGGCGCCCTCGATCGTGGTGATGCCGCGGGCCTTCAGCAGCGACTGCAGGCCGCGGTGCTTCTTCGCGACGATGCCGGTGCGGTACTTCGTGACCTGCGGCACATCGACGCCCTCGAGCGTGGCGCGGATGCCGTAGTTGGCGCTCTCACGCGACGCGTCGGCGACCTCGGCGGCGTGCAGCAGGGCCTTCGTGGGGATGCAGCCGCGGTGGAGGCAGGTGCCGCCCACCTTGTCCTTCTCGACCATGCCGACCGACATGCCGAGCTCTGCGGCACGCAGCGCCGCGGAGTACCCGCCGCTGCCGCCGCCGAGGATCACGAGGTCAAAGGACTGGTCCGGCACTCGTCCGTTCTCCGTTCCGTCGGCGCCCGGCGCGCTCCGGGCGGTGCGGATCCCGCACCCCGGAAGCCCGCACCAGGCTCTCGAAAACCGCCGGGACGACCCTACTCCCTGGCACCCCGGCGTCCCTGTCAGACCGCGTCGACGGAGCCCTCGGCGAGGTCCCGCACGAGCTCCACGAGGGTGCGCACCATCACGCCGGTCGGACCAGCGCCGGTGACGCCCCAGGGCGAGCCGCCGTTGTTCGCGGCGCCCGCGATGTCGAGGTGGACCCACGGGATCCGCTCGCCGTCCGGGCCGTCGCCGACGAACTCCTTGAGGAACTGCCCGGCGACGAGCGCGCCGCCCGCCGTGCTGCCGATCTTCACGTTCGCGAGGTCGGCGACGTCCGAGTCGAGCACCCGGCGGAGCTCCTCCGGCAGGGGCAGGTGCCAGACCAGCTCGCCGGCCCGCTGCGCCGCGGCCTGCGTGCGGGCGACGAGCGCGCCGTCGCCCATCGCGCCCACGTAGCGGTTGCCGAGCGAGACGATGATCGCTCCCGTGAGCGTCGCCACGTCGACGATCGCGTCGGGCCCCTCCTCGCTCGCCGCGACGAGGCCGTCGGCGAGCACGAGGCGGCCCTCCGCGTCGGTGTTCAGCACCTCGACGGTGCGGCCGCCCCGGATCGTGAGGACGTCGTTCGGGCGCAGCGCGCTGCCGGACGGCAGGTTCTCCGCGATGCAGAGCCACGCGGTGACGCCCACGGGCAGCCGGAGCGCGGCCGCGGCCCGTACGACGGCGAGCACGGTGGCGGCACCGGCCATGTCCGTCTTCATGCCGACCATCGAGGCCGGCGGCTTCAGCGACAGGCCGCCGGAGTCGAAGGTGATGCCCTTGCCGACGAGCGCGACCGTCGCCGGCGCGCCCTCGGGGGCCCACCCGATGCGCACGAGGCGCGGCGGCCGCACGGAGCCCGCCCCGACGCCGAGGATGCCGCCGAAGCCACCATCCTGAAGCGCCCGCTCGTCCCATACCCGCGTCTCGACCTCGAGGCCCTCGACGGCCGCGAGCGCCGCGTCGGCGAGCGCCGCGGGGGAGAGGGCGTTCGGCGGGGCGTTCACGAGGTCCTTCACGAGCGCGACGGACTCGGCCAGCACGGTCGCGCGCCGCACGGCGTCGGGGTCGTCGGCGCCGAGCACGGTGATCCCGGCGACCGGGGCCTTCTGCTGCTCGAGCGTCTTCCCCCGGTGCTCCGTGTAGGCGTACGAGCCGAGGGCCGCGCCCTCGAGCACCGCGGCGACGAGCGCGGGCTCCGCCGCGGGCAGCGCGAGCGCGACGGACGGCGTGCCCGCGAGCCGGCGGACGGCGCTCGCCGCCGCGATGCGGAGGGCGTCGGCGTCGCCGGCCCCGAGCCCGACGAGGGCGATCGACCCCGCTGCGACCCCGCGCGCCGGCAGGCGCAGCAGCTCGCCCGCCGCGCCGCTCGCGCCGAGCGCGACGAGGTCGACGTCCTCGAGGCCGAGCGCGACGGCGTCCGCGCCGTCCGGCAGCGCCAGCGCCGGGGTGCCGCCGCCGGTCAGACCGAGGACGAGGACGTCGGTCTCGGCCTCCTCGGGGCGGACGGACGAGGTGGCGAGCGCGGGCACCGGCATGGGTTCGAGCCTAGGCAGCGGGCGCTGCGAGCCCCGCCCGGGCGGGTCCCGCCCCCGCGGGTACGCTGGAACGATGCGCACGCCGGAGGATCTCTACGAGCTCACCCCGGCGGCCGACGAGGTGCCGCCGGGCCTGCCGCTCGTCGCGGGCCTCACCGGGTTCGCCGACGCGGGCGGCGCCGTCCAGCAGCTGAGCGAGTACTTCGAGGCGACCGTCGACCCCGTGCCGGTCGCCGTCTTCGACCACGACGAGCTGCTCGACTACCGCGCCCGCCGGCCGATCATCGAGTTCGACCAGGACCACCTCACCGGCTACACCCCGGCGCGCCTCGTGCTCTCGAAGGGCCGCGACGAGATCGGCCGGCCGTTCCTGCTGCTGTCCGGCTTCGAGCCCGACTTCCACTGGGAGCGGTTCACGGCCGCCCTCCTGTCGCTCATCGAGCGCTTCCAGGTGTCGACGACCACCTGGGTGCACGCGATCCCGATGCCCGTGCCGCACACCCGCCCGATCCAGGTGACGGTCGGCGGCAACCGGCAGGACCTCATCGACACGATGAGCGTGTGGCGTCCGACGACCCGGGTGCCGTCGAACGTGCTCCACCTCGTCGAGTACCGCCTCGCCGAGATCGGGCACCCCGTCGGCGAGTTCGTCCTGCTCGTGCCGCACTACCTCGCCGACACCGAGCTGCCCGAGGCCGCCGTGAAGAGCCTCGAGGTGGTGCAGGCGGCCACCGGGCTGCTGCTGCCCACCGACGCCCTCCGGGAGCAGTCGCGCGACTTCCTCGCCCGGGTCGACGAGCAGGTGAACGCGAACGACGAGCTCGCGCAGCTCGTGCGCACGCTCGAGACCCGCCACGACACGTACATGGCCGGCAACCCGCTCCGCTCGCCCCTCACCGACGGCGAGGGCGAGGTGCCGAGCGCCGACGAGCTCGCTGCCGAGCTCGAGAAGTTCCTGGCGATCCGTCGTCACAGCGACGACGACGCGTGACGGCGCCGCCGTCCCCGTTCCGCGCCCGCCTCGTGCTCGCCGGGGCCGTCGTCGCCTATCTGTGCGCGGTCACCCAGCGCAGCAGCCTCGGGGTCGCCGGGGTCGCCGCGGCGAGCCGGTTCGACGTGACCGCAGCCGCCCTCTCGACGCTCGGCGTGCTGCAGCTCGCCGTCTACGCGGTGCTGCAGGTGCCGGTCGGTGTGCTCGTCGACCGGTACGGACCGAAGATCGTGATCACGATCGGCGCGGTGCTCATGATCGCGGGCCAGGTGGTCGTCGCCCTCGCCCCGGTGCTGCCGGCCGCCGTCGCGGGCCGGATGCTCGTGGGAGCGGGTGACGCCACGACGTTCGTCGCCGCCCTGCGGCTCGTGAACGTCTGGTTCCCGCCGCGTCGCGTGCCCGTGATGACGCAGTGGCTCGGCAACCTGGGGCAGCTCGGCCAGGTGCTCTCGCTCGTGCCGTTCGCGGCGCTGCTGCACCTCGCCGGGTGGACCCCTGCGTTCCTCGCCGCCGCCGGGCTGTCCGGGGTGGCGCTCGTCGTCGTGCTCGTGCTCGTGCTCGTCGCCGACGCGCCCGGCGGCGCGGTGCCGCCCGACCTCCGGACCGCGCTCGCCTCGCTGCGCGCGGCCGCGGGCCGTCCGGGGACCCGCCTCGGCTTCTGGGCGCACTTCGTCACGCAGTCGAGCGGCGTGGTCTTCGCGCTGTTCTGGGGCTACCCCTACCTCGTGCGGGCCGTCGGGGTGGACCCGGCGTCCGCCTCGCTGCTGCTCAGCCTGCAGGTGCTCGCCGGCTTCCTCGTCGGACCGGTGCTCGGCGTCCTCACCGCCCGCTTCCCGTTCCGCCGCTCGAACCTCGTGCTCGGCATCGTCGGGGTCATGGCGGTCGCCTGGACCCTCGTGCTCGCCTGGCCGGGCCGGCCGCCGATCGTCCTGATCGTGCTGCTGCTGCTCACCCTCGGCGTCGGCGGCCCGGCATCGCAGATCGGCTTCGACTACGCGCGCACCTTCAACCCGCGGTCCGCGCTCGGCGGCGCGAGCGGCCTCGTCAACGTGGGCGGCTTCACCGCGAGCTTCTCGATGATGTTCCTGATCGGCCTCGTGCTCGACCTCGAGCACCGCACGACGGGCGTACCGCTCTACTCGGTCGAGGCCTTCCGGGGCGCCTTCGCCGTGCAGTACCTCGTGGTCGGCCTCGGTGTCGTGGCGCTGCTCGTCGCCCGTCGGAGCACCCGCCGCGACCTGCAGGCGAGCGAGGGCATCGTGGTCGGACCCGTCTGGATCGCCTACGGGCACTGGCTGCGGCGACGCGCCCTCGCGAGACGTGGTGACACGCCGACGTCGCGTGTACAATTGTAGGGAAGTTGCCGGGCAGCCCTCCCGTCGTGCCCGGAATACGGGTGCCGCACCCCGGGTTCTCTCCCGGGGAAGGGGGACGGGCACCGTTTCTCCGCATCTTCTGGACCGACGGCGGCGACCCACCGCCTTCAGCAGTGTCCGTACCTGTTCGCGCTCGACGCAGTTGGGGGATATCCGATGACTCTTGAGACCACCGTGATCGAGGCCGAGGTCGACGAGGCCGCCGTCGCGACCCCGCCGAAGCGCACCCGGAAGGCCGCCCCGAAGAAGGCGGCGACGAAGGCCCCGGCCAAGAAGGCGGCGACGAAGGCCACCGCGGGCGACGCCGACGAGGTCGACGACGAGTCGAGCGACGAGCTCGACGGCCCCGACGAGGTCGTCGCCGACGACGAGGCCGAGGTCGAGGAGACCGCCGAGGTCGAGACCGCCGACACCGACGAGGAGTCGGCCGACGAGACCCCCGAGGCCGCCACCGAGGAGGAGGCGGTCGAGGAGCCCACCGGCGTCGTCGAGCCGCTGCCCACGGGCGCGCTCGTGCTGTCGATGTCCGACGAGGACGAGCTCCCCGTCTACTCGACCGCGATCACCGGCGCCACGGCCGACCCGGTCAAGGACTACCTGAAGCAGATCGGCAAGGTCCCCCTGCTGAACGCGGCCGAGGAGGTCGAGCTCGCCATGCGCATCGAGGCGGGCCTCTTCGCCGAGGAGAAGCTGCAGACCGAGGGCGACAAGCTCGACAAGGAGCTGACGCGCGAGCTGAAGTGGGTCGCCCGCGACGGGCAGCGCGCGAAGAGCCACCTGCTCGGTGCGAACCTGCGCCTCGTCGTGTCGCTCGCGAAGCGCTACACGGGCCGCGGCATGCAGTTCCTCGACCTGATCCAGGAGGGCAACCTCGGCCTCATCCGTGCGGTCGAGAAGTTCGACTACACCAAGGGCTTCAAGTTCTCCACGTACGCCACCTGGTGGATCCGGCAGGCCATCACCCGCGCCATGGCCGACCAGGCCCGCACCATCCGCATCCCGGTGCACATGGTCGAGGTCATCAACAAGCTCGCCCGGGTGCAGCGGCAGATGCTGCAGGACCTCGGCCGCGAGCCCACCCCCGAGGAGCTCTCGCGCGAGCTCGACATGACGCCCGAGAAGGTCGTCGAGGTGCAGAAGTACGGCCGCGAGCCCATCTCGCTGCACACGCCCCTCGGTGAGGACGGCGACAGCGAGTTCGGTGACCTGATCGAGGACACCGAGGCCGTCGTGCCGGCCGACGCGGTCGGCTTCACCATGCTGCAGAAGCAGCTGGAGAGCCTGCTCGACTCGCTGTCCGAGCGCGAGGCGGGCGTGATCCGCATGCGGTTCGGCCTCGGCGACGGCATGCCGAAGACGCTCGACCAGATCGGCGACACGTTCGGCGTCACCCGTGAGCGCATCCGCCAGATCGAGAGCAAGACCATGGCGAAGCTGCGTCACCCCTCGCGGTCGCAGTCGCTGCGCGACTACCTCGAGTAGGTCGACGAGCAGTACGAAGGGCCCGGTCCGTCACGGACCGGGCCCTTCGTCGTCGTCGGCCTCCGGATCCGGTCCGCCGGCGACATCCGGTGCCGCGCCCCGAATCGGTGGCGGTGGTCGGTACCGCGGCTCAGGACGGACCGGCGCCTGGGCCAGGATGCAGGACCGGCGGTCCTGCATCCGTGACGTCGTCCTGGAACGGTGCGGCGCCCGGCGTGGCCCTACAACGCAGGAAGGCCCGATCCGTATACGGATCAGGCCCTCGAACGTTCGTGGAGCGGCGGGTTACGCCTTCGTCTCCTCGAGCAGCTTGCTCGACTCGTCGTGCCAGCTCTGGGCGATGCCCGCGAGCTTCTCCTGGTACTTCTTGCCGTGGTGGGCGCAGAAGAGCAGCTCGCCGCTGTCCAGCTGGACGCGGATGTACGCCTGCGCGCCGCAGCTGTCGCAGCGATCGAGCGCGGTGAGCGAGAACTGCGACTCGAGCGAGTCGAGCGGGCCGTGGTCAGCCGATCGCGTCATCGTGGACCTCCTTGCGGTGCGTGGTGCTTGCCGTGGTGAACCCATGTAAGCACGGGGATGTTTCGACGGTGCGTCAAGTCTCCGGGTCGTTCGCTGTACGCGTAGCACATCGAAACGCCCCCACAAGAGGGCGCGTCCCGCGCGGCCGCGTCCGTGCCCCCGGTTACCGTGAACCCGATGGCTTCCAACGACTACTCCGCCCGCCACCTCTCGGTCCTCGAAGGCCTCGAGGCGGTGCGCAAGCGCCCCGGCATGTACATCGGCTCGACGGATTCCCGTGGGCTCATGCACTGCCTCTGGGAGATCATCGACAACTCGGTCGACGAGGCGCTCGCCGGTCACGGCGAGAGCATCGAGGTGGCGCTGCACCCCGACGGCAGCGTCGAGGTGCGGGACCAGGCGCGGGGCATCCCCGTCGACGTCGAGCCGAAGACCGGTCTCACGGGCGTCGAGGTCGTCTTCACGAAGCTGCACGCCGGCGGCAAGTTCGGCAGCGGCTCCTACGCGGCCTCCGGCGGCCTGCACGGCGTCGGCGCCTCCGTCGTCAACGCGCTGTCGGAGCGCCTCGACGTCGAGGTCGACCGCGGCGGCAAGACCTACGCCATGTCGTTCCACCGCGGCGAGCCCGGCGTCTTCATCGACGACCCCGCGGTCGGTCCCTCGCCCGATGCCCCGTTCGAGCCCTTCGTGAACGACAGCGAGCTGCGCGTCATCGGCAAGGCGCCCCGCGGCCGCACCGGCACCCGGGTGCGCTACTGGGCCGACCGGCAGATCTTCATCCGCGACGCGCGCTTCTCGCTCGACGAGCTCACGGCGCGTGCCCGGCAGACCGCGTTCCTCGTGCCCGGCCTCGCCATCGTCATCGAGGACCGCCGCGGCCAGGAGGTCACCTCGCAGACCTTCCACTACGAGGGCGGCATCGCCGAGTTCGTCGACCACCTCGCCACCGACGCCCCGCTCACCGACGTGTGGCGCATCCAGGGCTCCGGCGACTTCACCGAGACCGTGCCGGTGCTGCAGCCGAACGGCCACCTCGAGCCGGCCGAGGTGCGCCGCACCTGCGAGGTCGACCTCGCCGTGCGCTGGGGCACCGGCTACGAGACCGCCGTGAAGAGCTTCGTGAACATCATCACGACGCCGAAGGGCGGCACCCACACGCAGGGCTTCGAGGCCGGGCTGTTCAAGGTGCTGCAGACGCAGGTCGCCGAGAACGCGCGACGGCTCAAGGTGTCGTCGACCGAGAAGCTCGAGAAGGACGACGTGCTCGCCGGCCTCACCGCGGTGCTCACGGTGCGCCTGCCCGAGCCGCAGTTCGAGGGCCAGACGAAGGAGGTGCTCGGCACCCCCGCGGTCCGCAACATCGTCCGCTCGGTGGTCACCGAGGCGCTCACCGCGCGGTTCACCTCGACGAAGCGCGAGGACAAGACGCAGACGGGCGTGCTGCTCGAGAAGGTCGTCGGCGAGATGAAGGCGCGCATCTCCGCGCGCACCCACAAGGAGACCCAGCGGCGCAAGACGGCGCTCGAGTCGTCCCAGCTGCCGGCGAAGCTCTCCGACTGCCGCTCGAACGACGTCGCCGAGACCGAGCTCTTCATCGTCGAGGGCGACTCGGCGCTCGGTACCGCGAAGCTCGCCCGCAGCAGCGAGTTCCAGGCCGTCATGCCGATCCGCGGCAAGATCCTGAACGTCCAGAAGGCGTCGATCGGCGACATGCTCGGCAACGCCGAGTGCGCGGCGATCATCCAGGCCGTCGGCGCGGGCTCGGGCCGCACCTTCGACCTCACCGCGGCGCGCTACGGCAAGGTCATCCTGATGAGCGACGCCGACGTCGACGGGGCGCACATCCGCACCCTGCTGCTCACCCTGTTCTTCCGCTACATGCGTCCGATGCTCGAGGAGGGCCGCGTGTTCGCCGCGGTGCCGCCGCTGCACCGCGTCGTCGTGGTCGGAGCCCGCAAGTCCGAGCCGATCTACACGTACAGCGAGGCCGAGCTGCACGGCGTGCTCGCACAGCTGAAGCGCGAGCGCAAGCGCTACCAGGATCCGATCCAGCGCTACAAGGGCCTCGGCGAGATGGACCACCAGCAGCTCAAGGTCACGACGATGGACCGCCGCTACCGCACCCTGCGGCGCGTACGGGTCTCCGACGCGGCGGCCGCCGAGCGCACCTTCGAGCTGCTCATGGGCAACGAGGTCGCTCCGAGGCGCGACTTCATCATCGAGGGCAGCAACGCCCTCGATCGCGAGCGCATCGACGCCTGAGCCGCGCCGACCCGATCAGCAGGAACGGGCGCTTCCCGGGCCGGGGAGCGCCCGTTCCTGCCGGATGGGCGGTGGCGGGCTCAGCGAGCGCGCGTGCCGAAGGCGTCCACGACCGCGTCGAGCGGCAGGCCGGGAGCGTCGCGCTTCACGAGCGTGTCGGGGAACCGGCGCGCGGCGCCGTCGCGGGCGACCGCGAGCGCGGGTGCCGGACCGACCCAGGCGACCGTGAGGCCGGTCTCCCCACGGCCGAGCGCCTGCGCACGCACCCCGCCGGTGGCGCGGCCCTTCGCGGGGAAGTCGGTGAGCGAGGTGAGCTTGCCTCGGCCCGGGTCGATCTCGTCGAGCGTCGTCGCCGTGGCCGAGACGGTGGCCACGACGGCCTCGTCGGCGTCGACCGCGGCGAAGGCGAGCACCCGGGCATCGCCCCCGAGGGAGATGCCCGCCATGCCGCCCGCGGCGGCCCCCTGCGGCCGCACCGCTCCCGCCGGGAAGCGCAGCAGCTGCCCCTCCGTCGTCACGAAGACGAGCGCCTGCTCCTCGTCGCCCTGCCCGACGCCCACGACCTCGTCGCCGTCCTTCAGCGCGATCAGGTCGAACACGGGCTTGTTCGGCCAGTTGCCCGGCGCGACGCGCTTCACGACGCCGCCCGCGGTGCCGAGCGCGATCGGGCGGTCGTCGAGCGCGACGAAGCCGAGCACGTGCTCGTCCTTGCCGCCGACGCCGAGGTAGGCGCCGATCGGGGTGCCCGCACCGAGCTGCACGGCGCCGGACGGCACCACCGGGAGGTCGACGGGGGAGAAGCGCACGAGCCGACCCCGGTTCGTCACCGCGCCGAGCTCGCCGCGGCTCGTGCCCGACACCTGGGAGCGGATCGCGTCGTGCCGGCTGCGCCGCGAGGCGGGCGTCACCGCCTCGCCCTCGGGCAGGTCGATGCGCACCGCTCGCCCTGTCGTCGAGAGCAGCACGCGGCAGGGGACGTCCTGGATCTCGAGCACGGGCGCCGCCTTCGAGGAGGACTTCGGCGGCTGCGCCGCGCCCTCGGTGAGCAGCGTGCGGCGGGGCGTGCCGAGCAGCTCGGCGGCCTGCCCGAGCTCGTCGGAGACGAGGGTGCGGAGCCTGCCCGGGTCGTCGAGCAGCGCGCGGAGCTCGGCGATCTCGTCGCGGAGCTGCTGCGCCTCGGCCTCGAGCTCGAGGGTCGAGAAGCGGGTGAGGCGACGCAGCCGCAGCTCGAGGATGTACTCGGCCTGCACCTGTGACAGCGAGAACGCCGCGATGAGGCCGGTGCGCGCGGCGTCGGTGTCGTCGCTGCCGCGGATGATCGCGATCACCCGGTCGATGTCGAGGATCGCGACGAGCAGGCCCTCGACGAGGTGCAGCCGCTCCTCGCGGCGGCCGAGCCGGTAGCGGGTGCGGCGGGTGACGACCTCGATGCGGTGCCCGATGTAGACCTGCAGCAGCTCGAGCAGGCCGAGCGTGCGGGGGCCGCCCTCGACGAGCGCGACGTTGTTGATGTTGAAGGACTCCTCGAGCGGGGTGTACCGGTACAGTTGCTCGAGCACCGCCATCGGGTCGAAGCCCGTCTTGATCTCGATGACGAGCTTCAGCCCCTGCTCGCCGTCGGTGAGGTCGTCGACGCCGGAGATGCCCTGGAGCTTCTTCGCGTTCACCCCGTCCTTGATCTTCTCGATCACCCGCTCGGGGCCGACCGTGTAGGGCAGCTCGGTCACGACGAGTCCCGACTTGCGGGCCGTCACCTGCTCGACGTGCACCTTGGCCCGGGTCCGGAACGCACCGCGTCCCGTCGCGTACGCGTCGCGCACGCCGGCGAGGCCCACGATGGTGCCGCCGGTGGGCAGGTCGGGCCCGGGGATGAACCGCATCAGGTCGTCGAGCGTGGCGTCGGGGTGCGCGATCAGGTGCCGCGCGCCGTCGATGACCTCGACGAGGTTGTGCGGCGCCATGTTCGTGGCCATGCCGACGGCGATGCCGCTCGCCCCGTTCACGAGCAGATTCGGGAAGCTCGCCGGCAGCACGTCGGGCTGGTCGAGCTGGTTGTCGTAGTTCGGCACGAAGTCGACGACGTCCTCGTCGAGATCGGCGACCATCGCCATGGCGGCGGCGGCGAGCCGCGCCTCGGTGTACCGGGCCGCGGCGGGGCCGTCGTCGAGCGAGCCGAAGTTGCCGTGCCCGTCGATGAGCGGCAGCCGCATCGAGAACGGCTGCGCCATGCGCACGAGGGCGTCGTAGATGGCGCTGTCGCCGTGCGGATGCAGCTTGCCCATGACGTCGCCGACGACACGGGCGCTCTTCACGTGCCCGCGATCGGGCCGGAGGCCCATGTCGGCCATCTGGTAGAGGATGCGTCGCTGCACCGGCTTCAGCCCGTCGCGGGCGTCGGGCAGGGCACGCGAGTAGATGACGGAGTACGCGTACTCGAGGAAGGACCCCTGCATCTCGGCCGAGACGTCGACGTCCTCGATGCGTTCGCCGGACGCCGGCCCCGGTTCGATCGTGGTCATGGCTGCTCTCCGATACAGGACTTCTGGCGTGCGTGCCCGGCGGGCGCGCGACGGCGAGCGCGGGTGGAGCGGGCGACGCACCGGCGGACCCGCCCGCAGGATGCTGCCGTGCAGGGGAGCCGGGAGGCCGTAGGGCACACTGCGTGTCCGTGAGCGACATGGTACCGGCCGCGTCGGACCGGCCCGTGGCGCTCCGCGACGTGCTGCCCGCGTCGCTCGACGCGGTGCGGAGGCGCGGCAACCGCCTCGGCCTCCCGGCTCTGAAGCGGGTGCTCGTCGTGCTCGTCGACGGCCTCGGCGCGGAGGCGCTCACGGCGCGCGCCGGCCACGCGCGCACGCTCGCCGGAGCGCTGGGCCGGCGCAGCCGCATCCCGACCGGTTGCCCGACGACCACGGCGGCCGCGCTCACCACGCTGACGACGGGCGAGGACCCGGGCGTGCACGGGATCATCGGCTACTCGGTGCTCGAGCCGGGCGGCGACCGGGTGGTGAACCAGCTGCACGGCTTCGACGACGGATCGCTGCCCGCCGGCTGGCAGCGATGCACGACCGTGTTCGAGCGCGCCCGCGCCGAGGGTGTCCGACCGCTCGCGATCGGGCCCCGGCACTACGCCGACTCGGGCTTCACCCGCGAGGTGCTGCGGGGCGCGGACTACATCGGCGCGCGCACGCTGCCCCAGCGCTTCGAGGCCGCCTTCGAGGCGCTGCGCGAGCAGGACGAGGCGGTCGGCTACCTCTACGTGCCCGAGCTCGACCAGACCGCGCACCACGCGGGCTGGTCGTCCGGCGCCTGGACCGCGGGGCTCGAGGACCTCGACGCGGCGCTCGCCGAGGCGGTGCGCGGGCTGCGCCGCGGCGAGGCGGTGCTCGTCACGGCGGACCACGGCATGGTCGACGTGCCGTCGGAGCGGCACCTCGTCGTCGACGCGGTGCCGGGCCTGCTCGACGGGGTCCGGCACGTCTCGGGGGAGCCGCGGCTGCGTCAGCTGCATCTCGAGCCCGCCGCCGACGCGGCGGCGCTCGTCGAGCGGTGGCGCGCCGCCTTCGGGAAGCGGGGGGACGTGCGCACCCGCGGCGAGGCCGTCGAGGCCGGCTGGTTCGGGCGGGTGGATCCCGCCGTGCTGCCGCGCATCGGCGACGTGCTCGTCGCCGCGCGGTCGAAGGACGCCTTCTACGAGGAGGCGAGCGCCGGTCGCGGCATGGTCGGCCAGCACGGCGCCTGGACCGATGCCGAGCGGATCGTGCCGCTGCTGCGCTTCGGCGCCTGAGCGGGCCGGCTCAGGACTGGTCGCCCTCGCGGCCGAACACGATCTCGTCCCAGCTCGGCATCGCCTGCCGGCTGCGCCGGGAGCGCGGCGCCTGCTGCACCGGGATCGCCTGCGTCGGCTCGGGGTCGGCGTGCACCGACCGCGTGAACGACCGGCCGTCGTTCGCCGGCCGGTTGCCACGCTGCCGCGGGCGCTTCATCGGGCGCTCCGGCTTCGCCGGCTCCGGCTCGGGCTCCTGCGCGGCGGGCTCGGGGAAGCGGCCCCGGGTCACGGTGCCGGGCGCGGGGCGCACGGGCTCGGGCAGCGTCGCGAACGCGTCGTCGAGGTCCACCGCGTCGATCGGGCCGGTCACCGGCAGCGACGCGGTGCCCACGCTCGGCTGCCGGTCGGCGCGCCGCCGGTCGAGGGACTCGATCTGGTCGGTGCCCGCGTGGCGGCCGGTCGGCGCCTCGGGCTCGGGCTCGGGCTCGGGCTCGGGCTCCGGCTCCGGCTCCGCGTCGGCGGGCTCCTCGGCGACGCCGGGCAGGGCGGGCTTCAGGTCCGGGAAGGCGAAGATCGCGCTGTCGAACCGCGAGGTGTCGGGCTCGTCGGCGTGCTCACGCGCGACGTGCTCCGGCGGCGCCGCGGCGATGACGGGGATCGCCGTCGTCGGCTCGAGGGCGCGCAGCCGGGGCGTCAGGGCCGCGGGCGTCCCGAGCTGCGAGAGCGTCGCGGCCTCGGTGTTCTCCGCCGTCAGCTGCCGGCGCTTCGGGTCGAAGCGCCAGCGCGCGCCGTGCTCGATCTCGTCGGCCGTGAAGGTGGCCTGCACGATCCAGCCCTCGGGCTCCTTCGCGCTCGACCAGACGACGTCGCGAGCGGCGAGCTGCTTCAGGCGCTCGGACATCACCGTGCCGAAGCTGCGGCGCGAGCCGCCCTCGATCTCGGGCGGCAGCTTCACGGCGAGCGCGGACTCGACGATGTAGGCGCGCTCGGCGAGCACCGGGCCCACGAACCGCTCGACGTCGGCGACGGACGCGCCGGTGAGCGCGGCGACCTGCTCGGCGGACAGCCCGGCGCGGATGTGCGCCTGGATCTCCCGCGGCGACAGGCGCCGGCTCGGGGGACGGGTGTCGGCTTCGCGCAGCACGGTGCGCAGCTCGTCGTCGACGGGGATGCGGAAGCGCTCCCCGGTCGGGGACGCGGCGACGAGCGCCCCGTCCTCGAAGCCGAGCACGCTCAGCGTCTGCATGCGGCCCCCCGGGTTCGAGTGGATGTGCGGGGCGCGCTTCTGGCGCGCCTGCCTGCGTGCGGGCAGCACGCAGGCCGAAAGGATCGCACGGGTTCGGGCCCTCGTCGGGGAAGAACGGGGGCGCGCCGGATGTTGATGCGGCGACACCTGGGAACACTCCGGTGCCGAGGCGTTTGCATCAGCATTCCGCCTCATGCATACTGTCGCCGCTTCGCGCCCCGGACACCCCAGGAGCGCGACCAGGCCGACGCGCTCAGAGAACGGAATTCGAATGGCGACCGACTACGACGCCCCGCGCAAGACCGAGGACGATTCCGACTCGATCGAGGCGCTCAAGGAGCGGGTCCCGGACAAGATGTCCGGGGTCGTCGACGTCGAGGACGCCGACAACCCGGCCGGCTTCGAGCTGCCCGGCGCCGACCTGTCCGACCTCGACCTCGACGTGGTGGTGCTGCCGCCGCAGGCCGACGAGTTCACCTGCGTCAGCTGCTTCCTCGTGAAGCACCGCTCCCAGCTCGACCACGAGTCGAAGCTCGGCCCGATCTGCCGCGAGTGCGAGGCCTGACCGAGCCTCCCTCCGCACCGGACGTCCCGCCTCGCGACGCGGGGCGGTTCGGCCTTCTGGACGCCCCGCCCGGTGCGGGGCGTTCGTCCGTCTCCGGGCGGTCAGCGCGACGGCGAGCCGGCGACCGCCCGCGCGTCCTCGAGGGCCGCGGCGAGCCGCTCGGGGTGGCGGGTCGAGAGCACCCAGTAGGGGGCCGGGTCGGCCGGGTCGAGGATCGGCACCCGCACGACCGGGTCGACCCAGCCGCGCAGCACGGTGTAGGCGCGCGCGTCCAGCTCGACTCCGCGTGACCGCGTGGCGTCGGCCGCCCGGAACACCTCGGCCGCTCCGGTGAGGCCCACCTCGATGTGGGCGCGTCCGGCGCGCAGCTCGCCGCTCGTCACCTCGAGCACCGGGGCGGTGAGCACGAGCGCGACCTCGACCGCGATCGTGCCGAGGATCGCGACGACGACCCCGAGGGTCGGATCGATGGGAAGCAGGATCAGGAGCAGTCCCGGTGCGAGCAGCAGGAAGGCCAGCATCGTGCCGATGCCGGGGACGAGTCGTTCGCGGTACGCCTGCATGGCTCCATTCGACCACTGCTGCAGCCGCCCCCGGGCCCGCTAGCCTGCCTGCTCGTGATCGAGGTGCTGGTCGAGGGCGGTGGTCTCCCGGCCCCCGCGCACCCGGGTGACGCGGCCGTCGACCTGGCCGCCGCGGAGGCCGTCGAGCTCGCGCCGGGGGAGCGCGCGACGATCGGCACCGGCGTGCGCATCGCGCTGCCCGTCGCCTGCGCGGCGCTCGTGCTGCCGCGCAGCGGCCTCGCCGCCCGGCACGGCATCACGATCGTGAACGCTCCGGGCCTCGTCGACGCCGGCTACCGGGGCGAGATCCGCGTGACGCTCCTCAACACCGACCTCGAGCAGCCGTACCATGTCGCGGTCGGTGACCGCATCGCGCAGCTGCTCGTGCTGCCGCTTCCGGCCGTGCGCTTCGTCCCCGTCGCCGCGCTGCCCGGCAGCCACCGCGGCGCCGCGGGCTTCGGATCCACCGGGATCCGGCCTGTTCCCCCCGACCGGAAGGAAGCCGGATGAGCGACGAGGACTTCGACGAGCCGTTCGAGAAGTCGGCCCCGGAGGACCGCGAGGTCAACGGTCCGTTCGACGAGTCCGAGGCGAACCCCGTCCGCCCCTACGTCGATCTGGGCGGCGTGCGCATCCTGCCGCGCGAGGGCCTCGGGCTGCGCCTCGAGGTCGAGGAGGGCACCGGCCGCGTCGTCGCCGTCGGGCTCGACTTCGCCGACTCGAGCCTGCAGGTGCAGCCCTTCGCGGCGCCCCGCTCGAGCGGCCTGTGGCACGAGATCCGCGAGCAGCTGAACCAGCAGGTGCTCGCCCAGGGCGGCACCACCCGCGTGGTCGAGGGCGGCCTCGGTCCCGAGCTGCTCGCGCAGATCCCCACCCAGGCCGGTCCCGGGCAGCCGCCGGTCGCCCGCATCGCGCGGTTCGTGGGTGTCGACGGGCCCCGCTGGTTCCTCCGCGGCGTGATCTCGGGCGAGGGCGCCGTCGATCCGCGGGCCGGCGCGGCGATGGAGGAGCTGTTCCGCAGCGTCGTCGTCGTGCGGGGCACCGCGCCGATGCCGCCCCGCGACCTCATCCCGCTGCACATGCCGCAGGGGACGGTCGCGGACGCCGACGGGCTCGGGCCGGCGTTCGGCGCATGACGGGCCGGCGGGACGCTCCCGCGACGGGCCTCGCGCGGGCCGCGTCGGCCGAGCAGATGTCGCTGCGCGGCCTCGTCGCCGCGATCGGCGGCCCCCTCGCGATCGTCGAGAGCGTGCTGCCCGCCCTCGTCTTCGTGGTCGCGTACCAGACCGCCGCGCTGCTCGCCGCACCCGCGCAGGTCCCGCGCAGCGCCCTCGTGCCCTGCGTCGTCGCGCCGCTCGTGCTCGCCGCGCTCTTCCTCGCCTGGCGCCTGGTCCGCCGGCAGCGGGTGATGGCGGCCGTCGGGGGCGCGGTCGCGGCGGCCGCGTCCGCCGTGCTCGCGCTCGTCACCGGCGACGCGAACGAGAACTTCGTGCCGGGCCTCATCACGAACGCCGCCTACGCGGCGGTGATCCTGCTCACGCTGCTCGTCCGCCGGCCGCTGATCGGCCTCGCCGTCGGCGTGCTCGTCTCCGACCCGCGGTGGCGCGACGACCTCGCGAAGCGCCGGGCGTTCACGTGGCTCACCCTGCTCTGGCTCGCGCTCTTCGCGGTCCGCCTCGTCGTCGAGGTGCCGCTCTACCTCGCGGGCGACCAGGTCGTCGCCCTCGGCATCGCGCGCATCGCGCTCGGCCTGCCGCTCTACGCGCCGGTGCTGCTGCTCACGGTGCTCGTCGTGCAGGCGCTGTACCGGGGCCGGCGCACCGCCCCGGTATCGTGATCGGCGGGGCCCCGGACCGCCTCTCCCGCCTCTGATCGAGCGGCAGCGGTCCGCGTCGAGCTCCGAGGCCGAGTCGAAGGAGTGTCGGATGGCTGCGGTGAACAGCTTCGGAGCGCGCACCACCCTCCCGGTGGGCGACGACGAGTACGAGATCTTCGCGATCGACACGGTGCCGGGCCACGAGCGCCTGCCGTTCAGCCTCAAGGTGCTGCTCGAGAACCTGCTCCGCACCGAGGACGGTGCGAACGTGACCGAGGCCCAGATCCGCGCCCTCGGCTCCTGGGTGCCCCAGGCCGAGCCGGACACCGAGATCCAGTTCACCCCCGCCCGCGTCGTCATGCAGGACTTCACGGGCGTCCCCTGCATCGTCGACCTCGCGACCATGCGCGAGGCCGTCGCCCAGCTGGGCGGCGACCCGAAGCGCGTCAACCCGCTCGCGCCGGCCGAGCTCGTGATCGACCACTCGGTCATCGCCGACCTCTTCGGCCGTCCGGACGCGTTCGAGCGCAACGTCGAGATCGAGTACGAGCGCAACGGCGAGCGCTACCAGTTCCTCCGCTGGGGGCAGACGGCGTTCGACGACTTCAAGGTCGTGCCGCCCGGTACCGGCATCGTCCACCAGGTCAACATCGAGCACCTCGCCCGCGTCACCTACACGCGCGAGGTCGACGGCGCCCTGCAGGCCTACCCCGACACCCTCGTCGGCACCGACTCGCACACGACCATGGTGAACGGCCTCGGCGTGCTCGGCTGGGGCGTCGGCGGCATCGAGGCCGAGGCGGCGATGCTCGGCCAGCCCGTCTCGATGCTCATCCCGAAGGTGGTCGGCTTCAAGCTGACGGGCACGATCCCGGCCGGCGTCACCGCGACCGACGTCGTGCTCACGATCACGCAGATGCTCCGCAAGCACGGCGTCGTCGGCAAGTTCGTCGAGTTCTACGGCGAGGGCGTCGGCCAGGTGCCGCTCGCGAACCGCGCCACGATCGGCAACATGAGCCCCGAGTTCGGCTCGACCGCCGCGATCTTCCCGATCGACGACGTGACGCTCGAGTACCTGCGGCTCACCGGCCGCTCCGAGGAGCAGATCGCGCTCGTCGAGGCCTACGCGAAGCGCCAGACGCTGTGGCACGACCCGTCGCGCGAGCCCGACTACAGCGAGTACCTCGAGCTCGACCTCTCCACGGTCGTGCCGTCGATCGCGGGCCCGCGCCGGCCGCAGGACCGCATCGAGCTCTCGCGCGCGAAGCAGCAGTTCGCGGTCGACCTCGAGGACTACACCGACTACGACGAGGCGGCGTCGCTCGTCGACGTGGCGGTCGAGGGCACGTTCCCGGCCTCGGACCCCGTCGGCCTCACCTCGCAGGACGAGTCGACCGCCCACGGCAAGCGACGGAACCCCCACGAGCACACGGCGAAGGCCCCGAACGTGTCGAAGCCGACGAAGGTCGAGACCGCGTCTGGCGAGTTCGTGATCGACCACGGCGCGGTCGCGATCGCGGCGATCACGTCGTGCACGAACACCTCGAACCCGTCCGTGATGCTCGCCGCGGGCCTGCTCGCGAAGAAGGCCTCGGAGAAGGGCCTCAAGGCGAAGCCGTGGGTGAAGACCACGCTCGCGCCCGGGTCGAAGGTCGTCACCGACTACTACGAGAAGGCCGGGCTCATGGGCCCGCTGCAGGACCTCGGCTTCTACCTCGTCGGCTACGGCTGCACGACCTGCATCGGGAACTCCGGCCCGCTCGAGGACGAGATCTCCGAGGCCGTGCAGCAGAACGACCTCGCCGTCACCGCGGTGCTCTCCGGCAACCGCAACTTCGAGGGGCGCATCAACCCCGACGTGAAGATGAACTACCTCGCGAGCCCGCCGCTCGTCATCGCCTACGCGCTCGCCGGCAGCATGAACTTCGACTTCGAGACCGACCCGCTCGGCCGCGACGCGGACGGCAACGACGTGTTCCTCAAGGACATCTGGCCCGACGCGTCCGAGGTGCAGCAGACGATCGACTCGTCGATCTCGACCGAGATGTTCGAGCACGAGTACGCGAGCGTGTTCGAGGGCGACGAGCGCTGGCGCAACCTGCCCACCCCGACCGGCGCCACGTTCGAGTGGGACGAGCAGTCGACGTACGTGCGGAAGCCTCCGTACTTCGACGGCATGACCCTCGAGACGACGCCGGTGACCGACCTCTCGGGCGCGCGCGTGCTCGCGAAGCTCGGCGACTCGGTCACGACCGACCACATCAGCCCCGCGGGCTCGATCAAGGCCGACAGCCCGGCGGGCCAGTACCTCACGGCGCACGGCGTCGACCGCAAGGACTTCAACTCCTACGGCTCGCGCCGCGGCAACCACGAGGTGATGATCCGCGGCACGTTCGCGAACATCCGGCTGAGGAACCGGCTGCTCGATCAGTTCAACGAGCACAGGGGCGTCGAGGGCGGCTACACGCGTGACTTCACGCAGGGCGACGGCCCGCAGGCGTTCATTTACGACGCGGCCGAGCACTACCGCGAGCAGGGAGTGCCGCTCGTCGTGCTCGCCGGCAAGGAGTACGGCTCGGGCTCGAGCCGCGACTGGGCCGCGAAGGGCACGAACCTGCTCGGCGTCCGCGCCGTGATCGCCGAGAGCTTCGAGCGCATCCACCGCTCGAACCTCATCGGCATGGGCGTGCTGCCGCTGCAGTTCCCGGCCGGCGAGACCGCCGACTCGCTCGGGCTCGACGGCACCGAGGAGTTCTCGATCAGCGGCATCACCGCGTTGAACGACGGCGAGACGCCGAAGACGGTGCACGTGACGGCCGCGCCGACGGCGCACTCGCCCGAGTCGAAGCAGACGGTCGAGTTCGACGCCGTCGTGCGCATCGACACCCCCGGTGAGGCCGACTACTACCGCAACGGCGGGATCCTGCAGTACGTGCTCCGCAGTCTTGTGGAGGCGTGACCGAGGCG